>JAUIJE010000004.1:547500-554527 GCA_030431455.1 bacterium | reverse complement strand
GGGTCAAGGACACCGCCGCCCGCCGCCGGTTGAACAAACGCACCGCCAACGCGGCCAAGAAGGTACACGCCAACGGGACCAAGGGCCTGGGCGTGGGGGCCAAGAACAAAGACGCGGTCAAGAACGTGCAGGTACATTTGCGGGCCGCGGGCTACGACCCCAAACACACCGGCGGCGTGTTCGACGAGCGCACCGAAGGCATGGTCAAGCAGTTCCAGCGCAAGAAGAAGCTGCCCGTCACCGGCCGCGTTGACGGCAGGACCTGGAACGCCCTCGAGAAGTCCCGCATCGAGAGCAAAGGCCCGGCCAGCCCCGCCCAGCGCATCGGTGAGCACTCGGGGGCGGTGAAGACCACCGAACGGTTGCTCAAGAAGCTCGGGTTCAACCCCGGCAAGGTCG
This sequence comes from bacterium, assembly GCA_030431455.1. Taxonomy (GTDB): domain Bacteria; phylum Myxococcota; class UBA727; order UBA727; family JAUIJE01; genus JAUIJE01. The sequence goes on along the minus strand of JAUIJE010000004.1, from coordinate 554,128 downwards.
ACGGGGTGTACACCAAGGCCACCCAACGGGCGGTCGACCGCTTCCGCCGCGCCCACAAGCGCAAAGGCATTGGCAAAGGGGTGACCGCGGCGACGCTCAAGGCGATCAAAAAGGCGAGCCGCGGCGGCATCACCACGACCCAGCTGGTGAAGACCATGCCCGGCTTGTCCCGGTCGCGGGCCAAGACCTTGTTGCCGCACCTCAACAAGGCCATGCGCGAGTTCGGCATCAACACCAAAAAGCGCCAAGCCGCGTTCCTCGCCCAGCTGGGCCACGAGAGCGTCAGCCTGCGGTACTTCGAGGAAATCGCGTCGGGGGCCGCGTACGAAGGCCGCCTCGACCTCGGCAACACCCAACCCGGTGACGGCAAGCGCTACAAAGGCCGCGGTCCCATTCAGCTCACCGGGCGCGCCAACTACCGCTCCGCGGGCAAGGCCCTGGGGCTGCCCTTGGAGGCAAAACCGAAAATGGCGTCTCGGCCCAGCGTGGGCTTTCGCATCGCGGGGTGGTTCTGGAAGACCCGCGGCCTGAACGCGCTCGCCGACCAGGGCCGGTTCGATGACATCACCCGCCGCATCAATGGCGGCACCAACGGCGCGGCCGACCGTCGCGCCCGGTGGGCCATCGCCAAGCGCGTGCTCTGAGCCGCCAAATCTGTCATGACCATCGCGGGGCGGCCGAGAGCTGCCCCGCGAGGAGTTTTGCATGAACGCCCCCTCCGACGCCCCCGTGGTGTTCCCGCCCCCCGACTTGCCCATGGACGAGATCGTGAAGGCCCTCGAAGAAGGCCGCGACGACGATGCGTTGGCATTGTTTGACGATCATCTCGAAGAGCACCCCCACGACCTGGTGGGCAAGACCGCGCTGGCGAGCTTGCTGTTTGACCATTTCGATGAGCCGGAAGCGGCCCTGGAGCTGCTCGATGAGGTGCACGCGGCGTGCGTGGCCTATGAGTCGAGCAGCGAGGACGAAGAGGACGAGCTCGCCGGCCTGTTCTATGAGGTGGCGGCCCTGATGCGCGACTGCCAGTTTGTGCTCGGCAACTACGACGCGGCACAGAACTTCGCCCAGCAGTGCGTGGATGTGGTCGATGACCCCGACGCCGTCACCGCCCTGGCCGAGATTCAGCTCACCCGCGGCCATTCCGAGGAAGCGATCGCAACGCTGGGTCCGTGTCTGACCGATGACCCCGAAGCCGCCAGCGCCCACTTCCTGCGGGGCCGCATCGCCGCCCTCACCGGCGATGAGGACACCGCCGCCCCCTGCTTCGCCAAGGCCGCGGCCCTGGACCCAGACACATTCGGTGAGCCCCCGCATCTGTCGTCCAGTGACTTTGCCGAGCTCGTCGAGGCCGCGCGCGCGGCCTGTCCCGAGCCGGTGAAGGGCATTCTCGCCCGCAGCAACCTGTCGGTGGTGGCCACCCCCAAGCTGCTCAACGGCCCCAAGAGCTTGCTGCCCGCGCGCGTGGACAGCCTGCGCAAGCCGGGCGAGGACGCGGACCCCGACACCGTGGGCGGTCTCACCGTGACGGTGGTGCAGCGCACCGTGGAGTTGCTCGTCGACGACGCCGACCAACTCGAGCAGGAGCTGGTGGCCGCTCTCAGCGACGCCATCCTCGACCACCTCGGCGGTTGACCGCGGGTGCGGCGTCGAGGTCGCACCTGCACGCCACAGCACGCGCCGCGGAGGGCCGCGCCGCGATCCGGCTGCGACTGTGGGCGCTGGCACCACATTTGCTCAGTCTTGCTCGTCCGGCCCACGCCGGGTCATGAGGAGGCATGAGATGAAAACGAGATGGGGTGTGTGGCTTGTCGTCCTGGTCCTCGGGAGCGCGCCCGCCATGGTCGCTTGTGACGGCGGTCCCGGCGACGGCGACGGTGATGGAGACGGTGACGGCGATGGAGACGGTGACGGCGATGGCGACGGCGACGGCGACGGCGATGGAGACGGCGACGGAGACGGCGACGGTGACGGCGACGGCGATGGAGACGGCGATGGCGACGGCGACGGCGATGGCGATGATGACCCATACGGGTTCACCATTCGGGTCCCCGAGGAGCACACCATCCCCTGCAACGCCGGTGTGACCTCGTGTCCGGGGGAGACCGCCGACGCCCAGGACGCCGATTTGTTGTGTACCCTCGGCTACGGCGACGACGACGCGGTGGTGTACGTGCAGAGCACGCCCACGGAGTTCGTTCCCATTCAAGGGCCGACCTACGACACGATCGGCGCCTGGCGGAGTGACGAGGGTGTGCTCACCCCGATCACCGCCCAGTACCAGTGGGGCGGCAACCACCACAACGATTCGCTGACCGTCGAGACCGCCGACGCGACCTACCGTTGGTTTCACGCGAGCTTTGGTTTCGGGTTCCGCGCCTGCCAACCGCCCAACTGCCTCCAGGTGTATTCGGCCGATGGCACGACGTTGCTCGAGGACGGCTGCACGCCGGAACGCACGCTGCCCGAGACCTGCGTGTTCGTCGAGGCGGACGGCACCTATGCGCCGCTGGTGGACACGTTCGAGCTGTGCCCTGGGGATCCCAATGGGGAATAGCCGGGCCTGGCCATGGCTCTTGGCGCTCGCCCTCGGGGCCGGTTGTCCCGGGGCGCACACCGACGACGCGGGCGCGCAAGACGCGGGCGGCCCCCAAGACGCGGTCGGCCCCCAAGACGCGGGCGGCCCCCAAGACGCGGGCGCGCCGGATGCGGGCGGCGCGCAAGACGCCGGGCCTGAAGATGCGGGGCCGGGCCACCTGACCGAGCTGGATGAGGCGGGCGATCTCGAGACCCTCGCGGCCGGGGATGGATGGGTCAAATACCTCGCCCCCATTGCCTCGACGGCGCCCACGCCGCCGCTGCTGGAGCAATGTTACTTCCAGAACATGAACATCTATGAATACCACATCAACTTCCTCCTCGATTTTGAGGAGACCGCGGAGATGACCTACCAGGACTACATCGCGTGGGTGCTCGACCGCCCGACCCGCCGGTGGTGGGGCGGCTCAGTCCAGCTGCTCAACGAGCCACACCCCGATGGCAACGGTGGGCAGACGCTGATCTACACCGTGTACGCGCAGCCCCTTGGCGAGTCTGCGCTCACCGTCGACGACGTCATCGAGGCGGACAGCATCCTCAAGGGGTGCGTCACGTTCGCCCCGGAGCTCCTCGCCTATTTCCCCGAGGACAACAGCCAACAGGCGATGGCCAACCAGAACCTCACCGCGCTCCAAACCGCGGGCGTCTCCGTTCGCCTTCCCTAACGCCGGGCCTCACCTGGTGGCGCCGCACCCAGCAGCTCATCCCGTGGCCGCTTCCGGCATCCTGGCCCGCCCAAGGCCCGTGGCCAACGCGAAACGCTCGTCGGTCTGCACGCTGCTCCGCCGCGCACGGTGCAGCACCGGGGCAGTTGGCACACCCGCGGGCGAACGGGCCCGGGTCGTCGTCGAGGCCTCGCGCGGGGACGCGCCCGGATGCGCGCCAAAACCGGCACGGCCCATGCTGCGGTTGGAGATGGGGACCGTACAGGAGGGCGTCATGCCGAAAGTTGTTTGGATTGTTGCATTGGCTTTGTCTGGTCTGACGCTGGCTTGCACGGCCTGTGGACCCGCGGCGCCCACCTGCACCGCCGACGGCGTCGACGTCGACATCGTGGACAACCACCGGACCTCAGGGGGCGACCACAAGCTTGAGATCTCAGCCGATGACGTCGTCGCCGGCGTCGCCCAGACCTATGACATCCGCGGGGACAACACCGGCCACACGCACACCGTGACGGTGTCGGCGGACAACTTTGCCGACCTGCAAGAGGGCATTTCCGTATCGCTCGAGTCGAGCGACACCGGCGCGGCGGGCAACGACCACACCCACGACATCGTGCTCAGCTGTCCCGCGGCCTAGCCCTCCGACGCGCGGCCCGCGACGCCGCGAACCCGCACGGCAGGCCACGCCATGAGCACGCGCTCGATGCCGAGAACCCCGGCGGCGCCGGCCCCCAGCACCGCGGCCGCCGGGCCCCACCCGTGCGCGACCCACACCCACGCCCACCCGGTCACCACCACCAGCGGGCGAACCAGCGTGAGCGGGCCAAACACCACCACCGACACCAGGGTGCGGACCTCGACCCCAAACAGCGTCCACGGCAAAAACGCCGCCAGCACGATCGTCGCGTAAGGCCCGACCACCGCCAACATCGAGGGAGCGGCCGCCCCCAAAACGCGCGGCAGGTCCGCCCCGCCCCCCATCGAAAAGCCAAGGCCCACCAACCCGGGCACGGTCAGCAGGCACCCGGCGGCGGCCGCGCCCCGGCCGATGGCGCGCGGATAGTACCCGTTCGCCCACTTGCGCACGCTCGCGTTGCGCCCCGCCGCGACCCGAAACCCCGCAAACCCACCGTCGAGAACGGCCAGCGCGGCCAGCAGCACCACCGCTAGCATCGCCACAACCGGGCCCGGCGTCCCAAACCCCGGCGGAACGATTCCGCCAGCGACCGCCGTACGCCCACCACCGGCCGCAACACCTTCGTCAACGACAAGCGCGACCGCGGTCCGTCGTACACGCCGATCACAAAGTCGGGCAAAGCGCCGCGCGCGGCCGTCAGCAACGCGGTGTCGTCGTGGGCCCGCAGCGCGGACCGAATGCCGTCATGCCGGGCCAACGGAACCCGCATGCGGGCAAAGTGAAACAGCGCGGCCCCGATCGGAGCCAGCGGACTGGGCGCAATGTCATAGTGAACAAACGCCAGGCCGCGCGCCTGGCCGGCAAAGAACTGCGCGAGCCCTTCGTCTCGAAAATGATGCATCACCCCGCAGGACGTGAAGACGTCCGCCCCCACCCGCGGGCTGAACGCATCATCCCGCACAAAATGGCAGTCGAGCCCGTCCGCCGCCGCGGCCGCCTGGGCCTCTCCGAGCAGAGCGGGATTGAAGTCGCAGCCGACCAGCTCCGCGTCGAGCCCGCCATAGGCAGCGAGCCACCGCACGGCAAACCCAATCCCGCACCCCACGTCGACAATCCGGGGCCGGGCGAGGCCCTGTGCCTGAGCGAGCGCCACCAGGGGGCGAAGAACCGCCCGCAACCGCGCCCCCTGCTGAAACTCTTCGTTGAGCCGTTGGAGCTCTCGATGGGCGGCGACAAGCTCGCGGTCGACCGCGCCGGGGTCGAGTACGCCGTCCACATCGGCGACAAGACGCCGCACGATGCGGCGAGGCCACGCCCGGGTGAGCGCGGCCGCGGCGTCGTCGCGCAACACGGCGCGCCGGCTGAGGGTGCGGGCGTCAAACGAGACCACGACGTCACTGATTTCGGGGTTGTCGCGACCGGACACCGGGCATCGATACACGGCCACCGGGCAACAATGAATGGGCAAAAAAAAGAGCCCCTCACCGAAGTGAGGGGCTCAAAAACAAATCCGGCAACGTCCTACTCTCCCACACGGCTTCCCGTGCAGTACCATCGGCGCAGGCAGGCTTAACTTCCGAGTTCGAGATGGGATCGGGTGGGACCCTACCGCTATTGCCACCGGAAACTGATACAAAATCATGAAATCTCTTGCGCTCCAGGGCATCCGCCCTGTGCAGGGTCATTGCCCTGCTCGCCTACCACCACAGAGTGACGAGGCCGAGTCATGTTCGGCGAGCGATTTGCTCGCGTACGAACTCTTCGAGTTCGTGTCCATGACTGAACGCACCAACCTTAACCTTGTCTTGTTTGGAGCGCTGTTGTTACAGCTTTCTCCTTTTTGCGCTTCGTCGACGTGGTCGTCGAGAAGAAAAAAGTAGAAAACCAAGCCTCACGACCGATTAGTACAGGTTAGCTCCACGTATTGCTACGCTTCCACACCCTGCCTATCACGTCCTAGTCTAGAACGGGTCTTTAGGGGGCCGAAGCCCCGGGAATCCTAATCTTGGGAGCGGCTTCCCGCTTAGATGCTTTCAGCGGTTATCCGTTCCGAACATAGCTACCCAGCTGTGCCACGGGCGTGACAACTGGTCCACCAGAGGTTCGTCCAACTCGGTCCTCTCGTACTAAAGTCAGCTTCCCTCAAGATTCCTCCGCCCACAGAAGATAGGGACCGAACTGTCTCACGACGTTCTGAACCCAGCTCGCGTACCGCTTTAAATGGCGAACAGCCATACCCTTGGGACCGACTACAGCCCCAGGATGCGATGAGCCGACATCGAGGTGCCAAACCACGCCGTCGATGTGAACTCTTGGGCGTGATCAGCCTGTTATCCCCGGAGTACCTTTTATCCGTTGAGCGATGGCCCTTCCATACGGAGCCACCGGATCACTATGACCTGGTTTCCCACCTGCTCGATCCGTCGATCTCGCAGTCAAGCCCTCTTATGCCATTACACTCGACGCCTGGTTTCCAATCAGGCTGAGAGGACCTTCGCGCGCCTCCGTTACATTTTGGGAGGCGACCGCCCCAGTCAAACTGCCCACCAGACATTGTCCCTGATCCGGATAACGGACCCAGGTTAGATGCCCAGACATATCAGGGTGGTATTTCACCGATGGCTCCACCGACGCTAGCGCGCCGGCTTCAAAGCCTCCCACCTATCCTACACAAATATGCCCGAACATCAGTGCCAAGTTGCAGTAAAGGTTCACGGGGTCTTTCCGT
>JAUIJE010000004.1:0-542500 GCA_030431455.1 bacterium | reverse complement strand
CCTCGAGTTCGGTGCTGTGGCGGGCGGAGGACATGGTGCAGCTGGCCGACGGGGTCGAGCTGACCACCGGCGATGGCACGCGGCTGCCGCAAACCGGCGGGGGGGTGTGGGTGGTGGACCGGACCGTGCCGCTGCGGGTTCGTTGGACCGAGGGCCCCGATGACCTGGGGGCGAACTCGCAAGTGGCGGCGTCGCTCACCGGGCCCACCGGGACAGAGACATTGTCGGCCACCGGCAGCGACGGCGCGGTGTCGTTGCAGTTGAACGCGTTCGGCAACAATGGGAGCGGCGTCCTCGACGTGGCCATGCAAGGGGGGAGCGCCTTCGGGGGGGCGGTGCGAGAGGTCCCGTGTGAGGGCGGGCCGACTTGTATGGCCGCGGCCCCCTGGTGGGAGATTCGGGTCGCGGTGGAGCTCGTCGGCGGCAACGACGACATCTAGTCTCGGTCAGCGGATTGCAGCGCCGAAGAGGCGGCACGGCCACGAGGCCGGGCGATGCAGTTACACTGCGAGGCTATTCGTCGAGCAGGCGCTGGCGAATCTTGTCGCGGTTGAGGGCGCGCAGGCGATGCGCGCGCACGATGCTGAGCAGGTCGAAGATGGCGCGCTCCAGCGTCGCGTTGGTGAGCACGTAGTCGTACGACGCGAGGCCGGCGCGGATTTCGTCCCGGGCCGCGAGCATGCGGCGGTCGATGGTGGCGTCGTCGTCGGTGCCGCGCCCCCGCAGGCGGCTCTCGAGCACCTCCATGGAGGGGGGCACCAAAAAAATCAGGCAGGCATTGGGGAATAGCCGGCGAATCTGCTGCCCCCCCTGGACATCGATGTCGAACATCACGTCCTTGCCGGTGTTGAGGGTCTGATCGGTCCATTCGCGGGAGCTGCCGTAGCGGTGACCGTGAACCTCGGCCCACTCGATGAACGCGTCGCGGCCGATCATCGCGTCGAACTCCGCGGTGGACACGAAGTGGTAGTCGCGCCCGTCCTGCTCCTCGCCGCGGGGGGCCCGGGTGGTGGTGGAGATGCTGAGGGTGAGGTTGTCGTCGCTCTCGAGCAGCATGCGCGCGAGCGTGGTCTTGCCGGTGCCGCTGGCCGCGGACAGCACGACCGGAAAGCCTTTGCTCTTCATGGCGGGACGCTAACACGCGATCGGCGGCGCACCGCCGAGAACCGACCTGCGGCGAAAAACGCGCCGGTGTCGTCGACGAGCGCGGGCACCGTGGGGCGCCAATCCCGGGCGCGGACCCAATGCTACAGCGCGCGTATCCGCGCTTCTGCCTGTTTCTGAGACGGTTGCCGATCTCAATTGGGCGAGTTCCGTGAATTCACGCTTTGGCTCATGGATCGGGGTGATCCATCAAACTGTCTCACCTCGGGACCGCGAGACACCCCGTGTGTCAAGAAAATGGCGGTTTAATGCGGTCACCCAAAACGGGGCGTCAAAATTGTGTCTCATTTGCGAGCAAGCTGTCCCGGTCACAGGCGGATCGCGTTTCGGTTTGGCACTGTAGAGTGGTTCCGCGCAGGCGGGACTTTGGGCGAAAGGGTCCGCCCAAAAGCAACAGATGGGGGTAAGGATGCGCAGCCTTGTAGGTTGTCTCACATTGATTCTGGCGGCGTTGCCAGTGATGGCGCAAACGCTGCCACTCAATCCGCGGAAGCCGACGGGCTTCTCCACGATCGAGCAACGGTACGTGTACGCACCGCCGGACGAGGGGCACTTTGAGTTCCCGTTGTTCCCCGGGAGCGGGACCACCGGCGAGCTGCTCATCGAGGAACCGGAGATGTGCAACGGCTCCGCCTCGGCGCGCGTCGACTACTCGAAGTCCGAGGGCACGGTGCGCGTGCGGGTGCACTACGACGGGCTGCCCTACCGGATGAGCGCGGCCTTCCAAGAGGATCGCTCCACCCCGTGGAACCAGTTCCCCGTCTCGGTCACCGAGGGGAAATGGCAAATCTGGTTCGTCGGGCACATCTTCGACAAGTACTCGATCTTCTACTACGACGCGCTCACCGGCATCCTGATCGGCAACGAGTACGACGTCGAGGTGGAGGACCTGCCGCCCAGCGCGATTCCCGTGGTGCTGCCGGTGCTGCACATGATGCAGCTGACGCCCCACTTCGAATCTGACCCGAACACGCTCGTGGCGGACGTCGACATCACCAAGGACTACCACCAACTGCTCGACGCCGAAGGCTCTGGGGGGGTCTTCGTCGCGTACATCCCGAAACAGTTGTGTAAGCCCGACGAGCTCACGCTCTACTACACCGACAACGGCTTGCCCGTGGACATCGCCATGGACTGGGACAACATCCTCGACAGCATCCACGCGGGCTACGGCTTTGCGCTGGCCACCAGCCTCGAGCCGGACCCCAAGCCGGCCTACCTCAAGTCGCGCGACAACATCATGATCGGCTGGGGCGGCGGCTATCCCTTCAACGTGCCCGACGGGTACACGTCCAACACCCTCACCGGGGCCCTGAGCCTGCGCGAGACCTGCGAGACGCACGAAGCGTTGCGGTTCCCGCCATCCATTTATGACTTCTGCGGCCCGGTCGAGTGAGGGAGGACATCATGCACAAACAGACCAAACAGCCTCTTTCGCTTGTTTTCGCCGTCACCCTGGTCACGTCGCTGGCGCTGCCCGCGTCCGCCGACCTCGGCGACCCCTTGCCCGGCCTGACACCCGCCCAGCTCGATCTGTGGGAAGCGGGCCGGCAAGAGTTTGTCCGGACCTTTACCCCCGCCGAAGGCGTGGGCCCGCTGATGAACGGCAAAAGCTGCATCGATTGTCACCAAGTGCCCGTCGACGGCGGCACCGACCCGCTGATCACCGAGAACAACGTGTTCCAGTTCGGGGTGATCTTCGAGCACCAGTTCTACCAACTGCACGAGGTCGGGGGCCCGATGCGCCAACGCATGTCCATCGAGGGCATGGAGGGCGCGGAGCAGTGTGTGCTGGCCCCGGAGGCCCCGGAGACGTTCGTCGAGTCGCTGCCCGGCGGGTTCATCTCGTCGCGCAACACGCCGCCGCTGTTCGGGCTGGGGCTGGTCGACGCGCTCACCGACAAGAAGATCAACGCGTGGAGCGGTCGCCGGCCGTGGAAACGCAGCTCGATCCTCGGGGTGAGCAACCAGTCGGTCGAGGTGGAGGGCATCGCGCCGCAGCTGGTGTTCACCCTCGACCAGGTGCCGCGCACGCAGGTGACCGGGCCGGTGCGCACCGGGCGCTTCGGCTGGAAAGCCCACAACTCCAACCTCTACCAGTTCTCGTTGGATCCGCTGCAGGGCGAGCTCGGCCTGACCAACCCGTTCTTCCACCGCGAGAGTGAGCCGGGCATCGGCCCGCTTCCCGAGGACTGCCTCGTCGCGGGCGAAGGCGTGAACGACCCGGACAGCCAGATCGCGGCCCGGATTTCGAACTTCATGGCCCTGACCGCGCCGCCGGAACGGGGGCACGTGGGGTTGCAGGAGATTCTGGGCGAAGTGGTGTTCCACGCCATCGGCTGCGCCGACTGCCACCGGTCGAGCCTCCGCACGATGAAGGACTACCACCTCGGCAAGCCGGACGGCGAGGTGGAGCGCATTGCCGCCCTGAGCAACAAGGTGTTCCACCCGTACTCCGACTTCCTGCTGCACGACCTGGGCGCGGCCAACGACGACCAACGGCCGATGGGCCGCGCGTCTGGCCGCCTGTGGCGCACGACCCCGATGTGGGGCATCCGCCACAAAGACGTCATCTGGCACGACGGGTCCATCGAGGGCGTCGACGTCGGTGAGGCGGTGCAACGCCACGGTGGCGAGGCGGCCTCGGTCCGGAGCACCTGGAACAACATGGGGTCGCTGCTGCGCTACCTCGTGAACAAGTTCGTGGAATCGCTCTAGCGACCACGTGACGCGGCCGGGGCCCGAACGGGGCCCTGGCCCGCCGCGCCGGCGTCGTGGCCGGCGATCGATGCCGCGGCTTGGGGGGCGGGCCGCGGTCACCGGGTACACCCGGAATTCGACCCTTTTCCTTGCGCCGGCCCCCACGTGTGGAGGAAGCTCACCTCGTGTCGGCCCCGCCCAACATCGAAGACCGCGATGGCATTCTTTGGATCACGCTCACCGGTGAGCTGACCAAAGAGGGTGGCGAAGAGTACCGGGTCGCTCTCGAAAAATACCTCGACGGCGTGTCCAGGTTGGCCTCGGTGTGCGTCGACCTGCGGGACCTCACCGGCTGCTCGGTGTTTGCCCGCTCAGAGCTCATCACCGCCCAGCGCCTGCTCAAAGATCTCGGGGCGCGCACGTGCTACCTCGCCTCCCGCCCCCGGATTCGGGGGCTGGGCTTGTGGGTCGGTCACATCTCGGAAGACGAGAACGCCAAGTCGGTGATCACGCTCGAAAAAGCCAAAGAATGGTGGGACAGCTCGCTCGGGCGCGAAGAGAGCGCGCGGCAAGCACTGATGAGCCGGGGGAGGTTGCGATGACCGACCTGCCGCCTCCCCGTTCGCTCAACCTCATCGAACGCGGGTTCTTGAAGGTGCTGCCCAAGCTCTCCGAGAGCATCGAGGGCTATTACATCGCGTTCGGCGAAGAGATCATCCGCACCCACGGGCTGCTGGGCTTTTTCCGGTGGGCCAAGCTCACGGGCTCGACCCAACAAGGCACCCGGGACCACTTCGGCGTGCAGCGGCAACACCTGCTGTCGGCGTTCGCCTCGATGTGGAACGGCTGCGACTACTGCGCGCACGGGAACATCCTCGCCCACAACCTGTTCATGTTCCGCGACGAGAACAAGCTCTTCCCCGTGACCGAGGAAATGTTGCTGGACATGCACCGCTGGAAGGACGACGAAATCCTGGCCGAGGTGCAGCGCCTGCTCGCGGACGATTTCAAAGAGGAGCTGCGGCTGATCGAACGCCAATGGCAGCTCAAGTCGACCATGGAAGAGCCGGACAACGAAGAGGACCGCCAACTCTGGCTGTCGGTGCGCCAGTACGACTTCATCAACGAGTGCAGCATCGTGGTGGACGCGCCCGCCCCGCCCTTCAACCACATCGCCAAGGACACCGAGGTCCGCGCGCGGTACGCCAAAGCCCGGGCCGCGTCGAGCAACGGCACGTCCTGAGCCTCAGCGGGGACAACGCGTGCCCGGCCCGTCCGGGTACGGCGCGAACAAGACCCCTGCGCTTTCCCACCACGACAGCGGCGGCAGCGCGGCGACCGGCCGCTGGTCCAAGGTCGCCCGGTGCGAGCCGGCCGCGTCCTCGAAGTGCACAAACCCCCCGTGGGGAGGGCGCGCCGCGTTGAACCGCCGGCGAAGCTCGACCCGGGGCAGCCGGGCCCCGCTGGTCTGCACGGGCTCGAGCGCGTCGATGTTGGTGCCGAGCACACGGACGGCGTCGCGGTGCAGGCCGAGCACGTCGTGGGGCGAGACCAGCCAGTGGTTGGGCGCCACCGGGTCGGTGCGCAGGTTGCTGTAGCGACAGAACGTCCCCACCGTCTTGACCCCCAGGTGGGGCAACGCGACGTGCACCAAAACCAAGCCCGCGGGCAGCCAAAGCGGCCAACGCCGGGGCGCGGCCGGGCGGCGGCGATGGTCGCTCAACCCGCGGCGCCACAGGTCGAAGAGCGTCCAGCCAAATAGGGCATAGCCGACGACAAAAAACGGATACCAGGCGACGAACACCCCGAACGCGCCGCGCAACACGTACGCGCCCCCCAGGCCGACGAGCACCAAGCCGGCCAAGACCGGCGCCATGCCCGGCGAACGAACCCGGCGCGCGGCCTCTCGCGCGGTCTCGGCGGCGTCGACCGCCACCGCCGGGCTCATCTGGCCCGCGAACACCCCCGCGTACGTCGCGGCCCAGGCGTAGGCACCAAGCGCGGGGGCCAAGCCCAGGGCCCCGTAGACCAACAGCCCGAGGCCCATGCCGATGAACCGCGTGCGGCGCACGACCACCAGCACGGGCACGAGGCACTCGGCCGCGACGGTGCCGTACACCGACAGGGCCTGGAGCACGGGCACGTCGGGGATGGGCAGGTACCGGCGCACCCCGTCGAGGGGGGCGTTGGCGCAGCTTTCGTGCAGGTCGAAGTACGCGGGGTTGAGCTTGGGAAAAACCGTGGCCACCGCCGCCGCACACATGATCAGGGTGAGCGGGCGGCGCAGCGCCTCGCCCAGGGCGCGGCGCCGGGCGGAGGTGGTGAGTTCATCGCCGGGCTGGTCGCGGTGGGAGTACAAAACCGCGGCGATGAGCACCGTGGCGTTGACCGCGACCGCGAGCACGGTGGCTTCCAGGTGCCAGGGAAGGTCGGCGGCGGCGGCCAAAAGCTCCGCCCCGGACAGGTAAAACAGCCGGCGGGTGCGGTAGGGCTTTTCCAGAACCGACAGGGCGCACGCGACCACGACAAGCTGGACGAAAAGCCCCGGGCCGGGCGGCGCCAGGGCGGTGAACTGCCGGCACAGGGCCGCGAACGCCCACACCACGCTGAACGTGACGAGCTGGTCCATGCCTCATGATGCCGGGCCTTCGCCGCGGGACCCAAACAAAAAAGCCGCCGGGCCGCCGCCCCCCGCGTCACGCCCCGAGGAGCCAGCCCCCCGTCGCAGACCCCGCGCGCCATCGCGAACCCCCCGCTGCGCTGTTCGCGGCGTGCGGGGGGCGAAGGCCGTTCGTGTCCGTGCGCCGAAGCCGCGGCCCAGATGCGCTCTAGAACCCACCGCCGATGGCCGTGGTCCCGGGCGACTGGGGCCCGACCCGGCCGGCCACCGTGTCGTGGTTGATGTAGCCCGAAGCGGGCACGGTCTCGTCGGTGAGCACGAGCGATGCGTCCTGGGCGATCTCGCTGCCGAACGTCGCGTGCAACAGGTCGGCGCCGGCCGCGTCCACAATGTGAATGGAGTCTCCGCCGTTGTTGAGCCCCAAGGTCCCGGAGGACGCGGTGGTCACCTGGACGTTGTCGCCCATCGCCGGACACCAAGCGTGGGCGCCGGGGAACGTCGGTTCGCCGCCCCCGAAGACGACGAGCACCCCACCGGGCACCAGGACGGTGCCCGCGGCGAAGGTGTGGCGCGGTCCGTTGCCGTCGGACAGGGTGGCGCCGGACAGGTCGAGGTCGGCGTCGCCGGCGTTCACGAGTTCGACAAACTCATCCTGGGTCGAGCTCCGGGTCCCGTCGCAGTTGGCGTCGCCGGTCTCGCCCGCGGCCGGGTCGCCCAGCACCTCGTTGAGCACGAGCAACGCGGTGCCCTCCCCGTCGCCGTCGCCGTCACCGTCACCGTCGCCGTCGCCGTCGCCGTCACCGTCACCGTCACCGTCACCGTCGCCGTCGCCCGACGGAGCGGCGGGCACGAACGGCCCGCCCACCCAGGTGGCGGACACGTCGACCTCGGCGGCGGTGTAGCCGTGTACGCCGATGAATACCGGGCCCGGTCCCTCGACCACACACTCCTCGGCGCTGCCCGCGGTGTAGGGCCGGCAATCGAACAGCTGCTGGGTCGGCGCGTTGCCCCGCCGCACATACAGGTCGCCGTCGCCGGCCCCGGTCATGGTCACGGTCACCCGCTGGCCCGCGTCGACATCCATCGTGCCCACCTGCACCATGTCGCCCTGGGCCAGGACGTGGTGGCTCTCCATGGTTTGTTGTTCACCCGGCTCGCCGCCCTCGTCGACGAGCGACGCGTTGACCAAATCCATGACCTCGTCGTACCGCACCTTGCCCTCGGCCACGGACGTGGCGTACGCCGCCACGGGAAGCCACAAGAAGTCCGGGTGCGCACGCTTGGAGAAGCCGACCCACTCGCCGCCGACGAGACGACCCTCCGCGTCTTGCTCGAGCACGTAGTGCAGGCGATCGGTGTGGGTGTAGTTGTCGATGCGATCGGACAGGTTGCCGTCGGTGGAGGTGGACGATTCGCCGATGTACGCGAGGTCCATGACCACGTCGTAGAAGGTGACCGCGTCGTCGTTGAACAGGTAGGACGTCGGCTCTTCGCCGCCCACGCGCACGGTGAGGGAGACGTTGGCTTCGCTGTAGCCGTAGACCGAAACAAACACTTCGTGCTGGCCCGCGGGCACGGTGACCTCGCAGGTCTCGTCGGAGCCGCCCGCGTAGGGGCGACAATCGAACGCGGCATCGGTGGGGGCGGCGCCGGTGCGCACGTAGAGGTCGCCGTCGCCGCTGCCGGTCATGGTCACGGTCACCACGTCACCCTCGGCCGCCGCGATGGGGTCGATATGGTGCCAAGCGGCTTGGGCCACCTCGGCGGAGTGTTCGGTGGTGGTGCCGCCCACCCGGGTCACGCCCACCAAGCGGTTGGCTTCGATGGCGCTGATCTCGGTGTGTTGTTGAATGGTGTAGCCCCGCAACGGCTGGTTCCACACTTCGTCGTCGAAGGTGCGGTCCATGACAAACGATTGTTTCTGAAGGCCGAGGTAATTGGTGACAAGCAGGTGCAAGGTGCCGGGGTTGGTGTCGATGCACTGGCCGGAGACCGGGCGGCCGTACTCGTCGTATTCGATCTTGTCCGACTGGTCGTCGTCGTTGCACCGGGTGCTGACAAAGCGGGTGTTGACCCGGTCGTGCACCAAGGTGGCCAGCGCCTTGATGTCGTTGACCTTGAAGGTCACGCCATTTTTTTCCACCGGGTGCTTCGGCTCGGGCACGAGGATCGCGGCCGGGGCCCACGCGTGGCAGATGCCGAACCACGTGGGCACGCAGTGGCCCTCCTCCGCCCCCGCGCGTTTGGCGCAGGCTTCGCCGATGGCGGCGTCGCAGGCGCTGTCGTCGGTGCACGCGGTGCGGTGGCTCTGGCCGTCGATGCCGCGGAACCGGCTGACCGCGTCCTCGACCCCCTCGCGCGAGAACGCCGCGGCGTACTTGGCCGCGGGCGACGGGCTGTCGCCGTCCCACTGCACGTTGATCGAGTCTTCGTAGGTGGGCCAGTACGACCCCGCCCACGGCGTGTTCTCCGCGGCGCCGGACAGCGGGAGGTCGGCGAAGGTGTAGGTCAGATCCGCGCCGAAGATGTCGGGGTCGTCGGCGCTGCTCCAGGGCAGCGGCTTTTCGGCCTGGCCCGCGGGGCCCTCGTCGAACGTGGGGGTGGGCAACGCGTTGGGGCAGCCGCTGAGGGCCAAGACGGTGGCGGCAAAACAGAGGGTGTTTGGGGCGGTCATGTCGGGTCCATCGGAAACAGGTGAAACGGTGAAATCGGTGAGCAGCGAAGGGGTCAGGGCCGCGGCTTCGTGTCCTACATGTAGGATATAAGCCTACGTGTAGGACAGAGTGAGGTCGCCTGGCAAGAGGCACGACGCGATGCGGTGAGACGGGTCACAAGGGCGGCGGGGCAACGCATGTGGGGGGAACGCACACCCTCGCCCCATCGGACAAACGACCGACCGGACGTCGGTCACAGGTCCTGATCTGTCAGTCTTTTCAGTGGCTTGCGCCGGTGCGCGCAACCCGGGGGGCCGCGGCCGGATCTTGATCGACGCGTCCGAGATTTTGCGCTGCAGCGCGCTGCGGCACGGGGGAGGTTTGCCTCGTGTGGTGGTGGGGGTGGGGATCGATCCCCACCCAACTGAGGGCGGGCCTGCGCCATCTGGGCGCGAGCACCATCGTGGGGCGCTCACCCGCCCGGCGGACCAGAGCTGGCGGTGCGGCCCCGGCGCTCTGGGGGGCCGGGGCTGTGCGGGTGGTCGATGCCGGGCGCCGGGGGCTCAGGCGATGTTTTGCACTTGCTCGCGCAGCCGCTCGATCGTGACCTTGAGATCGACCACCAGGTGCGCGGCGGCCGCGTCCTGGACCTTGCTGGCCACGGTGTTGGCCTCGCGCAGCAACTCCTGACACAGGAACGACAGCTTGCGCCCCGGCTGATCGCCTTCGGTGATGGCCAGGAAGTGGTCGAGGTGGAGCGCGAGCCGGTCAAGCTCCTCGTCGACGTCCACGCGGTCCGCGATGAGCGCCACCTCCTGCGCCAGCCGCTCGGGGGGAAGCGCCACGTCGACGGCGGCGAGGCGCTCGGTGAGCCGGGCGCGCTTCTCCGCCGGCCCCAGCCGGGTGCGCGCGCGCAGGCGGCCCACCTGGTCCCGGGCCGCGGCGTGGTGGGCCATGATCACCTCGAGCACGCGGGTGCCCTCCCGGGCCCGGAACGCGCACAGCTCCTCGACCGCGGCGGTGGCCGCGTCGAGGAGAGCCGCCTCCCGCGCCGGGGTCAGCGGCGGCGGCGGTGGCTCGAAGCTGCCCAGCGCGGCCACCAGGTCGCCCAGCTGAACCGAGGGCGTGACCTGGTCGTGGTGGGCGAACGCGCGGGCGAGCTCGTCGACGGTCTGGCGCAGCGCGCCCACCGGCAGCCCACTCGCCGAGCCGGCATCGCTCACGGTGACGGTGAGGTCGACGCGGCCGCGGGGCACGCGGTCGCGAACCAGAGCGAGCAACGCGGGTTCGACCGCGGCCACCGAGCGGTCTAGGCGCAGCTGCACGTCGAGGTTTTTGTGGTTGACGCTTTTGGCCTCGACCACGAACGACACGTCCTCGGCGGTGGCGCGCCCCCGGCCAAACCCGGTCATCGAAGCGAACTGGGCCGTGCTCATTCGCGGACCCCCACGTCGACGATGTGGATCTCCACCCGGCGGTTCTTGGCCCGGCCCGCGGCGGTGTTGTTGTCCGCGATGGGGTCGTCACCGCCATAGCCGCGGGCGATGACCCGGGCGCCCTCTACGCCCACCGAGAGGATCAGCCGGCGGATCTCGTCGGCGCGGCGCTGGGTGAGATCGGGATCGCCCTGGGCATCGGTGTGGACCTGGACCTCGACGCGCGCGATGGCGGGGTTGGCGAGCAGGAGGCGGCCGACCTGCTGGAACATCGACCGGGCCTTGCGCGGCACGGCGGCGCTGTCACCGTCAAAGTCCACGCTGCGGCGAAGCTCGATGCGCTTGTCTTTGACCCGCGCGTCTGGGCGACCGCGATCGGGACACCCGTCGGTGTCGCGACGGCCATTGATGGTCTCTTTTTTGTCCGGGCACCGGTCGTCTTTGTCGGGCACGCTGTCCTGGTCGTTGTCGAGGTCGGGACAACCGTCTTCGTCGGCGAAGCCGTCGAAGTCCTCTTTGGCGTTGGGGCACACATCGAGCACGTCGAGAATCCCGTCCCCGTCGTCGTCTTCGTCGGGGCAGCCGTCCTCGTCGTTGAAGCCATCGCGGTCCTCGGGCTCGTCGGGACACGCGTCGATGTCATTGGCCAGCCCGTCCCCGTCGTGGTCATCGTTGGGACAACCCACCTCGGCTTCCGTGCCCGCCTGATCCGGACATCGGTCGTCCACGTCGAGGAAACCGTCCTCGTCGTTGTCCGGGTCGGGACACCCATCGTCGTCACGCCAGCCGTCTTCATCCTCCGGCTCCAACGGGCACTGGTCCACCGGGTCCAAGATCAGGTCTTTGTCGTTGTCGATGTCCACACAACCGTCGTCATCCTCGAACCCGTCGACGTCCTCCGCGGTGTCCGGGCATTTGTCGAGCGCGTCCTCGATGCCGTCGAGGTCCCGGTCGTAGTCGGGACAGCCGTCATCGTCGAAGACCCCGTCGAAGTCCTCGGGCAGCTTGGGGCATCGGTCGAAGCGGTTGTTGATGCCGTCGCCGTCCCCATCGCGCGGGCGGTAGGCATACCGGAGGGTACTCAGCACCCGCAGGTCGGGGGTCCCGGGGGCGCCCAAGAACGCCACGCTCGCGCCCACCCCGAGGTGCAAGAAGTCCCACACCCGGTAATGTCCCTGGAGGAAAGCCTCGACCGGCGTGCCCTGCCCGCCGAGGATCCGCGGGCGCAGCGGGAGCACGCCCTGGAGTGCGCCATCGACCCCGAAGGGCCAGCCAAAGTCCGGCTCGAAGTTGTAGCCGGCCCCCGCCCGGGCGAACAGCTCCTCGCCCGAGGTGTAGCCGGCCAGCTTCGACATTGCGCGAAATGTAAAACCGAGGTTGGACGCGACCCGAAAGCCGCCCCATTGCCGGGACAGGGCGAGGTGGGGGTCGGCGACAAAAAAGCCATCCCCGAGGTAGCCCTGGGCCGGCAACGCGGTGGGGAGCGTCCCCGACATCACCACCGCCAGGTCGACGAACTGCCCGCGCCGCGCGGACAGCACCGACAGCTTGGGCACCAACTGCACGTCGCCGAGACCGAAGAACGCCGGCGCGTGGTCCGGCACCCCCGCGAGGGGAGCGCCGCCGAGCTGCAGCAGGATCAGGGGCACCCCCACCCCGAGCTCGAACCAGTCAAACAGGCCGATGGCGGCGGTGAGGTCGGCCCCCACCCGGTGCGACACCAATGCCCCTGCACGCTGAGATGAGCCGTCGGGTTGCCGCTCGTACAGAAGAATCGGGTCCAGCGCGTACCGGAGATGCAGGGCCACGTCGAAGTCGAGGTGCCACATCAGCGTGCCGCTTTGCACCCCGGCCACGCCTTCCTGAGAGGCGACGGGCCGGTACCCGTCCGCGTTGATGCTGCCCGGGCCCGTGCCCCCCGGCTGCAGCCAAAAGGGCACGTCGGACTGGGCCGCAGCGCCGCCGGCATAACCGGCCCACAGCAGCGCCAGCAGGCCAGCGAGAGGAAGGGAGCACGTGCGCCCCTGGCGAGCACGGGGGAACCACCTCATGGGCACCGTCGTCGACGCCATCCGGCCAACAGCGAAAGCAGCAACCAGGCGGGGACCAGGCCACCGGCCTGGGCGCAGGACAAGCCCCCGCCCCCCGCGCGCAACCGATCCGCGAAGCCATCGCCGTCCGCGTCCTCGTCGCAGGGATCGCCGATGCCGTCCTGGTCCGCGTCGCGCTGGTCGACGTTGGGCGTGGCCGGGCAGTTGTCGACGATGTCGGGCACACCGTCGCGGTCGCCGTCGACCACGTTGACGTCCGCGCTAACCGGCACGGTGAGCACCGCGTCGGCACAGGGGTCCTCGACCAGCTGTTGCACGTCGACCACGAAGGTCGGGTACACGCTGGCCCCGACGTCAAACCCCATGCGCAGCGCCGGGGCGGTGGCGCCGGGACCGATGCCGTCGGGCCGCTCACAGGAGACGTACCCGGTGGCCACGGTGCACGTCCACCCCATGCCCTCGCCTTCCGCGCCGGTGGCGCCCCGGGGGGCGGCGGCCCGCACCACGAGGGGGCCGGTCGAGGCGAGGCCGACGTTCTGCACCACGAGCATGAGGCGCGCGACCTCGCCGGCGGTGACCGCGGCGGGGGCGTCGACGGTCAGCGACGGCGACGCGCAGGGCCGGACTTGGTCGTCGTCGGGGTTGAGGGGGTCGGTGCCTTTGTCGACCTCTTCGCCGTCGGGGGTCCCGCCCATGTCGGTGTCGGCGAGGAGCGGGTTGGTGCCGTAGACGATCACTTCTTCGTAGTCGGTGAGCCCGTCGTCGTCGGAATCCGGGTCCACGGGGTCGGTGCCGTAGACCAAGACCTCGTCGACGTCGACCAGCCCGTCCCCGTCGGTGTCCAGGCTGGGGTCGTCATCGTCGGGGTTGAGGGGGTCTGTGCCCCCGAGGGTTTCGATGCCGTCGACCACCCCGCCCCCGTCGGTGTCGGCCACCAGCGGCCGGGTCCCCACCCGCCCGAGCTCGTCCCCGTCCGAAAGGCCGTCGCCGTCGGTGTCGCTCAGGGTGGGGGACGTGCCGTGCACCGCCTGCTCGATGCCGTCCCACAGCCCGTCGCCGTCGGTGTCGGGGTTCATCGGGTCGGTGCCCGCGGTGGTGACCTCTTGGTTGTCGGACAGCCCGTCGGCATCGCTGTCGGCGCGGTAGGCGAACGTCCCGTACACCCTCACCTCGTCGAAGTCGGACAGACCATCGCCATCGGTGTCCGACACCAGGGGGTTGCTCAGGGTGTCGCGGACCTCTTCGCCGTCGGTGAGCCCGTCGTCGTCGGCGTCGGGGTCGGTGGCGGACAACCCCAGGCTCGCTTCCAGCCCGTCGGGCAACCGGTCGTTGTCGGCGTCGAGGAACGCCGGGGCGTCGTCCGCGATGTTCAACGGGTCCCGCACCCCGCTGAGGACCTCGAGGCCGTCTTCCTCGCCCCCACGGTCGGTGTCGCGTCGCGCCGGGTGTAGGCCGTCGGCGACCTCGTCGCCGTCGCGCAATCCATCGCCGTCGGTGTCGGCGACCCGGAGGCGGGTCTCGTCGCCGGTGCGCAGGGCGCCGTCGGGACCAAGTCGTTCGGTGTTGTCGTCGAGCCCATCGTTATCGGTGTCGATCTCTTGCGGGTTGCCGCCGTACAGTCTGACCTCCCGGCAGTCGCCGATGCCGTCGTTGTCGGTGTCGAGGGCCAGGGGGTTGGTGAAGGTGAGGTTGGCTTCGGTGCCGTCCAAAAAGCCGTCGTCGTCGGAGTCGGGGTCGAGGGGGGACGTGTTGGTGCCGGCGGGGTTTTCGACGTTGTCTTGGAGGCCGTCGCCGTCGGTGTCGACCCGGCGGGGATCGGTGCGGGTGGTGTTGACTTCGGCCCCGTCGGAGAGGGTGTCTCCGTCGGTGTCGACGAGGGCCGGGTTGGTGCCCCACAACGCCTCGAGGGCGTCGGGCAGGCCGTCGGCGTCGGCGTCGGGCGCGGCCCCGGTGACGTCGTCGCCGGGGGCGGTGGGGTCGGTGCCGAGGGCGAGTTCGGTGCCGTCGTTGACCCCGCCGTTGTCGGAGTCGGGGTTGGTGGGATCGAGCCCGGGGGTGCTGCGCTCGTAGGCATCGGGCACGCCGTCCCCGTCGGTGTCGATGCGGTCGGGCCGCAACCCCTCCGCGACCTCGACCCCGTCGAGCAAGCCATCGCGATCGGTGTCGGCCACGTCGGCGCGGATGTTGAGGGCGAGCTCTTCGGTGTCGCCCACGCCGTCGCCGTCGGTGTCGGCCACGGTGGGGTCGGTGTGGAACATGAACTGCTCTACCCCGTCGACCCGCCCGTCCCCGTCGGTGTCGGGCACCACGGGGTTGGTGATCCCGGCGGCAATCTCCGCGCCGTCCGGCCAACCGTCGTCGTCGGTGTCGAAATCCAGCGGGTCGGTCATGGCCGAAAGCCGCTCTACCCCGTCCAGGGCGCCGTCGTTGTCGGTGTCGGGGTCGAGCGGGTCGGTGGCGCGCTGCAGCCCGAGCGTGAGCACCTCCTCGCTGTCGGTGAGCCCATCGTTGTCGGTGTCGGCCACCGTGGGATCGGTGCCGAGCACGCCGATCTCGAACACATCCGAGACACCGTCTTGGTCGGTGTCGGCCACGTCGTCGGCTTGGTCGTTGGGGTCGGTCTGGTCGACGTTGACCTCGGTGCCGTCGTCGACGCCCCCGTTGTCGGTGTCGGTGTCCACCGGGGACGTGGGCAGGTAGGGACCGGGCCCGGCGACCTCATCCCCGTCGGACAGGCCATCGCCGTCGGTGTCCGGGTTGGCGGGGTCGGTCTCGCCCGAGCCCGCGGTGAGGGTGCCGCCGAGGGTGAAGGTGGCGGCGCCGTCGGCGTCGAGATCCTCGCCCCCGACGCAGCCTGGGGCCCCGAGCGCGGGACCATCGCACAGGCCGTCGCCGTCGCTGTCGACTTGGCGGGGGTTGGTGGAGGTGAGGGGGTCGGCATCGACGAGGTACGCCCCGGCGCCGACATCGGTCCCGCCGAACGCATAACCATTGTTGTTGCCGGCCGGGACCGGCGAGGCCGCGGACACCTCGAGGTTGTCGGACAGACCGTCGCCGTCGGTGTCGGGGTCGAGGGGGTTGGACGGCCCGAAGGGCAACAGGGGACCTGCGCCGAGGGCCTCCTGGCCGTCGGACAGCCCGTCGTCGTCGGTGTCGGCGTCCAGCGGCGAGGTGGGGCCGTAGACAGTGAGAGCCCCCGCTCCGTTGTGCTCGACCCCGTCGAGCAGACCGTCACCGTCGGTGTCGGCCACGGTGGGGTCGGTCATGGTCACGCTGTCCTCGTAGGGATCGGAGAGGCCGTCGCCGTCGGAGTCGAGCAGGTCGTCGCCGGGCACGACCGGGTTGGTGGAGTCGATGTTGACCTCGGTGCCGTCGGTGGCGCCGCCGTCGTCGGTGTCCGCGTCCAAGGGGGACGTGCCATATCCGGCCTCGTCGCCATCGAGCAGGCCGTCGGCGTCGGTGTCGGGGTTGTTGGGGTCGGTCTCGCCCGTGCCCCCGGTGCCGGTTCCGCCGAGGGTGAACACCGTGGCCCCGTCCGCGTTGAGGTCTTCGCCGGGCACGCACGCTCCGCCCCCTGTGCCCGGCCCGTCGCACAGCCCGTCGGCGTCGGTGTCGGGGTTGAGAGGTTCGGTGCTGCTCGCGGGGTCTGCGTCCAAGGTTGCTCCCGCGGCGGTGCCCACGAACGGAATGCCCCCGAAGGAAAGGCCCCCCGCCACCCCCACGCTCACCCCGCGCTCCAGGCCATCGCCGAGCCCGTCGGCATCGGAGTCGAGGTTGTTGGGGTCGGTCTCGTCGGGGTCCCGTTGGCCGTCGCCGTCCTTGTCCTCGCCGGTGGCGGTGCCATCGGCGAGGCCGTCGTCGTCGCTGTCCGCGTCCAATGGATCGGTTTGGCTTTGGTCATCGGTATCGGGCCGGAACACCAGCGGGTTGGTGTCCGGGTCCACGGGCACGGTCAGGCCCACCTCCTGGCCATCGAACAGGCCATCGCCATCGGTGTCGGGGTCGTTGGGGTCGGTCGGGCCGTAGGCGCCCAGCGGCCCGGTGCCCATGCGCTCGACGGGATCGGTGAGGCCGTCGTCGTCGGTGTCGGCGTCGAACGGGTCGGATTCGTCCATGTCGAGGATGTAATCGCCGTTGGCGTCCTCGACCCCGTCGGTGAGGCCGTCGCCGTCGGTGTCGCAGACCAGCGCGGTGCGGTCGGGATCGCAGCCGTCGCGGGGGTCGCTCTCGCCGAAGTTGACCGCCCCGTCGCCGTTGAGGTCCTCGCCGCCCACGCAGGTCCCGCCCACGGTGTTGGCCCCGTCACACAAGCCGTCGTCGTCGGTGTCGGCGTCGCCGGGGTCGGTGCCGGTGGCCAGCTCGATGCCGTCCGCGACGCCGTCCCCATCCGTGTCGCAGCTCGGGTGGTTGGGATCGGGATCGCACGGGTCGTTGGGGTCGGTGTCGCCGGGGTCGAGCACCCCATTGGCATTGGTGTCCTCGCCCCCCGCGCACACCCCGGCCACCACCGCGGGCCCGTCGCACCGGCCGTCGTCGTCGCTGTCGGGGTCGCCGGGGTCGGTGCCCAGCACTTGTTCGTAGCCGGTGGGCAGCCCGTCCCCGTCGGGGTCACACACCGAAACAAACAGCGACGGCGAGCAACCGTCCAACGGGTTGGATTCGCCATTGTCCGCGCCGAGGTCGCCATCGTTGTTGAGGTCTTCGCCCGCCGCGCACACCGCGGGGAACGCCCGCCCCCCGTCGCAGAGCCCATCGCCGTCGGTGTCCGCGCGCAAGGGGTCGGTCTCGCCGGGATCGACCACCCCGTCTTGGTTGACGTCCTCCAGCGCGGTGACCAGACCGTCCAGGTCCTCGTCGCACACGGGCGAATACCGGGACGGGCTGCAGCCTTGGCGGGGGTTGGACTCGCCGGGGTCGATCAACCCGTCCTCGTCCGCGTCCTCGCCGGCGACGCAGTCGGGCAACACGTCGCGCCCCCCATCGCAGTACCCATCGTTGTCGGTGTCGGGGTCGTTGGGGTCGGTCTCGGCCGGGTCCAGGACCCCGTCCATGTCCGGGTCCTCGAGGATGCTGAGCACGCCGTCGCCGTCGGCATCGCAGGTCGGGGCGTAGGGTGCGGGATCGCATGCGTCGCGCGGGTCGCTCTCGCCCCCGTCGACGACGCCGTTGGCGTTCAGGTCTTCGCCGGTGGCGCAGGTCGCGCCGAAGTCCACCGGCCCATCGCACAGGCCGTCGCCGTCGGAGTCGACCGAGAGGGGGTCGGTCTCGCCCACGTCGACGATCCCGTTGAGGTTGGTGTCCTCGAACCGGTCGGGGATGCCGTCGCTGTCGCTGTCCAAAGGCGTACACACCGTGCGCGCGCCCCCGTCGACCATGAGCCCGTCGGCGACCCCCCCGTGCGCGACCTCGATGGCAATGGTGTTGCTCCCGGCGCTCAGCTGGGACCCCAGCCGCAGGGTGAGCGCTTGGTGATCGGCCAGTCCCGACGGGGGCACCGGCAGGGCGAGGTCCACGCCGTTGACGTACACCGCGAGGACCGCGTCGTCGGCGAACACATCGAGCCGCAAGCGGTGGCTGGCGGGGTCGGTCACGTCGAGGGTGCGCCGGTAAAAGCGGTTGCCCGCCACCGCCGCGCAGTTGGTGCCCCCCTCGCGGACCCAATGATAATGGGCACCGCCCGGCCGCCACCCCGCCAGGCAGCTGTCCACGATGCGGTACACCGGGAGTGACGCCCCCCCGAGGGTGGCCGACGCGTCCCACGCCGGGTCGGCTTGGGCGATGTTGATCACCGCCTGCGCGGTGTTGTCCCAGGTGGTGCTCGCCCGCACGTCCTCACACGCGAACCCGCCCTCCAGCGCACAGGTGGCCGAGCACCCATCGTCGTCGACGAGATTGCCGTCGTCACACTGCTCGCCCACCTCGACCAACGCGTTGCCACAGCGGCCACACTGGCCCATGTCGCGGGTCAACCAATAGGGGACCGCCCCCACCGGCAGCACCTGCCCGCCCGCGCCCGCGGTGGCGCCCCGGGCTTGGTTGGTCACCCCCGGGTCAAACACCCCCGAGGGCCCGGCCGTGGTCACCGCCGCCACCGCCGGGAGGGTGGTCAGAATCGTGCCGCCGCCGCCGCCGCCGCCCGGGCCCTCGGCGCTGCCCACGACGTTGCCGCCCTGCCCGCCGCGGGCGAGAATCGTCCACCCCGCGAGCGACCCGCGCTCCGCGAAGATCGCGACCGTGCCCCCGCCCCCGCCGCCGCCCGCGCCGTCGGCGTTGCTCTGGGCCGCGGCCGCGCCGTCGGCGAGCACGCCCCCCGTACCAGTCACATTGTCGGCGGTGATCAACACAACCCCGCCACCGTCGCCGCCCGAGAGCGTGGCCGGGGCGCTGGGGCCGTCACCGTGCCCGGCGCCACCGCCCCCGCCCATCCAGAGCGCGTCGACCCCGAGGGCGAGCCGGGCCGCGCCGGGGTCTCCCCCGTTGGCGGTGTTCAACAGGTCGTCGCCGCCGGTCCCGCCGTCGCCCCCGCCCGCGCCGCCGCCGCCGCCGCCCCCGAAGTCATTGCCGCCGCCGCCGGCGTTGCCGGGCGCGCCCCGGGCGAAGTCCCCGCCGGCCAGGCCGAGCCCCCCGAGCGCGGCCGGGGTGCCCGCCACGCCCTCGCCTTTGGCCCCCCCGACGTCGACCGTGGCCCCGGTGTAGCTGAGCGTGGCCGCCGCCGGCACCGCGTCGAGCGCGCCGGGTCCACCGCGGTAGCCGCGTCCGCTCACGTCGAGGTTGAACCCGCCGAGGTCGAGCGTGCCCGACGCGTCGATGGCGATGATGCCCCCCCGGGTGCCGTTCCAGGCGGTGGCCACGACGTCGCCGGTGAGCGTGACGTTGACGTAGCGTGCCACCCGCACCACCTGGAACGCCGCCTGGCCCCCCGCGGTGTAGGCGTTGCGCAGGCCCCTCGCGAGGGTGAGCGTGCCCCCCGCGGCCCGGGTCACGGTGTTGGTCGCGACCGCATATTCGAACCGACCCACCCCCGCTTCGTCGGTGACGCCGTGGCCCGGTGCAGCGGCATTGCCATCGCCATACGCCGCGGTGTCGCTCGGGTCGAACGCCGCGCCGCGCATTTGCATCACCAGCACCACGTCGCCGGCGGTGATGTTGGCCGGCCCTTGCCCGGTGCCGAGCGAGATCGCGGTCGCCCCTGGCGCCACCGAGGCGAGCGCCCCGTGGTACGTGTTGATGTTGCCCGCCGCGGTCTGGTCGACCGCGCATTGGGCGCGCGCCGGCACGCTCGCCACCGCGGCCGCGAGGGCCACGATGACGATGGTGTACGGCACCCGGATGGATCGAATTCCCTGCATCTCCCCGTCGAGAGATTAGCGCCGACAGCGCACCCACACCAAACCGCGCCCCGCCGTGTAGGTCGTTGGCCCACCCGCGGCGCCGGCCGCGGTCAGAAGCTGCCGCTCAGGGCCAAGCCGCCGCCTTGTCCGACCACGGGCAACGTCGACAGCGACCAGCTGCGCACGCGGGCGTGGCCGTCGAGGTCAAAGTGCAGGAGGTACGACGCCGCGGCGGACCCGACCCCGATCGCGGACCCCACCGCGACGTCCTCGAGATGGTGGCGGTTGTCGGTCACGCGGCTGGCCGCGACGTACCCCGCGGCCGCGAGCATGCCCCCGCTGGCGAGGGCGGCGAGGGGCATGGACACGGCGTTGGCGCCGTCGCCCCAGATCCACTCGCCGCCGAGATACAGCGAAAAGTACGTCGCCAGCGCGAACGAGGACGACGCGTGACCGGACGGGAACGACCGCATGCCGTCGATGACATCGCGGTTGGTCAACGTGAACCCGTCCTCGGTCGCCCCGGTGCAGTCGAGCGAAGCCGGGGCCTCGGTGTACCCCGCACACGCGGAGCGCAGGTACCGGTCGCGGAAATCGGGGCGCAGCCGGCCCACGCTGTTTTTGAGCACGGTGGTGAGGTCGAGCGCGAGCATGGTGGCGGTCGCGGCCCCGAGCACAAACGCGTGCGGGTGGTGAAAGTCGCGGTGCCGGATGGTGCCGATGCCCCCGAGGGCGATGGCCCCGGCGACCCCCGCGCCCAGAATGGCGTAGGGCGAGATTTGTTCTTGTAGGTAAGGCCGGCCGATCAACGTGTCCAGCCGCGGGTCGAGCACGTCTTTGGGCTCGTCGGTGCCGGGGCGGTAGTCGGGGCCGATCAGGACCCAGGGGGGCCGAATCAATTGGAGCTCGCTCGCGGCGATGAGCGCGCCCGACCCCGCCAAGAACAGGTAGTCGGGCAGGTACCAGACGTAGTGACCGGGCCGTCCGTAGGCGAAGAAGTTGTCGTCGTCGGTGCGCGGCGCGGGCGCCGGCGCGATGACCGGCGGGGTCCCGAGGTCCTCCTCCGCGGGCACCACCGCCACCGGTCCCGGGCCGGGGCTTTCGTCCGGCGCGGTGGCGGCGTCGTCCTCGAGCGTGTCGGCGGCGGGGGGCGGCTCCAGCGCCTTGACCTGTTCGGCCAGGCCCGCGGGCATCTTCACCCGCCAGCGGCCGTCCTCGAGGGCGAGGTCGAACTTGATGGTCTTGCCCGCCTGGGTCGTGGCCCGGACGCTCGCCCGCTCAAAGAACTGGTTGTGCTCCACCGCGACGATGGGGTCGGCGGCCACCGCCCCCATGAACACCGGCCAGGCAAACGTGCCGTCGTCCCCGACGGGGCTGTGCTGCAGGCGGGCCACGCCCTCCTGAAAGCTCCACGTGAGGTGGTACCGAAACAGCGCCTCCTGGTCGTGGGCCGCGGCGTCGGCCAACGCTTGCACGACCTCGGAAGGCGACTGGGGCGCGTCCCGGCCGGGCCGTTCATAGTCTTCGTCGTGTTGGCCCAGCAGCGTCACGGTGGCAAACAGCATCATTGCGAAGTTCATGACGTCCTTTTCATCACCTGGTGGGGGTCCAGCGCGTCGCGTAGACCGTCTCCGAAGAAGTTGAAACACACCACCGTGACCAGAATCAGCAACCCAGGCCAAAACGCGAGGTGGGCGTGGGCGGTGCGGATGTACTCGAGGCCGTTGTTCAGCATGTTGCCCCAGGACGGGACCGGCGGTTGCACCCCGAGCCCCAGGTAGCTGAGCGCGGCCTCGTACAGAATGTAGGCCCCGACCTCGAGGGTGGCGGCCACGATCACCGGCGCGAGCGCGCCCGGCAAGATGTGCTGGAGCAGGATTTGGCCATGGCCCGCCCCGAGAGCCCGCGCCGCGGTCACAAACTCCATGTTGCGCAAGGTGAGGGCCGCGGCCCGGGCCAACCGCGCCACCGTCATCCAACCGAACAACACGATGATCAAAATGATCTTCACCACCGACCCGAGACCGCCGCCGACCACCGCGGACCAGTCCACCGCGTAGCCCACCACGCCGAACACCACCGAGGCGTACAGCAGCGCGAAGCCGGCCATGCCCCCCGGGGGGCGCGGCCCGGGGCGCCGGCGGCGCGACGACCAAAGCAGGCTGAACAGACCCCACCCAAAAGCGCCGAGCAGCACCGTCCACCACACCACCGGGGGCGGGGCGAGCTTGTCCAATGACAATGCAGAGAACACGATCATCAAGGGCAACACCGGAATCGACAACATCGCGTCGACGAACCGCATCGCCACCGTGTCCCACCACCCCCCGAAGTAGCCGGCGGTGAGGCCGACGACCGTGCCCACCGCCGCCGCCGACAACGCGCTGACCAGGCCCACCGCCAACGAAATCTGCCCCCCGAACAACAACCGGGTGAACACGTCGTGGCCCACCTCGTCGGTGCCGAGCAAAAACGGCCAGGTGGGGCCGAGATAGATGCGGTCCACGTCGGGCGCCCGGTGCGAGACCCCGAGGGCCCACTCGATCACCCCGCCCCACAACGCGACCTCGATCATCGCCGCGAGCACCAACGACGCGCCCCGGGCGAGGCGGTGCCGGGCAAAACGCATCGACACCAACTCGACAAACGACTCCGGGCGCGGCACCACCGCGCGCCCGCGCAACCGGAGATGCACCGCCGCGGCGAACGCCAACGCCGCCCCCAAGCCGGGCAGGTACACCGCGGTCGCGCGGGGGCTGTCGACGACAAAGCCCGCCGTACACATCGAAAAGAGCACCAGCGAAAACCCGATCCAGCCAAGCCGCCGGGCCCCCCCGATGCCCAGGGGGGTGTCGCGCGCGACGAGGTGGGCCCGCCGCTGCGCCTTCACAAGCAACCACAGCGCGATCACGACGACCTCCGCAGCCGGGGATCGAGCAGCACATAGACCGCGTCCGCGAGCAGGTTGCCGACCATGACCAGCGCGGCGCTGATCAAGAACACCACGATGGCGACGTAGTAGTCACTGCCCATCACCGCCTCGAACTGCAGGCGGCCGATGCCGGGCCACGAGAACACTTGTTCGGTCAGCAGCGCGCCACCGAACAACCGCGGCACCGACAGCGCCACCACCGTGACCACGGGGATGAGGGCGTTGCGCACCGCGTGCCGCACCACCACGGTGCGCTCGGGCAAACCCTTGGCCCGCGCGGTGCGGATGTAGTCGGCGGGCAACACCTCGAGCATCGCCCCGCGCATGTACCGCAGCCACGCCCCGGCGTAGGCGATGGACAACACCCCCGCGGGCAACACCGTGTACGACAGCCGGTCGGCGACCACATCGACAAAACCGCCCCGCAGGCCCGGGGTCTGGATGCCGCCGGCGGGAAACCAATGAAACTGCTCCGAGAACACCGCCATCGCCATCAGGCCGAACCAGGCCACAAACAGCGAGATGCCGACAAAGGCCAGAAAGCTGGCCACGTAGTCGAAGGCCGAGTACTGGCGCACCGCCCCGTAGATGCCCGCGGGGATGGCAAACAACAAAGACAACAACAGCGCGGGGATCATCAACAACAGGGTGTTGAGCACCCGCCCCGCCCGGTAGAGCTTGCCCGCGAGCACGTCGTCGACCGCTTGCCACATCCCGGCGCTCTCGTCGTGGCAGGTGGCGCTGCAGCCGTCGCCGTCCTTGCGGTTGGCGTCGTCGCAGCTCTCGCCGATGTCCTGCACGCCATCCCCGCACCGATCCGGCGAGCCCCCCAACAGCTCGGCCACCGGGCGCTTGTACAAGTTGGAAAAACCCAATGCCTCTGAATCCCCGAGCAAGGCGAACACAAAGCCCCGCTCGAACCGGTCGGGGTCCGGCACCGGGCCGTGGTCGACGGCAAACGCAAACGGGTGCTCGCCCCCTTCGTCATCGGTGGCGAGCCCGGCCACCACCGTCTGCCCCGGGCCCGCGAACCGGTGCCGGTACACCCCGCCGGCGGTGATGGTGCCCGGCCCCCGCACCAGCCGAAACCCGGTCAGCGACGGGCCCGCGGCCGAAAACTGCGCCAGCACATCGACCGTCACCGCGCCGTCCTCGGCCGCCACCACCACATCCAAGGGCGCGAACCGCGCGCGCTGGCCCGCGTCGGTGGCGTCGGCGATCAACGCGGTTCGGCCCCGCTCGTCGACCAGGGCCGCCTCGGTGGAGCCCGCCGATTGCCGCTGCTCCTCGTCGGTGCCCGCCTCCTCTGGCGTGAGTTCGGGCTCGAACGGGGGCGCGACGTAGGCCAGCCCCTGGCCGAGCCCCTCGAGCCCCCCGGTGTCGCGCACCAAGAACCACACCCGGTGGATGCCCGCGGGCACGTCGCCGGCCACCCCCACCAACCGCTCGTCGAACTCAGCCCCGAACAGCGGCTCCACCCGCAGCTGGCCCCACATCTTGGCCCGCACCGCCTCGTGCGCCAGCCGCCACACCGCGGGGTGGGCGCGCTGGGCCTGCTCGAGCAGGGCGTCGGGTTCGTCGACGTCGAGATCGACCTGGCCGGGCCCCGCCGCCTGCTCGACCACCGACCGGGCCTCGAACAGATCGAGACGCACGTCCCGGTCCGCCACTGCCCCGGCGACGTCGAAGCTCACCGGCCCATCGCCCGCCACCACCACAATGTCTTTGAGTGGGTGCACCTCGGGGGGCTGTTGGGGTTGGTGGTAGCCCCACGCCCACCGGACGTAGCGAATGTACCAAGGCTGATCGAGGCCCCGCAGGCGCTTCAGCCGGGCCACGTCCTCGGGCTTGACCCGGGGGTTGGCCGTGATCAGCATCTCCACCGGGTCGCCCGGCATCGCCGACAACAAGCCGAAGAGCACCGCGCTCAACCCGACGAGGATCGCCGCGATGGTGAACAGGCGCGTCAGCAGGGAGCGCAAAGCGGCCATCGGCGGCGTTCGGCTATTCCCAGACCCACTCGTGGGCGTTCCAGGTCACAGGCTGGAGATGCCCGGTGGGTTTCCAACCCGAGAGCCCCTTTTTGGTCGCGGACACGTCGACGCGGAAATAAAGCGGCAAGGTCGGCAGCTGCTCGGCCATGATCGCCTCGACGCGCTTGGCCATCTCCACGCGCTTTTGGGCGTCGAGCTCGGTGGTCATGCCCTTGAGCAACTTGTCCGCTTCGGGGTCACACCAGCCGGTGTAGTTCTGGCCTTGGTGGTTGTTGTCCTTTTGCGGGATGTAGTCACAACGCCACAACGTGTCGAGCATCTGGCCGGGGTCCATCATCCACGCGAACATCGCGCCCCCGTCGAACTTGCGGTGCCGCAGGGTCTCGCCGAACAGCACCTTGGCGGGTTCGTTTTTGATGCTCACGTCGACCCCGAGCTCGCGCCAATCCGCCTGCAAGAGCGCCTGGACTTTTTCCCGGACCTTGTCGCCGGCGGTGGTCATCAGGGTGAAGGCGAGCGGCTTGCCCCCTTTTTGCCGAATGCCGTCGCCGGTCCGGGTCCAACCCGCCTCGTCGAGGAGAGCGGCGGCCTTGGCCGGGTCGTAGGGGTACTTTTTGACGTCGGGGTTGTAGAACGCGCTGCGGGTCGGTTGGCTGCCGTGGGCCACCGGTTGTTTGCCCGCGAACAGCTTCTCGGAGATGGCGGCCCGGTTGGCCCCGTGGGCCAGGGCTTGGCGCACTTTGAGGTCTTTGAGCACGTCGCTGTCGAGGTTGAAGTCGATGTGCTCCCAGATGAGGCCCTCGGTGAAGTACACGTCGAAGTCTTTGCCGTGGCGTTTTTCGAACTCCACCGCCTGGTCGAAGGACAGCCCAATGGTGGAGACCGCGTCGACGGTGCCGGACACCAGGTTGGCCTCGAGGGTGTTGGTCTGGGGGATGATGCGCCAGATGATCTCGTCGAGCTTGGGGGCGAGAAAGCCGGTGGCGGCGGGGTTGCGGCGCGCGATGATGTGGCTGCCCGGGACCCACTCGGAGATGGTGAACGCGCCGGCGAGCATCGGCTTGGTGCCGAAGGGCTGCCGCTTCAGGTCGCTGCGGTGTTGGTTGTACAGCGGGCGCACGACGTGGGCGGGCACGGCTTCGTGTTGGCGATAGGTCGCGTAATAGGCGTAGGGCTCTTTCCAGGTCACCACCAGCGTCTTGTGGTCTTCGCCCCGGGCTTCCATTTTTTCGATCTTCTCGACGACGGTGCGGTCGATGATCTCCTGGCTCTTGTCCTGGTAAATCTCGAACGTGAGGATGAAGTCGTCCGCCACCAACGGCTTGCCGTCGGGCCAATGAAACTCGTCTTTGATCACCCAGGTCGAGCGCATCTTTTTGGTGCCGCTCTCCTCGAACACCTCGAGCCCGCCGTTGTCGAGGGTGGGGATGTCCTTCGCGGCCCAGGGCACAAGCGCCCAGTCTTCGTCGTAGATGGTGAGGGTGTAGGGCGTGGGCCGGCTGATTTCTTCGGACGCGGCCATCTCCTTGAACGGCAAAAAGAGCGTGTCCGGCTCCTGGGTGATGCCGATGGTGATGGACTTTTTGCGGGCCTTTTCCGGCGACGCGTCGGCGGGCTTGTCTGCGGCCGGGGTCTTTTTGCACCCCGCGAGACCGAGAATCATGGCCGCTCCCACGACGAGAACAGCCCCGGGCCACGGTCGTTGTCGCATGCACACCTCCCCCGCCCCGGCTGGCACACCCCGTCGGGGGTGTAAACGCGGCATGCCTGCTATGGTGGGCGGGATATGGAGCGCCGCTCATCGCATCTCGGTCCGGTGACCACCCCGGGCAAGGACCCCGCGCGCATCGGCAACTACGTGGTGCAAGAACGCATCGCGTCAGGCCACGTGGGCACCCTGTACCGTGTCCACGTCGAGGACCGGCCGGACAAGATCTTCGCGCTCAAGCTCATTCACCCCGCCAAGCTCGCCTCGCGCTCCCTGCGCGAGCGGCTGCGCCGCACCGCGCATACCCTCCTCGACAAGACGCTGCCCCACGTCGTGCCGTTGGTGGACTTTTTTGAGCGTGACCAGATGGTCTACTTCATCCACGCGTTCATCGACGGGTCCGACCTCGGGCGCCTCACCGACCGCGGGGGGGCGGTGCCCGCCGCCTCGGCCGTGAGCTACCTCTGCCAACTCGCCGAGGGGCTCTCCGCGGCCTACGAGTCCGGCCTGCTGCACGGCGACATCCGGCCCGGCCACCTGATGATGGATCGCGGTGACCTGTCGATCATCGGGTTTCAGTCTTCACCGACGTGGCGCACCGCGCACGGCCGACCGGTCATCGGCGATCCCGCGTACCTCTCGCCGGAGATCGCACAGGGCAACCCGCCTGACATCAAAAGCGACATCTACGCGCTCGGCTGCACCACCTACGAGCTGCTCACCGGCCGGCCGCCGTTTGGCATGTTGCCCCCCGATGCCCTGCTCGCCTGCCACGCCCACGAGGTGTTCCCCAAGGCGAGCACGGTGATGCCCCAAGTGCCCCCCGCGCTCGACGAGCTGCTGGGTCGCATGGGGGCCAAAAACCCAAGCCGCCGTCCCCAAAGCTACGACGAGGTGCTCGAGGCCGCGCGCGCCTTGGCCCGCTCGGGCGCGATGACCACCGGCAAGGTCCCGACCCTGCAGATCATCGCCGGCCGCCAACAGGGCCAGACCGTCGAGCTGCCCGAGGGCGACATGCTCCTCGGGCGCACCCCGGGCGATGGGTTCGTCGTCGACGACGGCCGCATCTCGCGCCGGCACGCGATGCTCACGCGCACCGGGGGGCGGGTCTCGATCAAAGACCTCGGCAGCCGCAACGGCATCAAGGTCAACGGGGCCAAGACCATCTCCGCCGACCTCGGCCCCGGCGATCGCATCAGCCTGGGCGACACCGTGATGCAGGTGACCCAATGCGACCCGGTGCCCAAGGTCGTGCTCGACCCGTCGCTCCCCGCCTCGCCGGTGCGGGGCGCCTATGGCGCCGAGGAGCTCGCCCGCGCGCCCGCGCGCCAACTCACCATCGAGACCTTGTCCGCCGCGCGCACCGACGTGCCCGCGATCCGGGCCCTGGCGCGGTTTTCGTTGTTGTTGCTCGAGGGCGCGCAAGGCCCCGAGGGGCTGAGCCGGGCCGCGATCGACGCGGCCCAAGAAGGCACCGCCGCCGACGCGGGCATGATCGTGCCCTTCGAAGGGGGCCGGCCGTTGCTGGAGGCGCGCAACGCCTCCGAGGCGCAGCTTCTGAGCGTGGTCCTGCCCGCGGTCGAACGCGCCCGGGCCGGGGCGATGAGCGTGCGCACCAACGTCAAGGTCGGGCGGCAGGATCATTGGAGCACGGCGTTGGCGCCCATCCTGCGCGACGACGAGGTGGTGGCGTACCTGGTGGTGGTGGAGAAATCCCGGACCTTCGATGAGGGCGATTTGGAGGCGGTGGAGGTCATGGCCAACCTGCTCACCAAGCGCCACGGGATGCACAGCCAAGAGGACACGGTGGTGATCCCCCTGCTGAGCGGGCGCAGCTATGAAGGCGGCGCGGAATAGCCCCTTTACGGGTGCGGTTGAGTCGGCGAAAGCGCGCGTCCGGAGGGGAAAAATCGGGAGAACCCGCCCTTCGGTTGCTAACGTCCCCGCGAACTGCGGACGGAGGATGGTCTGTGCGGACGGTGAGTTTGCTCCTGGTGTCGTTGTTGTTGTCGGTGGGCTGTAAGCCCGAGCTGTTGCCCAACACCAACGTCGAGGACAACAAAGAAAACCGCGCGGTGGTCGACTTCGTCGACGACTACCGCAAGGCGATGGAGAATCGTGACGCGGACGAGCTGCTCAAGCTGGTGGCCGAGGAGTACTTCGAGGACCGCGGCACCGTCGATCAGGAAGACGACTACGGCATCGAGAAGCTCCGGGCCGACCTGGTCAAGCGTTTCGAGCACACCAAGGCGCTCCAGCTCACGCTGTTTGTGCAGCACGTGGAGCGCGGCGATGCCGACGACCGCATTCGCGTCTACTACCGGTACCTGCAGCGGGCGCTGCTCGACCTGCCCGCGGGGCGCCAGTGGGTGAGCCATTCCGACGTCAACCGCCTCGACCTCAAGCTCAAGGGCGACAACTACGCGGACGGCTTTTTGATCGTCTCCGGCCTCTGAGCCGCGCGGCCGCCGCCCACCGCACATGTTAGGCTGCGGTGTGGCCACGATTCAGGACTACGCCGAGCTGCACGCGACCTCGTCGAAAGAGGCGTTCTTTGAGCGTCTGGGGGGCGAGGCGGTGTTGATCCGCCTCGACGAGCGCGGGGGGGCGGGAGAGCCTGCGCCCTGGGCGTTCCGGGGCATCGCGAGCACGCTGCAGTTCTCCCCGCGGGAAGACTCGGACGTCGATCTGGAAGCGATCCGCGACGCCCTCGCCGAGGACACCGGGCGGCGACAACGGCCGCCGGTGACCAGTGAGGTGTTCACCGATGGCGAGGGCTTCGCCGACGACGAGACCAGGACCCTGCCCGGGACCAGCATCCCCCTGCCCCCGGCCCGGGGCGCGGCGTCGGTCCACGTGGTGGGGACCCGGGGCAACGTGACCACGGTGGGCCGCGCGGACAGCCGCGCGGTGGTGTTGGCGGAGATGAGCGTCAGCAAGCACCACGCCGAGGTGCAAGACGGCGGGGGCGGTCGCTACTTCCTCGTCGACGCGGGGTCGAGCAACGGCACCTTCTTGAACGCGCGGTCGATCCGGCGGGGCGAGCGGGCCCCGCTCAAAAGCGGCGACGTGGTGCGCTTCGGCGACGTGGCGTGTTTGTTCCTCGACCGGCGCGCGTTCCACAAGCACCTGCCCGCGTTCTTGGACTGAGGCCGCGTCACCATGTCACTGCACCCCCGCGTCGGACGCCGGCGCGGGGGTGAGCTTGGACCGCATGCCCGGGGGCAGAGACAGCGGCGCCACGTCGTCGGGGTCGTCGGACAGGTCCAAGGCGAGCATGTCCGCCGGGTCGGCGTAGACCCCGCCGAGCTTGACCGAAAAATGCAGGTGGGGCCCGGTGACCCGGCCGCTTTTGCCCACCCGGCCGATGAGCTCGCCTTTGGTGACGGTGTCGCCGGCCTTCACGTCGAACGCGCTCATGTGAAAGTACATGGTGAACAGCCCCTGGCCGTGGTCAAGCACCACTGTGCCCCCCGAGTAGTACCGGTCCTGGACCAAGGCCACGCGACCGGACTGGGCCGCGCGGATGGGATCGCCGGTGGCCCCGTCGAGGTCCCACCCGAGGTGGCGGCTTGGCCGCCGCCGCCGGTTGTAGGTCCGCAAGGTGCCGTACGGGGAGGTCTCCTTGGTCGCGGTGGGCCGCACGAACGAGCCGCGCCACAGCCGCTCGGGGTGCGGCGCTTCGAGCACGCGGGCGAGGTCCTTTTTTTCCTGCGCGGCGCGGAGGCGGGCTTTGCGGGGGGCGCGCACGTATTTTTTCGGCACGTGGATGGTGCGCTTGTCGTACGCGGCGCGCGCGATGTCGAAGGACTTCTCCAGCACGAACGGGCTCTCGTCGACGAACGTGCCATCGAGCCGCAGCACCGCGCTCTTGTCGTCGGTGGCGATGGGCACATTGCCGAGCACCACCCAGCGCCGGCCGTCCGCGGAGAAGCGGGCGGTGGCCGCGGGCCGTCCGCCGAGGGTCGCGGACAACGAGGACAGGCCCCGGTGGCCGTGGTTGAGGGACAGCGTGAACCGCACGGCTTTGCCGTCGAGCAACGGCGTGCGCGAAGGATCGACCCGGGCCTCGGGCACGACGTCGGCGCGCACCTCATGGGCCCCCGGGGGGCCGGCCACGACCGGGCCCGCGTCGGGTGACCGCGGCCCCGCGTCCGACGACGACGGTGACGTCGACGCACGCTCGGTGCACCCGGCGCACAGGCACAAGCCCAGCCACATCACGACCCCGGTGCGCGTCACGCCGGCTCCTTTCCGCGGGGGGTGGTCACGTCGGCGACAAACGTTGTCCACTCGAGCAACGCATCGAGCCGGCGCAAATAGTCCCGGTGGTCGAGATAGGCCCGCGGCCCTGACGCGTCTTTGAGCTCGAAGTCCCGGATGCGGCTGAGGCAAAAGCGCAACGCGGCATAGCGGGTCTCGGCCCAGAGCCCGGCGCGCTCGGCCGGGGCCAAGGGCCGCACCGCCTCGTAGGCCGCGATCAAGGCCTGGCACAGCCCAGGGTCAAACTCGTGCGCGGTGGGCCGCCACGCCCAGGCGTTGAGGGTGACGGCGAGGTCGTAGATGAGGTGATCGTCCCCCGCCATCTCCCAATCGAACACTGCCGCGAGCCGGCCCCGTGACCACTTGGTGTTGTTGATGAACGCGTCGCCGTGAATGACCCCGGTGGGCACATCCATCGCGCGGCGCTCTTCGTCGATGGCGTCGAAATCGCGCCGCAGCCGCGCGGTGAGCGCGGGGTCGAAGCCGGCGGCGGCGAACGCCGCGAACCACCCGCGCACCACGTCGGCCCCATAGGGATTGGGCCGGCGGGGCACGAAGGTCAAGAGCGCGCGGTGGGCCCGGGCCATGAACGCGCCGAGCTGGGCGACGTGGTCGGGCCCGACCTCGAACACCGCCAGGTCCCGGCCGGGGAGTTCTTCGAAAAGCATGCAATAGCGTTGTTCGTCGAGGGGGAAGAAAAAGCCTTGGGCGGCATTCTTGAGCAACCGGGGCACCACCACGTCCCCGAGGCGCGGGGCCCGGGCGTGGAGGTGAAACAGGAGGTTCTTTTCGTAGGCGAGGTCGGACAGGGCCCGGCCCTCGTGCACCCGGAGATAAAATGTGCCCTCGTCGGTGACCACGCGGAACACAGAGTTGATGCTGCCCTCCGCGACCCCTTCGTGGCTCACGTAGTCGCCGCAGCCCTCGTACATCGCGCACACCAGCCGGGCTTGGTCCTCGGACAGATCGATGTAGACCGCCATCGCCGCGAGCCTAACGCGCGGGCCGCGCGCACGACCACGAACTTTCCGGGCCCGCACCCGTGCGCTACCCTGGTCTTCGACCATCTCTCACCCCCGAGGAACCCATGGCCCGGGTGCGCATTGGCGACCTGTTGATCCAAGCCGGGCTCATCGACGAGTTCCAGCTCAAGGCCGGGCTCGCCCACCAAAAGCAGTGGGGGGGCCGCCTGGGCGACGCCCTCATCGACCTCGGCGCGGTCGACGAGATGATGCTGTACAAAGGCCTGGCCCACCAACTGCAAATGCGCCTGGTGTCGCTCGAAGAGCTCGAGACCGAGCTCACCGACAAGGTGCTGGCCGCGACCCCGCGGACGCTGTGCGAGCAACACAGCGTGTTCCCGGTGGCCCTGCGCGGGGGTGAGCTGACGTTGGCGGTGGCCGATCCCACCAACGTGGCCGCGGTCGACGACGTGCAGTTCCGCACCGGCAAGACGGTGCGGACCGTGCTCGCCCCCCAGCGCGAGATCGACTGGGCGATCCAGCGACATTATTTCAACCAACGCATGCCCTGCCCGCCCCCGCGGACCCGGCGCTCGTCGTCCGCAACCAGCCAAGAAGAGATGCAGATCATCGTGCGGGGGGGCGAGACGGTGAAGGTGGCCGCGGCCCAGGAAGGCCCGGTGGTGCAGGCCCGGGGCGCGGCCGCGGCGATCCCCTCGGAACATTTCGGGGCCCCCATCACCTACGGCGCGCCCGCCCAGGGCAGCCCGGAGGAGACCGAGCAGGTTGATGCAGATGCATTGCGGGCGCGCTTGCTGCGCAACGAGCACATCATCGAGAACTTGATCACCACGTTCGAGAAGAAGGGCGTGCTCACCCGCCAGGAGGTCACCCAGCGTCTGCTCTCGGTGTGGCGCTGAGCGCCCCCCCGCGCGCTACTTCACCCGCAACGTGATGCGAACCCGGCCGAGCACCAGCTCGTCACCGTTTTTGAGCACCGCTTGATCGATGGGCGTGTCGTCGAGCAGGACCCGCGCGTTGGGCGAGGCGCGGTAACAGACCACACAACCTTTGAAGTTGGCCAGGGTCACCTGCCAGCTGGCCAACCCCGCGCCCTTGGGCAACGCGAGCTCACACCGGGCGTCGGTGCCGATGCGGGTCACCGGCAGGGTCAGCGGCATCTGGGTATAGGGCTTTTGGTCCAAGGTGACCTCGAGGACCACGAGGTCGGGCTTGACCCGTTTGCGCAGGGCCTCGTCGAGTTCTTTTTCCGTCGGCCAGGCCCCGCGTTTGCCCGCCACCGGGTCTTGCACCCGCAGCGAGTGCGCGGTGCGGTCGACGTAAGAATCGTCGTCGGCAAAGTCCGCCCCCGAGAAGCTCTCGAGCTCGCGCTTGAGCCCTTCGTCGAGCTCAGAGTTGAACGACATCGACGACGACGAGAACTCATCGCCCACCGGCGAGGTATTGGTCCGGTCCTGCTCGTCTTCGTCCTCGACCTCGGGGAACAGCGCGCCCGCGCCAAACGCGTCGAGCCCGGCCCCGTCCCCGGGGGGCAAGGGGTTGGACTCATCGGAGTCGATGAGCGGCACCGGGCTCTTCTCCGTCGGGGGCCGCGCCTTGTGTTGCATGGTGGGCGCGCCCCGGCGACCGGTCTCCTGGATCTCGAGGGCGCTGTCCCCGCTCTCGTCCTTGGAAAACTCCGCCCCCGCCATCGAGACATCCGCGCTCGCGTCCTCGAGGTAGAGCAATCCATATTCATAGAAGTTGAGCAGGTCACCGTGCTGCAGGGCCCGGCGCCCCTCCACCTGCACGTGGTTGACCCAGGTGCCGTTCTGGCTCGACATGTCCTCGACCAGCACCGCGTCGTCGGCCACCGTGATCTTGGCGTGGCGGCGGGACAGCCCGAGCAGGCTGATCACGATGTCGGAGTTCTTGGAGCGGCCGATGACCATCTCCCCTTCGACCGGGTACCGCGACACCTCGAGGCCGTTGTAGAGGAGGACGAAGACCGGCCCCTCCTGCTTGTTGACGTTGGTGGTGCCATCCTCGAAGCCAAAGTCGTCGGCCGGGGGTGGGATCACGGCGCTGATCTCATCGACCGAGTCGATGTCCAGCTCGGCGTTGGTCACGGTGCCGGCGCCGGTCTCGAGCTCGACCACGCCGCTCGGCGAGCGTCGCTCCCGGCGGGTGCGGCCTTTGCCTGCGTTGGGCCGATCAAAAATCGCCACGTAGCGCCCGACCCCGATGCGGTCGCCGGGGGACAAGTGGGACTCGCCCACGATGCGGGTGCCGTTGAGGTAGACGCCATTTTGGGCCCCAAGGTCGATGACCACGTAGCGGTCGCCGCGGCGTTCGACCCGGGCATGGAACCTGGACAGGGTGCGGTCATCGAGCACAATGTCGTTTTCGGGGTGACGCCCCAACGACACCGACGCGCGCATGAGCACCTTCTCCGTGACGAACTCCTCGTCCCGAAAAATATCCAGGCGTGACATCTCTTAAGAGGTATCACCTGGGCGCCGTTTGCGGAAACGAACCACCAGCACCAGCAGGGGCCAGAGGGCGCCACCCGCCCCCGTGCTCGCACATCCGCCCACCTCGGTGATGGTCACGTCGGGCGGCTCTTCGCGGGGCACCTCGGGGTAACACGCGCCGGTCTCGCCCCCCGTCGGGTACAGAAAACAGATGCCGTCGATGTCGTCCTGGTCGAGGTCCCGCTTCTGCAGGTCCCCTTCCGGCGCGCTCGCGAACATCGTGGCCGTGGCCGCCCCCGGCTGGGTGGACAGCGGGTGATCGAGCCCCACCACGTGGCCCACCTCGTGAACGAGGGTGTTGGTGAGATCGTGGCGCACCGTGCACCCGGGCCCCGGATCGCAGGCCGAGAACACAAACGCGGCGTCGTTGATCTCAATGTCGGTGTCGAGCACCTTCCCGCTCGGCCGCACGTAGGTCGCGGTGGTGATCGCCAAGGCGCTCACCGGGTGCAACCAATCGTCCACCGCGTCGTTCTCCGCCTTTTGCCGCACCACCACCACGTTCTCGTTGAACGCGCCGGCGGCCCAGTCGTACACCGCCCGGGGATCTTGCGCCCCCGGACCGCGGCGCAACACAAAGTCACTGCATTCGACCCCGTTCCATTGGGCGATGGCGAAATCGATCGCGGCCTCGATGTCCGCCACCGACACCTCTTCGCCGGCTTTGTCGTAGACGTTGAGCTCGACGTCCCGCACCGGCCAAAAATGGCTCGGCCCCACCCCGGTGGCCTCCCGCGAACACAGGTAG
This sequence comes from bacterium, assembly GCA_030431455.1. GTDB lineage: Bacteria > Myxococcota > UBA727 > UBA727 > JAUIJE01 > JAUIJE01. Next base: position 507,403 of record JAUIJE010000004.1, on the reverse strand, counting down.
GCCTGGGCCGGGGGCGCGAACAGCGCGCCGCCGATCGCGGCCACCACCCAGAGCGCGGCCCGGGTCATGGCGCGCGCTCCCCGAAGCTGTCGAACCGCACGGGTTCGTCCGAGCCCCCCGGCGCGGCGCCGAACACGCCCTCCTCGAGCATCACCAACCCCCGCGCCCCGTCCGGGCCCAACCCGGGCCCCAGCAACAGGACATAGCGGGCGCCCACCTCGAGCCCGGGCGCGCCGTACACCCGTTGTCCGAGGTCGCCGACCACGCCGCCGGGCACCCCGACCAAGACCTCGTCGCCGCCCGGCCCTTTGAACCAGCGGTGCACGTCCGCGGACACAAACGTGACCACCCGGCCGTCCACCCAGGCCGCGGTCGCGGCTTGGACCGTGACCTCGACGACCGCGTCGGCCAGCGCGACCCGTTCGTCAACGGAGCGGGGGGCGAACTGGGTCGCCCACGCCCCCGCGGCCCAGCCTGCGGGACCGCACAGCATCGCCACCAACAGGCCTTTGGCCCACCTCGGCATGGTCACTTCGCCTCCTGCATCAACTCTTGCAGCGTCTTCACCCGGCCCTCTTCGGCCGGCTCCGCCGCGGCATCGTCTGCAGCCTCATTGTCCTCGGCCCGCTTCGATTCCTGCATCAGCTCCTGCAGGGTCTTTACCTTTTCTTCGCCCGCCCCGCCCGCCGCCGGCTTGGCGTCGTCGTCGCCGGCCCGGTTGGACTCCTGCATCAGCTCCTGCAGGGACTTCACCTCGGGGGCATCGCCGTCGTCCTCACCCGGGGAGGCGCCTTGCATCAGCTCCTGCAGGGTCTTCACCCCTTCGGGGGGCGCCTCGGGCTCCGGGGTCTCGGGTGCATCGGGGGCCACCTTGGCGGGGACGTCCTCGTCGAACAGCGGCTTGCCGTCGAGCACCCGCCCCAAGCCGGTGGACAGGACCGGGACCCACACCACCAACAGCAGACCCGCGGCCATGATCAGAAGCGGGGTGATCACGGCCTTGATCACCTGTCCGAGACTGCGGTCGAACAGCGTCGAGGCGACAAACAGATTGAGACCCACCGGCGGCGTGCAGTACCCGATCTCGAGGTTGACGATGAAGATGATGCCCATGTGAATGGGGTCGATGCCCATGGCCACGCTCATGGGGGCGAGCATCGGCGCGATGATCAAAATCGCGCTCATGATGTCCATGAAGCAGCCCACCAAGAGCAAGAAGCCGTTGACCATCAGCAAGAAGCTCGTGCGGTCGAGGTCGAGGGCCTGCAGCCATTCCACCATGCGCTCGGGCACCTGCTGCAGCACCAGCACGTGGTTGAGCCCGATGGCGAGGGCGATGATCAAGAACAGCGCCCCCATCACCGCCATGCTGTTCTCGGCGACGTGGGGGAGGTCTTTGACCTTGAGCTCGCCATGGATGAACAGCTCGACCAGGAGGGCGTAGACCACGCTCACCGCCGCGGCCTCGGTGGTGGTGAACACCCCGGAGTAGATGCCGCCGAGGATGATCACGGGGAGCATCAACGACCAAAAGCCGCGCTTGGCTTCGACGATGATCTTCGCGATGGAAAAGCTGTCCGTGGACAGCTTGTGGCGAAAGCCGATGAACACTGAATAGCCAGCGAGCATGCCCCCGATGAGCGCGCCCGGCACCACCCCGGCCAAGAACAAGTCGGTGGGGTCCATGGGCGTGGTCGCGCCCACCATGATCGAATAGACGATCATGGGGATGGAGGGGGGAATGAGGATGCCCAATGAACCTGCAGTGGTGAACAGCCCCATGGCGAAGTCTTCGGGGTAGCCGGCCTTGAGCAAGGCCGGGACCATGATCGAGCCGATCGCGATCACGGTCACCGGGGAGCTGCCGCTGATGGCGGCGAAGAAGATGCACCCCGCGACCCCGGCCACGGCCAAGCCCCCGGGCAGCCAGCCGAACACCGCCCGGGCGACATCGATGAGCCGTTGGGCGAGCGAACCCTGGGTCATGACCTCGCCGGCGATGACGAAGAACGGAATCGCGAGGAGCACTTCCTTGCTCGCCAGCTCGAGGATTTTCTCGATCACCACCGAGACCTCGGCCAGCACCCCCACCGGGCTGTCCGTGGTCACCAGCGCCAGGGTCACCACCGAGAGCAACCCCATGAGCACAAACAAGGGCTGGCCGAGCAAAAGGCACAGCTCGATCACCCCGATGACCCAAAAGCCCACCCCGCCGGAAAAGCCCACGTAGCTGGCCACCGCGATGGCCGCGAAGATGCCCAAACGAATCCAGCTTTTGGAAAACAGCCCCCCGCACAGGGCGAGCAGCACCACCAAGAACAGAAGACTCACGCCCGGCCTCCCTCGTCGTGGGGCCGGCCCATCAGCCCGCGGTTGGTGCCCGTTTCGGCGTCAGCGCCGGCCCCGGCGCCGACCGCGGCGAGCTGATCAAAGTCGATGCCGTGCTCGTCGGGGCCGTTTTGCAGGGACGGGCCGTAGAGCACCTCACTCACGCCCACCGCCAACAGCCGCGCCCCCACCACCGTGAGCCCGATGGGGATGGCCAGGGTCACCAACCACACCGGGACCGGCGCGGCCTCGAACACGTGAATGGCGCCGTCGCTGTCGGACCATTCCATGATTTCGGTCCATGATTTGTCGTAGCCGAGAAAGGCCAAGAACCAGCAAAAGCCCCCCGCCAACACCCCGGACAGCCCGGCCGCGATCATCGCGCCCCGCCCGGTGAGCTTGCGCCGGACAGCGTCGAGCACGATGTGGCGCCCGCTGCGCGCGGCCAACGACGCGCCGAGAAAACCCGACCACACCAAGAACCCGAGGGCGAACTTCTGGGCCCCGGGAATGCCCGAAGGGGCGACGTACAACAACAGCTCGATGCCCCCCCAGGTGAGCAGAAACGCGCCCAACCCAATGCCGATGGACACCGCCATGCCCGGTGCCGGGCGGTCATCGCGGGCCGCGGCCAACGTGCGGGCCGACTGGGTCGCGGCCACCAGCAACCCGAGCGACAGCACCGCGAACGCGCCCGGCCCCCAGGTGTCCTGGATCGCCTTGACCGTGGCCGGCTCCAATGCCTTTGCGCCGCCGGCGAGGGCGAGCAACAGCTCTGCGGTCTTGCCCACCGGGCGACTGAACGTCCTCTGGATCACGTCCGCGAACACCAGCGCGGTCATCATCAACACGCTGACCAGCAGCAGCGCACGCTCGACCTGGTAGATGACCTGGTCCAGCTTGGACAGCAACCTTCGAAGCCCGTGCAACGTGTCCTCCCTGCCGGTTTGCCTCGCCCGAACGAGCGAAGATACCCCATTTCAATTCCAAAAAAGCCCGGCCTGGAGGCCGGGCCGTGCCGCGCCGCGCTGCGCCACCAACGCCGACGAAGCCCGGCCTCCTTGGCCGGGCCGCGTTGCGCCGTCGCCACCAACGTGGACGACGACGACCGACGGTCAGCGCTTCTTGAACGCGCCTTTGGCTTTCATCACCGCGTCGAAGAGCTTCTTGTTGCCTTTGCTCTTCTTGGCGAACTTGTTCCACACCGGCTTGGCCTTGTCCGCGAACGGCTTGCGTTGCGCGTCGGTGAGCTCACAGACCTTGATCTTCGCGTAGGTGTAGTTCTCGAGGAGGGGCTTGGTCAGCTTGCGGACCCCGGCGAAGCCTTCGGCCTCGCGTTTTTTGCTCGAGAGCACCGCGTCCTGCTCGGCGGGCGACAGGCTCTTCCACCAGGTCTTGGACGCGACGATGAGCGCGGGCTGGTAGATGTGCTTGGTGTAGGTGAAGTGGTCGATGCCCTTGTACCAGCTGATGGCGAAGCCGAAGAGCGGGGTGTTGCTGTAGCCGTCGACCACGCCGGTCTGCAGGGCGCTCAACACCTCGGGCACGGGCAGCTCGACCGGGGAAGCGCCGAGGGCCTTGTAGGTCTCCACGTGGATCATGCTCTCTTGCGAACGCATCTTCAGCCCGGTGAGGTCGTCGGGTTTTTCGATGCACTTGCCCTTCACCCCGTAGCCGTGCCAGCCGTTCTCGGCCCACATGATGAACTTGAAGCCCCGCTGGTCGAGGAGCTTCTCCACATCGGGGCGCACCGCGTTGAGCACGAAGTCGATCTCATCGTCGCTCTCAAAGATGAACGGCAACTCAAACACATTGAGTTCGGGCACGTACTTGGAGGCCAGCGCCCCCACCGAGCCACCGAACATTTCGAGCCGGCCGCGTTTGACCTCTTCGACCATCTCCTTTTCGCCCCCGAGCTTGCCCCCGAGGTAGACCTTGGTCTTGAGTTGGTTGTTGGAGCCTTTTTCGATGTCAGACCGAACCCCCTTGAGCCACTCCGCCCACGGGGTGCCTTCGGGCGCGACCGAGCCGAGCTTCACCGCTTTGGCGCCTTCGGCGTGCAGTGACGTTGAGGCGACAAACCCGACGAGGGCGGCGGCGCCGGTGAGCAAAAATGCGGTGCGTTTCATGTTTGTTCTCCCTGGTCGGTGAAGGTCCCCGGTCGCGCGGGGCGCTGCCGAGGACCGACCGTACGCGGATGCGGACGGGCGTGGATCAGAACTCGTCGTCGGCGTTGGCGAGCAGCTTCTTGGCTTTGGCTTGCTCCCGGGTGTTCTCCGGCATGATGTCCGGGTCGACGTTGGCGTCGGCGGCGAGCACCTCGTTGAGCAACTTCTCGAACAGCTCGCGGTCGCCCTTTTTGGTGCAGTAGTACGACGCCCACAGCACCTTGGTGCCGAGGTAGTTGGGGGCCTTTTCGACGGACTGGGCGAAAAACTCGTTGGACTTCTCCAGCGAGCCACCGGCCAACCCCGAGGTCGCGGCCTCGAACGCGCCGAAGTAGCGGAAGGGGGCGGCGTAGAAGTAGTCGGGGGCCCCCGACATCACCCGGTCCATGGTCGCCTTGATGTCGTCTTTGTACTTCAGGCGGGTGGCGAACCCTTTGGACGCGGCCCACTTCCCGAGGTTGGTGGCTTGCCAGTAAAAGGCCGGGATCGCTTCGTCGGGGATGCTGCCGACGACGTCGACGTGGGCGCTGCCGCCCTTGATCGCTTCCACGTAAGCGGGGGCGGCCATGCCGATGGCTTTTTCTGCATAGCCAAGGCCGGTGGTGTAGTGCTCGTCGCGCTTGGCCTCGTCGCCCTCGACGTCGTAAAAACCGTCGGCGAGGAAGTAGTGGCCGCGGGAGAGCTTGACGTACAGCTCAGCGCTGGGCGCGGTCTTGGCCGCCTCTTCCCATTTTTGCAGCGCGACCATGAGCTTCTCTTTGTCGAGGCGCTCGGCCCAGGCGGCGTCGCCCTCGGCCACGAGTTGGTCGGCGCCCCCGGCGTCGGCGGTGACCGCTTCCCCTTGGGCAGCGGGCTTGTCAGCGTCGTACTGGGCTTCACGCGTGGTACCGCACGCCACAGCGGCCAGCGACGAGAGAATCAAAGCAAAGCGAGCAAAACGTGTGGGCATGGCCCCTCCTTCATGGTCCAAACCGGGGCTGCTTCGCCCTGTACGGGGCCGGTGTCAACGAGGGGGACGATCGACAACGTTGACCGAAGCGTTGCGCAGCTTGGGCCGAAGCATTGTCAATGCGTGGCGCATGGGTCGCGGGTCATGCCCCGGTGGACGGCGCGTTCGGCGGGGGGATTCAATCCGCGTGGTCGGTCTTCGCCCGGGGATGTGCAGCGTCGTAGACCTTGGCCAGCCGCGCCATGTCGACATGGGTGTAGCGCTGGGTGGTGGACAGCGACGCGTGCCCGAGCAGCTCTTGGATCGCGCGCAGGTCGGCGCCCCCCTCGAGCAGGTGGGTGGCGTAGGCGTGACGCAGCTTGTGGGGGTGCACCCGGCCGCGGGCGGCGACGGCGTGTCCGCGTTGTTCGAGCATGCGGCGCACCACGCGATCACGCAGGCGCCCGCCGCGGCGACCGAGCCACAACGCGTCAGGGGCGGGTTGGTCGGACCGGACCAACTGGGGCCGGGCGTTTTCCAGGTATTGCGACAGGGCCCGGGCCGCGGCCTGGTGAAAGGGCACCACCCGTTCTTTGTTGCCTTTGCCGAGCACGCGCAGGTTGTGGTGCCGGAGGTCGACGTCGCCGAGGTCGAGCCCGCACAGCTCGCCCACCCGGATGCCCGCGGCATACAGCAGCTCGGTGATCGCGTCGTCGCGTTGGGCGATGGGGTCATCGCCGGTGGGTTGGCAGAGGGCGAGCGCCTCGTCGACGCTCACCGAGCGCGGCAGGTCCTTGGGGCGTTTTTTGGAGTCGAGCAGGTCGGCGGGGTTTTCGGTGATGAGCCCCTCGCGCCGGCAGTACTTGAGGAAGGTGCGCACCGCGGAGAGTTTGCGCAGGACGGTGGTGGTCTTGTCCTGTCGGTGGCGCACGGCCAAAAACCCGCGCAACGCGAACACGTCGAGGGCGGCCACGTCATCTTTCGCGGGGTGTTGTTGCTCGACGAGGTGGGCGTGCAGTTGGCCGAGGTCGCGCAGGTAGTTGACGACGGTGTGGGGGCTTTTGCGCCGGACGTCGCGCAGCTCGGTCTCAAAGGCGGACAAGGCGGTCAGCATGCGCCCATGGTCGACCGCTGGATCGAGGGGGGCAAGGTTTTGGACCCGTCGCCCGCGGCCGGGAAAGTGTCTCGCAACTGTCCCGGAGGTTGACCGGCTTTTTCAGCGGTCGGTATAAAAATGAAACACACACTGGTGATCTGCTGTTCGCTATGTGTTTCAGTTCCGTCACCCGGAGGCGACTAGACGTAGCACACCCCGCGTAACCCTCAGTCCGGCCGGCTCCCTTGGTGTTGTTCGTGGGGTCGGCCGGACTCTTTTGTCTCGCACCGATACAGTCGACGTTCAAGATGAGACAGGGACCCGAGACAGAGACCGGTCGTACAAGGTCCTTTTGGGCTCAGGCCGTCCGCCACGCGTCCAGGGCGGCCAAGGCCCGTTCCGCCCGCAGGCGCTTTTTGTCGCGCTTCGGCACCCGGCCAGGCAACGGCGCGATCAATGACCAGTTGATGTTGCTGGGCCCGTACGCGCCGCCGACGTGGTCGGTGCCGCGCACGTGCCGGTACAGACCCCCGAGCGCGGTCTCGGGCGGCGGCGGAACATACGCGCGGCCCTGGCGCGCCGCCCACAATGCATCTGCGCACAGCATGCCGCAGGCCATGGACTCGACGTAGCCCTCGACCCCGGTGAGCTGGCCCGCGAAGAAGACGTCGTCGCGCCCGTTGAGCCGGAAGTGCGCGTCGAGCAAACGCGGGCTGTCCAGGTAGGTGTTGCGGTGGATGGCCCCGTACCGGAGGAACACCGCCTGCTGAAGCCCGGGCACGAGCCGGAACACCGCGCGCTGCGCCGGCTGCTTGAGCCGGGTCTGGCACCCGACGAGGTTGTAGGCGGTGCCGTGCACGTTCTCTTTGCGCAGCTGGAGCACGGCGGCGTAGCGCGTGCCGGTCTCGGGGTGCTCGAGCCCGACCGGCTTCATCGGGCCGTAGCTCAAGGTCTGGCGACCGCGCCCGGCCATGACCTCGATGGGCAAACAGCCCTCAAAGTAGTGCAGGTCCTCGAACTCCTTTTTGCTCACCTGGTCGGCGGCGAGCAGCGCGTCGAGGAACGCGTCGAACTCGTCGGCGGTCATCGGACAGTTCACGTAGTCGTCGCCGTCGCCTTTGTCGTAGCGCGACTTTTTGTACGCCCGGGACCAATCGATGCTGTCCGCGTCGACGATGGGGGCGATGGCGTCATAAAACGCGAGGCGCTCTTGGCCACAGGCCCGGGCGATGTCGTCGGCCAATGTCTCTGCGGTGAGCGGCCCGGTGGCGTACACCGTCCACACCCCGTCGTCGAACAGCGCCGTGACCTCGTCGTGCACCACCTCGATCGAGGGCGCGCGCTCCACCGCGCCTTCGACCAGAGCCGCGAACACATCCCGGTCGACGGCCAACGCATCCCCCGCGGGCACCTTGGCCTCCTGGGCAAACCGCATCAGGTGCGAGCCGGTCTGGCGCATCTCTTCTTTGAGCAGGCCGATGGCGTTCTCGACGTTGGCCGAGCGGAACGAGTTGCTGCACACCAACTCGGCGAGGCGATCGCTCACCTGGGCCGGGGTGCGCTTTTTGGGCTTCATCTCCCACAGCTCGACGGTGAGCCCGCGCTCGGCCAGGCGCAACGCCACTTCACAGCCGGCGAGCCCGCCGCCCACCACACGTACTCTGTCGTCGGTCGTCGTCATCGCGCGCACTAGAGCCTCTAGACCGCGCGAACGCAACGGCGGGTCACGATCGCAACCGCAACGCGACCCCCTCCCGCTCGACCGCGCCGAACAGCTCTTGGTGCAGCGCCTCCTGTTGGACCTTGTGCACCGGCCAGCCGAGCCCGGCCGCCACCTCGTCGACGCTGGCTTCGCCCCCCCGTTCGGCCAGGTACGCGAGCAGGCCCCCGGGCGCCGCGCCCGCGCGCGCAGGTGGCGCGCGCCCCGGTGGCGTGCCCCCCACCGCCCGCACCACGTCGGCCACGTCGAGCAGGGCCCGCGCCGCGCCGTGCGCGAGCAGCTGGTTGGGCGCCCGGCAGCCCTCGTCCTCCGGCGGCCCCGGCACCGCGTACACGTCGATGCCCATCTTTTTCGCGGCCCGGGCGGTGTGCAGCGTGCCCGATTGCCGCCGGCCCTCGACGACGATGACCGCGTCGCTGAGCGCGGCGATGTACCGGTTGCGCGAGACAAAGAGCCCCTTGGCCATGGCCACGCCGGCCGCGTGCACCGCCACCGCGCAGACCCGGCCGGCGGTGCCCGGGTCGAACAGCGCGCGCACCTGGCGCGGCGGCTCGGCCGGGTGGCCCACCGGCGCGCCCAGCACCGCCACCGTCGTGCCCCCCGCGGCCAGGGCGGCCTCGTGCGCGCAGGTGTCGATGCCGAGCGCGCCCCCCGACACGACCACGACGCCGGCCGCGGCCAGCCCGCGGGCGATCTCCTGCGCGCGCCGTTGGCCGTCCGCGCTCGGTTTGCGCGTCCCGATCACCGCCACCGCCGGGGTCCGCTGCAACAAGGCCGGCGCCCCCCGCGCGTAGGCGCACAACGGGGGCGAAGACGCCCGGTCGAGGCGGCCCAGCTCGGCGGGCGCGGGGCCGCCGAGGATGTGCCCGCCCTCGTCGACAAAACGGCGCAGGCGGGCGCGCACCTCGGTCTCGATGAAGGCAAAACGGCTTTGCCGCATCCGGAGCGCGGCCCCGAGAAAGTGCGCGGGCCCGCCCCCCTCGATGACCACCGCGCGGGCCCGGGCGGGGACCTGCGCGGCGTGGAGCAAGGCCCACGCGAGGCGCTCTTCGGGGTCGGGTGAATGGCTCATGGACTGTATCCGGAGCCGGGAGGCGGGACTTGCGGCAGATCTGCGGCGCGGGGCCCGGGGCCGGTCACCCAAACCAATCGGGCACGGGCACGGTCGCGGAGATGCCCGAGGTGCGCGGGCCCCCGGTCGCGGGCTGCACCAACGTCGACAACACCAGGGCCCCGGTGTGGTCTCGCGCCACCCGCGCCTCGGCGCCGGTGGACGACCCGTGGCCGCGGAGATCGTCGTCGAGCGCGATGGGCCGGTCGGAGAAGTCGGGCGCGACCACGAACCGCTGGCCCGCGTCGTCGACGACAAACCGCACCGGGTACCGGCGTGTGCCTTGGATGCTGCTGTGGGTGGCCTCGGCGTCGGCCGCCTGCCAGCCCGGCGGGGGCGTGGCCTGCTCGAAGCGCACGTCGACCGTGCCATGGCCGACGTAAGCCGCGTGACCGGGCACCGACCACGCCGGGTACCGGGACGACCCGGTGGTGCTGTTGTCGTGGAACGTGGCCGAAAACCGGAGCATGCCGTCGTCGTCGAACCTGAGTTTGCCCTCGACGGTGTCGGTCCGGTCCGTGGGCTGGCGCGGGTTGGCCGACACCTGCCCGGCGATGGTCCCGTCCGGGGCGACCGTCCACCACACCTGTCCGCCGTCGCGCACCCCGCCGGTCACGGTGCCGTCCTCGGCGCCCCGGGAGGCAAACCGCACCTGCAGGTTGTCCCCGGTCTTGCGGACCACCGCGTAGCGGCGGCGGCTGGCGCTCGACAGCCCATGGCGCCCGGTGGGCACGCGGTAGATCCCGTCGGGGAGCCGGGCCAGATCGGCGACGTCCGACTGGGCCGCGGTGCCGAGGACGGCGGCGATCTCCGACCGGGACAGCCGCGCCCCCTGGGCCGCGGACAAGGCCACCAGCCGGGCGTGGTCGGCCTCGCCGCTGGTGTGAACCAGCACCTTGCCCTCGTCGGCGGCGTTCAAGATGTCGTCGAGCAGGGCCCGCTCCCGGGGGGACAGGCGTCGACCCTCGGCCGCGGCCAAGAATGCAGTCGCATTGTCATTGGCGATGCTCTTTTCGTTCTTGATGCGCACCAGGGCCCGCACCAGGGCCGATTCGGTCCCCGACGACGCGGTGGCGTCGAGGTAGGCGAGGATGCGGTCGGCCTGCCCGGCGCCGTCGTACCGCGTGTGAAAACGCGGGTAGTGAATCGTGTCTTGCGCCCCCCGCTGGCCGTCGAGCCCGGCCAGCAACCGATCCCGTTGCCCCGCGGACAGCCGGGGTCGCGCGGTCTCGAGGTAGGCCACGAACGCTTCGCGGAAGTCGTCCACGGTCGCGATGTAGGGCATGTTCTCGACGAACAGCAGCCGCGCCTCGAGGGCGTTTTTCGCCGACAGCCCGGGCACGATCACATCGTGCAGGGCCACGGCGTCGTCGGGCGCGAGGCGTGAAGCGACCTCCGCGATCTGGGCCACGTCGGTCATGGACACGGGGGTCTGACCGAGCAGGGCGATCAGGCCCGCCACCTGGTCTGACGCACCGCGGCCCTTCCGCCGGATGGTCTCGACCAACGCGCCCACCACCGGGTTGCCGAAGGCGGCGCCGCGGCGGACGTCCACCGCGTTGGGGGTGCGGGGGGCCTCGGCGTCGAGGAAACGCAGGAGGTTCTGCCGGGCCTGGCCGTCGTAGCGACGCCCGGGCCGGTCGAGCTGGGTGTAGAGCGCGGCCGCCTCATCGGCGGTCACGCCGTCGGCGGCCACCGCGTGCTGGATGTCCGCGGCCCGGGCTTCGGTGACGGTGCCGATCCCGAACAACTGGCGAACGACATGGGGGCTGTTGACGACGGGCATGCGACCTCCGGGGGCAGGTGTGACATGTGGGTTATCGCCGCACCTCCGGCGGGGTTCGCGCGTGGCGGGGCGGGCCAAGACTTTGGCGCGTTCTGCACCAAGACCGGCGCCCGCCGATCGCCCCTGACGAAGGCGCGCGCGTCTGCTAGCGCGAGGCGGTGGAGGAATCATGTCCCTGATGAAAGGCGCGCGCGCCAACATCCTCGAAGCCATCGGCGACACGCCGATCGTCAAGCTCAATCACATCGGCCAGGACGTACACGCCAACCTGTACGTCAAATGTGAATACATGAACCCCGGCGGCAGCGTGAAAGACCGCATCGGGCTGCACATGATGGACGTGGCCGAACGCGAGGGCAAAATCAAACCCGGCGGCACCATCATCGAGGCCACGTCGGGCAACACCGGCATGGGCTTGGCCCTCGTCGCCGCCGCGCGCGGGTACAAATGTATCTTCGTCATGGCGGACAAGCAGTCCGAAGAAAAGCGCATCGCGCTGCGCAGCGTCGGCGCCGAGGTCGTCATCTGCCCGACCAACGTCGACCCCGACGACGAGCGGAGCTACTACAAGACCGCGGAGCGTCTCGCCAAAGAGACCCCCAACAGCTTTTACACCCGCCAATACTGGAACCCGGCCAACCCCGAGTCCCACTACGTCAGCACCGGCCCCGAGATCTGGGACCAATGTGGCGAGGACCTCGACGTGTTCGTGTGCTCCATTGGCACCGGCGGCACCGTGGGCGGCATCTCGAAATACCTGCGCGAAAAGAACCCCGACATCCAAATCGTCGGCGTCGATCCCGTGGGCAGCATCTATTACGACCTGTTCCACACCGGCAAACCGGGCAAAGCCCACACGTATTACGTCGAGGGCATCGGCGAAGACTTCATGCCCGACACCATGGACATCAAGACCATGGACGACTGCATCCAGGTCACCGACCGCGAGAGCTTCGTGATGGCGCGCAAGCTCATTCGTGAAGAGGGCATCCTGTGCGGTGGATCGTGTGGCTCGGCGGTGATGGGCGCGATCAAGTACGCGCGCCGTCTGCCCGCCGACGGCAAAAAGCCGAACATCCTCATCCTCTTGCCGGACAGCTCGAGCCGCTACCTCTCGAAGTTCCTCAACGACGAGTGGCTCAAGGACGCGGGTCTGCTCTCGCGCGAACCCATCCCCGGCAATGTCAGCGACATGCTCGCCCGCCGCCAAAAGGGCAAGCTCATCACCGTCGAGCCTGACACCCCCCTCGGCACCGTCGTGGACCTGATGAAGACCCACGGCTTTTCCCAGGTCCCGGTCATCGACGGCGGCCACCTCTCCGGGGTGGTCAGCGAGGTCCAGGTCCTCGACGCGCTGGTCAAAGGCAGCGCGACCATGAAAAGCCCGGTCGGCACCATGGCCAACCTCGAGGAGGTCGCCACCGTGCAGCCCGACACCTCGCTCGCGGTGCTCACCAACCACTTCGCCGAGGGCAAGACCTGCGTGGTGCTCGACGCCGGCGAGGTCGCGGACATGCTCACCAAGATCGATCTCATCGAGCACATGAGCCAAGAGACCCGCCTGCTCGGGCCGGTGTGAGCCCTACCCCGCCGTCGTCGTGGGCGACGGCGGGACAAAGGCCGCGGCCATCAGCGCCAGCCCCAAGTAGACCCCGGCCACGGCCAGGCCTCCGGGCGTGGGGTCGTCGCCACGGGCCAGCGCCCCCACCCCGGCGAACGCCATGACACTGGTCAGGCCCGATCCCCAGGCGCGCACGCTCGTGACCGTGGCCCGGGTCCCGCGGTGCAAATGTTCCTGCAGGCGTGCGTCCACCGTCACCCACGCCACCTGCAACCAGGCATAGCCGACCCCGATGGCGCCGAGCCAGGCCCAGTGCCCGAGCCCCAACCCCACGAACATGCTCGCGCTGGCCAGCACCAACAGCCCCGCCACCGCCCCCCGCGACACCTGCCCCACCCGGGCCGCGAGCTCGCCCCCGGCCACCACCCCGATCCAAATCGTGAGCACCAAAAGCGGAATCGTCTCCGCGGGCGCGCCGCGGACCTCGCCCAACAGCGGCAGGTACTCGTCGAGCACATAGAGCCCCTCAAACACGCCCCCCAAGAGCAACAGCCGCCCCACCGGCCCGGTGCCGCGGGCCACGGACAACCCTTCGCGCAAGGTCTGCCACCAGCTGTCCGGGGCCTCGTCGTCGTCCTCGTCCGCTTGGGCCCGCGCGGCCCGGGGCAAGCTCAGGATCAAGGGGATCGAAAACCCGTGCGCGGCCACCGTCATCCACCCGAGCTGGTCGAGGTTCGCCCCCCCGGCCAACAGTCCCGTGGCCCCGAGGGTGCCGAGCAGCGTGCCGGTGCTGCTCGCCTGGGCCGCGCGCCCCATCAATTGGGCATAGCCATCCGCGCCCCCGTGGGCGTCGAGCTCGTCGTAGTAGAGCGCCTCCTCGGCCCCGCTGGCCAAGGCGCTGTGCACCGCCCACAACACCGCCCCGGCGAGCATGCCCGCGTAGGTGGGCCACACCAACCAGAGCGCGATGCCCGCCGCGCGCAATGCCAATGCAGCCGCGATCACCCGCCGCCGGTCGTATCTGTCCGCCAACGCCCCGCTCGGGACCTCGAGCACCAACGGCACCGCCGCCCACACCCCGAACACCACCGAGGTCTGGGCCGCGGTCAGCCCGTGGGCCGAGAACAGCAGGGCGTAGAGCCCGTAGAGGGGGCCAAACTCGTCGAGAAACGCGAACGCATAGATGCGCCGCTTCAAGCGGACCAGCGCGCGGTCGGCGGTCACGCCGCGCCCGCTTCCTCGGCCTTTTTGCGCCGGTAATACCGGGCCTGCCGCGCGCGGTGGCTGCACGAGGGATGACAGAACCCGCGGCGGTGGTGGGTCTGCTCGTAGAACATCGTGCAGCCCGGCCCCGGGCAGCGCCGAACCTTTTCGCGCCGCGCGGACCCGAACAGCGCCACCGCGTCGTCCGCGACCTGAGCGAACAACTGGGCATAGGGATCGCCGCGCCGCACCTCGTGGCGCTGGTAGGCGCCTCGCTCCCACCACAATGTCACCGCACGGGGCGCGCCGTGCACCGCGGCGTTGACCGTGGCCAAGTCATCCGCGGCCGGGCGCGCCCCCGCGACCTGGGCCGCACACAAGCCGTGCACCGCGTCGCGCAACCCGAGCAAACGGCGGTGCGCGGCGGGCGGCCAATCCAGATCCCGCGCGTCCTGCGCCCAGGGGCCGGCCCCAAACCAGAGGGCGGCCCGGGCCGCGCTGCCCAGAAAATCGATCGACTCCGGCCCCACCCCGTACCGGGTGTTGGCGAACTCCACGGCCAGGGTCTCGCCCAGCAGGGGCAGGTCTTCGGTCTCCATTGTGACGGTTATAATTGATCGTTTCCGTCCGATCCAGCGGCAGCACCGACTAATAGATATGTGAACGATCGTTTATCTTGAGTGAACAGTGCACAGACTAAAAAAACGGCCACCGGAGGCGGTGGCCGTTTTTCGGCGAAGGCGCGCGGGCGCCGCCGAGGTCTGGGCTACTCGTAGTCGGCCAGGTCGATGCCCAACGACGCGAGGTCCACGCCCGCGCTCTCCAGTTGGTAGGCCACAAACAGGGCGTCGCCATCGGTGCCTTGGCCGGTCGCCCGCCGGTTCAGGGTGTCGAGCACCCGCGACCCGAAGTCGATGGTCCCGTCCTCGCCAAGCTGCCGCGCGATCTCCGCGGTCTGGGCCGCGTCCAGGCCCAGCAGCTGCGCCGCCTGCGGCAGCGCGGTGCCGTAGCCCGACTTGAACAGCCCATCCTGCGCCTCGTTCGCGGTTTGGATCAGCTCCACGAACGCGTCCCCCTGCACGCCCTCGGCTTCGGCGTACGAAAGCCACGGGTTCATCTCGCGGTTGTTCGCCCCGGGGACGGTGCCGAACAACCGCAGCAGCTGTTCGCTGTTGAGGCCCGCGGCGTTGGCCACCTCGTCGGCGCGGGGATCGGAGGCGTCCGCGGTCTGCCGAATGGCCTCGCGGAACCCTTCCTCGCCGAGTTCGGCCTGCAGCCCTGGATAGCGGTTGTCGAAGACCTGCACCAGGCGCGCTTCCTGTTCGTCGTCGAGCTGGTTGCGCCCATCCGCCCCCGCCCAGAACGCGCCAATCTGTGACAAGGCGAGCCCGCCGAACTCGAGCACCGCGGCGAACGGCTTGGCCGGGGGGAACGCGCCCGCCACCGAGCCCACCAGCGAGAGGCCATCGCCCACCGCCTGCAAGATCGCCCCGCCGCTGGGGTCCCGAATCGCCGCCGCCACCGATTGGCTGGTGGCCACCGCGTTGAGGGCGATGTTCACGTAGGGCACGGTGCGGCCCGCGAAGCGCGAGAACTTGGTGGCCGCGGCCGCCCCCCGCTCGCCGAGGAAGCCCAAGCGCCCGGCCTTGTTGAGGGTGTTGATGCCGGTGGCGATGATGTCCGCCCCGTCGGCGGCGAGGGCCACGTTCTCGGTGACGGTGTCGACGAAGCCCTCTGCCTGTCCGTAGTTGCGCACCGAGAACGCAAACCCCGCGGCCGCGAAGGCCCCGTCGACCTTGCCAAAGCCGTCCGCGGCGTTGGCCTGGTTGCGCACCAACTGGGCATAGTCGGCCCGGCCCTGGGCGGTGCCCAGGCCCCGCAGCACCGCCGCGGTGTCGGCCCCGCTGGTGGCGAGGTCCGCCAATGTCCCTGCCCCGCGGATGTCGTCGAGATTGCCGATCACGGAGTGGGCGAGGCTGGCGTTGTCGAACTGCGCTTCGAACCGGTCGAGAGCGGCCTGCTGATCGCCCCCCGCCTCGGCTTGGTACTGGGTGAGGGAACCGGCGATGGCCGGGAGCAACACCTCGTCGTGGATCTTCTCGGTCTCGCCCGCGAACGCGGCCTGCACCTCGGGGGACTGCGGGGCCACCGCCCACTCCAGGGCGCGCCCCGGCAGCGAGGTGTCCGCGAGGTCGCGGTAGGCGTGCACCACGTCGTCGACCTGGGCGGAATCGTGGACCGCGATCTTGTCGAGGTCCGCCCCCCCGCGGCCAAGGACCTCGTCGAGGCGCGCGGCCTGTTCGGCCTCGGCCGCGTAGGTCTCGACGTTGTCGGACTGGTAGGCACTGATGTAGTCGGCTTGCTCCTCGGGAGACAAGAAGCTGAAATCGCGCAGGTCCTCGGCGAGCTGGGCGTCGGCGGACTCGCGGGCGTCACCCGCGGCGCGCACGTCGCTGGTGAGGTCGTTGAGGTTGTCCCGGACGTCGCGCCCCACGTCGAAGGCGGCGCCGGGACTGCCCGCTTCGCGCAGCCGCGCGGACAGGGCGCCCCCGAGGACCACCCCGCCCCCGTTGGGCGCATCGTTGATGCCGTCGTCGAGGTACCAGAGCTCGCGGTTGTCGCCGCGATTGGCCAGGTTGTTGGTGGCGATGATGTTGTCCGCGATGGCGTTGGCGCCGTCGGGGGACGCGAGTTCGGCCACGCGACCAAGGCTGTTCACAGTTTCTTGGGCTTGTTCGCGACCGTAGTCTTGGGTGGCGAGGCCGTCGGTGACCTGGCTCAGCTCGGGCCCGAGATCGGTGATGAGCTGGTCCACCCGCGCGGGGTTGCCTTGGTATTGGCTGGCCACGTTCTCGAGGGCTTGGGCCCCCGCCGGTCCCCCTTGGGCCATGGCTTGGCGGGCTTGCTCGACGTCGACCCGGTACACCTCGTCGGTGAGCGCGGCCTCGGTGCCGAGGATCGCGCGCTGGGTCTCGGGGCTTTGGCGCGCGATGTGTTCGGTGAGCTGGGCGGGGTTGTCCAAGAAGTGTTCGGGGATTTCGTCCACCCCGGGGTACGGCACCGGCTGGCCCGCGTCGGCGGCGGCTTCGTTGGCGGCGATTTGGGCCTCTACCGCGTCGCGGGTGGCGCGGTCGGCGGCGGCGCGCTCGGGGGACTGGGTGCCCAGGCTCGGGTCGGTGGCGGCCAGCGCTTCCTGTGCCGCCGCGGCCCGGTCGATGGCGGCCTCGGCCTCGGTGCCGGCGGTGTCGACCTGCTGGTAAGCGCCAATGAGACTGCGCTGGGTGCTCCGGTCCGCCCGGGCCAAGTGGTCGTTGAGGCGCGCGGGGTCGTCGAGCACCTCGGCGGGCACGTCATCGGCCGCGGCGAAGGGGACGTCCTGCCCCTGGGTGCGCGCGATCTCATTGGCTTGTTGCTGCGCCTGGATCGAGTCCCGGGCCAAGCCGGTGGCGGCTTGGTTGGCGTCGGCCAAGCGTTGCTCGGCGGCGTTGATCGCGGGGGCGGGGGCGCCGGCGTCGCGCAGCTCGGCGAGGTGTTCCTCGGCGCTGAACACCTCGGTTTGGGCCGCGCCGCTGTCGCGCCGAATGTCGCGGGCGCGGTCGGCGGCCTCTTGCTCCGGGGCTTTGACCGCGGGGGCCCGCCCCAGGATCGCGCGGGGGTTGTCGGCGCGCGCGACGGCGTTGTTGGTCTCTTCCGCGGTCTGGGTGCGGGCGTCGGGCAGCTCGGCCGCGGCCGGGTACGGGATATCCTCGCCCAGCCGCTCTGCAGTGGCATTGGCCTGTTGTTGGGCCACCACCGCCTCCTGGGTGGCCGCGCGCGCGGTCTCGCGTTTTTGGGTGAGGGCCTCACCCGCGGGGGCCGAGGTCGGCGCGGGGGTGCGCGCCACGTCGTCGTGCGCGGTGGCGGCCCGCTCGGTGGCCTGCTCGGCCGCGTCGATGTCCGCTTGCAGCGCCGGGGACGTGGCCACCGGGGCCCGGGCCGCTTGGATCGCGGCGAGGTCGGCGGCCGGGAGGTTGAGCCCGGTCAGGCCGCGGCGCACGGGGGGCGCGGGGGCTTGGGTCGCGCGGTCGGCGGGCGCGCTGGGCGCGGCCTGGTTGGAGAAGCGCCGCAGCTGGGTCTCGTGGGCCCGCGCGGAATACCCGACCCGGGGCGGCTGGGGCGCCGCGGAGGACTTGCCCGTGCGGGGGGTCGAGCGTTTGGTGTTCTTTTTGGTGCTGGACGAGCCCGTGGTTGTTTTTTTCGCGGGCTTTTTCAGGTCGCGCAGCGCGCGGAATCGGTTGGCTTCGGCGCGGCTGCTGCCGCCGGATTTGCGAATGGTCATCGGGCGCTCCTGAACTTGTCTTGACCCGATCAGTTTCGCCCACGCGGCCGGGCGGTGGCCTGAAACCTCCTAAAACGTTCGCCTTTTGTCTGCCTTTGGGCGCGCTTGCCACACCTTGCCGCACAAGCCCCCGCGCTCACCGCACAATGTCATACACATCGAAGCGGTGGGCCTTGCCCGGCACGTCAAAGGAGACCCCCGGCGCAACCGGGGCGGCGTTCTTGGCGCGCTTGACCACCACCCGCTCGGCGGCGGCGGCGCAGGCCGCGGCGAACAATTCACCCGCCCCCGCCTCCCCCTCGCCCACCAGCGCGCGCAGGGCGGCGAGGTCCTTCTTCACCTGCCCCTTGGTGTCCTCGCCACCAAACATCGGGTCGAGGTACACGACGTCGAACGCGCGCTCGTGCAGCACCGTGGCGGCGTCGCCCACCTGGACCCGAAACCGCGGCGCCACCCACCGCAAAAACCACGCGTCGTCCATCGCCGCCGCCACCGCCAACGCCATCAAGCGTCCGACGACGACGTTGCGCTCGATCCCGACCACCTCATTGCCGGCCGCGGCCAACACCAACGCGTCGCGCCCCCACCCCAAGGTGGCGTCGCACACGCGCTTTTTGCGGCCCACCGCTTTGAGCAACGGGTCTTTGCTCTGCACCCGGGACTTCACCCGGCCTTGCACCTCGCGGCCGCACAGCTGCAGCCGGAATCGAGCCCGCTGCCCGCCGACGTCAAACTCCACCGCCCCGCCTTGATCGGACAGGACCACCCGCACCGGGTCATCCTCCCCGGCGCGCGAGAGCCCCAACTGCTGCACCCACTGCTCGACGAGCTGTTCGCCCCGTGCCCCTTGGGCCACCAACCCCGGTGGCTCAGTCTTCGACATAGAGATCGAGCATCGGCTCGGCCCCGGGCACGAGCAGGTACTTGTCGAAGTCGGTCACCCCCCGCTCTGTGAGGATTTCCTCGTCGAGCACGCAGCGTCCGGTGAAGTCCGCGGGCGGGGTCTCCAAGATCGCGCGGGCCGCGTCGGCCATGATCTCGGGCGTGCGCGACTGGGCTTTGCCGTCCTCGCCGAGCAGCATGTTCACCGCCGCGGTCCAGATCACGGTGCGCGGCCACAGGCTGTTGACCGCAATGCCTCTGTCTTTGAGCTCGTCGGACAAGCCCAAGGTGACCATGCTCATGCCGTACTTGCTCATGGTGTAGGCCACGTGGCCCGAGAGCCAGCTCGGCTTCAGCGACGGCGGCGGCGACATGCTCAAGATGTGGGCGTGGTCGCTCTTTTCCAAGTGGGGCAAGCAGGCCTTGGCACAAAGATACGTCGCCCGCACGTTGACCCCGAACATCAGGTCAAACTTCTTCATCGACGTCGACGCCAGGTCGGTCAACGAAATCGCGCCCGCGTTGTTGATCAACAAATCGATGCCGCCGAACGCGCGCACCGCCTCTTTGACCATCAGCTCGACCTCGTCTTCGAAGCGCACGTCGACCTGGTGCACGAGGGTCTTGGCCCCCTTGGCCTGCGCCTCCTGCTCGGTCTCGAGCAGGGTACCGGCCAGGCGCGGGTGCGGCTCGACCGTCTTGCCCGCGAGCACGAGATTGCACCCGGCGTCGGCCAGGGTCAGGGCGATGGCTTTGCCAATGCCTCTGCTTGCCCCGGTGATGAGCGCGGTCTTGTTTGCGAGCGATGCCATGATTCCTCCCGAGGCAGAGGTTGGGATTCGCCAACCGCCGGCGGCCTGTCAACGACCCCGGTCTGACCGCTCAACCCTGAACGACAAACGGCCGCCCTCGCGGACGGCCGGGGTTGACGCCGGTGTGGGGCCCAAGGGCTCAGCGCTTGGTGAAAAACGCCTGCAGTTGGCTGGCCTCGTCGTCCTCGAGCGGCAGCTTCAAGAACTGCTTCACCCGGGCCACGTCGAGCTGGGTCCCGAGGCGCGCCAGGCACAACAACATGTGAAAGCGGGTCGAGCCGGACAGGTCGATGTCGCCCTTTTCCAACTGGCCCAGGATCAGCCGGGAAAACTCTTGGCGGGTGTGGGCGAGGCTCGACAGGAACACGCGGTTCTTTTCGAAAATCATCGCCAACGCCCGGTAGGCCGCGTCGCGTTGTTCGGCCAGGCCCCCGGTGATCATCGGGGTGAGCTTGGGCACCGACGAGATGTCACCGATTTTGCCCATCGCGATCATGCAGTCCACGGTGCGATACCCCGACGCCAAGGCGTAGCCGAGCATGGGCAGGGCGGCGTCGTCGCCGATCTCGCCCAGGGCCCAGATCACGTACCGGCTCTCGTAAAACCGGTCCGGCGAGACCAGGGCATTGAGGATCGGCACCGCGGCCCGGTACCGGCCGAAGCCGAGCAGGCGCGCGGCGGTGGCCACGATGCCCGGATCGTCGTCCGCCAGCAGCATGACCTGACGGCGCAACAGCTCCTCGTCCTGGCCGATGGCCAACGCCTTGGCGATGGCCGCGACCAGGTCTTCGTTGCCCTCGCTGACCCCGGCCCGGTTGAGCACCCGCCGCAGCCGGCGCGCGTGCTCGGCCGAGACCGGCTCGTACAGGAAAATGTGACTGAGCGCGTCGATGGCGTCGTATTGGGTCTGCCCGACCTCGCTCTCCACAATTTTGACCAGCTCGGGCACCGCCGCGTCGCCCTTGGCGATGTGGTCACCAAAAGGATGCGGCAACGGCGGCGCGAGCAGCCCCCGATCGATCTTCGACAGCCCGGTGACCAGCCCATCCGCGAACTCGAGCTCACGCTTTTTGCGCAGCCCGAAGATGTTCTTGTAGGTGGCTTCCGAGAACGCTTGCATCTCCATCGTCTGCCTCCCGCCCTACTCGGTCACCGTCTCGGTCTCGAGGTTGAGGGCCCAGCTCTTGAGCGAGCCTACATCCTGGCCGGCCATGTCGACGATCTTGAGCTGCCAATCGCCCTTGATCTCTTTGCCCACCAGGGACTTGAGGTCGTCGTGGGCCTTCAGATCCGCGCCGTAGGTGCCCACGATGTCGTCCCGGCTGCGGCCGCCCCGCTTGTGCAAGGTGACCTCGTCGCCGGTGGGGGCCACGAGCACGACCTGGAGATCGCCCACGTAGGTGTGCTTGAGATCGATGTCGATCTGGATGTCCTTGAGCTTGCCCGCCGCGTCCACCTGGATGGTGTCCGCCACCCCCGCGGGATCCGCGTCCGGGATGGCCAGGTCGGGCTTGCTCTCCACTTTGACCTTGCCCGGCTCGGTGGTGCCGCCGCCGGGCTCGGTGACGTCCTCGCCTTTGAGCTTCTTGACGTCGGCTTCCCAGGCCGCCTTGTCGTCGTACACCAGGCGCTTGCCGTCGTGCACAATGGTGTACAGCGGCTTGTTGTCGCCCCGCAGGCCCAAGTAGATGAGGTCGCTCAGGTCGTTCATCGCGCCGAGGGAGGCCTGGAGCTTCTCCCCTTCCAGGCTGAGCACTCCGCGCTCGTACATGCCTTTGTTGATGTACCAACGACCGCGCTCGCTGACGAGGGGCGCCACCCGGGGACGGTCCTTCCAGTAGAAGTCCACCGCGGCGGAGATCTCGTGGCTGTCCACAATATTCCCCTCTTCGTCGAGCTTGTGGAGGATGCTGCCGACCTTGCCGGAGCCGAAGGTCGCGTCCACGCGCACCCCCACCCGCTCCCACAGGCCGTCGTCAGAACGCCACTCGGTGGTGAGCTTGATCGCGTGGACCTCGCCGTTCCACACCTCTTCGCGCTTGGACGAGTCGGTGGCGATCTTGTCGCCCTTGCGCACCGCCTCCTCCAGCATCGCGATCTTGCCCTTGATGTCGTCGCCCGCGGTCATCTCGCGCCCGAGCTCAAGGCCGTTCATGGTGCCGAGGCTGCGGCTGGTGCCCTCCTCGGCCACGTACTTGCCCTCGTCGTTCTTTTTGAACGCGGTGGACACGCTGGACAGCTCTTTGGTCTTGGGGTCGAGGTAGATGCGGTTGAGTTGGCGGCCCTCGATGGAGGTCAGCTCGGTGCCGATGAGGATCTTCTCTGCGTCGTCGGGCACGTTGGCGAGGTCGATGGTGAACGCTTGTTTGTTCTCCACCGGCCGGCCGAGGTCATCGAAGGTGTAGCCGTCGGTGGTGCCCTCCAGCTTGCGGCCGGAGCCGTCGATGTAGTTGGTGTCGCCCTGCTCCACGCGCAGGATCGAGTCGTTGTCCTTGAACGACTCGTTCTTGTCGTCCGCGACCTTGAGCGCGAACGCCTTGTCGAGGTCGAGGTTGGTGCCGGGGTTGTCTTTGTCCTCGAGATTCTTGAGGCGAATGGTGAACGACGACGAACCGCGGTTGGTCTTGATGTTCATTTTGGTGGGACGGTCGTCGAAGCGGGCCCCGGCAAAACCGGTCTCGCCCAGGGCCACCGCCCCGCTCCCGCCGCCGGACTGCAGGTACACGTCGTCGAAGTTGAGCAACGCGGCCAGCGCCTCGAGCTGCATCTTCTTGCTGAACTCGGTGGTCTTGTCGGTGTCGGACCGGTACTCGGTCACGCCCTTGGACCCGGACATGTCGGCGAGCAGGGTCTCCATCAACGCCTTGATGTCACAGTGGCCCCACCAACCGGTGTCGATCTTGGCCACGTCGAGCATCCGGTTGCCGTTCCAGTCGTAGCGGAACCCGGTGCGGATTTCTTCGTTGTCGGCCCGGCGGAACACCAGCTCCCCGGCGGTCTTGGCCACCAACTTGTCGGCGAGCTCGGCCGGCACTTCGGTCTTGCTGCCCTCGAAGTAGAGCTTGTCCCCGCTCCGGTAGGCATATTTGCCCGCGTGCTCGCCGCCCACCGACGCGGGCAGCTGCAGGGTCTCGTAGGACACGCGCGAGCTGTGCTCTTGGCCCTTCTTCATCGACACAATGTGACGGGAGTCTTTGTCCATGGCGATGAGGCCCATGGTCTTCTCGGCGTTGTTCTCATCGACCCCGCCGGTATCCACATATTTGTGGGTGAAGATGAAATCGATCTGGGCTTGGATCGCGGCCCGCTTCGGGTCGTCCTCGGGAAGGGACTCGAGCATCGACTCGAACACGTGCACAAACGGCGCGTCGTGCCCGTAGCTCCAGTACGACCCGGTGTCGGCGCGGTCGAAGTCCACCGACCGGCCGCGGAACGCGTCGCGGTGCGCGAGGTTGACCGCTTTGCGGGCCTCTTTGGCCTCGTCGCCGGTGAGCCCGGCGCGGGACACGAGCTGCATCACCTCGTCGAAGAACTGCTCGTTGCGGCGGCCCACAATGTTGATGAACGCGAAGTTCGACCGGTCGGCCTCGGGCAGGGTCTCGAGGAACGCGGCCTTGGTCGGCGACAAAAACGCCTTGTGGGTCTCGGTCAGCGACGCGAGGGCGGTCTTGAAATCGGCCGCGGTCTTGATCGTGGTGAGGTCGACCTGGCCGTCCTCGATGATCTGGCTCTTGGCCGCGGGGTCCGCGATGTCGCGGCGCTCAATCTTGAAGTCGGGGATGACAAAGCCGCCCGCCTCGGTGGCGAGGTCGATGTCGTGGGACTTGGTCGACGCGACCTTGTCTTCGGCCTTGATCTCTTGCCCCTTGAGGGCGGAGACGGGGATGTTCGGGCGGTTGCCGGTGATGCGGGGCATTCGAGGACTCCAGATCGGGTTGGGGAGAGCAGTTGTACGTCTTGTCTTTCCCGGTCTCACGTATTTTGGCGCGGGCGAGGCCCTTTTCTCGTGATCCAAAAGTTGTTTGTTTTCCGGCGCCTGGCGGTTCAAAGTCGCGGCGATGAGCGACCCGCCAAAGAGGCGCAACCAGCTGGAAAAGGCCCGCCTGGTCCTGTCGGTGGGCCGGGTCGAGGTGTCCCTCGAGGATCTCGAGGCCGCGGGGCCCGAGTCCCGCCTCGCCGAGGGCTTGTCGCGACCTGTCTTGCAGCGACCGGATCTCGAGGGCGCGTTTGTCGTGCCCCCCTTGCAGACGGTGGCCCTCAAGGAGGTGCTGCGCCACACCGCGTTCGCGCGGCTGAGCGTGTCCCTGCCGCTGCTGCCGTTTGAGAAAAAGATCGGGCCGTTTCGGTTCGCCCTGCCCCCGGGCCACCGCGCGCTGTTCGACCTCGAGGTCAAAGAGGGGTTCATCGACCGCCAGAGCACCCAGGGCCGGATCGACCCCCCGGTGGACCTGCCCTTCGGGGCCAAGCTGCGCGGCCTGCGGCTCAGCCCGGACGGGAGCGTGGTCGTCGACCTGAAGAACTTTCCGGACCTCAACCTGTCCGCCTTGTCCCTTGGGAACCTGCGAGTACCCGAGGCCCTCGAGGACCTGGTCGCGCTCTGGCCCGACGAAGACGGCGAGCTGTTCGGCGAGGGAGCGCCCCCGGCCCCCGGGTCGCCCGCCGCGCCCCCCCGCCCCGACGAGGCGCCCAGGCCCCCGGGCGGGACCGCCGCCCCCGATGACGACGGCGCGGCCCCCGCCGGGGACCGCGGGGACGATGGGGGCGACGCCCCAGACGACGGGGACGAGGGGGGTGACGACGCCGGGCTCGCGGACATCCCCATCGACCTCGCCCGGGTGGAGATCGACGCGTCGGGGGTGCGGCCCCGGCCCGAACGGTTCGCCCTGGGCGAGATCGGGGCCTTCACGCTCAAGCACCCGACGGTGTTCGATGTGGCCTACAGCGAAGGGCACCTCAACGCCGGGGGCCGGGTGGCGCTGTCCGACGGCCACCTGCGCGGGCGGCGCTTTTCCCTCGCCGGCCTCGCGGGCGCGGGCGATTTCCGCGCCACCCTCGAGGGGGAGCGGCTCGATGCCGGGGCGCACTTTGAGGTCGGCATCGATCAAGGCGCGTTCGAGCGGTTCGCGGTGGTGCTGCGGGACGGCACCCACCTGGTGCTCGGCGACGGCGCGGTCCGCGACGCGGAGCTTGCCTACTTCAAGTCGGACGACGAGGAGCGGCTGCGGTTCACCGCGGGGCAGTTCTCGGGGCGGCTGCTGCAAGCCCACGTGCGGGCCGAGATCGGGGGCACCCCCCACGCCATCACCATCGACGAGATGTGGGTCGAGGGGTCGATCAGCCTCGGTCCCGACCACGTGCAGGTGGAGGTGGCCATCGACGGGGCCCGGCTCTCGGTGCGCGACCTCATCCTGCCGCTGGGGTTGGCCCAGGTGTGGTTCTCCGAGGTGAACGCGACCGCCAGCGGCAAGCTCGTCGCCGGGACCGACTACGGCCTGTCCTTCTCGGGGGCGTTGACCGCCGAAGGGGACATGCGCGCGGGGGAAGCGGCGTTGTTCGATGTGCACGCCCACCTCACCGAGGGGACGCGGGCCGCGGTGCAGATCTCCGAGCTCGCGGTGAGCGAGGGGGGCCTGGACGTGCTCCGGGCCCAGGGCGAGCTCGACTTCCGCCTCGCCTCGGGCGCGGTCCCGCTGTGGGAAGGGGCCCGGCTGTCGTTTTCCCGGGGGGCGGAGGGGCGGTTGGTCGTCGATGAGGTGTCCCGCAACCTCGAGGATCGGTTCCCCACCGTGCGCGCCCACGGCCACGTGGTCGCGCGCAGTGACACAACGGCATTGCACCGCCGGTTCGCGCTCCCCGCGGGCGAGGCCCACATCGAGGCCAACGACATCCAGCTCGCCCCCGACGGGCGGCTGGCCCTGTCCGATCTGCGGATGTGGCTCGAAACGGACGACGGCTGAGGGGATCCCGATCACTGCCTCACGGTTGCGCCCGGCCGGGGCGTGAGTGAGCATTGGGCAGCAGTCTGGGGGGACCGCATGGATGTCGTTGTGAGCCGTTGCGCCGGGAGGCGCCCCGCCCTGGGGTGAGCCGAATGCCGTACCACGACTTTGCCTTCATCGACGGAACGTTTCTGCATGCCAAGGGCGACATGCCGTTCAGCGATGATCGGTTCGCCGCCTTGTGCCGCGCCCTCGAGGAAGTGCTCACCCAGTGCACGGGGTATCTGTCCTTCGCCAAGGGCAACCGCCTCACCGTGGCCCAACGCAGCAAGCTCGGCCAGCTCCTGTCCCGGGGGGGGTTCCGGGTCGCGGTGGTCACCGAGGCCCCCGAGACCCGGGGGTCGGTGACGGCCCTGGCCTGGCAGGACGACATTGAGATTTGTGCGTTCCCCGACGTGGACGCGGCCTTGGCCTACCTCGGCAACGTCAGCGCCACCGCCCAGGGGCGGTTCATGAAAATGGTGCGCGCGGCCAATGGGGAATAGCGTCAGACCCGGGCCCGGGCCCGGCTGCCGGACAACCCCTCGCTGGCGTTGATCAAGGGGGCGATGCGCTTCAGCTCGCCCTTGGCGTCGAGCTCGGTGAAGATCCACTCCGCGCGCTTGGACAGCCGGAGGGCGCGAGAGGGCTTGGAGAAGCGCAGGAGCAACTGGGCATAGCCGGTGAGCGCGCTGGCGAGATTGTACAGGTCGTGGCTCCGCCGAAAGCGGGCCGCGGCGTTGAGGAAGGCGCGCCGGCCCCGATCGAAGTCACCCAACGCCGAGAACAGGTTGCCCTCCACCGCGTACAAGCCGGCGTGCACCTGGTGCAGGCTGGTGCCCGCCGGCAACCGGTCCACCGCGTCCTTCAGCAGCGTCTGGGCCCGGGCGGTCTCGCCCTTGGCGATGTAGGCCTCGGCCAAGCGGGTGCGGGCGTCGACGATCTGCGCGACCTGGCCGGTCTTGTCGAACGCCTCCATCGCGGCCTTGAGGTGGTCCACCGCCCGGTCGTAGTCCCCCTTGGCGGTGTAGCAGACCCCCAAGAACTTGAGCGCGTCGGCCCGGGCCCCGAGCTGGCCGAGCTCGGCGCACAATGTCGCTGCTTGTTGAAAGCGGCTGATCGCCTCGGAGTAGGCGCCGGACACGTAAAGCTGCAGCGCCAGGGCCTTGATGATCAGGGCCTCCTCGACGCGGTAGCCCGCCTCGCGGGCGAGATTGTGCGCGGTGTTGAGGTGGTTGCGCGCCTCGAGCCGCTCGCCGGTGCGGGACAGGGCGTCGGCGAGGTCGCGCAGCGCCGCGATGCGCTCCAACGTGAGGTCGTGTTTTTCCGCGAGCTTGACCCGGTGCCGGGCGTATTCCGCGGTCTTCTGCAAAGCGCCGCTGGCCTGGGTCGAGCGGCACAACACCGTGAAGCAAGCGAGCTCGTCGAACACGCTGCGCCGGGACTGGCGAAACAGCTTGAGGGCTTTTTCGGCATCAAGCCGGGCGCGCTCGGGGTCCTCGAGCACGGTGAGCTCCCCCCGGGCGATGAGCACCCGGGCCACCGCCACCGGCGCGTCGACCTCGGCGAGGGCGGACAGCGCGCGGTCGACCGCCTTTTGCCCCGCGCTGTGGGCGCCGAGCAGGATCGAGGCCCGGGCCAGCCAGACGTGCAGCTCCCCGTACGCCTCGGGGGCGTCGCGCACCGGCGCCTTGGCGATCGCTCCCTCGAGAAACGCCCGGGCCTCCGAGATGTGCCCGGCCATAAACAAGCTCTTGCCCAACATCGCGTCGGTGGTGGCGCCGACCGTGGCCGGGACCTTGGCTTTGGCCAGCACCCGGATCGCACGACGACAAAACCCGATCGCATCGTCGAACGCAAATGTGGACAGCGCGTTCTCGGCGGCCTTGAGGTTCCACTCCACCGCCTTTTCAAAGTCCTCGGCCGCCGCGTAGTGGTGGGCGAGGGTCCCGGCCATGGCCGCGGCGCGTTTGCCCGCGCGCTCCTCGAGCACCTCG
Source organism: bacterium (assembly GCA_030431455.1). Taxonomy (GTDB): domain Bacteria; phylum Myxococcota; class UBA727; order UBA727; family JAUIJE01; genus JAUIJE01. The sequence continues at coordinate 479,515 of JAUIJE010000004.1, read as the reverse complement.
GCGGTGTTCAAGTGCCACTCGGCCAGCACCCCGCCCTCGCGCAGCTCGCGAACCAGCGCGTCGCGGATCTGGGGATGGCGAAACACCACCCGGGCCCGCCCGTCGTCGGCCCCCACCACCCGCAACAACCCCGCCGCCTCGGCCTGGGAAAGCGCGGCTTGCACCTCCTCTTGGGCCAAGCCCGAGATCGCGGCGAGGATCTTCGCCCCCGCTGGGCGGTTGAACACCGCCAACGCGCACAGCGCGCACTGCTCGTCTTCGGACAGGCGCCCGAGGCGCTCGGACAACACATTGAGGCCGGGGCCCGGGGCCGCGTCCTCGGACACAAACTCGTCGAGCAGCCAACCTTTCTCGCCGCGCCGAAGATCGCCCTTCTCGATGAACAGCGCGACCACCTCTTCCACCAACAAGGGGTTGCCCCCCGCGTGGGCCATCACGCTGTCCACAAAATGACCGGGCACGTCGGTGGTGCCGAGCAACGCGGCCGCGAGCTTGCGCACTTCGTCCCGGGGCAATGGGGCCAAGCGCAACCGCAGCACCTGGCTGCCCGCGCGCTCGATGATCGCGGGGGGGATCTCCCCTTCCTCTTCGGGACCGGCGGTGAGCACCAACACAATGCTTGTGCCCGCCAGGCGCTGGACCAACGCGGCCAGCACCTGGGCGCTGCCGGGGTCACAAAAGGGCGCGTCGTCGACGATGAGCACGCAGGGCTCGCCTTTGCCAAAGCCCAGCAGCAGGTCGACCACCGCGGCCTGGAACCGGGCCTGCTCGGCCGGCGGCTGCACCGCGGGCAGGTCGCGGGGGTTGACCGCCAGCTCCGGGCACAGCGTCTCGACCACCTCACGCTCTTGGGCGGACAGCGACTGGGCCGCCGCGGTCGACGACAACGCCCGCACGAGGTCCGCGATGGGCCGGTACCCCCAGCTCACGTCCTCGAGGCAGCGGCCCACCGCCGAGCGCCCGCCGGTGAGTTGGGTGTGGGCCTTGATCTCCCCCGCGAAGCGGGTCTTGCCCACCCCGTCGGGCCCGTTGACGACGACCACGCGCGGCACCTGCGGGTCTTTGGACCGGACCCGGGAGATGATGCCCTCGACGATCTCCTGTTCGCGCTCGCGCCCCACCAGCCGGGCCCGCCCGAGGGTGATGGGCATCGCCAGCGCGTGGTCGGGGACCATCACCGAAAGCCGCGCCGCGACCTCGGCGCCACTTTTGGGGCGCTGTTTGGGGTCCTCCTCGAGGAGGGCGCAGATGAGCTCCGCCATGGGCTGGGCGACCACGCCGGTCAGGTCGGGCGCGGGCTCCTTGCGCGCCTGCAACAGCTCTTGGGGGGTGCCCCGCCCGTGCGGGAGCTTGCGGGTGACGGCTTGGAAGAGCGTGACCCCCACCGCGTACAGGTCGGCGGAGATCGAGTGGCCGTACCCGCGCAGCACCTCGGACGCGAGGTACGGCGGGGTGCCCGCCCAGCGCGCGCCTTTTTGCGGGCGGGGATCGAGCTCGCGCCACAAACCGAAGTCGAGCACGCGCACCCGCTCGCCGGGGTCGGCGTGTTTTTGCACCAGGATGTTCGCCGGCTTGAGGTCGCGGTGGAGCACGCCGTGGCCATGGATGAACTCGAGGGCGCGGCAGATTTCGATGAACAGCCCCGCGACCTCGTCGACTTTTTTGCCCGCGACCACGTCGAGGAGCGGCTTGCCCACGACGAGCTCTTGGGTGAAATAGAACGTGTTCTCGTCGGGGGCGGGCCCAAAATCGTAGACCCGCACAAGGTTGGGGTGGCTCAGCTTGGACAAGACCTCGAACTCGCGGCGGAAGAAGTTCTCCCAGCGGGGGTCTTTGGCGTGCAACAGCTTGAGGGCCACGAACATGTCGTTGCGGCCGCGGTCCTGGGCCCGGAACACCTTGCCCGCCGCGCCTTCGCCGAGCAGCTCCAGCAGCGTGTAGCGGCCGTCGACGACGTCGCCCACGGACAGCTTGAGGTCATGGCTTGGCCGGTTGCCCAAATAGATCCTCGAACGGGGCCCGGGGGCCCCGTGTCGCGCGGCCCGGTGGCCGCGGGTTGGACCGGCAATCTAGCGGATTTGTCCGCGTCATGTGGAAAACAGCGGCGTGAGCGTCCAATCGAGCACCCACAGCACCAGGCCGGCCAGCACCAAAAGACCGATGCCCGTCCAGCGCGCGCGCGCGTCGGGGGCAAGCCCCTCGGCTTCGTCGTCGTCCAGGGCCTCGCCGCGGGCCCCGCCACGCCGGCCGCGGCGCCCGAACGCACCGAAGAGAATCAACCCCAAGCCCGCGGCCGCGAGCGCGCGAAAGCCGAGCCGGTAGGGGGCCATGCGGTCGCCGCGCACCTCGTCGACCTGGGCGGCTTGGTCCACAAACGCCGGGCTGCACGACGGCGCGCGGGCCGGGACCGCGGACAGCCGCGCGCGCATCGCCCGCAGCATCAACGCGCTGGCCGCGGCCGGGTCTTTTCGCACCCGCGCCACCAGCGCGTCGTCGCGCGCGTCGGCGGGCACCGCCGCGACCAGGCGGGCGGCGCGGGCGGGGGCATCGAGTCCGGGCGGCACCCGCACGATGAGCCTGCCCTCGCCGCCCCCCGCCGAGTACGGGCTGTGGCTGGCGTGCACCCACACCCATGTTCCTGCACAGCTGCCGACGTCGAGGGCGACCGTCCCCGGCGGGCGGTCCTGCACCAGGCACGCGCCCTCGTCGGTGAGCACGTCGAGGTGCACCACCGCGCGCGGGCTGCGCACGGTCACCGTCACCGGGCCGGTCCCCTCGTCGAACAGCGGCGCGTCGACGCGCGGGCCCGCCTGGGCCGCGCGCAGCCGACGGCCATCGGCCAGCCGCGCCCCCTCGGGCCGACCGGGCACGGTCTCGGTGCGCACCGGTCCGTCGTCGGGCACCCGCACCACGGTCACGTCGCCATCGGGGCGGGCGATGCCGTCCACGGGGTAGACGGGGGGGCCGGGGGGCCCCTGCACGATGCCGTCCTGAAATGGTGCATAGCGGAGGCGGGGCTCGACCTCGCGCCCGAGGTCGAGCGGCACCGCCCGGCCCTCGAGTTGCAATGTCTTTGCCCCCGGGGCCAGGGTGTAGACGGTGTGCGCCACCGTGCCCCCCGGGGCGGCGATGGGCGCGTCGACGCGGCCCAACGGCTCGGTGCGCACCGCCACCGCGCGCACCGTGACCCGCTCCGCCCCCGGGGCGCAGCTCGCGAGCAGGCGGGCCCCGGAGCCGCCGCCCCCGTGGGCCAACGCCGCGGCCCAGCACCCGAACGACAGGGCCAAGCACAGTCCGCCCCCGGCGACGAGCACCCGGGCGTTCATGGGGGCGGCGCACCGACGCGGGCGGCCAACGCCTGGACCCGCTCGTCGTGGGGCGCGAGGGCTCGCGCCTTGTCGAGGATGAACGCGGCCCGGTCGAGGCGGCCAGTGCGCCACGCCGCCTCGGCCCACAAGAGGTGTCCGTCGAGGTCGATGGGGGCGGGGTCGGCGGCCTTCACCGCGCGCCAGGCGAGCTCGACGTCGCCGCCCACCGCCAGCTCGAAGCGCGCCCGGGCGTAGTGCACCAGCCGTCGCTGGTGGGGGCTTTCCACCAATGCGTCCTGCGCCTTGCGGAACGCTTCACGGGCCTCGTCGACCGCGCCCACGGTCTTGTGGGCCAGCGCGAGCTCGAGCCAGGCTTGGGGGGTGCCGTGGGCCGCGGCCTGCACCCGGGCGGTGCGCTGGGCCACGGTCTCGGTGAGCTCCAGCCGCTCGCGAATCTCGTCGAGGCGGGCCCGGGTCGAGGCCGACGCCATCGGGCGGTGGGCGAGCACCAGCGCACACTCGAGCTCGCCGCGCACAAACAGCACCGCTTGGGCGGTGCGGGGCCCATCCGACGCGAGATAGGTGAACGGCAAGCGCCGGGCGTCGACCCCGCGCACGGTGGTGGTCTCGGACGCGCCGACCTCCAGCGAGCCGATGTGACCGGCGTAACTCAACGAGAACAGCACGTCCTTTTGGTAGCGGGCCACGGCGTCGTCGACGCCTTTTTCGTCGGCGCGCCGGGTGCACGACAGGGACGCGAATGCATCTGCACCGTTCTGGAAGGTCAGGCCGAGGGGCTCGGACACCTTGCGCCAGTGGGCCGGCCGCCAGATGCGCACCCCGAACGCCGACGCGTCGTAGTCCGCCCAGCGAAAGGTCGCTTTTTCGAACGCGGGGCCGAGCACCACCAACAACAGGGGCAAGCCGGCGGCGAGCACGTAGGGCGCGGCGATGGTGCGCCACGGTTCGCGCGCGCTCTGGAAGCGCAACAGCCGCGGCGACAGCACGCCCCCCATCAAAAACCCCGCGAGCAGTCCCCCGCCGTGTCCCCAGTTGTCCGTGGTGGGGCTGTTGAGCCCGAGGTAGAACATCACCGCGGCGTAGCCGACGATGACCACGCCGAACACCACCCGGTAGCGCCAGGCCAAGATGTCGGCGTAGCGCCACCCGAACACCACCGCGCAGCCGAGACACCCAAACACGATGCCCGATGCGCCCACCGTCACGGGGTCGGTGAGCAGCGCGGACAAACCCATGGTGCACACCCCCGAGAACACGATGAGCAACAACACGTCGCCCCGGCGGTACACGCCTTCGAGCACGGTGCCGATGCACACGAACGCGAACAGGTTGAACCCGAGGTGAATCAGGTTGCGGTGCAGGAAGTTGGCGGTGAACAGCCGCCACAGCTCACCGTCCTCGATGAGCCGGGCGGTGGCTTTGGCCCCGAGGGTCAAGAGCGCTTCGCTCGTCGCCGCGCCGTCGCCGAGCTGCACGCTCCACGCGTACATCAAGATGCAGATGGCGCTCACCAAAATGGTGAGCAGCGGCAGCCGCCCGATGTGAAAATGGTGGCGGAAGTGAAAACGGCGCGGATCGTAAATCGCAGCGAACAAGGACAGCTCGCGCGCCCGGACAAAACGGTCGCCGGTCATCGCGGGCAGACAGACCCAGACGTGGGGGCTCAGCTCTCCCCGGCGCGCACGGCGTTCGAACTCCTCGATGGTGAGGAGCGTTTCGGTCTTGCCGTCCCGTACCCGAATCATCCCGCGCCGTCCTTCGCCCTGGGGCGCAGGCTACCAAGAAGTCCGCACCCGGGGACGGTGTAGGTCGCGCAGACACATGTGCGCATCTGGCCCCAGGGTAGGCAATGCACCTGCATTGTCAGATGTGGACTTGTCTCCCCGTGCAACACAATGTGTAGACATTGGACCCCAGTCGTTTGTTCCCTTATTCCTGTGCGTCCCGGTTGATCGCGGCTTGGGTACCCACTGGGTCATACGGCACACCCCCTGCAGTGATCGCGGTGTCATCAAAGTTGTGTGGAGTCCAAACCACACGGAGGATCGAGGATGCTTCGTACCGCTCAAACGTCTCTCCAGACACCATGTGCCCTGCTGGCGCTGGGCCTGGTCGCCTTCTCTGCGGCGTGTGTCGACCAGACCCCCGCCGAACCCAGCGGCCCCTGCGTGCCCACCGAGACGTATTTCGAAGAGCAGGTGTGGAACAACTTCATGAGCAACACCTGCTTTGCCTGCCACAACGCGCAAGGCGCGGCCGCGGGCTCCCAGCTGGTGCTGCAGAACAGCAACCAGCCCGGCTATCTCAAGAACAACCTCGGCCGGGTGGAGAACGTCGCCACCCTCGAGCGGGACGGGACCAGTTACATTCTGCTCAAGCCGTCGGGCCAACTCGACCACGGGGGCGGCACGGTGATCGAACAGAACGGCCCCGAGTGGATGGCCCTGCAAGGCTTGGTGGACCGTTTCAAAGAGCCGGTGGAGTGTGAGGTCGTCGAGACCGGGGACTTCTTCCAGAACGTCGAGCTCCTCGACAACGAGCAGACGGTGCGCAAAGCGGGCCTCGCGCTGGTGGGCCGCCTGCCCACCGACGAGGAGTTCGCCCAGGTGTCCGCCGGAGATGACGCCGACGTCGACGCGGTGCTCGACAACATGATGCAAGAAGCGGCCTTCCTCGACCGCATGAAAGAAATCTACAACGACCTCTTCCTCACCAACCGGTACCTCGGCGGGGACAACGCCACCAACCTCCTCGACCAGGACGACTACCCCAACAACCGCTGGTACGACGACCTCGACCCCGAGGTGGTGTCGCAGGACTACATCGACGCCGCCCAGCAATACACCAACAACTCCGTGGCCCGCGCCCCCCTCGAGCTCGTCGCCCACCTCATCGAAAACGACCGGCCCTTCACCGAAATCCTCACCGCCGACTACATGATGGTGAACAGCTACTCGGCGCAGGTCTACGGCATCGAAGACGTGACCTTCAACGACCCCACCGACCCGGGCGAGTTCGTCGAGGGACGCATCCCCGGCATCCCCCACGCGGGCATCCTCACCGACCCCATGTGGCTGAATCGGTTCCCCACCACCGCGACCAACCGCAACCGCCACCGCTCGCGGATGGTGTGGCAGTTCTTCATGGCCACCGACATCATGAAGCTCGCCGACCGGCCGGTGGACCCCACCTCCATCGTCGAGCACAACCCCACGATGTTCAACCCGCAGTGCAACGTCTGCCACGCCAACATCGACCCCATCGCCGGCACCTTCCAGAACTGGGATGGCGAAGGCCGGTACCGGCCGCCCGAAGAAGGCTGGTACGCGGAGATGCGCCGCCCGGGCATGAGCGAAGAGGACATCCTCCCCTCGGGTGACTACACCTCCTCGCTGCAGTGGCTCGGCCGCCAAATCGCCGACAACGAGCTGTTCGCCCTCGCCACCGTCTACACCGCCTACACCGCGCTCACCGGCCAAGAGCCCCTGAGCCCCCCGAGCCTCGAGCTCCCCGACGCCGAGTTCGACGCCCGGGACGCGGCGTTCAAAGCCCAGGACAAAGACTTCCAGGCCATCGCCAAGACGTTCATCGACGACGGGCACAACTTCAAGTCCATCGTGCGCGCCCTGGTCAAGTCCAAGTGGTTCCGCGCGGAGAGCGCCACCCGCGAACAACTCAAGCTCGCCGACGTCGGCACCGCGCGCTTTTTGACCCCCGAGATGCTCGACCGCAAAATCGAAGCCGTGACCGGTCAACGCTGGGTGCGCGGCTACGACCAACGCAGCTACCTGCGCTCGGAGAACGAATACCTCATCTTCTACGGCGGCATCGATTCCGACGACGTCACCCAACGCATCACCGAGCCCAACGGGCTGATGGCGAGCATCGCGGTGCGCATGGCCAACGAGATGTCCTGCCGGGTGGTGCCGCGGGAGTTCACCAAGGCGGCCGCGGACCGGAAGCTGTTCCCCGCGGTGGAGATGACCTACGAGCCGGCCGACGCCAACGGCTTCGAGATCGCGGGCGCGGTCCAGGCGATCAAAGAGAACATCGTGCACTTGCATTGGCACATCCTGGGCGAACGCCTCACCGTGGACGACCCCGAGGTGGAGCGGACCTACCAGCTCTTCCTCCAGACCTGGCAAGAAGGTGTGGAAAAACGGGCCAACGACGAAGTGTCGCGCGACCTCGACTACGGCTGCCGGGCCACCACCGACGAGTACGGCGACGACCTGCCCGAAGAACAGCAAGTGTGGCGCGACGACCGGTACACGGTGCGGGCCTGGATGGCGGTCATGAGCTACCTGCTCTCCGACTGGCGCTTCCTGCACGAGTAGCCCACCACCCGTTCTTTTCCCCTTCTATCGATTCGCAAAGAGAGGCAACACAACATGGCACTGGATCGCCGAGACTTCCTCCGACTCGCCGCCACCACCGGCTTGGCCGTGGCCGGCCCCCTGACCTTGGTCAAGCAAGCCCACGCCGCCCCCTATGAAGGCACCTTCTACGTCACCGTGCACGCCGGCGGCGGCTGGGACCCGACGTCGCTGTGCGACCCCAAGGGGGCGATGAGCGCTGAAGAAGACAACCCCATGAACGCGTCGTACCTCCACGACGAGATCCTCACCGCGGGCAACATCAACTACGCGCCCGTGGGCGGCAACCAAGCGTTCTTCGACAAGTACTACCAAGAGCTGCTGGTGCTCAACGGCATCGACACCTCGACCAACGGCCACGACTCCGGCACCCGCAACGTGTGGTCGGGCAAGCTGTCCGAAGGTCACCCGTCGTTCACCGCGCTGGTCGCGGGGGTCAAAAACCGCGAGGCCCCCATGGCGTTCATGTCCAACGGGGGGTTTGACTTCACCGCGGGCTTGGTCGCGCCCACCCGATCCGGCAACACCTCGGCGCTCGAACGCATCGCGTTCCCCAACCGCCCCAACCCCGACGACGAGGGCCGCCGGTACCACACCGACGACACCGCCGCCCGCATCGCCCAGTTCCAGGCCGACCGCTTGGCCGCGATGCAGGACGGGGCCAAGCTGCAACGCCGCAAGCACGCCATGAACACGCTGTTCGCGGCCCGGGCGGGGGAGAACGAAATCCGCCGCCTCACCGACTTCCTGCCCGAGGAGCTCGACAACTCTGGCAACCCGATTCGCCGTCAGGCTCAATTGGCATTGGCGGCGTACAAGGCCGGCCTGTCGGTGAGCTGCAACCTGTCCACCGGGGGCTTCGACACCCACGGCAACCACGACCAGAATCACATCCCCCGGTTGCAGACCATCCTCGAGGGCGTCGACTTCCTCATGGAGGAGGCCGAGCGCCAGGGCGTGCGCGACAAGGTGATGGTCGCCATCGGCTCCGACTTTGGCCGCACGCCGCGCTACAACGGCACCAACGGCAAGGACCACTGGTCCATCACCAGCATGATGCTCATGGGCCCCGGCATCGCCGGCAACCGGGTCATCGGCACCACCACCCACGAGCACGTGCCCGTGGGGGTCAACCCCGACACCCTCGGGGTCGAGGACGGCGGCCTGCGCATCACGCCGGAACACATCCACCGCAGCTTGCGCGAGTACGCGGGCATTCACGAGCACGAGCTCGCGACCCGTCACCCGCTCAGCCAAGCGAATACACTTCCTCTGTTCGGGTAAAAGTACATCGGGGGTTCCGGGACGGCGCCCGCAATGGGGGCGGGGCGCCACCCCCCGGTCGACATCGTCGCGATGTTGGACGGGTTTGAGGCGCACCACACGGTGCGCCTTTTTTATGCCTCGGCTCCGCCATCGTCCGGGCCGCGCACCGAGAGCCAATGTTGATGCAAGGCGGCGCGGTCGAGGCGCACGGTCTTGAACGACTGGATGCGGCCGGTGTCGGTGAACGCGACCCCCTCGCGGACCAAGCGCTTTTGTTGCTCGAAGCCGGGGCCGGTCTCGTCGAGGGACACCCGGCCTTGGGCGTTGACCACCCGGTGCCAGGGCACGGTCTTGTCCTCCAGCCGGGACAGGGCAAACCCGACGTGGCGCGCCACCCGGGCGTGGCCGAGAGCGAAGGCCACGTCGCCGTAGGTCGCGACCCGGCCTTTTGGGATCAACCGCACCACCGCGTACACGCGCTTTTGGAAGCCAGGCGACAGCGCGCGGGTCACGCGTCCCCCGGGGGCAGCCGCAGGGTCTCGTAGCGCACCCGCCGGGCCTTGATCGCGTCCTTGACCCGCCGCTCGCGGGGGCTCAGCCGGGCCCGGCCGGTCTTGACCTCGACGAACACCACCTCGATGTCATCGTCGTCGCTCAGCCCGTCGAACACCACGTAGTCCACCGGGGCCCCCAAGAACCGTGCATCGGCATTGGCGTAGGGGAACGCGGGCACCATCGGCGCGAGCTGTTCGGCCACTTGGCCGCGGATGGTGGCCCGGGACCGGGCCGCTTTGTCTTTCTCGGTGCGCCGGGCCCGCAGCCCCATCCACACCGCCCCCACGAGCAGGCCCGCGGCGAAGAGCGCGATATGGGGCCAAGCGACCGGGGGCATGGCTCAGGGAATGATGGTCTCGAGCTTGTCCACCGCGTGGACCGGGGCCTGCTCGCCCTTCATCAAGTGGGCGATGGCCGAGAGCACCAAGCGCTGCTTTTGCAGCAAGCTCTTGCCCTCGAACGCGGTGGAGACCACGCGGATCTCGAAGTGCCCCCCGCTCACTTGGGCCACGTCGACGCTGGTCGCGTCCATGGCCTGCTCGATGCTGTCTTTGACCTGTTGCTCGATGCTCACGATGCGTCCTCGGGTCGGGGGGCGGGGTCAGTAGCGGGGCACGCTGTCGTCGACGATTTGGCTCCAGGCGTCGATGCCGCCGGCGAGGTTGTAGACCTCGGAGAAGCCCTGCTGCAGGAAGTGCTGCGCCGCGGCCTGGGACCGGGCCCCGCTGTGGCAGTAGAAGGCGATGGGGGTCTTTTTGTCGAGGGCGCCGAGCGCGGCGGCGGCGTCTTCGTCGAGGAGCACGGAGGGTTCGATCACGGCCATGCCCCGCTCGGCCGGGGTGCGCACGTCGTAGAGATGGGTGACCGCGCCGTCGTCGAGCTTTTGTTTGAGCTCGGCGGGACCGAGTTGTTTGACCTTGGGGGGCTCGTTGGGGTTGTCGATCTTGAAGCCGGTCCCGTCCTTGCCGCTCACAAAATCGATGGTCATGCCCTGGGCCCGGCGGGCGGTGCCGCGGTCCATGCGCACGGTGAGGCCGCCAGCCTGCTCGACGATGTCGCCGTCGTGGGCAGGACCGAAGGACAGGCCGTACTGGAACTGCCCGGTGACGGTGAGGCGGAGGTCTTTGAACTCTTCGTCTTGCTGCGCGTCTTTGAACGCGCCCGCGGCCGCGTCGGTGATGGTGATGCCGGGCGGCCCGACCTCGACCGGGCCCTGGCCGAGCAGGCCGGTGAGCTCACCGGACTCGTGCATTTGGGCCACGATGTCGCGGCCCCCGACGAACTCGCCTTTGATGTAGAGCTGGGGGATGGTCGGCCAGTCGGAGTATTCCTTGATGCCCTCGCGCACGCCCTGGTCGGCGAGCACGTTGAAGGTCTCGTAGCCGTCGGGCAGGTACTCGTCGAGGATCTCGACCACGCTGGCGGAAAAGCCGCACTGGGGAAAGGTGCGGGTGCCCTTCATGAACAAGAACACCTCGTGGCTCTTCACGAAGGTGTCGAGGCGGTTTTTGAGGTCGGCGTCGAGGCTCATGGCCCCTCCCTGCGGAACGGGTGAGCCCTAGACATAGCGTGTTGGCGGCCCCGAACAAGCCGGGGATCGGGCCGCTCAGCCCGCGTCGCCCGCGTCGGGCACCGCGGCGTCAGGCGCGGACGCGTCCGGGGGGTCGTTGGCGTCGGGCAGGCCGGCGTCGATGCCGTTGTTCACGTCGGGGAGGCCCGCGTCGAGGCCGTTGCCGGCGTCGAGGCCAGCGTCGGCGCCCGGTCCGGCGTCGTCCCCCGCGTCGACCCCGGGGTCGACGTCGGGCAGGCCCGCGTCGGGGAGGTTGACGTTGGGGTCGGGAGCGAGGGTCAACGTCGCGTCTTGGGTGATGGCGTTGCCGCAGGCGTCGAGGGGCACGGTCACCATGGTGCTGTTGTCGAGATAGCCGTTGCGGCTGGCGGTGAGGGTGAAGGTGCCGCCCCGATCGAACAGCCCGTAGTAGTTGCAGTTGGCGGGGCCGCCAAACCCGACGAGGTCTTCGTCAGCGCCGTCCCCGGTCGCGACCACGTCGGCGTTGCAGATGCGGTTGCCGTTGTCGGCGTGGGTGATCACCAACGTCACCCCGCGCACCTCCACGTCGGGGCAGCCGTCCCCGTCCCCGTCCCCATCCCCGTCGCCGTCACCGTCCCCGTCGCCATCACCGTCGCCATCCCCATCCCCGTCCCCGTCCCCGCTGGCGTCGGGACAGGCGGTGAACACAAAAGCCGAACCCACGGTGAGCACGACGACGACAGGGATGTTTTTCAGCATGGGGCATCTCATGAGGTTTTCCGAAGTCTACACAAAAGGGCGCGCGGCCGCCCGATCGCGGACGCTTCCGGGACGCCCCCCGCCCCCCGGCAACAAACGGGCGCCCCCGTCCGCCACGTGTTAGTCACACACATCGACATGCGCGCGCCCGCTCGGTTCCTGGTGGTGTGTGGGCTTGTTTTGGGGGGAGGCGAGGCCTTCGCCCAAGACAACGCCACGCTGACCCTCGACCTCGCCGCCGACGAGCACTACCGGCGCTGCCAGGGCCTGCTCGGGTCGGGCGACCGGCTGGCCGCGGCCGCGTGTTTTGAAACCGTGATCGAACAGGCCCCGGAGAGCACCGCCGCGCTCAAGGCCCGGGCCGCGCTCGGGACCCTGCGCGCCGAGGGCCGCTTCGAGTTCTCGACGTGGGACAAGCCCGGCAGCGAATGGCCGTTTTCGCCCGGCCACCTCGAGCTGTCGCTGGCCGCGGGCGGCTTCGGCATCTGGACCGGGGCGTCGGTGGGCGCGTTCCTCGGCGGCCAAGGCATCCTGCCCGCCGCGGCCTCGGCCACCGGCGGCGCGCTCGCGGTCGGTCTCGGCGGCGCCTACGGGTTGGGCGCGCTGGCGATGGCGGAGTTTTTGGACCTCAAGGGCGGCGATGCCCGGCTCCTCGCCAGCGGCATCGGATGGGGCATGGCCCTGGGGCTCACCCTCGCGCCGTGGGTGTTCGCCCTGCAGGGGGTCAACTGGCCGCCGGGGCAGTTTTACCCCGAGATTTTTGACAACTGGGAGCAGACGGTGCCCCCGGTGATGCTGGTGTCCGCCGCCACCGGCTACCTCGGGGCGGGGCTGACCGTGCCGTTGGCGTTTTTCCTCGACCTCGACCAGGGCCAGGTCTCGATGATCAACACCGGCGGCTGGGTCGGCTTCGTGCTCGGGGTGCTGTGTACGCCCATCCTCGCCGGCATCCAGCTCGGACACCCCGGCTGGCTCGGCATCTTGTACAGCGCCACCACCGGCCTGGGGTTGATGGCGGGCGCGGCCACCGCGTTCTTGCTCGAGCTCGAGGTGTGGGAGGTGTTGATCATCGACGCCGCCACCGCGGCGGTGGCCCTGCTCGCCGGGGGCGCCACCGCCGGCGCCTATTTTGCGACCCAGGGCAACCTCATCATCTCGTCGGTGGCCACCACCGGGACCGGGGTCGCGACCATCGGCACCCTGATGGCGAGCACCGCGGCGGTGGTGTGGTTCCGCACCCAGCGGGGCGACGAGAGTTCGCGGGTCGGGTACATCCAGTTCGACGAAATTTTCGGCGCGCCCACCGCGATGATCGACATGAACCAGCAGTTCGTGCCCGGTCTCACCCTCGTCAGCGGCCACTTTTGACGACGACCACCGCGCGGTGTCGGTCGTGCTAGCCTGCGGGCGATGTGGACCAGCACAGTTGTCGCGGTGAGCGTGTTGGGGCTCGGCCCCGCCCTCCAGGAAGTGACGCCATCGGACGCGGTGGTGCTCACCGAAGCAGCTACATTGGCGCTGTCGCAGGCCGGCACCTGGGACGTGCTCAGCGGCCGCGAGATCGAGATGGCCCTTGAGCTCGAGGGAAAGAAGCTCAGCGCGGGATGCTCGGCGGAGGCGAGTTGCTTGGCCGAGATCGCGGGGGCGATGGACGCGCGCTATGTGCTGTTCGGCACCATCTCGGTGATCGATGACAAAGACGGTGTGCTCAGTATGTCACTGTATGACTCGCACACCACCAAGACGGTGGGCCGGGGCCGGGTGGTGGGCGCCACCGTGGGCGAGCTCTCCACCCGCACCGAGGCGGCGGTGTTGTCGATGGCCCAAGCCGGGCTCGGGCCCGAACGCGCGCGGGTCTTGGTGCTCCCCTTCGTGACCCCCGCGGCCCCGGCGCCGGTCGAGCCGGCCGCGGCCGACGCGCCTCCGCCGTGGACGCTGATCGGCGGGCTGTCCGCGGGCGCGGTGGCGACGGGGGGCGCGGTGTTGGCGTTCGGCACCTCCCTCGGTCTTGGCTATGTCGTGATGACCGCGCACAACACCGCCCACGATGCGTCGACCACCCCCGCGGCGGCGGAGGAGGCGCTCACGGTGCGCAACCAGTGGGCGTTCTTCGCGGACGCGGCCGCGGTGGTCGGCGTGGGCCTGACGCTGTCCGCGGTCGCGGCCAGCGCGGTGGGGGTTTCGTTGTGGGCGGTGGAATGACGCGGCGGGGGTGTGTGCTCGTCGGCCAGGGGGCGACGTGGGCCCTGCTCGGCTTGGTGGTCCTGAGCGCGTGTACGGTGCTGTTCAGCGACGAGCCCGACCTGACCAATCGACCGTGCGGCGTCGACGACGACTGCCTGTCCGGGGACGTGTGCGACGGCGACCGGTGTGTGCCGGCGACCGGCGACGGGGATGGTGATGGTGATGGAGACGGGGACGGGGACGGGGACGGGGACGGGGACGGTGACGGGGATGGTGACGGGGATGGTGACGGGGATGGAGACGGGGATGGTGACGGGGACGGGGATGGTGACGGGGATGGCGACGGTGACGGGGATGGCGACGGCGATGGCGATGGCGGGGTGCTCGATGGGGGCGCGCCCGATGCGGCCGCGCCCGCGGACGCGGGCCCTGGTCAGTATGTGTCCGGCGAGTGCCCCCTGCCCGGCGCCCCCGATGCGGGGGTGATCGACGCGGGCGGCGGTTGCGACCCACAGGCCCCGCCCACCGACGACGCGGACAACTGTGGACAGTGTGGCCTTTCTTGCGCGTCCGGATCGGCCTGCGCCGACAGCGTGTGCAGCCCCGAGACATTGGTGAACCTCTTGCCCGGCGCGCGCCTGGCGGTCTCCGACGGCCGGGCGGTGGGGGCGTTCTCCAACGGGGACATGAACCTCGTGGTGCCGATCGACGATGCCGCCACGGTCTATTCGGATGACGTCGGGGTCATCGACGGGCCGTTGTTTGTCGGCGACCGGTACTATTTCGCGACCACCGACCCGTCGGTGGTCGGCGTCTCGCGCATCGATGGCAGCGTGCGCCACGAGCACCCACTCGCCCTGGCCAATGTCTCGCCCAACACCCGCCGGCAGGTCCGCGTGGCCGGCCGGGCCGGCACCCTCTATTGGGTCGACGACAGCGGCGTGAACCGCCTGCGCCCCGGCATCGAGGCCGAGCACGTCGCGGCCGCGGGCATCGACTTTGTCCTGTCCGACGACGACGCCGTGTACGTCAACGTCGCGAACGAGGTGTTCCGCATCCCCCACGACACCCCCGACTGGGGGCTGGGCGCGGCCTGGGCCACGCTGGAGAGCCTCACCAACCGGCGCATCGAGGCCACGGCCCTGACCTGCGACGCGCTCTATCTCGCCATCGGCAACCCCACCGCCCAATCGGTGACGGTCTGGCGCGTCGACAAGATCGATCAGGACACGCTCAACCTCGGCTCGTTCGGCAACATCGAACCCACCCAGCCGGTGACCCTCGCGGTCTGGACCGATCGCGTGTTTGTCGGCGCCACCCACAACGACACCGGGGCCATCTTGGACCTGCACGACGACGGCACGTCGCCGGCGCCGTATCGCGAAATCGTGATGTTCTACGACCGCATCGAAGACGTGGCCGCCGGCGTCGTCGGCGGCATCCCCTACGTCTATTTCCAAGGAACGGTGGACAGCGCGTTCCGCTTCCCCGTGCCCCCGCCCCCCGGCTGACGCGAGGCGGCCCCCGCGGGGGCGACGATGAGCGCCGCTCGGGCGTCTCGTCGCGGGCCCTTAGGGCAGGCACTCCTTGATCTTGGCCAAGGCCTCGTCCGCGTCCTCGACGCTGAGCACCCCGATGAACGGCGGAAGCTCAACGTAGGCCTCGTCCCCGGCTTGGCCCAAAAGCCGCCCCTCGATGGGCCGGCCCTCGACCAGCGACAGCTGAAACACCGCGCGCACCGCCCGGGCCTCGGCGGGCACCGTGTCCGGATCCACAAACCGGGTCACGCGCTGGCGCCGCAGGAATGTCACGGCATCAAGCGCGGCCGAGAACGGCTCCTCCGGCGCGTCGGGGCGGGCGAAGAACCGCTCCTTGGCATCGTCACGGTTTTGGTGTTCAAAACCCGCGGTCTTGTCGCCGATGGCGAACGACGCCTTGGTCACCTCGGAGATCGACGTGCTCACCAAGCGCCGCTCGGACAGCCGCATCTCGTTGCCCTCGAGCCCCGAGAACGCGGTCGCGTCGACGAGGTACACCGCCCCATCCGGCCCGCGCACGTACCGGGCCGCGCCCCCGTAGGTCTTCTCGCCCACCGTGAGCGCGACCTCCGCCTCTGCGGTCCGGAGCGCGAACTTCGCGGCTTTGTCGTCGAGCCCCATCGCGGCCAACCGGTCCGCGGACACGTCCTCGAGCTTGCGACGAACCTTGAGCGGGGTGAGCTTGTCGAGCGACCGCACCACCCGGCTGGCCACCGGGAACCGGAACGTCTTGGTCGCGGTGGGCACCGGGGCCTCCTCGACCGGCCCCGCATCGGGGGCATCGGCTTTTTTGGTGGAGGCGTTTTTGCCCTCTGGCTTTTCCGGCACCTCCCGCACCAACGTCGCCCCAAAGTCACTGGGCGAGGTACGGCGCAAGGTGAGCGCCCCGTCTTCGGATGTGTACCGCACCTCCACCACCGCCTCGAGGGCGACATCGATGAGGGGGGCGAACGCCTCCTCCTCCGCGGGGGCGTCCGCGGCGGTGAACGCCCGGTAGGCCAAGGTGGCCCCGACCAGCAACAACACCAGGTTGGCGATGACCCCTGCCCTCATGACGTCCTCCGTCGCCGGCGCGTCCGCACAAACAACAGCCCCAACCCCAGGGTCAAAAGCGGCGCCCCAAACGTGGTCAGGTAGAACCACAATGTGTCTTCATCGCGGGTGTGGGTGATGGGCACATCGCCGGTGCTCGGCAGCGCCCCCCCCGCGAGGTCGTCGCGCATCAGCCACAGCACGTTCTCCAGCACGAACACCTGGTGGGTCTCGTTGCGCATGCCCCCGTCGCCGAGCACATCGGAGTCGCCCACCACGATGGCCCGGGTGGTCTGGCCTTCGTCGGCCCCCGGGCGCTCCACCGCGAGGGCGAAGTCGTACACCTCGCGCTTTTCCGCCGGGGTGTCGAACTTCCGGTTGTGGTTCTCGTCGAGGAACGTGTCCTTGCGGGACCGCGCGAGCACCGACTGGGTGATGGACTTGTCGTCGGTCTCCTTGCGCACCGCCCGGCTCCGGCGGAACACCACCCCGGCTTTGCCCCGTTGGGCGTTCAACGTGGCCACCGCGTCGTGCTTGGTGAACGAGACCGAATAGAGGTTGCCGAAGTCGGCCAAGGTCCGGGTCTCGGGAATGAACTCACGGTCGTTGAGCAACTCCGCGTCGGACAACGACACCCCGAGATGGGCCAACAACTTGTCCAGCCCGTGGTCCGCCCCGGGGTCGACGAGCACGTACAGGCCCCCGCCGCGCTTGGCGTAGGCGATCAGCGCCTCCACCTCGGCCTCGAGCAGGGGCGAGGTCGGGCCCACCACGGCCACGATGTTGGCGTCGTCGGGCACGCCCTGGGCCAAGCCTTGGGCGACCCCCAGCGGCTTGGTGGTGACGTTGAGCGACTTGAGCACGTCGCGCATCAAGCTCAGCCCGTCACGGCTGCCGTTGCGCGCCTTGGAGGTGTCGCGCTCGCCGTGGCCGGTGGTGAGGTAGAGCACGGTCTTGTCCCGCGAGACCTTGCTCAGGCGGGTGCGCACATCCTTGTCGATGTTCTTGAGTTTGCGCTGGGCGTCGGCGCGCTTTTCCCCCACGAACCACGTCTCGCTGCGGCCTTCGTATCGAAATGCCACTGTACCGTTCTTGCGGACCTTGAGGTCCTTGGCCAGCACCGGGTCCAAGGCCGCGTCGAGGATCTCGACCTGGGCCCCGGCCTGCTTGAGCCCTTCAAAGTAGTCGCCGATTTCGACCAGCGCTTCGGAGCCCTTGTCGAAGAACAAGAACACCTCGACCGCCCCCGCGGCATCGAGCACCGACAGGGTCGCGCCCGACGGGCTCGACGGTGAGCTGAACGAGAAATCGCGCCGCGCATCGTCTTCTTTGGCCGCGTAGTTGAGCCCCGCGACCCCAAACAACGCGGCCACCAAGGTGACCACCACCGCGAGCGCGCGCCACAACCGGCCCCCGTTGTAGGCATCGCTTTGCCGCATCGGCGCGGCCGCGACCTCGAGGACCAGGCTCCCCAAAAACGCCACCGCCAACAGGGCGATCCCGGCGAGCAACAACCCCACCTGGGTGGTGGTGCGATCCGCGCCATCGGCCGGCGCCGCGAGCCACACCGCCCCCGCGCCCAAAAGCGCACTGCCCCACGGCACCAGCAACGCCGCCCGCGACGACAGGGCGCGCAGCGCCGCGCCCACGGGCACGCCCGCGACCACAAACAACGCCGCGGCACAGACCCGCAACGTGGTCTGCACCGGCCCCGGCCCGAACGAGCGCTCGGCCATGGCGAACAACAAGATCGACAACGGCAAGAGCCACGACGAGAAACGTGCAGCCATCGACATCACGCCCTCCACCGCCGGGCGGTGAGCACCAGCGTGGCGGCACACAGCCCGATGTAGGTCAACGACAAGAAATACGTCACCGTCGACAACTTGAGCACGCCCTTGGACAACGACCGGAAGTGGCGGTCGTAAAAATCCAGATACGCGATGGCGTCCCCGAGCGCCCCGTCGACGCGGGAGGCGATGAGCCAACAGACAAACAGCGCGACGACCACGATGGCCGCGATCACCGCGGAGAGCAGTTGGTTGCTCGAGATGGTGCTCGCAAAGGTGCCGATCGCGATCACCGCGCTGCCCTCGAGGAGCAGCCCGAAGTAGCCGACGAAGATGTGGCCCCAGGAGACGTGGCCGTTCACCATGACCATCAACGGCATGTAGAACGTGAGGGCCAAAAACACGGTCATGAACGACAAGCCCCCGAGGAACTTGCCCAGCACCAGCTGCACCTCGGAGACGGGGGCGGCCTGGAGCAACAGATACGTCCCGGTCTGCTTTTCCTCGGCGAACAGGCGCATGGAAAACAGCACCCCGGCCGCGGCCACAAAGCCGCAGGTGTAGAAAAAGAACATCGTGAGCACGGCGTGCGAGCTTTGTTCGCCCTTCATCGCGAGGGCGTTGAACGCCCACCCGTTGAGGAACAGCAGGCCAGCGATGACGACGTACCCCAGCGGTGAGGTCAAATACCCGCTGAGCTCCCGTCGTGCGATGAGCAGAATCCGGGTCATGCCGCCGCCCCCTTGGTCAGTTGCAGGAAGGTACCCTCGAGCCCTTCGTCGTCGGGCGCGACCCGCACCACCGCGAGCCCCCCGTCGACCGCGCGTTTGACCGCGGCCGCCACCGCGTCGTCGTGCGCGGCCTCGAACGTGACCCGGGTGCGCCCGGGCCCGGCCGCGGACAGGGCAAAACCGTCGCCCCCGAACACCCCGCGCACGGTGTCTTCGCCCCCCGCGACGTCGATGTGGACCGGGCCCGCGGTCAGGCCCTTCATCAGTTCCTGCTCGGTGCCCCGGGCCACGATGCGCCCCTCGTGGAGCACGAGGATGCGGTCACAGGTCTGGGCGATCTCCGACAGAATGTGACTGGATAGAAGCACAGTGTGATGCGCGGCCAGGCCTTTGACCAGCTTGCGCATCTCCACGATCTGGGCCGGGTCCAGCCCGGAGATGGGCTCGTCGAGAATGACGAACCGCGGCCGGTGCACCACCGCCTGGGCGATGCCCACCCGCTGCCGGTAGCCGTGCGAGAGCCAGCCGATGCGGTCGTCGGCGACGTTGCTCAGGTGCGTCTGGGCCAGGACCTCGTCGACGCGCGCGTCGAGCCCGGCCTTGGGCATCCCGTACAAGCGACCGGCGTACGCCACCATCGCCCGGGGGCTCATGTCCTCGTACAGCGGGGGCCGATCGGGCAAAAACCCAACCTGGGCCCGCAGCGCGATGGGGTCGCGCAAGCCGTCCACCCCGCCGACGGAAAACGCCCCCGACGTGGGCAGCAACAGACCCGACAGGATCTTGAGCACCGTGGTCTTGCCCGCCCCGTTGCGCCCCAAAAAGCCCACCACTTCGTTGTCCTCGATCGAGAACGACAGGCCGGACAAGGCCGGGCGGGCACCGTAAAACTTCGTGAGATTCTCGACGACGATCACGTGCAGCCTCCGCGGGGGAAAAAAGCGAAAGATGTCCGGTTGCGCAACCCCATCCGGCGTGTGGTGTGGACCGGGGGCCGAGGGTAGACTGGGGGCATGTTGACCAACGACGACCTGGCCACCCCCGACCAGGCCAAGGCTTTGATCTGCGAGCTCGGCCGGCGTTTTTACGATCTGGGCTGGGTCTCGGGCACCGGGGGCGGCATTTCCGTGCGGCTCGGTGGGCGCGTGTTCATGGCGCCCTCGGGGGTGCAGAAAGAGGCGCTCACCGAGGACACGATTTTTGAGCTCGACGACGCGGGGGAGGTCATGGCCGGGCCCCCGGCGACGAGCGGGTACAAGGTCAGCGAGTGCCGGCCGCTTTTTTACCATGCGTTTCACAAGCGGGATGCGGGGGCGGTGATCCACAGCCATTCGCCCGCGGCCGCGTTGTGCACCCTGGCCTTCGACGATGTCTTCCGGGTGACCTGCCTGGAGATGATCAAGGGCCTCGCCGGGCACGGCTACGCCGACGTGGCCGAGGTCCCGATCATCGACAACACCGCGCACGAGTGCGACCTCGCCGACAGCCTGGCCGAGGCGATGGACGCCTTTCCCAAAGCCCATGCGGTGTTGGTGCGCCGGCACGGCGTCTACGTGTGGGGCGCGGACTGGAAGGCGGCCAAGCGACACGCGGAGTGTTACGACTACCTGTTCCACCTCGCGGTGGAGATGAAAAAGATGGGCATTGCCCCCGACCAGGCTCCCGCGGGATGATGCCCCCATGCGACGAGGGAGGACCCGATGAAAGCCCACTGGCTGGACGACGACAAGCACGCCATCGACGCGGACGAGCTGCGCACCCACGGCGTTGTCTATGAAGCGCTCCCGCTCGAGCCCGGCGGGTATCAGCCCGCCCTCGACGACCTGCGCGACAACCGCGGGTACGTGACCCAGGACCAGATCGAGCTGCGGCCGGACATGGACAATCTCGACGCGATCTGCGCGAAGTTCAAAGATGAGCACCTGCACGAGGACGACGAGGTGCGCTTCGTGCTCGAGGGCGAAGGCATCTTCGACATCCGGAGCAACGACGACCGGTGGATGCGCGTCACCGTGACCCCGGGCGATCTCATCGTCGTGCCCGAGGGCAAGTACCACCGCTTTTTTCTCACCGACAAAAAGGCCATTCGTTGCGTGCGTCTGTTCAAAGACCAAAGCGGCTGGACCCCGGTCTATCGCGAGGCGGCCTGACCGACCCCGCGCTGCGCCCGTTGCCGCTCGTCCCCGAACTGAAAGAGAAGGTCTGGGGCGGCGACCGTCTCGCCCCCGGCCGGCCGGTGGGCGAGGCTTGGCTGGTGGCCGACCTCGACGAGGGTCAGACCAAGGACGCCGCGGGCACCCCCCTGCGCACCCACCTCGAGACCCTGGGCGCCGCCCTCAGCCCCCTCACTCTGGACGGCCGCTATCCCCTGTTGGTCAAGATCATCGACACCGCCCAAGACCTCTCGGTCCAGGTGCACCCCGATGACGCCCACGCCCGGTCCACCCCCGGCGCCCGCAGCAAAGACGAGAGCTGGCTGATCCTCGACGCGGCTGAAGGCGCCAGCGTGCTCTACGGTTTTTTGCCCGACGTGACCCCGGCCGCGTTCCGGGCCGCGCTCGACGCGCACCAGCCCGAACGTTGCCTCGCCCGGCGCCTCGTGCACCCCGGGGACGTCATCCGCATCGCCCCCGGCACCATCCACGCCATCGGGGCCGGCATCACCCTGCTCGAGGTCCAAGAGCCATCCGACACCACCTTCCGGGTCTGGGACTATGACCGGCCCGGCCTCGACGGCCGCCCCCGCCCGCTGCACGTCGAGCCCGCCCTCGCCTGCTTGGACTTCGCCCCCGCCCCGGCGTTCGTGGCCCCCACCCCCCTGGCCCACGCCGGCGACACTGCACATACATTGTTGATCGACGCCCCGCGGTACCGCATCGAGCGGCTCGCCCCCGTGACCGACGTGACCGGCCACCTGTCCGGCCAGGGGGCGGTGCTCATCGCCCTCGACCAGACCATCACCCTCACCCCCCCGGGGCAGCCCGCCTGCCCCATCGCCCCCGGACAGGCCGCGGTGTGGCCGGCGGGCCTTTCCCAATGCCGTTTGACCTCCGGCGGCGGCCAAGCGATCCTCGCCTCGGCCCATCCCTCTCCGATCTGGACCTTCGACGCGTGACCGAGAGCCCCTGGCGCTCCCGCTTCCCCCACCCCGACCTCGCGTCCCCCGAGGGCGTGGTCGCGGTGGGCGCGGCCCCCACCCCCGAGCTGCTCATGGATGCCTACCAACACGGCATCTTCCCCTGGCCGCACGAGGGGCTGCCGCTGCTGTGGTTCTCCCCCGACCCCCGCTACGTGATCCTGCCCGATCTCGCCCGGGTCCCCCGGTCGCTGAAAAAGGCCATGCGCAAGACCGACATCGTGGTGCGCGCCGACCGCCGCTTCTCCGACGTGATGCAGGCCTGCGCCGACGTGCCCCGCCCCGGCCAAAACGGCACCTGGATCACCGAGGACATGCGCCACGGGTACGAGGTGTTGTTCGACGCGGGCTTCGCGCACAGCATCGAGGCCTACATCGGCGATGAGCTGGTGGGCGGCTTGTACGGCGTGTCCTTTGGGGCCGCGTTTTTTGGGGAGAGCATGTTCGCCC
This sequence comes from bacterium, assembly GCA_030431455.1. Lineage (GTDB taxonomy): Bacteria > Myxococcota > UBA727 > UBA727 > JAUIJE01 > JAUIJE01. Next base: position 456,838 of record JAUIJE010000004.1, on the reverse strand, counting down.
GCCGGCAGGACAGCTCCAAGATCGCGTTCGCCACCGTCATGGCCCAGATGTTCGACAACTGGGGCTTCGAGTTCATCGACTGCCAAGTCCACACCGAGCACCTCGCCCGGTTCGGCGGGGTGCACATCCCCCGCGACGAATATCTCGAACGGTTGCAGTTCGCGTTGCAGAAGACCCCGCGCCGCGGCCCGTGGTTCATCGAACGCGCCCCCGCCGACGCGGTGACGTACTTTTCGGAGCCAGGCTGATGTTTGCCCGTGGTGGCCCCCGGCTGTTCGAGCTGTTGCGTCAGGCGCTGTCGTCGACCGACGATGGCTATACCCAATTGGCCGGCAAGTTTGACCTCACCCCCTACCGGACCCCGGACGGGGTGCTCGACCTCGTGGCCCGGCGCCTGCTTGCCTCCGGCCGGGTCGAAGACGGGCTCGACGTCTGCTGCGGAACCGGCGCCGGCACCCGCATGCTCAAGCGCGTCTGCACCAACAGCGTCGTCGGGGTGGACCGGGTCCCGGCGATGTTGGACGTGGCCCGGCGCAACCTCGGGGTGAGCGAGCCCGGGCCCACGGTGCAGTTCGTGCAGGCCGACGCCCTCGACCTGCCCTTCGCCCAGTGCTTCGACCTCGCGGTCAGCTTTGGCGCGTTCGGACACATCGTCGACGAGGACGCCTTTTGCCGGAGCGTGGCCCGGGCGTTGCGCCCCGGGGGACGGTTTTGTTTTGTCACCACCGGTCTGCCCGATCCGTTCAGCCGGGCCTCGCTGTACGCCCGCGGTTTCAACGCGGCCATGCGGGTGCGCAACGCGCTGCGCCGGCCCCCGTTCATCATGTACTACCTGACGTTCCGTTGGCCGGAGGTGCGCGCGCCCCTGATTCGGGCCGGCTTTGCCGAGGTCGAGATCGTACAACGGGTGGGCAATGCTCGTTTTCCCTGGCTGATCGTAGAAGCCACAATGCCCGCGTAGGTGTGATGGACATTCTCATCGTCCCCTCCTTGAGCGAAGTCGACGCCGCCGACTGGAACCGCGTGGCCGGCGACGACAACCCCTTCGTCGAGCACGCCTTCTTGAAGCTCCTCGAGGACACCGGCTGCGTGGGCCCGGGCGCGGGCTGGGTGCCGCACTACATCGTGGCCCAAGAGGACGGCCGCACGGTGGGCGCGACCTTCACGTACCTGAAGGACAACAGCTACGGCGAATACATCTTCGACTGGGGCTGGGCCGACGCGTCCCACCGCGCGGGCATCCCCTACTACCCCAAGCTGGTGGTCGCGGTGCCCTTCACCCCCGCCACCGGTCCGCGCTTCCTCGTGGCCCCCGGCGAGGACAAAGACCGGGTCCGGGCCGGCCTGCTGCAGGGCGTGATCGAGGTGATGAAACACACCGAGGCCATGAGTCTGCACGTGCTGTTCTGCGACGCGGACGAGGCCGGTTTTCTCGAGGACGCGGGTCTGCTGCGACGGTCCACGCACCAGTTTCATTGGCGCAACCCGGGCTACGCCGACTTCGATGACTTCCTGGGCGACCTGCGCAGCTCGGCCCGCAAACAGATCCGCAAAGAACGCCGCCGGGTGCACGAGAGCGGACTCGACATCGCGTTTGTGCGGGGAGACGAGCTCGACGACGACGATTGGCAGGTGCTGTACAAGCTCTACCTCGAGACCGCGTCCCGGAAGTGGGGCCGGCCCTACCTCAACCGCGCCTTCTTTCGCGAGGCCAAGGCCCACGTCGGCCACCTCGCCCGGGTGGGCATCGCCCGGCGCGACGGCCGCGTGCTCGCGGGCACGTTGAGCTTCGAGAAGGGGCCCCACCTGTATGGCCGGTACTGGGGGGCGTTCGCCGAGCAGGACGGGCTGCACTTTGAGCTTTGTTATTACCAGCACATCGAGCACGCCATCGCCCAGCGCATGACCCTCGTCGAGGCGGGCGCGCAGGGCCAACACAAGGTCAAGCGCGGCTACCTCCCGGTGATCACCCACTCCGCGCACCTGTTCCGCACCGAGGGGCTCGGCCACGCGGTGGCGGACATGCTCGCCCGCGAGCGCGAACACATGGTGCACGAGATCGAGGCCTGGCAAAAGGAAGGCCCGTTTCGCGAGGACGCGCTGCCCCCGTTCCCGGCGGAAGCGGGGGTGCCCCTCACGTTCGTCCGTGACCCGGACGGCGCCTAGAACGCGCCGACGAGGGTCAGCCGCGCCGGCGGCGGCGCACCGCGACCAACGCGCCGAGGCCGAGCACCAACAGGGCATAGCCGGGCGCGCCCGTCCCGGTGCCGCCGGTGTGGCTGCAGGTGAGCACCCCGCCCCCGGTGACCTCAAAGTCGTCGTCCCAGCCGTCGCCGTCCTTGTCCCGGCAGGCTTGGGCGGTGGCGTCGGGGTCGCAGGGATCGAGCGGGTCGGACTCGCCGGCCTCGAACACCCCGTCGTTGTCGAGGTCCTCGCCCCCGATGCACACGTCCTCGACGGTGTTGGCCCCGTCGCAGTATCCGTCCCCATCGGTGTCGGCGTCTTCGGGGTCGGTCTCGCCTTCGTCGACGACCCCGTTGCCGTTTCTGTCCTCGAGCTCGTCGGGCACGCCGTCGCCATCGGTGTCGGTGGGGTCGATGCAGGCATCGGCCTCGGGGTTGGGGTCGCAGGGGTCGAGGGGATCGCTCTCGCCCACGTCGACATCGCCGTCGTTGTTGGCGTCCTCACCGCTGTCGCACACCCCGGCCACCGCCCCCGACCCATCGCAGAGCCCGTCACCGTCGGTGTCGGGATCGTTCGGATCGGTTTCGTCGTCGTCGACCACGCCGTTGCCGTTTTGGTCCTCCACCGCGTCGGGGATGCCGTCGCCGTCGGTGTCCGTCTGGTTGAGGCAGGCATCGGCTTGCGGATCGGGGTCACAGGGATCGCGGGGATCGCTCTCCCCGGGATCGACCTCGCCGTTGCCGTCGAGGTCCTCGCCGCCTTTCTCGCACACCCCCAGGATCACCGCGTCGCCGTCGCAGTAGCCGTCGCCATCGGTGTCGGGGTTGTTCGGGTCGGTCTCGCCGTCGTCGACCACCCCGTTGCCGTTCTTGTCTTCGTTGACATCGGGCACGCCGTCGCCGTCACCGTCGTAGGCCAAACACGCGGGGGTGTTGTCATCGGGATCGCAGGGGTCGAGCGGGTCGCTCTCCCCGGGGTCGACCTCGCCGTCGCCGTCGAGGTCCTCCCCGCCTTGTTCGCACACCCCCACCACCACCGCGTCGCCGTCACAGTAGCCGTCGCCGTCGGTGTCGGGGTTTTGCGGGTCGGTCTCGCCGTCGTCGACCACCCCGTTGCCGTTTTTGTCCTCGTTCTCGTCCGGGACCCCGTCCATGTCCGAATCGATGGGCGCGCCCACCACCACCACCACCTCGGCGGTGTCGCACTGGCCATAGGGATCGCACACTTCGTAGTCGAAGCTGTCCATGCCCTCGTAGCCCGCCTCGGGCGTGTACAGCAGCGAGCCATCGGACTCGAAGCTCACCGTGCCGTGGGCGGGTTGCTGCACTTGGCTGATGCCGAGCACGTCGCCGTTGGGATCGGTGTCGTTGGCGAGCACATCGATCGCCACCGCGGTGTCCACCGGGGTGCTGGCCACATCGTCCACCGCCACCGGCGGTTCGTTGGCCGGCACCACCACGTGCACCGTCACCGTGGCTTGGCCACAGTTGCCCTGGGGATCGCAGACCTCGTAGTCGAAGCTGTCCGTGCCTTCGAAGCCGGCGTCGGGGGTGTAGGTCACGGTGCCGTCGCCCTCGACCTGCACCGTGCCGTGGGCCGGGGCCTGCACGATGGCCGGCCCGATGAGATCGTGTCCGTCGGGCTCGAGGTCGTTGGCCAACACATCGATATTCACAGAAATATCGACGAGAGTGTCCACCTCGTCATCGACCACCACCGGGGCCTGATCCACCGGGCTCACCGTGACCGCGACCTCGGCGCTGTCGCAGGCCCCGCTGTCGTCGCACACGGTGTAGACAAAGGTCTCGGTGCCGACGAACCCACCCAGCGGGGTGAACGTGATGGTGCCATCGGTCTCGACCACCACATCGCCCCCCACCGGGTTGGTCACCGACGTGACCGACAGCGGGTCCCCATCGGGGTCGCTGTCGTTGTCGAGCACCGCGACATTGACCGCCGCGCCGTCGGTGGTGTTGGCCACATCGTCCACCGCCACCGGGGCCTGGTTGCCCCCGCCGACCTCGACGGAGACGGTGCCGGTGTCGCACAGCCCGCTCATGTCGCAGACCTCATACACAAACACGTCCCCGCCCACGAACCCAGCGTCCGGCGTATAGGTCACCGTCCCGTCGGCCTCGACCACCGCAGAGCCGTTTTCCGGCTCCACCGTGATCGCCGGGGCCAGCACCTCGTCGCCGTCCACGTCGGTGTCGTTGGCCCGCACGTCGATGTTCACCGCGGTGTCCTGGCCGGTGACCACGCTGTCGTTTTGCGCATCGGGCGCGTCCTGCACGGGGTTGACCGTGACCACCACCGTGCCTTCGGCGCACGCGCCGCTGGCGTCACACACCTCGTAGGTGAACACATCGGTCCCGAACCAGTCCGCCGCCGGGGTGTAGGTCACCGTCCCGTCGCCGTTGACCGTGGCCGTGCCCGCGGTGGGTCCCCCGGTGATGCCGGTGATGGTGAGGGCGCCGCCTTCAGGATCGCTGTCGTTGAGCAACACGTTGGCGGTCAGCACCCCGTCCTCGTCGACGCTGAAGGTGTCGTCGGTGACCTGCGGCGGGTCGTTGGGCATGCCCACGGTGACCGTCACCGTGCCCGTCCCGCACGCGTCGTGGGGATCGCAGGCCACGTACGTGAAGGTGTCGGTGCCGACAAAACCCGCGTTGGGGGTGTAGGTCACGGTGCCGTCGGCGTTCACGGTGATGGTGCCCTGGCCGCCCCCCGTCACCGAGCGCAAATCGAGGGCGTCGCCGTCGGCGTCGCTGTCGTTGGCGAGCACGTCCACCGTCACCGCGGTGTCCACCGGGGTGGCGGCGGCATCGTCGACGATGACCGGGTCGGTGTTGGCGGGATCGACGACGTTGACCACGAGCTGGGCGGTGCTGCAGTTGTTCTGCGGGTCGCAGACCTCGTACACCACAATGTCAGTGCCTTCGAAAGCGGCCTCGGCGGTGTAGGTGATGGTGCCGTCCCCGTTGACCATCGCGGTGCCGCGCACCGGCGGGGTCACGATGGTGGGCGAGGTCAAAGCCCCACCCTCGGGGTCGCTGTCGTTGGCCCGCACGTCCACCGTCACCGGCGCCACCAACTCCGTGCTCACCTCGTCGTCGAGGGCGAGGGGAGATTGGTCGATGTCGGTCAAGGTGATCGTGACCGTCGCGGTGTCGCACAGCCCTTGGTCGTCACACACGGTGTAGGCGAAGCTGTCCGCGCCGCTCGCGCCCGGCCCGGGGGTGTAGGTCAAGGTTTGGTCGGCCTCGATCACCACCGCGCCTTGCCCGGCCGGGGTCACGGTGGCGACGGTCAAGGGGTCGCCGTCCGGGTCGGTGTCGTTGGCCCGCACGTCGATGTTGACGGCCACGCTCTCGTCGGTGGTGGCGGCGTCATCGGCCGCCACCGGGGCTTGGTTGGCCCCGCCCACGACGACGGTGACCGCGGCGGTGTCGCAGCGGCCGGTCCCGTCGCACACCTCGTAGGTGAACGCGTCGGAGCCGACAAAACCCGCGCCGGGGGTGTAGTCGACGGTGCCGTCGCCGGCGACGGTGGCCGTGCCGTTCGCGGGCGCGATGAGCACGGTGGGCGCGGTCAGCGTGTCCCCGTCGGGGTCGCCGTCGTTGGCGCGCACGTCGATGTTGACCCCGGTGTCGGCGGCGGTGGCCACCGCGTCATCCGCGGCCACGGGGCCGTCGGGCACCGGGGTGATGGTCACCGACACGATGCCGGTGGCGCAGGCCAAACTCGGGTCGCACGCTTCGTAGGTGAAGGTCACGGTCCCGTTCTGGTCCGGGGCCGGGGTGTAGGTGATGGTCCCGTTGGGGTTGATGGTGGCGGTGCCGCTCGCGGGGGGCGTGACCAGCTGGCTCACGGTGAGCACATCGCCGTTGTCGTCAAAGTCGTTGCCCAGGACCACCACGGTGATGGCCACGTCCTCGAGGGTGGTGGCCGCGTCATCGACCACGGTGGGGGGCACGTTGACCAAGCCCACCCCGATGCTCACGGTGGCGGTGTCGCAGTCCCCGTCGAGGTCACAGACCTCGTACACCAACGAGTCGTTGCCGATGAAGCCAGACCCCGGGGTGTAGGTCACGGTGTCGTCGCTGGGGTCGGCCGGGGTCCCCGCGTCATCGATGACGGCGACGCCATTGCTGGGGGCGGTGTCGAGGGTGAGCGACCCCACGCCGTCGGGCACTTGGTCGTTGCCCAACACCGTCACGGTCACGGGGGTGTCGACCGGGGTCGAGGCCCCGTCCGCGAACGCGGTGACCGCGTCGTCGACCGGGGTGATGGTCACGCTCACGGTGGCGGTGTCGCAGTCCCCGTCCACGTCGCACACCTCGTAGGTGAACGAGACCGCACCGGTGGCGTCGGCGGCGGGGGTGAACAGCACGGTGTCGTCCGCGGGGTTGCCCGGGGTGCCCCCGTCGTCGACGGTGGCGGTGCCGGCGACGGGCGGAACCGTGATGGTGATGCTGCCGAGGCCGTCGGGCAGGCTGTCGTTGGCGGCCACGTCGATGGTGGTGGGTGTGTCCTCGGCCACGGTCACGGGGTCGTCCACCGCGCTCACCGCGTCGTCGACCGGGGTCACGGTGATGTCCACCGCCGCGGTGTCGCAGTCGCCGTCGCCGTCGCAGACCTCATAGATGACAGTGTCAGAACCGTTGAAGTCAGCGAACGGGGTGTAGTCGATGGTGTCGTCGCTGGCGTCGCCGGGGGTGCCCCCGTCGTTGACCGTGGCGGTGCCGTTGCCCGCGGGCACGTCGATGGTCAGCGACGCGATGCCGTCGGGCACGCTGTCGTTGGCCAGCACCGACACGGTGGTGCCCCCATCCTCGGCCACGGTGGCGGTGTCGTCGGTGGCGCTGGCCGGGTCGTCGACCGGGCTCACGGTCACGCTCACCGTGGCGGTGTCGCAGTCCCCGTCCACATCACAGACTTGGTAGGTGAACATGTCGGGGCCGCTCTGGTTCGCGCCCGGGGTGTACACCACGGTGTCGTCGCTGGCGTCGCCCGGGGTGCCCCCGTTGTTGACGGCGGCGCTGCCGTTGCCGGGCGGCACCGTCACGGTCACGCTCCCCACCCCGTCGGGCACGCTGTCGTTGCCGAGCACGGCCACGGTGACCGCCACATCTTCATTGGTGGTGGCCCCGTCGGCCACCGCGTTCACCGCGTCGTCTTGGGCCGTCACCGTCACCGTCACCGTGGCGGTGTCGCAGTCGCCGTCCGCGTCGCAGATTTGGTAGGTGAACGAATCGGTGCCAAAGAAGTCCGCCGCCGGCACATAGGTCACGGTGTCGTCGCTGGGGTCGCCCGGGGTGCCCCCGTTGTTGACGGTGGCGGTCCCGTCGCCCGCGGCCCCGGTGATGGTGAGCGGTCCCCGCCCGTCGGGCAGGCTGTCGTTGGCGGCGACATCGACGTTGACCGAGCCGTCTTCAGCCACGGTGGGCGCGTCGGGATTGGCGGTCACCCCGTCGTCGGCCGGGGTGATGGTCACGCTCACGGTGGCGGTGTCGCAGTCCCCGTCCACGTCGCAGATTTGGTAGGTGAAGGCATCGGCGCCAAACACATTGGGCGCGGGGGTGTAGGTCACGGTGTCGTCGCTGGCGTCGCCCGGGGTGCCCCCGTTGTTCACCGCGGCGGTGCCGTTGCCGGCCGCGCCGGTGATGGTGATCGACCCGATGCCGTCGGGCACGCTGTCGTTGGCGGCCACGTTGACGGTCACGCTGCCGTCCTCGGCCACGCTGGTGGTGTCGGCCACCGCCGCCACGGCGTCGTCCTGGGCCACGACATCGACGGTGACCACCGCGGTGTCGCAATCACCGTCGGTGTCGCACAGTTGGTACGTAAACGAATCGATGCCAAAGAAGTTGGGCGCGGGGTCGTACAGGATCTGGTCGTCGGTGGGGTCAGCGGGGGTGCCGCCGTTGTCCACCGTCGCGGTGCCGTTGCTCGGCAGCACGCTGACGCTGAGCGCCCCCACCCCGTCGGGGGCGCTGTCGTTGAACATCACGTCGATGGTCACGTCGAGGTCCTCGTTGACCGAGGTGGCGTCGGCCACCGCGTTCACCGCGTCGTCCTGCGGGTTCACCGTCACCGTCACCGTCGCGGTGGCGCAGGCCCCGAGCGGATCGCACACCTCGTACACGAAGGCATCGACACCCGCGAAGTCCGCGTTGGGCGTGTAGGTGATGGTGTTGTCCCCGTTGCGCACCGCGGTGCCGTTGGTGGCCTGGGTGTCGACGCTGGTGGTCATGGCCTGCCCGTCGGGCTCGCTGTCGTTGGCGAGCACGGTCACGGTCACGGCCACGTCCTCATTGGTGCTGGCGCTGTCCGCGACCGCGGTCGGCGGATCGTTGAACAGGCAGGCCCCGCCCACGGATCGATTCGAGGGGAACGAGTACTGGCCCCCGGTGGCCCCCCTGCCGATGTAGTCGTTGCCGCTGGTGGCGTCCCCGCCCACGCCCCCGCTCACGTCGGGGTTGGCCCCGGTGGGCCCGACGATGAAGACCAAGCCACCACCGCCGCCGCCGCCGCCGCCGTCCTGGCTCTCTTGCATGTCGACGCCGTTGCCCCCGTGGGCCTCGATCACCAAGCCGGCCAGGCTGGCCGCGTCGCTGTCGATGTAGATCGTGCCCCCGGCGCCGCCCCCGCCGCCGCCTTCGGCGATGGCCGAGCCACCCCCGCCGCCGTTGGCGCGCACCGCCCCGCTGTTGACCACGATGTCGCGGGCCCGGATCAGGACCAAACCGCCGCCGGACTGGCCGGACACAAAGTCCTCGTCCCCCGCGATGGGGTCGTCGCCCGCGGCCCCGCCGCCCCCGCCGCCCATCACCAGGTTGTGCGGGCTGGGGAAGAAGTAGAACGGACCGTGGGAGGGCGCGCCCCCCACCCCGCGCGAGGTCTGTGCACAAGCATTGCCGGTGCCGCGGCCGCCACGCCCCCCGCGGCCCCCGTTGCCGCCGCCGCCGCCGCCGGCGTCGTTGCCCAAAAACGCGTTGCCGCCCCCGTTGCCGGGCGCTCCGTTGCCGTCGGCGGTGGGCGTGGGGTAGCCGGAACTTTGGGTGGCCAAGGTGCCCGACAGCGAGGCGTAGGTGAGCGCGGGCGTGCCGGCGATGCCTTCACCTTTGTACGCCGGCGCGCCGGCGCCGCACGACCCGTCGATGCCGAGGGTGCGCCCTTGCCCGCCCCGGAAACCGCGCTCGCTGGCGTCGACGCTCCCCCCGTCAAAGGTGAGCGCCCCGTCGACGTTGACCGCGACCACGCCGCCGGTGGCCCCGTTGTACTCCAAAGCCGTGACCGAGCCGCCGGCGTCGACCTCGAGGTTGGTGTACTGGGGCACCCGCACGATCTGGAACGTCCGGTGACCGTGCGACGCATCGACCACCCGAGAGTTTACGTAGGTATTCACCAATCCACCGCCGGTGCCGGCTCCCGCGATGGGCACCACCCCGGCCACCGCGGGGCCGGTGGCGGTGACATATTCGTAGGTCCCGGCCCGGGCGTCGGCGGTCTGGAGGTAGCCGGCCCGGTCGTTGCCGCCGGTGCCGTCGCCATACGGGTCCCCGGGGTTGGTGGCGGCCCCGTTGTTGATCTCCACCCCCTGGGTCTGGATCACGAGCAGGGTGTCGCCGGCGGCAATGGTGGCGCTCGCGCCGCGGGCGGCGCCCAATGCCACTGTGGTCGACCCCGCGGCCAAGGTGGTCTCCACCGCCAGGGGCGGGTAGTAGGTGTTCACCACGGTGTTGGCCGCGGTGATGGTGACGGTGCCGTCGTCGCCGCTCGAACACTCCGGGAGCGCGCCGACCTCGACCAGACAGTTGCTGTCACAGCCGTCGCCGTCGGCCCGGCCCCCGTCGTCACACTCCTCGCCCGCTTCCAGGGTCCCGTTGCCGCAGGTACAGTCGACGGTGTCGTCGGCGTCGGTGTCGTAGACAACAAAACACGTACCCATCGAGAGCTGGTCGCTGGGGCGCAGACATTGCCGCACCGCCTCGCCGCCGGGGAACACCACCTGGGCGATGTATTGGTCGCCGGCCGCGCCCCCCAAGCCCCAGTGGACCTCGCCACCGCCGTCACCGCCGCTGCCGTGGCCCGAGCCGTTGTGCACCTGGCGCGCCCCGTATTGGGCGGTGCCGGTGGCGTTGAACAGCTGCACGGTGGCCCCGTAGCCCACCCGGCTGACGCCGGCCCCGAGGTCGACGCGGGGGGCAAAGCAGGTGGCTTCGAAGCCCGCGCCGTCCGCCTGGTCATTCTCGAACAAGCGGTTGTTTGCATTGTCATTGTTGACGGCGAGGTCAAGGTCCCCGTCGTTGTCGATGTCCGCGAACGCCGCGCCTTCGCTGTTGCTGGTGTTGGACAACCCCAGGTTGTTGCGGGTGAAGCTGAGGTTGCCCCCGTTGAGGTAGATGTAGTCCTGGCCGCCGGACCCGAGGTAGATGTCGAGGTCCCCGTCGTTATCGACGTCACCACAGGACACGTGATCGATGGTGCCCCCCGGGGTCACCCCCGAGCTGGAGGCCGGCTCGTTGGTGGCCGTCCACAGCCCCCCGCCGTCGTTGCGGTGAATTTGGTTGGTGTCGTTTTCGGTCCAGAAGATGTCGAGGTCCCCGTCGTTGTCGAGGTCACACAGCGCCACGCCGCCTTTGTTGCTGCCCGAGGCGGTCTCGTTGAAGCCGTAGACGGGCACGAAGGTACCGTCGCCCAGGTTCTCGTAGAGGTCGTATTCGGAGGACTTCCGGGCCAAGACGTCGATGTCCCCGTCGAGGTCGTAGTCCCCCACCGTCATGTAGTCGCCGTTGCCCCCCGCGGTCGCGTCGGGCAGCCCGGTGGTGTCGTCCTGGGTCAGGCCCCCCGCGCCGTCGCCCATCAGCACGACGATGCCGTCGCCGCCGTTTTCCACCAGCAGGTCGAGGTTGCCGTCGCCGTCGATGTCGGCGAAGGCCATGCCCTCGGCGTCGAAGCTGCGCCCACTCCACGAGGTGAACACGATGTTGGCGTCCTGGCCGCCGCCGGTGCCGAAGGTGTTGGCCCCGCCGCCCTCGTTGTTGTTGAGGTACACCTCGAGGCGGCTGCCGCTGGTGCGGGCGATGTCGACCGCCCCGTCGTTGTTCAGGTCGCCGAACGCCACGCTGCGCCCCAGGGTCCGGTCGAGCATCCCGTCGGCCCGGGTTGAGGTGGCGTCGGTGTAGGTCGGGGGGCTGGTGGTGCAGTTGCCGATGTAGATGCGGGTGCGCCCGGTGGTGTTGTCGGTGTGCGCCACCTGGTCGAGGCAGCCGTCGCCGTTGAGGTCGGCCCAGCCGAGCCCGCCCTCTTTCGACCCCGAGAGGTTGGTGCCCGCGGTGGCGGCCACGTCGGTGAAGGTGGCGGACGCGGGGACGGCGACGAGAAGCGCGCATCCGGCCGCGATGATGAGTCGGTTGACGGGTGTGAACATTTTTGATCCCAACGGACAGCAAGGCCGCGCGCTCACGCACGGAGAACGCGTTGATCTTGCAGGCCGGGGTGTGGTTCCGCCAGAAACCGGGCAGGTTGGCTCAACCGTGGGCAGTCAGTTTGAGACAGGTTCTTGGCGGTGAGACCGCGCACACCTACACCGCCCGCGCACGGCGCCGGCGGGAAGAAGGTGCACACAATGTAGGTGCACGCTGCGCGTGCTGGGGCCGCGCCGTGCGGGTCAGTGCACGGTGGGCGCGGGGGTGCCCTCGGTGGGGCGGGCCTTGATCACCAGCCCCCCGGTGAGGTCGGCGGGGCCGCCCTCGGAGCGGGCGGTGCCCGCGGGGTCGAGGTCGACCACGGCCACGCCCCCGTCCTCGAGAGACCCGAACAGGATCTCGTCGGTGAGCGGCTTTTTGATCTCCTCTTGGATCACCCGCGACAGGGGCCGCGCCCCCATCTGGCGGTCGTAGCCTTTTTTGGCCAACCACGCCCGGGCCGCGTCGGTGGTCTCGACCACCACGTCCCGCTCGGTGAGCTGGGCGCTGAGCTGTTTGATGAACTTGTCGACGATGCGCTCCATCGCTTCGGGCTGCAGCGGCCCGAACGGCACCCGGGCATCGAGCCGGTTGCGGAACTCGGGGCTGAACACCCGCTTGAACGCGCGGTCGTCGGCCCCGATGTTGAGGCTGTCGCCAAACCCGATCTTGCGCGCGGCGAGGTCCCGGGCTCCGACGTTGGACGTCATGATCAAGATGACGTGACGGAAATCGGCCGGCTTTCCATTGTTGTCGGTGAGCTTCCCGTGGTCCATCACCTGCAACAAAATGTTGAACAGGTCCGGGTGGGCCTTTTCGATCTCGTCGAGCAGGAGCACCGTGTGCGGGGTCTTGTTGATCGCGTCGGTGAGCAGCCCGCCCTGGTCGAACCCGACGTAGCCGGGGGGCGCCCCGATGAGGCGGCTGACGGTGTGGCGCTCCATGTACTCGGACATGTCGAACCGCAAGAAGTTGATGCCCATGGTCTTGGCCAGCTGCTTGGCCACCTCGGTCTTGCCCACCCCGGTGGGCCCGGTGAACAAGAACGCCCCGATGGGCTTTTCCGGTTCGCGCAGACCGGCCCGGGACATCTTGATCGCGTTGGCCACCATCTCGATGGCCTTGTCCTGGCCGAACACCACCTTGCGGAGGTCGTCTTCGAGGTGCTTGAGCGCGTCTTTGTCGTCGTGGCTCACCTGCTTGGGCGGGATCTGGGCCATGCGGGCCACGGTCTGCTCGATGTGCTCGGCGGTGACGTGGCGCCAGGTCGACCGGTCGACCACCTCGTCCTCGTCGGCGTCATCCACCTCCGCGTCCACCAATGTCTCTTCCACGTCGCCCACCGACTCCGCGAGGTCTTCTGCGCCTTCGCTCTCCTCGAGCAACGCCTTCACGTCTTCCTGGGAGACCTGGATCGTCTCGGGGGTGTCGTCGTCGTTGGCCGGCGTGGGCATGGCCTCGAGCTTCAGCCCCGCCCCCGCCTCGTCGATGAGGTCGATGGCCTTGTCCGGCAGGTGCCGGTCGTGAAGATGGCGCGCCGAGAGCTTGACCGCCGCTTCGATGGCGTCGGCGTCGTAGACCACCTGGTGAAACTCTTCGTACTTGGGCTTGAGCCCCTCGAGGATGCGCACACAATCGTCTTCGCTCGGCTCCTCGACATCGATCTTTTGGAACCGGCGGGCCAGGGCCCGGTCCTTCTCGAAATAGGACCGAAACTCCTTGTACGTCGTCGAGCCGATGCACCGCAGCTTTCCGCGCTGGAGCGCGGGCTTGAGGAGGTTGGACGCGTCCATGGACCCGCCCGAGGTCGCTCCCGCCCCGACGATGGTGTGGATCTCGTCGATGAAGAGCAGGGCGTTGTCTTTGGTGTCGAGCGCCTTGATCACCGCCTTGAGGCGATTTTCGAAGTCACCGCGGTAGCGGGTGCCGGCGAGCAGCGCGCCCATGTCGAGCGAGTAGAGCTCGGCGTGCAGCAACGGCTTGGGCACTTGGCCGCTGACGATGCGTTGGGCCAGCCCTTCGGCCAGCGCGGTCTTGCCGACCCCTGACTCCCCGACGAGCAGCGGGTTGTTCTTCCGGCGGCGACACAGGATGTGCACCATGCGGGTGAGCTCTTTTTCGCGGCCCACCAGCACGTCGAGCAGACCCTCGTCCGCCTCTTCGGTGAGGTTGGTGCAGAACGCCTCCAGGGGGTCGCCCGAGCCCATCTCCTCGTCTTCGTCGCTGTCGCCGGTGAGCTCGCGCTGCGGTCCGGGGCCCCCGGCCGAGCCGTCCGAGCCCACGAGCTTGGACACCCCGTGGGAGACGTAGCTGACGACGTCGAGGCGGTCGATGCCGGCCTGGTGGAACAGGTACACCGCGTGCGAGTCACGCTCGGCGAAGACCGCGATCAGAACATTCGACCCTTTGACCTCGTCTTTGCCCGCGCCCATCACGTGCATCACCGCGCGCTGGATCACCCGCTGAAAACCCATCGACGGCCGGGTCTCGTAGGTCTCGCCCTCGGGGACAGACTCGATCTCCTCGTCCAGGAAGGTGCCAAACGCTTCCTTCAGCGCCTCGACATCGCCCCCCGCGTGGCGCACCACATTGGCCGTCTCGTCGTCGTGCAGCAGGGCAAACACCAAATGCTCGACGGTGGCGAACTCGTGTCCCCGGCGGTGGGCTTCGCGCATGGCGACCTTGATCGCGATGTCGACGTCTTTGCTCAGCATGAACGACCTCCATCTACTCGGATGCGCGACCCGGGGCTTGGATTCGTCGGATCCACGCAAAAGCCCCGCGGTGCCTGCGCGCGACGATCTACTCCGGCTCCGCGGTGAGCATCAGTGGCATACCGTTTTCGCGGGCGTAGTCGGTGACCACCGCCACCTTGGTCTCGGCCATGTCCCGCGTGTACTTCGCCACGATCGCCTTGCCGCCCTGGTGCACCTTGAGCATCAGCTGCATGGCTTCGGTGGGGTCCTTGCGGAAGTACGACTGCAGCACATGCACGACGAACTCCTGGGTGGTGTAGTCGTCGTTGTGCATGATCACGCGGTACAGCCGCGGCTTTTTCGTCTGTTGGCGCTCGAGAAGCTGGGTGCCGCCTTCGCGCTTGGGGTCTTTGGGGGGACCGGAGGGGGGTTTTTTGGTGGCCACGGCGGCAAGGTAGCAAAAAAACAAACTGCGGCCACCGCGCCGCAATCGATGCGAGGTCGAGGTCGCGATGGCGGACCGGGGGGGAAAGCCCCCCGCAGCTGGGGGAGAAAAGCCCGGCAAATTCAGGGACCTATCAGCGAATTCCGACCGCCCTGATTGGCACATTCGCTGCTGAGTCAAGTACGATGATCGTCCGATCACGGGGCCTCCGTCCCATGGTCCGCAAGGGGAGTTCAATGATTCGACACACGGTGATGGGTGAGCGAAGTGCACGCTTGCTGGCGACCTTGGCCCTCCTCGGCCTGCTTCCGTTTGGTTCGGCGTGCACCGCCCTGGTCGGCCTCAACAACCAAATGCAGGGCGACGGAGACGGCGACGGCGACGGGGACGGCGACGGTCCCGTGGGCGACGGAGACGGCGACGGGGACGGGGACGGGGACGGCGATGTCATCCCGGTTCGCCCGGGCGACGGCGACGGGGATGGAGACGGAGACGGAGATGGAGACGGGGACGGGGACGGGGACGGCGATGTGAACCACCTGCTCGTCGACGTGGCGCTCTCGACGGTGGTGGCGACCCCGGATCAAGGCTTGCTGGCCAACCTCGCGGACAACGCCACCGTGACCGTCACCCTGATCAACCTCAACGGCACCCCGATGCCCAACGTCACCGTCGACCTCGAGGTCGCGCCGGCGGTGGGGGTGGTGGCCGAGCCGGTGATCAACGGCGTGACCAACAACGACGGGGTGGCGGAGTTCACCGTCAGCGCCGCCC
The DNA here is from genome assembly GCA_030431455.1 of bacterium. Classification (GTDB taxonomy): domain Bacteria; phylum Myxococcota; class UBA727; order UBA727; family JAUIJE01; genus JAUIJE01. Next base: position 441,266 of record JAUIJE010000004.1, on the reverse strand, counting down.
AGCAGGGCGCGGTGTCGGTGACCGCGGCCCTGTCCGATGTGAGCGGCGACGTGCTGCTCGGGCCGGTGGACATCGCGTTCGATGAGTGTGTGAGCAACGAGGTCTTCTTCCGCGACGCGGTGAGCGGTCCCCTGCTCTCCCGGTGTGTCGGCTGCCACAATGAATATGGACGCCTGCAAGACGACGTCTCGACCTTCGACCCCGACTTCGCGCCTGACTTCGGGACGATTCAGGGCAAGATGACGTTGAAGTTTTCCGATGACGTCGACGCCGCCACCGCCAACTACAGCACCCTGGCGGGGCTGATCTTCGAGGTCCCCAGCGACGACGGCACGTTGAACCTCCCCTACCTGTTGGCCAAGCCCCTCGGCGCGGTGGCCCACGGGGGCGGCGTGGTGCTGCCCGAAGGCGACGCCGGCATCGACCTGATGAACGCGCTGATCGAACGGCTCGGCACCCCCGACACCTGCCTGCCCACGGACGAGCGGGACATCTGGGACGGCGTCGGCTTCCGCAGCCCGGTGGAGACATTCCGCCGCGCGTCCTTCTACCTCACCGGCAGCTACCCCAGCGCGGCCGCGCTCGATCAGTTCATCGACGCGGGCAACGACAACGCCGCCCTCGACGCGGCCCTCGACGACCTGATGACCACCGAAGGCTTCTACGACCGCCTCCGCGAGGTCTACAACGACCTGCTGCTCACCGAGGAGAGCAACGTCGGCACCCGGGCCACCGCCCAGCTCCCCAACGCCCACTTCCGCCGGTTCTGGTTCCGCCCCGCGAGCGAGTTCAACGGCAACCAAGTGTGCGACGACGCGGCCGGCGAGTGTTGCATCAACTGGGCGGGCGGCAACGCGCAGCGCCAAGCCTTCTGCGACGCGGGCCGGACCCGGGCGGTGACCTCGGTCTCCCGTGAGGCCTTGGCCCTCGTCGAGCACATCGTGCGCGAGGACCGCCCTTACACCGAGATTCTCACCGGCACCTACGCCTACATGAATCCCTACAGCGCAGCCTTGTACGGCATGCACCCGGAGACCTGGACCGGCGCGCCCAACACCATGGACAGCTACTTCGAGGTCCCCGGCGGCATCGTGGACACCGCCGACAACACCCTGGCCGAAGGGGGCGGCGCGGTGGCTTCGATTCCCGCCGCCGGCTACCTGACCACCAGCACGTTCTTGCAGCGGTACCCGACGACCAACACCAACATCAACCGCCACCGGGCGCGCCACATCTACGACAAGTTCCTCGGCCTCGACGTCATGGACTTCCTCAACCTCGTCATCGACCAGGACGAGCAGCTCCCCGACAACCTCTTCACCGAGGCCCGGACCTGCTCCGCGTGCCACGCCGCCCTCGACCCGGTGGCGGGCACGTTCAAGAACTTCCGCGGGGGAAGCCGCTACAACCCCCAAGCGTGGTTCAACAACGACGACGACATCCGCCCCGCGGGCTTCAAGGGCCAGCTGCTCCCCGGCGGCGAGAACAACACCGCGGTGCAATGGTTGGGGCAACAACTCGTGCAGGACGATCGGTTCGCCCTCGCCGCGGCCAAACAAATGCATTGGCTTGTCACCGGACACCGGGCGATGAAGGTCCCCACCGAGCCCAGCGCGTTCGAGAACTGGACCGCCGCGGTGTGGGCCTACGAGGCGCAGACCGCGTACTTCCACGACCTCGCCGAGCGTTTCCGCACCGTACACAACCACAACCTCAAAGCCCTGATCAAAGACGTCATCAACGGGCCCTATTTCCGGGCCGAGTCCATTGACCCCGCGATGTCCGACGATCAGCGGGCCGCGCTGTTGCTCGCCAAGGCGGGCAACGGCATCCTCATCACCCCCGAGCAGCTCGAGCGCAAGCTCGTCGACACCCTCGGGTTCCCCTATTACCGCAACCAGAACTACACCCCGAACAACGGCAACAACAACAACCTCACCGCCAACGCGCGCTTCCGGTTGTTGCTCGGGGGCATCGACTCCGACGTGACCTTGGATCGGTTCCGCGAACCGTTCCCGATCATGGCCTCGGTGGTGCGGCGCATGGGCAACGAAATGGGGTGCCTCTCGGTGCCGATGGATTTCGCCATCCGCGACGCCCAAGCCCGCCGTTTCTTGCGTGAAGTCGAGCTCGACACCGTGCCCGAGGACGAGGGGGGCTCGGCCATCCCCGCCAACGAGGCGGCGATTCGCACCGTGCTGCAGCGCATGCACTTGGTGCTTCTCGGGGAGGACGTCGCCACCGACAGCGTCGAGGTCAACGAGAGCTTTGACCTCTTCGTCGAGGTGTGGCGCACCGGCAAGAGCCTGATCGGCAACGGCGAACCCACGCTGTTGCCCACCCGTTGCCGCGCCGAGGACAACTTCTTCGACGGCAACGACGACTACGACCCCGAGGGGTCGGCCGGGCCCGGCACCCATGTGCAGGTCCGCAACGATCCCGACTACGTGGTGCGCGCGTTCGCCGCGGTGATGAGCGCACTGCTTTCCGATTACAGCTTCTTGTTCGAGTAGGAGACACCATGCATCGCCGTTCTTTCCTCCAGGGCGCTGCCGGAGCAACCCTGCTGATGTCCACCGGACCGCTGTCGTGGTTCAAGCGCGCGCGCGCCCAGACCGGTGGCGCCCCCCTCTACTTCCTGAGCTTCGCGGCCCAAGGAGCGTGGGACATGACGTCGCTGGGGGACCCCAAAGGGGATTACCCGCACAACCGCCACTACAGCCCGTCGGACATCCAAACCGTCGCTGGCACCAGCATCACCTATGCCCCCAAGGAGACCGCGGGAGGGTTGCAGACCTTCGACACCGGCCCCGACGGGGACAAGCAGGACTTCTTCCAGAAGTTCGGCAACGACCTGCTCGTGGTTCGCGGGGTGGACACCCAGACCAACAGCCACGACATCGGTCCGCGCCACATGTTCTCGGGCAACCTCCGGGTGGGCAACCCCGCCCACGGCGCGCTCATCGCCGCCATCCACGAGGAGTCGGTGGGCCAGACCCTGCCCATGAGCTTCATGTCCACCGGCGGGTTCGACAATACCCAGAGCTTGTTGCCCCCCTCGCGGGTCGGCAATGTGGCTGCATTCAAGGACCTGGCCCGGCCCTACGTCACCAACCCGCAGGGCAACAACCCCGAGCGGTACTTCCACAGTGACATTGAGGCGCTGATCAAGGACCGGCAGCAGGCCCGGGCGGTGCGGCTGCAAGCGGCCGCCCACGCGCCTCAAATTCAATCCGCGATGGAGGCGCTGGACCGGGCCCGCTCCGCGGAGAGTGGCTTCGAGCCGTTGTACGACGTGCTCAAGGACCTCCCCGAGCTCACCGGGGCGGACGCGAGCAACGCCCTCATCCCCAAGGCCCAGATCGCGATCGCGGCCATCGCCTCGGGGCAGTGTGTGTCGGCCAACCTGCACCTCGGCGGGTTCGACACCCACCAGAACCACGACACCAACCACCGCACCCAACTGCAGCTGCTGCTCGACGCGGTGGACTACACCCGCCGCACCATGGAGACGATGGGGCTGTGGGACGACACCTTGCTCATGATGGGCTCGGACTTTTCGCGCACCACCTACAACGGCGCCCAGGGGGCCACCGGCGACGGCAAGGACCACTGGCCGATCACCCACGCCCTGTTCATGGGCACCGGGGTGTCCGGGGGGCGCGTCGTCGGCCAGACCGACGACGGCAGCAACGGCGACGGCACCTACGCCAAGGGCGCCCGGGCCAAGAAGGTCAAGCTCCAAGGGGGCGAGGTCGTGGTCGCGGCCGACCAGAACGACCCCGCGGCCGGGTTCTTGACCCCCGCGGACATGATGCGCGCCCTGCGCGTCGTCTACGGCGTCGACGGACACCCCCTGAGCCAGAAGTACGGCGTGGGCGACACCGGGTTTGGGGTGTTGCCCATCTTCGGCTGACCTGTCCACGGTCGAATCGGACGCCGCCCTGGGGGCGGCGTTCTTCTTTTTGGGAGCCGCCGTGCACTTCACCCCCTGGCAACCCGACGCCCCCTGGGCCGACCAGGTCGAGGCCGTCTTTCACTATTCACAGTTTATCCCGGACCACCACATCGAACGGGTGGTGCCCACCGGGCACGTGTACATCCTGTTCGCCTTCGACGGCATCCAACGCGCGGTGTTCGACAACGCCACCCTTACACCGGTGGCCCACTTTCGCGACGTGTGGGTCGCGGGCGTGCACCGCGACCACCTGTCGATCTCCGCCCATCCGGATTCCGAAATGCTCGTGGTGCAGTTCGCCCACACCGGCGCCCACGCGTTTTTGCACCGGCCCGTGGAGCTGGTCGCGGACCGGGTGTGGCCCGGGGACGCGTGGTTCGACGGCACCCTGCCCGCCTTGCACGCCGCGGCCCAGGCCGCGCCCAGCGTGGAGGAGAAGTTTCGCGTCATCGGGCGTTGGCTCGACGAGCGCTTCGCCCCCCACCGGGTGGCCCCGGCTCCCTTGCAGTCGGTGGTCGACCGCTTGGTGGCCGACCCCTCGGCCCCGCTGAGTGAGGCCACCGCCAGCTATGGCTATTCACAAAAACACCTGGCCGCCCAGTGCAAGACCTACGTGGGCTTGACCCCCAAAGCGTTCCACCGTTTGCTGCGCTGCGCGGCGGTGGTCGCCCGGCTGCACGACAAGCGCGCCTGGCGCTGGGCCGACCTCGCCCAAGAGGGCGGCTTCTCCGACCAGTCGCATCTGATCCGCGAGCTGCGGGAGTTCTCCGGCTTCACCCCCGAACGGTTGCGGGCGCTGGGGTTTGACGAGGACCAGGTCAACTTCTTCGCCCTCGATCGGCGCGACCCGGGCCCGGGGTAAAAAACATTCAATACCCAGCCCCCGCGGGCGGCGATGGTGCCTTCTTTTCAGGAGGGCGCGATGGACTTCGCGAGTGCGTGGCAACAACTCAACTGGCTGGCGGTGCTCGGCGCCACCGTGTCCGCGTTCGTCGTCGGCGGGCTTTGGTACGGGCCGCTGTTCGGCCGGGCCTGGATGGCCCAATGGAACTTCACCGACGAGGACCTGAAGACCCGCAACATGGGTCTCATCTTCGGCGGGTCCTTCGCCCTGAGCTTCGTCATCGCTTTGGTGCTCGCGCTGTTCGTGGGCCCCGCCGCGACCTGGTCGACGGGTCTCATCGCCGCCCTCGCCGCCGGCATCGGTTGGGTGGCGCCGTTTCTGGGCATCCTCGCCCTGTTCGAGAGCCGGTCGATGGCCGCGTTTGCCATCGACGCGGGCTACTGCGTGGTCGCGCTCGCGGTGATGGGCGTGTTGCTCGGCGCGTTCTGATCCGGACCGCGCCGGCCAGCTGCGCCCGGACAGGTCGACGTCGCCGGCCCCCTGACCGCGGTTGTCACCCCACGCCGGCGCTTGGTACCAACCAGGAACGCCAAGGGGGGGGCATGCGGCACTTCGTCGACCAACGCGGGGGACCTGATTTGTTTGGCTGGGTGCGCCCGACATGACCGCGGGCTATTCCGGAACCCCGCTGCCGAAAAAGCTGGGCATCAAAGACGGCCACCGCGTGGCCGTGCTGTCCGCCCCCGGCGGGTTTACAGACACATTGGGACGACTGCCCCCGGGCACCACCGTCCGGCAACGGGTGGGCAAACAGGCGGATGTTGTGGTGCTCTTCGCCAAAGACGCGGCCACCCTCCGCCGGCGCTTCGCGGCCGCGGCTCGCGCGGTTTTCCCCGCCGGCGGGCTGTGGGTGGCGTGGCCCAAAAAAGCGTCCGGGGTGAAGACGGACATGACCGAGGACGTGGTCCGCGCGGTCGCGTTGCCCTGCGGCCTGGTCGACAACAAGGTCTGCGCCATCGACGCGACGTGGTCGGGCCTGCGCGTGGTGTGGCGCAAGGAGCTGCGCGGGGGCGACTGCCCCCCGGTCGTCCCCGGGTGAGCGGCCTGCGCGGTTTTGGAGCAGATTGTTTTTATTTGTAAATTTGGGGGTTTAGGAGGGCTGGCGCGAGGGCCCGCCCCCGCCGCCGCCACGGTGCCGCGCAGGACAAGCCGGTCCCGCCCCTCGCCTGCCTGCGAGTGACCGTTTCGTCAGCCGCCGAGCGCGCGCGGTCGACTCGCGCGCGGCTTCGGCACCCTCGGATCAAGATCCGGAACCGGGGCCGTGGACTTGCGCGGCCCGCCCGATTCCCTTTTCTTTCCGGCAACTTGCGCCGGATCTACCGCTCAGGACCGAATGCCCCGGACCAGGCCGCGCAGCCAATCGGTGAGCGCGAAGTTCTCGTCGCCCCGCCCCGCGATGCCCACGAACAGCGGGTCGGCGTACAGCAGGCGCGCGGTGTGCCAAGTCCAATGCCACAGGACGCACTGCAACAGCATCAGACCGGACCACACGAAGAACCCAGCGGTGTTGTCGCCGGTGACCGGCAACAACTCCGTGAGCACCCACGCGGTGGCGAGGCTGTAGCCCGCGGTGAGCCCCACGAACAAAAGCCCGGCAGACAAGGGCGCGCGCCAAATGACCTTGCACGCGTCGACCAGCGCCCGCCGCGACCGGCGGCGTTCATCCGCCACGGTGAGGGTGCGCGCCCAGTAGGTCACCGCGCCCACCATCGCAAAACCGAGCGCCAGGAGCACCAGCCGCGCGATGACGAGGCCGCGCACGCGGTAGAGGCCACTGGCCCCCGCGGCCTCCAGCGACACATCCCAGGCGTGCAGGAGTTTGCCCACCGCGAACGCCACCACCGCCAATCCCACTGCACCGGCCACCGCGATGCGCAACAGCGGCAACAGATGTTGCATGCCGAAGCGCCAGGTCGCGTTCCACACCGACAGCTTGGCATCGCCCCGGTTGGGGTCACACAGGGTCAGGCAGGTCGCGCTCAGCAGCTGGTCGAGCACGAGGAACACCAACCCGCCGGCGACGAGCACGCCCATGGCGGGCCCGAGCTCCTGCACCGCGCCGATCACCGCGGCCAGCGGGGGCGCCCCCGCGCGACTGGCCACGTGCGGGTCCTGGCCGAACGCGGTCTCGAACACCTTGCCCGCCATCACCCGCCCGGGCAGGAGGCAGGCGAGCAAACACACCCAGCGGAGAAAAATCAGCCGCAATGACCCTGCACGAAGGCGCAGGCCGCTCATCCACATCGAGATCAAAGCCACCACGCCACCCCCATCACCAACCAAGACACGAACGCCGCCACCACCCCGCTGGCCTCGGTCGCGGCCGGGCTGTCCGGCTCCTCGATCCGCCCGTTGTTGGTCGGGTCCGCGTCGACGAGGAGCTCGTCCGACGGGTCGATCCAGACCTGCTTGAGCTTGGCCTTCCGCCAAAACACAAACTCCCGCCAGGCCGCGCGCCCGTCCCAGCGCTGGGTGACCTTCTTGCCGTCGTCGAACTCGAACGCGACGTCCACCGGCAGGTGGGCAAACCCCGGCCCGGTGAGGCGCACGCTGGTGCGGTAGACGTCCTCCTCTTCGTCCTCGTCCGCGGCCTCGGCCGGGACGGTCTCGGCCTCGGCCACCACCGTCTGCACGGTGCCAAACACCGTCTCCGGCGGGGTCCCGTCGACGACGAAGCCAGGGTCGTAGATCTTGATCGCCAGCCCGGCTTGTTCGTCGGCCAGGGGCGGCATGCCCACCGCGCTGAAACGATCGTCGGTGCGTTGGGCGTCGTCGAGACGGAACGCGGCGTGGGCCAAGGCCTCCCCCTCCGCGGTGACCTCCGCGGAGGGCACCGGATCCCCGGTCAGGGGGCCCGGGGGCAGGTAGATGCCCCGGCGGGGCTCGACCTTGTCCACCGAGACTTTGTCCACCGCGTAGTCGGGGATGGTGCGGGCGAACATCTGTTCGCGTAAAAATGCATAGGCATTCGGCGTCAATGTCTCTTGGGCCACGGCCAAGAAGTCTTCCTGCGCCGGGTGGCGGAAACGCCACCGGGCGAAGTACGCGGAGAACAGCTTGTCGGTCTCGCCCCGGCCGAAGCGATTGTTCATGGTGCGGAGGATGAGCGTGGGGCGGTTGTAGATCTGGGTCCCGTGGGTGCCGGGGAAGAACATGTTCGCGGGCTTGCGCACCACGCTCTCGTGCATCTTGGGCGCGTTGGACTTGTAGCCCATCTTGTCGAGGTCGTTGCCCAGCACAGGAAAGCCCGCCACCTCGGACACGGTGTTGGCCAGGATCACGTCGGCGATCTCCGCTTCCCAATAGTTGGTGAAGCCCTCGTCGAGGAACGCCTCCTCTTGTTCGTTGCTGCCCACCAACCCGTAGAAGTAGTTGTGGGTGACCTCGTGGGCGATGACTTGTTCGTTGAGGTGCACGTTGGCGAAGGGCCACTGCGCGTAGAGCTCGTCGGCGGTCAGCCCCGTGACCAGCGTGGGGTACTCCATGCCCCCCGATTCCGCGGCCTTCATCGGCGGGCAGATGACCTTCATCGTCGAGTACGGATAGGGACCAACCCGCTTGCCGAGCACGTCAAAGGTGGTCTCGGACGCTTTGCGCATCGTGGGCAACATCCACTCGAGGCCCTTGGGCACAACCATCGACAGCTTGATCGGGGGGCCGCCCCCCGCGGGCTGATGAACCTTTTCGTCGACGACGATGTCTTCGGCCGCGACCCAGGCAAAATCGTGCACCCCGCGCTGCTGGTAGGTGACCTCGACGTAGCCGTCCTTGGTGGGGGTGGGCTTGTCCGTGCGCTCGCCGGTGGCGACGACGGTGAACGCCTCCGGGGTCTGGATCGCCACCTTCCAATCCGCGTACTCGGCGTAGAACTCCGTGGGCCCGTGGAACTGCCGCACGTTGAATCCATCGGCGCGCGCCCCCCGCACCCCTTTGACCTCGTACATGCCGAGCTTGGGAAACCACTGGGCGACGTGGAAATAGCCGAGACCGCCGCCGGTCCGGGCGATGGGCACGGGCAACCGCGACAAGAACTTCACCCGCAGCACCAGCTCCTTGCCCGGCGGCACCGGCGCGGCCAACGCGACCTCGGCGAGCGTTCGGTCGTGCACGTTGCCGTCATTGGGGGCAATGAAACTGTAGGTTACGTCGACCCACTTTTCCTCGACCACCACCTCGGGGGCGGGCGGGGCCGCAGGCGGGGCCGCGTCCGCGGTGTCCGCGGGGTCCCGCGCGCGTTTGCGCCGGCGCTTTTTGCGTTTCTTCTTGGGCGGGTCCTTGTCGTCGTCGTCGGCCGCCGCCGCCGCGGGGGGCTCGACGGCTTTTTCGGTGCGCACGAGCTGTTCGATCTTCTGGATCACGACGTACCCCCACGGGTCGCCGAACGGCTCGATGTACTTCTCGGCATCGAAGTTGCGCAACGCGGTCGCCCCGCGCATCCACGTCGAGGCTTCGTTGGAAAACGCGTTGAGGTACAGGTGCAGCGGCACCTTGCGCACCGGTGTCGCCCCCGGCACCGTCCAGGTGATGGTCTCCTTGCCGAGGATTTTCCGCGTCTTGGGCGCGAGCGCGGCGTTCATCTCATAACGCAAGCTGGTGGGCGGGATCTCGGCGGGGGCGAGGCCGCGCGAATCCGTCACCGGGGGCGCCGCCTCCGCCGCGGCCGCCCCCTCGGCGGGCGCCTCGTCTGTCTGCGCGGCCACCATCCACAACGGCAAAACCAGGGGTGCGATTTTCCACATGACGCGGACGGTACCCCCATCCGGTCTGGGCATAAAGCCGCCCGGCGGGTCAGGCCGCGCGCGTGGTGACGGCGATTTTGCCGCGAAAGCCCCCGCGCTCGAGGAGGGCGTGGGCCGCGGCGATGTCGTCCAGCCCGAACGACTGCTCCACCACCGGTTTGATGTGACCGGCCTCGACCCATTCGGTGAGCCGGCGCAGCCCGTCACCGTCGGGGGCGCGCACCACCGCGCGCGCCTTGATGCCCCGCAACCGGCCCCGCACCACCCAGCCGGCCATCCACAGCCCGGTCATGAGGGCGCCGCCCAGGCCGCCGTACCGCTTGGTTCGCTCGGGCAAGCCGGTGGTGATGATCGCGACCTCGCCCCCTTTGCGCACCGCCCGCAACGCGCGTTCACAGTCTTCGCCCCCCACCGACTCGAGGATGGCGTCGGCCCCGTGCACCACCTCGTCGAAGGGTTGGGCGCGGTAGTCGATGACCGTGTCCGCGCCCAGCGATCGCACCAACGCCTCGTTGCGCGGGCTGCACGTGGTCGAGACCTCGGCCCCGAACATCTTCGCCATCTGGATCGCGAACGTCCCGACCCCGCCCGCCCCCGCCTGGATGTGCACGCGCAGCGGCCGCTCCTGCCCCTGGCCGGCCCGGAGGGTGTCCTCGAGACAGCGCATGGCGGTGAGCCCCACCAGAGGCAACGACGCGGCCTCGGCGTGGGTCAAGCCCGCCGGCTTTTTCGCCACCGCGGCCTGGTCGACGGCCACGTACTCCGCGTAGCAGCCCGGCCGCCGGTGCGTGGGCGAGCTGTAGACCTCATCGCCCACCTCATATGCAGTGACTTTGTCCCCCTTGGCCACCACCACCCCGGACACGTCGAGACCGAGAATCCACGGCATCTTCAGCCGCACGATGCCACGCTGACCGCCGGCTCGAATCTTGGTGTCCACCGGGTTCACGCTGGAGGCGTGCACCTCGATGAGCACGTCGTGGGGCCCCGGCACCGGCCGCGCCACGTCCTCCACCCGAAAGACCTCCGGCCCTCCGTAGTCATAGATGCGCGCGGCTTTCATGGTGGTCATCGTTCCTCCGAGCGCTCAAAATAGGACGCCCGCCCAGTTCGACTAGCCAAGGATCTCGACACCTCACGCCACCTGCTCGAGGCACCGTCCCGGTGCCCGGGGGACACCATACGACGCGAGCCCCAGCCGCAGGCCGGGGCACACGGTGGGGCTCGTTCGAAATCACGTTTCGACGTCGGCGAGAGCCGACCTGGAGAAACGTAGACGGGGTCACCATAAGACGCGAGCCCCAGCCGCATGCCGGGGCACACGGTGGGGCTCGTTCGAGTCACGTTTCGACGTCGGCGAGAGCCGACCTGGAGAAACGTAGACGGGGTCACCATACGACGCGAGCCCCAGCCGCATGCCGAGGCACACGGTGGGGCTCGTTCGAAATCACGTTTCGACGTCGGCGAGAGCCGACCTGGAGAAACGTAGGCTCAGTGTCCGCCTTCAGCGTCGAGGTCGAAGAGCTTCTTCTCTTCCTCCTCGTTGGGGGCGCGGTACCACTCGTTCTTGAACGCACGCAGCGGCTTGCCCTCGGGGTTGGCCTCTTCGTACTCCTGCACCATCTCGTTGCGGATGGAGAAGTTCTCTTTGACCGGGTCGACCATCCCGCGGCTGTTCAGGTCGGTGACCGCGAACATCAGGAACACACCCATGAGAATCAAGGCGATGACAAGCACCACCGAGTTGAGCTTCTCGTCCCACCACAGGTGCATGAAGATGGCGAACACCAGGGTGGCCTTGACCACCGCGATGGCCATGGCCACGAAGATGTCGAACACCCCGAGGTCAAACTGCGCACTGAACACGGTGAGCAGGGTCAGGCCCAGCAGGGTGAAGAACACGCCCCAGTAGACCCACAACGGGGTCACGTGATTGTGGGGGGGGTCGACGGGATTGCGATATGCGCCGCTCATGTCCGTGCCCTTTCAGTGAATCAAGTAGAGGAGGGGGAAGAGGAAGATCCAGATGATGTCGACGATGTGCCAGTACAGACCGGAGATTTCGAGCGCCGCGTAGTTGTGCGGGCCGAACTCCCCTTTGCTGGTGCGCACGTACATCCAAGCCAGGACCCCGATGCCGACCACCACGTGCAAACCGTGCAGAGCCGTCATCGTGAAGTAGATGCCAAAGAACTGCTGCACCTGGTCTGGGTTGGGAATCAGGTGGCTCTCGGCGGTGAAGTACTGACCGGGCAACAAGCCCACGTGGAATTTGTGGGAGTACTCGATGTACTTGATGATCATGAACCCGAACGCGCACGCAATGGTGAGCAGCAGGTACATTTTGATCTGGCCCTGTTTGTTGATCTGAGCAGATCGGATGGCGAGGGCCACGGTCAAGCTCGAGAACAACAGAATGCCGGTGTTGATCGCGCCCCACTTCACGTCGAGGAAGTGATGGGCCTCGACGAACACCTCCGGGTGCAACCAGCGGTAGACGGTGTACGCGCAGAACACGCCGGAGAAGAACAGCACCTCCTGCCCGAGGAACAGCCACATCCCCAGCTTGTTGGAGTCGAGCTGCTGCTGCGGGTACTTGAAGTGATGCGCGAGTGGGAACTTGCCTTCGGTGGGGCTCATTGCGTTCTCCTTACTCTTCGTCGTGATCGAACGCGTACGGGCCGCGGTCGCAAACGGGTTGGTCGAGGAAGTTGTGCTCCACCGGCGGGGTCGCGGTGTGGGTCCACTCCATGGTGGTCATGCCCCAGGGGTTGTCCGGCGCCGGCTCTCCACGACGGAGCGAGTCCACCAACGCGTAGAGCGCGATGAGGAACCCGGCGAGGAGGATGTAAGCGCCCACGGTCGAGAACTGGTGCCCGGTCTGGAACTGCTCGATGTATTGGTAATAGCGGCGGGGCATGCCCTGGCTGCCGAAGAAGAACTGGGTGAAGAACGTGAGGTTGAAGCCCACGAACACCACCAGCGCGGACAACACGCCCAACCCATCGTTGAACATCTTGCCCGTGATCTTGGGCCACCAGTAGAAGATGCCGCCCACGAAGGTCATCAGGGTCCCGCCCATCATCACGTAGTGGAAGTGCGCGACCACGAAGTAGGTGTCGTGCAGGTGCACGTCGGTGGACAGGGTGCCGAGGTACAGACCGGTCAGGCCCCCGATGGTGAACAGGAACAGGAAGTTGAACGCCCACATCATCGGCGTGTTCCAGGCGATGGAGCCCTTGTACATGGTGGCGATCCAGTTGAAGACCTTGACCCCCGACGGGATGGCGACGAGGAAGGTCAAGAACGAGAAGATCATGCTCACCAGCTCGGACTGGCCGGACACGAACATGTGGTGGCCCCACACGATGAAGCTGATGAACGCGATGGCCAACGACGAGAACGCCACGAAGGAATAGCCAAACACGCGCTTGTGGGTCCCGGCCGCGATGAGCTCGGACTGCACCGCCATGCCCGGCAGAATCATGATGTAGACCGCGGGGTGCGAGTAGAACCAGAAGAAGTGCTGGAACAGGACCGGGTCACCGCCGAGCTGCGGGTTGAAGATGCCGATGCCCACCGAGCGCTCCACGATGAGGAGCAGCAGGGTGATGGCGAGCACGGGGGTGGCCATCACCTGGATGATGGAGGTCGCGTACATCCCCCAGATGAACAGCGGGATGCGGAACCAGGTCATGCCCGGCGCGCGCAGCTTGTGGATGGTGACGATGAAGTTGAGGCCGGTGAGGATGGACGAGAAGCCGAGGATGAACGCGGACAGCGTCATCATGATCACGGCCCCGTCCGACTTCACCGAGTACGGGGTGTAGAAGGTCCAGCCGGTGTCGACGCCCCCGGCCACCAAGGTGGTGAGCGCGATCGAAGAGCCGTACCAGAAGATGTACAAGCTCATGAGGTTGAGCTTGGGGAACGCCACGTCTTTGGCCCCGAGTTGCAGCGGGATGACAAAGTTGCCGAGGGCCGCGGGCACCGACGGGATGATGACCAAAAAGACCATGATCGCGCCGTGCAGGGTGAAGAAGCGGTTGTAGGTCTCGGGTCCGATGTACAGCTCACCCGGGGTCCACAGCTCGGTCCGGAGCAGCACCGCGAACATGCCGGCGGTGAAGAAGAACACCAGCACGGTGCCGAGGTACATCAAGCCAATGCGCTTGTGGTCGAGGGTGACGATCCAGCTGTTCACGCCTTTTTTGGCGTTGAGGTAGCTTGCGTGGTGGTCATCGTGCTCGTCGCCATGGTGGGCGTTGGGGTCGTCTTGCTTGGGCAAGACCCCCACGATGATGGTGGCGAGGATGGGACCGATCCATGAATAGGTAAGCCCGGTTTTGACCAGCGCGGCCATGTTGGCGTCGTCGCCCGCGAGGTTGCGCATCGCGGCGTACACCGCGCCGAAGGCGATGCCCCCCACCGCCCCGATGAGGTACCAGAAGACGGTGTTGCGGTTCTTTTTGAAAGCGATCGTCGCGGCCAAAAACGCGAGACCGTATGTCAGTGCAGCAAAAGCAGCAGGCATGATGGGTTCCTCGCTTTACTTCAGAGTCTTGATGTAGAGGATGACGCTGTCGATTTCGGCGTCGGACAATTTCTTCGGCAACACCATCGCTGGGGGGTAGCCGTCGGCGATGTTGGCGTTGGGGTTGAGGATGGCGTTTTTCATCCCCGCGTCATCGAGCACGTACTCTTCACCTTTGGTGCCCTTGGTCTTGCGCCCGTACATCGCCTTCATCGTGGGCCCGACCAAACGGGACCCATCGATGCTGTGACAGGCGATGCAGATGCTTTTGTAGACCTTCTCGCCCGCTTCGGCGCTGGGCGGGCCGGCGGCGGCTTGTTCGCCCGCGGGGGGCGCAGCCTCGTCCGCGGGCTTGTCGCCCTCGGCGGGCGCAGCCTCGTCCGCGGGCTTGTCCCCGTCGGCCGGCGCGTCGCCTTCCGCGGGGGCGTCGCCTTCGGCGGGGGCGTCGCCTTCGGCCGGTGCGTCACCCTCGGCGGGTGCGGCCCCGGACAGGCTCTTGATGAACATGATGATCGACGTGAGCTCGTCGTCGTTCAAGTTCTGGGCGGGCATCGCCGGGGGGTAGCTCTCCACGATCATGCGGTTGGGCTCGTAGATGGACTGCTTGATGTACGCGTCATCGGCCACGTACTCCTGGCCGTCCGCGGTCTTGCCCTTCCGCATGTAGAGGTTCTTGAAGGATGGACCGACCACCCGGGAGCCGTCCTTGGAGTGACAAGCCATGCACACGTTGGCGTAGATTTTCGCCCCACGCTTGATGCTGGGCCCACCCGGCGACGACGCCGCGTTCACCCATTTGTTGTACTGCTCCTGCGGCACAACCTTGAACTTCGAGAGCATGCGCGAGTGGTCCTTGCCGCAGTACTCGGTGCAGAAGATCGGATACTCGCCGCCCTCCCAGTGCAGGGTCTCGTAGATGATTTTCTCGCCCTCGCTGGTCACACCCTCGGGGTACTTGAGGTCCTTCGGCGGCGTGGCCGCAAACTCATTGGGCACCTCGAACCACACCGTGGTGTAGCGACCGGGGAGCACGTCGTTCTTTTGCCGGAAGTTCGGGATGAAGAACGAGTGCAGCACGTCGGACGAGTGCATGATCAGCTTCACGGGTCGGCCCGCGGGCACCACGAAGGTCTCGCGACCGGTGATCTTGGCCGACTCGGACAACACGTTGCGGTCCGCGTCCTCGACGTAGGTGAGTTCCCAGCCCCATTGGTAGCCGCGCACGTAGATCGGCATCGAATCGGGCGGCTCGACCTGCAGCATCATGTAGCCGCGGAAGCCCCAGACGAAGATGATGACGAAGAAGATGAGCGGGACCGACGACCAGATGATCTCGATGAGCTGGCTGTGGTCGGCTTGGCTCTCCGCCTTTTGGTCGGGGCTGCGCCGCTTGTACTTCACCATGAAGTAGAACATCGGGATGACGATCAAGAAGAACGTCACCACGCACGTGTAGTAGATGAGGTAGTAGGGCTTATCGACCGCTTCCACCGCGACCGTCGACGCGGCGGTGGGGAGCCACACCGAATCGGTGGGCATGTTCATGGCGATCAGTTCTTCAGGTGTCATCGATAAACCTCCCGGCCTATACGGCCAAAGGTCCCCTCTTGGCGCGCTCTCGCCGCCACATGGCGATCAAGAGCCCCCCCAAGAACACAAGCGTGACCACGCCCACCAGGCGCACAAGCCCCCAGATGTAGAAGCCATACTTGTGATTGTCTGAGTAGTACTGGAAGCAGCTCATCACGATGTGGTCGACGACGCTGCCGACCTCACCCTTGGCTGAATCAATCAATGCGAATTTGACGTCCCCGGGCCGAAACGACACGCCGTAGAGCGTGTGCGTCAGGGTGCCGTCCGGGGACACGATAAAGATGCCCGCGCCGTGCGCGAACTGTTGCAGCTCGTCGTCCCATACGTAGCCGAACCCCACCGCATCGGCCAAGCGCTTGATTTCCGACTGCTCGGCCACGTGGAAGGTCAACGCCTCATCAGCGCCCTCGGCGCCCCACGCCTTGGCATAGTTGGCCTGCTTCTTCGCGGCCATCTCGAGGTCCTCGCGGGCGTCGATGGACAACGCCACCACCTCGAACTCTTCGCCCGGGGTCAACGACACATCCTTCAACGCGTTGATGGTCCCATTGAGCACCAAGCTGCACAGCATCGGGCAGGTGTAGTAGCCGAGCACGAGCACAAACGGCTTTTCCTTGCCCACGTAGTCCCCCAGCGTCACCGACTTGCCGTGGTGGTCGGTCATCTTGACGTCGAGGGGCACGTTCGCGCCGATCTTGTCGAGAATCTGCGCCTCGGGGGGCTGACGCTTCTTGTCCGGAAAGTCCTCGGGCCCCTGCACACCGATGTCCGCCCCCGCCGACGCGGAAGCCAGACACACGGCCAGGGAGAGGACGATCGAACGCATGGCTTAGTTGGTGGCCGCTTTCTTCATCGCTTCCTCGATGGACAGCTTCGCGCCATCGAGGTTCTTGTCCGCGGCCTGCTTGAGCTCTTGGTAGGCGGGGTTGTCGTAGGTGCGGATGTTCGCTTCTTGCACCTTGTCCAGCTCCCACCGGAAGTAGATGTACAGGACGAACACCGACGCGAAGAACACCGCCGCGAGCACGACGGTGTACAGAAAGATCTGCCCCGTCTCCTTCACGTTGACGTCGCGAGCGTTCAGCTCTTCATAGTTGGCGGGGATGTTGCTGTGTCCACCCATGGTCGCCCCCTTAGTAGTTCTCGTGAGCCAGCGACTCTTCGAGGCGCGGGTCACCGATGGCGATGAGCTTGTGACGGTTCATGACGAAGCCGAACACGGCGAGGAACGCGCCCCCGACCCCGAGGAGGGCACAGGCGTCGATCCAGATCTTCTCTCCCATGTGGCCGCCCGCGTTGGGCATCACCAACCACCACACATCGAGGATGTGCATCGCCATCACGTAGAACGCGCCGACGAGAATGCCGGTGGGGTGACGCTTGACGTGCCGCGAGAGCAGGAAGAAGAAGGGAATGAAGAAGTGCACCAACGGGAGGGCATAGCTGACCGTCTCCCAGCCGTGGTGCAAACGGTGGATGAAGAACTCGGTCTCCTCCGGAATGTTCGCGTACCAAATGAGGAAGAACTGGGAAAAGCCGATGTAGGCCCAGAACACGGTGTGGCCGAACAGGAACTTGCCGAGGTCGTGGTAGTGCTCGGTGGTGATCGCGGTCTTGAGCAGTCCACCCTTTTGCAGCCCTTTGGCCACCAGGGTCATGAACGCGTAGGCGCCGAGCATCGAGCCCGCGAAGTAGTACACGCCGAACATCGTCGAGTACCAGTGCGGTTGCTCGCTCATCAGCCAGTCGAAGGACGCGAACGTCTGGGACAGGCCGAACAGCAGCACCGCCACCCCCGACGCCTTCCACATCGAACGGGTCAGGGACGGGTCTTTCTGGTTGTCGTCCTGCGCGGTGGACTTCCGGTAGAAGAAGACCGCCAGCACCCCCCAGATGACGAAGTAGACGACGGCGCGGATGCGCCAGAACTCCATGTTGAGGTACGGCGCCTTGGCCTTGAGGATGTCGTCCAGGCTCTCGGCGTGGCTCCAGTGGTAGAGGTCGTGCACCCCGACGTAGACCGGAATGAACAGCAGGACGAAGACCGGCAGCGTCATCATCGCGTTCTCGGCGATGCGGCGGATGACCGCCGACCACCCCGCGCGCACCACGTGTTGGATGATGACGAAGGCCAAACACCCGAGGGCGATGGACAGCATCGTCATGAACGCGAACAGGTATGAGTGGTAGATGTGCTTTTGGTTGCTCGAGTAGGTCGCGAACGTCCCGACCAGTCCGAGGGCCCCCACGCCGGCACCGATGATCCAAAGCTTGGACCACAGGCTCGAGGCGGGCAAATCGACGTCTTCGGGGATCTTGATTTCGTGTGCCATGTCCCGTCCCTACTCGTTCGCGTCCGCGGTGCGGAAATCAATGCTGTCGGCGCCGGTGTCGGCCTGGGTCACCACCCGCCCCCCGTCGACCCCTTGGCCGCCGAGGTGGGTCTTGATCGCCGCCGCGCGTTGTTGCGCGAGGGCGGCGTCGGCCGCGACCACCGTCACCTGAAGCAACATGGTGTTGCCTTTCAGCTGCGCCGCGACCCCGTTGAGCGCGGCTTGTCCAGCGTCGGAGAGGTTGGCGGTGCCGTCGTCGAAGGTCACGGTCTGCGCCACCGGCCCGAGCTTGGCGTCGAGCGCCGCAGCGTCCTCGGACTTGTCGCCGTCGAACGCGGTCGCGTCGTTGGCGGTGCCGCCGGTGAACGCGGGAAGGTCGGGTTTTTGGGTCTGCATCAGGGCCCGCAGGTAGGCCACAATCGCCCAGCGGTCCTCGACGGGGATCTGCGCGGCGTAGGGCGCCATGTTCGGGAAGTTCTTGCCGTGGGTGATGGTGTTGAAGATGTCGCCCGGCACCAGGTCCCAGATGCGCTGCTGGTGGAAAGTGGGCGGCTTGGTGGTCAGGCGCCGCGACACCGTGCCCTGCCCCGCGCCGTCTTTGCCGTGGCACGGCGAGCAGTAGATGTTGTAACGCTCCTGGCCGCGGCGCAGGGTGGCCAGGGTCAGGTCCACCCCCGCGGGGATGGTCGAGGCGAACGCGCCGCCTTGTTTGCCGGTGTTGTAGTGCTCGTCGGTGCCGAGCAGCGCGCGGTCCCGCACCTCGTTGCCCGCGTAGGTCCGGGCCACGGTGCCGTCGGGCGGGGTCTGCATCGCGCGCCCGTTGGGGAAGAACTCGCTCTTGCGGTAGGGCTTGAGCTTTTCCTGCGTGTCCATGTTGGGGTTGAGGTGCACGGGGGGCTGCTCGGAGACCCAGCCGCGGCACCCGGTGCCCAACAGGGCCAAGCCGAGGAGAATGGTGGCGGTGTGGCGCATGGCTCAGTCCTCCACTTCTTCGATGAGGGTGGCGCCGGTCTGCTCGAGCAGGGTCCGGGTGTTGCTCTTGTCGAACTTGCTGTCCGCGGCCTCGATGATGATGAAGAACTTGTCGTCGGTGACCCGGGCGAACGCTTTGTTGGCGAACGCGGGGTGGAACAACTGGGGCAAGCGGCACAAGAACCACAAGCCGAAGAAACACGCGAACACCGAGAACAGCACCGTGAGTTCGAACGTCACGGGGATGAACGCGGGGACCGACGCGAGCGGCTTGCCACCAATGTTGAGCGGGTAGTCGAACGCGTTGACCCAAATCATGAACGACATCGCGAACGTGCCGCCGGTGAGCCCACCGCCCAGCACCATCCACGGCAACGGGGACGGTTTGTCGCCCATCGCCTTGTCGAGGCCGTGCACGGGGAACGGCGTGTGCGCGTCCCACTTGCTGTAGCCCGCGTCGCGGACCTTTTCGCACGCCTTGTAGATGTCGGCGGCGGATTCGTATTGGGCCAGCAGGCCCCAAGTGCGCGGTGGTTTTGCCATCGTTGACTCCTTACGCGCTCGCCGCCGCAGCCGGCGCCGGGTGGTCGTCGTGCGGGGGGTGATAGTGCGGGTCCGCCTCGGGCATCACCGATTTGGCCTCGGCGATGGCGATGACGGGGAAGAACCGCACGAACAGCAAGAACAGGGTGAAGAACAGACCGAACGACCCGATGAACATCGAGATGTCGACCCAGGTGGGCACGAAGTAGTCCCAGCTCGAGATGAGGAAGTCGTTGGCGAGCGAGGTCACGGTGATGACGAAGCGCTCGAACCACATCCCGATGTTCACGAAGATGGACAGGATGAACGAGAACGTGATGTTCGTGCGCAGTTTCTTGAACCAGTAGAACTGCGGCGAGAACACGTTGCAGCTCATCATGATCCAGTACGCCCACCAGTACGGGCCAAACATCCGGTTGATGAACGTGAAGCCCTCGTACTCGTTGCCCGAGTACCAGGCCATGAAGAACTCCATGGTGTACGCGTACCCGACGAGGGATCCGGTCAACAGGATGATCTTGTTCATGTTCTCGATGTGCTTGATGGTCACGATGTGCTTGAGACCGAGCCAAGCACGCGCGGGAATCACCAGGGTCTGCACCATCGCGAAGCCGGAGAAGATGGCCCCGGCGACGAAGTAGGGCGGGAAGATCGTCGTGTGCCAACCGGGCAGCTGCGAGACCGCGAAGTCGAAGGAAACGACGGTGTGCACCGAGAGCACCAGCGGAGCCGAGAAGCAGGCCATGATTTGGTAGGCCTTCTCGTAGTGGTTCCAGTGACGTTGCGAGCCGCGCCAGCCCATGGCCACGATGCCGTACAGCACCTGCGCCACTTTGTGTTGGGCCCGGTCGCGCAGGGTGGCGAAGTCGGGCACCAGCCCGGTGAACCAGAAGAGCAACGAGACCGTGAAGTAGGTGCCGACCGCGAACACGTCCCAGAGGAGCGGCGAGCGGAAGTTGACCCACATGTCCATTTGGTTCGGCAGCGGCAACAGCCAGTACGCGAGCCAGATGCGGCCAACGTGGATGCCGGGGAACACCAACGCACAGATGACCGCGAAGATGGTCATGGCCTCGGCGTAGCGGTTGATCGACGTCCGCCACTTCTGCCGGAACAGATAGAGAATGGCGGAAATCAATGTTCCTGCGTGGCCAATGCCGACCCAGAAAACGAAGTTGACGATGGGCCAACCCCAGCCGACCGGGTTGTTGTTGCCCCAGATGCCGACCCCTTCCCAGATGAGATAGAGGATGAGCGAGCCGAGGAAGGCGAGCACGCTGACGGCGAGCATCCAGCCGAACACCCAGGGCTTGGGCGTATCGAGGAGCTTCATCTCCGCCACCGAGCACACGGCTTCGGTCACGTAGTGGAAGTCATGGTTGCCACGAATGAGCAACTCGCGTCCGGAAACCGGATCTTCGAGATTGACGTCGCCGTAGCTCTGGGCGGTCATGTCGGTTGCCATGGTTAGCCAAGCTCCGGATTGGGGTTTTTGAGACGGGCGATGTAGGAAGTGCGCGGGCGGATGTTCAGTTCGCTCAACATTTCGTAGTTGCGGTCAAGCTTCTTCAGCTTGGCCACGCGACTGTTGGCGTCGTTGATGTTGCCGAACACGATGGCCCCGGTGGGACAGGTTTGCTCGCAGGCGGGCGTGATGCTGCCGTCTTTGAGGTTCTTGCTGTCTTCACCGTTGCGCTTGGCCTTGAACTTGGCCTCTTGGATGCGCTGGGTGCAGTAGGTGCACTTTTCGATCACGCCGCGGAAGCGGACGCTCACGTTGGGGTTGCGCTGCAGCTTGAGCACTTTGTGGCGCTCTTTGGCCTGCTCCTCGACGTACAAGTGCGCGGTTTTGGTGAAGTCGAAGTAGTTGAAGCGACGGACCTTCACCGGGCAGTTGTTGGCGCAGTAGCGGGTGCCGATGCAGCGGTTGTACACCATGGCGTTGAGGCCTTCGGTGTCGTGCACGGTGGCGGCCACCGGGCAGACCGGCTCGCACGGCGCGTTTTCGCAGTGCAGGCAGCCCACCGGTTGGGACAACGCCTCGGGCGCATCCACGTCGCCGGTGAAGTACCGGTCGATGCGAATCCAGTGCATCTCGCGGCCCATCAGGACCATGTCCTTGCCGACCACGGGGATGTTGTTCTCCGCTTGGCAAGCCGTCACGCAGGCGTTGCAGGTGGTGCAGACCGTCATGTCGATGGCCAGGCCCCACTGCTGTTCGGCCCCCCAGGTGTGGGTCTTCACGCGCTTGGCGACCCACATCTGCTCGAGCTTGTCGGTCCCGTTGTAGGGGAACGGCTTGGTCGGCTGGATGGGCTTGTCGGGGCCGGTGGGACGCCCTTGCAGCGCATCGGGCTCGACGAGGTTGCCGTCGGAAATGACCCGCAGCTGGCCCTTCTTCGCGAAGTCCGTGGCATTGCGGTAGCCCTGCACGTTGGTGCTCACCGACAGAGGACGCTTCTCGGCGTAGCCGGTGTTCATGCTTTTCAGCTCTTGGATGGGCATGCCCACGAAGTAGCTGTCCGCTTCTTTCACCGGTTCCCCGTCGACCGCGAAGTGGTCTTGGGTCGAGGCGAGGATGATGATCTTGCCCGTGCGGCTGAGCTTGCCCGCGGCCACGTGGGCACCGGACTTGGGCAGCAGCGGCGAGACATCGACGCCCACCCCGCCGGCCACCACCCCCGCCGCGTCGGCCCGGCCGTAGCCAAGGCAGAGTTCGACGGTGTGCGGGGCGAGCCCGGGCAACACGAACGCAGGCACATTGACGGTCTTGTCCCCGACGGTGACCGCGACTTCATCGGCCTCGTAGTTGTTCTTGAACACACGGCTCTTGACCCCGAGCTCGCGGGCCAGGGTCGGCCCGATCAACAGGGCGTTGTCCCAGGTGAGCTTGCTCATCGGCTCGGGCAACTCTTGGAGCCAGCCCAAGTTGGCGAACCGGCCGTCGAGCACCTTCGCGTCGGGGCGGAACACCACGTCGAGGTCGTCGTTGCTGGCCGGCTTTTGCACCAGCTTCTTGACCGCTTCGGTCGACGCGGTGGGGGCCGCGGCGGGGACCGCGACCCGCGCCTTGGCGCTGACCACGCCCTTGTGCAGGGCGGTGCGCCAGGCCGAACGTCCGGCGTTGTGGCTCGCCTTGACCAAGTCGAGGTCCGAGCCCGCTTCCCCCGCGAACGACGCGAGGATTTCGTTTTTGTGGCGCGCTCCCCACATCGGCTTGATGGTGGGTTGCACGACGCTGACGGTGCCGTCCCAGGCCACGGTGTCGTCCCAGCTCTCCAGGTAGTGGGCGAGCGGGATGTGCCACCCGGCGACCTGCGCGGTCTCGTCCGCGTAGAGCCCGCCGTGGATGAACACCTTGGCTTTTTTGGCCGCGTCCGCGAACCCGAGGGCCCCGGGCGCGGTGTAGGCGGGGTTGGGGCCGAGCACCACCAGGGTGTTGACCTTGCCCGCGTTGAGCGCCGCCACCAGACCGGCCAGCGCTTCGTGCGATGACGTGTGCCGCGCGAACGCGGTGGTGGTGGTCTCGTTGCCGTCCTCGTCGGTGGTGGTCTGGACCTCGCCCTGGGCGGGCTTGGTGATCACCGCGACTTGGTTGGTGAAGGCGTTGAGCGCGTGGTTGATGGCGTGGGCCAACGCGTGGACCGCCGCCGGCTGGCGCTCGCCCACGACGAGCACCGCGTTGCCGGCGTTCTTTTTGAGGTCCTTGGCGAGCGCGGGAATGAACTTCTCGTTGCTCGCTTTGTACCCGGCCGCGCCTTGCACCGCGACGCCCAGGCGGGACAGCTCGTCGGCGAGGGCGAGCAAGAACCCGGGGATGTCACGGCCCGCGACCCGCAGGCGGTTGTCCGCCGACGCGCCGGTGGGCGAGAAGGACGGCTCGACCGCGTACAGGCGGTTCATGTTGGCGGCCGAGCGCACCGATTGCACCAGCTCCGCGTTGCGCTTTTGGGCAAAGCCGTGCGCGTGGCGCAGGGCTTCGGGCCCCTCGACGAGGAAGTTGCTGTCGATGGCGCAGATGACCTGCGCCCGCTCGATGTTGTAATGGACGCGCGCGCCGGGGCCGAAGGCCATCTCCGCACCCTTTTGGGTGTTGTCGGGGGTGAGCGGGTCGTAGTGGAAAAACTGCGTTTGCGGCAGCTTGGCACGGATGGCTTTTTTGAGCCGGGCTTCGGTGGGCCCACCGTCGGTGCCGAGCAGGAAGGCAAGACCATTGCCCTGGCTCGAAGCGGCGCCTTGCAGGACCTGGGCGAACTCTTTGTCGAACGCGGCCCAGGTGGACTTGGCCCCGCCCTTGCGCGGGAACCGCGACCGGTCAGGATCGTACAGCTGCAGCACCGAGGCCTGCTCGAACACGCCCGCTTTGCCGGCGTTCACCGGGTGGTCGGGGTTGCCCTCGACCTTGGTCGGGCGGCCTTCGTGGCTCTCCACCAAAAGACCGCTCGCCCCCCACGGGGAGGGCATGGCCGACGCGTAAAAGTTGGCGATGCCGGGAATCACGTCCTCGGGCTGGCTCACGTAGGGCAGGATTTCTTCTTCAGGGCGCCGCACGCAGGCGGTGCCCACCCCGGCCAGGGCCATGGACGCGCTCATCAGCTTGAGCACCTCGCGCCGGGCGAAGCCTGGCTTGGCCTCTTGCCCGTCGTGGGTGACCTCACCGAACTCTTCGGGAGCGAGCCCGTGGGGAAACTCCTCGTCGAGCCAACGGCGGGTTTGGTCGGATTCGACCCGCGAATCGAGGGAGCGCCAATACTTGGCGGCCCCACCGTTGTTGGCGCGGTCGGCTTTCATGCGCTCACGATGCGCGGCAAACAGATCGACTTTGCTCATCGGTGACACCCCGAACACTCGACCGTGGGCGGCCGGAGGGTTTTTGCTTTTTCACGCGCTTTCGACACCCAGCCCGCGTAGGCGGGATGGTCCTTGCCGTAGGTCATGTCCGTGATCGAGACCTGGTCGAGCGGACGCAACACGTCGGCCGGCTCGTAGCCGCGGTCGTCGAAGTACCGCACGTTGCGGTGACACGTCAGGCACCAGCCCATGGACAGGGGCTCTTGCTGTTGCACCACCACCATTTGGTCGATGCGGCCGTGGCAGCTTTTGCAGCCGACCCCCACGGTCACGTGGGCGGAGTGATCAAAATAGGCGTAGTCGGGCACTTTGTGGATGCGCAGCCAAGGGACCGACGGGCCTTGGGCTTTCAGTTCGCCCACGCCGTTCTCGTCCTTGGTCTGGTTGCCGTCGTCGCCCAGGTGCTTGGCGTCGCGCAGCAGGGCGAACGCTTTGGAGTTCTTGCGCACAATGTTGTGGCAGTTCAAGCAGGTCTGGGTGGGGGGCACCCCGGCGTGCGCGGAGCGCTCGACGTTGGTGTGGCAATACCGGCAGTCCATGCCCAGGTCGCCCGCGTGCAGCTTGTGGCTGTAGGGAATGGGCTGGCGGGGGGCATAGCCGACGTCGGTGTGCTTGGGGGAGAACCAAAACCAGACCACGAACACGGCAAACACCGCGGCCACCGTGGCCACCGGCGGCGCGAACTTCGGAATCTCATTGGTCCATCGGGGAAAGATCTGCATGGGCGATCCCTCTCAGTGGTTTGACACGAGGTGCGGCTTTACACCGGGAATCAAAAACCGTTCCGTTTTGTTGGGACGATTCGGTCGCGTTGTTGCAGCCGCCAAGGGACAACGCAAGGGGTTTCTCGTCGAGAATCGAGGCTTTTCCGCGCGCGACAATCTTGTGCGGCGAGTTGCCGCATGCGCGGTGGAAACGTCCTGCGGCAAGACGCCGCGCGTGTGATGTTTTTGTCCTGAAAAAGCGCCGCAGTGACATGCGGCGCGACCGACGGTCAGGGGTTGGGGCCCTTTTTCTCGAGCAGGCGCGCGGCGGAGGACAACGCCGCCATGCCCTCGTCGTCGGCGGAGAACAGCGCGCGCAGATCGCCGTTCTGGTCGAACAACGCAAACTTCGCGGTGTGCGAGATGTCGTAGAGGTCGGCTTGGCTCAGATCGCCGATGGGTTCTTTGTCGCCGACGTGGAACTTCATTTGCCCCACGATGAGATCGACGAGGTCTTTTTTGGTGCCGGTGACGAACGTCCAGCGATCGGTGTCCGCCCCGTGCTTTTGGGCATAGGCGGCGAGCACGTCGGGCGTGTCGTGGTCGGGGTCGACGGTGAAGCTCACGAACCGGAAATCACCGTGGCGCTCCATCGCTTCGGTGAGCCGCTTCATGTTCTTGGTGAGCTCAGTGCAGATGCTCGGGCACCGGGTGAAGAAGAAGTCCGCGGCCCAGACTTTGCCCTTGAGCTGCTCGGACCCGAATGCATGGCCATTGTGATCGGTCAAAGACCAGGGCTGCAGCTTCTGGATCGGCGGGGGCGCGGTCTGGAACGACTCCGCGAGCGGGCGGAACACGGTGATCAACACCGCCCCGATGATGAACGCCCAAAAGAACGGACTTTTGAAGAACGGTCGCTCTTCGCTGCTCGTCGTCTCGACCGACCCCATGGTCATGCCCCCATCCCGCGCACCACCGCGTCGAGCCCCAGCGAGCAGAACAGCACCATTTGGTAGACCAGCGAGCCCAAAAAGACCTTGCGGGCCCAGCGCGCGTCGTCGCGCCCGGCGTAGCCCGCCGCGACCAGCACCGCGAACCACAAGCCGACCACCGCCGCGGCCGAGCTGTAGATGAACCCCGCCGCCCCGAGGGGGCCGAGCATCAACGACACCGCCACCAACAGCGCGGTGGTGGCCACGATCGCGGTCTTGGTCCACTCGAGACCCATCGACTCCGCGGCCACGCGATACCCCGCGGCGGTGTACTCGCGCCGGCGGTAGATGGTGATCGCCATGAAGTGCGGCAGCTGCCAGATCACCATCACCGCGAACAAACAAAGCCCGACCGACTCGATCCGTCCGGTCATCGCGGTGGTGCCCATCAGGATGGGCAGCGCGCCGGGCACCGCCCCGACGACCACCGCCCACGCGCTCTTTTGTTTCATCGGGGTGTAGATCGCCACGTAGCTGACCTGGGCCACAAACGTGAGCGCCACCGTCAACGCCGGCGCGGTCATCGCGAGCAACACCAACGCGAACAGGCTGAGCAGCCCGCCGAGGACAAAACCAACCTCGGGGCTGATGCGACCGGCGGCGATGGGGCGATTTTTGGTCCGGGCCATGCGCGCGTCGAGCGCGTGCTCGAGGGCCATGTTGAGCGCCCCCGCGCCCATCACCGACAGCGCGATGCCCGCGAGCACCAGCACCCAACTCACCGGCGACAACGCGCGGCCGGTGGTGGCCCCGACGATCGCCATCGAACCGGCGGCGACGACGACGCTCATCAGCGTGATGTTGGGCTTGGTCAACGTCACGAGGTCGCGCGCGCGCCACGCGGGGGCCAGTGACTTGTCGAGGAGGCGGGCAGTCGGGGTCATCATGTTTCCTCGCGAACCTAGCGCCGGTGAGCGGTTTGGCAACCGGCCGCGGCTGCGGCATTTCGCCACAAAAGCGCGACGCCTTCGCCGCACAAACTCGACCAGACGCGCCCGGCCACGTCGGTCGCCGCGCGCGCTCCCGCGAAGGTCGCAAAGGTCGTGCCCAATCCCGATCGCGCTTGTCGACCCCGCGGCCAGGCAATACATCGACGGCATGTCCCCGGCGCGGTTCCGCCCTGTGTTGTTGGTTGCGTTGGTCGCGCTCACCGTGGCCGCGGGGGTGATGGGCAAGCTCGCGATCTTCTCCGCGCTGGCCTTGCTCCTCGGGGGCGTGGCGCTCCGCCCGAGCAAGGACACGCCCCTGCTGTGGGCGGCCATCGGCACCCTCGCGGTGATCAACCTCGTGATCATGGTGCGCTTCACCCTGCACAACGCCGCCCCCGGGGTGGTGGCCGGGGGGCAGCGCGCCCTCGCCCGCCTCGCGGTCAGCCACTTGCGCGAGATCGTGTTCGCCGAGGACATCGCCCGCGAACGGGGCCTGGTCGACCCCGATGGCGACGGCGTGGGCAGTGCACTCACATTGGGCGAGATGACGTCCGGCACCCTGCGCAACGGCACCCAAAACGCCCCCCTGCTGCTGCGGTTTCGCCCCCTCGGAGGGGACCTGTTCGAGCGCGACGGCTATGTGTTTCGGTTGTACGTGCCCGGGGCCGCCGGCTTCGTCACCGAAGCGGACCAGGGCGTCGACGACGAGCGGGCCGAGCGGCGCTTTGTCGCCTACGCCTGGCCCCTGTCCGCGGGGGCCGGGGCCAAAGCCGCGGCCATCGACGAACACGAACGCGTGGTGTGGTCCGACAACGACGCGCCCGGGCAAGGCTACCGGGGGCTCGACGCCACCCCCGCGGCGGGGGCCGCGCTGGCCCGCCCCGATGCAACAACATTTGTGACCCCGGCCCAGCCCGGTCAAGACGGGGGCACCTGGAAGCCGTGGCGCAACAAGCGCGGCCGCCGCGACCTCATCGGGGACAGGCCCCGCGCCCCCTGACCGCTACCGCCGGGTGCGCAAATGGGCCCGCAGCGCGCCGGGGTCGTCGGTGATGATGCCGTCCACCCCGAGGGCCAAAAGCCGGTCCCAGTCCGCGGGAGCGTTCGCGGTCCAGGGCACCACCTCGATCCCGGCGGCGTGGAGCCGGGCCACGTCCTCGGCCACCACCCAGGCGTGGTGGGGCGACAGGATGTCCGCCTGGGCCGCGCGGGCCGCGGCCACGTAGTCGACGTGCGTCTTGTTCACCAGCAGGGCGGTGCGCAGCGCCGGGGCCCTGGCCTTGACCGCGAGGAGCAGACGGTCGTCGAACGACTGCACGATCACCCGGGGCCCGACCTCGGCCCGGGCCACCGCCTCGACGAGCAACCCCGCGAACGCCGCGGGGGGCGCGGACAGCGCGGGGCGGCTGGGCACGGCCTTGGCTTCGATGTTGAACTGCACCTGGGGCCACGCCCGGGCCAAGGCGAACACCTCGTCCAGGGTGGGCGGGGGCGTGTGCGGGACCGCAACCTGGGCGGGAAAGTCCGGGTGCGGCTGGGCGCCGCAGTCGAGCCGGCGGAGGTCGGCCAATGCCATTTCACGAATCGGCCAGGGGCCGCCGTCGCCCCGGCAGCGCGCGGGATCGATCACCGGGTCGTGGCTGACCACGAGGTGACCGTCGCGGGAGGGCACCACATCGAGCTCGAGCACGTCCGCGCCCAGCGCGAGGGCGTGCGCGAAGGCGGGCAAGGTATTCTCCGGGAACCGCGCCCGGGCCCCGCGGTGCCCGTGCACCAGCGGGCCCGTGGGGGACGCGGCCGTGGCGCTCACGCACCACACCAAGGCCAAAAGCTGTGCGCACCAGACGGTCATGTCCCAGGGCTTACCTGCGGGGCGCAACTTTGGTAGTCCCGTCTCGCCTCTTACGACGAAGGAGCGCGTCGATGATGCGGTTTGTGCGCCCTGGCTTGGCCCTGTTTGTGTTTGCCCTGACCGCGCCCGCGCTGGCCGAGGGCAGCCGCGAGCTCAACGACAACGCCGCCCAGCGGGTGTGGGGTCTGCAGACCCAATCGCCCCAGGTGCTCGACGGGATCGCCCAACGCGTGGTCCTGTTCGCCTATGCCCAAAATGGCGACATCGTGCACGTCGGCTCGTCGGCGATGGGGGTCGGCGCGGGCAACGCCACCGTGCGCGCGCCCGGGGGCTCTCTGACCAGCTGCGCGGTGGACCAGCCCGGCACCGGCCTCATCGCCGACCGCGCGCACGAGCTCGCCGGTCCCGTGGGCCCGGGCTCGTTTGTGTCCTGCACCGTGGCCGCGAGCGCGGCCGGCCTGTACAAAGTGGAGTTCACCTCGCCCAACCCCGCGGGCGCGTTCGACGACGTCGTCGCCGCCGACGCGGCGTGGACCCAGCCCAACGACCACGCCACCATCGCCGCGTTTGACGTCACCGTCACCGACAACAACAACATTCCGCTGCCCGGTCGGGTCTACGCCCCCTACCTGTCGCTGAGCAGCGGCGGCGCCAACCAGCCCATCGACCCCACCGTGCACGTGCTCACCCCCGACGGGCTCCAGTACCGGCTGCGCCTCAACGGGGCCCAACCGGGCGCGGGCTTGCTCATCGCCAACAACACCGGCCTGCTCCTCACCGACACAAACAACCCGCTGTACAAGAGCATCGACCTCAACGGCGCCGCGCTCCCCGCGGGCACGTCGCTGCGCGACCCCAACCTGCTCGACGGACCGCGCCAGGTGACCCACAAGCTGTTCTTCACCACCCCCGACCCGGCCCTCCCCGCCACCGCGCCGCTCGCCGGCGGCACCACCTGGCTCTACACCGCCCACACCCCGCCCACCCTCGGCCAGCCGGTCGCCTTTCAAGGACAGGACGGCACCCCCGGGACCGGCCAGGTGTTCCCCGACGGGGGCGTGTTCCTCGTCGAGACCGACCAGCCCACGGGGGTGCGCCTGCGGGTCGACTTCGGCGGCGGCCAGGTCGTGACCTTGAGCGCGCACCTGCCCGGCCCCGGCACCCACCCCATCGCCTGGGACGGGCGCGACGACACCGGCACCGCCATCCCCGTGGGCAGCTACACCCCGATGCTGCGGGTGACGTTCGTGTCCGGCGAGCTGCACGTGCCGTACTTTGACGTCGAGGCCAGCCCCAACGGCGTGATCGTAGAGCGCCAAAATGGCCCCACCGCCCCCGACACCACCGTGTACTTCGACGACACCGACACCGGGGGCGCCGACGGCACCGCCGGGGTCGACAGCGCGACCGGCGCCCACGCCTACCCGTTCGACGACGGGGACGGGTTGTGCCTCGACACCTGGGCGCTGGTCGAGACGGTGGCGGCCGAGACCGTGCTCCCGGTGGTGCTCGACCCCTCCTGCCGGGACAACGCCCTCAACCAAGACGAGACCGACGTCGACTGCGGCGGCACGGTGTGTGCGCCCTGCACCGGCGGGCTGTCCTGCGTCAACAACACCGACTGCTTGAGCGGGGTGTGCCTGGCCGGCGACACGTGCTCGGCGTTCACCCCGGTGTGCGGCGATGGCGCGGTCCACGTCCCCGAGGGCTGCGACGATGGCAACACCACCGCGGGCGACGGGTGCAGCGACACCTGCGAGGTCGAGGACGGCTACGATTGCCCCACCGCGGGCACCCCGTGTTTTTCCACCTGCGGCGACGGGTTCGCGGCCAGCGATGAGGCCTGCGACGACGGCAACCTCATCGGCGCCGACGGGTGCAGCAGCGACTGCCAAGTGGCCGAGAACGGCTTCACCTGCCCGCCCGGGGGCGGGGCCTGCACCGCGGTGTGCGGCGACGGCACCATCGTGGTGGGCGAGACCTGTGACGACGGCAACACCACCGCCGGCGATGGATGCAGTGACATTTGCGCGCTCGAGGTCGGGTACGCCTGCCCGGTGGTGGGCCAAGACTGCGTGGTGGTGTGCGGCGACGGGGTGCTCACCGCCCCCGAGACCTGCGACGACGGGGACGACGACGGCGGGGACGGCTGCGACGACACCTGTCAGACCGAGGCCGGCTATGCCTGCGACACCCCCGACGAGGATTGTGTGCCGGTGTGCGGCGACCTGTTCATCGTGTCCGACGAGGAGGAGTGCGACGACGGCAACGCGGACAGCGACGACGGGTGCAGCAGCACCTGCGAAGTCGAGACCGGCTGGACCTGCAACCCCGCGGGGGGCGCCTGCAGCGTCAACTGTTCAGACGGGCTCATCGTGTCCGGGGTCGAAGAGTGCGACGACGGCAACAACCAAGCCGGCGACGGGTGCAGCGACACCTGCGAACGCGAACCGAACTACGACTGCACCGGTCAGCCGTCGGTGTGCACCCCCTACGAGGGCCAGATCGACCTGCGCATCGAGGTCGACGCCCCCGATGAGTTCGTCGTGGGCGAGCAAGCCAGCTACTTCATCGCCATCACCAACATCGGCGGGGCCCCCACCACCGGGACCATCGAGGTCACCGACACCCTGCCCACCGGGCAGACCCTGGCCTCGAGCTCGGCGGACATTTGGTCGTGCACCAACGACGCCGGCGCGATCACCTGCACCACCGATGAGGTGGTCGGCCCCGGCGAGTCCCTCGTCGACCTCGCCCTGGTGGTCGACACCGACGACAGCGCCCGGCCCCAGGTCACCCACACCGCGCGGGTGAGCACCGAAGGCGACGCCAACGTCGACAACAACGTGGCGATCGAGAACATCGACGTGGTCAACAACACCATCGCGGACGGCGACGGCGACGGCATCCGCGACCTCGTGGACAACTGCCCCGACGACGACAACCCGGGGCAAGAGGACGAAGACGAGGACGGGCTCGGCGACGCGTGCGACGCGGACAAAGACGGCGACGGCTTCGAGGACGATCTCGGGGTGTCGGGATCGGGCTGGTTGGTCGGGCCCGCGGTGTTCAACTGCGCCCACGCGCCCGGCCCCTCGTCGAGCGCGCCCATCGGGGCGGTGCTGCCGCTTTTGGTCTGGGGCCTGTCCCGCCGGCGCCGCGCCAACCCGTAGGCGCCCCGGCCGTTGTCTGGTACAGACCGCGGGCGCTTCAGGGTCTGAGGCGTTCGCTGGTTTTTGATGACGAGAGGAAAGTCCGGGCTCCGCAGGGCATGGGTGCCGGCTAACGGCCGGTCAGGGCGACCTGAAGGACAGTGCCACAGAGAACAGACTGCCCCGGCAGCGCCGGGGCACAGGTGAAACGGTGCGGCAAAGGCGCACCGCGCGGCCGGAGACGGTCGCGGCAGGGTAAACCCCACCCGGAGCAAGGTGGTTGGGGGCACGGGCTTTTGGCCCAGGCGCGGCCCGCGCCGCCCCCCAGTGCCGCTCGAGGCCGTCGGCAACGGCGGCCCTAGACGAATGAACGCCCCCGGCGGCGGGCGACCGTCGGCGGGACAGAACCCGGCTTACCAGGCCCCTGAAACGCGACGCGCCGCCGCACGATCGAGAGGTCGGGCGGCGGCTTTTTGCGGCCGGTTCGTCCAGATCACGACGGTCCGGTGCGGCGGGATGGACCCCGACGTGATACACATTCGTCACATGCGCACCGGTTGGTTCCTGGCGCTTGGGGTGCTGAGCGCGTGTACCCCCCCCGCGGTTTCGTCCGTCGATGTGCCGGTGCAGGCGCCGGACCCCGGGCTCGCGGTCGAGGCCCCCCGCGGCCGGCTCCCGATGCCCATGGGCAACCCCGACCAGTGCACCGACCAGGACGTGGTGCCCGGCGCGTCCTACCCCCGGCTGCTGACCCGCACCGAATACGACAACACCCTGCGCGATCTGTTCGGTCTCGACGTCGCGCACGACGTCGCCTTCCCCCCGGAGAACGAGACGCTGGGCTTTGCCAACGGGACCTCCCACGCGGCCTCGTCGCTGCTCGTCGAGCTCTACCTGAAGGCCTCCGAGCGGGCCGCGCGCCGGGGCCTCGGCCCCGGAAGCCGCTACGCCGACCACCCCTGCGTGGGGCACGGGGACGCCGGCTGTGTGGGCGACTTTGTCGCCGACTTCGCCACCCGCGCGTTCCGAAGGCCCCTGGTCGACGAGGAAAAGCTCATCTTGGGCCGGGTCTACGACGAACTCGCCCCCGCGCTCGGCCACCGCGAGGCTCTGATCGCGACCCTCGAGGCGGTGCTGCAAAGCCCGCAGTTTTTGTACCGGGTGGAGCGCGGGACGCTCGATGACAGCGGCGCGTTCCGCACCCTGGACAGCTACGAGCTCGCGTCCCGCTTGTCGTATTTTTTGTGGGCCTCGATGCCCGACGACGCATTGTTCGAGGCCGCGGCCCGCGACGAGCTCAGCACCGAGGCCGGTCTGGTGGCCCAGGCCCGGCGCATGCTCAGCGACGACAAAGCCGCATCCGCCCTGCGCGAGTTCCACGCCCAGTGGCTCGGCCTCGCCCAGCTGCACGTCTACGACAAGGACCCCGACGTGTTCGACGGGTACGACCCGAGCTGGCGGTCGGCGTGGGCCGACAGCGTGCTGTCGTTCATCACCCACGAGACGTTCTTCGCCGGCGGCGACTTCGAAGCCCTGTACACATCCAATGCCGTGTACACCGACGCGACCCTCGCCCCCCTGTACGGCCTCCCCGAAAGCAATGACATGGCCCGCCATGCGCTGCCCCCCGACGTGTACGGCGGGGGCCTGCTCACCCAGCCCGGCTTGCTCGCGGCGCTGGCCAACGCCAACCAAACGTCCCCGATCAAACGCGGGGTGTTCGTGCGCGAACACATCTTGTGCGAGGTCCTGCCCGACCCGCCCGCCGATGTGCCCATCGTGCCCCCCGACCCAGACCCCAACGCCACCACCCGCGAACGGTTTGCCGCCCACACCGCCGAAGAGAGCTGCCGGGACTGCCACGAGCTGATCGACCCGGTGGGCTTCGGGTTCGAGGGGTACGACGCCCTCGGCCGGCACCGCACCGAAGAGAACGGCCTGCCCATCGATGACTCCGGCTCGCTGATGTACACCTGGTCCATGGACAGCGCCCTCGAGGGCGACTTCCACGGCCCGGTCGAGCTCGCCGGCCGCATCGGGAAAAGCGACCAGGCCCGCGACTGCTACGCCACCCAATGGTTCCGCTATGCCCTGGGCCGGGCCGAGACCGGCCTCGACGTGTGCAACCTCGGCGTGGTCCGCCACAAGTTCGAACAGCACGAGAACGTGCGCGAGCTGCTGCTCGACATCGTGCGCATGCCCGCGTTCCGCACCCGCGACCTCGGGGAGGTGTTGCCGTGAGCCGCTCGCTGCTGCCCTGGGGCCGTCCCGTGCCCGCGGCCGACCGCGCGCGCGGCCTGGCCCTGTCCCGGCGCCATTTTTTGCGGGGGGCCGCGGGTGCTGCAGTGGCATTGCCATGGCTGGCCAGCCGCCCGGGGCACGCCCAGTCGGGCATGCCCCACCGGGTGGTGTTCATTTGCCACCCCAACGGGGTGATTCCCGACGCGTGGTTCCCGCTCCCGGGGGCGAGCGAGACCGCGTTCAACCTCAGCCCGGTGCTCTCCCCCCTCGCGCCCTACCAAGACCGGCTCAACGTCTTTTCCGGCATCAACATGTACGCGGTCCAGAGCGGGCCGGGCGAGCCCCACCAGCAAGGCATGGGCGGCGTGCTCACCGGCGCGCCCCTCAACGAGGGGGACTTCATCGGGGGCGATGGGTCCAAAGCGGGTTGGGCCAGCTCGATCAGCGTCGACCAGCGCATCGCCCAACACATCGGCCAGACCACCGCGCTGCCGTCGTTGCACCTCGGCGTGCGCTGTCTCACCGCCGAGGTGCGGTCCCGCATGTCGTATCTCGGACCGGACGCACCGGTGCCGCCCATCAATGATCCTGCACAGGCCTTCGACATTGTGTTCTCGGACATGGGCACCGAGACCGAGGAGCTCCAGGCCCTGCGCACCCGGCGCCAAAGTGTGCTCGACGCGGTCGGCCGCCAGTTCAAGCTCCTGAACCAACAGGTGTCCACCGCGGACAAGCAACGCCTCGAGCAGCACCTCGATTTCGTGCGCGGGGTCGAGCACCGGCTGGCCAAGATCGGCTCGCTGTCCGGCTGCGGCGTGCCCGAAGGGCCCAATGTCACCGGGCCGCTCGAGGTGGGTTCGATCCCCGACGTCACCGCCGCCCAGTTCGACATCATCACCGCCGCCCTCGCCTGCAACGTCACGCATGTGGCCACGCTCCAATTCATGAACGCGCAGAACGACGTGCCCCACCCCTGGGTCGACGTCACCCCCGAGGACCCCGACACCTTCACCCCCGCCAACAACCTCGGCCACGCCCTGTCCCACGCCGGCCCCTCGAGCCTGAGCCAACGCAACGAGCTGGTGCAGCGACATACGTGGCTGATGGGCCAAATCGCCGGCTTCCTCGAGCGGCTCGACAGCATCCCCGAGGGCGAGGGCACCCTGCTCGACAACACCGTGGTGGTGCTGGTCAACGAGCTCGCGGTGGGCAACGCCCACACCCACACCAACATGCCCTTCCTCACCGCCGGGGGCGCCGGTCTCGGGCTGCCCACCGGCCGCTTCCTCGAGTACGAAAACGCCTCACACTGCGACTTCCTCGTCTCGCTCCTGCGCATGTTCGACATCGACGACGCCACCTTCGGCGACCCCGACCACAACACCGGGCCCTTGTCCGGCTTCTTCTAGAGCGCATCTCAACATCATGGATGCGTTCGCGCGCCAAGGCCACGACGAGCGCCCCATCGGGCGTCTCGTCGCGGGACACCAACCAGCGACAAAAACGGGGGGCTCCGTGGTGTCAACAACGCTCCGTGCCGACGACGTGACCCGGACCGAGTACCGGGCGCTGGGCGACGTGACCGGTCAGCTGTGCACATTTTTTGGCCACGACCTCGACACGGACGCCGCCCGGCGCATCACCCAAGCGCTCTGCGCGTGCGAACGCATCGATGCGTTTCTCGACGACGGGCGCGACCGCGACCAGGCGTTCGCGGACCTCGCCGCGGCGGTGCGCGGCGATGCCCACCGGCCCATCTCGGACGCGGCCCAACGGTTGGCCGACGCCTTCGCCGACCGGGCCACCGCCGACGAGATCGTGCAATGGCTTTGGCACATCGAGGCCGCCACCCGGCGACAGCGCACCCTCCGGCGCGGCGCCTTCATCCGCGCGGTCGAGGACGAGGGCCGCGCGTTCGCCGCGCTGTTCGTGCCCTTGTTCGACGGGGCCCCGGCCGCATTTTTCACGTTCTTCGCCACCCTCGGCCCCCCCGGCAACCTCATCGACAAGTTTCTCGACGCTGAGCTCGACCACAAAAACCGCGAGCTGCTGCTGCCCCCGACCTTTTGGCACCGCGCCCGGCTCCTGCTGGCGTTTGCGCGCCACGCGCCGCGGGTCTTGGTCACCGCCCGCCGGCGACCGGCCTTCCTCGGGTGGACGCTGCGCCTGGCCGCGCACCAGTGGGCCACCAGCCGCCGCCTGGCCGGCCACGACGCCCGCCCCCGCCGGGCCCGGTCCTGAGCGGGCCTCCCGACGGGGCAGGCCCCGGTCCCGACAGATCACGATCACGCGCACCAATCCCCACACGTCGGGAATGAAGAGGATTAGAGATCCGTCTATGCTTTTCCTATCCTGGTCGTGATTTGTGTCCGTTGCTGTAACGGCCTGAATTGTAAGATGGAGTCGGATGTCGAGCGGGAATCAAGCCTGCCCCACGTGCGCGGCCGATGTGCCTGCCGGGGTGCAGTTTTGTCCGCAGTGCGGCGCTGACGTGCTGCCCGCGCGGCGCTCCGGCCCCGTGGTCGAGCCCACCGACCCGATGTACGCCGAGCGCGCGGCCCCCCCCGTCGAGCGCCCCATCCAACACAGCAGCCCGAGCGGCCGGGTGAAGCCGCTGACGCCGCACGAGCGCACAATGGCCATGCACCCGGTGGTCACCGCCGAGGGCCACGGTCCGACCGCGGCCCCGATCCCCATGGACAGCGACGAGGCGCCGGGGTTCGGCCCGGGTGACCTCGTGCTGCGCCAGTACCGAATCGTCAAAAAGCTCGGCACCGGCGGCATGGGCACGGTGTTCCTCGGCCGCGACGACGTCAGCGGGCAACAGGTCGCGATCAAGGCACTGCCCGCGGCCCTGGCCCGGGACAAGGCCATCCGCGACCGCTTCACCCAAGAGGCGCGCGCCCTCGCCGCCCTCGATCACCCCAACATCGTGCCCCTGGTGACCTTCGCCGCCGACGGGGACGATCGCTTCTTGGTCATGAAGTACGTCGAGGGCAAGAACCTCGACGACGTGCTCGGCGAAGTCGGCCACATGTCGCACGACAAAGCCCAGTACGTGTTCGAAAAGCTCGTCAGCGCCCTCGGCTATGCCCACGCCCGCGGGGTCATCCACCGCGACATCAAGCCCGCCAACGTCGTGCTGAGCCCTGAAGGCCACGTGACCCTCGTCGACTTCGGCATCGCCAAACAAGAAGAGGGCGTGAAGCTCACCCAGACCGGCATGCTCATGGGCACGCCGCAGTACATGAGCCCCGAGCAGATTTCCGGCCAAGGCGTCGACGGGCGATCGGATCTGTACGCCGCCGGGCTCATCCTGTTCGAGATGCTCACCGGGCAGCCCCCGTTCACCGGCGAGAAGACCTTCGCCGTGCTCCGTGCCCACGTCGAGGCCCAGGTGCCCGACCCGGTCCAGCTGCGCGGCGAGGACATCCCCAAGCCGTTGCTCGGGGTCATCGACGCGCTGCTGCAAAAGGACCCCAACAAGCGTCCCCAGACCGCCGAGGACGCGCTCTTGTTGCTCGACAAGGAGCCCGCGGTCGCCCCCGTGTTTGGCGGCATGGTCAACCTCGACAACTCCGGGCCGACCAACACCCCGATCACCACGTCGCTGCTCGACGACGAAATCAGCGCCGCGTTCGGCCGGCGCCGCACCGGGCTGTGGGCCGCCCTCGCCCTCGGGGTGCTGATCACCGGTGGCGCGGGCGCCTACACCTTCTGGCCGGAGAAGCCGCCCGAGCTGCCCGAAAAGCCCGTGAGCAGCACGCCCGAAGAGGTCGAGCGCATGATCGAGCGCGCGGCCACGTTGATGGACAACGACGAGCACAAAGCCGCGCTGACCCTGCTCGAAAAGGGCCTCGACCCCCAAGACGCGCTGCTCCCCGAGGTCGTGGCCGTGCGCATCGAGGCCAACATCGCCATCGGCAACACCCGCACCGCCAAACGCTGGCTCGACGCGCTCGACGACACCCCCCACGTGCGCCCCGAGGTGCGCGAGCAGGCCAAGGAGCTGCGCGAGATGCTCGACCAGAAGAGCCAAAAGCGCCGGCCCAAACGCCGCTCGTCCCCGGCCAAAGCCGAGCCGGCGAAAGACCCGCCCCCCGAAAAGCCCCCCGAGGCGGTGGCGGAAAAGCCGCCCGAGCCCCCGCCCGCCGCGGACAAGCCGGCGGAGCCCGACGACAAGGCCCGCCCCAAAAAAGAGCGGCGCCACACCACCCGCAAGACCACCCGCACCCGGCGCGACGACCCGCCGCCGAAAGAAGAGCGCCGCATCACCGACCGGAGCAAAAAGGGCCGCCGCTTCCAAAACGCCAACGTCGAAGCGGACGACAGCACGGACAAAAAAGAGCGCCGCAACACCGACCGCAAAAGCTCGCGGTTCACCAACGCCCAATAATTCCCCCCTGTTTTTGACCGGTTGAATGGGTTACGCGTCGGGCTCACCCATGCCCGCGCCCAAACAACCTCCGCCTGAATCGGTCAAAGACCTCGCCGACTCGCTGCAAAGCCTGCGCGACCAAGCCGCCCAGGGCGCCCGCCGCGAGGAGCTCGACCACACCGCGGCCCGCCTGGTCTCGGCCCTGGCCCGCTTCTGCACCGACGCCGGGGCTTTGGTCCCGGCCCAGCGCGCGCTGCTCCTGCTCGCCTCGCGCCCCAGCCTGTCGGTGGACAAGCTCGGCAGCCTGGCCTCGGCCCTGCGCGAGGTGGACGCGGCGCTGCCCAAAGACCAGCGCGGCTTTTCCCGCCTCCTGGAGAACGCGCTGGACAGCGCCCACCACATCCACGCCGACCGCGTGGATGTCGACGGCCTGTCCCCCGAGCTGCGCTCGTTGGGCGAAGGCCTGTCGCTGCTCGGCCGCACCCTGGGCGCGCTCGACGATCTGTCCCACGCCCTGTCCGCCTCGAGTGAGCTCGCGGCGGGGGCGATCCTCGCCGACGGCCTGATGGATTTTGCCCTCACCGACACCGAAGCGGACGACAACCAGCTTGTGGACGAGGCCCTGGCCTGGCTCGAGCACCGCGGGGTCAACCAGTCGCTGCTTTCGCTGTACAGCTTCCGCCACGCCCTCGAAGAGCTGCGCGACGGCGACGTCGAGCGCGCGGTGGAGGCGGGGGTCGCCCGTCCATTGGCATTGTGGGTGCTGTCCGAGCGCCTGACCCTCGGGGTCGGGCTCGATGGGCCCGACCGCCCCCACGTGGAGCGTTTGGTCGAGGCCGCGGGGCTATTGCCCCTCGAGGTGTTCGACGCCGCCAACCTCTGGGC
The DNA here is from genome assembly GCA_030431455.1 of bacterium. Lineage (GTDB taxonomy): Bacteria > Myxococcota > UBA727 > UBA727 > JAUIJE01 > JAUIJE01. Next base: position 401,706 of record JAUIJE010000004.1, on the reverse strand, counting down.
GGACCTCGATCGGCGCGAACCGTAGAGGCCGCAACCGGCCCGAACAAACGTCAGCTGCGGGAACGTTTGGCTTTGCGCTTGGCGCGCTGCTGTTCTTTGAACGCGATCTGCTCGAGCCCGGTGAGCGCGAGCTTGGCGATCTCCGGGTTCTTGTCGTTGGTGGACTTGGACAGCGCCCGCTTGAACCCGCGCTGCTCGAGCTTGGCCATGGCCCACACCGCCAAGGCCCGCACCTCGACGTCGTCGCTCTTGGCGTCGTCCATCAGGCGGCGGGCCACGCGTTCGCGGCCGCGCTTGTCCGGGGCCTGGCGGAAGCGGTCGATGAGGTCCTCGTACACGTTCTGCACCACGGTGCCGCTTTGCCGGGACGCTTCGCGCAACGAGCTGAGCAAGAGCTCGTCGACCTGGCTCACCAAGGTGGGCTGGGCCTGAAAGCTGTGCGGCGGGGGGGCGCCGGCGGTGTCCTCGTCGGACTGGTCGAAGTTGGAGGGCACATCCCGGGGCACGTCGTCGGCGGCGATGATCGCGTCGTCATCGACGGGCTTGGTCAGGGACGCGGGCAGCTCGAACTGGTCCGCCTCCTCCCCGAGCTCAAACTCGCTTGGCAACTCTTCGGCCTCGAACATGCCGTTCTCGCCCGCGGCGAGCAGCGCGTCGTTGACCTCCTCCTGCGGCACCGACTCGGTCTTCTCCGGCGACTCCTGGTAGGGGTCGTCGTCGTGCCGGCCGGTGCCGATGCGCACCTGGGTCCCCCGCCCTCGCTTCTTGGCGGTGCGGCGCTCGTCCGGGGCCTCGCTCGGGGCGGGCAGGATCGACTCTTCGCTGGCTTCGCTCTCCGCGAACAATGCATCTGCATCGACGCTGGGCAGCGACACGTCATCGGGCAGGCTCACCCCTTCGACGCTCAACCCCTCTTCGGTCATCAACGCGACCTTGCCGCGGCGGGACGCGTCGTCGGCGGCGTCCTGCGCCACGTAAGCGGTGGGCTCGAGATTCTCCACGTCGGAGGCCATGTCCATCTGGCCGGTGCCCACCCGGGGCACGTAGGGGTTGGGCTCGTCCTCGTCATCGGACAGGGGGGCCTCGTCGAAGACCCCGGTGCGCTCGTGGGGCTGGGCCCGCTCCCCCGGCAGCGCCGCCACCCGGGAGGGGGTGCGGTGGGCGGCGGGCTCGCTCACCTGCTTCTTTTGCGCTTCGTCGACGTGGGCGGTGGCCTCCATCGCGTCGAGGTCGCCGATGTCGCTCAGCTCCTGCAGCGAAGGATCGGCCGACGGCTCGTGCGGGGGCGCGACCTCGGACACCGCCACCGCGTCGACCTGGCTCAACAGCTGGGCGGCCAAGGGGCGGGGTTTGGGCGCGTCGGGGCGCGGGGCCCGGCGGCTGCGCCGGCTGGGGGCGCGGAACAGGTCCAGGCCCTCGAGGGGGGAGATCTCGAGCTGGGGGATGTCGGCCTGGATCTTGTTCATCAGCTCCTGGCCCTCGGCCCGGGCCTCGGCGAGGAGCGACTCCACCCGGGCGGGCAACGCCAACGAAGCGGACAGGATGTGTGCAGTGACTTTGGCGTTCTTGTCGTCGACGACGTACAGCCCTTCGTAGACCGCGCCGCCTTTGGTGTGCTCTTTGATCAGGGCCGCCCCGTCGTCGAACACCTTGATCGAGGTCTTGCGCAGCGCCTCTTCGGGGCCGGTGACCACCACCGCCAGGTAGGCACATTTGTCCAGCGAGAGGCCGGCGGCGAGGTGGGCGCCCCCGTCGACGCAGTAGGCGGCCGCGTCGACGAGCTGGGTGGGGCTGGTGAGCCCGTCCTCGAACACGTGCACATGGGTCTGGAGCACGCCCCCCGAGAGCAACACCTTGCGCAGGTCCTCGGCGTCGAACGAGCGGATGGACCAGCGATCGTCCGAACGGTTGAGCCGGTTGAGGGCGTCGAGGGGCCCGAGCACCTTGCTGTTGACCCGGGGGTAGTAGCTGATGATGTCCACGTCGGGGAACGCGTCGACCAGGCGGGCGTTGTCGATGAACACCCGGCCGTGCAGGGGCGCGGTCACCAACGCGTTGGCGGTGCGCACGGCGTTGACTTTGGTGATGCCGCTTTCGGCTTGAGAAGGCAGCGTGACCACCGCGATGACGGGGATGTCCAAGGGCTCGAGCACGTCGAGCAACGCGTACACCGAAGAGCCGGTGCCGCCGCCCAGCCCCGCGCACACGATGAGCGCGTCCGCCCCGTCGAGGTGGCGCGCCACCGCGTCTTTGATTTCGTCGGCGTGGTGCTCGACGCAGCGCGCGCCGTATTCGGGATCCCGGCCCGCGCCGTCGGTGTCGCCGATGCCGATGTGCATCCGGTATTTGTCGGGGACGTCGAGCCCCTCTTGCCGGCCCACCGCGGACAGGTCCGACCGGGCGGTGTTGAGCAACAACGTGCGGTAGCCGCGCCGGCGCCATTCAGCGGCGAGATTGCCGCCGCCTTGGCCAAGCCCGATGGCGCAGAGGTCGAGGGAACGGGTGTCTTTGTCGGCTGGGGGCATTGTGTTGCAGAGGCCGCGGGAGGCGGTCCGTCTCTTTATCATCGCGCACCTGTGCGCGCGGTCCCAGAAAACGGCCGGGGTGACACACCGCAGCATCCAGAGCGCATCTGCACGGGGCCGGTTGTGGTTTTTTTGTCGCTTGGGCATGCATGACGGGTTGTCCCACTCTGGGCTCATCGAAGGATTTGTTCATGACCAGCCAAGTCGCCACCTCCGAGACCCCCACGCTCCGCCTGCTCTCGCAAGGCCCGGGTCCGCTCCAGCACGACGCCGTCAAGGTCGACGCCGCCACCCAGAAGGAGTGGTACCGCCAGGCGTACCTCGTGCGCGCGATGGACGACCGCGCGAGCAAATACATCCGCCGCGGCATGGGCTGGAGCTACCACGCGCGGTGCGGGGGCCACGAAGGCATTCAGATCGCCCTGGGGCGCAGCTTCCGCCCCAACCAGGACTTCCTGTTCCCCTACTACCGGGACATGGGGGTGGCGTTGGCCGCGGGCCTGTCTCCCTACGAATGTTTCTTGAACGGCCTGTCCCGCGACGAGGACCCCTGCTCGGGCGGCCGGCACATGTCCAACCACTTTGGCAAACCCGCCATCGGCGTGCAGAACGTCAGCTCCTGCACCGGCAACCACACCCTGCACGGCGCGGGGGTGGCCCGGGCGATCAAGTACTACAAAAAAGACGCCATCGCGTTCACCTCGCAGGGCGAGTCCTCGACGTCGGAAGGGTACTGTTTCGAGGCCTACAACGGCGCGGCCCGGGAAAAGCTCCCGGTGATTTTTGTGGTCCAAGAGAACGGCTTTGGCATCTCCGTGCCCACCGCCGAGCAGACCGCCAACGAGCGGGTGGGCAACAATTACATTGGAATCAAGAACCTCCGCGTCATCCTCTGCGACGGCACCGACATCTACGACAGCTGGCGGGGCATGCAAGAAGCGGTGGACTACGTGAAGAGCGGCGCCGGCCCCGCCCTGGTCTCGGCCCAATGTGTGCGCATGGGCGCGCACTCCAACTCTGACGCCCACGAGCTGTACCGGACCAAAGAAGAAATCGCCGCCACCCAAGCCTTCGACCCCGTGGCCCGGTTGCGCACCCACCTGCTCGACAAGAAGATCGCCACCGAAAAAGAGCTCGCGGGCCTGGAGCAAGAGGTCGACGCCCAGCTCGACCAAGACGCCGAACGCGCGGAGAACGCGGCCAAGCCGTCGCCAGAGAGCAATGCGCTGTTCGTGGTGCCCGAGCCCTACGACACCACCCAGGACGGGGTGGTCACCGAGCCCCCCGGGCCCGGCGACGAGAAGCTGCGCGAGGCGGTCAACCGCACCATGAAAGAAGAGTTCCGCCGCAACCCGGACACGTTCTTGTGGGGCCAAGACGTGGCCAGCAAAGACAAGGGCGGGGTGTTCAACCTCACCAAGGGCATGCTGCAGGAGTTCGGCCCTGAGCGGGTGTTCAACGCGCCCATCGCCGAGGACTTCATCGTCGGGACCGCCAACGGCATGTGCCGCTACGACGACAACATCCGGGTGGTGATCGAAGCCGCCCAGTTCGCGGACTATGTGTGGCCGGCGATGGAACAGATCGTCGAGACCAGCCACGACTACTGGCGCAGCAAAGGGCAGTTCAGCCCCAACATCGTGTGCCGGTTGGCCTCGGGCGGGTACATCACCGGCGGCCTGTACCACTCGCAAAATGTCGAAGCGATCATGTCGCACCTGCCCGGCCTGCGCGTGGTCTACCCCGCATTCGCCGACGATGCGTCGGGCCTGCTGCGCACCGCGATCCGCTCGCGGGGCATGACCTTCTGCCTCGAGCCCAAGTACCTCTACAACCGCAAAGAGGCGCGAGCGGAAAAGACCGACCCCGAGTACTGCATCCCGTTCGGCCGAGGCCGGGTGCGCCGCGAGGGGGAAGACCTCTCGATCATCACCTACGGCACCACCGTGCACTTCTCGCTCACCGTGGCCGAGAAGCTCGCCGAGGAAGGCCACAGCATCGAGGTGTTCGACCTGCGCTCGATCAAACCCCTCGACCGCGAGGGCATCGCCGCCACCGTGCGCCGCACCGGCAAGGTGCTCATCGTGCACGAAGACCACCTGTTCAATGGCATTGGCTCGGAAGTGGCCGCGATCGTGGCCGCGGACTGTTTTATGGACCTCGACGGCCCGATCATGCGCTGCGCGGCCAAGGACATCCCGGTGGGCTTCTCCCCCATCCTCGAGACCGAGACCTTGCCGCAGGTGAGCGACATCGAAGCCGCCGCCCGAGAGCTGCTCGCGTTCTAACCCGAGAGGTTGGTCAGGCGGCTTCGCCCAGCCGGGCCAGCCGTGGCAACGCTTCGCGTTGCGTGCGCCGGTCTCGCACAAGGCGCAGCTGATTTTGTACGTTGGTTAGGCGGCTTCGCCCAGCCGGGCCAGCCGGGCCTCCACGAGGCTGAGCACCAACAGGCTGCCCATCACCGGGTCGAGCCCCACCCGATCGCAGAACTCTTGCACCGTGGTCTCGCCATCGAGGGCCTCGGTGGCGTCGCCCCCCCGCAAGAACGGGCGGATCTTCTCTTTGGCCACGTCGAGACCAGGCCCGGCAAAGATGCGCCGGCCGCCCATGCTCTGCCCAATTTCCATCAACTCGGGCGGGGGCACGCTCTTGCGCTTGACCTCAAAAATGAGCCCAAAGGGATTCACCGACAGGCCCGGGCCGGGGTGGGCCGCGTAGGTCTGGTCCTCGACGAAAGAGTACTCCCCGGTGCGGCGGGCGGCCACGCTCAACACTTCCTCGCGCACGAGGTCGACCATGACCTTCTTCACGTCCGCTTTGGTCAGGGTGCCCTTGCGCACCATGGACAGGAGCAGCTCGCCGTCGGGCACCGGGGTGGGCGACAAGTCGGGCGGCACCAGCCCGAGATGCACAATGTGACGGAATACCGCCGTATCCCCCCCGGGGGGCACAACCCACACCGGCTCCCCGTCCCGGAAGAATACCGTCGAGACCGTGACCCCGTCGTCGATGACGCTGAGCCGCCCGGAGAGCTCCTGCACGAACAGACCGATGAGCAGGGCGGGCCCGGCCTCCTCCTCGAACGCACCCTCGAGCACGATGGGGCCCTGGGGCGGCGGGGCCTCGTGGAACTCCGGCGGCAACACCACGCAGCTCTGGGCCACCCGGGTACAGAGCTGCTCGACGCCCCACTCGGGCGGCACCAACAACACCCGCGGCCCCAGCTCTTGCCGGACCTCGCGGGCGTGCTCGACCTTGCGCAGGATCAAAAACACCGGGACGTCGGTGTGACGCCGCAGGGCGAGCGCGCACAGGCTCTTCACCGACAGCTGGCGTTTGCCCTCGGCGATGATGATGCCGCTGTAGGTGCCCTGCCCCAGCGCGGCGAGACCCGCGTAGGCGTCGGAGACCTCATGGGTGTCGACCTCGCGCTTTTCGAGCGCGGCCTTGATCGCGTTGCGGCGCTTTTTGATCCCATCGACGACGAGAACCGTGGACATCGTGCGGGACTGTATCCCCGTCGTGTCGCGAAAAGAAAGCCCGCGACAGGGGGAGGCAACCGGTTGCGATAAGGTGGCCCCACTTGCTACCGCCCTGGTTGGTTGGTGCGAGGAGGAGACCCAGGTGGCCACGGTGTTCGACAAACGATTGAAGCAAGAGGTGGAAGCCCTCGACGAGGCCCCGCTGTCCGGTCCCCTCGGCCAAGAGGTGCTCGCCCACGTCGGCAAAGAGAGCTGGGCCGAATGGGAAGAGATGCAGCTCAAAATCGTCAACGAGTACCACCTCGACCTGTCGGAGAAGGCCCACCGCAAAAAGCTGGTGGAGCAGCTCCGCATCTTTTTGTGCCTCGACGACGACCAGGCGGGCGCCGCCCTCGAGGTGGGCACCCCCACCGAGCCGGGCCCGTCCCCCGACGAGCCCTCGTGAGCCGCCGCGGCCCCCCCCGAGGCCGGCCCCGCAAGAAGGCGGGCGCCGACCAGCGCGGACGCAAACCGGGAAAAAAATCGCCCCCCCGCGTCGCCGACACCGGCCCCCGGCCGATGCAGGGCCGCGAGCGGGTGTTGGCCGACGCCGACACGCTCCCCGCCCCCGTCACGGTGGTGCTCGACGCCATCGCCCGGCACCGCGCGACCCGCGCCCCGCTCAAGCAGGTGCTGGCCGAGCTGTCCGCCCGCCGGCGGCTGGGCAAGACCGAACGCCAGGTCGCGGCCGACGCGCTGTTTGCCTGGGCCCGGCGGCGGCTCGACCTAGAGGCCCGCATCGACGAGGCCGTGGCGGGGTTCGGCGGGGTCCCGCCCCGGCGGCGGGACCAGGACCTGTGCGCGGTGCTCGCGGCCAACCCCGGGCTGTGCGACGCCAAGCTGCCCGCGCCCCTCGACGCGCTGTGGCGCACCCCCCTGGCCGAGCGCCTGCCCCCCTTCGTGCGGGCGCAGATCGCCCACCTCCCCGACGCGGACGCGCTCGAACAGGCCCTGCTGCAACCGGCCAAGGTCGGCTTCGCCGTCGACCCCTCGCGGCTGACCCGGGGCGAAGCGATCTTGGCCTTGCAGGCCCAAAAGCCCGGGGTGCGGCCGCACCCCTTGTGCGACACCGCCATCGAGTCCGACGAGCGCATCCCCCTCGGCAAGCTCCCGCCCGCGGTGCGGGCCGCGGTGTGGCCGATGAACCCGGGCAGCCAGCTCATCGCCCAGCTCGCCCAGCCCCCGGCGGGCGAGTGGGTGCTCGATCTGTGCGGCGGGGGCGGGGGCAAGGCCAAGCTGCTCGGCGCTCTCGGGCACCGGGTGGTGGTGTGCGACATCGACCGCGACCGGCTGCAAGCGGCGCGGGCGCGCGACATCCCCGCGGCGGTGTTCGTGCTCGCGGACGGGACCGCGCCCCCCTTTGCCCCCCGGTCGTTCGCCCGGGTCCTCGTCGATGCGCCCTGCACCGCGTCGGGCACCCTGCGGCACAGCCCAGATCGGGCCCTTCGCCTCGATGCCGCGCGTGTCGATGCCTATTCGAAGGTGCAGCAACAGCTCCTCGCCCAGGCCCTGCGCCTGTGCCGCGAGGACGGTGTGGTGGTGTACGCGACCTGTTCGCTGTTCGCCGCGGAAAACGAGGAGGTCGTGACCCCCTTCGTGAACCGGGGCGAGGCCACCGCGGTGCCCTTGTCATCGCTCGCCGCGGGCCTGCCGGCCGGGCCTGCCATGACATTGCGGCCGGACGTGCACGGCACCGATGGATTTTTTGTGGCCGCGCTTCGGCCACACTGAGGTCGAGCCTGAGCACCGCCGTCGCCAGCCTGGAACACCTCGCGGCGCACGGCGCCGAGCGGCGACGTCACCCTCGTTTTCCGTTGGTGCTCAAGGTCGGCTTCGTCGACGGCGCGCACGGCCACACCCACGATCTGTCCGCGTCCGGCGCGTTTATTCGGGGCAACAGCCACGTCGAGGTCGGCGACACCGTGGCCCTGGAGCTGAGCTTTCCCGGTCTGCTCAAATGTGTGCACCTCGAGGGCGTGGTGCGGCGGGTCCAGACCTTCGAAGAGGACGGCACCTGTGGCTTCGGGCTCGAGTGGTCCTCGGCCCCCTCCGAGGTCCAGAGCGTGCTGCGCGCCATGGGCGAACAAAACCCCTGGGAGCTCGCCGACGCCAAGACCTACCGGGTGCTGGTGGCCGACGACAACCGCGTGTTCCGCGAGCTGGTGGGGCGGGCGGTGCAGCGGCTGCAAGCCCAGACCGGCGGCCACACCCGGTTTGACCTCGTCGAGGCCGCGGACGGCGCCGAGGCCTGGCGGGTGTTGCAGCGCGAACGCATCGACCTCGCGGTGCTCGACATCTACATGCCCAACATGGACGGCATGCAGCTGCTCGACCGCATCCGCACCCACCACCGTCTCGAGTACCTCCCGGTGGTGATGATCGCCCCGCGGGCCGACAACCTCCGCCGGGACATGCTCCAGGCCGGGGCGGATTTTGTCGTCGACAAACCCTTGCGGCTGTTCGACCTGCTCGAGACCATCACCGCTTTGCTCAAATACGCAGAAGCCCGCGAGGCGCTCTAAGCCACCACCACCGCGTCGGTGCCCTCGACCAGACCCGCGGCCGAAAGCTGGGCGCGCACCACCGCCCGGGCCCCGCTTTGGCCCACCGCCCCGATCACAAACCGCCCGGGATGGGCCCTCGCCACCTCGGCCAGCCCGTCCACGTGGTGCACCCGCGCCCCGTGCCGCTCCCGGCCCACCCGGCGCAAATCGACGTCAAAGTACGCCACCGGATCAACGCCCGCGGCGCGCAGCACCCGCCCCACCCGGCCGCCCTCCTTGCCCGCCCCGACGACCAGCACCGGCCGGGACCGGATGCGGTACCGCGCGATCATCGCCGCGACCTTCAGGCAACACAGCGCGTCCCGCGACTGGCGGGGGCTGGTCCACGTCGTCTGCCCGGGGTGTTCGCGCCAATGGTGCTGGACCTTGGCGCGCTTTTCGATGCCAAGCCCGGCCAGCCAGAGCCGAAAAAACAGGTCGTAGTCCTCGGGCCAGAGACCGTGGCGGTACCCGCCCACCGCGTCGAGCGCGGCGCGCCGAAAGGTGGTCGCGGGGTGGCACAGCGGCTGCTCGATCCACATCTCGCGGCGGATGTCGTCGGCCGCGCACACCGCGTTCTGCCAGGCCACGTACCGGGCCATGCCCCGCCCCTGGTCGCCGCGGCCGCCAAACAGCGCCACCTGGCAGGCCACCGCGGCCAGGGCCGGCGCCCCCTGCGCGTGGGCCACGTCGTCGCGCAGCCGGTGCGGGTCCATCACATCGTCCGCGTCCATGCGCGCGATGAGCGGCGCCCGGCAGGCCTGGACCCCGCGGTTCAGCGCGTCGGCGAACGGCACCGACCGGCCGGTGGGCACCAAGCGCACGCGCGCATCCCCATGTGACTGGACACATCGCGCGGTGTCGTCGCGCGAACCGTGCTCGACGACCACCACTTCGAGGGACACGCCCTCGCTCCCCCGCACCGAGGCCAGCGCCTCGTCGATGGTGCCGGCCGCGTCCCGGGCCGGCATCAACACGGAGATGTCGGGCACCGCGGCCCGGGCCACGCGCCGGCTCAGCCCAGCTTCTCGGCGATCTCCTGGGTCGCGTAGGTGAAGATCACGTCCGCCCCCGCGCGCTTGATCGAGATGAGCGCCTCCATCATGCACTTGTCCTCGTCGAGCCAGCCGTTGGCCCCCGCGGCCTTGAGCATCGCGTACTCCCCGGACACGTGGTACGCGCTGACCGGCACGGTGGAGATGTCCCGGACCAGACGCACCACGTCCAAATAGGGCAAAGCGGGCTTGACCATCACCATGTCTGCGCCCTGGTCGAGGTCGAGCTCGACCTCGCGGATCGCTTCGGTCCGGTTGCGCGGGTCCATCTGGTAGGTCTTCTTGTCCGCCCCGCCCCGCGGCGCCGAGTCGAGCGCGTCGCGAAATGGCCCGTAGAAGCTTGAGGCGTATTTGGCCGCGTAGGACATGATCGCGCACTTCTCGAAGCCGTTGTCGTCGAGGGCCTCGCGGATCGCGCCGATGCGGCCGTCCATCATGTCCGAAGGCGCGACCATGTCCGCGCCCGCCCGCGCCTCACACAGCGCCTGTTCGATGAGCGCGGCCACGGTCTCGTCGTTGAGGATCTCGCCGTCCTCGACGATGCCGTCCTGGCCGGTCGAGGTGTAGGGGTCGAGGGCCACGTCGCAGATGACCATCATCTCGGGCACCGCGGCTTTGAGCGACTTGACCGCGCGGGACACAAGCCCGTCGTCGTTCTGGCTTTCGGTGCCGGTGTGGTCTTTGAGGCTGTCGTCCACCTTGGGGAACAACGCCATGCCGGGGACGCCGAGGCGGTGCAGGTGCCGGGCTTGTTCGACCAGGAGATCGACCGACAGGCGCGCCTGACCCGGCATCGACGCGATGGGCTCCTTTTGCCCCTTGCCCTCGATGACAAACACCGGCTGCACCAGGTCGCCGGGGGTCAGGTGGGTCTCGGCCGCCATCGCGCGCAGCGCCGCGGTCCGGCGCATGCGACGAGGACGATGGGTCAGGGTCAAACGGGTTGTCATCCGGGCCTCCTGCGGTGTCTGCAACATACCAGGGCGGGTTTTTCGCTGGTCATTTTGCGCAACGAGCGCGAGGTGGTAACGATGGTCAGAAGGACGGGCCCAGAAAGGGCCTGAAGGAGCCGCGATGTTTGGCCTCGGCATGTGGGAACTGGTCGTCATCTTCGGGATCATCCTGTTGCTCTTCGGGGGCAGCCGGTTGCCGGGGATCGCGTCTGGCCTCGGCGGCGCCATCAACTCGTTCCGGCGCAGCCTGAAAGACGGCCCGGAAGGCGAGACCAAGCCCGGCGATCCCCAAAAACAGCTCGAAGGCGAGACCAAGGACGCCTGACCCCTGGGTCAGCCTTAGTACCGACAAGTATCCGGGCCGGGCGGGATCGATTCGTCCGAACGCCCGGGCTGATGCGTTGAATTGTCGCGCCCTCTCCACCCTTCCCCGGAGGCCCCCGTGCGTCCTGCGCTGCTGTTCTCGATTTCCTTGGCGACGTTCTTGTTCACGGCCTGCGGCCTCGGCGTCACCCCCGACGACGGGTGCGACGGCGTCACCTGCGGCGAGAACCAGCGCTGCGACGCCGAGGGGGGCGAGCCGACGTGCGTGTGCGTGGCCGACTTCGAACGGTGCAACGGCGCGTGTGTCCACGTCGACGCCACCTGCGAGGGCGGGGACGGAGACGGTGACGGGGATGGCGACGGCGACGGCGATGGGGACGGCGACGGGGATGGCGACGGCGACGGCGACGGCGACGGCGATGGCGACGGAGACGGAGATGGTGACGGAGATGGAGACGGAGATGGGGACGGGGACGGAGATGGGGATGGCGACGGAGACGGAGATGGGGACGGAGATGGCGATGGTGATGGCGACGGAGACGGAGACGGAGACGGAGACGGAGACGGAGATGGTGATGGCGACGGCGACGGGGATGGCGACGGCGACGGAGATGGCGACGGCGACGGCGACGGCGACGGCGACGGGGATGGGGATGGGGATGGGGATGGGGATGGGGACGGAGATGGTGACGGAGATGGAGATGGAGACGGCGACGGCGACATGTGGTTGTGCAACCCGGCGTTTTTGGGCGACGGAGAATGTGACTGCGGCTGTGGGGTGCAGGACACCGACTGCCCCACCAACACCGTGGGGGAATGTCTCTACAATGGCTGCCCGGGCAACGTGAGCGGCCAGCCGGCGGTGTGGCAACCCGACCCCGCGGACCCGACCCAATGTGTGCCCGTGCCCGGCAGCGGGGTGTGCAATGTGCCCGGCGACTGCACGTTGACCGGCGAAGTGTGCGAACCGGTCCAAGACATGTGCATGGCGTCGACCGGAGAGCTGTGCGAGCCCTGCTTCAACGACGACGACTGCGCCGGCGCCAACGCCTGCATCGGGGTGGTCAGCGGCGACAACATCGAGGCCTGGGAGAACGTGTGCCTGCCCGCGTGCGAAAACGACAACCAATGCCCCGCCGGCTACATGTGCCCCACCGGGCTCGACCACTGCTACCCCGAACAGGGCGCCATCCGCCCGCACACCTGCGCCTCGGTGCGCGACACCCTCGACGCGGTGCCGTGTGACTCCTTGGCCAACGAGGACCAATGTGGCCTGCCCGACCTCAACGACGGCACCTGCGTGCTCAACCCCCTGTTCGGCGACAGCTGCAGCATCGGCTGTGAAGTGCAGTCAGATTGCCCGGCGGGCACCACCTGCACCGAGCTCATCCTGAGCAGCTTCTGCCTCCCGTCGTGACGACGGGTGCCGGCCCCTGCGGAGACGCGAATACATCTTTGCGGGGGGCCAAGACCGCCCCCTGACCGGCTACAGCGCGCGGACCTTCCAGCCGTCGGGCTCGACGGTGAGCGAGAGGTGGGCCCGCTCGAGCACGCGGTTGCCGTCGACGACGTCGAAGTGGGTCTCGGCCACGTCGCCGATGGTGCGGATTTCCCGGAGCACGAAGTGCAGGCCGTCCTCTTGGGCCCGGCGGGCGTTCTTCTCGAACAGCGCGACCTGGGGGGCGGCGTCCCGCGCGCACAGCTTGAGGTAGGCGTCGACGTCGCCGCGGCTCATCGCTTGGGTGAGCTCGGCGAAGACCCCGGCGATGGCCGCGGCCGGGTCGCTCATGCCGCCGCCTCGTCGAGCCGGTCGATGACCTGCTGGGCCACGGTGGTGGTGTAGCCGACGTCGAGCATCGTGCGCAGGGCCTGTTGCTCGTCGGGGCTCAGGTGATCAAACGACGCGACCTGATCCGCCACCGCCGCGGCTTGCGCGAGGTGGGCGAGCACGTCGGCCTTGTCCTTGTCCCCCAGGATGGGATCGTCGGCGAGCTCGGCCGCGGCCCGGTCCACCGACACCATCAAGGTGTGGGCCGCGCCGAACCGGCGCACCAGCGACCACTTGCCCGCGTCGAGGGCCAGAGGTTCGGGGTATTTTTGCTCGAGGGCGCGCGCGTCGTCGAGCGGCCGGTGGTAGGAGGTGCTCCAGGTGTCGACGGTGAGCTCTTCGGCGCCGCGGCCGGCGAGGGCGAACACCGCGCCCAGCCGGGCGATGCCGTTTTTGCTCAGGTAGCCGAGCACCGCCCGCGACTGGTCGGCCGGGGTCTGGGCCGCCCGCACATCATCGAGCATCTGGGCGAGGTCGGCTTGGTCGAGGTCCTTGGCCGTCGCCAATGCCGTTGCGTCCGACCCCGCGACCTGGCTCAGGGTGGCCAGGTCGGCGGCGCTCAGCGTGGCCTTGACCTCGATGGTGCGGGCCTGGCGGTGACCGGCCTCGGCGAAGGGCGCGATGGCGGTGCCGAACACCCCATTGATGACGTCGAGCACCTCGTCGTTGAGCTCCAGCCCCATCACGCGGTCGTCCTCGAACCGGGCGGTGAGGTCGAGGCCCCCAAACGTGGTCGTGCGTTGGCCTTGCTCGTCGATGACGGTGTGTTCGCGCAGGCTGGCGAACGCGCCCACGGTCTCGGTGCCGCTGAGCAACACCTCCCAGCGGTCCTCGACCCCGCGGGTCTCGACCCGCTTGGTCTGGTCCCCGTCGGTGCCGGTGCGGGTGTGATCGACCTTGGCCCGGGAGCGGGCGAGGCCGGACAGCCCCCACCACACGTTCTTGCCGAACCGAATGGGGATGCCCACCCGCGCGCCGATGTCCCGCGACGACAGGTCCGCGCGCTCGAGATAGGTGCGCTCAACCCCGACGGGGAGCTGCTCTTCCCGCACGTAGGTCTCGAGGTCGGTGACGCTGCGATCCTTGTCGAGGGCGATGCCGGTCTGGTGCGGGAGGTTGCCCGAGAGCGCGTCGAGGTACGCCTGCTTGCCCGACGGCGTGGACAGGTCGAACACAAACGCCTGGGTCAGGCTTTTGCTCTCGGTCCGGTGCAGGTCGAGCGACACCGTGCCCAGGGAGTTGACCCCGTACGACATCGCGCGCACCCGGGTCGGGTTGACCGTGAGGTGGACGCGGTGGTCGTCGAGCTTGGTCGCGTGCAGCTCGAACTCACCGTGCAACGTGGCCGAGGCCCCGACCCCCACCGCCACGCCAAACGCGAACACCCCAGCGCGCACCCCGCCATGGGTCGCGACCACGAGCTCGTCACCGACGCGCATGGTCTCCGGCTTCGCGATGTCGGGGATGTCCAGGCGCAGCTTTTTCAGCCCCACGGACTCGGCCTTCTCGCGCAAAAAACCCACCGCGGCGTTTTTGTCCTCGGTGAGCGCGTCGGCGTCCGGCTTGTCGAGGTGGGTGCGGTACAGCACCGACGAGCCTTTGCTCGGCTGCAGCGACGCCCCGATGCCGACCCCGGCCCAGGCCCCCACCGCCACGGTGGCGCTCCCGCCGACCTTCTTGTGCGCGACCACGATCTCTTTGCCCGACAGCGCGGGGTTGTCGCCGCGGTAGGGCCCCATCTGGGCCACGCCCGCGTCGTGCAGTCCCCCGACGAGCAGCTTGCCCGCGTGGGTCAGGCCCGGGGCCGCGCTTCCCTCGAGGGTGCCGCCGAGCACGAGCGCCTTGCTCGACAGCCCGACGTTGCCGAACAGCGAATGGCCCATCAGCGACGTGCGCCCGGGCGACAAGAACTCCTTGATCTGCCCGTCGCCGCTGTAGAAATAGATGTCCGAGCCCTTGCTCGCCCGGCGCTTTTTTTCGATTTCCGCCTCTTGGGCGGCGATTTGGTGGGCGGTGACCCCCTGCCCGGCTTCGAGATCGGGCGCGCCGTCGCTCCGGCTGGTCACGTCGACCTCGCCCTTCATCGCCGCGATCTGCACCCCGAACAGCGCCTGGCCATTGGCCGGCCCCACCACCTGCTTGGCGAAGTCCGCGGCCTTGCCGGCAAAATCGCCCCCCGTCGACGGCGGTGTGCCCCCCGCGGCCCCCCCGGGCGGCGTGCTCGTGCTGGTCGGCGCCGTGGGCTTGGTGGGGCCCACCCCGCCCGGGCGGCGCAGGCCGCCGAAGCCGTTCTTGAAAGGTCCGCGAATCGCCATCGGTACAGTGTATCAGCGAGGGCCCGGACTTGGCGCGGCGACCTGTGGCCGGCGCCAGGGCCCTAGACTGGCCCGGTGCCGCGCCGTCATCCCCTGGTGGACCATCTTTGCCACACCGCGCCGCAGGACCGGGACGCGGCCTGCGATGCCTGGCTCGGGGTCGACGAGGCCGCGGCCCGCCACATCCAGGGTGGGCAGGGCGCGGGCGACGACCCGGACGCGGTGGGCCTGCACCAGAGCGGGGTCGCCGCGGTGGCGCGCGCGGTGGGCGCGGTCCCGGTCACGGCCGACGACGTGTTCATCGACCTCGGGGCCGGGCTCGGCCGGGTCGCGCTGCTCACCCAGGCCCTCACCGGCGCGCGGGTGCGCGGCATCGAACGCGAACCCGCGTACGTGAACGTGGCCCGTTCCGCGGCCACGCGCGCCGCCTTGGCCGCCGCGTTTGTCGTCGGGGACGTGCGCGAGGCGGCGCTCGCAGACGGCACGGTGTTTTATCTCTACGCGCCGTGTACCGGCCCCGCGCTGGCGGCGGTGATCGCCCGGCTGCACGCCGTGGCCCGCGACCACGCGATCTGTGTGTGCGCGCTGGGGGTCGATCTCGACGCGCCGTGGCTGCGCGCGCGCCCCACCGCAGACTTCTGGCTCACGGTCTACGACAGCGTGCTCGACGGGGCCCGGCCGCGCGCGGCGGGCGGAGACGGGCCCGATCCGCGCTGGCGCGCCCTCGCCTACGAAGGCCCGGCGTCGCCGGGGCCGGGGCCTTCGGCGGGTGCGTCCACCGGGGCGGGCGGGTCGGCGGCGGGACCGGTCTCGTCGACGGACGGCGAACCGCCCTGATCCGCGGGCACGGTCTCGGCCGGGGCCGGGGCCGGCGGGGCCGACGTTTTTTCCGCCGGGGCCACGAGGTCGAGGTCGGCCGGGCCGGTGAGCGACCACTCGAAGGTGGCGACCCCGAGCGCGCTTTTGACCTCGAGGTGCAGCGGCTCGCCCCCGGGGGTGAACATCGCGGTGCCGGTGTCGGCGTCCACCATCGGGAAGCGCAATACATACACATTGTCGAAACGGTCGACGTGGGGCATGATCGCGGCCAGCGCTTCGTTGTTGCGCAGCTTGTCGATCTCCCGGGGGATGACCATCGCCGGGCCCCGCTTCAGCTGGATGGTCCAGGCGGTGTAGTCGGTGCCGAGGTCGCGAAAATCCGTGTCCGCGGCCCACAAGGCCGCGTAGATGACGATCTCGTTTTCGGCCACCGGCGCGCGGGCCATGGGCGCGTCGTAGCCCTCGTCGGGCCGCTTGCCCAAGTTCTGCAGGTCCGCGGCGAGGTCGTCGGCGATCTCCCCGTAGAACCGGTCGCGGTCGGCGATGAACGCGGAGCGCAAACGCGGGGTCACCAGCGTGCAGTCGATGTCCGCGGAGTGAAACACCAGGCCGTACCAAAGCTGGGCCCGCAGGGTGTGCTCCTCGAGCACGCGGTGCCAGGCCCCGGCCGCGCTCACCCCCTCGGTCATCTTGACCGGCCCCTTCGCGGTGGCGCAGGCCACCACGAGCGCGAGCAAAAGGCCCCCGGCGACGAGGCGCGCGCGGGTCACGCCCCGCCCCCGGCCGCGGCGAACAGGTCGGCTTTGTCGAACAGCGACGTCAACTGGATGCCGGCCTCGGCGAGATTGTCCGCGCCCCCGGCTTGTCGGTCCACGATGCATACCGCGGAGTCTACAACATAGCCCGCGTCCCGGACCCGCTCGGCCGCGCGCAAGGTCGACCCCCCGGTGGTGATCACGTCCTCGAGCAGGAGCACCCGGCTGTGGTCGGCCACCGCCCCGGCCCCCTCCAGGTACGCCCCGGTGCCGTGTCCCTTGGCCTCCTTGCGCACATAGATCGCGGGAAGCTCGCGACCGGCCACGAACGCGGTGAGGCTGACCGCGCTGCACAGGGGGTCGGCCCCAATGCTCATGCCTGCGACCGCGGCGTACGCGCCCCCGTCGGGCTCAAGCGCCTCCAGCGCGGCGAACATCAACCGGCCCAACAGAAAATGGCCCTCCCCCCGGAGAGCCACCTGTTTGCAGTCGATGTAAAAATCGCTCTTCTGGCCCGAAGCGAGCGTCACCTCCCGGGCCGAGAACGCGTGCTCGACGAGAAGCGACAACAGCCGCGCGCGGTCGCCGTCGCTCACTTGCGCTTCACGACCACCCGCGACCGCTTCTTCTTGCCCTTCTTGGGCAAGCCACGGGCTTTGGGCGGATCCAAGAACGCGGGCTTCTTCTTGGGGCTGCTGCCGCCGCCGCTCGGCGGCTTGATTTGGACCTTGGTCTTGGCCGTGCCCGCGTCGGGGGCCGGCACCTCGACGGTGGCGTCGGCGTCCTCGGATTTGGGCGCGGCCGCCGGGGGCGCGGAGGCGCGGCTCCGGGTGGCCGGGGCCGGGGCGGGGGCACTGACCCTTGGCCGCTCGGTGCGCGGGGGCCGGGCCGGCATGTTCTCGACGTCGCCCATGTCCACGTTGCCGCGGAAGCTGGCCCCGTCGACAATGATCACCCGGGGGGCGTTGATGTCCCCGACCATGCGGCCCTCACGGGTCAGTTCCACCGCTTCGGATGCATGTACATTGCCGACCACCACCCCGGAGATGATGGCGTTCTTGACCGTGACCTCGGCCTTGACGATGCCGCTTTCGGCCACCACCAAGGTGCGCTGCAGCTCGATGCTGCCGTCCACGCGGCCGAGGACATGAAGGTCCTCGTCCCCTTGCAGATTGCCCTGGATGAGCATCGATTCGCCGATCACGGTGGCGCTGTCGTCGTCGTGCCTGGTGGCCATATCGTTTCCTCGGATTCAGTGGGGCGGTGAAGCTGCGGGCGGGCCGCGATCACCGGTCCATGTCGACGTTGCCCTTGAACACCGCGCCGTCGGCGATCAGGATGCGCGGGGCCTTGATGTCACCGGTCATGCGGCCGTCGCTCTTGAGCTCCACCTTGTCGGAGGACCGGATGTTGCCGGTCACGCTCCCGGAGATCTCGACGTTCTCCGTCTCGATGTCGGCTTCGACACTTCCAGAATTCTCAACATAAAGGCTGGCGGACAATCCAATGCGGCCCTTGATGGTGCCGCGGACCACCAGGTCCTCGTCGCCGGAGATTTCGCCATCGATCACAATGGTACTGCCGATCACGGTGTTGGCCATAACTGCCTCGCGGTTGTTTGCGCTGCTGCGCGGTCACACTTCCAAAAAAGAAGAAAAGTCTAAACTCGGGAATCAGAGGTCGGGGGGAAGCTCGACGTCCATCTCGATGCGGCCCTTGAAGCGGGCCCCGTCCTCGATCACCACCCGAGGGGCGCGGATGTCCGCCACCACGTGGGCCTGGGCGCTCAACGACACCAGGTCTTGGGCGTCGATCTGCCCGCTCACCCGGCCGTGGGCCTCGAGGGAATGGGTGCTGATGTCGGCCTGCATTTCCCCCGACTCGAGCACGGTGATGTGGTTCTTGAGGGTGACGTGCCCTTCCACCGAGCCTTCCACGGTGAGGTCTTCGCCCCCGGTGAGGTTGCCCTTCACCTGGATGCCTCGTCCGATCACGCAACCTTCTGCCATGGCCCCCTCCTGTCGCTCGTGGCCGATCCGCCAAAAGCAAAGTGGAGGGACGCTAGCTTTTCGTCGTGACCAAGGTCAACCAAACGGACGGCGACAATCGTCGATCGTCAGGGGGCCGCCTGCGGTTGCGGGGTTGGTCCGTGCACGGTGCGTCGAGTCGAGACGAATTGCCGGGCGTGCAATCGCGCCGGCTGCGCTAAGATCGGCGCGGAGGTTTGGTTTGGCCAAGGTCAGGGGACCCAAACGGGTCCGCAAAAAACGTCGCAAGCGAAAAGTCGAAACCGACGGCGTCGCCGAAGGGTTGGGGCAACTCGACCAAGGTCTCGACGCCGACGACGCGGATCCCGACGGACACGAAGGACTCCATCTCCGGCACCGCCGGGTGGGCAAAGGCGGCGCCGCCGGGGAAGCCGACGTCGAGCCGGGCCTGGGCGAAGGCGAAGATGAGACCGGGGCCGCCACCGTCGACGGCATCCGCCGCAAAGGGGCCCAAGACGGCTTCGACCAACAACAAGCCGGCGGCGACCAGCGCAACGCGTACATCCTCGGCCACGCGCAAGAAGACGCCGAGCGTTTCGCGAACCTGCGCGACCAAGGCGCGGTGGACACCTTCAGCCCCGAGCTGTCGCCGCGGGAGGCCGAGCAGCTCGGTCAGATCAAATGCGCCGCCCACCTCGTGCGCATGTACGATCATTGGATGCTCGACGGGCTCGACCGGAGCCAGACCATCGACCAGGCCGCGACGTTTCTCGCCGGCTTCAGCCACAGCAAGAACGTCGACAAGGTCCTCACCGAGCTCGAGAGCAAGCCCATCCGCGATGTGTATCCCCTCGAGGTCAAGATGCGCCTCCTCGAGGAGCACCCGGACATGATGCCCGACGTCGAGTACGGCGCGGTGCTCGGCGACAACCTGGCCATGACCCACAGCAGCGGCATTCACGCCGGGCATCCGGTGCAGATCAGAGTCCCGCCGGATACCCGGATCAAACACTTCGCGCTCCTCGGGGGCGAGCGCCCCGGCTACGAGTTTCACCCGTCCAAAAAAGACGGCCACTACACGCTGTTGGTGGACACGCCCGGCGAGTACGAGTTCGCGCTGTACGCGGTGAAGACCGAAAAGCTCGGCAAGACCATGACCCGAGAGGTCGCGGGGGGCGTGGTCGAGCGGCTGTTCCTCACGGTCACAGACATGGGGCGCAAAGAGGGCCCCGACGTCGACGCCTGACCCACACGCGGCCCCGTCCGGCCCCGCTGGTCGCCCCATCTGCGCAGGCTGTCGAAAAGTTTCCTGGGCCCTCCCCCGGCCGTACGGTTTGGGCGTGGGCGATCTGTACGACATCGATCACGTGCGCCGGGGCCGGCGGGTGTTGCGCCTGCTGCTCAAACAGATCGGCCGCGAGCTGTTCTTCGTCGACGACCGGGTCATCCCCCGCATCGATGACCAAGCGGTCGACGAGACCGTGCGCATCGCGGCCGCGTGGCTCGGCAAACGATCCGCCCGGCCGGTGTCGACCAGCACCGAAGCGCTCCTGCGCGACATGTTGCGCCGCCGTCTGATCGAACACGCCGCGCTCATCGCCCGCCGTCGCGGCCTGTGACCCGGCCCCGAACGCGCTCGCAAATCCGCCCGGACCTGCCACAATAGACGCATGACCCCCGACCGGCCCGAAGACCAGGCTCCGGCCCCGCCCACGCAACGGGGCGTGGTCGTCCCGCTCAAGGCGGAGGTGTACGAGGTCTTGCCCAAGCTCGGGGTGGTGAGCAGCTTCCGCGCCGCGTTCGTCGGGGTGTCCCGGGTGATCGCGAGCCAGCGCAACATGAAGCTGCACATGCTGAGCGCGTTGATGGTGATGATCGTGGGCATGACCTTGCCCTTCGATTTGTCCATTCGCTCGTCGCTGCTGTTCGCGGTGACCGCGGTGTGGTTCGCCGAGATCCTCAACACCGGCCTCGAAGCGTTGGTCGACCTGTTTGTGCGGGACTTTCACCGGCTCGCGATGCTGGCCAAGGACGCCGCCGCCGCCGGGGTGTTGATCATCTCGCTCGGGGCGGTGCTCATTTTTGCCGACGTCGTGATCACCCGGTGGGACCTGGTGACCAACGACCTCGACGCGGTCTGGCGCTCGGTGGCGTACGGCGCGCCCTTGGTCATCCTCGAGGCCATCGGCCTGTTCGCCCTCCGCCGCGGGGCCCTCGCGGTGTTGCGCCTGGCGGGCAGTCTGTTTTTGCTCGGGCTCATCGCTTGGCACACCACGGACATCGTGTTCGCGGTGTTGTCGTTCGTGATCGTGCTCGTGTGCGCCTACGCGCGGTGGGCGTTCCCCGCCGTCACCGGGCGCGGCGCCCCCCGCCAAGACCCCGCCCCGTCGTGAACACCCCGATCACCGACCTGTGCGCCATCACCCTCGATGTCGACGGGGCGAACTGTTACCGCGCCATCCACGGCCTCCCCGCCGGCGCGGGCCCGGACCCGATTTTTTCCCACGCCCTGCCCCGCTTTTTCGAGTTGCTCGACGACCTCCGGGCCCCGGCCACGTTGTTTGTGGTCGGCCGCGACCTCGCCGACGACGAGGCCCGGGCCGCCATCACCCGGTTCGTCGACGCCGGGCACGAGATCGCCTCGCACTCCTACGCCCACGACTACCGGCT
Organism: bacterium; assembly: GCA_030431455.1. Classification (GTDB taxonomy): domain Bacteria; phylum Myxococcota; class UBA727; order UBA727; family JAUIJE01; genus JAUIJE01. The sequence continues at coordinate 380,410 of JAUIJE010000004.1, read as the reverse complement.
CAGCCAACAACCCCGCGCGGTGATCGACGCCGACCTCGCCCGCGCCGACGACGCCATCGCCGCGGTCGCCGGCGCGCCCCCGGTGGGTTTTCGCGCCCCGGGCTACAACCTCTCCGAAGTGTTGTGCGATGCCCTCGACGCCCGGGGCTACCGGTACGACTCCAGCCTGTTTCCCACCCCGGCCTACTTCGCCCTGCGGGGGGCCGCCCTCGGCAGCTACCGGGTGCGACGACGACCGAGCCACTCGCTGCTCGGGGACGTGCGGGAGTTTGCCGCCACCCGTCGCCCGTTTTTTCCCTCCACCGCCGCGCGCTACCGACGAGGCGGCCCCGGCGATCGCCGCCGCTACCTCGAGATTCCCATCTCCACCCCGCGCCTGTTCCCCTGGCTCGGGACCACGCTGTCGATGCTGCCCACCCCCGCCGGGCGCGCGCTGTCGACGACGATGGCCCACGCCCGCCACCCGGTGGTGCTCGAGCTGCACGCCATCGATTTCGCCGACCGCGACGACGGGTACGAACCCGCGCTCATCGAGGCCCAACCCGATCTGCAGCTGCCCGCGGCGACCAAGGTGTCCCGGCTCCGCGCCAGCATCGAAGCGCTGTGTCGACGACGACACCCCTTGCGGTTGCGCGACTTCCCCGCGGTGTGACCTAGACCGCGTCGTCGGCGGTGCCGCGCAACATGTGCGCCCGGGCCAGCCCGTCGTCGTCGAGCTTGGTCGCGCCCTCGTCGGGGCGCATCACGATGATGGTGTCGTTGGGCACCGACAGCCCCGCGCTGAACAGCGCCCGGGCCCCGAGAATCGCCCGGTGCCCGATCGCCAAGCCCACGATCGGCCGCCGGCTGGGCGCGCCCTCGACGGTGCCGCACAGGCCGGGCAAACGGGCGTACAGGGACACCGCGCTGGTGATGAACGCCCCTTGGCCCATGATGATGTCCGTCTCCCCGATGCTCGACAGCGTCGAGCCGGGAAAAAACACGCACCGCCGAAAGTGGGTGTCGATCAACGTCGAGCACCCGGCCCCGACCACGCACCGGTCGAACACCGCCTTTTGCCCAATCTGGGCCCCCGCCCCGACGTGGCACCCGATGACGGACGCGCCGGCATCGATGCGCGCCCCAGCCTCCAGCACCGAGCCCTCGACGTGCGCGCTGGGGTGAATCTTGACCCCCGCGGCCTTTCGGTTGCCCGTGCCCAGGCGCGCCCGCTGCTGGCTGAGCGCGGCCAGGTTGACGTCGAGCAGGTCGAGCCAATGGGTGAGCGGCGCGGCGTAGGCGGCCGGGGTGGGGATCCGCAAGCGGTGCGGGGGCGGGCCGTAGGGGTCGACCCGGACCTCGTCCGCGTCGTCGTCGTCGAGCACCGCGGGGCTGTCCTCCCCGTGCGCGAGGTCGCCGGCCCAGGCATCGAGCCAGCGCGGCCCGTGGTGGTCGGGGGCGCGGGCACAGACCTGATCGTGGTGCGCGGTGCCGGCCGCGAGCTGGGCCCGGCGCCGGCCCGGTCCGGTGCGCTGGTCCGACAACCAACGCAAAAATTCAGCCGTGACATAAAGGGGCGCGGCGATGGCGACGTCGATGCCCTGCGCCGCGGCGGTGGCCAGGTCTGGACAATCGGTGAGCGCGGCCCCGGCCAAGTCGGCCGCGGCCTGTTGGGTCTCGCGCAGCGGCCGGCCCATGATGGGGCAGTCGGCGGGGGCGTCGCCAAAGGGCGCGAGGGGACCGGCGGTCAAATCCGGCACGCGGGCGATGCGCAGCGGGGGCAAAGGGGCTCCAAGGGGAGGTTGGGGGGGCATCTTAGCCGCATTTGAAGTGTCACAACGTGTTGTGCGCGGGAAAAGTTTTCCGGTACGGTGGCGCGATCAGAGAGAGGTTTTGGGTCCCATGAAGCTCAAAGCGGCAGCCTTGACCAACGTCGGGATGAAGCGCACGCACAACGAAGACAGCGTGTTGCTGGTGCCGCATGAGAACCTATTCATCGTTGCCGATGGCATGGGCGGGCACGCCTCTGGTGAGGTCGCGTCGGCCATGGCCGTCGACCAGATCAAGCAGTTCTTTGAGATGACGTCGAAAGACGAAGAGCAGACCTGGCCGTTCAAAGAGGAGCGCGGGCTCAAGTACGAAGAGAACCGCCTGTCGACCAGCGTGAAGCTCGCCAACCGGTCCATCTACGAGACCGCCCAGCAGGACGCCAAGAAGCGCGGCATGGGCACCACCGTGGTCACGATGTTGTTCACCCACGACGGGGCCTACACCGGGCACTGCGGCGACAGCCGGGCGTACCTGTTCCGCGACGGCAACATCATTCAGCTCACCGAAGACCACTCCCTGCTCAACGATTACCTCAAGGCCCACGCGCTCACCCCCGAGGAAATCGAGAACTTCCCGCACAAGAATGTGATTGTGCGCGCGCTGGGCATGAAGGACACCATCGCGGTGGACATCGGACGTCATGAGCCCAAGCCCGGCGACGTGTTCATGCTGTGCTCCGATGGCCTGTCCGGGATGGTCACCGACCCCGACATGAACACCATCATCAACGGGTTCTTGCAGGACGAGGCCCGGGCCGACGACGTCGAGGGCATGTGCAACGCGCTCATCGACGAGGCCAACAAGAACGGCGGCACCGACAACGTAAGCGCGGTGTGCGTCAAGGTCCTGCCCTGACGTGACCGCTCCGGCTGTCCCCACATTCGTCATCGAATACCCCGAGGCCGTGGCCTCGGCTGAGTTCTTGATGAGCACCCGGGGCATCGACATCGACGGGACCTTCGCCCCCTATGGCCGGCTCCCCGACGCCAAGTCCCCCGCCCGGGAGCTCCCCGCGGGCCCGTTCATCGCCATCAACGGCTCGGGCAATTACCACCACGAGACCACGTGGCTCTACGAGGGCTTCCTCGCCGCCAACCCCGACGAGCAGTTCTGCTTCGTGCAGATCGATGCCCACCCGGACAAGGACGACACCTTCCGCTGGAAGATCGACTGCTACAACTTCGTCGGCCGCATCATGGAGAACGACCGCACCCACCGGGTCGTGCTCCTGGGCATGAACCCCGAGAACCTCGACTTTGTCGAGCGGGGCCGGGTGTTGATCGAGAACGCCTACTACTACCGGTGCGAATACTTCGAGAAGCTCCACCAGTGGGTCGTACCCCCACGCAGGGACATTGTAGAGACCTTTTGGAAGGTGATGCCCCACACCGTGGACGTGGCCCGTGGCAACATCTCCGTCGACACCGTCACCGAGGTCCGTCTCGCCCCTCCCGGCGACGCCAAAAAGCCTGAGGTGTTGCGCGATGGCCCCCGCCCCGCCCTCGAGGTCACCTGGAAAGACGTGGCCGGCTTTTCCCCCACCATGCTCCCCGACCTCGACGTCTACCTCACCATCGATCTCGACGTGGCCAAGGACGCCATCGTGACCGATTGGCGGTTCAAACCCACCGACGACGACTGGATGCCTTGGGGCCTGGGGGACAACCAAGGGCGCATGCCCTACGACGACATGCTCGCCCTGATCCGCCGCATCGGACGCCACCGGCGCATCCGGGGCGCGGACTTCTGTGGCATGACCGAAGGCCTCGACCAACTCCCCGACGGCGCGTACGAAAGCAGTCTCATTGCCACGCTGGATGTGTACGACGCCTTGTGTGACGCCATCGCGTCCGCCGGCGCCGAGGGTTCGCTCACCCCTTGAGCTTGCCCCGGGGGAGCAGGTCCGGGACGTCCCCCTGCCCCCGCACCCGGGCCCGGCGCAGGGCGTTTCGAAAAGCGTAGATGTTGATCGCTTCGTGTTCGGGCTCGATCTCCGCGAGCTTGTCCTCGAGCACCCGCTGGGCCTGTTCCCAAATCGGGTCGAAGGGACCGGTCTGCTCGATGCCGATGTGCCACAGGGGGGTCGCCGGTTGGCGCCGGCCGTACACCCCCGGTTTGTAGAACGTCACATCCCACGCGTAGGTGGGCGCGCCGGTGAGGTCGTCGTCGCGCACGATGGCCTCGAGGGCGGCGTGAATCTGCACCGCGAGCGCGGGCACCTCGTAATACCCCTCCTCGTGCTCTTCCCCGTCGTCGAGGGTGGCGTGGCCGCGGCGCTCGTCGTCCTCGTCCTCGTCGCCGGAGGGGGCGTTGCCGGTCTCGTCTTCGTAGCCGACGTCCATCTCGCCCAAGCCGTGGATCACCTGCGGGACCGCATCCGCGTCGTGGGCGGTGGCCCCGCCTCCGTCCGCGGCCGCCCGCTCTCCGCCCGCGGGTCCGCGCCCCTCGTCGGCCGCCGCGCGCGCGGGTTCCGGGTCTGGGCTCCGCGCGTCGGTGAGCACCGGCGGGGCCTTGCTCTCCGCCGGCTGCCCGTCTTTGGTGAGCAGCCCCTCCCGCTGCAGCGCGTGTTGGGTGGCCGCGTCCATCTTGCCCGACGCGGGCAGCTGCTGCTGGGCTTGAAACGCGCGCAACGCCTCGCGCATCCCCCGCGCCGAGGTGGGCTGCCCTTGCCCAAAGCCACGGCCTTGCAGCTGGGACAAAAGTGACTGCATCTGTTGCGCTTCGGGGTTGTGCTGGGACAGCTCGTTGCGGGCCTGGGCCTGGCTGACCTCGACCCCGCGGTGGCCAAGCGGGGTGGGGGCGGCCGAGGCCGCGGGCGACTGCGCAGTGGCATTGGCGGGACGGGCGCTGGGCTGTTGCACAAAGCGGCCGAACTTCTGCTGGGTCCCGGGCCGCTCCATGTGAGAGGCCTCCCCCGGCCGCGCCCCCGGCGAGGGCCGGGGACCGGTCGGATCCGGGGCCGGGCCGCGCCCGCCTTTCGGGGCCACGCCCCCGCCGGCCTTGTCCCCGGCCGGGCCCGCGCCGGCGCCGCCGGGACCGGGCATCAAGCCGCGTTCGGTCAGGGCTTGTTGGGTCTTGGCGTCGAGGGTGCCGGTGGGCTTGAGCCCATTTTGTTGCTGAAAGGACTTGAGCGCCTCGGCCGGGGTTTGGCCGGCAAAGCCCGCCTTCTGCAAGGTGCCGAGGAGCTTCTGCGCCATGCGCTGGGCCTCGGCCGGGGTCTTGGCCAGCCCCGCGGACAACAGCGCCTGGGCGAGCTTGGACAGCGGGGGGCCGCCCTTTTGCGGCCCGGTGAGACGCGGTCGTTTGCCCCCGACGCGGGCCATGGTCAGGCCAGCTCCGCGTGGGCGCGGTCGAGGTCCGCCAGACACATGTCGATGTGTCGCGCGGTGGTGCGCAGGTGCAGCACACAGGCGCGACCCACGTAGCCGTGCGACGCGATGCGGGTGCCGGTCAAGAAGACCCGGCCATAGCTATTCACAGTTTGCAGCAGCCGCTCGGTGGCCGCGTCCGGGTCCTCGGCTTTGACCTGGAACGACAACAGGGACAAGGTGGGGGGCGTGACCGTCTCGAGCCACGGCCGGGCCACAATGCCGTGGTGCAACCGGCGCGCGAGGTCCATTTTCTCGTCGAGGGCGGCGCGGAACGCGTCCAGCCCATGCAGGCGCAGCGCCAACCACACCGGCAGCCCGCGGGCCCGGCGCGACAGCTCCGGCGAAATCGCGCAGAAGTCGATGTGCTCGGCCCCGTCGGCCATGGCCGGCATGTACGCCGCGGCCACGTCGTGGGCGCGCTGCAAGGGGCCGTCCTCTTTGACCAGCAAACACCCGGTGCCGTAAGGCAGAAACAGCCCCTTGTGGGGGTCGAGGGTCACCGAGTCCGCCCGGGACAGGCCGCGCAGGGCGGCCCGGCCGCGTTGGGTCATGGCGAAGAACCCGCCGTAGGCCGCGTCGACGTGAAACCACATGCGGTGGGCCGCGCACACGTCGGCGAGCGCGTCCAGGTCGTCGACCACCCCGGTGTTGGTGCTGCCCGCCTGGGCCACGGTGCAAAACGGCACCAATCCCTGGGCCCGGTCCTCGGCCACCACGTGTTCCAATGCCACTGGGTCGAGCCGCAGGTCGGCGCCGGGGGGCACGATGCGGACCCGGTCTTCAAAAATGCCCGCGAGCTGCGCGGCCTTTTGCACCGAGTGGTGGGCCTCGGCCGAGGTGTAGAGCACCCCGTGGCGAATGTCGCGCCCGAGGAGCGCCTCGCGGGCGGTGACCACCGCGGAGAAGTTCGCCAACGAGCCCCCCGAGGTCAAAATCCCGTGGGCGGTCTGGTCTGCGCCGGTGCGGTACCCCACGATCTCGGCGAACCTTCGGATCACGTTCTGCTCGAGCTCGACGAGCCCGGGGGCCGCGCGCCACACGCCCACGTAGCGGTTGAGGGCCGAAGCGAGCAGGTCCCCGACGGCGGCCGCGGGCAACCCCCCGCCGGGCACGTAGGCGAGATAGCCCCCGGACGCGGTGTTGTACGTGACCGAGAGCGCCTGCTCGACGACGGCGAGCAGCTCCGGCGCGGGGGTGGGACCGGCGGCGGCTTCTGGCTCGCGCATGGCCTCGGCCAAGGCCGCGCCCCCCTCGCTCTGGCCCACGAACGCGTCGGGCAGTCCCGCGTGGTGCCGCAGGATGAGGTCCCGGACCTCGTCGCACAGGGCCGCGAGCGCGGCCGCATTGAGGTCCAACCGGGGCGCGGTGCCGTCCATGGGACGAGCATACAGGGCCCCCTCGCCAGTGAGGCAAACCTGCGGTAGCCGGGCCAAGTCTTTTACCGTCAGGAGAACCCATGCGCCTCATGACCAGAACCGTCCCCTTGGCCCTCGCCCTCGCCACGGTGTCCTGCGGCACCACCGAAGAGGACATCAAGGCGGACCCCGAGCCGACCGCCCCCGCCACCGCCGAGCCGGTGGCCGCCCCCGCGGAGAAGGAGAACGTCATCGTGTACCCCGACACCAAGGAAGTGGCGCAGGAAGACGACTACCACGGCACCGTGGTCAAAGACCCCTACCGCTGGCTCGAAGACCCGGACGCGGAAGACACCAAAGCCTGGGTCACCGCCGAGAACAAAGTGACCTTTGGCTATCTCGAGCAGATCAAAGCCCGCGAAGAAATCAAAACCCGCCTCACCGAGCTGTGGAACTACGCCCGGTACAGCTCGACGTTCAAAGAAGGCGGCCGCTACTTCTTCTACAAGAACGACGGCCTACAGAACCAAAGCGTGCTCTACACCCAAAAGGCCCTCGACCAAGAGCCCGAGGTGTTGCTCGACCCCAACACCCTGTCGAAAGACGGCACCATCGCGCTGTCTGAGATCGCGATCAGCGACGATGGCAAGCGGCTTGCCTATTCCCTGTCCGACGGTGGCTCGGACTGGAAGACCTGGAAGGTCCGCGACATCGAGACCAAAAAGGACCTCCCCGACGAGATCAAATGGAGCAAGTTCTCCGATGCGTCCTGGGCCAAAGACGGCAGCGGCTTTTACTACTCCCGCTACCCCGCGCCCAAAGAGGGCGACGACCTCGAGGAGGCCAACTACTTTCACAAGGTCTATTTCCACAAGCTCGGCACCCCGCAGGAAAAAGACCAGCTGGTGTTCGAGGAACCCGAACACAAAGAGCGTGGCTTCGACGCCCGCGTGACCGAAGACGGCAAGTTCCTGGTCATCCACGTGTGGAAGGGCACCGACCGCCGCAACCGTCTCTACTACAAGGCGCTCTCCGGCCGGGACAAGAAGGTCAAGCGCATCCTCGACGACTTCGACGCTGCGTACGAGTTCGTGGGCAACAAAGGCAACACCTTTTACATCCGCACCGACCTCGCCGCCCCCAAAGGCCGGCTGGTGGCGATCGACATCCGCAAGCCCCAAAAGAAGTTCTGGAAGGAGATCGTCTCCGAGGGCGAAGACAAGATTGAATCGGTGAAGATGATCGGCGGCGGCTTCCTGGTCGGAAAGCTTCACAATGCCTATGACAAGCTCACCTTCCACGACTACGCGGGCAAGGCGCTCCGCGAGATCGAACTCCCCGCCATCGGCTCGGTGGGTGGCTTTTCCGGGAAGTCCCAGGACAAAGAGACCTGGTACACCTTCACGTCGTTCACCTACCCCAACACCGTGTTCCACCTTGACCTCACCACCGGCAAGAGCACCCTGTTCCGCAAACCGGAGGTGAAGTTCAACCCCGACGACTACGAGACCCAGCAGGTCTGGTACGCGTCCAAGGACGGCACCAAGATCCCGATGTTCGTGGTCCACAAAAAGGGCCTCGAGATGAACGGCGAAAACCCCACGTACCTCTACGGCTACGGTGGCTTCAACATCAGCCTCACCCCCAGCTTCTCCGTCGGCCTGCTCGGCTGGCTCGAGCGTGGCGGGGTGTTCGCGCTGCCCAACCTGCGGGGGGGCGGCGAGTTCGGCGAGGCCTGGCACGAGGCGGGCATGCTCGAGAAAAAGCAGAACGTGTTCGACGATTTTGCCTGGGCGGCCAAGCACCTGTTCGCCATGGGCGTGACCAAAAGTGACAAGCTGGCCATCGGCGGAGGCAGCAACGGCGGCCTGCTCGTCGGGGCCACCATCACCCAAAACCCCGACTTGGTGGGCGCGGCCATCGCCCAGGTCGGCGTGCTCGACATGCTCCGCTACCACCGCTTCACCATCGGCCACGCCTGGGTGAGCGAGTACGGCTCCGCCGACGTGGCCGAGCAGTTCCCGTTCCTGCACGCGTACTCGCCGCTGCACAACCTCAAGGCCGGGACCAAGTACCCCTCGACCATGATCACCACCGCCGATCACGACGACCGCGTGGTCCCCGCGCACTCGTTCAAGTTTGCCGCTGCCCTGCAAAAAGCCCACGCGGGGGACAACCCCGTGATCATCCGCATCGAGACGCGGGCCGGTCACGGCGCGGGCAAGCCCACCACCAAGATCATCGAGGAGACCGCGGACAAGTGGGCGTTCTTGCTGCACGAGCTGGGCGCCCTGGACGAGGCCCCGGCCACCGGAGAGCAAGTCTCCGCCGCCCCCTCCCCCGGCGCGAAGACCCCGTGAGCTCGTCGAGACCCGCGGCCTAGACCGCAAAAGAGGCCCGACGCATGTCGGGCCTTTTTTTTTGTCCTGGCCCACAATGTACCTGGACGACTATCCATGGTGGAACCGTGGGATGGAACCGCCCCCCGTTAGATAGATGGGGCCCGCGGGGGCGCGCCGTCACGAGACGGCGCACGAACACAACGCCAGCCTGTCCACGGCGGGTTGTTCAAATAAACGGTGTCGCGTTCACCCCCGCGAACCCCACGCGCTGTAAAGCAATCCGCGGGCCAACTGTGAGCAGCGTCAAGATCCCCGCGCCCAGGCGGTGCAAAGGCGCCGGTGGGCGTGGGCTGCGCGACATCGCTGTCACCCCCCCGACATGTTTGTCAGCGTCAGGGCGCGTCAGCGGGAGCGGCCTCGTCGGTGGGGGCCGCGGGGTTGGCCTCCGCCCCCCGCCCGCCCAGGCTCTGCTCGAACTTCGACAGGTAGCCGGTCTGGGCCGCCACCGCCAAGCCCCCGGCGAGGGCGAGCAAGCTGATGAACAACAGGGTCGCGATGCCGGCCCAGACCTGACGGGGCGGTTTGAGCTCGACCTCGCGGGAGATGACCAACTGGTCGGCGTCGATGCAGGTGAGCGCCTCGTCCTCGGAGATGTGGCCGTCGACGTGCAGGAACGCCACCAGGCGCTCTTGGTGTTGGGCCCAACCGTGGTGGGTGGCGAGGAACGTCTCGAGGTCCTGGCGCAGCTCGGCCGCGGTCTCGTAGCGTTTCTCCGGCTTGCGCTGGATGCACCGGTCGACGATGCGGCGCAGCGCGCGGGGCACGCGGGGGGCGATTTTTTTGAGCGGGGGAAAACGCCCCTGCTCGATGAGCGGGTAGATGTTTTGCGCGTTGGCGTGGGCGAACATTTTTTGCCCGCTCAGACATTGGTACAGCATCGCGCCCAGCGAATAGATGTCGGAGCGCTCGTCGGGCTCCTCCCCGCAGATGACCTCGGGGGCCATGTACATCGGCGTGCCCACCATCAGCCCGGTGGCGGTCATGCGCTCGAGATCGTCGACGAGGGCGATGCCAAAGTCCATGAGCTTGATGTCGCCGGTCTTCGAAATCATCACGTTGGGGGGCTTGATGTCGCGGTGCAGCACGCCATGGAAATGGGCGTGGTCGAGGGCGTCGGCCACCTCGAGCCCGACGATGGCGGCGACGTCGACGGGCATGGGCCCGCTCTTGAGGATGTGGGCGAGGTCGTAACCGTCGACGTACTCGAGCACGATGTAGGCGGTGCCGGCCTTCTGGGCCATGTCGAACACGGCGCAGATCGCTTGGTGTTGGAGCTTGGCCAGGGCTTTGCCCTCGCGGAAGAAGCGCTCGACCATGGCGTCGTCCTTGGCCATGTCCGGCAGCAGCCGCTTGATCGCCACTTCCCGCTGCAACAAAGGATGAAACCCGAGGAGGATTTCGCCCATCCCCCCCTCACCGATGCGGTCGGTGACCTCATAGATGCCGACGGATTTGGGTAGGCGGGCCATCGCGTGTGGTCTAGCACGCCGGGCCCGGTTGTGGGCCCGGCGTCGTCCGGCGAATTGTGAAGCCGAGACGGTTGGTTACAAGCCGCTTGGACTCAGAGGGCCTTGCCCTCGAGCACGAACACCGGCCGGATGTCGACGGGGATGCCGCCGAGTTTGGCCAGGGCCTTCTCCATCGGCGGGCTCATCACCCCGTACTTGCTGAGCAGGGCCTCGGCCCCGGCCTTGTCCCCCGCGGATTGCAGCATGCAGAGGTCGCGCACCAGGTCGGTGATGCCCTGCTCCAGCTTCTGCATGTCGACGGTGAACACCTGCTTTTCCTCGTCGAAGGTCGCGCCCCCCGCCTCGAGCAGGCGGTTGATTTGCATCGCCGCACCTTGTCCGTGGGCCTCGGCCACCCCGAAGCGCACGCTCCGGAACAACCCCGCGAAATACGAGACCAACAGCTGCTCTTTGAACTCAGCGGGGAACTCACCCTTCTCGATCATGAACAGGATGTTGTACGCGCCCATCACGTCGGCCTTGGCCTCCTCGATGGCGCTGTAGGTCTCCTCGAGGGCGAGCCGAACTTCGACCTTTTTGCCTTTGTTCTTGCGCGACTGCTGCGCGGTCTGCTTCACGAACGCGGGGCCGAGCGAGTGGGACAGCTCGTGAAAGAGCACCTCGTGAAAGAACGCGCTCGCGCTCAGGTATTGCTGCTGGTCTTCGGCCAGCACCTGGGCCGCGATGGGCCGCAGAATCTGGTCGAACTTCGTCTCAATGGCATTGCGCAGCAACACTTTCTTGGCGCCCTTTTCTTTGCGAACACGCTCGTCGTTGGGGAGGTTGAACGCGATGGTCTGCACGCTCTTTTTGGCGTCGCCGGCGGTGAACACCAAGTCCACCACCCGGATGGGGCTTTCCGCGCCGCGTTTGGTCTTGAGCTCCTTTGGCAGCGGGAGGTTCTGTTCCATCTCCGGGAGCATGTTCTTGAATTTCGCGAGCTGCTCCGACGCGGCGGGATCGCTCACGGTCACGAACGACTCAAAGCTCGCCTTGTACGCGAAGAGGTTGTCCTCGTAGACCTCGTAGGGCCCGATGGTGACCTCGACCTGGCTGTCGAGGTCCATCCAGTCTTTGTCCGACTGGTAGTAGTCATCGGACAAGAACGCGTCGGCCCGGCTGTTGAGGAACGTCGCCAACGACTTGTTGGTGGTCAAGCTCGCGGCTTTTTTGAGGTGAGCGGCGGCGGGCTCGAGCCACTCTTTGTACGCCTCGCTGTAGGGCACCGCCACCAGCTTGTCCCCGTCGCGGCGCACCACGGTGAACAGGCCTTCGAACGCTTCTTTGTCCTCGGGGTGGGCCTCGATCCACGCCTTGAACTCTTCTTTGGTCAGGTCCTCGGGATAAAACCCGGCCCCTTCCGGCCGGGTCTTGTCGGTGGCGAACGCGGCGAAGTGCTCTTGCCGGTCCCACGGTCCCCGGTGCAGCTTGAGGTACTGCAGTTTCATTTGGCCGACGTCTGACGTGTCCTTCTCCAGCTCGGCGATGAGCTCCGGATTGCCGGCCCACGCCTGGCGGTTGAAGATCGGGTCGAGGAGCTTGGACGCCTCGATGATTTCGTAGAGCGCTTGTTTTTCCGAGTCCGGCAACGACGAGATGTCGGCGGTGAGCTCGGGGCGCGCGTAGCGGGACAGCCGCTCTTTCCAGGCCTCCACCGCGGGGTCGGGGGCCGCCTCCGCCGGGGCCTCCTCCTGGGCCTGGGCGGCCTCGGTGGGGTCTTCATCGGGCTTCTCTGCCGCCTCATCGGACGAACAGGATGCGATCAACAGGCCAAAAGACAGCACGAACAGCTTGCGCATGGTCTCCTCCTTCGGCGCCGACCCTGCCACGACCGAGATGACACGCAAGGGTGTTTGCGCATTTGCGCCCGCGGTTCTCGACGGGAGGGGCACAAAGCGCTTACCGTCCGGCCATGAAGCGGATCTTGTGTGTGGTGTTGGTGGTGCTCGCCGGCTGCGCCCCCGGGCTCGAGCCGGTGTTGTCCTTTGATGACGGGCGCGACGGCGCGTGGGGCACGGACGGGCGGTTCGGCGCGGGGTTGATGCGCGACTCGTTCCGGGTGCGGGTCAGCGAGTCGGCGGACGTCGACGTGTTCGTGCCCTTGGACGAGGAAGACGAGCCCGCCGCGGGCCCCTTCGCCCCGGTGCTGTTGCTCCAGGGCGGGCTGGTCGAGACCGCGCGGTACCATTGGCTCGCGGCCCACATCGCGTCCCGGGGTCACGTGGTGTTCATGCCCCACCACATCGGCAACCTCGCGTTCTTTGAGTCCAACCTCGCGGCCGACGTGCTCGAAGCCGGTCGCGACCAAGCCGCCACCGGCCAAGGGCCGCTGCGCGGCCTCGACCCCGATGCACCAGCATTGGTGACGGGCCACAGCCTGGGCGGGGTGGTCGCGGCCAAGGCCTGGCTCTACGACGAGACCGTGACCCACCTGGTGTTGCTCGCGTCCATTCCCGACCCCGCCGACGCGGTGGAGACCGGCACCGGGCTGGTGGTGTCGGTGGCCGGGGCCACCGACGGAAGAATCGACCCCGCCGAGATCGCGGACGGGGCCGAAGCGTTCAGCGCCCCCACGGTGTTCGCCGTCGTCGACGGCATGAACCACTTTGCGTACACCGACAACAACAGCGATGCCGACCTCGAGTCCGACGGCCCCCTCGAGGTCGATCAAGACGTGGCCCGGGCCCGGGCGACGTTCATGCTCGACGGGGCGTTGGCCGATCTCGTCGGCGCCGACAGCGCCGCCCTGTTCGATGCCGCGGCGTGGCCGGCGGGGGTGCACCGATGAGAACAATCCTACTGCTCAGCCTCCTGCTCGGGGCGGGCGCGGTGCAGGCCGCCCCCGCCCTGCCCACCCACGACGGCCAGCTCGCGTTCGAGGCCCAGTGGCCGCTGCGCTTTTCCGCCCAAGCCGCGTTCGGCAAGGGCACGTTCCTCCCCCGGGCCAAGGTCGAGGCCGGGCTGTTGCAGAAGACACTGCGCACCGAGATCGGCGCCAGCTTGGCCCTGTTTCGCAACGACTGGCTGCTGTGGACGGTGGGGGCCGACCTCGGCACGATTGGCCTCGTGGATGTGCGGGCCTTCCCGGGTCTGTCCAGCCAAGCGGACACCACCGTGCTGCTGCACGCAGGTCCGGTAGAGGGCTTTTTGCGGCCCTACGCCGGTGTCGACGTGCGGGCGTTGCCCCAGCAAGGGCTGTTGCGGGCGGCGTTGCAGGTGGGCGCGGGCGTGCGGTGGCACGGTTTTGGGGCGTACCTGACCGCGGAGGGCGGCGGCTCCTGGTTCAGCCACTCGTCGGTGCGCCCGCAAGCCGCGGTGGGGGCCGCGCTCGTGTTGCCCTTGTTCTTGCTGTAGCCCTACCGGGGGAACCAGCGGGCGGTGTCGGCGACGTCCGCGCCTTTGTCCCCGTGGTGCACGATGAGGTCGGCTCCGATGCGCCGGGCGTCATCGAAGCGGCCGAGGTTCCGGTAGAGAAAGAACAGCTGGACCCGGGCCTGGTACACCCAAGGGTCCGCGCGCTCTTCGCCCGCGTGGGCGTCGATGAACTCTTTGCAGTGACGTTCGGCCTCTTCGACGTGGTAGTGCCGCGCGAGCAGGCTGCAGCGTTGGCTCTCGACCTGGACCAGCTGGCCCGCGAGGCGCTCGGGGTTCGGCCGGCGTTCGTCGCGGGCGCGAAACCCCGCGGCGCGTTCTTCGAGCTCCGCCAACTCCTCGTCGTAGGCCGCGTAGAGCTTCTTGCGTTCGCGCTGCTGCTTGATCAACTGCTCAACCCCCAGGGTGACGCTCTGGTGGAGCTGGCTGCCGGGGTAGGTCTTGAGGAACTGCTCGCCGACCCGCATCGCCTCATCGGTGTGCACCAGCTGCTGGTGGGCGGTGAAGCACGCGTGCAATGCATATTCACTGATGTTCATGGTGTAGTACGGGGGCAGCTGGAGCTCGACGATCTCCTGGCACACCTCGAGCAGCGCGGTGTACTGGCGGTTGACCTGAAGGTCACGCATCGCGTCCATCGCCGCCTTGGCCCGGTCCTCGTCGGGCCTCGTCGCGTCCCGGTAGATGGCGATGGCGGCGTCGATGCGGGCCAACACCTCGCGCAGGGCCTGCTTTTTGTACGCGGCCAAACGCAGCTCAAGCGCGTCCAGCTCGTCGAGCGCGTAAGCAAATCCCGGGTCCGCTTGCAGCGACTGCAACAGCGCCACCCGCCGGGCCATGGGGTCGGACTGGCCCAAGCTCTCGCTGTACAAGCGGTAGGCATCGAGCATCGGCTTCATGGTCTCAGCGCTGACCGCGACCTTTTTCGGCGCGGCCGACGCGCCCTTCTTGGCGCGTTTCGGCGTGGCCCGGTGCCGCCGGACCTGGACCTTTCTGCCGGTGAGCTGGGACACGATGCGGTCTTGCAGCGCGAACACCGCGCCCACCTTTCCGGTCGCCTTCGCCGTCTGCCGGACCACGCCGGTCTGGACGTCGACGAAGCGCGCGGTGATGCGCAGCTGCTGGCCCGCGGTCTGGTAGCCGCCGATCACCACCGTGCGGGCCCCGACGATCTTGCCCACCTTCGCCGCGGTCGATGCATCGACGTTCACGCTTTGTTGCAGCTTCAGCTCGGCCAGCGCCGCCCCCACTTGGTCGCGCTCGACCACCGCGAACTTCTCTTTCTTCAAGTCCGAGACCATGGTCTCGGCCATGCCCAACGAGAGCCAAGCCAGCTCTTCCCCGCCGCCAATGTTTTTGAATGGCATGACAGCATACGGCGCGGCCTGCGACGCGGCGTGTACCGGGCCCGCCGCCCCCATCGCCAGCGCCAACACCACCGCCGCCCGGGTCATGGCCGGGCTCCCTGCACCACCGGGCCGAGCTTCTCTTTGACCCGCGCGGTGACCGCGTCCTGCAGCCCGAACACATCCGCGGCCTCGCCCGTGGTCACCACCTGCTCGATGATTTTCCCGGTCTCCACGTCGACAAAACGCGCGGTGACGCGCAGCTGCGCGCCCGCGCGCTGCACCGCACCGAGTACTGCGATCTCGGCGCCCTTGATTTTGCCGAGCTGGGCCCTCGTCGCGGGGTCGACGTACTTGCTCTGGGAAAACTCGATCTCTCCGAGGTCCACGTCGATCTGGCCGCGCTCGATGAGCGCCATGCCCGGCGCGCCCGCGAGCCCGGTGGTCAACGCCTCCGCGAGCCCCTCGCCGAGCGCGGCCGCCTGGTCCGCCTCGCCCACGGTCTTGAACGGCAACACCGACACCCGCACATCCCCGGTGTGCGCCACCTTCGCGGTCACCGGCGGAGACGGCGGCGTGACCGGCGCCCCCCCGACGACCGGGGGTGGGTCTGCGGGGGACGGCGCCGGGCCCTCGCCCGACACCAGCACGGCCACGAGGGTGAGCGCGACGAGGACCAACGCCCCCGCGGCCACGGCAAACACCGGGAACGGCTTTGGCGCGGGCAACACATGGGCGGTCCCGGTGCGCGGCAACCGCACCTGCTCGCCGCTCACCGCCCGCAACGACGCCCGCTTCTGCGCGGGCCGCGCCGCGAACAGCGCGGTGCGGGGGTCGCCGTACAGCACGTAGGCCGCGAACGCCAACGACGCGTGCTGCTGATCGGCGGCGGCTTGGCGGGCCGCGCGCACCGCTTCGCCCACCGGCTGGCCGTCGAGCAAATCCTCGTACACCCGGGCGGCGAAGAAGGTCGCGTCGTCGTCGGGGACCGCGAAGGCGGGGGCGAGGTGATGGCGCACCCCCGCCGCGAGCAACGCCCCGGCGCCGTGTGCGGTACCGCGCGACTGGTCGCGGTAGCCCTGCCCCCCCGAGGAGCGGCACGCGTTCACAAACACAAACGCGGGCACCGCCCCCGCCAACCGGTCGGCCCAGTCCCGCACGGTGAGGCTCCCCCCCGCCAACACCAGCTCAGTGCCCTGCTCGGTGACCTGCGCGTGCCCGGCGTAGTGGACAAAGGCCGCGCCCCGGGTGCGCGACACCAATGTATCTGCATCGACCGCGCCGGTGAGGAGCTCGACCTCGTCCACCCCGCGCTCTTGGAGCAGCCCGGCGATGACCCGGCCTTCGGCCGCGGCGTGTTCGAGCGTGCCGTCGGGGTCGGCGATGACCACCGCCCGGCCGCTGGGGGCCACCGGGTCTTGGCGCACCGCGCCTTCGACGCTCACCACCCGCCCCACCCCACATGACAGCCCGAGGGGGGCTTTGTCCGGCACCATCAGTTCCCAAGGCTCCGCGATCCATTCCTCGTCGAGGTCGAGCAACACAAACTGGGGCGGCTCGGCTTTGAGCCGGGCCACCCCGTCGACGGTGAGCGCGGCCTCGGCCAAGCGTTTGCCCCGGTGCAGCAACTCCGTGCGGTAGGCGCTCGGCCCGTTGCTGGTGGCGAACAACGCCTCGAGCCCGCCGATGATCGATTGCGCCTTGTCCGGGGTCAGCCCGCTGGACAGGCGCGCGCTCACCGTGGCCTCGTCGACATCGCGCCACCCCACGCGCAGGCCGTCGGGCCCCTGCCGGAGCTCGAGGGTGAGCAAACGCCCCTCGGTCAGCGGCCGCACCGCGCCGGTGTCGATGGCCATCACGTCCATGGGTTCGGCTTTGCCCTTGAACGGCACGGTGTCCCGCCGGACCACCCGCGGCTTGGGGCTCGGCAGCCGATCAAACACCGCCTGTGAAATCAGCACTTCCCCCGCCCCCGCCGCCGACTCGACCCGGGCCGCGGTGTTCACGGTGTCGCCAAACACGTCTCCGTCGTCGCGCAAAACCCGACCGGCATGGACCCCGATGCGAATTCTGATCGGATCGGGCTCATCGCTGGCCGCGGCCAAACGTCGCTGCATCGCCACCGCACACGCCACCGCGTGCTCGGGCAACGCGAACGTGGCCATGATCGCGTCGCCGATGGTTTTGATGATCTCGCCGCGGTGCTGCTCGACGAGGGGAAACAACATCTCGTTGTGCCGGTGCACCAGCGCCAACCCCTCGATGTCGCCTTTGGCCTCAAAAAACGCCGTGGACCCGACAATGTCGGTGAACATCACGGCGCAAAACTCGGAGTGTTCTGCGAACAGGCGATCATCGATCACCCGCCGCTGCTGCAAGAGCTGGCTTACGTCGGTCACTTTCAGGTTCGTATCAGAAGGGTTTCGTCGCCAAACGGGGCCCAGCGCACACAAAATCCGAGTCCGACGTTCAGCCGATGCTGAGGCGCCGTCTGCGCCCTACGTTGTCGTCGTTGTGGAGGAGTCCTTACATGTCGTACAAGCACCTACTTGCTGCCCTCGCTTTTCTGTTCGCGACCGGCGCGTCGGCCCAGACCGTCATCGCCGTCGACCCCGGACACGGCGGGTCAGACCCTGGCGCGGTGGGCTGCGGGTATGAAGAAGAGGACGTCAACCTCGACACCGGGCTGCGCCTGCGCACACTCCTGCAGAACAACGGGTTCTCCGTGGTCATGACCCGCACCGACGACTCGTTCGTGTCGCTTTCCGGGCGGGCCTCGTTCGCCAACAGCAACGGCGCGGCGCGGTTCATGAGCATCCACGCCAACTCCGCCGGGGTGGTGGCCACCGGCATCGAGACGTTTTGCGCCACCAACGGCAGCAACAACAGCTTCGACCTGCGCAACAAAATCCAGGCGCAGATGATCGCGACCTGGCCCCTGACCAACCGGGGCGGCAAGACCGCCAACTTCACCGTGCTCACCGCCACCGCGATGCCGGCCACGCTCACCGAGCTCGGCTTCATGAACAACTGCAACGTGGACATCCAGTATCTTTCCGACCCCGACGAACGGCAACGCGCGGCCGAGGCGCACCTCATCGCGCTGGGCCAGCACCTCGGCGTCAGCGTCGATCCCGGCAACGGCGGGGGCGGCAACACCGACGGCACCGCCCTGGGGGTGGTGTTCGAAGACCAAGGACAAGGCACCGCCAACACCGACATCCGCCTCGACCAGGCCACCGTCACCGTCGTCGACACCGGCGACACCTATGGGGTGTCCGCGGACAACGCGGTGTTCAGCATCGACCTCGCCCCCGGTGACTACACATTGTCCGCCAGCGCGCCGGGCTACGACACCGCCACCCGCGGCTGCACCATCACCAGCGGCGGTGACAGCTGGTGTTCGATCGGCCTGCTCCCCGCGACCGTCTCCACCACCGGCACCGCCACCGGGGTGGTGTACGAAATCCAAGCCGACGGCAGCACCGATGTCCGCCTCGCCGGCGCGACGGTGACCGTGACCGACACCGGCGACACCGCCAGCTCCGATGCGGGCACCGGTGCATTTACATTTGAACTCGACGCCGGCGATCACACCCTCGAGGTCGCCCTCGCCGGGTACACCACCGCGACCCGCACCTGCACCGTCGAGACCGACGCCACCGTGTGGTGCTCGGTGGGCCTCGCCCCCGTCGAGAGCGGCCCCGAGCCCGAACCGAGCCCCGAGCCCCAGCCCGAGCCGGAACCCAGCCCCGAGCCCCAACCCGAACCCAGCCCCGAGCCCCAGCCCGAGCCCAGCCCCGAGCCCCAACCCGAACCGGAGCCCTCCGTGACCGTCGAGCCCGAAGCCCAGCCCGAGCCCGAGCCCACCGTCTCCCTCGAGCCCGAACCCGAATCCGGCGAACAACCCCGGGTCCGCATCGCCAGCGCCGACGACGACGACCCCCAGTCGGCCCCGCTCAGCGGCGGGTGCAGCAGCACGGGAAGCGGCACCGGACTCGCCCTGTTCGCGCTCGCCGGGCTCCTGTTCTTGCCCCGTCGTCGACGACGCGACAACGTCACCGGGCTCACCGGCCTGCTGCTTCTCTGCGCGCTGGGGGCCCCAGCCGCCCAGGCCCACGTGCCCGGGGTCAGCCCCGACACCTGCCACCCCCACGACCGGGTGGTGGTCGAGCCGCACGACCCCGCGCTGCTGTACGCCGAGGAGGGCGAACCCACCTTCGAACTGGGACAAGCCGAGGACGTGATCCTGCGCGACATGATCGCGCCGGTGCTGTCGCCCCTGGGCGACCAGGTGCTGTTCGCGGAGCCGGGGTACGGCGCCCTGTCGGTGCTGGACATCGACCGTGGCGACGTCACCCCGCTGGTCGCCCGCGACGCGGTCGGCGTCGGCGCGGGCTGGCACCCGGACGGCGCGCACATCTTTCACCGGCTGCGCCGGACCCCGTACGCGGACGCCCCCACCGTTCTCGTCGACGACAAGGGCCAGATGGTCGGCCCCTACGACGCCCATCCTGCCCTCCGGGTGTTCCAACAGCATCACGACGTGTACCTGCGCATCGACAATGACATTGTGCAGGTGTCGTCCGACGCAGAAGACGATCGTTTCTTCGCCCCCGTGCTCAGCCCCGACGGCTCCCACGTGGTGTACCAAGGGCTCAAGACCGGCCTGTACCTCTACCGGGTCGCCGACGGCGCGCGCATCTTCCTCGGCCAAGGCACCGAGCCGCAGTTCTCGCCCGACGGCACGCTCCTCGTGTTCGAGCGCACGTACGACGAAGGCGCGGTCCTGGTCGACAGCGACCTCTACCTCACCGACCTCAACGACCCGGGCTACCGCACGGGCCCGTTGATGGTGACCTTCGACAGCATCGAGCGCTTCCCGTCTGTGGGCGGCGCGTCGCCGGCGTTGCTGTACCTCGACGGGGCCACCCTCAAGAAGGCGCCGCTGACCCGCCGCTGACCGAACACGCCACCCCACCTTTGGGGTGCCTCGCGCGGCCGCCTGCGCTAGGTTGGGCGCATGAGCAACGCACCCCAGGACGCGCTCGACGAGCTCGAGCGCGCGTTTGACGACGCCGACCTCGACGCCATCCAGGCCTCCCTGAAGAGCCTGGAGGCCAGTCATCCCGACGACATCTTGGTGCAAGTGGGCCGGGCCCGGCTCACCGCGGCGCAGGGCGACCCCGAAGGGGCGCAGGAGACGCTGGCCAAACTCGCCAACCAAAAAGGCCGCGGGGCGCCGGTGGCGCGCGCGTATTACGGCGCGCTGCTCTCCGCGGCCGGCGAGCACAAAAAGGCCGTGTCCCAAATCCAGACCGCCCTGCAAGACGGTGGCGACGTGCCCGCGGCCCGCCACGGCATCGGCGTCTCGCTGCTCACCCAGGGCGACTACAAGGCCGCCTTGCCACATCTGCAAAAGGCCGCCGAAGCGATGCCCGGCTCGGCGATCACGTTTTATTACTTGGGCCAAGGGTTTGAGCTGGCGCGCGACTTTGCGCGCGCGGGGCTCGCCTACGCCAACTGCATCAAGAACGAGCCGACCTTTCCCGACGCGTTCGAGTCTCTGGTCCGCAGCAACGCCCTGGCCGGCGATCTCGAGGCCGCGGCCCGCGCCGTCGACGAGGGCCTCAAGCACCGGCCCGGTGACCTCGCGTTGCTCCGCTTGCGCGTGACCGTGCGCGGCGACCTCGGCGACCTCGCCGGGGCGGAGACGGCGTTGCTCGACATCCCCCCCGACCAACGCAACGCCGAGGACCTGTGCAACCTCGCGCTGCTCGCCCTGCAACGCGGCGCGCCCGCCGACGCCGAGGGCCACGCGCGGGCCGCGGTCAACAGCGACACCGCCTACTGGCGTGGCCACCACCTGCTCGGCGCCGCGCTCGAGGGCCTGGGCAAACCTGGAGACGCGCGGGCGGCGTACGATGCTGCGATCCAAGCGGGTGATCCCGGCGGGGAAGCGAGCGCCCGCCTTGGGTGGTTGGCCCTCACCGCAGATCCGCCGGATCCGCCCGGCGCAGAAAAAATTCTCGCCGCCGCGTTGGCCCGCGTGCCGGACCACCCCGCGCTGCAGTGGCACCTCGCCTTGGCCAAGAAAGAACAGGGCGACGCCGCAGGAGCGCAGCAGTACGCCAAAATGGTGCTCAACAACCCCCACGCGGCCGACGCCGAGCGCCAAGAAGCGCAGCGTCTGCTGAACGGGTAGCGCGTACGGCGAGGTCGTCACACGTCGGACCGGTGCCCACATGTCGCCATTTGTCGTCGACGATGACTCGCAACGAGTGTGTTTTTTCAGAGATAATTCCTTCGCGGCAAGCGCGTCTTGCATCACATCCCTGGGAGGCTTTTCATGAGTGTCGGCGGCGCCACCAACACGACCCCAACCCGCAGCACCGGCGTTGGCCCGAGTGCGAACAACGCGGGACAAACCCACACGGTGAAGAAGGGTGACACCCTGTCCGGCATCGCCAAGGACAACAATGTCAGCCTGCAGGACGTCATCAAGGCGAACCCCCAGATCAAAAACCCCGACCTGATTTTCCCGGGGCAAGAGATCAACATCCCGTCGTCGACCGCCGGGACCCAGGGCACGCAACAGAGCCAGGGCAACCAAGCCACCAACGGCACCCAGAACACCTCCGGGGTGCAAGGCCAGTCCGACTCGTTCGACCGCAACAACACCTCCCAGCCGCAGGTCAGCGTCTCGCCGCAAGGCAGCAACGGCACCGCCGGGCCGCAGGGCGACCCGGGCCTCGCCAATGAGGTCAACAACCTCCGCGCCGGCGGCGGCTACCGCACCCCGTCGTCGACGGACCAGCCGTCGAACGGGACCTCGACGACCCCGGAGCAAGGGCCGCCCCAGGGCTCGCTGCACACCAAGGCGTCCGATGGCCAAACCGGCAGCCGCAATGTCATTGGAGGCTCCAACTCCCGGTCGCGCAACACCACCTTCCAGCAGACGCGCTATCCCAACCACACCGTCAACAGCCGGACCGACAGCGTCAACGACGGTCAGTCGACCACCACCACCCGCAACGGCACCGCGCGCAACAACACCACCGGCCGCGAACTGAACCGCACCAGCAGTGAGACCACCGCCAACGAAGGCCGCTCGCTGTCCGACAACGTCGGCGTGGGCGGCTCCCTCGGCGGCGTGCACATCGCGGGGGACAACGACTATCACGGGCTCGTGACCAGCAACGACACCCGGCACACCGCCGATGAGACCGGCGCGGGGGGCGAGTACCACGCCCTCGCCGCCCAGGGCAGCGTCGACGGCGCGGCCACCGTCGACTTCAAGGCCGGCAACGTCAACGTCGGCATCAATGCCACTGGACAAGCCGACCTCGTCGGGGCCAGCGGGCGGGCCCAGCTCGGGTCCACCAGCTCGGTGGCCGGCGGCGGCTTCGTCGAGGGGGAGGCCCACATCGGGGCCCGGGCCGACGTCGGGGCCGGGGTGCGGTTCAATCCCGCCCAGGGCGAGGTGGGCGCGCGGGTCGGGGCCGAGGGCTTCGTCGGCGCCGAGGTGCGCGGCAGCGTCGGCTACGAAAACCGTTACGGCGGCGCCAGCGTCACCGGCCGCGGCCAGGCCGGCCTCGGCGGCGCGGCGTCGGCCGAGCTCAGCTACTCCGGCGGC
The DNA here is from genome assembly GCA_030431455.1 of bacterium. GTDB lineage: Bacteria > Myxococcota > UBA727 > UBA727 > JAUIJE01 > JAUIJE01. Next base: position 357,611 of record JAUIJE010000004.1, on the reverse strand, counting down.
AAGCTCCGCGCGCGGGCCGACCTGGGCGCGGCGGTGGGGCTCGGGGGCCGGGTCACCGTCGACCTCAACGTCAACGTGGGCAACATCGTGTCCGACGTCGGCAGCGGCATCGCCGATACTTGGAACAGCATCTGGGACTAGGCCAGTCCCCGGTCAAACAAGAACGCCGGCCCGCGAGGCCGGCGTTTTTGTTTTGTGGGGCACTTCAAAAAAAAAAGAGCCCCCAGAGGGGGCACCTGGAGCGGGAAACGGGGCTCGAACCCGCGACATCCAGCTTGGGAAGCTGACGCTCTACCAACTGAGCTATTCCCGCGTCGGGAAGGATGGGGCCACGGTTGCGCACCGCTGTCAACGGGTGACGCGGCCGCGCCGTCACGATTGCGGCGCGCGGGCCCGGCCGGCCACGAACTGCCCGTGCGAGAGCAGGATGCGACCGAGGCCGTACAGCATCGCGACCGCTTCAAAGGTGAGCGGCGGCCGGAAGGTGCGCTTTTGGTCCTCGAGGATTTGCAGCGTGGTCTTGGGGCGGGCCACCGCACGGTTTTCGACCACGGCTTCGAGCACGCTGAGCAGCGGGGCCCGGACCGCGGGGAAAGTGGAGATGAGGCGCTTGGGGTCCACGTTCTCGACGAGCATGGGCTTGTCGAGGAGGTGGCTGAGCACGAACAGGAACGGCAGGCGCTGCTCAAACAGCGACACCGGGGTGCGCGAGCTGTGGCGGGTGCCCTTCATGGTGTCGTAGGCGTCGAGCAGGATGGTGGTCGCGAGCAGCAAAGAGGGCATCGACCGCCGGGGCAGCCCGGAGGTCATGAGCCGGAGCACCCCGGTGAGGGCGACCATGTCGTGCACGTTCTCGCGGCGAGAGGGGCCGGCCACGTCGAGAAACGAGCGCAGGTCGCGTTCCAGGGTCTCGAGCTGGGCGAGGTCGCGGTCGTCGTCTTTGCGCCCTTCGATCAGTCTCAGTTGGCGCTGGGCGAAGGGCACGTAGCTCTTGTCGTTGAGGTGCTTTTCACTTTTGCGCACCACCCGGCGCTCGAGTTTTTGGGCCACGTCCCAGGTCATGTCTGCGGGGGCAGGCAGCGGCTGGTGGCCCCGGGCGGGGATGTGGGTGCGGTGCATCTCGATGACGAGCTCGTCGTGGGAAAACGGCCCCGTCTCGTCGGGTGAATCGGCCACCGACAGCGGACACACGAAGTCGGGCATCACCGTGACCGCGTTGCCCATCTGACGCAGCCGTTGAAATGGGAACAGCCGGCACCCCGCAGGTTTGGCCTGGCGACCGATCACGGTCTCGAGACGACAGCGGGCCTTCTTGTCGAGGAACCAGCAGCCCTCCTTGGGGGCGCTCAGGCTGAGCATCGCGCTGCCGGAGAAGCCCGGGGTGGCGAACAGGGGGAGCTTTTTTTGCACCGAGGCGAGGGTGACCAGTTCCCGGGAGCGCCCGATGCCAATGCCATTGCCGCGGCAACAGGGCGCATCGCAGTCCTGGCAGTTGTAGGTCAACATGCCGGACAGAAACGGGAAATGAACCGGCTTTCCGCCGAGGATGTACGCGCGCAAGACCGGGTCGTGCTCCTTCGGGCGAGGTGTCGCCCAGACCGCGAGGTTACCCCGCGCCGGGAGTGATCACACGGTTGGCGGGCGAAAGCGAGCCAACCCAGCGCCTTTCAGTGAACGTACAGCTTCATCGAGCGGTGATCGCTCGCGGTCCACACCGCCACCGGCCGGCCGTTGGGCCGCAACGCGAGGTCGAGCCAGGGGTCGTCGGCGCGGCCCTCGTCGAGGACGATGCGGCGCACGGCTTTGAGATCGCCTTTGGGGTATTCGAGCAGCCACACGCCCGGGCTGTTGCCGAGACGCGGGGCGGCCTGGCCACGGGTCAGGGCCCAAATTGTGCCGTCGTCGGCGAGACGGATGACAAACGCGCCCGGGCCCTGCAGCAACTTTTGCGGGGGCGTCCACTGCCCCGACGTCTTGCCGATGGCGATTTCGGACAGCGCCTTTTCGGCCCCGTCGATGAAAAACACGCGCCACCGGGGGCCGTTCTCGAACACCGCGCTGTGCCACCCGTCGACCCCCCGCTCCAACGGGCGCTCGACGATGGAGAACTTGTGATCGCCCTTCTTCAGCACCGCGAACTTGAGTTGTGACTCGACGAAGTTCCAGTTGCAGTAAGAGACCGCCACCGACTGGTCGGTGGTGACCACCAAGCCGGTGGTCATGGTGTACGAGGAGCTGGCTTTCTCGTCGACGTCGAGCAACTCGAACCGCTCGCGGGCGGCGGTGCCAAACGCCGGCGCCCCCACCACGCGGCGGGCGTAGCGGAAGCGCCGCCCCCGGGCGTAGTAGGTGATGTGGGGAAAGCCCGCGTCGTCGACGAAGAGCCGGCCGCCGAGCCCGACGTGGTCGCCGAACGTGACGTCCTCCGCGTCCCACCCGTCGCCCATGGTGTAGCGGTTGGGGCTCGCGAACATGTCCGCGGGATCGGCCGGGGGCGGTGCGGTCAGATCGACGACCGCCCCGGCGGCTTTCATCGCCTCCAGGTCTTTGGCCCGGTGCGCGAGCCGCAAGGTGCGTTGGTCTTGGTGGTAGTACGACAGCACGGGCACGTCCCCGGGCGCGAGGGCCAGCTGCACGTAGCCGCCCACCGCGCCCCCCACCTCGACCGGCTGGCGGGCTTCGAAGTTGAGGGCGGTGGCGGGGGACACCGCGTAAAAGACGTCGCCCATGTCCGCGTCGGTGTACGCGACGTGAATGCGGTCCTGGGCGTCGACCTCGACGTTGGCGTACCAGCCTGTGCCCAGCACCTCGGTCGCCGACGACGCTTTGGCGGCCTCGTCGGACAGCGCGACGACCACGTGGATTTTGTCCGCGTGGGTCGTCGGGATCGTCCGCTTGTCGGTGCACGCCGCCGCCACGAGGACGACGGCCAGCAGCCAGGGCCAATGACGCATGCCCCGAGTGTGCCACCATCGGGGGGCCCGCGGAAAGGGTTGGCGCCGCGGGGTGAGGGTGACATCAGGGGGTGGGGAGGCGGTATGCCCGAGGAAAAATCGGACCTGAAGCGCGAGTTGAACCACCTGTGGAAAGCCGCGGTGGACCAACTGGACGAGATCAAAGATGTGATCGTGCAAGGCACCGAAGTGGGCCGGCAAAAGCTGGACGCGGTGATGCTCCGCCAGAACCGCGAAAAGGTGCGGGCCGAGCTGGGGCGGTTGGTGCACGAACACGGCCCCCGGGACGACATGCCCGAGTCGTGGCGGGCGGTGTGCGAGCGGCTCGACGAAATCGAGCGCGACATCGCGGCGAAAGAGGGCGGGCCCACGAGCGGCCACGACGACGCCGGGGGCACGCCGGGCACCGCGGCGGAGCCTGCGGACGCTGCGCCCGAAGACCCCACGTGATTTTCGGCAAAAGCGGCGGAAGCGCTTTACAAGTCTTCTGCGTTTGTTTAGCGATGGGGTCTCTTCTGGGGCTATAGCTCAGCTGGGAGAGCGCCTGAATGGCATTCAGGAGGTCAGCGGTTCGATCCCGCTTAGCTCCACCAAGATTGACGGGCCTTCCTTCGGGAAGGCCCGTCGTCGTTTTGGGCCAAATCCGGTGGGCGCCTCAGCGCAACGAGGCGATGCCCTCGACCACGGTGTCGGCCACATCCCCGGTCTTTTTGGGGAGGTCCAGACGCAGGTCGATCAGCTTGCTGTCGTCGAGACTGGGGTGCGGGCTGAGCAGCAACACCTTCGGGGCTTGCCCGAGCGCGCGCACCGCGTCCAGGCAATCGGTGAGCCGGGCGTCCAACCGCGGGCGCACGAACACCACCACGCCAAACATCTCGCGGGCGTGGGCCGCGGGGAGGTCGTCGATGGCGCTGAGGGGCACGACGCCGTTGACGCGCCCTTCGAGTTCGCGGGTCAGACGCTCGAGCGCCTTTTGGCTTTGCACCACCAACGCGACCTTGTCCGCGGCCTGCAGTTGCGACGGGCTGTCGAACACCCCGCCCTCGTCGTCGGAGGGCGCGAAGTCAAACCCGCCTTCCAGCATCTGGGTCTTGTCCGCGGCCAACGCCCGGCGCACGTCCTCGAGCGCCACCCCGTCGGAGAACGCGTCGGCCGCCGATGCGTTCTCGTCGCCGTCGTCGGGCGTGTCGGGCTCGCCCCGCTCCTCGCGGATTTTCTTCATGCTCGCCGCGAGCCGGCGGGTGGGGCGCTCTTCTGCGTCGGCCCGCGCTTTGAGTTCGCGTTCGGCGCGCAGCTCGGCGATGCGTTCGCGCACCTGCGCCAGGCGGGCGGTGAGCTGCGTTTCTTCGTCGAGCAAACCCTCGAGCTCGTCGTTGGCCTGCCCCGCTGCGCGCAGGGTGGCGAACGCTTCTGCGTCGAGCTCGATGGCGCCGGTCTTGCCGGTGGACAGGCCGGAGCCCACCACGTCGGAGAGTTTTTGAAAGGTGCTCTCCGCCGACGAGGTGCGGTGGACTTCGCCCGTGCCCCCGGTGCTGTGGTCGTCGAACTCCTCGGGGAGGGACGGCGCCGCCGGGGCCGCCGGGTCGGCCTCGGGCTCGGGCACCGCGGTCTGTGACACCTCGGCGGCAAACCCCGCGTCGTCCGACGCTTGGGCGTCGCCGCCCATCGCGGTCTGGTCGGTGATGCTGTCGGGCTTTTTGTCCTCGGGTTCGGCCCCGATGACGGGGTGGGCATCGTCGCTGCTGACGATGGGCTCGACCAGGGCGCTGTCGACGGACATGGGCCCGTCGCCGAGGGACGCGGTGGGGATCGGCTCTTGCTTGCCCAGGGGGCGGTGCTCGGTGCTGGCCTCCCACGCCTCGGCCATCGACATCGCGGCGTCGTGGGGTGGGCCCCCGGTGCTCGACGACGACGGCGGCGGGGGCGAGGCGAGGGACTGGGGGGCAACCGCGGTGTCGGCCGGGGCGGCGGGACCGGCGGTCCGGGGCGCCGGGACGGTGGGCGTCGGGGCCGGGGCGACGTCGGTGGGTCGCTCGTCGCTGTCGAACGCGCCGCTGTCGTCCGCGCCGGACACGTCGAGGGAGTCTTCGTCGGAGGACATCTCCTCCATCGCCCGGGCGAGTTCTTCTTCGCTGTCTTCAGCCGACAGCGACATCGACCACGCCTCGCCCTGTTGGGTGCCGGTCATGCTCGCGCGCAACGACGACAGCTGAGGCAACGGCGTCAGCACGGTGTGTTCCGGCATCGGCGCGTCCTCGTCATCGGGCTCGGCGCTGATCGCGTGCGGCAAGGGCCGGTTGCCGGTGACGGTGGGCACCCGGGGCGCGGCCGGGCTCGGCGCGGGCAGCTCGCTCGACGACGACGCGTCGGGCGCGTCGGCGGTGAGACCCTCCGGCGCGGGCGTCTCGACATCTTTGGTCAGAGGTTCGGCCGGCTCGTCCGACGACGATTGCTGATCGGACGGCAGCGCCTCCTTGGGGGGCGTGAAGGCGGCCACCGTGCGGGTGGCGTCCGCTTCGTCCTCGACGAACGGCCCTGGTGTCTCGACCTCGGGGGCCGCGTCATCGTCCGCGGCATCCACGTCGGCGCCGGGCGGTGGGTCGGCCTCGCCCGCGCTCGCCGGCGCGGCGGCCGGCTCGTTCTCGGCCGCGGGCGCCGCCGGGTCTGCGCCGGGCTCGTCGCCGGCCACCGCGGGCTCAGGTGGGGTCTCCACTTCGTCCTGGTCGTCGTCGACCGGCTCGGACGATGACGCGGACGATGACGCGGCCGCTTCCTCCGACGACGAGGAGGACGCGCTCGACGACGACAAAACCGCCGCCGCGGACTCCACCGCGGTCGCCCCGCCCCCCGGCGCATCGGGGTCTGCATCCGACGACGCCGCACCGGCCACGTCGTCCGCGCCTTGGGGTTTGTCCCCGGGCGCATCGTCCTCGTTGGCCGCGACGTCGGCGCCCTCCGCCCCCTCGGGAAGCGGCTCGCCGCTGGCGGCCAAGTCCTCGTCGGCATCGGACACCTCTCCCGACGCGGCCACGTCGTCGGGCGCCTCCGCCTCCGCGCTCGGTTCGACGTCGACCGCGCGCGTGTCGTCGTCGGACGCCTCGTCCTCCAAGCCCGCGTCCGCCTCGAGCACCGCGGTGGGGGGCGGCATCTCGGACACCACCCCGGCCGGGTCCGCCGACGGGGGCGTGTCGCCGCCGCCGTCCGCGCCGGTGGGCGGCGGCTCGGCCAAGCCCGCCTCGTCCTCGGCCGCGACGTCGAGCTGCGCGGCCACGCCGTCGTCGTCATCCTCCTCGTCGACCACGGGCTCGGCGCTGCCCGACAACGAATCCCAGTCCGCCCGGGCTCTGCCCCGTTGCGGTCGACGACGAGGGCGAGGCGCAGGGCGCCGCGCCGGGCCGGACGGCGCCGGGTCGTCATCGGACGAGGGGTCCGCTTCCGCCGACTCGGCCGCGCCCGCCGCGTCGTCGGCCGCGGGCATGGACATGTCCGCCCGCGCGGTGCTGGCTTCGAACACACCGCGCCCCACGAGCAGCCCGGACTCGCGCATCTCGTTGACCGTCTCCCGGACCGCGGCGTCGAATCCTTCCTCGTCGAACTCGGCGACGTCTTTGCCCAGGCGCTGTTTGGCCGCCAACACCTCGCGCCCGCCGATCTCCATCACCCGCAACGCGCCGGTCTTGTCCGCTTCGACCGCCACGACGTAGCCCGCGATCGTTTTTTCCGCCGCGACCAGGCCATCGCGGATGGTCGGCTTGGCGCTCAAGGCGCTGAGCCCCGACGCGACTTTGTCGAGTTGCTCGTGCAGGCGCCGGTGCGCGTCCCGCACGGTGGAGAGCAGCGCGCTCTCGTCGCCGACCTCTTTGATCCAAATCGGCCCCACCGCGGTGAGGGCCCGCGGTGCGCTGAACCCGATGGACTCCTCGGCGAAGACTTGGATCACGGCATTGTCGACCAAACCTTCGATGCCCAGCGCGCCCCCGGTCAACGTCCAGGTCTGCCCGTCGTTGTCGGGCTCGGCCCCGAGCTTTTTCAGCAGGTCAGCGATCTTCGACGCCACGGCGGCAACATACTGAAAAACCCGCCGATTGCGAGACCGGGCCCGACTTCCGCCGCGGGTCAGGCGCGGCGGGCGTGCCCCAGCGCGTGTGCCACCAAGCGCCGCACCGTGGGGTCGGTGTCCGCCTGCAACGGCAACAAATCCTCGGCGTGCTCGAGCATCGACACCGCGAGCACACGAACCCGGGCGTCGTCGTCGAAGCGCGCCGTCCGCGCCGCATCGCCCGCGAACGTTCGATCCCGGCAGCCGTGGAGCGCGGCCAACCGCACGTCGCCGTGCCGGTGGCTGAGGTGGTGCCGCAACACGCCGTCCACTTCCGCGCCGGGGATCGACCGCAGCTTGGTCAACAGCGCCGCCAGCCGCATCGGGTCCGCCTCGTCGAGGATCCGCGCGCTGATGAAGCGCCCCGCCCGCGCGCAGCCGGCCCGCGCCAAGGCGTCGGCGGCCAAGTCGCACAAACCGGGGTCTCGGCCGAGCAAGGCCTCGCCGAGCAACGCGACGTACCGGCTCGACCCCGTGCAACGAAGCCCCGCGGCGCGAACGCTGGGATCGCTCGACGTCAACGCGGTGCGGATCAGCACATGGTCACAGTCCGGCCAACGCGCCCGGAACCCATCCGCCAACCGGGCACGACGGGCCTCGGGTTGGCGGGCATCGAAACACGCGGCCAACCATTCGCCCTGTGCGGGGCCGCCGCCAAACACCAGCCACGCGGCCAGCGCCCGGTCCAGCGCGTCGCCACTCAGGTCTTCGAGGGGGGCATCCCGGATCGAATCGTCCCCGGGCGGGGACAATGGAGGGTCGATGAATGAAGAAATTTCGACGACCGTTCCCAACGCTTCACCCCTTCGCCTCGCCCCCGGGCGCCTAGCCTAATGACCTTCTCGTCGTTGTCAACGTCACGTGGTCGTCTATCTCAGTTCCGATCAATCGCGGCGCGATCGCGAACCGGGGGCAAAATCCGAAAACCCCTTGCTTGACATGTGTGTGCGATCAGAGTTTGATTCGGCGCTGAAGGTGGTCCGCAGTAGCTCAGTTGGTAGAGCGGGTGACTGTTAATCACTAGGTCGGCGGTTCAAGCCCGTCCTGCGGAGCCAGAAAAAGCACCCTCAAGGGGTGCTTTTTCTTTGCCTCCGCAGGACGGCGCGTGAACCGCCGAAGTCGCGCGCAACCACCGCGGTCTTCACCGTCGCCCGCGAGCCCCACGACGCAAACGCACCAAACGCCTCCGCCACCTCAGCGACACCTCACCCCGACGAGCCGCCACAGTCAGCGGCGACGACCACACAACGCCGAACATCGACGACGCGCGCGACAACACCCGGAGAAAGCCCGTCCTGCGGAGCCAAAAAAACGGAGCCATCGGGCTCCGTTTTTTTTGGCTCCGCAGGACGGCGCGTGAACCGCCGAAGTCGCGCGCAACCACCGCGGTCTTCACCGTCGCCCGCGGTGTGGACCAACCACGAGGGGACGACGGGGCCGCGAAGCCGGGGGCGCGGGCAAGACCCGCGTCACGAGGCACGACGCGCCTCCGTCAGAGGAGGGCTTGCACGCGGCCATCGCGCCGGGGGCACGACGAGAATCCCTGCACAATGGGAGCAGCTCCAGGCGTTTATCGTTTTCGACCGCGGCTTGAGCGCGCTGACCGCTACCGCCCCCCGAGATCGGCTTGCGGGGGCGTGCCGAACTTCCGCGAGTAGTCCCGGCTGAACTGCGACGCGCTCCCGTAGCCCACCTCGAACGCGGTCACGGAGACGGAATGCTCTCCACCGCGCAGCAACCGTCGCGCTTCGGTGAGGCGCAGGTCCTTTTGGAACTGCAGCGGGGTCGTGCGCGTCACCGACTTGAAATGTTTATGGAATGACGACGTGCTCATGCCCACCGAGCGCGCGAGCTGGGTGACCTCCAGGCTGTCTTTGAAGCCGGCGCGCAAGGTGTGCAGGGCGGTCGCGATCTGGCTGGCGTGGCTGTGCCGCTGAAGCAAACAGCGCAGCATCGCCCCGGCGTCGGACATCAGCAGACGGTAGTGCAGTTCTTTTTGGAGCAGCGGCCCGAGCACGCGGGCGTCGACGGGCTCGTCCAGGCAGTCCACGGTGCGCTCGATGACGCGCACCACTTGGTCGTCGACGGTCCCGCTCTCCAGGGCCCGTGCACCCTCGACGGCAAAGCCGGCGTCGCCCACCTCGTCGTACAGGCTGCGCAGCACGCCGAGGTCGAGCTCGATGACGAGGGCCAGGTACGGAACTTCGCGGCTGGCCTTTGTGATGCGCGCGACCACGGGCAGGTCGTGGCTGACCAAGACACATTGGCCCTGGGCCAGGGTGATGGTCCGGTCCGCCGCGGTGGTCTGCTTTTCCCCTTGGAGGATTAGGCACACCAAGGGATTGTAGATGCTGGCCTCCAACGCGGTCGGCGCGGTCTCGCGGATCAGGTACAGGCCTGGCCAGGGCGCGGCGGTCGCCGACGCTGACCCGGCCAGGTGGCGGTCGATCTTCCGGGCGAGGGGGCGCAGGTCCAATGCGTTCGTCTCCTCGCCCCAGCCTAGCAAGCGAATGCGGCCCTCGCGCATTCCTGTCCGAATCGAGAGGATTGGGCATACATCCCGGAGAATGAGGCAAGCGGGCGTGCGCGGCTTTGCCTAGGGTGTGTCTCATCAGGAGGACACCATGAGCATCGAAACCAAACACCTCAACACCGTGATCCAACAACACACCCGGGACATGACCGGCCGCGTGGTCGCCATCACCGGGACCACCAGCGGCACCGGCTACGTCTGCGCGCGTGAGCTCGCCAAGCGCGGCGCGACCGTGCTCTTGCTCAACCGAGAGAGCGAACGCGCCACCGCCGCGCTCGCGCGCCTGACAGAGGAGGTGCCCGAGGGCCGCTTCGAAGCCGTGGCGTGTGACCTCCAGGACTTCGCCAGCGTGCGGGCCGCGGCCGACGCGATCAAACGAAAACACGACCGGCTCGACGTGCTCTGCAACAACGCGGGCGTGATGGCGTTGCCCGACCAGGCCACCCGGGACGGCTACGACGTGCAGATGCAGACCAACAGCATCTCTCCGTTTTTGCTCACCAAAGAACTGTTCCCGCTGTTGCGAAAGAGCGACGACGGCCGCGTGGTCAACCACACGTCGGCGGCGCGCATGGGTCCGCCCCACGAGGCGAAGTACTTCGGCAAGACCGGGGGCGACCTCGGCGGCGACGGCACCGACGCCGAGAACGCGTCGTTCAGCGGGCCGCGCTGGGCGCGCTACCACCAATCAAAGCTGGCCAACTGCACGTTCACGTATGGGTTGCAGGCGCGGCTCGACGACAAGGGCATCACCAACGTGAAGGCGCTGCTCGCCCACCCCGGCCTCGCGGCGACGGGCCTGCAGACCACGACCGCGCAGACCGGTGGCATGTCACTGGAAGGCGATTTCATGAAGCAAGCGCAGTCCCCCGAGGACGGTGCGCTTGGCATCATTCGGGCGTGCGCCGACCCGGCGGCCGAAGCGGGCGACTTCTTTGGGCCCGAAGGCTGGACGGGATTTCCGGTGAAGCTGCCCCCCGAGGACTTGTTGAAAGACGAGACGAACCTGCGCATCAACTGGGAAGGCTGCGAAGCGGCCGTGGGCGCCTTCGAGGTGTGACCGCGCGCCGGGCGGGGGCGCCCTTTCGGTCCGCCCGGTGGACGGGGTAGGTTCACCGGGTGGCGCGATCGGTTCATGAGGTCCTCGAAGAGCTGAATGGCTGCAGCGAAGCGCAGCCGGTGCCGCTCGGCCCGTACGACGTGGTGCGCCCGCTTGGGGCCGGCGGCATGGGCACGGTCTACGAGGCCATCGATCGACAACGGGGCGTGCGCGTCGCGCTCAAGACGCTGCTCGACGCAGACCCCGCCGCCTCCATCGACCTGAAGCGTGAGTTTCGCATCGCGGCCGATCTCGCCCACCCCAACCTCGCCCCCCTCCACGAGTTCGTCGAGGTCGACGGCCTTCACTTCTTCACCATGGCGCTGGTCCAGGGCCAACGGTTCTCGGCCTGGGCGCGCCAAGAGCGCTACGCGCGGGCGGTGGCCGAGACGATCCCGTTGTCGCGCTCGTTTGACTCGCCGCCCACCGTGCCCACCCTGCAGGCCCGGCCCGCACAGCTCACCCCGCTCACCGACTCCGAGGAGGTGTGCCCCCCGGAGCGATCGTTCGAGGAAATCCGGCGGGGCTTTTTGCAGCTCGCCCGCGGCCTGATCGCGCTGCACGACGTCGGGCTGTTCCACGGCGACATCAAACCTTCGAACATCCTCGTCGATGACGACGACCGCGTGGTGCTCGTCGACTTCGGCCTGTCTGGCCTGCTCGAGGACCGTGCCCCGGTGGGCACCAGCGGCGGGACCCCGCCCTACATGGCGCCCGAGCAGCTCCGCGGGGCCGCGCCCAACGCCGCGTCGGACTGGTATGCGCTCGGGGTGATGCTCTACCGCATCCTCACCGGCCGCTACCCGTTCCGCGCCGACAGCATGCTCGACCTGCTCTTCCGCAAACGCCACCGGCCCCCGCCCGCCCCCCACGACCTGCTCCCCGAGGTGCCCACCGAGCTCAGCGCGCTGTGCATGCAATTGCTCCGCGCAAACAGTGAAGAGCGGCCGTCGCAGGAGGCCATCCTCCAGGTGCTCGACGGGGCCGGTGTCGACGCCCTCGAGCGCCGCCCGCGCGGCCGGGCCCACGAGTTTGTGGGCCGCGAAGACGAGCTCTGCCTCCTCGAACACGCCTACGGCCGCGCCCGCGCCCGCGACCTCACCCGGGTCCACGTCCGCGGCACGTCGGGCATCGGCAAGACCGCGCTGCTCCGCAGCTTTCTCGACGGGGTCCACGACCTCGACGACGCGCTCATTTTCCGCGGGCGCTGCTACGAGCGAGAGAGCATGCCCTACAAGGCGTTCGATCGGGTCGTCGACGAAATCGCGATTCACCTGCGCGCGCTGCCCGCCCCGGAGGCGACGGCGCTGCTGCCCATGTGGACGCCCGAGCTGGCGACGATGTTCCCCGCCCTGCGCAGCGTCGAAGGCGTGCGATCTCGGCTCGACGACGCCCCCCTGCCGAACGACGCGCTCGAGCTGCGGCGCCGCGCCTGGGCGGGCCTCGCCGACCTCCTCGACGCGCTCCAACTGCGACGGACGGTGGTGATCCACATCGATGATCTCCAGTGGATCGACGCCGACAGCGCCGACCTCCTCGAGGAGCTGTTCGGCCGCGAGCGCGCCGCGGCGGTTCTGTTGGTGCTGAGTTTCCGTCCCGAAGCGGACAACAACCCGCTGCTCGCCGACTACTTCGCCAAGGCCCAGCGTGAGCCCACCGCGGTGCCGATCGACGTGCAGGCGCTGCCCCCCGCCGAGGCCGCCGAACTGGCCCGCCTCTCCTTGCGCGACATCGGCGCCGACGCCGGTGACGAGCGCGTGCGGTACATCGCGCAGGAGGCCGGAGGGGTGCCGTTCTTCGTCGAGGAGCTGGCGCATTTCGTGTCCCTCCGCGGGGCCACGAGCGGCGGGAAGACGTCTCGCTCGAGCAGGCGATTCTCTCCCGCATCGGCGCGCTCCCCGACGACCAGCGCCGGCTGGTGGAGATGGTGGCCGCGGCGGGCACCCCCATCGCCCAGTCCGTGGTGTTTGACGCCGCCTCCATCGACGGCGGCGACTTGATGCCGCTGCTCGCCCTGCGCAGCGCGTCCTTGGTGGTGTGGGGGGGCGCGGGCGCGGACGATGTGCTCTCCACCTACCACGACCGAATCCGAGAAGCGGTGGTCGAGGCGCTCGGGCCCGAAGCCCTCGCCGGTCTGCACCTTGCGCTCGGTCGCGCCCTCGCCCGCCGTCATGCGCGCGACCCGGCGGCGACGTGGGTGCTCGAGGCCGCGCGTCACCTCGGCGAGGCCGGCGCCTTGATCGACGACGACGACGAGCGGGTGGCGGTGGCCCGGCTGCAGTGTGAAGCCGGCAAACAGGCCCGCGCCAGTGCCGCTTTCCCGCTGGCGTTCACGTGTTTTGAGCGCGGGTTGGCGTTTTTGCCCCCCGGGGCCTGGGACTCCGACTATGCGCTCACATTGGCGCTGCACGTCGGCGCCACCGAGTGCGCCTATCTCAGCCACCGCGTGGCCCAGCTTCACAAGCACATTGCGGAGGTCAAGTCCCACGCGCGGTCCCCGCTCGACCAGATGTCGACGTGGGAAGTGGAGATCGACTCCTTGGTCGGCACCCAGGCGTTCGCGGAGGCCATCGATGCCGGCGCCGAGGCGCTGGCCCTGCTCGGGGTTGAGCTCCAACGGGACCCCACCGAAGCGGACGTGGGCGCCGCCATCCACACCCTCCTGTCCCGCCTCGAACAGACCACCCCCGAACAGATCGAGGCGCTCCACGACTTGGACGACCCGGAGGTGGAAGCGGCGATGCGGATTCAGGTGCGGCTCAGCCCCGTCGCCTACGTCGGTCGCCCGCTGTTGCTGCCGCTCATCGCCTGCAACCTCATCACCACCTCGATCGACCGCGGGCTGTCGAACGCGACGCCCTATGCCCTCGGGTTGTTTGGGCTGGTGTTGGCGTCGCTCGAGAAGTTCGCCGCCTCCCAACAGTGGGCCCAGCTTGCGCTGCGTCTCCTCGACCGGTTTCCGGACCGAAGCCTGGAAGCGGCCACACGGCACCTGGTGTTCAACTTCTGCTGCTTGTGGACGGTGCCGCTGGCCTCGGCCCTGCCCCAGGCACGGGAGATTTTTGACATCGGCTGCCGAACCGGTGACTTCGAATACGCCGCGTACGGTGCCCACAACTACGTGCTCAACGCATCCTACAGCGGCGCGCCGTTGGGGCCGCTGGTCGACGAGGCCGCGCAGCTCACCGAGAAGATGCGCGAGCTCGGGTCGGTCAATGGCCTGCACCTGCATCTGCAGGTCGAGCGCTGGCTGCGGGTGTTGACCGCCGGGGCCGACGAGCCGGGCACGCTCAATGGCGATGGCTTCGACGAGCAAGAGGTGTTGGCCACGATGCTGGCGTCCGGTTCGCGCAGCGGGGCGTTCTTGATTCACATGATGATGGGCTTGGCACGGTTTTACTTTGGTGACCGGGCCGATGCGCTGGCTTGCTTCGAGTCGGCCCACGCCTGTGCCGACGCGGTCCCCGCCACCTGGCACTTGCCCATGCTGTACCAGCACGCGGCGCTGTCGGCGTGTGCCCGCCTGGCGCAGGGCCGGGCTTCCCCCGAAGACACGGCCGCGTGTCGGGCGCGCATCGAGCACGACCTCGCGGGGTTGCGCCGGCTGGCGGCCCACCACAAGGGCAACTTCGCCCACCGGGTCAAGCTGGTCGAGGGCGCGGTGCACCACCTCGATGGAGACAAGGCGCGGGCGCTGAGCACCCTGTCGCGGGCGGTGGAGCAAGCGCGCCAGGGCGGGTGGATGAACGACGTCGCCCTCGCCCACCAGCTATCCATGGATTTTTCCGACGACGAAGCGTCCGCCCGCCGGGCGCGCCGGGCGGCGCGGGCCGCATACGCGGCGTGGGGCGCGTTCGCCAAGGCCGAGCAGCTCGCCGCGACCCGCCCGGCTATGCCGCGTTAAACGCGGCCGCCGCCCCCACCAGCGTCACGAACGCCTTTTCGTCGATTTTGTCGCCTTCGAACACGTCGATGGCCCGCCGGGTGTTCCCCCCAAACCCGGAATTGAACAGCCCCGCGGGGTCCGGCAGCGCCGCCCCCTGGGCGAACGTCAGCTTGACCTTGTCTTTGTAGATCTCGCCGGTGCAGATCAGGCCGTCGCTGGACCAGGTCGGGACCCCAGAGGGGTTCGACGGTTTGCGCCACTTGATCTCTTCCACGACGCTGGGCACCGCCTTCTTGATCAGGGTCCGCAACCGCCCCAACGTCGGGCCACGCCAATCTTCCAACCCCGCCAGCTTGGCATCGATCTCCTTCACCACCGCCGGGTCCGAACCGGCCCCCGCGGCGGTCTTCTGGGCCGTCACCTTTTTCTTCGTCGCCTTCTTGGTCACCTTCTTGGCCGTGGCCTTCTTGGCCGTGGCCTTCTTCTTCGTGGCCTTCTTGGCCGTCACCTTTTTCTTCGTCGCCATCTCGGTCTCTCGCTCCGCGCCCCCCGGGCGCCCATTGGTGAATAGCGTCTTCGCGCCGCGGTACACGGCGGGTGTGTCTCACCGGCCCCGGCCCGACCCGCCCCCGCCGGTGCGACCTCCGCCGCCGCGACCGCCCCCGCCGCGGCCGCCGCCACCGCCCGAGCGGCCACCGCCTCCGCCGCCGCGCCGGCCCCCACCCCCGCCGCGCCGGTTGCGCGACCGCGGGCGCGGGCTGCGCTTTTCGGGCTCGGCCGGCACCTCACCCGTGGCCGGGAAGGGATGGTCCTCGACGACGTCGATGGTCATCTTGATCGTCCGTTGGATGTCGCGAAGCAGGCCGCGCTCCGCGGGGTCGCAGAACGCCCAGGCGACCCCCTCGGCCCCCGCGCGCGCGGTGCGCCCGATGCGGTGCACGTATTGCTCGGGCACCTCCGGCAGGTCGAGCTGGATAACGTGCGTCACCTCGTCGACGTCGATGCCGCGCGCGGCGATGTCGGTGGCCACGAGCACCCGCAGCTTGCCATCTTTGAAACCCTGCAACGCACGCTCGCGGGCGCCCTGCGACTTGTTGCCGTGAATCGCTGCCGCGGTGACGCCCGACTTGTCGAGGGCGGTGGCGATCTTGTTGGCCCCGTGTTTGGTCCGGCTGAACACCAACACCCGGGTGGCGTCCGGGTCCTCGAGCAGGTGCTGCAACAGCTTGCGCTTGTTGGTCTTGTCGACGTGAAACAACGACTGGGCGATCTTCTCCACCGTGGTCGCGGGCGGGGTGACCTCGACCCGCACCGGCTCGACCAGGAAGCGCTGGGCGAGCTTGTCGATGTCCGCGGGCATGGTGGCCGAGAACAGCAGCGTCTGGCGCTCCTCGGGGAGCTTTTCGAGCACGCGGCGCACGTCGTGAATGAACCCCATGTCCAGCATGCGGTCGGCCTCGTCGAGGATCGCCACCTCGACATCGTCGAACCGAACGTGGCCCTGGCCCATGAGGTCGAGCAAACGACCCGGCGTGGCCACCAGGATGTCGACCCCGGCGCGGAGGGCTTGCACCTGCTTGTTCTGCCCGACCCCGCCAAAGATGACCGCGGTCTTGAGCTTCGTGCCCTTGCCGTAGGCGCGGAACCCATCGGCGATCTGGGACGCCAACTCGCGCGTGGGCGACAACACCAAGCACCGGATCGGCGCGCGCTTGGGCTTGGGCTCGAGGGGGTTGTCGTACAGCCACTGCAACGTCGGCAATGCAAATGCAGCCGTCTTGCCGGTGCCGGTCTGGGCCACCGCCACCACATCTTCCCCTTCGAGCGCCGGGGGAATGGCTTTTTGCTGAATGGGGGTCGGGGTCTCGTATCCCTGCTCGGCGATGGCCTTCAGGAGCTCGGGCCCCAGGGCCAAATCCTTGAACTTCATGCCTCCCGGTACCGGGCGGAGCAGGCCTCGTCGAGCCCAATGGCGCCGGGTGGCCACATTTCCCCCGCTTGACATTCCCATAAGTCATCACTTATCATTTGTCCGTGAGCGCGGCAATCGATGAAAACGCGATCTTTCAGGCGCTGGCCGACCCCAGCCGGCGGGCGATTTTTGAATCGCTCACCCGGGGGGAAGCGGCGGTCAAAGACATCACCGCGCGGTTCGACATTTCGCAGCCCGCGGTGTCGCAACACCTCGCCGCGCTCAAGGAGGCGGGGCTGGTCACCGGCCGTCGTCAAGGACGCTGCACGTACTACCGCGTGCAGCCCGACGGCATGCGCCCGCTGGTCGACTGGATCGCCCAGTACCGCGCCTTCTGGACCCAACACCTCGGCCAGCTTGAACAACTCTTGGAGGACATGGACCCATGACCGTCGTCGACAAGACCACCCCGGACCAACACGACACCCTCACCTTCGAGCTCGACTTGAAGCACGCGCCGGAGAAGGTGTGGCGCGCCCTCACCGAGCCCGCCCTCCTCGAGAAGTGGCTGCTGCCGATGACCGGCGATAGGTTGGAGGTGGGCGCGGCGTTCACCCTCCAGACCCAGCCACAACCCGGCTGGGACGGAAAGGTCGAGGGCGTCTACCAAGAGATCGAGCCCATGACCAAGCTGCAATACAGCTGGGTCGTCGGCCACCTGAACACGGTGGTGACCTTCCACCTCACCCCCACCGACGACGGGACGCAACTCACCGTGCTCCAGTCGGGCTTCCACACCGCCAAAAAGGAGAACTTCGCGGGGGCCCGCTACGGCTGGCGGATGTTCAGCAACAACCTCGTCGAGCTTCTCCCCACCATCGACTGAGCTATTCCCAGTTGGGACCAGCGCTTTTCTTGGAGTCTGTATGAGCATGAACAAGATCGTCCGGCAAACCCACCGGTGGGTCTCCCTGGCCTTTACCTTGATCGCCATCGCCAACTTCGTCGCCTTGGGCGTCGGGGCCGACGCCCCGTGGCTCGGCTACATCGCGGTCATCCCCTTGCTGCTGTTGTTGCCCACCGGCATCTATCTTTTTGTCTTGCCGTACCTCGCCAAAGGCAAAAAGACCGCCACCCCCTGACCCCGCCTTGACTCGAGCTCCGCCCGCCGCCGGTGCCCGGCCGCGGGCGGTCGTTTTTGCTTGGCTGCGTCGCGCCCGATGACAGGCTGCCCCCATGCCCGACGCCCCTCACCCCGCCGATCGCCACAGCCTCATTCGCGTCCAAGGCGCGCGGCACAACAACCTCAAGAACGTCGACGTCGAGATCCCCAAGCGCCGGCTCACGGTGTTCACCGGGGTGTCGGGCTCGGGCAAGTCTTCTCTGGTGTTCGGCACCATCGCGGCCGAATCCCAACGCATGATCAACGAGACCTACAGCGCGTTTCTGCAGGGCTTCATGCCCAGCCTGAGCCGCCCGGACGTCGACGTGCTCGAGGGGCTCACCACCGCCATCGTCGTCGACCAAGAACGCATGGGCAAAAGCGCGCGGTCCACGGTGGGGACCGCCACCGACGCCAACGCCATGCTGCGGGTGCTGTTCAGCCGGCTGGGCCAACCCCACGTCGGATCGCCCAAGGCCTTCGCGTTCAACATCCCCACCGTGCACGCCACCGGCGCGGTGGAGGTCCAAAAGGGCAAAGCCAAGCAGGAGCAAGTGACCTTCTCCGTCACCGGGGGCATGTGCCCCCGGTGCGAGGGGATGGGCGTGATCAATGACATTGACCACACCCAGCTGTACGACGACACAAAGTCACTGCGCGAAGGCGCGCTCACCATCCCCGGCTACACCCCCGACGGTTGGGCTGTGCGGGGCATCGCCGAGTCTGGGTTCGTCGACCCCGACAAGCCGATCAACAGGTACTCCGCCCAGGAGCGCGAGGCGTTTCTTTTTCAGGAGCCGACCAAGGTCAAGATCGCGGGCATCAACCAGACGTACATGGGGCTCATCCCCCGCATCCAGAAGTCGTTCCTGTCCAAGGACAAAGAGGCGATGCAGCCGCACATCCGGGCGTTCGTCGAGCGCGCGGTGACCTTCACCGCCTGTCCCGACTGCGGGGGCACCCGACTCAACGACGGCGCGCGGTCGTCCAAGATCAAAGGCGTGAACATCGCGGATTGTTGCGCGATGCAAATCAGCGACCTCGCGGCCTGGGTGCGCGACCTCGACGACGAGACCGTCGCCCCCCTGTTGCACAGCCTCGGCCACGCCCTCGACTCCTTCGTCGACATCGGGCTTGGTTACCTCAGCCTCGAGCGGCCCTCGGGCACGCTCTCGGGTGGCGAAGCCCAGCGCACAAAGCTGGTGCGGCACTTGGGCTCGTCGCTCACCGACGTGACCTATGTGTTCGACGAGCCGACCATCGGCTTGCACCCGCACGACATCCAACGCATGAACACCCTGCTGTTGTCGTTGCGGGACAAGGGCAACACCGTGCTCGTGGTCGAGCACAAGCCCGAGGTCATCGACATCGCCGACCACATCGTCGACCTCGGGCCGGGCGCGGGCTCCCGCGGGGGCGAGGTCGTGTACCAAGGGAGCGTGCCCGGCCTGCACCGAAGCGACACCCTCACCGGCCGACACCTTCACCGCGAAAAGGCGCTCAAGGACCGAAGCACGCTGCGCGCCCCCACCGGCACCCTCGACATCCGGGGCGCGAACACCCACAACCTCCAAGACGTCGACGTGGACATCCCCCTCGGGGTGCTGGTGGTGGTCACCGGGGTCGCGGGCTCGGGCAAAAGCTCGCTCATCCAAGGCTCGGTGTGCGGGCGCGACGGGGTGGTGCACGTCGACCAGGCCGCGATCAAAGGCTCGCGCCGAAGCAACCCCGCGACCTACACCGGGTTGCTCGACCCCATCCGCAAGGCGTTCGCCAAGGCCAGCGGCCAAAAGCCCGCGCTGTTCAGCGCCAACTCGGCGGGGGCGTGCCCGACGTGCAACGGCGCGGGGGTGATCTACACCGACCTCGGCATGATGGCCGGGGTCTCCACCGGCTGCGAGGATTGCGGCGGCCGCCGCTTCCAGCCCGCGGTCCTGGAGTACACCTTCGGCGGACTGAACATCGCGGACGTCCTCGACCTCCCCGTGGACGATGCAGTGGCATTTTTCAAGACCGGGCCCGGCCGCCTCCCCGCCGCCCACAAGATCGTCCGCCGGATGGCCGACGTGGGCCTGGGGTACGTGAAGCTCGGCCAACCGCTCACCACCCTGTCCGGGGGCGAGCGCCAACGCCTCAAGCTCGCCACCCACATGGGCACCGACGGGGGGGTGTACGTCCTGGACGAGCCCACCACCGGGTTGCACCTGGCCGACCTCGACAAGCTGCTCGGCCTGCTCGACCACCTGGTCGCCGCCGGCAAGTCCGTCATCGTCATCGAACACCACCTCGCGGTGATGGCCCACGCCGACTGGATCATCGACCTCGGCCCCGGCGGCGGGCACGAGGGGGGCCGGGTGGTGTTCGAGGGGCCGCCGCACGACCTCGTGGCCGGGGCCGACACCCTCACCGCCCGGCACCTGGCCCGCTACGTGGGGGCCTGACGAGACTTTTTGCCCCAGGGGCAAAAAATCATGTCCGGATCCTTTCGGGCCGGACTTGTTTGGTCGATATCTCAACGGTAGCGTGCAGCAGAGATGAACTTACTCAAGCGGGCCCCCTGGCTGTTGGCAATGTCCCTGGTCGGACTGGCCACGGTCTGGCCCGCGTTCCCCGCCTCGGCCAGCTCGCCCGACGTCTACGTCGAGGACGGCGCGACGGTGGCGGGGCTGGTCATCGGCTTGACCGCCCCCCCGGGCGCGTTGGAGTCCGAAGAGGAAGTCTCCGAATCCGACTTCTTCGTCGCGTCCCCCCCGGTGGCCCAGGACCTCGACCTCAGCCCGGCCGCGACCTCCACCTGGTCGCACGGCGCGGACTGTCCCGATGCCCGCCTGTGGGCCAGTGGTCGTCCCCCCCGCTCCTCGCGGGGCCCCCCCACCATCCGCTGATCCTGCGCCCCTGAGGCCGGCCCCCGCGGCGAACACCTGAGGTGTTCGAGATCCCGCTGGCGCCGGGTTGTCTCTGGCCGCAGCCCCTCCCCCGCGGGCCTCGTCCCGCCGTGGTCTGCCTGTCGCGACCGGTGTCGCCCAGGACGCCCTGGACCAGATTCGGTCCGCCCCCCTTGTTGGAGAACCAACCATGTTTCGACGTCTGCTGCCCGCCTTGTCGCTGTTCGCCATGGCCCTGGCCGGTTGCCACCATGAAGAAGCCCACCACGAAGAACACGCCACGTTCCTCGTCACCCAACCCCTCCGCCAGGACACCGAGCTGACCCAGGAATACGTCGCTCAGGTCCACGCCATCAACCACATCGAGCTGCGCGCGCTCGAAGCCGGCTACCTCCAGGACATCTTTGTCGACGAGGGGCAAGAGGTGAAGAGCGGCGCGCGCATGTTCCAGGTCATGCCCCTCATCTACCAAGCCGAGGTGAGCAAGGCCGCGGCCGAGACCGAGCTTGCCACCATTGAGCTCGACAACACCAAGACGTTGGCCGACAAAGGCATTGTCTCCCCCAGCGAGCTCGCCCTCACCCAGGCCAAGGTCAAGCAGGCCAACGCCCAGTTGTCCCTGGCCGAGACCCACCGTCGTCTCGCCACCGTGCGCGCGCCCTTCGACGGCCTCATGGGGCGTTTTCATGTGCGCAAAGGCAGTCTGCTCGAAGAGGGCGAACTGCTCGCCACCCTCTCGGACAACAGCACCCTTTGGGTCTATTTCAACGTCACCGAGAAGGAGTACCTCGACTACATCACCCAGCCCAAGGACCAGCGCGTCGTCGACGTGAAGTTCGTGATGGCCAACGGGCGCGAGTTTGCCCAGGTGGGGAAAATCGAGACCATCGAGGCCGACTTCAACAACGAGACCGGCAACATCGCCTTCCGGGCCACGTTCAAAAATCCCAACGGCATTCTTCGCCACGGCGAGACGGGGAAGATCCTGATGTCCCGGACCGTGCCCGGCGCGTTGGTGATTCCGCAGAAGGCCACCTTCGAGATTCTCGACCGACAATACGTGTACGTGGTGGACGACAAGGGCAAGGTCGCGTCCCGGGCCATCTCGGTCCAGGCCGAACTCCCCCATCTCTACGTGCTCTCCGGGGGCCTGGAGGAGAAGGACCGCATCCTCCTCGAAGGCCTGCGCAAAGTGCGCGAGGGCCAGACCATCGACGTGAAGCTGCAAGCCCCCGGCGACGTCGTCGCCCACCTGGAGTTGCCCGCCGAATGACGCCCACGCCTCCGCCTTTGGTTTTCATCCCACGCGGCCGCCTCGCGACCGCGGGCGCGCCCCGCATGTTGACGCGCAGGAAAAGTTCCCATGCTACAGAAGTTTCTTCATAGGCCCGTCCTCGCCATCGTTCTTTCCAGTCTCATTGTGTTCTTGGGACTGCTCGCCATCGGGACTCTCCCGGTGGCCCAGTTCCCCGAGATCGCGCCCCCCCGGGTCATCGTCACCATCGCCTACCCCGGGGCGAGCGCGGACGTGCTGGTCAAGTCCACCCTCATCCCCCTCGAGCGCTCCATCAACGGCGTGCAGGGCGCCCAGTACGTCATCTCCGACGCCACCTCCGCGGGCGAGGCCACCATCCAAGTGGTGTTCGAGCTCGGCACCGACCCCAACCGCGCGGTGGTCAACGTCAAAAACCGCGTCGACCAGGTGCTCAACCGTCTGCCCCCGCTGGTCCAGCTTGAGGGCGTGGTCGTGTCCCGCGTACAGCCCAGTATGTTGATGTACGTCAACCTCTTCAGCACGGACAAGAACGCCGACGAAGAGTTCCTGTACAACTACGCCAACATCAACATTCTCCCCGTGCTCAAGCGGATCAAAGGCATTGGCCGGGCGACGATCCTCGGCAGCCGACAGTTCGCGATGCGCATCTGGCTCAACCCCGACCGGATGCGCGCCTACAACGTGTCCGCCGAAGAGGTGATGAAGGCCATCGACGAGCAGAGCGTGATCGGGCGCCCCGGCCGCCTCGGCCGCAGCTCGGGCAAGACCTCGCAGTCGCTCGAGTACGTGCTCACCTACAAGGGCCGCTTCAACCAACCCGAGGAGTACGAGAACATCATCATTCGGGCCAACCCCGAAGGCGAGATCCTGCGGCTCAAGGAGATCGCGGAGGTTGAGCTCGGCAGCGAGTTCTTTGACATCTACTCCAACCTCGACGGGCACCCCTCGGCGGCCATCGTGCTCAAGCAGACCTACGGGTCCAACGCCAGCGCGGTGATCGAACGGGTGAAGAAGGAGCTCGAGGAGGTCAAGGAGACGTCCTTCCCCACCGGGATGGACTACAAGATCTCCTACGACGTCTCGAACTTCCTCGACGCCTCCATCGAGAAGGTTCTCCACACCCTCGGCGAGGCCTTCGTGCTCGTGGCGTTGGTGGTGTTCGTGTTCTTGGGAGATTGGCGCTCGACCCTGATTCCCACCCTGGCGGTGCCGGTCTCCCTCGTGGGCGCGTTTATGTTCATGTCGCTGTTCGGCATCACCATCAACCTCATCACCCTGTTCGCGTTGGTGCTCGCCATCGGCATCGTCGTCGACAACGCCATCGTCGTGGTGGAGGCGGTACACGCGAAGATGGAGGAGGAGAACAAGTCCCCCTACCGCGCCACCCAGGAGGTGCTGGGCGAAATCAGCGGGGCGATCATCGCCATCACGGTGATGATGTCGGCGGTGTTCATTCCCGTCGGGTTCATGACCGGGCCGGTGGGCATCTTCTACCGGCAGTTCTCGATCACCATGGCCACGTCGATTGTGCTCTCCGGCGTCGTCGCCCTCACCCTCACCCCGGTGTTGTGCGCGATGATCCTCAAGAACACCCACGGCCAGAAAAAGCGGCGCACCCCGATCAACTGGGCCCTCGACAAGTTCAACGCCGCCTTCGGGGCCGGCACCAATGTGTATGTGGCGGTGCTGCGCAAGATCGCCCACCGCCGGGTGGTGACCGCGGTGCTGCTCGCGGGCTTCGGGCTCGGCATGGTCGGGGTCAACACTGTGCTCCCCGCCGGCTTTGTGCCCAACGAGGACCAGGGCATGATCTACGCCATCGTCCAGACCCCGCCGGGGGCGACCCTGGAGCGCACCAACGCGGTGTCCAAAGAGCTGCAGGCCATCGCCGAGGAGGTGGACGGCATCGAGTCGGTGTCCGCCCTCGCCGGCTACGAGATCCTCACCGAGGGGCGGGGGTCGAACGCCGGGACCTGCCTCATCAACCTCAAGCCGTGGTCGGAGCGCACCCAGTCGGTGCATGAGATCATCGAGGAGCTGGAGGAGGAAGCCAAGGACCTCGGGGCCATCGTGGAGTTCTTCGAGCCCCCCGCGGTCCCCGGCTACGGTGCGGCCGGCGGCTTTGCGTTGCGCCTGTTGGACAAGACCAACGGCACCGACTACCACGAGTTCGACCGCATCAACCAAGCGTTCATGGACGAGCTGCGCAAACGACCGGAGATCACCGGCCTGTTCACGTTTTACGCCGCCAACTATCCACAATATGAGCTGGTGATCGACAACGACGTGGCGATGCAAAAGGGCGTATCCATCGGCAAGGCGATGGAGAACCTCGACATCCTCATCGGCAGCACCTACGAGCAAGGCTTCATCCGCTTTGGGCGCTTTTTTAAGGTCTACACCCAAGCCGGTCCCGAACACCGCCGGATGCCCTCGGACATCCTCAAGCTCTACGTGAAGAACGAAGCCGGCGAGATGGTGCCCTACTCCGCGTTCATGACCATCAAGAAGACCCAAGGGCCAAACGAGATCACCCGCTACAACCTGTACAACTCCGCCGCCATCCGCGGGGGGCCGGCCAAAGGCTATACCTCCGGGGACGCCATCGACGCGGTCAAGGAGGTGGCTGCAGCTACATTGCCGCGGGGCTACGACATCGCCTGGGAGGGCCTGTCCTTTGACGAGGCCCAGCGGGGCAACGAAGCGCTCTACATCTTCCTCATCGTGCTCGCCTTCGTGTACCTGGTGCTCGCGGCCCAGTACGAGAGCTTTGTGCTGCCCTTCGCGGTGGTGCTGTCGCTGCCCGCGGGGGTGTTCGGCTCGTTCTTGCTGCTCAAGGTCATGGGCCTGGCCAATGACATTTACGCCCAGGTCGGCCTGGTCATGCTCGTCGGTCTGCTCGGCAAAAACGCGGTGCTGATCGTGGAGTTCGCGGTCCAGCGACGACGACAGGGCGTGGCCATCGGCCAGGCCGCGATCGAGGGGGCCAAGGCCCGGTTCCGGCCGATCCTGATGACCTCGTTCGCGTTCATCGCCGGTCTCGTGCCCCTGGTGTTCGCCACCGGCCCCGGCGCCATCGGCAACCGCACCATCGGCGCGTCGGCCTTGGGCGGGATGTTCTTCGGCACCGCCTTCGGGGTGGTCATCGTGCCCGGTCTCTACTTCATCTTTGGTCACATCGCCGAACGGGAAAACCTCATCAAGGGCGAGGACCACGAACCCCTCACCGAACACCACGGGCCGGTTCCGCCCGAGCCCAGCGACGACAAGGAGGTGCAGCCATGAGCGCGACCAAGACCCTTCTCGCGGTGGTGAGCGCCGGATGGCTCACCGCCATGGCCGCCAGCTGTGTGTCTTCGCTCGACCAAGCCAAGGCCCGGGCCGCCAACCGCGACATGCCGAAGAGCTTTGGGCCCGGCACCCCAGAGGCCCCGTCCGACGACGACAAAGTCGAGGGGCCGGGCCCGCTCAGCGTGGCGGTGCAGAAACAATGGGATGAGTTCTTTGTGGAGAAGGACCTGCGCGCGCTCATCGCCGAGGCCCTGTCCAACAACCAAGAGCTCAACGTGCGCACCCAGGAGATCATCATCGCGCTCAACGAGCGGTCGGCCCGCCGCGGCGAATACATGCCGAAGCTCGGGGCCGGGGCGGGGGTGGGGCTCGAGAAGGTCGGGACCCACACCAGCCAAGGCATGGCCGACGAGGCCACCGGCGTCCCGGTGAACTTGCCTGACTTCAATTTCGGCCTCAACGCCTCCTGGGAGATCGACGTGTGGGGCAAGCTGCGGGCCGCGGCCCAGGCCGCCGACCAGCGGTACCAGGGCAGCATCGAAGCCCGGAACTTCTTCATCACCGAGATCGTGGCCGAGCTCGCCAACTCCTACTACGAGCTTGTCGCCCTCGACCGCCAGCTCGACGTGGTCGACGGCAACATCAAGATCCAGGAGGACGCCCTCGAGATCGTGAAGCTGAAAAAGGCCGCCGCCCGGGCCACCGAATTGGCGGTGCAGTACTTCCAGGCCGAGATCCTGAAAAACAAAGCCCGGCGCTTCGAGCTTGCCCAAGAACGCGTCAACGTCGAGAACCGCATCAACTTCTTGCTCGGCCGCTATCCCCAAAAAGTCGTCCGCAGCCGGGCCGACCTCGACCTCCCCACCCCGGACGTGGTCGACACCGGTCTGCCCGCGCACCTGCTCGACAACCGGCCCGACGTGCGACAAGCCGCCCGGGAGCTGGAAGCGGCCAAGCTCGACGTGTCCGTGGCCAAGGCGAAGTTCTACCCGAGCTTCTCCATCGATCTCGGCCTCGGCTATCAGGCGTTCAATCCCCTGCACCTGCTCGCGACCCCGGCCTCGCTCTTTTACAACGTCGGCGCGGGGGCGATGGTCCCGCTGCTCAACCGCTCGGCCATCACCGCCGAGTACCGGTCCGCCAACGCCCACCAGATCCAGGCGGTGTACATGTTCGAGCAGACCTTGCTGAAGGCGTTCACCGAGGTCATGACCCAGATGTCCAACATCAAGAACGTCGGGGAGCGCTACCAACGCCAAAGCCAGCAGGTCGACACCTTGCAAGGGGCGGTCGAGGTGTCCAACCTCCTCTACCGCTCGGCCCGGGCCGACTACATGGAGGTGCTCATGACCCGGCGCGACTTGCTCGAGGCGGAGATGGAGCTCATCGAGACCAAGCGCAACCAGAAACAAGCCCTGGTCAAGGTCTACCAGGCCCTCGGCGGCGGCTGGCAGGCGCCCCAGCCCAACGTGGAGCCGGCCGCGGACAAAGGCTGAGCCCGGCCGCGACCGGCGGGACGGTCCAGTTTCATTGGGGCGGGCACGCCGGGGGCGACATCGCTACAATGCCTTTTTGACCTGTACGAAAGTGCAGCCCGAGAGGCCCGATGTCTGCCCTGGTCCCGTTCGACAACTCGTACGCCGCCCTGCCCGCACGCTTTTCCGCCCGGCAAGACCCGACCCCGGTGCGCGCGCCCACGCTGCTGAAGCTCAACGAGGGGCTGTGCGAACAGCTCGGGCTCGACCCCGCGGCCCTGCGCGGCGACGAGGGCGTGGCCATGCTCGCGGGCAACGCCGTCCCCGACGGGGCGGCGCCGCTGGCCATGGCCTACGCCGGGCACCAGTTCGGGCACTTTGTGCCCCAGCTCGGCGACGGGCGCGCGATTTTGCTCGGGGAGCTCATCGGCGCCGACGGGGTGCGCTACGACCTGCACCTCAAGGGCGCGGGGCGCACGAAGTTCTCGCGGGGGGGCGACGGCCGGGCCTGGCTCGGGCCGGTGCTGCGCGAGTACCTCGTGGCCGAGGCCATGCACGCCCTCGGCGTGCCCACCACCCGGGCCCTGGCCGCGGTCGCCACCGGCGAGCCGGTGTTGCGGGAGTCGGCGCTCCCCGGGGCGGTGTTGACCCGGGTGGGCCAGAGCCACGTGCGGGTGGGCACGTTCCAATACTTCGCCGCGCGCGAGGATGAAGAAGCATTGGCGGCGCTCACCGCCTACGTGGTCGAGCGCCACGTGCCCGCCGAGGCCCGAGACGGCAAGAGCCCTGCAGAGGCATTGTTGGACCACGTGGCCGCGGGGCAGGCGGCGCTGGTCGCGGCCTGGATGGGGGTCGGGTTCATTCACGGGGTGATGAACACCGACAACACCCAGGTCGCGGGGGAGACCATCGACTACGGGCCCTGCGCGTTCATGGACCACTACGACCCGGCCACGGTGTTCTCGTCCATCGACCGCCAGGGCCGGTACGCCTACGGCAACCAGCCGGCCATCGCCCAGTGGAACGTGGCCCGGCTGGCCGAGGCGTTGATCCCGGTGCTCGACGACAAGGACGACATCGCCCTCGACAAGGCCAAGGCCGGGGTGGACCGCTTCGCCGACCTGTTCAACCGGGCCTACCTCACGCGGTTCCGCGAAAAGGTCGGGCTGTGGGTGCCCGCGGACGACCACGCGGCCCGCCTCGACGAGGACAAAGACCTGCTCACCGGCCTGCTCGACGGCATGGCCGACCACCGCGCGGACTTCACCAACACCTTCCGCGCCCTGGGCCGGGCGGTCACCGGCGACGAGACCGAGGTGCGGGCCGCGCTCGGGGCCGGGGCCGACGCCTGGCTCGCCCGGTGGCGCCAAAGACTCGCCCAAGACCCGCGCCCCGACGACGAGCGCCGGGGGTTGATGGACCAGGTCAACCCCGCGTTCATCCCCCGCAACCACCAGGTCGAGGCCGCGCTCGACGACGCGGTGGCGGGCGACCTCGGCCGGTTCGACCGGTTGTTCGACACGCTGCGGCGGCCCTACGACGACCAGCCCGACCAAGTGTTGCTCCAAGCCCCGCCCACCCCGGACCAGGTGGTGCGGGCGACCTTTTGCGGCACCTGAGCCCGGCTATTCACAGTTGGGCAAGCTGGTGATCCAGTCCGCCACCGCTTGGCGGCCCACCGGGTCGGCCACCGACGTGGCCAGGGGGGGCATGCGGTAGGGCGGTGGCTCGTCGGTGCGGATGTAGACCATGCTCGTCGAGGGCGAACCCGGGTCGATCAGCCGGGCCCCGGCCACGCCGAGGTCGCCCTTTTGCGGGGTCTGGTCACAGGCCGCGGTGTCAGCCAGGGGGATGTCGTAGTCGAGCACCAGACCGAGCCCGCTGGCCCCGCCCGCGAGGTGGCAATGGGCGCAGTTGGTGTGCAGCCAGGAGCGCGCGCGGTTCTCCACCGTGGCGTCGGCGTCGTCGGCGGGCACCAGCCGGGGCCAGGTCTCGGGTTCGAGATTGGGCGGTGATTCGAACAGTTCGTAACGTATCAAAGCGTCGATCTGATTGACGCTCAGCCCCTCGTAGACCTTGTCGCGGTTGAGTTGGCCGGTCTGCCACCCGAGCACGCCCCCGAGGCCGGCGTTGTGGCAGCTGTTGCATTGGGCCCGGCTCGGGTACGCCCAGTTGATGGTCTGGGGCCCTTGGCCCACGTCGACGGTGACCGGCTCGGTCTCGGCCCCGTCGAGCAGGAAGGCCTCGGTGCCAGCGTCGTTCCACCGGTAGGTGTAGCCGCGCACGCCATCGGTCTCCTTGATGATGAAGCGGGTCTCGAGCCGCTCGCCGCCGAGCTCGAAATGTTTGATGAACACCGTCTGGTCGGGGAAGTCCCACTTGCCGTCCGCGGCGTAGGTGATCTTGCCCCCGGGGGGCAGCACCAACCAGCGCGACTTGTCGGCGTCGTCGGACCACAAGGGCGCGTTGACCTCGTAGGGGAACAAGCCCGGGGCGGGGGTCAGGTTGGCCACGTCGGAGAAACACCCCGTGTCGGTGAGGGTGGCGGGGAAGTCCACCGGCGGGGGCGGCGCATCGACCTCGACGAACCGTTTGATGTTGGCCCCGAACAGCGGCAGCACGTAGACCTCGCCGGACTCGTCCTCCCCGAGGCTGCCCACGTTGGGCAACGTCCAGCTCGGGCCTTCAGGGAAGGGCTCGGACTCGTAACGCCAGATGAACACCCCGTCGAAGTCGTAGTCGGCGAACAGGTAGGCGCCGTACAACGACGGCACCGCGCTGCCCCGGTACACGTAACCGCCGGTGATCGACTGCCCCACGTCGTGGTCGTACTCGCCCACCGGCAAGAGCAGCCCGGTGGTGTCGCACCCCACCGAGGGCGAAAAACACGTGGTGCCCTCCATGGTCTTCCAGCCGTAGTTGCCCCCGCTGACCACGACGTCGACCTCCTCGATCTCGTTCTGGCCGACATCGCCGACCCACAGCGAGCCGGTCAAACGATCGAACGAGAACCGCCACGGGTTGCGAAACCCCCAGGCGTAGATTTCAGGCAGGCCCGCCACCCCGTCTTCAAAGACATTGCCGGGGGGGATCAGGTACGGGACCGTGTCGTCGAACTGCGCGGGCACGTCGACGTCGAGGCGCAAGATGTTGCCCAGCAACGTGTTCGGGCTCTGGCCGGAGTTCAGCGGGTCGTTGGCCGATCCCCCGTCGCCGAGCCCCACGTATAGATAGCCATCGGGGCCGAACGCGATCATCCCGCCGTTGTGGTTCTGGTACGGCTGGTCGACGACCAAGATCTGCTTGCGCGAGGCGGCGTCGAGGCTGTCGGGGTCGCCGTCGGACAAGGTGTAGCGGTCGACCACGCTGCGGAAGTTGCCCTGGGCCGGAATGTAACTGAGGAACACCTGGCCGTTGGTGGCGAAATCGGGGTGAAAGGCCACCCCGAGCAAGCCGCCCTCCCCCGCGGTGTTGACCTGGAGATCGAAAAAGGTGGTGGCGGTGTCGTCGTCGGGGGAGTCGAGGAACTTCAGCGTGCCCCCGCGCTCCGCGATGAAGATCCGGCCCGAGCCGTCCCCCGCGTGGGTCAGGTAGATCGGGGTGTCGATCTCCCCGCCGCCGAGATTGGGGAACGCGTCCACCAACTCGTACGCCCCGTTGCCGAGGGGGTCGGCCGGGAACGAGCAGGCGTCCGCGTACACCCAGGGGGGCATCGGCCCGTCCCCGTCCCCGTCGCCGTCCCCGTCGCCGTCGCCGTCGCCGTCGCCGTCCCCGTCACCGTCACCGTCACCGTCGCCGTCCCCGTCGCCGTCCCCGTCCCCGTCGCCGTCACCGTCCCCATCCCCGTCGCCGCCGTTGCCGAACCAGTTGAGCACCACCGTGCAGCCCGAACCGAAGGTCAGGTGCGCGAGCAACGCCCACAACACCAGACGAAAGCGCGCCGCTTGGTCACCATTTGTCCACCAGGTCATGTGTCCTCCCCGGGCCTCGAAGCGACCGCGCCACCCCGTCTCCCGGTTTGATCCTACCCCGCCCAGCCGCGAACCCCAGACGTTCCCGGTTGACATGCAAGCAGACGCTTGCCTATTGTGTCCAGGTGTCCGACGTGTTCCGCGCGCTCGCCGACGAGACCAGGAGGGCCATCCTGGACGAGCTGGCCGCCCGCGACGACCAGACGCTGTTCGAGCTGTGCAGCCGCCTTGCCATGCACCGCGGCATCACCTCGACGCGACAGGCCATCTCCCAACACCTCGCGGTGCTGGAGGAGGCCGGCTTGGTCGTCACCCGGCGCGAAGGGCGCTGCAAGTTCTTGACGTTTGATCGCCAGCCGCTGGACGAGATCCAGCGCCGTTGGCCCCCACCCAAGGAGACCGATCCATGATCTCGATTTACGTGACCTCCGTGGTCGTCGATGACCAACCGAAAGCAAAGGCGTTCTACACCGACAAGCTCGGCTTCCAGGTCAAACACGAGATTCCCCTCGGCGAACACGCCTGGCTGACCCTGGTGTCCCCCGCCGCCCCCGACGGCGTCGAGCTGTTGCTCGAGCCCGAAGGCCACCCCGCGTCCACCACCTACAAAGCAGCATTGGTCGAGGACGGGATCCCGTTCACGTCCTTGGCCGTGGACGACCTGCAAGCGGAGTACGATCGGCTGTGCGGCCTCGGGGTTCGCTTCACCCAGCCGCCGGTGGACGCGGGCCCGGTCATCACCGCGGTCCTGGACGACACCTGCGGCAACCTCATCCAACTCGCGCAAATCAAAGGCACCGGCGCGAGCTGAGCGGCGACCCTTGCGCCGGCGGGCAGGATGCTTACGCTGTGCCCAGGGGTCACGATGAGCGACGAGCAACCGAGCAGCGATTACGAGAAGCTCGCGGACAAAGTGGGGCTGGTCCCCAATGTGCGCAAGCAGGACAACCTTCTGCAGGCCGCCATCGTCGGGGTCGGCACCGCCCTCGGGGCCGGGGTCGGCGCGGCGCTGGACCGGTTGCTGGTGGGCATGCTCATCGGCTTGGTCGCCAGCGGCCTGCTCTCGGGCCTGGTCCTGATGGTGATGGGCTTGGTGCGCAAATAGCGCTCAAACCTCGTCGTCGCCCTCGCCGGACAACGCCTCGGCCAACGCGTCGAACACCACCCGGATGCGCGGGTTGGTGCGCAGCTCCCGGTGCGCGGTCAACCACATCGGCACCGTCACCGGGGGCACGCCCGGCCACGCGCGCGCCATGGTGGCGTCGGCCTCGCCCACCTCGGACATCATCAGGCAGAGCCCCTGGCCCGCCCGGGCCAAATGCCACTGCACGACCTGGCTGTCGGTGCGCACCCGCAGGTTGTCCAATGTCGCAGACAAGCCGAGCCCGGTCAGCGCGGGCAAGAACCGCTCATGGTCGAGGTACCCGATGACCTGGACCTCGTGCAGGTCGTCGGGGCCGCGGGGGGGCCCAAAGCGGTCCAGGTACCGTTTGGCCCCGTACAAATACGCGGCGCTGTCCCGCAGCCGGCGCGCCACCAGGTCGGCCCCCGCGGGTCGAAAGTGGCGCACCGCGATGTCCGCCTCCCGGCGCAACAGGTCGCTGGCCGCGTTGGACAACACCAGCTCCACCTCGATCCCGGGGTGCGCGCGCCGCAGCTCGTCGAGCAACGGGGGCAAGAGGTAGGCGGCCACGCCCTCGGAGGTCGCGAGCCGCACCACCCCGTGCAGGGCGTCGACCTGCCCCGCGGCGGTCAACGACAGGTGGTGCGCGGCCTCGCGCATCGCCCGCACGTACTCGATCAAGGACGCGCCGGTGGGGGTGAGCACGAGCTTGTTGCCCGCGCGCTCGAGCAGCGCGACCCCGAGCTCGTCCTCGAGGGCGGCCACCTGCCGGCCCAACGTGGGCTGGGCGACCTGGAGCACCTTGGCCGCGGCCGAGAAGGAGCCCTCTTCGGCCGCGACGAGAAACGCCCGGGCCCGGTTCCAGTCGAAGGTGGCGGCGCGCCAGTCCATGCAATTGCGCATACCACGTCTGCGGCATTGGCGGTCGGCGGCGCGGACCGCGGCCTTTAGGTTGGGTGCAGGAGGTCAGTCATGAACACGTTGTCCGCGTCCCCGTCGTTGCCCGCGCCCGCGGTGCGCACCGCCGGGGCGGTCTTTGTCCTGCTCTTGGTGCTCGGCCCGGTGTGCCTCATGGTGGTGCCCAGCCACACCGTGGTCGCGGGCGATGCCGCCGCCACCGTGACCCGGTTGGCGGCCGAGGGGGGCCTGATGCGGCTCGGGCTGCTGGGCGAGGCGGTGATCGCCTTGGCCGAGCTTTTCATGATTGTGGCGTTGTGGGTGCTGTTTCGTCCCGTGCACGGGCCGGTGGCGCTGGTGGCGGCCGGGGCCCGGGGGGCGATGGTCGTGCTGCAGGGCGCGGCCTTGGCCTGTGGCCTGGCGGCGCTGTCCTGGGCCGAGGGGCGCGGCCTGCTCGGGGCCTTGCCCAAAGACGAGCTCGCCCGCGCGGTGGCGGTGGTGCTCGAGCTGCGGACCCAAGTGGGCCTGGTGTGGCAGCTGTTTTTCGGGCTGCACTGTCTGCTGCTCGGGTTTTTGATCGCCCGCGCGGGGTTTGTGCCCCGGGTGCTCGGCGCGTTGATGGCGGTGGCCGGGCTCGGCTACCTCCTGGCCGGGCTCGGGCCTTGGCTCGTGCCCGGGGCCCAAGCGGTCACCGACGTCGTCGTGGGGCTGTGCGCGTTTTTGGGCGAGACCCCGTTTTTTGTGTGGCTGATCGCCAAGGGCATCGACGTGCCCCGCGGGGACCGGCGGCGGGCGGAGGCCGCGGCCGCCCGGTGAGTGGGGTGTTCGCCTCTTGCCACCCCCGATCCGGCGAGGAAGGATCGGGTCGTGGCCGCGCCGCGTCTGGATGCGTTCGATCGTGTCTTTGGTGCCCTGAGTGAGCACGGCGTGGCCATTTGGGAAAGCCCCCTATCCAGTGCCATTGCAGAGGTCGTGCGCGGCGAGGTCGCGCAGCTCGCGGCCACCGATCATTTCCGCCCCGCGATGGTCGGCCGCGGCCCCCGCAAGCGCCGCATCCCCGAGGTCCGCGCGGACCGGCTGTGTTGGCTTGTGCCCAGCGAAGACGAGGACGACCACGAGCTCTTCGCGGTTCGGCCTGGCTTGCGCGCCTTGCGGGCCTTTGTCGACGACGTGCGGCGCGGCCTGAGCGAACGGGCCCGCACCAGCCTGCCCACAGTGGAGATGATGGCCACCCACTACCCCCCGGGCACGTTTTACAAAGCGCACATCGATCAGTTCGTGGGCGGCACCGAGCGGGTGTTCACCTTCGTGTACTTTTTGAACCCAGGCTGGCGCCCCCCCGACGGGGGGCTGCTCACCATTCGCCGACCGGGGGCGCAAGAGATCGAACCCCGCCTGGGCCGGTTCGTGCTGTTTCACACCCCGGAGGTGTTGCACGAGGTCACCGTGACCCAGCGCGATCGCTACGCCATCACCGGTTGGCTCGGGCGCACCCGCCCCCGGTGAGCGGGCCGGTCACGCGGCCCGGGCCCGGTCGATGACCGCGTCGAGGTCGAGGCCCGCGGGCAACGTACCGTACTCGTGGCCCCAATCGCCGCCGAGCCGCGACGCGCAGAACGCGTCCTTCACCGCGGTGGGCGCGTGCTGCACCAGCATCGCCCCGGACAGGGCCAGGGCGAGGTGCTCGACGAGGCGGCGGGCGCGGACCTCGAGGTCGGCGCTCGGCTTGAGCAACGCTTTTGTACGGTCCAAAAACGCGTCGTAGCGATCGTCCCCCCCGCGGGCCTTCTCCAGCTCGCCCACCAGGGCCTCGACCACCGCCGGGGTCTTGTGCATGGCGCGCAACACGTCGAGGCACTGCACGTTGCCGCTGCCCTCCCAGATCGATCCCAGGGGGGCCTCCTTGTACAGCCGGGCCATGATCCCGTCGTCGACGTAGCCGTTGCCCCCGTGGCACTCCAGGGCCTCGGTCACGAGGTTGGTGCCGCGCTTGGACAACCAATACTTGGCGATGGCGGTGCCGAGCCGGGCGAACAGGTGCTCGCCCTCGTCGGTGCGGCCGCTGTCGAAGGCCCGGGCCAACCGCATGGACAACGCGATGGCGGCCTCGACCTCGAGGGCGAGATCCGCGAGCACGTTCTTCATCAGGGGTTGCTCGACCAGGCGCTTGCCGAAGGCGCGCCGGTGATCGGCGTGGTGAATCGCCTGCTCCACCGCGGACCGCATCACCCCGCTGGCCCCGAGGGCGACGTCGAGGCGGGTGTGGTGGACCATCTCGATGATGGTGGGCACCCCGCGGCCCTCGGGTCCGACCATCTGGGCCCAGGTGTCTTTGTACTCGATCTCGCTCGAGGCATTGGCTTTGTTGCCGATCTTGTTCTTGAGGCGCTGGACAAAGAAGTTGTTCTTGGTGCCGTCGGGCAAAAACCGCGGGACCAAAAAGCACGACAGCCCCTTGTCGGTCTGGGCCAAGGTCAAAAACGCGTCACACATCGGGGCCGAGCAGAACCATTTGTGGCCGGTGAGCCGGTATTCCCCCCCGGGGCCGCCCTTTCCCTGCGGGACCGCACGGGTGGTGTTGGCCCGGACATCGGAGCCCCCCTGCTTTTCGGTCATGGCCATGCCGAAGGTCACACCCTTCTTCTCCCCCGCGGGGCGATGGTCCGGGTCATAGACATTGGTGAGCACCCGCGGCTCCCACACGTCCGCCACCTCGGGCTGGTTGCGCAGGGAGGGGATCACGGAGTGGGTCATGGTCAAGGGACATTGGGTGGCGGGCTCCACCACCGAGTGCATCATCGCCATCGCGGCCCGGGCCACGTGGGCGCCGGGCTCCTTGCGCATCCAGGCGAAGGCGTGGTTGCCGTGCTTGACCGCCAGGCTCATCAACTGGTGATAGGCGGGGTGGAACTCCACCTCGTCGATGCGATGCCCGAACCGGTCGTGGGTGTGCAACACCGGCAACACGGTGTTGGCCACCCGGGCGGCCTCGATGGTCTCGGCCCGGCCCATCTCCTCGCCGTAGGCCCGCAAGGTCTCGACCGCGAACGCCCCGCCCTCGCGCTCCACCGCGTCCTGCAGGGCGCGGTTGGTGTCGAAGAGGTTGTAGTCCTCGAGGGGCGGGGTCTGATTTTCCACCCGGTGGCTGGCGAGGGGGCTCGGGGTGTGGAATCGGGTGGTCATGCGGGGCCTCCAAAGACGGTGCGGTCCACCGTCTGCACAATGCGGTTGATCAGCTGGTCGGGGTCGATGGTGTCGGCGTCGGGGGCGAGCGGGCCCACCAGGGACTCGGCCAGTCCCCCGACGAGAAACGCGGCGGTGAGGGCGGGATCGTGCGGGGGCGCTTCGCCGCTCTGCGCCGCCTCGGCGATCAGGGTCGCGAGCACCCGGGCGTAGGCCCGCCGGTACACCAACCGCTCGGCGTCGACCGCCTCATCCACCGGCTCGGCGATCAATGCATAGGCAATACGGCGCCCCCGCAGCGCCCGGCGGGCGAACACCGACGTGGCCTGGGCCAGCCGCTCCCGGACCGGGCCTTTGCCCGCGGCGGCGGCGGCCATGCGATCGACCTCGCGTTGGGAGGCCCCGCGGAACACCTCCGCGAACAGCTCGCCCTTCGACGGGAAGTACCGGTACACGGTGCCGGTGGCGACGCCGGCGCGCTCGGCCACGGCCGCGACCTGGGCCGCGGTGTAGCCCCCCTCCGCCACCAACGCGGTGGCCGCGGCGAGGATGTCGCGGCGCCGATCGGCCTGCTTTTGCCGGGTCCGGGCGGTGGCTTGGTAGGGCACCAAAGAAATGAATCACAGTTCATTTCTTTGGTCAAGGCCCGCTCAGGGATCGCGCCAGGTCCGCCCGGCCTGCGCCAGGGCCGCGTCCAGCGCCCGCAGCGCGCTCGGCCCCATCCCGTGCAGGGCGGCGACGTCCCCCCGGCGTTTTTTGGCCAACCCGGCCAGGCTTTTGATCCGGGCCGCCTCCAGGGCCCGGCGCGCGGGGGCGCTGAGCGGGGGCAGCGCGTCCGCGGTCTTGCCGGCGGGGGGCTTTTTCGCGGCGGGCTTTCTCGCCGCGGTTCGTTGGGCCGGGGGCGCGGGGGCGGCGGGACCGGCCCCGATCTCGGCGAGGCGGGCTTTGACCAGGCGGCGGATCAGCGCCGCGGGCAACGGCTTTTCGGGCCTGAACCGGATGGTGCCCTTGCTCGTCGAGTACCCGGCCAGCTCCGCGCCAAACGACGCCAGCACCGCCGGGCTCAGGGGATAGAACGCGCAATGTGACTTGGTCGCGCCGAAAGCGACCAATGCCTTTCCCTGGCGAAACGCGGGCAAGCCGTAGCTGATGCTCTCCTCGGCGGCGGGGGCGGCCTTCTGGACAAGCTCCCGCACCCGCTGCAGCGCGGCGCGTTGGTCATCGGGCAAGGGGGCGAGGTACGCATCGATGTCGCGTGGTCTGGGCATGGATCACTCCCGGGGGACGTGGGAGGTGCTAACACGTGGGGGTCTCAAGTTGCTCGGAGGAACGCGATGGACCCGCTTGCCCCCCCGCCCGGCGACGACGCCGAAGAACGCCGCGCCCACCCGCGCGCCACCGTCGAGATCCCCGCCTGGGTCGCCGCGGACGGCGCGCGCATTCACACCGTGACCCAAGACCTGAGCATTGGGGGCGTGCGCATGCGCGCGGTGACCGAATGGCCGAGCAACGAAAAGGTCGAGGTCGCCCTCGCCCTCGGGGGCGAGCGCCCCACCCTGTCCCTGCAAGGCCGGGTGGTGTGGCGCTTCGGGGACTGGATCGGGGTCACGTTCGTCAACGTGACCAGCGAAGCCGAGCGGGCCCTGCAGCAACAGGTCAACATCGCGCTGGGGCTCGAGACCGGCACCCCCGCGGACGCGGCTGACTTCGACGACGGCTCCGGCACCGTCGAGGTCGGCTCGCTCAAGTCGTAGGCGGCCCCACCGGGCCGAACACCTCAGACACAAAGGGCGTGGCCGCCCCCGCCGCGATGTCGGCCGGCCGCGCGCGCTGCACCACCCGCCCCGCCTCCAACACCAGCACCTGCTCGACGAGGGCGTGCACGTCCCGCGGGTCGTGGGTCACGAGCACCACCGGGATGCCGCGGGCCGCGAACTGCGCCCCGAGCAGCTCGCGCATCCCGCGCCGCGCGGACACGTCCAGGGCGGACAGCGGCTCGTCGAGCAACAGCAAGGCCGGGTCGGTGGCGAGGGCGCGGGCCAACGCCACCCGTTTGCGCTCGCCCCCCGACAAGGTGGGCACCGACCGGGCCGCGAGGTGGGCGGCGCCAAAGGTCTCGAGGCTGTCCCGGGCCCGGTCGTCGACGGCGGCGCGATCGAGCCCCCGACCGGTCAGGCCGAACCGGACGTTGTCGAGCACGTCGAGGTGACCGAACAACCCGTCGGCCTGGGGCACGTACCCCACGTGCCGGTGCTCGGGCGGCAGATCGATGCCCATGCCCGCGTCGAACAGCAGGCGGTCGGCCACCCGCACATGCCCGCGCGACGGGGTGTGGCCGCCGGCGAGGGTGCGCAGCAGCGTGGTCTTGCCCGCGCCGTTGGGTCCGACCACCGCCACGGTGCGGGCCACGTCGAACGCGACCTCCAACGCCAGGGTCCCGACCTGCACCGCCACGTCGACCACCAGGCTCATGGCGCGCCCCCCGCCCCGCGCTGGGCCACCGCCCGCAGACCGAACAGCAACAAGCCCGCGAGCCCGGCCAACGCCCACGACAATGCCAATGCAGACGCGACGCTCGACTCCAGCGCGGTGTAGATCGCCAGGGGCATGGTCTGGGTCACCCCCGGGCGGTTGCCCGCGAACAACAACGTGGCCCCGAACTCGCCGAGGGCCCGGGCCCAGCACAACGACGCCCCCGCGAGCACCCCGGGCCAAGCCACCGGCAGGGCGACCCGGAAAAACGCGCCCCGCCCCGAGTGGCCGAGGGTGCGCGCCACCAACCACAGGTCGTCGTCGACGCGGGCGAAGGCGGCCGCCACCGCGTGCACGTAGAACGGCCCCCCGATGATCACCTGGGCCAACACCACCGCGGCGAACGAAAACGGCAAGGTCACACCCACCGCGGCGAGGGCCTGGCCGAATCCGCCCTGCCGCCCGAACGCGGTGAGCAACGCCAGCCCCACCACCGCGGGGGGCAACACCACGGGCACGTCGACGACGAGCTGGGCCCACCGCGCCGCGCCGCCGCGCTTCTGCGCGAGCCACCACGCCAGCGGGGTCCCGAGCACCACCACGACGAGCACCGCCACGGTGCTGCTCACCAAGCTGAGCCGGAGCGCGGGCCAGAACGCCGGGTCGCGCCACCCCTCAGCGAGGTGGGCCGAGCCGGACCCCACCGCCAACGACAACAACGGCAACCCGAGCAGGGCCAAAAAGGGCCAGGCGATGAAGGCCGGCGCGCGCGGGCCCCAGCGAGAACGCACCGGGCCGGTCACGGCACCTCGAAGCCGTGCCCGGTCCAGGTCGCGGCCGCTTCGCCCGACGTCAAAAAGCGCACGAAGTCCGCGGCCCGGGCATCGTCCCCCGGCCCCGCGGTCACCACCGCGGCGGTGACCGGCGCCCGGGTGACCGCGCCCCCGTCGAGGGGAATCGCCACCAACGCATCGGTCACGTCGGTGCGGTAGATGAACGCGGCGTCGGCTTCGCCAAGCTCGAGGCGCGAACGCACCAGGCGCACGTTGGTCTCCTCGGACAGGATGTGGGACCGCACGCTCTGCACCCAGGCCTCGCCCTGTTGCGCGCCGGCTTTTGCCAAGAAGGCGCGGGCGTACACCCCCGCGGGCACGGTGTCGGTGCCCCACACGATGCGCTCGGCCCGGGGCAGGTCTTTCCACGTCGAGATCTGGGCAGGATTGGGCGCCGGCACGGCCAACACCAGGTTGTTGACCGCCACCGTGACCCCGGGCTGGGCCCGGTCACCGTCGACGAGGGCGCCCACGTGATCGGGATGAGCGGAGACGAACACATCGTGGGGGGCGCCCTGCTCGAGCTGCAGCCGCAACACCTGGCTCCCGGCGAAGGTGAGGCGCACGTCGACGTCGGGACCGACCCGCTTTTTGTACGCCACCACGAGGTCGCCCATCACGTCCTGCAGCGACGACGCGGCGGCCACGTCGATGGTCACCGGCTCCCGCTCGCTGCAGCCGAACAGGGCGAGGGCCCACACCAGGGGAAGGAGTCTGTGCATGCGGGGTCGGGCCTCCTGCGCGTGCGCGCGTGGGCATGGCGTACCCCTGCGCCACCACGATGTAAACGCAACCCGCGGCCGCCTACCGGGCCCCCGGTGGTCGTGCTAGGTCGACGCCATGCTGCAGGTCAACG
Organism: bacterium; assembly: GCA_030431455.1. Taxonomy (GTDB): domain Bacteria; phylum Myxococcota; class UBA727; order UBA727; family JAUIJE01; genus JAUIJE01. The sequence goes on along the minus strand of JAUIJE010000004.1, from coordinate 317,704 downwards.
CGCGTTTTCATTCTGGCAACATCAACGTGCTCGATGCCCGGGACCCCGGCCACGTCCGGCTCGCGATCCGGGTCGACGAGGGGAGCGAGCACTACCAGTGGTTTCACTTTCGGGTGGCGGGGGCCAAGGGCACCGCGGTGCGCATGGTGATCGAAAACGCCGGGGGCGCGAGCTACCCCGACGGGTGGGAAGGGTACCGGGCCTGCGCGTCGTACGACGGGGACACGTGGTTTCGGGTGGAGACCGCCTACCAGGACGACCAGTTGATCATCCGGCACACCCCGACGGCGGACGCGTGCTTTTACGCCTATTTTGCCCCCTACCCCCACGAGCGTCACCGGGCCTTGGTGGGCCGGCTGCAACAGCAGCCCGGGGTGGCCCTCGAGGTGCTCGGCCACACCCTAGACCGGCGCGACCTCGACCTGCTCACCGTCGGCCGCGGCGACCTGCCGATCTGGATCATCGCCCGCCAACACCCGGGCGAGAGCATGGCCGAGTGGCTCGTCGAGGGACTGCTCGAGCGTCTGTGCGACCCCGCCGACCCGGTGGCCCGCCGGCTGCTCGACCACACCCGGGTGTACGTCGTGCCCAACATGAACCCCGACGGGAGCGCCCGCGGCCACCTGCGCACCAACGCCTGTGGGGCCAACCTCAACCGGGAATGGCAGACCCCGTCGCTGGACCGCTCCCCCGAGGTCAAGCTCGTGCGGGACAAGATGGACAGCACCGGGTTGCGCTTTTGCCTGGACGTGCACGGCGACGAAGGCCTGCCCTACAATTTCATTGCCGGCCCCGACGGGGTCGAGGGCCTCTCCCCCGGGGTGCAGGCCGGTCGTCACGCCTACGAGGCGGCCTTGGTCCAAGCCTCGCCCGACTTCCAGACCGTGCACGGCTACGACAAGGCCGAGCCGGGCAAGGCCAACCTCACCATGGCCACCAACCAACTCGCGGCCCGCTTCGACGCGGTGTGTATGACCCTCGAGCAGCCCTTCAAAGACAACGCCGACCTCCCGCTCCCCGACGAGGGGTGGTCGCCGCGCCGGTGCCAAGCCTTGGGCCGCGCCCAGCTCGACGCGTTGTGGGCGATTCTTCCCACCCTGGCCTGATGGAGATGTGATGTTGTGTGCCCGTGGCTATGCCCTGTTGTTGTGTGTCTCTGCGCTCACCGCGGCGCCGGGAGCCGGAGCGGATGAGGGCATGTGGCCCTACAACATGTTCCCCGCCGACACGGTGAAGGCCAAGTACGGCGTGGCCGTCGACCAGGCGTTGTTGGACAAGATGCGGCTCGGTTCGGTGCGGTTCAACAATGGGGGGTCGGCGAGCTTCGTGTCTCCGGACGGGCTGGTGATGACCAACCAGCACGTGGGCCGGGACTGCATTCAGAAGCTCTCGATGGGCGAGGAGAACCTCCTCCGCGATGGATTTTTGGCCGCCGCCCGCGGGCAGGAGCGGCGCTGTCCCGACCTGGAGCTGAACCAGACGGTGGCGATCACCGACGTCACGAGCCGGGTGAAGGCCGCGCGCGATGGTGTGGGACCGCAGGCCACCGACGCGCAAAAGAACGACGCGATCAAGGCGGAGATGGCCGCGATCGAGAAGACCTGCGCGCAACAGAAGAACCAAGCGGGCGGGGACCGCTTCCGGTGTGACGTCGTCACGTTGTACTCGGGCGGCGCGTACCACCTGTACACCTACCGCAAGTACACCGACGTGCGCTTGGTGTGGGCGCCCGAAAACGCGGCCAAACACTTCGGGGGCGAACGGGACAACTTCAGCTTCCCCCGCATGAGCCTCGACGTGACCTTCTTTCGGGTCTACGAGAAGGAAAAGCCGCTCGACAGCCGCGCGTTTTACTTGCCGTTCGACAAAAAGGGCGCCCGCGAGGGCGACGTGGTGTTCGTGTCCGGTCACCCCGGGTCCACCGGGCGGCTCACCACCCCGGCCGAGCTCGAGCTGCTGCGGGACGTGATCTACCCGTTCTACCTCGAGGGGTTCACCACCAGCCAGAGCCGGTTCGCGGACTTTATTGCCCGAGGCCCCCGCCAACGCCAAGTGGCATTGGCGGATTGGCTGCGCGCGTCCAACGCCAAAAAGGCCATCGCTGGCTACCTGCAGGCGTTGCGCGACCCGTCGCTGATGGGCCAAGCCCGCCAAAAACACGAGACCCTGCAACAGCAGGTCAAGGCCATGCCCGAACCGGACCAGACCCGGCTCGGCCAAGCCTGGCCCAAGATCGCCGAGGCCACCCGCGCCATTCGCCCCCAGTACACCGCCTACGCGGTCACCGAAGGCCGCTTCTCGCCCCAGGGTCAGCTCGCGTTGGTGGCGCGACACCTCGTGCGCCTGCCCGTCGAGGACAAAAAGCCCGACGGTGACCGCCTGCGCGAATACCGCGACAGCAACCGCAAGAGCCTGGAGCTCGAGCTGTTCAGCGCCGCCCCCCTCGACCCCGACCTCGAGGCGCTCAAGATCCAAATGGGACTGGAGGCGATGGTGCAGCAGCTGGGCCCCACCGATCCCACCGTGCGCGCGGCGTTGGCCGGCCAGACCCCGGCGGCCCGGGCCCAAGCGTTGGTCAAGGGGACCAAGCTGTTCGACGTCGAGGCCCGGCGGGCGCTCTACCAAGGGGGCGCGGCCGCGGTGAACGCCTCGCGTGACCCCCTGATCACATTTGTGAAGAGCTACGACGGGACCGCGCGCAAACTGCGCGCCGCGTTCGAGGACGAATACGAAGCCGCGCTCCGGGTCTACGCCGGCCGGGTGGCCGAGGCCTGGTCGGCGGTGCACGGCCAGAGCACCTACCCCGACGCGACGTTCACCCTGCGCCTCGCGGTGGGGGTGGTCAAAGGCTACGACGAGGGCAACACCCACATCGACTGGCGCACCCAGGTCGGCGACATCTACCGGCGCCACAAACGCGCCCAGGGCAAGCCTCCCTATGAGCTGCCCCCGTCGTTCGTCGAGGCCATGCCCCGGGTGGACTTCAGCGTGCCCTACAACTTCGTGTCCACCAACGACATCATCGGCGGCAACTCCGGCAGCCCCGTGATCAACCCCGCGGGCCGCGTGGTGGGTCTCATCTTCGACGGCAACATCCACCAACTCGGTAACCGGTTCGTCTACCGCAGCGACCAGGAGCGCGCGGTGAGCGTGCACGTGGCCGGTATCCTGCACATGCTGGAGCGCGTCTACCGCGCCGACCACCTCGTGACCGAGCTGTTGTCCGACGACACCCCCGGCTGACGAAAGGATCCCATGACATTGCCCTTGCTGACCGCCCGACACCTCGCCGCGGCCGCCTTGGTCGTGCTCGTGGCCGCCGCCCCCGCCGCGGCCAAAAAGCGCAAAGCCAAGGCCAAGCCGGCCCCGGCGCCCACCGCCGCCAACACCGAAGGGTCCGCGCCCGCCCCGGCCGACGGGCCGCTGGTGGTCGGGACCAAGGTGGCCCCGCCCTTCTCCATCAAGGGCGCCGACGGCAGCTGGTCGGGCATCAGCATCGACCTCTGGCGTGACCTCGCCAAAGACCTGGACCGCGACTTCACGTTTCGGGAGTTCGATCTCAAGGGCCTGCTCGACGCGACCACCAAGGGCGACGTCGACGTGGGCATCGCGGCCATCACCCTGACCCCCCAACGGGAAAGCCAGTTCGACTTTTCGCATCCCTACTACTTCACCGGCCTCGGCATCGCGGTGAGCGCACGCCCCGCGAGCTCATCGTGGACGAGCATCCTGTCCCCCAAGCTCGGCGGATACCTCGGCGGACTTGTGGTGTTGCTGTTGGTGGTCGGCGTGTTGGCCTGGGTGTTCGAACGCAAACACAACCCCGAGCAGTTCCGCCCCGGTGCGTCGGGCATCGCGGACGGCTTTTGGTGGTCGGCGGTGACCATGACCACCGTCGGGTACGGCGACGCCGCCCCCCGCACCCTCCCCGGCCGGCTGCTGGGGCTGGTGTGGATGTTCGCGGCCATCATCTTGATCTCGTTCTTCACCGCCGGCATCGCCTCGTCGCTCACGGTGAACAAGCTCGAGTCGGGCATCACCGGCCCCGCCGACCTGCCCAAGGCCAAGGTCGGCACCATCGAAGGCAGCTCCAGCGCGCGGTACCTCACCGAAAAGGGCATGCTCCCGGCCCACTTCGCGAGCGTGAGCGAAGGGCTGGCCGCGGTGGCCGACGGCGGCATCGACGCCTTTGTCTACGACCGCCCGCTGTTGCAGTACCATGTGCGGCTGGAGCAAGAGGGCAAGGTCCGGGTGCTCGAAGCGGTGTTCGACGCCCAAAGCTACGGCATCGCCCTGCCAGAAAAGAGCCCTCTGCGCGAGCCGCTCAACACCGCCCTGCTCCGCCGCCAAGGCGACGAACGGTACTGGAAGGCCCTCGTGGCCAAATACCTAGGCACCGATTCCTAGGCCAAGGCAGCACCGGCGGACGCCCGGCGAGCGCCTCTCGTCGATGTCCGGGCCGCGCTAATAGATGTGGCGCCCGTCGAAGTAGAACTGCGGCATCAGGCCCCCCTCGGGGGAAAAGCCCATGTCCGCCCGCACCACGATGGTGCGGTTGATGACCCAGCGCAGGCCGACCCCGCCGGTGAACAGTGGTTTGAGCGGGCGGATGAGACCGTGCTGGAAGGTGTAGTCGACGCCCTCGGCGAGCACGAGCCCCGCGTCGACAAAACTCACGAACTCAAACCCGAGGGAAAAGCCGGAGATGTCGAAGCGGATCGCGTCCCAGCGAACCTCGGTCTGGTGGGCGAGCTTGATGTTGCCGATGAACCGTTGCTGGCGCATGCCCCGCCCCACCCAACGCCCGCCGAAGCCGCGGTAGTCGACCGACCCCCCGAAGCGGGCGAGCTCTTGCACCGGCGCGTCGCCCACGATGCCGTCGGCGATCACGCGGGTGGCGAGGGTGAGGTTCTTGGAGGGGTGCAAGGGGACGTACAGCCGTCCCGTGACATTGCCACCGGCAAACGCCCACGATGACAAGGCCAGCGGGGTCGCGCCCCGGGCGGAGGCCTCGATCCAATAGCCGGCGCGGGGGGAGGGTTCGAAATCGCGCGAGTCGACCATCAGGCCGACCTGGGGCACGTTGACGAACCCCGGCTGGCCATCGGGGGCGTATTCGGCGAACAACGAGTCCTTGTAGGGCCCCGCGTCCCACAGCTCCCCCTCGAGGAAATTGCCGAAAAAGCCCGGGAAGTACCCCTCGCTGCGCAGCCCGCCGAACACCTCCCACTTGCCCAAAAAATCGAAAAGCTCGAGGCGCAGGATCGACCAGAAATACGGCCGCACCACCCGCATGATGTAGCGCTGCTCGACGATCTCGTCGGCCTGGTCCCCGGTGGCGCCTTGGTTGGCCGCGAACTGCTCGGCGTCGTCGACGCTGCAGCTCGCGGTGGACCCCACGCCGCAGAAGGGCTCGTCGGCGAAGGAGTAAAACCCGGTCTGCCCCGACCAGCGGATGGGCAACCCGAGGATGCGCACCAGGTCGAAGATGAGCACATGGTCCTGCACCAACTTGGTGCTGGTCACGAACTGAAACACGAAGCTGTACTTGTATGGCTTGACGTTGGGCTCGGTCCACACGATGGGGATCGCCACCCCGATGCCCAGCCCCTCGTCGGGGTTGTAGCGAATGTCGGGCAACACCACGAAGCTGAGGTGCCCGTCGTCGGCTTCGGCGGTGCCCGCGGCCACCGCCGCGCCTTCGTCGGTGCCCTCCACCGGCAGGTGGGGGGGCGGGTGGTCCTCGTCGGGAAAGAACCGATCCACCGCCGGGGTCAGGTCCACGGTGAGGTGCGGGCCCTCGGTGCGCAAGGCGGCCCACTCGTCCCAGGTGTCGAAGGTGAAGCGGTCGGACAGCGACGCCGACGGGGGCGCGGCGTGGGTCGACTTTTTGCCCTCGCTCTCCGCCTCGGGTTCGGCGGGGGCAGCGGCCAAGAAGGGGCTGAGCAGAGCGGTGACGACAGCGGCGTGCATGGGCGATCAACGGGGTTGAGGTTCGGGATTTTACCCCAAGCGCGCCCGGGGCGGGGGCGGCGCCGGTGCCACTGGTCACATCTGAGTCACCGGACTGAAAAGCAGTGCCATTGGGGTCCCGCCGGGCCCGCGGCCCAGACCGCCACCGGCCCGGACCGGGGCGCGCGCGTCAGGCCAAAAACCGGCTCGGGGCGTAGGTCCGCGGCAGCAGGCCCACGTCGCGCAGCTGGCGTTGCACGTCGACCACGGTGGCCGCCGGCAACGGGCCCGCGGTCCAGCGCACCCCGCGTTCCCAGGCCGCGACCTGGTCGGGCAACACCCCGTAGAGGTCCACCGCGAGCCGGCCCAGTTCGCCGCTGGCCTTGAGCGAGGCGGCCAGTTCGGCGATGGCGCGCGCGGCCTGCCGGACCCTGGACAGCGTCGCCCCCCGGCGCGCGGCGATGACAAAGCTCGGCCAGGGGGTGGGCTGCACCCCGATGCGCCGCAGCTCGCCGGCTTGGACCAAGCCCGCGAGCATGAAGTGATCCCACATCAACACGTCCGCGCGCCCGCGGGCCAAGGCGCGCCGGGCGCCATCGAGGGTGCCGACCTCGACAAACTGGTCGGGCCGGAGCGAAAACCCGAGCCGGTCGGCGAGCACGTAGGCCATCAGGTGCGAGCCCGACCCCGGCCGGGTCATCGCGAACCGCGCGGTGGCGAGCTGGCGGGGCCGCTCGAACCGCGACGACGCGGCCACGTGTAGCCCCCAGGGCAGCGGGCTGTCGATGTACTGGGCCACGATGCGGGCGGGCAGGCCCCGGGCGATGGCGGTGACGATGCCCTCGGTGAGGATCGCGGCCGCGTCGAGGCTGCCGTTTTCCAGGCGGGCCAACATCTGGCCGGTGCCGCCGGACTGTTCGGCCCAGTGGACGTCGAGCCCGCGGGCGGTCCAGTAGCCACAGCGGGCGGCCACGCGGAACGGGAGATTGAAGTGCTCGGGGACGCCGCCGATGCGCAGGGTCATGCTTCAGGTTCCCTCGGGGTCCGGTTTGGTGGGTTTGCGGGCGCCGCGCCAGCCGAGGGTGGCGAGCAACTCACGGATGTGGGCCAGCGCAGGGGACCGACGGGCCACGTCGGGGCGGCCCAGGGCCCCGGCGAAGCGGGGGTCTCGCTCCAGGGCGTCGACGAAGGTGAGCAAATGTTGCTGCAGCGCGTGCTCATCGTCGTCGAGCAGGCCCACCGCGGTGGGGTCCAGCAGGTAGGCCGACCGGGGGTAGGCGTCGGCCGCGACCCGGTCGAGAAAGACCTCGAGGAGGCGGGCCTGGCGCAGGATGTCGTCTCCCCGGGCGGTGGCCATGCTCACCACATGAAACTCCCCGCCCCACACCTGGGCCAGGTAGGGGGTGGGGTTGACCTCGAGGATGGTGCCGGTGTGCTCGTCACTGGACAGGCCGGTCTCGCCCGCGCGCACCGCGCGGCTCACGGTGTCGACCATGCGCTGGAAGTTGGGGTCGGCGAGGGAAAAGCCCACGAACAACATGTGCCGGGTCACCAACAGGGTCTCGACGATGCTGGCCAGGGCCCGCCAGCGCAGATCAAACTGTGCATAGTCGGTGCGGGTGACCACGATGTCGTCGCCCCGGGGCGCGGCCTGTTCCCCGGCCGTGGGCCCGGGGCGCACGGTGGTGCCGTGCAGCTTGAGCAGCCAAGGCTTGCCGTGGGCCACCGACTGGTAGGGCAACACCCGCAGCTCGGTGCGGTGCGGGGTCCAGGCCCGTTCGAACAGCCGGTCGTAGTTGGTGGTGATCGCCTCCTCCACGGGGAGCGAGGCGAGGATGCAGTGACACAGCGAAGGGTGCGCGTGGCGCTCGATGCGTTCGGCGATGGCGCGCTTGAGCGCGGCCTCGTCGGCGCCGGCCACCGCCCGGATCGCTTCGGCCCGGGCCAAGGGGTCGCGGATCTCGGCGAGGTCTTTGATCTGGTCGTCGGGGATGCCGAGGTCACGGGCCAAGCCGTCGAGCAGCCCGTCCCAACTCGGCAACCCCGCGTTCTGGCTCACGCCCCCGCCGAGGAACAACACCAAACGGCCTTGTGCTTCCTCGCCCACCCGGGCCGCGTCGGGGAGCAGGCGGTCGCCGAGGGCGGCCCACACCCGCGGGTCTTGGGCCGCGGCCCGGCTGCGCGCTTCTTGGGCCGCCGCATACTGCGCTTTGGTCCACAGGCACAGGGCGAGGTCGACCTCGAAGGTGCGCGCGAGCTCGACCAGGGCGGGGACGAGCATGGCGGTGAGCTCGCCGCTGCGGGTCTTGGCCCCCCCGCCGCCGGTGCCCACCAATGGCAATGCATACAGCGGCACGTGGCGCTTGGTCGCGCGGGTCGGGTCTTGGGTCGCTCGGGCCAAAAACGCCGCCACCCCCTCGAGGTACCACTCGATGGGGTGCGCTTCGTCGCCCCCGAGGTGCACCAGCCACGGGACCCGGGCGTCCCCGGGGGCCGCGGTCCAGCGCACCGCCCGGCGCACCTTGAGCTCTTCCCCCGGGGGGTCCTGGGGCCCGAACGCGTACCGCGCGCGCCAGGATTGGCCGGGGCCGTCCTCGTCGCCGGGCACCAGCCAGCCGTCGCAGGCGATGGACGTGATGTCCGCGCGCACGATGAACAGGTGACCGGGCGGGTGGGGGTCAGCGGAGCTGGGCATAGCCTCCGCCGTTGTGCACGTTGGTGAAGCCCGCCGCGTGCAACACCCGCAAGGCCCGGCCCGAGCGCGCCCCCGAGGCGCAGTAGACGACGATGGGCTTGTCTTTGCCCCCTGCCCACTTCTCGATCTGTTTGGCCTTTTGGGCCACGGTCTCGACGGGCACGTGCTTGGCCGACGCCAGGTGCCCCCCGTCGAACTCCCCTTTCGAGCGCACGTCGATCACCAACGCCCCCGCCTCGATGTGGCCCCGCGCGGCCTGGGCGGCGCGGCCTTTGCTCCACACCCAAAGGCCCACCGCCACGACGACGACGACAAGAATGATCACATTGGTGTTCATGATGTTCTCCTGCGACGGCGCCACGTGAGCAACGCCCCGAGCGCCAAGCCGCCACAAACCCACACAGGGTCGGCTTGGCGACACCCTGCTTTCACCGGGGCGCCCGCGTCGTCCCGCGGCCGGTCCTGGCGCGCCGGCTTGTCGGCGAACGACAAAAGCCCCATCTCTTCCAGCAACCGCGTGTCACCCTGCACCTCGTCGAGCAACCAGTACATGTACCGCACGTCGACGGAGATGTTGCGCGACCGGGAGATGTCGTAGCCGAAGTCGCCGGCGATGTTTTCCCACACCCGGTCAAAGTTGAAGCCCACCAACTCGCCCCGCCGGTTGATCACGGGGCTGCCCGAGTTGCCCCCGGTGGTGTCCGAGCTCGACAAGAAACACACCGGCACGTCGCCGAGGCGCGGGTCGGCCCAGAACGTGGTCGGCCCCAGCGGCGCCTTCTTGCGCAACTTCGCGGGCAGGTCGAACGGGTCTTGTCCGGTGTGCTTGGCCAACATGCCCCGCAGCGTCGTCTGCGGGGTCGCGTACAGCCCGTCCTTGGGGGAATAGCCCCGCACCGTGGCGTACGAAAACCGCAGCGTCCCGTTGGCGTCGGGATACACCGGCCCGTCCCGCACCTCTTGCAACAACTGGAAATAGGCGGGCCCGACCTGCAGCTCGACCCCGTCGCGCGCGCGTTGTTCGGCCTCGGCCTGTTCGATCCAGGGCACCAGGGCGAAGGCCAACGCGAGGGCGCGCACCTTGGACGCGCGCAGGGCGTCTTCGTCCCGGGCCTCGAACAGCGCGCGCACGGTGGCCTCCACCATGAGCGGGCTCTTCGCGATGCGCCCGGGGGCGAACGCCTGGGCCGCCTCGGGGGCGCCGGCCACGGTCTGGACGTGTTTTTGCCACGACGCGAGCAGCGCGGTGTCCACCGCCGGGTCGTAGGTCTTGAGGTGTCGCTCCAGCGTCGACCACAGGTCATCGCGGTCACGGTCTTGGTACCCCTCGGCCCGCTCCACGTCCGGTTTTTTCGCCTCGTGGGCCCAGCGCACGAGGTGAACTGCCAATGCCAGTGCATCCGCGCCATAGCGCACCATGCGCAAGAGCAGGTCGCGCTTGAACGCGGCGCGGTTCTGGTCGCTCCAGCTTTGCAGCGCCGCGGGCACGCCCGCGAGGTCCCCGCCCTTTTTCGACGCCAAGGCCGCGAGGGCCGCGTCCTCCAGCTTGCGTTTGTCGAGCAGGCCCATGCGCACGATGCCGTCGACCATGCCGCGGCTGTTCTTTTCCCGGTTGGCGAGGCTGCGCACCCGGCCCGCGATCTTCAGCTCGCGGGCTTTGTCCCCCGCCGCGGCCGCTTCCTGGATGCGGATCCACTCCTGGTACAGCTCGATGATGTAGGGGAACACCTGGGTCAGGTGCCGCTCGACCTCGACCGCGGACAAGTAGCGGTTGGTCTGGCCGGGGTAGCCCATGGTCGCGACGAAGTCGCCTTTGGTCACGCCCTCGCGGCTCGGGGTCAAGAACACCCGCGGGTGGTGGGGCACATTGGCATTGTCAAACGCGGCCGGGCTGCCGTCGGGGGTCACATACGCCCGCACCAGGGTGAAGTCCGCGCTGTGACGGGGCCACATCCAGTTGTCGACCTCGCCCCCGAAGTTCCCCACCCGGGTGGGGGGGGCGTACACCAGCCGGATGTCGCGAAACTCCGTGTACGTGATCAGCTGGTAGCGCGCCCCCCGGTAAAACGGCGCGACCTCACATTTGACGTCGCCTTTTGCTTCGCACGCGGCCACGAGCTCTTTTTGTCGTCGGGTGACCTTCTCGGCCCGGGCCAGGGGGTCCTGTTCCTGCTCGATGATCGCGCGCAACTCGTCGGTCACCTCGGCGATGTTCTGCACCATCTTGACCGTGAGCCCCGGCGCGGGGCGCTCGTCGGCGCGGGTGGCGGCATAAAACCCGTTGGTGAGCAAATCCTCGCGAACGGTCGAGGCCTCCTGCAGCGCCCGGTAGGCACAGTGGTGATTGGTCGCGACCAAACCGTCGCCGGTGATGAACGCGCCCGAACAGCCCCGGAGGTTGATCACCGCGCGCATCAACGCGTCCGGCGACGACGACCACAACGCGTCGGGGGCGAGGGCAAACCCGGCCTTTTTCAGCTGGGGCGCGAGGGTGCGGACCTGCTCGGGCATCCATTGGCCCTCGTCCGCCCAGCCCGAGGAGGCACCGATCATCGCTGCACACCACAACACCATTTGTGCTCGTCGCGCCATGGGCCCTCCTCGCCGCGTTCTGCGCCGCGGTCTGCCCTCTGGCCGCGCGCAACGCAACGCGGTCTGCCCGGGTGTTCAATCCCTCGTCGGAATCGCCTATGCCGGGCCCACCCGCGCACGGAGGTTACATGCACATCGAGTTTTGGGGGGCCACGTCCACGGTGACGGGTTCGAAGTACTTGGTGCGCACCGATCGTCGTCGGGTGCTCATCGACTGCGGGATGTTCCAGGGGGTCAAAGCCCTGCGCCTCAAAAACCGCGCCCCCTTCCCCGTCGGGCCCGCCGACCTCGACGCGGTGGTGCTCACCCACGCGCATCTCGACCACAGCGGCATGCTCCCCGCCCTGGTCAAAGCCGGCTTCAAAGGACCGGTGTACTGCACGCCCCCCACCCGCGACCTGTTGCACATCCTGCTCCGGGACGCCGGCCGCATCCAAGAGGAGGACGCGGCCTACGCCAACCGCAAAGGGTATTCACGCCATCACCCCGCCGAGCCGCTGTACACCGAGGAGGACGCGGTGTTCGCGCTGGAGCGGCTGCGGCCCGTGCGCCTCGGGGAGGACATCGCGGTGGGCGACATCACAATGTCTCTGCACACAGCCGGCCACATCATCGGCGCCGCGGGGGTGCACGTCGTGGCCGACGGAAAGAGCGCGTACTTCTCGGGGGACGTCGGCCGCCCCCACGATCCCCTCCTGCCCCCGCCCGCGCCGCCGCCGCCGGCGGACGTCCTGGTGTGCGAATCGACCTACGGCGACCGCCTCCACCCCGAGGACCCCGCCGCGGTCCTCCGCGGCATCGTCGACGAGACCATGGCCCGGGGCGGGGTGCTCCTCATCCCCTCGTTCGCGGTCGGTCGTGCACAAACATTGTTGTACCACCTGCACCAGATCAACAACCAACGCGGGGGCCTGCGCATCCCGGTGTACGTCAACAGCCCCATGGCCACCTCGGCCACGGAAATTTTCCTGCGCCATCCCGAGGCCCACCGGCTCGACCCCGATGCCTGCCGCGCCGCGTTTGGCGAGGCGGTGTTCGTGGGCACCGTCGACGACAGCAAGGCTCTGTCTCGACGGCGGGGCCCGATGGTGATCGTGTCCGCCAGCGGGATGCTCACCGGGGGCCGGGTGCTGCACCATCTCAAAGCCCTCGGCCCCGATCCCCAGCACACCATCCTGCTGTGCGGCTACCAAGCCGCGGGCACCCGGGGCGCCCGCCTGCTCGCGGGCGAACGCACGATCAAGATCCACGGACACCAAGTCCCCATCCGCGCCCGCGTCGAGCAGGTCGGAGGCCTGAGCGCCCACGCCGACCGCGACGAGCTCACCGCTTGGGTCGCGAGCGCGGCCGCGCCCCCGGGCCGGGTGATGATCGTGCACGGTGAGCCCCAGGCCGCCGACGCGTTCCGCGCGCACCTGGCGGACAGCTTGGGGTTGTCCGCTTTCGTGGCCGAGACCGGCGAGGCCATCGAGGTGGGCGGGTGAGCGACGGCCCGCGCCCCCTGTTCTCCCTCGTCGGCTTTCCCGTCAGCGTCGATCCGAGCTGGCTGTTCGTGGCCGCGTTGATCACCTGGTCGCTGGCCACGGGGGTGTTCCCCGCCGCGCTCCCTCAGGCCTCGACCGCCGCCCTGTGGGCCCTCGGCGGCCTGGCCACCCTCGGCTTTTTCGCGTCGGTGTTGCTGCACGAGGTGGCCCACTCGGTGGTGGCCAAGCGGTACGGGGTGGGCATCCGGGGCATTCGGCTGTGGCTGTTCGGGGGGGTGGCGGAGATGGACCGCGAGCCCCCGTCGGCGCGGGCGGAGTTTTTCATCGCCGTGGCCGGACCGGTGATGAGCGTGGCCTTGGGCGCGGCGCTGTGGGGCGTCGAGACAATGCTGTTGGACATCGGGCCACAAGGGCTGATCACGGTGGTGGGCTATCTCGGCACCATCAACCTGGTGCTCGCCGGGTTCAACCTGTTGCCCGCCTTTCCCCTCGACGGGGGCCGCGTGGCCCGGGCCGCGCTCTGGGCGTGGCGGGATGACCTGGTGTGGGCCACCCGCGTGACCGGTCAGATCGGGGGCTGGTTCGGCGCGGGGTTCATCGCCCTCGGGGTGCTCGACGCCATCGGCGGCGACGTGATGGGCGGCGTGTGGATCGGCGTCCTCGGGCTCTTCTTGCGGAGCGCGGCCCGGCAGCAGGTCGAGGCCGTCGTCGCCCGCAGCGTGCTCGCCGACGTCGCGGTGGCGGAGGTGATGCGGCGACCGGTCAAGACCCTCACCCCCGACCTCACCGTGCAGCAGGCCATCGACGAGTACGTGGTCAAGCTCCACCACAAGCTCTATCCCGTGGTCGACGCTGAGCGCCGCCTGCTTGGCACGGTTCATCTCCGGGAGCTTGCCACTGTACCCGCCACCGCCCGGGCCGCGACCCGCATCGATGACATCTACGCCGCCCTCGAGCCCCACCAGGTGGTGGCGCCGGACGACGACGTCAGCGTCGCGTGGGCAAAAATGAACCAATCCCGCGTCGGCCGCCTCGTGGTGGTCGACCCCGAGCGGCGCCCGGTGGGCATGCTCGCCCTCAAGGACCTCCTCGAGGTCCTGGCCCTGCGCCAGGGGAAGACCCCCTGACCGCCGCCGCGCCGGGTCCGGGGGCCGTTCCGGTGTGGGCCGAGCCCGCCGCCGACGTCTTGGCCCGGCTCGAGACCGATGCCGAACAGGGGCTGTTGTCGACGACCGCCCTCGCCCGTGGGACCCAATATGGGCCCAACGCGCTGGCCGTGGCCCGGGCCCGCTCGGGCTGGGACATCCTCTTGGCGCAGTTCAAAAGTGTGCTCGTGGCCCTGCTCGCCCTCGCCGCGTTGGTGTCCCTGCTCGCGGGCCAAGCGGTCGAGGCCGCGGCGGTGATCGCGGTGCTGGTGCTCAACGGGGCCCTCGGGTTCGTCATCGAGTGGCGCGCGGTCCGCCGGGTCGAAGCCCTGCGCGCCCTTGGCCAGCCCCGCACCCGGGTGCGGCGGGACGGCCACGACCAGCTCGTGGACACCGCCGCCCTGGTCCCGGGTGACGTGATGCTCGTCGAGGCCGGGGACGTCATCGGGGCCGACGCCCGGGTGCTGCACAGCTCCAAGCTCGAGCTGGACGAGTCGTCGCTCACGGGTGAATCGCTCCCGGTGACGAAGACCCCGCAGACCGCGCCCCAGGACGCCCCCCTGGCCGAACGCAGTGACATGTTGTTCAAGGGCTCGGCCGTGACCCGGGGCCACGCCGCCGCGGTGGTGGTGCACACCGGCATGGACACCGAGCTCGGTCACATCTCGCGCCTGGTCGACGAGACCGCCGCGGGGGAGACCCCCCTCGAGCAACGCCTGAACAAGCTCGGCCAGGGTTTTGTCTGGATCACCGTCGCGCTCAGCGTCCTGGTGCTCGCGTCCGGCCTGCTCACCGGCACCGACATCTGGCTGCTGGTGCGCACGGTCATCGCGTTGGCGGTGGCCACCGTGCCCGAAGGCCTGCCGGTGATCGCCACCATCGCCCTGGCCCGCGGGGTGTACCGCATGGCCCGGCAAAACGCGGTGGTGCGCCGGCTCAGCGCGGTGGAGACCCTGGGCGCGACCTCGGTGCTGTTCACCGACAAGACCGGGACCCTGACCCAGAATCGCATGGCCGTGCGCGGGGTGTTCGTCGACCCCGACGCGGACACCCCCGCGCCGCTGGACGCGCCCCCTGCCCGCCGCGTGCTCCGCCTCGCCGCGCTGTGCAACAGTGCCGAGCTGGCCGCGACCGGGGAGGCGGTGGGCGACCCCATGGAGGTCGCCCTTTTGCGCGCGGCCCGCGACGCCGGCCTCGACCTCGACGAGCTCGCGGAGACGTGGCCCCAACAGTTTGAGGTCGCGTTCGATTCCGAGACCATGATGATGGCCACCGCCCACCAGAGCCCCGAAGGGGATCTGGTGGCGATCAAGGGCGCGCCCGAGCGGGTGCTCGACGTCTGCGACCTCGACGACGACCGACGCGCGGCCTGGCGGGCGTGTGCGTCCCGGATGGCGGAAGGGGGCCAGCGGGTGCTGGCGGTGGCCGAGCGGCAGGGCCCGGCCCGGCCTGACAATGTCTATGCAGGAGCGACCCTTGCCGGCTTGGTGGGCCTTCTCGACCCCCCGCGCCCCGAGGCCCAGGAGGTGATGGCCGGGTGTCGCGCCGCGGGCATGCGGGTGGTGATGCTCACCGGCGACCACCAGGTCACCGCCGCGGCCATCGCCCAGGAGGTGGGCCTGCTCACCGCGGCCGAGCACGACGAGGACCAGCACCGGCCGCGGTTCGAGCGGCGGGTGGTCAGCCGGGTCAGCCCCGAGGAGAAGCTGCGCATCATCGAGGCCCACCAGCGGCAGGGCGCGATCGTGGCCATGACCGGCGACGGGGTCAACGACGCCCCCGCGCTCAAACACGCCGACATCGGGGTGGCCATGGGGGGCCGCGGCACCGAGGTCGCGCGCGAGGCCGCCGACCTCGTGCTCAAGGACGACCGGCTCGCCACCGTGCTCGTGGCGGTGCGCGAGGGCCGCATCATTTTCGACAACCTCCGCAACTTCGTGTTCTACCTGCTGTCGTGCAACATCGCAGAGGTCCTCATCGTGGGCCTGGCCGCGGTGGTGGGCGCGGCGGTGCCGCTGCTCCCCTTGCAGATCTTGTTTCTCAACCTCGTCACCGATGTGTTCCCCGCTCTCGCCCTCGGCGTGGGTGAAGGCCGCGACGACGTCATGAACCGCCGCCCCCGGCCGCGGGCCGAGCAGATCCTGGGCCCCCCGCAGCTCCGGGCGGTGGCGATTCATGGGGCGGTGATCACCGCGTCGGTGCTCGCCGCCTACTACGCCACATTGGGTCCTTTGCAGCGCTCCGTGGCCGAGGGCCAGACCGTCACCTTTGTCGCCCTCGCCCTCGCCCAGCTCTGGCACGTGGGCAACGTGCGCGCGCCATCCTCGCCCTGGCTCCGCAATGAGGTCACCACCAACCCCTACGTGTGGGCCGCGCTCTTGGTCAGCGCGGGCTCGGTGCTGCTCGCGGTCCTCGTGCCCCCCGCCGCGGCCGTGCTCGGCTTGGCCCCCCTCGACCCGACCCTGTGGGCCCTGGCCCTCGGCACGTCCGGGGCCCCGCTGTTGGTGGGCCAATCGCTGATGGCCCTGGGCGTGGTCGATCACACCCAGGGCCTCCCCCCCCTCGCCCCTAGTCGGTGAGGGCCAGCGACGCCGAGGCCACCACCACCCCGCGGTCAGGCTGGGCTTGGGTCATCGCGTCGAGCCGGCCGCCCGCGGTGGTGGCGGGGGACAGCAACCCCTCGACGTTGCGCCGGGGCACGGTCTGGAACACCAAGTCGACGTCGACCCGGGCCGCGTCCGGCCACGCGCCCATGCGGTACCGCACAATGTCGCTGCCGGGCACGAAGTCCGGGTCCCCGTCCGTGCCCACCGGCCGGGTCAAGAGCGCGTCGGGGTGGCCGGGGTCGTCGCCCGCGGGGAGCAGACGGTTGTCCTTGGCGTAGCCGGTGGCCCGCAACAGCACGTGGGTGGGCGCCCCCGCGGCGTCGGCCATCACCGACTCGTACACCTGCACGTCGTGTTCGGTCCGGATCTCATCGAGGTGGGGCATCACGTGGTCAACCTCGTCGAGGCGCGCGCCGCTTGGCCCCACCAACGAGCCCAACGCGTCGAGCCGGCCGGACTGCCACAGCACGGCGTCGTCAGCGTCCCGCACCGTGACCCGAACAAACGCCCGGCGCCCGGGATAGCTGGTGGGAAACTTGTGGCCGGCGAGGTTCGCCACCGTCACGTCGACCCCGAGCCCGGTCTCGTCGTCGGCGCGCACCACGTCCAGGGCCGCGGCGGTGCGCAGGTTCTGCTCGGCGGCGGCTTGGGCGGCCTGGAGCGCGTCGGTCCCGCTCGGGCCTTGGGCCCAATCCGCGAAGGTGGCGAGCACCCCCAGCATATAAGCGTTGCCGCCGACCACGCCGTGGTCGCCAATGGGACTGCGTGCGTCCAGCCACGGGGGCCGGGTCGAGATCTTGGTCACGTAGGGTTGCCCGGCGGCGTTCTGAGTTCGGACGTGACAGTCCTGGCACGTGGCCGCGGCCGGACCCGGGGTCGTGCCCTCGGTGTTGAACGCGGAGTTGCGCCACTCCAGGTAAGGCGCCTGTTCGGCGAAGTCGGGCCCCACCGGCGCGCCGTCGTCGTCGAGGGCGCGGGTGATCACGGTGTGGCAGGTGGCGCACATCGCGCTCTCGGTGATGTGGCTGGCCGCGGTGGGGGTGTACCCGGTATGCATCTGCATGGGGTTGGGGAACGGGTCTTGGTGCGGCCCGTAGATGGTGTCGCCCCCGCCGAGCACGTACCCCCCGGTGAAGCTCTGCGCGGTGCCCAGGCCGGTGGGCTCAATTTGGTGACATACGGTGCAGCTCACCCCCGCCCGGGCCAAGGTGCCGGACAGGCTGCTGTCGCTGACGATCTCGTCGGGGGACAGGGCCGCCCCGGGGCCGTTCTGTTCGTGGGCGACCGGCGCGTGACACCGGGTACAAGTGCTCTTCACCGTCGAAGCCGCGGCCACGGGGAGCGAGGCGAGCTCGTGATCGAAGGTCGCCAACCAGTACGGGTCGCGGGCCGAGTACGCCATCATCGAGCGGCCCCAGCGCGTCACCGGCGAAATGTCACTGCCATCGGGCGCGCGCAGCGCGGTGTTGCCAGCCTCGGCCTGGTGACAGGTCGCGCAGGTGGGCGGCCCCACAAAACGCGCGGTCTCGAAGTCCACCGCAGGGGGCAGCGCGGCGCCCACCGTCCCCGTCGGAGGTGGATATCCGGTCGTGCCCGCGTCGACTGCCGCGGCCCCCGCGTCGGGGTGCGCGCTCCCCGCGTCCACGCCCTCGACGTCTCCGCCATCCCCCCCGGGCGTGGGCGCGAAGGGCATGTTGCCGCGACACGACGACACCGCCAGGGTCAAAGAAAGAACACTCCACACAAACAGAACAGACCGTTGCGTCCGCATCTCGCCTCCTCGCCTGTCCCCTCTTTGAGGTAGGCACCAAGGAGTGGCCAACAACCGCAACCGGCACGGATTGATCAAATGCGAATGGACACGTCAGGTCTGCGGATCGTGATCGTGCGTCAGGGGGTGGGCCCTTTGGCACACACCGCGATCAACCACGGAAACCGTCGTTCGATTTCCACCACCGGAAAGGTCCGCCGCAACAACCGGCGCAACGACCGCGGGGTGAACTGCTGAATGTGCTCGGGATGATTGCCAAGCTGCCCGAGGTATTTGCCGCGCAGAAGATTGCCGGTGCGGAAGTAGGGTTCCCACGGCACGCTGATCACCGCGGCGTGGCCCGTCCACCGGGCGATCTGGCCCACCGCGGCCGCGGGGTCGTCGAGGTGCTCGAGCACCTCGAGGCACAAGGCCACATCGGCCCAGCCCTCCTCGGGGGGCTCTTCGGTGAGGATGTTGCCCACCCGAATCTCGTCGTCGGGGTGCCGGGCTTTCGCCGCGGCCGCGGCCTCGGGGTTCAGCTCCACCCCGATGAACGCGAAGGGCTTCGCCATCTGTTTGAGCTCGGCCGCGACGATGCCTTCGCCGCAGCCGAGGTCGGCGACCTTCGCGGGCGAAAACGCCTCAACCCGCCGTCGCACCCGATCCAGGAACGACTGGATCAGCTTCTGCACCACCGGGTTTTTGGTCTGGTACTTGGCGTAGTTCGAGGTGTCGGCTGCGAGGCTCGCTGAACTGCTTGATGACATAGCTCTCTCCCCGGGTCTGTTGGCTCGACGCCAACATCTCCCCGAGCAATCCCGTGCTCACCAGCTGCACCCCGACCATGATCAGCAACAGCCCGAGGAAAAACAGCGGCCGGGTGCCGATGGGGCGCACGCCCTGGAACCACAACACGGTCAAATAGGACAAGCACACAAAGCCGAGCACGCTGAGCAACGCGCCGATGAGGCCAAACATGTGCAGCGGCCGCGTGCGGTACCGCGTGATGAGCAACACCGTGAGCAGGTCAAACGCCCCCTTGAGCATGCGCTCGACGCCGTACTTGCTCACCCCGGTGGTGCGCGGGTGGTGGGTGACCGAAATCTGGGTCACGGAAAACCCCCGCCAATGCACCAGCACCGGCACGTATCGGTGCAGCTCGCCGTACAGGCGCAGCCCGTCGATGGCCTCGCGCCGGTAGGCCTTGAACCCGCAGTTGAAGTCTTTGAGCTTCACCCCGCTCACCCGGCTCACGGTGAAGTTGAAGAACTTGGACGGCAGGGTCTTGCCCAACGGGTCGTGCCGCTTTTCTTTCCAGCCGCTGACCACGTCCCAGCCCTCGTCGAGCTTGGCCAGCATGCGCGGAATCTCTTCGGGGTCGTCCTGGAGGTCGGCGTCCATGGTGACGACAATGTCGCCCCGCACCCGCTTGAACCCGGCGTCGAGGGCCGCGGCCTTGCCGAAGTTGCGGCGGAAGCGCACGCACCCGATGTGCTCGTCCGCGGCCACGAGCTCGTCGAGGATGGCCGCGCTGTTGTCCCGGCTCCCGTCGTCGACGAACAGAATCTCGTAGGTGTGGCCGAGCCGCACCAACACCGCGGTGAGCTTCTCGTGCAGCTCGCGCAGCGCCCCCTCCTCGTTGAGCAGGGGGATGACCACACTGAGGTGGGGCCGGGCGCTTTTGTTGTCCGGGTCGGACACAGGACCTCCGAAGTGGGTCGAGGCTACCAGCGCCAAGGGCCGGCGCAAGGCGGGTGTGGCTCAGCCCGCGTGGGACCGCACCACGTCGACGAACGCTTCGCCGTAGCGGTCGAGCTTGACCTGCCCCACGCCGTGAACCTCGCTCATCTCCGCCAACGACGTGGGTCGACGCTGGCACAGGTCGATCAAGGTCTTGTCCGGGAACACCACGTAGGGGGGCATGCCCTGGGCATCGGCGAGCTCTTTGCGCAGCTTGCGCAGCGCCTCGAACAGCGCGAGGTCCGCCTCGTCGTCGAGCGAGTCCGCCACCGCGCGCTTTTTTTTGCTCACCGTCTTGCGCATCTCGCACAGCTCGACCGCGCGCTCGCCCTGCAGCACCGGCCGCGCGGCCCCGGAGAGCTTGAGCGCGCCGTAGCCCTCGACGTCGACCACGACCAGGCCTTGGGCCACCAATTGCCGGATGACGTGGCGCCAACTCTTGGCCGGGCGGTCCTGCCCCACCCCAAAGGTGGGCAGCTGGTCGTGGGCTTTGCTCTTGACCTTGTCGGTGGCCTTGCCGACCAGCACATCGATGACGTGGGCCTGGCCAAACATCTGGCCGGTGCGGGCAATGGCGCTCATCACCTTTTGGGCCTCTACGGTGCCGTCGTAGGTGACCTTGGGCTCGAGGCAGGTGTCGCAGTTGCCGCAGTCCTCGTCGAGGGTCTGGCCGAAGTAGGCGAGCAACACCTTGCGCCGGCAGGTCGCGGTCTCGAGGTAGCCGAGCAACGCGTCGAGCTTCTTGTGGTCCACCCGCGCCCGGTCCGCGTCGTCGCTCATCAACAGCTGCCGGTTGCGCGCGATGTCGGCGGTGGAGAACAAAAGCTCCGCGTCGGCGGGCAAACCGTCACGGCCCGCGCGACCGGTCTCTTGGTAGTACGCCTCAATGCTCTTGGGCGGGTCATAGTGGAACACGTAGCGCACGTCGGGCTTGTCGATGCCCATCCCGAACGCCACCGTGGCCACCACCACGTCCACCTCATCGCGCACGAACTGCATCTGGTGTTTTTCCCGCACGCTCGACGACAACCCCGCGTGGTACGGCACCGCCCGCACCCCCGCGTCGGACAAGAACCGCGCGACCTCCTCGACCCGCTTGCGGGACAGGCAGTACACGATGCCCGACTCGCCCGCGCGGCTCTTCACAAATTCTTTGAGCTGGCTGCGCGCGGTCTCCTTGGGCCGGACCCAATACCGGATGTTGGGCCGGTCAAAGCTCCCCACGAACACCTCGGCGTCGTCGAGATAGAGCCGGGTCTGGATCTCCCGCCGGGTGGGGCCGTCCGCGGTCGCGGTGAGCGCGATCTTCGGCACCCGGGGGAACCGCTCCTGCAGCACCTGCAGTTGCATATATTCCGGCCGGAAGTCGTGCCCCCACTGCGACACGCAGTGGGCCTCGTCGATGGCGAACAGCGCGATCTGGAGTTCGCCCAGCAGCCCCAAAAACTGGTCGGTGAGCAGCCGCTCCGGCGCGACGTAGAGCAGGTCGAGCGCCCCGCGGCGGGCCTGTTGAATGACCCCGCGGGCCTCGTCGAAGCTGAGGCTCGAGTTCAAAAAGGCGGCCTGGACCCCGGCCGCGGTCAGGGCCGCGACCTGGTCTTGCATCAACGCGATGAGCGGGCTGACCACCACCCCCACCCCGTCGCGGCACAGGGCGGGGATCTGGTAACAGAGCGACTTGCCCCCGCCGGTGGGCATGAGCACAATGGCATTCTGTCCGGCCACGACCCGGTCGATGATGCGCGCTTGGTCGCCGCGAAAGCTCTCGTAGCCGAAGACGTCGCGCAGGACGGACAGCGGGGTGGACATGCCCGGCCCATCCCCCGCCACGGTGGCGGTGACAACCCGGCCCCGGAGACGCCATGCCCGTTCGTTTGTTCTTCCTCCTGGGCGCCTTCGCCCTCGCCGCCGCGGCCTGCCCCCAAGACGACAAGACCCCGCCCGGCCCCGCCCAGCCGGCGGCGGTATCGGCCCCGGGCGCGCTCCCCGCAGGCTTGCAGCACGCGGTCGACAAGTGGCGCGCGGCCCCCGCGCTCAGCGCCCAATACCGATCGGTGCGCGACACCACCGCGGCGATGGGGCGCGTGCCCCGGGGGGACAAGGGCACGATGCTCAACGTGCACGAGGGCACCTACGCCCGCGAGGGCCAGCGCGCCCTGCGCACGCGGGGGACCCAGACCATGTCCTTCACCGGAAAAGCGGCGCGACCGGGCCTCGAGCAGTCGGCGACCATCGACGTGCTCTACAAAGACCGCGTGCTCACCATGGTGAGCACGAGCACCGCGCGCGTGCCCGCGACCCCACAGGTCATCCGGGTCACCGACAAGCTGTTCAAAGCCGGCGCGCCCTTCGTGGTCCGCACCCACCTCACCGGCACCCCGCTCGGACAAGGCGACGTGGCCGACGTGGTCGAAAAGCTCGCCGCCGTGGTCACCTTCAGCCGCACCGTCCGCGTCGACGAAGACGGCGAACAGCTCACCGCCCACCTCGGCGAGCTCGACGACACCCGCGCCCTCGATGCCCTCGTCGCCGAGCGGTCCCCGTCGCTGGGCACCCTGATCCAGGCGCTGGACAATCCCCAGATGCGCGACGCGATGCTCGACTTTCAGGTCAAGACCCTCGCCCGCGCGTTCGCGGCCGAACGCCATGTGCGCGTTCTTGTCGACGACCAAGGCTGGCTCCGGGGCTGGGACGTCGGGCCCGCGCCCGGGACCTGGGCCCTGACCGTGCGCTTGTCCGACATCGCCACGAAGGTGGCCCCCGGTGCGTTCGACCTGGCCCCCGAGATGGAAAAGCTCGCCGTCGACCAGACCCCGGCCCTCGTGGCCCAGACCGAGAGCTTGGAGGCCTCCTTCGACGACAAGAAGGCGGTCGAGGACGTCCGCACGCGCATTCGCGAGGCCCTCGCCGCCCCCGCGCCCCAGACCCCGTAGCCGCGCCCGCCGCCCTCCCACCCCGCGGCCCCCCCCCAAAAAAGAAACGGACGCTCGAGGGCGTCCGTTCTTCGTGGGCCGGGCAACGCGGTCAGCCGAGCACGTCGTGCAACGCGCGGCAGGCGTCGGTGGTGGTGAAGATGCCGACCACCTCCTCATTGTCCATCACCACCGCGGAGCCGATTTTGCGCTCCGCCATCTCCATCGCCACCGTGCGCAGGTTGGTGTCGGGATGGGTCACGTAGGGCTCATCGGCGAACACGTCAGACACGGTCATGGTCTTGATGTTGCCGTGTTTGAACCCCAGGGCGAGCTGGATGTCGCGGTCCGACACGACCCCCACGAGCTTGCCGTCGTCGAGGACGGGGAGGTGGCGGGCGCCGATCTTCATCATCTTCTCCCGGGCCGCGTGCAGGTTGTCATTGACATTGGTGGCGTGCGGGCCAGGGGTCATGTAGTCGGCGATGGTCTTGTGCATTTTGGACATCGAGGTCTCCTCCTTCTCAGGGTTGTCACCGGACAAGTACGCATTCTCCGTGCCAGGACGCCACCGCATGGGCGTGCCCCCTTGGTCGTCGGCGTGGGCGGGGTGGCCCAACCCCCACCCGGGGACTTGTGTCAATTCACCCAACCGGGTCGATCTGCCCCGTTCGCGGCGCTAACGTCGCCCCACCATGGCCCCGCGCCCCCTCCGCTTCGTGCTGCTGCAAGCACGCAACCCCGGCGACTTGGTCCGGGCCGAAGAGCTCGCCTGTTTTGTGCGGCAGCTCGACGTCGCACCCACCCAAGTGCAGGCGGTGGACGTGCTCAGCGCGCCTTTGGGCCCAGAGCTGTTCGAGCAATGCGACGCCCTGCTCGTCGGGGGGTCCGGCGAATACTCGGTGCTCGACGACGATCCCCGGCTCCATCGCTTCATCGACTTTTTGGGCCAGGCCGCCGACGCCGGGCACCCGACGTTCGCGAGCTGCTTTGGTTTTCAGGCCATGAGCGTGGCCCTCGGGGGCGAGGTGAGCCACGACGCCACCCGGGCCGAGGTCGGCACGTTCGAAATCGCCCTGTGCGACGAGGCCCAGACCGACCCCTTGTTCGGTCACCTGCCCGCCCACCTGCACGCGCAACAAGGGCACAAAGACCACGTCGACCGGCTCCCCGCGGGGGCCACGTGGCTGGCCCGGTCGTCGCGCTCGCCCCACCAAGCATTTCGGTACCGTGACCATCTGGTGTGGGCCACGCAGTTTCACGCCGAGATGACCGCGTCCGACAACCGCCAGCGCATCGAGCGGTACCGGGATCGGTACCAGCAAGAGTCCGACGCCGCCCTCGCCACCTCCCGCGAGACCCCGCACGCCTCGTCGTTGCTCGGCCGGTTCAAAGAGCTGCTCGAGGCCGCCCACGACGACCCCGAGCGGCGTTGAGCGTGTTCTTGACGCGACGCGCGCCCCCTGCGCCCGCCGGTCAGATCCACCGCGAATATTGCCCCCCGTCCCCCGTACCCTGAGAAACCCTGCCGAGGAGCGGAGATGACCAGGCGATATGTGGTGACGGCGTTTGCGGTGAGTTGGGCGTTGGCCGGCCTGCAGTACTTGGTCGTCCCCGACGAGGGCGCTGGCCGCCAAATTGTGACCACCTTGATCGGGGCCGCCTACATGTTTGGCCCGTTGGTGGGGGCGGTGGTGGCGCAGCGTGCGGCCGGCGAAAAGGTGCTGCGTCCGCTCGGGGCCCTGGCCGCGCCCAACCGGTGGTGGCTGGTCGGGGTGTTGGGGATGTTCGGGTACGCCTGGCTGTGCCTCGGGGCGGGCCTGTTGTGGCCGGACGTCACGTGGTCGGGCGACATGAGCGGGTTGTTCGAGCGGCTGAGCGGCACGTTGCCGCCCGACGCCCTCGCCGAGGCGAAAGCCGAGTTGGAGACGATGCCCGGCGGCCTTTTGCCGGTGCTGATGAGCGCGCAAGCGCTGGTCGCGGGGGTGACGATCAACGCGGTGGCCGGCTTCGGGGAGGAACTCGGGTGGCGCGGCTTTTTGTACGAACGCTGGCGGGGGCTCGGCTTTTGGAAAAGCGCGTTCGCGATCGGCGCGGTCTGGGGCGTGTGGCACGCGCCGCTGATTCTGCAGGGGCACAACTACCCCGCGCACCCGGTGCTCGGGGTGGTCTGGATGACGGCCTGGTGCGTCGCCCTCGCGCCGCTGTTCCAGTATGTGCGGCTGCGGTCCGGCTCGGTGATCGCGGCGGCGATGATGCACGGGACCCTCAACGCGAGCGCGGGGTTCGGCATGATGTTCTTGCGCGGCGGGAGCGACCTCGAGGTCGGCGCCACCGGCGCGGTGGGCATCGCGGTGGCGGTCGGCTTGAACCTGTTGCTGTGGCTCTTCGCGCGGCCGGCGTTCGCGCCAGACGCCGGGTCCTGAATCGGATCGAGACAACTCGACCCCCGGCCGGCGCGGGCCGGGGCCAAAATGGCGGAGCTGTGGCCGAGGCGGCTAACATGGCCGCGTGAGCGGGTTTGGCGGTGATCTGCCGGCGGAGGTCCGGGCGTACATCCAAAGCGTGCCGGAAGGCGCGCAGATCCGCGGCATGTTCCTCAACTGGGTGCTCGACCATGTCGAACGCGCCGGCCACCCCGCCGACGGGCTCACCCGCACCGGGGCGTCGGGTTGGAGCGGTTTTCGGTGGGTCCCGCTGCCCGACTACCTCGAGCTGCTGACCCGGGCGATGCACCGGGTGTTCCCGCACCTGCCCCCCCAGGAGGGTTTTCGCCGGCATGGCCACTACATCTACGAGAACTTCTCGCAGACGATGGTGGGCAAGTCCGTCTTCGCCGGGGCGTTGAGCCCCTTGTCGATCATCCGCCTCGCCCCGCGCTGCTACTCCATGGTGGTGTCCCCCGGCAGCGTGCACGTCGACATCTCCGACGAGCTCATCGAGGTCACCTTCGACAACGTGTGGACCTTCAACGAGTCTCTGCAGCTCGGCACCTGGGAGGGTGTGTTGCGCAAGCTTGGCATGGATGGGTCGGTGCGCTGCTACCGCCTCTCCGACGTCAAGACCCGCATCGAGGTAGAGATCGACCGTTCCCTGATTCGCCGGTTCCGCGAACAGGAAGACGCCGGGTCCGGCCCCGCCCCCGCCGCCCCCTCGAGCGCGCCGCCGGGCTGACCGCTACTTCTGGCCGCGCGAGGCGAGGTGGAAAAAGAGCAGCTGCTCCAGCCCGTCGACGTAGGCGTGCGCGGCCAGCGACCGCACCCGCCCCGCCACCTGACGGGCGTGGTCGCGGTACTGCAACCACCGCTGCAGCAGCGCCCGCTCGGCTTGGACCTTGTGCTCCAAGCCCCGCAAATCGTCGACGCTGAGGGTGACCAGGCGGTCCATGGCCACGCCGCTCAGCTCGGACAGGGCGGCAAAAAATGAACTCGTGAAATCCCGCTGCACAATCTCGCGCGGCCAGGTGGTCACCGCATTGCCCACCCGGCCCATCAACTGGGCATAGTAGAGCAGCTCGCGCACCGGCCCCATGTCCTCCTCGGCCAGCCGCGGTTGGGTCATCAAGTCGATGGTCCCGGACGCCACCATGTGCATGTTGTGACATTGGTAGGCGGTGTTCTCGATGGTGTTGGCCGCGAACGGGAATCGATTGAGCAGCGCCGCGTAGTGCATGGCCGATTCCAGCTGCCGGTAGTCGAAGGCGAGAAATCCCTGCAGCCGCTCGAACTGTGGAAAGCGGCCGCAGATGTGCAAAATCTCCCGCCAGGTGTCCCGGCCGAGCCGCAGCGCGCGGGCCCGCCAGGGGTCGAACGCCGACGGGGCCGCCCCCCGGAACACCACGTCACAGGCCTGCGCCACCTCCTCGGGGCTGGCCCCGCCGTCGGCGATGTCGTCGAGCACCACGTCGAGCAGGACCCCGAGGAACTTGGCCGCGCGCGCGTCGTCGGCGAGGTCCGGCCGCCCCCCGGGGAGCGCGGTCAGGTCGAGGGCGGCGAGCACCCACCCCCAGAGGTATTCCGCCCGGGGGGTGGACACCTCCTCGTTGTACCGGGCGATGAACGCCGAGACCGGCCCGTCGGCCTCGGCCAAGCTGCGGGCGGCCAACGCGCCGAGCGCGGTGACGTCGACCGCGGGGCGGGCGAGCACCCGGTCCAGGTCCCCGTAGGCCGCGCGTTCGCGGTCGATGACCTGGGACAGGTCGCCTTCGGCTTCGACCCCGACCAAGACCCGATCGCCCCCCGCCCGGTCCACCCAGCGCGCGCGCACGGTGAGGTCGCGGTCGCGCGCCACCCAACCCTCGAGCTGGGCGCGCCACTGGTCGGGGCCGACGTCGCCGGCGAGCTCCAGGCGCAGGCCGGACGCCGACGCGTCGAGCACGCGCCCTTCGACGCGGCCCTGCGGCCCCACCAGCACCACCCGCGCGGGGATGAACACGCGGTGGGCGCGGCGTCGGTTGTCGGCGACGGGGGGCGCCAACGGAAGGAATGGGTCGTTCATGGCGTGGCTCGACCCAGCGGTCCCGACTCAGCTGGGGTCGGGCGCCGGCGTTTTCGGTCCCGACGGCGGAAGCGTCGGCTCCGCGAGGAGCGTCGGGTCGGGGGCGGCTTCAAGGGCCCCCAAGAAGGTCACGATCTGTTGGGCGTCGTCGTCGGACAGCGTGCGCCCGAGTTGGTGCTCGCCCATCTTTTTCACCACGGTGGTGAGGTCTGTCTCCGACCCGTCGTGCAGGTAGGGACCGGTCTTGGTCACGTTGCGCAGCGAGGGCACCTTAAAAAAGAACTTCTCCGCGTCGTTCTTGGTGATGTCCGACCGCCCGTTGTCGGCGAGCTGGGGCCACGGCTTCACCAAGCCGAGCTTCTGGTACATCGAGCCGCCGTAGGTCGCCCCCATGTGGCACGCGGTGCAGCCCGCGGCGAGATACGCCTTGGCCCCGGCGCGGACGTCGGCGGACACCGCCGCGTCGTCCCCCGCGAGGAACCTGTCCCACGCCGACGGGGTGATCAGCTGGCGCTCGAACGCCCCGATGGCGCGGCCCATGTTGACGAAGGTGATCGGGTCTTTGTCCTCAGGGAACGCCTTTTTGAACAATGGGGCATAGCCGGGGATGGAGGTGAGCACGCGCAACACCGAAGCCTCGTCCGGCATCGCCATCTCCACCGGGTTGAGCACGGGCCCGAGGGCTTGTTCCTCGACGTCCTGGGCGCGCCCGTCCCAGAACTGGGCGAAGTGCAGGGCGGCGTTGAACGTGGTCGGCGAGTTGCGGCCCCCGAGCTGGCCCTTGTGGCCGCTGGAGGTCTTTTTGTTGTCTACGCCAAAGGTCGACAGGTCGTGGCACGAGTTGCAGCTCACGTCGTGGTTCTTCGACAAGCGCGTGTCCCAGTAGAGCGTTTGGCCGAGCTTGATCCGGGCTTGGGTGGCCTCGTCGGTCGCGGCCGCGGGCGCGGCCAGCGGGGTGAACGCGGCAAACGCGGCGCGATCGATGGCTTCCCCGCCGGCCGCGGCGGCTTCCCCGCCGGCCGCGGCGGCTTCCCCGCCGGCCGCGGCGGGCGCGGGCTTGTCGACGGGGGGGGACGGCTCGGTCTTCGGGGAACAGCCGGTGAGGGCCACCGCGAACGCGGCGAGCGCAAAGGGAACGGATGACGATGACATGGCCTTCTCCTGTTGCGGACGACGTCGTCGACCTCGCCCGCGATCCGCGGCTTGCGCGGACCCGGTGACGTCCCCCACACCGCGTATGTAGGCCCCGCGAACGGTGCCGACAAGAAAGATTTGGTCACAAATGTGGTTGCGGGGCCGATCGCTCAGGGCACGGCGAAGCTGCCCACGGCATCGACGAGCCACGCCGGCCCCGCGGGGGTCAACGCCCGGTTCCCGAGCTCTTCGCCCCCCGGGCCTTTCTCGACGGTGAGCCACGAGCCCTGGGTGTACTTGTATTCGAGCAGTTGGTTGCGCGGCACCGTGGTCAGGCCCAGGAAGTGGTCGCCCCCGAGGTCGTCGAGCATGATGCCCACCCCGTCGAACGCCCCCAGCGAGGCGGCGTTGCCGCTGACGTGCACCGGGCTCGCCCCCGCGGGCACGGTCACGTCGAACACCACGCCGACGTCGTCGGGCAGGTCATTTTGCAACACCACGCGATGGGTCAGCCCGTCGAGGGTCACGGTCACGATCGCCGCCCCCGCGGACAACGCCGTGACCTCCCCCGCCCCCACATCGAACACCCCCGCAGGGTTCACGTCGACGCTGGACGCGGACAGCGGCGGGCTCAGGCGTTGAAAGTTGCGCGGGGCCTCCAACGACAGGGCGATGGTCCCCCCCGCGCCGGTCTCGGCGGAC
Organism: bacterium; assembly: GCA_030431455.1. GTDB lineage: Bacteria > Myxococcota > UBA727 > UBA727 > JAUIJE01 > JAUIJE01. Next base: position 288,492 of record JAUIJE010000004.1, on the reverse strand, counting down.
GGCGCCCACACCGTGAGCGCATCCGGCGCCATGTCGAACACCTCGTCGCCCGCGGTGAACCGCAGGATGTGCCCCACCCGCGAAGCCCACGAGGTCTCGTTGTGCTGGCCCCCGATGTCCTCGAGCACCCCGAGGTCGGCCCCGTCGACCAGGCCCAGGCCCCGCAAGGCGTTGGCGTAGTCGCGCACGTCTTGGATTGTGCTCGAGAGCCCCGAGGGGAGCACGTCCCCTTCGTCGCTGCCCGCGTCGAGCCACACCCGGTCGGGGAGCACGGCGAGACCGCTGGCCTGCAGCCGGCCCAATGCAGACGCATTGTTCCACCACAGAGAGGGCGAGACCGCGGCGAACCGACCATAGACGTCGCCGTGCAGTTCCATCGCCCGCAGGGTGATGAGGCCGCCCAGGCTGGAGCCCCCCATCCCGGTGTCGGCCCGGCCGCACTTGGTGCGGAAGGTCGCGTTGATGAAGGGCCGGATCCGGTCGCGCACCGCCTCGAGGTAGGCGTCGCCGTTGCCCCCGCCGAACGCAGCGTCCACGTCGGGGGTGTAGTCCTCCATGCGCGCGGCGGTGTTGTCGATGCCGACCACGATGGTGGGCGGGACCCGGCCTTCGTCGGTGATGAAGTCCAAGTTCTCGTCGACGCTCCACTCCACCCCGAAGCTGGCGGTGGCCGCGTCGAACAGATTCTGCCCGTCGTGCAGGTACATCACCCGGTAGCGCTCGTCGGTGCCGTCGTAGTTCGCGGGCAAAAACACGCGAAGCTCCCGGTCCTCGAGCCCGTTGCCCATCGGGAAGCCCGGCACGTACGCGAACCGACCATCATAAAACACCTCGGGCGCGATGCCCGGGTCGAGGGTCCCGCAGTCGCCGTCGCCGTCGCCGTCACCGTCCCCGTCACCGTCGCCGTCGCCGTCACCATCCCCGTCGCCGTCACCGTCGCCGTCACCGTCCCCGTCACCGTCCCCGTCGCCGTCGCCGTCGCCGTCCCCATCGCCGTCACCGGGCCCGGCATCGACGCCGGGCGCGGTGGTCGGGCACGCGGCCAGCCCAAGGATTCCCCACAACAACAAGAAAACAGGTGTCAGGCGCATGCTCGATCGGTAGCACCCCCGACCCGGCCGACAACGGGGTTCGCACGCCGATTGCAAAAGCCCCAGATCTGCGCGACCCCTGCCGCTTCGATCGCCTGGAGACGCTCCCATGACGAATATCGCCACCGAATCGGCCGCCCTGCACCTGCCCGAAGACCTCGAGGCGCTGGTCTACAACCTCGCCTGGTCCTGGCACCCCAAACTCAAGCGCGGCCTGTGCGCCTTGACCGAAGCCGACGACACCTACGCGGCCCTCCGCGCGCTCCCCACCACCGCCGCCGCCACCCTCGAAGCCCGCCGCGATCACGCCGACGTCAAAGCCGCCCTCGCGGTCCTGCCCGAGGTCACCCCCCACAAGACCCCGACCGTGGCCTACTTCTGCGCGGAGTTCGGCGTCGACCCGGCCCTGCCCATTTACTCGGGGGGCCTCGGCATCCTCGCCGGCGACCACCTCAAGAGCGCCTCCGACCTCGACCTGCCCTTGCTCGGGGTGGGCCTTCTGTACCGCCGCGCGTACTTCCACCAGACGGTGGGGCCGCACAACGAGCAACAACACAACCAAGAGCGCATCGATCTGTCCCGCACCCCCGTCCGGCCGGTCAAAGACCCCGGCGGCAAGGGCGCCCTCGTCGTCGAGGTCCCCCTGGGCGAACGCTCGCTCCGCGCGTCGGTGTGGCTTGCCCAAGTGGGCCGGACCTCGTGTTTGTTGCTCGACACCGATCGCGACGACAACCCCGAGGAGTTCCGCGGCATCACCCACTCGCTGTACGTGGGCTCGCGCGAGGCGCGCCTGTGCCAAGAGATCGTGCTCGGCATCGGCGGGGTCCGGGCGTTGACCGCGCTCGGCATCGAGCCCGACCTCTACCACCTCAACGAGGGCCACAGCGCGCTGCTGCTCCTCGAGCGGCTGCGTTTGGCCAAGGAAAAAGGCGTGGCCATCGACGACGCCCGCCGCCAACTCACCGCCGCCACCGGCTTCACCATCCACACCCCGGTGCCCGCGGGCAACGAGCGGTTCGAGCGGGGTCTGTTCGACCGCTTGCTCGGGCCCTACCTCGAGCAAGCCGGGCTCTCCCTCGAAGACGTGCACGCCTGGGGGGCGGGGGCGGACAATGATCATGCACACTTCGACATGACCGCGTTCGGGCTGCGTCACGCTCATGTGCAAAACGGCGTGAGCCAACTGCACGGTCAGGTCGCGCACGACACCTGGAAGGGCATCTCCGCCAGCCCGCTGTTCGGCCTGACCAACGGGGTGCACCCGCCGACGTGGGTGGGGCCGGAAATGGGCAGCCTGTACGTCGAGGCCGGGCTGGCGTCGCGCGACGCCACCGGCCGGCTGCGCGTGCCCGCGACCACCATCGACGAGGCCGACGCCGCGCTGCGCAAAATCGGCGACGACGTGATCTGGCAGGCCCACCTGCCGCAAAAGCGCCGCCTGTTCCACATCGCCCGGCACCGGCACAACGAGATGCTCACCCGGCACGGCCACGGCCCGAGCGAACACCAAAAGCGCCAGCTGCGCCTCGACCCCGACGCGCTCACCATCGGGTTCGCGCGGCGGTTTGCGACCTACAAGCGCGCCACGCTCATCTTCCGCGACCTCGACCGGCTCATTCGCATGGTGTCGCACGAGGAGCGCCCGGTGCAGTTCTTGTTCGCGGGCAAAGCCCACCCCGCCGACGCGATGGGCCAAGGGTTGATCAAGGAGGTGCTCGAGCACAGCCAAAACCCCGCCCTGTGCGGCCGCGTGGCCTACATCGAGGGCTACAACATGCCGCTGGGCCAAGCCCTCACCCAGGGGGTCGACGTGTGGCTCAACAACCCGCGCCGGCCGCGCGAAGCGAGCGGCACCTCGGGCATGAAGGCCGCGATGAACGGCGCGCCCAACCTGTCGATCCTCGACGGGTGGTGGGACGAAGGGTTCGACGCGACCAATGGATGGGCCATCGGCGAACACCAGGACCCAGCCGCGGGCGAAGAGGGCGACGCCCAAGACGCGGGGGCCCTCTACGACATCCTCGAACAGAAGGTCATCCCGGCCTTCTACGACGACGGGGGCCAGGCTTTCCGCGCGATGGCGCGCCGGGCGATGGCCACGTCGCTGTGGCAGTTCTCGAGCGACCGCATGGTCTCGCAGTACAACGAAAAGATGTACGGCGTGAGCTTCTGATCGCATCGCGGGCCGCGCCGGCGCGGCGCAGGTCACGATTTGGGCGCGGTCACCGCGGCCCCGGTTGGCAACCCCGCGCGCGTCGGGGAAGAGCGCCGCTGGAGGTCACATGACACGTTGGCTCGGTCGCGCCGGTGCGCTGTTCACCATTTGTTTGCCCCTCGCCGCGGGGTGCACGCCCGCGCCCCCCGCGTGGCCCGATGGCGCCGCGGTGCACGCAGAGGCGCAGCCCACGAGCCTGGCCCTGACCTGGCCCGCGGCCACCGGGGAGGGGCCGATCCGCTACACCGTGACCGCGGGGGGCACGCCCCACCCCGTCACCGAGCCCGCCTTCTCGCTGACCGGCTTGTCGCGGTGGCAGGACGTCACCGTGTCGGTGACCGCGGCCAACGCCGGGGGGACCACCGCCGCCGCCTTGACCACCACCGCGCGCACCCTCGATGACCAACCGCCCCAGGTGGTGACCGGCCCAGCGTTGGTCGATCACCACCCCCCCGCGGTGGCCGGCACCCCCGCGGCCCGCGACCCGAGCGATCAAGTCGCATTGCGATGGCCCACCATCGAGGACGACGCCCCCCTCGGCGAGGTCCGGGTGTTCATCGACGACGAGCGGGTGGCCACCCTGACCGCGCCGGCGCAGGGGACCGACGAGAAGACGCCCCGGGTCATCGACACCACCGGCCACGAAGCCGCCTGGGCCAACACCAACGCCAAGCTCTCCGCCGAGGTCTGCGACGCCGCGGGCAACTGCACCCGCGCGGTGCTCACCGACCAACGCGAGCGCACCCGGCGGTTCAAAGTGCTGGGCACACTCGGGGCGGAGGGCGGCCTGCTCGCCTTGCTCGGCGCCAAAGGCGCGGGCGGGGGCGAAATCAAGGATGTGTTCGGCAGTGGCGGGCTGGGCACTGACATTGGTGATGTCCTGTCCGGCATGAAAGGCGTCAGCATCGGCGAGGCGTCCGGTGCGGGCGGCCTCGGCAGCCGCGGCAGTGGCATGGGGGGCGGCGGCATCGGCACCCTCGGCACCGGCCGGGTCCGCCCGCCCCCGCCGGCCTCTCGCGCGCGGGTGGGGGTCAACGGCAACACCGCGGTGGTGCGCGCGGTGGGTCGGTTGGCGCTGGGCGCGTTGCGGACCTGCGGCGACAACGTCTCCGCCGCGGCCACCGTGCAGGCCACGCTCAGCGTGGACGACGACCGCCAGGTGGCGGTGAAGAAGGTCACCGGCGGGCCGGCCCCCCTGCGCCGGTGCGTCGAGCAGGCGCTCGCCGGGGCCAAGGGGATCAAACCCGGGGCCGGGGTGCTGGACGTGAGCTTCACCCCGGAACAATAATGAACAGCCTGCTTTTCCTCGCGCTCACCCTGGCGCCAGCGGCCCTCGACGACGACGTGGCCCGCGCCCTGTTCGAGAGCTTGGACACCGCCCGCGGCGAAGACCGCGACGTGGTGGTGCAGGCCCTCGGCAGTGCCTCGACGGGTTTTTTGCAGGCCCACGCCGCCGCCCTCATCGACCGCGCGGACCGCGCCCGCGGCGAAGAGCGCACCCATTTGCTTCGCGTGCTTTTGTCGCTCAAGGGCCAAGACTGGCCCGCGGCGGCCAAGGCCAAGTCAGACACATTGTCGCGCATCCTCGACGCGACACGCGGCGAGGCCGGCGCCTACGCCGCGGTCTGCTACGCCCGGAGCGAGCCGCCGCTCAAGACCGCGGTGTACAAGCTCATCGAACGCGCCATGCCCCGGCCCCCGGGCCGGGACAGCGACTGGGCCCGGGCCGGCGGTCTGCAAGGCCTGGGCGAGCTCGGCCCCCGCGCCTATCCATTGTTCGAACACATCCTCACCCACGAGGAGCTCGAGCCCATCTTTGCCCTGGTCATCGCCGAGGCCCTCCTCGAGGCCAAGGCCGACGCCACCCCCCTGCTCCCCGCGTTCCGCGTCGCCCAGGCCCGGGCCACCGGCCAGGTCAAAGCCCAGCTGAGCGAGCTGCTGCCCGGCTTGTCCGGCGCCGGCCTCGAAGAACGCGTGGCCCAATGCCGGGCCGGCTATGCCCAAAAAAGCTCATGGGACCGCTACCGGTGTCTCCGGCTCCTCGACAAACACCAGGCCGACATCGGGCCCGATGCCGACCTCTCCGCGTTCCTGGTCCAGCGCCTGGACGACCCCGACGACGGCCATCGTCGCTTGGCGCTGTCCGCCCTCGCCCACATCGCCCCCAAAGAGCAGCACCCCGCCCTCGCCCCGAAGGTGGCCGGTCAGCTGTCCACCGGCCTCGGCTACACCGCGGGCCTGACCCTGCTCGCCCTCGGGACGCCCGGTCAAGACGCCCTGCGCCGGGCCCTCGACGCGCCCGACCGCAGCGTGCGGACCGAAGCGCTCGGCGCCCTCGGCACCGCATCCCGGGCCCACCCCCTGCCCGCGTCGTGGGCGCCGCTGCTCTGCCGCCTGGCCCGCACCGACAAAGACCCGGGGGTCCGCGGGGCCGCCGCCGACGTGCTCGCCCGCACCGACGAGGTCATCGCGCGTCACCTCGCCGCCGCCGTCGGCCGAGAGTCGCACCCCCACGCCCGGGCCAGCCTCCTGCGGGCGCTGGCCGCGCGCGGCGAGGCCGCGGTGCCCACGCTCCGCCGTCGACTGCAAGAGCCCCTCGACGTCTCCACCGCCGCCTACCTGCTCGGCGAGCTCGGCCCCGGCGTCGCCGGCGCCGCGGTGCCCGACCTCGCCGCCGCCCTCGGCCGCCACGACGAGGTGGGCAAAGCCTTGGCCAAGCTGGGTCCGCGCGGCCTGTCGGCCCTCGCCGGAGGGCTGTACGACAACCATGCCAAGGTCCGGGCCGCCGCCGCCCGGGGACTCGGCCGGGCCCAGGACCAGGCCGCGGCGCCGCACGTGGCCGACCTCGGCGCCGCCTTGCTCGACGGCGATCGCGACGTGCGCTTCGCGGCCGCGCTGACCTTGCGCGGCCTGGCCGAACACGCCGGGCCCGCCGCGCTCGACCTCGAGCAAGCCCTGCGCAGCGACGATTACATGCTCCCCCAGCTCGCGGCCGAGACCCTGCACCGGCTGTTCGTCCACGGTCACGAAGACGACGCGCTCCAGGCCCGGTTTGGCGCTTGGGTCCAAAAACGGGTCCAAGGCAAGCGGGTGCCCGACTGGGCGGTGGCCGCGCTCCCGGTGCTCCCCCCGGAACAGGCGCGCCCTCTGTTGCTGCAGGCGCTCGGCGACGACGACGACCGGGTGCGCGCGGCCGCGGCGCGGGCGCTCGGGCAGCTGCCCGCCCCGACCCCGGCGGTGCGGGCCGCCCTGCGCGGGGCCCTCGACGACGACAAGAGCGGGGTGCGCGGGGCCGCGGCCCAAGCCCTGTTGCGGGTGGGCGGGCGCGAGGACCGCGTGCGGGCCTTGGTGGTGATCGAAAAGCGCAAGCACGAACCGCTCCGGCTGATGACGGTGGAGGTCCCGGAATGGTGATGCCCTGGCTCGTGGGCTTGGCCCTTCACGCCGCGGCCGCCGGCGCCCCCGCGGACACAACCGCATTGTCGGTGCCCGGGTCGGCGGCGCGCCCCGCGTCCTGGATGCGCACCGGCCCCTCGCCAAAGGCCCACGCCGACGGGCTCGCGGTGGGCGACCACCTCGCCGTGGCCCGCGTGCACGTCGGCACCTGGTCGGGCTGGTACGCCCACCAAAAGGGCGGTCATGTCCGCGGGCCATTGCGCGTGCCCGGCCCCGCGCCCGCGGCGTGGATGGGCGTCGGCAAAGACGACGTGCTGTACGCCCGGACCGCAGACGGCGCCCTGTACCGCGGCACCCTCGACGGCTTTTTGCGCGGAACCGCCACCCGGCTGGAGGACCTCGGCCCGCTCACCGCCAGCGACGCGGCCGGGCAGGCGGTGATCGCCCTCGGCGCCGACGGGGAGACCGTGCACGTGTCGGTCGACCAAGGCCGAACCTTCAGCACCCACGGCTTCGGCGACCCCATCCGGCGGGTGTTCGCGCGGTTTGACGACGTGGTGGTCGCGTTCGGCCGCGGCGCGCACACCAGCACCGACGGGGGCGCGAGCTGGCGGGTCACGGACCTGGAGCTCGACGACGCCCGCCGCACCGGGGCGTTCATCGGCGAGGACAAATCGGACTACAACCCCGGCGGCCGAAACTGTGAACAGGGGGCGCTCGCGGACGACGGCCACACCTTCGTGGTCTACGGCCAAGGCCCCCCGTCGGTGCAATCGTGGCAAGCGGTGTTCGATGCCCGCGCCTCGCCCCACGGCCAAGGCGAGCGCGGTTGGGCCACCAGCCGCACCCCCGGCCCCCCCTCGGCGCAGGGTCCGCGGGCGGTGGCCGCGGTGGCCCAATGCCGCGCCGACGCCGAACGAAGCGGCGGCGGCGGCATCGGCAGGATCGGCACCGGCGCGGACCGATGCAGTGGCTTTGCGTGCTTGCGCGCGCCCCCGCCCCCGTCGAGCCCGCGCGAGATTGTGTTCCTGGGTGACGCGGGCTGCGTCGAACCCACCGCCGGGGTCGACGCCGTGCGGCTGGCCCCGTGGCAACGGATGTCCCTCTCGCGCCGGCGCTGGTTCGTTCGCCCCCCGCCAGAGGCCCGCTGCGGCGCGACCAGCCTCGACCAGGTCCCCACCGCGTGGACCCTGCAAGCCGACCAGGCCCCGGTCCCGGTGAAGGTGCCCGCGGGGTGTACGCCGACGCGGGCCTTCGGCGCCGCCGGCCTGTCGTTGCTGTTGTGCGGCCAGACCGGGGGACAAGAGGTGTACAGCCTCGGCCCGCACGGGTTTGTGCGCGAGGGCCGGCTCGACGGGAGGGTGCGGTACCTGGCCCAAGCCGACGACGGCACGACCTTGTTCGCGGTGCGCGCGCCGGACGGGGATTTGGCCGCCTACGTGCGCGCCCCCCGGGCCCCGGGCGAGGGCGCGTGGGCCCGGGTCAGCCTGCCCCAGGCGGCGCTGTACCGCCCCCTGCCCCGCGGCCGTGCGCTGGCCATGGGCCCCGCCCCCCGCGCCATCGCGGGTTCGATCAAGCTCCGCCTCGGGGGTCTGGCGCCGCGGGCGCCCGCGGACGCGACGCTCCGCTCCCACGGGGCGGCCCCGGTGTTCGAGGCCCGGGCCCTGCCTTGTTACGAGGCCGCGGTCACCGCCCACCCCGCGCTCACGGGCCAGGGCACCCTCGTCGTCGACGTCGCGGCCAGCGGCGCGGTCACCGGCGCGCGGCTTGTGCTCGACGACGACGCGGGGCAGGACTTCGGCCCGGTCGAGGCCTGCTTGCGGGATGCCGCCGCCCAAATGCGGCTGCGCCTGGTGTCTCCGGCCGCCCGGCGCGCGGTGGCGGGACAAGCCGCCGCCCCGATCCGGCTCGAGGCGACCAATCTCGCGGCCCAGGTCGCGGTGCTCGAACCGGGAAAAGGCGTCCAGGTATTGCGCGACGACATCAAGCTGGACGCGCCGGTCCAAGACGTCCGGGTCCGCGACGGGCGCGTCGAGGCCGATGGCGGCGTGTACAGCACGCGGTTTTGCCCGCTGCCCGCGCGCGGTCCGTTCGTGTGCGGGCCCTGACCTGGTGCGCCTTGCCCCTCGGTCAGCCGACCGACCCGCCTGCGCCAGCGCATGATGAGGTGGCGCGCCCGGCCCCGGTCGACCCCCGTTTGCGCTCTGGCCAAAGACCGCTACACCACCGGAATGCTACGAGTCGTTTTGAGCGCCACCGCACTCGTGCTGGGTCTGACCGCTTGCGAACAGCTGGGCTGTAACCCGGACACGCCATCTTTGTACGAGACCGCGCCCCACGCGCCGTCGCTCACCGAGGAGGGCATCGCCGACCTCGACCACATGGGCGGCATCATCATCGACCAGGGGGCGAACTTCGCGGTCTATTCCGAGAACGCCACCCGGGTCGAGGTCTTGCTGTTCGACGACCCCGAGGCGGACCTCCCCACCCAGCAGTTCCCCATGGAGCGGTTTGGCAACGTGTGGAGCTTGTACGTCGAGGGCATCGGCTACGGCCAGCACTACGGCTACATCGCGTGGGGCCCCAACTGGGAATACGTGGAGAGCTTTTTCCCCGGCAGCGTCGATGGGTTCAAGGCCGATGTCGACGAGGACGGCAACCGCTTCAATCCCAACAAGCTGCTGATCGACCCCTACGCCAAGGTGCTCCACCGCGAACACGACTGGCTCAAAGGCTCGGCCGCCTCGGGCACCTCGCGGGCGGAGAGCACCTGGGCCGCGGCGAGCAAGGCGGTCTTGTTTCGCAGCCAATACGAGTGGAGCGACGAGGAGACCGCCTACCGCGAGAAGCGCAAAGACGAGCACGCCGAAGGCCACGAATGGAACGACCTCATCGTCTACGAGGTGCACCCCAAGGGCCTGACCAAAAACGCCGCCTCCGGCGTCGATCACCCCGGGACCTACCGGGGCATCGGGGAGTTCGCCGACTACATCGCCGAGCTCGGCATCACCGCGGTGGAGTTTTTGCCCGTGCACGAAAAGCCCCTCGACGGGGGCTATTGGGGCTACTGGACGCTCAACTTCTTCGCCCCCGAGCAGTCCTATGCGTTCACCACCGATCCGCTGGAGATCGTCGACGAGTTCAAGTGGATGGTGGACGAGCTGCACAAACGCGACATCGAGGTCATCCTCGACGTCGTCTACAACCACACCGGCGAAGGCGGCCTGTGGCGGGAGCGCATCTACGCCGGCCATGGCTCGGTGGACCCCGGGGCCGACGCCCAGAGCTACAACCTCGACAGCAAAGAGGTCGCCTCGGTGTTGAGCTTCCGTGGCTTCGACAACCAGGCGTACTACGCGCTCTCTCCCGACAACCAGACCTACTGGCAGAACACCGGGGTGGGCAACGACACCCGCGCCAACCACGCGCCCATGCGCCGCATGATCCTCGACAGCCTGCGCTACTACGTCGAGGAAATGCACGTCGACGGGTTCCGCTTCGACCTCGCGGCCATCCTCGGGCAGATCGACGGCGACTACAACAACTGGGACGACCCGTCGAACACCGTGCTGCAGGAGATCATCGACGACCCGCTCATCCAAGAAAACAACGTGCGCATCATCGCCGAGCCCTGGAGCGCGGGCGGCAACTACGGCTCGTTGCTCGGCGCCTATCCCCGGTCGGCCCAGCGCGACGACATGGGATGGGGCGAATGGAACGCCCGGTTCCGCGACTCGATGCGCGACCTGCTCAACAGCGACGAGGTCGTGCTCAACGACGACGTGCGCGCCATCGAGTTCGAAGAGGTCATGGTCGGCACCCCGCGCCTCTATTCATGGAATGCGCGCAAGCCCTACCACGCGGTCAACTTCATGACCGCCCATGACGGCTTCACCCTGTACGACCTCTTCACCTATCCCGAGAAGGTCAACGGTTGTGGCCCGCTCAACCCGGTGTGTTGCGACGACCCCGCCTCGGCGTGGTGCGACACCGTGTCCGGCGAGGACCACAACCGCTCGCGCGACTGGGGCGACGAGCCCACCAAGCGCCAGATGATCCGCAATGCCTTTGCCCTGATGATGCTCGGGCACGGCACCCCGATGATGCTCGGCGGTGACGAATGGATGCGCACCAAGCTCGGCAACAACAACACGTACACCACGGGCTCAGACAACGAATGGAACTGGTTCCGCTGGGGCGAGTGGCGGGCGGACAAAGACCGCACCCGGATGTTCGACTTCGTGAAGAAGCTCATCCAGTTCCGCAAGGACCACAAATACGCGGTGGCGCCCATGGAGTACTTCCAAGGCGCGCCCTTCGCGTGGAAGACCGCGCAGAACACCGACGGCCCCAACTGGCAAAGCCGCCACGTGATGCAGCACTACTACGACGAGAGCGCCGGCCCCGAGCTGCTCGTGCTGTACAACTTCGAGCGCGGGCCGGTGGACTTCACCCTCCCCGAGGGGCGGACCTGGACCCGGGTGATCGACACCCAGGCCTACTTCGACAACACCGAGTTTTTGTCCCAACAAGAGCAAGACAACATCTCCTATAACATTGGCTATCCCGGCGAAGACCCCCTCGGCCCCACCTATGGGGTGCCCGGCACCACCATCGTGGTGCTGCGCGCCGAGTAGCCGGCCCCGGCGCAGACGAGAAAATCGAAGCGAACGCGGCCGGGGGCGCTCTGTCCCTGGCCTGTCCGCGTGGGGCGATCACCACCAACCCGGTGACGCGTGTGCCGGCCCAACCCCAGCTTCGCCGCCGGCCACATCCTATTGGCGGCGTCCGTGGTCGTGCTACAGGCGTTCCAGATGATCGGACACAACGCCCCTCGGGTCCGGGTCATGGTGCTCGGGCTCGCTCTCGCCTACGGCGCGCTGTGCGCCGGTCCCGCCTCCGCCGAGGTGGACCTGCCGACGTTCAACTTCGGCGGCTATTTCCGCATCATGGCGCGCCCCGACCTGCAAGGCGGCGACGGCACCCTCGGCTACTCCAACCTCTACGGCCGGCTGCTCAACGAGCGGCCCTACGCCGCCCTCGAGCTGCGCCTCAACCTGCTCAAGCCGGTGCCGGACCACTCGCGCCCGTGGACGTCGCTGCACTTCAAGGTCGAAGGCGGCGCCCTGCAGAACGTCACCCCCTCGCAGGGCCGGTTCGCGGACATGCGCCTGAGCCAAGCCTACGTGCTCGTGGGCGACCTCTGGCCGGTGTTCATGCCCGACGTGACCTTCCAGCTCGGGACCCTGGACAGCTACTTCGGCGACCTCGGTCTGTACGATCGGCGCCCGGCCCAGATTTTCTTCGAGACCGCGGGGGCGTCCGCGCGGTACCGCAAGCGGTTCTTCGACGGCCTGCTCGGCGTCGACGGGCTGTTTGGATTTGGGGACAGCGGCTATTTCTTGCGCGGCTTTTCCTATTCCCCGATTCCCACCGTGGGCGGCAGCCTGCGCCTGTCCTTCTCCCGCTACTTTGAAGTCGGCGGCGGCGGGCAGTTCCTCTACGAGCCCCGCGTCGACGGCAACCCCAACGCCCCCCACACCACCCCCGGCATCGACTACGAAGAGTTTCTGCGCGGCGAGATCGTGGAGAACTTCCTCGAGAACAACCCTGGCCGCATCCAAGACTTCCCCAACCCCCAGGCCCAAGCCCTCTTCTCCGGCAAGGCCATCGGCTACATCGGCTTTGGCAACCTCGGCCCCCTTTTGTGGTCCAACCTCTTCATGTCCGCGACCCGGGTGCACGCGCAACAAAAGACCGCCGAAGCCTACGCCGGGGGCATGCAGGACATTTACATCGCCGCCCTCACCGACGACCGCTACGAGATCGTGGTCGGCGACGAGACCCAGTTCACCATCTGGCCCAAGCTCATCGACGTGACCATCGCGCTGCTCTACCAGGAGACGTTCGATTTCGACAATGTGCTTGCACCGTCCGACTTTGACATGCGCAACCTCTCGAGCGTGGGCCGCGGGCAGCTCTACATCACCGACGCGATCCACCTGCTCGCCGAGACCAGCTTCGCCTACGAGTACTCGAAGCAGGGCAACCGGTTCCGCCTGCGCCAGGACTCGATCTTCAAGAGCGCCGAGGGCACCTCCGACGTGCGCGGCCTCGAGTTCGGCGATGCCAACACCCGCTACACCTGGCAAGGCAAAGGCGGCGTGGTCATCAACCCCCTCGGGCGCGGCATCTACCTGCGCCCCTCGCTGCGCTTTTTGTACGGGGTGCAGTACTCCAACCAAAACCGCGCCTACGGCAACAACTTCATCGACTCCCTCGACCAGTTCAACGTGTTCGGGGGCCAAGAAGTGCACTGGCACCACATCATCGCGGTGGAAGCGGAGGCCTGGTTTTGATCATGCGCGCCCTTCGCCTCGCCTCGGCCCTGTTGTTGCTCACCGCCTGCGTCACCGCGGAGCCCGTGCGGCTTGAGGCCCCGCAGGCCATCAACGTCTCGTTCCTCCTCGAGAACGACGTGCCGTTCCCCGCCGAGGTCATCACCGCGGTGGACGACATCCTCAAGGCCCGCAACCTCACCCCGGTGCGGGTCGAGCTCGACCCCGCCACCCGCTTGTCCCAAAATCGGCTCGCGGTGCTCACCGACACCGAGACCGACGCGCTGCTCGTCGAGGCCCAAGCGGTCTACTATTCACAGCTCAACGGCCTGATGCGCTGGGTGGTCTCGGGCAAAGTCTCATTGCGCACCAAGACCGGCGAAATCTTCGACGCCAGCTTTGACCGCCCGGTGTTCCTCCGTCGCATCAACCAAGACGCGGACGATGCCCTGCTGCAAGCGCAGGAGTCGGTGACCGGGGCGGTGGTGAGCGTGGTCGACGGGTACCTGCGCGGGCTGCTCAAAAAGGACGCCGCCCCCGACGAGGGCGCATCCGACGGCATCTACTTCGCCCTCGTCGACCGCTTCAAAAACGGAGACCCGACAAACGACGGGCAAGTGGACCCGGCCGACCCAGCCGCGTTCCACGGCGGCGACCTCATCGGGGTGGTGCAAGACCTCGAGCGGCTCAAGGCCCTGCACGTCTCGTCGGTGTGGCTCTCCCCCGTCTACGCCATGCGCACCGACAAGGTTGGCGAACACGGCGCGTTCCACGGGTATTGGGTCACCGACTTCGACAAGGTCGAGCCCCGCTTTGGCGGCGAAATCGCGCTCAAGACCTTGGCCGCCGAGCTCAAAAAGCGCGACATGGACCTCATGCTCGACTTCGTGGTCAACCACGCCGGGTACGAGGCGCCGATTGTGAAAAAGCGCCCCGAGCTGTTCCACCAAAACGGCGACATCCAAGACTGGAACGACCCGCTGCAAATCGTCACCTACGACGTGCACGGCCTGCCCGACTTCGCCCAGGAGCGTGAAGAGACCTCACGCTTTTTGATCGAGACCCACCAAAAATGGGTCCGCGAGTACCAACCGCGCCGCATCCGCATCGACGCGGCCAAACACATCGACACGCTCTTTTTGAAAGAGTTCACCGACGCCATGCGCGAGGTGAGCACCGGCCCGCTCGACGTGGTGGGCGAATACTGGGACGGCAATGCCGATGCATTGGCGGAAAAGACCCAGGCCGCGGGCTTTGACCAGGTGTTCGACTTCCCGCTCTACTACGCGTTGACCCAATCGGTGTGCGGGCCGTCCCCCGACCTCTCCCGCTACGGCGCGGCCCTGACCCTGGCCCGCATCTACCCGCGCCAAGCCCGCTCGCTCCTCGTGTTCGCCGACAACCACGACCTGCCCCGCATCCACTCCGTGTGCGGCGAGGACCTTTCGAAGACCAAGCTCGCCCTCGCCGAGACCCTGCTCGCCCGCGGCACGCCCGTGATCAGCTGGGGCACCGAGGTCCCGCTCACCGGCGAACAGGAGCCCGACAACCGCGCGGACATGGACTTCGATAAGCGCACCCTCGAGGAGCACATCAAGGCCCTGCTCGCCCTGCGCGCGAAATACCCAGAGCTCGCCACCGGCCCCACCAAGGTGCGGACCGCGAAGAAGACCCTGCTCGTCGTCGACCGCGAGGTCAAAGACCGCACCCTGCGCATCTTCGCCGCGGGGGATAAGCCCCACCAGGTGCAGGTGCCGAAGGACGCCGAGCTTCTGTTCGGCACCGACGACTGCACCGTCACCGACGGGCTCGTGGCCTTGGCCCAACACGAGGTCTGTGTGTTTGGGCTGCCCACCGAAGAGGCCCAGTGCATCACCCGCCCGGTGAAGTTCTCCGTCGAGGGCGCGCCCAGCGATCGCGACGTGTTGCTCGTCGGCTCCGCCCCCGAGCTCGGCGGGTGGGACCCGGGCCGCGCCCCCTCGCTCTCGCTCACCGAAGGGCAAGAGGAAGTGTTCGTCGACCTGCCCTGCGGCGAGGTGTTCGAATACAAGCTCGTGCTCCAGGACGAGGTGGGGGCCATGGTCTGGCAAGACGGGGACAACCGCACGCTGTTCGTGCCCGGCGACGGCCCCGGCGAACTCATCTCCCCCCTCAAGTGGAACCGCTGACATGGCGTCGGTGCGCTTTGCCCAGGTCCAAAAGGCGTACGACGACGTCCAGGTGATCCAGGGCATCGACCTCGACATCCAAGACGGGGAGTTTTTGGTGTTGGTGGGCCCCTCGGGCTGCGGCAAGAGCACCTGCATGCGCATGGTGGCCGGGCTCGAGACCGTCACCGCGGGCGACATCCTCATCGACGAGCGGCGCATCAACGACGTGCCCCCCAAAGACCGCGGCATCGGCATGGTGTTTCAGAGCTATGCGCTCTACCCGCACATGACCGTGTTCGACAACATCGCGTTCGGTTTGACGATTCGTAAAATGTCGAAATCGGTCATCGAGCAACGCGTGCAGGAGGTGGCCGAGACCCTCGGCCTCGAGGAGCTTTTGGCCCGAAAGCCCGCCCAGCTCTCCGGGGGCCAGCGCCAACGGGTGGCCATGGGCCGGGCCATCGCCCGCCAGCCGGACGTGTTCCTGTTCGACGAGCCCCTGTCCAATCTCGACTCCGCGCTTCGGGTGCGCATGCGGGCCGAGCTCGCCGCGCTCCACCGCGAACACAAGACCACCACCATCTACGTCACCCACGACCAGGTCGAGGCCATGACGTTGGCCGACCGCATCTGTGTGCTCCACCAGGGCGCGCTGCAGCAGGTGGGCACCCCCGACCAGCTGTTCTCGACCCCGGCCAACAAGTTCGTGGCCCAGTTCATCGGCTCCCCGTCGATGAACGTGCTCGGCCCGGTCACCATCGAGCACACCGACCAGGGCAAGGTCGCGCGCCACCAGGACATGACCTTCCCCTTGCCCGACGGGCGCGAACTCGACGGGGTGGTCGAGATCGGCTTTCGCCCCAACGACGTGGCCGTGGCCGACGACGAGCACCCGGCGTGTTTTGTCGGCACCGTCACCGCCATCGAACGCATGGGTTGGGAGACCTACACCCATCTCGACACCCCCGCCGGCACGGTGATTGTGCGCATCGAGGGCGAACGCGGGGCCCAGGTGAAGCTCGGTGAAGCTTTGCCCTGTTATGTGTGGGCCGGCCGCCTACACCTGTTCGACGCCCAGGGGGCGGCCCGGTGAGAGCCGCGCTGGTCGCGGCCTGTCTCTTGTTCAGCCTCGCCGCCCAGGCGGACAACGTGGTGCTCTGGCACGCCTACCGCGGCGACGAGCAGGCCGCGCTCGAAAAAGTCATCGAACAGTTCTTGGCCCACGAGGCGCGCGAGGGCCGTTCGGCCTCGGTCGAGGCCCTGGCCCTGCCCAACGAGATCATGGCCAGCAAGGTCACCACCGCGCTCACCCAGAACGACGGCCCCGACGTGTTCATCTTCGCCCACGAACGCATCGGGGGCTGGGTGCAGTACGATTTGCTGGCCACACAAAACGTCGCGCTCGAGGGCGTCGCGGACCTGTCCGGCCTCGACGAAAACGCGATGAAGGCGGGCCAGGTCGAGGGCCGCCAATATGGCCTGCCCCTGGCCACCAAGTGTGTGGCCCTCTACGTGCGCACGGATTTGGTGCAGACCCCGCCCACGACGACGCAAGAGCTCGAACAGCTCTCGGCGGGGCTCAAACAAAAAGGCGTGCTCGGGCTCGCGGTCCAGACCGACCTTTTTTATTACGCGGCCCCGTTCTTTTTTGGCTTCGGGGGCACGCTGCTCGACGAGACCGGCCGGGTCGATTTCCGCCAGCCCGCGTTCTCCGGCTTCGTCCAATACCTGCAGTCGCTGCAACAAAAGGGCTACATCCCCGACGAGCCCAACGGGGCGATGGTGGCGCGGCTGTTTGACGAAGGTGGCGCGGCCATGGTCATGAGCGGACCGTGGTTCATGAGCGACATCGACGACGACGTGCCCTATGTCGTCGCGCCCCTGCCCGAGGTGAGCATCACCGGCCGGCCCATGCGCCCCTTCGTCACCGTGGAGCTGGTGTACGTGGGCAAGCCGAGCCAGGACAATGTCACGGCCCAGCGGTTCGCGGCCTATCTCGCGGGCCCGGACGGCGCGCGGGTGCGCAAGGAGATGGGCAAACAGATCGTGCCCGTACAAAGTCTCTGGACCGGCGACGACGACCCCCGCCTGCGCGCGTTTGCCGCCCAGGCCGAGCGCGGGGTGGTCACCGACCCGCGCCCCGAGATGCGCGACGTGTGGGAACCGGCCGACGTGGGCCTCAAAAAAGGTGTGCGCCAGGGGGCCACGCCCGCGCAAGCGGCCGAGGCCGCCCACCGCCGGTACGTGTCGACGACCAAGCCCCCGCCGCCCCCGCGCGACCCGGGGCTGTTCATCATTTTGCTCATCGCCGCGGCGGGCCTTCTGTTGCTCGTGGTCGCGCGCGGGGTGCTCCGGGCCAAGACCGACGGCACCCTCACCGGCTCTCTCCGCGCTTGGCTCTGGGTGGCCCCGGCCATGGGCGGGACCTTGGCGTTGGTGATCGTGCCGTTTTTGTTCGCGCTCGGCTTGAGCTTCTTTTCGCATCGAGCCGGCGACTACCAGTTCGTGGGCTTCGGCAACTTCATCGAGATTCTGAGCGCGCGCTCCTACGCGGTGCTCGAGCCCCTGTCGTTTTACTATGCCCTATTGGTCACCATCGTCTGGACCGCGGCCAACCTTCTGCTCCACGTCGGCATCGGGCTGTTCTTGGCGGTGCTGCTCCACCCCAAGACCCGCAAGTGGCGGGGCGTCTACCGCACACTGTTGATCATCCCCTGGGCGGTCCCCAACTACATCACCGCCCTCATCTGGAAGAGCATGTTTCACAAACAGCTCGGGGCCATCAACGGCATCTTGACCGCCCTCGGCTTCGACGCGGTGAGCTGGTTTTCCTCGTTCCCCACCGCGTTTTTCGCCAACCTCTGCGCCAACGCTTGGCTCGGTTTTCCGTTCATGATGATCGTGGCCCTGGGCGCGCTGCAATCGATTCCGCAGGACCTCTACGAGGCCGCCGACCTCGACGGGGCGAGCAAGTGGCAGCAGTTCTGGCGCATCACGCTTCCTCTGCTCCGCCCCGCGATGTTGCCCGCGGTCATCCTCGGCACGGTCTGGACGTTCAACCAGTTCAACATTGTGTACCTGGTGTCCGGCGGCGAGCCCGACAATGCCACTGACATCCTGATCAGCGAAGCTTGGCGCTGGGGGTTTGCCCGGCGCGAACAGTACGGCTACGCCGCCGCCTACGGCGCGCTCATCTTTTTGTTGCTGCTCGCCTGGAGCGCGTTTTCGTCGCGGCTCACCGCGGACAAGGGGGCGCGATGAGTTGGCGCCAACAGCTCTCGTCGGTGGGCGTGCACGCGGTGCTCATGTTCGCCTCCGCCATCGCGCTCTACCCCGTGCTCTGGGTGCTCAAGATGGCGCTCTCCACCGGGCAACGCTTTGACCCCACCTACGTGCCCTGGCCGAGCGAACCGAGCGGCGAACACTTCGCCCAGCTTCTGTCTTTTGGGCCCGAAAACACCTTCTACACCCAGCTGTTCAACTCGCTGGTCGTCTCCAGCGCCACCACCGTCATCGGGGTGTTGCTCGCCTGCTCGGCCGCCTACGCGTTTTCGCGGTTCACGTTCGTGTTCAAAAACGCGGGGCTCTCCATCTTTTTGCTCACGCAGATTTTGCCCGGGGTGGTCATGCTCATCCCGCTCTACGTGCTGCTCGGCAAGCTCCACCTGCTCAACACCCTCACCGGCCTGGTGATGCTCTACTCGACGACGGCGATCCCGTTTTCGACCTACATGCTCAAGGGCTATTTCGACACCGTGCCCAAAGACCTCGACGAAGCCGCCCTGCTCGACGGCGCGTCCCGGCTCACGATCTTCTTCCGCATCGCCCTGCCCCTGGCCCGCCCCGCCATCGCGGTGACCGCGCTCTTTTCGTTCATGACCGCCTGGAACGAGTTTGTGCTCGCCGCCACCCTGCTCTCCGACGAGGGCAAGTTCACCCTGCCGGTGGCCCTGCAACGCTACGTCGGCGAGTTTCGCACCGACTGGGGCAGCTTCGCCGCCGGCGCGATCATCGTGAGCATCCCGGTGATGGCGCTGTTCTACGCCCTGCAAAAACACCTCGTCGGCGGCCTCACCGCCGGCAGCGTCAAGGGCTGAACCTTCCGACCCCTGGTAGGCTTTGGGGCATGAACGCCCACCTCCCTCGCGCCCTCTGCGCACTCCTGTGGCTCGCCGCCCCCGCCGCCTTCAGCGCGCCCATCGACCAGCTGCAGAGCCTGGACGACATCGGCCCCAACAAGATCCCCCACCTCGGCGACAGCCAGGTGTTGATCATCCCCTCGCGGGTCGGCCGCGACCTCACCGACGACGAGCGCACCCACCTGCAGACCCATTACGCGCCCGACGGGCCTTTCCAACGCTATTGGACCGACGTCTCGCGCGGCGCGTATGTGCCCCACCCCGTGCTCGCCGACACCGTGGTGTTCGACAGCTGCCCCCTCGAGGATCGCCCCGAAGACGACTGCCGCGTGACCCTCGAGGACCTCGGCCTGCTCATCAGCGGCAACATCGCCGACGTGGTCCGGCAGATGCTGGTCGCGGTGCGGGACGAACAGGGACTCGACCTCGGTCAGTTCGACATCAACGGCAAGGACCAAGCCCCCGACGGCTATTTCGACGCGGTGGTGATCGACACCGATCTCTACGGCGGCATCGCCCTGCCCCTGGCCGCGTTCTCGCAAGGGGTGAGCGTCCTGCGCACCACCGCCGACGCCGCCGCGGGACAAGGCGCCCCCATCGACGTCGGCATCGTGGCCTTCGTGCCCCCCGACCAACACGAATACGCGCACCTCTTTGGCTTCATCGACCACTACGACGGCCAAGGGGGCGACGGCCGCCCCACCATCACCGGCCTGATGGGCCACAACCAAGGCCCCACCCTGAGCGCCTATTCACGAATGGTCATCGGCTGGGGCACCGTGCAAGACCTCTCCGAAGCCGGCGATGTCGAGCTCGCCCCCGTGATGCCCTCGGGCGAGATCCTGCGGGTGGGCGCGCCCCCTCGCTATGCCCTGTTGGAGAACCGCGCCGGGCCCCAACACGCGGAATGGGACAGCGAGTTTCCCGGGCTGTACATCTACGCCATCGACGAAGACCAACTGCCCGAGGGCGAACTTGGCTTTCTCCGGCTGCTCGAAGGCGAGCTCTACTACCCCAACAAGACCCCGCCCTACCTCAACGTCAACCTCCCGCTCGACTGTCTGCGCGGCCAAGACCTCGGCGAGACCGGCCTGCCGTGTGAACTTCTCGACGACGGAAGACAGCGCAACATCCGTCTCCCGGACGGGACCTTCCTCGGCAGCGTCGAGGTCACCGGCGTCGATGGCGACGGCGCCCTGACCCTCCATTTCGACCCCACCACCGAGGCCCCCGCCGAGGCGGTCATCGAGCGCACCGCGCCCCCCGAGCCCGAGCCCGAACTCAACGACATTGTGGTGATGAACGACTGCGGCGGCTGTGACGCCACCGGGCCGGCCCTCGTCCCGCTGGCCGCGGGGCTGCTGCTCCTCCTGGGCGCCCGGCGACGACGACGACCGCCCCCGGCATGACAGCCCCACAAGTTGACGCCAAAGTTTGCGCAAATCGGGTCCCGGCGGGCCCCCGGCGCCGCCGCTCGAGGCGCACTAAGATCCCGTTTTATATAGCTTTTTAGCGCAGAGGGCCCCCGTGGCACGCCCGCTGCTCATGGTGTGGGGCATGAACCCCACCACCACGCTCCTGTTCGCCCTTGGCATCGGTCTGCTCGCGCCCGGCGCGCTGGCCGCCCCCACCCCCGCGCCCGCGGACCGCACCGAGGCCGAGGCGCCGGCGCCGGCCCCCGCGGCCCCCCCGGCGGCCGATGCCGCGGCCCCCGACGGCCAGGTGTGGTCCGATGCGCTCGGCATCGTGGGCACGACCTTGATTTGGACCACGGTGTGGGCCGTGGTCATCACGTTGTTTGGCGCTGCGGGCATGCCCATCGGGGTGATCATCGGCGCGCTCGTTGGGCCCACCACCTTCCCCGCCGCGGACACCGGGGCCGCGGTGGGGGCGGCGGTGGTGGCCGCGGGCAGTTACATTGCGGCCAACGCCGCGGTCTTGGTGTGGGCGGTGGCCACCTTGGTGCTGGTGGGGACCGCCTTCGAACGCTGGCCCGGCGGCTTCCCCAGCACCGGCCCGATCTTCACCGGGGTGGTGGTGCTGTCGTTGGTCAACACCGCGCTGGTGTTCGGCTTGCCGGTGGCGGGCGCGTTCGCGGTGCCGTTCGTGGCGGGGGGCGCCTACGCGGTCCTGGCAGATGGTGAATAGCGAAGATCAGCGGGGGTAGACCAAGGTCAGCTCCTGGAAGGTGGCGTACACCACCGGGCCCTCGTCGTCGCTGAACAGGTGTTGGCCCACGTGATCGAGGGCGGTGAGGATGCGCTCCTGGTAGTCGGTGCCAAAGTTGGGCGGGTGGTACCCAATGGCATAGGTGAGCGGAGCGGACAGGGCGCCCCCCGGCCAGTTGGCGTCGAAGATCTCGATCATCTCCTCGCCGGTGACGTAATCGGCCATCACCCCGTTGAGCGGGACCTCGAGCACGGGCACCGCGGGCTCCCCCGCGGCTTGGATGTCGGCTTCGGACGGGTAGTAGGGCTGTGACAGGTCGCCCATCTCCGACCAGTGGGTGGACACCCAGTTGTAAAAGCCGCCGTTGCCGAGGCCGATCCACTCCTCCATCCGCGCCCAGTTGTAGGCGTTGCTGTCGACGGTGTAGCCGGCGTTCTTCACCGCGAGCAGGGTGCTCATGTCCGCGGTCCAGGCCCCGGCGCGGAAAGACACCGGCTTGTCAAATCCCGCGGCCATGAACAGCTCGTCGGCGGCCAACAAGAGCGCGGTGTACTCCTCTTCGGTGTAGGCCGCGCTCTCCACGGTATAGCCGGTGGTGTCCGACGCGTAGACCACGGAAGGTTCGATCCGACAGGGGACGTGGGTGGTGTCGACGAAGTTGCAGTAGGGGTGGATGTGGACCGCGATCTCGTCGGCGTAGCCATCCACCATAGAATGCAGCCACATTTCGTTGACCTCGACCCGGTCGGGGCTCACCGCGGTGTCGGTCCAGGTGTAGGGACCAACAAAATGCGTGATGCGCAATTCGGGGTGAAGGTCGTGCAGCTCCTCTTGCAGCGTGTAGGTATTCGCCATGTTGTCCGGGTCGTCCCAGTCGGTGCCCAGGACCACGTACAGCGGGTGGGTGCGGGTGATGGTGCCGCGGAAAAACGCGGTGTCGGCCCCATCCGCGGCCAGGAGCACTTCGATCTCGCCGGGGGCGAGGCCGTCGAGGCCTTCGTAGGCGAGGGTGAAGGTTCCGTCGTCGGCCGGCAGAAGCCGCGCGCCGGTGCCGTCGATCCAAGCATCGACGAAGGACGCGTCACCCTCGACGGTGAGGGTGAAGCCGCGCGGCGCCGGGGTCAGGTCGTTGCCGACCAACGACCACGCCGGCAGCCCGGTCACGGTGAAGGCGTCGTCGTTCGCGTCGGGAACCGCGGGGGGGTCGGGCCGGATGTCGGGGGGGCTTTCGGGTTCGGCCTCGGGCTCGAGGCCGGTGCCGGTGTCGGCGCAGCCTCCGACGAGGACGGGGCCGGTCAGGGACAGAACGAGGGCGAGGCACAGAGAGGTCCGCATGCGCGGTCGATACCGGGCCGGTTCGGTCGCGCAAAGGGGGTGCCCCGCCCGTGATCAGTCCTTCTTGAGGGGGCCGAACACCTCGTCGGCTTGGGCTTTGAGCCGGTCCACCACGGCGTTGATCGTGTCCTCGGCTTTGTCGCCGGCTTGGTTGAGCCAAGTGCGCGCCTCCTCGGCCCGGGCCTCGATGGCGTCCTCCGCGTCCATGCGCGCCAGGTGGGCTTGGACTTGGGCGCGGTCGATGCCGAGGGTCTCGGCGGTGGCTTTGCCCCCCGACCTGGCCGCGTGCACCAACCGCTCATAGGTCGGGCGCAACTTGTCCCAGCGGTCGCGGGCCTCCATCAACGCCAAATGAAGCTTCAGCCGGGCCTCGTCCGTCTCGGGACCGCCCTCGCGGGCCAGCTTGTCCAACCTGTCCGCCATGGTGCTGAGGTGCTCGGTCATCTCCATCATCAGGTCCTCGGCTTCTTTGCCCGCGAGGTGAGCCTGCACCTTCACCGTGTCTCGCCAGGTCGCGAATGTCTCCGCCGCGCGGCTCGCCTTGGCACGAAATCCGTTGTCGTCGCTCATGGGTCCTCCATTCTGGGGCGGCTTGCCCCTTGGAAGGTACACACCTCACCGGCACGGTCCACCGCGCGTCCAAGATCAGAACGTATAGGTGATGTCGTGCAGAAGACCGTCGTCCCCGTCGTGGTGGGTGACGGTGAGCGTGCGGGCCTCGCCGTCGAACCGCAGCGCGGCGTAGTTGTTGACCCCGCCTGCCCAATCGTACTGCGGCGGCGCGAACAGCGCGGCCAGCGGCGTCGGCAATGCCTTTGCACCACAACCCGCGCCCACCTCCAAGAGGCCGGCCCCGAGGCCCTCGGCCGCGACCCGGCCGGTCCAGGGCATGTGCACATCGCCCGCGAGGAACACCACCCCCTCGACGGGGGTCTCCTCGATGAACGACAACAGCCGTTCGCGTTGGCGACGGTAACCCGGCCAACGATCGTCCCCAAACGGCACCGGGATGTCCCCCACCGGCATGCCCGTGACCACCAGCTTGAACACCGCGGGGCTGTCCCGCAGCCCCTCCTCGAGCCAGGCCATCTGCTCAGGGCCCAGCAACTGTTCGTCGTCGGTGTCGCGGGTGGACGGAGCCCGTTCGCTCCGGGCGTCGAGCAAGAACACCTCCACCGTCCGCCCCCACCGGTGCCGCCGCCACAGCCGATCCGGGGCCGCCGGGTAGCGCTCCAGTGGCATGTGGTCGTAAAACGCGCCCACCCCGTCGGCGATGCGCCCCGGCGTGCTGTCCTCGGGATTGAAGCCGTTCTCTACCTCGTGGTCGTCCCAGATCGCCAGCAGGGGGCGCCCCGCCCGCACCGCGCGATAGGCGGCGGTGCCGAAGGTGTCCTGCCAAATCCGGTTGAAGCCTTCCCGCCCCTCGACATCGTCGGCGTACACGGTGTCGCCCAACAAGATCACCGCGTCGAGGTCAGCCCGGTCGCCCAGCCGGGCCACCGCGTCGAAGGGCACCCCCACCTCGGTGCACGCGGTCGCCCCAAATGTCACTGCAGAAAGACTGTCCGCGGCCGGGGGTGTCCGCAGGGTGCCGATCTCGGACCGCGCCACCGCCTCCCCGCCGGCGTCCTCCACCAACCATGCATAGGCGTACTCGGTGGACGGGGCCAGACCCTCGACCCGGATGTGCACAAAGCACCCGCCCGAGGCCGCCGAGGCCGTGGGGAACACCGCGGCCAAGGTCTCGTCGTCCGCGCGCCAGACCTCCAGACGGCCGCGCCCCGGCCCGCGCCACCGCGTCCAGACCAGCATCGCGTCGTCGAGGCACCGCCCCGAGGCCACCCCGAGGACAAACGCGTCGTGCCCGGGCAAGCGCCGGCCGGTGGCCGGGCCGACCGCCGGCGACGCGACCCCGCGCACCCGCTCGATGTCCCCCGCCACCGGGGCCCCGACGTGGTCGCCGCACCCGGCGGCCCACGCTGCGGTTCCCCACAGCCCGGCCTGCAACGCTTCACGTCGCGTCCAATGCAGCCCCCGGCGCCCGCTCATGGAGCGAGTGTAGACCGTCACCGACGGTCGGCAACGCGGACCGGCGCGGGGGCGGTGCGGGGTCGAGACCGCACGTTGTGCCCCCGCCCGGCGGTGTCGCGTTCGGTCCCGCCGAGGGATCGCCCCGCGGGCGTTGGCACAGGCGCTGCACAACCTTCCCGCGATGTTTCGTGTTCGACTTGGAGGAATGCGCTCATGACTGAAATCGCTGAACAGCTCGCCATCTTTTCGTTGGTGTTTGCCGCGTTCATCACCCACATGGTGCCGTCGCTGATGGCGTTTGAGCGCCAACATCCTCAAAAATTCACCGTGCTCGCCGTCAACTGTGTGCCCGTGCTCGGCTGGTTCGTGGCCATGGTGTTGCTCGCGTGGTCCAACCTGGAGCTGCGGCGCGAACTGGCCAGCCCCAAGCGCTGAGATGCGCCGGCGCTTTTGCGCCGGCGGCCCCCGGGTGGCGCATAAGCGCCGGCGTCGTGTCCAGTTCCATTGGGACCCGGGCCGCCCCCCCTCCGCCACCCCACCCTTTTTCAATACACCAATCTTTACGTGGACTTAGAGCGCCTCAAGCCGGTTGCGGAGGGGTGTTCAGATCGTTTTCGTACGCTTTCAGGCGGCGGCGCGATGTGATGGCGCCATGCGTACGGTCATCCTTTTCGCCCTTCTTTTCGCCGCCGCCCCCGCGACGGCCCAACAGTGGATCAACGTCGCCCCCGGCATCGATCGCATGTCCCGCACCGATCCCGGCCCGAACGAAATCCGCGCGCTGCGCATCGACCTCTGCCAACCCGGGGTCCGGCTCGGCGCCACCGCCTACGAAGATCGAGGGCAGGTCACGTCGGCCTGGGCCTCGTCCGCCGGGGCGGTCGCGGCCACCAACGGCGGGTACTTCGGCCCCGGCTTCACCTCCGACGGGGGCGCGGCCGCCGGCGCAGGCGAGGTGTGGCCGATCAGCACCGACACCAACTACCGCGGGTTCATCGCCATCGGCGCCCACCAACTGACGCATTCGCAAGCCCCGGTGGTGGAGGACCTGCCCCCGTGGACCGAGGAGGCGATCAACGGCGACGCCACCCTCGTGCTCAACGGCCAGGCGGTGGACTGCGGGGGCTGCGGCTTCAACGCCAAGCACCCCCGCACCGCCATCGGGTACAGCGCCGATCGCCGGTACTGGTACAGCGTGGTCGTCGACGGGCGCAGCGACGAGAGCGTGGGCATGACCATCGACGAGCTCGCGGTGCTGATGGCCGGCTTCGGCGTCGACCGGGCGATGAACGTCGACGGGGGTGGTTCGAGCGCGATGTGGATCCAGGGCCTGGGCGTGGTCAACGTGCCGTCCGACGGCACCGAGCGCGTGGTCGGCAACCACCTCGGCGTTTTTTACGACGCCGCGGACACCACCGCCCACAACTGCCCCGACATCACCCCCCGCGGCTACCTCGACTCCGCCACCTGCACCCTCGCGGGGTGGGCCCAAGACCAGGATCAACCCGACACCCCCGTCGACGTGCACGTCTACATCGATGGGCCGGCGGGGAGCGGCGCCCCCGGGTTCGCGCTCACCGCCGACACCTACCGGGCGGACCTGTGCACTGCCATTGGCTCGTGCAACCACGGGTTTGTCTACCCGGTGCCGGACGA
The DNA here is from genome assembly GCA_030431455.1 of bacterium. Lineage (GTDB taxonomy): Bacteria > Myxococcota > UBA727 > UBA727 > JAUIJE01 > JAUIJE01. The sequence continues at coordinate 261,972 of JAUIJE010000004.1, read as the reverse complement.
GTTCCGCGATGGCCAGCCCCACACCGCGCACGCCTACGCGATCAACCTCGGCGGCTATGCCCAAAATCCCGAGCTGACGGGGTCGCCCAAGACCTTCACCTGCGATCCGCCCCCGCCGCCGCCCCCCGACGCGGGCGTCGACGCGGGCATCGACGCGGGCATCGACGCGCCCGACGCGGGCATCGACGCGCCCGACGCGGGCATCGACGCGCCCGACGCGGGCGTCGACGGGCCCGACGCGGGCGTCGACGCACCCGACGCCGGCGTCGACGCACCCGACGCCGGCGCCCCCGAGGAGGACGCGGGCATGCCCGACATCGGCACCCCGCCGGGCGGCGACGGGGGCCAGGTCTCGATGCCCGGTCCCGACGGCGGCGCGGTCGACGAGCCGGACGCAGGAGAACCGGACCCGGTCGAGCCCGACTACCCGCCCAGCGTGACCGATGGGTGCAGCGCGCTCGGCGGATCGACCTCGCTCGGGGGGGTTGCGCTGCTGTGTGCGCTCGCCCTGAGACGACGACGGCGGGGGCGCTGACCCGCCCCGCGCGGAAAGCGGACACAAAAAAAGCGCCCCTCCCGGGGCGCCTTTTTTGTGCCAAGCGGCGGATCACAAGATCGCGAGCAGCTCGATGTCGAACACGAGCATGCCGCCGGGACGGCCGCCGCCGGGATTTTCGCCGTAGGCGAGCTCGGCCGGGATCCAGAACCGGGCCTTTTCGCCCACGGTCATCAGCTGCACCCCTTCGGTCCAGCCCTTGATCACGCCGCGCAGGGGAAACTCCGCCGGCGCGTTGCGCTTGTAGGACGAGTCGAACATCTCGCCGTTGGTCTTCCAGCCGCTGTAGTGCACGCGCACTTTGTCGGCGGCGGTGGGGTGCGTTTTGCCGTCACCCGGCTTGACGGTTTTGTAGGCGAGGCCGGAGGCGGTCTTGGTCGCGTCCGCGGGGGGCGCGGCGACGTCGTCGGGGGCGGCGGTGGGATCGGACATGGTCTTGGTCTCCGCGCCCGCCTTCTCCTGGCTGCTGCAGCCGGCGACAGACAGGGCGATCACAAACAGGGACAGGGTGGGCAGGGTCAAGGTGATGTGTTTCATGGGGGCTCGATAGCGCGTTTGGGGGGCAAAGCCCACACGCCCGGGCTCAGTCCCGCCCCATCACGCGCCGGTGCGTGACCTTGGGGGCGACCAAGGGGACGAATCCGTTCGCGGCCAAAAAGCCGCGAGCGGCCAGCGACTCGGCCTTGGCGTCGACGGCCACAAACGAGCGCGGCGAAAAGCGCAGCGCGCGGTCCAGGAGCTGGCTGCCCACCCCTTGTCGACGGTGCGCGGGCATCACGTACATGGGCTCGAGCAGGCCCGGGCTTTTGGGATCGCTGCGGACCTGGCGCAACAACCCGCAACACCCGATCACCGCGCCGCGGAAATGCGCCAGAAACAGGCTCTCCCCGTCGGCCCGGTAGAACAGGTGCTCGTCTTTCCACGCCCGGAGCAGCCGCCCCCCGAAGTGAAATCCCTCTTCCTGGGACCGGGTGATCATCGCGGTCATCGCCTCCACCGGAAGCTCGGTTTCTTTGAGGATCACCACGCCGCTCATGGCCGACAGCGTACAACGTCCGCGGCATCCGCTACCCTCACGCCGATGTCTGGTCTGCCCGTTGCGCCTGGTGGCACCGTCGCGGTGCGTTTGTCTCGACGCGGCGCGGCCCATGTTCGCCGCGGTCACCCTTGGGTGTTTCAAGACATGGTCACCCACCAAAACCGCGACGCCGGGCCGGGCACACTCGCGGCGTTGTACGACGACAAGCGCAAGCAGATAGGTCTTGGCCTCTACGATCCGCTCTCCCCCATTGTCGTCCGGGTCCTGCACCGCGGGGGCCCGCGGGCCATCGACGACGCGCTCTTCGCCGAGCGGGTCCACGAAGCCGCCGAGCTGCGCGAACCCCTGCTCCGGGACGGCACCGACGGCTACCGCGTCATCTACGGCGAAGGCGACGCCCTGCCCGGTCTCGTCGTCGACCGCTACGGGGACACCTTGGTGGTCAAGCTCTACACCGCGGCGTGGTTTGCCCGGCTCGGGCCGGTGCTCGACGCTCTCGTGGCCCAGCTCTCGCCGCGCACCATCGTGCTCCGCCTCGCCCGGGTGTTGCAGGAACATGCGCCCTCCCCCGCCCTCACCGATGGGCAGACCCTGTTCGGCCCCCCGCCGCCGGACCGGGTCGCGTTCACCGAGAACAACCTCGCCTTCCTCGCCGACCCGTTGCGGGGCCAAAAGACCGGCTTTTTTCTCGACCAACGCGACAACCGCCGCCGGGTGGAGCAACGCGCGGCGGGCACCCGCATGCTCAATGTGTTCTCGTACTCGGGCGGCTTTTCCCTTTACGCCGCGCGCGGGGGCGCCCGGGAGGTCACCAGCCTCGACCTCGCAAAGCCCGCCCTCGACGACGCCGAGCGGCAGTTCGCCCTCAACCGGCCCGCCCTCGGCGGCGCGGTCCACCGCACGATCTGCGCGGACGCGTTCGCGGGTTTGCGCGCGCTGGCGGAACAAGAACCGCGCTACGACCTCGTCGTGATCGACCCGCCTTCGTTCGCCAAACGGCGCGAAGAAAAAGAACGCGCCCTCCACAGCTATGCCCGGTTGTGCACCCTCGGCCTCGCGGTGCTCGCCCCCGGGGGACAGCTGGTGCTCGCGTCCTGCAGCAGCCGCATCGACGCGCCCACCTTCCGCGCCACCATGCTCGACGCGGCCGCGCACGCCGGCCGCCCCCTCGTCGTCGAGGAGGAGACCGGGCACGCCATCGACCACCCGGTGGGGTTCGCCGACGGCGCCTACCTCAAGTGCCTGTTCACCCGGGGCTGAGCCGCTCCGTCAGCGACGACGGCGGCGGCGCCACAGCCCGAGCAACGCGACCCCCGCGAACGCCCCGGCCGCGTCGGTGGTGCTGGTGCAGCCGCAGCTCCCGCCGGGCGCCCACGGCAATGCAAATGGATCGACCGGTTGGTCTTCGGGCTCGGCCTCGGGGGTCGGCTCCGGCTCCGCCACCGGCTCGGGCTCGGCGGTGGGCTCGGGCTCGTCGACCGGCTCACACACGCCGTCGGTGCAGGTCTCGCCGTCGGCGCAGGGCACGTCCTCGCGGCACGCGACCTCGCACTTGAACGTGGGATCGCACACCACGGTGTCGGGCGCGTCCTGCGGGGCCCGGCAGGTCGCGCGGTAGCGGTTGTTGCCGACTTTGTATTCGCCGCACACGGTGTTGCCGGGGCAGTCTCGATCGGTCTCGCACCCGTGCGAGCACCAGGGGAACGGGTCGTCGTCGCCCTGGATGCACCGGCCCCCCACGCCGCAGTCCGCGCTGCTCTCGCAGGGCTGACAGAACTCGTCGCACCCGGCACGGTCGTCGACCTGGCAGGTCCCGTCCGGCGAACAGTAGTCGCCGGGGCCGCAATCCACGTCGGTGGTGCAGGTCACGCCGTACCCGTTGACGGGAAAACACACGTCGGTGTCCCAGCCCCCGAAGGGGTTGTTGAAACACTCATACATGAAGCACCCAAAGGGGCTCTCGAGCAGACACTCGCAGGAGGCGGTGCCGCACTCGAACCCGTAGGGGCAGTCCCCGTCCTGAAAGCCGAAGCACGCTTCACTGCAGTAACCTTTGCCGTCCTCGTCGCGCACCACCTGGCCGAAGCGGCAGTCTCGGTAGTAGTTGCGCGCGCCGGTGTTCTCGCCGCCCACCGCGCAGATGCGGGTGCCGTCCCCGTCGATGAGGCGGCAGGTGAAGCCACCCGGACAGTCCGCTTCGGTCTCGCAGGTGTTGGTGCAGATGTCGGTGACCATGATGTTGGTGTCGATGGCCGGGGTGCAGTAGTCGCACTCGGCGCTGCACGGCTCGCCGGTGTCCCCCGGCCCGGGGGCGGGCGACACGCACGCGCCGCTGTCCTCGTCACAGATGGTGCCGGGCCAGCACTCCGACTGTTCGGTGCAGGCCATTTGACAGGTGCCGTCGGGGCCGCAGGAGGCGCAGTCGTCGGTGCACGCGCCCCCTTGTACAGGGACATTGGTGGTGGCCATCACCAGGGCCGCGGCCGCGTTGACCCGGCCCCAGCCGAAGGCGATGGAGTGCCCCTCTTCGCCGTAGGCGAAGGTCTCGGTGAGGTTCTGGCCGAACACGACCTCCCAGTCGATCTTGTCGGCCACGATCTTGTCCGCGGACGCGGCGAGGATGAGGCGGACCTGCTCGGCGGTGAGGTTGGGGTTGGCCGAGAGCATCAAGCCCGCGACCCCGGAGGCCACGGGGCACGCCGCCGACGTCCCCCCGAAGTCCAGGTGGTAGGCGCTGTCGGCGTAGCCTTCGCCCCCGGTGACGTCGGTGGTGCTGATGCCGTAGTCGTCTTCTTGCACCAGGCCGCCGTGGGACGGGGCCGCGATGTCGACCTGGGCGCCGTAGTTGCTGTAGTAGGCCCAGTCGTCGAGGTTGGTCGAGGCCGCCACCGCGATGGCGTAGGGGTGCGCGGCGTAGGCGTCGGTGGCCACGTCGGCGGTGTCGTTGCCCGCGGCGAAGAGGATGACGGTGCCGAGGCCCCCGCGTCCTTGGGTGCGGGCATACACATAGGCGTCCCGCGCCACCTGAGCCAGGGGCACGAGCTGTGAGCTGCCCGGGCCCCAGCTGTTGTTGATGATGTCCGCGCCATCGTCGACCGCGGTGATGAACGACTCGGCGAAGCCCATGCTCGACGCCAGCCCGCCCCCGAGGAAACGCACCCCGTAGAGCGAACACTGGGGGCACACCCCCGCCACCCCAATGCCATTGTCGCCCACCGCGGCGATGGTCCCGCTCACCGCGGTGCCGTGGGAGTCGCGGTAGGGGACTTGGGCGGGACACGTCGCGGCCGGGCCGGCGCCGTCGGGGCTGGGCACACACTCGGGGCTGGGGTCGCTGTCGCCGCTGACCGCGTCAAAGCCGCCGACGAAGTTGTCGAACAGGTCTTCGTGGTCGACTTCGATGCCCGAGTCGAACACCGCGATGGTCACGTCGGGGCTGCCCTTGGTGATGTCCCAGGCCGCGTGAACAAAAATCTGAGCGTCGCCGGGCACCGATTGGGTGTCGCTGCGGTTCAAGTGCCATTGGGTGTCGTGGCGGGGATCGTCGACCGTGGCCCGGGGGGTGTAGGGGCGCCAGAGCAGGGGCTCGGCCGCGACCACGTCGGGGTCCTGCACCGCCGCGGACGCGGCGATGGCGTCAAACCCGTGGGCCGGGCCCACCGCCAACAGCGCGGTGTCGGGCACCCGGGACAGGCGCACCAGGGACAGGCCGCCCGGCTTCTGGAGGCGACCGAGCACGTCGGGGAGGCGCCCCTTCTTCGCGGTCACCACGAGTTGGTCGTCGGTGACCACCCAGCCTTCGCCCCGGGACGCCACCGGCCACACCCGCTCGATGGCGGGCAGCGACTGCAGGTGCGCGGCGAGGGCCACGATGTCGGCCCGGGCCAACGCGCCGTCCCAGGCGACCATGACCGCGCGGGTCTGCTGCAGCGGTTGCACCGAGGCGATGGGGAACACGCCGTACTTGCCCAGCGCTTGTTCGACCAGGGTCGGTCCGGTGGTCAGCGGGTCGGCCCCGGCCACCAACCGCAATGTCAGTGCATCATGACGGGCATGGACCGGGACCTCGCCGCGCGCGGTCCGGTAGGCCCGCGGGGCAAAACGATCGCCGCCCGGCGACGTGGCCGCGCCCACCGGGAGCGCGAGGAAGAGTGCGACCAGGGTCGCGGCCAGCCATGAATTGTTTTGCATGCAACAACCCTGGCGCATTGTTCGCGGAGGACAAGACCCGTTTCGCCGACGCTACCCCTCGAGAAGCCTGGACAAGGTCGAGTGGCCGATATCAGCCATTTTTGCCGGCGGGTGGCGCTGGGGGTCCTGCTCGGCCTCGACCACCAGCCACGGTCCCGCATAATCAACGTCGGCCAACGCCCCGAGCACGGCCGCGTAATCGATGGCCCCGTCGCCGGGCACGGTGAACGCCCCCGCGAGCACGACCTGCAGAAAGGATGCGTCATTTTGTCGCGCCGCGTCCAACACCGCCGGGCGCACGTCTTTGCAGTGCACGTGCCCCACCCGCGGCCCGTAGGTCCGGACCAGGGCGATCGGGTCCGCCCCCGCGAACGTGGCGTGGCCGGTGTCGACCAACAACCGGACCGCATCGGCGGTGCCGTCCATCAGGCGCGCGATGTCCGCCGCGGTCTGGACGCTGCAGCCCATGTGGTGGTGGTAGCAGAGCGCCAGGCCGTGCTCAGCGACGTGGGCGGCCATCTCGTCGAGGCCGCGGCACAGTTTTTTCCACTGTGCGTCGTCGAGCACCGGACGGCCCGACAGCGGGGTGTCGAGATCGCCGTGCACGGCCCCGCCGGTGTCGCACCACACCAGCACCGAGCAGCCCTGGGCCACGAGCAACGCGAGGTGATCGGCGAGCGCGGCCTTCTCCTCGTCGACGGTGCGCACGAGCAGGTCGCTCGAGTACCAGCCGCTGACACAGGACAGGTCATGTTCGGCCAGGACCGCGCGCAGCGCGCCCGGGTCCCGGGGGAACTTGTGCCCGAGCTCGACCCCGTCGAACCCCGCCGCGCGCGCCTCGCGCAAACATTGGGCGAGCGGGATGTCGCGGCCCAGGGTGCGCAGGTCGTCGTTGGACCAGCCGATGGGGTTGATGCCCAGCTTCACGGGGGGGAGCGCGCTCACCATTGCCGCGCCTTGGCGGTGTCGTACGCCCGGCGCGCCGCGGTCACGTCGGCGCGGGTCGAGACTTCAGGCACGGGCACGTCCCACCACGCGCCGCCTTCCGACGTGGACAGGCGCGCGTCGGTCTCGATCAGGCACACCTTGACCCCGGGCCGGGTGCGCGCGTCCTGGAGCGCGGCCTCGAGCTCCGCAATGTCTTTGCACACGGTGGCGTGGGCCCCGAGGGCGCGCGCGTGGGCGGCGAAGTCCACCTGCGGGGCCGGGGTCTCGAGGGTGTCGAGCAGGTTGTTGAACGAGGCGGAGCCGCAGGACTGTTGCAGCCGGTTGATGCACCCGTAGCCGCGGTTGTCGACGAGCACGAGGGTCAGCCGCTGCCCCATCTGCTGGGCGGTGACGATCTCGGAGTTGAGCATCAGGTAGCTGCCGTCGCCCACGAACACGATGACCTCGCCGTCCTTTTTGGCCAGGCGCGCGCCGAGCCCGCCGGCGATTTCGTAGCCCATGCACGAAAAGCCGTACTCGAGGTGGTAGTCGTCGGGGCCGCGGCTTTGCCAAAGCTTATGCAGCTCGCCGGGCAGGCCCCCGGCCGCGCACAGCACCGTGTCTTGGGCCGTGGTCTGGCGCCAGACCGCGCCGATGACGTGCGCGTCGGAGAAGGGTCCTTGCGCGGGCATGGCGGTGACCGCGGCGCAGGTCGCGGCCCAGGCCTTTTTGTGTTCGGCCGCTTTTTGGCCCCAAGCGGCATCGACCCTGTGCCCGTCGAGGGCGGCGGCGAGCGCGCGCAGGCCGATGTCGGCATCGCCCACCACGGGCAAAGCGTCGCGTTTGCTCGCGTCGAAGCCGGCGACGTTGAGCCCGATGAAGCGCACCTGGGACGACGACGCGAACAGCGCCCAGGACCCGGTGGTGAAGTCTTGCAGCCGTGTGCCCACCGCGAGCACGACGTCGGCCTCTTCGGCCAAGGCGTTGGCCGCGGCGGTGCCGGTCACGCCCACCGCGCCCACCGCTTGCGGGTGTTCGTCGAGCAACGCGCCCTTGCCCGCCTGGGTCTCGGCCACGGGCATGCCCGTGCTGCGCGCCAGCTCGTCGAGGGCCGCGTGCGCCCCCGCGTAGTGCACGCCCCCGCCGGCGATGATCAGGGGCCGCTTGGCCGCTTGCAGGACCGCGACCGCCTCGTCGAGCTCGCGCGCATCGAGGCCCGGCCGGCGGATGTGCCGCACTCTTGGCGCAAAGAAGTCCGCGGGGTAGTCGTAGGCCTCGGCCTGCACGTCCTGGGGCAGACACAATGTCACTGGCCCTGTGCGGGCGGGGTCGAGCAACACCTCGCAGGCCATGGGCAGGGACTGCACAAGCTGTTCGGGACGCATGATGCGGTCAAAAAAGCGCGACACCGGGCGCAGACAATCGTTGGCCGTCACCGTCGGGTCGGCAAAGTCCTCGACCTGCTGGAGCACGGGGTCTGGCCGCCGGTGGGCAAAGGTCTCCCCCGGCAGGAGCAACACCGGCAGGCGGTTCACGTGCCCCACCCCCGCGGCGGTGACGAGGTTGAGCGCACCGGGGCCGATGGACGTGGTGCACACCATCATGCGCCGCCGCCGCATCTGTTTGGCGTAGGCGAGCGCGGCGTGGGCCATGCCCTGCTCGTTGTGCGGCCGGTGGGTGGGCAGCTGGTCGCGGGCCGCGTACAGGGCTTCGCCGAGCCCAGAGACATTGCCGTGGCCAAAGATCGCGAAACAGCCCGCGAACAGGCTCACCTCGGTCCCGTCGACCACAGTTCGTTGGTTGCACAAATATCGAACCAAGGCCTGGGCCATGGTCAAGCGCACGGTGCTCATGCTCGGTCTCCGAGAACCTCGTGGGGGGTCTTTTGCCGGTGCGCGGCCCGGGCGGTGGCGAACGCGTCCCGCACCGTGCGGTACCGCGCCGCGACCTCGCCCGTGAGCTGCGCGTCGGTTTTGTCGCCCGCGAACCAGCCGGCCAAAGGCGCGGCAAAGATGGTGCGCCCGACCGCGAAGCCGCGCACGACGTCGGCGGTGGCGGCCACGCGCAGGCTGGCGCAGAGCTCGTCCATCGGGGCCGCGAGGCCGAGCACGAGCACGCCGCGGCAACCCGGGTCGCGGTCCTGAATGACCTGCCCCACCCGGGCGTAGTCGGCCGCGGACGGCAAAGCCGGCAGCTTCCACCAATCGGGACAAAGCCCAAGGTCGTACAGGCGGGTGAGCGCGGCCACCAGCGCGTCGGTGCGATCATCCCCGCCGGGGATGATCTCGAGCAACAGCTCGTTCCCGAGCTCGGCACAACAGGCGGCCAGGGTGCGCATCGCCCCCTCTTGGGCCGCGCGCAGGCCAGCAGCGTCGTCCGCACGGTACCGCACGAGGCACTTCACGGTGTGGGCGGTGGGCCAGCGGGACAGTTCGAGCCCGAGGCTGGGCGAAGCTTCGAACGCCACCGGGCGCGAGCCGGGCAGCTCGATGGGGCGCATGATGAGCAGGTCGGTGTCCGCGGCCTCGGCCAGGGCCCGCGCGCCGTAGCGCCCGTCGATGATCACCCCCTGGTCGACGTCGACGGCATCGAGCTTCGCGGCCCGCGCGGCCTGTAGCAAAAGGCCCTTGGCCTGCGCGATGCGGGACGGGTCATCACAGAGTTCTTCCATCTGGGTGCGGTGGTCGAACGCCAGAATGTACGTGTCCTTGGTCGGGCGCCGCCGCGACGCGAGCCGGTGGCGGTGGGCCAAGACCGCGTCGTGTGCCGGCTCCGCAATGTCACTGCTTCGATCCATGAAATCGTGCAGTTCGTCCCAGGTGGGCATGGCCGGGGCACAGGCTTCGCGGCTGACCACGAGGGCGCCGCAGGCGTTGCCCCACCGAGCAGATGTGGCCAGGTCTTCGCCGCGCAGATGCCCGCGCAAAAACCCGCTCATGAACGCGTCCCCTGCGCCCAACGTGTTGAGCACAGGCACGGAAAAGCCTGCGCACACCAGGCCCTGCTCGACGTCGTCGGGCACCGGCCCGTCAAAAATGACGCACCCGAGCGGCCCCCGTTTGCACACCAACACCGCGGATGAGCGGGCGCGCACCGCGCGCAACGCCGTGACAATGTCTGTGCTCCCGCCGGCGATGAAAAACTCCTCTTCGGTGCCCACGATGACGTCGAACCGTTCGAGGGTGGCGGCGAGCTTTTCGGTGACGGCCGCGGAGGCCACGAACCGGTCTTCCCCGTCGCCGTGTCGGGTCAGGCCCCAGAGCACCGGCCGGTAATCGATGTCGAGGATGGTCTTGGTCCCGCGGTCGCGCGCGGCGGTCAGTGCGTGCAGCACCGCTTCGGCGCAGCGTGGGTTGGACAAATGGGTGCCGGTGATGGCGAGCGCGGTGGCCGAGCCGATGTAGTCGTCGTCGACGTCGTCCGCGGTGAGCGCCATGTCCGCGGGGTCCGGCCGGTAAAAGATATGCGGGAACGTGCCGTCCCCGCGGATGCCGAGCACCACCAACGCGGTGAGCCTTTCCTTGTCGGTGCCGAGGTGGCTGACGTCGCAGCCTTCGCGCGCGAGCTCTTCGCGCAGAAAGCGCCCGAGGTGCTCGTCGCCGACTTTGGCAAACATACTGGAGCGCAACCCGAGCCGGGCGGTGCCGAACGCGACGTTGCCCGAGCTGCCCCCGAGGGTCATGTTGAACGAGCGCATCTCTTCGAGACGGCCGCCCACCTGGGCCCCGTAGAGGTCGACCGCGACGCGGCCGAGACAGATGACGTCGAGGGCGCGGGCCATCAGACTTTGCCCGGTTCGGGCTGCCAAAAGAGCGCGCCGTCCTCGGTGAGCCACAGGTGCTCGTCGTCGAAGGTGGGCACGGTGTAGCGGTCGCCGGGCAGGTGGCGAATCACCCAGCTGTAGTACATGCCGTAGCCCGGGGCCGCGCATTGCGCGTGGGTGTGCGGCGGGAAGATTTTCACCGTGTCCCCGTGCCGCACCTTGAGCACGTCCTCGCCGAGCTCGGCGTGGCCGAAGCCCTGCGGGTGGGTGAAGCGGTAATGGTACAGCTCGGGCTGGTTGTGGCTGTGGGGTGGATAGCTCGACCACCGACCCGGGAACGTGATCACCTCCCCGAGCACGAGGTCGGCGTCCTTGGGCGCGTTTTGGCCGTCAAAGATCGTGCGCACAAACCGCAAACACGCATCGCCCACCTGGCCTTTGCCCCGGGGCTCGTCGGCCACGTCGTCGGGCGCGTAGAGGCGCGATTCGAACGCGCGCTCGTTGGCGGTCTCGTACACCGTGAACTCCACGGGGGTCACCGCCTGCAGGTGCACACGCTGGCCCGCGCTGGCGTGCACCGCGCTCGGCCCGTCGTCGAAGAGCGAATCCCGCTGCAGGGTCGCGCCCTGCTCGCCCACCATCGCTTCGGCGGTGCCGTCCATGAGCAGCCACGCGGTCTCGCGCGCGCAGGTCACGTCGATCTTCTCGCCGGGGGCGAGCTTGTGCACCCCGAGGGCGATGCCCGTGGGGTGTTCTTTGTCGTCCAGGGTGGTGATCCAGGTCAGGCCAGGCCCGAACCCCTCGCGGTGGGCTTTGTCGTGCAGGGTCATGGGCCTCGATTAGGCCCGCCCCGCGCCCTTCTCAAGGGGGCTCAGAGGGGGACGAACCCGGCCCGCGGGCGTGTTAGAGGGGCTTATGGATCCCGCACGCCTCGCCTCGTTGTCCCAAGCCGCACAGGCCGCCGCCCAGAGCGCCGGCCAGATCGCGCTCGACTTCTTTTCCAAGCGCGAAGAGCTCGCCATCGAGAAGAAGGGGCCGCAGGACCTCGTCAGCCGCGCCGACCGCGAGGTCGAGGAATACCTGGTCAAGACCCTCGCGGTGGAGGACCGTTCGTTCGGTTTTCTCGCCGAAGAGACCCACCCGCTGCCCGACGACCTGTCGAACCCGATGTGGATCATCGACCCCATCGACGGCACCACCAACTTCTTGCGCGGCCTGCCCGCCTGGTGCATTTCCATTGCGCTCTGGGAAGAAGGCCGCACGGTCCTGGGCGTGATCTACGACCCGGTGGGCAAAGAGCTGTTCACCGCGGTGCGCGGCCAGGGGGCCTTCGTGGGCGCCCGCCGCATGCGTTGCAGCCACACCACGTCGCTCACCGAGGCGGTGGTGGCCATCGGCCGTTCGCGCCGGGTGCCCGACGAGGCGATCTTGCGCGCCCTCGACCGGCTCACCACCGAGGGCGCGGCGTTTCGCAAGATGGGCTCGGCCGCGCTGGCCTCGACCTATGTCGCCGCCGGCCGCGTCGACGCCTACCTCGAGATGCACCTCAACGCCTGGGACATGGCCGCGGTCGCGTGTCTCATCGAGGAAGCGGGGGGCAAGGTGAACACCGGCTTTGACGAGGCCGTGCTCAAAGACGGCGGCCCGTTCCTCGCCGCGGCCCCGGACTTGTTCGGTCCGTTGCTCGCCCTGAGCGGCATCAGCGGAATCTGAGCGCCCCGTCCTCGACGACAAACGCGGTGTTCAAATAGTGAGCGATGGCCGGGCCATCGTGTGCGCCGATGACCGCGTCCGCCACCGCGCGCAGCTCTTGGTGGGCGTTGCCCATCGCCACCCCGTGCCCGGCCGCGCGCAGAAGCTCGAGGTCGTTGAGGTTGTCGCCGAACGCCACCGCACGGGACAGAGAGAGCCCGGTGCGCGCTTCGATCGCGGCCGCCCCCGCGGCCTTGTGCACCCCGGGCGGCAACAGCTCGAGATAGTCCGGTTCGGAGTGCACCAGCCCCACGGACGCACCGTACGGCCCTTGTCGAATGTCGGACGCGAGCGCGCGCACCTCGTCGGGGGACGCGATGAACAGCACCTTGGTGAGCGCCGGTTCCAGCATTTGCACAAACGGGACAAGCGGCCCGACCACGGTCTGGGCCACGCCGTCTTTTTGTTCGCTCTGTCGCGCGATGGCGTTCGATTCCGCCACGCAGATGTCGTCCCCCACATACACATTGGCGTGCAGCCCGCGGGCGGCCGCGCGGGTGAGCGCGTCGAGGGCGGCGGCTTTCTCGAGGGTGGCCGAGTGAAGGCGCGCCTCGGTCACCGGGTCACAGACCGCGCCCCCATTGAAACAGATGATGGGCCCGTTGGCGCCCACCGCCTCGACGTAAGGCCAGGCCGCGCGCGGGGGCCGCCCGGTGGCGAGGCTCACGGTGAGGCCGGCGTCCATCAGCCCGCGCAGGACAGCAACATTGTCGACATGCAGCGCACGCGACGGGGTGAGCAGGGTGCCGTCAAGGTCGAACAGCAACCAGTCGAAGGTTGCGCGGGCCCCCCTCACGCCACGTCCACCCGCTGGCCGGTCTGTTGCGAACGGTGGCAGGCGTCGGCGAGTTTGAGCGCCCAGAGCCCATCGTCCCCGTCGGGGGACGGCCGGTGTTCGCCCCGCAGGGCCTGCACAAAGTGGTCGAGCTCTTCGCGGTAAGCCTCTTGGTACCGCTCGAGAAAAAAGTAGGGGGGCCGGTCGGTGGCCACCACCATGTCATTGCTTCGCTCGAGGGTGGTGGGGCGCGGATTTTCCACCCGCAACATGCCCTGCTGCCCGAACGCCTCGACGCGCTGGTCGTAGCCATAGACCGCCCGGCGGCTGTTCTCGATGTGGCAGAGCACGCCGCTTTTTGTCGTCAGCACCACCATCGCGGTGTCCACGTCCCCGGCTTGGCCAATGGCTTCGTCGACGAGGCAAGAGCCCACCGCGTACACCGAGGTCGGCTCTTCGCCGAGGAGAAACCGCGCCATGTCGAGGTCGTGGATCATCATGTCGCGGAAGATGCCCCCCGAGACCTTGACGTAGTCCGCCGGCGGCGGGGTCGGGTCCCGGCTCACGATCTTCAGGGTCTCGAGCTGACCGAGCTCGCCCCGGGCCAACGCCTCTTTGAGCGCGTCGAAGTGGGGGTCGAAGCGCCGGTTGAACCCGATCATCAACGGCACCCCCGCCTTTTTCGCCGCCGCCACCCCCGCTTCGGCCCGGGCGAAGTCGAGGTCCACCGGCTTTTCACAAAACACCGGCTTTTTGTGCGCCGCGCAGAGCTCGATCATCTGCACGTGGGTGTCGGTGGACGTGCACACCATCACCGCGTCGATGTCGTCGCGCGCCACCGCGTCGGCGGGGTCGTCCACCACCTCCGCCCCCGCCGGGCCCGCCACCGCCTCGGCCGACTCCCGCCGGGTGTCGACCACCACCGCGAGGTCGAGCGCGGGATGTTGCTGGATGTTGAGAGCGTGGACCTGGCCGATGCGACCGGCGCCGAGCAGTGCGATGTTCATGACCGCGGTCTACGCCCGCACCGAACCGCGTTCAATCGGGGGCGCGCGCGTTCCACAAAGTCGCGGCCAGGACCATGGACAGCACCGAGGCCCCCACCCAGAACGCCACCGGCACGGTGAAGTCGTAGACCCGCACGCCGTCCACCAGCGTGGAGTGGGCCTCGATGAGGTAGCCCGAGACCACGTCCTGCAGGCCCGCGCCGACGTACGAGAAGATGCCCACCACCCCCATGGCCGTGCCCGCGGCGTTTTTGGGCGACAGGTCGACGGCGAACAGCCCGCCCAAGACCGCGAGGATGCCGGAGAGGGTGAATCCGTAGATGGCGTAACCGAGCCCAAGCCACACCGGGTCCTTGCCCAGGTCCGAGAAGATGAGCCACAGGCCGACGATTTCGCACAGGCCAAACACCAATGTCACAGGAGGGCGGCGGGCATCGAAGAAGCGGTCCGAGATCCAGCCGTACACCCCGGAGCCAAAGATGCCCGCCACGGTGTTGATCGCGATGAACGTGCCCGCCTTCACCGTCGAGAACCCGTGTTCCTCTTGGAGGTACAGCACGCCCCAGTCGTTGATCGCGTACCGGGTCACGTACATCGCGGCCGACGACAAGCAGATGATCCACACCGCCGGGAGCTTGAGGATCGACAACTGATCTTTGAACTGCGGGGCCGAGACCGCCTGGGTGTCGACGCTGACGCTCTCGCCTTTGTAGTCGTTGACCAAGGGCAGACCATAGGCGGCGGGCCGATCCTTCAACCCGCGGTAGGCGAGCACCGCGACCACGAAGCAGGCCACCCCCGGCACCACGAACGCGGAGTTCCACACGGTGTGGGCCACCAGCCAGGCCGTCACCGAGAAGGTCAGCCCCTCCCCGATGGCGTGGGCCGCGGACCAGATGCCGTAGGCAGTGCCGCGCTCTCGTCGAGAGAACCACTGGGTGATCGACACCGCCGACGCCGGCGCGCCGAACCCTTGAAACCACCCGTTGAGGGCCCACACCACCACCCCCAGCGCGAACAGAATGTTATTGCCCATCACCAGGTTGAGCAGGGCGGACACCGCGAGGCCCGCGGGGATGAACGCCTTGATGTTCACCCGGTCGGCGATGAACCCGTTGAACAGCTTGCCCGCGCCGTAGCTCCACTTGTACGCCGCGCCGATGACGCCAAGCTCGAGGGCGGTGAACACGCCCTGGTCGATGAGCGGCTTTTTCACCACGCTCAGCCCCAGGCGACAGGTGTAGGCCATGCCGTAGGTGAGCGTGAGGGTGATGATCACCGACCAGCGGAACCGGCGGTAGACGCGGTCCACTTCATCGGGGTCGGTCAACGGCGACGCGGCCGGCCGGGGGGCAAAAAAGCGCACCAGGGCGTTCATGGAGCGGCGAGCATAGGCGCCGAGCCTTCACGCGCAAGCGTGGAACGCGGCCGGGCGCGGTTTTCTCTCTGCCGCGGTGCGCTACTGGCAGGCTTCGGGGATCACTTGTCCGTCGGTGCGCCCGATGAACACGTCGACGAGGGTCACCCCGTCGGGCTCCACCGTGGCCGGGGTCGATCCCAGGAATTCGAACCCGTCGTCGATTTGCCGGTACATCTCCACCGTCCACGAGCCCGCGGGCACGTTGATGCCGAAATAGAACCCATCCTCGGTGGTGGCCCGGGCGAACACGTCGGGCAGCTCGTTGGTGGTGTAGCCGACCAGCATGTCCGGATCGACGCGGCATTCGTCGTCGCGGATCACGATCTGGGCGTTCACCAACGCCTCGAAATTGCACCCGATGGCCTTGCCGAAGAGCATGCCTTTGCCCTCTTCGATCTCCACCCCATAGAACAGCGGCGAGGTGATGAGGTTGGTGGTCGAGACCGCCACCGAGCGAAAATCATACTGCAGGGGATCGTCGGCCACGTCCCACACCTTGTGTTGCACCAGCGTCGGCCGCGCCGGGTCGTTGCCGTCGCGGGTGGTGGTGTAGCTGATGGGTTGGCAGGCGGGCACGTCGTTGCCCGCGGGGGCCATGCCCGCGCCGTCGCACCCGAACGTCAGGTCCGGGGTCCCGGTGTGATCGTTGTTGAAATACACCTCGACGTCGATGTCCGGCGCGCCGTCGGAGCTCTGGTGGTCGACGCAGGTGCCGTCGAGCCCCACGTTGACCTGGTGTTCGGCCGCGGGGGGCGTGTTGGCGATGCTGCCATCAAAACACCCCAGGTCGCCGGCGAAGGGCTCGGTGTCGCCGAGAAAATCGACGTACCACGCCCCGTCACACCCGTCGTTGTTCACCGGTGGGTCGTCGTCGGCCGGACACGCGCTGAGGGCGAGCGCGAGCAGGGCCAACGCGGTCCCGCTGTACAGGGTTGGCGGCGTGGCCCGCAGCCAAGGGGACACGATGGTGGGCGAAAGGGGTCGAACCGTCATCGGTCTCGTCTAGCCCGTCGCCGCCTCACGCAAAAGGGGGGCTCAGCGCCAGCGGACCCCGACCCCCACCGTCCATTCGTTTTTGCCGTCCGGGGCGGTGACCGCGAAGCGCACCGTGCGCTCGAAGCGCCCGTCCTGCACCGGCAGGCGCACCACCCCCGCGCCGACCCACTTGTCCCCCACAAACGCCCCGCGTCCGTCGGCGGTGTGGGCCACGTCCACCCCCACCGCTGCGCCGGCGGGGGCCACGACGTCGTCGAGGGTGTTGACATGCAGTGGCATCACATCCCGATCCGGACGCCACAGACACAGGTCCTCCACGTCGCCCAGGGCCGCGAACACATCCCGCACCGCGTGGCCGCTGTCCTCTTCGAGGGCGACCATCACCACCACCACCGATGACCCGGTGGGGAACGTGAACTTGGTGCGCACCGGGGGCTCCCCGTCGACGCTGGCCCGCTCGGGCCCGGTCTTGGTCGTCAACCGGACCCGCACCACCGCGCGCCCCAACGGCGTGGCCCGCCGCTCGTGCACCGCGAACAGGCCGAGACAGATCGCGGGGTCCGGCGGGCCGCGCAAAAGACCGTCGTGGCCTTTGGCGACCTCGAGGTCGAGCACCCGCACGTCCACGGTGAAGCGCCGGCCGTGGCGCCCGGCCCCCCGTTGTCGTCGTTTGCGTCCCCGCCCCATGCGCGGGGTTTAGCAGGCGCGCGGGCCGCCGTTCGGTTCTTGCTTCTGAAAATCTGTTCAGGGCGGTACAACCTCGCCCCATGGCGCGCACCTACCAGCTGAAAACGCGGCCCAAGAGCCGGCTCCAGATCCGGTACCAAGACCACCTCAACGACGAGCAGCGACGCATCGTGGCCGCGAAAAAGGGCCCGTTGCTGGTGTTGGCCGGGGCCGGCACCGGCAAGACCCGGACCCTGACCTACCGCGTGGCCAAGATGATCGACGACGGGATCGATCCCGCGGGCATCGTGTTGCTGACGTTCACCAACCGGGCCGCGGCCCAAATGATCGAGCGCTGCGAGGAGCTCGTCGGGGGCCACGCCTCCCGCATCCTCGGGGGCACCTTCCACCACGTGGCCAACGTGCTGTTGCGCAAACACGCCGAGGCCATCGGCTACAAGAGCAACTTCACCATCCTCGACCGCGACGACTGCCGGGAGGTCATGGGCGCGGCGATCGTGGACGCGGACATCCAGATCAAGAAGGGCCGCTTCCCCAAGCCCGACCTGCTCGTCGACCTCGCCTCGATGGCGGTCAACACCGAGACCCCGGTGCGCGAGGTCGTGGTCAAACGCGCCCCGCGGTTTTTTCAGCAGGCGGACAACATCGCCGCTGCCTGCCGCGCCTACATCGAGCGCAAAGTCGCGATGAACCTCATGGACTTCGATGACCTGCTCATGAATCTCCGGGTGCTCCTCGAGGAGATTCCGCAGATCGCCAAGCACATCCAGACCAACGCCCAAGCGGTGTTCGTCGACGAGTACCAGGACACCAACAAGCTGCAGGGCACCCTCGTCGACCTGCTCGCGGGCCATCACCAGAACGTCACCGTGGTGGGCGACGACGCGCAGTGCATCTATGGCTTTCGCGGCGCGGAAGTAAAGAACATGCTGGAGTTCAAGGCGCGCTACCCCGACGCCGAGATCCTGCCCCTCACCCTCAACTACCGATCCACCCCGGAGATCCTCGAGCTGGCCAACGCTTCGCTGGCCAAGAGCCGCGTAGGGTTCAACAAGCGGCTCCGCACCCACCGGCCTGCAGGGGCATTGCCGGCGGTGGTGCCCTGCCGCGACGTGGAGATGCAGGCCGAGTTCGTGGCCCAGCGCACCCTGGAGCTGCGCGACGAGGGCGTGCCGCTCTCGGAGGTCGCGGTGCTGTACCGGGCCCACAGCCACTCGATGGAAATCCAGGTGGAGTTCCAAAAGCGCGGCATTCCCTTCATCGTGCGCTCGGGCCTGCGCTTTTTCGAGCAAGCCCACATCAAGGACATCGTGGCCGTGCTCAAGGCGGTGTTCAACCCCGAGGACGAGCTGTCCTTTCGCCGGGCGATCAAGCTCCAAGAAGGCATCGGCAACGCCACCTGCGACCAAGTGTTCCGGGCCATGACCGACGCGATGATCGTCGGTGACCACCAGAATCCACAGACATTGTTGGCGGCCCTCACCGACGGCGCAGGCAAGCGGGCCAAGCGCGGGGTCGAGACGTTCGTTCGGCTCATGTTTGCCCTCAAGCAGCCGTCGATGCAGCGCGCCCCCGGCGACATGGTGCGGCTGGTGCTCGATGATCCCCCCGCGGGGGGCGGCTACCGCGGCTACCTGAAGCAACATTTCAAGAACGACAAAGACCGCATCGACGACATCGAACAGCTCGCGGACTACGCCGGCACCTTCGGCACCCTCGAGGAGTTCTTGAGCGAGATCTCCCTGCTGCAGAACTTCGCGGCCGAGGACGTCGAGGGCGCGGACGACCCCGACGAGAAGGTCACGCTCTCGAGCGTGCACCAGGCCAAGGGCCTCGAATGGAGCCGGGTGTTTTTGCCCTGGCTCACCGACGGGCGGTTCCCCTCCGACCTCGCCCTGCGCGACGTGGACGGCGACGAAGAAGAGCGCAGGCTGTTCTACGTGGCCGTGACCCGGGCCAAAGACGAGCTGTTTTTGACCTATCCCCAGGTGCACCGCACGCGGGACCTGAGCCAGACGCTGCTGCGCCGGTCCCGTTTTGTCGACGAGCTGCCGCCCCCCGAAGAAGAGGACGGCCAGACCTTTGGCCTGTACGAGGTGTGGCAAATCCAGGAGGTGGACCCCCTCCTGGCCGAACTCGACGAGCTCGGCCCCGGCGAGACCCTGCCCCTGTTCGGGCCGGGCGACGACGAGGACCTGCCGTGAAGCGGGTGGCGCAATGTCCCTGGCAGACCCGCCCCACCCACAAGCGCAACCGCCAAATCCAGGTCGACGGCTACCGGCCCATCGTCTACGGCTATTGCCCCCAGGACGAGGACTGCGCGTCCTGCGCCGGCACCGGCTTCAAGCCCAACATCGAGGTCCGCATGGGCCGCGACTACGATTTTGTCCCCTGCCCCTATTGCGCGCCCGAGGACTACAAAAAGCGGGTCGAACGGCTTAAAGACAAGCTGCCCAAGTAGCCCCGACGACCAGGACCACATTCATGGCCCAATCGCCTCTCGGATTTTCCATCATCCTGTTCTTGCGGGTGCTCCCCAAGAACCTCATGTCGCGCATCGCCGGCGTCATCGCCGCCATCCGTTGGCCGCAGCCGCTGATGAAGCTCAACGTCTGGATGTTTGGCAAGATCTTTGGCGTGAACTTCGCGGAGGTCAAAGCCCCGCTGTCCACCTTTGGCAACATCCAAGAGTTCTTCGTGCGCGAGCTGGTCGACGGGGCAAGGCCGGTCGATCCCGCCCCCGACGCGTTCGTGTCCCCGTGTGACGGGGCCTGGGGCTCGTGCGGCGCCGTCGACGACGACGTCGCGATCCAGGTCAAGGGCATCCCCTACTCGGTGCAAAAGCTGCTCGACGACCCCGCCGGTGACCGCGGGCGCTACCACGGCGGCACCTTCGCCACGCTGTACCTCAGCCCCAAGGACTACCACCGCTTCCACGTGCCCTGTGACCTCGTCATCGAACGCACCCGCTACATCCCCGGCGCCCTCTGGCCGGTCAACCAAGCCGGCGTGCACGGGGTCAAAGGCCTGTTCGCCCTCAACGAACGCATCGTGGCCATCGGCCGCGTGGGCGACGGCGACACCGCCAAGCGCATCGCCATGGTCGCGGTGGGCGCGACCATGGTCGGCAAGGTGCTCACCACCTACGACGACCTCACCACCAACGAGGGCCAACGCGCCCCGGTCGAGCACGTGCACACGCCCCCGGTGCCCTTCGCCAAGGGCGCGGAGTGGGGCCGCTTCATGTTCGGCTCGACCTTGGTGCTCGTGGCCGAACCTGGCCTCGTCGAGCTCGACATCAAGCCCGCCGGCACCCCCCTGCGCCTCGGCACCCGCATCGGCACCACCCCCGCGGCCCAATGACATTGCGCGGCGCGGGCCTCGTCCTCCTCGTCGCCGGCACCCTCGCCGCCCTGGGCAGCTGCTCCACCCCCGCCCCGCCCCCGCCCCCGCCCGCGGCGGTGACCGCGCCACCGGCCCCGCCCCACGCCCCCCCGCCGCGGCCCCGCATCGACTACCACCTCACCGTGGCCCGAGACCTCCACACCGCCACGTTGGCCGCGTGCCCGCAGGCCATTCCCCCCGGCCGCTGGCGGGCGGGCGAAGACGAGCTGCACCCCTACCTGCTCGAGGCCCGCGCCGCGGGCCCGGCTGAAGCGCCGCTCGGTCGTGCCGAAAACGGCGTCACCGTGCCCGCCGACGTCGCGGGGTGTCTGGTGTTCGCCATCGACCTCGACGAGGCCGCCGACACCGAAAACAGCCCCCGGGCCGCGGAGTGGACCGGCCCCACCCTCGTGACCTGCCCCGACCTCTGGCTGTACCGCCCCGCGGATTTCCCCGACGACCTCGATGCCCGCTTGGTGATCGACACCCCCTCTGGCCTCACCCATTCCGCGCCGTTCCCCCTCGACGACCAAGGGCGCTACGTGCTCACCCGCAGCGCGTTCTTCTGGCTGTCGCGGGTGGCGTTCGGTCCGCTGCGCAAGGCCGCGGTGCCGGTGCGGGACCGCATCCTCGAGGTCGCGGTGCTCGATCCCGAGCGCGGCCCCTCCCTCGCGGTGGCCGAGGTGTTCGCGGCGGAATTGGGCCGTACCCTCACCATGGCCACCGGGCACTTCCCCCGGCGCCGCGCCCAAATGACACTGGAGCCGACGTTCTTCACCACCGGCGTGCTCTTCGGCCGGGTGGTGCGCGGGGGCAGCCCCGGGGCCCACCTCATCGTCGCCGCCGGCGCGTCCGCCCGGACCCTCGCCGACGAGTGGGTCCCCACCCACGAACTCAGTCACATGTTCTTGCCCTACATGCCCCCGCGCCACATTTGGTTCTCCGAGGGGCTGGCCACCTACTACCAGAACATCCTCCGGGCCCGGGCCGGCCGCATCCCCGCGAACGAGGCCTGGCGCAACCTGCACGAGGGATTCGTGCGCGGGGCCGACGCCGCCAACGGGCTCAGCCTCGACGAGAACGCCCGCCGCATGCGCCGCGAACGAAACTACATGCGGGTCTACTGGGGCGGCACCGCCTACTTCCTGCTCGCCGACGTCGCCCTGCGCACCGCCAACCCGCCGGGCTCGGTCGACGAGGTCGTGCGCATCATCGGCGACTGCTGCCTCGACGAAGACCGAGGCTACAGCGTCACCGACCTCACCCGCGCCGTCGACCAACAGCTCGGCGGCACCCGGCTCACCGACCTCGCCCGCGCCCTCGGGGAGGACACCGCTCCCCCCGACCTGCGCGCCGCCTACACCGCCCTCGGCCTCGTCCCCGACGGGGACGACCTGCGCTTCTCCGACGCCGGGCGCGCGCTGCGTGACGCGATCACATCCCCTCCGTCGTTCGGCCCTTCGCCCGCGCCCTGAATCGCGTTACACGCGGTCGTGGAGGACAAGACATGAACCGATCGTTCGCCATCGGCCTCATCATCGGCGCGAGCTTCGTGGGCGCGGTGTCCGTGGGCTACGCCAAAGCCAAGGGCCCCGCCGCCAGCGTGCGCGGCCCCGATGACCTGTGCACCCAGGTCGCCCCCAGCGGCAAAGCCCGCGTCACCGAGCTCGCCCGCGGCAACAACGCCTTCCTCGCCCGCCTCGAAATGAACCCGGGCGGCAAAGTGCCCAAACACCGCGACCCCACCGAGGAGTACATCCACGTGCTCGCCGGCGGCGGCACCCTGACCATCGATGGCAAAGCCCACAAAATCGGCCCCGGCAGCACCGTGTTTATGCCCGCGGGGGCCGAGGTGCACTTCGACGGCGACGACACCGCGCTGTCCGCGATCCAGGTGTTCGCGGGCCCGGGCCCGGCTGACAAATACAAGACCTGGACCGGGTGCCGTTGACCCATTCGACGTCAAAACCGTTTAGGATGCCCCCAGTGTTGTTCCGAGACCTCCTGCGCGCCGTGTGTGTGTTCGCCCTTGTGGGCGTGCTGACCCAGCTCGGCGTCGCCTGCAGCGACGACGCGGGCGAGGCGATCAAAGGCTCGAGCCCCGGGACCGAACGTTGGGTGGTGCTTTTCGAAGGCGATGCCCCCGACCTCACCGACTACAAAAAAGCCCAGGCCACCGGCAAAGGCCTCGCCGCCGCCGAGGCCAAGCTCCGGGCCGACGCCCAGACCCGCCACAAGGGGTTCGAGAAGGGGCTCAAGGAGCTCGAGGGCAAAGTGGTCGAACGCTGGTGGATGACCAACGCGGTCACCGTCGAGCTCCCCTCCGGCAACGTCGGCTCGCTCCAACACATGGACGGCGTGGCCGAGGTCAAGCCGGACACGCTCGTCGAATGACAAGCCCCGACCTGCCCGACGGCGTGGTGCGCGCGCCCTACCGCGTCATCTACGGCGACACCGATCAGATGGGCATCGTCTACTACGCCAACCACCTGCGCTTTTTTGAGCGCGGCCGGTGCGAATACCTGCGCGCCCTCGGCGTGTCCTACCAATCCGTCGAGGACGCGGGCTTCATCCTGCCCGTGGCCGACGCCCACGTCTCGTACAAGACCCCCGCGCGGTTCGACGATTTGTTGTCCATCGACACCGCGATCGAACGCATGTCGTTCGTCAAGGTGCACTTCGCCTACCGCATCACCAACGAGCGCGGCGACGTCGTGTGCACCGGCTCGACGGTGCACGCCAGCCTCAACAAAGACCTCCGCCCGGTCAAAGTCCCCCAGACTTTCCGCGACAAAGTCACGATCACGTCCCTCTAGGGGCACGCTCTCCACAGTTTCGCCCACGCCAGCACCGACCGGCGTGCCCTCGCGCGCGAATCAAGCTGAGCGCGTCTGAGACGGTTCCGCGTCCGTCGCTCGGGGCAACGCGAACGCGAACTAGGCTGAGTGTGTCTGAGACGGTTCCAGCGCGTCCGTCGCTAGGCGCGACGCGCGCAGGGAGGGAGCGTACTCATGTACGTGACCGACCGAGCACGGAAGCAACGCCGCGAGGGGCGTGTCTGGGGCCGTCTCAGGCGCGCTTAGAAGACGTACTTGATGACCGGGGCAAAGCTCACCGCCGGGATGATCGGCAGGGCAAAGCCGAGGGGAATCGGCGGCGGCAGATACGTGCCGAACGCGCTCACCCCGCCGGTGTGGGCGGTGGCGACGTTCATGCTCCAGACCGCGTAGCTGTTGACGTCGAAGCCGATGACCATCCCGGGCAACAACGTCGCGTAGCGCAGGCCGAGGCCGAAGCCCCCGAGGGCCCCGAAGTCCCCGGAAAACTCGCCGCCGCAGGTCTGATCGGGCGACGGCGCGCCCCAGAAGCCGGCGTCGCAGGTCAGGCCGCGCACGAAGTTCAGCCGGGCGGGGTCGGGGTCGGGGGTGAGGAACGCGCCGCCGACGAACACCTTGCCCTGGATGGCGAGGCGGTCGAGGAAGTACCAAGACCCGGTGAGGGCGACGTTGAGCATGGTGATGGCCATGTGCTCGGGCACCACGACGCCCCGCGCGTTGGCGAGGTCCGGGGGCGCGGTCTCCAAGTTGGGTTGGCTGTAGCCGCGGGGGGCGGCGTTGCCGATGAAGCCGGTGCCCAGGGTCGCTTCGACGCCGAAGTTGGGGATGATGTCGTAACCGATGTTGACCCCGACCCAGGGCTGGAAGTCCGAGGTCAGGCGCGGCACGCAGCGGAAACACGCGCCTTCGCCGGTGGCGTCACCATACCCGCCAAAGCGCACGAAGCCGCCGAGGTCGGACGAGATGTAAAAGCCGGTGGGGAACACGAAGTTGGTCGCGCCGCCCAGGGACTCGCCGACGGTCTCGCCGCCCTCGGGAATCTCGGGATCGACCTCTTCCTTCTTCTCGATCGCCCCTTCGCCGTCGCCCTCGTCGAGGGCGTCGCCGATGTCGTCGGACGCCTCGTCTTCGGCGCCGGCGTCGTCCGCGAGTGCGTCATCACCACCGTCGTCGGTGATGTCGTCGTCCTCTTCGAACTCGTCGTCCTGGGCCGCCGCCGGCAGCGCGGCCACCGCCACGCTGAGGGTCAGGCTCATCCAGAGAAAACAACCAGGCTCGAGCACGCGACGCCGCATCCGCTCCTCCATCTGCCTTGAGGGTCGCGGGACGCTAACCGACGAAACCCCGCCGGTAAAGCGCCAATTCCAATCGATTTTCGGCGCACCCCGGGGGTCTCGTCGACACAAAAAAGACGCCCCGAAGGGCGCCCTTCTTGTTCGGTCGAGGTCAGCTCATCACAAACTGAACACGTAGGGATAGGTGACGAGCACCTGTCCACCACCCCGCGGTTTGGGGAAGCGCAGGCGGGCGATCACCCGGGTCACGCACGCGCCGACCGCGGCGTTGCCGAGGGTGTTCTGCGCGGCCTTCGCCGACGTCACCGACCCGGTGCCGGTGATCACCCACTGCATCACCACCTTGCCCGCGAGGTTGGGGTCTTTGGCGACCTCTTTGTCGTAGCAGTGTTTGATTTGGTTCTTCACGCGGCGGAGCACCCGCTCGATCTCTTCGCGCGACAGTGACCCTTTGAACGTGACCTTGCCGGGCTTGATCTTGGTGCGCCCTTTGCCGCGTCCCCCGAGGTCGATGCCGCCGCGGCCGCCCGAACCCCGACCGGTGCCAGAGCCGATGCCGCCGATGCCGAGGGCGTTGCCGCCGCCGCCCGCGCCGGTGCCGCGGGAGCCGAGACCGCCCGCGCCGCCGGCGTCACCCATCGAGGCGCCTTTGAGGCCGCCGAGGGCGTTGTTGATGCCGGTGCCGAGACCACCCGGTCCAAACACATTGGAGACGGCCGCATTGTCACTGGACAACCCGAGGGCGGCCAGGGTGTCGAACGCGATCTTGCGGTCCTCTTCACGTTTGTCTTTGTCGACGGTGGGCGCGCCTTTCTTCGACGCGGCTTTGTCTTCCTTCGGCTTGTCTTTCTTGCCGAACAGACCTTCGTCGTCTTTGTGCTTGGCACCCTTTTTCCCCGAGAGGTCCTGCTTCTTCTCTTTCTTCTTCTCCGGGGGAGTGAGAATGAGCTGCTGGAACTCGTTGAGGTTGGCCATCAGGTCGTCCTCGTCGGACTCATCGATGTGCGGGGTGAACAAGAACGCGATGATCATCGCGGTCTGGAGAATCAGGGCGATGGCCGTGATCTTGGTCGCGAGGTAGTCCATCGTCTCCGACAGGCTGACCGCGATGGGCAGGTACCGCTTGGAGTACTGCACCACGAACTCGAGCGCGCCGAACCGGACCACCGCTTTTTGGCCCACCTCGAGGGTGTGGCTCCCGGAGGCCTTCTTGCCGTCGACCTCGAGCTCCATGCCCCCGGCGGTGTTGACGGTGGCCACGCCCCCGCCAAACTTGACCAGAGCGAAGGCGCTCGAGGGGATCGACTTGTCGGACACCTGGAAGGTCGCCGCCGGGCTGTCGCCGATGGTGATCTCCCCGGAGCCGGCGATGCGTTGCACCCCCATCACCGAGCCGCCCCAAAGCATGGTGACTTCGAGGTGCTGCTTGTCGGACGCCTTTTCCTCGTTGTTGAGGTCGGTCGACAGGTCGCCGGAGTGGACGTGGGCTTCTTTTTTCACGTGATGGCCCCCAGGTTGGGCAGTGTCAGGTTGGGCAGAGGATGATGCAGGAGCATTGGCGCCCTTCTTGGGCATGGGCGGTCCTTTGCGCTTGCTCTTTTTCGATTCCGGCGGCGGGGCGGGCACAAAGTCCGGCTCCTCGGTCACCGCCGGAGCCGCTTCCTGCTTGAGGGTGCGGTCGTCGTCGACGGGAGGCGCGGGGGGCTGCTTGGCTTTCTCCGCTTTGGCTTTGGCCTCCGCGCGGGTGGCGCGCTCCTCGAGCACGCTGGGGGGCTCGGGGGCGGTCACGTCGGGGGGCGCGTCCTGCCGGGTGGTGGTGGCGAGATCGAGGTGGGTGTCGGCCAGCGCGTCTTTGGCGGGCTGGGCTTGGGCGCTGCGGATCGGCACGGTGGGCGCGAGCATGTCGCCGCCGAAGTGCACCGCGATGCGGGTGTTGCCGATCTTGATCACCTCGCTGTCCGCGAGCACCCGATCACCGGTGATTTCCTTGCCGTTGACGAAGGTGCCCTCGTCGGACCCGAGGTCGAGCACCACCAGGCCGCCCTGGTTGTTGGGCTTGATCATGCAGTGGAGCGAAGACACTTCGTCGTCGACAATCTTCACGTGGGCCGAGCCGCCCGAGCCGATCATGATCGGCTCCCCGCTGGTGAACTCCTGGGTCTTGGTCTCCCCGCTGGGGAGATCGATGGTCAGACTGATGGAGAAATCTGCTTCCATGTCTCGGCCTTTCTCAGCGGGGCGCCGCAAAAACCGTTACCCCACCAAATGCGGCAGGCAAAGGCCCATCCGCGCTCTGGTCGTCGACAAAATCGACATGACCCATCGGGAAAAGTTCCCGATCGAGACCTTGACGCCACGCGTCATCGCGACCCGGATCACAGCTCCCCGACGGACGAGAGCATTTCTCGTCGGAAACTGAGCCGCAGGGGCAGCCGGGGCGCGAACTTGACCGTCGGTCGCGCGCGGATCGTGTCCCCCCCGGGACCGTGGACGTCCCCGCGCACCTCGGCCGGGTCAAACGGCACGATCGTTTTGCGCAGGTAGCGGACCTCGGCCTCGGGCTCGTCCCGCGCGGCCGCGGGCGCTCGCTGCGCGGCCGCCCCCATGGACAACAACCCGACGACCGCGGCGATGACCCATCTGTGCATGTGCACCTCCTGGGCCTGAGACCGCGGGGCCGGGGCGAAGGTTCCTCACAGCCCAGCGCGCAACCACAAAAACACAAGCAGCCCGATCGCGGCCGCGCCGAGGGCGGCCCACCACGGCCAGCGCGCGGGCTCTCCCTGGTCGGCGAGGTGACGTGGCCCCTCGTAGGCGTCGAGCGCGCGCATGGCCCCGTGCTCGGCGGGCACCACGTGGTTCCGCTCCGACAGGCGCACGCCGGTCAGGCGCACCACCCGATCGCGCAGGCCCGCGGGCAGGTCCGAGACCCGCCACGGGGCGGGCGCGCCCCGCCGCAGCACCTCGGCGAAGGCGGGCCGCACCGTCGGGTCCGCGGCGGGCACGGCTTTGACGTAGCCGCCGGCGGTGGTCTGGTCGGGGTCGAACACCAACAGGCCCGCGAGGGCCGCGAGCGCATCGAGGGCGCGGGGCTCGTAATCGAACAACGTCACCCGGTCGTCGAGATACAACCGCTCCAGGCGCTCGCGATCGGTCTCGTCGTCGAGCCGGGCCACCGCCCCCCCGCGCACGGTCTTCGGGGCACAGCCCGCGAGCGCGGCCGCGTCCTCGGCCACCGCGAGGGCGGGCACGAACTGGCCCCCCGCGGGCAGCGGCTGGTCGAGGTGCGCTTCGGCCACCCGCACCTGCGCCCGGTCGAGCAGCCCCCGCATCAAGTCCTGTCCGGTGAGGGGGGCCGCGGCCTGGGGCAGCACCCCCTCGGGCGAAAACAGCGCCAGCTGGTCGTCGTCACCGGCCGCGACCCAACTTTCGTGCAACACCGCAAAACCCCTTGGCCCCCAAACGGGGCTGAACGCGTCGTGGGCCCCAAGTAAAAACGGGCCGCATGTGCGGCCCGCTTCACTCGACGACAAAAACCGATCAGAGCTTGGACACCGACCGGCGCATCTCGGGGCGGAAGTTGCCGCGCAGCTCAATGAGATTGCGGAACTTCGTGCGTTTGCGGTTCTTGATGTAGGAGCCCTCCGGCTTGGTGAGCTCACCTTCGATGTTCACGTCGGAGAAATCGATGACCGTCTTCTTGTTGTACTCGACGCGGTCGGGCTCTTCGACCACGTTGTCTTGGGCAATGGCCGCCCCCGACACAAACAAAGCCACGCCGAACATCACCGTCACGATCCGTTTCATCACAAACCTCCAAACAACCTGAACAGTCTAGCAACTCTCGCGCGCGGACAAAGCCGCGAACCGCTCGATCAGGACGCGGGGGGCGTCCCTTCGGCGGGCGCCCCTTCGGCGGGGGCCGCGCCCTCGGTCGGCGCGTTGGCCGCCGCGTTGGCCGCCTCGGCCTGGGTCTCCTTGAGCATGCGCTCCTGCTCGAGTTCGATCTCGATGTTGGACAGCAACACCTTGATGGGGTGGTCGTCGGCCACGCTGCCTTCGGCCGCGATGTACTTCTCCGCCCAGTCCTTGGCCGGCTGCAGCTCGTTCTTTTGGTGTTTGTACACGCGGGCGAGCTCGGCCATGGCCACGTTGGCCTTGGGGTCGAGCTTGAGCGCGCGCTCCAGTTGTGTCACCGCCTCGTCGCCTTTTTCTTGGCCCGAGAGGGCAAGACCGAGGCCGAGGTTGGCCGCGGGGTGGCCCGAGTCGAGCTTCACCGCGTCGCCGTAGTGTTTGGCCGCGGTGTCGTAGTCGCGGTAGCGCAGGGCGATGGCGCCGATGTTGAGGTGCGGGGCAATGAGATTGGGATCGAGCTCGACCGACTTGCGGAAGAAGCTCATCGCCTCGGGGTAGCGCCCCTTCTTGACCCGGATCATGCCGCGGTTGTTGTAAAGGGCCGCGTCTTTGTCGTCGAGCTTGAGGCTGTTGATGGCGATGGTCTCGGACAGGGCGAATTTGCCTTGGTCGTAATAAATCAACGAGAGGTTCTTCAGGGCATCGCCGTTGTCGGGGTCGCGGGAGAGCAGCTTGGTGATGTTCTCCTCGGCCTTGGGGAAGTCGCCGCTCAGGCGGTAGGCGACGATGAGGCGGTTGAGCATCTCGGTGTTGTACTCGTCGCTCTTGAGCTGCTCTTGGAACAGCTCGATGGCTTTTTTGTGCTGCTCCGTAATCGAGTACAGGTCACCGAGCGCAAACAACACGCCCTTGTGGTCAGGCTTTTCTTTGCGCAGCTCGACCAGGGCGGCCTCGGCGTTGGCGGTGTCCTTGAGCCCCACTTGGGCTTGGGCCACGCCGAAGCGCGCGTCGAAGTTGCCCGGGTCTTTTTGCAGCGCCGCCTCGTACTTGCCTTTGGCCGCGGCGTAGTCCGCCCGGGCCATCAGCTTCTTGGCGTCGCCGATGAGGGCGGCCACCGCCTCTTCCTTGGTGGGCGGCTTTTTGACCTCTTGCTTCACCGGCTTGTCGGGCTTCTTCGCGGACTCGTCGCTCCCGCACGCCACCGACATCAACAGACCGCCGGCCACGCCGAGCGAACACACGATTCGAACCATGGATGTGGACTTCATGTTCTTCACCTTCGCTTACCGACGGGCCGTCTTTTTCTTGTCCGCGTCCTTGTCGTCCGCGGCCTGTTTGTTGTCGCCCTTATCGCTCGTGCCCGACGCATCGTAGAAGGGCAACCCGTGCACCTCGCCGAACGCCGACGGCTTGAACGTGCGCAGGCGGTCCTCGATGGCCAGGGTGTAGGGCGAGTAGATGCCGAGCTCGAACGCTTTTTGCAGCGCCGACTCGAGGGCTTGAATCGCCTGGTCCTCGACGGGGAGGAGCTTGTTGTCGAGCTCGGCCCGGAAGATGTCGAGGGCGTCGAAGTTGTTGGCCAACGCGGGCGGGTCGGGGGCGTTGCGGAGGGCGTCGACGTACTCGAGCAGCACCTCGGCCGCGCGGTACAGACCGGCCACACCCCACTCGCCGTTGCCGTAGCTCAACACATCGAAGTACTTCTTGCCGATGATGTCGCGCTGCTTGAGCTTGGCATCAAGGTTGTCCTTGATCTCCTTCATGCCCTTCTTGCCCTTCTTGGTGGTGGCGATCTTGATCTGCTTGTACGCCTCCCACTCCGACTCGAGCACCTTGAACGCGCAGTAGCCGCCCGCGAGCTGACCGACGTCGCTCTTTTTGAGCACGTCCTTTTTGTACCGCTTGAGGATGTCCTCGCAGGTGGCCAACGACTGGTCGGCGCGACCGGCCTTCTCTTGCAACAGCGCGGTCTTGTACCGGCTGTTCATGATTTGTTCTTTGGTCGCCTTCTTGCCGTATTTCTGTTCGAAGCCGTCGTACAGCCCGGACGCGGTCACCCACTCCTCGGCGTCCTCGTACACCGCGGCCATGCGCAGGTAGACGTCGGGGGTGTCTTTGGCGTCCTTGAACTTCTCGAGGTAGGTCTTGAAGCTCTCCACCGCCCGCTTGGTGTCACCGAGGCCGAGGTAGAAGATGCCCGAGTTGTAGAGCACGTCGGGGGCCTTGTCGTCGTCCTTGTACTTCTCGAAGTACTCGAGGGCGTACTTGGCGCTGTTTTCGTAGTCCGCGATCTTCTCGTGATAGCGCACGAGGTTGAGGCGGCACTTCCGCTCGGCGTTGATCTCCCCGAGTTGGTCCTTGCCGATTTCCTTCGGGTACTTCTCGAGCAGATGGTTGGTGGCCCGGATCGCGAGGTCGAGCTTGTTGGCCCCGTCGTAGATGTCCATGGCGTTGAACATCGCGATGGGCGCGAACTCGGAATCGGGGAACTCCTTCACGAAGCCCTCGAAACGCTCGGCGCTCTGGGTGTAGATCGCCACCACCTCGGGGGTCTTCTTCTTCTCTTTCTTCTCGAGGGCCAAGCCTTGGTTGTAGTCCTCTTGGATCGACTTGAAGCTCGCGCCCTGCATGAACTTGAACACGCTCTTGGCGAAGTCCTTGTCCTTCATGAGCGGCTTGACCGCGGCGAACTCGCGGGACCACTTCTCGAGGGGCTTCCACTTTTCGCGCGCGGCGTAGGAGTCGAGGATCGAGTCCGCGCCCCGGCGTGCATATTCATTGTCGGGCCAGCGGCCGATGAGCTCGCCGAAGCGCTCGGCGGCTTGGTCGAAGTGGAAGTACTTGTGGTAGGTGTAGGCCGACTTGAACTTGACCACGATCAGCTCTTCTTCAAGCTTCGGGTCCTTCTTGGACAGCTCCTCGGGCACCACCCGGACGTAGGCGTCACAGGCGTCGGCGAGCTTTTGCTCCGGCTCGGGGATGTCCTCGGGCTTGTACTCTTTGTTCTTCTCGACCTTCTCGAGCTTGACCTTCTTGTTGGCGATCTTGCCCTTCTGCTTCTTCTTGTTCTTGACCAGCAGGCCGTCCTTGTTGCGGACCGGCTTGGGCTCGTTGGCCACGATTTTCTCCCAGGCCAAAATCGCGTTGTACGCGCAGTCGCGGGTGTAGCGGCCCTTGGCGTCACGGGCCACCACCGCGTCGTACTGCTCAGCGGCGTCACGCCACTGGCCGAGGTCCCAGAGGATCTCCGCGTAGTAGAAGTTGAGGGTGTAGGCCTGCTCGCTGGTGGGGAACGCTTGCAGGTATTGCCCGTAGAGGTCGCGGGCCAGCTCGTAGTCGTCGTAGGTTTTGTGCTTGTCCGCGTAGCGGTGGTAGTCGGTCACGAGCTCGCGCATGCGTTGCTCGGCGACGACGAGGGCGCGCTCGGTGGCCATCTCGTTGTCTTTGTTCTTGTTCCACCAGGGGCTGCCCGGGCGGTAGAGCTCGACAAGTCGGGTGATCTCCTTGCGGACCTTGTCGCGTTTGCCGAGCTTGGAGTAGGCGGAGACGATGCGCGCCTGGTAGTCCGGCGCAGAGGCATTGTCGGGGTCGATGTTGATCAGCCGGCGCAGGGTCTTGATCTGGTTGTCGAACTTGCCTTGGCTCTCGTACACCCCCGAGAGCTTGCTCATCAGGTGATAGCTCTTTTCGCCGCCGGCCTTTTTCTTGAAGTACTTGTAGGCCTTGTCCACCTCGTTGAGCTGGCTGTAGGTCAGCACCATGTCGTTGAGGGCCTCGCCCTTGAGCTGGGCGCCGTCCTTGTCCCCTTGGGCCGCTTTTTCGGATTCCTCGACGACGTTTTTGAACTTCGTGAGCGCCTTGTCGTAGTTCTCTGCGTTGTAGTCACACCACGCGAGCTTGTACTCGGCGTAGCGGTAGGTGATGGGCTTGTTGATCTCGCGGCCCTTGTCGTAGGCCTTGGTGTACGCCTTGGTCGCGCGGGACAGGTCGTTGGCGGTGAAGTAGTGCTCCCCGAGGGCGAGGTAGCTGTCGGCCACGTATTCACTGTTGGGGAACTGGCGAATGAGCTTCGAGTAGTTCTTGATGCCGGCTTTCTTCTTGCCCGCTTGGTACTCGTTGTACGCCATGATGTAGAGCACCTCGTCGAGACGGGGGTACTCGGGGTAGTCCTTGAGCACGACTTTGTAGTTCTTCAGGGCCTGCTTTTTGTAGGCCTCTGACTTTTTCGTGTACCCCTCGAGGGTGGGCTCTTTGCCCTGGCGCCCGGTGTCGACCCACTTTTGGTAGGCCGCGTCAAAGTCCTCAAACTCGGTCTGGTAGATGTACTTGGATTTCGCCCAGTACAGCTCGGCGAGACGGAACACGAGCTCGCCTTTTTGGCCGCCCTTCACCTTGGGCAACACGCTGGCGATCTCGGCGATGGACTCGTCGCGCTTTTTGTCCGCCTCGGCGGTGAGGTCCTTCTTCTTGACCTTCTTCTCGCCCACCGGGGCCTTGATGTCGGCCGGGCCGGTGGTCCGAAGCTCTTCTTCTTTCTCCGGCTCCTTTTCCGGGACCGAACCGCCCGCGGACTTCTTGCCGTCGTCGTCCTCGGCCTTGTCGTCGGCGGTCGACGCCTTCTTGGACTTTTTCTTCTTCTTCTTCTTTTTGCGCTTCTTGCGCTTCTTCTTCGCGTGCGCGGCGGGCACCGGCTCGGCGTCGAGCGCGAGGGGCGCGCCCACGGCGAAGAACAAGAAGAAAAGGAACAGGTAACGAAGGCGACGGGTGACCGGATGCTGCATTGCGCGGAAGCCTCGGAAGGAAGAGCAAAAGGGTCGGGATCGCGTGCTGTGCGCGTGTGACGCACCACACGTAGGCAATATGAGGGGCTTGAGCAAGCGGGGTGCCCGTCGGGTGTCCGACAACATCCTACATCTCTCCTGCCACCCCACCGCGCAACCGTCGACGACCACACGGGATTCCCGGCCCCCTAAGCGTTTGATCGCACAGCACAATCCGACCGGCGCGCCGCGCCCCAGGGCGCGGTCGATGCCCGCGTGCGCTTCAGCGTCGTTTCAGCGGTGTGGCGCATTTGCGCCAGGCCGTCGGCCGCTGGTCGTCGGGCGACCGACCGATGGGGCGCCACCTATTCCGGTTGTGCGCTGGCCGCGCGCGAGCCGTCCCAATCGGTGAACAACGCCAGCAACGCCGCGCCGCCAAACCCGGCCAACGCCCCCGCCCCCGCGACCGCGGCCGCGCCCAGGGAGACGTTGGTGGCGGTGAACAGCGCGTCGAGCTGTCGCTTGTCGATCGTGCTGCCCCCGTCGGGGCCCGCGTCCGCCACCGCCGCGCTCATCACCCCCCCGAACAGCAGGTTGAGCCCGAGCCCGACGACGGCCAACGCCGCGAAGCCCGCCCCCACCCCGCCCGCGCTGTAGACCGTCCAGGGGTCGAGCGGCGGGGGGTGAAGGCGCAATGCCACTTCATCGCTCACCCCGCGGGTCTGGCCTTCGCGCAGGCCCCGCCCGGGAAAGATCTCCGCCACCGCCGGCCCCACCGCGGCGAGAAACTCCTCGCCGCCCGCCGGGGTCAGCCGCGCGGAGTAGCTGCCCAAGGCCGCGCCCTCGTTCTGGTCGATGGCGCGCAGCCCGATGACGTGCTCGTCGCCCACCTTGGCCAAGCTCCCGATCACGACCACGTCGGCGCCGAGCGCGCCCGCGATGTCGGCCAGACAGCTCGAGGCTTCACAGCCCGCCATCAGACGTTGCTCCTCGAGGGACAACATCGCCCGGACCTCGTCGAGGCTGATGACGCTGACCCGTTCGAGCTTGCGAATCTCCTGCAGCAACGACTCGGACGTGATGCGCGCGACGGTGGGGTCAATGTCACTGACCTCGAAGTCCATCACCGCCACCCGCAACGCGCGCGGCGGCGCCGCTTCCGCCGGGGCCGGCGCGGGGGCCTGGGCGAGCGCCCCCGGCGCCCACAACCCCACCCAAAGCCAAACCAACATGCGCATTTGCCAATTCTGACACGGGGACCCGGCCTACGCGAAATGTCCACCAAAGCGGCCAAA
Source organism: bacterium (assembly GCA_030431455.1). GTDB lineage: Bacteria > Myxococcota > UBA727 > UBA727 > JAUIJE01 > JAUIJE01. Next base: position 227,433 of record JAUIJE010000004.1, on the reverse strand, counting down.
TGCGGCCGTGGGGCAGATCTGATCCGCCGCATGACAGGATCTGGGCCCGGCCGGACAAGGAAGGGCAAAAGGAGTTCGTCATGTGTCGTTTTGCTTTCCGCTTGCCCCGCTCTCTGCTCGCCTTCGCGGCCCTCGCCTTGCTGGCCTGCACCGGCTGCTACACCCCGCGCGCGTGGATCGGCGACATCGAAGTCGACGCCCCCGAGCCCCTGCAAGCGGGGACCAGCGGCCACCGCATCGGGCCCGGGGAGGTGCTGGTCGAGGCCGGCAACAGTTCGCCGCTTTTTGTCCGTGACCAGGAGGCGCTGCGGGCGTCAGTGGCGCACCGGTTACAAACCCACCTCGGCCCCCCGCGGCCTGATGCGACGCGCTTGCTGACCAAGATCACCCTGCACGCCGCTGCGCCGCCCGACGACGATTTCACCTATCGTCGGGACCTCACCATCACCATCGAGTCGACCCTGCCGTCGGGCGAGACGGTCAAGACCGTCCGCGAAAGCGGGTTTCCGAATCCGGACAACCTCACCATGGCGGGCCATGTTGTCCTGCTCTTGGCCACGGGTTTTGTCGTGGGCGGCGCGGTGATGGGCGCGGTCGGGTCGGTGACCTACGCCGCCCTGAGTTTCACCGGCGCCGACTCGCTCACCGCGCTGTCCCACCCGCTGGTGCTCGGCGGGTGGGGCACGGCGGTGGCGACGGGCTTGGCCAGCCTTATCATCTTCGGCGGCACGGTCCCGGTGATGGTGGCCGACACCGTGCTCCAGACCGGCGAAGTCGACGAGCTGTTGGCCGAGGTTGTGCTCGAACACGCCCACGCGGTGCTGCGGGCTACGCGGCCGGCCACGAAGACCCACACCGCGCCCCCCGCACCTCCTCTGACCGCCGCACCTCCTGTGACCGCCGCGCCCGATCCCGCCGAGTCGGCGACCTCACGATGGGCGTTCGACATCGCCGACGACGCAAACTGCCTCGACGAATCCCGGCTGCGCCGCGAGGTCGAAGCATTTCTCGACCCCGCCGGACACGATGAGTTGCGGGTGCGGGCACGGTCGCACAATGCCGATGCAATGAGTGTGGCGGTCCAGGTCACGGTCGAGGACGCGGGCGGCGTGATGCTCGCGGAAAAGTCCGTCACCATCGCCCCCTCCGACTGTGAAGAGGTCGAACGCTTGATGGTTCAATCGTTGCGAGGTCAGCTGCGGTGACCGGCGGTGCCGCCGCTTTCCGGCTGTGCTACCTCGACCAGGTGTTGATCTTTCTCGCCGAGGTCGCCCGCCGGGCCGCACTGACCCTCGAGGGCTTGTACCGGGCCCACGCGCCCTTGCTGCGCCGCCAGGCCCAACGGCTGTGTGGGCCGGGCGTGTCCGCGGACGACGTGGTGCAGGACGTGTTCTTGATCGCCCAGCGGCGGCTCGACGACATCGACCCGGACCACAACCCGGGCGGCTACCTGCACGGGGTGATGCGCAATGTCATTCGGTCGCACCGCCGGCGCGCCCAGCGCACCGCCCAGCGCGAACAAGCCGCGGGTCAAGCGCTCGACCTCCACGTCGAGCCGGCGCACCCGGTGGAGCGAAAAGAGCGCCGGCGCAAGCTCGCCCGCTGTCTGGCCGCGCTGCCGGACAAGCAACGGGAAGCGGTGACCCTTGTCGAGCTGGAGCAGCTGTCGGTGCCCGAGACCGCGGCCCTGATGGGCACCTCCTCCGGCGCGGTGCACTCGTTGCTCTCGCGCGGGCGGCGGCGCCTGGCCCAACTGTGGCAAGCGGACCCCGGGGGCGCACCATGAGCGAACCCTGGCCCCCCGGGTTGGCCCGCGCCCTCGACGAAGCCCGCGCCGACCTCGCGAACGCGGCCGCCACCGGCGCGGAGGCGGCCGCCCTCGACGCGCTGTGGACGCGCATCGATCACCGGGTCACGATCGGGGCCGGCCCCTCGGTGACGGGCCCGCGCTGGCTCTTGCTGGGGGTGACCGGGACCGTCGCGCTGCTCGCGGGGCTGGGCGTCGGCTATGCCCTATTGTCCAGGCCGCGGCCCGCGGCCCCCCCCGCCCCGGTGGTGGCCGCGGCCCGCGTGGCCGCCCCCCCCGCCGCCGAGACCGTGGCCGCCGGGCGCGATGCCGGCCCCGCGTCGCCCGATGCCGCCGCGACCCCCGCCCCCGTGGCGCGTCCCCCCGCCCCGCGCCCCACGCCAGCGGAGCCGGCGCCGCCCCCCCAGCCGGCGGCGCCGTCGGCCACGCTGGGGCCACAGCTTCGCCTCTACGAACGCGCCGAGGCCGCGCGGGCCGATGGTCGACGACAGGCCGCGCAAAAAGCCTTTGGACACTATTTGGCCACCTACCCGCAAGGGGCGCTCGCCACCGACGCCCGGCTCAACCTCGCCGAACTCGCGGTCGAGGCCGGCGACCGGACGGCCGCGGCCACCCATCTGTGGGCGGTGGATTGGCCGTCGCTGCCCGCGGGCCTGCGGCATCGGTACCGGGCGCTGGCCGACCTGCTCCGCGCCGCACCCGATGGCGGCTGAGCGAGGCCACAAAAAAGGCGCCCCGGGAGGGGCGCCTTTTTTGGTGTGGACCGGGGCCTATTCGAAGCACTCGGTCTTGAGCTTGTACTCGTAGTAGCCGAGCTCATCGATCCAGTACTCGTCGTCGAACCACCAGAACTGGAAGGTGTCATCGGGCACGAACGGCCGGGGCAAGCGGGTGCGGGCCCGGCCACCGATGGCGCGGCCCTGCTCCAACCACTCGGTCTCCGCGGTCTTGGTCTCGAGGCTGATGAGCGACGCGCGGGTCTTGATGTCGCTCAGCTCGGTGTTGGTGTCCGCGAGCTTGGTGCGCACGTACTTGCCGACGACGAGCAACAGCTCGTCGCGGGTATCGACCACGATGGTGGTCATCTCCCGGCCGAGGTCCCCGCCGAGCGCGCTGTTGGAGGCGAACGCGTCCGCTTCGCGGTCGAGCTGGGTGAGGAAGCTGTTCATTTTGACGTAGCGGGGGTCGATGCTGATGTGCCGCGCCACCAAGTAGGGGATGAGGCCCTCTTCTTTGGTGTCGGGACCGGCCTCGAGGGACTTCTGCAACAGCGCGTACCACTCGTCGAACCCGTAGTCGGACTCGAGCAGGGCTTCGAGCTTCTCGATGAGGGCGCCGTTTTTGGCTTTGGTCTCCTCGACAATCTCGTTCACCCGGTCCCATTGGCAGTTGTAGTAGTAGACGATGGCGCGGAGGTTGTCGGCCTCGGGGTAGAACACGTCGGAGAAGTACGGCGCCCCCAGGGTGTGCAGCGCACCGAGGGCCTTTCCATATTCATTGTTCACGGTGTGGGCCCACGCGCGCTCGAACAGGCCGTCGGCCCAAGCTTCGGAGAAGCGGGGAATCTTCTTGTACTCAAAGATCGAGCGGTTGAGCCCGGCGATGCGGCGCTCGTCGCCCTCCTCGTATTGGTAGGCGATCTCGTACTCGGTCCGGGCCAGACCCATGGACGCGAGGTCGCGCAGCAGGCGCAGCTCGTTGTCGTTGGTCTGGTCGGGGATGACGGCGCGAACGTTCTCGAAGTGCTCGAGGGCCTGGTCGTATTTGGGCTTGGGGTTGTCGACGCGGCCCACCCCGAGGCGGATGAGCCCGAGCAGGTATTGGGCGTGGGGGTAGAACTTGTGCCCCTCTTTGACCGTCTTGAAGAAGTCGCGCGCCTCCCGGGTGTCGCCCCGGTTGTAGGCGTACTTGCCGAGCATGAAGTGGATGCGCTGGGTGACCTCACCGGACATCTTGGAGATGGCCGAGAGGTTGTCGTCGTACATCGCGTTGATGACCTTGGGGGCTTGGAACTCGTCGTCGAGCTTTTCGGCGACGTTGAGCATGCCTTCGACCGCCTCCGCGAAGAAGGGGTGGTCGGAGCCCACGCGGACGATGTCGCCGTATTCTTTGAGCGCCGACTGGTACAGCTCGAGACCCTCGAGGGATCGGGCCAAGCCGTACTCGGCGTCGGCGATGTCGCTCTCCTCGTCGGAGAACTCGATCACCGCGAAAAACAGCGGGGCCGACTCGGCGAAGTTGCCCGCCTTGAACGCGCTCACCGCGCGCTCGATGTCCTGCGCGGCCGCGGGCCCCGCGACCAGGGCGGTGAGGGCGACGAGCGAAACAGAGGAGACAATGCGGTTCATCGCGGCCCCCAGGGCATGGGAATGACGAAGCTCAGACCGATTTGGGCCATGATGGTGTTGCGCACCTCGAACGTCGACGTGGGCACGTCGGGGCCGTCGGAGACGAGCAACGCCAGCGGCTGCACGTAGTCGCGCACCTCGAGGCGAATCCCGAGCCAGTCGAGGATGTAAAAGCGCAAGCCGCCGCCCACGGTGGCGGTGATTTGCACCGGGCCGATGAAGGGCTGGCCGGTGGGGCCGGCGAGGTCGGGGGCCTGCTCGTTGCGCATGCCCGCCAGGCCCGCGCCCACCGAGAGGTAGAGCGAAAAGGTGCCAAGCTGGAAGTCGTGGATCGAGACCTTGCCGGTGACGGGCGCCCATTGGAAGTCCGCGGTGGTCAGCCAGGTGATCCAATAGAGCTTCACGAACTCGGGCTGCAGGCGCTCGCGCAGCTGCAGCTCGGTGGTGGTGTTGGTGTAGTGCCCGCCGAACCGGGGTGCCGCCGTGGGGGCGAAGGTCTGGAAAAAGGTGTCGGGATTGTCCCACCAGCCGAAGGTGCCCACGTTCAGTTCGAACGCGAGGTTCTCGCGGAAGTTGTACATCACCGAGAGCATGCCGCCGGTCTGGGACACGAAGCGGTCGTTGACCGACTGCAAAAACAGCGGGGTGATCTCGATGCTGTCGCCGATGAGCCGCGCCTTTTTCTGGATCGCGTAGATCGTCTCTTCGGTCTCGATGCGTTGGCGGCCCCCGGTCCCGCCCTCGGCGGGCGCCGGGCCGGTGGTCTCCGATGACGCGGCGTCCCCGCTGCTGTCCGCGGGGGCGTCGTCTTCGTCGTCGCCGAGGGCGTCGTCGGCGTCGTCGGTGGCGGCGTCGTCCGCGCCCTCGTCGCCGCCTTCGTCAGCCCCGAGGGCGTCGTCGACGTCTTCGTCTTCGAACTCATCGTCGTCTTGGGCGACGGCCGCCCCGGGGACGGCGCACACCACCGCGGCGGCGGCGAGCAGACAAACGCGTGCGGTCGACAACACAGATTCGTTCCGTTGCATCTGGTCCTCCGCCTACAGCAAGAAGCTGATGCCGGCTTGCAGCAGCGGCATGTTGTTGATGTCGATGAACTCGTTCCACTGGTCGTTCTCGACGCCAGGGTTGAGCCCGGTGAGCTGCCGCACCTCGAGGCGCAAGGCCACCCATTTCCAGGGGAGGATGCGCACCCCGCCGCCGTAGTACGCCGAGAACCGCGGGGCGTAGTTGTAGGTCTGTCCGCCGACGACCCCGAGGTAGAAGTCGCGGCGGTTGTTGACGTTCTGTCCGTCGTTGATCCCGCTCGGCTTGGCGATGCCCTCGACCGCGGCGCCGCCAAAGAAGAAGAACTGGAACGCGACCTGGAAGTCGGAGGCGAAGCTCAGCTTGCCGTAGAACGGGGCCCACTGCAGACCGGCGCCGCCGAAGGCGAAGGTCTGCCACAGACCGGACAGCGCCGGCTCCTCGTTGGAGTCGCGCGAATAGCCTTGCACCCGCACGGTGCGGGTGATGTTGAGCTCTTGGGGATAAAGACCGCCGGCGAAGCCTTCGACCGCCAGCCAGTCAAAGATGTGAAAGCCGAGCGAGAGGTGGCCGCCGGCGTGATTCAAAAAGCGGTCCGAGAACGAGTAGTCGAACATCGCCGAGATCTCGAGGGTCAGCGACATCGGGAACTTCTTGTTCGCGATGATGGGCGTGCCCGGCTTGGGCTCGCGGTCGATGGCCCCGACGAGGAAGGTGTCGATGGTCTCGGGCGCGTCCTTTTTCGGGCCGGCCTTGTCTGCGGGGGCGTCGCCCTCGTCGGCGGGCGCGGGCGCGGGCGCGTCAGATTCCGCCGCGGCCGCGTCCTCGGCACCGTCACTGCCGCTGTCTTCGTACTCTTCCTCGTATTCGTCTTCGTACTCGTCCTGGGCCGCCACCGGCAACGCCAGACACAATGTGAGCACACCGAGGAACAATGGCCGGGGTCGCGCGCCCCGGAACCAGTGACGGCGCATCGGCACCTCCTTACGGATCGAGTCGGGGCGGACGCTAACCGAGGAATTCCCATCGGTAAAGCGTCAATTTCTATCGGTATTTCGCCCCACCTGGCCCCCTGGTCGTCGTCGACCAAGCGCGGGACAAACCCGGTGGCGCATTTCGACCACACCCGACGCCCGGGGGGGGGGCGCGCGGCGCACGCCGCTGGAGCGCACCCCAAAAATCAAGGACGCAGTGTGCTCTGGTGTCCAGCGACGAGACGCCCGATCGGGCGCTCGTCGTGGCCCCGGCGAGCGCACGGCATCATTGCTTTCAAGATGCGCTTTAGTACAGATCGAAGCGGTAGCTCACGCCGACGAGCGCCTCGACCGTGACCTCGGGATAGAGCATCGGGTACAACAGGGCGCTCGCTTCGGTGGCGGCTTCGGCCCCGACCGCGAGGTCTTTCATCACGAAGTAGTCCACCCCCAGCGCGGCCCGGGCCCCGACGTTGGCGTGGGGCATCGTCACCCACCGCAACTGGGTCGCGCCCGCCGCGGTGACCATCGCCGAGGCGTAGGGCACAAACGGCGTGCCCAGCCCGGTGACGCGGTATTTGCCCCCCAGCCCCACCTGCACGTCGACGAACCCCACGAACACCACCGGGCGCACAAACGCGGAGAGGTTGAGCGGCCCATTGATCGAAAAATCGAGGTCGAGCCCGGTGAGCAGGCCGCCGGGGGCGCTCTTGCGGGTCGCGGCTTCGAGCCGGAGGGCGTTGATGCTCACCCCGAGCACAGGCCGAACAATGACATTGCCGCCGTCGACCGAGTACGCGTGGGCGGCGGGGGCCGCGCCGAGCAACAGGCCGAACAGCAACAGGCGCGCGATCATGCCTCTCGCGGGAACGCCGCCGCCCCTTTGTAGGTGGCGCCGTGGGGACCGAGGTCCTCTTCGATGCGGAGCAACCGGTTGTACTTCGCCACTCGATCGGACCTGCACAACGAGCCGGTCTTGATCTGGCCGGCGTTGGTCGCCACCGCGAGGTCCGCGATGGTGGTGTCCGAGGTCTCGCCCGAGCGGTGGGAGATGATGCAGGTGTACCCGTGGTTGTGGGCCATGCGGATGGTCTGCAGCGTCTCGGTGAGGGTGCCGATCTGGTTGAGCTTGATCAGGATGCTGTTGGCCACGCCCTCGTCGATGCCGCGGCGCAGGACCTTGGGGTTGGTGACGAACAGGTCGTCCCCCACCAGCTGCACCTTGGGGCCCAACTTCTGGGTGAGCATTTTCCAGCCGTCCCAGTCGTTCTCGTCGAGGCCGTCCTCGATGGACACGATGGGGAACCGGCCGCACAGGTCTTCCCAGTAGCCCACCATCTCTTCGGCGCTGAGGGTCTTTCCCTCCCCCGCGAGCACGTACTTCTTCTGGCCTTTGTCGAAGAACTCGGACGCGGCCGCGTCCACCGCCAGGCCCACCTCGTCCCCGGGGCGGAAGCCGGCGGCTTCGATCGCCTCGATCAACAGCGAGAATGCTTCTGCGTTGCTCTTGAGGTTGGGGGCGAAGCCACCCTCGTCCCCCACCCCGGTGGCGTAGCCCTTGTCCTGCAGGACCTTCTTCAGGGTGTGAAAGATCTCGGCCCCGGTGCGGACCGCCTCGGAGAAGTCCTCCGCCCCGTGGGGCACGATCATGAACTCTTGGATGTCGAGGCTGTTGTCGGCGTGGGCGCCCCCGTTGATGACGTTCATCAGGGGGACGGGAAGGGTGTTGGCGTGGACCCCGCCGAGGTAGCGGTACAACGGCAACAGGTGGGCGTCGGCCGCGGCCCGGGAGCCGGCCACCGAGACCCCGAGGAGAGCGTTGGCCCCGAGCTTGGATTTGTTGGGGGTGCCGTCGAGCTCGAGCAGGGCCGCGTCGAGGGTGGCCTGGTCGGCGGCGTCGAGGCCGACCACGTGGGGGCCGATCACTTCATTGACATTGCGCACGGCGGTACGAACGCCTTTGCCCTTGTACCGCTCGTCTTTGTCCCGCAGCTCGAGGGCCTCGTGCTCGCCGGTGGAGGCCCCCGACGGCACCGCGAACCGACCCTCGCCCCCTGAGCCCAAGATGACGTCCACCTCGAGGGTGGGGTTGCCCCGGCTGTCCAGAATCTCGCGTGCGTGGACGTGAACGATGTCGGTCATGACTCCCCCCGGGCGTGGCCCCGATGCTGGGTGCTCGATAGCACGAGTGGCCGGGCCGCCGCCAAGCCCGAGACGCCCCGGGCCCCGGGTGGCGTATGCTGGCGCCATGACCCAGTGGTGGAAACGGTATGAGCCGATTTTGGAGGCCCGCCCCCAACCGGTGCAGACCGTGTTGGTGCAGGAGATGGGCAAGGCGCTTTGCGATCTCTGCGAGGCGTTCCCCCCGGCCCGCGACGAGGTCGCGTTCGCCGACGACAAAAGCGCGGCGCGGTTTGGCCCCCGGCTCTCGGACATGCCGCGGTGTGACCTCGGGTTCGTCGAGACGGTGTGCGACATCCTGCGGCTGGAGCTCGAGCACGACGTGCTCGGCCTCGCCGACTACCTCAACCACGATCGGTACCGCACCGGCTGCCCCACCGAGGACCACGTCGAGGCGTTGTTCTTTCTGTGGCCCATCCTGCTCGAGCTTTTGTTCAGCTGGAAAGAATCTGTGAAGACCGGGCTCAAGCAGCGCGACCTGATCGCGGTGGTGGACGCCTTCGCGGCCCGGTTCAAAAAGCGCCGCATGCTCCTGATGTAGCCCGCGCAATGCAATTGTGTGCGTCCTGCGCGTTCTCAACGGCGCCAAACCGGACGCGCTCTAGAACATCCAGCCCACGCCCACCGACGCGCCGGCGTTGGCGTTGATCACCGTCCCCCCGACGAGCAGCTCGCGTTGGGTGGGGTCGTTGGCGTCGCGCAGCTCGCCGCGGCGGTTGCCGGTGCCGTCGTAGGTCACGTAGCCGGCCGCGCCGAACAGGTGCACGTCGACGAACACACCAAAAATGACCTCCAAGCGGGCGGTGGCGGAGGCGACCCCGCCGAGCACCCACCAGGACTGGCCGGGGCTGTCGGGGACCTCTTGGTAGTAGAGCAACGAGTACGGGGGGAACCCGGGGATGAGGTCCGCCTTCAGCTCAAACTCGAACCGGCGCGAGAACAAGACCAGCGCGGCATACCCCTCCGCTCCCAATGTCACAGCATGCCAGTTGAACCCCGGGACCAGGGTATGGTCTTGGTTGTCGTCCACGTTCTTCTGGCGGTCCACGAAGGCGCCCGCGTAGCGATACCCCACCCGCGCCCCGCCCCCGAAGCCAATGTTATTGAAGTGAAACACGTACCGGGCCTTGGCCGCGACCTGCGCCGAACCCCGGTAGGCCCAGAACTGGCGAGGGGTGACCCGGGCGTTGGCGTCCTCGTCACAGGTCGCGAACAGCCCCGGGGTCCCGATGCAAAACGGCACCGCCGCGCCGCGCAAAGTGACCTCGCCGCCCACCCACTCGATGGGCCACGCGTCCAGCCGGAGGTTGAACGACGGGTACACCCGGGCGGAAAACCCCCCGTCCTGCCCCGCCTTTTGGGCATTGAACTGGTAGAGCCACGTGCCCGCCTCCGGGGCCACGGCCACGCTCACCCAGTGGGTCAACCGCGCCGCGTCGTCGTCGTCTTCGACACCGTTCTTCAGGCGGGACCGCCGCCGGGCCTCGTCGTCGTCATCGTCGTCCCCGACCAACCGCCGGCGGCTGCGCTTGTCGTCGTCGCGGGCCGCGCGCGGCTCCTCGTCGAACGCGCTGCGGCGCCGCCGCTTTTTCTTTTTCTTGCCCCCGCGATCGTCGCCTTTGTCGGCGACCTCGCGGTCCCAATCATCGTCGCGTTTTGATTTCGTGCGCGCGCGTTTGGGCTTATCGCGCTTGACGTCGTCCTTCTTCTTGGCCCCGCCCTCGAGGTCCACGAACAAATCATCGTCGTCGGTGGGCTCCTCCCCATCGCCAAAGCCACCCCGGTCCGCGGCCTTGGCGATGGCCGCACGATCCACCGGCTTCAGCTCGCCAAAGGTGTTCAGCTTCGGGGTCAGCCGCTCGACGATGGCGGCCGCGCTGGCGTCGATGTTGTCGGGATACGGAAAACGTTCGATGATGCGGGGCTTGCCGTCACGTCCGTAGGCCACCACCTCGAGCTCTGGACCGACGTCGTCGACGACCTTGCCGGTGATCAGGATGTCGAGCTTGCGCCGCTTCATCACCTTGCGCAGCACACGGGGCTCGTACTTCCGCTTTTTTTTGCGCCGCAGCTCCGCCCACACACGCTTGTTGGACTTCACCACCACCTTCTCGACGAGCTCCAGCTCCAGCTCCACCGCCACCGGGAGCTCGTACCGAATCTCCGGTGAGGCCTCGAACGGCACCACCACCGTCTTGTAGGTGGTCGCCGCCCACGCTGGCAGCGACATCCACCCCACGATCGCGAAAAGGAAGAGACGCAACGGCGACATTCGTCGCTGGAGGATACCGAAAACACGGCACCGGGTGGCATCCGCTTGACGCCCCACCGCTCCTCTCGTACCCGTGGCCCCGGGGGAGGTCACGATGGTGAAGCTGTCTCATGCCCCGCGCGTTGTCGCTCTCACCGGGGCATTTGGCTTTTTGGGGCGCCGGCTCATTCGGTTGCTGATCGAGGACGAACGGGTCGAGACCATCGTCGCCATCGACGTGCGCGACCCCCGCGAGCTCTTGCGCCGGGAAGGCCACCCCGAAGACCCGCAGGTGGTGTTGCGGGAGTTTCCCAAGGTGTCCGCCCACCAGCTCGACCTCGCCGAACGCGGGGCGGACCGGCGGCTGGCCGAGATCCTGTCCAGCGAAGGCGCCGACGCCTTGTGCCACTTGGCGTTCTTGTCCAACCCCACCCACCGCGAGGAGCTCGCCCACGAGGTCGAGACCATCGGCACCATGCACGCCTTGTACGCCGCGCAGGCCGCGCCGGTGAAGCGGTTGGTGATGTCCTCGTCGACGATCGCCTATGGCGCCCACCCCGACAACCCCGCGTGGCTCACCGAGGAGCACCCCCTGCGGGGCATGGAAGGCAGCCGCTACGTCCAAGACAAGGTCGATGCCGAGCAACAGCTGGAGCGCTTCGCCCTGGAAAATCCCGGCGTGTCCTGCATCGCCCTGCGGATGTCGGCGATGCTCGGCGGCTCGCGCACGCGGAACTTCTGGACCCGGTATTTGACCCGCAAGGTCGTGCCCACCGTCATGGGCTACGACCCGCTGTTTCAGTTCTTGTATCCCGACGACGCGGTGCGGGCGCTGTACTTTGCGCTCCGCTCCGACGCCACCGGGGCCTACAACGTCGCCGGCCAGGGGGTGCTGCCGCTGTCCCGGGTCATCGAGCGGCTCGCGCGCACCAACCTCCCGGTCCCGGCGACGTGGTTCTCCGCGACCCTGGCCAGCCTGTGGAACCTCCAGCTCATGGAGATGCCGGCGGTGTTTATGCAGTACCTGCGGTGGAGCTGGGTGTGTGACGGCAAGAAGTTCCGGGATGCAGTGGGATTTGAAGTCCAATACGACATCGATACACTGCTCGACTTGGTGGCGAGGGAGTTTGACCGATGACCGATGCGCTCGAAGACGTGGCGTTTGATGTGTTCGGCAAGGACCCCGGGTTTGGCCGGCGGTTCGGCAAGGTGCTGGACGCGTTGATCGAGCAGGTGTTCGACCTCGACATCGAGGGCGAAGAGCACCTTCCCGACGGGCCCTACATCCTCGTGGGCAACCATGCAGGGGCATTCCCGTGGGACGCGGTGGTGCTGATCCGCGCGTTCGAACAACGCCAGGCGGTGATTCGCCCGTTGCTCGAGGACGCGATCATGACCGCCCCGTTCTTGGGCACCTGGATGTCGCGCCTGGGCTGTGTGCGGGCGAGCCAAGAGAACGCCCTGCGCATCCTCGACCGCAACGAGCCGGTGGCGGTGTTCCCCGAGGGGTTCTTGGGTCTGAGCAAGGTCTACCGGCACCGCTACAAGTTGGTGCGGTTTGGCCGGGGCGGCTTTGTGCGGCTGGCGATGAAGGCGGGCGTGCCCCTCGTGCCGGTGGCGATCCTCGGGGCCGAGGACACCGCGCCGTTGCTGACGAAGTTTCGCTTCTTGTTCCGCGGCACCTTTGTCAGCTACCTCCCGGTGACGCCGCTGTTCCCCTGGCTGGGGCCCCTCGGGGTCCTGCCCCTCCCCGCCAAGTGGAAGATTCGAATCTTGCCCCCCATCGACGTGGGCGCGCGGCTCGACGACAACTCCAGCTCGGCCGATGTCACCGAGCTGGCCCAATCCATTCACGACCAAATTCAGTCGAGCCTCGACGAGCTCGAAGACAGCCGCCCCGCGCGCTTTCGTCTGCTGGGGGGAAGCTGAGCATGGCCCGGTTGGACATCGCCTGCCCCGCGTGTGGTGCGTCTCATTTCGTGGACAGCAAGATCCCGTTCCGCGCCGAATGTGACTGTGGGCAGGACCTGCACGTGTGCCTGACCTGCCGGTTCTACGACCCCTACGTCGAGAACGAATGCCGGGAGGTGAGCGCGGACCCGGTGGCCAACAAGGACCGCCGCAACCTGTGCGAGTACCACCAAGCGGTGACCACGGACGATGACGACGGCCAAAGCGAGGCCGACGCGGCCAAACAAAAACTCGCTGCGCTCTTCGGCGGGGCCGCGGCCCCGTCCTCGCCCCAGACCGCGGACGATGCCAAGAAAAAGCTCGAGGCGCTGTTCAAGAAGAAGGACTGACCGTCTCGGCGCGGACCCAGTCGAGGTAAGAGGCGTGGCCCGCGCTCACGTCGAGCGCGATGACCTCGGGAACAGTGTACGGGTGGTTCTCGGTGATGTGACGGGTCACGTCGTCGATGAGCGCGCCCCGCGTCTTGATCACCATCAGCGCCTCCCGGTCCTCGACCAGCTTGCCCTCCCAGCGGTACATCGACGTCAAGCCGGGCACGACGTTGACGCAGGCGCACAGCCGGTCGGTGAGCAGCCCCCGGGCCAGGGTCTTGCCCACCTCGGGGCTGGGCACGGTGCAGAGCAAGACGCGCACGTCGGTCACGATGAAGCCTCCTCGATCCGGGCCTGGCGTCGCCTGACCTCGAGGTTGTGCGGGTCCAGGGCCTGGGCCATCTTGAACACTTTGCGCGCGCTTTGTGAATCGCCCGCGTACAGGCACGCATCGACCCAGAACAGGAGGGGCCGGAGCGACGACGGCTCGTGCTCGTGCAACGCGGACAGCACCGCCCGCGCCGCCACCGCGGACATCGACGAGGTGCGAAACCGGGCCATGGTGCAAAATGCTTCTGCGTCTACGTCGTCGGGCCGGCCCTTCAAGACCGCGGCGAAGTGTTGCTCGGCCACGCCCAGCTCGCCGGCGTCGTAGGCGAGCATGCCCTGCAAGAACCGCATGTCGAGATCGCGCTCGTCCTCGAACAGGTCCGGGGCCTTGAGGCTGACCTCGCCCGACGACTCGTCGTAGGCCCGGCGCAGCGCGGGGTCGAGCAGCACCGCGCGGATGTCGGCGTAAATGGTCCACAGCTCGCGGGCCGCGGCCATGCCCACGGTGAGCTCGTCGATGCCCGGCGCGCCCTGGCCAAACTCCTTGTCCAGCGCGTCCAGCCGCTTTTCGATTTCAATCGCCGCCGCCGACGGGGCCAAGCCCAACACCTCGTAGTAGCCCCGGCCCCGGGCGGACAGGAGCGCGCCCTGCACCCGGGCGTCCAGCCGGGTGCGCTGGGCCTTAGACCGGCGGTGCGCCCGGGTGTCCTCGTCGAGCCGCGGCACGGGGGCGGCGGCTTTGCGCACCGTGTGCCAGGCGCCAGCGCGGTGCAGCGCCCACAGCTCGTCAAGCACGCTATGCCCCAATCGGTGCACGATCGCGCCCACGGTGATGTCGGGTTCGAACATCACCGGGGGCAGCCGGGACGAGGGCCGGAGCCGCGCGAGCACTTGGAGGGCGGGCTCGAGCTCGGGGGTGGGCACCACGGGGGCATCTTTGTGCGCTTGGAAAAAGCCATCGAACAAGGCCTGGTCGTCGTAGCCGAGCAACGCCTCGAGCACGATGTCGACCACCTCGACCCCGGCGGTGAACAACCGGGCCACCTCCGTGCGGTCTTGCCGAAAGTTGACCGCGGCCGGGGGCCAGAGTGCGCCCCGGGCCACGCGGTGCGCGACCTGCGCCTCCAAGGCGACAAAGGCGGCGTCCGCCTCGAGCACCCCGAGGGCGATGGCCGCTTCCAAGAAGCGCTCGCCCCGGTCTTTCATCCGCGCTTCGACCTCGAGGAGGCCGCGCGGCTCGACGTCGCCGGCCGCGAGCAACCGCTCGCGCAGCTGGTTCTCGCGCAGGGTGTCCCGCGCCCCGACGATCACCCCCTTGGAGTACGCAAACGCGATCTCCGCGTTGGCGTTTTTAAAGCGCAGAATGCCGGTGGCCCGACGACGGGCCAGGCGGACCAACAGGGCGGCCCCGTCCCCCGGGCGGACCAACAGGGGCTGGTCCTTGGCCGCGATCTCGCCGGCTTCGTCGGTGGAGGCGAGCACCGCTTGCTCGTCGGTGGGGGGCACGTCCGAAGATGGGGCCGCGGTCTCGGGCTCGGTCCGCGGGGACAGGCGGGGGTTTTCTTGGGTGCGGACCTTCTTGGGCGCGCGCCGTTTGGCTTGGCCGAGCTGCGCCGCAATGTCACTGGTCTTCCCGGTGTACTTTTTGGCCAGCTCGGCGATGGTGCGCACCACGTCGCCGAGCACATAGGGCTTGTTGAAGATCGCGTCGAACCCCGCGGCGTAGGCCTCGCGGCGGGCGGGCCCGGTCTTGTACACCGCGCTGACGAGGATGAGCCCCACCTGGGCCCCCTGGGGGTGCTGCCGGATGGCCCGGGCGACATCGGCCCCCGCGCGTTTGGGCAGCAGACCGTCGACGAGGGCCACGTCGGGGGCGAAGGCCGCGAACGCCTCCACCCCGGCGTCGCCATCCGCCGCGACCTGGACCTCGAACCCCAAACGCGACAGCGCGCGCTCGATCATCTCCGAGATGGTGGGGTCATCCTCGACGAGGAGTACTTTGATGGCCATGCACCATCATTGTACGCGACCCTCGTACAGGTTTGCGTCCAACGGGGTCGAACCGTCTCGAAAGAAGACGACTGGCTCGGCCGCCCGCACATGCCGGGCGTCCGCGATCAGGCGCACCCCGACCCACAGCAGCGACAAGGCATCGCAGATCCCGGTGGCGTCGCCCTCTTGGGGGTCGAGCTCGAGCACCACCTCGCCCACCTCGCCCGGCCGCGCCGCGGTCAACGTCAGGGGCAGCTGCTCGAGCAGCTCGTGCACGCGCGCCACAAACTCGGCCAAGCGGGCGGCCCACGCCACGGGGTCGACGGGGGCGGCCAGCAACGCCTCGCCGTCCGGCCCGACGAGGCGAAACCGCACCCGATACGGTCCCGGCAGCGGCCGTTTCCGAACCGGGGCCGCGCCCTCCGGCACCGCGAGCAACAGTGGAAAGGGGAGCGCGTCGGTGTCCAACAACGGCGTCCGTGGCCGCACCCCCCGACCGTGAACCTCGTGACGCTCGCGACCGGCGGGCACAAACGCACAGGTCCACGCGCCGGGCTCGGCGATGCACCACAACGAAAGAGGCGGGGCGGCATCCATGAGCCCCTTCTGTCGCCCTGCGCGGGCGGGGGCAACCGGGCCGCCCCCCGGGGGCAAGAGGACCCGCCCGGCCCGGCTCCTGGTAAGGTCTGCGGGTGGACAACCAGAGCGAACGCACCCGCAAAATCTTGTTGGTTCTCACCGGCGATGCTGTGCCCGACGCGGCCGCGCTGGCCGGCGACTTCACCGCGATGTTCCGCGCGCCGTTTGGCGAGGCCGGCGATGAGCTCGAGCCGGTGGACATCCGCGACCGGGACGAGGACGCCGCCCCGCTCGACGTGGGGGATTGCGCGGGGGTGATTATGACCGGCTCGGCGGCCATGGTCGGCGACGACGCCCCCTGGATGCGCTTCGCCGTACGGCAGGTGCAGCGCTGGCTCGACGAGGAGGTCCCGTTTTTGGGGGTGTGCTTCGGCCACCAGATCCTCGGCCTCGCCGTCGGCGCCGACGTGGGCCCCAACCCGCGGGGCCGCGAAATGGGAACCGTCGAGGTGCGCAAGCTGAGCGCGGCCCGGAGCGACGCACTGTTCAGCGCGTTCCCCGACCCCTTCGAAGCCCAGGTCAGCCACCGGGACGCGATCTTGGATCCCGGCCCGCGCCTCACCGTGCTCGCGAGCGCCCCCCACGACCCGCACCACATCGTGCGCTACGGCGAGTCCGCCTGGGGGGTGCAGTACCATCCGGAGTTTTCTGCGCCGGTGATGCGGGCCTACATCGAGGCCCGGCGCGCCACCCTCGACGACGAGCGAGGCCGGGGCACCGCCGACCAACGCCTCGCCGGGGTCCAAGACTGCAAGGTCGCCCCCCAAACGTTGACCGCCTTTGCCGACCTCGCCCAACGGCGCCGCAACCAGGCATGACCCCCGCGCCCGTCGTCGAGCAATACCTGGAAGTGGCGCCCGGCCAGCGGCTGTATGTCCAGCACCGGCCGGGGGACGCCACCCGCTTGCCCCTGTTTTTGCTCGACGGGCTCGGCTGCGCGGGGTTTGTGTGGCGGGAGGTGTGGCGCTGGTTCGACGGCCACCCGGTGGTGCACATGCAGTACCGTGGGCACGGCCACAGCGACGTGCCCCACGGGGTCGACACCCTGACCGTCGACGTGGCGGTGTCGGACGTGCGCCGCGTGCTCGATGCCCTCAACCTCTCGGCCGCGGTCCTCGTCGGCCACTCCATGGGGGTGCAGGTCGCGCTGGAGTGCGCCCACCGGCTCGGCCACCGGGTGCGCGGCTTGGGCCTTTTGTGCGGCAGCTACGAAAAGCCGATCGCCTCGTGGCACGGGGCCCAGGAAAAGAACGGGCCCGCCCGCCTCGACAACCTGCTGTTGCGCGCGGTGTTCGATCCCTTGTCACAGTTTGTCATCCGGCGCTCGTCGAGCTTGGCCCCGGTGTGGCGGGCGGTGTTTCGCACCCCGTTGGCCTATGAGATCGCCACCCGCCAAGAGGTGGACGGCACCCGGCTCGGCATCCGGGAGTTCGGCCCGTACATGCAAGACCTCGCCGCGATGACGCCCAAGGTGTTCTTCGGCTTTGCCCGCTCCTTGGCCGAGCACTCCGCGGCCCCCTACCTGCGCCAGCTCGACGTGCCCGCGTGGGTGCTCGGGGGCGGACGCGACAGCTTCACCCCCCGCTGGCGCAGCGAAGAGATGGCCCACCGCCTGCCCCGCGCCGAGCTCACCGTCCTGCCCGCGGGCACCCACACCACCCCGCTGGAATACCCCGCCACCCTCTACGAGGGACTGTCGCGCCTGCTGCAGCGGGCGTCGGGCAAGGCCGGGGCGTGAGCCGGCGCCGGGGCGTCCGTGGGGCGTGGGTGGTGGCCTGCCTCTGGGCCGCGGCCGCGGTCCCCGCCCACGCCGTGCCCGCCGCGGGATTGCTGTGGCGCACCCTCGAGACCGAGTGGTGTCGGGTGCACTTTCACCTCGAAGCCGAGACCCCCGCGCGGCGGGTGGCGGCGATGTGCGACGAAGGCGTGCGGGTGATCAACACCATGCTCGATTCCGCCCCCCTCGAGCCCATCGAGGTGGTGGTCAGCGACGTCGACGACCGCGCCAACGGGGTGACCAGCACCACCCCGTACAACTACGTGGGCATTCTCGCCATCACGCCGGACGGCAAGTCCGAGCTCGCCCACACCGAGGACCACCTGCGGTTGGTGTTGCTCCACGAGCTGTTTCACGTCGTGCACATCGACACCATCTCCGGCTTTCCCCAATTGGTGAACCGCGTGCTGGGCAAGACCTGGCCCCCCAACGGCATCCAACCCCGCTTCCTCACCGAAGGCATGGCCACCTACGCCGAGAGCCGCGTCACCGACGCGGGCCGGCTCCGCACCAGCCTGTTCTCCGCCCCCCTGCGGGTCGCGGCCCACCAGAACGACCTGTGGTCCCTCGACGACGTGGCCAACTACTCCCGGCGCCCCCCCGCCGGCTTGGCCGCTTACGTGTACGGGGCCCACTTCATCGCGTGGCTCGTCGCCCGCCACGGCGAACACGTGCTCGCCGACATGGCCCACGACATGGGCGACGACATCATCCCCTATCGCATCGGCCACACCCTGCGGAACGCCACCGGGCTCGACCTCGGCCGGGCCTGGGAAGATTTCCTCGACGACCTCCGGCGCCAGACCCAAGTCGTCGTCGACCGCGCCGCCGCGCGCGGGGGCCTCACCCGGCCCCGCCGGCTCACCCGGCTGGGGGGCGAGATCTCCGACCTCGCCTTCGGCCCCGACGGGGCGCTGTACTTCTCCGCCAATCCCCCCAACGGCGTGCTCGGCATCTACCGCATCCCCGGCCTGCCCCACGCCACCCCGGTGGTCGAACCGGTGGTGCGCACCAACTCCCTCGGCGCGGTCGCCCCCCTCGGTGCAGGCACATTGGTGTTTAACCAGCTCGAGCGCGTGCGCAACGACCGCGACTTCGCCGACCTCTTCATCCAACGCGACGGGGGCGCGATCTGGCGGCTGACCCACAAAGGCCGGCTCCGGGATCCGCGGGCCCTGACGGACGGCCGGGTGGTGGCCGAGCGGCGCACCGGCACCGAGTCGGCGGTGGTGCTCATCGACCCCGACACCCGGCGCGAGACCGTGCTCGCCAGCTTCCAAGACGGCAGCGTGGTCTACAGCCCGGCCCCGTCCCCTGACGGCAAAAAGGTCGTCTACGCCCAGCTCGACCTCGGCGGTCGCCGCGACCTCGTCGAGATCGACATCGCCACCCGGGTGCGCAAACCCCTGACCCACGACTTCGCCGACGAACTCACCCCCCGCTATTCACCCGACGGCCGGTACGTGGTGTTCTCGTCCAACCGCGACGGCATCTTCAACATCTACGCCCTTGAGCGCGCCACCGGCCGCATCGGGCGGCTCACCGACACGGTGGGCGCGGCCACCTCGCCGGTGGTTACCCCCGACGGACGCGGCCTGCTTTACCGCGATGTGCACATCGGGGGCGACGACATCTACGCCACCGCCTTCGCCCCGCGGTTCGACCACGCCACCACGCAGGTCGCCCTCGCCCCGCGCCCGGTGCCCCCGCCCCCGGAGAAGGACCCGCTCATCACCGACGCCCGGGAGGCCAAGCTCTACAACCCCTTGCCGTCGGCGTTGCCCAAGACCTGGACCCCGGTCTACGCCCCCAGCAGCGGCGGGGGGGCGATGATGGGCGTGAGCCTCGTCGGCGAGGACGCGGTGGGCATGTTCAACTACAACCTCGACGCCCTCTACGACACCGACCTCGAAAGCCCCGACCTGTCCGCGTCCCTGCGGTGGAACAATTCCATTGTGCCGGTCCGGGTCTCGGCCACCGCCCGCTCCACCCGCACCTTCGTGCGCATCGAAGACGACGAAACCCCGACCCAGACCACCGTCGCCCTGTCCGCGGGGGCCGACGCGTCGCTGCCCATCCGCCGGCGCCTGCGCACCCACAACTTCACCGTCGGCTACCGCCGCACCCTGCACCTGCGCCGGGAGACGCCGTCGTTCTCGCCCGACCAAGCCGCCCCGGCCTGGCCGGTGTCGCAAGACATCGGCTGGGCCAGCGTGGGGTGGTCCTACTCCGACGTGCAGAGCGACCGGGACGCCCCCGGCTCGGCGGGGGGCCAAGCGATCTCGGTGACCCACCGGGCGGCCAACCAATTCACATTGTCGACACTGGAAATGTACGAAACCAGCGTCACCGCCCGCGCGTTCCGTCCCGTCCCCGGCATGAGCCGCCACATTGTCGGCGTGTACCTGTACGGTGGCTATGCCTTGGGCGATCGGCGCCGGCGCACCAACTACCGCCTCGGGGGGTTCGCCGGGCGGGACTTCGCCGCCGACCTGCTCGCCCAGGTGCGGTTCGGCTCCGGCTACCTGCGCGGCTACCCCGAAAACCACGATGTGGGGGACGGCTACATGCTGGGCAGCGTCGAGTACCGCTTCCCCTTGCTCGAGCTCGAGCGCGGGTTTTCCGCCCTCCCCCTGCACTTCACCCGCCTCACCGGCGTGCTGTTTGGGGACCTGGGCGACGCCTTTGACGGGGTGCCGGTCTCGAGCCGGTTCAAAGCCAGCGTGGGGGCGGAGGTCCAGCTGTCGCTGCTCGTCGGCTACTACGGGTATTTCCTCGTCCGCGCCGGCTACGCCCGCGGCCTGATGACCGGGGGCGAACACCAGCCCTATTTCACCCTGGGGGTGCCCTACTGACGCGCCGGGGGACAGGGTTGGCCCTCGGGGGCGTTTTTGGGTATCTCCAGGGGTCATGGTGTCTGTCCGGGCGTTTGGCGATAGTGACGTCGGTCGGGTGCGCGAGCACAACGAAGACAGCTACTTGATCAACGACCAAATGCAGCTGTTCATCGTCGCCGACGGCATGGGCGGACGGGCCTCCGGCGAGGTCGCCTCCGCCGAGGCGGTCGAACAGGTCTACGAGGTCATGCACCAACGGCGCGCTGACATCGACGCCGCCCGGGAGGCCCCCGACGACGAGGAGACCCGAGCCAAGGTCCACCGGGCCCTCGAAGCCGCGGTCCAGGCCGCGACCTACATGATCTTCGGCATGGGCCAGTTCGACCCCAGCCACAAAGGCATGGGCACGACGATCTCCGGGCTGATCTACCTCGGTGACGGCCGCGGGATCGTCGCCCAGGTCGGCGACTCCCGCGTCTACCGGGTGCGCAACCGCGAGGCGGAGCAGATCACCGAGGACCACACCCTGGTCAACCTCAAGATCAAGATGGGGGTCATGACCAAAGAGCAGGCCAAAAAGTCGCGCGAGGGCCACCTCATCACCCGCGCGGTGGGGGTCAAAGACTACGTCAACGTCGACACCATCGACATCGAGTGCCAGCCCGGCGACCGCTACCTGCTGTGCAGCGACGGGCTGTCCGACTACCTGCAGGACCTCGACGAGGTCGCCCGGTACGTCGGGGCCCAGACCTCGATGCCCGACGTGGCCCGCTCCCTCATCGCCCTCGCCAACGCCCGCGGGGGCAAGGACAACATCACCGCGGTCATCGTCGAGGTGTACTGAATCTTTGCGGGGGGAGTTCCTCCCCCCGCCCCACTCGCGCGCGCGAGCGCTCATGGGGCCCCACCCCCAATGTCGCTGCTCCAGGCGGCTCCGCCGCGTCGCAGCGGGTCGTATCCTGACGGCTACGACACGCTTGCGGGGACGTCCGCCCCCTCGCCCCCGCACGGTGCGCGCGTGGCCTAGCCGAACATGTCCGGGTCGATGGTGGGCGGGGCGCACAATGCGATGGCGCTGAGTTGTCGACCGGTGCGGCCCTGGTCGCGGCGGTGGGAAAAGTAGCGCGCGTCGTCGGCCACGGTACAGCCCCCCACGCGCTCCACCGCGGTGACCCCCGACGAGCGCAGCCGGCGTTCGACAAACCCCGGGAGGTCAAAATACTTCCGGTCCCCGTCGCCGTCGCGGACCAGGCCGCTCACGTCGTCGACCTGGGCCGCGACCTCGACCACTTCCGGACCCACCTCAAAGTTGTCCCACGAGATCGCAGGCCCCACCGCGGCGACCACGTCTGCGGGACCGCACCCGTGGGCGGCGAAGGTCTTTAGGGTCGCCTCGAGCACGCCCCCCACCGCGCCCCGCCACCCCGCGTGTACCGCGGCCACCGCGCGGCCTTTCTTGTCGGCGAGCAAGATGGGCACACAATCCGCGGTGCGGATCGCCACCGCCACGTCGGGGCTGGTGGTGAACACCGCGTCCGCCTTCTCTTCCGCCGCCTGCTCGACGTCGTCGCCGGCGGAGACCTCGAGCACACGGTCGCCGTGCACCTGCGACACCGTGTACAGCGCTTGGCGGCCGACCCCGATCTGAAAGCGGCACCGGGCGAGGTTCTCCTCGACCCGAGCGGGGGCATCGCCCACGCTGGCGGTGGTGTTCAACCGGTCGAACGGCGGCGGCGAGGTGCCCCCCACCCGGTTGAAGAACCGATGCGACACCCCCGACAATGCAGACAGATTGGCTGCGGCTTCACCCAAGAATGTCATTCACCGCCCCTTCAACACCCCGACCCCGAGCCAGATGATGCCCAGGACCGAAATGGCAAAACACGTCAGGCTCAAGACTGGAAAGCCGAACAGCACCGGCCCCACGTGGCTCTCGACGGTGAGCGCCCCCGCGAGGAGGCCGGCGGCGACCACGATGGACACCGCGGTGCGGTTGAACGCGCGAACCATGCGCACGCTCACGTCCTCGAACGCGTCGTGGCGCAGCCGCATCTCGAGCTCGCCGGCCTCGGCCTGGGTGAGCAATCGCTCGACCCGGGCCGGGAGTTCGCGCCCCACTTCGGTGAGGTGCACGAGTTCGGAGAACGCGACCTGCTTGATGCGGTCCATGCTGTAGCGTTCTTTGATCACGGTCTCGATGTAGGGCTGGGCCGCCTCCACCGGGTTGATGCCCTTGGCCACTTGTTTGGCCAGGCCCTCGGTGGTGACCATGGCCTTGAACATCATGGTGAAGTCGCTGGGCAAACGAATCCCGTGCCGCATCGCGCCCTGGGCGAGCTCCCGCAAAAACGCGCCCATGTCGATCTGGTCGAGGGGTTTGCCCACCGCGTGCATCTCGAGAATCTCGACCACGTCGGCCTCGAACGACCCGTAGTCCACCTGCTTCAGGGGGCGGCCGATGGAGTACCAAATGCGGGCCACGCCCTCGAGGTCACCGCGCAGCACGCTGAAAATGATGTCCACGACCCGCTCGCGCATGCTGCGGGAGAGGCGCCCCACCATGCCGAAGTCAATGATGCCAAGCCGCCCGCCATCCTCGAGAAACACGTTGCCGGGGTGCAGATCGCCGTGAAAAAAACCGTCTTCGAACAGCATCTGATACGCGGCGTCGAGGTAGAGGCGCGCGACCTCTTGGGTGTCGATGTCCGGCGACAAACGCGTGAGCTTCTGCCCCCGAATGCGGTCCATGGTGATCACCGTCGACGACGACAACGCGGTGAACACCTCGGGGATGTGGATGTAGGGTTTGTCTTTGAAGTTCTCGCGGAACCGCTGGATGGATTGGCGCTCGACGTCGAAGTCGAGTTCGCGCAGCAGACTTTTTTGAAACTCCTCGACCATGCCGGGCAGGTCGAAGTAGGCGGCCTCGGGGTACACGTCGAGCACGCGCCCGGCGAGGAAGTTCATCAGGGAGAGGTCGGCGGTGATGGTGGCGCGCAGGTTGGGCCGCTGGACCTTGACCACCACGTCGCGCCCGTCGTGGGTGGTGGCGGCGTGCACCTGGGCGATGGACGCCGAGGCGATGGGCACCCGATCGAAGGTCTTGAACAACCGATCCGGTGGCTCCCCCAGCGAATCGATGATGGTCTGCTCGACGGCTTCGATGGGGACCGCGGCCACATGATCCTGCAACGCCTGCAGGCGGTCGGCGAGGCGCTCGGGGATGAGGTCGGGCCGGGTCGAGAGGATCTGGCCGAACTTCACGAACGTGGGGCCGAGCTCCTCGAGCATCAACACCGCGCGGGTGGCGAGGTCTTGGGGCGCCTCCGCCTCCCCCCGGCGGCGGCGCGAATCGATGAGCGCGCCGAATCCGTACTTCACCAAGATCGCGGCGATGTTCCGCGCGCGGGAGGCGTCTTGCACGACGGTGCGCACCGCCCGGGTGGACACGTAGAGCGTTCGGATCAGTGACTTAGAGCTCATTCAAGGTGTCAAAATTGCTGCGTTTTGGTGTAACACGGTGCGGCCCTGAATCGTGGTGGATTTGCACCCGTCGTATCTGCGACCGCTCTGGAGGAACCGTGACCCTGCGCCGTCTTTTGACCCTGCCCGCCCTCGTCGCCCTGCTCGCCCTGCCCGCGTCCGCCGCCCCGGTGGCCATCGATCTGGACCGCGCGCACTCCAAGGTGGGCTTCGTGGCCTACACCAAGATCTTTGACGCGGTGGGCAAGTTCTCCTCGTTCCGGGCGTCGGGCACCCTCGACCCCGACAACCTCCCCGCGTCGCGCATCAAGATCACCATCGACGTCGCCACCGTCGACACCGACAACGGCACCCGCGACGACCACCTGCGCACGGAGGACTTCTTTCACGTCGACAAGTTCCCCAACGCGACCTTCGAGTCCACCGGCATCAAACCGACCAAGAAAGCCGACATCTACAATGTCACTGGCCCCCTGACGATTCATGGGGTGACCAAGACCGTGACCGTGCCCGTCACCATCACCAAGGTCGAGACCAAAGACGGCACCGTTCACACCCGGGCCAAAGGGGCTTTCCGGGTCAAGCGCCAAGCCTTCGGGCTCAAGTACGAGAGCGGTCTGTTGATGCCCACCATCAAGGACGATGTGGACATCACCTTCGACCTCAACTTCGTGCCCAAGAAGTAGCGCGCGCCGGCGCTCAGTCGGTCTTCAGCATCTCTTGGAGATTGTCCTCGGACCGTTTGAGCGCCAGCTTCACCAACGCCTCCCGGACCTTGGGGTACTCGGCGAGCAGGGCCTGGGTGGCGTCGCGGACAAAACGCAACGTCTCCACCTCCCCCTCCGCCACCAACGTGGCCGAGCGGGGCTCCCCCATCAAGGCCGCGATCTCCCCCACGAACGCGCCCGCGGACAGGGTCGCGACCTGCTTGTCGCGCCCCTCGTCGTCGATCAGGACCCGCACCGTGCCCGCGGTGACGACAAAGAAGTCGTCACCGGCCTCCCCCTCGCGCATCAAGGCCGCGCCGTCGGCAAAGGTGCGCGCCTCGGCCACATCGAGCAGGCGTTGCCGGCCGTCATCGTCCAGCAGCGCAAAGAGCTTGGACTGGGCGCGAAATGTCTCCATGTCGACGGTCATGTCGGCCTCCCCACGGAGAGGTTCGGCGCGGGCTCCCCGCCGTGTCAAGACAACCCGGCGGCCTGCTTGAGAATGGAACGCCCACTGACATACCGTGGGGCCATGTGGTGTCGACTGTGTTGGTGCTTGGCGCTCCTCGTGGGCTTGGCCGCTCCGGCCCGCGCGGACATCGAGGCGGGCGAGATGTGTACGCTGCGCCGCGACCTCTACGTGTCGGTGAAGACCGGCCAGGGCAGCGCGTCGCTCCCCATCGCCAAGGGCACCAAGATCGAGGTGATGGCCGTGGCCGGCTCGGCCGCGCGGGTGCAGAGCAACGAGATGTCGGGGCGGGCCGACCTGCTCGACCTCGAGGAGGCGTGCAGTCGAGCGGTGCGGCAGTGCAAGCTCTACGACGCCATCGAGGTACAACAAAAACGCACCATGGACGGCCGGGCCTGGCGCATCAAGCCCGGCGCCACGGTGTCGATCCTCGATCGGGATCGCAACTGGACCCGGGTCAAGGTCGGGCCGGTGGAGGGCTACACCGAGACCACCGCGATCAACGGGTCGTGCAGCAACATTGAGGTGGTCCAAGCGAAGCAGGACGACGACGAAGACAAGGCGGGGTTTCGCCCCTTTGACGTGCCCACGCCCACCAAGAGCCAAAAGGTCGTGCTCGTGCCGTGGGTGATCGGGCCGGGGGTGAGCGAAGACGTGGCTGAGCTGTTCGAAGACCAGTTCGGCCGGGCGGTGGAGAACCGCCGCACCGATGTGCGGGGACTCGACGACGACCGCCCCTCCCGGGGGCGCCGCCGGGCCACGCTCAAGGCGCACCTCAAGGGGCTGAAGAAGCCGGCCCGGGACAAGGGGGTCTCGTTCCTGGTCACCGGCGAGCTCAAGAAGATCCCCACCGATTCCATGCTGCTGTCCGGCGACCTCGACGAGGCCGAGCTCGACAACCTCATCGAAGAGGCCCCGGGCAAGTACGTGCTGATCCTGGCGGTGTTTGACATCACCAAAGGCCAGGTGCTCAAGACCGTGCGCACCGAGCCGAGCCTGACCCTCGGCAACCCCTGGGCCACCAAGGCCGAAGCGGTGGTGGCCAAGGCCCTGCCCTCGCGCGGTCGCAAAACCGAATAGCCGGGGTTAGAGCGCGTCGAGCCGGGCGCGTTTCCGTTGCAGCAGGCGCCGTTCGGGTTGGTTGTCGGTCAAGGCCAGGGCCCGGTCGTAGGCTTCCCGGGCGGCGATGACGTCGCCCACCCGGGCGAGCAGGTCCGCCCGGGCGGCGTGAAATAGGTGATAGCGGCCGGTGGTCCCGTCCTGGTCCAGCCCGCCCAACAGGGCCAAGCCGGTGGCGGGGGTGGTGGCCAGCGCGGTGGCCACCGCGTGGTTGATCGCGACCACCACCGAGGGGTTGAGCCGCAACAAAACTGTGTAGAGCCCCGCGATCTGGGCCCAGTCCGTGTCCGCCGCCGACGAGGCCTGGGCGTGAAGGGCGGCGATGGCGGCCTGGATTTGGTAGGGGCCCACCCGGCCCTGACGCAGGCAGTCCTCGACGAGCTTGGCCGCCCGTTGGATGCGAGGCTGATCAAACCGCGTGCGGTCCTGATCCTCCAGCAACACCAACTCGCCGGCCCCGTCGGTGCGCGCCTCCCGCCGGGCGTCGTGCAATGACATCAGGGCGTAGAGACCGACCACCTCGGGTTCGTCGGGGAGGAGTCGTCGCAGCATCGCCGCGAGGTTGACCGCTTCTGTGCACAGCTGGGTGCGCACCAGGCTCTCGCCCGCGGTGGCGGCGTAGCCCTCGTTGAAAATCAAGTAGATGACCCGCAACACCGACGACAACCGCTCCGGGAGTTCCCGGGGCCCGGGCACGGTGTAGGGAATGGCCGCGAGCTTGATCTTGCGTTTGGCCCGGACCAAACGCTGGGCCATGGTGGTGGGCTCGACGAGAAACGCCCGCGCCGCTTCGACGGTGGTGAGCCCCCCGAGGGTGGTCAGGGTCAACGCCAGCCGGGCGGGTTCGGCCAGGGCGGGGTGGCAGCAGGTGAACAACAACCGCAACCGGTCGTCTTCGCCGAAGGCGTGCTCCGGGAGCAATGCCTCTGGATCGTTGCGCGGCGCGTGTTGGTCGGCGTGCACCCCCACCGCTTCTTCTTTGTCCCGGGCGGTGCGGTGGCGGCGCAGCCGGTCGATGGCCGCGCGGCGGGCCGCGGTCTGGATCCACGCGCCGGGGTTGTCCGGTGGCCCTTGGGTGCGCCAATGGACCACCGCGCGCTCGAACGCGGTGGCCATGGCGTCGTCGGCGGACTCGAAGTCGCCGAGCAGACGGATGAGCGACGCGCGGATGCGCCCCGACTCGGCCCGGAAGGCCTCGGCGAGGGCACGGTCGGCGTCGTCCAGGTTCATCCCGGCTGGCCGCCGCGCTGGGCTTGGTAATCCATGATCGGCCGGACCTCGACCGACCCGCCCATCTCCAGAATCGGGATGCGGCCGGCCAAGCGCAGCGCCTCGTCCAGGTCGTCACAGTCAAATAGGTAATAGCCGCCGAGGACCTCCTTGGTTTCGGCGAACGGTCCGTCGTGGGTCACCACCTGCCCCCCCTCGCGCCGCAATGTGGTTGCGGTGTGGGGCAGATGAAGGGCTTCGCCGACCACCGGCACCCCCTGCTCGGTGAGCCAGGCCGCGTAGTCGTCCCACGGTTTGAGGGTGGCGGCCACGTCGTCGGGGGGCGGGGCGTCGGCGGAAGGGGCGGTCATGTAGATCAACGCGAGGTACTGCATCGGTTTGCTCCTGACTGCGACGCGCCCCCCGGCGGGCGGGCGGGCGCGCCGCGACTATATGCGGTGGGTGGTCAGACGGCGTCGGGGGTGATGACCCCGATGCGGGTTCCGGTGGGGTCTTCGACCACGCTGAAGCGGCCGACGCCCGGGACTTTTTGGACATCGCCCACCGCCTTGCCCCCGAGCTGTTGCGCCCTCTGCAAGGTCGCGTCGCAGTCGTCGACGCGCACGTACTGCAAAAAGTGGCTCGGCCCGTGCGCGGGCGGGATGTGCGCGACCCCGGCCCGGCCCACCGCCTTTTTGTTGAGCACCACGTAGTCCCCGGCGGGCATGGGCATGGTCTCGCCCTCGAAGCCGTACGCGTCCTGGAAGAACGCCGCGGCCCGGGATGGGTCGGCGGTCCACAGCTCGTTCCAATGAATGTCGCCCGCCCCTTGCGGCCCGTCGGCGGGGTCGTCGCCGGTCCCGGTGAAGAGCGCAAACACCGCGCCCGAGGGCTCGCTCACCACCGCGACGCGCCCCACCCCGGGCACATCGAACGCGGGCTTGAGCACCTGGCCACCGCGCTTCTCGGTCGCGGTCACCGCCTTGTCCACGTCGCCCACCGACAGGTACGACAGCCAGCCGGTCTGCCCCTCCTGCGCCGGCAAAAAGCCCCCCACCGGGCGGTCGCCGACGGTGAACGCGGTGTACGGGCCCGCGTCCATGTCCATCTCCTGCACCCCCCAGCCGAACAGGTCGGTGTAAAACCGCTGCGCTTTTTCGGGGTCGTCGCTCATCACTTCAAACCAAACAAACTTGCCTTCGATGCGGGCCATGGGTTCCTCCTGGTGACACGGTTCGTGTCGGGTTCACCCCAGCGACGCGCGAGGCCCCGCAGGATCGACAGGGACCGGCAGATCTGAGCGGTGGGCGGTCGCCCCGCGCCTGGATCTGCGCGCTGCGCGTGGGGCGAGAGGCGGTAAATGTCCAATGTTTTCCGCGTGTTAAAGGGGCCACGCAAGGCCAGACGCAAACGCGGCGCGGATGATCCGGATCCTCTCAAAGCGCGCCACACATTTTCGTCGAGTCGATCGGCGGCCGGGAGAGGTTTGCCCGGTCCCGGGTGGGGCCATCAATTTTTCCCCACCCAATGGGGTGGGGGGCCGGAGGTGGGCAGAACTGTATAGTTCGCAACCCCCGTGCCAGAGGGGCTCGGCCGCCAAAATCGTGCGCCAGCAATCGCCCGCCAAGGCAAACGGTGTGCGTGGTGCGCACACGGGCCAGGCAGAGCCAGGACCGGGGCCGGTGTGCGCGCCCCCCGCGGCGGCGTGTCCCTTGCAGCGACGAAAGAGATCACGGGAATCTTGCCTGTGCTTTTCGCTCTGCGGCGCTTGGTCTGTCTAACCCAGGACCGCAACCACAAAGGGGATGGGATGCTGCGAATCGGGACGACCGCGTTGAGTCTGTGGCTGGTGTTGGCCGGCGCCGCGAGCACAATGTTGCTCACCGCCTGCCCGGGCGAGCCTGGCGACGGAGACGGAGACGGCGACGGTGATGGAGACGGAGACGGTGATGGAGATGGAGACGGAGACGGTGATGGAGATGGAGACGGCGACGGCGATGGCGATGGAGATGGAGATGGCGACGGTGATGGAGACGGAGATGGAGACGGAGATGGCGACGGCGACGGCGATCCCACCGTCTGTGAGGTCGTCGAGCAGGTCTTCACCACCCGGTGCGTGAGCTGCCACGACGGCAACTACCAGTTCGACCTGCGCGAGGACGCGGCCAAGACCGGCCTCGTCAACACCGCGAGCGGTCTGTACGCGGGCGAGACGTTGGTCGTGCCCGGCGACCCCGACAGCAGCTTGCTTTACAAGAAGCTGTTCACCGATCTCGAACCGAGCCTGGGGGTGCCCATGCCGCTCGGCGCCCTGCTCAACGACGAACAGATCCAACTCGTCGAGGACTGGATCACCACCGGGGCCAGCACCGATTGCGGGGAAGAGCCGACCGCGACCCTGGTGCCCCTCAACCCCAAAGAGCACCTCCGCCGGGTGGCGATGGCGTTGCTCGGCCACCGGCCCTCCCCCGCGGACATCACCGCGGTGGAGCAAGACCCGGACAACCTCGACGGCATCATCGACGACTACATGACCGACCCCGCCTTCGGCGAGACGGTCCGCGACCTCCACAACGACGCGATGTTGGTCAACACCGTGTTCCTGTTCCAGCTGTTCTATCCCGCCATCGGCCCCCTCGCGACGTTGACCCAGACCAACCCCGAGTACGCCGATGCCCGCCGCATCAACCGCGAGCTGCAGGAAGTCCCATTGCGCACCGCGGAATACATCGTGGCCACCGATCAGGACTACCGCGACATCGTGAGTGGCAATTACATTGTGGGCAACCCTGTGTTCGAGGCGGTCTACGGGGACGGCTCGGTGCAGACCACCACCTGGTACACCACCTACGAGCACACCGTCGAAACCGGCGCGACCTACGTCAGCTCCGCCGACCCGTACGGGGTGGGCCCTGACGCCGATTTTGACGTGTACCAATGGCCGGATGAACGCGGGTCCGCTGGCCTCATGACCACCAACGCGTTCCTGCAACGTTGGCAATCGGCGGGGGCCAACCAGAACCGCGGCCGGGCCAACGCCGCCACCAAGGCATTCCTCTGCTTCGACTACCTGGCCCAGCCGGTGGACGTGTCCTCCGAAGGCGGCGTCGACCTGTCCGACCCCGATGCAGTGGCACTGGCGTTGACCGACACCGGGTCGTCGTGCTGGGGTTGTCACGCCACCCTCGACCCGCTGGCCACCTACTTCCAGCCCTACCGGCCGGCGTCTTTCTCCGGGACCATCGGCCTCGATGGCTACCCCTACTCGATGTACAACCCGGTGTTTCACCACAACACCATCGGTGCACTGAACATGCGCCAACCGAGTTACTTCGAAGCCACCAACAACAACCCCAACCCGGTGGGCGCCGACCTCGACGGCAACGGCCGGGTCGATGCCGGGGACCTGGGCCGTCACATGGCCGACGACCCCCGGTTCTCCAGCTGCACGGTCAAGCGCTTCTACAGCTTCTTCACCCAGACCGAGCTCTCCGCGGTGCCCGCCGACGTCGAGGCGGAGCTCGTCGAGGTGCTGGAGTCCTCGGGCTACTCGGCCAAGACCTTGATCAAGGCCATCCTCCACCACCCCTCGTTCACCACCTCCCACACCGCCGACGATGTTGGAGCCGAGGACGTCAACGGTCTGCTCCGGGTTCGTCCGTCACAGATGGCGCGGCTGTACAACCAGACGGTGGGGGTCGACATCGAGTTCCTCAGTGAGTTCCCCATCGACCTGCTCGATCCCAATGTCTATGGGGTGGACGACATCGCCCTGCCCTACGGCATGACCGACTACATCCGCGATGACTTCATCGGCTTCCGCGAGCTGTTCGGCGGCATCGACTCGTTCAACGTCACCCGCCCGGTGCGCACCTTCACCGGGGGCACCGCCTCGGCCGCCCGCTGGATCGGCAACTTCGGCGGCTGGTACGCGGTGGTCACCGAGGTGGGCCGCCCGCAGAACAGCCGCTACCTGCTCACCGCGCACGACTTCACCACCGCCACCGCGGAACCGGAGGTGCGGGACCTGCTCGCCGAGGTCCACGGCAAGCTCTTGGGTCTGCCCACCGCCGCGGACAGCGAGGAGGTGGACCGGCTCTACGCGCTCTGGAGCGACGTCCACGCCCAGAACGGTCAGGACGTGATCGGCTCCTGGACCATCGTGCTCTCCGCCCTGTTCCAAGACATCCGCCTCGCCACCTACTGAGACCGAAGGAGCCTCATCATGACCACGCGACGTAAGTTCCTCGGACACTCCGCCACCATTCTCGGGAGCATCGCCTTCGGCATGCCCCGGCTCGCCCGGGCCCAAAGCGGGGCGGCCAAGAAGCTCATCCTCGTCACCTGCAACGGCGGCTGGGATGTCTCTTTTCACCTCGACCCCAAGCCCAGCGGCCTATCCACAGTTGATGTGCCCACCGGAAGCCTCGTGACCTCCGGCAACCTCAACTACTTCAACGCCGACGCTTGCAA
Source organism: bacterium (assembly GCA_030431455.1). Taxonomy (GTDB): domain Bacteria; phylum Myxococcota; class UBA727; order UBA727; family JAUIJE01; genus JAUIJE01. Next base: position 195,532 of record JAUIJE010000004.1, on the reverse strand, counting down.
CAACGTGGTGGACAACTTCTTCGCCGCCCACAACGACGTGGCCAGCATCGTGCGCGGCATCTCGGTGCGGTCCATCTCCCACGACACCTGTATTCGCCGCATGATGACCGGATCGTCATCGGACACCGCCCCCGACATCGGGGTCGTCACCGGCCACGCCCACGGCTCGGATCTGGCCGCGCCGTACCTCACCCTCGGGTCGGTGTCGTTCCCCGGCAACCTGGAGGGCAGCAGCGTGCGGGTCGGCCTCACCAACCAGCTCGCCCTGGCCCACCAGTACACCACGTTGTCTCCCGACTTCGCGGACGTGTTTCCCAACGGCACCGAGCAGAACCTCATCAACGCCTACCTCGACAACGAGGCCGCGCTGCTGGGTGCGAGCAAAGGCCAGTACGGGAAGAACCAAAGCAAGGTCCAGGACTACCGAGACTCGGTCCAACGGGCGCAGGGCCTCGCCGACAATGCAGATGCACTGGGACAGCCCTTCGGCATCTCCTTCACCGTGGCCCAACAGATTGAAAACGCCCTCGCCATGCTGGAGCGCAATGTGGCTTGGTCGGTCACGGTGTCCACGGGGTTTGTCTGGGACCACCACGACCCCGGCGCGGCGCCCACCGGCACCTACGACGGGGCCCAGGGCCTTCGCAACCAGGACCTCTGGCCCGCCCTCAGCTACCTCGCCGACCAGCTCAAGACCCGGGACGGCTCCACCGCGGGGTCGAAGATGATCGACGAGACGGTGGTGGTGGTGATGTCCGAGATGACCCGGACCCCGCTGAAGAACATGCAGGGCGGCAAGGACCACTGGCCGCACACCAGCGCGTTGGTGTTTGGCGGCGGGGTCAACGCCGGCCACGCCTTCGGATCGACCGACAACAGCCTGGTGTCGCAGCCCATCGACTTCGCCTCGGGGAGCGCGGACACCGGCGGGCTGATCCTCGAGTCATCGAGCTTCGTGGCCGGGTTGATGCAGCTGGTGGGGGTCGACCCCGGGGCCCACCTCCCGCTCACGCCGGTGTTCACCGCGATGATCAGCTGACCGGCTCGGCCGCGGACCGGCTCGGGCCGCTGTGCACAAAAAAGCCCCTCTCACGAGGGGCTTTCTCTTGGGGGTGATTCGAGCTCCTGGCCGGGGCCTACTCGTCGACGATGGGGGTGAACACAAAGGTCGAGGGCCAAGTCCCGGTTTGCTGTTCTCGGGCGAACACCTGGGTGAAGCCACAGGGCGTGACCCCGTCGGCGCACAGGCCCTCGGCGTCGCATTCATCCGCGTCACACTCTGTGCCATTTGGTCCGACCAGGCCCACCACCGCTTGGCCCCCGGCGGCGCGATCCGGCTCGGTGGCGGACACCATGGTCAAGAACCCGACGATGATGCGGTTGGTGCCCTCCTCGAGACCGATGGAGTATTCGATGCGGTCCCCGGTGGCGCACGCGCTGCCGAGACAGGCGTTTTTCCAGGTCACCCACAGGGTGTCGATGCCGCCGCTCGACTGCACCGCCGCACACAGCTCCCCGTTGGCGGGGAACTCGAGATTTTCCCAGAACGCCAACACCGCGTTCTCCGGGTGACCGGCCGAGGTGATGCCTTCGGTGTTGGTGACCAGGTTGAACGTGGCCTGTTCGGGACTGTCCCCGAAGGAGATGTACCCGTCGTCGGACACCCACAGACGGTTCACCACTTGGCCGTAGAACTCAAACGTAAACTCCTCGGCCAAAAACGCGGCCAACGCCTCGTCATCCACCGCCGCGTCGGTGTTGCTCAAGCCGGTGAAGGACTGGAACGTGCCCGCCGCAAATGTACATGCATCGATGATGTTCACGAGCAGGGACTGGTCGGTGAACCGGTAACGGTTGACCTCGGGGACACACTCCGCCCGGGTCGCAGGGTCCGGGCCGCGCAACGAACTCAGCGTGCTGGTGCCGAGGTCGCAGGTCTCCGTGGTGCATTCCTCGTCGAGAACCAGCACAACTTCCCGGCTCACCCGGTCTTCGAAGGTCGCGTCCGCGGTCGCCTCCGCCACCACCGCCCCTTCCTTGAGGGCCAGCACCCGCACCGAGAAATCGTCGCCCCCGCCGCCTTTGGTCACCGTCCACGACGCCTGACCATCCCCCGCGGGGACCTCGGCGGTCTCGGTCTCCCCCGCGCCCTCGATCTCAATGCGCAGGGTGTCGACCTCACAGGGCACCCCCAACGTGGTGTCCGCGAACACCACCACCTCGGTGGGATCCATACAGCCCACCGTGCCCCCAAGGGCCAGGGCCAGCAACGCAATGTATTTGGAGGGCAAAACCCGCGTAGGTGTGTATTTGGACATCAAGGTCCCCGTCGTCAGGTCTCGGGACATGGTCATCATTCCTGCAAGTCCACCCGGAACCGGTACAGCCCCACGTTGGGTCCGGGCAGACCCAGCTGGCTGTTGGTCACGGGGTTCCCGCCCGGGGCCGCGCAACCCAGCACCCCGGTCTGAATCGAGAAGCTGCGGTCGCTCAACCGCTCGGAGAATCCGCGGGCGATGACCTCGGCGTCGGTGCCCCGCGGCATACAGCCAAACTCGGCGAGGATGACGCCGCCGTCGGGGGTCAGCCCCACCGGGCGTTGGCACGAACCCGCGAACGTGTCGTTGTCCCACACACACGGGGTCACGCACGCGTTGTTTTGCGGAATCTGGGCCGGGGGAATCACATCCGCGGTGCAGAGCGTGCCGATGCAGTCGTCGTGGCTGTGGCACGGCTGGGCGGTGCCTTCACACACCCCGCACCAGCAGGGCTCGAACTGCCCGCCGGGCAAGGGACACAGCGGCTGCTCGTCCTCGTCCAACGACCAGATCGCCTGCACTGCAGTGCCATTGCCGTTGCTGCTCATGTCGAAGCCAACGGTGGTCGAGAAGTGCACCCCGCAGTCCAGGGAGTAGATGCCGGCGCGGTTGGGCAGCCCCGACCCCGAGTGCGCATCGCAGGGCTCGTCGAGGTGTTGGGTCCAGGTCACGCCCCCGGGCAAACCGGTGCCGGGGGTGCCCTCGTTGTACGGGCTCGGGCTGCACACCCCGTCTTTGACCCCGTCGCCGCGCACGGTGTCGCCCAAGCACACCGGGGGGAAGCCCGGGATGCGATCGGTGGACGAGGTGATTTGAAAGCCGAGGCGCTGGAATGTCACTGTGCCGTTGAACAAGTCGATGGTGCCTTGCACCGGCGGGTTTTCGTCCGGCGCGCCGAACACCAAGCCGTAAGACGAGACCGCGATGTTGGACGCGCTGTTCCCGCCCCAGAAAATCTTGCATTGGCCGGGGGTGCAATCCGCGTCCGAGCCGCAGGGCGCGAAGTTGTTCATGCACAAATCGACGCCAGGGCCCCCGAGGTGGGGCAGACACTTGTAGTTGGGGCACACCGTGGTCGGGGTGCCGTCCCCGTCGACCTCACACTGCACCGACGAGTCGCTCTCGCAGCGGAGGAGGTTGACCGCGCCGCGGTTGATCGGCCCCTCGAAGCGGCAGTTCCGACAATCGTCGTCGCACGCCACCACCTCGGCCCAAAAGTAAGCCCCGTCGGCAGGGCCGACATTGTGCGTGAAGCCGCTCCAGCCCACGTGGGCGATGCCATCGGTGAGGCTCGAGAACAGGATCTCCGAGGGACAAAACCCGCCCTCGCCCGCATCGACCGGGTCGGGGTCGCCGGCGTCCTCGGCCTCCGGCTCCGGCTCCGGGCCCTGATCTTGGGGGCAGCCGGAGAGGAGGCCCGCGATCAGCGCCAGCCCCAACGCCCAGCGTCCCGGGGGTGCGCCAGCGGGTGCATATACATTTTTTTCGTTCTTCATGATCATGTTTGCTCGTGCAGGGCGCGCCCTGCGGTTCAGCGGCCCTCGATCGCCACCGGGTCGATGGTCGACGTCGTCACCGGCTTATCGCTGGGGGTGAAGTAGGCGATCACGCCCCCCGCGGCCCCCGCCGCCACCAACACCACCGTGCCCAGGGCCACCGCGCCGACCGTGCCCCACAAAATCGGCGAGGCGAACACCGAGCCCTCCTCGTCCTCGGCCGCGGCGGCCGGGGCCGCCGCCCCCGGGTTGTCGGCGGCGGCAGGAGACGAGCCCGTGGCCGGGGCCGGCGCGCCATTCTGTGCCGCGCCGCGCTCGCTGGTGGCCGCGGGCGCGGCCATCGGGGGCTCGTAGGCGGGAAGCGTGAGCTCGACCCGCTGGGTGTCGCCCTCCGACAACGCCACCCGTTGGTTGGCCACCACTTGGCCATGGCGCTCGACGCGGACGTTGAGCGCGCCGGGGTTGCTGGGCAGCGACTCCCCGAGCACGGCGTGGGCGATCTCTTTGCCGTCGACGAGCACAACGTCGTCGGGGTCGAGGTTCTCGGCGCTGAGCACCACGTAACAGATGCGGCCCTTCAGGGCCTTGCGCCGTTCGATGGCGATGCGCCGAAAGTCGTCGGTTTCGCCGGGGGCGGTCTCCCGCAGGAAGATGCGGTACGAACGGTCCGCGCCCACGAGGTCGCCGGTCTTCTCTTGGGCCGCGGCGAGGTTGTAGAGCGTCAAGGGCAACGGCTGAATCTCGTACGCCCGGGCAAAACGATCCTGGGCCGTGATCCAGTCCTGCGACCGGGCCGCTTCGATGCCTTCGCCCACGAGGCGGCGCGCGATGTCGCCGGTGTCCTGGGCCCACGCGCCCGAGGCGGTGGCCAAGGTCCACATCAGGGTGCAAGCGGCCCATCCGCTGGCGGTCAACCGGTTCATGCCATCCTCATTGGTAGTCGTCGGCGAGCGTGACGTCGCCGTTGTTCACCTTGCTCGGTTCGGATTGGGCGCCGCGCTCCCGCGGCTGTACGCTCTCGACGTCGTCGGGCGACGCCAGCAACACCCCGCCGACCTTCTCCCCCGCCGCGCGGCGTTTGCGCCGCTTGGGCTCGGGGCTCTGCCCGGGGACGGCGAGCAAGGTGTCCCCGACGCTGACGCTGGTCTCTTCGGCGGGGTCCTCCGGCGCGGCCTTGTCGTCGTCGGCCGCGGCCGCCTTCTGGTCCGCGCGTTTCTGGGCCACCCGGCGCGCCTGGCGGGCCTTGGCCTTGCGGGTGCTGCGGCGCGAGGTGCGCTTCGACGACGACGTCGTGCGCGGCTTGTCGTCGGGTTCGGCCGTGGGAGGCGGCGGCGGGGCGTCCTCGGCCCGGGCGGTGGTCTCCGGCGCCGGGTCGTCGTCGGGCGGGGCCCGGGTGGCGGGAATCTCGTCGGGCGCCGCCGGGGGCGCCGGGGGCGGTTCGCCGGAGACCGCGGCGGTGGGTGCATCCGGGCCGGGGCCGTCGGCCGGGGCGGGTTCGTGGTTGAGCAATGTAATTGCACCGATCAACACAAACAGCACCAGGGCGATGCCCGCGGCCATGGGCAACCAGCGCCGCGGGGGGGGGCCTGACGTGGTGTACTCGTACTGGTTCGCGCCGAGGTCGTGGTCGGTTGACGTGGCGGCCATGCCGGTGGTCTCCACCTGGGGCGCGGGGGACGGCGGCACGGAATCCGGCAAGTGCGTCGTCATCGGGGTGTCGGGGGTCTGCAGCACGCCGCTGCCATCGAGCCGGGGCCGCGAACTCTTGATGTCTTCGTGCAACACCCCGCGCGAACCCGAGCTTGAGCCTTCCCGGTCGCTCAAGCTGGACAACGCCAATGCCGACGCAGGCAAGCCGCCGACCTTGCCCACGTCGAACAGGGGCCGCAACTGCGGGTCGGTCAACGCGACGGTGATGAGATCGCGCAGTCGATGAATGAACGTGGACGCCGAATCCAAGCGCTCTTCGATCTTGCGCCGCATGCAGTGGGCGATCAGCGCCTCGAGCTCAGGGGGCAATGCCTCGCACCCGGGCTGCTGTCGCAACGGGATGGGGTTGGTCTTCAACTGGGCGTTGAGAATTTCGACGTCGTGCTCGCCCTCGAACGGGTGGCGCCCGGTGAGCAGTCGATAGAAGAGCGCCCCCAACGCATAAATGTCGGACCGAGGGTCCACGTCCTTGCCGATGATCTGCTCCGGGGCCATGTACCGCGGGGTGCCCAGCATCAGGCCGTCATTGGTCAGCGGCTCATCCGAGCTCTTGGGATGTGCTGCGGGTTCGCGTTCGAACACCTTGACCAGTCCAAAATCCAGAACCTTCGCGACCTCGCCTTCCTCGTCGTCCCCCTGCACGATCATCACGTTTCCGGGCTTGAGGTCGCGATGCACCACGCCCGCGCGGTGCGCGCAACGCAACGCGCGCGCCACTTGCAGAATGATATTGCAGGCTCGTCCGACGGGAAGCGGCCCGGTGCGGGCCAAGAGCCGGCCGAGGGTCGGTCCGTTGAGGTACTCCATGGCCATGAACAGCAGGCCGTTCTTGGACTGGCCGTAGTCGTGGACAACCACAATGTTGCGGTGGGATAGGCCCGCGGCCATTTGGGCCTCGAGCAAAAACCGCCGATCGAAGTCGACGCCGCTGTTCTGCGGCAACAGCACCTTGACCGCCACCCGGCGCTTGAGATTGATCTGGGTGGCCAGGAAGACGTGACCCATCGCCCCGCGCGCGATTTCTCTTTCCAACAGGTACTTGCCGGCCAAGACGCGTTTGCGCTCGCCGCTGCTCGGGTTGGGCGGCGCCACGCGACGGATTGACGTCAACTCCGCCGCATCGGCGGCGGTGTTGTCGTCCACCAACTCTTCTGACGAGACCTCGTCAAACCCGGCCTCTCCCGAGGCGCCAGATGTCGGATCCTCATCCACGAATAGACTTGCCTCCCGGCCCGAGCATAGTCACCAACGGTCGGCGGATCAAAGGTCGTACCGTTTGTATGCCCCTGAACCAAAAGGGGTTTTGTCCAGCCTCGCGCGCGGTCTGACACGGCCGCGTGGTTTCACGCAGCAGATCTCGGGCCCAAAACAAAAGGCCGCCTCACGGCGGCCTTTTCGTGAAAAGCGAGGCGTTCAGCCCGCGCGCTCGAGCAGCTCCTCGGGCAGATCCTCAAGCAGGCCGCTGTCGTCGTAGGTGCCGCCGTCTTCCACCTGCACCGCGAGGTACGAGTAGTTGGGCAGGCCGGTGCCGGCCGGGATCAGACGACCCATGATCACGTTCTCTTTGAGACCGCGCAGGTAGTCGATCTTCGAGCTGACCGCGGCCTCGGTGAGCACCTTGGTCGTCTCCTGGAACGACGCCCCGGAGATGAACGACTCGGTGGACAGCGACGCCTTGGTGATGCCGAGCAGGAGAGGTTCGGCCACCGAGGCCTCGCCACCTTGCTGCAACACGCGCTCGTTCTCTTGCTCGAACAAGTACTTCTCGACCTGCTCGTCGGTGAGGAAGCTGGTGTCGCCCGGCTTCTTCACTTTCACGCGACGCAACATCTGCCGCACGATCACTTCGATGTGCTTGTCGTTGATCTTCACGCCCTGCAGCCGGTAGACCTCTTGGATCTCGTCGACGAGGTACTTGGCCAGGGCCTTTTCCCCGAGCACGCGCAGGATGTCGTGGGGGTTGGCCGACCCGTCCATCAACGGGTCGCCCGCCCGCACGAAGTCCCCTTCGTGCACCGAGATGTGCTTGCCCTTCGCGATCAAGTACTCGCGCGGCTCACCCAGCTCCGGCGTGACAATGACTTTGCGCTTGCCCTTGGTGTCGGGCCCGAACGAAATCGTGCCGTCGATCTCCGAGATGACCGCGAAGTCCTTGGGCTTGCGCGCCTCGAACAACTCCGCCACCCGCGGCAGACCACCGGTGATGTCCTTGGTCCGCGACGCCTCACGGTTGACCTTGGCCAGCACGTCGCCGGGCTGCACCTCCTGGCCGTCCTCCTTGATCTCGATGATCGCGCCCTTGGGCAGGAGGTAACGCGCCACCCCGCGGCCCGAGGGCAGCGTGATGGTCTCGCCGTCCGCACCCTTGATCGAGATGCGGGGCCGCGCGTTGGCGTCTTTGGAGTCGGTCACCTGCTTGTGGGTCATGCCCGTCGCGTCGTCGACCGCCTCGCGGTAGGTCACGCCGTCGACGAGGTCGCCGTACTTGGCCACCCCCGCCACCTCGGTGAGGATCGGCACGGAGAACGGGTCCCATTCGACCAGCGTCGTGCCCGGCTTCACTTGGTCGCCTTCGGCCACCTTGATCACCGAGCCGTACACCACCGGGTAGGTCTCGCGCTCTCGGCCCGCCGCGTCGACGACCTTGATCGCCCCTTGGCGGTTCATGGCCACGCGGGCCCCGTCACGACGCACCACTGTCTGGAGGTTCTCGAACCGAACCTCGCCTTCGCCGCGGTTTTCGTGGCTGGACTGCTGGGCCGAACCGGACGCGATGCCCCCGATGTGGAAGGTCCGCATGGTCAGCTGGGTGCCCGGCTCCCCGATGGATTGCGCCGCGATGACGCCCACCGCTTCACCGATGTTGACCACGTGGCCCCGGGCGAGGTCACGGCCGTAGCACTGCACGCAGATGCCGCGGCGGGTCTGGCAGGTGAGCACGGACCGGATTTTCACCCGGGTGATGCCCGCTTCCTCGACGCTCTTGACCCCGGCCTCGTCGATCTCGGTCCCCGCGGGGATCAAGATTTCGCCGGACACCGGGTCGGTGACGTCCTCGAGCGCGGTCCGACCCAAGATGCGGTCCCCGATGCCCTCGATGATGTCGTTGCCCTCGACGAGCGGCGTGATCTCGATGCCGTCGATGGTGCCGCAGTCGAACTCGGTGATGATCGCGTCCTGGGCCACGTCGACGAGGCGACGGGTCAGGTAACCGGAGTTCGCGGTCTTGAGCGCGGTATCGGCCAACCCTTTGCGCGCCCCGTGGGTCGAGGTGAAGTACTGACCGACGGTGAGGCCCTCGCGGAAGTTCGCGGTGATGGGGGTCTCGATGATCTCGCCCGAGGGCTTGGCCATCAGACCGCGCATCCCCGCGAGCTGCTTGAGCTGTTGGGTCGAGCCACGCGCCCCGGAGTCCGCCATGACGTACAGCGGGTTGAAGGACGGCATGGTCTTCGTCTCTTTGCCGTCGGGGCTGGTGACCTGTTCGGTCGAGATGTTTTGCATCATCTCGCCCGCGATCTCCTCGGCCGCCTTCGACCAGATGTCGATGACCTTGTTGTAGCGCTCGCCGTTGGTGATGAGACCCTCGACGTAGTCGTTGCGGATCTCTTCGACCTCGGCGTTACAGCGGTCGAGGATGCCCTCCTTCGACTCGGGAATCTCCATGTTGATCATCGCGATGGAGATGCCCGCCCGGGTGGCCTCGGTGTAGCCCATGGTCCGCAGCCGGTCGGCGAGGAGCACGGTCTCTTTTTGGCCGGTGGCGCGGTAGCACTTGTCGATGAGCTCCCCGAGCTCCTTTTTGCCCATCACGCGGTTGATCGACTCGAACCCGATCTGCGGGGGCACGATCTCCCACATCAGCACGCGGCCCACGGTGGTGGTCTCGCGCTTCTCTCCGATGCGGCATTTGATCTGCGCGTGCAGCTCGACGACGCCGGCGTCGTAGGCGGCGCGCACCTCGTCGACCCCGGAGAAGATCATGCCTTCACCCGTGGCGTAAGGACGCTGGCGGGTGATGTAGTAGCAGCCGAGCACGATGTCCTGGGTGGGCACGATGATCGGACGACCCGACGCGGGCGAGAGGATGTTGTTGGTCGACATCATCAGCACGCGGGCTTCGAGTTGCGCCTCGATGGACAGCGGCACGTGGACCGCCATCTGGTCACCGTCGAAGTCAGCGTTGAACGCGGTGCACACCAGCGGGTGAAGCTGGATGGCCTTGCCCTCGATGAGCACCGGCTCGAACGCTTGCATGCCGAGGCGGTGCAGCGTGGGCGCGCGGTTGAGGATCACCGGGTGCTCGCGAATGACTTCGTCGAGGATGTCCCAGACCTCGGGCTTTTGCTGCTCCACCATCTTCTTCGCAGACTTGATGGTGGTGACGTAGCCGCGCTCTTCGAGCTTGTTGTAGATGAACGGCTTGAACAGCTCGAGGGCCATGATCTTCGGCAGACCACACTGGTGCAGACGCAGCTCGGGGCCGACGACGATGACCGAGCGGCCCGAGTAGTCGACGCGTTTGCCGAGGAGGTTCTGGCGGAAGCGACCGTGCTTGCCCTTCAGCATGTCACTGAGGGACTTGAGCGCCCGCTTGTTGGGTCCGGTGATGATCTTGCCGCGACGACCGTTGTCGAACAGCGCGTCCACCGCTTCTTGCAGCATGCGGCGCTCGTTCCGGATGATGATCTCCGGCGCGTTGAGCTCTTGCAGCTTCTTGAGGCGGTTGTTGCGGTTGATGACCCGGCGGTAGAGATCGTTGAGGTCCGAGGTCGCGAACCGGCCCCCGTCGAGGGGCACCAGGGGGCGCAGATCCGGCGGAATCACCGGCACCACCTCGAGCATCATCCACTCGGGCTTGTTGTTGCTGTTGCGGAAGCTCTCCACGACTTTGAGCCGCTTGGAGATCTTCTTGCGCTTGGCCTCCGAGGTCGCCTCCGCCAGCTCTTGGCGCAGGAACTTGCTCAGCCACTCGATGCCCTTCATGTCGTTGTTGGGGCCGCGCTCGAGGTTGCGGAGCAACTCCCGGATCGCTTCGGCGCCCATGCCGGCCAGGAACGCGTCCTCGCCGTATTCGTCTTGGGCTTTTTGGTACTTGTCCTCGGGGAGCAGCTCACCCTCGGTGAACGGCGTCTGGCCGGGATCGATGACCACGTAGCTCTCGCAGTAGAGCACCCGCTCGAGGTCCTTCATGGTCATGTCGAGCAGGTTGCCAATGCGACTGGGCAAAGACTTGAGGAACCAAATGTGCGCCACCGGGGTGGCGAGCACGATGTGGCCCAAGCGCTCACGACGCACTTTGGACTGGATGACCTCGACGCCGCACTTCTCGCACACCACACCGCGGTGCTTCATGCGCTTGTACTTGCCGCACAGGCACTCGTAGTCCTTCACCGGGCCAAAGATCTTGGCGCAGAAAAGCCCGTCACGCTCGGGCTTGAACGTCCGGTAGTTGATGGTCTCGGACTTCTTCACTTCACCGTGCGACCAGTCGCGCACCTTCTCCGGCGACGCCAACTGGATGCGGATGGCGTTGAAGCTGAGAGGGTCTTTCGGTTTTTCGAAAAAGTTAAAAATGTCTTTCACGACGGTTCTCCCAAAAAGAGTTCGTGGACAGTGCGCGCCTTCCGGCGCGCGTCCCGCTCAGCAATCAGTAGAAAAGGTGGTCGGTCTCTTCGAGGAGCTGCACGTCGAGCGCGAGGCTCTGCAGCTCCTTGATCAACACGTTGAAGGACTCGGGGATGCCGGACTCGAGCACGTGCTCGCCCTTGACGATGGCTTCGTACATGCGGGTACGACCCACCACGTCGTCGGACTTGACGGTCAAGAACTCCTGCAGCGCATAGGCGGCGCCGTAGGCCTCCATCGCCCAAACCTCCATCTCCCCGAGACGCTGGCCCCCGAACTGCGCCTTGCCGCCCAGCGGTTGCTGGGTGACCAGGGAGTAGGGCCCAATCGAACGGGCGTGGATCTTGTCGTCGACCAAGTGGTGCAGCTTGAGCATGTACATCGTGCCCACGGTGACATCCCGGTCGAACGGGTCGCCGGTGCGCCCGTCGAACAGAATCGACTGACCCGACCGGTCGCGCAGGCCGAGCTCGAGGAGGTCTTGGATTTTGTCTTCCTTGGCCCCGTCGAACACCGGCGTGGCCATCGCCACCCCTTTGGTCAACTTCTTGATCAGCCGGTCGAGGTTTTTGTCGTCGAGGCTCTTCACCATTTCTTTGTGGTTCTGGGCCAACAGCGCCTCTTCCGCCACCTGCTTGATGGCATCGGCGCCCTCGCCGTCCTCCATCATCGCGTTGAGCCGCTCGCCGATGCCTTTGGCCGCCCACCCGAGGTGGGTCTCCAGAATCTGCCCGACGTTCATGCGGGAGGGCACCCCCAGCGGGTTGAGCACCACGTCGACGGGGGTACCGTCGTCGAGGTAAGGCATGTCCTCTTGCGGCAGCACGCGGCTGACCACACCCTTGTTCCCGTGGCGGCCGGCCATTTTGTCACCCGGCTGCAGCTTCCGCTTCACCGCGATGTAGACCTTCACCATCTTGATCACGCCGGGGGGAAGCTCGTCGCCGCGCTTGAGGCGCTCGATTTTTTCCGAGAACGCCACCCGCACCATGTCGGTCTGGTCCGCCATGGTCTTGATGATGAGGCGCACACGGTCCTTGGCCGCCTCGTCGTCGATGGGGATGTCCTCGTAGTACTTCCAGTCCACCCGCTCGAGCATTTCGTCGTCGAGGGTGTCGCCCTTTTTGAGCAGCACCTTGCCTTTGTCGTCGACGAGTTTGTTGGTGGTGGACTTGCCGGCGAGGATGCTGCGCACGCGACCGAGCGCCGAGTTCCGGATGATCCGAATCTCGTCGTTCTGGTCCTTGAGCAAACGCGCTTCTTCTTCATCCTCGTTGGCCTGGGCGCGGGTGTCCTTGTCGACGCCACGGCGGGTGAAGACCTTGGCGTCGATCACCGTGCCGTAGGTGCCGGGGGGCATGCGCAGCGAGGTGTCGCGCACGTCGCCGGCCTTCTCGCCGAAGATGGCGCGAAGCAGCTTCTCCTCGGGGGACAGTTGGGTCTCGCCCTTGGGGGTGATCTTGCCCACCAGGATGTCGCCCGCCTTCACGTCCGCACCGATGCGAATGATGCCCGCCTCGTCGAGGTCACCCAACGCTTCTTCCCCGGCGTTGGGGATGTCGCGGGTGATTTCCTCGGGCCCGAGCTTGGTGTCGCGGGCCACGCACTCGTACTCCTCGATGTGCACCGAGGTGAAGAGGTCGTCTTTGAGGATGCGCTCGCTGATGAGGATGGAGTCCTCGAAGTTGTAGCCCTGCCAGGGCATGAACGCCACGGTGACGTTCCGGCCCAATGCCAATTCACCCATTTCGGTGGACGGGCCGTCGGCGATGATGTCGCCGATCTCGAGGCGGTCCCCGATCTCCACCACCGGCTTCTGGTTGAAGCAGGTGGATTGGTTCGACCGCATGTACTTGTTCAGTTTGTAGATATCGACCTGCGAACCGGTGTCGTCGATGGCCTTGGCATCGACACGCACCACCACCCGGCTGGCGTCGACGTAGTCCACCACCCCGGGACGACGCGCCACTTGGCACACCCCAGAGTCGCGGGCCACCGCGGCCTCGATGCCGGTGCCCACCAACGGCGAGTCGGTGCGCAACAATGGCACTGCTTGCCGCTGCATGTTGGCGCCCATGAGCGCGCGGTTGGCGTCGTCGTTCTCCAGGAAGGGAATGAGCGACGCGGCCACCGACACCAGCTGGTTGGGCGAGACGTCCATGAGGGTGATCTCTTTCGGATCCACCATCACCGTCTCCCCGCCCTGCCGGGCTTGGACCAACGAATCGATGAAGTTGCCTTTGTCGTCGTACGGCGAGTTCGCCTGGGCGATGGTGTGGCTCTCCTCCTGCAGCGCAGAGTAGAACTGCACCTCGGGGAGCACCCGGCCGTCGTCGCACTTTTGGTACGGGGTCTCGACGAAGCCGTGCTCGTTGACCCGGGCGTACGTCGAGAGCGACGCGATGAGGCCGATGTTCGGTCCTTCGGGGGTCTCCACCGGGCAGATGCGGCCGTAGTGGGTCGGGTGCACGTCGCGGACTTCGAAGCCGGCGCGCTCGCGGGTCAGACCACCGGGCCCGAGGGCCGAGAGGCGACGCTTGTGGGTCACCTCGGACAGCGGGTTGGTCTGGTCCATGAACTGGCTCAACTGGGAAGAGCCGAAGAACTCTTTGACCACCGCCGCCACCGGCTTGTGGTTGACCATGTCATTGGGCTTGAGGGTCTCGATCTCTTGCACGCTCATGCGCTCTTTGATCGCGCGCTCCATGCGCACCAAGCCCACCCGGAACTGGTTCTCCAGAAGCTCGCCCACCGCCCGGACCCGGCGGTTGCCGAGGTGGTCGATGTCGTCGGTCGATCCAGCGTCATTGCGGAGTTCGATCAGGTACTTGACCACCTCCATGATGTCGCGCTTGGTCAGCACCCGGTTGGTGAGGGGCTCGTCGAGGTTGAACTTGTGATTCAACTTCAGGCGGCCGACCTGGCTGAGGTCGTAGCGCTCGGGGTTGAAGAACAAGTTGTTGAACACGCCTTCGGCGATGTCGAGGGCCGGCGGATCGTGCGGACGGGTCCGGCGGAAGATCTCGAGGATGGCTTCTTCGCGGGTGTTGATCTTGTCGAGGGCCAGGGTGTCGCGCAGGTAGCTGCCGACGTTGAGCCCGTCGATGAACAGGACTTTCACCTCGTTGTAGCCGGCCTCGCGGAGGGTCTCGAGCTTCTCGGTGGTGAACACCTCGTTGCACTCGGCCAACACCTCACCGGTGTCCTCGTCGATGATGTCCTCGGCCGAGATCAGGCCGTTCACTTCCTCCTCGTCGAGGGGAATGACGTCCATGCTCGCGTCTTTCATCTTCTTGATCGCGCGGGGGGTGAAGCGGCGGTTCTTCTTGACCAGGATCTCACGGGTCTCGGGGTGCTTCACGTCGCGGGTGGCGCGTTGGCTGGCGAGCAGGTCGTAGTCGACCAGCTTGAGGAATTTGCCCTTGCCGTCGAGCCGCACGGTCTCTTTGCGGTAGAAGAAGTCGAGCAGCTCTTCCGCGGTGTAGCCCAGGGCCTTGAGCAGGATGGTGGCGGGGAACTTGCGCTTCTTGTCGATGCGGCAGTGGATGATGTCTTTGTGGTCGAACTCGAAGTCGAGCCACGAGCCGCGGTAGGGAATGATGCGCGCGTTGTACAAAAGCTTGCCCGACGCGTGGGTGCGGCCCTTGTCAGAGTCGAAGAACGCGCCCGGCGAACGGTGCAGCTGGCTGACCACCACCCGCTCGGTGCCGTTGATGATGAACGTCCCGAACTCGGTCATCAGCGGGATTTCGCCGAAGTAGACCTCTTGCTCGATGACGTCGCGGACCGATTGGGTGCCGGACACTTCGTCCTTGTCCCAGATGACGAGGCGAATGGTGACCTGCATCGGGGCGGCGAAGGTCATGCCCCGCGAACGGCACTCGTCGACGTCGTACTTGGGCTTGCCGAGGTCGTAGCTCACGAAGTCGAGGCTCGCGGTCTCGTTGTAGTCCTTGATCGGGAAGACGCTCTTGAACACCGCCTGCAATCCGTCGTCGTCCCGGGCCTTGGGGTCGACGTCAAGCTGGAGCAACTTGTCGTAGCTCTTGCGCTGGATGTCGATCAGGTTGGGGAGCCCGACGAGGGGTTTGATTTTTCCGAAGTTGTTGCGAATGGCGAAGTTCTGTTGGATCCGCGTCATGGACGAGCGCCTCACTCATGCGAAGACAGCTATTCCCTTTTTCCGCGCGTCGTGTTGGTCACTCGTCGGAAAATGGGATCAGTCTGACTCCGTCGAAAAATCGACCAGATAAGAAACCCCACCCAATCATGATCGGGAGGGGGTCTTTTCTGGTGGGTACAGCTGGCGGGTACGGGATCCCGGGTCAGCTGTCAAGAGCACACGAAATGCCCCGTTTTTACACAGCTAATCCGGTGAGACACCGCGTTGGCCCTAAATCTGCATCCCGCCACCACCATCCCGACGTTTTTTTGCCGGGCCGAACAAGCTAACAACCCCTCCGCGATGCTGCCGGCCCTGGTCTTGTTGTGTTCGATCTTGCCCGCTGACGGGCCGCAGACCTATGCGGCGCTCAAGGCCGAGATGCCGCTGTCGGACGCGGCCCGGCGCCAGGCGTTGCGGGATTTTGCCGACGAGGACCGGGCCTCGATCACCGACCGGATCAAGGCGGCCAAGGCGCTGACCAAGCAGAGCACGGCGCCCGAGGACAAGCTCGCGGCCTGGCTTCAGGTCGCCGCGCTGTACGGCACCGCGGGGCGCGCGGGGCCCCGATCCAAGGCGCTCAAGCAAGCCGACAAACAGGCCAAGAA
The DNA here is from genome assembly GCA_030431455.1 of bacterium. Lineage (GTDB taxonomy): Bacteria > Myxococcota > UBA727 > UBA727 > JAUIJE01 > JAUIJE01. The sequence continues at coordinate 179,610 of JAUIJE010000004.1, read as the reverse complement.
GCTCCGGGACAAGAAGGCCCAAAAGCGCACCCGGGGCCTGCTCAAGGCCGCCCGGGCCGCGGACAAGGCGGCCAAGTCGCTCACTAAGTCCCTGAAAAAGAAACGAAAAAGGCCGCCCGCCAAGCTCTCGGACAAGGACCGCAAGCTGCTCGAGACCCTCGCCGCGGGCCGCAAAGCCTACGCCGGGCTCGGTGACGACGCCGCCGCGCGCCGGGCCGCGTTGCTGGTGGCCGAGCTGTACGCGGTGAGCACAGGGGGGGCCAAAAAATCACGCGCGGGGTTCAAAAAGCTGATCGACGCGGACGGCCGCCGCGACCACGAACGAGTGGCCCAGCGCGCCCATCTCGGCCTGTCCCGTCTCGAAGAGGACAAAAAGCGGCTCGAACAAGCGGCCCTCGCCTCCCTCGCCGCGGACCGCGCGGTGACCGTGCCCGTGTCCCGCCCGGCGTTCGACGCGGCCCCCGCCCTCTACCGGCGCTCCCCCCGCAGCAGCCGGCTGTGCGCGGCGCTGTGGGACGAAAAGAACGTCAGCTGCGCCCGCCTCGAGCAGGACAAGTGGGGGGCGCCCTCGTTCCAGGATTTTTCCCAAGGCCGGCGCCAACGCCGGTTCTCGGACCGGGACGCCAAGATCGTGCTCAGCGACTACCGCGTGCTGCTCGAAGACTGCGTCAAGCAGAGCGACGACCTCACCGAGTTCGACACCGAGGTCGCCCTGTCCTGGGAGGTCAGCCCTGACGGGCGGGTGAGCGAATACGACACCCGGCCGCGGCACCTGAAGATGGGCAAGACGTCATCGTGTTTGGACGAGGCCTTCGCCACCATCCGCTATCCACGGTTCAAGGGGCCGCCGGCCCAGGTCGAGCTCACCTGGGACGTCGATACAAAACGCGCCGGTTCGCGCTGAACACACCTGAACGACGCCGCCGCGGCCTGAAACCCACCTGATGGGTCGTGGTCGACGTCGCATCCCCACGCGGGCGCGCGAGACTGCCAGGAGGTTTTCGGCGCTTTCAGGTCCGCCCGGTCCAAAGCTTCCCTACGGTGTGCTCGTCACCAAGAGGGAGTTCCATGCACCACAAACTTTGTTTTCTGCTTCCCGTGATCGCCGCGGTTGGTTGCACCAACCACTTGGACGGCGACAACCCGCTGAACGTCGCCCCCCGCGCCGAGGACGTGTCCCATGACGTCGAGGTCACCGTTGACCCCGAGGAGCTCGCGGAGACGTTCCTGCCCATCGGCGACCGGCTGGTGAGCCCGCCCGTCGATCTGATCGAAGGGGCCGAACAGGTCGGCCTGATGTTGACCATGCACGCGCAGAGCGAACCGATGCCCTTGTGGGTGCGCGGCCGCGACGGGGACGTCACCGGGGCGTGGCATGAGGTCGAGTGGACCTTCAACGAGGGCGGCTTGCTCGCGGGCAAAGGCGCGCTCGACAGCGTCTACCTCTCGGTGGAAGTCGGTTTGCAGGCCGAGGACGCGGACGTCATCGACCAGCTGACCTTCGCCCCCGCGGTGCTCGCCGACCCCTCGAACGATCTGGAGCTCGAGGACACCGCCGAGAGCGAAGACGGTCTCGCCGGGGAGCTGGCCTTCGTCGGGGTCAAGCCGCGGTCGGCGTGGGGCGCGCGCGCCCACCGCTGCTCGACCAAAGAGCCGGGCAACAACTACTACCGCATCGCCATTCACCACACCGCGAGCGTGGCCGGGGCCAACGTCGAGGCGTACATCCGCCAGACCCAGGCCTACCACATGGATGGCCGCGGCTACTGCGACGTCGCCTACCACTTCGGCGTGGCCCAGGACGGCCGCATCTTTGAGCTCCGCCCCCAGCCCTACCGCGGCGGCCACACCAAGAACAACAACACCGGCAACGTCGGCGTGGTGTTCCTCGGCTGCTTCCACCCGACGTGCGGCAACGAATCCCCGTCGGCCGCGGCCATGGACCACGGGTCGGGCCTGCTCGCGATGCTCAACCTGCTGCACGGCATTCCGATCAACAGTGACAAGGTGCGCGGTCACCGCGACCACAGCTACGCGTCCACCGCCTGCCCCGGCAATCACCTCTACGCGCAGCTCGGCAACCTCCGCCAGATGGCCAACAACAAGCTCGCCGAGCTGAACAACGGCGGCGGCGGCGACCCTCCGCCGCCCCCCGCCCCCGCCCCCGCGGGCTGCGGCTCGCTCGGCTCGGGCCAAAGCCTGGCCCCCGGCCAAGGCGTGCACAGCTGCGACGGACGCTTCTTGTTCGTGCACCAGACCGACGGCAACGTGGTGCTCTACAAAAACGGCGCGCCCCTGTGGGCCACCGGCACCAACGGCCAAAGCACGTCGGTGCTCGCGATGCAGACCGACGGCAACCTCGTGCTCTACGGGCCCGGCAACGCGGTGCGCTGGAACTCCGGCACCTACGGCAACGGCGGCGCGTGGCTCGCGATCCAGAACGACGGCAACGTGGTGATCTATGGCGGTGGGGGCGCGCTCTGGCACACCCACACCTACGGTCACTGAGCCGCTGACACAAAGTTCCTGCACAACCCGGGGCGGGTGAGGTGGAATCCTCACCCGCCCTTTTTTATGCCAAGCAACGCAAGAGCGTTGCCATCTTCACCCGCCCGTTTGGCTCCCGCCCGGCCGTGGTCGATGTCGGTGTGCGCCGGGCTTCAACCCCTTTTTTGCCCTCTAGGGAACCATCTCGGGGAGCCGCACCAGGGGCAAGGGCAACGCCGGGGTCACGTCGGGGGAGACAAACCCCAGGTCCGGTGCCTGGTCGAAGTGGCGGTACCGGGTCCGTTGCGCCAATGTGCCTTCATGACGAACGGTCACGGTCACGGTGCCGTCGTCGTTGGTCTCGTACGCGGCGGTGGTCACCTGGGGGGCGAGGTTGCTCTCGTAGGTCAGCTCCACCAGCCGCCCGGCCTCGTCGAACACGTGGGACCGGGTGGTGCGCACGCCGCTGCGGTGATCGAGGGTCTGGTGGAACGAGACGCGGCCAGACGCGTCGTAGACCGCGAGCTGCTCGGTGGCGATGGTGCCGTCCCCCTCTTGCCGCGCCTCGCTGTGCACCATTTGGCCGCCGGCGTCGTAGTCGTACGTGGTGACCCAGGTCGGGTCGGCTTGGTGGGTGGTGGCGTAGGACGCGACCCGGCCATCGTCGCCGTACGTGACCTCGGCCGCGGAGTAGCTGGTGTGCCACCCGTCGATGCGGTCGGCCTCGTCGTAGGAAAAGGCCGTGCTCAAGAGGTCGTCCTCGTGCCGGCTGAGCAGCTTGCCGGTGTCCGACCAGGTCAGGGTCACGTCCGCGCCGTCGGTCCGGTGCACCGCGGACAGGCGACCGGCCTCGTCGTACAGGTAGGTTCTCTCCTCGATGGTCTCGCCATCGATCTCGAGGCGGTGGTCGGTCCAGCGACCGGCCGCGTCCCGGTGCGCCACCACCGCCCGGTCGGCGTAGCCCGGCTCGTCGCTCACCACCGTGGCGGCATAGAGGCCCGGCCCGTGCTCGTAGACCGCCGACACCCAGCGCCCCCCGCTCAGGCAATAACAGGCCTGTCGCTCCTCGGACGCCACCAACCGGTTGTCGTCGTCGTAGGTCCAGGTCTCGACCCCCCAGCTGGTCTCGTCGGCGCCGAACGCCTCGCGCTCGATCATGACCCAGCCGCCGGGACCGGGCTCGGTGACGATGGGGTCTTCGACCGCCACGCAGCCCAACGGCGCGGACAGGCCAACCATCACAAACAGGGCACGCACATCACGCATGGTTCCTCCTGGGGATGGTCAAACCGTAGACAGCGCCCGGTGGGGCCTCGACTTAATTCGGGGCCGGCCGGGCTTAATCCGCGCGCTCAGGCCACGTCCGCGCGGTATTTGGCCAGGCGGGCCTCGAGCACCACCTGGTGCACGATCTCGTTTTCGCCCATGACCTGGTCGAGGTAGCTCACGCTCCCCGGGGCCTCGACGGTGAACGCCCAGGTCGCGCCGTGGTCGATGGCGAAATCCTTCAGCGTGCCCTTGTGGGCTTGGCCGGGCGGCGGCGGGTCGCTCTCCACCAATCCCGGCGCGGGCATGACTTTGTTGGGCACGCTCGCGGGGTTGAGCCGGGGGAACTCCTGGCCGAACCGCTCCAGCGCGGGCTTGGCCAGCCCAATGCCGTTGCGGTGGTAGAGCCAAAAACCATCGCGAGAGGCCATGCCCGAGTGCAGGTCCAGGACCAGTTCGTGGCCGCGCCCCTCGAGCACGTTCTCCACGATCTCGACCTCCTCCGGGCGGTGGTCATTGTCTTGATGCTCCAAGTGCATGTGGCGGTTGAGGTCGTCGTCGCCCGGGGTGCGCCGGGTGCCGTCGCGATAGCCGCGCACGTTGATGAGCGGGACCACGGTGAAGGCCACGTCCTCGGACAGGCGCGGGTCTTTGAGCAGCTGCTCGACGAGCAACATCGCGGCCGCGGTCCCGCAGGGCTCATTGCCGTGTACGCCCCCGGTGACGAGCACGCGCAACTTGGGCTCCTGCCCATTGTGCGGCCCGATGTGCACCGCCCGCACGGGTTGGCCCTCGATGTGGCCCAGGGTCTCGAGGGTGCAGCGCGGGTCCGTGCCGAGCTCGTCGAGGCGGGCCTGCACGGTGGCGATGTCGTTGGCCTCGACAATGCCTTTGAGCACCTTGGCCCCGGCCGCGAGCTCGTCCCGGTCGAGATATCTGTTGCCGTCGTCGAACCGTTTGGCTGCGCGCAGCAGCGCGGTCTCCTCGGCCAGCCCATGCTGCTGCATGATGTCCGCGAGCACCCCCGGGGACCAGCGGTGGCCGGCGGTGACGTAGCTGGTGAGCTTTTTCGCCGCGGCCTTGAGCTCGTCGGCCGAGAGCGTGCGGTCGCCGCGCTGGAGCGCGATCGCGGTGCGCACCAACGCCTGGGCATCGCCCACCGCGTACTGCTTCATCACCGCGTCGAGGTCCTCGGCCTTCCATGAATAGCCGGCGAAGCTCGTGCCCAACGTGTGCGACGGGCTCACGTTGAGGGGGGCCATGTCCGCGTAGACCTCGGCCGGGGTCCGGGCCGGGGTCGTGGCCGGCGCGCTCTCGGTGGCCCGGGGCGCGGCCGGCCCGGTCTCGGTGCCGATCGCACGGGGCAGAGGGCGCACAGAACCGGGGATGCGGGGCATGCCTTGTTGTACGGGGCCCGCGCGGAGCGGGCAAGACAGGTCAGCCGTCGTCGCGGTCCTTGAAGAACCCTTCGATGGGGCCCTGGACCTGGGCCGCGCAGGCCTCGACCCGGGCCGGGTCGGTGCCGTCGAAGGTGACCATCACCTTGTGATCGGCCCGGTCGTAGCGGGGGTAGCTCCCGATGGCCACGTCGGCGAACGCCTCCTGGGCCGCGGTGAGCACGTCCGCGATGTCGCCCTCCCCGCGCTGGGTGAACAGCAGCCGGCGCACGAAGGTGGTGCCGGTCATGTGCTCGAGCACCCGGGGCAAGAGCTGATCGAACAACGCGGGGATGCCGGGGAGGATGAACACCTGCTGCATCTTGACCACCGGCACCCAATGCCCTTGCCCCATGAGCACGTCCGCGCCCGCGGGCAGCATGGCCATCTTCTTGCGCGCGTGGTTGAGCTCGATGCCGCGGGCATCGTAATGTGCCTGCATCTTGGCCAGCAGCTCGGGGTGGGGCGCGACCTCGACCCCGTAGGCCTGGGCGATGGCTTCATACGTCACGTCGTCGTGGGTGGGGCCGATGCCCCCCGAGGTCACCACGTGTTCGACCTCGGCCGTCCAGTGGCGCACCCGCGCGGCGATGATGTCCACCACGTCGGGCAACACCTCGATGCGGGCGAGCTTGACCCCGTGGGCGAACAGGGCTTTCGACAGGGAATAGCCATTGGCATCCCGGATCTTGCCGGTGAGGATCTCGTCCCCGATGCACAAGTACACAACGCGGTCCATGCGGGGGGTGTCGGTCATGGGCGCGCGGCTGGCAACACCTCAGCGCCGCAGGATGGACTTGGGCGCGAGGGGGGCGATGCCGTCGATGCGACCGCCCTCGAAGTTCATGCGCTGGACGCGGACCGGGCCCTCGCCCGCCTCCACGAAGTGTTCGGCGAAGCGGTCATGGCCCGATCGCGGGGTCATGGTCATCACGCTGAGCGCGGCCCGGGGCGCATCGATGACTGCAGGTTCATTGGAGCTCGGCTCCTGCGCGTACAGCTTGGCCCCCGCCCGCCAGTCGCGGCGCAGCCGGCCCCAGCCCACCACGTGTTTTTCCAGGGCGGAAAAGCGCCGGTTCCAGGCCGCGACCTCGACGAGGGCGCGGCCACCGTCGCCCCGGCGCCGGGCGGCGATCACGTCCTCGTGCTGCACAACCTCGGCGCGCCAGCGTTGGGCGGTGATGTACGTGGCCTGGGTCGCGTCCTGCACGCAGGAGTTGGCCGGGCCGATGATCACCCCGCCCACGCCGTCGCCGGACCGGTAACGCGCGGCCATCACGTCGAGTTCGTAGCGCCACAGCGCGAGCGGGTCTTGGCGCACGCGGCCGACCACGACCTCGCCGGGGTCCGGCAACGCCACGAGCACGTCGCTCACCGCGCGGCGAAACATCACCCCCCGCGCGAGGTCTCCGAGGTAGGCGTGGCGCGCGACCCGGGCGGACAAAATACCGTCGGGGTTGCCGCCGTACAGCTGGGTGTAGACCACAAACGCGGCCGGCCGATCCGTGAGCGGGTCCCGGCGGACCTCAAAAAAGCCGAGCGAAAAGTGCCCCGCGGACAGGCGCCGCCAGAGCGCGGGATCGCCGCGGGGGCCGCCGGTGTTGCCGTAGACGTGCAAGACCACGCCGCGGGTGCCGGCCACCCACGGCCCGTCGTGGACGACGGTGGTGCGCACCCCGGTGTGGGCCGCGCGGATGTCGGCGAAGTTCTGGGTGCGAAAATAAGACGCGTCCTGGACCACCGGGGGCGCCCCCGCGGGCGCGAACAGCGCGCGGGGCAGGACCGCGGCGATGACGAACTGCCCCGCCCCGTCGAACGAGCCAAACCACACAAACCCGTGCGGATTGCTCGGCGAGGTCTCGATGCCGCACAGCGACGTGGCCGGGCCTTGTTCGCCGGGCGTCGCGGGATCGACCGGCGCGTAGGCGAGGCTGATCGCGGGCCGCGAAAACGCGCCGCGCCCCTTGTCGTAAGGCTTGAGCGTGATGCGCCCCCGCCGGCAGTGTTCGCTGCTCACCACCTGCGCGAGCAGGCGGTGGGTGCCGCTGACCTCGATGGGCCCGTCCGAGGTGCGCAGCACATCCGCGCCCTCGCGCACCGCGTCGTCGAGCCCCACGCGGATGGGCGCGCCTTGCCGGGACGCGGCCAGCGACTCCAACGCCGAGACCTCGTCCCAGCCAAACACCGGCTCGATGAACCGATTGCCCGCCTGCACCGACGACATCACCGCGTCCTCGGCGCGCACGTCGACCCGGGTGCGCCGGTCCCATTCCGCCTCCCGCCCCCGCGGCGCCCAGCGCAGCCAAAAACGCTTCCCTTTCAGCGTCTTGGGGCCGTGCTCGACGACCAACCACGCGCCCCCGTCGGGGCGGCGCTCGGCCGGCGTCGGCAAGGACAACAGCCCCACCGTCTCGGCCACCGGCACCGCCGGCAACGGGCGCGCGGCCGCCACCCCCGCCGCCAGGAGCGAGCACAGCACGCACGCGGCGGGCGACAACCGTGCCCTCACGCGTCGTGCCCTCACGCGTCGTGCCCTCACGCGTCGTCAGGCAGGCGCAGGCGCGCGCAGAGGCGGTCGTAGGTGTCGGCCAAGCTGCTGCTGATGACCTTGGTGTCCATCAACGCGGGCATGAAGTTCACGTCGCCGTTCCAGCGGGGGAGCACGTGGTAGTGGATGTGCTCGTCGATGCCCGCGCCGCCGGCTTTGCCCATGTTCATGCCGACGTTGAGGCCGTCGGGCCGGAACTCTTCGCGCACCGCCGCGACCGTCTCCCGCAACAACCGGTGCACCCCGAGGAACGTCGCTTCCTCCAAACTTTCAAGCACATGCGTGTGCACGTGGGGCACCACCATCACGTGGCCGGCCCCGTAGGGATACTTGTTGAGGATGACAAACCCCTCGGCGCGGCAGGTCACCACCCAGCGCGCCCGGTCCCACGCCGCCGCGTCCCCGTCGTCGGGGATTTTGCCCCGACGGGGAAAATCACAAAAAATACAACCTGTTGGCGTCGGCAGCACCGCCTCGTCGTCGGCCGCGCGGCCCTCGACGAAGGCGCGGCGCCACGGCGCGTACATCCTGTCCATCGGGCTCAGCCGTCGTCGAAACGCCCGACCGAAGACGACAACGTCCCGAAATCAGGGCGGTTGTTGGTCGGCTCGCCCACCGGGGCGGGCGCCGGCGCGGCGCTCTCTTGGGGCCCGTTGTTGACCCGCTCGCGCAGCTCCTTGCCGACGGTGAAAAACGGCACCCACTTGCGCGGCACGTGCACCTTCTCGCCGGTGCGCGGGTTGCGCCCTTCGCGGGCCCGTCGCTCTTTGGCGATGAACGAGCCAAACCCGCGAATCTCGATGCGTTCTTTGCGGGCGAGCGCTTCGGTCATCGTGTCGAAGATCGTGTTGACGATGATCTCCACGTCGCGCTTGCTGATTTCCGACGCGAGGCGCGCCAACTCTTTGGAGACTTCTTCGATGAGCTCGCTCTTGGTCACAAAAAACCCCGCGACGATTCGACCCCCCATGGTTACCAAGGGCCGACCATCACGCGCAAGCGCTTGATTTCAATAAATTTCACGGGACCGGTGTCAAGGTCCGAACACCTGCTGGACCTCTGCCCCGGCATAGTAGTGGCGAAGAATCTCGCGCTCGTCATGGCCCGCCTCGGCCATGCCGATGGCCCCCTGTTGGCACATCCCGCTGCCGTGGCCGAAGCCCGCGCCCCGCAACGTCACCGCTAAGATGCTGCCATCATTGGCTTTTTCGGTATCGATAACAAACAGGCCCGAACGCAGGGCGGGGCTGAACAGGCGCCGCACCGGGAGCTCCCGCCGGATGGTCACGCTTTTGCCGGTCACGTCGGTGGCCACCAGCATGCGCAGGCGCCCGCCGGGCCCGCGCTCCGGGATGGACAGGCTCAACAGCGGCCCCAGGCCGTGCCGGGCGAAGGCCCGGGCCAAGTCCTGGCGCGTCAGGCGCCGGGTCCAGCGGTAGGCGTCGCCCTTTTGGTTGAAGGTCGAGGCCCCGCAGTAGGTGGCCTCCCGCGGCAGGGCCAGGAGCTGTTCCACCGCGGGGTCGGTGCGCAGGTCGATGGGCACGGGCTGCACCGGGAGGGGCCCGTGGGCGGCTTGGTCCATGAACAGGCCGATGTTGCCCGGGCTTTGGTGATCGATGCGCTGGGCGGGATCGGCGAAGGGCGCGTCGGCCCGGCCGGTGAGCGCGCTTTTGGGCGGCTGGTCCCAGACGATGTGGCTCGGCTCGGTGTGGCCCCCGCAACAGGCCGAGTACACGCTGTCGACGAGCTGGCCGTCCTTGAACAAAAGCTGCCCCCGGGTCTGCTGGGCCGCCTCGTTGCTGCGCGGGTGTTCGGCGCTTTGGCCTTTGTAGACCTGGCAGTGCTGGGCCGAGCAGACCAGGTAGGGGTCGGCCAGGTGCCGTTTGCCCACCTTGGCGAAGACCTCGCCCCGGGCGGTGATCGCCTGGGCCTTGAGCGCGGCCATGGGCGCGGTGGCGAACAGCTCACTCGGGAGCACGCCGGCGACAAGCACATCCTCGGGCACGAGGTTGACCACCGCGAGCTGCCCGGTGCGGTCGGCGGCGAGGCTGAGCGCGCCCCGGAAGGTGCGGTCCTCGAACCCGTGCTGGGGGTAGCCGATGCTGTGCTCGACCCGGCGCACGGTGATCGCCGCCCCCGCGGCGGCCTCGAGTTGCACCACGTCGCGCACGCTTTCGGCCCCGGCCGCGTGCCGCACGAGCATGGTGACCGCAGGCGGCTGCTCGAGCCGTTCGATGGGGACCGGGCGCAGCGACAGCGCCTTTTCCTGGGCCGGGGTCGGCCGGGTCTTCGCCACGATGAGCGCGGCCCGGTTGTCGAACACTTTGCCCCCCACGCCATAGACCCCGCCCACGTTGAGGATCTCGGCCGCGATGCCCTGGGCTTTGAAAAAGTCGCGGCGCTTGGCGCGGTCTTTCCGGGTGTCGCCCTCGAGGGTCTCGAGGATGAACACCTGCTGCCGGGCGGCGGCTTTGCCCGCGGCGCGCTCGACCACCAGGGGGGCGTGGGCCGGGTGGGTGAAGGTCTGGCCCGCGCCGGTGCGCACGGTGATCGGCGCGGGGGACGACAGCTGCACGCGGGTCTGTTGGTCCATGACCCGCACGGGGATGAGGGGGATGCCCTGCGCGTCGAACAACAGGCGATTGCCGTACAGGGTCGAGAGCTCCACGAACGGCGTCTCCGCCGGCGCGGCCAATGCCAATGCGACGAACAGGGCGGCGCTGTTCATGATCGCCTCATGCGAGCAGGGCCTCGATGCGGGACCGCACGATGGCGGTGTCGGCGGCCAGCGCCTCGGGGGGATTGCGCCGGGCGGCGAGCTCTGGGGGGATGTCCATGCCGTCGAGCTCGCTGCCCCCGTCGTGAAAGGCCGTCTTTTGCGGCGAGAACTTCAGGCCGTGGGCGGTGCTGACCACCACCAGCTCGGTGTCTTTTTGGAGCTGCCCCAGGTCAGACAATGCCTTTGTGCCCGCGAGGGCCGCAGCGGTGTGAGGACACACAAACAGCCCGTGGGCGTCGGCCTCGACCATGGTCGCGAGCAGGTCGGTCTCGCTCACCGACGTGACCAGGCCGTCGGTCTCGCGCAGGGCGCGCTGGGCCCGGGGGTAGCTCACGGGGTCACCGATGCGGATCGCGCTCGCGTGGGTGGGCTGGGCGGTGACCGCCTCGAGGGCTTGGAGCCCGTTTTCGTACGAACGGAACAGGGGGTTGGCCGCGTCCACCTGGCACGCCACCAGCCGGGGCACGCGGTCGGTGAGCCCGAGGTCGCGCAACAGGGAAAAGCCGGACGCGAGCGCAGCCACATTGCCGAGGTTGCCGCTGGGGACGAGCACAAAGTCGGGCACGGCGAAGCCACGCTGGGCCGCGATCTCGAAGGCCACGGTCTTTTGCCCCTCGAGCCGCAGGGGGTTTTTGCTGTTGGCGAGGAACATGCCCGGGAGTCGACACACCTCCTGCACGACCTTCATGCAGGCGTCGAAATCCCCGTCGAGGGCGAGCACGTGGGCCTGGGCGCTCACCGGCTGCACCAGCTGCGCGCTCGAGATCTTGCCCGCGGGGAGCAGCACGATCACCGGCAGCCCCACCCGCGCGCCATACGCGGCCAGCGCCGCCGAGGTATCGCCCGTCGACGCGCACACCAGCGCGCGCACGTCCGCCCCGCGCCCCTTCATCGCGCTGGCCATGCTCACCAGCACGGTCATGCCCAGGTCTTTGAACGACCCGGTCAAAGACTGGCCGCACTGCTTGAGCTGGACCCGGCCGGCCCCGAGGCTTTTTTGCAGGTGGGGCACGTCGAGCAGCGGGGTGCGCCCCTCGCCCAGGGTCACGATCTCGTCGTCGCGCAGCCCAGGCATAACCCACTCACGAAACGCCCACACCCCCGACTGGTCGATGGGGGACGGCGAAATCGCCCGGGCCGCGATGCGCGCCCGCCAATCCTCCGCCGCATGTTGCTGCAAGGGCGCGAGGTCGTGCGCGACGTCGACCAGCCCCCCGCAGGTAGGACAGGAAAACAGCGGCTGGAACACGTCGTGGACGCCGTCGCAACCCGAGATGCAGCGCAGGTGGGCCATGCCCCGATGGATACCCCCGCGGGATCGGATTGAACAGCCTCGTGGGGGCGGTCTTCGTCGCGGACGCCTCAGCGCACGACGAACCTGCCGTCGAGGGGCACGAAGCGGTCCGCGGTTCGGCTCAGGGCCTTGTCGGTGGAGGCGGAGTAGGCCGCGACCTCGACGCGTTTGTTCCATTGTTTGAGCCGGCGCACGAGGGGGAGGTAGTCGCCGTCGCCGCTGAACAGCACGATGGTGTCCACCTGGTTGCGCAGGTCGAGGATCTCCATCGCGATGGCCATGTCCCAGTCCGCTTTCTGCGAACCATCGGGCATGGTCTTGGGCCGCTTGTGCCGCACCTCGAGGCCGGCGGACTCGAGCATGCGCACAAACCCGCGGAAGCCGTCGCCCCCCTCTTTGTCGTTCTCGACGAGGTACACCCGGCGGGCCACCGCTTTGCGGTCCTCGAGCAACGCCTCGGTGGCGGCGATGAAGTCAAAGTTGCCGCCGTGTTCGCGCCGGGCCGAGGCCGAGATGTTGGTCGCGTCGACGAACAGGCCCACGCGTTCGATCACCGGCTCGCCCCCCGCTTGGCTCTGGTCGAGGGGGGCGCCGGTGGCGAGCTTGCGCGCGGTCTTGAGCGACGCGCGCAGCTCTTGGACCCGCTCTTGGGTGGCGCGGTCCCGGGACGCGATCTGCCGCAACAGACTGCGGTTCTCTTCGCGCTGTTTGTCGTGGGCCCGGCGCAGCTCGTCGAGCTCGGCCTCGAGGTCGGCGTTCTCCTCGCGCAACACCGAGAGCTTCTCCGCGTGCTCGAGCTTGCGCTCCAATGTCTCTGCTTTCTTCTTGAGCCGGTCTCGCTCCTCGGCGGTGGTGCGCAGGTCCTCGCGGCTGGCCTGCTCGAGCTGTTCGTGCAGGGCGTGGACCTCAGCGCGCAGCTTTTTGGTCTCGGCCTCGGCCTCTTTGCGGCGGGCGGTCTCGATCTTGAGCGCGCGCTCCTTCTGGCCGATGCGCGCGAGCAGCGCGCTGCGCTCGTCCTCGATCTTGCGCTTCTCGTGCTGCTCTTTGGCGATGACCTCGTGCTGCTCCTTGAGCTGGTTTTCGTAGGTCTCGATGCGGGCCTTGATCCGATCCAATGCCTCTTGATCGGTGGTGCTCTCCTTGCCCTCCAGCGCGCGCTGCTCCTCGAGGGACTGGCCCACGGTCTGAATCGTCTCGGTGAGCAACCGACCGGCCTGCTCCTCGTGGGCGGCGCGCCCGTCGCGCAGCAGGGCCCACACCAACCGCGCCCGTTCGCGCCGAAAATCGAGGGCTTTGTACTCGTTGAGCCGCTGCTTGAGCGCGTCCTCTTCGATGGAGGCCACGATCGACCGCTCCTTGTGCGCGGCTTTGTCGAGGGCCCGCATGGTGGGGTACGCGGTCTTTTCCCGGGTGCAGAAGGTCTGGGCCACCGCGGCGACCAAGTCGTGGCGCGCGTAGGCCCCCGCGCGCACCGCTTTGCCCTGCAGGGCCTTTTTGACGATGCCCTCGAGGGCGTTGCGGTCGAGCGCGCCCTCGATGACGACGATGGCGCGGGGGATGTCGAGCACCTTGAGCACCCGATCGAGCTCATCTTTGAACGCCCCGGAGTTGGGCTTGGGCAACGGCGCGACACCCGACATCGCGGCTACTCCAACTGCAAGCGGTATTCGAGGTCGAGCTCGGTGAAGCCACCGGGGCGGACGACCCCGACGAGCACATCGCCGAACGCCAGGTCGCCCACCGGCATCGACGCGGACTGTCCCGGGCTCAACTCCTCCACGATTTCGAAGTCCTGCGGGCCGCCCACCCGGCGGGCGAGCACCGCCAACAGGCTGTTGGGCGGGCTGAGCGGACTGTCAAAGGTCACGGTGATGACGTCGTTGCCCTCGAACCCGAAGGGGAAGAACAGATCGATGTCGTCGCCGCACATCGACAAGCGCGCATCGACGGGCACCGAGACCTCGACCGGGACCTCGTCGTTGGGCTCGAACTCATCCGGACACAGGACCGCGTAGGGCTCGTCGCGAATGCGGTACCGCGCGCCGCCGGGGCCCACCCCCGACTCGAACACCGTGAGGTAGCTGAACACATCCAACCGCACCAACATCTGGGCCGCGCCGTTGGTGAGCGACCCGGTGGTGTTCCACCCCGAGTCGTCCACTTTTTCAAACTGCACCGCGGGGTTCGGCCCATCCAACGGCTCCAGCGTCACCAGCGCCAACGACGGGGGCCCGAGGGGCGAGAACACAAACACATCCGAGTCGGACAGACAGATGGTCGCGTCGAGGGGGCCCCCGATTTCGAAATAGGGCGTCGCCGTCTCCGGGTCCTGGTTGGGTTCGAGCGCGTCGTCGACGCACATCTCGACCAGGGGCGCGCGGCTGAGGACAAAGTTGTAGGGACCGATCCGCCCGGCGAACGCGCTGACCTCGAGGAAGAAGGTCTGACCGTCCTCGCGGGTGCCGGTCACCACCTCGGTGTCGCCGATGCCGGTGGCGATGTCGACCTCTTGCCCGTCGACGTTGAGCAGGCGGAGGTCGATGTCCACCGCGGGGGCGTCGAAGGTCACGGTCACCGTGGCCGAGGCGCTGTCGGGGATGTCGATCTGGAAATAGTCGATGTCGTCCGCGCAGATCTCCGCGCCCCCCGCCGCGGGCATGGTCGGCGCCTGGTTGATGGCGTCGTTGGGCTCGTACCCGTCGGGGCAGCCGGGCTGGACCCCCGGCTCGGGCTCGGGCTCGGGGGCGGGACCGGGCTCGGGCTCGACGACGGGTTCGGGCTCTGGGCTCGCTTCGGGCTCGAAGCCGCCCAGGGGCGCGCTGCCCTTGAACTCAAACCCGCAGTATTGCTCGCGGGTCTCGACCCCGACGCACACCCCCTGCGGGTTGCAGGTCTGACCGCTCAAACATTGGCTTTTGTCGTCGCAGGCGAGCCGGCACGAGCCTTCAAAACACTTGGCCGCGGCCGCACAATCGCTGTCGCGCGCACAACACGGGTCTTCGCAACCGGCGCACCACGCCGAGGCGACAACCACGATGACCAGACCACATCTAGTCGCGAACGGGGACAGCACGGAGCGCAGCTTTGTTGTTCTTGACATAGACCTGGAAGCGTACGGATTTCGATTTGTACTTCTGCATGATGGTGGCGCGGTTCTTCATCAACTTTGCCACGAATCGGTCGTATGTCAGCTGCGAGGTGTCTTCTCCGCACTGTTGGCGGGTGTCGATGAACTCTTGGTACACCGTCCGGTAGTGCTGCTCCTCGGCGTCGGCCACGTTGGGCTTGGGCGCGGCTTGATCGAGCAACTCCGAGGGGATCTCGGCCACCACCGTGCGGTCCTCAGACGAGACCCCGGGGTTGGTCGGGGGCATGGACATGGGCCCCGACGCCGCCGACTCTTGCAAAAGCTCGTTGGGCACCTGGAACGCGACGGTGCGATCGCCGCTCGGGCCCTCGTCGGAGCTGGGCGGGGGGGCGTTGGTGCCCGGCAACAGCGAGCCCATCTCGGGCGGCGGCGGACCGGGCGGCCCGCTCGGCGGACCGGCGGGCGCGGGCCCCCCCCCGACCCGGAACGCGGCCAGGGGATCGTCCCCGGCGTCGTCGAACAGGCCGGACAAGCTGCTGTTTTCGAGGTCTTCGCTGACCGGGGCTTGGCTCACCGGCGCGAGGTTGGTCTCGGGGAGCGGCGGCCCCTCGCCCGAGGGCGGGGTCGCGCTCACCGCCGCGGCGTCGGGGGCCGCGTCCTGCACGGTGTCGTCGGACAGGCCGGCGGCGAAGCCGCCACTTTCGAAGCCCGCGGACGACGACGACGGGCTGATCGGGGCCACGTGCCGACCGGTCCCGGGGCCGGGGTTCTGCAGGATCATGTTGATCTGGCGGCCGAGGCGCTCGAGGGGGCCCTTGAGCGCGGCCTCGGGCAGGATGCCGACCTGCTCGCCTTGGGCCGCGCGCGAGAGGTGGTCGCCGATGAGCTCAGTGGGCTTGCGGTAGGCGCTGCGCAGCGACCCGACCAAAAACGCGACCAGCAACGCGAGCAACAACGACGCCGCGCTCACGACGAGCTGGGCGTTGCCGATGGCCGAGAACGCGCTGTTGCGGTCCACCGCGGTGACGACCACCGGGGCGCCGGGGGTGTCGAACACGGGCACGCCGCTCGCGTAGTAACGCTCGCTTTCGGACACCAAAAACGGCAAGCCCGGCACGGGCAACAGCAACGCGGGGGCGGGCGCGCCGAACCCGCCGATGCCGGTCGCGCGGGCGAGGTCGGGGATGGCCACGTCGGCGAACGCCGCGCCTTCCTTTTTGTCGCGCTTGGGCCCCCGCATGATCACCAGGGGGCGGTCGACCGCGGCCGCCAACCGGTCCGCGTACGCGCCGTCGATGGCCCAGCCCAGGATGACCACGCCGACCTCGCGTCCTTCGACGACGGGCGCGGCGGCCACGTGGTAGTCGAGCTCGTCGCGCAAGCTGCCGTCGCGCACGACGCCGAGCTTGGCCTCGGCGAACAGGGGCAAGCCGGCGATGGCGGTGCCCATGTCTTTGGGGGTCACGCCCACCGACGCCAGGACCGTGCCGTCTTGCCCGACGACCATGCCGAACACGGGCTTGCCCATGCGGCCCTCGATGGGGGCGAGCAGCACTTTGGCCAACGCGGGGTCGGCCTCTTCGGGCTCCTCTTGTTCGCTGACCAACGCGCGCACCACCGGGTCGACGGTGACCGCGGCCACGCGGTTGACCACCTCGTGGGCGTCCTGCATCAACATCCCGCGGATGGCGAGCTTGCTGCCCTCGAGCCGGCCCTCGTACGGGGGGAACAGCTCGTCGAACAAAAACCCCGTGCCCCCGACGGTCAACGCCGCGCCGGTGAAGAGCACAAGGATGGTGGGCAGCCACACGTGAAGCCTAAACACGTCGCGCCCTCCGCGGCCCGGCGGGGGCGTCCATGTGCAATCGGCAGAGTCGAAGAGTGTGCGTCACGTTCAGGCCCGATCCGGTTGGCAGGGCGGTCTTTGATACCACCTGGTCCCGGGTGACTCCAGAAGTTGGCCGCCGCTCACGGCTCTTCATCGTCATCTGCGACCACCCGGCGGGGGGGCATGGAGACTTTCAAGCCGCCATCTTTGAAGTTCACCGTGACCACGCGGTTGTCGGACACGGTGGCGACCACCGCGACGTACTCGGCGCCGGGGATGAGCACCGGGACCACCGAGAGCGGCGAGGCCCCGTGGTAAAAACCGATCTTGTACTCGCCGCTCTCCACCGGGATGGGCGGGATGGTGCCGTTCTTTTCCACCGGCAAAAACAGCGCGTCGTCCATCACGTTGGTCGCGAGCCGCACGAAGCTGAACTCCTTGACGCTCAACACCTGCTCGCCCGCGGGCAACTCCACCGCGGCCTTTTGCCCCGCCGGCACCTGCAGCAGTTCTTTGCCCGCCGGCCCGACGAGGGTGATCGCGGTGGCGTGGCGGTTCTCGACGACGAGCTTGCCCGGTTTGAGCACCAAGACCTGGCGCGGGGAAAAGCGCAGGCTCTCGAACGCCACGAAGCTGTCCGGCGCCTGCTTGGTCTTGACCCCCTGGAGCACCACCTTGAGCGGGGGGTTGGGCTCGGTGGGTTGACCGAGCACCCCGTGGGGCGACGGACGCCGCACCCGCGCGGGCTCGAGCATCGAGGCGCGCTTGTTCTCGTCGATGACCCACTCTTCGGCGGTGAGCAGGCGCGAGGCGATCGTCACCTTGCCCCGGATGCCGCTTTGGATCGCCCCCTGGGCCGAGGCGGTCCCGCTCGGGGCGAGCGCGGCGAGCAGCAGGAGCGCGCCGGGGGCGCAGAATCGAACAATGGCCAGCATCCTTCGCTTCTAGCTTTTCGCCAAAGCACCGGTCAAACAATCGTGCCCCGCCGGCCCCCCGCCAGTGTGCGATAACCGCGCGGTGGCCCCCCCCGCCCCCCCCGCCCCCCCGCGTTTCGCCCGTTCGGCGGCGGGGGCGAGCGCCATCGTCGTGGCCTGCGGCTTGTTCTTTGCGCCGCTGCGCACCGAGGTGACCGCGCTCCTGCTCTGCTTGGCCGGCCTGTGGATCGGCGCGGCCGTGCTCGGGCGCCATCCCCTGCCCCCGGGCGCGCTGCTCGTGCTCCTCGTCGTCACCCGGGTGTTCGCGTTCGCCGCGCCCCCGGTGCTCTCCGACGACCATTTCCGCTACGTGCACGAAGCGCGCGCGACCCGGCTCGGCCTGCACGTGCCCTACGCGGTGGCCCCCCAAGACCTCGTGCCCCCCCCGCCCCCGGACGACGGCAGCTCGGCCCGGGTCAACCACCCGGACATCCCCGCCGCGTACCCGCCGTTTTCGCAGCTCGCGCTGTGGGCGTTCATCGGTCTCGGCGATTGGCTCGGTCACGCGCTCTCGGGGCTCAAGCTGCTCGCGCTGCTGTGCGACGGCCTGCTGCTCGTTTGGCTGTGGACCCGGCGCGGGCCGGCCGCGGCCCAGCGGTACGGCCTGCACCCCCTGGTGCTGCTCGAGGCGCCGCTGGGCGCGCACCTCGACGTGGTCGGTGCCGTGCTCGTCACCGGCGCGGTGCTTGTCGCGGGGCGCCCCGTCGTGCGCGGCCTGCTCACCGGGCTCGCCATCGGGGTCAAGCCCATCGCCGCCCTCGCCTTGCTCGGCCAGCGCCTCGCCCCGCGCCCGCTGCTGCTCGCCGGGGGCGCGATGGTGTGCGCCGCGGTCGGCTCTGCGGTCCCGCACCTCGCGGCCGCGGCCCCGCTCGGGGGCGGGCTGTTGGAGTACGGCACCCGTTGGGAGGCGCACCCCACCGTGTACCGCGCGGTGAACGCGGTGGTGCACCCGCCGTTCGCCGCTCGTCACAAAAACGGCGTGTACACCCACCTGCACGTCGACGGCGGCGGGGTGTTGCTCGAGCAGTCGGCGCAGCCCCTGGCCGCCTGGGGCACCCCCGGGCCGGCCGCCCGCCGGGTGCTCGTCGACGACCGCTTGATCGCGCGCGGCCTGTGCGCGGGCCTGTTCTTGTGGTGGCTGGTGTGGCTGTTGCCCTTCCCGCCGCTCGAGCGGGCGATGTGGGCGCTGTGGGCGGTGTTTTTGTTCTTGCCCACCTTTCACCCTTGGTACGGGCTGTGGGCCTTGCCCCTCGCCGCCGCGGCGGGGGCGCGGGGGGTGCTCGGGGCCGCCGCGCTGCTCCCCGCGTTTTATCTCGTCGACCACCACGGCTGGCCCGTCCCCGTGGAGTGGGCGGTGCTCGCGGTCAGCGCGGTCGCCTTCGGGCGGGCGTGGACGGGCTACCGGGCGGGGGCGACGAGAACGGGGCGGCCGGCCCACACCGACTGAGCGGCCAAGCCGACCAACGACAGGCCGAAGGTCCACAAAAACGGCGTGCACCACGCCGCGCCGCTGGCGGTCAGGGTCACGGCGGCGAACAGATGCCACGCCCCGAGGCCGAGCTCGAGGAGCACGGCGGGGTGGATGGGGGTGCGGTACCGCCGGCGGGTGCCCTTTTCGCCCCGCTTGGGGGTGCGCACGAACTCGTCGTGGCCGGGGCCGAACAGCCCCTCGAGCACCGCCCAGCTGTTGTTGATCGACAGCGCGGCCCCGAGCCCGAGGGCCAACGGCAGCGACAACAACACCTGGGCCAGCGAGCGTTGCCGTGAGCGGCCGGCGACGAAAAAGTGCACCGCCACCGGCAGCGTGGCCAGGGCGAGCACGACGAGGTCGAACACCCACAGCCACAGCGGCGCGGACAGGCTGCGCTCGAGGCTGACCACGGGCATGGTGAACACCACCAAGGCGAGGAACAAAAACGCGCAGTTCTGGGTGAGCTTGAGCGCGCCGTCGAGCTTGGTGGTCCAGGGCAGGTCGCTGCGCAGCAGGGTGGGGAGCAGGCGCCGGGCGGTCTGGATCGATCCTTTGGCCCAGCGGTGCTGTTGCCCCTTGAACGCGGTGGCGTCGTCGGGGAGCTCGGCCGGGACCGCGACCTCGTCGAGATAGCGGAAGCGCACCCCCGCGAGCTGGGCCCGGATGGAGAGGTCGAGGTCCTCTGTCAATGTGGCTGCATCCCAGCCGCCGCCGCGGGCGATGGCCGACTTGCGCCACACCCCCGCGGTGCCGTTGAAGTTGAAAAAGCGGTGGGTGCGGTCCCGCACGCAGTGGTCGATGGTGAAGTGCGCGTCGAGGAACACCGCCTGGGCCTCGGTGAGCCAGTTGTCGCCGCGGTTGAGGTGGTCCCACCGGGTCTGGACCATGCCCACCGCGGGGTCGGAGAACGCCGGCACCACGTCGCGCAAAAATCCCCGCGGGGGCACGAAGTCAGCGTCGAAGATCGCGATGAGTTCGCCCGCGGCGCGCGCGGTGCCGTAGGCCAGGGCCCCGGCCTTGAAGCCCGCGCGGCCGGCGCGCCGGACGTGCTCGACCTGCACCCCCTTTGCCTGCTGGCGGGCGACCTCGGCCGCCACCACCTGCGCGGTCTCATCGGTGCTGTCGTCGAGCACCTGCACGGTGAGCAGCTCCCGGGGGTAATCGAGGCCACAGGTCGCGCGGATCAACCGCTCCGCCACCGCCCGCTCGTTGTACAGCGGGAGCTGCACCGTGACCTTCGGCCACCGCGCGACCTCGACGCGGGGGGCGGGCTGCTTGCGCACGCGGAAGTACGTGATCAGCATCCACACACGGTGCACGCCGTACAGCGCCAACGCGCTGCACGCGAAAATGTGCAAAGCGAGCACGACGTCGGTCACGGCTATTGCGACCCCGCGTGTTCGAACCGGCAGGCCTTGTCACGACGACAGCCCACGAAATAGGACCACGCCGCGAAGGGCACGTCGGACAGCACTTGCTTTTTGGCGTCCACGTCGCCGAACGACCCCTGGCACACCACGCCCCCCTCGGCCTCGCCGCAGGTCAGGCGCAATGACATGGTGCCGCCCCCCTCCGGGCACGGGGCGTCGACGGTCTTTTGCACCGCGCCCTGCGCCCCCATCATCAGGTAGCGACAGCGGCCCTCGTCCTTGCCGAACGCGATGAGCTGCCCCCCCCGGGCAAATCCCACCATCGCGTCGGTGGCGCCAGCGTCGACCATCGCGTGCCCGGACACGGTGCTGCCCGGCGGGGCCGAGGGCTGGGACAACATCGCGAGGTTGCCGTGGGCCGCGCCGGGGCGCGGGGCGTAGCTGACGGTGTCGCCGCTGGCGTTCCACCCCGGGGTCCGGGCCCGAAAGGTGCCCGACGTCGTGCGCAGGGTCTGGACCGCGGGCCCGAACATCTCGTCCGCCGACGCGTGCAACACCCGCGGGTCGTCCTCCCGCTGGGCCCCGTAGATGCCGAGCGCGGCCCCGATGACCAGGGCCAAGCCCCCCCAGAGCAGGGCCGGGCGCCGGTACAAGGGCAACCCGTCGGTGGGCACGGGGCCCTCCGAGAAGAAGCTCTCGTCGAGCGGGCCCTTGCTCTCGTCGGGGGCCGCGGGGTGTGGCTGGCTTTTGGCCGCGAACTGCGGCGCGCTCTGCACCTCGGTGGGCGGCCCTTCGAGCCCCGAGTCGTGGCCCACCAAGGTGTCGCGCGAGCTGGCCCGCAACAGCTCGGCCTCGATGAACGCGAGGTCTTTGTCGAACGCGCCCGCGGTGGCGTAGCGCTTCTCGGGATCGCGATCGAGGGCTTTGCTGATGCATTCGTCGATGCGCTTGGGGAGATTCTCGAGCTCCGGCCGCTCGGTGGGCAGCTTGAACCGGCCGAGGGGCAGGTCCCCGGTGAGCAGCTCGTAGAGGATGACCCCGAGGGCGTAGAGGTCCGCCTGCGGTCCCACACGCTTGGCGTCGGTGCGCTGCTCGGGGGCCATGTAGTTGACCGTGCCCATGGTCATGCGGCTCTTGGTGAGGTTGGGGTGCGGGTCGTCCTCGCCCATGCCCGCGAGGCCGAAGTCGACGAGCACCAGGCGCTCGCGGCCGGGCTCGGGGCTGGCCACGATGATGTTCTCGGGCTTGAGGTCCCGGTGAATGACTTTGCGTCGGTGGGCCGCGGCCAGGGCCTGGGCGATCTGCCGGGAAAAGCCCAGGGCCCGCGCGGGGGAGAGCGGCCCCTTGGCCACCAAGCGACGCAGTGACTTTCCCTCGATGAACGGCATCACAAAATAGTGCAGGTCCTCGACCGCGCCCCGGTCGGTGACCGACACCACCCCGTCGTGGGCCACCGCGCGCAGGGCGGCGGCCTCGCGCTCGAAACGGGCGATGAAATCGTCGCGCACCGCGAGCTCGGGCGCGAGGACCTTGATCGCCACGTCGCCGTTGTCGTCGAGTTTGATCGCGCGGTACACGCGCCCCATCGCGCCCTTGCCCACAATGCCAGTGTATCGGTAGCCGGGAATGGGCGGCAGCTCGGCGAGCTCCTGCTCTTCGGCGAGCTTCTTTTTCGGCGGGGGCCCGAGGGCCCGGGTGCGTTGCTGGCCTTGGGCGGGGCCGAGCGGGTTGGTGTCCCGGGGGGCTTCACCCGCCCCTTCGTCGACGAGGCTCGGGCTCAGTTCGATGGTGGGCGACACCTGCGGGGCGTCCGCGGGCTCCTCGCTCAGCTCCCCCACCGGCGGCGGCGTGCCCGCCTCTGGGGTGCCCGGCCCCTGGGCGCGGGCTTTGAGTTTTTTGGCCAGCGCCGGGTGAATGCCCAGACCGTCGTCGTCCATCATCGGCACCGGCCCCGTGTCTTTGCGCGGTTTTCCAAAACGCATGCCGCAACGCTCACACCGCAGGGTGCCCGCCTTGTTGGCGCTGCGCTCGTCGACGTACGCATGGCAAGCCGGGCATTTCACCGGCCCGGTCTACCAAGGTCGATCCATCTTGCCAAAGGTGGCGAGAGCCGGGCCCGCCCGACGTCAGAGCGCGAACACCGGGACGGGCGCGCGGATGCCCTTGACCTTCTGGGGGGGCAGCGCGTCGAAGTCGATGGCCGCGCCACAAAGCGCTTGGGTGCGCTCGCACACCAGGATCTGGCCGGGGGTGGCCCGGCCGCACAGGCGGCTGGAGAGGTTCACGGTGTCGCCGATGACGGTGAAATCTTGGCGCCGCCGGGCCCCCATGGCGCCGGCGATGACCGGGCCGGTGGCCACCCCGTAGCCGACGGTGAGCGGGGGGTCGCCGCGCGCGACGCGGGCGCGGTTGACCTCGCGCTCGAGCACGTGGCGCATCTGGTCGGCGGCCCGGACCGCGGCCAAGGGGTCGTCGGGCTTTTTCTCCGGCGTGCCCCACACCGCCATCATCCCGTCCCCGATGAACTTGTCGAGGGTCCCGCCGTAGGCGAACACGACCTCGACCATGGCCTCGAAGTATTCGTTGAGCATCGACACCACCGTGTCCGGCCGCGCCCCCGCGCTCATCGAGGTGAAGCCGCGAATGTCGGTGAACAGCACCGTGGCCTCGACCGTGTCCCCGGTGCGCTCGACCGAGATGTCGTTTTTCACCACCCGCTCGACGAGCGCGGGGGACAAAAACCGTGACAAGTCGGCGCGCATCCGCGCGTCCTCCTCGACCTTTTGCATGAGCCGCGCGTTCTTCACCGCCAGGCCCGCGGGCTGGGCGATGGCGCGAAGCAGCTCGAGGTCGCGCTCCTCGTACGCCCCCGCGGCCGAGCTGCTCGACAGGTGAATGATGCCCACCACGTCGTCGGCCACCACCAGCGGCACGCACATCGCCGAGCGGATGCGCTGGCCCACGATGGTGTGGCTCGAGCGCAGCGCGTGGTCGAGTTGGGCGTCCGAGGTCAACAGACCTTGGCGGGTGCGGATGACTTTCTCGACGATGGCGCGGGGGATGCGCACCTCGTCGCGCCCCCCCACCCGCGAGGCCAAGGGCACGAGCTCGCCGCTTTCCGCCCGCAGCATGATCACCGCGGTGTCGGCCCCGCACACCTCGAGGATGCGGCCGAGGATGGTCTCGGACAGCCGCGCCAAATCGTGTTCGGTCCCGACGAGCAGCGCGAGGTCGAACGCCACCCGCAAACGCTCATAGTCGCGCTCGATGCCCTCTTTGCTGCGGGCGATGCCGAGCCCGTCGGTCATGGGGATCGAGAACACGTTGGTGTGGCTCTTCTCGAGGCTGTCGTCCTCGCTGGGCACCAACGTGACCATGGTGCGCTCGGGCGCGCCCCCCTGGAGCATGGCGTCGAAGGGGCTGGTGCGGGTCCCGCCCATCAACGCGGGGGGGAACATCGCCTGGAACCGCAACCGGGTGTGGCCGACGATGATCACGTCCCCGTCGGACAAGGACGCGCTCATGATCTGGCGACCGTTGAGGATGGTGCCGTTGGCCGAGCCGAGGTCGGTGAGCTGATACCCCTCGGGGGTGGGCTCGAGCACCAAATGGTACTTACTGACCTCGGGGTCGAGCAGTTGGATGTCGTTTTCGGTGTGGCGCCCGATGGTGACCTTGCCGAACAGGTCGCGGAACCCTTCGCGGCCGTCCATGGAGGTGTATTCGAGCCGGGCCGCGGGCAGGTCGGGGAGCGGCTCATCCTGGCGCGCGGGCACCGGCGTGGTCTGCTCGGACAGGTCGCGCATGTCCACGTCGATGCCCATGTCGACCGTGGTCTGCTCCCCGTGCACCACCGCGCTGCTGGCCTTCTTGGTCGCCACCGGCTCCCCCTGCGAGGGTTGAGCATAGCCGAACCACCGGCCCGGGGCGCGTGATCAAAGGCCCGGGGACGGGGCCCTCAGCGGCGCTGGAAGCGCACGTTACCGCGTTGGGCCTTCTTCAACATCGGGTGCTTTTCGAGATGAAACTGGTACCAGGCATCGCCGTAGGCTTTCATCTTCATCTTCTTGCCGTTCTGCAGGGCGAGGAGGTTCTCGCTCAGGAGCGGATCTTTGTCCTGGAGCTGGGCCTTGCCCCGGTTGAGCACGTCGATCGCCTTGTCCCGGTTGCCCGCCTTTTGGTGCATGAACGCCCACGTGCTCCACAACAGGCCTTGCTTGGGGGAATACTTGGCCGCCCGCTCCATCACCGCGTCCATGGCCTCGTAGTCCTTCTTTTTGAACTTGAGCACCGCGAGCATGACCTTGGTGTTCCACAGGCGCACGAAGCTCCGCTCGAGGTATGGCCGGGCCTGATCGAACTTCTCTTGCATGAACAGGATGCTGCCGATCTGGCCGTCGAGGCTGGCCCCGGCGAAGAACTGCAACCGCCCATACTTCTTCTTGAGCTGCTCGAGCATGGTGACCACTTGCGGAATGTAACTGGGTCCCCGTTGCATCGCGGCCTGCACCTGGCCCATCGAGGCCTCGAGCTGGGCCGCCACCCGACGGGACAGCAGCAAGTACACCGCGGCGAACACCACCATGGCCGGAATCACGCCCCCGAGGGGGCCCACCCAAAAGCCCGCGGCCAGACCGATCACCACGGCCACCGCGAGGGAAATCATCAGCACGATCATGGCCGCCGCATGGCACCTCGCTGCGCGGGCAGCAATCGGGTCGCGCCCCCGCCGGGGGCCTACCCGACCCCGCGGGCCAGCGACTTCAAAAACGCCACCGACTTGAGCGGCCCCACCCCCATCCGCCGCAGGTGGGTGGCGAACACGGTGGCCAACACCCGGCCCTCCTCGAGCCGGAGCTCGACCGGGGCCGAGACCGGCGACGCCGCCAGGGTGCCCATCTTCTCCTGCAGCAAAGGCCCGAACGGCACCAAACGCTCGTCGTGGCCGTCGACCAGCGAGAACGTCACCGGGTCAAAAAACGGCGCCGCCCCGTCGGGGAACAGGTCGAACAAGTACCCCGTGCTCGACAGCAGCCGCACCTCGAACGCCCGGAGCGCCTCGAACCCCTCGCCCGCGGCCACCCGGGACAGCGTGGCCAGGGCATCGTCGAACACGTCGGGGGCGGGCAACATCTCGGGCAATAACTTCTCGCACAGCTCGACGACGTAGGCCCCCCGCCCCATCGCCACCGGGTCGGAAAAGCCATCCACGTCGAGGGTGAGCTCGGCCTGTTCGAGCGAGAGCAGGTCGCTGCCCGCGCGGGGGCTGAGCCACACCGGCCCGTGGGCCAGCGCGGCCAACCCCGCGAAACGTTTTTTCGAGCGCTTGGCCGCCCGGGCGAACGCCCCCGCCCGGCCCCGCTCCCGCAGGAACAAGCGCACCACCCGGTCGCTGTCCCCGTAGTCGAGCAGCGACGTGACCAGGGCGTATTCTTCGAACGCGTCTCGGCGCATCCCGGGGCCCCGCTCGGTGCGCGGGCGGCGCCGCGGCCGCCCGGCGGCACCGTCACAATGCTACTGCAAAAGCTCGAGGCTCTTGCGGCACTCTTTGGCCACCGGCTCGGCTTTGAATCGGTCGGTGCACACCTGCAAGGATTGTTTGGCCCCGTCTTTTTCGCCGCGCTTGAGGTCGCTCATCGCCAACCGGTAATAGCCATAGGCGAGCAGCTTCGGGCCACACGCGTCGCGCAACCGCTCGCTGTCGCACCGGCCGAGGAAATCCTGCAACACCTCGCTGGCCCGGGCGTAGTCTTCGCGGGCCTCCTCGACGTCGGCCAAGCGCACGTAGGCCCCGCACAGATCGGGCTGGGTGGCGATGGCGGCGTTGAGGTGTTGGGCCGCTTCGTCGTACCGGTGCAGCTTGAACTTCGCCCAGCCGAGCTCCTGCTCGGCGAAATAGGGGGTGGGGTAGAGGAGGTTGCCGCGGGCGCGCTCGAGGTGAACGATGCCGGCTTCGACCTCGCCCACCTCGACCAACATGGTGCCCAGCAGTTGGTCGGCCTCGGGGTAGTCGTTGTTCTTGAGTTGCAGGGCGCGCTCGAGGTGCACCCGGGCTTGGTCGATCTGGTGAAAGCCGACGAAGTACACCATGCCCAGCAGGTATTGGATGTCGGGGTTTTCGTTGTCGAGCTTCTCGGCCTCGAGGAGCTCGGCCAACGATTGGCGCCACTTCAGGTCTTGTTGCGCGCGGTCGCCGGAGGTGCCCGCCCGCCGCGCCTCGTGCACCAGGCTCAGCCCGACGTCGTAGCGGCCCTTGGCCTTCTCCCGGTCTTCGGCAGTGGGGGTGTGCACACAACCTGCGTGCAGCAACATCACGGCGGCGCCGATCAGGGCGCAACACCGAGCAAACATCGTCGGGACCAACATGGGTATGGGTTGTAACCGCTCGATCCGCCGGCGCAATCCCGGCCGCGCGGTCAGAACGACGCGAGCAGCCGGGCCAACGCGTCCAGCTGGTGCGGCGTCAACGTCGAGCCGGTCGGGGGACGCGGCACCGGGGCCGGGGCCATCTGCTGGTTGTAGGCGGGGACCGCGGGCACCCCCTGGGCCGGGGTGCCGAACCCGAGGGGCATGCCCTGCCCGGGGGTGGGCTGGTGGCCAACCACCGGCGGGTTGAGGTGGCCCGCGCCGGTGCCGGGCATTTGCCCCATCACGCTCCCCGTCTGGGGGACCTGGCCGATGATCTGGTTGGGACCGGTGCCGGGGGGGACCGCCATGTACGGCCCCGAGCCATGTGACTGCATCTGCATCGACGCGCTGCGCTCGGGGGGCCGGGGTCGATCCAAGAACACCGGCAAGGTCGCGGCCAGGCGGGCCTGCTCGTCGGCGGACCGGGCCCGGAAGTTCATGTTGTCGAGCATGAACCCCATCGACTCCACGAAGTGAATCGCTTCGGCCTCGAGGTGCGGGTACTGGTCGAGGGGCACTTCCGACGAGTCGGGGGCAAAGATGGCCACCGAATTGGTGTCGAGCAGGTGCATGTAGATGTAGGCGGTGAAGCCTTGCTGGGAGGTGCGGGCCCCGACGATGAACGCCTTGGTGGGCTCGGTCTGGTAGCCCGGCACCGAGACGTTGGGGTTGTTGATCGACTCGATGATCGCGACCACCGCGTCGGGGTGGACGCCGAGGCTGGTGCGGCCCGCCATGAGCGTGAACATGTCAGCGGCCCTTGACCCGGAATTCCTTCGACTGGTTTTGCATCTGGGATGCGTCGACGCGGAACTCGATCAGGGGGTTGTCGATCATCACGTTGTTGCCGCCGATGTTGCCCTCGCCGATGATGATCTTCAGGTAGTGCTGAGACGAGGCGCTGCGCCGGCCGTCGGCCATGGTTTTGGTCGCGGTGAGGTGCACGGTGTTCTTGCCCTGGTGAAAGTGTTTTGTGATCTCCAGGACGTTTTGGGGGTCGTTGTGCGAGATGCGTTTGACCCAGACGCTGTTGACGAAGACGTCGATGTCGTACTGCGCCATGCCCGGCAGGTTGGTCTCCGAGACCAGGAAGTAGCGGCGGGACACCGGCACTTTTTGGGTGGTGGGCGGGGGGGTCTTTTCCGTCGGGGTGACGGTCTGGACCTCGTACCCCTTGGCGGTGATGAGGATGTTGCCTTCGGCATCGAGGACCACGGTGCAGTTGTCGAACTTCTGGTTGGTGACGCCGTCGATGTTCACCCCGTTGAGGAACACGCTGGGCTTGGCCGCGGCCGGAAGCGCCGAGCAGACGGTCACGCAAAGAATGGCGCAGAAGAGGATTCGCCCGGTCATGGTCCTGACCCCAGACGGCGGTGGCCGCCCGTTTGTTCACGCGGGGATTGTCCCCGAACCGTGCCAGAAAGCCAAGAAAAGCCCCGAAAAAGACCTGACTGGGTTTTTGCCCACGGGCCCGGCTTGCCGCATAATCCCCTCGCCGGGGTGGCAGATCCACCCCCATGGGGTCAGGACGCGTGACCAATCGGGTTGTGATTTGTCTGGATGATACGGGCTTGGCGCACGTCGTGGCCGCTCGTCTCATGAAGGACGGCGCGGAGGGCGTGGTCGTGCCCGAGCCGCGCGCGCTGCCCAAGCAGGTCGACGAGAGCGTGACCGCGGTGTGCATCCAGGACCGGTACAAAGGCGGCCAGGCGGGCTCGTCGTTGTTGCGGCAGGTGAAGATGGCCCGCGGACAAGCGGTGCCGTGCGTCTACGTGTTGACGTCCGACCTCGCCGGGCCCGATCGGCACATCCTGCAGAAGCAGTATCTGGTGCGGGAGTTCTTGAGCGCGCAGGACAACCCCTACGAGTTGGCCTCGTCGCTTTTGGCCTTGCTCGCCGACGGCGGTCCCGACCTCATCTTGCACCCCGACGAGGAAAAGAACGAGTTCGACATCGACATCGAGTCGGTCTCGGAGAACGTCGACGGCGACGACGCGGGGGGCTTCGACGAGGGCAGCGACGCCCGCACGGTGGAGATGAGCATGGCCCAGCTCCGGCCGGACTTGCTCAAGGCCGATCTCCCCGACGAGTTCGACGTCGAGAACATGGCGCCCCGTCGGGTGCACGACGAGGTCACGGTGGGCAACCCCATCATGCAGGCGGCCCAGACCAAGCTCGGGGCGCTGGACCTGTCCGCGGACGACGACGACGGCGACGCCGACGATGCGCTCGACCTCGGGGGCCACACCGTCGAGGGCCAGGTGGTCAAAGACAACCAAGGCGACGACGTGCTCGAGCTGACCTTGCCCGTGCCCGGGGCCAGCCGCGACCTGCAGATCCCCGTCGACTTCAGCGACGAGGGCGGGGAGGTGCTCGATTTCGACGAGGGCACCGACTCGCACGCGATGCCGCGCACCGAAGCGGCCCCCCCCGAGTCCGGCGATCATGGACTCACGGACGCTGATTTGCTGGACTCTGACGAAGAGGACGCGGTCGCCGCCCTCGACCAGCAGGCATCCCCGCCCAACCCCACTCGACTCGACACGGATTCCGCGCAAATCGGAAGTGTCCCCAACGAGCCCCCTTCGGGGGGGGCATCGGCCGAAGAGGAAGACATGGCTCAAATCCAAGAACTCAAACGAGCCCTGCTGCAAAAGAAACGCGCGCTCGACGCCGCGAACAAGACCATCGACGACCTGCAGACCAAGCTCACCAAGGCCCAGCAGGCGCAAGACGAAGGCATCCCCGAGGACGAAATGCCCAAAGAGGGCGTGTTCGAGGACTTCCGCTATCCGATCTTGCTCGCCCGGGCCCGCAAGCTGGCCTGGACCGGCTCGATCAAGATGCAGCTGCCCGGCGACACCACCCGGACCATCTACCTCAAAAACGGCCTCGCGGTCGGGTACGCCACCTCCGAGCCCGGCGAGAAGGTCGGCAAAATGCTCGTGCGCCAAGGCCGGCTCACCGACGAGGATTACGTCAAAGCCGCCACCCGCATGGTCGAGCGCGGCATCAAGCTGCACGAAGCCCTCGTCGAGCTCGGCCTCATCGACGCCGAGACCCTCGAGGTGGAGATCCGCAACCTGACCCGCGACCAGATCATCGCCGGGTTCGAGCTTCTCCAGGGCCGCTTCACCGTCGACGAGGGCGAAGAACCAGGCGAAAACGTCGCGTGTTTTGACTACGGCCCGGGCGAAATCTACGTCGCCGGGTACCGGCAGTACGCCCCGAAGAACGAAATGAACTCGCTGTTCGAGTCGATGCGGCCCCAGTACCTCATCGCCAACGACCGGCTGCCCAACTTCCGGCCCAAGCTCGGCCTCACCGGCGACGACGAGCGCCTGCTGCGGCTGCTCGGCGAGGCCTACACGGTGGAAGAGGCGGTCGACCGCGCCGCGGTCGAGCCCGACGAGGCCGCCCGGGTGATCGCGGCCCTGCAAGCCCTCGACCTCGTCGAGGAGTGGAGCCCGGGGGTCAAAGAGTTCCGCGCCCGTCTCACCAGCGAGCGGCAGCACTACCAACAAGAAATCTCCCGCATCCGCGAAGAGGCGAGCGCGCGGGAAAAAGAGCTGTTCGAGGGGTTCGAGCGGGCCCTGGCCAAAATCACCTCCGCCCTGGGTGCGGGGGGGGGCGCCAACGTGAGCATGTCGAGCGTGGCCCCCAAAAAGCCGTCCAGCACCGCCCCGGCCTCGGCGCCCCCGTCGACGGGGAGTTCATCGACGTCGAGCATCGGCGCGCCCAAAGCCGGCGCCCCCGTGCCCACCCTCGCCGGCCCCGATCGGTCGGGGGCCCAAGTCTCGGTCCCCGGCGCCAGCCTGGCCGCGGCCAGCGACGCCGCCGACCCGGCCAAGACCGAGCAGCTCGACCCGGCGTCGCTCAAGTCCAAAAGCGGCGCCCACAACCTGCCGCCCCCGACGCCCACCCCGGCCCCCGCGGCCAAGAACGGGGCGTTGCTCGGCGACCCGGCCAAGCTCGGGTCCCCGGCCAACGAGGCCGAGAGCAAGTTCCACGAGGCGGTGCGGCAAGCGGCCGAGGACCGGCTCGACGAGGCTGAAGTGACATTGCGCGAAGCGGTCCGCATGGACGCCTCGCGGCCGGACTTTTTGACCTCGCTGGCCCGGGTGCTGCTCGCAAACCCGCGCTACGAGCGCGAAGGCACCCTGCCGGTGGTGCACTCCCTGCTCGAGCGCGCGGTGCAGCTGTCCCCGGACAACTCCGAGGCCAACCAGCTGCACAAAGAGATCGTGGCCGAGATGGGCGCCTGACCGCCCCGGGGGCTCAGCCGCCCCCCTCCACCTCGAGCACGGTGAGGGTGGTGGGCAACACCGCGTCGGGGGTGAGCGACAGGCTGTCGATGCCCCGCGCGACCAAAAACCGCACGATCTCCTCGTGGTCGCTGGGGGCCTGGCCGCAGATGCCCACCGGGCGCCCCGCGTCGTGGGCGGCCCCGATCACCCGGTCGAGCATCCACAACACCGCGGGGTCGCGCTCGTCGAACAGCGGGGCGAGCAGGGCCGAGTCGCGGTCCACCCCGAGGGTGAGCTGGGTCAGGTCGTTGGACCCGATGGAGAACCCATCAAAAATCTCCGCGAACTGCTCGGCCAACACCACGTTGCTCGGGATCTCGCACATCACGTACACCTCGAGCCCGTTCTCGCCGCGGACCAGGCCGTGCCGCGCCATCTCCGCCTGGACCCGGCGGCCCTCCTCGACGGTGCGGCAGAAGGGCACCATCACCTTCACGTTGGTGAGGCCCATGTCCTCCCGCACCCGGCGCACCGCTTGGCACTCCAGGGCGAAGCCCGCGCGGTACCGCTCGTCATAATAGCGCGAGGCCCCGCGAAAGCCGATCATGGGGTTGTGCTCGGGCGGCTCGAACTGCGCGCCCCCGAGCAGGTGTGCATACTCATTGGTCTTGAAATCGCTCCACCGCACGATCACCGGGCGGGGGTAAAACGCGGCCGCGATGGTGGCCACGCCCTGGGCCAAACGGTCCACGAAGAACGCGCCGGGGTCTGAGTACCCCGCAGTACGCTCCGCGATCGCCCGCCGCACCGCGGGGTCGGCCACCTCGTCGCCGCGCACCAGGGCCATGGGGTGCACCCCGATGTGGTCGGTGATGATGAACTCGAGCCGCATCAGGCCCACCCCGTCGCAGGGCCGCTGGGCGTGCTCGAAGGCGAGCCGGGGGTTGGCGAGGTTCATCATCACTTTGGTGCGGGGCCGGGCGGTGTCGCGCAGCGAGACCTGCTCGGTCTCGACCCCGAGCCGGCCCGCGTACACGCGGCCCTCGTCCCCTTCGGCGCAGCTCACCGTGACCTCGTCGCCGGGGTGGAGCGCGGCGATCGCCCCGGTGGCGCCCACCACCGCGGGCAAGCCCAACTCGCGGCTGACGATGGCCGCGTGGCAGGTCCGGCCCCCGCGCTCGGTGACGATGGCCGCGGCGGTCCTCATCACCGGTTCCCAGTCCGGGTCGGTCATCTCGGTGACGAGCACGGACCCCGGCCGGAACTGCTCGATGTCGGTGGCCGCGCGGATGACCTGCACCGGGCCCTGCCCGATTTTGTGCCCCACCGCGCGACCGGTGACCAGGACCTGGCCTTTTTGGGACAAGCGCCAGGTGGTGAGCACGTCCGCCGCCTGTTGTGACTGTACCGTCTCGGGACGGGCCTGCACGATGAACAGCGCGCCGGTGCGGCCGTCCTTGGCCCATTCGATGTCCATCGGGGTCGGGGCCCCGCGGCGCTCGCTGTAGTGGGTCTCGATGTCGCAGGCCCACCGCGCCAGGGTCAAAAGCTCGTCGTCGGTGATGCAGAAACGTTGGCGGTCCTCGGCCGGCACCGGCACGTTGATGGGGTGGCGCCCCCCGCCCTCGTCGTAGACGAGCTTGACCTCTTTGCTGCCCACGGTCTTTTGTAAGATGGGCCGCTTGCCCTGGGCCAAGGTGGGCTTGAACACGTAGGCCTCGTCGGGGTTGACCGTGCCCTGGACGACGTTTTCGCCCAGGCCGTACGCCCCGTTGACCAGCACCACGTCGCGAAACCCGCTCTCGGTGTCGAGGGTGAACATCACCCCCGACGCGGCGAGGTCCGCGCGCACCATGCGTTGCACCCCGACCGACAGCCCCACCGCGAAGTGGTCGAACCCGCGTTTTTGCCGGTACGAGATCGCCCGATCTGTGAACAGCGAGGCCATGCACTTGCGCACCGCCTCGGCGAGGGCGGCGTGGCCCACCACCCCGAGATAGGTCTCCTGCTGGCCGGCGAAGCTGGCCTCGGGGAGGTCCTCGGCCGTCGCGCTCGACCGCACCGCCACGTCGATGTCGGGGTGCCCGGCGTCTGCGCAGAGCCGGTCGTAGGCCGCGGCCAGCTCGTCGAGCACGTCCGGCGGGAGCGCGGCGGCGCCGATCGCGGCCCGGGCCGCGCGCCCGGCCTTTTGCAGCGCGCCCAAGTCCTCGATGTCGAGGCCGGCCAACGCCGCGGTCAACGCCGGCCGCAACCCGGCCTCATCGAGCACGTGGTGGTACGCGGCCGCGGTGAGGGCAAAACCATCCGGCACCCCGATGCCCCGGGGCCGAAGGTCGCGCACCAGCTCGCCGAGCGAGGCGTTTTTGCCCCCCACCTCGGGCACGTCCGCCAACGTGAGCTCCGCGAACCACCGAACAAACCGTGCCTGGGCCATGGTCACCTCCCCCGGGCGGAGGTTGCATCAACCGTGCACAGCGCCGGACGCGCGCGGGGCGCGGCCGGCCCGGGGAGAGCCGGGCGATTTCGCCCATCCTGTGGGCCGAAGCGGGCGCCCCCGCGCATCCGGTGGGGGCACAGCCGGCCGGTGGGCGGTCAGTGGTTCATGATGCGCTGGCGGGTGAGCGTCAGCGTGTGGTTGCCGTCTTTGCGTTTGACCAGGACCTCGACGCTGCTCCCGGCCCGGCCGCGCAAGCGGTCGACGGTCTCGGCCAGGGACAGGCCCCGCACGCTCTCGCGGTCGACGCTCAGCACCACGTCGTCGGGCACGACCCCGGCTTGGGCCGCGGGCGACGTCTCCAGCACGCGAACCACCCGCGCGCCCGCCGCCACCATGGTCAGCTCCACGCCCACGCCCACGTACTCATCGGGGTCGGCGGCGATGGTGCGCTCACAACCGCCCACCGCGACGGCCGCGATCGGCAGCCACAACGCGAGCGCGAGTGATCGCGGGAAAAGAAAGACCTGCGGTCCCATTCCCACAGGGTAATGGACCGGTGCGGGGGTTGCGCCTTTTTTGCCCCCAGATTGTGTGACCACGGCCACACCATTCCTGGGATAACCCGTCGCTTTTCCTCAGCATTTGGCCGGGTCGACCGCCGCCCGCCCGGTCAGTGGCTCTTGCCGTAGAGGTCGGTGAGGGCCTGGTACACCGCCTTCGGCACCATCTTTTCCACGTCCCCGCCGAACCGCGCGACCTCGCGGACAAGACGGGAGGACAGATAAAACCACTCCTCCGAGGTCATCATGAACACGGTCTCGACCTCTTGGGTGATGTTGTGGTTCATGGTGGCGAGCTGGAACTCGTACTCGAAGTCGCTCACCGCCCGGAGCCCCCGCAGCAAGGTGTTGATGCCCTTTTTGCGGGCGAAGTCGACGAGCAGCCCCCCGAAGGTGTCGACCTCGACCGCGCCGAGGCCGTCGGTGGCGGCGCGGGCCATCTCCATGCGTTTTTCGATGTCGAAGGTGTGGCTCTTGTTGGGGTTGTTGGCCACCGCGAGCACGATGCGGTCGAAGGTCTTGAGCCCCCGCTTCACAATGTCAATGTGTCCGTTGGTGAGGGGGTCAAAGCTCCCTGCGTAGATCGCTGCGCGGTCGGCCACACATCCTCCTGCTCACGCGTCGTCCGCCCGCGGGGCACGACGCAAAAACGAGACCTGGCTCTGGCCGTACTCTTTCCGCCGCTCGAGGGCAAAGCCGGCCGGGACCGCGTCGGTGGTGGCGCGATCGCGCTCCAGCACGAGCAAGCCCCCTTCGCCCACCGCGTGCGCCAGCCGCGCCCACCAGGCGTCGTCGAGCACCAGCTTGTACGGGGGGTCGGCGAGCACCAGGTCGAACCCGGTGAGGCGACCGCCCACCACCTTCTCGGCCGGCGCGCACACCACCTCCACCCCCGATACCCCCCAGTCGTCGATGACCTCGGCGAGCGCGCGCGCGGTGGGTTTGTGCTGTTCCACCAACACCACCTCCGCCGCCCCCCGGGACAGCGCCTCGAGCCCCAACGCCCCGGTCCCCGCGAACGCGTCGAGCACCCGGGCCTTCTGCACCTCGAGCCCCAACGCGGAGAACACCGCTTCTTTGACCCGGTCGCTCGTCGGGCGCACCCCTGACTTGGGGACCTTCAACCATCGTCCCTTGAGGGTGCCGGCGGTGATGCGCACCCGTCCGGTCATGGCGCCGCCGGCGCGAACATCTCCCGGGCCAAGGCGTCGAGGATGTCGGTGGCCACGTGGCTCGCGGACAGCGACCGGATCGCGGTCACCGACGTCGCGTACGCCTTCGCCTCGAGCACGTCGTCGCGGCCGGTCTCCGCCAGCAACCGGCGGCCGGCGGAGAACGCGCGCCCCACGTCGCCGTCGGCCCGCTCGAGCACGCTCATCAACTCGCGCTCACCGAGCACGCCCATCGCCGCCTTGATCAAAAACCCGTCGATGAGCACCCGACAGGGCGCCTCTTCGGCGATGGCCCCCTGCAGGGGATCGCTGACCACAAATCCGCCACAGGTCTCTTCGTACTCGTCGACTCCGCGCACCGCGGCCAGGGGCAGCCCGAGTTCCTCGAGCTCGACCAAGAACAGCCCCGCCTCCGGATGATGCAATGGCATTTCGACCTCGACCCCGAGGCCATTTTCCCAGAGGGGGCCCGCGGCCCGCACAAACCGCGCGACCCGATCCACCCCCACCGCGAGGGGGGGCAACGACACCGAGGTCAGGCCCGCGTCGATCCAGCGGTAGAGGCGATCCGCGATGCGATCGATGGCGCCGTCGTCGAGGTCGGGCAGATCCCGCACCCGCATACACAGGGCCAAGGGCCGGTCAAAACCCACCGCCACCGCCGCGTCCAAGATCGTGTCCAGCCGGGCGCGGAGGGTCGGGTCGCCGTCCTCCTCGAGCACGGTGATGCACACCGCGGCGTCTTCTTGTTTGGCCGCGGACAACAGCCCGCGCAGCAAAGCCGGGCCAGGGTCGGTGACCTCGAGCAGCGGCCCCTGCAGCTGGTGTTTGACCTCGGCGAGCACCTCCATGCTCATCACCGCCAAGCCGCGCGGGTCGGAGAAGGGCCGGGCCGAACCGGGCACAAACTCGAGCAGCAGGTCGCGGCCGTAGGTCGGGAGCATGGGCGCAGGCTACATGCGGGCGGCGGCGCTGGCCATGGCCGGCCAAAGAGATCGGTCCGGCCCCGTCGGGGTGCTAGCCTGGTCCCATGGGCGGAGCCGGGCTCGTGGCGTTCATCGTCACGCTGCATGAACCAAGCGCGTGGGCGGGTCTGATGGCCGGGCTCGCGGCGGTGATTCCGTTCGCGCTGCTGTTTCGCAAGCTGAGCCCGCGGCGGTTGCTCACCGGCGCCCTGCTGTTGTTTGTCGGGGTCACGTTGCTGGCCAACTTCGTGTTCGCCGCGCTGCAGGACGTGACCGCCTTCGACGTCGAGGTCGTGCGGGCGAGCGAACCCCCGCCGCCCCCCGCCGCCCCGTGAGCGTCACTGGCTGATGAGCTTGACCGTGCCGCTCTTCTCGAAGGGCAACGGCTCGCCTTCGGTGAACATGTTGTACTCGACCTTCCAGCTGATTTCGGGCTTGAGCGCCAACGCCGCGATGGACAGCCCGATGTCGGCCAACCCCACGGTGAACTCCACCGGCACCTCCGAGAGCGCCTTGCGTTTGATCAGCACCCCGTCGACGTTGGCGTTGCGCAAGACCTTGTGGCCGTTGAACGTCACCGAGGCGTTGAACTTGTCCACCGGGATGTCGAAGTCGTTGGGGTTCTGCGCGGTGAGCACAATCTTGGCCCCCAGGCCGGCCACAGAGACATTGGTGAACTTCACCGTCTTGACCCCGAGCACCGGCGGCTTGGGCACGGGGGCCTTGCCTTTGTGGGTGGCGGGGATCTGGAAGCTCTGCTCCTCGGTGCCGACCTTGAACACCGCGTCGAGCACGTAGTCGACGGTCTCCTTTTGCAGCACGTCGAACAACGAGGAGGCGACCTCGACCAAGGGAAACTGGACGACAAAGTCACTGGTGGCGGTGGCCTCCTTGGGCAGGTCCACGCCCTTGGTGCTCTTTCCGCTGGCGAGCTTTTTGCCGTCAACCGCGAGGTCCCAGTCGAGGCCCGCGAGCTTGATCCCGATGGGGTTGGGGTTTTCGATTTGCACGTTGAACAGGGTGTCGATGGTGGTCAGGCTCATGCCCGTCACCCGCATGCCCGCGATGCTGACCTTCGGTTCTTTGATCAGCTCGCGCGCGGCGTCGACGAGGAGCTTTTGCAGGGTGCTGCAGCCCGTGGCCGGACCGAGCAGGGCGAGCGGGACGGTGGTCTTCAACAAATCGCGGCGGTTCATGGGCACCTCAGGACACCCGCGGGGCGGGGATGCCTCCGGCGCGGTGCACGACCTTTTGGCGTGCGACGCCCGCGAGGTCCAGGGCATTCGCGAGCACCACCAGGCCCCCCTCGGTGCCGATGGATTCCGGGTGGAACTGGACCCCCCAGGCCCGGCGCGAAGGCGCGGCCGCGGCCATGATGTGGCCCTCGGGGCTCTGCGCCGTCACCACGTAAGGAGCGGGGGCGCGGTCGGCGACCAACGAGTGGTACCGCATCGCCCAACACGGCGACGGCAGCCCGGCGAACAGCCCGGTGCCGTCGTGGGTGATGGGATCGGACTTGCCATGCCGGGGCACGTGGGCGCGCACAATCTGCGCCCCGGCGTGGTGCAGCAACACTTGCAG
The DNA here is from genome assembly GCA_030431455.1 of bacterium. Taxonomy (GTDB): domain Bacteria; phylum Myxococcota; class UBA727; order UBA727; family JAUIJE01; genus JAUIJE01. Next base: position 141,699 of record JAUIJE010000004.1, on the reverse strand, counting down.
GCCCAGGCACACGCCGAACAGCGGCACCTCGCCGAGCAGCCCCGCCACGAGGTCGGGCAGACCGGGCGACTGGCTGGGTCGACGCGGCCCGGGCCCGAGCACCACCAGACCCGGGCGGCGCGCGCGCACGTCCGCGGCGGTGGTGTGCTCGGCGCGCCAGACCTCGACCGCGGGGCCGAGCTCGGCGATCGCGGCGGCGAGGTTCTCGGTGAAGCTGTCGCGGCAATCGATGAGCAGGACGGTCACGCCGCGTCCTCGGGCACGGCCCGCGCCATGCCCGGCTTGGGCGGCGGGAACGAGCGCCCGTCGGCCACCGCGGCGATGATCGCGGCGAGCTGCGCGGCCCCGTCGGACAGCGCGGCGGGGCCGGGCTGCAAAATGAGACTGCTTTTGATCTCGTAGATGTGATCGTCGCGCACCGCGGGGGTCGATTCGAACCCCGGGCGGCGTCGGATCACGTCGGGTTTGACCATCTTGCCGCACCAGGAGCCCACGATGACGTCGGGCTGGGATGCGATCACCGCGTCCGCGTCGACGATGCGGCCCTTGGCCCCTTGCTGATCGCGGCGGTCGGCGAACACGTCCTCGCCGCCACACAGCTCGATGAGTTCGGAGACCCACCGAATGCCGGAGATGAGGGGGTCTGGCCACTCCTCAAAGAACACCCGGGGCCGCCGGGGCAACCGCCGCGCCGCCTGCGCGATCGCGGCGAGGTCGTCGCGCAGGGTGGCGCACAACGCCCGGCCCTCGTCGTGCGCCCCCACCGCGCTGGCGATGAGTTGGACCGCGACGAGAATCTCCGCGACGGATCGTTGGTTCATGATCAAGACCGGCACCCCGCGCTTGATCAACTCCCGGGCGATGTCGGCTTGCAGATCGGAGAACCCGATGACGAGGTCGGGAGACAAATCGAGGATGCGTTCGAAGTTGGCGTCGAGGAACGAACTGACCAGTGGCTTTTTGCGCGCCGCGGGGGGGCGCACGGTGAAGCCGCTGACCCCGACCACGCGGTCGGCGGCCCCGACGCGGTACAGCACCTCGGTGGGTTCTTCGGTCAGGCACACGATGCGGCGGGGGTACCGGTCCTCGTCCGCCGCGGGCAAAATGGACATGTCCGCGAGATTGCCACGGTTTTGCCAGGCCGGTAGACGTGAAAATGGGCGCCAACGAGGACGGGACCGCATGGGCATGAACAAGGATTTGGTGGGCACAAGCGTCGACGTGGCCGAGCCGTACACGGTGACCGCCGACGCGGTCCAGGCCTACGTGGACGCGACCTCGGCGGGGGACATCGCCGCGTACCAGCAGGGCGACGTGCCCGCGCTGTTTTCGGTGGTGTACCTGTTGCCCGGGCTCACCACCGTGGTGCTGAACAAGGACCTCGGCGCCGACCTCTTGCGCCTGGTCCACGGCGAGCAGGACATGACCTTCATCCGCCCCACCCGGGTGGGGGACGTGCTCTCGGTGCGCGCCACCATCGCGTCCATCGAGGAAAAGGCCACCGGCGAGACCCTCAGCGCCCACATCGTGGCCCGGGACGAGCAGGGCGCGCCGGTGGTGGACTCGACCTCGACCATTTTTGTGCGCAAGGGCCGCCAAAAGCGGGGCGAAAAGGCGCCGGTGACGCTGCCAGACGGGCCCGACCTGTTCGACGCTGCGGTCACCGTCGACGACGACCAGAGCCTGCGCTACGCCGACGCCAGCGGCGACCACAACCCGATCCACAAAGACGACAACGTGGCCCAGATGGCGGGCTTGCCCCGCAAGATCTTGCACGGGCTGTGCACGATGGCGTTCGCCCACAATGCCTTTGTGCGCCATTTCGATGGTCGGGCCGATTGCTTGTCACAGTTTGGCGTGCGCTTCGCCCGCCCGGTGCTGATGGGCGACACCCTGCGGGTGCAGGCCAAGGCCGCCGCCCCCCACGCGTTTATGGTGCGCAACCAAGACGGGACCCCGGTGATCACCCACGGAAAGGCCACCCCACGGTGAGAGGGGGCCTCGTCCTGTGCGCGTTGGTGCTCGTCGCGGCCGGCTGCAAGACCGAGCGCGACGAGAGCCCGCTGCCGTTTGAGGCCCTGCCCCGGGGCGCCCAGATGGCCAAGCTCGCGGTCGACGGGAGCGCGGGCACCGCGGTGGTGTTGCCGCTGTCGTCGTTCAGCTTTCGGGTGCTCGCCGCCGGGGGCCCGACCAAACATCGCAAGATCGACCACATCGTGCGGTCCCTGCCCCAGGTGGTCGCGGTCAACGGCAGCTTCTTCGACGAGAAGAAGCACCCCATGGGCGCGGTGGTCGACGAGGGCCGCCCGGTGCAAAGCACCCGGATCAAGCCGTGGGGCGCGTTCGTGATCCACGACGGGGTCGCGCGCATCATCTCCGGCAAAGAGCTCGACCCCGGCGCGTACCCGGACCTGGTGGTGCAGGGCCAGCCGCGGTTGGTGAAAGACGGCAAGACCTCGTCGTTCAAGCCCCAGCGGGCCGAGCGCACCGCGGTGTGCCTGCGCGCCAGCGACAAGGAGGGGGACGGCTACCGTGCAGTGACATTGGTGACCACCGGCGCGGTGGAGCTCAAGGCCCTGGCCGCGTTCTTGGCCCGGCCCGCCGCCCGGGGGGGACTGGGGTGCGAACAAGCCCTCAACCTCGACGGCGGACCCTCGACCCAGCTCTACCTGAAGCTGGGGGACAGCGTCGTGCAGCAGGTGGGCGCGGGCGATGTGCCCAACGCCCTCGCCGCCGTGCCCCGGGAGCGCACCGCCAAAAAGGCCCCCCACACCCCCGGCGCGCCCAAACCTCGTTGACGGCTATTTGCCGCTGAAGCTCGGTCGGCCCCGGCCCACGCTGCGCATGCCCTCGAGGGCGTCCGCGGTGCGGAAGATGGCGTCGAGACCGTCGGACTCGGCCTTCAGCCCCTCGGCCAGCGACCAGGTGGCCGCGCCGGTGAGCAACCCATCGGCGGCCTGCAGGGCGAGGGGGGCTTTGTGGCCGAGCTTCTTGAGCGCCTTTTCGACCTGTTCGCGCGCGGCGTCGTCGAGACCCGCGGGCGGGGTCTTGGCCATCTCCGCCAACGGCTGGGCGAACGCCTGGGCCATGGCTTCGAAGCCCTTCGGCACCGACGTGGGCGGGGCGTTCTCGGTGGCCGGCTTGTCCTCGAGGGCGTGACGGCGACAGGCGGCGTCGAGCTCCCCGGCGGGCACGACCTCGTCGAGCATGCCCAAGGCGTGTGCGGTCCTGGCGTCGAGCACTTGGCCGGTGAGCACCAGCCAACGCGCCAAGGGCACGCCCACCCGGCGGGCGGTGCGCTGGGTGCCGCCGAGCCCGGGGTAGATGCCGATGCCGGTCTCGGGAAAGCCCATGGTCCCCTTGTCGCTGGCCACGATCACGTCGCACGCCAATGCCAATTCACTGCCCCCGCCGAGGGACAGCCCGTGCAGCTTGCACACCACCGTCTTTTTGCTGGTGTCGATTTTGCGGAAGATGTCTTGGCCCCCGGACGCGTAGTCCACGATGCGCGGCACCGCGTCGGCTTCGATCTGCTCGACGAAGTAGCGCACGTCGGCGCCGGCCACGAACGCCTTGCCGTTGCCCTCGATGACGATGCCGGTCACCGCGTCGTCCTCGACGAGGGTGTCGAAGCCTGACGAGATTTGGGCCATCACCGCCTCGGACAGCGCGTTCAGCGCATCGGGACGATCGATGGTCAAAAAACCCACGCCATCCTCGACCCGGGTCTTCACGAACGACAGCGCAAACGGCGCCCCCTTCTCGGCTTGGGCGGTGAGCCCGGCGGGCACGCTCACGTCGTCGTACCGCTGGGCGATTTTCTCGACGAGCTGGGCCGCGGCCTTCACCCCCCGCTGGTTCATCAGCTCGAACGGACCTTTGGGCCAACGCAGCCCCACCCGGGCCCCGAGGTCGCAGTCCTCGAGGGTGCAGACCCCCTCGTCGAACACGATGCGGGCCGCGATCTGAAACACCACCCCCAACAGCCGGTCGGCCACGAGGTCAAACTTGGCCTCATCCGGCGTGCCCGAGAGGTCCCATTGGCGCTTCTCGTCGACCACCGGGCGGATGAGATCGCAGGGCGCGTAAAACGCGCCGAGTTGTTCGCCCAATGTCGTTGCCGCGTGCAGGGTGATCGGCACCCCGGTGACGTTCATCAGCTCGAACGGGCCCATGCCCACCCCGAACGCCTTTTTGCAGGCCGCCTCGACGGTGGCGATGTCGGCCGCGCCCTCTTGGACCAGGCGCATGGACTCGTTGAGCCAGGGCACGAAGTACCGGTTGACGATGAACCCGGGCGCGTCCTTGGACTTCACCGGGGTCTTGCCCGACGCCACTTGCAGGGCCCACGCCTTGTCAAACGCCGCTTGCGACGTGGCCGTGCCGGCGATGACCTCGACCAGCTTGTTCTTGGCCGGGTGGTAGAAATAGTGAAGACCGAGCACGCGGTCTTTCACCGTGGTGGCCTCGGCCACGTCGTCGACAAAGAAGCTCGAGGTGTTGGTGGCCAGGATCGCGTCCTTCGCGCAGATCTTGTCCAGCGCGGCGAACAGCTCTTGCTTGACCTTCTTGTCCTCGAACACCGCCTCGATCACGAGGTCCGCGGGGGCCAACGCCGCCTTGTCTCCGGTGAACGTCATCCGACCCAGGATCTGGTCGCGCTTGTCCGCGGAGAAGATCTTGCGCTTCACCCCCTCTTCCAAAGTCGCGGCCACCCGCTCGCGACCGCGCGCGGCCGCTTCCTCGGTCATGTCCACCACCACCACCGAAAAGCCCTCCTGGGCGTATTTTTGGGCGATGCCGGAGCCCATGTTCCCGGCGCCCACCACGCCGACCACGGTGTTCGCTTTGTCGATCGAAAGGGTCATGCAGTCCTCCTCCGCCCTGCCTAGCGCAAACACCACCGGGCAAAACCCCCGGCCCGCCCCCAAATGCACCAAAGCGCGCAAAGGACTTGCCGGATTTTTTTCTTCGGTTTAGATAATCGCTGTCGCCGGGTCCCCATCGTCTAGAGGCCCAGGACACCGCCCTTTCACGGCGGCGACGGGGGTTCGAATCCCCCTGGGGATGCCATAGACCAGAAAACCTCGCTTCACGCGAGGTTTTCTTTTTTGTCGTCGACGACGACGGGGGGACGCATGGCCAGCATCGCGAGCACGCCGGGCCGGCCGCGGCCGCGTCGACGAGCCTGGGCGCTTTTGGGGGCGGGTCTTTTGTGCCTGGGCCTCGGCGCGGTGCGGGCCGGTTGCGACGGCCCCGTCGAGGGCTACCACGCGCCGATGGCGGTCTGGGCCCAAGACGGCGCGGGGGTGGTCTGGCTCGACCGCAAAGGGCCCCGCCAAGAGCACGTGATGTTCGCCTGGACCGGATCGGACGCGAAGATCAAAGGCCGCCCCCAGCGGGTGGCGCGGCGGGCGCTCGGCTCCGACACCCCCCGGCTCGGCTTCGACGGGACCAACTTCCGGTTGGTCTACACCCACCACGGCGATCGCGAGCCCGGGGTCTACGCCCAGACCCTGGGCCCGACCGGCGGCTTCTCGGCGCCCCGGCGCATCCGGACCGAGCCGACGCACCTGTGCCGCTCGGTGGCCACCGCGGGGGGCCGCACGGTGCTCGGGTGGCGGGGGGCCGGACGCCTGGAGCTCGTCGAGCTTCCCCGGGGCGATGGCCCGGTTCGGGTGTTTGCCACCGCGGCCGCCCCCGGCCCGATCACCTCCTGTGACATTGTGGGCGGGCCCGCGGGGTGGGGGGCGGCGTGGTCGATGGCGCACGGTCCGGTGCAGGTCGCGTCCTACGCCCCCGACGGGAGCCAGCTCGGCCGCGCGGTGCTCGCGGTCAAGGGAGACGTGGGGGCGGCGTGGCGCCGCGACGACGGGGGCTTTGAGGTCTGGGTACGACCCGCGGAGGCCGCCGGGGCGGTGCGCTTTGTGCTCGACGACGAACTCGCGGTGCGGTCCCGCACCGACCACGCCCACGACGCGGGGCACCTGGTGGCCCTGGCCGCGGCCCCATTTGCCCGCCCGGTGGTCGGCTTTGCCCAGACCAAACGGGCCGGGGGCCACGACGTGACCGCCTACCTCGGGTGGGCCAACGACCGCGGCGGGTTGGACGAGGTGCAGCGGCTGTCCGGCCACGGCCTCGCCCGCGCCGAAGGGGCGGCGTGGGGCGATGGACGGCGCGCGGCGCTGACGTTCAGCGATTCGCGCAACGGGGGACGGGTCGGCTGGTGGCTGGTGCAGCGGACCAAAGAAGGAGCCGGGGTGCGGGAGGCCACCGGCGGCATCCTGGCCACCCCCGGGCCCTAAGGGTCAAACCATGGATAGCAAGCCGGACCTGCGCGACGACCGGGCCTGGCTGGACGCTTTCCGCCGGGGCGAGCGGGCGGCCCTGGAGCGGGTCTTTCGCACCTACGCCACGACAGTGCTCGCGGTCCTGCGTCACGGGAGCCGGACCAAAGACGGGCAACACCACGCGCCCGGCCTCGACGAGCACGCGGCCGAAGACCTCCTGCACGATGTGTTCTTGGAAGCGTTCAAAGAGCCGGTGCGGCTCCGGTACGATGGCGTCCGCCCCTATGCCCCATTTCTGCTTCAGATCGCGCGGTTTCGCCTGCTGGACGCGGCCCGGCGCAACGGGCGGTTGGCCCCGGGCCCCGGACCAGCCGGCGCCGATCCCGCCGCGTACGGCGAAGGCCCCCTGCCCCCCGACGAGCTGCTGTTGCGCGAAGAAGAGCGCGCTCAGGTCCGCGCGTTCAAGGACGCGTTGTCGGACGACGACCGCCGGTTTGTCCGGGTCCGTTTTGAGGAGGGCCGGTCCCAGGTGGACGCCGCCTCGCTGCTGGGGCGGTCCCGGCAGCAGATCCGGACCTGGGATGAAAAAATTCGTGAACGTTTTCGGGAGTTTATCAAAAAATGACCGCCGCCGGCCACCCGTGCGCCCCCCGCCGACGAAGGGACGGCAAACCCTTTGGAATGATGAGGTGATCTCATGTGGCGTTCTTCTCCCTTTGTGTGGCTTCCGGTGCCCGCGCTCCTCGGCGCGCTGCTCGCGCCGGCGTTGTTGTTGGCGGTCGTGGGCCTCAGCCTCGGCTGCGATGGCTACTTCGCCGGCCGTGACGGGTGCGTCGACAACGCGGACTGCCTCGACGACCGCGTGTGCGGCGAGGACGGCCGCTGCCACGACCCGGTCACCGGCGACGGGGACGGGGACGGGGATGGCGACGGCGACGGGGACGGGGATGGAGATGGAGACGGGGATGGTGACGGCGACGGGGACGGGGATGGAGATGGAGACGGGGATGGAGATGGTGACGGCGACGGGGATGGTGACGGCGACGGCGACGGCGACGGCGACGGGGATGGCGATGGCGATGGCGACGGCGACATTCCCACCGACGGGATCGTGGGGTCGCAGTTGCAGATCACGAGCCCAGATTGCTGGGTGTATGAGGAACAGTTCATGTTTCACTTCGGGGACGTGCCCGCGGGCACGAGCAAGACCTGCACCCTGCGGTTTCACAATTTCGGTGACACCGAATTGGGCATCTACGAGTCCTCCCTGAGCGAGTACGGGCCCGAGGGCCCCACCCCCCCGGGGGTGGTGACCCTCGACGACGAGCTCGAACCCGGCGACTTCCACGCGGTGCCCCCGGGGGCGTCGAAGGACCTGGTGTTCACCGCCACCCCCCCGTCGGGCAACCGGTTTGTGCAGCATCTGTCCCTGCTCAACAGCGACGTGCAGCTGTACGGCACGTCGATGGATGTGGTCGTACGCGGCGAGGGCACCGCGGCCGCGTACGTGGTGCTCGAGACGGTCAACGACACCGGTGTGAATCACATTGTCACCGACCTCACCCTCGACTACGGCGACCTCGCCCGCTTCGTCACCGGGCCGCGCTCCTCGGGGGGCTCGACCAACGTGGTGGAGTGGGACCTGGTGCAGACCCCCGCGGGGTCCTCGGCGCTGATGATCGTCGACGACCTCAACCGCGCGACCCTGGGCCACAACGAGGACCGCCCCGCGCTGGACCTCGCCGGCGCCTACACATTGCGCCACCGGTTCCGGAACCTCTTCGGCGAGTGGTCCACCGCCACCGACGTGCCCGTGACCGTGACCCCTATCGGGCTGCAGGTGGAGCTCACCTGGGACAACCCCGGCGCGGACCTCGACCTGCACGTGGTCAAGGGCGCGGCCGCCTACTGCTCGACGGATGACGTCAACTACAAGTCGCCCACCGCCGACTGGGACGGCGCCGGCGACGACGGGGACGGGCACCTCGCGGTGACCAGCGAACCCGGCACCACCGCCGAAGTCGTGACCAGCGCCCTGCCCCCTCCGGACGCCTACCGCGTCTCTGTCGACCACTACAGCGGCCCGGCCACCACCATGACCTTGCGGGTGTACGACCGCGACCAGGTGGTGGTCACCACCACCCATGCGTTCACCGGGTCGAACACCAGCTACGAGGGCCTGAGCCTGACCGTCGGCGCCGACGACGTGACCGCGGCGGAGCTGCCGGTGCAGAACGACGGCCTGCTCTGTCCCGGAGGGACCTGAGCCATGACCGCCCCCGACGACCACCGCATCGATCACCTCCTCGCCGAGGGCCGGGCCGCGGGGCCCACCCTCGACCGGGTGTGGTCCCGCCTGGATGCGTCCCTCGACGCCGCGGATGCCAAGCCGCGCGGGATCCGGGCGCGGTGGGCGCGGTGGGTGGCCGGCCTCGGGGCCGCGGGGGTGCTCGCCACCGCCGCGGTCCTGTTCGTCCTCGACGAGCCCGCGTCTCAGGTGCGCGGCGACGGCGCCGGGGTCGCCCCGGCCCTGACCCTGTCCGCGTCCTGCGGCGCGGTGGACACCCCCTGCCCGGTGGGCCGCCCGGTGGCGCTCCGGCTGCGCGCGGGCGACACAGAGACATTGTATGCGGTGCGCATCCAGGACGCGTCCGGGACCGCCACCCTGCTGCACGAGGGCACGGTGGGCGGGACCGGCGCGCCCCTGCCCCTCCCGGTGGTGATCGAACCCGAAGCGAGCGACGTCGACACCGGCCTGACCTTGACGGTGTTTTCCCGCCCTCGCCCCGACGCGGCCTGGCCGGTTGAGCCCGTGCACACCCTTCACCTCCACGTGACCCCATGAACATTGTGTTGCTCCCTGCCCTGTTCGCGCTGGCCTCGGCCGCGGCCCCCGCCCCGGTGGACACCTTTGTGCTCGCGGTCGGGGTCAACGACGCCGGCGTGCCCGGCCTGAGCCCGTTGCGCTACGCCGACGACGACGCGGCGGAGGCGGTGCGCCTCACCGCCGCCGGCCGCTGGGACCGGGCCCGGCTGCTCACGGTGATGGACCCCGCCACCCAACAAGAAGCACCCGACCTCGCCCCGTTGGCCCAGGTCCCCTCGGTGCCCGAGCTGTTGCGGGCGGTGCGCGAGCTGCGCGGCCTGGTGGACGAGAGCCGGGCCGCCGGGCACCGCACCGCGGTGCACATCTGGCTGTCCGGTCACGCCCGCTACGACGACGACGGCCACGCGGTGCTGCCCCTGTCGGACGGGTCGATCAGCGTGCACCGGCTGTTCACCGATGTGATCGAACCCCTGGCCGTCGCCCATCGTGTGCACGTATTTGTCGATACGTGTTTTGCAGGGGCATTGGTCCGGGCCAAGGCCGCGGTCAAGAGCGCCGAGCCCGAGACCGCGGAGGCGGTGTTTCTGGCCCAGGACCTGCGGCGGTTGCCCAATGTCGGTGCGTTCGTGGCCGCGTCGGCAAAGAGCGCGGCCTACGAATGGGAAGAGGTCCGGGCCGGGGTGTTCTCGGCCCTGGTGCGCGCGGGATTGCGGGGGGCGGCGGACGCCGACCGGGACGATGTCATCCGCTATTCAGAGTTGAGCGCGTTTTTGGCCGCGTCCACCGACGCGGTGGCGGTGCAGACCGCGCGCCCCCAGCTCGCGGTGTACCCCCCCGCGATCGAGCGGGACGCGGAAGTGCTCGTGCCCAAAAAGACCCCGGGCCACGTGCTGCTCGACGAGGACTTGGCCGCGCTCGGCCCCGTCTCCATCGTGGACGGGCGCGGGGTGTTCTTGGTCGCGGCCGCGTTTGAGACCGGCTTTCGCCCGCGGCTGTGGTTGCCCGCCGGGCGCGGCCTGTACCTGCGCGCCCGGGGCGAAGAGCGCCCGCTCACCCACGAAGCGGGCCGGCTCACCATCGGCGCGGGGCAAGAGCTCGACGTCAAGGCCCGCTCTTTGGTGTCGCGCGCCCTGTCGGAGGGCTTGTTCAAGACCCCGTTCGGGCCCGCGTTCTATCGTGGCTACCGGGTCACGGCGCTGCGCCCGGTCGATGTCGCGGGCCCAGCCGCCACCGCCGGGGCCGAGGGCGCGGGCAGCGCGCTCGTGCCCACGGTGTTGCTCTCGGTGGCGGGGGGCGCGGCGGTGGTGGGCGCGGGGGCGGCGGCGGTGACCGGCTACTTCGCGGTGCAGCTCGCCACCACCCCCACCGAGCGGGGCGCCTACCAGGCCTTCGCGGGGGTGGGCGCGGCCGCGGGGGTGACCGCGGGCGCGCTGGTGGTGGCGACGGTGACCGCGGCCTCAGGCGCGTTGGTGCTCGTCTTGGAGTGACGCCACCGGGACCTTGCGGTCGGCGTCGTCGTCGGCCGCGTCTTCCACTTGGGCCGCGACCAACCGGGCATAGCGGCCGCCCTTGGCCAGGAGTTCGTCGTGGGTTCCGACCTCGGCGACCTGGCCTTGGTCGAGCACCACCACCACGTCGGCGTCGCGAATGGTGGACAGCCGGTGGGCGATCACAAACGCGGTGCGCCCGGCCATCAGCCCCCGCAGCGACCGTTTGATCGACAGCTCGCTCTCGGCGTCGAGATTGCTCGTGGCCTCGTCGAGGATGAGCACCTTGGCGTCGGCGAGAATCGCCCGGGCCAACGCCAGCCGTTGCCGTTGGCCCCCCGACAGCCGCACCCCGCGCTCGCCGATGATGGTGTCGTAGCCCTGCTCGAAGCCCGCGATGAACTCGTGGGCCGCGGCCTTGTCCGCCGCCGCCTCCACCTCGGCCTGGGTCGCGCCCCGGCGGGCGTAGGCGATGTTGTCGCGCACGGTGCCGTCGAACAAAAACACGTCTTGCTCGACCACCGCAAACACATTGCGGTAGTCGGTGAGGCGGATGTCGCGGATGTCGCGGCCGTCGAGGAGGATACGCCCCTGGTCGGGGTCGTAAAAGCGCCCCACCAGGTGGGTCAGGGTGCTCTTGCCCGCCCCCGAGCGGCCCACCAACGCCACCGTCTGGCCGGGCGCCACCTCGAAGCTCACGTCGCGCAGCACATCGGTCTCGGTCTGGGGATAGCGGAACGTCACGTGTTCGAACACAAAACCGCCGGTCACGTCCTCGGGGTCAAGCGGCACCGTGCCCGGCGCCTGGTGAAACTCGCGCGGCTCGTCGAGAATCGCGTGGATGCGTTCGAGCCCGGCCAGGGCGGTCTGGATCTGGGTGGCCGCGCCCACCAACGCTTCGAGGGGACCGAGCAACATCAACAGGTACGTGCTGAACATCATGACGTCGCCGAGGGTGAGGTGACCCTCGAGAATCTCCAGCCCGCCGTAGAGCAGCACCGACCCCGACGCGAGGGGCACGAGGATCTGCCAGAACAGGCCCACCCCGCGGGCCCACCACCACGCGAACATCTCCTGGCGAAACATCAAGAGGTTGCCGGTGGTGAACGCCCGGGCCTCGCCCTGTTGGCGACCGAAGGTCCGCACCACCCGCATGCCCGCGAACGCTTCGGCCGCGGTGCCGTCGATGCGTTGCCGCGTGCGGCGGATGGCCCGCCACAAGGGGCGAATGCGACCGATCCACGTCCGGTGGGTCACGACCACAATCGGGAATAGCCCGAGGGCCATCAGCAGCAAGATCGGGTCGATGGCGGTGAGGATCACCAACGTGCCCAACAGGCGCACCACCGACTTCCAAGGCATGAACACCAGGCCCCGCAACAGCTCGGCGGGGGCGGCCGCGTCCTGTCGCAGCAAACTCGCCACCCCGCCGCTCTTGATGCGCTGCACCCGCGACATCGGCAGGTGCACGGCCTGGGCGAACACCTGGTGGCGCGTCCGGTAGGCGATGAAGCGCTGGGCTTTTTGCACCGCGTACATCGCGCCCAACGTGAACAGCAGGCCCACGAACGCCACCACCACCGTGGCCCCCGCGACCATGAACAGGAGCGTGCGGCGGTCGTCGGGCAACCCTAGCCACGGGGGGATGCCGGCGGGACCGGGCGAATCGGCGAGCACGTAGTCGATGGCAAACTTCGTCGACAGGGGGGTGATCAGGCCAGCCCCGGCCGAGAACGTCTGCAGCACCATGATCGCGGTGATGTAGTGCCATTGGCCGCGCCAATGTGGCAGCAACACCCGCAACAAGTCGAGCGCGCCCCGATCGCGGTGGGTGTCCCGGTGGTGGGCATCGCGCGGTCCGCCGCCGGGCGCGCCGTCTGCGCGGGGGTCGGCCCACACCTTTTCTCGAAACGCGCGGTAGGCGTCCTTGCTGCGCTGTACGCGTCCGGCCATCACCAAGGGTAATAAGCCGCGGCACCTTTTGCAGTCCTGCTCAATTGGCTAGGGTCGGGCGGTGGGCGATTTCGACGACATCAAACGCGGAGCGACCAGCGAGCTGGGGCGGCAGGCGGCCAAAGCCGGGCTCGAGGCCGCGGGCAAACAGCTCCTGGGCGACGACGACGAGCTCACCGAAGACGAGAAAAAGAAGCGCAAGCTGAAGCTGTGGTTCTACGCCATCGGGGGCGTGGTCGGCGTCGCGATCATCTTCAAGCTCGTGTTCTCGCTGTGGTGGTACATCATCGGCGCGGGGGTGCTCGGCGCCGCGGGCTTGGGCGGTTGGTATTACGTGCGGCCCAAGCTGCTCGCCGGGCGCGAGGCCAAGCGGGAGGCCAAGGCCCAGCTCAAGGCGGCCAAGGTCGAGGCCCAGAAAAAGCAGTCCAAAGAGCAGGCCTTCGAGGACGAGTTCGCCGCGCTCAAGGCCAAGGTCGACCAAGACCCGGAGCTGTAGCCCCGCGGGCTCCCCGGTGGAGCAACCGTCGGCTTCGATCAGATCAGTGACAAGCGCCGACCGCCCCCGGCCAGACGGCCGTGCAGCATCATTCGGTCGCCGCCTTCGTACACCCCCTGCATCACCACCGGGTGCACGCCGCTGGTGCCCGCCGCCCCCTCCAGGTGCACGGGAAAGAACGCGTCGGTGTAGCCCTGCGTGCCCCCGCCCTCGACGAGCACGCGCTGGGTAGAGCCCACTTGGGCGGCCAAGCGCGCGCGGGTCTGTTCGTCGGACAGCGCGATGAGCCGTTGGGTGCGCGCCTGTTTGGTCGCGTCATCGACGACATCGGACAGCGCCGCGGCCCGGGTCCCTTCCCGGGCCGAGAACGGAAACACGTGGATGTGGCCAAACCCGACGCGCTCACAGAACGCCACCGTCTCGTCGAACTCAGCGTCGGTCTCGCCGGGGAAGCCCACGATCACGTCCGTGGTCACGTTGAACCCGGGGTCGCGGGCCCGGGCGAGGTCGACCAGCGCCTCGAACGAGGCTGCGGTACCGCGCCGGAACATCCGCTTGAGCACGCTGTCCGACCCCGATTGTGCGGGCAGATGCATGTGGGGCATGACCCGGTCGTCGTCGAACAACGCAAAAAACCGCGGGGGAATGTCCCAGGGTTCGACCGACGCGAACCGGATGCGGGGGATGTCGGTGTCGTCGAGCAACGCCCGCACCAACGACGTGAGGTCGCTGCCCACGTCGCGCCCGTAGCCCCCGACGTGCACCCCGGCGAGCACAATCTCCGCCACCCCCTCGGCGGCCAGCCCCTGCACCTGCTCGACGAGGTCGGGCACGGTGCGGCTGCGCTCCTCCCCCCGGGCCACGGTGACAATGCAGTACGCACATTGGTGGCGACAACCGTCCTGGACCTTGACGAACGCCCGGGTGCGCCCCCGCCGGCTCAACACTTGGGTGGCGTTGGCCGCTTGCGGAAGGTGCCGCTCGAGCCCCACCCGCTCGGCGATCACCTCGAACAGCCGGTCCTTGTCCTGGTTGTCGACGGTGACGACCCCCTCCGGCACCCGGCGGGGCTCGAGGGTGGCTTGGCAGCCGGTGACCACCAACTGGGCCCCGGGGTGCCGGCGCTGCAGCTGGCGCACCCGTTGGCGGCTCTTGCGCGCCGCTTCGCCGGTGACCGCGCAGGTGTTGAGCACCACGAGGTCCGCGCCGTCGTCAGCGCCGGGGGCGCAGATCTCGTGACCGGCCTGGGCCAGCTCGGTGGCCAGCATCTGCAGCTCAGCCTCGTTGAGGCGACACCCGAGGGCGCCCAGCTTGACCCGCATGTGATCACCCGCCCGAAGAGGACAACCCGAGAAGAGGACAAAACAAAACCGCCGTGTATCACGGCGGTTCTGTGGTGAGTCGGCTGGGACTCGAACCCAGGACCATCTGATTAAAAGTCAGATGCTCTACCAACTGAGCTACCGACCCGGTGCGGTTTTCCTAGGCAGTCTAGGCCCGGCTGTCAACGAGTCCGGTCGCGATCGGCGCATTTTTGTCGCGCCGCCGGGGCACGCTCAGCGCGGCACCAGCTCGGGCTTCTTCACGCGGTAGTTGGTCTCGATGTGGTTGACCAGCTCGATGAAGGCCTGTTCGAAGTTGCGGTCCTTGCGGGGGAGGCCTTCAAAGTCGGCGTAGAAGTTCCCCGTCCAGCAGTCGTCCCCGATGCAGTCCCCGTCGACCCAGACCAAGATCATTTTCTGGAAGTCGGAGTAGCCCTCGGCGGATCGCTCGGCCTTGGCCGCTTCCTTCATGTTGCCGAACAACACGTAGCCGATGGCGACCATGTCGTCGGCGGACTGGCCTTGGCCGTGGAAGAAGTACATCACCGGGTAGTCGCGCTCTTCCTCGAGGTAGTAGTCGGGCGGCAGGGACACGCCGAACGCCATGTCGCGCCCCAAGGCCTCCGAGTAGTACGAGGACAGTTCGCCGTAGTCGGTGAGGCTGCCGTTGGGGCTGCCGAGGTCGCTGACCACGCCGTTGATGTAGTTGTCGCGCCCTTGGGGGGGCACGCGCGCGGAGATGAACGAGATCAACGTGTAGATGCGGTGGATGATGTCCGGCCCGACGTGGTTGCCGTCGCCCAGGACCTCGTCGGTGTTGGGGCAGGTCTCGGGCTTGCCGTAGCGCAGGTAGGCGACCTGGCCCATGCCGTCCCGGGTGTAGTCGGGCTTGTAGTAGGCGTAGCCGCCCTCGACCCCGGGGAGGTTGCGGAAGTCGTTGTAGACGGTGCTGTCGGCTTGGCGGGCCGCGATCTTCGAGTACAGCGCGTTGGTGATTTGGGCGCTGTTGATGAAGTCTCGAATCCCGGCGTCGATCCAAATGTCGAGCCGGTCGACCTGGGTGTCGTCGATGCGGGAGAAGAGCAAGCCCGGCGAGCGATCGAAGATGCGCTGCAGCACCGGCGACAGGTCATAGGTGCCGTTGCCCTCCCCGTAGTCCCCGGTGGCGGGCACGCCATCGAGTCCGTCGTCGTCGTAAGCCTCGCCTTCGTCGTGGGTGAAGTTGTGCTCAAAGCCGTTGGGGTTGGTCATCGGGTCGTAGTCGTCGCCCGCGGGGTCGGGGTTGGTGTCCGGATCGTAGCCGGGTTCGTCCTCGCTCTTGAGCCCGTCGAGGCCGTAGTCGAGGTATCGCTCGCGGTCGTTGATCACCAACGGCTCGCCGTAGTCGCGCAGGCCGTTGCCGTTGAGGTCGACGGCGAGGGTGTATTCGATGACGTTGCGGTAACGACCATTGCCCGCGGGGTCGTAGGCCCCGCTGTCGCCGTCACTGCCTTCGCAATAGGTGATGACGTCGTAGCTGCCGTCGGGGTTGTATTCGCGGTTGTACATCCCCGAGATGGTGATCGGGTTGTTGCACAGCGCTTGGCGGTCGAACGCGTTGTCTTGCGGCGGGACGTGCCACGTCGGGGAGACCCCGGGGGGGAAGTAGGGGTCGGCCTCGTTGTAATAGAAGGGGTTGCCGTAGGCCATGACGATGTCGTGGAAGATTTCGATCAACCCGTTGCGGCTGAAGGTGCCGCCGCGGCCCGCGTCGGGCCCGCGGTACCAGTGGTTGTAGTCCGAACGGAAGAAGTAACATTCCGAACCTTCCACCGCGGGGAAGTCCTTGCTCACCTGTTGGCCGCCCTCGAGGGGATACACGTCATGGGTGCCGCAGAACGCGAGGGGGTTGTCGCGGTCGTTGATCGCCTCCGGGCCCTCGTTGGCGATGAGGTCCTCCAGCTGGTCGAGGGGACAAAAGCCCCCCATGAAGTTCTCTTTGATCACCCCCCAGAAGAACTCGTTGTCGGCGAAGGGGGTGCCCATGATGCCGACCACGTCGAACAGCTCGGGGTAGGTGAAGCCGAGCCGGGCCGCGGTGCCGCCGCCCATCGAGACCCCGGCCAGCGTGCGGAACGTCTTGCATTCCATGTCCGGGTGGGCGTCGGCGGTGGCGGTGTCGCACGCGGACAAGCCGAGGGTCTCGCCAAACTGCACCTCGGGTTCGGCCTCGGGCTCCGGCCCGGTGCTGCTCGTGCCCGGGCATCCGGCCAGGCTGATGACGGCCCAAGCGCCGACGACGATTCTCCACATCATGCTTCACCTCTTGGGGGGGTACGGGGGGTGTACGCACCGGGCCGGGCGCCCGCAACGGGGTTTGAAAGTGGCCTAAACGGTCGTACACACTGGGCAAAAGGACTCCCGATGGCCCCTGCCCCCTCCCGCGCCGAGCTCAAAAAGAACCTCAAGGCCCTACACACCATCCTCGGGGTGCGGCCCCTCGACCTCGACGCGCGGATGCGCATCGCGCGGACCTATCGGCTGCTCGCCCAGGGCAAAAAGGCGGTCGGGCACTACCGCGCGGTGGCCCGGTACCTCGCGCTGTCCGGCCACCCCGCCCAGGCCATCGGGGTGTTGCAGGAGCTTTTGCAGGTCGACCCCCAGCACGAGGAGACGTTGCTGTTTTTGGCCAAGCTGTACGCGCGCACCTCCCGGGGCTCGGCCGACCAGTCCGGGCGCATCGCGGTGCCCATCTCCGAGGCCGAACCCGCCCTCGCCGGCCACCAAGACCCCTTCGCGCTCCAGCACGGCATGCCCGAGACCGGCACCGGCGTGTGGAACGCGATCCGCCCCCAACACGCCGAACCCACCGAGGTCATTCACGACCCCGACGAGCTGGGCGCCGAGATCATCGAGGACGACATCGAATCGTTCGCCGAGCCCACCGAGGGCAGCACCGGCGACAACTTCGAGATCCTCGGCCCCCTGACCACCGGCGATCTCCTGTTGCCCCAGGTGTCGCTGTTCTCGACGTTGTCCGCCGAGGCGTTCGTGGCATTGGGCCAACGGCTCCGGATCGTGCACCACCGCGAGGGTGACGCGCTGTTCACCCAAGGGGAGCGCGCCAATGCTTGTTACATCATCAAGCGGGGCCGGGTCTCGATCGAGAAAGAGGACCGGGACGGGACCACCATCCCGGTGGTCGAGCTCCGCGAAGGGGACGTAGCCGGCATCTTCGCGCTCAAGAACGAGGGCACGCGCCAAGCATCGGCATTGTGTGCCACCGATGTAGAGACCTACCAGTTCACCACCGACGACGTGGTCGATCTCGCCATCGAGCACCCTTCGTTCCGCGCCGCCATCGACGCCTTCTTCCGGGAGCGGTTGGTGCTCAACCTCCTCGCGCAGATGCCCACGGTCAAACGCCTCGCGCCCGACGCGCGCCATGACCTCGCCTCGTCGTTTGTGGAGCGGCGCTACGGCAAAGACGACGAGCTTTTCTACGAGGGGGACGAACGCGACGGCCTCTGGGTCATCACCGCCGGCGCGGCCGAGGTGCTGGCCGGATCCGGACGCGCCACCTCGCTCTCCCGGGGACACTTTTTGGGTCTCTTCGCCTCGTTGCGCGAGGGGGGCGCGGACGCGCGGTGTGTGGCCCGCGCCGCGACCGAGGCAATGTTGTTGCCCAAGGCCCGCCTCGACGAACTGTTCGAGGGACAAGCCGGCAAAGACCAGACCCGGCAGAGCTTCGCCGAGCGCGACATGATGGTCAGCGACGTGACCTTCGTCGGGGACGTGCGCGTGCCGGCCCGGGCGGGGCCGGTGCAAAAAGCGTCCTGATCGTCAGCGCGACAAGTCGAACGGTTGGGCCGCGGGGCGTTCCCGCAGGGTCACGGTCTGCTCCCCGACCACGAGGGTGCCGTCGCCCTGTTGCACACGCCGCACCGCCGCGGTCTTGATCACCGCCAGCGCGGCGATCGCCCCCGCGAACGGCTTGACCCCGCTGCGGGTGACCGTGCCCACGGTCTCGTCGTCGAGCCGCACGTCCGCGCCCGCGGCGAGGTCCGCGCCGCACAGGCCCATCAGCTGCTTGGGCAACCGGTCCTTGCTCTCGATGCGCGAGACCACCTCTTGGCCGGTGTAGCAGCCCTTCGTCCACGACACCGCGCCGGCGAGGCCCAACTCCAAAGGCCCCACCCCGTCGTTGATTTCACTCGGGGCGTGCGGCACCCCCGCCGCCATCTCCGCCGCGTCCACCCAGGCCGCGTCGGGGGCGTGGGCGGGCAGCGACCGCCCGAACGACAGCAACAGCGGCACCGGCTGCCCGCTCTCATCGGCGCCATCAAAGGTCCGCACCGTCCCTTGCAAGGGGTTTTCGACCCGGGGCGCAAACGGAGCGAGCCCAGACCCGGCGTCGACATGCACAAACATGGGCACCTCGTCGTGCGCCTCCAGCTCCACCGCCTCCATGAACAAAAACCCGTCGAGAAACGCCGCCACCCCCGAGGCCTTTTGGCCCCGCAACACCAACAACGTCGTGTTGCCGTCCTCGACCACATGGTGGCCCAACGCCTGCACCCGGCCTCGCTTGTCCAGAAACGCGTTGAGCGCACCCTGCCCCGGCACCAGGTGTTTGGTGTCCTGCGTGCCCACCCGGGCCAGAAAATCGTGGGCGTCGGGTCCTCTGACCACCAGCACCCCCCCGCTTGTCTCCGCCCACCTCGTCTGTTCCATGGCCCGGTTATAGCGGCCCCTCGACGTCCGTGCCGGCGCATTTGCGCCACCGGCGGGGCAAATGCCCCGGACCGACCCGCGCGCTGACCGCTGGCGCCGAATTTCGTCCGGCCGGCGCCCCCCTGCCGTTTCCCCGACAGACGCCGCCGCACTGCGGTGTCGAGGCCGCACCTGCGATCAGCACCCCGGCCTTGTCCACCGCGCCAAGCGGCCGTGAGCGTCAACAACGCCTGGCACGAAAAATGGACTGAACGTTTTACCCTCTTCTTCCACCCGCACCCGGAGGTCCCCATGCTGCGCGCCCGTCGTTACCGTCGATTCGAACGTCGTTCCTTCGAGGGCACCGTCGAGCTTTGGCAAGCGCGCACGCCGACGCGGGTGCGCGCGAGCAACATCTCCCGTGGCGGAATGTTGTTGCACACGGCCGAACGCATCGAGGCGGGGTCGTTCCTCACCGTCGGCGTCCGGCTCCCGGGCATCCCGAAGTTCACCGCCCTGTGCAAAGTGGTGCGGCAGGATCAATCGGGCGCGGTGGGGCTGTCCTTTGTCGACGTCACCGCCCGCCACAAAGCGCACATCGAGAGCTTCGTCGGCGGTCACCTCGGCGTCGAGGCGTCGCTCTGAGCGTGCACTGATCACAATCCGAAAGCGACACCCACACGCGGCCCGTGCACACGCACACGCCGCGTGTTTTATCGTGGGCCCTCACCCTGGGGGTCATCATCATGCGTCGTGCGGTTGTTCATCTGTTCTTGTCCATGTTCTTGGCGTGTGGGCTCGTGGCCTGCCCCGACGGGGGGCGCCCGGACGCCGGTGACGGCGATGGCGACGGCGATGGAGATGGCGACGGCGATGGAGATGGCGACGGCGATGGAGATGGCGACGGCGATGGAGATGGCGACGGCGATGGAGATGGAGATGGAGACGGAGATGGCGATGGAGATGGAGACGGAGATGGCGACGGCGACGGAGACGGAGACGGTGACGGCGACGGCGACGGAGATGGCGACGCCGGGATTGTCGACGCTGCGGGGTTGCCCGACGCCGCGGGCGGATCGGACGCAGGGCCGCCCGACGCCGCCACCCTCCTCGATGCGGGGCCGCCCGACGCAGCAGCCGTGGACGCCGGCCCGGTGTGCCCGGTGGGGGCCGAGCCGGGCGACGGGGGATTTTTGACCGACGCGGGGGCGGCCTGTGTCGACTGCGCGCTGGGCACCGCCTCCGACGGAACCACCTGCGCGGCCTGCGCCCCGGGCACCATCGCGCCCAACCCCGCCAGCGAATCGTGCACGCTGTGCGCGCCCGGGACGGCCCAACCCCAAAGCGGGGCGGAGACGTGCGACCTGTGCCCCACCGGCCAATACAGTGACATGTCGGGCGCGGCCGCCTGCGCTGACTGCCCGGCCGGGCGGTACAACGACACAGTGGGGTCCGCCCAATGTCTCGACTGCGGGCCGGGGGCGTCCACCGATGGCCAGGCCGGCCAAACCACGTGCACCCCGTGCAGCGTCGGCACCTTCGCCGCAGGTCCCGGGGCCGAGAGCTGCCAGGACTGCAACGCGGGCACGTACACCAACATGGAGGGCGCGGACGGTTGCTTCGCGTGCGCCCCGGGCACGTCGACCAACGACGCGGAGGGGGCGACCGTGTGCGCGCCCTGCGCCACCGGGACCTATGCCGCCCAGACCGGCAGCGCGTCGTGCACCGATTGCCCCGCCGGCGCGTTCGCCGCCAACCAAGGCCAAGCGGCCTGCACGCCCTGCGCGGTGGGCCGGTCCACCGACGGCCAGACCGGACAGAGCGTGTGTGCGTTCTGCGCCCCGGGTACCTTTGCCGGCCAAGCCGGGGCCGCGGAGTGCACCGCGTGTACGCCGGGCACCTTCAGCAACATTGGGGGGGCGGCGAGCTGTGTGGCCTGCGCGCCCGGTCGCTATGCCCCCCAAGAAGAGATGACCCAATGTCTGCTGTGTCCCGCCGGCACGTTCAGCCCGCAGCCGGGGGCGGTCCAGTGCATGCCCTGCCCGGAGGACACCTTCAGCGACACCCCCGGGTCGGTGGTGTGCGAGGACTGCCCGTTTTTGACCTGCGCGGACCCGGGCTCGTCGTCGTGCGGGAGCTGCAACTAGGGCGCATCTGGCTCTGCTCACGCCCTCCGGCGGATTGTCCGGAGGTTGTTCAAGCTCTGGCGATGGTTGCGCATGGCGGCGACGACCCGAGGTGTATCTCGTCGCCCCCGAACGCAAAAGGCGCCGACCGTGGTCGACGCCTTCGTTGCTCTCGCCGCCACCTGCGGCGGGCGGCTCTCCCCTATTTTTGGAAATACACCGCGATCTCCCGTCCCTCGACTTTGGCTTCGTAGGGGACGTTCTCTTTCATCTCGATGGTGATGCGAATGTAAGGCGGGGAATCGTCGACCTCGGACGGGGTGATGACCTTGACCGGGCTTTCAAAGAACGTCGCGTCGAGGTGGTTTTTGTTGTTGCGCAGGGGGATGCGGGCGTTCTTGATTTCGAGCACCACGAGGTTGTCCCCCTCCTTCTTCACCTCGTACTCCCCGCCCTTTTCACTCATCCGGGCGAACACCCGGCTCTTGTCGCCGCTGTTCTTGAACCCGATGTAGGTCATCTTGTTGCCGCTGCCCCCGCTGCCGTCGTCGGTGGACGCCCCCACCTCGTCTTCCTGCGCCAACATCACCGGGTCATCGCTGCTCACCCGGTCTTGCGGGGGCACCGCCTTGGCCAGCTTCTGCATCATCTGCTCGCCGGGGAAGATCTTGACCCGGACCTGCTTCTTCTCCGCCCCCACGCGGTACCGCACGGTCTCACTGAACTGCACGGTCAGCCGGGCCACGCTGGTCCCGTTCTTCGCGCGGTGGTTCTTGAGGGTCACTTGGCGGACCGCCCCGCCCGGGCTTTGCACGTCGCTGACCAGGCTCTCCGCGTCGACCAAGTCGACGATGAGCACGTTGGGGTCACGCCGTGAAAAACTCTGAAACGTCGGCGGCGCCGAGGTGTGCAGCACCAACTCCGAGCTGTCGCCTTGCCCGGCGACCTCGACACGCTCCACCTGCACCGATGAGTTGGCCAGCGCGGGGGTCGCCCCCAACATCACACCAACAATCCACAACTTGTTGTACGCACGCATGGGCGCTCCTCGCGTCAGCAGACCGGCCAAAACGCTAACAGAGCGCCCCACCCCGACCAAAAAATCGGCCTGGGGCTCAAAATGGCGCCAACGCCGGGTCCTTCGCGCCGCCACACACCGCGTGTCGCACCTCCCCCACGAGGTAGAGCGAGCCCGTGACCAGGACCGCCCCCGCCGGCCCCACGTGGCGCTGGGCCACCGACAACGCCTCCCCCACGCCCCCCTCGCGCAGGTGGCGGTACCCGGCCGCGCGGTACCCGGCTGCGACGTCCCCCGCCGGGATCGAGCGGGGCGCGCCCGCTTGGCTGCACCACACCGGGGTGTCGCTTAGGCCCAAAGAGCGCGCAAACGCGGTCACGTCGTGCCCCCGGGTCGCCCCCACCACCAGGGCGAGGGGGCGCCCGCGCAGGTCCTGGTCCTCGTCGAGGGTGGCGCGCAGCACGCGCGCCCCGTCCGGGTTGTGGGCGCCATCGAGCAGCACCCGCGGTGCCTGGGCCACGGTCTCGTACCGGCCCGGCCACGTCGTGGCCGCGAGACCCGCGCGGGCCCGGACGGGATCGTAGCCGTCGCCGAGCGCCACCGCGCAGGCCGCGCAGGCCACCGCCGCGTTGTGTGCTTGGTGTGCGCCGCGAAGCGAAGGCCGCGCGTCCTCGACGAGAAGCCGGCCCTGTTGGTGCGCGGTGATCGCCCCGGCCTGCACGGTCATCGACAACCCCGCGCCCCAGGCGATCACGGGCGCGGCGCGCTCCCGGGCGACCTCGAGCAACACCGCCCGGGCCTCGTCGGGCTGCCGGCCGATGACCACCGGGCGGCCGGGTTTGATGATGCCAGCCTTCTCGCGGGCGATGGCGGCGAGGGTGCCGCCCAAGAACTGCGTGTGGTCGAGGGAGATGGGGGTGATCACGCTGACCCGGGGCTCGATGACGTTGGTGCCGTCCAGGCGGCCGCCGAGTCCGACCTCGACCACCCCGAGGTCCACGTCGTGTTCGACAAACGACAGGAAGGTCATCGCACACATGCGCTCGAAGAAGGTCGGCCGATCCGTGAGGGGGGCGACCGCCTCGAAGATCGCCGCCTCGTGCCGCACAAACTCCGCCTCGGTGATCATCGCGCCATCGATGGCGATGCGTTCGCGCACGGAGGCGAGATGCGGGCTGGTCGAGCGCCCCACCCGGTGGCCGTGGGCGCGGAGGACCGCGTCGCAGAACGCGGCGGTGCTGCCCTTGCCGTTGGTGCCCGCAATGTGAATGCATGGAGTGCGCCGCTCGGGGTGGCCAAGGGGGGCGAGCATGCCGTCCATGCGCTTGAGACCCTCTTTCGGGGAGTTTTTGACGTCGAGGATGCGCTCGTAGGCCGCGGGGAAGGAGAGGGGCATTCGTTGGGGTGTGGGGAATAATCGGACGGAAGGAAAGGGGGATCGACCGTCCAGTTCCGTTCCCATTCCCGATCCCATTCCCGTTCCCGTTCCCGTTCCCATGCGGAGAGGGAGAGGGAGAGGGAGAGGGAGAGGGAGAGGGAGAGGGAGAGGGATTCCAATTCCCATTCCCATTCCCATTCCCATTCCCGTTCCCGTTCCCGTTCCCGTTCCCGTTCCGTTCCCGTTCCCGTTCCCGTTCCCGTTCCCGTTCCCATTCCCGTTCTCGTTCCCGTTCCCGTTCCCGTTCCCGTTCCCGTTCCCGTTCCCGTTCCGTTCCCGTTCCCGTTCCCGTTCCCGTTCCCGTTCCCGTTCCCGTTCCCGTTCCCGTTCCCGTTCCCGTTCCCGTTCCCGTTCCCGTTCCCGTTCCCATTCCCGTTCCCGTTCCCGTTCCCGTTCCCGTTCCCGTTCCCGTTCCCGTTCCCGTTCCCGTTCCCGTTCCCGTTCCCATTCCCGTTCTCGTTCCCGTTCCCGTTCCCATTCCCGTTCCCGTTCCCGTTCCCGTTCCCGTTCCCATTCCCGTTCCCGTTCCCATGCGGAGAGGGAGAGCGGGCCCCGTCGTGTCGGGAGTTTGGCACCGTGCTCGACGCCCTCCAGGGTGCCCTCGCTGCGCTCGGCGCTTCGCGCCCTGGACCGCGCCTCCGCGCGATGCCTCAGGGAGTGACACACGCGGTCCGCGAGCGCGGTCCGCCTTCAGGAGGTCACATGGTTCGCATCTATTCCGTCACGATTCAGCTCTGCCATCAGGTTGCACCGCTGTGCACAACCATTGCGCGACACGACCCGGATTTGGCCCGACAGCTCAGGCGCGCGCTGTCCAGCGTTCCGCTCAACACGGCTGAAGGATCGTATTCGCGAGGTCGAAACCGCCACGCCCGCTACCACACGGCGCTCGGGTCGGCGGCCGAAGCGAAGGCTTGTCTCGAGGTCGCGTCCGCGTTCGGCTACATCGAGCCTCTTCCCCAAGACGTCGTCAACACGTTCGCCCACGTGATCGGGACCCTGCACCACCTCGCCCGCGGCTAACCCCCAATGCCACTGTCCTGGGGCCGACCATCGTTCGACCCCGGACGGTCGCGTTCACACCGCGCCGTTCAAGTCACGGGCGACGTGACGCGAAGCCGAGCTTGGAGCTCGCTAAAACTGAAACTCGTCGGAGAGGTCGACCAGGTGCATGTTCTTGAGCTTGAGGGCCATGAGCTCGTCTTTGGTCTGGTCGTAGAAGCTCGGCTTCAGGTGGTAGACGAACAGCGGAATCTTGTCCCGGCCTTCGATCTTGTCGAGTTCGTCTTTGAGGGTCTGGGGGGTGAAGTGACCGGCCACGTCGGCGAGCGCCTGCATGTGGTTGGGGAACGACAGCTCGACGAACAGGCCCTTGAGGTTGTTCTCTTTGTTCGCCGCGTGCCACAGCGACTTGGTGGGGCCGGTGTCGGATGAGTACAGGATCGTGCCCGTGGCCGAGCGGATGATCATCGCCATCGACTCGACCGGGTGGGTCACCGGCACGTAGGTCACCTGGTACTGGCCCGGCAGCAGGCTGCCGTTGGAGCCTTTGCCCGCGCGCTCCTCGTCGAGGTCGATGAGGAAGGTGAGGTCGTTGTCCTCGTGGGTCACGATTTTCATCACCGGCGCGTCCGGGGTGGGGATGCGGGTGAAGTCCGGCCAGAGGTAGTTGTTGAAGTAGGACGACCGGAGGGTCTCGGCGGTCTCGGGCCCACAATGCAACGTGATCGGGGTCTGTCGTCGACCGATGACCTGGTCCGCCATCAGGGCCAGGTCTTTGACGTGGTCCATGTGGCTGTGGCTGATCAGCATGTGGTCGATGCGGGTCTGGGCATCGAGGTCGAGACTGCGACACACCGCTCCGGCATCGATGGTGATGCGTTCATCGATGAGGAAGCAGGTGGTGCGGTGCTTGGGGGTTTCACCGCCGTGGCAGCCGAGAACCCTTACGCGCATGGTGACCGTCGGTTGTTCATCCAGAGGAAAAGGTCTCAATTGCGGGGGGGTGGGTCAAGATTTGCGCGCGCGGCGACATCCGAGGGCAGCCGAAGCGTGACCTGGGTCATCTCCGGAGACCCCCGTCAGGGGCCGCCCGCGTCGCCAAAACGCGCTTTCATCTCGAGAAACTCGAGGAATTCGTCCAGCTTGCCCACATCGTGTACGGAAATGTAGTCGTCGGTGACCGAGATGAGCTGGGACCGCTGCATGCGGGACAGCACCCCCAAAGTGATCTCGCTTTCGAGGCCCACCCGGGCCCCCAGCTCGGCCGCGGACAGGTGGACGCGAACGCCGTTGTCCCCCGGCTCGCCCTGGGTCTTGCAGAGCGTGATCAGGGCGTGGACCACGCGGCTGTTGGCGTCGCGCAACAACAAGGTCTCGATCTGTTCGTTGGCGGCGTCGAGGCGGCCGGCGAGCTTTTTGATCATGCGCACCGCGATCTCGGTGTTGGCTTTGATCATCGCGGTGAAGGTGCGCATGTCGAGCCGCAGCAGGGTCGCGTCCTCGACCGCGGTGGCGGTGGCGGAACGGGCTTTGTTGTTGAGGATCGCCATCTCCCCAAAGAACTCCCCCGGGCCGAGCTCGGTGAGCACCTTCTCCTCCCCGCGGATGACCCGGGTGATGCGAATGCGGCCCTTCTGAAGCACAAACATTGTGTCGCCGGTCTCGCCTTCGCGAAAAAGCACCTCGCCCCGCTGGAGGCTCAGACCGTATTTTTCCTGCAAGTTGGCCACGCCCGCGCCCTCCGCTCCACCCCCATTGGGGAATGGTGCCAACATAGCGTCACTTTGTCTTCATGACGTACACGCCGTCCCAGTTTTCGCCGGGGGGGTCGGCCATGAAATAGGAGCACCGGTCGACGTAGACCCCTGCGGTCCCATCCGCGAACTCGGTCACCCCCCGGGTGAACAGGTCCCGGGCCTTCTCGAACTCGCGGTTGCGGTACAAGCGCAACCCCTCGTTGAACAGCTCCAGTTTCTCGAGGAGCCGGCCGGCGGGGTTCGCGCCCCGGCCGACGAGTTCGTAGATGGTCACCGGCTCGTGTTTGCCTTTGACCCGGACGAGATCCACCACCCGGCCGTGCACCTCGGCCTTGGCCGCGTTGAAGGTGTACTCGCTGACGATGATGTTGGTCGCGTACTGTTTGTTGATGCCCTCGAGCCGCGACCCGAGGTTCACGTTGTCGCCGAGGAGCGTGTAGTTGCGCATCCGCTCCGAACCCATGAACCCGACGCGCATCAGCCCGGTGTTGAGCCCGATGCCGATGTCGATCGCGGGCTTGCCCTCGGCTCTCCATCGTTCGCGCAGCTCGGCGAGGCGATCGAGCATGTCCAACGCCGCGACGCAGGCCTTGGCGGCGTGATCGGGTTGCCGCATCGGCGCACCCCAGAACGCCATGATCGCGTCGCCCATGTATTTGTCGAGGGTGCCCTGATGCTGCATCAGGATGTCGGTCATCGGGGTGAGGTACTCGTTGAGGAACTGGGTGAGGCCCTCGGGACTCATCTTCTCCGACATCGTGGTGAAGCCACGGATGTCCGAGAACATCACCGTCATCTCGCGTTCGTCCCCGCCCAGCCCGGCGAGCTCGGGGTTCTTCAGCAGCTGGTCGACGACGGTGGGGGCCAAGACCGTCGAGAACTCCTTTTTCAGCTGCGCCTTCTCGCGGCCCTCGGTGAGATACCCGAGGGTAAAGATGCCCGCCCACGACGCCCAGATCTGCATCTGCAGGGGCAATTGATGAAACCACATCGACTCGCGAAACAACCCGTAGAAGTCGATGAGCACCCAACCCACCGAGAGCCCAAATGTGAGCAGCACCCCCGGCACCACCCCCACCCGGGGGAGCACGAAGATGCCCCCCAACGCCACCAGCAGAGCCAGTAACATTTCGATCTGGACGTACCCGACCAGCCGGCGCAACGCGTTGCCGGTGAGCATGGATTGCACCGCCGCGGCGTGGGTCTCGACCCCCGGGGCCAGCGAGGTGAACGGCGTTACCCGTTGGTCAAACGTGCCGATGGCGGTGACCGCGACCAACACCACGCGCCCTTTGACCAGCTCTTTGTCAAACTCGTTTCGACGAATGTCCGACAACGAGATGCGCGGGAACACCCCCCGCTGGTCTGCAGGGTCATTGAGATCGAAGGGTTTGGATGGGCCGAGGTAGTTGATCAGGAGCTTGCCGCGGTCGTCGACGGGAATCTCCAACAAGCCCCCGTCTTCGGTGGGGATCGCCACCTGCAGCAGGCCCTGTTGGCTGAAGCTGTTGCCGACCAAAAGCGGACTCGCGCCCACCGCCTGGGTCGCCACCGACAACGACAACGACGGGAACAGCCGGTCCTTGTAGCGAAACACCACCGGCAACGCGCGCATCACCCCGTCGTCGTCGGGGGTGGCGTTGAAGAACCCGATGTACTCGGCCGACTCCAGGTACGCCTCGAGCGGGATCACCATCTCCCCGTCGATGCTCTCGACGTGGGTGAGCTCCGAGACCGGACGCGGCTCGGCCAGGCGCACCACCTTTTGATCCATGCCTTCGGCCGCGTTGGCGAACGTCTCCTGGACGAGACTGAAGCTGTAGTGCTCGATGCCGAAGTCGGCGATGGCCTCAAAGCGCTCGTCCTGAAGCGCCCGGAACGCGGCCTGCCCCCCGGCCACCGCCACCGCCCCGGGGTCGGACTGGGGGTTGAGAATGATGCCCTGGGTGACCCGGCTCGAGTGTTCGTCGAGGACCTCGCCGAACCGCTCGGTGCCGGCCCGGGCGGCGCGAATCGTCTGCTCGAGCCCCAACGCCACGTCGGCGAGCTCGGCCACCCCTTCGCCGTGCTTGGCCGCTTCGGCGCGCTCTTCCAGCGAGGCCTCGTCGAGCAGGCCCATGATCTCTTCGGCCTTCACCGGGGCGATGCCCACCTGATCGGCGAAGGTCATATCGAAGCCCACCACGTCCGCGCCCGCGGCGAGGAGGTTCTCGACGATGTCGGCGTACACCGATCGGTCCCACGCCCCCCACAAACCAAACGCGGGGTCGGCGATGGTCTTTTCATCGCCCGCGGCGATGACCACCCGAGGCTCGGTGTCGACCCGCCCGCGGACCTTAAACTTCGTGTCCAGAATCTTGGACTCGATGAGCGGAATGAAACTGAAGAAGGAATCGCGAAACGAGTCCGCGCGCACGTGCAGAAAATACGTCAGGGCGCCAAAGAACAAGGCACAGACCGTGGCGATGTGCCACGCCCGAACCCGCTGCAGGGCGTTCATGCCGCCGCCCTCCGCATCAATCCAATGTCACAGAGTGCAGCAAAGGTCGCGGGGAGCGCGGTGGCGTCCCGGGCCCGGGCGGCCTTGACGTGCCACACCAACCGCTCGAGATCGCCGGCCACGTCGACGTCGTACCAAAAGGGCAACAGCAGGGGGGCGACATTCTGTCGACGCAGGGTGGACAACGTGGTGGCCAACACCGCGGGGGTCGACCACGGAATGTCACTGAACATCGCGGGCGCGGGTCGCTGGGCCCCCACCAACCAATAGCCCCCGTCGAAGGTGGGGCCGAGCACCACCTGTTCCCAATGGAGCGCCCGGAAGGCGTCGTCGAGCAAATAGGACGGCATCGTGGGCGAGTCGGTCCCCACCGCGCACACCGCGCGGGCCCCCCGGCTGTATTCCTCCTCGAAGGCGTGGGCCAAACGTTCGCCCAGGCTGTCGCCCTGCTGGGCCACCACCCGGGCCCCCGCTTGCTGCGCCACCCGCGCGATCACGGGGTCGTCCCCGTCGGGGGCGCAGGCGAACACAAGGCGCCGGTTGGGATCGCTCGCCACCGTTTGCGCCCGCCACTGGCCGCACGCGGTGGCGGTGTCCTGCAAGAACGCGGTGTACAGCTGCACCGCTTGGGCTTCGCCGCGTTCTTTGGCGAGCCGGGTCTTCACCGCCCCTTTGGTCGGGGCCTTTGCGAACACCAAGAGTGTTTCCATGGCCGCGACATTACAGGACTTTGCCCCCGCGCGCGCGAACCTGGCCGTCAACCCCGGCCCGGCCGCCACCACACCTCTTGCGCCAACGTGCGCAGGATGATCGCGCCGGCCATGACCGAGCCTTTGAGGTTGCCGCTCACCTTCGACGTCCCCGCCGCCCGCCGCCGGTAGTGCACGGGCACGTCGCGCACGCAGAGCCCGAGACGGGCGGCCCGGGCTTGCATCTGCACCGTCCACCCAAAGTTCATGTCGTCCATCGCCATCCGCTCGAGCGCCGGCCGCCGGACGGCGCGAAAGGGGCCGAGGTCCGAATACTGCACGCCGTACCCGACCTGCAGCAGCGTCGCGGACAGCGCGTTGCCGAACCGTTGCGGACCGGTGAGCGCCCCGGGCTCGACCCAGCCGAGCCGCTGCCCCAGGGCGCGCGAGCCGATCACCAGGTCCGCGGGACCGTCCGTCACCGGCGCGAGCAGCGCGGGCACGTCCGCGGGGTCGTCGCTGCCGTCCCCGTCGGCGAACAGCACCGCGTCGACCCCGGGCGGCATCTGCGCGAGCGCGGCCAGACACGCGGCCCCGTACCCCCGCACGTCGGCCCGGGCCACGACCGCGCCCGCGTCCCGCGCCTCGGCCGCGGTCTGGTCCGTCGAGCCGTTGTCCCCCACCAGGACGGTGACCTGGTCGCACGAGGACGACGACGCCGCGCGCAGCTCGCGCACCACGGTCCCGATGGTGGCCGCTTCGTTGAGCGCGGGGATGACGATGGCGACATGCATCGCGGGGTGCCTACCGTCGCGCGCGGCGGGGGCGAAGGGGGGAGGCGCGCCTTCTCACCCGGGGGACGGCGCGCTAAGCCCCGGCCATGACCGACCAGGGTGCAACCTACAAGGCCGCGGGCGTGGACATTGAAAAAGGCGCGCGCGTCGTCGAGCGCATCAAGCCCCACGTGGGCGCCACCCGCACCCCCGGCGTGCTCGATGAGCTCGGCGGCTTTGGCGGCATGTTCCGCCTGTTCGCCCAAGGGCCGATGAAAGACCCGGTGCTGGTGTCCGGCACCGACGGGGTGGGGACCAAGCTGCTCGTGGCCGAGGCCACCGGGCGCTACGACGGCCTGGGGCAAGACTTGGTGGCGATGTGCGCCAACGACGTGCTCTGCACCGGAGCCCGCCCGCTGTTCTTTCTGGATTACTACGCCACCGCGGGACTCGACGAGGAACGCGCGGTGGCGGTGATCGCGAGCATCGCCCAGGCGTGCAAAGACATTGGGTGCGCACTCATCGGGGGCGAGATCGCGGAGATGCCCGGGGTCTACCCCGAAGGGGGGCTCGACTTGGCGGGGTTTTGTGTGGGGGTGGCCGAGCGCGAGGCGCTCATCGACGGCAACGAGGTCGCCGCGGGCCACGCCATCCTCGGCC
This sequence comes from bacterium, assembly GCA_030431455.1. Classification (GTDB taxonomy): domain Bacteria; phylum Myxococcota; class UBA727; order UBA727; family JAUIJE01; genus JAUIJE01. Next base: position 110,669 of record JAUIJE010000004.1, on the reverse strand, counting down.
TGCCCTCCACCGGCGTGCACAGCAACGGCCTCAGCCTGGCCCGCAAGATCGTGACCGAGCACCTGGGTGGCTATGCCCAAAAAGCCCCCTCGGGCCAGACCTGGGGCGAAGTCCTGTGCACGCCCACCGCCCTGTACGAGCGGCCCGTGCGCTGCCTCCTCGACGAGGGTGTGCCCGTGCACGCCTTGTCGCACATCACCGGCGGTGGCCTCACCGAGAACCTCTGCCGTCCCTTCCCGTCCGGGCTCGGCGCGGACCTCGTGGTCGGCAGCTGGACGGTGCCCGCGCTGTTCGGGGCCCTCGCCGCGGCGGGGGGCGTACACGACGACGAGATGCGCCGCACGTTCAACCTCGGCATCGGGCTTTGCGTCACCCTCCCCGCCGACGAGGCTGAGCGGGCCCTGGCCGTGCTCGCGGCCCAGGGCCACGAGGCGGTGCGCATCGGGACCGTGACCCCCGGCGCAGGCGTGCGCTACACGGACAAAAACGCGTGAGCGGCCCGCGCCCCCTGCGGCGGCTGGCGGTGTTCTGCTCGGGGAGCGGGACCAACTTTCAGGCCGTGCTCGATGCCCAACCCGCGAGCGCGTACGACGTCGCGGTGATGGTGTGCAACCAGCGCGAAGCCGGCGCCATCGCCCGGGCCGAGGCCGCGAAGGTGCCGGTGGTCATCGAGCCCCACCGGGCCCACCCCGACCGGGCCTCGTTCGAGCGCGCCCTGCTCGAGCATCTCGCCGCCTACGACGTCGACGCGGTGGTGCTCGCCGGGTTCATGCGCATCCTCTCGCCAGTGTTTCTGCAAGGCTTCGGGCGCCCGGTGATCAACGTGCATCCCGCGTTGTTGCCCGCGTTCCCCGGGATGCACGCCGCCCGCCAAGCCCTCGAGGCCGGGGTGGCCGAAACCGGGTGCACCGTGCATCTCGTCGACGAGGGCGTGGACACCGGCCCCGCCCTCGCCCAGGCCAAGGTCCCCATCGCGCCCGGCGACACCGAGGCCACGCTCCAGGCCCGCATCCAACAGGCCGAGCACCAGCTCCTGCCGCAGGTCCTGGATCGACTCGCGCGCGAGGGGCTCAGCGGGTCAGGCGCTGGCGCCTGACCTCGAGCACGACCCGCGCCGCGTTGTACAAAATGAAGCCGCCCATCACGAGGCCGAGCAGCACGGGGTTGGACTCAAACATGAACAGGCGGATGTGCGCCCCCTGCTCGATCTGCCAATAGCCCCAGCCGGTCAGCGCGACGCACCACACCAGCGACAGCACCGCGCCCCACAAGCGGCTTTTCAGCCCCACGCCCACCACCACGACCAGCGCGGCGATGAACGCGAACATCGCGGTGCTCTGCGGCACCTCAGCTCTCGGCAGAGGCCGACGCGCCTTCGCTTTGGCTCATCGCTTCGGCCACCACCGCGGACTTCACGTCGTCGTCGCCACCATCACGCGCGTCCCCGGCGTCATCGGACGCGTCGTCCCCGCCCGCGTCGTCCCCGGCGTCATCGCCCGCGGCGCTCTGGCCGTCCTCGCCTTCGCCCTTCTTGCCCCGGCGACGGCGGTTGCGGCGGCGCTTCTTTTTGCCATCGCCCCCGTCGGACGTGGTGGCGGCATCGGATTGCGCCACCACCGCCTCGGCGAGCTCTTTGGCTTTGCTGTCGTCGACGCCATCGGCGGACGCCGCCACCGCCAGCTCGCGGCACACCGCGAGGTAGCGACGCTGCAGGTCGGCGACCTTGTCGCGCTCGAGCTGAAGTTGGCCTTGCACCACCGCGTAGAGCTTCTCGAACTCCTCGCCTTTGCGGTAGTAGCGCGCGAGCTCCTGCACCACGGTGGGCTCGAGGGCCTTGAGGTCGATCTCGGTGCCGGGCACGTCGGGACGGGCTTCGCGCTGTTTTTTCAACGACGCGCGCAGCTCTTTGAGGTCGGCGTCGAGCTGGTTCGCCCGCTCACGCTGTTTGTTGAGCTCACCAGTGACATTGTCGCGGGCGATCTTCTCCGCGTCCGCCACCGTGCGCTCGGCCTCGGCTTGGACCTGTTCGACCTGTTGCTGCAGGCCCGCGATGACCTTCTTCTGCTTCTTGATCTCGTCGCGCAGCTCGACCACGTCGTCGGAGACCGGGCCTTTGTCCTCGGCTTCGGCCTTGCGGGCCTCTTTTTTGCCTTCGCGACGCGCCCTCTTTTTGGCCTCGTCTTTGACCTCTTTGAGCTTCTTGTCCTTTTTGCTCAGGTCTTCTTTGCTCTCGACCAGCTCCCGGCGCGCGCTCTCCAGCGCGGCCCGGCCCTCACGCGCCTGCTCTTCGAGCTCGCGCGCGCGGTCGGCGGCCTGCTTCATGCGAACAAACAACACCGCGGACACCAGCGCCAGAAGCGCCGCGACCACACCCAATACAGAAGTCGGATCACCCATTTTGCAGCTCCGGCCAAACCGGGAACACTCGCCTCCCGGTGGCGCTCAGTCGTGGCCGGCGAGTCGGCCAGGTGGGTTCGTCTAGTGGGGATCTGTAGGTGCGTAAAGCCGGGTCAACCCAGCGTGCCCACCGATAACCCGTTATAGTGATCCCCAGTCAGAGAGGAACCACATGGCAGCAGCTCCCGGTCTTTTGCAGCGCAGCCTCCAGAACTTGGGCCAGCAGGTCAAGGGTCTGCGCACGGGCGAAGGCGACAGCCAAGGCGCCAAACTCAACCGCAGCGCCAAGAAGGGCCTGAAGAAAGCCAAGGGCGGCCTCTCTGGCCTCAAGGTGGCGTTTGGCTTCACCGAGGCGGTCGATGGGTACGAAGAAGAGAGCGACGAGCAACGCAGCCGCAAGCGGCGCCAGCGCGCCCTTCTCGGCGAAGAAGCGATGATGTTTGTGCCCAAAGACGGCACCCAGTCGCGCGACCTGCAATCGACGGTGGCCCCCGAGTTCCGGGCCCAAGTCTCGGCCGGGCTCGCCTCGGCCAACTCGATGACCGCGGGCTCCACCATGGCCGACGCCCCGCACTTGTCGTCGAAAGAGTAGGCCCGGCCCCCCCAAAAAAGAGCGGCCCCGCGGGGCCGCTTTTTTTTGTGCGCAGGGTCGGTCAACCGACCGATCCCCGCTTATTCGCCGGCGCCGAGCGCGGCCGCGGCCGGCTCTTCGGGCACGGGCACATCGCCCGCGGCCCCGTCCTCGTCGTGCACGCCGTTGTCCGCGGCCGCCGCCTTGGGCGCCCGCTTCCGGCGGGTGGTGCGCTTCTTCTTCACCGGCGCCTCTTCCTCCGGCGCGGCTTCCGCGGGCGCCTCCGCCTTGTCGTCGCTGGCCGCGGCTTTGTCCGCTTTGTCTGCTTTCTCCGCCTTGGCCGCCTTTTTTGGCTTGTCGTCGTCGGCCGCCCCATCGGCGTCCGCCTTGGCTTCGCCGTCGTCGCTGTCCGCGGCTTTTTTGCGCGACGGACGCTTCTTGCGGGTGCGCTTTTTCTTCACCGGGGTGGCTTCCGCTTCGGCCGCCTCCGCCGCCGGAGCCTCGCCCTCGGCCGGGGCCTCGCCCTCAGCCGGCGCCTCGGCCGCCGCCTCGACCTCGCGGGCCGCGTCGTCGTCGTCCTGCCCCGACGCGGTCTCGGCCGAAGCCCCGCCGTCGGCCGCCGCGGCGTCGTCTTGTTCGTCGCCCGGCTGCCGATCCCGGCCCCGCCGGCGGCGCGACCGACGACGACGGCGCTTCTTGCGCGGGTGGTAGTAACGCTCGTCCTCGCCGGGCTCGACCTCCCCCATCGCCATGTCCGGGGCCGTCCCGAACAACGCCTCGGACAACGCATCGTCGAACGACTCGGGCGCCGAGGCCGCGGGCTTGGCTTCCTCTTCCATGCCCGGCGCGGGATCGCCGCGGAGGATCTCCTCCTCGGCCAACAACCACTGCGGGACCGCACCGATCGACGGCGGGGGAATGGTCTTCATCGGCATCGGGGACTCGTCGCGCCGGCCCCGTCGACCACGCCGGCCCCGCCGGTTGTCCGCGTCGAGCCGCGGATCCTTGATGCCGTGCGCGGCCTCGAGGCCGGCCCGTCCGCGGGTCTCCTCGTCAAACTTGATCTCGCCGCCCATCAACCGCGTGTCCGCGAGAACGTCGACCTCGAGTTGGTGGGTCTCGCTGAGCGAGATCAAGTCCGCGCGTTTGCGGTTGTTGAGCACGTTGGCCACGTCGACCGGGACCTTGGCGGTGAGCTTGGCCAGACGTTTGCGCGTCTTGGCCAGGCGGGTCTGGATGGTGCGCAACGCGGCCACCGCCAAGCCCTCGGGGTCACGCACGGTGCCGGTGCCGTCGCAGTGGGGACACGGGGCGTGGCTGATCAGCCGGTGGGCCTGGCGCAGCCGCTGCCGGGTGATTTCCAAGGTGCCGTTTTCTGAGATGCGCCCGACCTTGACCTTGGCCTTGTCCGCGCGCATCGCGTCGCGCAGCGCGCGCTCGACGTCGCGCTCGTGACGGCGCGACACCATGTCGATGAAGTCGATGACGATGATGCCGCCGAGGTCGCGCAGCCGGAGCTGGCGCGCCACTTCATTGGCCGCTTCGAGATTGGTTTTGTAGACCGTCGCCTCGTGGTCCTCTTCTTTGGTGGACTTGCCCGAGTTGACGTCGACCGCGACCAGCGCTTCGGTCTGGTCGATGACGATGGAGCCACCGGACTTGAGCTTCACCTCGCGCTGGAACAGATCCTCGATCGCGCGCTCGATCCCGTAGGACTCAAAAATGGGCTGACGGCCCTCGTGGCGCTCGAGCAGCGTCACGCTGTCGGGCATGCGCTCCTCAAAATACGAACGCGTCTCTTCGTACTCGTCCTCGCTGTCGATGACGATCTTCTCGACGTCGGGGGCGAGGTAGTCCCGGATGGTGCGCAGCACGAGATCGGGCTCGCGATACAGCAGCGTGGGGGCCCGGCCGAGCTCAGCCCCGCGATCGATGGTCTCCCACACGCGGAACAGCGCCTTGAGGTCGCGGTACAGGTCCTGCCGGGGGCGATTCATGCCCGCGGTGCGGATGATGACCGCCATGCCGTCCGGGACCGCGAGCAGGCTCAAGAGGTCGCGGGCGCGGCGGCGCGCTTGTTCGTCGTCGATCTTGCGGGAGATGCCGCCCCCGCCGTCGTCGGAGTGCATCAACACCACGTACCGGCCCGGGAGGCTGAGGTAGGTGGTGACCGCGGCGCCCTTGGACCCGATCTCGTCCTTGGTGACCTGGACGATGATCTCCTGGCCGCGCTCAAGCACCTCGGAGATTTTGACCTTCCGGCGGGACTTGCCCTTGTGCTTGTCGGGAAAGAGCGAAGGCCGGACTTCGGACAGCGGGAGAAAGCCCTGCTTGTCCTCGCCGAACTCGATGAATGCCGCCTCGAGGCTGTCCTCGACGTTGGCGACAATGCCTTTGTAGATGTTGCCCTTCTGTTTGGCGCGCTTGCTGGTCTCGAAGTCGAGGTCGACGAGCTTGTTATTCTCGATGATGGCGACGCGGATTTCTTCCGAAGCCGTCGCGTTGACGATCATTTGTTTGGCCATGGTCTGCCCAACGGTGGATGACCGACGTACCTGACGATGGGTGGTGTCCCCGCCGGCTCAGCGCACAATGTCCGCTCAACCTTCGAGGAAGAACCAACCAGAACGGGTCGACGCCAACCTGCAGACGGCCTCGGGAAGAGGGTCGCAGGGCGTCGCGCACAGCACGGACAAAGACCAGTGATGTCTGGGTATCCACGTGCTTTCTCGTCACAGCCCGTCGGAAGTGGGTGGTTGTGCCGCACGGCACCTGCCGTGGGCAAAAAGAGAACTCGCGGGGCATCGCCCCTGTGGGTCGTGGTACCACATATCCGGAACGAAGGGAAGTCGAAGACCATTCGCGGAAAGTTGGAGGGGCCGTGACAACCATTGGAAATGATTCAGAAAATCCGCCCAAGGGCAGCGTCGCGGCCACCCGGGTGGAGATGACGCAGGTCGTTCTGCCGCAGTTTGCCAACTCGTTGGGCAATGTCTTCGGGGGCCAGATGGTGTCCTGGATCGACATCTGCGCCGCGGTCGCGGCCCAGCGGCACTGCCGCGCCCAGGTGGTCACCGCCTCCATCGATGCCGTGCACTTCATGGCCCCGGTGAAGCTCGGCCATGTGGTGGTGCTCAAGAGCCAGGTCAACGCCGCGTTCTCCACCAGCGTCGAGTGCGGGGTGAGCGCGTGGATGGAGGACCCGCTCACGGGTGAGCGCGCGCGCGCGGTCAAGGCGTACTCGACGTTCGTGAGCCTCGATGAAGCCGGCCACCCCCAGCCGGTGCCCCCGCTCACCCTGCTCACCGACGAGGATCGCCGCCGCCACCAGGCCGCCCTGGCCCGGCGCCAGGCCCGGCTGGCGCTGCGGGCGGCACAACAGGGCGCGTCGTGAGCGCGGCGCGAAAAGAACGCGCCCGGGGTTTCTTGGCCGCGAGCCGTTCGGTGTTTGTGCAAAGCGCGGCCGCGTGGCTGACGACGTTCGATGACCCCGCGCCGGTGTTGCTCAACCTCGCCGGCCCCGTGTCACAAACATTGGGCCCGTGGGAGACCTTTCGCCACGCGTGCCTGCTGGGCCTGTACCACGCGTCGTCGGTCAAGGCCCTGGCCGAGGACGTCGTGGCCGAGCCCCTGGGGGCCGACACCCCGCCAGTGGCCGCGGCCCGGGCTCTGGCCCACGCCCGCGATCGGTTTGCGCTCCCCCTCGACGGGTCCCGGCACCGCCCCCTGTGCGCGCGGCTATCCACAATATCCTGCCCGGGGCCGGCGGAGGACGCGGCCCGCCAGGCCGCGGTCTGGTCGCTGTCCGCGGCCCTGGGCGAGACGGACGACGACGCACGGGCGGCGGCCGAGGCCCTCCTCACCGCCCCCGATGCGCCCACGTTCGCGCTCGCGGTGGCCGAGGCGGGGGTGCTCACCGGCGCGGACGCCCGCCCCGCCCTCGAGGTGGTGTGGGCCGGGCAGCAACCCGACGGCGGCCTGTCCTGCGGCGCCGGCCACGAGCTCGTGCGCGGGCTCTACACCCTGCGCACCCTCGCGCTCGAGGCGCGCCTCGCCCCCCCGCGCTGATCAGCGCCGGCGGCGGCGCACGCGCCAGCCCACCAACAGCACCAGGCCGGCCACCGACAGCCCCGCGCCCGGGGCGGGACTGCTGGCGCCCGGGGCGGGCGTGCTGGTCTCGCACCCGCAGCCGCCCCCGCTGATGACGATGCCGCCAAAGGGATCGCCCCCGTCGACAAGACCTGCGTCCGCGCCCGCGCCCCCGTCGGGGGATGCGCCCGCGTCCAGCCCCGGGCCCGCGTCGGGGTCTCCCCCCGCGTCCGGTCCCGGCGCGCCCGCGTCGTCGCCCACGCCGCCATCGGGCAGGTCGCAGACATCGTCTTGGCCCGGGTTGGCCACGTCGGGGCAGTTGTCACAGGCATCGCCCACCCCGTCGAAGTCGAAGTCCTCCTGGAAGGGGTTGTCGGTGCTGTCGCAGTTGTCGCACACATCGCCGAACGCATCGGTGTCACCGTTTTCTTGGCCCGGGTTGGCGTCATAGCGGCAGTTGTCGTCGGGGTTGATCACAAAGTCGCCGTCGACATCGGTGTCACAGGCATCGCCCACCCCATCGCCGTCGAGGTCGGCTTGGTCGGGGTTGGGCACGACCACGCAGTTGTCGTCCGGGTCGACGATGCCGTCCATGTCCACGTCGTCGGCGCAGGCCGCGGGGTCCTGCAGCGGGTTGGGCACGAAGGGACAGTTGTCCTCCGGGTTGAGCACGCCGTCGTCATCGATGTCCTCGTCACACGCGTCGCCCGCCCCGTCGCTGTCGATGTCGCTTTGGCCCGCATTGGCCACCACCGGGCAGTTGTCGTCCCCGTCGAGCACCCCGTCCCCGTCATCGTCTGGGTCGCACGCGTCCCCCTGCCCGTCGCCGTCGAGGTCGGCCTGGTCGAGGTTGGGCACGAGCACGCAGTTGTCGACCCCGTCTTCGATGCCGTCTTGGTCGGTGTCGGTCTCGGTGTCGCAGGCATCGCCCACGTCGTCCCCGTCCGCGTCGGCCTGGTCGGGGTTTTCCACCCGGGGGCAGTTGTCGTCCCCGTCGAGCACCCCGTCGTTGTCGTCGTCCGGATCGCACGCGTCCCCCGCCCCGTCCGCGTCGATGTCGGCCTGGTCGGCGTTGGGCGACCGCGGACAGTTGTCGTCCCCGTCGAGCACCCCGTCCTGGTCATCGTCCGGATCGCACACGTCGCCGACGCCGTCGCCGTCGGCGTCGGCCTGACCGAGGTTGGCCACCCGGGCGCAGTTGTCCTCTCCGTCGGGCACGGTGTCGCCGTCGTCGTCGTCGTCGCAGACATCGCCGAGACCGTCCCCGTCCAGATCCGCCTGGTCCACGTTGGCCACGCTGGGGCAGTTGTCGACGCTGTCGGGAATGCTGTCCCCGTCCTGATCGCCGTCGCCCGGACAGGGATTGGGGATGAGCGGGCACGCGTCGTCGGGGTCGAGCACGGTGTCGTTGTCATCGTCGTCGTCACAGGCGTTGCCGAGACCATCGCCATCGGTGTCGAGCTGGCCGGCGTTGGCCACCACCGGGCAGTTGTCGGGATCGTCGAGTACGCCGTCGTTGTCGTCGTCCTCGTCGCACACGTCCCCGCGCCCGTCCGCGTCGGTGTCGAGCTGATCGGGGTTGGCCACAAACGGGCAGTTGTCGTCCCCGTCGTCGACCCCGTCGTCGTCAAAGTCGTTGTCCCCGTCGCAGACGTCCCCGATGCCGTCGAGGTCGGTGTCGGTCTGATCGGGGTTGGGAATGCGCGGGCAGTTGTCGCCGCCGTCGAACACCCCGTCGCCATCGTCGTCGGTGTCGCACACGTCGCCTTCGCCGTCACCGTCGAGGTCGGCCTGGTCCGCGTTGGCCTGCTGCGGGCAGTTGTCGCTGCCATCGAGCACACCGTCGTTGTCGTCGTCGTCGTCGCACGCGTCCCCCGCCCCGTCGAGGTCGTTGTCCTCCTGGCCGGGATTGGGCACGAGCACGCAGTTGTCGGCGGCATCGACCACCCCGTCGCTGTCGGTGTCGGTCATGTCATCGGTGAACACCACCGTGACCCCGTCGGGGTAGAGGGTGCCCCCCACCGAAAAGCCCAACAGCGCCGAGCCTTCCATGCTTGGCGCCTGCAAGGTCACGTCGTAGGTCCCGTCGCCATTGTCCATCACCGCGTCGATGAGCGCGCCGGTGCCGAACAGGATCTGAATGTCCACCGTCTGGCTGGCCACACCGTTGCCGAAGGCGTCGCGCACGGTGACGGTGATGGTCGATGTGCTCGCCCCGTCGGGGGGCAAGAACGCGGGGGTCGCGGCGATGGTGCTCTGGTTGGGGTCGGGGGCCCCGGGCAAGAGCGTAACCTGGGCGGTGTCGGTGGCGGACAGGCCAGACACCGTGAACGACACCGTCGCGACCTGCGCCACCGTCGAGGCGGTGAGGGTGGTGTCGTAGTCGCCGCCCCCCATGTCGACCGGCGGGTTCAGGACCGTGCCCCCGGTGGTGGCCACCACAATGTCATTGGCGATGCCCGTGACCGGGTTGCCGCTGCCGTCCACGATGTGCAGGGCCACGATCGACGTCGACGAACCGTCCGCGGGGATCGCGCTGGGGCTGGCGCTGATGGTCGAGGCCAAGAGGTCAACGTCCCCCGCGAGCAAGCTGATGGTCTCGCTGGCGGTGTAGAGCACGCCGCCCACCGAGAACCGAACGACGATGGTCCCGTCCCCCACCGTGCCCGGCGCGATCAGCGTGCGGGTGTACGTCCCGTCGCCCTGGTCGGTGACCGCGGGCTCGAGCCAAGTGCCCTCGCCCCCGTTGTCCAATGTCACGGTTTGGCCGCTCACGCCGTTGCCGAACCCGTCGCCCAGCGTCACCGTGACCACCGCGGTGGACGCGCCATCCGCGACCAGGGTGTCGGGGCTGGCCACGATGGTCGAGGCGGGGTCGCTGGGCCCGCCCACCACCAGCTCGATGGGGGCGGTGTTGGTCGAGGTGGCCCCCCCCACCGCGAACCGCACGGTGGTGCTCCCCGGGCTGGTCCCGGCGGTGAACACAAACGTGTAGGTGCCGTCCCCGTTGTCCACCGGCCCGCTGACCGTCCCGAGGCCGGCGTCGTCGAGGGCCAGGGTCACGGTCTCGCCCGCGAGGTCGTGGCCAAACCCGTCGCTCACCTGCACCACGATGTCGGTGGTGGCGGTCCCGTTGGCCGGCAGCGGCGAAGCCGTCACCGTCACCGTCGACGCGCCCAGGTCGGCGGGGCCGGCCACGAGCTCGACCGCGTCGGTCTGGGGCGAGGGCCCCGCGCCCCCGACGGTGAACGAGACCGTCGCGGTCCCGAGCACGAGGTTGGCGGTCACGGTGCCGGTGTACACCCCCGCGCCCGCGTCGGTGGCCGGGCTCAGGGTCACCAGCGCGGGGTTGTCCGCGGCCAAGGCCACGGCTTGTCCCGCCAGCGCGTGACCGAACCCGTCGGTGACGGTGACGGTGTACGCGGTGCTGGCGGTGCCGTTGGCCAAAAGACTGTCCGCGGCCACGTCGAGGGTGGACGCGACCAGGCTGGGGGGCCCGGCGACGAAATCAACCGTCTCGGTCAGCGTCGAGAAAAAAGTGTTGGCGAAGCCTTGAACGCGAAAACCGAGCGAAGCGGTCTCCAAGTTGGTGCTCGAGATCAGGGTGATGCTGTAAGTCCCGTCGCCGTGGTTGTCGGCCACGCCCTCCACGCCGGTGGCCCCGCCGGATTCCTGCAAGGTCCCGGCGGTGGTGGTGACGGTGACCACCCGCCCGGGCACGGGATTGGCGAACTGGTCCACAAGGGACACGGTGATGGTCGAGCTGTCGATGCCGCTCGCCACCAATGTGTCTGGGTTCGCGACGATGCCGGACCCGACGAGCACGGGATCGCCGGCGGTCAGGCTGATGGACGCGCTGATGCCGAGGGGGGTGGCGCCGCCGTCGATGGCCACCGTGACCACCGCGGTGCCGGCCACGGTGCCGGCGGTGAAGGTCGCGGTGTAGACCCCGTCGTTGGGCGTGGCCGACGCGGTGGTGGCGGAGATGGTCGCGCCCCCCGGACCGCTGAGCACGGAGACAACCACCCCCGCGATCTCGACCGGCTGGTTGGCGCTGTTGCGCAAGGTGACGGTGACGGTCGAGGTCGACGCCCCGTCGGCCACGATGCCGGCGGGATTGGCCACAATGTCGCTGTTGGCGGGATCGACCCCGGTGTCGGGCAACACGGTGAGGGTGGCGGTGTTGCCCGAGGTCGCGCCGTCGATGTCGAAGCTCACCGTGACCATGCCGTCGGCGATGGTGTTGATGGTTTGGTTGTAGGTCCCGTCCCCGTTGTTGGAGATCACGCCGGTGGTGCCGGCGAGGGCGGGGTTGCTCACGTCGACATCGAGACGGGCCACGGACAGATTGGGCACGAGGTTGCCGAACGCGTCGCGCACCGTGATCACCGCCTCGGTGCTGCCCCGCTCGGTGACGCTGGAGGGGACCACCGCCACGGTGGAGGTGGTGAGGTCGGGGGCCGCGGGCACGTAGTCCACAAGCTCGGTCAAGCCGATGGAGGCCGCGGCCACGGTGACGTCGAGGACCACACCGTTTTGGGCCAGGGTCGGCGAGCTCAGGGTGGCGGTGTAGATGCCCGACCCCGGGGCGGTCTCGACGGGGGCGGTGATGCTGCCGGTCTGGCCGGGGGTGGCGCCGAGGATGTCGACGCCGACGTTGGCCAGGCCCGAGACGGGGTTGTTGAAGGTGTCGACCAGGGTGATGGTGACCTGCGCGGTGTTGCCCCCCACCACGACGTCGTCGGGCACCGCGGTGATGGTGGACTCGGTGGCGTCGATGCCGCCGGGGTTGAGGGTGATGCTCGCGGCGTCGGGGAAGGCGGCCCCGTCGACGGTGTAGCCGAGGGTCACGACCCCAGCGGTGGTCCCGGTGACGAACGTGGTGGTGTACACCCCGTCGAGGTCCACGTCAGTGGCATTGGCCGAGGGCACCAGCGAGCCCAGCCCGGGCACATCCAGCGCCACCGCGACGACGTGGCGGGCGCCGTTCGGCAGGTAGAGCGCGGGGAAGTTGTTCGCGTCCCGCAGCGTGACGCTCACCGTGGCCTGGCTGCTGCCGTCGGCGGTGAGCGCGGTGGGCGAGACCGCAATGCTGCTGTTCGCGGCCACCGGTGGCCCTCCCACGAAGTCCACGTCCACCGCCACGCTGGGCAGCAAGTCGCCGTACACCTCGACGCTCACGGTGGCGGTGGTGAGCACCGCGGCGCCGCTGAGCGTGGTCGAATAGGTCCCGTCGCCGTTTTGGGTGACCACCCCGGACAACGTTCCCGCCGAGGTAAAAAACGCGATGTCCGCCGGCGCCACGTCGGTGACCTGGGTGCCGAAGGGATCGCGCAGGGTGAGGGTCAGCGTCGTCGACGCACCCGGGTCGGCCACGATCTGCGCGTCCGCCGCGCTCAGCGACGAGGTGGCATCCGAGATCGCGGTGACGGTGAAGTCGGTGGACGGGTTGTTCTCCGCGGTGGCGTCCACCCCGCCGTCCCCGTTGGAGTCGTACAGGAGCGAGGCGGTGTTTTGCACCAACGTGTTGTGCGCCACGCCGTCGGCCACCTGGACGGAGAAGGCGATGCTCACCCCCGGTGGGCCCGTCACCGGCCCGGTGGGGGGCACGCTCCCGTCGAACTGCAGCTGCGTACCCGAGAACTGCACCGTGCCCGCGCCCGCGAGCAACGTCGGGGTTCCGCTCGGCACGGTCGAGCCGGGGAGGTTGTCCACCAGGTCAATGTTGCTGTCCCCCGCGGTGCCAGCGGGAAGCACACCGAGATTCCACATGTCGATGCGGTAGCCGACCACGTCGCCGGGCATGATCAACGTGCCCGGGGTGTAGGCCACGCCGCCCACGGTCTCGATGGACTTTTGCACCACCGGCAGCGCCTCATAGGCCTGGACCGGGACCACCACCTGCGCGTCCCCGTCGACGACGAACCACGCGGAGAACTCCTCGAGGCCGGTGCGCTCGGTGTCGTTCACTTGGTCTTCCTGCTGGTGGATGTAGAGGTTGTCCACCGACAGATCCGCGCTCACCCCCGGGGCCGGGCACGCGCCCCCGTTGCCCGCGGTGGTGCAATTGCAGCGTCGGTTGTACGAGCCGTTCTGGCCGTTCATCGAGTTGTGCGCAGACAGGGCATAGGGGAGGTTGGTCATGCCCGCCCCGAAGCCGACGCCCTCGTCGGTGGGGTCCGGGAGCGCGAAGCAACCGTCCTCTTGGCGGTCGATTTGGGCCGAGCCGGTCCGGCCCACCGCGTAGGGCACGGTGTCCCCATCGTCGTCGACGAACTGTCCCGTGCGGGCCCCGGTGGCCCCCACGTCGAACGCCACCCAGCCGATGCTCTCGTCGGTGGCCGCGGCGGCGTTGGCCGCGCTCGAGGGGTGAATGCCCGCCACCTCCAACCCCTCGAGGGTCAAGTAGAAGCTGCTCGTGCCCGGGGGCGTACCCCGCGCGCTCACCCCGGTCGCGGTGGAGATGATGAACTCAGTGGCATTGTAGCTGTTCACCGTGTGCAGCACGCCGGGCTCGTTGTCGAAGGGCGTGGTGAACCCCACCGTGGTCGAGCCGCTGGTGCTGCCCACCCCCGAGCGCACCGCCCGGGTCAGGTGGTGGCCGGCCTCGACCCGGATCGCGCTCGCCCCGGTCCCGAAGGTCCAGTTGCCGGCGGGGACCACGAGGTAGCTGGCGTCGGTGTTCGCGGGGAGGGCGCGGGGGGCGAACCGGCGTGTGGTCTGGCCCCCGGGGGTCACGCAGGTGGGGGCGGTGGTGTCGGTGAGGTCGCACCCGTTGCGCAGATCGAGGCTCCCGCGCTCGGGCCGGACCACCGCCACCTCGCAGGAGGTGGTGGTGCAGTTGCGCACCCGGACCGCGAGGGAATAGCTGGTGGTCGAGGCCACGGGCCCGAACACGATGACCGGGGTCGCGCCGTACGTGCCCTGGAATGTCACTGTTTGCCAGCCGTTGCCGGTCAGGTCCGCGCCGTCCCGGTCGACGGTCTCCACAAATGTGACCCGGCCGAACTCCGCCTCTTGGGCGGCCGCGCCCCCGGACGCCAGACCAGTCGACAAGAGCGTCAGAAAAATGACACCAACACGCATACAGACCCCAATGCCGCTGTGCGCGAGCGGGCCTCAGCCCGACGGAACAGGGTGATCGCGCAACCGGTTCGCGGCGTTTTGACCGTAGCAGGCGTCCAAAACCAAAAGAAAAACCGGGACGTGGCTGTCCCGGCGAGCAACACCGCGGCTGCGCGAGGACGGGCCTCAGGAGCCGCCCACCTCCCCCACCGACAACACCAAAATCATCAGCATCAGCCCCAAAAAGCCAAAGCCGTGAACGTAGGCCTGCAGGCGCGGCTTCAGGTCGCGCCGCGCGACCGATTCCACCAGTAAAATCAGCATCTTACTGCCGTCCAAGGCGGGGATGGGCAGGAGGTTCATCAGGCCCAAGGCCACGGACAAAAACGCCAAAAACGCGATCAACTCGGGCAAGCCCCGCCGCACCGCCGCGCTCAGCCGCTTGGTCACCGCCACCGGCCCCTGCATCTTGATGCTGTCGTCGCCGCCGATCTTGCGCACCAACCCGCTGACCATGCCCACGCTGATCTGCCCGCAGTAGGCCACGCTGACCACCAGGACCTCCAGGGGGTTGGCCGACCGCAGGCTCGCGTCGTACCGGAAGTCGTACCCCACCCCCAGCATCGCCCGGTCGTCGACCACCTGCGGGGTCACCACCACGGTCTGGGCCGGCGCCTCGCCGCGCTGCACCGACAACGTCAGCTCCTCGTTCTCCGCGATGGCCCGGAGGAAGTCGTTCTCGTTGCGCATCACCTCGCCGTCGATGCGGGTGATGAGGTCGCCGGTCTGAAGCCCCGCGGTGGCCGCCGCCGAGCCGTCGACCACCTGGTTGATCTCGACGTTGCCCCCGGGGAACGCCATGCCCACGAAGAAATAGAGCGCCACCGCCATCGCGTAGTTGAAGCCTGGGCCGGCGGCGTAAAAGATGATGCGCTGCCAGCGCGGCTTGTTCATGAAGGCGTCGGGGTCGTGGACCGCTTCTTCCTCGAGCGGGGTCATACCGTACACCTGCACAAAGCCGCCGAAGGGGATGGCCGAGAGCTGGTATTCGATGCCGTTTTTGGTGAAGCCCCACAGCTTGGGCCCCATGCCCACCGAGTAGCGGAGCACCTTCATCTTGAAGCGCAGAGCCAGCCAGAAATGACCGAGTTCGTGCCAGGCGATGATGGCGCTGAGGCCCAAAATCGCCACGATGAGGTCTGTCGCTGACCAGCTGTTCAAGCCATGCTCCTTCGGCCGGGGCGCCGTGGGCGTCTGCCGCGCCGGAAGCCGCAGTGTGGCATAGCCACCGCACCGGGGCGATGCCAAAGACCCCGGATTGACACGGTTCGTTCCCCTCCTTAGCGATGTGCGTGGCGGTCCCACCCGGGACCGCTCGGACCCTTCCCCGGCCCGGCGCACAGGGCGCCGCTCGCTGGGGTCGCGGTGACCGCGGCTTCGCCGCACGGCGCGCCCCCACGGGCGCACAGGAATGAATATGTATCTCGAACGGAAGCAGGAGATCGTCTCCAAGTACGCGCAACACGACAAAGACACCGGCTCGCCCGAGGTCCAAGTCGCGATCCTCACCGAGCGCATCAACGGCTTGATGGACCACTTCAAGGCCCACAAGCACGACCACCACAGCCGTCGTGGTCTGCTCAAGATGGTCGCCCGTCGTCGTTCTTTGCTGAACTACCTGAAGAAAAAAGACCTCGGCCGCTACAAAGCCCTCATCGAATCCTTGGGCCTGCGGAAGTAAGTCTCATTGTGCGCCCCGGTCGTCGGGGCGCACTTTTTTGTTCGGGTCGAGAACAGGATGTGGCGAGCGCGCCGCACAGCTCTTTCGCCGCGCCCTCGCCTCATTCTTTTTTCGCTCCGGACACCACCCTGACCCTGGCGGCGCCGCTTGCGCCGTCGCGGAGCGAATATGTCGACAGAAAAACCCGGCTACATCGTTGGCCAACACAACTCGGAAAAGTTCCACACCATCACCGTCGATATCGGCGCCGAGCCGATGCATTTCGAGACCGGCCGCATCGCCAAGCAAGCCGCGGGATCGATCCTGTGCCGCTGGGGCGACTCGATCATCCTCACCACGGTGTGCGCGGCCTCGAGCCCCCGCGAAGGCATCGACTTCTTCCCCCTCACCTGTGAGTACCTGGAGAAGACCTACGCCGCGGGCAAAATCCCGGGCGGCTTCTTCAAGCGCGAGGCCCGCCCCCGCAGCCACGAGATCCTCAACGCGCGCATCACCGACCGCTCGATTCGGCCGCTGTTCCCCGACGGGTTCCGCAACGAGGTGCAGGTCATCACCACCGTGATCAGCCACGACGGGGTGCACGACACCGACGCGATGAGCCTGTGTGCGGCGTCGATGGCCCTGCACTGCTCGGAGATCCCGTTTGCCGAAGAGTCCGGCCCCATCGCCGGGGTCCGGGTGGGCCGCAAAGACGGCAAGCTGATCATCAACCCCACCGTGCAAGAGCGCAACGAGGGCGGCCTCGACATCATCGTCGCCCTGTCCAAGGACGCGATCGTGATGGTGGAGGGCGGCGCCGACGAGGTCCAAGAGGACGAGCTCGTGGACGCGCTGTTCTTCGCCCATGAAGAGGGCCAAAAGCTCGTGGCCGCGTGCAATGACATGCGCAAGGCGATGGGCAAGGACAAGCTTGAGTTCACCCCCCCCGTCGTCGACACCGCCCTGAAGAACCAGGTGCGCGAGATCGCCGAGAAGCACGGGCTCAAGACCGCGGTCCAGATCAAGACCAAGCACGATCGCTACAGCTCCATCGACAAGGCCAAGGAAGACACCATGGCCGAGTTCAAGGAGATCCTCGGCGAGGAAGCGTTCGGGGAGAAGAAGAAGGAAATCTCCGGTTACTTCGGCGACTGGAAATCAAACTTCATTCGCACCCGCGTGGTCGACGACAAGACCCGCATCGACGGTCGTGGCACCGCCGACATCCGCCCGCTGTGTTGCGAGGTGGCGACGTTGCCCCGCGCCCACGGCTCCTCGATTTTCACCCGCGGCGAGACCCAAGCCTTGGTGACCACCACCCTCGGCACCAGCGAAGACGAACTGAAGATCGACGGCCTGTTGGGGGTCGAGTGGCAGAAGTTCATGCTGCACTACAACTTCCCCCCGTTCTCGGTGGGTGAGGCCCGGTTCCTCCGCGGCACCTCGCGTCGGGAGATCGGCCACGGCGCCCTCGCCCAACGGGCGGTGGAAGGCATGCTGCCCGACCACGCCGACTTCCCCTACACCGTGCGGGTGGTCTCGGAGATCACCGAGTCCAACGGCAGCTCGTCGATGGCCAGCGTGTGTGGGGCCTCGATGTCGATGATGGACGCGGGGGTGCCGATCAAGGCCCCGGTGGCCGGCATCGCCATGGGCCTCATCCAAGAGGGCAAGAAGATCGCGGTACTCAGTGACATTCTGGGCGACGAAGACCACATCGGCGACATGGACTTCAAAGTCTGTGGCACCGAAAAGGGCGTCACCGCGATCCAAATGGACATCAAGATCGACGGGCTCACCCGGGAGATCATGAGCACCGCCCTGGGCCAAGCCAAGGACGGCCGCCTGCACATCCTCAAAGCGATGAACGCCACCATCGCCGAGAACCGCCCCGAGGTCGCCGAGCACGCGCCCACGTTCCTGTCGCTGAAGATCAACCCCGACAAGATCCGGGACATCATCGGCCCCGGGGGCAAGACCATCCGCGACATCGTGGCCCGCACCGGGGCCAAGATCGACGTCGAGGACGACGGCACCGTGCGCATCTACGCGGTGGGCAAAGAGTCCGCCGACGGCGCGCGTTCGATCATCGAGGACCTCACCCGGGAAGCGGAAGTCAACC
The DNA here is from genome assembly GCA_030431455.1 of bacterium. Taxonomy (GTDB): domain Bacteria; phylum Myxococcota; class UBA727; order UBA727; family JAUIJE01; genus JAUIJE01. The sequence continues at coordinate 92,705 of JAUIJE010000004.1, read as the reverse complement.
GCATCTACAAGGGTCTGGTCCGCAAAGTGGTCGACTTCGGGGCCTTCGTCGAGCTGTTCCCCGGGACCGACGGCCTGGTGCACATCTCGGAGCTGGCCGACAAGCGCGTCAACCAAGTCACCGACATCCTCGACGAGGGGGACGAGGTGGTGGTCAAGGTGCTGTCCATCGACCGCGACGGCAAGATTCGCCTCAGCCGCCGCCAGGCCATGGGCAAAGAGCCCGGCATCCTGGACGTCGACTGAGCCGCGCGGCTTGATCGCAATCAGGGCCCCGTCACGGGGCCCTTTTTGTTTGGCGGTTGGGCGCCGCTTGTGACCGGCCGCGACCCGGCGACATCCAAGCCTCGCGGAGGTCTCTATGGTGTCGTTGGCGCAGCTTGAACAACCGGCGGAAGGCGATCCCGCCCGCCCGGGGGCCGACGTCGACATCCGCCGCCTCGACGAGCTGAGCGACGAAGCGCTCGATCGGCTCCCGTTCGGCGTCATCGGCCTGAACCAGACCGGCCACGTCGAGCGGTACAACCTCGCGGAAGCGCGCTTGGCCAGGCTCGACCGCAACCAGGTCGTCGGGTTGCACTTCTTCCGACAGGTCGCCCCGTGCACCGCCACCGAGGCGTTCGAGGGCCGGGTTCGCGCGTTTGCCGCCGCCCCCTCCGAGCGCCCGGTGCGCTTCAGCTACGTCTTCGACTTCAAGTTTTGGCGCCCAGGAGGTCGAGGTCGACATCGTGCGGGGCAGCCGGCCCGACCGGCTCTACCTTTGCATCAACCGCACCCGGTTCATGGACCGGCGCGCGGACCAAAAGGAAGAACTCCTCGCCCCCCTCCAAGCCGAACTCGCGCCCGACGAGGCGGCGTTTGGCATCTTGCGCGACGCCGGCGCGCGGCGGTCGGTGATGGCATCCCCGATGTTCTTCGCGTCGCTCCGCCACACCTGGGACAAGATGGCGCCCAAAGCGTGGAACCTGTTCTGCCGGGAGTGGGGCACCAAGTGGGGCCGGCTCGCGGTGGTGGACCTCGAGACCGAGGCATTGGAAGCGACGGGCAAGACCATGCGGGATCTGTCCATGCGCGACGCGGTGTCGTTCATCGCCGACTACCTCACCCGCCACGGTTGGGGGCGGCTGCAGGTGGACTTCAGCCCCGCGGACGATGCAGGGGCATTTGTGATCGGGCTCGCGCGCAACGGCCTGGCCGAGGCGGTGGGGACGTCGGAGGTCCCCCGGTGCGAACTGCTTGCGGGCTTCTTTGCCGCGGTGTTTTCCCACCTCGCGTACAAGGTCATCGTGGTGCGCGAGGTCTGCTGTAAGACCCAAGGCTTCGCCCAATGTCAATTCGTGGCCGTGGCCGCGCCGCGCAAGCAGGTGCTCGGCAAGCTGCTGGCCGAAAACGACGGGGACGTGGCCCGGACCCTGGCCGGGCTGAAAGAAGATCGCCATGCCTGATGGCGCCCCGCCCGTGCACCGTTCGATCCCCGGCCCGGTCGGCGGCCCTTTGGCCGCGGTCGCGGTGCCGGCCCACGCCTCCCTCGTCGGGCTGGGGCAAGAGGACGCCGAACGCCCGGTCGCGGCGTTCTTCGCGGGCTTCCGCTGGGTGCCGGACGAGGCCGAGCGCCTGACCGCCGAGGCGTTTTTGTCCCGGCTGTAGCGCCCGATCGGGCGTCTCGTCGCTGGACGCCAGCCCCGCGGCCCCCGCCCGGGCCGGCGGCGGGCGAAGACCGCGGGGGAAGCTGACGCGCAGCGTCATTCGCGTCAGTGGCATCGGCTTTCAAAACCTGGTGTGATGTTGGGGACATGAAGAATCCCATTCGGTCCCGCGGCGGCCGCATTGTTTCGATCTGTGCGCTGAGCGCGATGCTCTACGGCTGCTCCGGCGGCCTGTCCTGTGGAGGCCAAGGGGGTGGCTGCGTCAACGGCTACGTCTATCCCCAGAGCGGTCTGCCCAACGGCACCAACGCCGTCGACAACGGCGCCCGGATGAGGATGACGCAGGCCGCGCTCGACTTCCTCGACCTGTACCTGAAGGACATTCTCCTCGGGGCCCTCGGCAGCAACCTCGCCGACCCCGACACCATCGCGTTGAATGTCGGCACCTTCAATGTGGCTGGAGACGGTGGGTCCATCGGCCAGATCACCGTGGGCCAAGGCTCCAACGAGACCTATCCCACCACCGTGCTCATCGACGCGGCCACCTTGAGCGACAACCTCAACATGCAGTTCGTCGAGGCCGGCGACACCGTGGACATCGGCGGCGACATGGTCACCGTGACCGACGATGGCATTCTTCTCGACGTGGTGGACCTGCCGGTGGGCATCGACGCCCGCATCTTCGGCCGGGTGTCGGGCTTTGGCTTTGAGGCCAACGCCGGCTGCGATCTCGACGGCACCAATCCCAATTACTGCCCCCCCGGCAACCCGGAGTGCGGGCTGTTCACCGGGCTCAACCTCGGCATCCTCGTCTACCCCGACGTGGCGGTGGGCGCGGACTGTGACGTGCAGAACGTCGAGTGCCTCAAGATCAACGTCGACGTGGTCAAAGCCGACTTCCTCGACTTGATGGGCGATCAGGTGAGCGACTACTTCGACATCTCCACCCCGCCCCACGACAACCAGGACTGCAACAGCGTCAACCCACCCTTCAACTGCTCGCCGGAGTGCTCCGACCAGAACTTCGCCGAGGCCGCGGTGGGCTTGGGCGCGGACTGGGAATGCGATGTGTTCTGCGCGGTGGGCGAGTTCTCCATCGACTTCGTGGCCAACATCGCCGGCTTCATCGAGCCCCTGCTCGACTCGTTCCTCGACGACCTCCTCGAAAACGCCATCGCCAACGCCCTCGACGACTTCGACGGCGCCCCCCTCGCCGCGGCCTCCCGCTTCGGCCTCTCCGACACCGTCGGTCCCATCGCCCCCGGCGACACCCTCGACCTCGGCTACTCCATCAACCCGTCGGGCAATGCTTTCGACGTCAACTGCCCCAGCGGCATCAACTGCGCCCAGACCAAAGGCATGGACCTCATCATGCGCAGCGGGTTCGAGGCCGCGCCCGACGACATGGGCGCGACCCCCGTGCCCCACCCCTGCGTCACCCCCGTCGAGGGCCAAGACTTCGTGGCCTTGTTCGGCGGCACCCAGTTCACCACCTCCAGCAACATTCCGCTCGACGGGCTGTACAACGGCGCGCCCTACCACATCGGCGCGTCCATCGCCGAGGGCATGGTTCGTCAGGCGCTGTTCGGCGTCTACAACTCGGGGGTGCTCTGCCTCGAGGTCAGCTCCGACACCGTGTTCAACCTCACCGGCGGTGCATTCCCCCTTGCCGCGGGCACCATCGACCTGCTCACCGAAGGCAAGCTTCGCCAGTTCGCGGATCCTTCCGCGCCGGCGATCATCACCGTCACCCCCTACCAGCCGCCGGTGGCGACGATGGGCGCGGGCACCGAGGACGAGGGCCACCTCATCTTCGATTGGGAACAAGTCGAGATCAGCTTCTACGTGCTGTCCCAAGAACGTTTCGCCCGCATCTTCGCCGTGACCGCCGACCTCACCATGGGGGCCTCGGTGCTCAAAGACCCGGCCACCGACACGCTGAAGCTCTCCATTGTGCAGGGCCCGGACGTCGGCAACTTCACCCAGACCTACAACGAGCTGCTCCCCAACGTCTCCTTCGTCGAGGTCCTCGAGTCGCTGGTTGGTCTCGTGTTCGACGCCGCGCTCGGCAACGGCCTCGAGTTTGAGCTCGACTTCGCGGATGCCTTGTCCGGCGCCCTCGGGGTCCCGCTCTACCTCGACTTCCATGGCATCGAGACCCTGCCCGCGTCCGACCCCGAGTATCTCAACATGTACCTCTCGCTCACCGACACCCCGCCGGCGATGCCGGAGATGCGCACCGCGGCCACCCCGGTTCGGCCCGCGCTCGCCGACACCCCCGGCATCTACCAGGAGCGGGACGACAATCCAGTGGCATTGCCCACGGGTGAAGTGCGCCTCTCGGGCACACCCTTCGACCTCGTCCCGGGCACCGAGTACTTCGTGACCATCGACTTCGGCATGCTCCGCGGCCCGTTTGTCGTCGACGACGAGGGTGTGCTCACCGTCCGCGACGCGCGCCTGCGCCTGCTCGGCCGCCACACCCTGTACCTGCGCGGCCGGCCCCCCGGCCTGCACGACCAGCTGCAGCCCGAAGCGGACGTGGTCAGCTTCTTCGTCGACCCCGTGCCCCCCAAAGTGCGGTTGCGCGTCACCGACGGCGTGCTCGTGGCCGAGGCCACCGACGTGGGCAGCGACCCCGCCGGCTTGCGCTTCGCCTGGGGCAAAGACGACGAAGCCCTCGGCCCCTTCACCGGCACCGACAGCATGGACCTCGGCTGGTACGAGGGCGCCCGGCTGGCGCGCGTCCAGGTGCAAGACGAGGCCGGCAACCTCTCGCGGGTGGCCACCGTGGACCTCGACGACCTCGCGCGCAGCCCGCGGCACGACCGCGCCCCCTGGGCCGTCCAGCGGCGCGTTGACCTGCCCGAGCGCGGCGGCTGCGCCAGCGTGCCCGGGCTGAGCTTGTTTGGTCTGGCGGCTTTCGTCAGCCTGTTGCGCCGCCGGAAAAGGCTTTAGAATCAAGCCGTTACAGGATTCCGTGCACGGATCTGAGCAGGCAACCGATGTAGGGAAAGCGCCGATACCCTCCGTGAGGAGGCCGCAGTGCGTCATCTAGCTCTTCCCCTGTTTGTGCTTCTGCTCGGCGCCGGCTGTCCCGGTCAACTCGACACGGGGTGCGTGAGCGACGCCGACTGCAGCGGCGGCGCCACCTGCTTGGACGGCGAGTGCGTCCAGCCCGACCCCGCAGACTGCGTGATCGACACCGACTGCCCCGGTGGCCAGGTCTGCAACATGGGCGCCTGCATCACGTCGCTGCCCACCGACGGGGAAGGCACCGTGAGCCTCGACCCCGCCGACGGGCTCGACTTCGGCGCCCCCGCGCTCGGCGTGGGTCTCGACGCCACCGTGGCGGTGCACAACGCCGGCCCCGGCCCCATCACCCTCACCGCGGCCGCGCTCTCGTCCACCACCAGCGACGAGTTTGTACTCACCCTGCCCGGCACCCTGCCGATGGCCATCCCCGCGGGGGAGAGCCGCTCGCTGATCGTGACCTACACCCTCGCCGACGGCGAAGCCGATCAAGGCACATTGGAGTTCGCCACCGACGCCACCGCCTGCGGCGCTGGGTGCACCAACCCCGCCGCCATCGAGGTCCCTCTCACCAGCGACTTCTCTGGCACCCGGGTGCTCGACGTGACCCCCTCGACCTACGACTTTGGGTACGCCGCGCCCGGCAGCACCTCGGCCCCGACCACGTTGTTCATCTCCAACACCGGCACCCTGGACAAGATCCTCACCGTCGAGAACATCACCCCCGCCGGCGACACCGACCAGTTCGAGTACGCGGTCCCCGACCTCCCGCTGTTCCTCGCCCCCGGGGAGTCGGCCACCGTCCCCGTGAGCTACGCCCCCACCGCGGTCGCGGCCACCCACACCCTCACCTTCGCGGTGGGCGCCAACAGCGACACCCCCGGGTCGACGTCGTTGGGCGCGGTCTTCACCGGGCGCAGCGAGGCCACCAATGCCCTTGCGTGGACGCCGCCGTCCCTCACCTTCCCCGAGCTCAATGTGGGACAAGGGGCCCAGCTTTCGGCCCAACTCGTCAACACCGGCACCGTGGCCGTCACCGTCCAGGACCTTGTGCTCGGGGCCCAGTCGCCGGTGGAGTACAGCTTCACCGCCCTGTCCGGCGGGGTGCAGGTCTCGTTCCCGCGGCTGCTCCTCGGGGGCGATGCCCTCGACGTGATCGTCGACTACAGCGCGCTCTCCGGCCAGGCCAGCCAGACCACCCTCACCGCCCTCAACGACCAGGCCTCGGGCGTCACCCCCACCTTGACCCTGCAAGGCGAGAGCTACGCACCGGTCGGCGGCACCGTGCTCGACGTCGTGGTCGCTCCCCAGGACACCCTGCCCCCGAGTTGCCTGTGCGCGGCCTCGCTCGACATCCCCGCGGCCAACGTCGACATCCAATACAAAAACACCGCCACCGGCCAAAGCTGCACCAAGCCGCCCAGCCTGTACTGTGGCACCAACGGGGTGCCCTGCGACTGCGCGGCCCTCGACGCGTATGGCGACGTGAGCTGGTACGCCGAGCGCTTCGAGAACGTGCGCGGCGATGACTGGGTGGTCAACGAAGCCGTGCACCACGAGGGCGCGGGCCAAGACGGCACCTTCGAAATCTCCGCCACCCTCCTCGACGATTGCATCGCCATCCCCGGCAGCACCGACTACTCCACCAACCAAGCGTGCTGTCTCGTCGACTGCGGCGAGTTTGGTTACGACGACGGGGCCGGGACCCAGTCCTGCTACAACTTCCCGCCCTCGCCCATCTGTTCGACCACCTGCCAATACCTGGCCAGCGGGGCCACCAGCCAAGACTGCCTGCAGCGCGGGCCCAACCGGGTCAAAGCGTTGGTCACGATCAAGAACGCCGACGGCTCGGTGGAAGAGCAGCGCGCGTTCTGCCGCACGCTGCAACAAAGCGGCGACAGCAGCGCGTTCGTCTCCGTGACGCGGGCCTCGGGGGTGTTCAGCTTCGGGGCGGTCACCCCCGGGGTCACGGAAATCGATCCTGCGGGGGCGTGCCCCTGATCGCGCTTGTGTTACAAGCAGGCTATGGCCAGCTGGCGTAGACAAGACCTCGACGACACCTTCCGCACGTGGTTCGCCCCGGAGCGGTTCAAGGACGCGGCGGAGAACGGCCTGCAGGTCGAAGGCACCGACCTCGTCGAAAAGGTCGTGTGCGGGGTGTCCGCCAACCGGGCGTTGATCGAGCGGGCGATCGACGAGCGAGCCGACGCAGTGTTTGTGCACCATGGCATTGTGTGGGGCGGGGGCATGCGACGCCTGTCGGGCTGGCTCAAAGACCGGGTGGCGCTGTTGTTGGCGCACGACATCAACCTGTTTGCGTTTCACCTGCCCCTCGACGCCCACCCCGAGCTCGGCAACAACGCCGGGTTGGCGGACGCGTTGGCGGTCACCGAGGAGCGCGCAGCCTTCGGCGACTACAAGGGCCAATCCATCGGGACCCAGGGCGCCCTCCGCACCCCCATGTCACTGGAGGCGTTCGCGGCCCAGGCGGGCCGAACGGTGGGGGCGCCGCTGGCGGTGTTCGGCGATGCCCAGCGGCAGATCCGGACGGTGGGCATCTGCAGCGGGGGGGCCCCCGACCTGTTGCACGAGGCGGTGGACAAGGGCCTCGACGCGTTTGTGACCGGGGAAGTCACCGAGTGGGTCAAGGCGGTGGCCGACGAGACCGGCACCGCGTTCTTGGCCCTGGGGCACCACGCCACCGAGCGGTTCGGGGCCCGGCGGGTCGCGGCCCGGCTTCAGGACGCGGGGCTCGCCGCCAGCTTTGTCGACGTGGAGAACCCCGCATGAGGCGTGCATGGTGGCTGAGCGCAATGTTGTTGTTCGCCGGTTGTGAGCTTTGGCAATGCGCCCCGTTCCCGGAGCCGGACGACAACCAGCCCCCCATCGCCAAGCTGGTGTGGCCCCAGCTCTGGGATGTGCACGAGCCGGTCCCGTTCGACGGAACCCAGACCGTCGACCTGGAGGGGCCCGTGTTCCGCTATGAGATGACGTTCGGCGATGGCACCGAGGTGCGCACCAGCGACGACGGTCTTTTTGAGCATAGCTACGGGGCGGCGGGGAGCTATGACTTTGTGTTCGTGGCCCAGGACGAGCACGGGGCCAAAGGGGTGGTCGAGGGCAGCGTCACCGTGGTGGACAACCTCGACGACCCCGCGTGTACCTGCGACCTGCCCTGCTTTGCCCCGGCGCGGTGTACACCCACCGGGTGTTTGATCGGGCGCGCGTCCACCGCCCCGGGCCAGGACGCGGGCGCAGCCGTGACCGTGGTCGAGCTCGCGGCCCTGGACTGTGGCGACGAGGGCCGGCCGGACGCCGGGCCCGGGCCGCTCAGCGACGGCGGGCTCGCCCCGTAGGGCACAGTTCGAGCACCAAGCGCTCCAACAGACGAAAGCCGTCCAGCGGCGTGGACTTGATGCGCTGGTCGACGTAGGCGAGCCGCCCCAAGCGCCGCCCGTGGGCGTTGAGGTCGAAGGCCTGGGCCGCCGACAACAGGTCGCGCCCCCGATCGCCAAACGCGCGAAGCTCTTTGGTGACCTCGTGACCGGGCACGCCCTCGTCGAGCATGGAGCGCGCGCGCAGCACTTGGCGCAGCTGCCAGCCGAGCAGGCCGAGCAACGACAGCGGCGCGGCCCGGCCCACTTCGAGGTTGTGCAAGGTCTGGAGCGCCCCTTTGCGATCCGCCTTGGCCACGCGCTTGGCGAACAAGAACGCGTCCTCGAGATGGGTATCCGCAATGTGCGTGGACACGTCCGATACCGTGACATTGCGTCCGTCCGCCACCAGGGCGAGCTTCTCCAGCCCGCGCTCCAAAAAGCCGAGATCGGTGCCCACCGTGACCGCCAGCGCGTCCACCGCGTCCTCGTCGAAGGACAGCCCGTGTTTTTTGCCCCGCCGCTTGACCAGGGCCGGCATCTCCCGGTCGCGGGGATGGTCGAAGCGACAGGCGAAGGACTTCTTCGCCACCGCTTTGGGTGCTTTTTGGCGCTGGTCGAACTTGCCGAACACGAACACCAACACCGTCTCCTGCGGGGGATTGTCGAGCAGGGGGGTCAGGGTCTTGATCGCGTCGTCGCGCAGGTCGTCGGCGTTGTCGACCTCGACCAGCCGGCGGGGGGCCATCATCGGCAGGGTCTCGGCGCAGCTTTTGATCTGGCCGGCGCTGTGGGATTTCGCGTCCAGGCGATCGTGGTTGAAGTCGCTCAAGCCCGCGACCAACGTCTTGGCCCGGATCAAATCGAGCGCGTCGTGCACAAACACCCGCTCCGGCCCGCCCATCGCGATCACCGGGGGCAAGGTCGCGCCTTCGAGCTTTTTGAAAAATGTGTCGAGCTTTTCCGTGGCCACGTCGTCGACGTAGCACACCCGCGACGGGGGCGGGAGCCGGACACGGGTTTTGGTTTTGGCGGCGCCGGCCTATGGGCGGCCCATGCGTACCGTTGCATCCCTGTCTGCCCTGCTCCTGCTCACCGCCTGCGGCTCCACCCCCGCGCCCGCCCCGGCCTGGCGCCGCACCGAGACCGCGGCCCCGGCCCTGCCCCCGGGAACCACGCTGTATGTGGGCCCGGTGTTCTACGACCCCCAACGCGGCCCCAGCCCCGGGCTGCTCGTCGATGGCGCCGGCGTGATCGTGCGCGCCTGGGACGCCGATCAGCCCGTCCCCGACGTGCCCCAGACCGTGCTCGCCGGCACCTTCGCGGTGCCCGGGCTGCACGACGCGCACCTCCACGTCGAGGGCATCGGCCGGCGGGCCGAGACGGTGCAACTGTTGGGCGCCGGTTCGCCCCAGGAGGTCAACCGCAAGGTCGCCGCCTTCGCCGCCGCCCACCCCGACGTGCCCGTGATCTACGGGCGGGGTTGGGACCAAAGCCTGTTCGACGGGCAAGCGTTCCCCACCGCGGCCGACCTCACCGCCGCCCCCGATCGCCCGGTGGTGCTGTCCCGGGTCGACGGCCACGCCATCTGGGTCAATGCACTGGCATTGGAGCGCGCTGGTTTCGCCGCCGCCGCCATCCCCGACATCGACGGGGGCGAAATCCTGCGCGACACCGCAGGGGTTCCCACCGGCATTCTCGTCGACAACGCCGAGGAAACGTTCAAGGCCGCGCTGGCCGAGAAGCTCCCCCCCACCTCGGACGAGGACCGGGCCCGGTGGCTGCAAAACGGGCTCCAAGCCTGCGCCGACGCCGGCCTGGTCGCGGTGCACGACATGGGCATGAGCCCCGAGAGCTTCGCGGTGCTGCAACAGATGGATGCAAAAACATTGCTGCCGGCGCGGGTGTTCGTCTACCTCGACGGCACCCAAGAGGCGTCCTATCCGCTTCTCGCCACCCCCCCAGGCCGGCGGGTGGCGGTGCGGGGGGTCAAGCTCTACGCCGACGGGGCGATGGGCAGCCGGGGAGCGGCGCTGCTCGCCCCCTACAGCGACCGGCCCGATCACCGCGGCTCGATGGTGACCGAGCCCAAGCTCCTCGAAGAACGCGCGCGCCGCGCCCACCAAGCGGGCAAGCAGGTCGCGATCCACGCCATCGGGGATCGCGGGGTGCGCGAAGCGTTGTCCGCCATCGGCGGCGCCGAGGCCGACGCCCGGACCGTGCGGCATCGGGTCGAACACGCCCAACTTGTCGACCCCGACGACTTCGCGGGCTTTGTGACGCTGGGCGTGATCGCCTCGATGCAGCCCACCCACGCCACCAGCGACATGCGCTGGGCTGAACAGCGGGTGGGCCCCGACCGCATCCAGACCGCCTACGCGTGGCGCACGATGCTCGACAACAAGATTCCCCTCGCGTTCGGCTCGGACGCCCCGGTGGAGAGTGAGCGCGTGCTCGGCGGCCTGTTCGCGGCCGTCACCCGCACCGACGCGCAAGGCGAGCCCCCGGGGGGCTGGCGGCCCGCGCAGCGCGTGAGCCTCGACGAGGCCCTGCGCGCGTTCTCGGCCGGGGCCGCCTTTGCCGTGCACCGCGAACAAGACCTCGGGGGCTTCGGGCCTGGGCAACGCTTCGACGCGAGCGTGTTCAGCCACGATTTGCGCCACGATGACGTATGGGATGTGGTCGCGGTGCGCGGCACCGTCGTCGACGGACAGTGGCGCGCGGCCGCCCCCGCGGGACCGCCCGGCCCCTGATCGACCGCGCGAACCCTCTGGTTTTGCTCGGCTTTTACACTTGTGTGTCAAGCCGGTGACAAATCGGAGGGTGCCGTTTACACGCCCGGCCAAACCCGTGCAGATCGACGTGCACAGTCGATCAGGAGAAGCCGTGGCGAAGAAGAAGAAGAAGGGTCAGCAGACCTCGACGCAAGTTCCGACCGATCAGGGAAAGACGGTGTCTCTGCTCGACCGGGCCCACGCAGAATACGAACGCGGCAGCTACGCTGGGGTGCGGCGGCTCCTCGCCCAAGCCGATGGCACCGGCGCGGACTGGGCCGAGCTCGAAGGCAAGGTGCAGGTGGACAAGATGCAAGTGCTCGTCGGCCTGGGCGCGGTGCTCGCGGTGGTGCTGGTTGGCTTTTTGACCTTGGTGCGATGAGGAACTGCCATGTTACTGCGCAATCTCTTTGCCAAGAACCCCTTCACCCCCCTGCGGGAACACATGGACAAGACCCTCGAGTGCGCCAGCGCCACCGAGGAGATCTTTGACCTGTTGCTCAAAGGGGACAAAGACGGGGTGGCGGAATGTGCGCGCCGTCTGTCGCGGCTCGAGCACGAAGCGGACAACATCAAGCACGAGATTCGGTCCCGCCTGACCACCAGCGTGTTCTTGCCCGTGGACCGGCGCGACGTGCTCAACATCCTCAGTCACCTCGACGCGGTCGCCGACCAGGCCGAGGACATCGGGGTGTTGCTGACCCTGCGCTGGATGGAGCTGCCCGATCCCTTGCGCGAGCCGTTCAAGATTTTGCGGCTGCGGGTCCAGGACGTGGTCCACCAGTCCGCCGAGGTGATCAAGTCCTTCGACGCGCTGCTCGAAGGGGGCTTTTCCAATCCCGATGTGGCCCGGGTGCTCGCCCAGGTCGACGAGGTGGGCCGGCTCGAACACGAGGCGGACAAAGCCCAAGACCAGTTCGGCAAAGAGCTGTTCCGTCATGAAGACGAGATGAAGCCCGCCGCCCTGTTCATGTGGATCAAGATCGCCAACAAGGTGGGCGACATGGCCAACGCCGCCGAGCGCATGGTCAACCAGCTCCGCATCATGCTCGCCCCCTGAGGAACCGATGGATCCAGGTACGATCATTCTCGTCCTCGCCCTCGTGTTCGGCGCCTACATGGCGTGGAACATCGGGGCCAACGACGTCGCCAACGCGATGGGCACCAGCGTGGGCAGCCACGCCCTGACCATCAAGCAAGCGGTGATCGTGGCCGCGATCTTTGAGTTCTCGGGCGCGTTCATCGTCGGGGGCCACGTCACCGACACCATCCGCAAGGGCATCTTTGACGCGAGCCTGTACGCGGCGGAGCCGACCCAGCTCGCCCTGGGCATGCTCGCGGCTTTGCTCTCGGCCGCGTTGTGGCTTCAGCTCGCGAGCTCCCGCGGACTCCCGGTGTCGACCACGCACAGCATCGTCGGGGCCGTGATCGGGTTCGCGGTGGTGTCCATGGGCTTTTCCGCGGTGGAGTGGAGCAAGGTCGGCAGCATCGTGGCGTCGTGGTTCGTCTCGCCGGTGTGCGGGGGCGTGCTCGGCTTCGCCAGCTTCTTCGTGGTGCGCCGGACGATTCTCGATCGCGCCGACCCCGTCGGGGCCACGCGCCACGTCGCCCCTTGGTTGATGGCGGTGGTCGGTTTTGTGCTTGGCCTGGTCTTGTTTTTCAAAGGCCTCAAGAACCTCCACCTCGAGCTCACCCTCGTCGAGACCGCGGGCATCGCCGCCGGCCTCGGCCTCGCCATGGCCGCGATCACCGCGTGGTTTTTGCGCGGGCTCAGCCGCGACGGCGAAGTCGATCGCCACGCCCAACACGCACGGGTCGAGCGGGTGTTCGCCTGGCTGCAGATCATCACCGCGTGTTTTATGGCCTTCGCGCACGGCAGCAACGACGTGGCCAACGCGGTCGGCCCGCTCGCCGCGGTGGTCAACATCGTGCGCGACGGCGCGGTCGCGGCCCAGAGCGTGGTGCCGTTGTGGGTGCTCGGCCTCGGCGGGGTGGGCATCGTCGTCGGCCTCGCCACCTACGGCAAACGTGTGATCGAGACCGTGGGCAAAAACATCACCGAGATGACGCCCACCCGCGGCTTCTCCGCGGAGTTCGGCGCGGCGTTGACGATTCTCATCGGCTCGCGCTTGGGCTTGCCGCTGTCGACGACCCACGTGCTCGTCGGCGCGGTCATCGGCGTCGGCTTCGCCCGGGGCATCGCCGCGCTCAACATGCGCGTCATCCGCAACGTGGCCACGTCGTGGCTTGTCACCGTGCCGGCGGCCGCGGTGCTGTCCGCGACCATCTACGGCGTGCTCTACCTCGTCTTCCCGGTGGGCTGACCCGCCGCGGGTGGGTCAGTCGTCCCACAGGGACAGCTCGCCCGCGAGCGGTCCCTGGTCGCTGGTCATGCTGTACATGCCGACCAGACCGTTGACGAGGGTGTTGCTGTTGCCCAGCCGCAGCTGCGGGTCGGCCAAGAACTCGTCGACGTTTTGGGCCCCGAGCAATGAGTTGACCACGGGGTTGCCGGTCGACGGCAGGTCGTAGCCACTGATTTGCCCGTTGCGGATGGCGTCCACGGTGGCGGGGTCGAACCCTTGCCGGCCCAGGGTGTCGAGGGCGCGCTCGCGCCATTGGTCGAACTCCTGGGCCCCGATCACCACCTGGGCGTCGTGCGCCACGTTTTGGCTGTCCACGCCGAACGATTCGCCCAGCAGCCCGCCAAAGCTCTGGTCGACCCCGTCGAGCACGATGCCGGTGCGGCGGTCGACCATTTGGCCCCCCGCGCTGAACGACGTCTCCGCGAACAACGTCACCCCGTCCTCGACCACGGTGCCGGTGAGTTCGCGCCGGCCGTCGGCGAAGGTCACCTCGGTGAGGCTGCCATCGACGCTTTGGCCCGGCAGGATGCTGCCGTTGAGCTCGAGCGCACCGAGGCTCACCGAGCCCCCAATGCCGTTGGATTGGCTGATGTCGACCTGGCGGATGGTGCCCGCGTTGAGCACGCCCTCGGTCCCGGGGGCGGGGACTTCCCCTGAGGCCAAAAACGACTCGTACGCGGCTTGGCCCTCGGTCTTCGACAGGTCCGCGAACTGCATCTCCGCGTCCCGCAAGGTCTTGCTCGCCCCCACGGTGAACTTGCCGCCGACCTTGAAGTCGCCAGCGCCGATTTCGCCGCCCACCCCGAGCTCGATGCCCTGGTGCACCGCTTCGGTGGGCCCGGCGAAGACGCGCACGTTGCCGTCCTGGACCTGCAGACCGATCGACGTGCCCTCCATGCTGGTGAGGCGGTTGCCCACCGACAAGGGGCCGAGGCTGGCGCCCATGCGGGTCTGGGCCAGGTCCTCGGCCCGCATCGTCACCGTGGTGCCGTCGGGCAACGTCGACAGATCGGCGGGGTCGGGGAACGGCGCGTCACCGGCCACGACCTTTTCGTACTCCGCCGCGGGCATGGTCACGCTGTACGAGACCTCGGTGCCCTCGAGCTTGGCCCCCTCCACGCCCACCGCGCCGACTTTGCCCGGCACCGCCGCCCCGCCCATCTCGGTGCGGGTGATGTCCAATGTCACTGTCTTTTCGCCGTCGATGCCCACCGCTTCGTTGTTGGTGGCGTTGACCGTGACCGCGTATTTCCCCACGCCCCCCACGGTGACCTCGGCGTCGAACGCGGCGGGGGGGTTTTGCGGGTCAAAGCCCGCGTCGAGAACGCCCGGGCCCGCGGGGGGCGCCTCGGCCGGCGCGGCGTCCACCGCGGGGGGAGCGTCGGCCGCGGGCGCGTCGAGGGCCGCGGGCGCGTCGGGGGTGGCGGGGGGCGCGTCGGCGGCGGGCGCGGCGGGCGCCGCGTCGGGGGTCGGCGCGTTCTGCAGGCCTTTGCTCAGGCTCATCGCCTCGGGGGTGGCGGTGGCGGGCGGGGCCGAGACCTTGTCGGTTTTGCCCACCGCCTTTTCCGCCTCGCGCGAGGGCAGATCCGGCGTGGGCGCTTCTTGGTCCACCGTCGAGGTGGAGGGCGTGGGCGACGCGTCGCGGGCCGAGGAGGCGTCGCGGGTGGATGTGGAATCCCGTGTCGAAGAGCTGCGGTCCGATTGGCTCGAGCGGTCCGCGCCCGATGACCGGGACGAGCTCGAGGACGAAGAAGAAGAAGAACCGCCTGCTCCGCTGACCGACATGAAGACCTCCCGCGCTGTCGCGCCTTGTGACGTCGTTCATTATGGCAAGCCCCCGGCGCCGAACGCTGAAACTCCGCTGTGAGCACGCCGCGCTGTGGGCGAGGTCACACGTCGACCAAGGTGGCGCGCGCCAAAAAGCGCCCCGACGCGATGCGGCACGTCGGGGCGCGGGGCCGGTGCGGCGCGTTCAGCTGCGATCGTTGTTGTACACGTCGAGGCTGCCGGGCAACGGGCCTTGATCCTGGGTGCCGGCCCAGATGCGCACCAGTCCGTCGGCGACGGTGGTCGGGCCCCCGAAGCGGATCGCCGGCGAGTTGAGGAAATCGTCGACGTTGGTGTGGTTGAGCAACTGATCGGTCACCGGGTTGCCGGTGAAGGGGTCAAAACCTGGGAAGTTGCCGTTGGCGTCGGGGCCATCGCGCAGCGCCTGGATCTGCTCGTCGGAATACAGCCCGCTGTCGGCGAGGCCGTCGATGGCCCGGTCGCGAAGTTGGCCGTACTGCTGCGGAGAGAACTGCAGCTGCGCGTCGTAGGCGATGTCCTGGGTGGGCTCGCCAAACGCGGCGCCAAGGCTCCCGCCGTAGCTGCTGTCCACCGCGTCGAGGAGCAAGCCGGACTCGCGGCTGGTCTCGCGGCCCGACGGGTCGTAGGTCGCGTTGGCGAAGGTGCTGACCCCGCCTTCCTCGATGAGACCGGACACTTCGCGGCTGCCGTCGTTGTAGCTCACCTCGGTGTGGGTGCCGTTGACCGCGCGGCCCTCGAGCAAGGTGCCGCCGACCTCGAGAGGCCCGACCTGGATGCTCCCGCCCACCGACGCCTGGGAGTTGATGTCCACCTGGCGAATGGTGCCCGCGGTGCCCACCCCGGTGGTCCCTGCTGCAGGCACATTGCCGGTGCGCAGGAAGTCCTCGTAGGCGGCCTGGCCCGACGCGGACGAGATGTCCGCGAAGGCCAGCTCAGAGTTGCGCAGCGTGGTCGACCCCCCGAGGGTGAGCTCGGCCCCGATCTGGAACTGGTCCGGCCCGATCGCGCCGCCGAGCCCGAGCTCGACGCCGTTGGTCACCGCTTCGGTCGGCCCCGCCAACACCCGGACGTTGCCGTCGTTGACCTGGAGCCCCACAGCCGTGCCCTGGGCGTTGGTGTGGTCGGTGCCGATGCCGAAGGCCCCGTAGCTGCCCGCGACCTCGTGGCCGGCGAAGTCCTCGGACCGGAGCAACACCGAACTGCCGTTGGGCAGGGTCGACAAATTCCCCGGGTCCGGGAACGGCGCCTGGCCCGCGAGCACTCTTTCGTAGTGCTCCTCGGGAATGGTGACGCTGTAGGTCATGTTCTCGCCTGCGAATACGCCGCCTTCGACGCCGCCCACGCCGATCTCGGCCCCCCCGTTGAGGCCCAGCGCCTCGCTGCGGGAGATCTCGAGGGTCACCGCGCTCTCGCCGTTGGGCCCGAGGGACGTCTCCGCCGCTGCAGACACATTGACATCGTAGGACGTGCCGTTGGGGGCGGTGACCCGCGCCTCGTAGTTGGCCGGCGGGTGGGCGGGGTCGAAGCCCGCCCCGGGATCGAGCACGCCCGAGCCGGTGTTGCGGTTGATGGGATTGCCCCGGGCTTCGTCGAGCAGAGCGCGCGCCTCGCTCAACTCAGTGGCATTGGCATCGTAGCGCGCCTGGGCCCCCGAGACGTCTTGGCCGTGCTCCACCCCGCGGAAGATCTCCTGGCCGAGTTGGGTCTGCCGCGCCTCGAGCTTGGGAATCAGGTCGTTCTCGAGGTGGTCGCCCAGGTTGTTCTTCGCGGTGGTGAGGTCGGGCTCGCGCTCGTGCTCTTGCGCGGCCCGGAAGTCCCGCTCGAGACCTTCCGCCCGCTGCCGGGACACGTCCAGTGCGCTCGGGGTCGACGACGGGGCGGCCGGGGTCGTGGGCGCGGCCGCGGTGGTGGCCGGGGTCTGCCCCGCCCCGAGCGCGGCCCAGGTGTGGGGGCCGACGATGCCGTCGACCGCGAGGTTTTTGTCGGTCTGGAACCGGCGCACCGCCGCGTCGGTCTTGGGCCCGAACTGGCCGTCGACGGGGCCGGAGTCGTAGCCCTGCTGGTTGAGCAGCGTCTGGACGTCGCGCACATCTTGCCCCGCCGAGCCCCGGGACACCGTCGCACGCTGGGCGGTGTCAATGGCATTGTTCTGCGCCCCGGCGGTCTCATCGTAGCGCACGCCGGATTGCCGATCGATCTCGGCGGGGTTGGTCAGGCCGCGTGCCAGCGACGGCGGGGCCTGGCTCACCTGGGGCGGCGGGGCGGCCACCGACGGGTCGCCGCCGACGGTGGTGGTCGCGGCGCGGTCGGGGAGGTCGGGGGTCGGGGTGGGGGCGGCCACCGGGTCCCGCGCCAACAAACGCTGGGTCTCCGGCCCGGCCACGCCCTGATCGCGCTCGGCCCGCAGGGTGTTGGCTTGTTGGCTCAGGCGAATCGCTTGGTTGTCGGACGACGACGAGGAGATGCGGGTCTGGAGCTGGGACAGCTGCTTGTCCTGGAACGACCGGAGGCCGGCGGCGGTCTTGGGACCGAAGTCTCCGTCGACGGTGCCGACCTTGGCCCCCTCGCCATGTTTATGCAGGTTTTGTTGCAGGGACCGAACCGCCGCGCCCTTGTCCCCGCGCTGAACGGGGCGGGCTTGGGTGGTGCTCTGGGTCCGGGTGGGGCTGACGCGGGTGACGGTCATGGGAAGGCTCCTGTGTGTGTGTGTGTCACGGGGGATGTATCGGCGGTGCGGCGGGCCGTTCGGCCAGGGCCCGGGCCGGCATCGCCCATCCGACATGTAGGTATTCACAAAAAGGTCAATCGTGACTGGGTAGTACGCTTCCCGTCGGGCGCGTCTGAAACATCCTTGGTCTTCCTGACGGCCCACCGTGCCCGAGATCACGCGCACTGAGACGTACCGTTGCCTACATCAGCCGCGGGTCACGTCGTCAGATCGTGTCTTTGAGATGCCGCCCGGTGCCTTGCAGCTCGTACACAAACGGCATTGGATCGTCGGGAGCGAACACATCGGTCATCGTGCCTTTGAACTCACGCGGGTCCAGCACCCGCGCCACCGCCCCGACGCGGTCGGCCAAACGGGTGTGGCGCGCGCCGCGCGAGCCCCGCACCTTGTCCCAGGCCTGCAGCACGTCGCCCATCATCCACCGCAACCGGTGCCCCGACGCGGCCACCCGCCCCGGGGTCACCGTCTCGCCCACCGCGAGGCGGTAACAGATCAACGGCACGTCGACCCCGGCGGCGCCGGCCAACGCCACCGACCCCCACAACCGACCCACCATCTGCACCAGCTGCGGCCCGCGGGGGGTCTCGATGAACTCCAACTGCGCCGGTCCCTGCCACCGCAACGCCGCGAGCAAATGCCGCGCGTGTTCCCGGATGGGCGCGACGGGACCGGTGGTCTCGGCCACCGCGCTGACCCCGGACAGGACCTTGCGCTCGCGCAGCCGGCGCTGGAACACCTCGCACACCGGCTCACCCCCGCGGCACACCACCCCGTATCCGCGCACCGGGCCCGACGACCGGGGCTCGATCAAACACCCGTTCTCGACGAGGTCTTCGCGGACATAGAGCAGCTTGCGCAGCTCGGCGATGTCGAGCACGGGGATGGCGTCTTCATCCCGGCCGAGCGAGTCGTCCGGCCCCGCCAACGGCCGGACCAACGCGGGCAGGCCGAGCTTGACCGTCTCCCGAAGCGCGGGCTCGACGTCGCCGGCCGCGTCGATCCGCAGCTGGGCCACGCACGGGACCCCGAGACTTCTCGCCAGGTCGAGCAACGTCCCCCGCCGCAACACCCGGGCCACCGCCTCCTCGCGGGGCAACATGCGCGCGACCTCCTCGGTGAACGTCCCCCGTTTGCTCGACAGGGCCGCGAGGTCGGCGTCGCCGCCGGCGAGCACACAGCGCACCGCTCGCCCGGTGACCTCGAAGGCCACGGCGTCGGCAAACAGAACCGGGTTGTCCTCGGCCGACGGCACGAGGACCGTGCTCGTGGCGTACCGCGACCAAAAACTCAGGGCCGGCCGGTGGGGCGCGCACACCGCCACCGCGACCTTCGCGCGCCCCAGGGACCGGACCGCAGCCAAGGCGGGGCGTCGATGTCCGGAGGTCACCAGGGCGGTCACCGCCGCAATGTACCCATCTGAGCCGCGACGGCCACGGAAAAAGTACAATGATCACAGTATGTTCGCTGGGAAATTGACTCCGCGGTTGACGGATCAATACTAGAGGGATGAGGGCGCTGACCGTCGTCCTGTTGCTGGCGGGCTCCCACGGAGCCGCCGCGGAAACACCTTGGCTCGATGCCGTGTCCGAGGCGTTCACCATTGTGGACACCGCACAGGGCGACCTCAACAAGAACGGCATCACCGAGAACGCGCTGTGTTACGTCGACGACGTCACCGGCCGCGGCGGCGTTTTGGTCCTCGAAAAACACGACGGGGTCGAACGCCCGGTGTTCCACACCCAGTTCGCCGGCGGCTGCGACAAGATCAAAATCATCCAGGACCGTCTCGGCATCCAGTATCAGGGCGGCGACAAAAAACAGGTCTGGCAGTACGGCAAAGACCTCGCCTTCGCCGGCGACGCCCGGCACGTGCTCGCCGGGATCAAAGCCACTGCATCGAGTGAAAAATCACCCGCTCACCGCGCCGACCGCGCCCTCGACCGCGACATCAAGACCAGCTGGGCCGAGGGCAAAGAGGGCACCGGCATTGGCGAGACCTTGACCATCGAGCTCCCCCGGGCGTCCACCGTGGCGTTCGTCGGGGTCTACGCCGGCAACGGCATCTCCGAAGAACAGTTCTTCGCCAACAACCGCCTGCACCGGCTCAGCGTGCAGCCGAACACATCGCAAGATCTCGGCGACAGTGACATTGGGCTCGACTTCGACGACCTCGGCATCGACGTCGGCGGGGCCCGGATCGAACAACGGCTGCCCGACAAGCCCGGCTTTGTGTACGTGCGCGTCGGCCAGGACAACATCAAAGAGATCAAGCTCCGCATCGACAGCGTGTTCTTGGGGAGCAAAGGCGACGACCTGCACATCGCCGAGGTCGACGTGGTGGTCGTGCGCCAGCTCGACGACATGATTCTCCCCGAGGGCAAAGCCGGCCAAGTCAACGCCCCCAAAAAGGCGCCCCCCACGCCGGAGAAACACACCACCAAGTCCTCGGGGGATCGCGTCGACCGCGCCACCCGCGCGCTTGACGGCGACGGGCGTTCGGTGGTCGACGACGTCGAGTTCTGAAACGCATCCAGCGCGTGTCAAGATCAACGCTGCCGTGCGCGCTCGACAGGGCCACGACATCTTCGCCACACCCGCCCCCCCCAAAACGATGGTGGGCTGACAACGATGTCGCGGTCGAGGCGTGGGCGACCGCAGGGCTGGCGTGTTCACGCGGTTTGCCGGACGGCATTGGCTTTGCAGCCCTCGGGCCGTCCGCGGCTGGAGGGGTGCGATGCAGAATGTGTGGTCGAATGGAATGCGGCGGATCGCCGTGTTGGGGTTGGTGCCGTTTGCGGTGTTGAGCGTGGCCTCGTCGGAGGTCTCGTCGACCTCGACCGGGTTTGAAGACTCCTTCACCCTCGGCGAAGGCGGCGGCAGCGGCGGTGGCGGATCGAACGGCGCCTTCCAGGTCGAGGACGACAAGTTCTGGGGCTGCTTTCAGATCACGCGGGTCGGCCCGCTCCCCGGCGCGGCCGCCACCAGCCTCGGCGGGGAAGAGGTGCGTGTCAGCGCGGACTGGTCCTTCATCGGGCTGACCGAGCCGAGCGAGCCCGTCGTGTTCGGCGACCTCGAGGTGTCCCGGGCGGTGGACGGCAACCTGCGTTCGCTGGGACGGAGCTTGATGACGTCGGCGGCGGCGATCCCGGAGAGCGAAAACGCCAACGGGGTGACGAAGTACGTGGGCACCACCGCGGTCTGGAGCCCGGCCTTCGCCGACGTGGAGCCCTCGATCAATCGTGACAAGGAAGAGGTGTACAGCGGCGTGTTCCAGATCGACGGCGGCATCGCGGTCCAGGCGCTGAAGGACCACTTCGACGCGGTGGGGGCGACGGTGCAGTTCAACATGCGGGTCGAACACGTGGTCACGACGGTCGTGGACGAGGACGAGCCCGCAGACGACGAGCCCGCAGAAGACGAGCCCGCAGAAGACGAGCCCGCAGAAGACGAGCGCCAGGCGAAGACCCCAGACGAGCCCGCGGCGTTGGTGACCACGGTGCACGTGCGCGAGACCGACGTCGTGGCCGAGGCAGAGAACGACCTCGGCTACAGCGTCGTCGTCGAGCCTCTGGTGGGGCCGGCCGCAGAAGCCGCCGGCTGCCTCGTGCGGTTCTAGAGCACGTCGAGGTGGGTTCAGCGCTGGAGGGGCTGTCAGGCCCCTCCAGAGCTTTCGCTCCGACGGGAAACGACGCCGTTCGCCCCTCGGAGCCGCGCGCATCCCACATCCAATCCGCCAGCCGTGGCATCCGCAGGATGCAACCCGGCCCGACGCGGCGCAGCCGCCTGGAGGGCCGACATTGGGGGTGAGAGCCGACTCGGCGACCTCGCGAGCCATGAACAGCGGCCTGGTCCCGACACCACTTCCCCAGCTGGTTGCATCCGCAGGATGCAACCCGGCCCGACGCGGCGCAGCCGCCTGGAGGGCCGACATTGGGGGTGAGAGCCGACTCGGCGACCTCGCGAGCCGTGAGGCTCGAGGGGGGCTGGGACAGCCCCCCTCAATGACTAGTACGGCTGCGAGCGCCCTGGCCGGTCCAGCTTTTGGGGGGCCGGTGGGGTCTCGGGGTCGGGGTGGTTCGACGAGAACACGCCGGGGACGCGAAAGCCCACGTCGTCGGCGGCCTTGTCCTCGCCGAGCACGGTGTAGACGGTGGCCGCGGACAACGACGGCGCGAGGATGGCCGCGACCAGTCCGACGCTGAACGCGCCGATGGCGAGGGCGCCGCCGCCGGCGAGACTCGTCCAGTTCCATTGGGCGGGGGGGTTGAGCGGATTGGATTGGGAAAAATCGATGATCGAACTGAAGAACGGCGTGGTCAGGAGGGCGCCCGCGAACGTGCCGACCGCGAGCACGGCGATGGCCGCGACCTCGGTGGCGTAGGCCGCGAGCAGCGACCACCCCCAGGCGGAGCGTTGGCCGCCCCACCACTCGCGCAGCCACACCCCGAGCGACACGCCCCCCGCGGGGGCGAGCAGCGCGCTCGGGCAGCCGGTGGCCGACAGCCAGAGCGTCGACCAGATCACCCCGCCCGGGATCACGAACAGGACCGCGCCCACGACGGCGCCGACGATGCCTGAGCCCCCACAGCACACGAACGACGCGGCCACGCCGGTGCCGTACTGCATCGCGAACGCGGTCCAGTTGTCCAAAAAGGCGTGCACGGTGTCATCGGGACCGGGGGCGGGCGGCGGGGGCCCGGCTGGGTCCGGCGCGGCCGCGGGGGGGGCCGGGGCGGGCGCGGCCGGCTCGACGGGATCGGCCGGGCCCGGCGGGGGCGCGCCCTGGGGGGGCAGCTCCTGTACAAACGCCTCTTCGTCCGGCGCGGTCTGCGGCTCGTCCGCCCACGCGCCCGACGCGAAAAGCCCCACAATCACGACGGTCCACCACGCGCGGCGCATGGCCAGAGATTGGCCAACGCGCGGGCCGGGGTCAAATCACCGGGCCTTGACGAAAAAGTCCGCCCGGGGGCGTCGGCGGTGCCGGGGCCAAGCTGCTACAGCCAGGGCCTGGCCGGGGAGATCGATGAGCGCGCGCGAAGACTTTACGCACCTGCACCTGCACACCCAGTACTCGTTCCTCGACGGGGCGATTCGGATGAAGGATCTGATCCCCAAGGTCGCCGAGCTGGGCATGAAGCAGGTCGCGGTGACCGATCACGGCAACATGTTCGGCGCGCTCGACTTCTACAAGCGCGCGACCAAAGAGGGCATCAAGCCGATCATGGGCATGGAGGCGTACGTGACCTCCGTGACCGGCGAGACCAAACACACCGACAAGGTCCGCGAGAACTTCCACTTGGTGCTGCTCGCCGAGAACAACGTCGGCTACCACAACCTCAAGCAGCTCTCGTCCAAGGCGTTCATCGACGGCAAGTATTACTACCCCCGCATCGACCGCGATCTGTTGCGCGAACACAAAGAGGGCATCATCGCCACCACCGCGTGCCTGGGCGGCGAGATCGGCCGCAAATGTGCCAAGGGGGACATCGACGGGGCCCGGGCCGCGGCCAGCGTGTTCAAAGACATTTTTGGGCCGGACCACTTCTTCCTCGAGGTGCAGCCCAACGGGGTCGACATCCAGGTCGGGGTCAACCAACACCTGAAGGAGATGGCCAAGGACCTCGGCCTCAAGAACGTCGCCACCAACGACTGCCACTACGTGACCCGCGAGGACCACGAAGCGCAGAACATCTTGATGGCCATCCGCCAGCAGAAAAGCTGGGACGACCCCACCCTGCACAAACACGAGACCGACGCGTTCTACATTCGCTCGGGCGAAGAGATGCAGGCGCTGCTCGAGAAGGACTACGCCGAGGCGTTCGAGAACGCGTGCCTCATCGGCAAACGCTGCAACGTCGAGCTCGAGCTCGGCAAATATTACCTGCCGCCCTTCCCCATTCCCGAGGGCACCAAGGACGAGGCGGACTTCTTGCGGCACCTGTCGCACCAAGGGCTGCTCGAGCGCTTCAAAGAGATCACCTACCCCGTCGACCACGAGGAATACAAGACGCGCCTCGACGTCGAGCTCGACGTGATCAACTCCATGGGCTTCCCTGGCTACTTCCTCATCGTGCAGGACTTCATCAACTGGTCCAAGCGCAACGGGGTGCGGGTCGGGCCCGGGCGCGGCTCGGGTGCAGGCTCATTGGTGGCCTACGCCCTGCGCATCACCGACATCGATCCCATCCCCTACAACTTGCTGTTCGAGCGCTTTTTGAACCCAGAGCGCGTCTCCATGCCCGACTTCGACGTCGACTTCATGCAGGACGGCCGCGGGGACGTGATCCAATACGTGGCCGAGCGCTATGGCCGCGAGCGCGTGGGCCAGATCGCCACCTATGCAGGGTTGAACCCCAAGAGCGCGATCAAGGACGTGGCCCGGACCCTGGGCGTGCCCTTCGCGGAGATCAACGAGCTCACCAAGCCCATGCCGTTGCTCATCGACGGCAAAAAGCCCGACCTCGACACCTGTCTCGAGTACGCCCCCAAGCTCAAGGAGCTCGCGGCCTCGGACGCGAAGTTCAAAAAGATCGTGGGGGTGGCCCGCACCCTCGAGGGATTGTTCCGCCAGGCGGGCATGCACGCGGGGGGCGTGGTCATCGGGGAAAATCCCCTCGTCGAGTACGTCCCGCTCTTCTCCGGCCGCGAAGGCGAGCTCATCACCCAGTTCGACAAGGACAAGGTCGAGGACGCGGGGTTGGTGAAGTTCGACTTTTTGGGACTCAAGACCCTCGACGTCATCGAATCGGCCGAACGCATCGTCAACGCCCGCATCGCCCGCGAGAACGCCTTTCGCGAGGCCGGGGCCGACGACGACGGCCCCCTCACCGACGAGCGCTGGCAGCGCATCGTCAAAAAGCACCCCCACTGCACCGAACACGGTCGCGGCGGAAATGAGCCCTACCAAGAGGGCGGCCCCATCCCCGAACTCAGCGTGGCGTTGCTGCGCCCCGACGACCCTAAGGTCTACAAGCTCATCGCCTCGGGGGACACCCTGGGGGTGTTCCAGGTCGAATCCCAGGGCTTCCGGGAGATGTGCAAAAAGCTCAAGCCCGACTGCTTCGAGGACATCATCGCTGCAGTGGCACTGTATCGACCCGGCCCCATGCAATCGGGCATGGTCGACGACTTCATCGATCGCAAACACGGGCGCAAGAAGGTCGAGTATCCCCACCCGCTGCTGTCCGAGGTGCTTGAGCCCACCTACGGCACCATCATCTACCAAGAGCAGGTGATGCAGGCGGCCCAGGTCCTCGCCGGCTACACCCTCGGGGGCGCGGACTTGCTCCGCCGGGCGATGGGCAAAAAGAAGTTCGAGGAGATGAAGCGCCAGCGCGAAAAGTTCGTGGCCGGGGCCAAAGAGCGCCAGATCGACGAGCAGCAGGCCAGTGACATTTTCGACACCATCGAAAAGTTCGCCGGGTATGGCTTCAACAAGAGCCACTCCGCGGCCTACGCGATGATCACGTACCAGACCGCGTACCTGAAGGCGCACTACCCCGTCGAGTTCATGGCCGCGTTGCTCACCACCGAATCGGGCTCCACCGACAACGTGGTGAAGTACATCCACGAGGCCCGCACCCACGGCATCGAGGTGCTGCCGCCGGACGTGAACATCTCGATGCGACGCTTCACCGTCGACTACAACGTCGACATGGCCACCCGGCGCCGGCGCCGGCATCGGGCCACCGCGTACGGGAAGATTCGATTTGGGCTCGGGGCGATCAAGGGGCTCGGCGACGCCGCCCTCGAGGCGATCCTGGAGATTCGGGAAAAGGACGGGCCGTTCGAGTCCCTTTACAAGTTCTGCGAACGCATGGCCCACGCCAAGATCAACAAGAAGATCGTCGAGGTGCTGGTCAAGTCGGGGGCGATGGACAGCTTCGGGCGCGAACGGTCCGAGCTGTTCGGCACCATCGAGCGCGCCCTCGACCGGGCGAGCTCGGCCAAGCGCGATGCCCTCGCGGGCCAGACGAGCATGTTCGCCACCTTCGCGGAGACGAACCCCGACTCGGTGGGGCAAGAGACCTACGCCAATGTGCATGGATGGAGCGAAAAAGAACGCCTGGGCTACGAACGGGAGAGCCTCGGCTTTTACCTCAGCGGGCACCCCCTGGACCGGTACGTCGACGAGGCCAAGCGCATGGGGGCGATCCCCACCGTCGAGCTCGTGCGCCAAAAACACAACAGCGAGGTCCAGATCGTGGGCATCGTGGCCGGGCTGCGGGAGCGCATGCTCAAGTCCGGCAACGGCCGGTGGGCGGTGATCACGGTCGAGGACACCTTCGGCCAGGCCGAGGTCTTGGCCTTCACCAAGGTGTACGAGGAATGCGAACCGTTGGTGAAAAGTGGAGAGCCGATCTTGATCCGCGGGCGCGCGCTCATCGACGACATCAACGACGAGGGGGAGCAGCTCACGCCCAAGATGCGCGCCGAGGAGGTGCAGTCGTTGTCCGAGGCCCAGATCGCCAGGACGCGGTTTTTGCACGTGGCCATCGAGGTCCCCGCCGCCGACGACAACACCTCGCCTCCCGACGGGCAGGCCTTCGATCCCCGGGACGACGCGCTGCGGGCCATCGACGCGCCGTCCGAGCGGGCGGAGCAGGTGTTGGGCGACATCGAACGGGCGGTGCAAAAACACGGCGGCGACACCCCGGTGCGGCTGCTGCTGACCATGCCCGGGGGCTACCAGGTGTCGGTGCACGCGGGCGACACCCACCGGGTGCGCCCCCACGACGAGCTGCTCGGCGAGCTTGAGCGCATCCGGGGGGTCACGTCGGTGGCGCGGCGGTGAACGCGGCCGGGGACAAAAGGACCGACTCAGAACATGCAACCCGCGCGCGGGTTGGCTATCGTCCCGCCATGCGCGTGATCGTGTCGACCCTGTTGGGCCTGGGTGCATTTTGGAGCGTGGCCGCGGCGGCCCAGGATGCGCCCCGGGTCTCGCCCCCGGCCCGCATCGAAGCGGTGGACGAAGACCTCGACGCGCCGGTGGCGCCCCCTCCCGAGGAAGAACCCGCCCCGGCCCCGGCCCCCGAGCCGTCCCCGCCCACAGACCCGTGGGCGGACGTGGGGGGCTCGGCGACGATGGACACCCCGACCCCCGACGACAAAGAACGTTTGGTGATTCTGCCCGTGGTGGCCGAGTCTGAGTCCGACCGGGACATCGCGGTGGAGGCCACCGCGCGGCTCGCCGAGGCCTACGCGACCCAGGAGCGATTCGACGTTCGCTGGGGAAAAGCGTTCTACGCGTCGACGTCCGACGAGGTCCGGCCCGAGTTCGGCGCGTGCGCCAAGGCGCGGTGCGCGCGGGTGGTGGCCGAGGGCACCGACGCCCGGTTTGTGGTCTACGCGCGGCTGTTCCCCGGGGCGCAAGGTGCGGTGATCGACCTGAAGGTGTTCAGCGCGCGCCGCGGCCAGCCCGTGATCAAGACCAACGCCGAGAGCCCGGTGCAGAATGCACGGACATTGTTGCCGGTGATTCCCCAGCTCGTGCAGGGCGCGATCCCCGCGGTCGAAGAGGAAAAGCCGACCGGGCCTGAGCAAGGCGACGGGGAGAAGAAGGAAGAAAAAGAGCCGACCATTTTTGACAACCCCATCCTCGTCACCGGGGTCGCGGTGGTGTTCGTGGGGGCGTTTATGGTCGCGGGGGGCAGCGCGCACGTGCTCGCGGCCGAGCGCGCGGTCAGCACCCCCGGCGTGCACCGGTTTTTGAAAGAGGACGCGCTCAACACCTGGTACTGGGGCGCCGCCGCCGCCGCGGGGGGCGTGGTGGTGATGGCCCTCGGCACCGCCGGCATCGGCGCGGGCCTCGTCATGGAGAGCCTCGAATGACCCGGCCTCGATTCTGGATCGCGCTGCTGCTCGCGGGGGTGTGCAGTGTCGGCGCCTGCCAACTGCTCTCCGGTGAGGTCGCGTGTGACCGCGACCAGGACTGCCCCACCGACGCGGGCATTTCGTTCTGTACCGCGTGGACCAACCGCGGCGACGGCGGGGCGGGGGTGTGCACCGACGACGAGGCCTTCGAAGGCGACTTCAAGTTCGACGCGGGGCCGGACGCGGGGCTGTCCCCGGGCGACGCGGGCGTGGCCGATGGCGCCAACGGCGTGCCCGGCGCCTGACCGGCCCCCCTCGGCAAGCGCACCAAATCGGACTAAGGGGCGGGCATGCCTGCGCCCTCCCCTTTTCACGAGCGGATCGTGCCCTTGTGTCACAGCCACCGGTTCAAGGACTGGGCGGGCTTTGTGGCCCCCGCTCGCTACGACGTGAACCACATCTACGAGTACACCGCGTTCCGCCGCTCGGCCGGCGTCATCGACGTGACCCCCTTGTACAAGTACGACATCACCGGCCCCGACGCGGGCGCGTTCTTGTCGCGGGTGTGCACCAAAGACGTGCAGAAGCTCAAGCCCGGCCGCGTGACCTACACCTGTTGGGTCGACCCCGCGGGCAAGATGATCGACGACGGCACCGTGTCCCGGCTCGACGAGCACACCTTCCGCCTCACCGCGGCCGAACCCACCTACTGGTGGCTCGCCCGGTGCGCGCGGGGCTTCGACGTGCACATCGAGGACACCACCCGCACGCTCTGCGCGCTGGCGGTGCAGGGACCTTGTGCCCGCGATGTGCTCACCGCGTGCAGCGACGCCCCGCTCGATACGTTGCGTTTTTTCCGCCTGGCCCACGCCAAGCTCGACGGCATTGACGTGGTGATCAGCCGCACCGGGTACACCGGCGACCTCGGCTACGAGGTGTGGGCCGCGGCCGACGACGCCGTGCGCTTGTGGGACGCGGTGATGGCCGCGGGGCGCAACTATGACATTCGGCCCTGCGGGCTCGATGCGCTGGACATGGTGCGCATCGAGGCCGGCTTCATCATGCTCGACGTCGACTACTTCTCGGCCCCCCACTGCTTGATCGAGCGGCGCAAGTCGACCCCGTCGGAGATCGGGCTCGACTTCGCCCTCGAGCTCGACCGCGCCCCCTTCATCGGACAGGCCGCGCTCAAGGCCGAACGCGAGCGGGGACCGGCGTGGCAGACGGTGGGCGTGGAGCTGAGCTGGACCGCGCTCGAGGCCCTGTACGCGTCGTACGGTTTGCCCCCGTCGCTGCCCCCCGAGGCCTGTCGCGATGCAGTGCCACTGTATTTCGAGGACGTGCAGGTGGGTCAGGTGACGTCCACCACCTGGTCGCCGCTGCTCAAAAAGATGATCGCCCTCGCCCAGGTGCAGACGCCCTACGCCGCCCGGGGCACGGTGCTCGACATCGAACACACGGTCATTTACGAGCGCCGCACGGTGCCCTGCACCGTCGTGGACAAGCCCTTCTACGACCCGCCGCACAAGCGGTCGCTGCCCAAAACGCAAAGTTCCTGAGGAGGCGCGGCGTGGCCCAGACCTACGATTCCATTGTCATCGGTGGCGGACACAACGGCTTGGTGTGTGCGGCCTATCTCGCCAAGGCGGGCAAGAAGGTGCTCGTGCTCGAGCGCCGGCACGTGCTCGGGGGCGCGGCGGTGAGCGAGGAGATCTTTCCTGGCTTCACCTTCTCCTCGTGCAGCTACGTGGTGAGTCTGCTCCGGCCGCACATCATCCGCGACCTCGAGCTGTCCAAGCACGGGCTGCACATCCTGCCGCTGGAGAGCACGTTCAACCCGTTGCTCGACGGGCGGTACCTGCTGCGGGGCATGGACGGGGCCAAGACCCGGGAGAACGTGGCGCAGTTTTCGCGGCGGGATGCAGAGACATTGTCACGCTTCAGCCAGGCCATGGGGGAGCTGTCCCGCATGGTCAAGCCCATCATCGACGCCCCGGCCCCCGAGCCCACGAGCTTCAACCCCAAGGAGCTCATGAGCCTGTTGCGCTTGGGCAAGCTGTTCCGCGACGGGGGCGAAGACTTCGTGAGCGCCCAGGTCAAGATGATGACCATGAGCGCGGTGGACTTTTTGTCCGAGTGGTTCGAGGCCGAGCCGCTCATCGCGGCGATGAGCGCGTCCGGCATCATCGGCACGTTCCTGGGGGTGAAGAGCCCGGGCACGGCCTATGTCCTGCTGCACCACTACATGGGTGAAATCGACGGAAGCTTCCGCGCCTGGGGCCTGCCCCGGGGCGGGACCGGTGAGATCTCCAATTCCATTGCGCGGTCGGCCCGGGCCCTGGGGGCGGAGATTCGCACCGAGGCCAGCGTCGAGCGGGTGCTGCTCAAAGGCGGCCAAGCCACCGGGGTGGTGCTCGAAGGGGGCGAAGAGATCATGGCCAAGTCCGTGGTCTCGTGCTGCGACCCGGTGCGGACGTTCATGGGGTTTGTGGGGGAAAAGAACCTCGAGGACGAGTTCGTACGCGACATCAAACGCTTCAAGATGCGCGGCAGCTCGGGCAAGGTCAACCTCGCCCTCGACCGGTTGCCGAACTTCACGTGTCTGCCCGGCGAAGGCGAGCACCTGCAGGGCGACATCACCATCGCGCCCAGCTTCGACTACCTCGAGCGGGCCTACGACGACGCCAAGTACGGGAACTTTTCGCAGCGACCGTTCATGAACATTGTGCTGCCGTCGGTCACCGACCCCACCGTGGCCCCCCCGGGCAAACACGTGATGAGCGTGTTTGTGCAGTACGCGCCCTACCAACTCAAAGAGGGGCCGGAGCATTGGCCGGAAAAGCGCGAGGCGTTCGGCGACGCCGTTTGCAATACCATTGAGGAGTTCTGCCCGGGGTTCAAGGATTCGATCCTGCATCGGCACGTGCTCACCCCCTGGGACCTCGAGAAGGAGTACGGCCTCACCGAGGGCAACATCTTCCACGGGGAGCTCAGCGTCGAGCAGCTGGCGTTTTTCCGGCCCGCGCCCGGCTTTTCCCGGTATCGCACCCCGATCAAAGACCTGTGGCTGTGCGGCTCGGGCGCGCACCCCGGCGGCGGGGTGATGGGCGCCCCCGGGCACCTCTGCGCGGACACCATGCTGAAAGCGAGGGCGGTATGAGCGTGGTCATCATCGGCGCGGGGCTCAACGGCCTCGCCTGTGCAGCGGCATTGGCCAAACGGGGCGAGAAGGTCACCGTGCTCGAAGCCCGGGACACCCCCGGGGGCCTGGCCGGTCGCCGCCCCTTCGGGGAGGGGTACGTCGCTCCTGGGGTGCTCACCGACACCACCCGGGTGCGGGCGGGTCTGCTCGACAGCCTCGGGCTGTTCGGCCACGGGGTCAAACAGGCCGCGGCCGAGGACGTGCTGTGCGCGACCGAGGAAGGACCGGGCTGGTTGCTCGGCCCCGCGCTGGAGGATGAGCTGAAGGGCCGCGCCCCCGATGAGAGCGCCGGCTATGCGCAGTTGCGCGCGATGCTGGACAAGGCCGCGCCCTTGCTGCGAGACGCGCTCGGCCGCCGCCCCCCGCCGCTGCTGCCCGACAGCCTGGGCGGGCTCTGGGACCTGGGCTCGCGCGGGCTCAAGCTCCGCCTCCTCGGGGAGCGGGACATGGTCGAGCTGCTGCGGGTCTTGCCCATGTGCGCGGCCGACTTCCTGCGCGAGTACGTCACCGACGAGACCCTGTGCGCGGGGCTCGCCCTGCCCGCGTGCCTGTACGATCCCACCGGGCCCCATTCCGCGGGGACCGCGGCGCGGTTTCTCCTCGACCAAGCGGTGGCGGACCGGCCGATCGCGGGGGGCGGCCCGGCTTTGGTCGAGGCCTGCGTGGCCGTGATCGAGGGCGCCCAGGGCCGGGTGCAGACCGACGCCGAGGTGCTGCACATCCGGGTCGAACAAGGCCGGGTCAAAGGGGTCACGCTCTCGGACGGCACCCACGTCGACGCGGACGTGGTGGCCGCCGCCTGCCACCCCCGCCGCGCGCTGCTCGATTTGTTGCCGCCGATGAGCCTGCCCCTGGCGGTCGAGGACGAAGCCCTGCACATCCGCTCGCGCGGCACCGCCGCGGTGGTGCACCTCGGGCTGTCCGCGCCCCTGTCGTTCTCGTCGCGGCCGGGCGACGACATCCGCGCCGCGCGGGTCGCGCCCGGGATCGACGCCATCGAGCGCGCCTTCGACGACAGCAAGTACCGCCGGCTGGCGACACGCCCGGTGCTCGAGCTGCGGGACGTCACCGACGCGGCCACCTGCCCCGACGGCCACCGGGTGGTCACGGTGCACGTCGGCTACGCCCCGCACAACCTCGACGGGGGTTGGAGCAAAGAGAGCAAGGACACGCTGCTCGGAGCCGTGCTCGACGAGCTCGAGCGGGTCGCGCCCGGGACACGGGACAAGCTGGTGCACAGCGAGCTGCTCAGCCCCGTCGACCTCGAGGACGAATACGGCCTCTCGGGCGGACACCTGCTCAGCGGCGAACACGCCCTCGACCAGCTTGTGTTCATGCGGCCCACGCGCTCCCTCGCGCGGTACCGCACGCCGGTGGAGGGGCTGTTTTTGTGTGGCAGCGGTTCGCACCCGGGGGGCGGGCTCACCCTCGCCCCGGGGGCGCTTTGCGCCGAGGAAATGGTGCGCTCCGCGTAACATCCTGTAAAATAATGGATTTTCGGCCGGTCCGAGGCCGCTGGCCAGTTGGTACAATCGTGTCATGCGCACGGTTCCGTCCAGCCCCGCGGGGTTTTTTGATCCCCACCGCGACATGTTCGTGCTCACGCACGAAGAACGCAGCGCGGTCCGGGCCCGCGTGTTGTCCTTGCCCCACTTGCTGCTGGCGGTGTTTTTTCTGAGCGGGACCGCGTGCACCGCCGCGGTGGTGAACCTCACCGCCGACCCCGTGCTCGACCACAAACAGGAGTACGCGGCGATCGCCGAGTCGGTGTTCCGGCACCAGATGGCCGCCCACCTCGCGCACGCCGACGACGTGTTCTGTCTCGCGTTCCAAGGCGGGGCGGACCCCACGGCCTCGTTCTTGACGCGGTTTGACGACGTGGCCCAGCCGGTGGTGCCGATCAGCCAATGTGCCCAGCACGGGGCGCGGCGCGAAGACCGGCTGTTCTTGAGCGTCGACAACGTGCGCTGGCAGCCCCGCAACCGGGTGCAGGTGAGCGGGGACGCGGGCGGGGCGGTGCTGTACACCGTCGACTACAAGGCCGGCGACTGGCTCGTGCGCGGCGCGCTCCCGTTGCAGCCGCTGTACCGCTGAGCCCGGCACGGGCGCGGGCGCTGGATTCGCGCTAAGCTCGTCCCAGCAGGGGAGAATGTTCATGCAAAAGATGTGGTGGACCGGCGTGTTGGCCGGTTGTTTGTTGTGTGGCGGGGTGATGGGTGCGGGCTGTCCCGCCGGGACCGGAGACGGAGATGGCGACGGCGACGGCGATGGCGACGGAGATGGGGATGGGGATGGGGATGGGGATGGGGATGGGGATGGGGATGGGGACGGAGACGGTGACGGCGACCCCGGCCCGCAGTACTGCGCCTCGACCACGGACAGCGACGGCGACGGCGCGGCCGACGTGCGCACGACGTACACCTACGACGCCGACGGCAACCTCACCGGGGTGCAGACCGACAACGACAACGACGGCACCATCGATGTGGTGGTGACGTACACCTACGACGATGACGGCAACCGCCTGACCAGCGCGGTGGACAGCGACAACGACGGCACCCCCGACGCGGTCACCACCAACACCTACGACCCAGACGGCCGCCTGCTCGAGACGTCGCTGGACAGCGACAACGACGGCAATCCCGATCGCGTGACCACCTACACCTGGGACGGCAATGTCTATGTACGGGCCGACATCGACAAGGATGGCGACGGCGTCGTGGACGAGGTGCGAACCTACACCTGGGACGGCAACCTCCTGACCTCGGAGAGCCAGGACACAAACAACGACGGCACCCCCGACATCGTCACCACCTTCGACTACAACGCCGCGGGCGACCGCGTCCGCACCGAAACCGACAGCAACAACGACGGCACCCCCGACGTGGTCGTCACCTGCCAGTTCAATCAGCCGGGCGAAGCCTCGAGTTGCTCCACCGACCTCAACGGCGACCAGAACCCCGAGACCACCACCACCTACCAGTACAACAACGAAGGCCAGATCATCGGACAACAGTCCGACAACGACGGGGACGGCACCGTGGATGTCACCCAGTCGTTCGAATACGACTGCCCCTGACCGTCAGCCCGCGTCAGGGATTTTTGGTTGGACCCGGCCGCCCGCGGCCTACGCTTCGGGGGTGGAGGCCGCATGACCCGCAGCATCGTCCCGTTTGTTTGTGCCCTTCTGGGCGCGTCCCCCGGCGTGGCCCAAGACCTCGTGCTCGACGAGAACGTGCCCGCCGCGGGGGGAGACTTTTTCGAGGTCGCGTTCACCGTGCCCGCCAACACCGCCGAGCTCGAGGTCGTGCGCATCTACGACGAGCAGGACGCGGTGCTCGACTTTGGCCTGTACGACCCGGACGGCTTTCGCGGCTGGGGCGGAGGCAACAAAGAACCCCTCGTGGTCGGCACCCAAGCCGCCTCCCGCTCGTATTTGCCCGGGCCCATGCCCGCCGGAGAGTGGACGTTGCTCGTCGGCAAGGCCCGCACCGGGGGGCAAGACGTGCCGTTGCGCGTCGAGGTCACGTTCAGGAGCGCGGCCACCCTCGCGGTAGACGACCGGCGGGGCCCCTACGAAGCGGCCGTCCTCGACCAAAGCCCGCGTTGGTACCTCGGGGATTTTCACGTCCACTCCCGCGAAAGCGGAGACGCGGTCGCGTCCCTCGACGACATCGGTGACTTCGCCGCGTCCCGCGGGCTCGACTTCGTGGTCATCACCGACCACAACACCGACAGCCACCTCGCCCTGCTCACCGCGACCCAGGCCGGCCACCCCAACCTCCTGTTCATCCCCGGCATGGAGCTGACCACCTACCAAGGCCACCTCGGGGTCTACGGTGTGCGCGACTACGTCGACCACCGCTTGCCCCTGGCGGATCAAGTCACCGCCTACCGGGACCAGGGCGCGCTGGTGTTCATCAACCACCCCGTGCTCGATCTCGGCGACGCCTGCATCGGGTGCGCGTTCGAACATGAATCCTTTGGGGAGGTGAGCGGGGTCGAGGTCCAGACCGGCGCCGCCACGCTGTTCACAGAAAGCGCGCTGGCCTTCTGGGACACCATCCGCCCCCTCGACGATCCCGGGGCCGGCGTGCTCGGGGCGGTGGGCGGCTCCGACGATCACCGGGCCGGACAGGACCTGGGGTTGGCCCAAAGCCCCATCGGCTCCCCCACCACCCGGGTGTTCGCGTCGTCCCTGAGCGAAGCGGCGATCCTCGAGGGGGTCGCCGCCGGCCTCACCGTGGTCCAGATCGAAGGCCCGGAGGGCCCGACCCTCGATCACACCAGCTACGTCGAGGACTTCGAGTACTCGTCGCACACCATTTACACCACGGGGGCGGCGGGCACGACGCTGCTGGCGGTGGTGGGCGGGGCGTATGAAAGCGTGGCCGACCTCACCGAGGACGACCAAGTGGTGGAGGTGGATTTTGCCTATGCCGACCACGACGTCGACGAGGACGGGGTCATGTTCGTGCGCTTCGAGCTCTGGCGGGGCAACACCCCGGCGGCGGTGAGCGGCCACCTGCGCATCCACCCCTGCGTCGACTCCACCTGCCGCCCGAGCGACAACGGCAACCTCCTCGCCTGCAGCTGCGACCAATCCAAGGCCCCCGTGCCCGCGGTCGCCCTCGCCGCCCTCGCCGGGGCCGCGGTCGCCCTCCGTCGTCGTCGTTGCCGCCTGGGTTGATCCCCGCCGCTGGCTGGGCCAAACCCGTCCGGGACCTACCTGGAGGGGACCGTGGCCGAACGTTTTATTCTCGCCATCGATCAAGGCACCACCGGCTCGACCGTGCTCGCGGTGAGCAGCGACCTGCGGGTCCTGGGCAAAGCCAACTGCGAGTTTGCCCAGGTGTACCCCCAGCCCGGCTGGGTCGAGCACCAGGGGGCGGCGATCTGGGCCTCCATCGAACAGGCGGCGCAAAAGCTGTTCGAAGATCCCGCGCTCTTGCCCGAGAACATCGGGGCCATCGGCATCACCAACCAGCGCGAGACCACGTGCCTGTTCGACGCCCAGAGCAACCCCGTGCACAATTTCATTGTGTGGCAATGCCGCCGCACCGCGCCCATCTGCCAAGACCTCAAGCAGGCTGGACACGAAAACACCTTCCGGAAAAAGACCGGCCTCGTGCTCGACCCCTACTTCTCGGGGACCAAACTCAAGTGGCTCTTTGATCACGTGGACGGGGCCAAGGCGCGCGCCGACAAGGGCGAGCTCTTGTTCGGCACCATCGACACCTGGCTGGTGCACAAGCTCACCGGGGGCGCGGTCCACGTCACCGACGCCACCAACGCCTCCCGCACGCTGTTGATGGACCTCGCGACCTGCGACTGGGACGACGAGTTGCTGTCCATCCTCGACGTGCCCCGCGCGTGCCTGCCCGCGATCAAGAGCTCGAGCGAGGTGTACGGCACCACCCAAGGCATGTCCTTTGTGCCCGATGGCGTGCCCGTGTGCGGCATCGCCGGGGACCAGCAGGCGGCGCTCTTCGGCCAGGCGTGTTTTGCCCCCGGCGAGGCCAAGTGCACCTACGGCACAGGGTGCTTTTTGTTGCTCAACACCGGCAACGACATTGTGCACTCGGACAACGGCCTGCTCACCACCGTGGCGGTCAAGCTCGGCGACACCGTCCACTATGCGCTGGAAGGCGCGGCCTTCATCGGGGGCGCGGCGGTGCAGTGGCTGCGCGACGAGGTCAAGATGCTCGAGACCGCGCCCAACATCGAAGCGTTGGCCAAAACTGTGGAGAGCACCGGGGACGTGGTGTTTGTGCCCGCCCTCGCGGGCCTGGGCGCGCCCCACTGGCGGCCCGAGGCCCGCGGTCTGCTCATGGGCCTGTCCCGGGACACCAACCGCGGCCACATCGCCCGGGCCGTGCTCGAGGGCATCGCGATGCAGAACCGCGACATCCTCGAGGCGATGAAGAAGGACGCGGGCACCCTCAAGGTGCTCAAGGTCGACGGGGGCGCGTCGGCCAACAACCTGTTGATGCAGTACCAAGCCGACGTGCTCGACCTCGACTGCGTGCGGCCCGAGGTCATCGAGACCACCGCCCTGGGGGCGGCGGCGCTGGCGGGGTTGGCCGCGGGGGTGTTCGCCCACCGCGACGAGGTGAAGAAGGTGTGGCGGGAGGACCGGGTGTTCCAGCCCGCGATGGCCGAGGCCGACCGCACCCGCCACATCGAGCGGTGGGCCCGGGCGGTGAACGCGTGTTGAGCCACGATGAAGGGGGGGCGGGAATGAACAAAGCGCGGCCCCGGCACGTTTCAAGGGGCATGGGGCGGTGGATCGGCCTGTCTGTGTTGTTGCTCGCGCTTGGCGCGGGGGCCAAGGGTGAACAGGTCCTGCGCTTTGAGCAGCTCGCGTTGGCCATGGGCGGCCACGAGGTCGGGGTCACCATCGCCAAGGATGTGCGCACCCCCGACGGCTACCGCTTTGAGCGCCAAAGTGAGCTCAAGATCCAACGGGGCGCGACGGTGGTGGAGATGAGCACCAAGTCGGTGGCCGAGACCGACGCGGCGTTTCGGCCGCGGTCGTTTCGCTTCGAGAAGGTCGACGCCTCGGGGACGTTCGTGCTCGAAGGCAGTGTGGCCGGCGACGTGATGTCGATCCGGTCTGGCGGCCAAAGCACCATCAAGGTCCCGCTCGAGAAGGACATGACCTTCGCCTCGGCGATGGAGGTGATCATCCGGCAGAACCTGAAGGACGGCCAAAAGCTCAGCCGCCCGGTGGTGATCGAGGAGATGGGGGCCAAGAGCCGGATGACCGCCGACATTCAGAAGACCGCGGGCGGTTATCGCATCCGGGGCAACCTCCATGGCCTGGACATCGTCGAGGACGTGGACGAGACCGGCCGAACTGTGAAGAGCGTGACCCCCGCGTTGGGGGCGGTGGCCTATCCCGTGGGCGTGCCCCCGCCCGACGAGGTCAAAGCCGCGGGCACGGTGGACATGCTCGCGCGCTCGACGTGGCCCGCGCCGGTGCTGCCGCGCTCGGTCAAGACGGTGCGGTACCGCGTGACCACACCCGACGCGGCCCAGTTCGACATCCCCGAGGACCGCCGCCAGCGGGTGGTGGGCCGCACCGCGAACACCATCGACGTCGAGGTGCGGGCGGTGGACGCGACCCGGGGCGCGCTCACCGACAAGGCGCCCTACCTGGGCCCGACACCCTACGAGGCCATCGACGACCCGAGCCTGCGGTGGGTGGCGCGCGACGTGACCCACAAGCTGACCTCGCCCGCGGACAAGGTCAAAGCGTTGGTTCGTTTTGTATACGACCATGTCGACGAAAAGTCCCTCGACCGGGGCTATGCCCCGGCGCTGTCCACCCTCAAGAGCAAAGCCGGCGACTGCACCGAGCACGCGGTCTTGCTGTCCGCGCTGCTGCGCTCGTTGGGCATCCCCACCCGGCTGGTGGACGGGGTGGTCGTCGACGGGGGCCGCGCGGGGTACCACGAGTGGGTCGAGGTCTACATCGAGGGGCGCGGGTTTGTCCCCGCGGACCCGACGTTTGGGGAGTTTCCCGCCAGCCCCCTGCGGCTCAAGCTCGCCGAGGGCACGTCGTCCCCCGAGGGTCTGTTGCACCTGGGCATCGCCGCCGGCCGGATCCTGCGCCCCGGGGTCAAAATCGAAGTCCAGTCCGGCACCTGAGCGTCGGGGGGCGAATTGTGAAGAACCGCGTCGGGCCATTGCGACGGACCGGGCGGGTCTCTACCGTGCTTCGAGATGACCACGCGCGGTGACCGGCAACGCGGCGCAGCGGCGATCGCCGCGGCGGTGGCCGTTCATGGCCTCCTTTGGCTGTACGCGGATGTGTCGACGGTGGTGCCCCGCTTCGACGTCGACGAACAGGTCGCGATCACCATCGTCGAGCCCCCGCCCGCCCCGCTCCCCGAGCCAGAGCCCCCGCCCGAGCCGGTGCAAGAGCCCGAGCCCCCGCCGCCCCCGCCGGACAAGGCGCCCGAGCCCCCGCCCCCCGAGCCCCCGCCCCCCGAGCCGGTGGCCGAACCGGCCGCGGCCCCCGACGAGCCCCCCGCCCCCGCGGTCGAGCCCACCACCACGCCCCCGGTCCCGGCCGCCCCCACCGTGCTCGCCCCCGACGAGCCCGCGCCGGCGGGCGAGAACGAAAACGCCCCCCAGCTGCCGCCGGATTTTATGCGCCGGAAAAGCCAAGACCAATCCCTGCTCGGGCGGGTGTTGTCGTCGGACCAAGCGTTCGCCGCGGACAACAAACGCCTGGCCAAGACCCTCGACCACCAGGCCGAAGGCCCCATCTCCGACAAGCGGCGGGCCGAGCGCGTGGCCCGGGCGCTCATCCAAGACGAGCTGTTCGACGACGCGGTGACCGCGGGCCTCGCCGACGACTATTTCCGCTTGCTCAAGAACAAGATCGAACTGACCTGGCGTCCCCGGGCCAAGGACCTCAACGACGGGGGCGAGCACGTGTCCCGGGTGGGCATGGCCCGCGACTTCGCGGTCAACACCGCGGCCTGGGGCGAGGTGTTCAAGATGTACCAGGACCTCGCCCAACAATACGGCAAGGCCGAGAAGATGACGGTGGATCGCAGTCGCATTGCCAAGGTCCGCGAGATGTTCCGCTCCAAGAACGGCAACTTCAAATACAATGCCATTTCAGAGGTGGTGCTCACCCAGGGCACAGACGGCAAACTGCTCACCGTCGAGTTTCCCATCTCCTCCGGTCACCCGGGCATCGACGAGGGCATCAAAAACGCGCTGGTCGAGGCCACCGCGTTGATGCCCGATCCGCCCCCCGAGCGCCTGCACCGCGGCCGTTCGTTCAAGAGCCGCTGGCGGCTGCGGGCGACCTGGCGCATGGTCCCCCCCACCGCCCCCCTCACCGGCGGGGTGTGGGACGTGACCCCCAAGGGCTTTGACATCGAGATGCCGTTTTCGATCCGGCTCAAAACCAAAATCATGCTGCAGAGCTTCGACAACCGAGCCGGCCGCCGCGAGCAGACCCAAAACGCGGTCGAAAACGACTGACCTCGTCGGTGAGACGGTCCCCCCGCCGGTCGCGGCCCGCGAGTTCCAACTGATATACCCAGAGCGCATGGAGGCCCCGGTTTGACGCTGACCGAACGAGTCATCGAGCGACTCGACACCATCTTGCCCGCCGAGGCGCGGGGTGATGCCGCGGAGCGTTTTCGCGGACGCATGGTCATTGTGTCGTGCATTTTCCTGGGGGTCTTTGGTGGCTTTTTCAGCATCTACAACCTGAGCGAGCCCGACATGCCCGCCACCAGCCTGTACGCGGTGCCGGTGGGCACCTCGCTGGTGTTGCTGGTGCCGCTGCTGATGCGGTTCTTTCACAGCGTGGCCCCGGGGGCGTGGGTGACGCTGGCGGTGCTGTTCGGCAGCCTGGTGACGACGACGGTGGCGGGCAACGGCATCTTTGATGGGTCGTTGTGGTGGATGCCGATGTTGCCGATGTTCGCGGCCTTCTTGGTGGGGCCCTGGGGGGCGCTCATTGCAGGGGCATTGGTGACGCTGCACTTTGGCCTCCTGTACGAGAGCGCGGACTACGCGTTGGTGCGGGACCCGGCGGGGGATGCGCGGTTCATCTTCCTGTGCGGCGCCACCATGGTGATCATCATGACCGGCCTCTCCTGGGTGTACGAACGGGGCCGGCAACAAGGGCGCGACGAGGTCTTGCGCTCGGTGGACCGGCTCGAGCGGGCCAAACGAGAGCTCGAGGCCGCGACCCAAGCGAGCCATGCCGCCCGGGCCGCGGCCGAGTCCCGGGAGGCGGAAAAGGAATCGTTCTTGTCCAGCCTCGCGCAGGGCACCGCCCGGCAAGCGGACAACATGCAGAGCGCGCGGTCCGCCCTCGAGGAGATGACCGCCAACTTGTCCAACATCGCGTCGATGGTGAGCGGGCTGGAGCGCAGCGCGGCCAACGCCGAGCTCACCGCCCAGTCGATGCGCGACGCGGCCGAGTCGATGGCCGGGGACAGCGCGGGCATGAACGACCAGGTCCAGGCGGTGGCCGCTGCGCTCGACGACGTCGCCCACGGCGCGCACCAGGTCGCGCAGAGCGTGGGCCGGGTCAACGAGTCCACGACCAACACCGTCGAGGCCTTGCAACAGATCGGGACCAACCTCGACGACGTGGGCCGGTTCGTGGGGGACGTGGCCCACGAAGCAGACCGCATGGCCCAAGACGCGGACCGCGGCCACGCCGCGGTGCTCAAGACCAAAGAGAGCATCGGGGCGGTGCAGCACTCGGCCACCGGCATGGCCAATGTCATTCGGGGGCTCGGCTCCCGGGTGCAACAGATCGGCCGCATCCTCGAGGTCATCGACGAGGTCGTGGACCAGACCAAGCTCCTGTCGCTGAACGCCTCGATCATCGCGTCCCAAGCGGGCGACGCAGGCCAAAGCTTCGCGGTGGTGGCCCGGGAAATGAAAAGTCTCTCCGAACGCACCGGCTCGTCCACGCACGAGATCGTGCAACTGATCGCGGACATTCGCGAACAGGCGACCGACGCGGTCGACGTCATCCGCGCGGGGGAAGACGCGGTCAACCACTCGGTGGAGATCGCCAGCCAAGCCGAGGCCGCGTTGCTGCAGATCATCGAGTCCACCAGCGCGACCTCGAGCGCGGTGCGTTCGATCTCGGCCCGGACCCAAGACCAGACCAAGGCCGCGGCCCGGGTCCAGGCGAACATGCGCGACGTCGCGCGCACCATCGACGACACCTCGGCGACGTTGACCCAGCAGGCCGCCCTCGCCCGGGACGTGAAGACCGCCGGCGACCGCTTGGCCCAGTTTTCCGAACGGGTGAGCGCGGCCAGCACCCAACAGACCCAAGGGGGCAAACGCATCGAGGGCTCGGTGAGCGAGATGCACCGCATGCTCCAGACCTTGAGCCAGGCCCACCGCGACCAGCTCGCGGGCACCCGGCTGGTGCTCGCCTCCGTGGACGAAATGAACGAGGTCCAACAGGATCAGGTCGCGGACACGCTGCTGTTCCGCGGGCGGACCGCCCAAGACGACATCGACGACGCGGAGTAGGCGCCGGCTCTACAGTGAATAGCCGGCCACAAGCCGAATCTGGGCCGAAGCCGAGGCGGCGTTGGCCACCGCGGCGACGATCACCTGCCCCTCCACCAGGGCCTCGAGCCCCACGAACGCGCCCCAAAAGCGCGCTTGGGCCGCGGTCGACAACGACGCGGTCACCGACGGGGCGATGACGTACAAGTCGGTGTCGAGGGTCCCGGTCACGCTCCACACAAACCAGGGCTGGCGCACGGGGTAGAGGTTGAGCTCCTGCCCGAAGCCGAAGATGGGCACGGGCACGTACACCAAGCTCTCGACCCCTTTGTGGGCCTCGGTCCACAACGAGACCCAGCCAAAATCAAACCAACGATGAGACAGGCCCATGGTCGCGCGGTAGTTGCCCCCGATGGCGAGGTAGCCGGTGCCGTCGTCGGCCCCCCCGATGATCCCGGTGAGGTCACCGGTGAAGCGCCACTGGGGCAAGAAGCGCAAGCGGTACCGCACGCGCACGCCCACGCCGGGGGCGGTGCCGAGGTTGGGGATGTTCCACACGTGCGAAGCCGACGCGCCCCACTTTCCGCTGAGGGCGAGCGAGAACCGGTGCTCCCAGTCGCGTTCGCGCTTGACCAGGCGGGGCGGGGGCGGGGGCAACGACGGCGCGTAGGGGGACGGCGTCACCGTCGGCGCCGATGGTTCGGGCGGGGGGGGCGGGCGGCGGCGGCGGGCCTTCGAATAGCACAGCGTCCAGGGCCGCGGCCGGGGTGGACGCGGGGCCACCGGCCGGGCCTGCGTCGTCGAGAAACGCCGCCGCACAACAAAGAACCAACCATGCGCCCACCGGGGCATCTTCGGCCGGCGGCGCCAAAGGAGCAATGGTCGCGATCACGGCCATTGCGCGCCCCCCCTGGCCGTCTATCCTCGAGGGATGCGGCGCGTTCTCTTCCCCTTCGCCCTGGTTTTGACCTCTGCCACGCTGGCCGGGTGCCCCCCCGCGTTCGTCGACCAGCCCACCAAGGTGCCCTTCGCCCCCGATGGCGAAGACTTTTGGAGCGCGCCGTTCCCGTCGGACCTGCGCATCGAGGACGACGGCACCACCGACATCGAGCGGTGGCCGGGGGACTGGGACAATGACCTGCTCACCCTCTGGCTCCGGGCCGCGGATCGTCGCTTGACCGATGGCTGGGGCCTGCAATCGGGGGTGTTCTTCCGCCTCCCCGCCGGTGTCGATGCAGGCTCATTGCCAGACAGTCCCGAAGCCTCCACCGCCGCCACCAGCACCGTGTTCCTCGTCGACATCGACAAAGACTCCCCCGAGTACGGCCGCCGCTTTCCCCTCAAAGTGCGCGAACTCGAAGAGGTCGACCTCTACACCCCCGAGCATCTCCTCGCGGTCTTGCCGGTGTTCGGCTTTGTGCGCCGCCCGCACACCACCTACGCGGCGGTGATCACCGACGGCGTGCTCGACGAGGACGGCGCCGCGCTGGGCCGAAGCCGCGTCTTTCACGACGCCCTGACCCAGGCCGAGGGCCCCGACACTCCCTACGCCGGCCACCTCCAACCCCTGGTCGACTACTGCAACGACAAAGGCGTAGACCTCAACACCATCGTGGGCGCCTCGGTGTTCACCACCTACGACCCCAACCGCGACCTGCGCACCCTCGTCGACTACTATGAGTCCCTCGACGACCCCATGCTCGTCGAGCCCTGGACCGTTCAAGAAGAATACGACGCCTACCAGGTGCTCACCGCCCGCTACGAAGTCCCCCTCTACCAGACCGGCAACCGCCCCTATGCCCAGCCCGGGCAGGGCCTGATCGTGTGGGGTGACGACGGCTTCCCCGTCGAGCAAGAGCGCCAAGGCGTGCGGTTGGCCCTCACCATCCCCAAACAACCCCAGCCCGAAGGCGGCTTCCCCCTCACCATCTACATGCATGGCAGCGGGGGCGAGTACTACCAAGCGATCAACCGCGGCCCGCGCGAAGAAATCCCCGAAGCTCCCCCCGCGGTCGCGGGCGAAGGCCCGGCCGAGTGGTTGGCCCGGCGGGGCATCGCCACCGTGGCGTTCGACTATCCCCTGCACGGTGACCGGGCCACACCGCCCGACGAATCGGGCCTGAAGCTCTACAACATCCTCGGCAACCCCGACGCCACCGTCGACAACTTCAACGTGGCCGCGGCCGAGACCACCTACCTCTCGCGGCTGATGCTCGACACCCGGGTCGACGCCGCCCTCGCCGACACCCTCGACGCGGGCGGCGCCAGCGACGGCCTGATCAAGTTCGACCCCGAACGCCTCACCGCCATGGGCCAGTCGATGGGCACAACCCTGGGGGTCGCCACCGCCACCGTCGACCCCCGCATCAAGGGCTTTTTGTTCTCGGGGGCCGGGGGCGTGCTGGTGGAGATCGCGGTGACCGCGGTGGAGCCGTTTCCCTT
The DNA here is from genome assembly GCA_030431455.1 of bacterium. GTDB lineage: Bacteria > Myxococcota > UBA727 > UBA727 > JAUIJE01 > JAUIJE01. The sequence goes on along the minus strand of JAUIJE010000004.1, from coordinate 48,500 downwards.
TCGGGGCACGGTGGAGGTCCTGATCGAACTCGACGACGAGGACAATCTCCACGTCGACCATCCGTTGCTCCACGCGCTGCAACAGCTTTGGGATTACGTGGACCCGGTGGTCAAGGCCCGCCACATCTCGGCCGAGCCCTTCGCCGGGTACGCGCCGCGCCAGGTGATGATGACCGCGGGGGTGTTCGACGGGTACTTCTTCCCCCGCTCCCAAGCCGCGCTCGCCACCAACCTCGGCGCCGACCTGGTGGGCACCGAGGTCGAGCCCATTTTGCCCGACACCTTGCGGCTCAACGGGCACCGCACCGCGGACTTCCCCCTTCGCAACAATGTCAATGGGGCGACCGTGGGCGTGGTGCAGTTTGAAGCCCCCCACACCCTGGGCCACTACGTGGTGTTCAACCAAGACGGGGCCCGCTTTCAGTACACCTGCTTTTTGAAGAGCGTGGGCGATGAGGCGACCATCCCCGGCCCCGCGGGCCTGACGGACGAATGCCCATGAGCGCCCTGCGCACCACCGCCGCCCTCGTCGTGGTGGGCCTGCAGCTCGGCGGGTGTTGCTGCGACCTGTTGCTCTACGTCCCCGTGGACGAGGTCGCGGCGGCCCCCGACCGCGGACGCCTGGTGCGTCCCGCGGTGGCCACCGGGCGGGCCGCTCACTCCACGGTGCAGGTCCCCACCCCGGGGACCTCGAACGTCCCCGCGGCGGGGTCGAACCAGCCGGACACCAACGCGTCATCCGCCCCGAACGCCATGTCCAAACGTTCGGCGTCGAAGCGGTAGACCCCGGGCCCCGCGACCGCGCCCGTGCGCGTCCAGGTCACGGCCCCGTCGCTGCCCAGGCTGAAGGTGCTGTTGGGGTACCCCCCGACGCTGCCCACCCCGGCGCAGTCGATCTCCGTGGGCAACAAAAGACCATCGGCGGGGCCGCGGGCGATGGCCACGCAGGCGGGCAGCTCGGGGGTGGCGAAGGACACCAGCAGGTCAAGCTCGTGATTGACCACCTGGGTGACCTCGAGGACATCGATGGCCGCGAAATAAAAGGTCATCCCGCCGTCCGGGTCGACATCATACGTACCCGCATAAGCATTGGCGACCTGGCCGAACTCGTCGAACTCGGTGAGGGTGGCGTCCCCATCCTCGAGGTGGAGCTGGACGAGCTCGCCGATGTCGACGACCTCGCACAGGTAGGTCATGTCGAAGCCGAGGGCGTGGATGGCGGCGGGGTTGTTCTCGAACAAATAGGGCATACCACCCACCCCGTCCCGGCCCGCGACGAGGTTGTAGAGCCCTTGGCTGGTGATGGGGTTGAGGTTGAAGTTCCGGGAAATGTAGAAGCGACCGCCCACGTGAGACAGCGCGGGGAACTGCAGGTCGGTGAGGTTGGGGTTGGCGTCGACCACGAAGTTGTCGACCACCTCGGCCAGCGCGCCGGCCACGGCCACGTTGACCGGGCTCGCGGTGATGATGAAATTGCCGTCAACCCGGTAGAGGCTCTGGAGCGCGGAATGGTCGGTGACTTGCCCGGTGAGGGTGAGGTCACCGTCCACGGTGTTGATGCCCACCAGGGTCCCCATCTGGGCGTTGCTGCTCAGCACCAGGTCCCCGTTGTAAATCGCATTGGTGGTCTGCAAGGTCAGGGTGGCCTGGTCGGTGGCGCAGGTCAGCTTGTACTCCACGACCCCGCCGGGATCCTGGGACTCCACCACCCGCGTGCCCGTGGCCGGGACCTGGACCGACAGCGGCGGCTGTTCGTCGCTGCCCAAGGTGCAGCCCGCGAGCCCCGGGGCCGACCAACTCAACGTGGCCTGGTCCAAAAACGCCACCACCGGCGGGTCCACGGTGAAATACGCGATCGCCCCGTCGCCGTCCCCATCCCCGTCGCCATCTCCATCCCCGTCGCCATCTCCATCCCCGTCGCCATCTCCATCCCCGTCTCCGACGACCACGATCCCGGCGTCCTGGCCATCGCCATCGCCATCACCGTCCCCATCGCCCCCGTCGCCGGCGCCAAAGTTGAAACAGCCCACCACCGGGAGCAACCACAGCCCCCACACCACACATCGCCGCATGCCCCGCACCTCTTGCACGGGGGCAGTGTACCAGCTTTGAGGCTCAGCCCGCCGTCCGCAGCTCGACCGACACCGTGCCCCGGGGCCGCAACGTCAACGCGGGCTCGACCCCGACCGAGAGCCCGGCGGGCAGCGCCACGTCGAAGTGCCGCAACAGCTGCCCGAGAATGATGCTCGCCTCCATCTTCGCGAAGGCCTTGCCGATGCACATGCGCGGCCCTTCGATGAACGGAATGTAACTGCCTGTGACCGGCTTGTTCTTGTCCAAGAACCGCTCGGGCCGGAACGCCTCGGGCTGAGACCAATACGCGGGGTGTCGGTGCAATGTGTAGGGGCAGATCAGCACCCAGGTGCCTTTTTTGATGCGAAAGCCGCCGAGCACATCGTCCTCCACCGGGTGGCGGGCGATGATCCACGCCGGCGGGTAGAGCCGCAGCGCCTCGTCGACGCACGCCCCCACATAAGGGAGCGCGCCGAGCTCGGCCATGCCGATGTCATCCACGGTCAACGCCCGGGCCTCGGCCGTGGCCCGCCCCAATGCTTCTGGGTTCTGCCCCAACAGGTACGTGGTCCAGGTCAGCGCGTTGGCGGTGGTCTCGTGGCCAGCCAGGAACATGGTCATGACTTCATCGCGCAGTTGCTCATCGCTCATGCCTTCGCCGGTGTCTTCGTCGCGGGCCTCCATCAGCATGCCGAGCAGGTCTTCCCCCACCTCTCCACTTTTCCGACGGGCGTCGATCACCGACCACACCACGTCGTCGAGCACCTCCACCGCGCGGTTGAACCGGCGGTTGCTCGGGGTGGGCCACCTCTCGGCGAAGGGAATGGGACTGACCACCAACTTGTCGACCCGCTCCAGGGCCACGGTGAGGGCGTCGCTGACCTCATCCGCGCGCCCGCCCACGTCGATGCCGAGCAGGGTCATGCCCACAATGCGCATGGTGAGGCGCATCATCTCTTGACCAAAGTCGACCCGGGCCACGCCCGACGCGCTTTTCTGCGCGAGGTCTTTGATCATGTCCGCGGTCAGCGCGTTCATCGTGCGGGCGAACCCCGCGATGCGTTGCCGGTGAAACGCGGGCTGGGCGATGCGCCGTTGGCGAAGCCAGAACGACCCGTTGCTGGTCAACAAGCCATTGCCCACCACCAACCGCAGCTTCTGGTAGCCGCGGGTGGTCTTGGCGTAGTTCTTCGCGTTGCCGGTGAGCACGCGGTGCACCGCGTCGGGCTCGTTCACCAACACCGGCCGCTCGGGACCGACGGGGAACGCGACGACGTCGCCGCACCGGGCCAACCCCGCGTTGAACAGCTCGATGGGCCGGTTCTGAAAGTTGGTGAGGTTGCCGAAAAACGGAACCGTCCGGTACGCGGGCACGTCGGCGCCCGGGAGGGTGGTGGGGTGCACAGCAGATCCGGTCATGACCACTCCAGGGTTGAAACATGAGCATTCGCTCACATATGATAATGTGAGCAAACGCTCAGATTTACTACTCGCCTTCAGGGGGGATGCGATGACCGCGCTAAGTCCACGAAAACGCCCACGTCAGGCCCGGGCCCAGGCCACCGTCGACGCCATTTTGGAAGCCACCGCTCAGGTTTTGGTCCGCGACGGCATCGAGCGGCTGTCCACCAACCGCATCGCCAAGCGCGCGGGGGTGAGCGTGGGGTCGCTGTACCAGTACTTCCCGAACAAGGACGCGCTGCTGTTGGCGCTCCTCGAGCGCCACGACGAGACGATGATGGCGATGCTCGAGGACTGCATCTCGTCGCTGTTCGATGCGCCCCTGGAAGAGGCCGTGCGCACGTACATCAAGGCGATGATCGAGGCCCACCGGCTCGACCCCGAGCTGCACTTTGTGCTCACCACGCAGATTCCGCGCCTGATGGGGGTCGACGGGTTGATGGACCTCCAGCAACGGGCCGAGGAGGTGGTGCGCGCGTTTTTGACCATGCGGGCCGGGGACGTGGCGGTGAAGAACGTCGAGGCCGCCGCGTTTATGCTCGTGAGCACGGTGGAGGGCGTGGTGCACCTTTCGCTGCTCAAGGCCGACGAGATCGATTTTGATGCCCTCGCCCATGAGCTGTCCACGATGTTGATCCGGTATCTGAAGCCAGGCTCTCAGGACCCCGACGCGCAATAGTGCCCATGCGCTCCGGTGGCGTGGCAGGTCTCGACCGCGATCTGGCGTCTTCCGCCAAGCGGGGTTCGACCGGGCTTGCTTACATCCTGGCACCTGAGGAGGTGCGTGATGGTGTCGTTGTTTTTGCCCCTGCCCGCGCGGTTTATGCCTCTGCCCCCGCGCATCTTCTGGCGCGCCGCAATGGCATTGTGGAAGACCCTCCGCGCCTGAGCGAGCGTACCGGCGTACGTGAGCGCGCACCGCTGGCGGCAACGCCGGCCGCAGCCGGCGAGAGCACGCTCAATGGGCGTGGGGGGCGAACTGAAACAGCACCCGGCGAATGTCGTGGATGTCCCGGGTGGGGTGCAGCCACGTCGGGAACCGGGCCTTGATGTCGTCGGTGCGGCGCAGGCGGCGAAGCTTCGTCGCCGGGGCCTCGAGGTCGATGGGGGCGATGGCGTCCTGCACCGGGGTGGCCACGGTCGAGGCCAGCTCACTCGGCTCGACCAGGGGACGGCGGGGTGAAATCTCGCCGTCGCCGTCGGCGTCGATCCAGATGGGGTTGGTCATCGCGAACGGGGTGACCTGATAGGTCAGCTGGGGCCGCAGGCTGCCGGGGCCCCCGCCGAGCCCGAACGAGCCGCCAATGGCATTGATCACGTCGGTGAACTGCAGGGGCGGGATCTCATTGGGGAACACCATCGGGAACATGTTGTTGTCCCCGGTGACCTCGACGACCACGAAGCCGTCGCTGGCGGCGTTGATGTCCACGGTGAACTCATGCACCCGGGCGGTGCCCACCACGTCCTCGTCGGGGGTCCATTGCTCGTCGTGCACCACCTCGCCGCTGAGATACACCACCGCGCGGTTGGGCTTGATCCAGGGCGGGGCCTGCACCTTCACCGCCAACGACGCGGCCCCGTCGGGCACGACCATCTCGCCCATGCCCTTGCCGTCGAGGGTCACGGACACGAACGGCCCGTTGGTCATCAACACGTCGCCCTTTTGGAACGCGGCCACCATGTCATCGGGGGTGATCATGCCGGGGATGTCGTTCGGCACGGCGAAGAACGTGCGGGGGCTGCCCGACTCGTCTTTGTGGGGGTCGTGGCTGTCGCTGTTGGCGGTGCCGATGACGCGCAACCCGCGGTTCATCATCTCGAACCAGTCGTCGATCACACCCGGGTATGCCACCGGCCGGCCGTCGGGGTTGCACGCCCCGGCGTCGATCTGCGCTTGGGTGTCGCTGGGCAAACACGTGCAAATGCGATTGTCCTCTTCCTCGTCGCAGGGGAACGGCGGCAGGTCGCGGAACAGTTCGCCGGGGGTCAGCGGGCAACAGCTCACCGGGTCCATGGTCACGCCCTCGGGGACCACGAAGTTGTGCAGGTATTCGTACCGCTTGCCGTTGAACACCTCCATCGCGTCGAAGTTCCACGAGAAGTTCTCCGCCGCGAACTCGGGGTGGTGGCTGAGCTTGGGCGCAAACAGACTCTGGGCGGGCACGGGCTCCAGGATGTCCTGGTCGATGCCGTATTGCTCGAAGTAGCCGAGGATCGAGTCGCGCGGGTGGTTGACCTGGATGACGATGGGGAGCGTGTCGCGGGGACATTCATCCCCCGCCAACGGGCCCTGGGGGGCCTTGCTCCCGAGGATCACGTCGAGGGGAAAGGTCACCGCCGACGAGGCCACACAATCGGGGGCCGGCGGGGTGCGGCGCCCGAGCTGGCGAAGGTCGGCGAAGATGTCGTCGGGGGGCCGCAACGCCCACTGGAACGAGCCTTGGGTCCGGGCCGCGATGGTGTTGTCGTACCCCCCCGGGTTGTTCTCGTTGGCGGTGGGGATGAGCTTGGGGGCTTGGACCTCGAGGGGGAACGCGTTGAAGTGCCCGCGATCGATGGTGGTCAGCTCCAGGCCGACCGCCGACTGCATGCGGTGCTGGTACTCGAGGTCGACGAGCACGGGGGCGAAGTCGACCACGAAGTTGTGATCGGTGCTGACCACGTACTCGAGGCCCTCGGCGGCGTAACCGATGAGCGAGTCGTGCACGCTGTACGACGAGTCGAGCGAGAAGCGGGTGTGGAGGTGAAAGTCACCCGCCACGTACCCGGTGGTGTCGACCACCCGGGTGAGCTCGGCGTTGACCACCTCGGTCTGGCCGGGCCGCAGGGTCACGACCTGTTGGGCCACGGTGTACTCGGGCCCGTGGGACACCACCACGGTGTAGGTCCCGGGCCGGCCCACCAATGTCACTGAACCATTGCGGGCATAGGCGAACGTCTCCATGTACCGCCGGGTGTTGGGGTTGCCGGCGTCGTCGGTCTCGAGGTCGGTGAAGCGCCAGGCCTCGCCGATGGACAGGTCGAACAGGAACTCTTTGGTGTCTTTGCCCGTGTTGGTCTCGTCGTAGACCCCCACCAGCGTGGCCTTGGCGGGGATGCGCCCCTCGCCGGTGGCAGACACATTGACCGTGACCCGCGCCTCGGCGGGCAAGGTCAGACGCAAGAACGCGCCGTCGGGTCCCACCGTGACCGCGGTGTAGCCGCTCGCCGCGCGGCCTTCCATGAACGCGCGCACCAGGTAGTCCCCCTCGGGGAGGTTGGCCCGCCACTTTCCGTTGGCGTCGGGGGTGCACTGGGTGACCTTCTGGCCGCCCGCCCGCTCGATGAGGATCTCCGCGCCCTCGAGGGGCTGGCGGGTGGTCTCCTCGAACAGCTCGCCGGACAGCGTGGCCACCGGCGTACCCCGCAATGCATACACAGTGTCGGACACCGACGCCACGTCGCCGTTGCCGACGATGAAGTAGCGGGTGAACGAGAACTCGTCGGGGCCCCCGGGGACCCCGTCGTTGGGCTCCAGCACCGGCGGCACCACCTGGAACACCCCGGTGAACGCGGACGCGATGAACGGCACGTGCATCGACCCGAGGTTCGCGTCCTCGAACTGGCCCGACGACATCGCGAAGTTGCGCGCGGGATCGTCCACCGGCTCGAGGGCCAACCCGTAGCTCACCCCCGGCCCCGACGAGGCGATGAAGTCGGCGACCAAGCCGGGCAGCGCGGGCAAGCTGTATTGGCCAGAGCCATAGATGTCTTCCAAGCGGTACCGCAGGTCATAGCCCGCCTCGTGAGGCAGGAACACGTGGTTGCCGGCGCCGAACAACGCCACGTCGCCGAAGGGGATGGGCACCGCGGTGCCGAGGAGCTGCTCGGCCCCGTTCCACTCGATGGGGTCGCCTTCGAAGTTCACGTTCTGCACCGTGGTGGTGATGGTGACGTAGTTGGCGTCGGGCTCGAGGATGTAGCGGCTCTCGAACAGCAGCGTCGGAAAGTCGCGGTTGTCCCCGAGGAGGTTTTCGTTGATCAGCTGGGTGAGGGCGAGGAAGTCGTTGCCGTAGCCGCGGACCACGAGCACCGCGGGCTGGCCGTTGGTGCCGTCGTTTTCGATCTCGAACGCAGGGAGCTTCTCGTCGCCGTTGGGATCGTTGACCCGGAGGGGCTCGAGGGCCTCGAGGAAAAACGCGGGGAACAGTTCGCCGAAGTTGTCGCGCCCCACGCCGCCTTCGGAATCGCCGAGGCCGGTGCCGGTGCGCACGAGGTCGGCGTCGATGAGCGAGCCACCGAACACCCCAAAGCCACGGGAAAAGCCCTGGTCTTGGATGATGACGCGAATCTTGTTGTTCTCGAGGAGCCAGTCGCCGACCTCGCCCAGGGCCCGGGGACCGCCGATCAGTTCGGCCCGGTGCTCGATGCGCTTGGCCCGGGTGAACGGCTGGCCGCCGCACGCGGATTGAGACGTCGCGAACAGAGCGCCGACGCCCATACAGGCAAAAAGGAGCACGAGGGTGCGTCGCATGATGTGCCTCCCGGCCGCTCCCGCGGCCCGCTTCGGTGTGCCCCACCCCGCCGGCGGTGTCCACCCGGGTGACGGTGCGTGGCGCCGTGCTTATGGGGTAGGAGTGGGGGCGAAGGAGAGCGCACATGCAAGCTGACATCTTGGACGTCGATGAGCAGGGGTTCGCCGCCGAGGTCATCGAAGAAAGCCGCCGCCGGCCGGTGGTGGTCGATTTTTGGGCGCCGTGGTGCGGCCCCTGCCGGGCCCTCGGCCCGGTGCTGGAGCGGGTCTGCCAACAAGCCCAGGGCGGGTTTCGGCTCGCCAAGGTCAACACCGACGACAACCCCGGCATCAGCCAGGCGCACAACATCCGCGGCATCCCCGCGGTGTTCGCGTACCGGGGCGGCGAGCCGGTGGACACGTTCACCGGCGCGCTGCCCGAGCCCCAGGTGCGCGCGTTCATCGACAAGCTGGTGCCCAAAAAATCCGCCCCCGACGTGGACCGGGCCCTGGCCGCCCTCGCCCAGGGCCAGCTCGACCAGGCCCGCGCGGCCATCGATCAGGCGCTGGCCCAGGACCCGAACGATCCCCGGGCCCAGCTCGCCCAGGGCCAGATCCTGTGCGCGGAGGGCAACGCCGCGGGGGCCAAGGCGGTCCACGCCGCGCTCAGCCCTGAAGGGCCGGTGACCAGCCAGGACATCGACCGGCTCGGCGCGCGCATCGCCCTCATCGAGACCAGCCAACAAGCAGGGGCATTGGGTCAAGGCGCCCAGGCCGCGCTCCAAGGTCGCCTCGCCGACGCGTTCGAGGCCGCGCGGGCGGCGATGACCGGGGGCGACAAAGCCCACGGTCACGAGCTGGCCAAGGCGGTGATCAACCTCTGCGAAGACGACGACCAGGTGCGCGACATGCGCCGCAGCTTGGCCATGCTGCTGTTCTAGCTTTCGCGGGGGGAGTTCCTCCCCCCGCCCCACTCGCGCGCGCGAGCGCTCGTGGGGCCCCACCCCCGAGTCGGCGCTCCCGGGGCCTTCGCCCGTCGCACCGGCGCGCCTTCGCCGCGCAAGGCAACGGCATTGCGCGTGTCGGTCAGGGGCTCTCGTCGCTGGGGGCGTACAGCTCCAAACCGGGGCCAAAGCCGGACGTCATGTGCACGCGGTTGTCGGCGTCGACGATGATCGCTTCCACCCCGCGGCGGCGCTCCGCGAGCTCGAGCCCTGGGCCGGGGCCGAGCACGAAGATCGCGGTGGACAGGGCGTCGGCGGTGGCCGCGTCGTTGGCCATCACCGCGACGGTCCGCGCGACGTGCGCGGGGTAGCCGGTGCGGGGGTCGATGATGTGGTGGTACCGCACGCCGTCTTTCACAAACGACTTGTCCGCGTCGCGGCTGATGTTGAACGCCCGGCCCTTCACCTCGACCAGCGCGAACGGGCGATCGCCGCGCGGATCGGGGATGCCGATGCGCCGGCCTTTGCCCCCGGGGTCGCCCTCGATGAACATGTCGCCCCCCGAGCGAATGATGAAATGGGGCACCCCCTGCGCGCGCAGGATCTTCACCGCGTTGTCGGTGGCGTAGCCTTTGGCGATGCCGCCGAGGGACAGGACCATGCCCTCCTCCTTGAGCATCACCGTCGTCTGCGCGGGGTCGAGCACCACATTTTGGAAGCTGACCTTTTGGCGGCGCTGCTCGATCACCGTCGGGTCCGGCACTTGGCCGGACCCCGCTTTGTCGCTCTCGAACTTCCACACCCCGTCCATCGCCGCGAAGGTCGGGTCGAACGCCCCCGCGCTCATCTCGGCAAAGCCGAGGGCCAACTGGATGATGCCGAACAGCTCCTTGTCGACGACCACCGGCTCTTTGCCCGCCATCGCGTTGATCTTGCGGACCTCGGAGTCCGGGTGGCTCGACGAGGTCAAACGCTCGAGCCGGTCGAACTCCGCGAACACCGCCGCGAACGCCTCGCTCGCTTGCTCGCAGGTCACGCCCGAGGCCCCGAGCTGCAGGTTGGTGCCCATGGTCGTGCGGGCCTGGCGGATCGACCCCGCGGGCACGTCCGCGCCCTCTGCCCCCTCGGGGAGCGCCTCGGCGTTGCACACCACCTGGGCCATCGCCGGCCCGGGGCCGAGAAGGGCGACCAACACCAGTGCGCAAATGTCCCGTCGTGCCATGCAGTCCTCCGCTCGAGGGCGTACGCTATCGCCACATGATCCGGCGGGACAAGGGAGAACGAGATTGGGCGCGGTTTTGCGCCAGCGTGGGCGTGGCGCTCCTGCTCGCCGGGCCCGGTCGCGCCGACGCCCCCTTCGTGGCCGCGGTGGCCAAAACCGCGCCGGCCCTTTTGCAGCTCAGCGACGAGGGAGGCGCCGCGCTGGGCACGGGGGTGGTCTTGACCCGGGCCGGGCTCGCCCTCGTCGTGGCCCGGCGGCTGACCACCCGCGCGGCCCCGGTGGCCGCGGTGGGCGACGGCCGGACGGCCCGGGTCGAGGTGGTGGCGGAGTTTGACGAGGCCGGGCTGGCCCTGGTCCGGGTCCGCGCGGCGCAGGGCCTGCCCACCGCGGATGTCTCTGCACGGGGCACGCCGCCCGCGGGCACGCCGTTGGTGGCGCTCACCGTCGTCGACGAGGGGCCCGTCGCGCTCGCCTGCCTGGTGGCGGCGGTGGTGCCTGGCCCGGACGACAAAGGCACGCTGCGCCTCGACCGCCCCTTGCCCGGTCCGGCGGTTCTCGTCGACGAGACCGGCGCGGTGGTGGGCGCGTCCGAGGCCGCCCCCGCCGGGGCCGTGCTCACGACGGCACACCCGGCGCCGGCGCTGTTCGACCTCATCGAGCGCGGGCTCGCCCTCGAGACCCGGTTGCCCGACGGGTTCGGCGCGCGGCTGATCCCGCGCGACGGGGGGCTGTTCGTCGACAAGCTCGCCTATCCGTCGGCCGCGGTGTCGTCGGGGGTGACGCGCCGGGACGTCATCGTCGCGGTGGGGCTGTGGCCGGTGCGCGACACCCTCGACGTGTGGCTCGCCCTCGCCGAGCAGGGCGACGCCAAGAGCGTGCCGGTGAAGGTGCGCCGCGCCGGGGCGGACAAGCTGCTGTTCTTGAAGCGCCCCCCGGCGACCACCGGGACTGTGTCGTCGGTGATACAGGCGCGGTGGGGGGTGGTGCTCGACGACGGACTGGTGGTCACCGCCCTGGCCCCCGGGGGACCGGGCACGGGCCTGCGGGTCGGCGACCGGGTGGTGCGCGCGGGGGTCTACGCGGTGCGTCGTCCCGACGACGTGGCGTTTGTGTTGTCCGCGCAGCCCACGGTGGCGGGGTTGGCGCTCCGCGGCACCACCCCGGTGGTGCTCTCCGTCGACAAGTGAGGCTTTTTTTGTCGGGGCCAAGGCGCTAGACGGCGGGAAGACGCGCCCAAGGAGGCTCGACGTGAGCGACAACAAGACCATCGGTGTCATCCTCTCCGGAGCCGGCTACCTCGACGGGGCCGAGATCCACGAGTCGGTCCTGTGCCTGCTCGCGCTTTCCCAAGCCGGGGCCACGGTGAAGATGTACGCCCCCACCTCCGAGCTCGATGAGATCGACCACAAGACCGGGGCGCCCACCGGCCAGAAGCGCAACGTGCTCGTCGAGGCCGCCCGCATCGCCCGCGGGCAGGTCGAGCCCACCGAGTCGGTCAAGGGCACGGACGTGGACGCCTGGGTGATCCCCGGGGGGTTCGGCGCCGCCAAAAACCTCTGTGATTTCGCGGAGAAAGGGGCCCAAGCGACCCCCGACAAAGACGTCTCGCGCATCGTCCGGGACGCCCTCGCGGCCCACATCCCCATCGGCGCGTGCTGCATCGCCCCGGCCCTCCTGGCCGTGATCACCAAGTCCTCGGGCCCCCGCCTCAAGCTCACCATCGGCAACGACGAAGACACCAAAAAAGCACTGGCGCAGCTCGGGGCCGAGCACGTCGACGCGCCCGTCACCGACGTCGTCGTGGACGCCGACCACAAGGTGGTCACCGCGCCCGCCTACATGTACGGCGGCGCCAGCGTGGCCGAGGTGTTCGCCGGCATCGAAAAGATGGTGCAGCAGGTGATGGCCTGGGCGTGATCCAGGGCCCTTCGCCCAAGATCACCGCGCTTGACAGCACGTCGTGGTGCGGCACGATTCGGGGTCTTCTCCTCGAGGTGCGTATGCGTTTCGTCCTTTCCGTCCTCGGTGTCATCGCGCTGGGGCTCGGTTGTGTGCCCTCCCCCGCCCCGCTGTCCCTCGACGCCCCCGCCTCGACGCAGGACGCGATCATCAACGGCGAAGCCTGCACCGCGGACGTGCATCCCTCGGCATTGGCCATCCTCACCGACGTCACCATCGACATCTTCGGGTTCCAGCAACAACTCAAGCAGGTGGTCTGCACCGCGACCCTCATCGCGCCCGACGTCGTGCTCACCGCGGCGCACTGTCTCGACCCCACCGCCCTCACCTTCGGGTTGGGCGAGGTCGTCGAGCAACACATCTACGTGACCAACAGCGCCGACCTGACCGACATCGCCCAGGACCCCAACTTCATGGGCGAGCTTGCCGACTACGGCACCGAAGCGGTGGCGTGGCACATCCACGAGGACTTCGACATCATGGGCTTCAACGACGGGGTCAATGGGCCGGGCACGTTCTACGACGTGGGGCTCATCTTCCTCGGCCAGCCCCTGACCCTGCCGCCCGCGGCGGTGATCGCCAGCGACGAGGCCGCGCTCCTCGAAGAAGGCGCGGCGGTGGACATCGCGGGGTGGGGCCAACAAGACCCCAACGCCGGCCAACAGCTTCCCCCCGGCACCAAACATTGCGCCACCAGTTTCATTGGCGAGCTCGGCGAGACCGAGATGCAAATCGGCGGCGACGCGGAGACGTCACGCAAATGCCACGGCGACAGCGGCGGGCCGACCTACGTGCACCTCGACGTGGGCAGCGCCAACAAAGAGCGCCTGATCGGCATCACCTCCCACGCCTACGACGAATCCGATTGCCAAAAGGGCGGGGTCGACACCCGGGTCGACGCCTATCTCGACTGGATCGAAGACAAGATGGTCACCGGCTGCACCGACGAAGTCCGCACCTGGTGCGACGTCGCCGGGCTGTTGCCGCCCGACTTTTCCGGCGACCCGCTGGTGTGTGACGTGGTCTCGTTCGCGCCTGCCGACGGCACCACCTTCAGCGTCGAGGACGACACCCACCCGGACGTCGCGGGGGTGCAGGTGCGCATCACCGTCAACGCCGAACAGCCCGCGTGCGCGGGCCGCACCGCCCAGGTCTCCGGCGCGGGCGGCGCGTTCATGGGCACCGCGGACGCCACCGGGGCGGCCGAGGTGGTGGTCACGCTGTCGCCCGGCGCCAACGCGCTGTCGCTGCAGTTCGGGGGGGCGGCGCCGATGGGCGCGGTGGGCATGATGACCCTGCACCTCGACGGCGGCGGGGACGGAGACGGCGATGGGGATGGAGACGGTGACGGGGACGGCGACGGCGATGGCGACGGCGACGGCGACGGCGATGGCGACGGCGACGGCGATGGCGATGGCGATGGCGGCGTCGGGTTCTTCTCCGGCTTCGGCTGTGCCTCCAGCGGCAGCACCTCGGCCTGGGCCCTGATCGGCCTGGTGGTGTTGGCGGGCCGGCGGCGGCGCCGGTCCTGAGCCGCCCGGCACCCCCGCCGCGCATCCGCTAGACTCAGACCATGCTGGGGTTGGCCTACGCTTTGGTGATGTTCGCCTTCGTCGGGGGGGTGGCGTACTACCAAAGACACAAACAACGCACGTTTGTGAACGACGCGGCCGCCTCCCCGCACGCGAAGGTCCTGCAACCGGGGTCGTTCTTCACCCGGCCGGAGGTGCAGCTCACCCGGCGCGAGACCTCGGTCTCGCTGCGGCCCGCCGGCGGGGGCAAGAACAACCCCACCCGGTGGGACATGCGGGTCGACGGCGTGCGGCTCGGCCGGCGCACCTCGCTCAAGCTCGGCAAAGAAGGCATGCTCAGCGCGCTGGCCAAGCTCGTGCACATCGAGGACGTGCAGCTGGGCCAGCCCGCGCTTGATGACAAATACCTGATCAAGGGGAGCGACCCCGACGTCATCCGCGGCGCGTTCCAACACCGGCCGGTGGTGGACGCGGTCCACGACATGTTCGACCACCACCACGTATTTCAATGTCAGCTCGGCCCCGACGGGGCGCTGCACGTGAGCGTGTCCCGGCGGCGGCTGGCCTTCACCGAGGCCCAGGCGGTGGCCTGGCGGGTGCTCAGCCTCGCCCGCGCCCTCGACGAGGCGGCCGCGCAGGACGCCGTGCCCGAGCCGCGCGCGCCAGGGGCCAAAAACCTCCCCGCGTCGGGGCCCGCGTCGGGGACCCCGGTGGGCTTTGGGTTTCGGGATTGAGCGGGCTTTGCCGGACCGCGTGCCTCGCGTGGGCCGCCGCCCTCGTCGGCTGTGGCCCCCCCGAAGTGCTCACCCCCGTCGACGGTGCGCTGTCCTGGACGACCCCCGCCGCCCACGTGCACGACCTCGGCGCCCCGTCGGTGCTGACCGCACACCTGCGCAACGTGGGCCCCATCGGCCTCGACGTCACCGTCGAGGCCGCGGTGGATCCCGCCGGCCTCGCCGACGTCACCCCCGGGGCGTCGCCCCCGGTGCGGCTCGACCCCGGCGAGGAGCTGCCGGTGTTGCTCACCGTGACCGGCCTTTCGCCCGGCGCGGGCGTGGTCGAGCTTTCGGCCCGTGGCGACGGGGCATTCGCCGGGGCCCGGGTGGCGCTCACCGTGCAGGAGACCTGCCCCACCGGGCAGGCCTGCGACGACGGCAACGCCTGCACCAGCCACGACGTGTGCGCGGACCAGGTGTGCTTGGGCGAAGCGGTCCTCTGCGACGCCCCCGTGTCCCCGTGCGAGCAGGCCCATTGTGACCCCGACCTGGGCTGTGTGGTCGTCGACGACCCCAGCGCGTGCGACGACGGCAACCCTTGCACCACCGACCTGTGCGACGACGCGCTCGGCTGCGCCCACGTGCTCGTGCCCGACGCCGTGCCCTGCGGGGTCCGGGATGGGTGCGTGAGTTGGTCGTTCTGTGAAGCCGGGGTGTGCACGCCACGGGCCGTGCCCGACGGCGCGCCCTGCGACGACGAGAACGCCTGCACCGGGGACGACCTTTGCCAGGACCAGGTGTGCACCGGCGCGGCCATCAACGACAGCGGCGCGGTGCTCGACCTGCGCCGCGGGGTCGGGGGGGCGGGCTCTTTGATCACCCCGTTGAGCGGCATCGGGTACGCGATGGTGGAGTCCAACAGCACCGGCACCGCCACCATCGTGTCCGTGCTCGGCTGGGCCGACGCCACGTTGGAGGTCACGGCCCAGGTGGTGCTCGAGGATGGGGCCCCCGTTCCCGTGGCCCCGGTTCCACTGTCCGGCGGTCGGTTCTTGATGTTGCGCAAAGCCGACCCCGGGGTGGACGATGCGCGCCCCCGGGCCGAACTGTGGCAAGCGACCGCGAACACCCTCGCCCCGCTCTCCACCCTTGAGCTCGACATCTCCGTGTACAGCCGGTTTTGGACAAAGCACCGCACCACCGACGTCGTGTATCTCCTGTGGCTCTCTGGCTACGACGCGTTTGGGCTCTCTACCGTGGTGCCCATCGACGCGCGCACCGACACGCTCAGCCTCGGCCAACCTCTCCCCCTCGAGGGCTCCCCGCGCGGGATGGGGACCACCGCCGACGGCATCCTCGTGCGCACCGCCACCTACGGGATCGGGGACGCAAAATACGGCACCACCATCCGCGTCGATGTCAGCGCCCCCACCGTGCCGGTGGTGGCCGAGACCGCCCACGAGGAGAACTTCTACTTTGGCCGCGACTGTTACGCGGTCACCACCGACTACATCGTCGGCGGGCGGGTGGCCGACCTCATCGGCGCGCACGGCATCATCGTCCGCCAAGCCGCCGGGGAGCACCTGCTTGTCAACGAAGACCTCACCCAGGGCGCGTTCGAACCGATGGCCTGCAACGCCCTGGGCGGCAACTGGCTTGCCACCATTTCCTACGCGTACGGCAACCCGACCTACACGCTCCAACTCTGGAACCTCGCCCTGTCCCACACCACCCCCGCCCACGCCCGGACCCTCGACCCCCGCAGCTTCACCAACTACCCCGAGCACCTCACGGTGAGCGGGGACGCGAGCGTGCTCGTGGTGGGCGCGGGGGACAGCACCTGGGACGGGCCCGCCCACGTGCTCGGCCCCCTCGCGGGCGGTCCGGACGATCCCCCGGGCATGGCCAGCATCGGCGGCCCCGACGTCGGCGGCTTCGGTCATCTGGTGCGCACCGCCCCCGACCGCCTCGTCTCGGTGCAGAGCCGCGGCACCGTCGACGTGAGCTGGTCCCCCGCCACCGGCATCGCCCTCGCCGCGCGCCGGGCCTTCTTCGCCCGCGCCGACGTGGTCGGGGTGCAAGACGACCAACTCGTGCCCAGCCCCTGGCGCAACCCCTTCGAACGTTACGACCTCGCGCCCATCGGCTGGGTGCCGGCCGGGCTCACCGGGGCGGGCGCGGTGCAACCCATTTTGCCCGCGCTGTCGTATTCGTTCGCCGCCGCCACCGCGCACGATGACCACATGTACCTGCTCGATGCTCGACCGAGCGGGGCCCGGCTCGTGGTGGTGCAGCCCGGGGGCCCCCTCGGCGTGACCGTGGTGGGCGACCTGGACCTCGGGGGGGTGCTGTACGACTACACCCCCGACCGGGGCATGTGGATCAGCCCCGACGGCCGCCGGCTCCTGGTGCGGTGGGGGGAGAGCTACGCGGACGTGGTGTTGGCGCTCATCGACGTCAGCGACCCCGCCGCCCCGGTGCTGCTCGCCACCGACGACACCGCCCCCGACCACGCCGCGGTGGTGTTCATCGACGACGAGAGCTTCGTCACCCTCGACGGCGACGAGGCGAGCCTGACGGCGCTGGACAGCTTTGGGGTCCGCACCCCGCTCGCCGCGATCCCCTGGCGGTCCCGGCCCGCGGGGGTGGTGGGCCGGGCGCTCTATCTCGGGCACGAAGGTGACGTCTACCGGTTGCAGGTCGACCAGGGCACCCTCACCGGTCCATTGGCATTGCCGGACCGCGCCCAGTCGACCCTCGCGCTCCCCGACGGCAACGTGCTGGTCTCGACCCCCACCGCCTTGGCCGTGGTCAAGCCCCCCTGCAACCCGGCGCCCTGACGCTATTCCCCGATGGGACCGAGCTCGCCGGGGAGCGGCACCGCGCGATACCCCCAGTACGCCCCGCTCACCACCGGACCGATGGCGGCCCCGGCCAACGTGCCGAGCACGACGCCCACCGCGGGCCCGTACAGGCCGGCGATGACCCACAGCGACGCGGGCTGTCCGTTGGGGGCGGGGACCACGCGGTCGGCGGCCGCGGCTTGGAGCGCCCACACCGCGCCCCCCGCCACCCCCACCGGCAGCATCACGGTGGCGCCCAACGACGCACCCACCAACAGCCCCAGGGTCATGACCCCGATGGCCCCGACCAAAGACAGCCGCACCCCCCGGATGCCCGCCCCCCACCACATGCCAAACGCGGCCCCAAGGGGGATCAACAGCGTCGAGACCCCCACGATGCTCACCGCCGCGGCCAGGGCATAAGGGGCATAGCGCTGGGCGGTGGTGTACCCGAAGGCGAGCGCGGCCGACGACAGAATGTAGCTGATCACCCACCCCGTGCCCGCCACCGCCACCACCCCGGCCAGAGACCCCGCGGCCGCGCCCCCGCCCGCGAAGAGGGCATCAAGCCCCGCGGCCCGGGCTGGGCTCGATCTTGGGCCGGGGCCGGTCACGGCGCTGTCTGCTTCGGGACCGTCTTTGTCTCCGGCCGCGGCGGGCGGGTCTCCCTCGGCCGGGTCCGCGGCCGGGGCTTGGGCCGCGAGCGCCCCGCACCACAACCACAGAACCAAGGCCCCCCGCGCCATGCCCGATGTTGCCACGGCTCGGCGGCTTTGGCCCGTCAAGACAGCGCGGCGATGACCGCGTCGGCGAAGTCGTCGGTGGTGGCCTGCCCCCCGAGATCGCCGGTGCGGGCCTCGCCCTGCTCCAGCACCCGGTTGAGCGCGACCTCCAGCCGTTCGGAGGCGGACAGCTCGCCGATGTGGGCGAGCATGAGCACCGCGCTCTTCATCAATGCAGTGGGATTGGCGAGGCCCTTGCCCGCGATGTCCGGGGCGGTGCCATGGACGGCCTCGAACACCGCCGCGTCGTCCCCCACGTTCGCCCCGGGGACGACCCCGAGGCCCCCCACCAGGCCCGAGCACAGGTCGGAGATGATGTCGCCGTAGAGATTCTCCATCAGCAACACATCGAACTCCGTGGGGTCTTTGACCAGCCGCATACAGCACGCGTCGATGATCGCGTCGTCGAACCCCACCTCGGGGTATTCCTCGGCCACGCGCCGCGCGCAGTTCAAGAACAGGCCGTCCCCTTTCTTCAGGATGTTGGCCTTGTGCACCGCGGTGACTTTCTTGCGGCCGTGTTTGCGCGCGTACTCGAACGCGCTCCGGGCGATGCGCAGGCTCGCCGCTTCGGTGACGACCTTGATCGACACAATGACATTCTTGGAGATTTCGTTCTCGATGCCCGCGTAGAGCCCCTCGGTGTTCTCCCGGAACACCACCAGGTCGACATTGTCGTAGCGGGTCTTGATGCCCGCGATGCTCTTCACCGGACGAACCGACGCGTAGAGGTCGAGCGCCTTGCGCAGCCTCACGTTGGCCGACACGTGGCCGGCGCCTTTGGGGGTGTTGGTGGGGCCCTTCAGGGCGATCTTGGTGCGCTTGACCGCCTCGATGGTGACCTCGGGGAGCGCGTCGTCAAAGCCGGCCTCGAGCGCGGCGATGCCCGCGGGCTGCTCTTCCCAGGCGATGTGCACCGAGGTGGCCGCGAGCACGCGTTTGGTCGCGGCGCAGACCTCAGGGCCGATGCCGTCGCCGGGGATGAGCACGATGTGGTGGGGCATGACCGCTCTCCTGCTGGGTGGGGCGCCGCGGCGCCACCAGGCCATCGACACGTCGACCGCCGAGTAAAAAGAGAAAACCCGCCGCGGCGAGGCGGCGGGTGTAGATACCAGATTCGGTGTCTGCGCGAGCGGGGCTCGGGGACCGATCCGGTTTGTTCGGCTCAGCGCTTGTGGGTGAGTTCGACCTCGATCTCGATCTCGATTTCGTCGCCGACCACCGAGGTGCCCTCGACGGTCTTGGACCAGGTCAGGCCCCAGTCCTGCCGCCGCAGGGTGGTGGTGGCGGACAACCCGCGGTGCAGGTTGCCGCCGGGGTCTTTGACCTCGGGGGACGGCCCTTCGACCACGAGCCGCACAGGTTTGGTCACCCCGCGCATGGTGAGCTTGCCGAACACCTCGAGGGTCTTGCCTTTGCCCTTCTTGATGCGGGTCGAGGTGAACGTGATCTGGGGGTGTTTTTTCACGAAGAAGAAGTCTTCGGACCGCAGGTGATCGTCGCGTTTTTGGTTGCGGGTGTCGATGCTGGCCGCGTCGATGGTGACGTTGACCTTGGACTTGGTGATGTCTTTGTCGTCGATCATCACCGTGCCGGAGAAGGTGTTGAAGTTGCCGCGGACCTTGGTGACCACGAGGTGCTCGACCTTGAAGCCCACGTGGGAATGGACCGGATCGATGTCCCAGGTGGCGGCGGCGACCGGCCCGGCGGCGAACGCGGACAGGACCAAGGCGAGGCTGAGGGCGCGGTTCATAAAGACTCCTTGCGTCGGTGGACGCGGTTTCTGTCTCTACGAAAGCGGGCCGCGGGCTGTTTCACCCGCCGGGCGCGGGGCCCGGGCGCGCTTTTGCATCCGCGCCGGCCGTGCCAGATTCCCCCGCATGTCCGCGCCCCGGATCGGCCAGCTGCTCCTCGCCCGCGGCGCGTGTTCGCGCGAAGACCTCTACGCCGCGTGGGAACAAAAAGTGCTCTTCGGCGACCGGCTCGGCACCAACCTGTTGGCCGAGGCCCGGGTGAGCGAAAAAGACCTCGCCCTCGCCCTCGGACAGCAACACCGGGTGCGCGCCGGTTTTGAGGACACGATTCGGGTCAAGCCGGAGGTCGCGCGGCAGCTGCCCGGCAAGTTTGCCGCCGAGGCCCGGGTCGTGCCCCACCACATCGGGAGCGCGGGGGTGTTCTTGCTCATGACCGACCCCGGCGACGAGGCCACGATCAACCAGGTCGCGGCGCGGTTTTCCCGCCCGGTGGTCCCGGTGGTCGTGGCCGAGGCGCGCATGTGGCAGCTGTTGAGCGAGACCTACGGCATCTCCCCGGGGCTGCGCCCGATTCCGCTCGGCCGCGACGCGATCGTGGCCAAGCGCATGCAACCCGCGGACACCTTGTCGATGCCCGCGGTGACCGGCCCTGAGCTCACCTCCGAAGAAGACTTCGCCGCGCTGTACATGCGCAAAGACGGCGGGAGCATGACCCCGCAATCGTTCGACGAGGTCGAGACCGCCACCGATGGCCCGGCCGCGACCGCCGAGGCGATGTTGCTCACCAGCGTGGCCCCCCCCGCGGCCACCGACGTCCCGTCGTCGCCCGGGCACGCGTTTGTGGTCCCGGACACCTTCGTGGGCCAAGCCCCGGACGACGCCCTGGCCGGGCGCTGGGTCCCCGCCGGCCACGCCCCGGTGGTGCCGTTCGGCCTCGACACCCCGCTCAGCGTCGAGCAGGCCCGGGCCCTGCTCGCCCAGGTCCACAACCGCGAAGAGATCGCGGAGGTCGTGCTCCGGGCCGCGCTGTCCAACTTCCGGCGCGCGGCGCTGTTCACAGTTCATCCCGGGATGCTCGTGGGCTGGAAGGGCCGGGGCGAAGGCTTCTCCGACGCGCTGATTCAGCACTACCGGGCGGTGCTCGACCAAGACAGCGTGTTTCGCACCGTGGTAAAGAGCCGGGCCCACTTCATCGGGCCGCTGGCCCGGGTTCGCGCCCACGCCGGATGGGTCAAGCACACCCACCGCAAGATCCCGCAGACAGTGGCATTGTTTCCGGTGCTGGTGCGCGGTCACGTCGTCAACCTGCTCTACGGGGACAACGGCCACGGCGAAACCGTGGACACCGACGTGGGCGACTTGCTCATCCTCGCCCAGGCCATCGCCCGCTCCTACGAGACCCTGCTCGGCGGCTAGAGCACGTCTCAAAATCGCCTTCGGCGCTTTCGAGCCGGGCCTTCTTCGGGCATTTGGGCTTCGAAGGGGTGCTGCTCGTTCGGCGCGCAGGTCGCCTCACCCACGTCGAGAAGCTGGCGCCGTTGGGTCTGGAGAGTGCGCCTTTGCGCTGCTCCCGCCCACGGCGATCGACGGCTGGATCTCGTTCTGATCTACGGGCGGGATGAAACTTACGAACGCGCAGGGGGCCAAGATTGAAGCGGTGATTCCGGAGCAAAAGCGTGGACCGAACGGAAGCGGGCGGCCAGCGCAGCCTGCTCGTGCGGTGCTGAACGGAATCTTGTGGGTGCTCCGGACGGGTGCGCCATGGGCAGACCTCCCGAGCAAGTACCCCTCGTACCAAACGTGCCATCGGCGCTTTCAGTCGTGGGTGAAGGCGGGCGTCTTTGTGAAGATCCTCCAGTCACTTTGGGATGACCTTGTCGAACGCGGCGGCATCAACAACTTGGAAGCCTTCATCGACGGGACCTACGTGCCCGCGAAAAAGGGGGATCATGTGTTGGGGTTTCGCGGGCTGGCTCGACGACCAAACTCATGGCAATCGCAAACGGAGATGGTCTTCCTCTCGCTCTCGCTATTGCTCCAGGAAACCGACACGACGTTGCTCTCACCGAACGAACACTCGACGCTGCGTTCGTGGATGAACTCCCGCCGCGCCTAATTGGTGACAAGGCGTGGGACAGCGGGAAGCACGACCGGATTCTTGCTGCGCGCAACATCGAGCTCATCGCGCCAAAGAAGAGGGGAATACGCCCCTCGCGGCGGAGACAAGACGGCCGTTCGTTCAGAAGGTACCGCCGGCGATGGATGGTGGAGCGCCTGTTCGCTTGGCTCAAACGCTTCCGACGGGTGGCGGTCAGATGGGACGAGAAGGCTGAGAACTACCTCGGATTTGTCCATCTCGCCGCCGTAACCCTACTGCTCAGGCGATTTTGAGATGCGTTCTAGTGGTCGTCGTCGTCCTCGTCGGGCGCACGGTAGAGCGCGGCCCGCAGCGCGTCGAAGCGGTCGTCGAGATAGAACGCGAACAACGCCTGGGCCCGCATCAGCCGGTCCGCGTCGAGCCAGCGGCCGTCCTCGTCCCGGCGGCGCAACGCCTCGACCAGGCCGAAGCGGTCGGCCAACGCCAACTCCTCGGGCTTGCCCACGAACAGCGCGCGCACCGCCGCGAGCAGGTCGTCGCACAACAACAGCCCGGCCCGGTCCGCGGACAGCTGCATCAACTGGTGGGCCTCGAGCAAGGCCGCGTTCTCGGCCCCGATGGTCTCGTCCCGGAGGGCCTGCTTGGTGGTCTTGTCCACCTTGCGCACCGCCTTGTTGCCCACCGACAAGATCGTGCGCGCCTTGTCGATCAGCTTGGCCCCTTTGAACGCCGGTAGCAATGTCAATGCAAGATCAAGCCCGGTCTTGCCCTTGTCCCAGGCGCCGCGCCAGACCTCGTCGAGGGTGACCCGCACGTGGTCGAAGGCGAGATGGGCCAGTTCGCCCGCGACCAAGAACCTTAGCTCCGCCACCGGCAAGTGGTGTGCGTCCTCGGCGTCGAGGTGGCGTTCGCCCACGATGAGCAGGCGGGGCTTGCCCCGGTAGGCGCGGACCCCGAGCGATTTTTTGCCCGCGGACACGAACACGTCGATCTTGGACAGGCGCAGGGCGTACATGGTGTCGGTGACCACCGCGGCCAAGTCCGGGAACTTCTTGGGATCCAGCCGCTGACAGAAGTTGCGCAGCGCGCGCACGTCGGGCTTTTCCTCTTCGGCCAGAAACTCCTGCAACGCCACCAGCATGTCGCGGTGGGTGGCCTCGGGGTGCCGGAGGGCGTCCACGTCCTCGGGGTCCAGGGCCCGCACCGTGTCCCACGACGTGCGCAGCGAGGGCGCCGCCCCCCCCAGCCCCCCGGGGGCGAGGAGCGCGAGCACCGTGCCCGCGCGCCGGGCCAGGCTCTCGGGCCCGCTATCCACCAATCGGGCCAAGGCGGGGGCGTCGAAGGGATCGTTCTGGCACCGCGCGGCCAACGTCGCGGTCACGTCCCGGCCGAGCCCCCGCAGGCTCAGCTCCTGGGCGCGGAACAGCTCGCCCCGCACCGTGCGCAGCGCCCGGGGGTCGTCCTCGTCGTCGACGTACTCGTGAATCTGGTGAGCGGGGAGCCGGGCCAGGCGGCGCGCCACCAGCGCGAGCGAACGCTCGTGTTCGCCCGCCTCGGCGAGGTGCACGGCAAAGGAAGCGTCGGCCGCGGCGTGGCCCTCCTCCTCGTCGGGCGCGTCCTTGCGCTGGGCCCACAGCGCGTCGGCCAAGGGCAAGGTCGCGCGCGCGGGCGCGAGGGCCATCGCCCGGGACAAGAGCTGGGCCCCGGCGTCGCAGTCGAGCCCGAGCCCGACAAAACACCGCCGCAGGCGAAGCGGTCCGTCCTCGTCGTCGAGCCCGGCGCGGAGGGCGGCATCGAGCCCGGCCTGGTCGACCCGGGGCGCGCCCTCGACGTGGCCGGCCAAAAAATAGGCCGCGACCATCGCGCGCCAGTCGTCGTGTTTGTCCAGCCAGGCGAACAGCTGCGCGGCGCCGGCCGCGGCGGTGGCGTCGTCGGGACCGCCGCGCACGTTGTCCGCGAACGCCGCGAACACCCGGTCCGCGGGCGAGAGCGCCTCGAGGCGCACCGCGCGGACGAGCAGGCTGCGCTCGCCTTTGGCGTCGAGACGCTGCCCGGCCAGAATCACGCCCTCTTGGGTGCGGGTCAGCGCGCGCAGGTGTTCGCTCACGACGTAGTCGCCGAGGGCGCTGACCCCGATGAGCAACGTGCGCCGCAACGTCACGACGAGGAGCAGGCGCACCGACGTGGGGGCGGTGATGGGCGAGCTCACCTCCCGGGTGTTGTCGGTGCGCACCAAAAGCAGCACGGGCTCGTCGTGGGCGCAGACCTTGCCGAGCACGCTGCGCTCGGTGGGCGACACCGGCTGGACCAGCACGCTGTCGAGGCGCGGCCCGGGGGCGGGGCCGAGGCGGGCCCGGGCGATCATCCGCCGCACGGTTTTTTGTTCGCGGATGGACACGTTGTAGGTCGCGCCCCCGAGCACGAGGCGGTCGCCGAGGAGCGCGCGCGTGTACGTCATGTCCGGGAGGTGCACAGCGGTGACGCGCGGCGCCTCTGCGCCCTGCGACGCGGCCACGAACAAGCCGTGCCGCGAACGCAACAGCACGGCCGCGGCGCGTTTTTTCCCGTCGGGCTCGAGGGGGGCCAGGTCCCGGGCGGGCCCGTGACCGGCGGCGAGCAGGGCCTTCTTGGCGGCGTCCAGCATCTCGAGAAGATCAAAGCAGCTGCGCGCACACTTTGCCAAAGGGAGGCGCGTTTTTTGCCGCTGCGCGCTTGGTGTCTTGGGGATGTGGGTGCTACACGGAGGATTCTCGCCGAGACGCCCCGGGCGCTCAGCGGGTGTCATTGGCGGTTTGCTTCGCAAACGCGCATGGATCTCATCAGGAGGTTTTGATGCCTTACATCGTGACGTCAAACTGCACCGATTGCCGCTTCACCGACTGCGTGTCGGTCTGCCCCGTGGAGTGCTTCCACGGCGACGAAAAGATGCTCTACATCGACCCCGATGAGTGCATCGACTGTGGCGCTTGCGAGCCCGAGTGCCCGGTGCAGGCGATTTTCGAGGACGGCCAGGTCCCCGACGACCAACAAGAGTGGATTCAGATCAACGCCGACAAAGCGCCGAATCTGCCGGTGGTGAGCGAAAAGGGCGACCCCCTGCCCACCGCCGAGGCCAAAAAGCAAAGCCTCGGTCTCTGACCGCCCCGCCCTCGCGCCGTCGCGCGGGGGCCACATCTGGCGTTAGTGGTGGGTGGCGATGCCGCCCGCTTTTTTGCCCCAGAGCTGACGGAGCCGCGCATCGCGCCCGCACCCCGTGCGGTACCGCTGATAATGCGCGGGTTCTTTTTTGTAGAAGTCTTGGTGGTAGTTCTCCGCGGGATAGAACGGCCCCGCGTCGGTCACCGGCACCACCACCGCGTCGTCGAACGGTTTTGTCTTTTTGACCTCGGCCAGGCTCTTCTCCGCGGCCGCACGCTGGGCTTTGCCCTGCACAAAAATCTCGGGGCGATAGCTGTCGCCCCAATCGCAGAACTGCCGGTCCTTGGTCGTGGGGTCGATGTTCAACCAAAACTGCGTGAGCAGCTGGTCGTAGGTGACGGTCTTCGGGTCGAACACCACCATCACCACCTCGGCGTGCCCCGTGCCCCCTCGACCCACCTGTTGGTACGAGGGGTTTTTGACATGACCGCCGCTGTAGCCCGACGTCACCGAGTCCACCCCCGGCAAGCCCTCGAACGCGGTCTCCAAACACCAAAAACAACCGCCCGCGAAGATCGCGGTCTCGTGGCCGGCCGGCACCGCCGGCGCGGGGGCGATCGCCTTTTTGTCGTGCCCGGCGGCCGCACTGGCGCCCCCCGCCGGCTGGGACGCGGGCCCCGCCGCCGTGCTCGGTTGGCAGCCCAAGCCCAGACACATCAACACCAAAAGTCGTCTCATCTTGGTTTTGTCCTTCCGCGGCCCAGACGAAAACGCGCGGGCCGGGGCCCACGCGCTTGGCCGGTCACACAGGGCATACGCCGCGGGGTGCCGGATGGTTACGGGCGTTGCTGGCCCGCCCGATTATTCCTTTTCTTCCGCGCCTTTACCGCCTTCTTCGGCGGCCTCTTCGCCCCCTTCCGCCGCGGGCTTGACCGCTTCCGGCGCCCCGTCTTCGCCCGCCACCGCGTCTTTTTCGCCCGTCATCATCGCTTCGGCCTCGGCCTTGTCGACGTGGGGCGCCCCGGTGGCGAACTTCAGAAACGCGAGCCCGACCACCACCACCATCAAGGGCGTGCCCACCAACCAACCGACGAGGGTGAGCTTCTTGGCGGTGCTGATCTTGCCGCGGGTGGCCGGTCGGTTGTCGCGGGCGCGCAGGCTGTCAGCGCCCGAGGAGAGGAAGATCGCCCCGAGCCCGGCGATGGGGCCGAGCGCGGCCAACGCCAGACCGCCGTAGTTGATGATCATGCTGTCCGGAATGCTGGTGCGCGCGAGCAGCCCGACGAGGGGGAACAACATGAGCAAAAGCGCGCCGCTGGTGAACCCGGTGTCGATGATCGGGTTGTAGGGCCCGGTGGGGGTGCTCTTGGTCAGCTCCAGCTGACAGTTGCTGCACGAAGTCGTGGTGTCGGCGAGGGTGGTTCCGCAGCGGGGGCAATACATGTCGCGTCCTTCGTCGGTTGTTGCGGCTTGCTTACACCCATCAGGCGCTCGCGCAAAGGCCGCCGGCGACCGCTTTTGCCAGCCAACGACCCGCCGTGGCCAACGCATCGGCGGGCTGTTCTGTCGGCCGGGCGCACCGGTCCACCAGGGAGAACCCTACCGCGCCGGACAAGTTCCCGTCGATCTGTCCGGCGACGACGACACAGGGCTTGCCCGCCGCGGCCGCGCGCTCGACGACCACCCCGGGCCCTTTTTGCCAGCGCGATTGGGCATCGAAGCGGCCCTCGCCGGTGACCACCAGGTCCGCCCGGGCCAAGCGCGCGTCGAAATCGAGCCGGTCGAGCACGGCCGCGGCCCCGGGCAAAAGCGCGCCCCCCAGCGCCGAGATCGCGGCCCCGAGCCCCCCCGCCGCCCCCGCGCCGGGAACGCCGAGCACATCGCGGCCGCACGCCCGCGACAGGGTGTCGCCCCAGCGCACCAGCGCGGCCTGGTGCGCCTCGGCCGCCGGCCCGGTGAGGCCCTTTTGGGCAAAGAACGCCCCCGCCCCGCCGAGGGGCACGGTCACGTCCACCCAAGCGTCGAGGGTCGCTTGTCGCAACGTCGCCCGGGCGGGCACGAGGTCGACGTCGGTGACCGCGCCGAGGTCGTGCACCCGCGCGGTCCACGCCCCCGACGCGGTCCTGATCTTGGCCCCCAAGGCCGCGAGCAGGCCCACGCCCCCGTCGACGGTGCCGCTGCCCCCGAGGGCGATGGCCAACCGCCGCTCCCCCGCCGCCACCGCCGCCCGCACCGGGGGCGCGAGGGGGGCCGAGTCCGCCGACCACGGCCCACCTTTGACCACGTCGAGCCCGATGGCGTGCGCGCTCTCGAACAACACCGTGCCGTCCTCGAGCCGCACCGCGGCTTGGCCCCGAAACGCCTGCCGCGTGCCCCGTTTGCGCAACACCGCCAAGGTGCCCTCGCCCCCGTCCGCAATGGGGCATAGGTCGAGCACAAGCCCGGGGGCGACCTCGGCCACCCCCCGGGCGAGCGCTGCACAAGCATTGTGTTGGTCGATGGTCCCCTTGAACGCATCGAGCGCCACCAACACCCGGGTCGGCGGGCCCGCGCTCACAGCGTGCCCTGGGCCGCCACCGCGCCCCCGTCGAGCACGAAGGTGCGGCCCGCGCGCCCCGCGGGCAGGGTCTGCTCGTGGGTGGTGGTGACAAACACCTGGGCCGCGACCTCCTCGGCGACGTCGAACAACGCCCGTTGCCGCGCGGGGTCGAGCTCGCCCGCGACGTCGTCGAGCAAGAGGATGGGCGCGGCCTTGCGCGCCTCGGTCAGGCACACCACCTCGGCGATCTTCCAGGCCAACACCAAGGCCCGGGTCTCGCCCTGGGACGCGAGCCGGCGGGCGGCGTGTTCGCCCATTTGGATCTCGATGTCGTCGACGTGGGGGCCCACCGGGGTGGTGCGGCGGGCGCGCTCTTTGCCCCGGGCGCGCTGGAGGCTTCGCGCCAATTCGCCCGCGTAGGCGGCGGGGGCGGGGGCGGCGTCGAGGCCGTGCATGCGGTACCGCAACGTGCCGGCCAGGCCCCCTTCGGTGATGCCCGCGGCCGCCTCGGTGAACGCAGGGGAGAGCGCGCGCAACGCCCGGACCCGCGATTCGTACACCGCGGCCGCGGCCTCGATCAGCACCGGCCCGTAGGCGTCGAGCTGGGCCTCGTCGACCACGTGCTCCTTGAGCAGCCGGTTGCGGGCGGCCAGCGCGCGCTCGTAGGCCCGGGCCCGGTGCACAAAGGTGGGGTCGAGCCCATAACAAAACCGGTCCAGGGCCCGGCGCCGGGCCTTGGGCCCCGCGCGCACCACGTCGAGGTCTTGGGGGGTGAACGCGACCACCGCGATGCGTTGGGCAATGCTGCTGACATCGCGCACGGGTTTGCCCGCGATGGTCGCGCGCTTGCCTTTGTCGTGGATGCGCACGTCGACCACGGTGGGCAGCTCGAGGGCAAACTCGGCCGAGAGGTGGGCCTCGTCCTGCCCGAAGCGGATGAGTTCTTTGACCCGTTCGGCCGGGCGCAGGGGGGTCAAGGCCGCGCACAGGTGCACCGCCTCGAGGAGGTTGGTCTTGCCCTGGCCGTTGTTGCCCAAAAACACGTTGAGGCCGGGATCGGCCTCGAGCTCGACGTGGTCGAGGTTGCGGAAGTGAACCGCGCGCAGGGCGGACAGCGTGGTGCTCATCGGCGCCCGGTCACGTCACCTCGGCAAGGTGCGCAGCGAGGTGCGGGCGCTCTTGATCGCGCTGTCGCCGGCGGCGCGGCCGAGCTTCACCACATCGGTGAACGCCTTTTTCGCCTTGGCCGACTCGCCGGGCCCGTTGCTGTCGACGTACGCGGCCCCGAGACGCAGCAGCCATTGCGCCTTCTCCGCCGGGTCCGACGAGGTCTCGACCAGCCGAATCAGGTGCTCTTGGCGTTGGGTCTCGGCCTTTTCGATGTCGCGATCGGCGGCCTTCGACTCGCGCAACAGCAAGGTCAAAAAGTCGAGGGCGTTGGCGGTGTGGATCGAGGGCTCGACCCCGGCGGGCAGGAGCTTTTTGAGCTCGAAGATCGCCTGCTGGCGTTTTTGTTTGGCGTTGAGGAGCAGCGCGTAGGAGATGCGCGCCTCCTTGGCGATGTCGGTGGACTTGTCCTGGGCCGCGGCCTTGAACCACCCCATCGCCCCCTCGGTGTCCTTAAGCCGGAACAGGTAGCTCATGCCGAGCTGGTATTTCACCCGGACCGCGTCGGGCCCCTCGGGGTCGGCGTCGAGATAGGCGTGTCGGGCCTTGTCCAAAGCCTCGGGGTCACCCTTGTCCTCGAGCGCGGTGACCTCGGCCAGTAGCGCGTGCGCGTCCATTCGATCCTTCCCAGCAGTGGCGGGATGATCGCCGAACCGGGCCGGGTGGACAAGCGAAGATGGGCGGGTCAAGCCTTCGCCATGAGCGCGTCTTCCGGTCCGCCCCTGGTGCTCCTGCCCCACGAGGTCACGAGCGCGGGCATCGATGCGAACATGACCGGCCAAAAAGCGGCCGGCCTGTGTCGCTTGCTCGCGGCCAAAGCGCGGGTGCCGCGTTTTTGTGTCATCACCCGGGCCGCGTTCGACCTGCACTGCGCCCACCCACAGATCGCCAGCCTGCTGCGCGATGTGCGCGGCAAAGACACCCTCGACCGGGTGCGGGCCCAAGCCACCGCCGACCGGTTTGTGCGCGCGGTGCAAGCCGCGCCCTTGCCCGAAGCGGTCGACGAGGCGCTGACCCGGGCCCACGGGGCGTTCCAGGCCGACGACCGGTTCGCGGTGCGCTCGAGCCCGATTCTCGACGAGGAGCGCGCCGAGGTCTACGCCGGCGCGTTCGAGACGTACCTCTACGTGCCCGACCTCGAGGGCCTGCAGGGGGCGGTGCGCCGGGCCTTCGCCCACGCGTTCTCGTCGCGGGTGCTCACCGCCGCGGCCACCGCGGGCGATCGCCCGTTCTCGATCCCGTTGGCGGTGATCGTGCAGCGCATGGTCGACGCCCACAGCTCCGGCCTGTGCCAAAGCCACGACCCCACCACCCGCGCCGGCGAGGAGAATCGCATCCTCATCCGCGCCACCTTTGGGCTCGCCGGGGGCATGAGCGCGCCGGGGCGTCGACTCGACAGCTTCCGCATCGAGCGCGAGCCGTCCGAGGAGGAGACCCCGCCCAAGATCGAAGTGCGCACCGAGGACAAGCGCGAGGTGGTGCGCTTCGATGACGAGCGTGGCCAAGGCACCCGCATCGTGCGGCTCGACGAGGGGACCCGCGAAGCCCCCGCCCTCGATGGGGTGCAGACACATTCCCTGGTGTCCGAGCTGCTCCGCATCGAAGAGGCGTTTTCCCAGCCGGTGTCGCTGGAGTTCGCGTTCACCGGGCGGCGCTTGCACCTGTTGCAGGTCTCGCCGCAGTTTTTGCCCCGCCAGCGGGTGGCCAGCCGCCGGTTGCGCCGGTTCGACGACCGGTTGTTGCCCGAAGGGCTCGCGGGCCGGTGCGCGCCGCTGACGTTTGGTTTTTTCCACTCCGCGTTTCCCCCCGCGTTCGACGCCGCGATCTTTTTGCTCGGCGCCGACGAGCGCGAGATGCGCGGCCGGGCCAAAGCCCGGGGACGCCTGGTGGCCTATCTCGAGGGGCGCGCCTTCGTGAACGTGGGGGCGGTGAAGACCTATCTCGATGCCCTCGGCGAGGGCCAGTTGATCAGCGAAGGGCTGGTCTCGGTGTTCGGGGTCGAAGGCCTCGTCGAGGGGGGCGCGGCCAGTGCCCCGGACAACGACGCCGACGCGTTCATGCGCTTGTGCCGGCAAAGCAAGAAGCTCACCCAGGAAGCGCAAGGGTACGCCGAGCGGGCCCGCCCCCGGCTCGAGGCGTTGGCCAAACAACTGCAAGGCGAGCCCGACCCCGACGAGGTCGTCGACCTCCTCGACGAGCTGTCCAGCGAGCTGCGCGGGGTGTGGAGCCATCAGATCGCGTGCTCGTTCATGGCCGCGGGCCTTTACAATGCCATTGAGCGGATGGTTCAGGCTTGGCTCGACACCCCCATGGAGGGCGCGGGCCCGGCCCTGCTCGCCGGCGAGTTCACCGAGCTGCCCAGCCTGGGCATCGACACCATCCGCGCCCTCGTCGACGCCGGCGAGGCCTCGGACGCCCTCGCCCAGCTCTTCGACGGCACCGCGCTACACGAAGATTTGAGCGTCAAGCTCGCCGGGCTCCAAGGGGTCGAGACCTTCACCGACGAGTTCGCCCGGGCCCTGCGCTCCCTCGGCCCCCTGCGGCTGCCGGGCGCGGCCAAGCTCGAGGTCCCGTCGTTGCAGGACCGCCCCGACGTGTTGTTGCAGGTGGTGCGGGCCCGCTTCGACGAGGACCCGCCCGAGCGGCCCGACTTCGCCGACGGGGTGCGCAGCAAAGCCGACTACGAGACCACCGAGCGCATGAGCGACAAGCGCATGCGGCTTCTGCGCCACTCCCGGCGCCGGGTGTTCGAGCGCGTGCTCGACGAGACCCGGGCGGTGCTCGGGGCCAAGGCGCAGTTGGTCACGGTGTCGCAGGGCCTGCTCACCAGCGCCCGGGCCACGGTTCAGCGCGCCGGCGACCGGTTGTTCGAGCACAACCTGTTGGCCCGGCCCGACGACGTGTTCTTGCTCAGCTACAACGAGGTTCGGGGCCTGGTCCGCGGCACCGTGGTCGACACCGACCCCAAGCGGGTGATCCAGTGGCGCAAAGAGGTCCAGCACCAGCTCCCCGAGGTCCTGCCCGCCCAGGTCGAGACCGTGGGGGTGCTCGCCACCGTCAACCTGAACGAACAGGCCCGGGCCGGGGCGGTGGACGGCGCCGACGCCGATGAGCGCCGGGGCACCGCGGCCAGTCCCGGCCGGGCGGTGGCCCCCCGGGTGGTGTTCCCTGCAGTGCCATTGGGCATCGGGTCCCTCGACGGCACCCTGCCGGTGCTGAGCGAGCCCTGTGTGTTCGTGGTCCACCAGCTCGACCTCGGGCTGTTGCCCTATCTGTACGCCGCCCGCGGGGTCATCGCCGAGCGGGGCTCGGTGTTGTCCGAGGCCGCGGTGATGTGTCGCCGGCTGGGCATCCCCGTGGTGGTGGGGATCGAGGGGGCCCGGGCTTGGGCCCAAGACCACCCCCTGATCAGCGTCGACGGTATGACCGGGGTGGTGCACCGGCACGAGCGCGATGAAGAAGCATTGCCGAGCCGGGATGGCATGGCCGACCCCGAGGAGTTCACCCGCCTGGCCGCCCCCACCGACCCGGAGCTGTTGCCGTTGCCCAAGCGCCCCACCACCGGTCGGTTCGCGTTCGAACCCACCGAGCCCCACCCCGTGGTTGATGACGATGCCGACCTCTAGACGCGCCCGCCCCCGCCGCCCCCTGCGCCGGCTCCGGGCTTGGTTGCGCTGGTACATCGTCGGGGTGCACACCGTGAGCGGGCGGGTGTTTGACGTGGTCGCCATCGGGGTGGTGCTCGCGGCGGTGGGCATGCTCATGGCCGACTCCGTGCCCTGGGTGCACGACATCTACGGGCCCGAGCTCGAGGCCTTCGAGGTCGTGGTCGGGGTGCTGTTCGTGCTCGAGTACGCGATCCGCACCTGGGTCGCGACCAACAAGCTTCGCTGGATTTTTTCGTTCTACGGCCTGATCGACCTGCTCGCCCTGCTCCCGTTCGTGGTCAGCGCGTTTGGCCTCACCTATCTGCGTGTGCTTCGTGTCTTGCGCATTTTTGCGATCCTCAAAGTGACCCGCTACACCAGCGCGTCCAACATCCTGCTGCGCGGCATCGTCGAGAGCCGCACCAAGATCGGGGTGTTCTTGCTCGCGGTGGTGGTCATCGAGACGGTGGTGGCGTTCACCATGCACGCCCTCGAACCCCAGACCTTCTCCAGCGTGCCCGACGCGATGTGGTGGGTGGTGGTGACGGTCACCACCGTGGGCTACGGCGATGTGGTGCCCGTGACCTTCTTCGGCAAGCTGGTGGCCGCGTTCACCATGGTCACGTCGTTCGGCATCATCGCGGTGCCCACCGGCATCGTCGCGTCCGAGGTCGCGGCCCACGCCGACACCAAGCGCACCTGTCCCCGGTGTCAACGGCACCGCCATTTCGACGACGCCAACTACTGCTGCATCTGTGCCGAGCCGCTGCCCCCCGTGGCCGGGGGCTGATCAAGCGAGGCCCGCGCC
Organism: bacterium; assembly: GCA_030431455.1. Classification (GTDB taxonomy): domain Bacteria; phylum Myxococcota; class UBA727; order UBA727; family JAUIJE01; genus JAUIJE01. Next base: position 15,325 of record JAUIJE010000004.1, on the reverse strand, counting down.
GGCCAGGCACAGCTCGGGCAAGAGCCCCATCACCCACTCCGCGGCCGGGCCCAGGGGCTCGTCCACCCGGTGCACCACCCGCAGGTTGAGCAGGTGTTCGTCCCGGCCCCACGCCCGCAATGTCAATGGCACAAGGCGGCCTTCGGCCACGTCGGGGGCCGCGAGGTGCTCGGGGAGATTGCCCCAGCCGAGGCCTTGGCGCAGCAGCACGTGCTTGGTCGGCAGGCTCACCACCCGCCAGGTCCGGGCGCTGAGCACGGCCACGTCGTCGACCTCCTCGACGTCGCGGCCCCGCTCACTGAGCACGATCTGGGTGTGGCGCCGCAGGGTCCGCAGCCCGATGGGCGCGGGGCTGTGCGCCAGGGGATGGTCGGGGGCCGCCACCGGGACCATGCGCACGGTCCCGACGTGGGCCGCCTCGACCCCGTCGGGCAATGGCGCGGCGGGCCCGCACACCCCCAGGCGGTAGGTGCCGCGGTGCACCGCCAGGCTCACCGCCCCCAATGTCTCTGTGCCGATGCGCAGCCCCACCTGCGGGAATTCCCGGGCAAAGCACCGCGCCAGCTCGGCCAAGCCCTCGGCGGGGAAGATCGCGTCGAACACGATGCTGACCTCCGCCTCGAGGCCCGACGCCAACGACCCCGCCAAGCGCACCAGCTCGTCCACCGCGGCCAGCGTCTCCCGGGCCGCGCCCACCACCGCCTCCCCCGCCTCGGTGAGGCGCGGGGTGCGGGCCCGCCGGTCGAACAGCAACAGCCCCAGTTCGTCCTCGAGCCGGGCCACGGTGTGGCTCACCGCCGACTGCACCCGCCCGAGCCGCCGGCCGGCCCGCGAAAACGAACCCACCTCGGCGATGGCGACCAAGGTGCGGAGCTGCTCGAGGGTGAGGGCGCGGGGATCAATCATCAATCAGCTCGATACATATCATCATAACCTTTCATTTTCTTCGATACATGACGGTGGCTAGAGTGGTGGGGTTCGCAGGAGGAAGCATGCCTGGCGCCCCCACCATCCTGTCCCATTTGCGCGCGCTCCCCGCCGCGCTGCCCGCGCGCCCGCGGGTCTTGGTGCTCACCACCCCCCGGCGCCGCCATCTCGACGCGGTCCGCGCCGCCCTCGGCGACATCCCGGTCACGGTGTTCGACCAGGCCCAGGTCCACGTGCCCCAGGCGACGGTGGACGCGGCCGTGGCCGCCCTCGACCAGGCCCAGGCCAACACCCTGCTCACCCTCGGTGGGGGATCGGCCACCGGGCTCGGCAAGGCCCTCAAGCGGGCCCGCCCCGACGTTCGCTTGGCCGCGGTGGCCACCACCTTCGCCGGCTCGGAGCTCACCTCGATCTTTGGCATCACCGACGCGGGCGAAAAGGTCACCGGCCGCGACCCCGCGGCCCGGCCCGACGTGGTGGTGCACGACCCCGCCCTGCTCCAAAGCTTGCCCCCGGCGACCGCGGTGGCGAGCCTGGCCAATGCCCTTGCCCACCCCGTGAGCGCCTTGTCCACCGGTCTGCCCGACGCGGATGTGCCCACCGCCCTGCGCGCGGTGAAGGCGGCCGCGTTTGCCCTCCGCCAGGTGGTGGCGGCGCCCGCCGCCCCGACCGCGCTCGCCGCAGGCCTGGCGGCCGCCGCCCGCTGCGCCCGCGTCCTCGACGCCCACCCCATGGGCGCGCACCACCGGCTCGCCCACCGCCTCGGCGGGACCCACGACCTCCCCCACGCCAGCTTGCACGCGGTGCTCTTGCCCCAGACCCTGGCCCACCTGCGCGAGACCGACCCGGCGCTCGCCGCGCGCATCGACGACGAGGCCCGCGACCCGGACCTCGCCGCCAGCGTGCACGACACCCTCCGGCGCGTGGGCCTGCCGGTGGCCCTGAAGGACCTCGACCTCGACCTCGACGCGGTGGCCGGGGCGGTGGCCGACGCGGGACTGCCCGCGGCCTTTGCCCCCGCCGCCCTTTTTGGGTGGCGCCCCGCGCACGACGTGGTCCGCACCCCCGTCGGCGGCGGGCCCGCCCTGCGAAGCGGCGACCTCGACCAGGCCCAGACCGTGGTCGTGGCCCTGCACGGCCGGGGCGCCGAAGCCAGCTCGGTCATCGGCCACGTGCGCCACGCCACCGGCCACGCCCCGGGTCTGGCCGTGGTCGCGCCCCAGGCCGACGGCGGCGCCTGGTACCGTGCCGCCTACAATGCCCCTGCAGCCGAGCTCGGGCCCCAGCTCGAGGGCGCGATGACCCGGGTGCGCCGGGTGCTCGACGAGGTACGCGCCGAAGCGCCCCAGGCCGACATTGTGCTCTACGGTTTTTCCCAGGGCGCCTGCCTCGCCTTGCGTCTGCTCGCCGACGGCGCCGCGGTCGCGGGGGTGCTCGCCCCCGCCGGTGCCCTCCCCCCCGCGGCACAAAAGGACCTGCCCGACCTGGATGGGCGGTTCGTGCTGCTCTCGTTGGCCGAGGGCGACCGGTGGGTCGCCCACGACGACGTGACCACCACCGCCGGCGCGTTGCGCGACGCCGGGGCGGACGTCCGCGCCCTGTCCCGGCCCGGGACCGACCACGCGCTCACCGATCGCGACCGCCTGTGGATGCGCCGCCTGCTCGGGCAGGCCCCGGCGACGATCCCCCATGGCTTCGGCGCCCACCACCAAGCCGAGGCCCTGCCCGGCGCGGTCCCCCCCGCACAGAACAACCCCCGGCACGCCCCCTACGGGCTCTACGCCGAACAGATCTCGGGCACCGGTTTTGTCGCCCCCCGCGACGAGAACCTCCGGACCTGGCTGTACCGCATCCGCCCCGCGGCCCAGCCCCGGGCCTACGCCCCCTTGGCCCACCCAACCCTGTGCAGCGGGTTCGACGACGTCGGTACGATAAATCTGGAAGCATGGAATCGTCCGGACGAGCCGGCCCCCCACACCGACTTCGTCGACGGGCTGATCACGGTGGGGGGCGCCGGCCACCCCGCCCTCCGCCGCGGCTACGCGGTGCACTTTTACCGGGCCAACGCGGACATGACCGACCGCGCCTTCACCAACGCGGACGGCGACCTGCTCATTGTCCCCGATCATGGCCGGCTCACCGTGCTCACCGAGCTCGGCAGCCTCGACGCGGGGCCGGGCGACGTGCTGATCATCCCCCGCGGCCTCCGCTTCACCGTGCTGCTGCACGACCCGTCGGCGGGGGGTTACGTGGCCGAGGTGTTCGCCCGCCACTTCCGCCTCCCCGACCGGGGCCCGGTGGGCGCCAACGGGCTCGCCGACGAGCGCCACTTCACCGGACCGGCGCGGTTCTACGAGGACCGGCTCGCCCCCGGGTACCGCCTCACCGCCAAGATGGGGGGCGCGGTCTACGAGACCACCCAGGACTTCAGCCCGTACGACGTCGTCGGCTGGCACGGCAACTACGTGCCCTACGTCTACGACCTCGAACGGTTCGTGCCCGTGAGCAACACCCGCGTCGACCACACCGACCCCTCGGCGTTCACGGTGGTGTCCGCCGCCCTCGACGAGACCGGGGCCCACGCCCTGGACCTGGTGGTGTTCCCGCCCCGGTGGGACCCCACCGAGCACACCTTCCGCCCCCCGTACTTTCACCGCAACGTCACCACCGAGATCAACGGCATTGTCCGCAGCCCGGGCCTCAGCGCGCCCTTCGAGGCCGGCATGTTGTTTGTGACCCCATCCATGACCCCCCACGGGGTGTTGGCTCGTACTGTGGATAGCCACCTGGCCCGGGACGATGACGACGCCGACCGCCCGGTACGCACCGACGACCGCTCCTTGTGGTTTCAGTTCGAGACCGCGCTGCCCTTTGGCCTCACCCCGTGGGCCAAGACCGCCCCCGAGCGGCGCGGGGATTGGCCCACGGTGTGGGGCGCGGTGCCCCGCCGCTTCGTCCCGTCCTAGCCCGACGAGGCCCGCGCTCGTTTTTGTTCACCCTGACGAGGAGGACCACCATGTGGACCATCCGACCGGCCGCCGAACGCGGTCACGCCGACCATGGCTGGCTCAACACCCACCACACGTTCTCGTTCGCGGCGTACCACGACCCCGAACACATGGGCTTCGGCCCCCTGCGCGTGATCAACGACGACCGGGTCGCGGGGGGCGCCGGGTTTGGCACCCACCCCCACCAGGACATGGAGATCATCACCTACGTGCTCGACGGCGCCCTGCGCCACAAGGACACCACCGGGGGCGGCGGCGTCATCCGCCCCGGCGATGTGCAGCACATGAGCGCGGGCACGGGGGTGTTGCACAGCGAGTTCAACGCCGACCCCGATGAGGAGGTCCACTTCCTGCAAATCTGGGTGCTCCCCGAGCGCCGGGGCAAAGCCCCCGCCTACCACCAGATCCATGTTCCGCTCGACGAGCGCCAGGGCACGTTGCGCCTGGTCGCGTCCCCCGACGGCGCCCTCGGATCCATTGCCATTGGCCAGGACGCCAAGCTGTACGCGAGCGTGCTCGCCCCCGGCCAAGCCGTCTCGCACACCCTCGCCCCCGGCCGGGGCAGCTGGGTCCACGTCGCCCGCGGTGACGTTCGTCTCGACGACCAGAGCTTGTCGGCGGGGGACGGCGCGTCCCGCACCCAGGGCGGCACGTTCACCCTCGAGGGCGCCGCCGACGGGGCCGAGGTCTTGGTGTTCGACCTCGGCTAAAGCGCACCCCACGCTACAGCACGAGATACGGGAACGACTGGTTGGCGAACCGGTCCGAGCCCCCGAACCGGTAGCGGTCGGGGAAGCCGTCCGGGGACGGGCCCTTGGCCGACACCCGGCTCCAGGCCGCGTCGAGTACGCGCCCGTCGGCAAGCTCGACCCAGGTGTGGCCCACGGTCTTGCCCGGGCCTTGGGCCACCGCGCCGTTGACGATTTTGCTCGGGACCCCGACCTTGTCGAGGATGAGCGCGGCCAACACCGCCTTCTGGATGCAGTAGCCTTGGCCGGCCTCGATGTAGTTCTCGAAGGGCACCACCGGGTAGTCGGCGCCGGCGGCCTCGGGGGCGTGCCCGACCTCGCGGAACGCGACATTGCTGAAGGTGCTCCACACCGATTGGGGCACGTCGATGGCTTTGTCCCAGTCGAACTCGGCCCGGCCGTCGTTGGCCGAGCTGCCCGCGGTCCACTTGATGAGCTGGTTGACGTTGGCCCGCACCCACTCAATGGCGGCGTCGGCGTCGATGCCCCCCGCGGGGTTGGTGGGAATCTGGGCCACGAGCTCGTCGAGCTTCTTGGCCAGCGGCGTGCCCGGCCGTTTGTCCACCCCGATGAAACAACGGCTCAGGCCGGCGTCGGTGAGGATGAACCGGTCCGGCAATGGCGCTGCATAGTCAGCCTCGTTGAGGTTCTGCACTTTGCCGCCGGAGCCGGCGGGGGCGATCGGGGCCCACACCGTCACCGCGATGGTGGGGGGGCTGACCCGGTGATCGTCGTACCGGTGGATGGTGGCGGCGCCGAGCGGGACGGTCTTGGGCAGGCTGTAGCCGGTGGGCAAAACCGTGGAGAGCCGGGTGGCCAACGGGCCCATCGCCCCGGACACGGGACCGGCCAGCGGCCCGGTGTGGGCCGGGGTCGGGTCGAACACCGCGGCGCGCGCGGGGGTCACCGGGATGTCGCCGGACGGCGGGGTGGGCAGCACCGGGGTGGTCGGGCGCACGGGGGAGGGGGTCGAGGTGGTGTGTGTGTGAATGCTGGGCATGTCTTATGTTCGGCGACATGTAGGACATGGTGCGCATTCGCATAAGCAGTTGATTTTATGATGATTTTTGCACCGGGCCGAGATCCGGGCCCCCGGGCCGGCCCCGCGGCCGGCGGCCCCGGCGGCTCAGGGGTAGCAGGTGTTGTCCGCGTCGCAGACGTAGCCTTCGTCGGTTCGGCAGTCGTCATCCGTTTCGCAGCCGTCCAGACAGATTGCATATTCACTGTCGAAGGCGAAACACAGCGCGTCGCCCGGGCACGTGCCCCCGCCGCTGCAGCTTTGGGTGCAATACCCGCCGGGGAAAAACACCGTCTCGCAGTAAAGGGCCGCGTCGCAGTCTGCGGAGTCCACACAGGCCGCGCCCACCGCCCCGTCGCCGGTGCCCTCGACCTCCTCGCCGTCGAAGCTGGCCGCGACCACGAAGTTGGTGTTGCTCGTGGCTTGGCCGGGCACCACCATCACCAGCTCGGGTTGTTGGAAGATGGGGTAGACCCCCACGCCCTCGTTCTCTTCCAGTTCGCCGTCGTCGTCGTCGTCGGTCAGACCCACCACGAGGTAGTTGCCGATGTTGAGGTTGAACAGCTTGTAGGCGTAGTCGTCCACCTCCGACGTCACCACCGCGCGCTCCACCGTGAACTCGCCGTTGTCCTCGACCTTGAGCGCCCCCACCACCACCTGGCGGGTGGCGATCACGGTGTCGCCGCTGTACCGCACCTTGCTCTCGGTGATCGTGCCCCCACCCCACACCGCGGTGACCGAGAACTGTCCTTCGTCGTCCCAGGCGTCATCGCCCCCCGACGCGGTGCGCTCGATGTCGAGGTCGAACTGCACCGCGCCCTCCGACGCGATGTTGACCACCACCGGGTTGTCGACGTCGAGCATCCCAAACGGGGTGTCCCCCCGCACCTGCCCCCGCCGGGGCCCGCTCAGGCTGACCGTGACCTCCACGTCGGTGCCCCCGAGATTCTTGAACCCGACCCGCACGTCGTCATCCCCCCGCCCCACCCGCACGCTGGCGGGGGCGGCCACGATCAACGGCTCGTCGGCGCGGCCGTCGAGGGTGAGCAACGCCTTGGCCGCATCCACCAAGCCCGCGCCGCACGGCTTGTCACAATCCACGTCGGGGTCGGCGGTGGACGTCAACAACCCGAGCGCCTCCTCCTGGGTGAGGTCCGGGCTTTGGCTTTTCAGAAGCATCGCGAGCCCGGCCACGTGGGGGGCGGCCATCGACGTGCCTTGGTAGTACTCGGCGCTGCTTTTCACGGTGGAGAGCACGCCGTCGGCGTGTCCGTCCCCGTCCTGGTCCACGGTCTGGTCCCCGCCGGGGGCGGCCACGTCGACCACCGTGCCGTGGTTGGAGTACGGCGCGCGGTAGTGCTGCGGCTGCTGGGGCCCGACGTTGCCCAGGGCCGCCACCGTGATCGCCCCCGGGGCGTTGGCCGGGGTCGACTCGCTCGCGTCGCGGTCTTCGTTGCCCGCGGCCACGATCACCAGCGCGCCCGCGTCGATGGCCGCGGCCACCGCTTCGTTCATGGACTTGCTGGTGCCGGTGCCGCCCAGTGACATGTTGATCACATCCGCGGGCTGTTCGTTGACCGACACCCCGTCGACGTTTTCGCCGATGGACCAGAGCACGCCAGACGCGATGTCGAACAGCGACCCGCCCCCTTTGCCCAGCACCCGCACCCCCAGAATCTTCCCGAGCCAGGTCACCCCCGAGACCAACGAGGCGTTGTTGGTCTTCGCGGCCATCGTCCCGGCCACGTGCGAACCGTGGTGGCTGTGGCAATCGGCGCCGCAGGTCTGATCCCCCACGTCCTCAAAATCCATGTCCCGGCCGTCGCCGTCCACCGCCACATCCTCGTCGTCGATGAGGTCGGCCCCGCCCGCGATGCGCAGGTCAAGGTCGGGGTGTTGCCGCAACAGCCCGGTGTCCACCACCGCCGCGACCACGTCGTCGCTGCCCACGGTCAGGTCCCACGCTCCCTCGAGGTTCATCGCTTGGTAATGCCACTGGAACGGGTAGAAGTCGTCGTTGGGGGTGCGTTGGGCGGTGAGCACGAGGTTGTCCTCGACGTACCGGAACGCGCCGGTCTCGTTCAAGCGGTCCCGGGCCACGTCGGTGAGGGCCCTGGACACCAGCCGCCCTTTTTCGTCCCGGAGCTTGAGCAGGCACATGCGGTCCCCCGCGCACAGCGGCGCGCTCACCGAGAGCGGAGACAACAGGGGAGCGGCCCCGGCGACGATGTCCTCCCGGGTCTGCCCGGGGGCGAGCCCGACGATGAGCTCGCCCGGGCGGGTGACGCGGCCCCGGGACGGCGTCGCCCCATGTCCCTGCACGGGAGCGGCCACCGGGTGCTTGGCCGGCCGGGTCGCGGTGAGCAGGCCGTGCTCGCGGGTGTAGCGCCGCAGGGCGGCCCACGCGGGGTGGGTGGCGCGCGCGGCCGGGTCTTGGACCACGTGGGCGGACGTGGCCGGCGGCAGCTCGATGAGACCGGTGATGTGACCCCGTTCGGGGTCCTCACAGGCCGGGTCGGCCTCGTAGTCGCAGGGCACGAGGATGGCGGCGAGCAGTTGGTCGCAGCCGGTCAGGCCCAGCAGCACAGACAGGGCCAACAGGCCCCGCCCGACGTGAAGACACACGCGCAGGTTGTTCATGGGGGTCGGCTTACCACGCCGGCATCGGCGCGGCATCGACCGTCGTTCAGAGCGGGGGCACCGAGTCGAAGGAGTCGGACTGCATGGACAGGATCGCGCTGTCGTCGAGCAACACCGCCTCATCGGAGTTCTCGCCGCTGGCGCTGGCCTCTTCGAAGAAGGCCGAGAACACCGAGGTCGACACCCCTTCGAAGCCGTCGCTGGTCTCGGGCGCGCGGGCTTGCGGGTGGGGCCCGGGCACGGGCTGACCCGACGACAGCGGCCCCGCGATCTGCATCGCGGGCCGGATCGCGGCCGGCGGCACCAGGCCGGAGGCCTCGACGGTGGCCTTGGTGTGCACGTCGTCCTCCATCAGGTGAACGCCGGCCGGCTCCTCGGACACCAACCGCCCGGGCACCGTGACCTCCTCGACCGCGGCCAACAACGGCGGCCGGTCCGCGGGGTCGCTCACCTCGTGCAGCTGTCCCTCATCGGTGGCCCCCGCGTCGTAGTCGCCGAGTCCTTCCATCATCTCGTCTTCCAACGAGAAGCCGTCGGGGATGCTCGACGGGAAGGGCACGCCCTCCGCGGTCATGCGCGACACGTCCGCCACCGGGTGGTGGAGGTTGGTGTGGCTTCGGTCTTCGTCGTCGAGGTTGTCGTCGTCGAGGTTGATCAAAAACGGCGCGGGCTCCGCCGACGGGGCGATGGCGTCGAGCACCGGCGACGGCGCGGCCGAGCGATGGCGCTCGTCGACGATGCGCAACGCCTCGAGCAACAAAAAGCCCGTGGGCTTTTCCACCGTGCGCTGGTCCGTCTCCCGGTGAAAGCGGATGCGGTAGGTGCCGAACGACACCTCGGAGAGCATGAAGAAGGCTTCTTCGCCCACGGTCTCGCCGAACACCGCGTGAACGATCTGGCCGTTTTTCAGGAACAGCTTGCCGCGGGGGCGGTGGCTGCCTTGGTCGATGTCGATGCGCGCGGTCTTGCGCGACAGCTCCAGGCTCTGCACCACCTCAGGCAGGCTGACCTCACGCAAGGTGCCGATGACGCCCGAGGGTTCGATCAACGCCTCGTCCTCGGTGGGCAGTGGCGCGACCTCGGCGGAGTCGTCGGACGGGACCTGGTAGGGGGTCATCACCGTGTCCTGCTCCCCGGGGGGCGGGTTGCTGTCGGACTGGTAGCCGTCGAGCTGGGCCACCACGGGAATCGGGAGCCTAAAAATGCGGCTGTCGATGTGGGTGCGCTCGACCTCGACCTCGTCCGACCAGCTCTCGATCTCCGCTTCCAGCCGCAGGCCCGCAAACAGCGACGAACGCCCCCCGGCGTCGTTGTCCACCGAGGTGATCTTGGCGAACAGCTCCACGTGCCCGGTGGGGTTCGGCTCGTCCTCGCGGCTGAGCAACAGGAGGAGGCGGTCCCCGGCCGCCACCATCGAGGGCGCGTCGTTGATGCTGCCCACGTAGCGATCGGTGTCGACCCGGACCGTGACCGATCCAGAAGGGTCCATCGTGTGCACGGTGGCGAAGCGTTTCGTCATGGTGTTCCCATCCCCCCATAGGCAGGTAACCGATGGATGAAGCGGGTCACCCTAACGCCGCGATTTCGGCGATCAAGGGGGGCTGCCGGCGGGCGGAAAACCGCATAGGGTGGGCGCGAACCCCGCTCTGGGAGGCAACATGGACGGCCGCGAGATCGTCGAACTCTGCAAGCAACACACCCTCTACACCTGGAAGGCCACGGCCAAGACCGATCCCATCCCGATCGTGTCCGCGGACGGCATCTACCTCACCGCCGCCGACGGGACGCGCATCCTCGACTGGAACTCCCAGTTGATGAGCGTCAACATCGGCCACAACCACCCCAAGGTGAAGCAGGCGATCATCGACCAAGTCGAAAAACTCGCCTTTGTCGCCCCCCCGTTCGCCACCGAGATCCGCGCCCGCTTGTCCCAAAAGCTCGCGGAGATTTGCCCCGGCGACCTCAACACCTTCTTCTTCACCAACGCCGGCGCCGAAGCCAATGAAAATGCAATCCGCGCCGCCCGCCTCTACACCGGCAAGCACAAGATCATCAGCCGGTACCGCAGCTACCACGGCGCCACCAACCTCACGATGTCGCTCACCGGCGACCCCCGCCGCTGGCCCAACGAGCCCGGCCCCCCGGGGCATGTGCGGGTGATGGACCCCTGGCCCTACCACTACAGCTTCGGGGACGACGAGGAGGCCATCACCCAGGCCAACCTCACCTACCTCGAAGAGGTCATCATGTACGAAGGTCCCCAGACCATCGCCGCGATGATTGTCGAGCCCGTCACCGGGACCAACGGCGTGCTCATTCCCCCCCGGGGTTATCTCAAGGGGCTGCGCGACCTCCTCGACAAGTACGACATCCTGATGATCTGTGACGAGGTCATGGCCGGCTTCGGCCGCACCGGGAAGCTGTTCTCGTTCATGCACGACGACATCATTCCCGACTTGGTGTGTATGGCCAAAGGCTTGACCAGCTCCTACCTGCCGCTCGGGGCGGTGGGCATGCGCGACAAGATCGGCAAGTACTTCCAAGACCATGTGTTCTGGGGGGGGCTGACCTACAACAGCCACCCCATGGGCTGTGCAGCCGCATTGGCCAACATCGAGGTGCTCCTCGAGGAGAAGCTCATCGAGAACGCGGCCAAGCTCGAGCCGGTGATGAAGGCGGAGATGCAGAAGCTCAAAGAAGCGCACCCGTCGTTCCGGGCGGGCCGGGCCATCGGGCTGTTCGGCATCATCGAGCTGCAGAAGAACAAGCAGGGCGAACCCATGGCCCCCTACAACAGCTCGTCCCCGGGCATGGACGCGGTGGCCAAGTGCTTCCAAGAGCAGGGGCTGTTCACATTTGTGCGGTGGTTCTCTTTCTTTTGCAACCCTCCGCTGTGCATCACCGAGGAGCAGCTCAAGGAAGGCTTCGCGATCTGTGACAAGGCGCTCACCGTGGCCGACGGGTTCGTGGAGACCTGATGCGCGGATTTGGTCGCATCGCCCTGTGCATCCCCGACGTGTGGGTGGCCGACCCCGCCCGCAACGTCGAGGCCATGCTCGAGGTGGCCCAGTCGGCCGCCGATGGCCACGCCCAGGTGGCGGTGTTCCCTGAGCTCTCTTTGAGCGCGTACACCGCCCGCGACCTCTTCTTGCAGCACACGTTGCTCGACGGCTGCCAAGCCGCCCTCGCGCAGTTCCTGCGGGCGTGCCCCGCGGGCCCACTGTTCTTGGTGGGCCTGCCCTGGGCCACGCCGGACGGCATCTACAACGTGGCCGCCGCGGTCCAGGACGGGCGCCTGCTCGGGGTCGTGCCCAAGGCCCACCTCCCCCAGGGAGCGGAGTACGAGGAGCGCCGGTGGTTCCGCCCCGGGGTGGCGGTGCGGGGCCGGACCCTTCCCTTTTCGGAGGGGGAGGTGCCCTTCGGTCGCGACCTGGTGTTCGACGCGGGCGACGGCCTGTGCGTGGGGGTCGAGATTTGCGAGGACATGTGGGTGCCGCGGCCCCCGTCCATGGACCTGTGCACCGCCGGGGCCACGGTGATCTGCAACCTGTCTGCGTCCAATGTCATTGTGGGCAAGGCCGACATCCGCCGGCGCTTGGCCCAGGGCCTGTCCGACCGGGGCAAGTGCGCCTATGCCTACGTCGCGGCCGGGCCGGGGGAGTCGTCGACGGACATGGCCTTCGATGGGGACGGCTTCGTGTCCGAGATGGGGCGGCTTTTGGTGGAGAGCGAGCGGTTCGCCCGGGGCGGCCACGTCGAGCTGTGCGACGTCGACCTCGGGCGGCTCGCCCACGAACGCTGGCTGACCCCCTCGTTTTTCGACGACGCCGAGGCCCAGCGGTTTGGGGTGCGGCGCATCCCCTTCTCGGCCCCGGCCGCCCCTGGCCTGCTGCGGGAGGTGTCGCGCACCCCGTTTGTGCCCCGGCGCAGCGCTGACCTCGAACAGCGCGCGTACGAGATCTTTGAGATCCAAAGCCAAGGCCTCGCCACCCGCATGCGCGCCCTCGGCCGACCCAAGTTGGTGCTCGGGGTGTCCGGTGGGCTCGACAGCACCCACGCGGCCCTGGTGGCGGCCAACGCCTTGGACGCCAACCGCCAGCCCCGCACCGACCTGGTCTGCTTGACCATGCCCGGCCTCGGCACCAGCGCGGGCACCCGCTCCAATGCCACTGCTCTGGCCCGCCAAATCGGCGCCACCTTGCGGGAGGTGAGCGTGTCCGAGCTTTCCCGCCTGGTGTTGCGCGATCTCGGCCACCCCGCCGCCACCGGCCGCGCCGACGTCGACCAGCTCGTCCAGGCCCTGCGGGACAACCCCGCCCTCGCCGACACCACGGTGGAGAACGTCCAGGCCCGGATGCGCACCCTCCTGCTCATGAACGTGGCCAACCACGAAGGCGGCATCGTGGTCGGCACCGGGGACCTGTCGGAAAAGGCCCTGGGTTGGGCGACGTACGCCGGCGACCACATCTCCATGTACGACGTGAACGCGTCGGTGCCGAAGACCTTGATCCAGTTTTTGATCCAGTACGTGGCCGAGACCCGGGTGGACCAGTGGACCGCCGCGGACCCGGGCGAACTCAAAGCCACCCTACAGGCGATCGTCGACACCCCCATCTCGCCCGAGCTGCTGCCCCCCGACGAGGAGGGGCGCATCGCCCAGCACACCGAGGCCGCCATCGGGCCCTATGTGCTGCACGACTTCTTCTTGTTCCACCTCGTGCGCGAAGGGGCGTCGGTGCAAAAGGTGCTCGACCTCGCCCGGCACGCGTTCTCCCCCGACCACGATGACGCCGCCCTGCGCGAACACTTCGATGTCTTTTTGCGCCGGTTCTTTTCCCAACAGTTCAAGCGGTCGTGCACCGCGGACGCCCCCAAGGTCGGTTCAGTGTCATTGTCGCCGCGCACCGACTGGCGCATGGCCTCGGACGCCCAGGTCTCGGCCTGGCGGGCCGCGCTCCGCGACGCTCGGTAGGGGCGGACGTAGGTAAAAGTGTGACCGTTGACCCGCGTGGTCAACTCGACCCGGGCCCGGACCTTGTGTAGCCTCGGCGACGTGAAGCTCGGCCGTTACGAAGTCAAAGGCACGCTCGGCGCAGGCGGCAACGCGAAGATTCTCGTCGCCACCAACGCGAGCGGCCGCCGCGTGGTGCTCAAGGTGCCGCTGCGCCATGACGACGACCAGCTCGAGCGGGTGCGGGACGAGGCCCGGGTGGGACTCCGCCTGCAACATCCCCACATCGTCGAGACCCTCGACCTGTTCGAGTACGAGGGCAAACCCATCCTCGTCGTCGAGTACGTCGAGGGCGCCACCCTCTCGCAGATTCGGCGCACCGGCGCGATCTCCCCCGCGGCCGCCGCGCGCATCGGCCGGCAGGTCGCCGAGGCGCTGTCCGCCATTCACGAGGCCACCGACGAGGGCGGACAGGCGCTGGGCATCCTTCACCGGGACGTGGCCCCCGGCAACATCATCATCACCACCAAAGGCGACGCCAAGCTCATCGACATGGGCATCGCCCGCAGCGTCGAGACCCAGGCCCGCGCCACCGAGGTTGGCGCGGTCCGCGGCACCCTCCGGTACCTCGCCCCGGAACTCCTCGAGGGACGCAAGCACTCCTGCAGCACCGATCTGTGGGCCCTCGGGGTCGTGCTCTGGGAGGCGGTGCTCGGCCGCCGGGCCCTCACCGGCGACGACCGCGCGATCCTCACCAAGATCCTGCGCGCCGAGGTCATGACCTACAAGCCGGGCGAGGCCCTCGATCCCCGCCTGCATGACGCCCTCGCCGCCCTGGTGACCAAAGAGCGAATGCGACTGCAAAAGGCGCGGGCCGCGGCCAACATCTTTGCCCGGCTGCAAAACGCGTTTGGCGATGGCGTACAAGACTTGAGCGCCGCGTCGGCCCGGGCGATGAAGATGGTGCCCAAGCCGCTCAAGCCCCTCGGCGACAACACCACAAAGCTGCTGCAAAAGCAGGTCACCCCCGCCCCGGGGGCTCTGCCCGTGCCCGTCAACCGCGGCCCGGCGCTTTCCGAGAGCGGCCCCATGCCCAAGCCGGAGGTGGGCGCCGACACCGTGGTCAACGCGCGCCAACCCGTCGACCTCGACGCCCCCCTCGACGAGAACGCCGCCACCATTCAAATGCCGGCCATGGACTTCGGCCGGGGCCGGCCGGCCGAGGCCAAAGAAGACGTCCGGCCCGTCACCGCCGACGATCTCAAGACCGACAATGTGGGTGCACGCTACCGTCCCACCGACGTGATGCCGGCGGTGGACGTGCCCGTCCCCGGCGAAGCCGGCGCCGCCCCCAACGCGGCCACGGTGGCGGAAATGCCCGCGGTCGTCGGCCAAGCCGGCATGTCCCTCACCGAAGAGGCCGAACCCACCGCGTCGGGGGGCCCCGCCTTCGACGAGCCCGGCGCTCTCAACCCGCTGGTGACCCAATCGCCGCAAAAGCCCATTCCGGTGGCGGCGCAACCGACCATTCCCCACCAACCGGCGTTCGCCGCGCCCTCCAACGTGGCCACCGTGCCGTCGGAGCCGGCCATCGCCGCGCCCGGCCCCGACGCCCCCCGCCCGGCCCACCCAGGCCCGACCGTACAAGCCCAAAGCACGGTCAAAGAGACGCAGGTCCTGCACGGCGGCGCGGTCCAAAAAGAGATCCAGGCCCTGCGCGAGTCGCTCGCCAACCAGCCGACGACCATCCGCAAGCCACCCGCGTCCGAGGCCCCGCCCGCCCCCGCCCCCGCGCCGGCCGCCGAAGCCCACGCCGCACCGCCGGCCGAGCCCTCGCAAAAGGGGGCCGCCGCCGCGGTCACGCCGGGCCCCGCCCCCACCCCCCGTCCCGCGGCCGGCGCCGACAAGCCGTTGGCCGGGCCGCCGGTCCAGCCCACCCCGGCGCCGAAGACGCCCACCCCCGCCCCGGCCCAGCCCCCGGTGGAGCTGACCAAACGCCGGGACCCGGTCCCGCTGACCCAGAAGAAGACCC
>JAUIJE010000019.1 GCA_030431455.1 bacterium | reverse complement strand
TTCTACAACCCCTACCGGCGCCACTCGAGCATCGGCTACGAAAGCCCGGTAGGGTTTGAGCTAAACTTCAAGCGGCCAGCCTTGGCTGCATAGACAAACCGTCCACTAAATCGGGGCAAGCCCAGACACCGTAGAAGCCCTCCGAGAGAGATTCGCGGATGAACTTGAGGGCAATATTGGGGGCGTTCCGTGGAATCATGTCGTCCAATAGAGAATAGCTGCTGAGCCGCGGCCTACGGCACCGTCCACAAACTGAACAAGATGAGCACATATTGTGCGCGGATGCCTGCCAGGATGCTGCGCCACGTACGCGCCTCTTCCGATTCGCGCTAGAGAGGCGCTCTCCCAGTGCGTCCTGGCGGGCCACAAGGGCGGCTCGCGGTCGTGCGCGGAAGCGACAGTTGTGGTTGAAGGCCCTTCCGGCCAGAATCAGCTTATAGCTACATCCGGACCGCTCCGGACATCTATTCTGGAGCATTGGATGACGTCCTCTTGGACCGCGGCATGACGAAGGAAGACGAAACGAAACCAAGCTGCGTTCTCTTGATGGGCATCCCCGCTTCGGGCAAGTCCACGTACTTTCGAAGGCACCTGGTGAACACGCATGTCCGCATCAATCGCGACATGCTGCGGACGTCCAACCGTGTCCGGGTGGTTCTCGCCGCTTGCTGTGGTGCCGGCATTTCGTTCTGTTCTGACAACACCAATGTGACGCGAGAAGAACGCCGTCTCTACATTGATGTCGCTCAGCGGGCGGGCTTCACTATCTCCGGCATCTTCTTTGAGTCGCGAATCGACGACTGCCTTCGTCGCAATGCAGGCCGCCCAGCGGCGGAACGCGTTCCAGAGGCCGGCGTGCGCGGCCGGCGCAACGAACTTGAACTCCCCAAGTTCGATGAAGGTTTTGACTCGCTTCAGTTCGCTAGAATCGCAAACGACCAGTTCGAGCTTTCGGAGTGGGAAGAGTAGAGAATGGACAAGACAGCCTTTGGCGACAGGATGAAGCTCTACGAGGGCGCGGAGGCAGACCGTCGGTTCCTCCCCTTGCTCCCTATTCTGGCCCGGCTCGACGGTCGCTCCTTCTCCAACTTTACCAAGGACCTTGAGCGTCCGTATGACCCCCGCATGTCTCGGATGATGGTCGAGACTACGAAGCTGCTCGTCGCTGAGTCGTCTGCTCTCGTTGGGTACACCCAGTCAGACGAAATCAGCCTTCTCTGGCACTCAACATCTCACAAGAGCCAGGTGTTTTTTGACGGCCGGGTGCAGAAGATGGTCTCTGTCCTGGCATCCCTCGCTTCGGTCGCGTTCAACCGCTTTCTTGCGGACGAAATCCCTTCCCACGCGGACCGCTTCCCCGTGTTTGACTGCCGGGTCTGGACGGTTCCGAACGAAACCGAGGCGGCCAACACATTCCTGTGGCGTGAACGTGACGCGACCAAGAACAGCATCAGCATGGCGGCGCACGCCCATCTCGGTCACGACCAGACCATGGGTCTTTCGGGCAAGGAGAAACAGGCGAAGCTTCTTGAGCTGGGCGTGAACTGGAACGACTTTCCGCCACACTTCAGACGCGGCACCTTCGTGATGCGAAAGACAGAGAAGCGGCGTTTCTCACCAGAGGAGCTGGCGAACCTACCTGCGAAGCACCATGCACACGCAAACCCGGACCACGAGTACGAGCGGTCTTCCATTCAGGAACTCGAGATGCCGCCGTTCGGACAAGTGACGAACCGTGCCGACGTCCTGTTTCGCGGGGCCAGCCCGGTTTTAGGCATGGACGAGGGCGAGGTCCTCGACGATTCGCAAGAGGACGTCATCCAATAGAGAACAGCTGATGAGCCCCAGCCTACTCTGCGCGAGGGGTGACTCTGACTGGGAGGCTCATCCCTGGGAGAGGGAGGCCAAGACCTCAGTGGCAGGGCGTCCCAAGCCTTGCTCCGCTTCTTTAGCGCTTGCCTGCAGAGCGGCGTGAAGCTTAGCCCGGCTTTCCGCGTCGAGGTCATCGTCAGTGACGAGGTCCACCTCGAGGCCTTCCGGCAGATTGGTCGGCATATGGACCACCAACCGGCCATCCTTCACTGTTGCCTTGATCTGTCCCATGATTCAGATTCTATCATCGCAAAAGAGATGGTGCCGGCCTGTTCTCGGCGTTGTCCAATAGAGAATAGTTGCTGAGCCCCGGCCTACGGCACTGTCCACAAACTGACCAAGATGAGCACATATTGTGCGCAGATGCCCGCCAGGACGCTGCGCCGCGTACGCGCCTCTTCCGATTCGAGCTAGAGAGGCGCTCTACCAGGGCGTCCTGGCGGGCCACGGGGCGGCTCGGGGTCCTCCGCGGAAGCAAGAGTTGTGGTTGAAAGCCCTTCGGGCCAGAATCAGCCTGTAGCGACATCCGGGCCCGCTCATTCTGGAGCATTGGACGACGACAGAAGGGCGATCGATGCAGTTCCCAACCGTAACGGCCTTTTCATTCGGTCTGCTCTTCGCCCAATCTGCGCTTCCGTGCTCTCCGGTGATTTTCGAGCCGCAGATCCTGGACGCCAACCTCAGACGCAGTTTTCAGGTAGAGGAAGCGCCTCTCGGCGGTCTCTGGTGGGTCCGAGGGTTCGCCACCGACACGATGACTCCCTCCCCAGAGAGCGTGGGGACCGACGCGCCTACAATCACGTTCCAGGAGGAGGGGCTCGTCGCAATTTCGGTTCCGGCGGACGCGGCGGTTGGAGATCAGTGGACAGTAGGTGACCCCGACCGTGCGCGGGTAACGCTTGTCGTATCCTCCGGGTCGGCAAACCCCGCTCCCGTTGATGACCCGCTTGTTGAGGTGTTCATTCAAGAGCTCGGGGTTCGGCACTACTCGAGCAATGCGTGCGATGGCTGGTTTGCCGACAGTCTCGAAGCGGATGAGCTTCGATTCGTCGTCCAACCCCAGCAGCATTCGGACGCATGGGCGGACTACGGTCTGCGGTTCTGGGGCATTCCTTCGACGAACTCATCAGAGCCGCTCGCGCCGTACCCTGCGTTTGCTCATCAAAGCGCTTCCGACGTCTGGGAAGCGAAGTTCTGGACCCACGAGGTCGATGACATGACGCTCGTCGTGCAAACCGTCCATCTACCGACCGCGACCCTGGGGCAGCTCCAGTATTTTGACGTATCTGGGATGGTCAGCGCAGAGGAGCAGTCGGGTTGCTCACAGGTCGGAGCGAGCGGCTACGCCAGTTCATTCTTCCTATTCGCAGTACTCGGGCTCCGACGACGTCGTCGTCCAATAGAGAATAGCTGCTGAGCACCGGCCCGCCGGACTGTCCGAAAGGCCGAACAAAAACTGCGCACATATCGTTCGCGGATGCCCGCCAGGCCGCTGCGCCAGGTAGGCGCCTCTTCCGATTCAAGCTAAAGGGGCGCTCAGCCGATTGCGGCCTGGCGGGCCACGGGGCGGCGCGGGGTCCTCCGCCAGGGCACGATTGGGGTCGAAGGCCCTTCGGGCCAAAATCAGCTTGTGGCCACGACCGGGCCCTCCGGACAGGTATTCTGGAGCATTGGATGACACCTAGAGGCGATTAACTGGCCGCAAGGAGCCGGTCACGTTCATCAAGCAGTGAGGTCTCCGCGGTACCAACGATCGAGATGTTGCAGCCACTTGTTTTCCTGTGGCGAGATTGCGAAAGGCACCAGCTCTTTGACGATCTCCCAGTACACCTCAAAATGTTCCTTGCTCGCGCCGCCATAGTTGAAGAGACCGGCTGCTGCGAAGTGTTGGAAGAACTCACAAAGGTCATCGCAAATCCGGTCGGCCGGTCCGCCCTCGCCGTCGTGGCGGCCGACGGCACCTGTTCTGGAGTCTACGACGATGGTGTTGTCATCGGCCCACAACGGGATGCCATACCGTAGGTGATCGACCTGCAACTGGTTGTACTCCATATCGTCGTCCGCCCCTCCTTCCGCCGCGAGTTCCGATTCAATCTGGTCCGCGAGACTTTGATCGCCCCACCATGAGAGCTGGTCTTTGATCGCGGCCAAGGAAGAAAACTCGACCTGCCCGAAATGGTACTCCTCGTCTCCCGAGATGCGGCAATGAAACATCCCGCGTTCGAAACAGGCGCGGACCTCTGCTGGCAATGGCCGGCCTGTCTCACTCTCGAATGCATCAAGCTCGTCTGGTGCTGGTGCCTCGACCATTTCGAAGCTTTCGATCCGCAGGTGCGGCTCGTCGCGCAGGCGGTCAATGAATGCCAGCGTGCTCTCTAGCGCATGGCGTGTTTTCTCTTCCACATTCACAGTGGCCTCCCGGGCTCCGCTGTCAACTTCCACCGAGCGTACCCTGCTTGTCGCCCTTCCCGCGCGCTTTCTCAAGCTGTTTGGTGAGGCCCATGCATCCTCCTCGCCATGGACTCTCCAGCCTCGTTTTGCCTCATCGACGTTTGTAGCCATTCGACCACAGAATGACCGGGCTCTCCCGCGGACGGCGGGTCGGTTTGCCTGAATGAATGACTTGCGATTTGTATGCGAACCGGTGACATCCAATAGAGGATAGCTACTGGGCCCCGCCAGTATGCTGCGCCACATACGCACCTCCTCCATTTGAGCTAAAGCGGCCCTCGACCAGGGCGTCCTTGCGGCCGCAGGGGCGGCTCCGAGTCTCCGCGGACGAGACGGTTGAGGTTGAAGGCCCTTCGGGCCAGAATCAGCTTCTAGCTAGTGTCCAGCGACGAGATGCCCATTGGGCGCTCGTCGTGGCCCTGGCGAGCGCACGGCATCTTGATTTCAAGGTGCGCTCTAGGTTCGGACCGCTCCGGACAGTCATTCTGGAGCATTGGATGACCGACAACGGAGTCACTTTGAATCGTCTGCTTGCTGTTCTCGTTGTTGCCGCTGCCGTCCACCATGCGCGACCGGCTGCCGCCTGCAGCTGCATCTTTCGTGACGAGGTCCAGCTGGCCTTCGAGTCCCCCCAGGCCATCACGCCCCGGGGCCTCGTCTGGCTACGCATGTCGAAAAGCGTTGAAGACCTCTCGACCAGTGTCGCCTTTGCCGGCGAGATTCTCTTGGTTGGGCCGAGCGGAAACGAGGTTGGTGTCACTGACCGCCTCCTCTGGGGAGGCGTCGCGTTGCAACCAGACGAGCCCCTCGAGCTCGGCTCGCGCTATCAAGTCGTCAGCCGAGTGCCGGACCCGTTCGTTCCCGATGTCGAGACCCGTATCGAGCTCGGCGAGGTTGATGTCGTTCGGTCGTCGGGGGCCCCTGCGCCCCCGTCGGTCACTCGCGTCCAATCGATGTCGGGCGTCGATACGCTTCCTGGCTACGACATCCTTTTCGGGAACAGCTGCACGTCATCAACTGGCACGGTAAACGCTCAGTTCCACCTTGCCTCAGATGCACCGTTCACGGTCATCTCCACCGAGCCAGACCCGCCCGACCCTGATTTCCCCTGGGATAGCCGAGTGAGCGGTGGATCATTCGACAACTACCTCACGGTGGGCAACCTCGGTCCCTGCGCTGGCGGGATCAGCCCTCCCCCGATGAGTCAGATGCAGGTGCGCGTCGGAGCGTTTAACAACGATGGGGACTTCTCCGGTTGGTCGGAGCCCATCACCGTGCAGTTTCCCCCACCAGGCTGTTCCTGTTCAGCTCAGCAGGCACCGAGCCCGGGCCTTCCAATCTTCGGATTCGTCGCGGTTCTGCTGCTGATTCGGGTTGTCCGCCGCCCAATAGAGCATAGCTGCTGAGCCCCAGTCTGCGCACCGCCCACAAGCTGCACAAAACCAGGAACATATCGTGCGCAGATGCAGCAACGACCAGGCTCGCTCCGGACAGCTTTTCTGGAGCATTGGCTGACGGCCGCATACTGGCGCTACGGCACCGACTGGCTGTCCATGTACGCGGTGCAGCCATCGATCATGCACTCCACGGTGTACGTGGCTTTTCGCCCGCATCCGCTCGCACCGTAGGTCTGTGTGCCCAGGTCAACGACGCGATAGCTGCCACATCTCAGATCAAAACCAGCCCGCGTCCTTACAGCCCGTTCTGCCCGGCCGGCGTTGTTCACCTCTTCCTCGTCCTGTCCCAGCTCAGTCCCCTCCAGCGAAACGACGTCGCTGTTGAGCACTGCTTTGCAAATGCCGAAGATGTCACACCGGACGATGTACGCAGCTTGTCTTCCGCAACCGCGCGCACCAGATACGAGCGCGGACAACCTGTAGAGCTCTAGCTCGTCCTCATCGCAGTCCATATCAAACGATGCGCGCTTCAGAACGCTCCGTTCTCTGCGGGACAGGCTTCGTTCCTCGGGCTGCTCTTCGTCGACCTCACCGCGCTCCGCCTCTCCAGTCGTGCTACAAGCGAGGAACGGCAGCGCGGTCAAAAACAGGGCGCACATGGTTCGAGTCATTCCGCGCCGATATCCTTTCCTTTTTGTCTGTTCAACGGTGGTTCTGGGGGGCTCGACCGCCGTCATCCAATAGAGAATAGCGGCTGAGCCCCGGCCTGCGGAGCCGCCCAAATGCTGAACAAAACTGGGCACCTATGGCGTGCGTATGCCCGCCACGACGCTGCGCCACGTATGCGCGTCTTCCGATTCGCGGTCAAGAGGCGCTCTACCAATGCGTCCTGGCGGGCCAAACGCGCTTGGGGTCCTCCGCGGAAGGGTCAGTGAGGGGTTGGAGGCCCTTCGGCCGGAATCAGCTTGTCGCGACGTTCGGGTTTGCTCCGCGCAAGCTATTCTGAAGCATTGGCTGACCCTATGGGGAGGGATTGAACATCTTCATCTTGGTTCTCGCTCGGCGCCACGTCTCAAAGACCATGCAACTCCGGCTCGTCCCGAGACGCTCGGCCTCGGCGACGAGGTCCTTGTGCATCTCTGCTGGAAAATAGAGGACCTGCTTGAACCTCGTGCCTTTGATTGAGTCACGACAAGGGTTCGTCGTTGTGTCCTTGAATGAGTCCCGTGCGATTGACCAAGCGTAAAACGTGTACTGACTCATCGACATGTCGGCTCGACGAGCATCGTTGTGGAGGCCCCGAATCTCCTCCGGAAGAAAATATAGAGCCTGGGCAACGCGTGGTGGCCCTTCGTTGACCTCGCTCGGGTTCTCTTCAGTCCGAACGTCCGGGTGTCGGACATCTCCATCATCCGACGCGTGAACCGCCGCGCTGACCGACGGTGGCGAACGCCCTGCGGCGTCGGAGGAGCCGACGTTGTCGAAGGCCTTCGCGCCAACGATCACCGACACAATGAGTGCGCCCAGAATTAGGACGTTTCTCCATTCCATCGGGAGATCCTCGCCTGAGGCGACCTGGGCCGTCAACCAGAGTTCAGCCACATTCGGGTCGTGGCGTCCAATCGAGAATAGCGGCTGAACCCGGCCTGCGGCACTGCCCAAAAGCTGAGCAAAACTGAGCGTATGTCGTGCGCCGATGCTCCCCCGGGACGCTGCGCCACGTACGCGCCTCTTCCGGTACGCGCGCATTGTCTGCCGCATCTGAAAGCGGCGGAACCTGTGGCCTTGGCGCCCCCGAAGGCATCCCCAGCCCGCCCTCAGCAGCCGTGACGCGTGCACACCCGAAGAGCCGCTCCCTTCTTGAATGGCGCCTCCTCAGGTTCGTCGTACCGCGCACGGAGGAGCCATGGGTGTTTTGTTGCTGTGCGCGCTGGTCTCGGGGCCCGTCGCGTCGTCAGTGCAGCCGGTCGAGCCGGTACCTGAACGCAGCCAGGAGGAAGAAGCCGCCGAATGGAACCTGGTCTCCAAGGCTGCCCTATCCGTTGCCTTGGCCGGTACGGGGGCCGTTGTGACCGGAGCTCTTTTTGGTGCAGCCATCGTGGCCGTCGCGTACGCCAGACACGGCACTCTAGATGGAAGCCTCCTGCTTCCCATCGGTCCGGTCGATCTCCGGCTCGTAGCAGCCGGGTTTTCCCTCGTGGGCGCCGCCGTGGGCGCCCAGATGGGGACGGGCTTGGCAATCGCTTGGCTCATATCCGAATAGCGGAAGCATCCCGCATGGGCCGCTCTCGAACGCCGGCCCCCCTTCATGGGACATCAGGGGTGCCGTGCCGCTTCGGCCGCCGTCATCCAATAGAGAATAGCCGATGGGGTCGGCCCTGCGGTCGCGCACGGACTCAGCGAAGCTCGGCACGAGCTGTGCGCAGATGCCGGTCAGGACGATGCGCCACGTACGCGCCTCTTCCGACTTGAGCTCACGAGGCGCTCTGCGAGTGCGTCCTGGCGAGCCACATCGGCGACTCGGGGTCCTCCGCCAGGGCAAGATTGGGGTTGAGCGCCCTTCGGGCCACATGCGGGTCGAAGCGATTCCGGTGCCTGGCTCCGGACAGCTATTCTGGAGCATTGGACACCAATTGGCTCCCTCGCCGCTTGCTCCACCGTGTGTTAGGCTGCGCGTGTGCCAGGGTGCTTTCGTCTGATCGTCGCCATCGCCAGCGTCAGTTTCGGGGCTGGCTGCGCTGGGGCCTCCGGCTCCGAACCGCCAGGCCCGCTTGACGAAGGCCCGGAAGTACACCCCGTTGACCCCGCGGCGCTGACACAGAGCATTGGGGCAGCCGCTGAATCCTACGAAGCGCTGTTTGTCTCAGTCATGGAGAGTGTTTCTTGCCAGTTGCCTCCTGAGGTTGACTGCGATGCGCGCGAGCTCAGAAGGGTGGACTTCTTCGTCCACCGCACCTGGTCTGAGAAGTTCCACGTTGGACATGTCTACTCCGCGTTTGCGGTGGCGTCTGCCTTCAGTCCTTCCGTGGACTCCGAGGGTTGGCTTTTTCTCGAGCGGTTCTCGACCCTTGTGGTGACGCCGTGCGCGCCGGCAACGGATGTTCTTGTCCACGCGTTCTACAAGACGCCACCCAAGTACGCGCAACGCGACATCGCCCCGAGTTTGGCCGCCATTGATGCCGACATCACAGCCAAACAGCCGCCACCGTCCATCCCGAAACGCGGCGTTGAGGATGCGCTCTGTCTCCCGGCCCCACCGCCGCCCAATCCATGCCAAGCACCCGACGCTGGCCCCTGGTTTGATGCGGGCTTCACCTGGGAGCCACCGGAAGAGTGCCTCTCGGGTCTTCGTTGATTGTTCAATCGTCTGGGCCAGCGGACAAACCGGCACCTGGTGGGTGAGGCGGCACGTACGCCGAACGAGCAGACTCCCATCGAAGTCATGCGCTGCGAAGAAGGCCCGGCTCGAAGGCGCCGAAGGCGATTTTGAGATGTGTTCTAGTGTCCAGCGACGAGACGCCCGATCGGGCGCTCGTCGTGGCCCTGGCGAGCGCACGCATCCATGATTTTGAGGTGCGCTCTAGTCCGAAGCGCGCCCAGCCCCAAATCGACAAAGACCAGGCCGATGGGGCACAAAAATGAAAATGTATCCGCGTCCTAACTTCAGTTGGCGACGCCCAACGCTTTCCCGGACGCGTCGCCGCTCTCGCACTTGTCCACCACCAACTCGGCGAGGCGGTCCCGCGCGGTCCAAAATCCCTTTGGCAGCGTGTAGCCATTCTCCACCTCCCGAAGAGGTGCCGCACCCGGCTTGTCGGTGAGCCGAGACGGTCGGATGAGCGTCCAGTCAATGTCACTGGCTTGAACGAGCTCCTCCATTCTCCGCATGTCGTCGTATACGTGCTTGAGGAAGAAGCGTTTGATGACCGCGTCGAAGAACCACGGATTGTGCGGGTCCCTGCCGAGGGTCAGCCCCCCCGACGAAAGCGCGACGAAACGCTTGACCCCTTGGGCGCTCATCGCCTGCAACACCTTCGCGGTCCCCGCTGAATAGATCGTGATGGGCGGCCGCGTCGTGGTGGAGCCGATGCACGACGCCACGCACTCCGTCCCCGCGAGTCCCGCCTCCAGGCTGGCGGCGTCGGTCACGTCTGCCCGGCGAACGCTGAGCCGCTCGTGCTCGAGCATCAACTTGGTTGGCGTACGCACCAAGGCCACCACCTCGTGTCCCCGCGCGAGAGCGACGTCGACCACCAGACGACCCGTGGCCCCGGTGGCCCCCAATACCGCAAGCTTCATCTTCCTTCCTCCTCCTGGCTGTCCCGCATGGTCGCGAGGCAGATCTTGAGCGAGCGCAACAGCGCCGCGCGGGCTGACTTCGACAAGCCGCCGAGCATCTCCGCTTCCACCGCGGCAAGACGGCTCACCCCTTCCGCCATCATTCGCTCACCTTTCGCCGTCAGCCGGAGCACCTTCACCCGGCCGTGGGTCGGGTGCGGCTCCCTCGTCAACAGACCCAACCGCGACAGCTTCCTCGTGGTGAGGCTCGCGTTCTGCGGGGTCACCAATGTCCGGCGGGCCACATCGGCGGTCGACACGGAGTCTCCGGCCGCGACGTGCACCAAGACGCCGACCTGCACGAGATTCAGGTCCAGCTCTTCAAGCTCCCGCGTCATGCGCTGCTGCATGAGGTGCGTCAGCTGCCACAACAGGTAGCCATGATTGCTGCTCGGATCCATTCGCGCTTGATAGCAAGCGCTTGTCATCTTGCCAAGTGCTTGTCATTCAGCGTGCCCGCGCCGTCGCGTGGCCTCGACCAGGTCTGGGTGTTGTGGTTGTGGGCTGGTCAGGTCAAAACCAACTGGATGCTGCGCCGGATGTGCGGCCGGCAACCATTCCGGTACATTGACACAAGCCGCGGAGGGTACCTTGAGAGTCCAGTTCCTGTTCGCCGTCCTTGTGGTGAATGTGTCTTGCACCGGTTCTTCTTCGCCTGACGCTGGCGTTGCCCCGCTCGACGCGTCGACGCTCTCGGTCGACGCTGCGCAGGGCGTCCCTGACGCGGCCGGCCCCGGCCTCGACGCTGGGCTCCCTGACGCCGCCACCTGCAACCCCGGACCGCTCTGCACGGAATGGACGTCCTACCGGTTTCAGCCCTGGACCTGTTCCGCGCCCTCCGACTGTGAGGCCCTGCAGGGTGATCTCGGCCTGGTCTACGATTGTGGTCTCGACGGGGTTTGCCGCATCGCTTCCACCTGTGAACCGGCGGAAGCGCCTTGCGCACTCGACGGCCAGGACGCGGGGCCCGGCGCGGGCTTCTGCCGTACGCTGGGAAATCAAGGCCAAAGCGCCTGCATGAAGGCGTGCCTGACGGACGCCGATTGCGGCGCGGGGTACACCGCGCGCGGCCAACCTCTTTGCGCCGCTGACGGGTTCTGCACCTATCAAGAGTGCCAAGCCGACGAGACTTGCCAGGCGCGGTTCGGCGCGGACGTGGGGTGCCTGTCCGACGGTGACGCGTTCTCTGAATGCCAGCCCTTCTGCGAGTGCGCGGCGCCCTTCTGAACGACGCCGGGCGTTCGCCGTCGACGACGTGATGGGCCTCACACCCATGGGCTGGGGGGTGGGCACATCGCGATTCGTGCCGGGGCTTCGCTCCCAAATCTTGAACTCGCTTTCAGGGCCTTTCCGTTGCCGCCAACTCCAACGCTGCGTACCAATGGTGCACTTGCTCAAGGAGAACACCCATGAAGTCCGCCACCCGCAGCTTTTTGCTTCTTTCCCTTCTCGGCGTCTCGGTGGGCGCCGGGGCTGGCTGCGCCAGCACCGAGAACGCCAAGAAGGCCGATGACCCGGCGCCATCCCCTGCCGACGATGGGTCTGACCCGGCCCCCGCCGACGGCGCGCCTGAGGCGACCGAACAAGACGCGTCCCCCGCCTCGGAAGATCAGACCCCCCAACCGACGGACGAGGGCTGGCTTGCGGTGCAGGGCCACGCCCACAGCCTCGAGATCGACTTGCCCGCCACGACCCTGCAGAAGGTGAGCGAAGAACGCAGCCAAACGGTGGACCTCATCGTCGAAGGCGAACAGGGGCCCTTCACGGTTTGGGTGATGGCCGCCGATGGGTTCGACGCCAAGGACTTCGCGGGCTTTCGCGCCGACGCGCTCGACATGTACGCCGCCGCGATCGACGCTGAAGAGGAACGCGCCAACAGCTTCACCATCGACTCGTCGTTCAATCCCGAACCCCACCGGCAATACCGAACCCAAACCATCGTCAAGACCGAGACGGGCAACCTGTACCAGTGTTGGTACTCGGGCGCGTCGGTGACCGCGCGCGACGCGGCGTCGAACATCTGCCGCACCTTGCGTGAGGCGAACTGAACGCGAACTGAACGCGTCCGGAGGCGTTGAGGCGTCACGGCGCTGTTTGTCTACAGCGCCGCGGCGTGGGGCGCGGTAACCTGTGGGCATGGTGACGCTCAGTGGCCCGCGCCGGCTCACGGCCAAGGTCTTCTCCCTGGTTGGATGGATGCTCGTCGCAGCGGCTGCCGCCTGCACCACCGAAGGCCTTCCCTGCAGAACCACAGAAGACTGCGGAGACCCCGGGATCTGCCACTGGGAGGCAAACAGCGGGGGGACGCTGGGGTTGGGACCGTGGGGTCATTGCGGGATCGGGTGCCGCCCGGAAAACAATGATGCTGATTGTCCCGCAGACCAGGAGTGCTGGTTGTGCCTCGGCAGTTCGGGCCCGCGCAATCTCGACTGTGTGCCCGGGTGCCGGCCCATCCTGCCGGAGCCATAGGCCACAACGCCCCGGCGGCGGCAAGGAACCGACCGGGCGTTTCTTCGTTGCCTGAGCATTGGACACGGTCCCACCCGGCTCGCGCCACCGCCGACGCTGGAGCGCCGGGCCGGTTTTTGGTAGAGACCACTTGATGCCTGAACACGCGCCGACCTTTTTTCGGACCGCGGCCGACTTTCGGTCGTGGCTGGACGCCCACCACACCACCGCGGACCATCTCTGGGTGGCCTATTACAAAAAGGCGACAAAGAAGGCGTCCGTGACCTGGGAAGACACCGTCGAGGAGGCTCTTTGTTTCGGTTGGATCGACGGGGTTCGCAAGTCACGAGATGACGAGAGCTTCGTCGTCCGATTTACCCCGCGAAAGCCCAAGAGCGTCTGGAGCCGGCGGAACATCGACATCGTCGAACGGCTCATCGCCGAAGGCCGCATGCAGGCCGCGGGTCTCGCCGCGTACGCGCACAAGGACGCCCATCCGGACAGTGGGTACGTCATCGCCGACCTCGACGGGAAGCTGCCGGCACCGATGGTGGCGCGGTTCAAAAAGACCGCCGGCGCGTGGGCGTTTTACCAAGCCCAGCCCCCCGGGTATCGGCGCCAAGCGGTGCATTGGGTGTTGAGCGCCAAACGCGAGGAGACCCGACAACGGCGCTTGGCCACCCTCATCGAAGACTCCGCGAACGAGCTGCGCATCAAACAGCTCCGAAGACGATAATCACCCACGCGGCGATCGGCGGCCGGCCCGGTCACCTCCGCGTGCGGGCCGGCACCCGGCAACCGACCAACCGGGCCCGGGTCTCGCGGTCATCGGGGCGCGAGACACGCGTGACGCGGTTGCCCCGCCCGAGATCGATCCGATACGTCACGCACGCATCGACGGCAGAGCCCGCACACTGTGACAAGCGGAGGGACGACCCGGTGGCCGCGACCGTCATCCACGCCCGGCCGAACTCATTTTTGCACTCCATGAGTCCGGCTTCGCAGGCGGCGTGGTCTTTGAACACCTGGCGGGTAGGCGCATGGGTCCCGGATGCGGTCTTCCGCGTCCGCGTCAGTTCGCAGACGACGCCACCACCGGGTCCACGGTCGCACGACAGCGTGGTGAGGTCGCGGGCCGCGGGCTCCATCGACGACGTGCGAAAGCAGAACGTGGTCCGCAGTGGCAAGCGCCGCTCGAACGGGTGAGTGATCGGCCCGAGGGGGGGCGATGCGGGCGGGGTCTGTCCTCGGGCCGGCGAGCTCATGCCCACGAACAGCCCGGTGAGCACCATCAACGAGGCCAAGGTCAAATGCGCCGGCGCCATGACGACAAGGACACGCAACATGCCAGGGAGGTTCCCAGACAACTGCAGGCGGCTCTTGGTCCGGCGGATCAAGAGCGGGCGTGCGAACCGGCAACCGCACCGGTCAAACAATGAATAGCAACGCCACATTTTGGCCGACGCCGTTTGCCCACGCCAGGCCGAATGCCCCCGTCGTGCCACCGCCAGCGACCGCGGCGCGCCCCCTCGTTGTCCGCCGGCGGCGGCGGTGTATGGTCTGCGTCCGCCTCACGCAGCGGCGTTCGAAGGGACCTTGGTGAACCACGTGGCGTTTCTGTTCGACCTGTCCTCCGCCGAATGGGGCCTGCTCGTTGTCGCCGCGGTGATCTGGTTCGCGGGGTACCGATTCGCCGGGGGACGGTTCGTTCGGCCCCAGTGGAAAAAGCCGGGGAAGTTCTTGTTCTACATGCTTGTGTCCTGGGGGCTGCTCGCCTGGGCGGGCAGCTATGCCCTGTTCTTCATCGTCGGCCACCAAGCGCTCGGCTTTGCCGGCCACCTGTACATCTGCCGCCAACACGACATCGACTGGCGCACCTGCGAGCCCGAAGAGAGGTACCTGGCGCTGACCAAGAGATGGGCGCGGGGGGATTTCTCCTCGTCGCTCGACGGTCCCGGAACCTGAGCATCTGGGAGACCGGGACGCGGCGCCGGTCCTGGACGCGACACAACCCGGTTGGGTAGCGTGCACGACGAAGACACCGGAGGACGAGATGAGCTTGACCATCGACGAGGGCCTGACCGAATCGGAGTCGAAAACGCTCACCGCGCGGCTGCTCGCGTTCGCGGATCGATTTGCCCCGCCCCGCAACCCGCGCGACATCAACTTTGCGGTGCGAGACGCCGACGGCGCGCTTGTCGCCGGCATCCGCTGCAACACCGTGTGGGACTGGCTTCAGATCGACACGCTGTGGGTCACCGACCACCTGCGCGGGCAAGGCTGGGGGCGGCGGCTGGTGGAGCGGGCCGAAGCGGCGGCGCGGGACCTCGGGTGCGGTCACGCGCGGCTCAACACATTTGATTTTGAAGCCCGCGGCTTTTACGAAAAGCTCGGCTACACCGTCGCGTTCGAAATCGAGAACTTCCCCGCGGGACACTCGCAGTTTCGCCTCGTCAAAGACCTCTGACGCCACCGCCAGGAGCCCGCATGGCCACGAAGAAAAGCCCCACGAAGAAGAAGGCCACGAAGAAGAAGGCCACGAAGAAAAGCCCCACGAAGAAGAAGGCCACGAAGAAGAAGGCCACGAAGAAAAGCCCCACGAAGAAGAAGGCCACGAAGAAGAAGGCCACGAAGAAGAAGGCCACGAAGAAAAGCCCCACGAAGAAGAAGGCCATGAGCAAGGAGGCCTTGGCGAAGAAGTTGGCCTCGTTGCCCAAGGGCAAAGGGGGCGTGACGCTGCTGTCGGGGGGCAATCCCCAGATTGCCAAGGGCGATGGCGACGGGCCGGTGCAGGCCTACATCGAAGCCATGCCGGGGTGGAAACACGACGTGGGCAAGCGCCTCGACAAGCTGATCACCAAGGCCGCGCCCGGCATCGAAAAGGCCGTGCGCTGGAACTCACCATTTTACGGCATGCCCGGTCAGGGCTTTTTTGTCTCGTACCATTGTTTCACCCGGTACGTGAAAGTCTCGTTCCTGTACGGTACGCGGCTCCAACCGATGCCCCCCGAGGGTTCAAAAGACCCCAACGCGCGCTACTACCATGTGTACGAAGACGGCGGCATCGACGAGAAACAGTTCATTGACTGGGTCAAACAGGCCGCCCAAGGGCCGGGCTGGACCCCCTGAGCGAGGCAAACACATGACCGACCACGCGGGCTCTTGTCTGTGCGGCGGGGTCGCGTTCGAGGTGGACGGTCCCCTGCGCCCCCCCGACGCTTGTCACTGTTCGACCTGCCGCAAGCAGTCTGGGCACCATTGGGCATCGACCAACGTCGACCGCGCCCGGTTTCGCCTGATCGCCGAC
Source organism: bacterium (assembly GCA_030431455.1). Classification (GTDB taxonomy): domain Bacteria; phylum Myxococcota; class UBA727; order UBA727; family JAUIJE01; genus JAUIJE01. Next base: position 161,620 of record JAUIJE010000019.1, on the reverse strand, counting down.
CGCACGCTGCGGTGGTACGCGGCGTCGGACAAAGTGCGGCGCGGCTTCTGCGGGACCTGCGGGTGTTTCTTGTTTTGGGACCCCATCGAACACCCGGTGATCGCCATCGGCATGGGCGCGTTCGATGGCCCCACCGGGACCCACCTCGAGAAACACATCTTTGTGTCCGAGCAAGGCGACTACTACACCCTGGACGACGGCCTGCCTCGCTCCCCCCGCTTCTGACGGAACCCGCAGGCCCCGACCAGGGTCTGCGGTTCATGCTCTGGTTGACCCTCCTCGTCCTCGGCGCAGCCGCGCCGCCGACCCCGCCCATCGTCGCCCGCGCGGACTGGGACGACACCCTCGCCGAGGGCACACCCCCGGCGCTGCCAGGGGTGACCCGCTATCCCCCAAATCTCGCCGCGGTGTTGGACGGCATCGTCGTGCACCACTCGGACTTTGTCGACGCCAAGGGCCCCGCGGCCATCCTTGCCTACCACCTCGAGGTGAGCGGGTTCGCCGACATCGGCTACCATTTTGTCATCGGCCAAGACGGGACCATCTACGAGGGACGCGCCCTCGACGCCGTCGGCGCCCACGCCGGGCAGTCCACCGAAGCCAACCGGGGGGTCCGCGACGCCCGTCGACGGGGCGGGGCCGACCAAGCGGCCCACGTCGACCGCGCGCGCGCCTTCGATCCCGACTACGGCGCCATCGGCATCGTGCTCGATGGGTACTACGCCGACCAAACCCCACCGCGGGCACAACGACGCGCCCTCACCGACCTGGTGCAGCATCTGCGGCACCGCTACCGCATCGCGCGCGACGCGGTGATCGCCCACCGCGAGGTCAAACAACGCCGGGTCGAGGACCGCGGCCTACATTTCACCGGACCGACCAGCGTGTGCCCGGGCGACGCCGGATATCGCTGGTTTTTGCTCTGGCGGGGCGCGCTGCCCCGCGCGGTGCCGGGCACGCCCCGGCCCGGCCCGACGTCGACCGGCGCCGCCGGGGGCGTGGACGCCCCGCGACGGCATTGAGCAATTGCCGCCGCGGGGGTAGGTCAAGGCATGGGCAAATCCAACCGCCAGCGCCCCCGCATGCTGTTCGCGTCCCCCGCCGGCGAGGTGTTCGAGCACCCGACGTGGGAGCTCGCGCTCGACACCGGCGCGGAGTTTGTCCGTCCCGGCCGCAAGGACCTTGTCACCATTCCCGACCACTGGGACATCATGACCATGGCCGGCACCCGCCCCATCGGGTTTGACCCCGACGCGGGCCGCTTCGCCGAGCTGACCACCTACACCGTCGAGCGCCCGGACGGTTCGCGCGAGACGTTCGAGCCCCTCGCGGTGGCGGTGCACCCGCCGCCGGGCTATGTGCGGCGCTACCATTCGGCCGCGGCCTATCTCGACACCCTGCACCCCGACGAGAAGTTCAAGTCCCTCGGCGGGGGCAAGCTCATGGTGTTTCAAGACGACGCCGGGGCGGTGGGGGGCGATGACATGGCCCGGCCCGGCTTGCCCCTGTGGGCGTACACCGCGGTGGGCTTCGCCGGCGACAGCAAGGTCGCGGCCCTGTTCTTGGCCGACGAGACGTCACGGTGGGCGCCGGACTTGTATTACGAGCCCAACCTCGACGAGCTCGTCGCGCGACGGCTCAGCGACGACCCCGACAACCGCGTGCTCAAGCAGCTCGCGACGTGCGCCAAGGACTACCGTTGCTGCTGCGCACAGAACATCTTCTACGAACGTTGGGAGGGCGCGGTCCCCACCGCCCCCGCGTGCACCGCGGCCTGTCTGGGGTGTTTGTCCAAAGACCCCGCGTGGAACACCGAAGCGCCCCAGAAGCGTTTGAAGTTCTCGCCCAAGCCCGGCGAGATCGCCCGCATCATGGCCCACCACCTCGAGACCGCGGCCGAGCCCATGGTCAGCTTCGGACAAGGCTGCGAGGGCGAACCCACCATGAACGGCGATGTGCTCGTCGAGAGCGTGCGGCTTTGCCGGGCCGAGACCTCAAAAGGTGTCATCAACATCAACACCAACGGCAGCCGGCCCGAGGTCATCCGCCGGGCGGCGGAGGCCGGGGCCAACGCGTTGCGCATCTCGATCAACACCTTCGATCGCGACGTATACAATGCTTATTACCGGCCGGCCGACTACACCATCGATGACGTGCTCCAGAGTCTGTACATCGGGCGCGACCAGGGCATGTACCTCTCGATCAACCTCTTGATTTGGCCCGGGTGGACCGACCGCCTGCAGGAGGTCGAAGACATCTCCGCGCTCGTCGAGGACGGGGCCCTGCACATGATCCAGCTGCGCAACCTGTGTGTGGACCCGGGCCATTTCCGCACCGTGCTGCCCGACAAAGACAAGCGCGGCCTGCTGCTCGGAATGCGCGGCTTTGTCGACGAGCTGCACCGGCGCCACCCCACGCTGCGGTTCGGCACGTTCAACCCGCGCTTGGCCGCGCCGTGGTACGAGGAAGTCCCACCTTGGGTGGGCGCCCGCGGGGTGAGCGCCCCCACAGGTTGAGCCCGCTCTCGCATTCCCGCGCGGGTACAGCCGATACCGACCCCTGGCGTATGCTCATGCTCATAGGGGTCTCATATGAATCGTTTGTTCTGTGGCGCAGCGTTGCTGTCGCTTTTTGCCGGCTGCTTGCCGGCCTCCAACCCGTTTGACCCGGACAACCCCGCGGCCACCGGGGGCACGATCAAAGGCCTGGTCAAGGCGTTCTACCTCGTCGACGCCTGCGCCGAACCGGACATCTCCAACCTCGGCGTCACCGTCCTGCTCAACAACCAGGTGTTCTCGCCCAACGCCGACGGCACGTTCTCCGCGGACGTGCCCGCCGGCACCTACAACATCACCGTCACCGCCCCGGGCTTCACCTCCGACGGCTTCGGCGTCATCGAGCTCGCCCCGGGACAGACCGTGGACCTCCTCGCCGACGTGGACACCAAAAAGCCCGTTGACCTTGACTGTGGGTGCCACGACCCCGACGCCGACCCCCAGCCCTTCCAACCCGTCGACCCCAACTTTGATGTCGGCGACTGCGCCTGCCCCGACGCGGCGGTCTGCACCACCCGCGCCGACGGTGGCTCCGGCAAGATCTTCCAGATCGTCGAGAACCAAGCCCCCTGGCCGCCGTACCTCACCGCGTCCGCCACCGTCACCAACCAGCCGTCGGTGATCCTCACCCCCGTGTCCCTCGGCGGTGACCCCAGCGGCAACTTCAGCAACACCGGCGGCTACCAGTTCCAGATCAACGGCTCGAACACCGACCAATGGAACCGCCTCGACATCAGCGAAGGCGCGGTGGGGGTCAGCCTGATCCCGAACACGCTCAATCACATTGCCTACCGATCGTCGGACGCCCAACACAACAAGAGCTTGGTCAACTTCCTCATCGTCGAGCACGACGACATCCCCCCCGCGCCGCCGACCTTGACCCTCGACCCGGGGGACGGCTTCATCGACCTCACCTGGGCCGCCGGCGATCGCCCCCTCGACGATGACCCCGACGGCACCGCGCGCGACGTGGAGCGCTACGCCGTCCACTACGGCGTCAGCCCCCAAAACCTCACCGGCGCCTTCGCCGACCAAGGGCCTTCGCCCCTCATCACCACCGAGCGCGCGGTCCGGCTGTCGGGCCTGGCCAACGGCCAACGGGTGTACGTGATGGTCGAAGCCTGGGACAACGCCGGCAACGTCTCGTCGAGCCTTGACGACGGCGCGGCCACCCACAGCGCGGTGCCCGACCTCGTCACCCCGGTGCTGCTCACCGAGACCGACGTGGTCGCGCCCATGGTCACCACCGTGTTCGACGACCGGCTCGCCTATGCCCTCGACGCCAGCGGCACGGTGACCTTCATCGACCTCGCCACCGGGCTGGCCACCGGCGCGTCCCTGTCTCTGCCCGGGGCGCAAGACATCGCCCTGTACGGTCACCTCCTCGTCGCCGCCCGCGGCCCCGCCGGCATCTCCACCGTCGACGTCACCAACCCCGCGACCCCGGGCCCGGTGAACAGCCTCTCGTTCACCGACGAGGGGCTTTTCCCGGGGGGCTTCACCGGCGAAGCGGTGGGCATCGCCACCCAACTGGGCCAAGCGTTCGTCACCGTTCGTGATCCGGCCGGGGGCGTGTGGCGGGTGGACATCTCCAACGGCACCAGTCCACAGACATTGGCATTTCACGAACTCAACGCCATCACCCAGCTGTCCGCGGCCAACTTCCATGGCTCGGTGCGGGTCAACGGCCGCTACCTCGCCACCCAATACTTCGGTCCCGCCGAGGAGGGCGGCTCGCTCAACCAGGGCTTGCCCAACACCGGCGATCACATCCTGATCATGACCATCGACAACCAAGACGCGGGGGGCTTTTCCGACCCCGCTATCCCTTGCCGGCTGTTCTCCCCGTCGGTGGACGTGGAGTTCGTCGAGGTGTTCACCGGAGACAACATCGTGACCCCGGCGAGCGCGGCCGATGCGGTGCGCAAACAGTTCGCGTACTACGGCGACTACTTGTTCGCGCCCTACGACGGCTCGGTGGTGGTCTACGACGTGAACGCGGGGGGCAACCTCGGCGGGACGTGCGCCGATCAGTCCCTGGTCAGCACCCGCCGCACCGCCACCGCCACGTTGGGCGTGGTCCCGCTCGGCCTGCGCACCGCCTTCGCCGTCGACGTGGCGGGAGAGTATCTGACCGTGGCCTCGGGTTCGCGCTTCACCAGCGGGGTCTCGCTCGGCGATCGCCTGGACGTGATCAGCCTCGCCGACCTCGCGGACAGCCCCGGCGCCCAGGGGGGCGTGACCACCCAGCTCGACGTGGTCGGTCGCCTCGACGACACGCCCGCCCGCGCAGGGGTGCGCATGGTCGGCCCCAACGCGTGGCTGTTCTCCGATCGCGTGGGCCAATACGAGCTCTTCACCCCGCGGGTCCTGGCCCGGGTGGCCGAGGTCGGCGAAAACCCCACCGGGGCGAGCATCGGCCTCGGGCCCTACGTCGTGCACCAGCGCGCGTTGCGCGGGGTAGGCATCTGGGACGTGACCCGGGCGCACCAGCCGAGCATCGTCAACGGCACCAACTGCGTGCCGAGCTGCTTTGAGGAGCAGGACCTGGCCGGTCAGCTCACCCTCGACGGGGGTGTGCTCATCGCCGGCCTCACCGCGGGGGGCGCCAACAACGAAGCGGTGATGTTCGTCGATGTCGCCTCCGACCCCACCGACCCCGCCAATCTCGGCACCGCCACCAACCCCTGCTCCAGCGGGGAGATGCGGGGGGTGGCGGTGCACCACCGCTACCTGTTCGTGGGGTGCGCGGACGTGCCCGAGGTCTACCTGTTCGACCGGGCCTGGGACCAGCTGCGCTTCCCCACCCCTGGTGACGTGCCCACTGCATTTTCATTGTTGGACAACGCCGAGCTCACCGACACCGTGGCCGACCTCGCGGTGGCCCGGACCCTGAGCGACAGCGGCACCTGGGAGTTCAGCCTGCTGGTGCTGTACACCGGGGGCGGGCTCGACGCCTTCCGCATCCCGCCGCAGATCATCTTGTCCATCAGCCCGTCGAGCTTCGGCCTGCGCACCGCCGACGGCAGCGCGGCCACCAACACCGGTTTCGGCACCGCCCAGCGGTTGCACATCGATGGCGATCGGTTGTTCATCACCGGGACCCGGTCCTGCCAGGCCGAGGAATGCGACGCGGGGGCCACGGTCAACGCCGTCCACGTGGTCGACCTCACCACCGGACAGCTCGCCGCAGACCAGGATTGGGTGCTGGGCCACGACGAGCCCGAGGTTCGCCTCACCGTGCACCGGGACGTGATCATCGTCGGGCACTCCGGGGGTGGCAATGTCATTGAAGCCTACCGGGCGCCCTACGCCGAGCCGGTGGCGATCACCGACCCCAACGCCTTCGGCCTCGCCAACCTGGTGCACGGGGGCCACGTGTTCAGCGCAGACATGAACGTGTTCCGGCTCGAGTAGCCACGGTCCCCGGACCCAAAAAAAGAAGCCGGCTCGAAAGAGCCGGCCTTTTCTTCACCCGGTTTTGGGTCTCAGCCGAATTCTTCCTTCTTGAACCGCTTCTTGTCGATGCCGAGCTCGTGCACGATGGACTCGACGCTCTCCATAAAACGCGGCGAGGGCTCGATGCCTTCGGCCTTGGCCCGTTGTTTTTCGTACTTGGTGATCGCCGGACCGCACGAGTAGAGCAGACACGTCGAGGTATCGCGGATGAACTTGCGGATGAGGTCCGCGGAGGGCCGGCCCTTGAAGAAGTTCGGGCCGTGTACGCTGGGGTCCTCTTCCCGGGTGATGAGATGGATGAGCTCCATCCGATCGGGATACGCCTCCTGCAGCGCGAACAGCTGGTCGCGGAAAATGATGTCGTCGTAGGTCTTGTTCACGTCGATGAAGGTGTGCTTCACGCTGGCGTTCTCGGGCTTTTGCAGCTCGTCTTTGAGAATCGCGTAGTTGGGCACCACCCCCGAGCCGGCCACGAGGTGCACCACCTGATCGGTGTGGTCCTTGTGATCCGGAGCCAATGTGTATGGACCGGAGAAGCCGCGCAGCTTGACCTCGCGGCCTTTGAGCGCCCCCGACGCCAAGAAGGGGGAGAGCAACGGCGGATAGACATCCTTGTCGGGATGATAGGGCTCGGCCTTCACCGTGATCGAGACGCACGGCTCGGACGGGATCGAGCTCATCGAGTAGGCCCGGATGCCTTCTTTCTTGCCCTTGATCTTTTCGTAGTAGGCGCACCAGCGGGCGAGCTCGGGGAACTGCTTGGGGTCGATGCTGACAAACTGCCCGGCCTTGTAGCCGCCGTGCTCCCCGACGAAGAAGTAGAGCGTGGCGCTGTCGTGGGTGCGGCGCACCACGTCGACGCACACCGCGTCCATCCACCGAATCGGGCGGGGCCCCGTCGTCGCGGGGGCGGCCGAGGCCACGGTCACGGCCACCGCGGCGGGGGGCGGCGGCGGCGGCAACGAGTCGAGCGGGGGCAGTCCCCCCGGGGGCGGCGGGGGCGCGGCGGGCAAGCCCGCGGGGGGCGGCGGCGGCGGCGGCAACGCGTCGAGGGGGGGCAAACCGGGCGGGGGGGCCGGCGGGGGCGGCGGGGCGCCGAGGGGCACCGGGGCCGCGGCCGGGGTCGGGGGCGGCATCGCCGCGGGCGCGGTGGGCGGAGGGATGGGCGGCAACGGCTTGGATTCGTCGGACACGAAGTCTCCTCGACGGGGGAGATCGGTTTTTACCGCGCTCCGCTCGTCGGGGGCAACTCCACGGCCCAAATGTGCGGCTCGTGCTTTCGCTGGCGGGTGGAATCAAGGACAATGCGGGCGGAGGCATTTCTTGTCGCAACGACGTCTGGCCCAGCTGCACGGAGGGGGCGAGCGCGCCCCGGCCCGCGCCGACAGTGGCGCCATCGCGGTGAGCGCGGCGGTGGGCATGATGGAGCGCGCGTTGACGCAGCACGTCGGCGCGCTGGTGGTGCGCGGCGAAATCAGTTCGCTGCGGCGGTGGCGCAACGGCAACCTCTACTTCGACCTGCGCGATGCCCGCTCCAACCTCCCGTGCATGATGCGCGACGGGTTCGCCCGCCGGCTGGCGTTCGACCTGCAGGACGGGATGGAGGTGATCGCCCACGGCCGGGCCGCGCTCTACCGCGGCCAGATGAAGGCCCAGCTGATGGTCAACCGCCTCGAGGGGGCGGGCGAAGGCCAATTTCTGGCCATGCTGGCCAAGCTCCGGGAAAAGCTCGCCGCCGAGGGCCTGTTCGACGAGGACCGCAAACAACCCCTGCCCTCGTTCGTGCGCACCGTCGGGGTCGTGACCTCCCCGCAAGGGGCCGCGCTGCAAGACGTGATCAAGGTGCTGCGCGCGCGCCACAGCAAGGTCAGCCTCGTGCTCGCCCCCACCCGGGTACAAGGCCAAGGCGCGGACGTGCTCATCGCCGAACAGATCGAACGGCTCGACCGCTCCGGTCGCTGTGACGTGCTGATCGTCGGGCGCGGCGGGGGTTCGCTCGAGGATCTCATCTGCTGGTCGTCGGAGCGCGTGGTCCGCGCGGTGGCCGCGTGCCGCACCCCCGTGGTCGTCGGCGTGGGGCACGAGACCGACATCTCCTTGGCCGACCTCGCCGGCGACGTGCGCGCCGCGACCCCGACCCACGCGGCACAGCTCGCGGTCCCCCTCGAGCGCGACCAACGCGCGGCGATCGAAAAAGGCCTCGCCCGCCTCGTGCGCGCCACCCACCACCAACGCGACCGGGCCGCGGCCCGGCTGGGCAAGGCCCGGCACGGGCTGCACCCCCCGCACACCGCCCGCGCCCACCGGCAGCTCACCCAAGGCCGCGACCAGCTCGCGCACGCCGGCCGCCAACTTTTTGCCCAGCGTCGACGAGACCTCGACCAGTTGGCCGCGCGGCTCGATGCCTGTGCCCCGCGCAACGAGCTGCGCCAACGCCGCGAGCGGCTGTCCGCCCTCGCCGCCCAGGTGTTCTCCGCCCGGCCCGCGCTGGCCGGCCCGCGGGCCGCGCTGGTGGCCCAACACGCGCGCCTCGACCGGGCGGTGGCGCAAGCCCAGGACCGGCGGCGCGACGCCTTGGCCCGGGCGGCCGGGGCGCTGACCCAGCTCAGCCCGCTGCAGGTCCTGTCGCGCGGCTATGCGTTGGTTCTCGACGAGCAGACCGAACGGCTGTTGCCCTCCGCCGCGGCCGCGGCCGACGCCACCGACGTGCGGATTCGCTTTACCGACGGCGAAGTCCGCGCCACCATCGCCCCGGTCCGGGACGCGGGCGAAGGAGACGACGGGTGAGCGAGACCGAAGAGAAGAGTTTCGAGACGCTGATCGAACAGCTCGACGGCATTGTGCAAAAGCTCGAGCGCGGGGAACTCAGCCTCGAGGAGTCGCTGTCCGCCTACGAACAGGGCGTGCGCCTGGTGCGCGGGGCCCAGAAGAAGCTCGACGACATGGACCAGCGGCTGAGCGAGCTCACCCAGAACGGCCAGCTCAAACCCCTGGCCACCCCCGACGAGGGCGACGACGCCTGAGCGCCCCGGCGGGCTCAAGCCCGTCGCTGTTCGAAGTCGTGAATGATGCGCCGCAGCCGCGTGATGCGCGCCTCGGTGAGCCGCTCGAAGCGCACCGCCATGCCCGCGGGGATCTTTTCGCCCTGGTGGCGCCCCCCCCACACCACCCGCACCACCTCGGCCTCGATGCGCAGAGTCTGGCGCTTGCCCTCGGGGAAATCGAGCTCGATGCGGGTGCCGAGCGCCAACGGCTCTTCACAGGACATGAACATCCCGGTCTCGGAGATGTCCACCACGTCGTCGATGAGCGCGGTCCCGATGGGGCGGTACCGCACCGGGAATGAGACTGCGCTCCGTTGGGACCGGCGCCGTTCGTCCATGGGCGGCTATTCCCCCCGGTTGGCGATGAGCCGCTCGGCGACCTCGCAGAAGCCCGCGCCCATCTCGGCGTCGGTGATGTACTGGGGGGCCATCTCGCGCGCGGCCAACGCCTCGAGCACGTTCTTGATGTTGGCCACCCCCACCGAGACCCCGGCCCGGGCGAACATCTCCGCGTCGTTCTTGCTGTCCCCGACGTAACACACGGTGTGCCGGGCGGCGTTGAGCGAGACCCCCTCGATGTCGAGCAGGTAGCGGTTGACCATGCTCGCCTTGTCAAACGAGCCGAACCACGCGTTGATGTGCACGCTGGACTGGGCCACGGTCAGCCCCTGGCTCTCGAGGATGGTCCGGATCCGGGACGCGTCGTGGTCGCTCACCGGCTTGCCGTCCTCGACGAGGTCGAAGGCCACGTCGTAGACCCGGCCGATGTTGTCCACCGCCAACCGGGCCGCGCTCACCTGGCTGAGCACGTCGTCCACCGCGGATTGGCGGCGCTCGGCGTTGGCCCGGCGCACCGTCTGATCGGGCTCGCTGTGGACCGTGCCCACCCCGCCCCGGGCCCGCCGGTAAAAACACATCGCCCCGGTCTCGGCCACCACCGCGTCGAGCGGGAACATGCGCAATAACATTTCGCCCCAGGCCGCGCTCCGCCCCGTCACCGCCACCAAGGACATGCCCGCCTCGTGGGCCTCGTACAGACACTCCAACGCGTCCGAAAAGAGCGCCCCCCGGGTGGTCAGGGTGTCGTCCACGTCGAAATACAACCGGCGCACCTTGGCCAAGACCTCGTCGGGGCAGGTGGAGAACGGCACCGTCACGCGCGCACCTCGGCGAAGGCCCGGGCGAGCAACCCCGCGGTGAACGCGGGGCGCAGGTAAAAGCCGCGCGGACTCAATGTCACTTCATCGCCCCCGGCCGCGCGCACCACTTGGCGGCGGCGGCTGTCCGGGGCCTTGGGCCGGAGCTGCAACACCTCACCCCGCCGGGCGGAGATTTCGTCCAGGGCCCCCCGGGCGGCCCAGTCCGCGAAGTCTTCCCAGTCCCGCCGGAGGGCGTCCTCGTCGTCGTGCACCGACCACAAAAAGCCCGCGCCGAACATGCGCTGGGCCACCGGCCCGGTGCTCTGCACGGGGATGAACAGCACCCGGGCGAGCTTGGTCCGCACCCGTGAGGTCTCCCAATGCCCCTGCACAAGCAGCGCGGCGTCCACCCGCGACACGTAGGTGGACTCGGTGGGCCGGCCGTTGTCGTCGACCGGCAGGGTCTTGAGCTCGATGTCGAGCCCCGCGAAGTCCGGCCCCGGGCGCGAACTGCGCGGGGCCCCGAGGGCGGCTTCGCACAGCTCGCCCACGAACCCTTTGGCGTTCTTCAGGGCGGTGGGGGCGTCCCGGCCGTGCGCCCGGGCGACCTCGCCGATGGTGCGACCGGACAGCCGGCGCACCCGCGCGAGCAACTCAGCCTCGGTCTTGGGGGCAAACAATGAATCGGTAAACGGCACCGCGACCACGGCCCGAGCATACCCAAAGCACCCGCCCAAAGGGGCTAGAACGTGACCGTCATCGCCGACCAGCTGCCCACAAAGGGCTGGCCGTCGCCGGGTGGTCCCGACGTGATGGACAGCGTCCCGTCGTACACGCTGGCGAGGTACTCGATGGCCCCGTTGAAGGTGTACAGCGTCGCCGACACCGCGCCCCCGTCGATGGAGAGCGCGGCGGCATCGTCGAGCAGCGCGGTGTCCAGATCGACCACGAGCAGGACGGTGCCGAGCTCATCGGTGATCGCGGGGAGCACCAGCTGCGACCGGGTCCCGTCGGGCACGTTGGGGTTGAGACCCGCGCCCGCGCCCACCGCGGTCACGGTCAAGGGCACGTCGAGATAGGTGCCGGCGAAGGTGCCGCTGCCCGCGCCGAAGTAGTCGTTGGTGGGGTGGCTGCCCCAGGTGGTGGAGAAGGTGCCGAACAGGTCGCCGGATTGGGCCAAGCACAGCTCGTCGCGCAGGGGCACGGTCCAGTCGACGTAGGGGTCGAGTTCGTACGCGATGGCGTCGCGGCGTTGGTCGACGTAGTTGCGGGTGGCGGCGAGGGCGTCGGCGTGCGCGCCGAGCTCCCCGGGGCGCAGGTAGGGCGCGAACAGGGTGCTCATGCGGTCGATTTCGGCCTGGAGCGCGTCCTCGTCCCAATGGGCGTCGAGCAAGCTTGTGAGTTTGGCCAGGTATTGATCGCGGGTCGGGCCATAGAGATAGAGGCGCCGGGCGAGCAGGCCGGTGGCGAACACCGAGCTGGGGGCTTGTTGGCCTTCGAAAAACAGCAACGGGGCGATGAACGTGCCGTCGGTGCCCCAGGGCAGGAAGTGCACTCTGTCGTCGGTGGGGTCGGTGTACAAAAAGAAGTTGTTGGTGTTGCCGGTGTAGCCATCCCAATGGCCGGTGAGCACCTCCATGGCCCAGAACGTCATGAACTCGTCGAGGTCGAGGTGGGGGGCGAGGCCGGACTCGAGCATGTCGTCCGGGCCGGCGAGGACCGCGGCGATGGCGTCTTGTTTTTCCGTGGTGGGTGCAGACTCATTGGTCTTCTGTTCGAAGGTGTCGATCCACCCCGGGCGGAAGTCGCTCAACGTGCCCTCGTACAGCTCGCCGTCGTCGTCGTCGAAGTGCCGTCGCAACATGGGCTTTTTGACCGCCTCAATGTTGGTGTACACGCCCATGTCTTCGCCGTTGACGACGACGTGGGCGAAGTTGCACCGGGGCGCGGGCACCCCCGCGGCGGTGAACAGTTGGTAGGCCAGACACTGCCGCACGTAGCTCGGGTCCTGGCGAGAGTTGTTCAAGGTGAGGCGGCGCATGTCCAAGAAGTACGGCCCATCCCAGAACTCGTCGAACTTCACCTTCAGGCTCGGCCGCACCGGGTCGAGCGAACCGAGGAAACCCTTTTTGCGCACCCCCACATCGGTGAACGACTGGCCGTCCACGACGACGTCGGCGCTGAACCACGTGAAGGGCGAATCGAACGGTTGGTCCTGACAACCCGGGGCCAGGATGTCCACGAAGGTGCGGGTCTGGGCCTTGAGCGCGGCCCAATCGTCGGGGTCGAGGGTGACCTCCACCTGCAACACGTGGTCGGGGTCGAACACCAACGCGGTCAGGTCCATTCCCGCATCGCCCGGACCGGCGTCACCCGCGGCGCCGCCGTCCCCGCCCCCCGCGTCGAGCGCGCCGCCGCCATCGGGCCCGCCGTCGTTATCCCCCGCGTCCTCCGCGCCAGCGTCGCCATCGCCATCCCCGTCGCCGTCGCCCGGCCCGGCGTCCGGGCCGCGCGGCCCGGGGCACGCGGTGGCCATCGCCACCACCAGCCCGCATCCGATCATCCACCACGTCGCCTCGCGCCCCATCGTGCCTCCCGGTCCCAGTGTAGGCGGTGGGGCCCATCGAGGCCAAAAGCCCCGCCACATCGGCCCTTTGCCCCCGCCGCGTGCGAAAGCTCACCGCCGGCGATGAACGCCGCGCGATCGGCGCCGTCCTATGGACACCGCACACGATGCGGACAGGAGGTTCACATGAACAAAACCGCCACCCTCGTCTTGTCCACCGCCTTTGTCGGCCTGTTGGCCTTGCCCGCGGCCGCCGCCCCCCGCGGCGACGTCGCCCACGCCCCCCGGGCCCGCGCCGGCCATCACCTCGGCACCCCCACCCGCGGACCCGTGCACCTCTCCCGCGGCCACCGCGCCCGAGCGGTGACCACACGCCGCCCCGCCCTGCGCCCGCACCGACGCGCCGCGACCGTGGCCCACCAAAAGGCGCACCTCAAAAGACACAAGCGCGCGAAAAAATACGTGCCCCAACGCAAGCGCGTGCACCAAGTCCGCCGCCGCTGAGCGCGACGACCAGACGCGCAACAGGAGCGCCCGCCCCGGTGGTGGGCGCTTCTTTTTGGGGCGGCCGGTGACGTGGCTGCGACCTCGACGTGGCCCTTTGCGACATCGATGTCGCGGGATCGACATTTTTCACCGGGAGAATGTTCGGGAAGTGGCCATCGGTGACGAATACCGCCCGTGGCCTGCCGATTGCAGAGTCCGTGGCACGCGCACGACGACAACCTTCCCCGAGGACGACATGACCCGCCAGAACATCACCGAACACGCCAAGCTCGCTCTCGCCGTCGGCGCCGTGGTGTTCTGTACCGTCACCTATCAGGTGGCGCGGCGGGTGCTCAAAGAGCCCGGCGAAGACCGCGACGTGCTCGCCCGCTGAACGCGCGCCGCGAGATCAGGGCGCGGACACCGCGCGCCGACGGTTGAACACCAGCAGCGACACCCCGGCCAACACCGTGACGATGGCGATGAGCTGGCTGGTGCTGACGATGCCGCCCAGGGCGGTGCCCCGCGACGGGTCAAAGCGGAAGAACTCGAGCACGAAGCGCATCGAGGCGTAGATCATCACGTAGGTGAACACCACCGCGCCTTCGCGCGGCCGCTTGAGCGCGAGCCACACCAACACGCTGGCGATGACCGCTTCCCCGCACGCCTCGATGAGCTGGGTGGGCAGCAGCGCCACCGTGTGATCGCCGTCGATGAGATCGCCGTGGCCCGCGCGCAGCTCGCGAAACGCCACCGAGGCCTTGGGAAACATCACCCCGAACGGCCCGTCGGTGGGCCGCCCAAAACAACACCCCGCGGCGAAGCACGCGAGCCGGCCGAACACGTGGCCGACCACCAGCGGGGGCACCACCAGGTCGAGCAACTTCAGCGGCGAGAGCTTTTTGAACCGCGCGTACAAAAAGGTGCCGAGCAGCGCGCCCAAGAGCCCGCCGTAGTAGATGCCCGCGTACCGAAAGAAGTTTCCCGGGTTGCGCCGGACCACGTCCCACTCGACGACGAGCTGCAACAACTTGGAGCCGAGGGCCGCGCTGACGATGGCCACGAGCAGGCCCGAGGTCGCGACCCCGGCGCCGTCCCCCGCGCGCTTGTCGAGGAAGTGGGCCAAGCCGTAGGCGCTCCACACGCCGATGGCGCAGAGCAGCCCGTAGCTGGGCAAGGACAAACCGGCGATTTCGATGGTCGGGTGCACGCCTTCGTGTAGCCGCTCCGGGCCCGCTTGACCACTGGGCAGAATCGCGCCCCGGCGGGCCCCCGCGGCCGGGGGCGCGGCCCCACCGGGGTCTTTCGGCGCGGGCGGGGCCGAGGTTGCGCCCCCGCAATGCAGATGCATTGTCTCACCCCTTTTCGTTTCACCTGGCGCAACGTGCGTGAACCAGGGCGCAACGATTCGTTTTTGTTCGACTTTTCGCACGGCGTCTCACGGTTCAAACGGCGCGCGCCAGGTGCACAATTGGGGGGTCATCCGACCGATGCGACCCCCCTGGTGGGTGGGCCGACCATCCGATGCGACACTGGCGCAAGGTGTCGCACCTGACCGTGAGTGCGATTTCTAAGCCACCGAATTCAAAGCCTTGCCCACACCGACGTACAGCGTCGACAGAGTAGTTGCGTGTACATTTTTCACCGCAGATGAGCGCAGCCGCCTCACAATGTGCGGCTTGACGCTATTCACCAAAAATCCGACTCACTCCCTCATGCCGAACAACACCACCGCCTCTGTCTCCCCCCCCATCACCGCGCGGGTCACCTACCTGCTTTGCCTCACCGCAGCCCTGGGCTTGTCCGGCTGCGCGTTGGAGTTGGCCGACGTCGACAAGAACGAGCTCAGCACCGTGACCGAAAAGGAGCAGTCCATCGTCGGCGGGGTGAGCACCACCATCGCGCAGCACCCGTGGCAGGTGTCCTTGCAGTTCGGCTCTTCCCACTTTTGCGGGGGATCGATCATCGCCGCGGATTGGGTGCTCACCGCGCAGCACTGCATCGATGGCACCAGCGCAGGTTCATTGACGGTCGAGGCCGGGGCCACCCGCTTGAGCGACACCGGCCAGCGCGTGGGGGTCGCGGAGATCATCCGGTTCCCCGGCTACACCGATCCCTCCAACGGCCGCGACGTGGCCTTGCTGCGGCTCGCCTCGCCCTTCACCTTCAACAGCAACGTCGCCCCCATCCGCACCGCCACCGCCGCGGACGCGGCCGCGGGCCTGACCAACGGGGGCGTCACCGCCACCGTGACCGGGTGGGGCACCTTGCAGTCGGGGGGCTCCAGCCCCAACACCCTGCAAGAGGTCGACGTGCCCCTCGTCTCTCAGTCGCAGGTGCAGGCCGCGTACAGCCAAGAGATCATCACCTCTGACCAACTCGGGGCCGGCATCCTCGGGGTCGGGGGCAAGGACGCCTGCCAGGGGGACAGCGGCGGCCCGCTCACGGTGTTCGACGGCAGCCAGAACGTGCTCGTGGGGGTGGTGAGCTGGGGCTACGGCTGTGCCGACCCGCAGTTCCCCGGGCTGTACGCGCGGGTGAGCTCGTTTGAGTCCTTCATCGCTGACAATGTCAGTGCAGTGAGCGTGCCGGTGCTCAGCCAGTCCGGCCTCTCCGACAGCCAAGGTGGTTGGCAACACTTCCAGGTCACCGTGCCCGCGGGGGCGAGCAGCTTCAGCGCGGTGATGTCCGGGGGCACCGGGGACGCCGACCTCTACGTGCGATTCGGCAGCCAGCCCACCACCAACCAGTATGATTGTCGTCCCTACCTCAACGGCAACAACGAGTCCTGCTCCTTCAACTCCCCGCCGGCGGGCACCTGGTTCGTGTCTGTCAACGCCTTCTCCAGCTACTCCGGGGTGAACCTCTCTGCCGCCTACCGCGGCGACCCCCCCGACGACGTGTGCGGCGACGGGGTCTGCAGCGCGGCCGAGGACTGCGGCAGCTGCTCGGCCGACTGCGGGCAGTGTGCCCCCACCTGCGGCGACGGGGTCTGCAACGGGTCCGAGGATTGCGGCAGCTGCGCCAATGATTGTGGACAGTGCGCGCCCACCTGCGGCGACGGCGTCTGCAACGGGTCCGAGGATTGCGGCAGCTGCGCCAATGATTGTGGACAGTGCGTCGAGCCGGGCGAGATCGCTTCGGAGGACTTTGAGTCCCAAACCTTGAACGGCGGCACCGGTTGGTCCGGCCCGTGGACCGCCAGCGGGGACCTGGCCTGGGGCGCGGGGGGCGTGCGCCTGCGCCGGTCCACCGGCGATCTCCAACGCACCGCGCCCACCGGGGGCCTGGGCAACCTCACCCTCTCGTTCTGGTCGGGGGTGGTGAGCTTCGAGGGCAACGACGAGGCGCTGATCCAAATCAGCACCAACGGGGGCGCGTCCTGGTCGACGGTGGCGGTGTTCGACTCGTCGGACAGCGACGCGACCTGGCACGCCAACACCGTGGACATCTCGCAGTTCGACGGGGCGGCCAACATCACCGTGCGCATCAACGCGGAGATGAGCTCGAGCCAGGACGCGTTCTACATCGACAACATCGTGCTCGAGGGCAGCTGACGCCCCCGCCGCTCAGAGCCCACGGAACGCCGGGTGATACCGGACAAGACCGCCCTCGACGTCGTCGAGGGCGTTTTTGTGCAGGGGCATGACCATGAACGCGTCGGGGGGCGAAGGGAATTCACAGGCCAGCACCCAGGTGTGCCCCGGCCGAAAGCCAAACCGTGGATAGTAGGTGGGATGGCCCAGCAACACCACCGCCTGGTGGCCGGCCTCCCTCAGCCGGTCGAGGGCGGACGTGATCAACCCCGCTCCCACCCCGCGGCGTTGGTGATCGGGGTGCACCGCCACCGGGGCCAACCCGAGGATGTCCACGTCGAGGCTTTGCCCATCGCGCTCCATCTGGGCGGGAGAGAACAGCGCGTGGCCGATGACCTCGCCGGTCTCGCCCCGGGCCACCCATGACAATGTATGTGCGCCGGCCGCGCGGAGGGCGTCCACCAGCCGCGCCTCGGCGGGGGTGGGGAAGGCCGCCGCCACCACCGAAAACACCGCGCCGCGGTCACCGGGACGTTCGGGATGGAACTGCATGACGCGGTGTGCCGTCCCGCGCCGGGGGGGACAAGGCTGGCGCCTGAGGGCGGCCTGTAAGATCATAACCACTTGTTTTTATGTAGAAATACCCGTTGGTCGACCGTTTGGTCAGGGTTTTTTCAGCCGGGGTCCGCGAGCATTTAGGAGGTTTGGGTACCGGGCCGGGGCCGGGTCGCAGATAGATGAGGCCACGGAAACCGGAGGAAAGCAGACATGAAAAATCAGTGGGGCGCGGGGTCGGCCAAGACCCCCCATGCGTGGGTCTTGTGGGTCGCGTCGGTGGGCGCGCTGGCGATCGCCGCCGGGTGTGGGCCGGACATCGAGGAGAACATCATCGCGGATTGTTTTCACACCGAGGCGGAGCTGGGGCTGCTCGCCCCCGCCGAGACCCAGGAGTCGCTGGTGGATTGCACCGTGCACAGCGACACCGGCTATGTCTCCGGGAGCCCGTTTTCGATTGATGTGGTGGTCGTCGACGACAAACCCGTCGAGGTCGACACCGGCAACGCCTACTGGGTGATGAAACAAGCCGCCGCCGCCGACGGGGTGAACCTCTGGATCGTGTCCGGGTTCCGCACCATGTCCCAGCAGCAATACCTGTACGGGTGCTACGTCAACTGCAACTGCAACAACTGCAACCTCGCCGCCACCCCCGGCTACTCCAATCACCAAAGCGGCCACGCCCTCGACCTCAACACCAGCGCCCCGGGGGTGCTCAACTGGCTCAACGGCCACGCCGCGGCCTATGGCTTCTCCCGCACCGTGCCGTCCGAACCATGGCATTGGGAATGGTGGGGGGGCGGCCCCGGCGGAGGCATCTGCGGGGTGATCGACCCCCAATGCAATGGCAATGCCTGGCTCAACACCTGCGACGGCAGCGTGGTCAAGAAGTGCTACGCCGGCGTGTACGAAGAAGGTGATTGCGGCGCCTTCGGCGGGACCTGCTCCACCCTGGGGGGCGATGCCCACTGCGTGCAGTTCTATTGCTTGGAGCACGGCGAGAACAGCCAGTGGTGCCTGGATGGAACCAACATCGCGTCCTGCAACCTCGGCAGCTACAGCGAAGGGGACTGTGGGGTGTTCGGCGCGACCTGCTCGGACGCGGGGGGTGAGGGCCACTGCGTTCACCCCTTCTGCCAAGCCACCGGCGAGAACAGCACCTTCTGCACCGACGAGACCCACATCGCCACCTGCGACTACGGAAGCTACAGCGAGGGCGACTGCGGGGCGTTCGGCGCGGTGTGTTCGGAAGAGGGCGGACAAGCACATTGTGCGAGCGTGTTCTGCCTCGAGACCGGCGAGAACAGCACCTTCTGCACCGACGAGACCCACATCGCCACCTGCAACGACGGCCAATACAGCGAAGGCGACTGCGGGGCGTTCGGCGCGGTGTGTTCGGAAGAAGGCGGACAAGCACATTGTGCGAGCGCGTTCTGTCTCGAGACCGGCGAGAACAGCACCTTCTGCACCGACGAGACCCACATCGCCACCTGCGACGGGGGCAACTACAGCGAGGGTGACTGCGCGGCCTACGGCGGCACCTGCACCGAGTCGGGCGGGACCGCCCACTGCGCGCACTTCACCTGCCTGTCGGTGATCGGGGGCGAAAATGGCGCCGCCTGTGACGAGAATGGACAGCTCCTGTCCTGCACCGACGGCTACCTCGAGACCTCGGACTGCACCGCCTTTGGCGGGGCCTGTTCGAGCGAGGGCACCGCCCACTGCGTGCACCCCTACTGCGCCAACGTGCTCGGGGGAGAAAATGGCACTGCTTGTCTCGAAGACGGCCAGCAACTGACCTGCACCGATGGCGAGGCCGAGATCACCCCCTGCGCCGATGACGAGACCTGCGACCCCGGGACCGGGGCCTGCCCGAGCCCGGTGGAGCCCGAGCCGGACGCGGTGGGCGGGCCCCTGCCCGAGCCCGAGGCCGAACCCGAAAGCGAACCCGACGTGGCCGTTGAGCCCGAGGCCCAACCCGAGCCCGAGCCGCAACCCGAGCCCGTGGTCGAGCCCGAAGCCGAACCGGAGTCAAACGCCGAACCCGAACCCAGCGTGATCACCGTGCCCGGCGACGCCGACGACGACGACACCGGGCCCCTCGGGTGCAGCCAGACCGGGTCCCGTCCCGACGCGGCCGTCATCCTCCTGGGCGCGGTGGCGGCGGGCTGGGCGCGTCGTCGGCGCCGGGCGCGTCGCGCATCCTGAGCAGCGCGTCGCGGAAGTCCGCGGTGCTGCCGAGCTGGCCCCAGATGTGGGCCAGCCCGAACAGGTTGCGCACAATAAACGTGAAGCCGTCCGCGTCGAGTCCGAAGTAGGACCGGCGCGTGAGGATGCGCGCGGACAGGCGCAGCTTGGCTTCGGTCACCCGGGCCGCGATCTCCGACGAGAACTGCGGCGTGAAGGTATAGGGCTGCGCCTCGCTCACCGGGCGCAACGTGAGCGCGGTGACGGTGGCGAGCTCGTCGAGGGTGGCGTCGTCGGCCTCGATCCCGAGGCCGTCTATGAGCGGGTCTTTGAGCGACCGGCCTTCGGCCGCGGCGAACAGAATTTGGGCGATGCCGTCCGCCTCCTCGTCGGTGAACGGCTGCACGCAACCGTAGTCGAGGATGCCGAGCTGGTTGTCCCCGGCGCCGAACATGAGGTTCCCCGGGTGCGGGTCGGCGTGAAACAACCGGTGCTGAATGAGCGATCCGAACGCGAAGCGAAACAGGGCCAAGCCGAACCGGTCACGGTCGCGGCTCGACGCGGTGGGGAGGTAGGCCTCGAGCATCGTCCCCGAGAGGCGGGCGGTGGTGAGCACCCGCGGGGTGGTCCGGGGGTCGATGACCGCGGGCACGAGGATGTCGGGGTCGTCGGCGTAGATCGTTGCGAAATGTCGCTGCATATCCGCTTCACGCTCGTAGTCGAACTCCTCGAATAAGCGGGCCTTGAAGTTGTCGATGATGCTGTCGACATCGATGCCCCGGGCGAACAGCTTGGCCAGGCCTTTGATCGCGTCCACGTTGGCCAGGTCGTCGACGGTCGCGTCCTTGATGTCCGGGTACTGGACCTTGACGCACACCTCTTCCCCCTCGAACCGGGCGGCGTAGACTTGGCCGATGCTCGCCGACGAGATCGGCACATCGTCGAACCGCTCGAACAGTTCGTGCCGCGAACCGCCCAGCTCCTCCTCGAGCAGGGCGAGCACCCCTTCGTTGTCCACCGCCGGCGCGTGGGCGCGCAGGGCGGCGAGGGCCTCCAGGTACACGTCCCGGTGGGCCTCGGGCACAAGCCCGTCCATGTAGGAAAAGAGCTGGCCCACCTTCATGGGCAGCCCCTTCATCGCCCCGAGCTCGCGGACCATGGCCTGGGCGAGTTTTTGGTGGGCCCCGCGCCCGAGCACCGCGGTGGTGGCGGCCCGGGCCCCAATTTTGCCGAGGCCGGTGAGACGAGAAAAGCGCCCCTTCTTGATGCGGGACATGCTGCCTCCCTTCACGCTGGCGCGCATCTGTATCCTATACCCGGTCACGCCCGGGGCGCGTTCCCGAGGCGGAAAATCGACCTCCGGGCCGGTTTTTCGTCGAGCCCGCGGCGGGTACGCTGCCGGCCATGAGCGAAGAACACAAGGGTCTGCCCGTGCTGCCGTTCGCCAGACCCGCGGCGCTGTCCGCGTGGCTGAAGAAGAACCACGCGACGTCGCCGGGGATGTGGATCAAGTTCGCCAAGAAGGGCAGTGGCATTGCCACGGTCACCTACGAGGAGGCGCGCGACCTCGCCCTCACCTGGGGATGGATCGACGGCCAAATCGCGCGATGGGACGCGCCTTTTTTTCTGCGCCGCTTCACCCGGCGGGGACCGCGATCGAAGTGGTCGGCGATCAACCGCGACATCGCCACCGAGCTGATGCGCACCGGGGCGATGGAAGCGCCGGGACAGGCCGAGGTCGACCGGGCCCGCGACGACGGCCGGTGGGACGACGCCTATGCCTCACCGTCGAAGATCGAGCCGCACAAAGACCTCCAGGCCGCGCTGGACAAGAATCCCCGGGCCCAAAAGGCCCTCGACGCTCTGCCCAAAGCCGAGCGCTATGCGGTGTTGTACCGGGTACACGACGCCAAGCGGGACGACACCCGGCAACGGCGCATTGACATTTTCATCGAGCGTTTGTTGACCGGGACGGACGTGGCCGCGCCCTTCGGCGCCGCGACCAAGAAGAAGGCCCCGGCCAAGAAGCGCTGATCACAACAGGGCTTTGAGCGTCAGCCACACCGCGATCAAGAACAGCACGATGTCGATGGCGATCTTGAACCGTTCGACGTCGAGGTGGCGCAGCAACGCGCGCCCCACAAACACCCCCGCGGTGGCCACCACGCTGAGCACCGCGGCCAACGGCCACAACCGCAATGTCATGGCACCAGTCGACAGGTACACCGGGATTTTCGCCACCTGCATCAGCACCGCGAGCACCGCGATGGTGCCCACGAAGCTGTGGCGCACCAGCCCGTAGGCCCGCATCGCCAGCGCGGTGGGCGCCCCCGCCGCGCCCACCAATCCCGACGCCCCCCCGATGACAAAGCCCGCGAAGAACAGGCCCCGGTTGCCGATGGTCCAGCGCATGCCCACCCGCCCGAGCAACAGCGCGGTGAAGATCACCGTGGCGATGCCGAGCAGGAGCCACTTGGCGTCGACCACCGCGGTGAAGTACGCACCCACCGCCGCCCCCACCACCGCGGTGAGCGACACGTAGAGCGCCGCCTGGCGATGGATGTCATGGCGGAACCCCCAGACCTTGACCAGGTTGTTCACCAGCATCACCGGCGCCACCAATGCCACTGCCTCGGCGGGGGTCATGCGCAGGATGAGCGTGGGCAACAAGACCATGGTCCCGCCAATGCCGAGGGCGCTTGAGACCACAAAGCCCGCGAACGCCACCGAGACAAACAGGGCCCAATCGGCCGGGCTGAGGATCATTGCGCGGCGGCAGCCTTGGGCGCCCCCGCCCCCTGAAGCCGGCGCGCGAGTTCCCGCGCCAAGGGGCCAGCGATGACCTGGAACGGCTCGGTGCCGAGCACGCGGCGCGACGCGGTGAGAATCTGCGTGGCCTCGCGCGACAGGTCCGACTGGGCCGGCACCGGCAGGCCCCCCTGGTCGCCGAGGCTGAACACCGCCTCGACCAGCGCGTAAAACACCCGCGCGGCGTCGGTCTTGGCCGCGGGCCCGTCCGGCCCGGACAGGAGCTCGCGCAGGGGGGCGGTCTCCGGGCTTTGGGGCGCCACCGACTCGACCAGGCACATCATCAAGAACAGGTGCGCGGCGAACTCCGCCCCCCGCCGCAACGCGTAGGGCGAGCTGCCCTCGCGCAACGCGGCCAGCACCGCGAGGGCCAGCATCGCCCCCGCCCGCTCCGCCCCGCGCTGCAGCAGGGCGTCGGTCACCGACCGCGCAATGTCTCTGCTCTCAAGCAGGTACAGCGGCGAGGCCGACTTGCCCCCGACTTTGTAGGGAAGCATCAGCGAGAAGGGCAGCTCCTTTTGCACCTCGTCGCCGAGCAAGACCAGGCGGGTCAACGGCGAGATGTCGAGCAGCAGCTGCAGGAGGTTCATCCGGGCCACGCGGGTCTCTTCGTCGCCCTCGGTCTTGCAGAGCTTCCACATCGGGGACTGCAGCCGCTCGACCTTCACCCGGCGGATGCCCGGCCACGCCATCAGGCGCGGGGGAGGCTCGTCCCCGTAAAAGCTCGCCGCCCCTGTCCACCATTTGAGGTGCACGTCGGTGCGCGAGGCCATGAACACCCGGCGCACCACCAGGTGCCGGGTGAGCAGCACCGCGGGGTCGAGGGTGCGCGGCAGCCGCGACACCTTGTCCGCGGCGACCTCGCAAAAGGAATGCGACCGCGCGTAGAACGAACCCGACTGGGGATGGCACGCCGCGAACAGCTCGTGGGCCGCGTACAACAATGTCCCTGCGTCCTCGTCGAACGGCCCCGGGGTCAGCCCGGTGAACAGGGCCGCGTCGACGTATTGCCGTTCGAGCGCGTCCTGCAGCTCGGGGACCAAGCCCAGCCCGTGGCTGATGCCGCGGTGGCCTTCCTCGCCGACAAAGTCGCCCACGGTGCACTTTTGCCCGAGCAAGAACGGGATGCCAAAATCGTGGGCAAACCGGGTGAGGGCCGTGGCGGCCGCGGTCATGCCGGCTTGCCCGCGGAGCGCTCGTCGTCGTCGCCGGGCTCGATCAAGGTGGCGTCGTCGGTGGCGTCCGGGGTGTTGTCGGCCTGGGCTTGCTCGGGCGCGGGGAGCGCTTTTTTCTGCGGCTTCACCGCGGGGCCAAGCTCGGGCACGCGCTCGGGGGTCTCGACCCGGGCCCCCCGCCACAGCGAGAACACGCTTTGGCGATCGTGGCGTACAGTGGCATTGCCGAGTTCGTCCGCGGGGGTGCGGGTGGCGAGCTCGAGCATGGTCTCTTGGGCCCGGTCTTGGGCCACCACCGCCCGGCTCAGGGGGTGCAACGATTCCTGCGGGACCGCAAACGACGCGCCGTCGTCGGCGAAGAAGTAGAGGTTCTGGTCGGGGCGGATCTGGAGGTGTTCGCGCAACAGGTCATAGTCGACCCGCGGCAACAGCTGCATGCCCACGGGCACAAAGATCTGTGGATAGAGCTCGGTCATCGGCTCGCCGAAGGGGATGCCGTGCACGCCGCGCCGGTTGATCACGATGATGTAAGGGTCGGCGATGACCGCCTCGTAGGCGCGCAGCACCGCCGCGGGCAGCATGTACACCAGCTTGATGAACCACGGCAGCCGATCGAGGGGAATGAGCAGGGCCTGGGTCGCCGCCCCCGCCCGGGGGAGCCGCGCGAGCTTGAGCTCGACGTCGAGGGCCTCGATGCGGGTGGCGTCGGCTTGCTCGGGGGGGGCCAACACCCCGCGCGGACCGTGGATGACGACGTCGACGAGGTCCTTGATGTCCACGTCATCGTCCTCGACCAGCAGCCGCTCCACCTTCTGCGGGGGCGCGTGGAACAAGATGGTCTCGTCCTCGGAAAACGCGCTCCCGCAGCTCTCCAGGGCGATGGGGTGGCGATGGCCCCACTCCACCAACAAATGTGGCTGCACCGGCACGAACACCTTCACCCCCGGGGTGTGGTGCAGGAGCTGGGCGACATGGCGCGGCAGGCCTTCGGCCCGAATGAGCTGGACCTCCCGCGGACCCTTTTGGAACATCGACGTTTTTGACGTCGTGGCCGGCCGCACCGTCGAGCGCACCTGCCGGTGCCAGAGATACCGCGCGACCTCTTTGGACAGGCCCTTTTCGACCCGCACCACCAACGCGTCGTACTGCTCGGTCTGCTTCTCCGCCTGGGTCAAAGGCCGCGGCGACAGGCCCAAAATCAGGTCACGAATCTGGATGCGGCGGCCGAGGCTGCGCTTGTCGGGCGCGGCTTGCCCGTACAGGACCAGGTCGCCCGGGTCGGCGAGGACCTCCTCGGGGCCGGGCAGGTCGTACCCGAGGGGCGATTGCCGGTCGCGGTAGGGCACAAAATGCCGGTCGGTCCCCGTGAACGGCCGGCCGCGGTGCATGCGCGCCGCCTGCGCGGCCCGGTCCGCGGCGTAGCTGCCCCCGACGTCAAACTGGATCATGACCTCGCGCCCGCCGCGCTCGCTCACCGCCTCTTGGATGAGCAGACTGGTCAAGATCTCGTCGAGGGTGACCTCGCGGCTGTAGCTGCGGAAAAAGCCCACCGCCCGCGCGATGTCCGCGAAAAACAGGGCGATCTTCTGCCCCATGACCACGCCGCGCTCGTCCGCGGCGAGGCCGGGGCAGTTGGTGCGCCCCTGACCGAGGGAGATCGGCTCCAGCATGCGGGCACATTAGCCGGTCCCGGGCCGCCGCGGGAGGTCAAAACTCCGCCAAAGGCGGCGGCTGTGCGTTATACCCACCTCAGGGGAACATTCTCCGCGCCCCCGCACGAGGACCACGGCCACCGCCGACCGTGCCGGGCGCGCTTCACCGCTGCAGGAGACGGACGCATGAAAATCAACAAGCCCACCGGCAACCCGATCGCCAACACCCCCGGCCTGGACAAAGCCGGCCAGACCAAGGCGCCGCAGCAGCAGCAAGCCACCCCAAAGAAGCCCGCCCCCGACACCACGTTCGAACAGAAACAGGGCGCGGCCGACAAGCCCGGCGTCGACTTCACCCAGACCGGGGGCAAAGACCCGTTCAAGAGCGGCCCGCTCATCGCGGTCAACCCCATGCCCGAGCCCACCCCGAGCGTCGAGCCGAGCGTCAACCCGCTCCCCGAGCCTGAGCCCGAAATCGCCATCAACCCGCTCCCCGAGCCCGAGCCCGAAATCGCCATCAACCCGCTCCCCGAGCCCGAGCCCGTCGTCGAGCCGAGCGTCAACCCGCTCCCCGAGCCCGAGCCCACCGTCGAGCCCAGCGTCAACCCGCTCCCCGAGCCCGAGCCGGCCATCGCCATCAACCCGCTCCCCGAGCCCGAGCCCGTCGTCGAGCCGAGCGTCAACCCGCTCCCCGAGCCCGAGCCCACCGTCGAGCCGGCAATCAACCCGCTGCCCGACAACCAGGACTGATCGGAGCCCCGCGTGCTCGACCTCCGGCCCGCCACCGCGCGCCTGAGCCGGCTGCACGAAGGGTTTCTCGACGAGACCCTCCCGCCGGCGCTGCACAGCGCCGCGTTTGATGCGTACGTCCCCGACGCCCACGCGCCCGCCCTCGTCGAGCGCGGGCGCCAAGCCTGGACCTTGCGCACCCTCGACGAGTACCGCTCGATGGCGGCCTTTTCGGAGCTGCACGCCAACCTCGTGCGGCTCGGCTGCGCCGCCGACTTGCTCGGCACCGGCCTGCGCGTGGTCCGCGACGAAGACCGGCACGTCGCGGTGTGTGCGCGGCTGGTCGGCGCCTTGGGCGGCACCGCGGTGCTCGACGGCGAACCACGGTACACCCGGGTGCCCGACGCACTCCCGCTCAAGCTCAAGGTTCTCTACACCGTCGTCGGGTCGCTCTGCATCGGCGAGACGTACTCCATGCACGTGCTCGCCGAGATGCAGAAGTGGACCGACGATCCGCTCGCCCACGAAGTCGTGCGCCTGCTCGCCAAAGACGAAGCGGTGCACGCGGCGTTCGGCTGGCAGGTGCTCGAGGTGTTCGCCCCGTGGCTCGACGACGAGGAGCGCGCCACCGTGCAACGTTGGATCGCCCCCAACCTCGAAGCCTGTGCCCGGGCCATGCGCCCGTCGAGCATCACCCTCGACGGCCCGGCCCATCCCTTCGGCTCCATCGACGCCGCCACCCGGCGGCGGGTGTACGACACCGCCACCGCGCGCATCGCCGACAAGCTGCACGCTGTGGGATTTGACCCAGCGTTCGACACCACCCAGGCCGCGACGCCATAAGGCGCGCGCCGGGGATCCGCGCAAGGCCTTACATTTCAATACAGATCACGCCGGCTCGGTCGAAAGACTGGTCGACACCCCCCTTCGCACCGATATAACTGAAGACGTGACCCCGGCATCTCGACTGTTGTCCTTCTGTTCGCGGGCTTCTTCCATCGCGCTCCTGTTCGGGACGTTGGCGCTGGGAGGATGCCCCAACCAAAACAACACCGGCGCGTGCAACTCGGACGCCGACTGCACCGACGGCCAGATGTGCCTCAACAGCGAGTGCGTCGACAACCGCGAGGGCAACACGCCCTGCACCCTCGACACCGACTGCAACATCAACGCCGGCGAGGTCTGCGCCAACGGGTACTGCACCACCGACGTGGTGCCCACCGGCAACCCCTGCACCACCACCGCGGACTGCCCCATCGACAAGTGGTGTGAGCCCAACGACGCCATCGACCCCGATGTGTGTGTGCCCCTCCCCGACGAGCTGTGCCGCCAAGACGAAGACTGCACCGACGATGAGCCCATCTGCTTGAAGAGCAGCGACGCGGTGCCCGGTCGGTGCGTGGAATGCGTGACCTCTGACGATTGCGGCGGCGACCCCTGCATCAACCCCGGCGTGTGTCTGTCGAGCGGCGATGGAGACGGAGACGGAGACGGCGACGGAGATGGCGACCCCGGTTGCGGGCCCAACTCGCACGAGACCCTCCCCGGGGTGTGCGTGTGCGACGACGGTTACGTCGGGGACGGACAAGGCGGTTGCGTGCTGCCCGGCGGCGACGGCGATGGCGACGGTGACGGTGACGGGGATGGCGACGGCGACGGCGACGGCGATGGGGATGGCGACGGAGACGGAGACGGGGACGGGGACGGCGATTCCGTGCCCGCGGGCTGGACGTGTATCCCGAGCTTTTACGACGACGACTTCTGCGATTGCGGCTGCGGCGTGACCGACAGCGACTGCCTCGGCGTCACCGACTTCTGGTGTGTCACCGAGCTGTGCCCGGCCGGCAGCCAGGTGCGCCCGAGCGACAACTCCCAATGTGACCCCGTGGCCGGCGACGGCGATGGGGATGGCGACGGTGATGGAGACGGAGACGGGGATGGAGACGGGGACGGCGACGGCGACGGCGACGGCGACGACCCCTTTGCGTTGTCGTGCTCTGGCCGGTGCGGGGAGTTCTTCAACCCCGACGCCGACAACGCGTGCAACTGCGATCCCGAGTGCCAGGTGTTCGGCGATTGCTGCACCGACTACAACGCGACGTGCCCCAGCCACGGGGCGGCGTGCAACAACAGCTGCCAGTACGCCGACGACGGCGACTGCGACGACGGCG
Source organism: bacterium (assembly GCA_030431455.1). GTDB lineage: Bacteria > Myxococcota > UBA727 > UBA727 > JAUIJE01 > JAUIJE01. The sequence goes on along the minus strand of JAUIJE010000019.1, from coordinate 133,558 downwards.
GGCCCAACAGCGACTTCAGCTTCTGCGGCCTCGGCACCGACTGCAGCGACTGCGGGTTCCGCCTGATGGAAAACGTGCAGTGCGTCTACCAGAACCAAACCGTCACCTGCGACGAGCCCGGCACCACCTGCATCTACAGCAGCAGCAACGGCGTGCCCTCGCAAGGTGGCTGCAAGCGCGTGTGCACCACCCCCGGCGACTGCAACGCCGGCGAGGACTGCGTGTTCGGGTTCCTCGCCGACGAGGGCGTCTGTGGCCAACAAAAGCTGCTCGGCGAGAGCTGCGGCTTTTGGATGTTCTCGCCCGACATGTGCGAAGACCCCGCCGTGCCCGAAGGCACCGGCGAAGCCCTGCTGATGTGCCTCAACGGCACCTGCCAAGCCACCTGCAACTGGGACACCCGCGCCGACCCGCCGCTCACCTGCCCCGCGGCCGCCCCGACGTGTCCCGATACGTTCACCGACGTCGACCTCTACCAGACCATCGACCTCGCGATCTGTGAATAGCCGCGCCGCGGCCCCAGGACCCACAACCATGCACCATGTCGAGCCCACCGCAGAACAGGCAAGGCGTTCTTCACCCGCGAAGAGCGCGGCCCGGTGACGATGCTCAACCTGCTGCGGTTCCGCGCCGTCGCCGACTACAGCCAACACCCCAAGCTCGCCCCCGACGCGCCCATCAGCGGCCGCGAAGCTTACGAGCGCTACATGGCCCATACGTTGCCGTTTCTCGACGAGGCGGGCTCGGCGTTGGTGTTCTCGGGACCGGCGGAGAGCGGGCTCATCGGGCCCGCTGACGAGCACTGGGACCACGTGCTGCTCGTACGCCACGCGTCCCGGGCCGCATTCTTGGCCTTCGCCCAACACGACGCCTATCTCGCAGGCGCCGGCCACCGCACCGCGGCGTTGCTCGACTCGCGGCTCGTGCCCGTGTTCGCCGACGAGGGCGGCCCTAAAAGCTGACCCGGCATTCGCCGACGTGGGCGAGCGAGAGCTCGAACACGTCGCCGGCCACCACCGGGCTCACCGGCCCGAGGGCGCCGGACAAGATGATGTGGCCAGGCTCGAGGGCGCGGCCGAGCCGGCCGAGGGTGTTGGCCAACCACACCACCGCGTTGATGGGATTCTGCAAACAAGCGATGCCCGCCCCCGACGAGACCAGGGCGCCGTTTTTGCGCATGGTCATGCCCATCAACGGCAGGTCGAGCCCGCGCAGCGACGAGACCTGGGTGCCGAGCACAAAAAAGCCGCTCGAGGCGTTGTCCGCCACAGTGTCATTGTATTGAATCTTCCACTCCGCGATGCGCGAGTCGATGATCTCCAGCGCGGGGGCCACAAAGTCCGTGGCCCGGATGACGTCGGCGGCGGTGACCCCGGGGCCGAGCAAACGCCCGCTGAGCACAAACGCGAGCTCACCCTCGATGCGGGGCTGGAGCAGCTTGTCGAGGGGGCCGCGTTCGCCGTCGCCCACCGCCATGTCACTGAGCAGGTGCCCGAAGTCGGGCTGGTCGACCTTGAGCCACTGCTGGATGGCTTCGCTGGTGATGCCGATCTTGTGCCCCACCACGCGGGCGGGTTCGCGGTTGAGACCTTCGCGCAGGCGGCGCTCGATGTTGTGTTCTTGGATCGCGTAGGCGTCCTCGGTGGTGAGGCCGGGGTGCACGTCGGTGAGCCGGCCACAGGGGGTGCGGGTCACGAACGCTTGGTGCAGCTGGTCGGCGAGGGCGATGCGTTGGTCTGCGGGCAAGGACATGACGGGCCTCAGGCGGAGGGAAAGGCCGCGATGGCCTTCATCTCGATGAGCAGGTTTTCGTGGGGGAGCTGGTGCACGGCCACGGTGGTGCGGGTGGGGCCGGTCTCTTGTTCGAAAAAGCGGTTGTAGACCGCGTTGTACCCAGAGAAGTCGCTCATGCTCACGAGAAAGGTGGTGATGTCGACGAGGTGGGAGAGCTCGAGGCCGGCGGCGTGCAGGATGTGTTCGATGTTGCGGATGACCGCCTCGGTCTGGAGCCTGATGTCCTTGACCACGCTGCCATCCGGGCGGTGGGTGACGCCCACGTGGGTGTTGTCCGCCCGGCGGGAGGACACGCCGGAGATGAACAACAAGTCGCCCACCCGGCGGGCGTGGGGGTAATGGGCCAGCGCCTGGGCGCGGTCGGTGTCGAGGATGAAGGCCTGGGTCATGCGGTCCCCGGGGAATCAGAGCTTGATGCAGATGTTCTTGAGTTCGGTGTAGAACTCGAGGGAGTATTTGCCCCCCTCGCGCCCAATGCCACTGGTTTTGGTCCCACCGAAGGGGGTGCGCAGGTCGCGCAAAAACCAGTCGTTGACCCACACGATGCCCACGTCGAGGGCCTGGGGCACGCGGTAGGCCCGGGACACGTCCCGGGTCCAGACCGCCGCGCACAGGCCATAGTCGGTGTCGTTGGCCCGGGCCACGACCTCGTCCTCGTCGTCGAACGGGGCGATGTGACAGCAGGGGCCGAAGATCTCTTCGCGCACGGTGCGGGCGGTGTCGGGCAGGCCGGTCCAGATGGTGGGCTCGACGAAGAAGCCTTGGCCGAAGGCGCCGGGCAGTTCGGCCTTTTGGCCCCCGGTGCGCACCTCCGCCCCTTCCTGCTGGGCGAGTTCGAAGTAGGAGAGCACCTTTTTTTGGTGTTCGGCGGAGATGAGGGGGCCGGTGTTGGTGTCGGGCCCGTGGGGGTCGCCGAGCACCAAGCCGCGGGTGGCGTCGACCAGCCGATCGGTGAACTCGTCGAACACCGACCGCTCAACGTAGACCCGTTCGCTGCAGAGGCACACCTGTCCACAGTTGGCGAACACCGAGCGCACGGTGCCGGCCACCGCGGCGTCGAGGTCACAATCCGCGAACACCAACGAGGGGTTTTTGCCCCCGAGCTCAAAACTGATCGGTTTGAGCCGGGACGCGGCGTCTTTCATGATCGCGCTGCCGGTGCGGCTCTCCCCCGTGAAGGTGATGGCATCCACGCCCTCGTGTTGGACCAAGAACTGTCCTGCGTCGGCGGGGCCAAAGCCGTGAATGACATTGTAGACCCCGGCGGGCACGCCCACCTCGTTCATGACTTCGCCGAGCAAGGTGGCCGTGGCCGGGGTCTCTTCGCTCGGCTTGACCACCACCGTGTTGCCGGTGGCGAGGGCGGGCGCGACCTTCCAGGTCATGAGCAGGAGCGGGAGGTTCCACGGACAAATCACACTGATGACGCCCTTGGGGCTGCGCACCACGGTGTTGATCGCCCCGCGCCCGTCGGGGGTCGGGGTGCTGTAGCTCTCCGACGGGTGGTCACAGAGGTCCGCAAACGCGCGGAAGTTGGCCGCGCCCCGCGGAATGTCAATGGAACCGGCCAAGGCCGCGGGTTTGCCGGTGTCGGCGATCTCCGCGCGCATGAAGTCGTCGCGGCGCCGGTCGATCTCGTCCGCGATGCGGAACATCAATGCGCGCCGCTCGCGCCCGCTCATCTTGCCCCAGGGGCCGGACAGCGCGCGCCGCGCGGCCTGGACCGCGGCGTCGACGTCCTCGCGGCTGGCCTTGTGCACCCGGGCATGAACCTGGCCGGTGGCCGGGTTCACGTCGTCGAAGGGGGCCCCGGCCGAGCCGTTGCTGAACTCTCCGTCGATGAACAGCCGAATGTCGTTCATGCGTTTTTCCGGCCGAAGCCTTGGCGGCGGTATTCCTGGCCGTTGGCCACGTAGTGCGACGAGCTGAACTTGAGCGACTCGAGCTCCATCTCGTTGAGCTCGCGCTTGACCTTGGCCGGGGCGCCCATGATGAGCACGCCCTCGGGGAACTCTTTGCCCTCGGGGACCAACGCCCCCGCGGCCACCAGGGAGCGCGCGCCGATCTTCGCGCCGTTCATCACGATGGCGCCCATGCCGATGAGCGCGCCGTCGCCGACCTGGGCCCCGTGCACGATGCAGCGGTGCCCGACGGTGACGTCGTCGCCGATGACGCACGGGAACCCGACGTCGGCGTGCACCACGGAGTTGTCCTGAATGTTGGTGCGCGCGCCGATGCGGATTTTTTCGACGTCACCGCGCATCACGGTGCCGAACCACACGCTCGATGCAGAACCGATGTGCACATCACCCACCACGGTGGTGCCCTCGGCGATGAACGCGTCGTCGGCAATTTGGGTCAACGAGGGATCGAGACGAGACATGGGCCAGACCTCCGCGCGTCTGCTACACCTCTGCCCCATGGACAGCAAACGGGTCTTCACCGGTGGGTGCCACTGCCGCGCGGTGCGGTTCGAAGCCGACGGCCCCCTCGAGGGCGTGCTCGGCTGCAACTGTTCGATGTGCACCATGAAGGGGTTCGTGCACTGGATCGTGCCCGCGGACCGCTTCCGCCTCGTCACCGGCGAGGACGCGCTATCCACCTATACGTTCGGCACCCACACCGCGAAGCACTTGTTTTGCTCGGTGTGCGGCATCTGTTCGTTCTACGTGCCCCGCTCGCACCCGGATGGCTATTCGGTCAACGTGCGCTGCCTGGACGATGTCGACCTCGACGACGTCGAGGTCCAGCCGTTCGACGGGCGCGACTGGGACGCGCACATCGACGAGATTCGTTAGACCTTGTCCGGGTCCTTGGCGAGCAGATCGTTGAGCAACCGGAACAGTTTTTTGCGCGCGCCCTTGGGCTTGCCCGTGTCGCGCTCGCGGCGCCCCTCGTCCACCGCGGTGCGCAGGGCGTCCGCGTCTTGGGCCGAGCGCCCCTGCACAAAGTCCACGAACGCCTCTTCGTCCTCGAGCAGGGTCTCGCGCCAGCGCTCGACCCGCTGAAACGCGGCCGCGTGTTGCGCGTCCTTGGCCGCTTGTTCGCCGAGGGCTTCGCCGATGTCGGCCATGTCCTCTCCGCGCAAATACCCGGCCAAGGCGCGCTCTTCTCGACGACGGGCCTTGAGTGATTCCACCTCGCGGGCTTCGTCGACCCGCGCGCGCAGGTCCTCGTCCAATGTCACTTGGTCAAGCTCGGCATCGGTCATGGTCATCAAGCGCCGGGCGAGGTCACGCGACCGCTCGCCTTCTTTGCGCTTTTCGCTCCGGGTCTGTCGCTCGCTCATCAAAACCTCGCGATCACCGCAGGGTCCAGACCATATCCGTCGTCGGTGCGCACCAGGGCATCGCCCAATCCCGCCTTGCGCAGGGCGGACAGGGCCACCTGGAGGCGGTTTTGCGCGGCCCGGGGCTGGAGCTTTTCGTCCGGCCAGGCCGCGGACAGGAGCGCGTCTTTGGACAAGACCTGGGCCGGCCGGTGCTGGTGGGCCGCGACCAGGGCCGAGAGCAGGGCCTGTCCCGCGGCGCTCTTCACAGTTTGGCGGGGGCCGGTGCCGAACATGAACGTGCCCCCGGCGTCGCGCACCCGCAAGGTCCGCGGGTCTTTTTCCTGGGCGAACAGGCGCAAGGCGTAGCGCTCCTCGTCGGAGGCCGCGGGGCCGGTCCGGTCGGGGTCCCCCTCGTCGAGCCAGGCCCGGTGCAGGGCCACCGCGCGGATGAACGCACGGTCCCAGGTCGGGCCCACCTCTGCCGCCGCCCGGTCGAGGAGCGCGCGGGCCTCGTCCCGGTCCCCGGCAAAAAGCGCGCACACCCCGCACAGGGCGCGGCCGAGCGCGGCTTGGCGCACGTCGCCGATCTGGTCGAGGGCGGTCACCGCTTGTTCGAGCGTGGCCTGCGCGGTGCGGGGCGCGCCCGCTTCGAGGTCCGCCGCCCCGCGGTCGAAGCGGGCGATGGCGGCGAACCGCGCGTCCCCGAGCGCGCGGTGGGCGTCTTCGGCGGCGGCAAAGCGGGCGCGGGCTTGTTCGAGGTCGCCCGCCTCCTGGGCGAACATGCCGAGGCTGTGCGCCACCCGGGCCTTTCCCCTTGCGTCCGACGCGGCGGCGTACGCGGCCTCCGCGCGCTCAAGCAACCCCCGGGCCTCGTCGGTCGCGCCCTGCTCGAACAGATGTCCGCCCCAGCGCTCGAGCACGTCCCCCGACGCGGGGTCGGCGTCGGCCGCGGCGCGGTAGAGCGCATCGGCCTCGTCGGCCCGGCCGAGCTGCCGCACAAGATTGGCACGCTCGAGCCACACCGCGGCCTCGGCCCCGCCTTCCTCCGGCAACAGCGCGGCCAGACCCGCCGCGGCCTCGTCGAGCCGCCCGTCGAGCCGGTGCAACTGGGCGATCAGAAGCGCGGCGCGCCCATCCGCGCCGGGTTCGCGCACCGCGGTCAGCAATGTCACCGCATTTTTGACCGGTCCGTGGGCGCGCACCGATTCGCCGGCGGCGAGCAACGCCGACCGCGCGGTGGCCAAGTCCCCGTGACCGGCCGCGCGTTGCGCGGCCCCGAGTAAGTTGGTGGCCAAATCCGCGTGGGGCGCGCCCCCCGCGGCCCAGCGCAGGTGGTGCGCCAGGTGCCGCGACCACGCCGGGTCCTCGTCGTCGAGTTGGTCGCGTCCGAAGTCGCGCAACGGGCCGAACAGGGAAAAGCGCCGACCGTCGCGCGCATCGGTGGCGTGCACCAGCGAACGCTCGCAGAGGGTGCGCAGGGTGTTCAGGTCCGCGCCCGCCACCGCCACCGCGGCGTCAAAGTCAAAGCCCCCATCGAACACCGCGCACCGCGCGAACACCGCCGCGGCCTCGGCGGGCAGAAGCGCGTGGGCCCCCGCGATGGCACCGCGCAGAGACATTCCGGGGAGCGCGGCGTCGAGCCGGCCGGCGGCGCTTTGCAGGTGGGCCAACAGCCGCACCGGGCGCATCACCAGGGTCTGGGCCGCGCAGAGTTCGATGGCGAGCGGGAGCCCGTCCACCAACTGCACGATGCGGTCCACCGCCGCGGACTCGGCGTCGTCGCGCGGGGCAAACCCGGGGACCGCGGCCGCGGCCCGGGCCACAAACAGCGCCCGCCCCGCGTCGGCCGCGAGGGGACCGAGCACCAATGTCACTTCATCGCTCGCGCCGGTGCGGGCCCGGCTGGTCACGAGCACCCGCGCCGCGGGGAACGCGTCCAGCCACGCCCGCACGGTGGCTTCGCGGCCTTCGGCCCCTTCGGGCACGCCGTCGAGCACCACCAGGTCGGGCGGGGGCGCATCGGCCGGGTGCCGGCCCGGCCCCTCGAGGCCGGACACGTACACCACCGGTCCCGCCGACGGGGACCGCTGCGCCACATGTTCCTGCACGAGCCGGGTCTTGCCCATGCCCACCGCGCCGGTGACGCACACCCACCGCGCGTCCCGGACCAACCGGGCCAGCGCGTCGAGCTCGTCGCGGCGCCCGCAGAGCGGGCCCGTCTGGGGCGCGGGGTCGGCCATGCGCCGAGCGTGCCCGAGCGCGCCCCGAGAAAAAACCCCACCGCGCGGACCTACTCGAAGCTGGGCGCGGGGCGACGGGTCTGGAGCGAGACCTTGGCCACCCCGTCCTGGGTCGAGATGTCTTCGATCCAGAGCTGCATCAAGGCGCCGGCCCGATCGCGCAACAACACCCCCGCGTGGCGGAAGGTCATGTTCTCGTCGTCAAAGCCCATGAGGTTGAGCAAGGCGTTGCCCTGGAACGCACAGTCGCCCGCGTCGCTCGGCATCTCGCTCACGTCGTCAAACCGGCCCTCGAGCAGACAGACCCCGGCCCCGAGCGCGGTCGGGGCACTCAGCACCGCGTGCCGGCTGCTCGTGAGCCACACGTCGACCTCGTCGTATTGGCTCATGTCGACGCCGTCGTACGTGGCCCGCGGCCACCGCAACACCGCCTGCCGGTCGAACGCGACCCCCTCCTCGAACTCCCAATCCGTGGTCAACACCATCGCCGGCCCGCGCAGCGCACTTTCGCTGGTCACCCCGGTGGGGTCCTCCGTGGTCGGCGGCACCCCGCAGCCCACGCCCACCGCCAACACCCCCACCCAAAACACGCCGTGCTTCCGCCCCATGTCGAACCTCCTCGATGCCCCATCGAACCACGCGCCCCGTTCCGGTGCCGCTTAATCGGCTGGCCAGATGACTTAATTGTCGGCTAGGCTCGGGCCACGGTCCCTCTGCAGGGGACCGTTTTGTTTTTGGGCGCCGAACCTTTCGGCGGGCGGTCCCCCCGGGGACCGATTTTTTTTTGCGGCCCTCCGGGGCCGCTTTCATTTTGCCTCGGACAACCCATGCTTCCCGACGAGCTGTCGCCCGACTGCCCGCGGTGCAGCGGCCTGTGCTGCATCGCCCTCGCCTTCGACGCGGGCCCCGCCTTTGCCCACAACAAACCCGCGCATGTCGCCTGCGCCCACCTGTCGCGCGCGGACCGGTGCCGCATCCACCCGGCGCTGCATGCCCAGGGCTATGGCGGGTGCGCGGCCTACTCGTGCCACGGCGCGGGCCAGTACGTGACCCAGACGCTCTTTGGGGGCCGAAGCTGGCGCGACCTCGACGAGCCCGCGGCGATGTTCGCGGCCTTTGACCTCGCGCGCGACTGGTTCGCGCTGCGGGCCCAGGCGACCCTCGCCGCCCCCCGCGCCCCCCCGGGCGCGCTGCGCGATGCGCTGCACGCGGTGGCCGAGACCCTGCGGGTCGTGCCCCGGCCCCTGACCCACCCCGATGTGCGCCGCGCGCGCGGCCAGCTCCAGCCCCTGCTCGCGCGGTTGCGCCGCGCGGGCCGGGCGCGGGGTCTGCCGGTGGTTGAAAAATAAATAAACGGGCGCTCGTTTATTGATGTGGCACCAAAAAGGGCCCCGGTCGGGGCCCTGGTTGGTGCGGGGGCGCGCTCACTGGCCGAAATTGCCGGCCTTGAGCTGCGCCTCGAGCTGTTTGCGAATCTCGGGCGGGAGGTTTTCCAGGCCTTGCATGCCCCCCATGCCCCCCGGCATGCCCCCGGGGCCGCCCATGCCCGGCGGCGGGGCCGCGGGCTGGAACAGGTCGGCGGGCTTTTTGTACCGCTCCTTTTGGAACGCGGCGATGGCGTACACGTGCCCGTCGCCGTTGCGCACGAACACTTGGTTCTTCCCGGTGCCCGCCTCGCCCTCGGGCGCGGCCGCCCCGAAGGTCACGACCTGTTGGGTGCCGTCCTGCAGGGTGAGCGAAATCGTGAGCTTGTCGCCGAGGTCGATGGGCACCGCGCCCTGGGCGCCCAGGTAGCGGGCCGCGCGCAACCGGGTGAGGCCGGCGAGCTTGCCGCCCACCGTGTTGGGGTCGAACTCGGCCCCGGCGGGGTTGGACGTGAAGGTCCAGGTCCCCTGTTCGTCCTTTTTCAACGACGCGGTCAGCCCGGTGCCGGCCCAATCCACCGCCACAATGTCATTGGTCTGCACATCGAACAGCGACAGGTCCCGGAACTCGGTGAGCGCCTTGGTCACCCCGTCGGCGCTGTACTTGGACACTTGGTAGGGCTGGGGATTGCCCTCCACCTGGGCGTACACTTTGTTGTCCTTCTCGGTGCCGAACTGGATCGTCACCGACTGACCCGCCGCGGTCTTGGCCGTGACCGTGCGGGCGGACGCCCCGAGCCCGGTCTCGGCCGCGGGTTTTTTCTCGTCGACGAAATCGCTGGCCCGGAGGTTGGCCACGCTGCGCGCCACCCGGGACAGGGCCGCCTCGTCGAGCTTGAACCCGGCCGGCAATGCGCTTGCATCCTGCACCGTCCACACGTCCTGGGACGGGGCATCGTCGCCCTCGCCCTCTTTTGTCGTGGTCTTGGTCAGCACGTAGCCGCCGCCGCCTGCGGGGGTCACTGCAATTTCATTGATGTCATCGGCCTTGAGCGCCACCAGCTTCTTGTTCCGCCATTGGTCGGCGTTTTTGCGGACCGCGCCCGCGAGGGTGCCCTTGCCCACAAACACCTCGTCGCTGCCTTGCAGCCGGAGGTAGTTGCCGCCGCCTTTGGCGTACCGGCCGAGCACCACCGACAACGAAGGCCCGCTGCTGGCCTTGATCGTCAACACCGTGCCGGACTCGTCGTCGATCTCCAGGTCCTTGTGCTTTTCGCTCCGCCCGGTGACAAACGCCCCCGTCTCCAGGGTGCCCAGCGCGTCCAGGACCCGCGTCACCGACTCCTCGTCGGCGGCGAACTTGGCGTCGGGCTTCTCGGGGTCGGACACCACCCAGCCGCCGGCCTCTTTGTCGAGGATGGCCTTGAACTTCCCGCCGATCTCCACCCGGGTGACCTTGTCTTTGTCCACGCTGGGCAACGACAGCTCCCGGATGCCCACCCGCACGGTGCGGTTGGCGGACAGGTCCACCGCCGTGAGCGCCAACAGCGCGCCAAACCCCACGAGCGAAATCAGCGCCGCCCGCGACAATCCTTGTGCATTCGATTGCGTGCTCATGATTTCTCCTCCTGCCTCAGGCGGCCAAAGCTTTGCGACGGGCCGAGCGCATCGCGCGACGAACAAAACCGTACAGGGCGAGCAAGAACGGCACCCCCAATGTCAATGCCCACTTCACCGCCACCCGGGTGCTGTCGGTGAGCTCGGGGTCGATGGGGGCCACGCTCATGCCCCGGGACCGCATCTCGAGCAGGGCGCGGTCGAGCAGCATCCAGTCCACCATGTTGAGCAACAACGTGGCGCTCTGCGGCCCCAAGAACTCTTCTTGGGTGATGCCTCCGGTGCCGAGCACCATCACCCGCGCGTCTTTCTCCGCGGTCTGGCCTTCGGTGTAGCGCGAGGGCAGCTTGCCCTCGGCCGCGGCCATGAGGTCATACGGGCCGGTGATGGCGATGTCCTCTTGGCTCCAATCGCGCCGCGGGTCCATCTTCGCGGGGTCGGCGTCCTCGAGCCAGCTCTTCTCGCTCGACTTGGCCAGCGACTGCACCGTGACGTTGGGCAGGTCGGTCTTCAAAAACAGCGGCGACACGAACGGCAACGGCATGTCGGTGATGCCCCGGGTCACCGGGGACTCGCCCTCGAGGAGCTTGAGCTGGGGAATGAACGGATACTTCTTCGGCATCTGCACGATCATGAACCCGCGCTTTTCCTGAATCGACAGGCTCGCGCACTCCACGTCCGCCACCAGCTTGTCCCCGATCTCGATGCCGTAGGCGCTGAGCAGATCGTCCCAACCATGATCGACCTCGACCGGCTGGAAGGTCTTGAGGTCCACATCGACGAGGTTGACCATGAACGCGGCCGAGCGACCGGTCATCAGCCACTCATCGATGCGCTTTTTCTCGCTCTCGCTGTAGGCGCTGCTGTTGCCGATGACGAGCAGGGCGTCGATTTGGTCATCGAGCTTGATGTCGGACTCGCCGGTCTTGGACAGGTCGATGGCCTTGAGCTCGTAGTTCTGCTCGAGCAGGGGCTTGAGCCGGGCCAGGCCTTCATCGAGGGTGGGCTCGCCTTTGCCCTGGAGCAACCCGAGCACCGGCACCCGGGTCCGGGTGAGCCGCCGGATCATGGTGGTGAGGTCGTACTCGATGCTGCCGATGTCCTGGACCACGGGGATGACCTCGGTCTCCTCTTGGTACCGGACGACAATGCCCATGTAGCCCCGCTTGGTGGTGGCGTTGTCATCTTCGATGACGCGCATCTCCACCGGCTGGATGCCGAGGCCTTGGAGCTCGGTCTCCACCGAGGTGCGCTCGCGGACGCGGCGACCGAAGATGTCTTGCTTGACCTCTTTTTTGAGCTCTTTGTCCTCGTCCGTCTCTTGGGTGGTGGGATCGATGAACTCGAAGGAGAGGTTGCCCTTGGACGCGGCCCGGTACTCCTCGAGGAGGTCCTTGACGTAGCGCCGGATGGGCTCGAACTGGGTGGGGAGGTCACCGGAGAAGTAGGCGGTCACCGTCACCGGGTCTTCGAGGTCGGTCATGGTGGTGCGGGACGCGTCCGACAATGTGTACACATTGTCGGCGGTGAAATCGACGCGGACGAAGTGGTTGACCGAGAGGAGATTGAGGCACACCAGGGAGCCAAGCAGGGACAGGGTGGTGATGGCCAACGACGCCCGCCGACGCGCGCTCATGCCTTCGCCGGCGGCGCGCTCGCCGGTGATGGACAACCGGCCGATGAGGCTGCGGCGCAATCCCAACCGGACCTCCGAGCGCAGGCCCCACACCGAGAACGCCAAGCCCATGAAGGTGATGGCCACGTAGTAGATGACGTCGCGGCTGTCGAGCACGCCGCGGGAGACGTTCTCGAAGTGGGTAAAGGTGGAGAGGTTCTGGAAGATGGGGCCGATGCTCTCGGGCAAAAACACGGTCACGAACCGGAGCAGGTTGAGCACCGCGCAGACCATGAACGCGATGATGAAGGCCGAGATTTGGTTCTTGGCCATCGACGAGATCCACATGCCCACGGCCACGAACGCGGACACCAAGAAGAACATGCCCACGTAGCCGGTGAAGGTCGTGCCCCAGTCGAACGAGAAGCCCTCGGCGACCAGGCCAGACAACACCACCGGGATGGGCAGGGTGAAGAGCAGACCGACGCCCATCATCGCCATCGCGCCGATGTATTTGCCGAGCACGATGTCGAGCTCTCGCACCGGCAGCGTCATCAACACCTCGAGGGTGCCGCTTTTGCGCTCCTCGGCGATGAGGCGCATGGTCACCGCCGGCACCACAATCATGAGCAGCCAGGGCGAAAACTCGAAGAACGCCCGCATCGACGCGTTGCCGGCCACGAACAGACCCGGCCCGAGCAGGGTGAAGAAGAAGATCGCGCCCGCCACCGTGAGGTAGAAGCCGAGCACGGTGTAGGCCATGGCCGAATTGAAGTAGGTGGCGAACTCTCGGCGAGCGATGGACAAAACGTTGTTCATGGTGTCCCTCAGCCTTCTTTGGTGGTGAGACGGCGGAAGGTGTCCTCGAGGGACACGCGCTGTTGCTCCAACCGCATGATGATGAGGCCCGCGTCGACCGCGGCGTCAAACAACGCCCGGCGGGGGTCGGTCTCGCCGATGCGCAACAAATAGGCTTGGCCCCCGTCCTCTTGGGGCTCGGCCGCGACCACGTCCGACACCCCGGGGAGGCCGGTGAGCATCTCCCGCACGTCCTGGCCGGAGATCGCGGTGTCGGTGCGCGGGCACAGCTCGACCTGGATCTGGCCGCCGCTCTCGACGAGCTTTTCCGGCGCGTCGTCGGCGACCACTTGGCCGTTGCTGACGATGAGCACCCGCGAACAGGTCGCTTGCACCTCGGGCAGAATGTGGGTGCTCATGAGCACGGTCTTTTCCTGGCCGAGCTCCTTGATCAGGTTGCGGATCTCAATGACCTGGTTGGGGTCGAGACCGGTGGTGGGCTCGTCGAGGATGAGCAGGTCGGGATCGTGCAGAATCGCCTGGGCCAGACCCACCCGCTGGCGAAAACCCTTGGACAGCTCGGCAATGTCTTTGTGCCGCACCGGCCCCAGCCCGCAACGGTCCACCGCGCCCTGGATGCGCGACTGGCGCTCGCTGCGCGGAATCTCGCGCATGTCCGCGCAGTACTCGAGGTACTCCTGGACCATCATCTCGTCGTAGAGCGGGTTTGACTCCGGCAGGTACCCAATGCGCTTGCGCGCGGCCACGGGGTCGTGCTCGACGTTGATGCCCCCCACCTGCACCGACCCCGCGGAGGGCTCGATGTACCCGGTGAGGATCTTCATCGTCGTGGACTTGCCCGCGCCGTTGGGCCCGAGAAAGCCCACCACCTGCCCCTTGGGCACATGGAAGCTGATCCCGGCGAGCGCTTGGGTCTCACCGTAGTTCTTCTTGAGATTCTCAATGGCGATCATGGGAGCGGTCATTCGGCTCTCCTCCATTGGCGAAAAACTGTTGCGGGGCAGCGTGAAAGGTCCACCCCCGTCTCACACTCGCGCCGCCGAGCATATGCACCGCCCACCCCGCGTCAAGGGGTGCGCCGCGCCTTATGTGGTTGTTTTTGTTGGGGTCTGAACCGGACCCAAGACAGGTCAACCGCGGGGACGGGGCTGGCCATTCCCGGGATCGACACCGCGCGGGCTACATCTGCACCCGCAGGCCGAGATACGCGGTGAACAAGCGGACGTCGCGGTCGAGCGAATACGCCCGCCGGGCCGGGAACGTGTAGGGGGTGTAGTCGGGGAAGTTGGTGAACCGGGCGGACATCTCGGTCCCCGCGTAGAACTCGACCAGGCCCTTGAAGATCGCGTACGCGGCCTCGGCCTCGAGGGTGTGCGCCTCGTCGTGCCGCCGCCCGAACACAAACTCGTCGTCAAGCGCGGGGTGGGCCCCGCCCTCTTTGTAGCCGGTGTCCTCAAAGAGCCGGAACGCCGACCGCCAGGACGCGGACAGGGCCAAGCCCCGCAGCGGGCGCCAGCGGGCACCGATCTTGCCGACCACGCGGTGCCAGCTCATGTAGCCGTCGTAGAGATCGAGATTGTAGGTGTAGCTCACCGACGTGCTCAGCCGGAGCTTGGCCGACTTGACCCAAAAGCTCTGGCGGCTGCGAAGCTGGGCCCGCCACTCTTTGAGCGGGGGGTTTTGGGGGAGGCCGCCGGGGGAGGCGTTGGTCTTGCCGGTGTGGTGGTCGCGGGCGAGGCGAAGGTCGTACGCGCGGTATTCGACGTGGCCCGCAACGCGGTACCGCAGGCGGCGGGCCCACAGGTCGCCCTTGGTCTTCACGCCCCCGCCCACCTCGGTGCGGTCGTTGGGCACCAAGTGATTGGGGGCCAAGATGGGGTCGAACCCCGGGTCATGGTCGTTCAGCCGCCGGGCCGCGTCGACGAAAAGGCCGGACTCGCCCAGGGGGTGGGCGACATCGAGCCCGGCCTCGGCCGCGACGCTGGTGGTGCTGTACCGATCGGTGGGCGTGAACGCGCCGGTGGGGTCGCCCTTGTCGTCGACCAGGGGCTGGTAGAGGTCGTTCCAGCCCGGCCGGTACATGCGGCGGTAGCCGACCTTGCTGTACCCCTTGGCGCCCCAGAACGGGCCCAGGCCCGCTTCGGCCTCGAGCGCGAGGTCACGTTGGGGCTGTGGATAGCCGAAGGTGTGCACTTGGGCATAGCGAACGGTGGGCTCGAACCACGCATAGGGGGCGGACAACAAAAAGCCGCCGTCGACCCCGAGGCCCAGCTGTGCCCCCGACGGGTTGCGCATGCCCAGCCCGTAAACCATGCCGCCCTCGACGAAGGCGCCCATCTCGGGGGTCACCGCCAGCCACCCCCACCGCCGGGTGAGGTCGGGCTGGACCAGCCACGGCTTGGTCTTTTTCTTCTTGCGCTTCTTCTTCTTGCGCTTCTTTTTTTTCTTCTTTTTGCGCGCCTTCTTGTTCGGCTTGGGGGGCTTGGCCCTTTCTTCGGCGGACGCGGGCGCGACGGTCTCGCCCGGGGCCGCCACCGTCTCGCCGCCCGGGGACGCGGCCGCCGCCGTCGACGCCCACAGGCCCGCCCACAAGGCGAACAGCCAGCCGCGCCACGACATCACAGGCCCCCGCCACAGGCCGCGTCGATGGCGGTCTGGGCGTCGAGTCCATAGGGGGACGCAGGGTGGGCAAAGTGCAACCACTGCCCGGTGGACGCGGCTTCGGCACAATCACCGAGGGCGAGCAACACCAACACCCGGCGGTACAGGGCGTTGTCGGCGTAGCTGCTGTCCGGAAACTCACCCACAAACGCCAAGAACGCGTCACGGGCCTCCTCGAGGTGACCCGCCCGCTGAAGCGAACGGGCCCGGAAGTACATGGCATTGTCCAAGTAGCCGCTGTCCGGGTGCAACGCGCGCACGACGTCGAACTGGGCCACCGCGCCGAGGTACGAAGGTTCGTCGCTGGCGAGGTGGTAGCTGGTCATGGCCAAGTAGTAGCGGGCGTTGTCGTCGTAGCCGGACGGCCCCCGGGCCAATGTGTCTTGAAATCGCTGGGCCGCGCCGGTGTCGTTGCCGAGCCGGTAGCGGGCCCGACCGCTGAAGTAGCTGGCCGACAAGCCGAACAGGCTGTCCGGATAGGTGGCGAACAACGAGGAGAACGCGAGGTCGGCGGCCCCGAGCAACGCGGGCTCGTCCCCCGCCCCCGCCGCGGCTTCGTAGAGGCTGCGCCCTTTTCGGTACATGGCATTGTCCGCGAACACGCTGTCCGGGTAGGCGGCCAAAAACGCATCAAAGGCCTGGTCCGCGCCCCGGAAATCTCCGGTGGACAACAACGACCGGGCGCGCTGGTAGGCCGCGGCCGCGACCAGGCCGGACTGTGGATAGTCGGCGATCAACGCGTCGAACGCGGCGATGGCCCCGCCGAAGTCGGCGCGGGCCTGGTGCACTTTTCCGATGCGGTACAGCGCGTTGTCCGCGACCGCCTCGGCGCCGTGCTCGGCGAGCACCCGCTGGTAGAAGGACAACGCGCTGTCGTAGCGTTGGTCGACGGCGGTCAGCGCACCCGCGAGCTCGTGGGCGCGCCCCTGCCCGTACTGCGCCTTGGCCTCCATCGACGGCTTGAGCGCGGGCAGGCCCCCCAACGTCACGAACCGATCCGCCGCCTCCTCGGGAAGGTCCATGCTCAACAGCACCCGGCCGTGATGGTACAGGCCGTCGTCGTGGTAGCTGGTGTGGCTGAACCGTCGCGCGAGGTGCCGAAAGGAAAGCTCGGCCTCCACCGGCCGGCCCCCCCGCTGCAGCGCGCGCGACCGGTAGTAGAGCGCGCGCGGGGTATAGACATTGGCGGGGTCGCGGTCCGCGGGGGTCTCGAGGCGAACCGCGGCGTCCGCGAACTCATCCGCCCGGTACTCGCACCGCCCGACGGCCACCTGGGCCGCGTCCGCGCGCAGGGTGGTCGACGCCACGAACCCCTCGGCGGTGATGTCGAACACCTGCTGGCAGCGGCCCTCCGCGGCCGCGGCCAAGAGCTGGGACAAGGCCTCCTCGTCGGGGTCCGGCCCGGGGGCACAGGCGGCCACGAGCCCGACGAGGAGACAGCCCCACCGGAGGGGGTGACGCGGGGGTTCAGCAACCATTGGCGGAGGCGTAGTCCTGGGCGGTGGTCAACAGCGGGCTTTGGGGTTGAGCGGCAGAGAACGCCCCCAGGGTGGTCGACGCCTCGGCGCAGTCGTTGTTGTCGACGTGGGTGCGCACCTCGTAAAGGTAGGCGTTGTCCACGAACGTGCTGGTGGCGTAGGTGCTCTCCACGGTTTCGAAATCGGTCACCGCGGCGGCGTAGTCGGCGGTGGCGTTGGCCCCCTGGGGCGCGCGGGCGTAGTAGACCCGGCCCCGGTAGTAGGTGGCGTTGTCGACGTAGTTGGACCCGGCGAAGGTGGTGATCACGGTGTCGAAGCGGGTCAGCGCGGTGTTGAGATCTTGGATCCCATTGTCGCGCCGTTGATAGGACCGGCCCGCGTAGTAGGTGGCGTTGTCGAGGAAGATGCTGGTGGTGAACGATGGGTTGGTGATGAAGTCATCGAGGTCATTGATCGCGGCGTCGTACTGGCCATCGCGATATCGGGCATAGCCGCCGAAGTAGTTGGCGTTGTCGTAGTAGATGCTGGCGGGGAAGTTGCTCACGATGTAGTCGAAGCGGGTCGCGGCGGTGGCGAAGGCGTCGCCCTGCAACGCGGCCAGGCCGTAGTAGTAGCGGCCCTGGTCCTCGTAGACCCCGTCGGGGTAGTCGTTGAACAACAGCTCGAACATGCCCTCGGCCTGGGCCACGAAGGGCGACGGCACCACCGGGTCGAGCTTGGCCCGGGCGTAGTCCGATCGGCCGGCGTAGTACACCGAGCCGTCGCGGAACGAGCTGGTGGCGTCGGCCACGACGTCGTCGAACCGCGCCCGGGCGGTCTCGAACTGGTTCAGTTCGAAGTAGGCCCGTCCCCCGAAGTAGCGGCAGTCGTCGATGCGTGCGCTCGACGGGAAATCGGTCACCACGCTGTCCAGCTCGGTCGACGCGGTGCTGTAGTCGGCGGTCTGGTAGCTGCACATCGCGCGGTAGTAGCTCGCGTCATCGCGCAGGACCGAGTCCGCGAACGTGGCCAGGAACGCCCCGAAGGTGGTGCGGGCCTCCACATACAGCTCTCGCTCGTACTGACAGCGCCCGACCAGGTAGCTGACATTGTCGTGGCGCGGGCTCGCAGGGTAATCGGCCGCGTGTTGTTCGAACGCGGCTTGGGCCTCGACATAGTCGCCCGCGTCGAAGAGCGCGAGCGCGGCCTGAAACGCCATCTCGTCGGCGCTGTTGGGATCGATGTCCCCGTCCCCGTCACCGTCACCGTCACCGTCACCGTCCCCGTCACCGTCCCCGTCACCGTCCCCGTCACCGTCACCGTCACCGTCGCCGTCGCCGTCTCCGTCACCGATGGGGGTGCCGGCATCGGTCCCGGGGTCCACGGCCAGGCCAGGGCAGCCGGCGAGCGAAAGAGCGAGCCACATCAACATCAAACGCAAATGCCATTGCTTCATCGGGTCCTCCGAATCATTCAGGGTTGAGCGAGGCGAGGGCGGCACGTACGTCCTCGTCATCGGGGTCTTGGGCCTCTGCGAGGCGAAGCCAGACGCGGGCCCGGTCGGCGTGGCCTTGGTCCGCGAGGGCGCGGGCATACACCGCCTGCAAGCCCGCGGCGGAGTGGTCGTCGACCCGGCCCTCGAGCACGGCGAGGGCGCGGTCGGGCGCCCCCGCCTCCACCGCGAGCAGGGCTTTGGAGAGCAGACACGGGGCGTAGTCGGCGTCGAGCCGCAGGCACCGGGTGAGCTCGCGATCGGCTTTGTCCACCGCGCCTTGCCGTTTGTGCGCCAGGGCCAGGTTGTAGCGCACCGACCGCAAGCTCGGCTTGCGCTCCAGGGTGGCTTCGTAGGCCTCGATCGCTTCGGGGTAGCGGTCCAACCGTGCATAGCCGAGGCCCATCAGCCGCCGGGCGGTGATGTGGTCGGGGTCCACCGCCAACACCGCCTGGAGGTGCTCGAGGGCGGCGGCGGTTCGGCCGGTTTTGAGCTCGAGCCGGCCGAGGTGAAAGTTGGCCTTCACCGCGTGGGGGTGCGCGTCGAGGGCCTGGCGAAACACGGCTTCGGCCCCGTCGAGGTCGCCGGCGTCCACCAGGGTGATGCCGAGGTTGACCGCGGCGCGTTCGTGCGACGGCCGGAGCGCGAGCACCGCGCGGTAGGTCTCGACCGCGAGGTCTTGGTGACCGGCGGCGGCGTGGGCCCGGGCGAGGTTGTAGGTCGCGCTCACCGATTTCGGCTGCAGGGTGAGCGCGGTGTGAAAGTCCTCGATGGCCTTGTCGAGGTCCCCCCGGCGCTGGTGCACGGTGCCGCGGTTGACGTAGGCCGCGGCGTAGTCCCCATGTTGCTGCAGCAAGCGGTTGAGCCGGGCCAGCGCCTTCTTGAGCTTCTTCTGGCGACGGTCGACAAGAGCGAGGTTGAGGGTGGCCTCGGGGTAATCCCCGGCGCTGGCGGTCAGGGCTTGTTCGTAGTGGGCCCGGGCGAGCTCGAGATCGTCGCGGCGGTAGGCGATGCGCCCGAGGTTGAACCACGGCTCGGGCCGGTCGGGAAACGACAATGTCAGTGCTTCAAACGCGGACTGGGCCGCGGCCATCCGCCCGGCCTCGAGCCGGAGGATGCCGATGTTGTACCGGGCCTTGTAAAACCCCGGGTCGAGCTTGGCCGCCCGCTCGTAAAGACGCAGGGCGCGCTCGGGCTCGTTCGCCCGCGAGGCGAGCCGGGCCTTGAGAAAATACGCGGGGGCGAAATCGGGGCGCAGCCGGAGCGCCTCGTCGAGGACCGCCTCGGCCTGTTCGCGCTTGTCGGTGCCGTACAGCAGCGCGAGGTTCACCCGGGGCAAAAGGTAGTCGGGGGCGAACTCGATGGCGCGCAGGTAGGCGTCCTCGGCTTGGGTGTGCAGGCGGTTGCGCCGGTAGGCGCTGCCGAGGGCGAACAGGGCCCGGGCCTTGCGGCGGCCCCCGGCCGCTTCGCTGGCGGTCTGGAGCACGGGGATCGCCTCGGTGGGGCGCCGGCCCTCGAGCAGGAGGAGCCCCAGGTTGTAGTTGGCCTCGAAGTGGCTGGGCGTGGTCCGCACCACCGCGCGGTACCGCTGGGCGGCCTCGTCCACCTTGCCCAGGCGGGTGAGCGCCAACCCCTGCAGGAACATCGCGCTGACGTCGTCGGCCACCGACGGGTGGTTCAGCGCCTCCAGCCCGCGCGCCGCCTGGTCCCGGGCGAGGTGAAGGCGGCACAAGGCGATGCGCACCGGAACCAAGCCCTCGTCCTGCTGGAGCGCGGCCTCGAGGCGGTCCACCGCGGCCCCGATGTGACCGGCCGCGCGCAATGTTTGTGCTTCCTGCACCGCGGGGTGGGGCGCGGCCTGGTCGTCGAGTTCCTCGGTGGGCAGCTCGATGAGCGCGTCTTGTTCGTCGAAGCGCCAGGTCCGGGCCACGCTCGAGAGCTTGATCACGGTCTCGCGCTCGGCCGCGCGTTCGGCCGCGTCGTCGAGCCAGCGCGCGGACACGATGAACATCGCCAGCACCAAGAGCACGGGGACAAACGACCCTTGCATGTTCATGCCCGCGCCCCCGCCCGGCCCGGCCCCACCGGGCCCAACGCCCGCCCGAGGGGGACGCCGAGTACGTTTTGGATTTCCAGTCCCGGGCGCGCGTTGAACTCGAGGATCAGAGGGCCGCGCGCCGCGTCCACGATGATGTCGAGCCCGAGGTACCGCAGGGGCAAGACCGCGCTCACACGCCGCGCGATGTCGACGATGCCGGCCCACCCGGGGATGCCAATGCCACTGAGCGGGTGTCCGGTGTCCGGGTGCTCGGCCACCCGCGACCGGCGGTGCCAGCCCCCGCGCAGCGCACCGGTGGCGAGGTCCACCGCGATGCCCACCGCGCCCTGGTGGATGTTCGCCCGGCCGTCGGACGCCACCGTGGGGGCGCGGATCATCGCCGCCTTGGGCACGCCGTCGACGGTGATGATCCGGATGTCGGCCAGGCCGGCCGGGGCCAACGCGGCAAAGAACCCGCTCGGCACCAAACGAGGTTCGACCAACGCCGCGTCGGCCCGATCGAGGCTGAACACCCCGAACACGATGTCCGCGATGTGCCGGCGCAAGTGGTCCAAGCTCAGCCGCCGCCCCCCCGCGGTGACAAAGCCGTCGCCCGCCCGGGACACGATCACCAGCACGCCCCGCCCCGCGCGCCCGTGCGCGGGCTTGACCACGAATTCGTCGTGAGCGCGAAGGGTGTCGTCGAGACGGGCGAGCTGTTCGAAGCGATCAAAACACGCCAATGTGGGGGCGGTGGGGAGGCCGTGGGCGGTGAGCTCGGCCTTTGCCCGCCGCTTGTCGTCCGCGAGCACGTAGGCCCAGCGCGGGTTGAGCGGATACACGTACTCGAGGTTGCGCCGGTTGAGCCCGAGCACGTCGCGCGACACCCCGCACACCGCGTCCCACCAGCTTCGTGCGGTCATCGGATCTCCGCCGCGGCCAACACCGGCCGGAACCGGGCCCACTCGGTGACGCGCAGGCCGAGCCACCGGCCCAGCCAGATGTCCACCGCCACCACCACCAGCAACAGCTCGGGGAAACTCAGCAACAACAACTGAAGCGCCACCGAGCTGATCGCGAGGTAGCAGAAAAACACCACCACCACGGTCCAGGCCAAGGTGCGCAGCGCCTCCACCGCGCCCTCCTCCGCCTCCATGAGCACGAAGCGCTCCGCGGTGATGGCGAGAACAGCAATGGGGAACAGCGTGATGCGGGTGAGACCGGACAACCCAAACTGAGCACCCACAAACGTCAGCACCACCATCAAGGACACCGTGGTGGTCAACAGGATGGCCAACTGTGGAGAGTGGAGCAGCTGCAGCGGGGCGATGGCCCGGCGGACCAGAGACGTGAGCAACACGATGACCACAAAGCCGAACACCCCCGACCAAAACCCGGTGTTGGTGCTCGCGGCCGCGATCAGCGTGGGCAGGAACGTGCCAAAGGTCTTCAACCCCACCACGTTGCGGAAGATGACGATGACCATCGCGCCCAGCGGCATCATGATCAGGATGCGCAGCAGATCCAGCGACAAGCCGAGCTGCTCGAAGATCGACCACACCCCCAACGCGTCACGCTTCTCCGCGATGGTCGACGGGGGCACCAGCTCGGGCCGCATCTTGAACTCGTAACGGTAGGTGATGCCCGACGTGTGTTTGAACTCCGCGAGGTCACCCCGGTACAGCTCGAGGTAGTGGGCGGGGATCTGGGCAAAGTGATGGTTGAGCGCGTCGAACGGCACCCAGCGCCCGGCGATGAACGCCTCCATCCACTGGTGCGACGTGCGCTTGCTGCCCTCCTCGAGGATGACCCCGCCCACCAGCCGCGCGGGGATGTTCTGGGCGCGGAACAGCGCGACCAACAGCCGGCTGCGGCCATTGCAACTGGCCTCCCCGAGCCGAAGCGCGGTGAGCGCGCTGGTGGTGCCTTTGAACGGGCGAAACTGGAACCCCTGCACATGATCGAAGGCGGACTGTGCATAGCGGAGCACGCTCCCCGAGTCGGGGCGCAGGGACGTGGCCAACTCCCGCACGTCCGCCGCGTCCACCTGAATCTCGTCGGTGGCGGCGACGAAGGCCTGAAGCCCCGCGGGGACATCGTCGCTCAGCCGAATGTCGGGATCGATGTCGAAGCGCACCGCCTCGGGCTGCACCCGCACGGTGTATTTGATCTGTCCCCCGTCCTTGCGCGGCTGCAAGCGCCAGCGCCCGACGAGGTTGGGGCCGTCGGGCTCGGCCACATGGTCAAAGTCCGGCGACAGGTTGGCCGCATCGAGGATGTTTTGCCGCGAGGTGGTGGTCGGGAGCAGCGCCGAGACCTCCGCGCCCCCCGACGCGTCGCTCACCGTCTGCAGGATGTCCACCTGCCACACACGTTTGGGGAGGATGTAGTCCTGGTTGAAGCCGATGGCGTTGAGTCGAACCAGGCTGAGCACCGTGGCCAGCGCCACCATGCCCCACACCATGACCCGGTGAACCGTGGTCACGGCTGACCTCTCGGGCGGAGACAACACGACGCCCCGCCGGCGCTTTTCGCGCTGGTGTTCATGTCACAAATCCAAAAAATGAGTTCAACCTGGGTTACGGCGGGTCCCGCCGCGTGTGTGCGGATTGTCCAGCGACATTTGAAAAACCCGCAGTTTTTGCGCGTGGCGCCCCGCTGCTCACAGATCTGCGGCACCGGCAACCGCGCGCCCGGCACACACTTTTTGACCTGGCCCGTAATCCGATCGGAGCCAATGCCCTATGCAATTTCGAAATGTCTTCGCGGACGGCGTCCTCGACCAACCGCGCAAAGGTGACCGTGTGGTCTACGACCGCACCAACGGAACCCTCACCGTCTACCGGTCGGATGCCGACGTCACCTTCAGCATCGATGACCTCACCGAGCCCGCGGCCCACGTCTTTGTGGGACGCAACTGGGGCAGTGACCTGACCCGGGCCGCGGCCGAGCTTTACGCGCGGCTGGGCAACCTCGATGGGCGCGTGGTGCGCGTCGAAGGGTCGTTCCCGTCGCTCGAGACCTGGGAGCTGGTGGGCTGACCCCGCCCGCCCGGCGTGACCGGGCCAGGGCAAAAGAAAAAGGGCCCCGTCGCCAGGGCCCCTTTTCGGTCTCACCGCTCTACACGGTTATTGGATCGACCACGTCATCTCGTAGTCGTACTCCACTCCCACGTTGAGGAAGCGGTCCGCCACGATGAACACCGTGACCGGGTTCGCGTCGTTGTTGGTCCAGGTCAACGTCTCGTCCTGGCCGTCGTCGGTGCCGATCAGGCAGGTGGTCCCCGGGCAACCGTCGAGCAGGTAGATGGCCGCGTCGATGGCGCCGCCGTTGTTGCCCATGGTCGCGGTCAGGGTTTGGCCCGCGGGCACCGTCACCTCGAACACCTGCTCGTTGCCGGTGGACGAGTAGGTGGTGCACTCATTGTCCGGGGTCTCGTACGCCTCGGCGTTGAGGCCACCGTAGGTCGCGGTGCCGGTCTCGGTCCCGCCGGTGCCGGTGAGCACGATGGCGGCGTTGCAGGTCTCGGCCGCGAGGTCGGTGCAGACGTTGTTGACGCACTCGAGCGGCGCGGTGCACAGCTCGGCGGGGTTGTCGTCCACGCAGGCGTCGCCCTCGTTGAGGTACACAATGGCAGTGCACACGTCTTGGTAGCAGACCAGGCCGTCCTCACAGATGGAGTCCTCGTCACCCACCACGCAGGCGTCGCCTTCGCTCAGGATCGGAATCTCGGTGATGGTCAGCACGTAGTCCACCACCGTGGAGGTGCCGCTCCAGCGGTCCATGATGATGTAGAAGACGTCGCCGTTGCGCGCCCCCACCGCGTTGTACTCCTCGGGGAAGTCCGCGCAGTGAAGGTTGGTGCTGGCCAGCTCGCAGGTGGTGCGGACCGCAAAGACCGCGTCCAACGAACCGGTCTCTTCGAACCGCACGTTCACGTTGTCGCCGACCACGCTGTACTCCCACACGTCGTCGGGACGACCGGTGCGGGGCAACGTGCTCGTGCTGCAACCGGCGCCGAAGTCGTCGGTGGCCCCGGTGAGGTCGCCGACGTTGTCTCCGGTGGTGGCGATCAACAGCTGGTTGGCGCAGGCCTCGGCGGCGGGGTTTTCGCAGGTGAACGTCCCGCTGTCCGGCGCGGTCTCCAAACAGAAGGCCCCCGCGTCGACGTCGCAGATGTTGATCGGGTCGTCGGGGTCACAGGCGTCACCGTTGTTGAGCACCACGATGGCGGTGCACAGCGTGGGGGACATCTCCACGTCGCAGTAGTACCCGTCCTCGATGGTGTCGCACAGCTCATTGCAGCCGTCTCCGTCCACCGCGTTGCCATCGTCGCATACCTCGTCCCCGTCGACGTACCCGTCGCCGCACACGATTTGGCGGCAGTCGGTGGGCTGCACGGTGGTGTCGCACGCGTACCCGTCTTCGACCGCGCCGCACACGTCGTCACAGCCGTCGCCCGCGGCGGTGTTGCCGTCGTCGCAGGCCTCGCCGGGCTCGACGTTGCCGTTGCCGCACTCGGGGCTCGCGATGTGGATGTCGTAGGCCCGGGCGGTGCCGGTGGCGTTGCCCCAGCTCTCGAACACCGCGTAGTAGGTCCCGTCGGCGTCGGCGGTGAGGGACACGCCTTGGTCCTCGCCGAAGTCGAGGCTGCCGAGACAGGTCTCGTTGTCGCTCATGCAGGCGCCCAACAGGTGGATCACGAGGTCGAGGCCGGTGTTGTTCTCGTAGGCGACCACGTTTTGGCCAGCCAACAGGTCGAACGCAAACACCGCTTCGGGTTTGGTCCCCGGGGTGCTCGACACCGTCGAACAATCCGTGCCCATGATCGTCCCGTTGTCCGGGAAGTCCGCATCAAAGTCATCGCCGGACACCGCAAACGGCAGCGTCACGGTCATCGCCCCCGAACAGGCATCGCCGTCGCCGTCGCCATCTCCGTCACCGTCGCCATCTCCGTCACCGTCACCGTCGCCGTCCCCGTCGCCATCTCCGTCGCCGTCACCGTCGCCGTCGCCGTCTCCGTCACCATCGCCATCCCCGTCGCCATCCCCGTCGCCATCACCGTCCCCGTCACCATCACCGTCCCCGTCACCGTCACCGTCGCCGTCGCCGTCACCGTCGCCATCCCCGTCACCGTCTCCGTCGCCATCGCCATCGCCGTCGCCGTCACCGTCTCCGGTGTCGGTCGGGCAGCCGGTGGTCGTGACCATGCCGAAGCCAGTGAGAGCCATCATCAAAGATAGGGTTCTGATCCAAGCAAATGATTTGAGCATGCGTGCCTTCCGAATCTAGGGCGTATGCGGCTAGGTGTACCGCTTTGCCGACCGAAAGCCCACCCCGCCGCCGTCGGTCGGTGCGCGGAGGTGGGTGGACCTCGTGCGTGTCATGACCTGGTGGTTGATGTCGGTCGCCCGTCGACGCGACCCGCGGTCAGGCTTTGCGCGCGCGCTCGATGTCCAGGGCCACGCCGTTGGCGTCCACATGAAACTTGCGGGCCACCAACAGCGCCGACTCGCCGATCTTCGCGGTGACGTGCGCTTCGAAGGGCGGCTTTTGCATCAAGTTGATCGCGGAAAACGCGCTGCGCACCATGGCCGCTTTGAACCCGGTGGCGGGCAGGCAGTTGACCAGCATGGCCAGGCAAGGGTCGGTGCGTTTCATCGAATCGGCCCAAAGCTTACGCATCTCGCCCTTGGGCGGTTTGACCGTGGCCTCGAACACCGCGGTCATGGCGAACAGCTCATCGCCGTCGCGGCGCCTTTGCGCCGCCAGCCAGGTGTGGATGTCGTCCACAAACGAGGCCCGCGTCTCGCCTCGCCACACCACGATCAGACTTCGCTCTCGATGGGCGACGACCACGTCGCTGTCGCTCAGCTGAATGTCCAACGGTGCGGTCTCCGAAAGCGGGTCCGGAGGGAACCTACCGGTCATCACCCCATCATCGCCACTGGCGGCGAGATCTCGAACCCGGTGACCCGGGGCGGGTCACCGCGCACCGGGGCTCAGGGCTTGGCCGACGCCTCGGGATAGGCGGGGGTCTTGGACTTGTACTTCTCTTTGTTGGCTTGTTTTTCGACCGCTTCGAACACGCCGGGGATGGCCTTGCCGTTGGCCATGTTGACCACGAAGCCGGGCAACGAGCCGCCCGGATCGGTGTGCAGGTAATACGTGCCCTTGGTGGTGTTGTCGTCGATGGGCTCGAGCAGCCAAGAGCCGTTGACGG
Organism: bacterium; assembly: GCA_030431455.1. GTDB lineage: Bacteria > Myxococcota > UBA727 > UBA727 > JAUIJE01 > JAUIJE01. The sequence continues at coordinate 106,967 of JAUIJE010000019.1, read as the reverse complement.
TGGTCAAGCGGACCGCGTCGTCGGTGGGCTTGGGTCCCACCCCGGGCTTGGCCGACGTCCACCGCAACTTGTAAATGGGCTTGCCGTCTTTGCCCCAGCTCGACTCGTCATGCCGCTCGATCACGTAGTCCCGGTCGGCGATGAGCGGGGTGTCGAGGTACTGGTAGTTGATGATGGTCCGGCCGTTGCGCTTGAGAATCTTGGCCGTCTCGACGTAGGGCATGAAGTCCGGGTAGTGCTCGAGGTCGTCGAGCACATTCTTCGCCGCGTGGGCGGGGGCCTTGATGATGCCCACGGCCTTGACCTCTTTGACCTCGGAGCCGGCCTTTTCGCGTTTGTAGATTTTCAACGAACCCTTGGTGGTGGTGAGCTCCCAACCGGCGGCGTGGGCCGGCGCCCCGACGAACAAACCGAGCAACGCGACAACTGCAACATTGGACTTCATGGTTCTCCCTCTCTCTGCCGCGTTCATGACGGATGGTGACAACGGTGGCAAGGGGCGTTGTCGGCCCCGGTGACCATGGTACCTCGACCACATGGACCGCGCCCCTTTCGACCAGTTGCCGCTGGCCGACGTGCCCGACCATCCCCGGGTACCGCACGGCTTCGACGCGACCACGGAAAAGACCATTCACGTGCCCTTCGGCCCGGGCATGCACGTCGCGGTGCGCACCCTGGGCAAAGGGCCGCCGCTGCTGTTGCTGCACGGCCTGATGACGTCCAACTACTCGTGGCGTTACGTCTACAAGCCCCTGGCCGAACACTTCACCGTCTACGCCCCCGACCTCCCCAGCAACGGCGCGTCCGAAGTTGTTCTCGACGAGGTCTACACCCCGGCCCGGCTCGGGCGCTGGCTGGGCGACGTCATGGACGGCCTGGGGATCGCCGGCTGCGCGGTGGTGGGCAACAGCATGGGCGGATACCTCGCGATGCAGGCCGCGCTCGACGGGGTCGACATGTCGCGGCTCGTGCAGTTGCATGGTCCCGCGGTGCCGTTGCCCCGGCTCTACGCGCTCAAGGGGGCGCTGGGTCTGCCCGGGAGCGCCGCGCTCTTCGACGCGCTGGTCCGGCGTGACGTGGAGCGGTGGGTGCACACCAACGTGCACTACTACGACGAGACGCTCAAGTCGCGCGAGGAGCACGCCCAGTATGCAGCTCCATTGCGCACCGCCGCCGGGCGCCGCGGCCTGTACAAGTACCTGCGGGAGACCATGAGCGTGTCGGGGCTGGCCACCTTTGAAGCCCGGCTTCGTCGACGCCGGGACGGGGGCGAGGCCTTCCCGGTCCCGCTCCAGCTGATCTACGCCCGGCGCGACCCGATGGTGCCGCCGGTGGTGGGCAAGCGCCTTTCCGCCCTCGTGCCCGGCGCGGACATGGTGTGGCTCGAGCGCGCGTCCCACTTCGCCCACGTCGACAACCCCGGGGCGTTCCTCGACGCGGCGTTGCCGTTTTTGACCGCGGACCGGGAAGGCCTCGCCCCCGTCGAGGCCGCCGCGCCCGCGGCCTGAGCGCTCAGCCGCTGCACACAATTTTGCCATAGGCCGCGGTGCACACCCCCCCGGGATGCGACGCGCATTGCAGGTCGCCGTACGCGGCCACGCAACCGTAGCCACACGCGGTCTTGCCGTACGCGCTTTTGCACTCCGCCTGCACCGGGGCTTGGCCCCGTCGAGACCGGCCCCGGCCCACCCGGCCCGCGGGCGCGCGGCGCGACGGGGGCGGGTCCCAACACGACAGTTGCCCGTACTGGGCTTGGCACACCCCCTGGGGTGTCTGCGCACACTTCAGTTGGCCGTACGCGGCTTTGCAGTGATAGCCACACGCGGTCTGCCCATAGGCGCGGGTGCAGCTCGCCTTGGGCACGCGGCGTTGCCACCCGACGTCGCCCGGGGGGTCCCAGCAGGTGATTTGCCCCGCGCGGGCCTCGCACACCCCGGCCGGGGTCTGGGCGCACTTGATTTGGCCGTAGGCGGCCGTGCAGTCGTAGCCGCACGCGGTCTGGCCGTACGCACGGGTACATTTCGCTTGCTGGGCCGCGGCCGGTCCCGCGACAAGACCGGCGGCCAACACCACCCCCATGGCCCAAATCTTCATGTCCCATCCTCCTGTGCTCACTCGACCACGACCCGTGAGACAGCCGCGGCGTGAGCCAGCGCCGGATCTGGTTGTCGCGGTAGACTCCAAACCGTCGCTTGGAGCTCGAAATGCCTCGTACGAAGTTGCCCGTCCTCGTCATCGCCGCCGCGATCCTCATCACCGCGCTCGTCCACGCCGCCGGCGACGGTCCCCCCGCCCGGGGCATCCCCTACCGCGCCCACCTCGACCTCAACGGCGTCGGGGTCAACACCCAGATCGACATCGCGTTCACCATCTTCGACGACGCGGTGGCCGGTACCCCCCTGCACACCGAGACCCTGCTGGTGGACGTGGCCAACGGGGATTTTGCGGTGGTGCTCGGTCAAAATGGCACTGCACTGCCCGACGCGGTGTTCTCCGCCGCGGAGCTGTTCGTGGCCATCGAGGTCGACGGCACCCCGCTGACCGGCCGCCAACAGATCTGGGCTTTGCCCCAGGCCACCCGGGCCGGCCACGGCACCCAGTTCACCGTCACCGGGCAGCTCGAGGTCCAAGGCGGGGCGGTCTACAAAGGGACGCCGCCGTCGATGACCTTCCCCGACCTCGGCCTCTATTCCGGCAACCCCAACGAACACATTCGCATTGTCACCAACAACGCGCCGATCCGGTTTTTCACCGACGGCGCCTCCACCGACGGGTTCGGGGACGCGGCGGTGATGCAGATCGGCCCCGGCCGGCAGGTCAGCGCGCTGACCAGCGTGTGGGGCGAACGGAACGACACCACCACCGCCGCCATCAACGCCACCGCGGGGGCGCCCATCACCGCCGGCACCAACGGCGTGGTCACGGTGTCGCTCGAAGCCGCCATCAACGGATCGCGCGGCTACTGCATCGCTTACATTCAAACCGGCGGGACGGGCGGCTTTGAGGTCGCGGGCCGCGCCGCGGTCCACCGGTACACGTCGAGCACCGGGGACGCCCACATCTATTATGCGGACGCGAGTTTCCCCGTGGGCGCGGGCGACCGCTGGTACGTCGACTGCGTGAATACGTTCAGCACCATCGAGCGAACGGTCTGGTTCCGCCCCTTCATGCCCTGAGCCGGTGACATCCGGCGCCACCGACGCGCGGGCCGGCCTCGTTCGACGGGGAGCCGCCCCGTCGCGAGGGCTCGTGCCATCGGGGGCGGGGCGCGGCCTCCATTCGCGCTAGACTCCGTGTCGTCGCTTGGAGCCCCACATGCCTCGTACAAAAATGCCCGTGCTCGTCATCGCCGCCGCGATCCTCATCGCCGCCCTGGTCCACGCCGCCGGCGACGGCCCGCCCGCCCGGGGCATCCCCTACCGCGGCCACCTCGACCTCAACGGCGTCGCGGTCAACGCGCAGATCGACATGACCTTCACCATCTTCGACGACCCGGTGGCGGGCGCCGCGTTGCACACCGAGCCCCTCACCGTGGACGTGGCCAACGGCGACTTTGCGGTGGTGCTCGGCCAGAATGGCACTGCACTGCCCGACGCGGTGTTCTCCGCGGCCGAGCTGTTCGTGGCCATCGACGTCGACGGCACCCCCCTGGCCGGACGGCAACAAATCTGGGCCCTGCCCCAGGCCACCCGGGCCGGCCGCGGCACCGACTTCACCGTCACCGGCCAGCTCGCGGTCCAGGGCGGGTTGCAGATCGCGCCGGGCGCCGAGGTGAGCGCGGGCAGCAGCTTGTGGGGCGGCCTCTCCGACATCACCGCCGCCGCCCTCGCCACCGACAACGCCAACCCCCTGACCGCGACCAGCAACGGCATGGTCACGGTGGTGCTCGACGCGAACGTGAACACGGGGCGCGGCTACTGCGCCGCCTACGTCGAGCCCGCGGGGCAGACGGGGTTTTCCCTCGTGGGTCGCGTCTCCGTCCACCGCTACGCCGCCCCCGGCGACGCGCACAACTACCACCAGGACAGCATGTTCCCGGTGGGCATCGGCGACCGGTGGTACCTCGATTGTGTCGACACCTTCAGCACCATCAGCCGCCAGGTTTGGTTCCGCCCGTTGATGCCCTGATCGGTGAGCCGTCGCTTGGCATCAAAAAAAAGACGCGCCCCGAAGGGCGCGCCGCGCACACGTGGGGTGTCGCCCACCCGCTCAGGAGCATTGTCTCAGTTGCCGATGCCGTTCTCGGCGACGTCGGCCAGGGCCGCGCGGTGCGCGGGGTCGATGGCCTCGAGGCTGGGCACGCCCAGGGTGTCGAGGTCGAGGGCGAAGAAGCCGCAGTCGATCTCCGCGCCCTCGTTCTCGGCGGTGACCTCGTCGCCGTTGGGGGTGATGGCGGTGACATCGAAGTAGAGGCGGTTGAGGGCCGGGTCCCAGCACTCTTCGCCGAGCATGGTGCTCACTTCGTTGGAGGTGTCGAGCTCGCCGCCGACCACGCTGACCTCGGCCCGGCCCGCGCCCTCGTTGAAGAAGGCCATGTCGATGCTGAGGAGCTCGGCCTCGGTCTCGCCGTTGCTGCCCTCGGGGAACATGTCCGCGGTCAGCTCCATGCTGATGAAGTCCACGGTGTTTTCCCCGTCCTCGACCCGCCCGTAGAGGTGGTCGAGGTTGGCGGCTTGGTCATCTTCGCGGTCGCGGAAGTTGCGGAAGGTGGCGGCGACGATGGTGTGGGTGACGTCGGGGTTGTCCTCGGCCGGGCCCTTGCCGTACACCGCGACGAACCGACCCTCGGTGAGGTACTCGGGGTCGGGGTTGTGGGCGGCGACGAAGTCGCGGTTGGCTTCAAAATCCCACAGGGTGATGCCCGAGCCGTGGCCGAGCTCTTCGTCGTCGACGTTGGTGCCGCCCCAGATCACCGGGCGCAGGCTCGACAGGTCATCGTCCACCATCCGACCCAATGCATACACATAGCGGAAGTCGTGATCGCCCTCTTCGCCCTGGTCTTTGATGTAGACCAAGACCTGCCCGCCCTCGACGTGGTCGCGGTCGTTGTCCTCGTCGGCGAAGGGCCCCCACACGAACTCTTTGGTCTCGCTTTTGTACACCGTGGGCTCGGTGGCGGTGACCGCCTCGAGAATGTCGATCATGTCCTCGACGGTGCGCACGATGTGCTGGGTGGGCTCGATGCCCATCGGCGGATACTCGGCGGGCTCGCCCACCGCCATGGCCATCGCCGCCGCGTTGCCCGGGGTGCCCGGCCGGAGCACGTCCTTTTGGGGCAAGGCGCGTTTGTATTCCGCGAGCAGCGCGTCGTCATACCCGCCCGCGCCGCCGTCGCACCCGACGACCAACCCCGACAGACCAAGAGCAAAAACCGAGACCCATGTGGACAAGCGCAGCATCGTTCCTCCGTGGCAAGCGCATTCGGGCTTTAGACAAAGCTGGCCCCCGGGAGGAAAAAGCCCGGTCGTGATCTGTGAGCGAACGCACGCGGCTCAGGGGTCGTCGCTGTCGACGTGCACAAACACCTCGACCACCTCGTCGAGCTCTTCGATGCGCCGCTGCACGTCGACGGAGATGTCGTGGCCCTCGGTGACGCTGCGGTCGCCGGACACCACGATTGCGATCTCCACATGCAACCGCGGCCCGAGGTACTGCGCCCGCAGGCTCTCCACCCGGATCACCCCCGCGACCTCGGCGGCCCGGGCCCGGATGCGGGCGAGCACGTCGTCGTCGGGGCTTTCGCCCATCAACAGCGCGAGGTTTTCCAGGGCCAGGCCCACCCCGCTGACGATGATGTACGCCCCCACCGGCAGCGCGAGCCCGGCGTCGGCCCAGGTGAAGCCCGCGTGAAACAGCGCTACCCCCGCGAGCGAGCTGCCGTTGGCGAGCACGTCGTTGCGCGCGTCGACCCGCGCCGCGTCGAGCGCCGGGCCCTTGCTCCGGGTGCGCCAAATGACCAGTAAGAGCCCGATTTTAAACATCATTTTGGCACCCAGGAGCCAGGCCACGGCCGCGTCGAGGCGGGGGGTCTCGGCCGCCCACAGGGCCATGACCCCGCTGCGCAGCACCGCGAACCCCAGCACGCCGGCGAGCACGGCGGTGATCAAGGCCCCGATGGGCTCGGCCCGCTGGTGGCCGAAGGGGTGGTCCTCGTCCCGGGGCCGGCGGGCCACCGCCACGCTGTACGCGAGGATCGCGCCGGCGGCCACGTCCATGAGCGAATCGGCGCCCTGGGCGAGCACCAGCTGGCTCCCGCTCAGGCTGTAGACCACCGCCGCGGCCACCAAAAAAAGCGCGTTGGCCGCGAGCGAGGCGCGCACGATGAGATTGGCGCGGTCAGGGGCTGGCTGGCTCTCGTCTGGCATGCGCTTCGCCGGCTCCCCGGGTGTGGGTGGGTGTGCGCCGGGCAACTTTACGGCCGGGCATCGGTCTTCTAGCCTGACATTGTCGATCCGTCGGGGCCAAAATGGAGCGGTGGCGGGTACTTGAGTCGAGAGGTGTCCATGGTCGTCCGTCGCTCTTCCCCGCGTCCCCGACAACAAAGCCCCATCGACAAGCGGCCCAACCTGGGCGGCGGGAAAAAGGTCGGCGGGGCCCAGGTTCAGCAACAACAGAAGATCGACGGGCCCGGGCCCACCCCAAAGGCCCCCGGCACCCCCGCGGACGGCTTTGGGCAATTGCCCGCGACCAAGACCGGCCAGGCGCCGGTCAAGACCGGGTCGGTGTCCAAGGGCTCCAGCGTGTTCGGCGTGCGCCTGTCCGGCGGGGCCGACATCCGCCCCACCTTCGGCACCGCGCAGTTCGAGCGGTTGCTCGACCGCACCACCGGCTCGGCCGCGCGCACCGGCAACACCACCGCCATGTTGTTCGACGGGGTGAACAGCTTCGAAGAGCGCAACAAGATCATCAGCGAAGCCAAAGAGTCGGTGCACCTGCAGACCTTCATCTTCACCGACGACGAGACCGGCTGGGAGCTCGCCCGGCTGCTCGCGTCCAAGGCCGAAGAAGGCCTCGATGTGCGCGTCATCTATGACAAGCTGGGATCCAACCGCTCCGACGAGAAGATCTTCGACTTCATGCGCGAGGCCGGGGTCGAGGTCCGGGGCTACGGGGACATGCTCACCCAGTTCTGGGACATCAACGACCGGTGGCACGAAAAGCACCTGATCGTCGACGGGCAAATCTCCATCGAAGGCGGCATGAACATCGCGGACGAGTACGCCTTCGGCGGCTCGGGCCGGCAGCTGCTCCCCGGGGGCGGCCGCAAGAGCACCGAGGCGTGGCGCGACGCGGACATGCGCATCGAAGGCCCCGCGGTGCACGACGCCCAGCGCGGCTTCATGAAGAACTGGGCCGAGCTGGGCGAGCCCATCCCCGAAGGCGCCCAGGGGCTGTTCTCGGATGCCCAAGAGGTCGAAGGCGGCCCCACCGTGCGGTTCGTGCAGCACCGTCCCGACGAGGACGGCGACGACCACACCATGCAGCTGTACATCCACAGCATCAACGCCGCCCAATCGAGCATCGTGATCGAGAACGCCTACTTCCTGCCCCCGCCGGAGATTCGCCAAGCCCTGGTCGAGGCCGCCGAGCGCGGGGTGGACGTACAGATCATGACCAACTCCCGGGCGTCCAACGACCTCGGGTTTGTGTCCGACGCCGCGCGCTACTTCTTCGACGAGCTGCTCGAAGCGGGCTGCAAAATCTATGAAAAGCAGGGCGGGACCATCCACAGCAAGACCGCGTCGTTCGACGGGAAGTACTCGCTGGTGGGCTCGCACAACCTCAACGGCCGCTCCGACTCGCGCGACTCCGAGTCGATCATGGCCACCAACGACCCCGGCATCGCCCAATCGCTCGACCAGCGGTTCGCCTCGGGCATCGCCGAGTGCGAACAAATCACCGAGAAGACCCTCGCCCAGGAAGGCTTCTTCACCAACCTCAAGCAGTGGGCGCTGTCCACCATGGCCTGGACGTTCTGATGGCAGCCACGGACAACAACGCCCTCGAGGCCGAACTCGCCGATGTGCTCGCGGGGGTCCTCGACAAAGCCCGCACCCAAGAACAATCCGGCGACCCCGACGCCGCCCTCGCCACCCTCGAGCAAGCCCCCGCGCCCACCCACACCATCGGGACGTATCACTACGCCCGGGGGGCGCTGTTGGTCCGCAAAGGCCGCCTCGACGAGGGCATCGAAGCCCTGCAGAAGGCGGTGGACCTCGAGCCCGAGATCGCGGAGATGAAGAGCAACCTCGGCGCCGCCTATCTCGAGCGTGTGCAGCGACATGGTCCCGACGGGCTCTCGTCCGATCCCGCCCAACAGGACCTCGACCAAGCCCTGGCCCTCCTGTCCGCCGCCGCCACCGAGCACCCCAAGCTCCCCGAGGTCTACGCCAACCACGGACGTGCACTGACATTGGCAGGGCGCATCCCCGAGGCCTTGCTCGCCTTCGACCGCGCCCTGGCCCTCGACGGCACCCACCTGCCCGCGCTGTACAACAAGGCCGCGGCGCTGGCCGCGGCCAACCGCGACCAGGAGTGCCTCGCCGTGCTCGACGACCTGCTCCGGGTGGCCCCCGACTTCGCCGCGGCCAAGCAAAGCCGGCAACGGGTGCGCGAACGCCTCGGCGCCGCCTGAGCGACCCCGAGACCGGTCACCCGCGCGGCCTCACTCGCGCCGCAACTCCGCGTCGGCCTCGGCTTCTTCGCCGGCCACGCTCTGCACCGGGGCCGCGGCGGGCGCGTTCCAGCCCTCTTTTTTGATGCGCACCTGGTACTCGCCCTCGTCGACGTTCTTAAACCGGTACTGGCCTTGGTCGGTGCTCCGGGTCCGCTGCACCACGTTGCCCAGCTTGTCCACGAGCTCGACCTCGGTGTTGGCCATGGCCCGCCCCGCGCCCTTCAGGCTCCCGGTGACCGCCCCGTAGCGCTTCTTGGCGTCGGCTTCGCTCTCGTGGGCGAACAGCTGCTCGACGGAGTGGCGGGTCTTGCCCGCGCCGTCTTTGTAGACCAGCTCGGCATAGTAGCGCCCGCTCTTCACAGTTTTGCCCGCGTCGGTTTTGCCGTCCCAGACCACGAGGCCGGGGCCCGGCTTTCGGGGCTGCCGGGAGGTCTTGATCAGCTTGCCCCGGCCGGCGAGCCCGTCTTTGGTCGAGGTCGCGTAGATGTTGAGGTCGACGTAGCCGGTCTTGCCCGCGGGCCCGATGTCACGGTAGGTGACGGTGGTTTTGCCCGCTTGGTATTGGGAGCCGAGCTCGGTGAGGATGGCGTCGCCGACGTAGAGGGCAAAACGGCGACGAGCGGTTTTGCCTTTTTTGTTGGTGGCCTCGACCTCGACGAAGTGCAGCCCCTCGCGGCGCCAGGTCTGGGGGAGCTTGACGTCGAGGGTGGGGGTGGCGCCGGAGGCGATGGGGTTGTCGTCGAGGAGCACGGTGATCTTCTGAATGCCCGCGGCCTGGTTGTCGTCGGCCCGCACCTTGATCGGGCCCACGTCGTCGACGTGCATGCCGTCGCGCAGGCCCGCGACCTCGATGCTCACCACGTCGAGGGACACCAGGCCGAGCACGCCCCACATCGCCTCGGCTTTGGACGAGCCCGCGTGGGACCAGCCGCCGTCTTTCTGCTGGTGTCCGAGCAGCCACGCGGTGCCCTTTTGCACCGCGCGGTCCTTGTCGGCCATGCCCAACCGGCGCAAGGTGTAGACCGCTTGGCCGGTGGCGAACGCCGCCGAGGGCCGGCCTTTGTCGAAGCTGAAGCCGCCGTCGGGGTTTTGCCGCTCGAGGATCTCGCCGCGCAGGGCGTGCACGGTGGGCTCGGACAAGCCCGCGCCCGCCTCCACCAGCCCCAGGGCGGCGTAGTTGAGTTCTTGCAGATTGGACGGGGGATTTTGGGAATAGCCGGTGGCCAGGCCGGTCAAGTAGGCCTCGGCTTTGCGAATGGGGGACAGCCACTTGTCGTCGGCGGTGCGGGCGTAGATTTGACGCCAGGTCTGCACCGCTTGGTAGGTGGATTGGGTGTCGCCCACCGCCACCGGGCCGTTGCTGTAGTCGCCCTTGAGCCGGCCGTCGGCGACCTGGAACGCGAGCAGCTCGCGGCCGGTCTGGATGAGGTCGTCGCGGGCGTCGCCCCGGATGTGCGCGTCGTAGTGGGCGAACGCGGCCCCGCCGAAGGCTTTGGACGGCGCGAGCAGCGACGTCTGGTGGTAGCTGAGGCCGCCTTGGCCCCGGGTCCCGCCCTCGCCCACGGTCATCGCGCGGATCATGCGGTCGAGGGGGGCGTGGCCGATGTCGTATTGGTTGGCCTTGCCGATCACGAACGCCTCCAGGGTCACCGCGTGCACGTGGCAGCCGTAGCAGGCGTGCCCCGACGACCAGGCGTCGGATTGCTGCACGAGGAAGTCGAGGCCCTTTTGGGCCCCGATGCGTGCTTTGACGTTTTTGTCTGCGGCCAGCGCAGAGGTGGCGCAGAGGATGGCGAGGGCGAACAGAAGGGGTCGGGTCATGGCGTTCTCCGGTCGTGTGCGGGGTGAGAACGGCCGACCGCCGGGATCGATCTCGGCGCGGACCGAAAACGCCGGGAATGGCCGGCCCGGGTCCGCGGTTGTGGGACGCTGGCCCGGTGATGGCCGCGACGAGGAGAACGTGGGTGGGGGCGGGGGTCGGCTTGGCCCTGCTCGCCGGCTGTCCCCGGTCGGCGGCGGGCCCCGGCGGCGCGGCCCGGTTCGAGCCGGTGCGTGGACTGTTTGAGCTGTATTGCGGGCAATGTCACCGGCCGGACAGCCCCGACGCGCTCCCCGGCGCCCTCGCGGTGTACGACCTCAGCGAGCCCGACCCGTTGCGGGGGTTGAGCGACGCCCAGCTCGCGGAGGCCCACCGCCGGTTCGACGAACAGCGCCCGCCCGACGACGAGCTCTCGGCGCTTCGGGCCTATTTTCGCGCCGAGCTGGCGGCCCGGGACACAGACCCGCGCGGGTTTCCGCCCACCCAACGGGACCGCCCCGCCGCCGACCCGGTGGTGACCCCGCCCACGGGCTGCCGCGGCGAAGCCTGCTTCGCGCGCCTGGGGGGGGCGTTCACCTCACCGCGACAAACAGATCAGTAGGGGTCGACGGTGTACTCGAACACTTTGGTCTCGCCCTTGCGGCGCCGGCGGGCGACCCGGCCCGAGGGCACGAGGCCTTCGGCGCCCTCGTCGAGGTGGGCGAGGAGCACGGCGGGGTCGAGGTCGGTGTAGAAGGCGAGCTCTTTGAGGGTGAGCCAACCGAACGAAAAGAGCACGTCGAGGATGCGCTGGCGCTGAATCTGCGCGCGGTGGGCACGCGGATCGGTGCTCACGCCGCGTCCGCCCGCTGTGCCCAAAAGCGCTCCAACCGGGCGCGCTGGTCGGTCCCGAGGTGGATGCGGGGCCGGGCCTTTTGGGCCAAGCGCTCGCCCGCGGCGACGTCCTCGGCCAGCCCGCGCAGCAACAAGATCAGCACCACCACCATGCCCGCCCGGCCATGCCCTTCGGCGCAGTGCACGTAGGTGGTGCCGTCGAGCCGGTCGACCAGCGCGGCGATCTCCTCGAGGTGGGCGTCGCTCACCGCGGTCCCGTCGAGGGTGGGGAACACGTGGTAGCCGGGCAACGACCGCAGCCGGTCGGCCTCGACGAACTCCGAGGTCAGGTCGATGACGTGGTCGATGCCGCTGGGGACCTCGTGGTCGAGCAGGCGGCGGCCGACCAGGACCCCGTCGCACACTTCGTCGTATGCATTTTCATTGCGCCACCAGCGGACCGCCCACCACCCGGTGCGGTAGGCCACCAGCCAGGGCAAAAAGATGAACTCCCGGGCCCGGGGCAAGGTGCCGTCGGTGCGCTTGCCGTACAGGCTGCCCACCCGCCGGTGGTAGGCGAAGGCGACCACGAACGTCGACACCGACGGCCACACCAGCAACAGCCCCCACCACGGGGACAAGGGCACCCCCAATGCCGCTGCCAGCAGGGGCAGTCGCCAGGCGAAGATGGCCTCGGCGGAGGCGATGCCGCTGAAGAACAAGACGTAGCGCACGCCTCTTCCTGGCGGGCGGGGCGCTTTCCGTCAAGATGCGTCCCGGTGCGCGACGACGTCAGGAGGCGAGGGCGCGCGGGCCCGACGGGAGTTGGGTGCGGAGGGTCTCGCCGCCCTTGATGCCGAAATCGAGGGTCCGGATCGGGAACGGGATGGTGATGTCGGCCTCGTCGAGGGCGCGCTTGATCGCGATGACCGCGTCCGAGCGGGCGGACAGATAGTCGGGCTGGACGTCGTAGTCGATCCAAAACCGGGCCACGAGGTCGATGGAGCTGTCGCCGAAGCCGGTGAAAAACACCTCGGGGTCTTTGTGGGCCAAGCGGGCCGGCACCCCCTCGAGGGCCCGGGTGACAGCGGCGCGTGCGGCCTCGAGGTCGTCGCCGTAGGACACGCCCACCTCGATGTCGACCCGCCGGTGGGGCAAGGCGTTGTAGTTGATGAGCGCGCTTTGAAACACGTCCTTGTTGGGCACGATCACGATCTCGCCGGTGAACAGCTTGATCTTCACCGCGCGCAGGTCGGTGCCTTGGACCACGCCCATGTGATCGCCGGTCTTGATGATGTCTTCGTTCTTGAAGGGTTGGCGGAGGGCGAGCATCACCCCGGCCATGAAGTTGGTGGCGAGGTCCTGAAAGGCAAAGCCGAGGGCGAGACCGAGGATGCCGAGGCCCGCGAGCATCGAGGTCACGGTCTTGTCGAGCTTGACCACGTCGAGGGCCATGAACACCCCGCCGGCCCAGATCGACAGGCGCACGGTGGTGACCAGCAACCAGTTGAGCTGGGGGTGGGTCACGATGCGTTTGATCGCGCGTTCGGCCAGGCGCGCGAGCAGGCCGGCGAGCACCCAGGTGAGGAGGAGGATGATCAATGCCACTGCAATATTGGGGAGCAGGGCCACGCCTTGTTCGGCCCAGCTGATCAACTTGTCGAGCAGGCGTTGCCCGATGGCGATGGTCTCGACGGCGTGGTCCATGCGGCCCTCCTTGGTGGCGGCAGATGTGTGGCGGCAGATGCGAACACCGCGCCATGCGCCGGCACGTCAGGTCCCGCGCGCGGGCGCAGCATACATCCCGTTTCGGCGTCCGCCGTGTCCGCTCCGGCGTCGTCGGGTCCCGCCTCGATCGTGGCGATCTCGTCCCAGATCTTGTCCAGGTGGGACACTTTGCGACAGATCGCGGACCCATCCAGTGGGTTTTGTCGCCTGGCATTGATTTGGCACTGCAGAGGGGTGTTCACCCTTCGCGAAAGGTTTGCCCATGACCTCGTCCCCGGTTGCGCTGGCTCCCGCTCGTCACCGTGCCCGCCGGGTGCTCACCGCGGTGCTCGGCTTGGCGATGATGGCGTGCGGGGCCGCAGCCCTGGTGCTGTACTTCTGGACGAACGGTTTTGTGCGCATCGACGGTCCCGGCTGGTCGATGGCCGCCGCCCTGGTGGAAAACTCCCTGCTCGGTCTGCTGTTCACCATTGTCGCCGGGCTTTTGTTTGTGCTCGGCGGGGTGTTGTGTGTGCGGGTCGCGTTCGCGGGGTTGCGCCCGGTGCCCGGCGCGTTCGTGCTCGCCGACGACCCCGGCTACGGCGAGGGGCGCATCGTGGCCGACCGCTCGGTGTTGGAGAGCATCGTGGCCCGGGCCTGCCTGGAGGACGCCGAGGTGCAAGACGTCGACGTCGACATCGACCGGGACGACGACGGGTGGCGCGCCGCGGCCCGCTTGTACCTCAAGCCCGGGGTGCCCCTCGTCGACGCCGCCGCCCGTTCGCGGCGCCGGGCCCTCGAAGCCCTCGACTTCGCCACCGGGATCGCGGTGGCCCGGCTCGACGTCAACACCGCCTATCACCGCCGCCCCACCCACGGCCGTCACCTGCGCTGAGCGAGAAAGGATTTTGTGATGGGACCCGGAGACCCCTTCGCCGACATGCCCGACCTGCCCCCCCGCCGGCAGGCCTACCCACCGCCGCAGCCCACGTTGCGGGAGGACCTGCGCCGCCCCGCGGTGTTCGTCGCGGGGGGGGCGTTGGTGGGGCTGCTGTTCACCGCGGCTTTGCTCGGCGCCTTCGCCGAGACCCTGTACGCCCTCGCCACCGCCGCCATCGGCGGCGGCGCCGGAATGCTTCTGCATAGACTTTTCTTCTCCTCGGCCGAGACCACCGACCGGCCTCGCCGACCCTCCCCGGGGACCGCCTCGTTTCCGCCCCCTCTGGGCTGAGCGGCCCCCTCTCACCTGACGAAAGGAGACCCCATGGCCACCGCCAACACCCAAACCGCCACCCCCAGCAAACGCGTCACCAGCGACGGGGGGAACAACGACACCCGTTCCCTCACCGCGGTCAACAAGCCTGGCCACATCGCGCTCAACTCCGACGGACAGCGCGGCATGACCCACCTCAGCCTCGAGGTGCTGGCCAAGATGGCGAGCCTGATCATCCGCGATGTCGACGGCGTACATGCGCTGGCCCCGGTGGGCGCGTCCCAACGACTGAGCAAGTTCGCCCGCAGCTTCAGCGACGACTCCGACCTGCCCCGTGATTTCGGGGTCAACGTCGAGATCGGCACGGTGGAAGCGGCCATCGACTGCCGCGTGGTCGTCGACTACGGCGCGTCCATCCCCACCGTGGCCCGCGACATCCGTTCGGCGTTGGTCGAGGGCATCGAGCCCCAGACCGGTTTGACCCTCAAGGAGATCAACGTCGACGTGGTCGACCTGTGGTTCGAAGACAGCGGGGCGAACGGCTCGAAAAAGGCCGGCGAGGTGCGCGAGCTCAAGTAGCCTCCGCGCGGCGCCCGCGGCCATGGTCGCGGGTCCTTGTCCGTGGCATGGTTTCGCCGGAGGCGGAACCCATGGACATCCTCGCCACGTACCAAAAGATGAGTCGCTACCCTGGCGGGCGCGCGCTGTTCACCAAAGTGGTGTGTATGCGGGCGCCTTATTTTTCGTCGATCGCCCCCCGGGTCGAACACCTGGAGCGCGGCCGCTGCGAGGTCACGGTCAAGAAACACCGTGCGGTACACAATCACATTGGAACAGTTCACGCCATCGCTTGCTGCAACATGTGCGAGATGGCCTGCGGGGTCATGATCGAGGCCAGCCTGCCCAAGCACCTGCGCTGGATTCCCAAGGGCATGACCGTGCAATACCTGAAGAAGGCCGGCACCGACCTGCGCGCGGTGTGTCAGCTCGACGGGGACTTCGCGGTGGGGGACAACGTCATCCCCGTGTCCGTGCTCGACACCGCCGGGGTCGAGGTCGTGCACGCCGACATTAACATGTACGTGTCCGAACGCCCCCCGCGCTGACCCTGCGCCGCGACCATTTGCCGCGGGCCGGCCCCGGTCCGGCTTGATAGGGACAAGGCATGGTCCCCGCGCCGGTCACGCCCCCCGAGAGCCACCACACGCTCACCCTCTCCTGGGTGCTGCGCATGCGCTGGGGGGTGTTCGCCGGGTTGCTCGCGCTGCTCGCGGTGGTGGCGTGGCTCGCCCCGGGGGTGGTCACGTCGTGGCCCGCGGTGGCGGTGTTGCTCGGCTTGGAGGCGGTGAGCAATCAAGCCTTTGCGCTCGCCGTGCGCCGGGGGGTGCGGACGTCCTCGTGGTTGGTGGCGCTGGTGCTCGGCACCGACCTGTTGATCCTCACCGGCTTGCTCGTGCTCACCGGGGGCGCACAAAATCCCTTCGCGGTGCTTTACGTGGTGCACGTGGCGGTGGCCGCGGTGGTCCTGCCCTTGCCCGCCACCGTCGGCCTCACCGGCCTCGCCGCGTTGCTTTACGCCGGCCTGTTTTTGCTCGCGGGCGACGACCACACCCACCACGCCGCGACCATGACCCTGCACCTGCGCGGCATGTGGTTCGCGTACGTGCTCAGCGCCGCGCTCATCGTCGGCTTCGTCGGGCGCCTCGCCCGGGCCCTGCGCGAACAGACCGAGGCCTTGCACCAAGCCCGGCTCGCCACCGAGCGCGCCGAGCGGCTGGCCGCGCTCGGCACCCTGGCCAGCGGGGCCGCCCACGAGCTGAACACCCCGCTGTCCACCATTTCTGTGATCGCAGCTGAGCTCCAAGGGGCCCTCACCGCCCAGCACGCGCCCCCCGCGGTGCTCGACGATCTCGGCCTGCTTCTCGACGAGGTGGGTCGCTGCCACCAGGTGCTGCAGCGGCTCTCGGCCGACGCCGGCGCCACCCTCGGCGAGGTGCCCCGGGCCGTCCCCCTGTCCCAGCTCGTCGAGCGCGCCACCGCTCTGCTCGCCCCCGCGGAAGGTCAACTCGCGGTGGACATCACCGACGACGAAGCCGTCTATGGCCCGGTGGAAGGCTTCGCCCAAGCGCTGCGCGCGCTGGTGCAAAACGCCCTCGACGCCACCGCCGAGCACGGCGGCACCGTCACCGTGCGCGCGTTTCGCGACGGCGATCGCGCCCGGCTCGAGGTGCGCGACACCGGGCCGGGCATCCCCGCGGACGTGCTCGACCGCCTGGGCGAACCGTTCGTGACCACCAAAGGGGGCATGGGCTTGGGCGTGTTTTTGGCGCGTTCGCTGTTCGACCGCTTCGGGGTGCAGCTGCATTTCGCGAACACAGACGGCGCCACCACCGTGACCTTGGCGTTCCCCGCCGCGGCGGCGGCATGAGCGACGCCCCGGTCACGATCCTGTTCGTCGACGACGATGATGTCTTCCGCGAGCGCCTGGCCCGGGCCTTCGCCGACCGCGGCCACCGGGTGCTCACCGCCGCATCCGGTCCCGAGGCCCTCGACCGGTTTGACCCCGCGACGGTCACCCACGCGGTGATCGATCTGCGCATGCCCCACATGAGCGGACTCGATGTCGTGCGCGCGCTGCACCAGAAAGCCCCCGGGCTGTGGATGGTGGTGCTCACCGGGTTCGGCACCATCGACACCGCGGTGGAGGCGGTGCACGCGGGCGCTCGCCACTATTTGCAAAAGCCCACCACCGCGGCCCAGGTCGAGGCCGCGCTGTTTGGCGCCGGCGCCGTCGCCCCCGACGCGCCCGGTGACGACGACATCCCCTCGTTGGCCCGGCACGAATGGGACTACATCCAGCGCGTGCTCGCGGAATGTGACGGCAACATCACCCACGCGGCCGAGCGGTTGGGCCTGCACCGCCGCACCCTCCAGCGCAAGCTGCAGAAGTACCCGCCCAAGAAATAGCCGCGGCCCCGCGACGATGACCCTTCGCATCCTGCTGTTCTCGATTTGTCTCGCTGCCGCCGCGGCCCCACCGGCGGTGGCGTGCGCGGCCTGCGCCTGCGGGGACAACACCCTGACCACCCTCGGCACCGGGCAGTCGTTTGCCGGGCGGGTCCGGTTGTTCACCAGCGTCGAGCTGCGCAGCGAGCGCTACCCCGACGTGGGGCGGTTTTCGCCTGGCACCATCGGGTTTGACGAGCGGGTGGCGGTGGCCGTGACCCCCGTCGACGGGTTCACCCTCACGCTCAGCGGCGGGCTCGGCCAACGCCGCACCCAGACGGTGGGCCCGGTGCTGTACACCCTGGGACCGTTGGACACGTCCCTGGAGGCCCGCTACGAGGTGCTGACCGCTCGCTGGGCCGGCCTGTGGCACCGGGCGTCGGTGACCGGCGCGGTGAGCGCGCCCCCTGCCCTCCATCCGCGCGACAAGAAGGGACGACCATTGGCATTGGGCGCGGACCCGAGCCTGGGCGCGCACCGGGCCGCGCTGGGCGGGCTCTACGTCGGGGGGCGCGCCCCGTTGAGCGTGTTTGCCTCGGGCCGGGTCGAAGCGGGGGCGCTCGCGGAGGACGGCCGCGTCTTTGGCCCCGCCGTGCACGGATCTGGCTTGGTGGCGTTTCAGCCGCGAAGCGATGTGGCGGTGATGGGCGGGGCCGAAGGCCGGGTCGAGGCCCACGCGCCGAACCTTCTGCGCGATCGAAGCGTACTGGTGACAGCCACCGTGGTGTTGGCCTGGTCGGTGTGGACCGACGTGCTCGTGACCCTGACCAGCCGGGCGCCGGTGTGGGAGGCGGACGACCGGCTGCGGTCGGGCCCGTCGCTCACCGCCGGGGTCGTGCTGGACCTGTAAACGGGACCATGGCCGCGCGCGGGGGGCGCGACATCATGTCGCGTCGACGCCGCGGCTTGGCTGGATAGGGTGTGTGGACCTGCAAGGAGAAATCGCATGCTGCGGATCGGTTCGATGGTGTTGTGCACAGGATTGTTGTTGGCGCTCCCCCTGACCGGGGGCTGCCCGGCCGACACCGGGGACGGGGACGGGGACGGGGACGGGGATGGCGACGGGGACGAGGACGAGACGTTCACCATCCAGTTCGCCGCCCAGGTGGGGGCGGAGGATTTTGCCTGCGATGGCAGCTACACCTTGGGCAGCGGCGCCACCGCGGCCAACCCGCTCGACTTCCGCTTCTATGTGCACAACGTGATGCTGGTCGACGACGCGGGCAACGACGTGCCCCTCGCCCTCACCAACGACGGGGCGTGGCAATCGGACGACGTCGCCCTGCTCGATTTCGAGAACAACACCGGCACCTGCATCAACGGCACCGCCGAGACCCGCTCCACCGTGGTCGGGACCGCCCCCGCGGGCACGTACGACGGCATCAAGTTCACCCTGGGGGTGCCCTTTGACGCCAACCACCAGGACAATGCCGCTGCAGAGAGCCCCCTCAACCTCAGCGCCCTGTTCTGGAACTGGCAGGGGGGCTACAAGTTCATTCGCATGGACTTCGAGACCGAGAACGTGCCGAGCTACAACTTCCACCTCGGCAGCACCGGGTGCGACGGGGACATGATGGGCAACGTCACCGCCTGCACCAACGAAAACCGCCCCGTCTTCGCGCTCTCCGGCTTCGACCCCACCACCGACACCATCGTGGCCGACCCCGCCGCGCTGTACGCGGACACCGACGTCAACGCCAACACCGTCGACACCCCCCCGGGCTGTATGTCGAGCCCCGACGACCCCGACTGCACCGCGGTGTTCACCAAGATCAACCTCGCCCACGACGGCACCAACCCCGGTGCCCAGACCTTCTTCTCGGTGCAGTGAAGGCATGACCCGGCCCTTCGTCGCCCTGTTGTCGCTCCTCGGGCTGGCCCTCGGCTGCCCCGGGCAGGGACCGGGCATGGACGCGGGGCCGGCGCCCACCGATGTCCGCACCCTGCTCGGGGTCCCCGAGATTCTCCCCCTCCCGGTGATCCCCGAGGACAACCCGCTGACCGAGGCCAAGATCGCCCTCGGCCGGCGGGTTTTTTATGACAAGCGGCTCTCGCGCAACCAGACCCAGTCCTGCGGGTCCTGCCATGAGCAAGCGCGCGCCTTCACCGATGGGTTGGCGCTGGCCGAAGGCTCCACCGGGCAGTTCCACTTCCGCAGCTCGATGTCGCTCACCAACGTGGCCTTCGCGGGGACCTTGACCTGGGCCTCGCCGGTGGTGCGCGTGCTCGAGGACCAGGCCCTGCTCCCGCTGTTCGGCGAAGACCCGGTGGAGCTCGGCTTTTCCGGGGCCGAGGACGAGCTCGTGCAGCGCTTCCGCGACGACGACGAATACCCGGACCTGTTCGCCGACGCCTTCCCCGATCGGGACCAGATCACGCTCAAGAGCATTGTGGACGCCATCGCCACCTTTGAGCGGGCGCTGATCTCGTTCGACAGCGCCTACGACCGCGCGATCTACGGCGGGGACCAGACCGCGATGAGCGAGTCGGCCCGGCGCGGCTTGGCCCTGTTCCAAGGCGAGCGCCTGGAGTGTTTCCACTGCCACGGCGGGTACCTGTTCACCGACACCACCACCCACGAGAACACCGTGTTCGACGAGGTCTTTTTCCACAACAACGGCCTGTACAACCTCGATGAGGACGGCGCGTACCCCGCCGCGGACACCGGGCTGTTCAAGGTCACCGGCCACCCCGAGGACATGGGCCGCTTCAAGGCGCCCTCGCTGCGCAACATCGCGGTCACCGCCCCCTACATGCACGATGGCAGCCTCGCCACCCTCGACGACGTGCTCGATCACTACGCCCGCGGGGGCACGTTGACCGAAGACGGGCCCAACGCCGGTGACGGCAAGGACAACCCCATCAAGAGCGGCTTCGTCTCCGGCTTTGTGCTCACCGACCAAGAACGCGCCGACCTGCACGCCTTCTTCGACGCCCTCACCGACGAGACCTTTCTCACCCGCGCCGACCTCTCGGACCCTTGGCCGTGACACGTCTCGCTGGCGTGCTCTGGGCCCTGGCCGCGACCGGCTGCGCCTTCGAGGACCAAAGCGCCCTCACCCAGCTCTCGGTCTGGGTCGCCCCCCTCGACGACGCCCACCGGGTCGGGGCGGGTGAGGCGGGCGCGCTCACGGTGGCCTCGCTCCAGGTGCGCATCGCCGGCCTCACCGTCGCTTATTGTGACGAGCCGGTCTCGGGCGTGGCGGACGCGCTTCGGTGGTTGTCCCCCATCGGGGTGGCCCACGCCCACCACCCCGCGCACGATGCCCCCACCGATTTTGTCCCCGTGGTGATCGAGCTCGCCGCCGGCGAACCCACGCTCCTGCACGAACGGCTCGAGCTGCCCGGTGACCTGTGCGCGCTTTCTTTGTTGGTGGCCCAAGGGAACGAGGCCCCGGCCCTGGCGCTTGCCCTCGAAGACGCCGACGGCCACCGCCGGGTGGAGACCTCGAGCATGGCCTGGGAAGTCAGCGCGCCCGGTCCCCGCACGTTGGATGCCGGCCGCGCGCCCCACCACCTGCGCTTCGACCTGCCGCCGCGCGCGGAGATGGGGGACGCGATGACCAATGCAGACGCATGGGCGGCGGCCTTGGCCGCGGGCGCGCGACTTGTGCCCGGCCCCCCGGCGGGCCGGCCGGCAGATCTCATGCTGTGACATGGGGCGCCAGGTTCTGACCCTGGCCGCCAACATTTATCCATATATTTCAATCTCTTACGAGTTTTTGGCGCCACCTGAGGTTTTTGGCCCGCGGTCCCGCAACCGCGCAAAAGGTGCTCGCGATACCTACGTTGTCCTACATCAAACAATACGGCCCGTTCGTGCTGCTGCCCCCCAACACCGAGCTGCCCCCCGACGCGTTCGACCGCGAAGCCCGCGCCACCGCGCCGTGACCGGCGGCGCGGACACCCGCGCGGACCAAAAAAAGAGCCCTCCGGGGGGAGGGCTTTTTTGTGCCAAGCCGGTCACTTGACCTGGTCGAGATGCACGTCCATTTGCGGGAACGGAATCCCGATGCCGGCCTCGTCGAGTTTGTTCTTCACGTTGGCGGTGAGCTGCTCCTTGACCCCCCAGAAGTCGCCGGTGGCGACCATCACCCGGACGCTCCAGTTGATGCTGGAGTCGCCCAGCCCGGTGAGCACCACCGAGTGGGTCTCGCCGTCGAGGAGGTTGTCGGTGGCCCGGATCGCGGTCTCGAGCACCTCGCGGGTCTTCTGCAGGTCCGCGCCGTAGTCGGTGCCCACGTCGACGTCGCAGCGGCGTTTGGGGTGGTGGGTGATGTTCTCGATCACGCCCCCTGCCACCGCGCTGTTGGGGATGATGATGCGGCGGTTGTCGGGGGTGTCGATGGTGGTCACAAACAATGAAATTTCATCGACCTTGCCGGTCTCCCCCGCGGCCCGGACCACGTCCCCGACCTTGAACGGCCGGAAGATGAGCAGCATCACCCCGCTGGCGAGGTGACCCAATGTCCCTTGGAACGCTAGGCCGATGGCGAGGCCGGCGGCGCCGAGGATGGCGGCGAAGCTGGTGGTCTCGATGCCGAAGATGCCGAGGATGGCGACCACCGCCGCGGCCAACACCGCATAGCGGGCGACATTGGAGAAGAACTTGGTGAGGGTCGCGTCCACCCCCGCCTTGTTCAGCCCTTTGCGGGTGGCACCGCGGATCCACGCGGCCACGATCCAGGTGATGATGAGCGCGACCAGCGCGCCGATGATGCGGATGCCCCAGGTGGTGAGGACGGGCATGAGGTCTTCGATGGTCTTTTGGATGTCCATGCTGAACTCCTTCTGTGCAAATGGTCAAACGACGACGACAGATCCCCAGCGCGTCGTATGCCGGCAACGCTTTCGTTGCTGGGCCATTCCTTCGGAATGGCCGATCGCATACGACCCGGCCCGCCGGCGAAGCCCTGGCGGGCCGACATCGGGGGAGGTTCACGAGCGCTCGCGCGCGCGAGTGAACCGGGGGGCTGGGACAGCCCCCCCAAACAATCAGAACAGGCTGTAGCCCACCGCGACGAGCAGTTGGCTTTGGAACTGGAACTTGGTGAGCACGAAGGGCTCGCGGCGCAGGCGGTTGGACCAGTTGATGGTCAACCACTCGGTGAGCTTGAGGCCCAGCAACGACTCAAAGTCGACGTGCAGGGGCCCGAGCAGTTGGTTCTCGAACTCCACCGGCCCAATGCCAATGGGGGCGATGGCGGCGCCCTTCTCCGCGTCGAAGCCGGGGAAGTACGCGCCGTCGGGCTGGCTGTAGGCGGCCAGCGGGTAGTAGAGCGAGAGGCCGACGTTCCAGCTCAAGCGATCGAACACCTGGCCCCCGGCCGCGGCTTTGCCCTCGAGACCGGCGCTGGCCACCGAGAACAGTTGCTTGAGGTCGACCTCGGGGGTGCCGGCGTCGTCGGAGATGACGTAGCCGCCCTGGCCCTCGAGGAAGAAGAAGTCGCGGGCCACGACCTGGCGCGCGCCGAGACCGAGCTTGAAGTCGTAGTTGATCCACGGGGGGAAGGCGGGGGGGAGGATGACCGCGCCCACCGCTTGTTCGAGAATGAGCGGCTCAAACATCGAGGTGAGATTGAGGCGATCGGCTTTGACCCCGCCGTCGTAGGTGCAGATCTTGGGGCTGGTGCCGCCTTCGCCGAGGGGGCCGCAGGGGCTGCCTTCGGAGCCGGCGCCGGGTTGGCTCACGCTGGTGGTGTCGGCGAAATAGGTATAGCCGGGGAGGGCTTGGCTCGAGGCTTTGCCGCGGGCGTACGGTCCCACGTAGGGAAAGCCAGGAAATGTGTAGAGCGCGACGGTCTCCCACTCGGCCACGTCGGCGGCTTTGAGGAACACCGGGGAGAAGTCGTCGATGGCCCAGCTGCCGATGGCCGGGGTCGAGATGAAGCTCTCGTTGAGCCGGCCGGCGTTGCGCAGCTCGAACCCGTTGTACCCGAGGACAAACCCGCCGTTCATCAACAGGCCGGCCTGCGCGGTCCAACCGTCGGTCTGGCCCACAAAGCTGTCCGAGAACAGCAGCGAGCTCGTCACCCCGACGTTGAGGCTCTTGGTCCACCAAAAGCCGCGGCGGGCCACGACGTCGGCCAAGCGTTTGGCCTCGGCCTCGGCGGCGTCCGCTTCTTTGACTTGGGCGTCGGCCTTGGCGCGCAGCTCCTTGGCGATGTCGGTCGCCTTCTTCGCGTCCTCGGCGGTGACCTCGGCGTTTTTGTCCGCGCCGGGGTCGACCTTGCCCGCCTGTTCTTTGGCCGCGGCCGCGGTGTCGTCGGGCACGCCGTCGGCGTCGACGGACTGGGCAAAGGCGGGCAAAGAGCAGAGCAGAAGCGAAACGATGAGCGCACGTGTCACGACAGACCTCCCGGTGAACGATGCGGGACGGCAATACACCCTCGGGGGCGGGGTGCAACCACCGTGAGGGTTCAGAACCAATGAAATATCGGGCTCTTGCGCGATTTTGCCCAATCCTCACGCGTTGCGTGCGGGACCGCGCGAAAAGACGCGGATGCGCGAGGGTGCCGTGACGAGGCGCCCTTTGGGCGCAAGCCGCGGCCCTACAACTTGGCCAACGCGGCCAACAGCTCGTCGGCCTCGACGTAGCTTTCGATGCGCGGGTCTTTTTGCACCTGACCGCCGGCGTCGATCACCATCAGCGTCGGCAGGCTGAGCACGCTGTAGCGCTTCATCAGCGCCATGATGTCGGCGGTCTCTTCGGTGGCGTCGACGCGCACGAGCACAAACTTGGACAGCGCGGCCTTGACCGGCCCCTGGGTGAACACGTGCTTGTCCAGCTCGTTGCAGGCCACACACCAATCCGCGCGAAAGTCGACGAACACCGGGCGGCGATCTTTTTTGGCCTGGGCCAAGGTCTTGTCGAACACGCGCCGGGCCCCGAGCTCCTTGCCGACGGTGACCCAGCGCAGCGACACCGGCGCCCGCGGGGCTTTGGTCGCCGCGGGCTCGGCCGCCTGACACCCCAAAGCCCCGGCCAACGCCACCGAGAACATCCACGCCTTGCCCACCGCTGCCACCTCCGCCCGCATCTTACCCACTGCGCGCCCTGACCGCTTGACGACGACGACCCGGTCCTTCACCACCGTGCCATGGGGTGGGTCCTGCTCGGCCTGTTCGTGCTCGGTGGCGGGGCCGCCGCGGCGGTGCTCGTCCGGCGCTACCCCCGCCTGCGCCGGTGGTGGCTGCTCCGCGAAGGCCGCATCAACCCGCGCCACCCCATCGTGTTGCTGCACGGGGTGGCGGGGTTCGATCAGCTGCCGGTGGCGGGCGCGGCGTATTTCAAGGGCCTGGAGCGTGTGATCGAGGCGCACGGCCTGGTCGTGTTCCGCCCCAAGGTGCCCGCGTTCGCGTCGGTGCAGCGCCGGGCCGACGCGCTCGCGACCCAGCTCGTCGAGCTGTCGCACACCACCGGCCACACCCGCTTCAACCTCGTGGCCCACTCGATGGGCGGGCTCGACGCACGGTACGCCATCCGCCACCTCGGCCTCGCCCCCCACGTCGCGTCTTTGATCACCATCGGCACCCCCCACCGCGGCACCCCGCTGGCCGACCTCGCGGCGGTGCCCGGGGCCGGCGGCATCATCGCCCTGCTCAAACGCATCGGTCTCGACGTGGAGGCGTTCCGCGACCTGTCCCGCGAGCGGTCCCGCGCGTTCAACCAGGCCACCCTCGACGACAAAACCGTGTTCTACGGCAGCGTGGTGGGGCGCACCGACCACGCCAACCCGCTGCTGCGGCCGGTGCACAAGCTGCTCTCCAAAAGCGGCCCCAGCGACGGGCTGGTCCCCGTCGACAGCCAGCGCTGGGGCGAAGTCTTGCTCGAGGTCGACGCCGACCACTGGGGCGAAATCGGGTGGTCCAAACGCGGCGACCCGGCCATGGTCCTGACCCACATCGCCCGCGAGCTGCGCGGCCGGGGGCTGTGACCGTCGATCGCCCGCGGGGGAAACAAAAACCGGCCCCGGCCCGTTTTGTTCGCTGTGGCCCAGCGCGGGGCCGGGTGTGGAAATGCCGATCTGCGCGGTCGGTTTGTTAGGATGGGGCGATGGCGGAGCTGTTCGGAACCTTGGGACTGGCCTTTGTCGGTGGCGTCATTTTGAACGTCATGCCCTGCGTGTTGCCGGTGCTCACCCTGAAGGTGTTCCACACCATCGAGTCGTACTCCGAGGAGCACAGCAACCAAAAGGCGCAGGCCCTGGCCTACACCTTGGGCACGGTGGTGTTCTTCTTGGCGCTGGCCGCGTTGGTGGTGGTGCTGCGCGCGTCGGGCGAGGTGCTCGGCTGGGGCATGCACTTCCGCAACCCCGCGTTCGTGGCCACCATGGTCGCGCTCACCTTCGTGCTCGGGCTCAACGCCCTCGGGGTGTTTGAGTTTTTCATCGCCGCCCAAGGGCCGCAAAAGACCGACGGGCTGCTGGGCGGGTTTTTGACCGGCATCTTCGCCGCGGTGATGTCGACCCCCTGCTCGGCGCCGTTTTTGGGGACCGCGGCCGGCTTTGCCCTCGCCCAGGACACCCCCGCGTGGCAAACAATGCTGTTGTTTGCCGTGATCGGTCTCGGTCTCGCTTTCCCCTATACCCTGATCGGGTTTGTGCCCCGGCTGGGCAAGATGTTGCCGCGCCCGGGGGCGTGGATGGAGACGTTCAAGCAGATCATGGGCTTTTCCCTGTTGGGCACCGCGGTGTGGCTCTACTCGGTGTTGCTCAACCAGGTCACCGCGGACTCGGCCACGCGGTTTTTGGTGTTCCTGTTTGTCATCGCCCTCGCGGCCTGGGCCATCGGCAAGTTCGCGGCGCTGCGCCACACGCCCCTGCGGCGCTGGAGCGTGCGCGGGGGCGCGGTGCTGATGGCCGCCCTGTGCGGGGTCTTCTACGTCACCCTCGACGGCAAAGCGGTGGCGGCCGAGGTCCAGGTCGACCCCGGCACCATCGTCAAGGACGGCCGCATCAACTGGGCCCCGTTCGACGAGCCGACCTTGCTCAGCGTGTCCGAGAAGGGCCGGCTGGTGTTCTTGGACTACACCGCCGACTGGTGCGCCAACTGCAAGACCAACGAGAAGCTGTTCTTGGAGACCGACACCGTGCGGTCGGCGTTGGTCGATCACAATGTCCTGCCCATGAAGGTGGACATGACCAATGAAAATGCAGTGATGGACAAGTGGCTGAAAAAAGTCGGCCGCAGCGCGATCCCCGCCTACGCCATCGTGTTCCCCGACGGGGAGATCGATGTGTTGCCGGTGGCGATCACCGCCCAGCTCGTGGCCGACCGGCTCGCGGCCGCGGGCGACAAGCTCAAGAGCGCGAGTTGATCGGCGCCGCGCTCGTCGCGCTGTCGTCGTTCGTGGCCGCCGGTCCCCACGCGACCCTGCTGCAGGCCGACCAAGTCAGCGGCTTGACCATCGCGGTCGAGGACCTGCCCCGGGGGGTGGTGCAGGCGGTGGCCATCGTCGACAAAGACGGCCGCGCCCTGGCCAGCGAGGCCAAGGTGCTGGCCCCGCACAAACCCGCGACGTCCTTCGAGAGCGATTCGGTGTGGTTTGTGACCCAGGACCTGGACCGGTTGCGGGTCCGGGTCACGATGCGGGCCCCGCTGCAAAAGGGGCAAGCACAACCGGGACGCGACGTGTTCGGCCCGGTCAAGGTCTTCGACGAGGTCGCGGCCTTCATCCGAAAAAACCCCGGCGACAAAAACGCCGAACGCCGGGCCCAAGCGGCCGCGGCCGCGCGGCGACGGGCCGAGGTCAAAGAGCGGCTGAGCGGCACAAAGGGCCAAGGCCTGCTCGGGCTCATCGGCAAGGAAGAGCCGAAGACCAAGCTCACCTTCGGCCCGGTCGAGAGCGACGATGCCGAATTGCGTTGGACCTCAAAAGTGCTCGAACGCGAAGGGCGAACCCTCGGCGTGTGCGGGATGATGCTCGGCCCCCGGCCCCGCGGCACGGTCACGATGGCCTGGCCCGTCGACGAGCACGGCATCGCGGGGGAGGTCACGGTCGTCGCGGGCCCGGGGTCTGAGGCCTGGCGGCGGGTGGCGCAGTGCTTTTCCGGCCGGTTCGAACAGATCGCGATGCCGACCCCCCAGCGCGCGGGCGCCGTCGTGCGCGTGCAGGTCACCGGGACCGAGGAGGAGGCGCCGGGGGCCCGCACCGAGGCCCGGGCCCCGCCAAGAACGCCGACCACCGCCGCCGACCAGACCGTGGTGTGGGACGCCTTGGTCGCCGACGGCCTCGATGTCCCCGGCACCGAGCGGGTGTTGCGGGCCCGGACCCGCGCGTTCGCCAAGTGTGCAGCTTCATTGCCGAAGGGGGCGTCCGCCGGGTTCGACATCCGGTTTGCCATCACCACCCGGGGCCGGCCCGAAGCGGTCGTGGTCACGGGCAGCCCGCCCGCGGCCCAAGGCTGCATCGCGGGGTTGCTGCCGCGGTTGCGGTTCCCCAAGGCCAAGACGCGGACCGAGGTCTCGACCCGGGTGACCCTCCACGGCGGGTGAGGTCACGGCGTCTCGACGTGCACGCCGCACTGGTAGTAGCGACTTTGGACGTTGGGGTCGGACGGTTCGATGTCGTTGGACAGCCGCAAGTTGTAGGTTGACGCCGCCGGGGCCGTGATCGGTGATGCAGTGGCAGTGGGCCCGTCGGCCCACAACAGGTCTTGGGTCCCGCTCTCGATGTCGCCCTGCACCGGGAAGCCGGGGGGGTCTTCGTACAGCGCCACCGACATGCTGCGCACGCCACTGCCGATGCGCCACGATGCGCAGGAGAGCCCAATGATGTCTCCGGCGCTGACGGGGATCGCGTACCAGTCGGCATCGACGGGATCTTCGAGGGTGCCGCCGAAGAAGTAGCTGGTGGTTTGGAGGAAGGTGTCGCCGGTGGGGATCTCGGCGCCAGACACAGTATCATTGGCGACGTCATCGGTCTCGGGAGGATTGAGATAGCCGACCGCGTTGATGTTTGCGGCGTAAAATGGGTTCGCCCCCAACGCCCCCGCGGGCCCGTCGAACACGACCACGACCTCTCCCGGCGCCGGGATCGGGGCGAACAGGCCGAGGGTACTGTCCGCGGGGTTGTCGAGCGCGGCGATCACCGTGCCATCGAGGGCGACAAGCCGGGCCCGGCTCGGCAGGGCGGTGCTGCCGTTGTGCGCGGGACCGCCCCGGGCCACGCCCACCCCCATGCCCAGGGTGGGCGCGAGGACGGGCACGCGGTAGTGGTCGACGTCGCCGGCGGTGGCGAACAGCCCGTGGACCTGGGTCTGGCCGACGCCCCAGAAGGTGTCGATGAAGGCGCTGGCCACGGTGGCGTCACCGAGCACGTCGTTGGGTTCGGCCTCGGCGGTGAAGTAGGGCTCGCCATAGTCGGGGTTGGTCACGCCGAACAAATAGTCGAAGGTGGGTCCGCCCGCGCCGGTGGCGTCGGTGATCTGCAGGCACACCGACGAGGTGGCCATGCGGTAGATCGGAATGTTGCTGAGGGCGTAACCGGGATCGTAGGGGAACGTGGCCAGCAACGTCGTGCCGGTGGGGTCGTAGACCCGAACCACGATCTGGAGTTCGGGCGGGGCGCCCATCGTCACCGGGGTCGAGGACACGACGAGGGTCTCGCCGACGGTGCCCTCGTACACATAAGAATCGACGTCACCGGGAGTGGCGATGGTGCCCTCGCCCACCAGGTAACCAGTGCCGCCGGCCTGGGGCACCAATGGCAATGCCCCTGCACAAGTATCGTCGGGATCGCCGTCGCCGTCCCCGCCCGCGTCGCCGTCGCCGTCGCCCGCGTCGCCGTCGCCCGCGTCGACGCTTCCGCCGTCCGGGTCCCCGTCCCCATCCCCGTCGCCATCGCCGTCCCCGTCACCGTCGCCATCGCCATCGCCGTCACCGTCACCGTCACCGTCGCCTGAAGAACCGGCGTCGGCGGCTCCGCCGTCCGGGTCCCCGTCCCCGTCGCCGTCACCGTCACCGTCGCCATCGCCGTCCCCGTCGCCTGAAGAACCGGCGTCGGCGGCTCCGCCGTCCGACGGTTCTTCCAAGCCGCCGTCACCGTCACCGTCGCCGTCCCCCGCGTCGACCCCATCCGCGGCCGGACAACCCAGCGAGAGCATCAACCCGCACACCAACAACCCCGCCCACGGGAACACGCGCGACATGCACACCTCCTGACCAGACGGTACTCCCCCACCGCGGCGGCCAAAAGCGGCCAACGCCGCACAATCGTGCCGGGGTCACGGCCCCGCGCCGGGTCAACCTTCGGGGCGCGGACCGCGTTCGGCCTGACCGGCCCGCGGGGGGGAGACGCACCGCAAGAAGTGGTCTTCCTGGATGTTGCCGAGCAGCGCCCGGGCCCGGGCCCGGACCGTCCCGTCCTTCGCTTCGGTCCAGCGGGGCAACCAATACTGTCCCAGCCGCTTGCCGTGGTCATCGACGCGCACGTCCAATGCCATTTCCAACGCGTCCAACGCCTGGTGCACCGCGGGGGCCGCCCGCTGGTCTTGCATCGCCCAGCGGGCCTCGGCCTCCACTTGCCACAAGCTCGCCGCGGCCCAGGCCGCGCTGGTGTGCTCGGCGATGACCGCGCACAAGGCGCGCCCTTGGGCCGCCCGCTCGACCGCGCGGTCGTGCTCGCCGAGCTCCATGTGGGCGAGCGCGGCCGCCTCCAGGGTGTAGAGCGCATCCTGGCGCCCGGACACGTCGAGGTCGCGGCCCCGCTGCAACGCCCCCCACAGCCGGGCCCCGACCTGGGCCGCTTCTTTGTGTTGCCGGGTCTCGAGCGCGAGGCCGGCGAGCTCGTAGCCCATGGTCAGCACCGTCTGCCACAACAGCCCGTCGTCGTCGCCGAGGGCGAGAAACACCCGGGCGAACCCGGGCCGCAACACGTCGAGGGCGGCCGCGCTCCGCCGGTCCTCGTGGAGCAGGCCGGCGAGGGAGCGCTCGGCCCAGCCCAGCACCGGCAACAGGGCCGGGTCATGGGTGGCGTCGAACGCCGCCACCAGCAATGCCATGGCTTCCCCGAGGTCCCGGTACGCGTCCTCCCGGGCTCCCACCGCGATGTGCACCCGGTGCGACAACACCAACAACCGGGCATAGCTGAGCAGACGGAACTGGTTGTCGTGGTGGGCGGCGAGGCTTGTCCGCCCTTGGTCGATCATCACCCGGGCCGCGCGGTACAGCTTGCGCTCGTACAGCTCCCGGGCCACCACCCGGAGCTGGTCGTCGTACACGTCCCCGCCGTCGCCCCCGCCCGCGCCTTGGGCGTGCACCGCGATGTACACGTCCCGCCCCGGGGGGCTGTCCCCGCCGAGGGCGTGTGCCAATGTCATTTGGCTCCAGCGATCGGCCTCGACAAGATGGGCCAAGCCCCGCTCCGCCCGGAGCAGCGCGGTGGCCTGCGCGCCGCGCTCGAGGGCGATGGCGGCGGCGGCCTCGTACATGTGGACCGCGAGGTAGGACGTGTCTTCGATGCGGCCGGCCTCGTGACACAAAAGACCCTCCTCGAGCACCTCCTCGGCGACGTCGGGCGCTCCGGTGTCGATGAGGAGCGCGGCTTTGCGCCAGCAGGTGTCGAGATAGGCCGCGGAGCGGTGCGCCTGGCCCTGGTGCAACATCTCGCCGAGCATCGCCTGGGCGGTGGACAAATCCGCGACCGCGTCGTCGGGGGCCGCGTTCCAGTTGACCTCGGCGCGCCGGGCCAGGGCCCGGGCGAGCAAGAACCGGCCCTCGCCCCCGAGGCGGCCGACCTGCATGCGGGCCAGCTCCACCGCGCAGGTCGCGGACACCTGGGCCCCGGCGTCGTTGTCGTTGGCTTGGTGCACGCACAGCTCTTCGGCGTAGAGCAGCTCAAACGTGTCTACGTACCGGTAGTCGTCGACGAACAGCTGGGCCGAGAGCCGTTCGCGCACGAGCTCCAAGGCCCGCAGGTTGTGGCGGAGCCGGCCGGTCTGGCGCCGAATGCAGGTCCATTGGGTCCAGGCCTTGGTCCAGTGGTACAGGCCCTCGATGGGCCCGAGGATGCGAATCGAGCGCTTGGCCATGGCCAGGCTCCGGCGCACAATGCGCGCCCGCAGCGCGGGGGCGAACTGCTCGCACACCGCCAGCCGGCTGAGCAACAGGTCGAGCTCCATGTGCAGTTGGTCGACGGAGGTGCCGCGCCCCACCGGGCCGAGCCGGCGCAGGTCGCGCTCGGTGGCGGCGGCGCAGGCCCAGGCCTCGGGCAGTCGCCCGTCGTCGAACAACGCAAAACCGTGGTTGATGTCGGCGGCGAGCGCGTCCTCGCGGGGCAGGTCAGACTCGGTGGGCGGAGGACCGACGAACACGTCGCCCAATCTATCGAACCCGGGTTGGTCCCCGCACACCGGGCCAAGGGCGATACAGCCGACCTACAGCCGCGTACAGTGTGCCGTCGCGGTCTTGGCCTGCCCCCGCTCCGGCCGTACATTCCCCGGCGGAGGCTTCATGAGCGATCCCTTGCGTTACGTCGGTTTTGACCTCGGCACCACCAACTCCGCGGCCGCGTTTTTTGACGGCGAAACCGTGCAGGTCGTGCGCACCAGCCAAGGCGGGCAACTCACGCCGTCGGTGGTGCGCATCACCAAGAAGGGCGCCACGTCGGTGGGCCACAAGGCGCGCCGGTTTTTGGACAAGGACGCCGACAACACCCACACCGGGTTCAAGCGGCTGATGGGCACGGGCAAGACCCTCGCCTTCCCCGCCGCCGGGCTGGAGCGCCGGCCCGAGGAGCTGTCCGCCGAGGTGCTCAAGAGCCTCATCGCCGACGTCGACGGGCAGTTCGGCTTTGCCCCCACCCGCGCGGTCATCACCGTGCCCGCGTTGTTCGAGCTGCCGCAGTCCCGGGCCACCACCGAGGCCGCCACCCTCGCCGGGCTCGAAGCCATCGAGCTGGTGCAAGAGCCGGTGGCCAGCGCCCTCGCCGCGGGCTGGACCGAGGACAGCGCCGGGGCCTGGTTGGTCTACGACCTCGGGGGCGGCACCTTCGACGTGACCTTGCTCGCGTCCCAAGACGGGGTGCTGCGCGTGGAGGGACACGACGGCGACAACTTCCTCGGGGGCCGGGACTTCGACACCGCCATCGTCGATTGGTTGCTGACCACCCTGCGCGACGACGGCTGCGACGTGCGGCGCGACAACCCCGCCCACGGGGCCGCCCTGCGCACCCTCGCGGCCGCGGCCGAAGAGGCCAAGATCGAGCTGTCCCGGAGCGAACAGACCACCATCACCCTCGTCGAGCCCCTGGTCGTCGACGGCGAAGAACACGAGGTGGATGTGCCGCTGGACCGGGCCACCTTCGAGCGGTTGGTGTTGCCCTTGCTCGACCGCTCCATCGACGTGTGCCTGCGCCTGCTCGACGCCCACGACCGGCGGGCGGCGGACATCGACCGGGTGGTGCTCGTGGGGGGGCCGACGATGATCCCCGCGCTGCGGGCCCGGGTGCAGGAGCGCCTCGCCCCCCTCGCCGAGCACCCGCACGATCCCATGACATTGGTGGCGCAAGGGGCCGCGCTGTTCGCGGCCCAGGCCGGGCTCGACGCCCAAGGCGCGACCGCGTCGTTGCCGGTCCGGCACGAGCGGGGCCACAAGGTGCTGCTCAAGTACCCGTCGATGAGCACCGACCTGTCGCCCTTCGTCATCGGCCGGGTGGTGGGCCAAGCCGACGACGGGGCGCGGCTGTCCAAGGTCATCGCCTCCCGCCACGACGACAAGTTCGTGTCCGAGCCCGCCACCGTCGAGGAGGACGGGAGCTTCGCCATCTCGCTCGAGCTCCTGCCCCGCCGGGCCAACCGCTTTTCCCTGATGGGCCAAGCCGAGGGCGGCGACCCCGTCACCGTCGAGCCGGGCGCGTTCACCATCGTGCACGGCCTCACCATCGGCGACCCCCCGCTGTCCCGCTCGGTGGGGGTGGCGCTGGCCAACGACCGGGTCCGGGTCTATTTCGAGCGCGGCACCCCGCTGCCGGCCAAGCGCACGTTTGTGCACCACACCGTGGACGCGGTGGCGCCGGGTGAAGACGACCACGCGCTGGTCATCCCCTTGGTGCAGGGCGAGTTCGACGACGCCCACCTGTGCCGGTTGGTGGGCAGCCTCGACGTGCCCGCCCGGGTGCTCAAAGAGGTGCTGCCCGCCGGGACCCAGGTCGAGGTCACCCTCGAGCTCGATCGCGGGGGGCACCTGACGGCTCAAGCCTACGTTCCCAGAATCAAAGAAGTGTTCGAAGGGGTGGCCCAGCTCCTGGTCCCGGCCTGCACCCCCGACGTGCTCGAGGCCGAGTTGCGCACCATGCACGAGCGCATCGAGGCCTTGCGGGCGGACGCGTTTCGCATGCGCATGCCCGAGCTCATCGCCGAGATCGACAAGCTCATGCCCGACCTCGACGACGCCGAGCGGGGCCTGGACGCGGCCCGGGGCGGGGACGAAGAGACCGCGCAGCGGGCCCGGCGCAATCTCATTGAGCTCGAAGCCCGGGTGGTGCAGCTCGAGCTCACCCGCGACTGGCCCGAGATCGATTCCGAAGCGGTGGACGACATCGCGTTCGCCGCGTCATGGGTCTCGAGCCTCGGGACCGAGACCGAACAGAAGCTCCTCGACCAGGCCATCGCCCAAGCCAACCGGGCCCGGGAAGCGATGGACGCCGGCCAGCTCGCCCGCCGCATGCGCCGGGTGCGCAACCTCGGGGAAGCCGCGTACTACCGGCACCCGGAGTCGTGGCGGCACCAGTTCGAGTTCGCCGCCGCCCGCGCCGACGAGGCCACCGACCCGGCCAAGGCCGCGGCCCTGGTGCAGAAAGGCCGCGCGATCATCGACAGCGGCGATCACATGGCCCTGCGCCCCCTGACCGAACAGCTCTGGGGGCTTTTGCCCATCGACGCCAAAAAGCGCCAGCGCAGCCATCTGTCGGGCGTGCGCTGACCCGGCCGGGCGATTCACCGCCCGGCGCCCGCGCGCTACACTCGGAGGGTGGACGATCGGTTTGGCGACAACCCCTTTTTTGTGCTCGAGCTCGAGGTGGGCTGCACGAGCATGGACGTGATGCGCCAAGCGGACAAGCTCATCGGCATGCTCGAGCTCGGGGTGGAGAAGGCCGCGACCTACCCCACGCCGGCGGGGGACAAGCCGCGCACGGTGGATAAGGTCCGGGCCGCGCGGGCCCGCCTGCTGGTGCCGGAGAAGCGGTTCTTCGACGAGATTTGGGCCAAGGCGCGCGCGGTGGACGGCGCCGCGGCGCAGGCCGCCGGCCCCGACCTGTTCGGCGCGCTGTGGTGGCGGTGACATGAGCGGCGCGGCGATCATCATCGTGTTTTTTGTGCTCCGGGTGCTGGTGGGCACCATCGGCGTCGGGGGCTTGGGCAGCCAGGAGCCGCGGGACCGGATCGAACGCGACTTCGGGTTTTTGTTGTTGTGGGTGCTGCTCGGGCCCGCGTGGCTCGCCAG
Organism: bacterium; assembly: GCA_030431455.1. GTDB lineage: Bacteria > Myxococcota > UBA727 > UBA727 > JAUIJE01 > JAUIJE01. The sequence continues at coordinate 72,287 of JAUIJE010000019.1, read as the reverse complement.
CTGGGTGGGCGGCATCGTCGATCTCAACCCCTGGTTGCTCGGCACCGCGCTGGCCCTGACCCCGGTGATGCTGCCCTGGGCCCTGTGCCGGCGCATCACAATGCCACTGGGTCTTGTGCGGATGACGTACTGGATCGCGCGGCTGTCGATGTACGTGCTCGGTCGCGACCGGTACGGGGGCCCGCTGCTCGCGGCCACGGTGGCCTTTCGCCAACGACCGCAGTCCGAGCGCACCCGGGCCTGGCTGCGGGGCCGGTACGAAAAGCTCAAGGAGCTGCGCGGGGGCTCGGCCACAGGTTGGGCGGTGTTGCTCGACGAGGACGACGACGACCGGGAAATGGGCCAAAGCCGCATGGAGGCCGCGGCCTGGTTCGACTGGCGGGTCAGCCCCGCGGTGGGCCGGCGCATGGTGGGCGAGTGGTTGGCCTGCCGCGCCATTGAGCAACAACATTGGCGCGCGGCCCTGGCGGTGGCCCGGCGCCGAGAGTCCAAGCTGTTCTGGGCCGGCCCCAAGGTGCTGCAAAAGCTCGGGGTGTCGGTGAGCGAGCTCGCCCAGGCCGCCTCGCGCGGCACCCTGGACGTGGTGCTCGCGGCCACCGGGTCCCGCCCCGCCTTCGGCGGCTCGCCCGCGCTCGAGGTCACCGAGGCGGTGGCCCAGCGCGCGCTGCGCGACGCCCACCCCCCCGCGGGCGTGTCCCTGCGGCTGGCCCTTTTGCGCTGCGCCCACCGCGAACAGTGGCAAGCGGTGCTCGACGAGGTCTCTGCTTCGACCGAAAAACGGGCCCAAGCCCCCGCCCCCACCGGCGACGCCCTCGCCGACGCGGTCACCACCCACCTTTTTGTGAAGAGCCGCCCGGTGACCTCGGCGGTGGAGCTGCACCGCTTCGGCCGCGCCTGGGAGGACGTGCTCTACCGCGACGACACCCGGGCCGCCCTGGTGGGCCGGGCCCGCGCCCTGGGGGTGAACAACCCCGAGCAGGTCTTCGAACGCATCGAGGGTGAGGTCACCGACGCCATCGCCGCCCTGGTGGGCGAGGTGGACATGGGCCGGGACATCGCCGAGCCGAGCACGTTGGTGACCATGGCCGCCGAGGAGGTCCGGGACCAGCGCGTCGAGGCGCTGGAGCTGTGCGTGGGCCAGATCGCGGGCCGGGTGGCCGCGAACCGGCGGCTGCCCACCGTCGATGAGTTCGAAGAGTTCGCGGTGATGCTGCACCTCTACGACCGGGTCGCGCGCAGCGCCGCCGACGGACGGGAGCTTGCCTATTCACAGATCGGGAGCCAGCTCACCGACTGGGCCTGTTGGCTGTGGAACGACCGGCAACAGTACTCGCTCGCCAACGCCATTTTCCGGTTCTGTGCGGTCGAAGGCCTGCGCACCAATCACATTGAGCTGGCCCGCATCAATCTCGACAACATCGGGTGCCGCGGGGGCTGATGGACGGCATCACCGGCGGCACCCTGGTTCTGTACACCCTGTTGGTCGTGGTCGGGTTCGTGACCCTCACGCTGCCCTACAGCCTGCGGTACATGCGCAAACAAAGCCGGGCGCTGCTGTCCGGCCTCGACGCCGAGCTCGCCACCGTGGGCGCGGTGCGGGACGTGACCGTGGGCCGGACCGGCCGGGTTCAACTCTGGCTCGCGGTGGGGTCCCGGCGCTGTGACGTGACCTTGGTCCCGCGGCAGGACAAACACGGGCGGCGCTGGGTCAACTGGACCGCGGCGGTGCACCCGGTGGACGCGGGGCGCCGGGTCGCGTTCACCCTGGGGCGCGCCGGGTACGCCTCGCTTTTGCGCAATGCGGCTGGGTGGCGCGACGTGGAGGTCGGTGAGCACACCTTTGATCTCGATTTTGACCTCTACGCGGACCGGCCCGAGGCGGCCCAAGCGCTGTTCGGGGACGGCGGGGTGCGCTCGGCGGTGCGCACCTGGTTCGGTCCCGTGGACCGCGGCCTGCACGTGAGCCTCGACGAGATGAACATCCTGGAGGCCCGCCAAGACCACGCCACGCCGACGTCGCTGCCCGACCACCTGCGCCACCTGGTGGCCCTGGCCGACGCCTTGGACGCGGCCCACGATGAGCTCGGCCCGGGCGGCCAGCGCGACGACGTCCCCGCGCCCCGCGCCCGGCCCGGCCCCGCGGTGGCTTCGCCCTCCAGCCATCCGGTCTCGGTGCCCGGCCCGGCCCCTTCGGAGTAGAGTGCGCCATGGCATTGTGGACGGGCAAAACTGGCAAATGTTATTGGGTCTATCAGCACGGTCCCACCGACTGGGCCCCCTACGTATCGTTTGTGCGCGACGCGATGCGAAGCGCCGACCCCGGGGACATGATGCTCACCGTGCCGGTGGATCCAGACCGCCCCGACCCCGAGCAACGCCGCGCCCTCTCCGAGGCGTTTCAAGCCGGCTACGGCCGGGCCGGGCTCGCGTTTCACGCCTTCGCCACCAACTCTCTGATCGCCTACGGGGTCTACACCGCCATCGGTTGGATCACGCCCACCCCCCCGTGGACCCAACGCGCGTTCCGTGACCTCACCGAGGCCATCGCGTGGCTGCAAGAGCTCGCCCCCGGATTCGAGCGCACCGCCCTGCTCGCGGACCTGCGCCGCGCGGTCCCCGAAGAGTCACGCTGGCGCCCCCACCTGTAGCCCGTCAGCCCCCCGCCCTCACGAACGCCACTTGCCCCGCAGGGCCGCCTCGTCGACAAACCCCTTGAGGTCGGGATCGCGTTCGTACCGGCCTTTGTCGTCGAAGCCCGCGTCCACCGCCAGCCCCACCCGGCGCAGGGCCTCGGCTTTGTCCCCGCGCCGGGCGGCGAGCTTGGCGAGGTCAAAATGGGCATAGGCGCGGACCCGGCGCTCGCTGGGCCGGTCGGCTTCGTAGAGCGCCTTGAGCAGGATGGGGCCCGCCAATGTCAATTGATTGGTCTCGAGGTAGATGTAGCCCAACCGCACATAGGCCGCGGCCAATCGCGGGTCCTTTTGCATCACCGCGCGCAGGGTGGCCTCGGCCTCTTTGTACTTCTTCGCGTCGATGAGCCGGCTCGCCTTCTCCATGAGCAGCACAGGATCGGCCCCGCCCATCTCCACCGCTTTGTTCACCGCGGCCAGCGCCGCGTCGGCTTCGCCCCGGTGGGCATGGACCTTCGAGAGCTGGACCCACACCCAGGGCTGCCGCTCAGTGCGCAGCAGCGACGCGCGAAACACCTTCTCCGCGTCGTCAAACCGCCCCGCGGCGAGGTGGGCTTCGCCCAACGTGGTGCGGGCGTGCAAGAGGCCGGGCCGCTTTTTCACCGCTTTGTCGAGGAGGGCGATGGCCTTGTCCATCTCGCCCGACTTGGCGTGGATAAAAAACCCGATCTGTTCGGCCAGGCCACTGGACGGGTCCTTTTTGATCGCCCGGTCGATGGCCGGGCCCGCGCCCTTGTCCCCCTCGGCGAAGGCGGCCAGGGCCAGCAACGCGGCCACGTCGCGGGCCTTCTTGTCGAGCTTCTGCGCGGCCTCACAGTCCGCCCGGGCCGCGGCCGCCACCGGGGCCGGGATCCACAGCCGGGCGGTGGCGCCCAAGGACTGCAGGGTCAAGGCCTCGCGGCACCGGGCCAAATGGTGCCAAGCATAGACATTGCGAGAGGGCGCGCTGGCCTTGGCGGCTTTTTTGAGATCAGCGCCATACAGGCCCCGGGCGAGCTTGGCCTCGAGCGCGACCAGATCCTCGATGTGCCCATCGGCGGACGCCTCGGCGATGACCTTGCCGTCGGCCACCGCGACCCGCCGGGCCTGGATGTGCAGGTCGGGCCAGCGCGCGGTGTAGGCCCCGACCACGGCTTGGTCGGCCCCGAGCTGCCGGGCCACCACCAACGCGTCGTCATCGCCGCGCACCGACTGGGCGGCGATGTCCCGCTCCCGCAACACCGCGGCCCATTGTTTTTGCGAAAAGACGTTGGCTTGCCCCCCCTGCACCAGCCGATCGGTGAGGCTCGCGGCCAACGCGGATCCGATCCAGCCATACTCCCCGCCGCTGCTCGTCGTGAGCGGGGCCACCACCACCGTCGGGGCCGCGGCCACGGGGCCGGCCAGCAGCGCCATCACCAAGGTCATCCCACCTGCGCGCACCATCACCACCTCCACGCCACGAATACCGCGAAACCGCACATCGAACCAAACCGCGACCGTCGTCGTACAATCTGTCCATGCCCCGCCCGCTGTCCCCCGCCCGCCGTTCGCGACGCCGCTTTTTGCGCCACGCCACCCACGCCGCCGCCGCCCTGCCCCTGTCCGGCCTGGTCCTCGACCTGGGCTGCGGCGGCCCGCCCTATGTCCCGGCGGACGCCGCCCCCGACGCGGTGGGCTTGTCCCTGGTGCGCGTGAGCGACTTTGCCGATGGGGTCGCCGCGTGCCGCAGCGTGCTCGAGGGGGTGGACTTCTCGTGGCTGCGCCCGGGTGACCGGGTGCTGGTGAAGGTCGCGTCCAACTCCGGCAACCGCCACCCCGCGGTGACCAACCCCGCGGCGGTCACCGCCATGGCCGGTGCGTTGTTCGCCCAGGGGGCGGGCGAGGTGCTGGTCGGCGACCAAGCCGGGGTGCAACAGGTGCGGCTCACCCGCGACGAGGAGCGCTTCTCATCGACCCGGGAGATGTTCGAGCGCAACCTCCTCCTCGACGCCATCGACCGCGCCGGAGCTACCCCCCATTTCTTCGAGGACCACGGCTTCACCGACGGCTACATCGAGGCCACCCACCCCCGCCCCCACCTCTGGCAACGGCCGATGATGATCCCCCGCGTGGTCACCGAGGTGGATCACATCGTCTCCCTCCCCCGGCTCTCCGCCCACGTGCTCGCCGGCTACACCCTCGCCCTCAAGTCCTCGATCGGGTTTTTGCGCGACGACAGCCGCCACCACCTGCACCACCGGGCCGCGACCTTCTACGAGAAGTTCGTCGACGTGAACTACTGCGCGGAGATCCACGGTCGGTTGCGTTTGGTGTTCACCTTTGCCGAGAAACTCCTGCTCCACACCGGTCCCGACCGCGGCACCATCGTCGACGCCGACCCCGCCATCGCCCTGTGGTCGGCCAACATTGCCCACCACGACACCGTGGGCGCGGCGCTGTTCACCTTTTTCAACGACACCGTGGCCGGGGAAGGCGACAACTTCGGCCACGGCACCGGCGCCACCGCGGCCAACACCGCGTTCGTCACCAGCGTGGTCCCCAATGACACAGGATTGCCCTGGGACGACGACAACGACGCCCCCGGGTCGCTGCTCATGCCCCACAACTACGCCGCGGGCATCGCCGCCGACCGCGCCCTCAGCCACGCGTATTTCCTCGAGGGGGGCTTGCCCGAATCCATCGGGGTCACGACCTCGGGCGAAGCCCTCGACGCGGCGGTGCGCGACAACCTCGCCGCCTACAGCAACGGGCGGTTGCGCCTGTCGTGAGCCGACCCCCGGGTCCGGGCCGCCGGCTCAAGCCCAGGCAAACTTGGTCGACGGACGAATGAACGCCCCCGACCCTGACAGCGACGTGACCTCCACGAACCGCTCGACGCGTTCGGCGGGGATACAATCGCCCACGTCCTGCCCATAAAACGCGTCGCGGATGACGCCGTTGCCCTCGATGAGAAAGTCGGCCGGCACCCGGGTCATCGCCCCGTGCCGGCGGGGCCGCAGGTGGGCCCGGGTCAGGCGCTTGGACGCGATCAGGCGCACCCAGGGCTGCAGGCGCACGGCCGCGCGCACCGAGGTCGCGACCCCGTATTGTTCGTAGAGGGTGCGGCCCGGGTCGGCGACGGTCAAAAACCCCGGCCGGTGCACGTCGCGCCAGGCCCGGACGTCGGCCGCGGGCGACTCGAACACCGCCACCAAGGTGAGCGCGCCCGGCTCGAGCGTGGCCATGACCTTCTCCAGCTGCTCCTTGCGCACGATGCACAGCGGACAGTTGGCGTCGCGAAAAAAGCTGAGCCAGACGCGCTGCGGCCGCAGCCCGGACAACGTCATCGGCCCGTGGCCCACCGCCTCTTTCGTGAAGTCGGGGGCGGACTCGCCGGGGTGAAAACGCATGTGTCCTCCGCGCGGCCGGCGGGCCGCATTCGCCCGGCGCGGGGCCGGGCCGTGGGGGGCGTTCCACGCTCTGTGTCTTCTACGGGGGCGGCGGCGAGATCATGACCGGCGCGGGGGTCGGGCGATCGCCCGACGGGGGCCTGGGCAGCGCCCCGGGGAGGGGCACGGATTCTCAATTTCCCGTTTTTTATTGGTTATTTACGCCGCTTCACAGGGGGCGGGCCCACCCCCACCGAAAAACGCCCGCGCCCCCGCCCGATGGACCGGTCCGAGGCCCCGCGGTCGCGGCGCCGCCCGTGCGTCTTCGGCTTCGGACATCCGGGCTCCGGCGCGCCCGGACGTCCACCCGCCCCTCTGCATCCGGACCCCGCCCGCAGAAGGTGCGGGCGGCCGGGCCCGGGCGGGCAGAAGCCGTTGTTTTCTCAAGGGAAGTTTTCCCGAGCGCGCGCGCCGGATCAGGACGCACGGGCCGTTGCCAAATGTTCTCATCGTTCGGTATAGTCAGAACGATGAGATCGACCGCCGTCCCTGCGCCCGCCCCGTTGCACCACACCCTGCGCGACCAGGTCGGCCAAGGCCTCGGCGCCGCCTGCCAGGTGTACGGCATGAATCCGCTCTACGGCCGGCTGTGGGGGGCGCTGCTGCTCAGCCCGCGCCCGGTGCCGCTCGCCGAGGTCGCGGACATGGTGGGCACCGCCAAGTCGACCACCAGCGTGGCCCTGCGCAAGCTCGAGGGCTTCGGGGCGGTGCGCCGGTTCCGCCTGCCCAAGGACCGGCGCGACCACTACGAGGTGGTGGCCGACCCAGTGACATTGCTGGCGTTTTGGCTCAAGCGGTTCTTGCTTCCCGAGATGGCCGAGGCCCGCGCGGTGGCCAGCGGCATGGCCGCGGCGATGGGGGGCCTGGCCGATGAGCTGCCCCCCGACGAGCACGCGGTGCTCACCGCCCGCACCGACGCGTTCGTGACCGTGATCGAGCGCAGCGCGGACATGCTTTCCGCCCTCCTCACCGAGGCGGGCACACCCGACAAGCGCCGACTGCACGCGTTGCTCTTCGGCGAGGAGGAACCATGAACGCCGCCACCCCCCTGCCCATGCCCATGCCCATGCCCGGCGCCGCGGTCAAACGATGCCGGTACCAGGACCAGGACTGCACAATCACATTGCGCGAGGGCTTGCGTGAATACTACGACGCCAACCCTGGCTTGGTGGACCCGCAGTCCGCCTCGGCCGAGGGGGCGACCTTCTTCTCCAACCACGACGTGACCCACGTGGTGTTCGGCACCAGCACCGACCTCATCGACGAGGGGGTGCAGGACTTGTGGACCATCTTCGGGGTCACCATCACCTGGCGCGACTACCTCGACTTCGTGAAGACCGAAGAGGGCAAAAGCGTGCTCAAACAAATCGGGGTGTGGGGCTTTCTCAAGGCCACCTTCGTGGGGTTTTTGTGGGTGATGCCCCGGGTGTGGTGGCGGACCCGCAAGATGACCCGCCGCTGGCCCTGGACCGGGTGGGAACGCTACCTCGACGTGCCCCTGGCCGACATCCGCCGCGAGTACGGCATTCGCCTGTTGGGCTGACCCCGCGGGCGGCCGCGGGCCGTGCAATGGCACTGGGTCACCCGTGTCCCTCATCCGCGACCCTGGCCGACGTCGTTGCTGGCGTGTGGCCGCTCGTGCCAAGCTGGCCGCGGGGGGACGGCATGGACGCGCCACGCCACCAGCTGCGCAAGAAGCTGGAGCATCATCTCGACGAGCTGCCCGCGCTGCCGTCGGTGGTGGTCAAGCTGATGGGCCTCGACCCGGCCCGCGACACCTACTTCGACGACGTGCGGGCGTTGATCGAATCCGCGCCCAACTTCTCCGCGCGGTTGCTCGCCACCGCCAACAGCGCGGCCCACGCCGGGGTCCAACCCATCACCACCGTGGGCGCGGCCATCGCCCGCCTCGGCAGCCGGGCCGCGGCCAACCTCTTGCTCGCCTCGTCGGTGACCCGGGTGTTCGTGCCCCGGGACGATTGGGAAAAGAGCCTGTGGCGGCACGCCTTGCAGGTGGCGATCGCGGCCCGGGCCCTGGCCCAGCACGCGGGGGACAAAGAGCTGGCCCCCGACGAGCTGTACGCGGCGGGCCTGCTGCACGACATCGGCCGGTTCGTGATGTTCCAGGAGGCTCCAGAGGCATTGCGCGCGGTCGACGAAGGGCAATGGCATTCCCCGGCGGAGCTCGTGGCCCAAGAGCGCGCGATCTGTGGTCTGACCCACAGTGAGCTCGGGGCCCGGGCCTGCGAAAAGTGGCGCTTGCCCAGCGAGCTGGCCCACGTGGTGCGCGAACACCACCACCCCGTGCCCCCGCGCCCCACCCGCAAGGTCGACAAGATCGTGGCCCTGCTGCGGGTCGCGGACCTGGCCATGTTCCCCTCCGCGATGCCCGGCACCCCCTCGCTGCTCGACGAGGGCGAGCCCGCGCTGGAGGCCTTGGCCCACAAGCTGCCCCCCTGGCTGGTCCTGCCCGCCCCGCGCCTGCGCGACATCGTGGCCCGGTCCATCGCCGAGGCCGACGCGGTGTGCGCCGGGTTGCAGCTGACCTGACGGGGGTGGCCGACGGTCGATCTCCGGGCGCGGATCAGGAGACGCGACGCCGCTTGCGCCGGAGCGCGCGGACCAGATCGCCCACCGTGAGGTGCGACTCGACGTCGTGGCGCAGGGGCTGGTCGACGTGCACATGGTAGGCGTTGCGCCGGCCCACCCGCTCGATGTCGACGTACCCATCCTCGCTCAACTCATGCAGAATTCGGTGTACCGCCCGCTCGGTGATGCCAACCTCCGCAGCAAGATCACGCATGCGGGCGTTGGGGTCGGTGGCGAGCAAAAACAACACGTGGGCGTGGTTGGTGAAAAACGTCCAGTGGGCGCCGGAAGATCCGCTCATGGGGGAACCATGGCGTGGTTGTCTTGGTTTCTCAAGCGTCTATTTTCTTGATTCAACTTGCCAGCATCTATTTACATGAAACATTCAACAGGTAACCAGCCGGGAAACCTGGACATCCAAGGCCTATGACCGAACTCCCCTCCCAGCCCACCCCCGATGGGCTCCGCCCCACCGCCGACGCCGGTCCGGGGGACATGATCCGGCACTGGTTGAAGACCGACCGGCGGACGTTCGGTCGGGTGCTGCTGGTCTCCATCGGCATCGGCCTGTTGTCCCTGGCCGCGCCGGTCATCGCCCAGGGCGTGATCAGCACCCTCACCGCCTCGGCCCTGCTGCCCCCCGTGTTTGTGCTGTCCGGGGTCCTGCTGGTCTGCCTCGCCTACCTCGGCCTGCTGCACATCCTCGAGATCCGGGCGGTGGAGTGGATCTCGCGCAACATCTTCCTCCGCATCGCCCGCGACCTTGGGAGCCGGTTGTTGGCCCACCGGTCGGTGCCCACCGACACCACCCACTGGGCGGACCGCTTCTTCGAGGTCGTGTCCATCGAGAAGAACATGGCGTCGCTGCTGATGAACGGCCTCGGCGCCGTGCTGCAGCTTTTGTTCGGCCTGGTGTTGCTCGCGCTGTACGATCGCTGGTTTTTGTTGTTCGCGTTTTTGGTCACGGTGTTGACGACGCTGGCGCTGTCGGTGGGCTTTGCCCGGGGCCGGCGCACCGCGGTGGATGAGTCCTCGGCCAAGTACGCCATCGCCGAGCAGCTGCACAACTTCAGGCAGCTCGACCTCAAGCTTCTGCCCGACCCCCGCGCCCCCCTGGGCGCGTTCGAAAAAGCCTTGGGGCGCTGGTACACCGCCCGGGCGGAACACTTCTCGCTGGTGTTGTTTCAGTCCCGTTCCCTCGTGGTGCTCAGCGCCCTCGCCACCACCGCGGTGGTGCTCATCGGGGCGTCCTTGGTCGCCTACGGCCAACTCTCGTTGGGCCAGCTGGTGGCGGCCGAGATCATCGTCACCGGGATGTCCGCGTCGCTGCTCAAGCTGACCAAGGTCCTGCCCAAGATGTACGACATGTACGCGTCGTTCTCGAAGCTGAGCAAGGTCCCGGGCCACGACGACGCGCAGTTCCAGTCCCAGACCTGTGACGACGGGCAGCGAGCCAGCGCCGCCGACGGGCGGAGCGCCCGCCGGTTGCTGCTGTGGTTTGTGCTCGCCCCCGGCCTGCTCGCGCTGCCCTGGCAACAGACCGCGCAGGCCTCCGGCAATGTGGTTGCGTACGCCCCGGTCGACCGCGAACAAATGGTGGACGCGGCGGTCAAAGGCCGGGTCAAGAAGTGGCACGTGATGGAGGGCTCCCAGGTCGCGCAGGGGGACGTGCTCGTCGAGCTCGAGGACATCGACGACCAATACCTGCAGCGGCTGCGCCGCAACCGCGACGCGGTGGAAGCCAAGCTGCTCGCGGCCCAGAAGCAGCGCGATGCCTACGAGAAAAAGCGCGACGCCTACGTACAAATGCGCGAGCGCTCGATCCTCGCCGCCCAGCGCAAGGTCGAGGTCGCGCGGCAGAAAAAGCGCGCGATGGAGAAGCAGTTCGAGGCGGTGCAGGCCCAGCTGAAGGCGGCCGAGAAGAACAAGGTGCGCATCGAGACCCTCACCCGCGACGGCCTCACCTCCCAGCGCGAAGACGAGCTGGCCGACGCCAAGGTCGGCGAGCTCTCGGCCAAAGCATTGTCACTGCAAGCGAAGATTCTCGAGGCCGACGCGGACATCGCGGTGCAGAGCGCCGAGCTTTTGAAGGTGCGCGCGGACGCGGAGGTCAAGATCGCCACCGCCGAGGCCGAGCTGGAGAAGGCCGCGTCGGACATCGCCTCGGCCCAAGAGTCGTTGGCCAAAATCGAGACCTCGGTGGCGCGCCAAGCCCAGCAGGTGATCGTGGCCCCGTCGGCGGGGACCATCTCCTGGGTCCGCGGCCACCAAGGGGGGGCGGTGGTGAAAGAAGGCGAGGCCTTACTCTCGTTGGTGCCGCGCACCGACGACCTCGCGGTGGAGCTCTATTTCGACGGCAATGACGTTCCGCTGCTCAACATGCACGACCATGTGCGCCTGCAGTTCGAGGGGTGGCCGGCGCTGGTGCTGGCCGGGGTGCCGGGCGCGCAGCCGGGCACGTTTGCCGGTCAGGTCTCGGCCATCGACCCCCAGACCCGCAACAATGGCAAGGTGCGCGTGCTGGTCACGCCCGAACCCGGGGTCGAGTGGCCGCCGTCGTCGAGGCTGCGCCAGGGCATGCGGGTCCAAGGCTGGGCGGTGCTCAACCGCGTGAGCATCGGCTACGAGTTGTGGCGACGCGTGAACGGCTTCCCCATGATCCCCAACGAGCTCGCCGCGCAAGCCAATGCCAAGGGACCGCTCGGAGGCAACAAGAAATGACCCCCGCGGTATGGGTGGCGGTGGCCGTGGCGGCCACACCCCCTTCGGTCATCGGCCTCGACGGGGTCTTGGATCGCGCGCTCACGTCGTCGGCGACGTTGGAGCTCCTGCGGGCCCAGGTGGACGAAGCCCAGGGGGCGGCGATGGCGGCCCAGGGATCGTTCGACCCGAAGCTCAAGGCCCGCGGAGACGTCGAGACCCTGGGCAAGACCCGAAGCAGCGAGCTGTACGGGGGGGTCGAGCAGCGGCTGGGCCTGCTGTGGGGGGCGGCGATGTCCGCCGGCTACCGCAATGGCACTGCAGAGGCGGTGTACGACGGAAAGACCGCGACCAGCACCTATGGCGAAGCCTTCGCCAAGATCGACGTGCCCTTGCTGCGGGACGGCTACATTGACGGTGCGCGCACCAAAGCGGAGGTCTCGGACATCAAGCGGGAGGCCACCGGGTTTCAGGCCTGGTTCGAGTCGCTGCACCTGGCCCGGATGAGCGCGGACCAGTACCTCGACTGGAAAGAGCTGCGCTTCCAGGCCCTGGTCCAGACCTGGCTGCTCAGCCTCGCCGAGACCCGCGAGGCGGCGATCGAGAAGCGGGTGAAGGCGGGCCGGCAAGCCGAGTTCGACCTGTGGGACAACCAGCGCCTCGTGGCCGAGCGGCGCGCGGACCTGGAAAAGCGCAACGCCGACGTCGAGGTCGCCGCCTACAAGCTGCAAGGGATCATCGGCGGCGCCGGCGACGACGTCGCCGCCCTCGCCTCCCAACGACCGCGCCCCCTCGAGGTGCACACCCGCTTCTTCGGGCCCGACGGGGCGCGTACGGCCAACGCGCCCCCCGACACCGACCCCGGGCTGTGGACGGTGATCTGCGCGGCCGAGATCCCCGACGACCAGCGCATCGCGGACATGCTCGACGCCCACCCCTACATGAAGAAGCTGGGTCTCGACGTCCGCGCGGCCGAGCGACAGCTGCACCTCGCCGACAACCAGCTCCTGCCCAAGGTCAACGTCAGCGGGTTCGTGGCCAAAGATTTCGGCACCCCCCGCCCCTACGGTGACCAATACGCCACCAAGAACGACACCGAGGCCGGAGTGGGCCTGTCCTTTGAGCTGCCCACCATCAACCGCAAAGCCCGCGGGGCGCGCCAGGTCGCCCGCGCCAGCCTGCGCCAGGCCCGCACCCTCCTGTCCCGGGCCCGCCTCAAAATCGAGGCCGATGCACATGCATTGCGGGTCAAGCTCACCCGGGCCTGCGCCGCGGCCCAAGCCCAAGCCCGGGCCGCGGACCTCGCCCTGCGCATCGAGGCCGGGGCCGCCCAGCAGTACGCCCTCGGGGCGGTGGACCTGCTCGCGCTCAACCTCCGCGAGCAGCAAGCCGCCGGCGCCTTGATCAAACTCGGCGTCGCGGTCATCGACGTCGAGCGCACCTACGTCTCGTTGTGGTGGCTGCTCGGGCCCAACCCCGACGACCGGGCCCAGCATTTGCTCACCACCCTGTAGTCACTCGGGGGCCGATCCCCCGGGCCAGGGAACCCAAAGATACTGCATGCGGGTCGTCCGCGTGGTCGGCAGCGCCTTCCCCCGGGGGGGCAGCGACGGCAGCGCGCGCGCCAAGAACAGCTTGTCGCGGCCCAGGGCAAAGAAGGCGCCCTCGTGCGACACCGACGCCCCGGTGGCCCGGTCCACGACCACCACCGTGGCCGGGGCGTCATGTTTGCGGTCCTCGGGGCACTGCACACCAAGCGCTCGGCGGAGGCAAACTTGAGATGCGGGGACCGCGCCCCCGCGCAGGCGAACCCGTCGAGCCAGGTGAGCACGCCGGTGTCGACCGCGTACACGCCGGTGCGGTGGTCGTCCCCCCCGAACACCAGCAGCGCGCGGTGGTGCAGCCCCACCCCGACCCGGGCGTGGGCGGGCAAGGCGACCACCGCGCGGTCCAGGTTCACCACCACGCTGTGGTGGGCCCCTGACTGGCGCTGTTCGACGACGACCAGCCCGTCCGCCACCGGGGTGACCCGGGCCCCGGCGCGGCCCTCCCCGGGCGCCACCGGGAGCACCCGCTCGTCCGCCCCGTGGGCAAACACCACGTGGCCGGGACAGGGCAAGGCCACCCAATGTTGGTGGAGCCAGGCGCGCGGATCGACACAGCCCGGGGTCGGCGCCACCGCGCCGGCCCCGTCCAGGCCGCGGCCGAGCACCTGGACGGTGGTGGCCCCGGCGACCTCCAGCGGATCGCTCTCGAGCCCGCCCACCCACTGCCGGCCGCCGCCTTCCCAGCGCACACAGGTCGCCCGGCCTTCGATCCAGTCCAGGGCCACGCACGTCGCGTCCGGACCCGACGGGGACCGCACCCCGGGGACGGCCGCGCCAAAGCGCAACTTGGTCCCGGCTTGGGAGATCGCGGACCGCATCGCCCGCGACGAGACCCGAACCCGGTTGTGTGGTGCGAACACAATGCGACTGTTCGACAGGTCTTCCCAGTTGGCGAGGTAGACGTCCCCCGTCCCCCCACGGCGGTACGCGGTCTCGCTGGGATCGGTGGCGAACACCACCACCGGACCTTGGTGGAAGGGCAGGATGCGGACGATGGCAAGCGGGGCGCCCTCGACGGTGTGCGCCTCGGGCACGTGGCGTTGCCCGGCGGGGTCCACCATCGCCAGCCCGCCGCCCGCGTCGTCGTGAATCAACACCCCCCGCCCCGCGGGCCCGTCGTAGATCTCGAGCAGGGTGCGCGCGTGAAACGTCGCCGCGACCTGGTTGGTCTCCACGTTCCACATCGTGTGGGGCTTGGGGCCTCGCCCGCTGGTGGCGCCCAGGTCCTGCAGCAGGATCATGGTGGTGTCGTCGAAATACAGCCGGCCCGCGGCGGCGCGCACCATGGTCAGGGAGAGGTCCGCGGGCATGCGAACCACCTGGGGCGCGGGGCCGCCGGTGACGTGCACCCCCAAGGTCTGTTCGGTGGGCGCCGCCGCGGTGAGGGTGGTGCGGTGGGGGGCGCGATCGGTGGCGGTGCGCAGGGTGTCGCCCCGGTGCAGGCGGCGCAGGGTGGCCCCCGCGGACGCGAGGTCGGCGCGGCAGCCCTCCATCTGGCGGTGGTAGATCACCATCGCGTCGACGGCGTGGTTGTCCAGAATGCTGCTGCAAGGCCGCTGGGCCATCGCCCCTTCGACCAACGCTTCCAGCCCGTACAGTGGATGGTGCGCGCTCACCGCCCCCATCGCCTGGGCGATCGCGGCCAGGTCCCCCCCGCGATAGGCATCCCAGGCCTTGTGCTCCTCGGCCACCGCGGCCTCGGCTTCGGACGCGGTCAGCGCGGTGCGAAGCAGGGCCGCGCCTTGGGCCGGCGGAATGTCTTTGATCGCCTGCTCGAGGGTGTCCCACGTCGCCGCGTCCGCGGTTGGCGACGCGGGCACCCGCCGCAGCCGGGACCTGTACCCTTCACTGTCACATTGGGGAACATCGGCGGCCTCGACCTTCACCGGCGGCCGGGTGGTCCACACCAACAGCGCCACCGCCACCGGGTGCAGGTTCTCGAGCAGGTCCGGGCGCTGCGCGCCCAGCGCGGCGATCCAGGCGTCCACCGCGGCCTGGGTCTCGACATCGATCACCTCCCGCAGCTTCTGCCCCGCGGGCAACCCGAACAGCCGCAGCAACCGGTCGACGGGCAGGCGGTCGAGTCCCCCCCCGACGAGGTTGGACCGGTCGGCGTTCTCGAACACGGTGACGAACGTGTCGTCCACGTCCGCCACCGGCATCGTGACCGGCGGCTGCACCGCGATGTAGTCGATCTCCCCCGCGGCGCTCTCGACCTCCCAGACCAGACTCGGGGGCCCCTGGTCCGGCGCGGGCCCGGGCGCGTCAGGTTGTGTCGGCTCGCTGGCACAACCGCCCGCGGCCAGCGCGGCGATGGCGACGGTCAAACGCAGGGCGCGCACTCAGCGGGCCCGCAACAGCTGAAGCGCGGTTTGTACACAATGCTCCATCAACCGCTCGCGGGCGGCGCCGACGTCGGCCAGGTCGGCCACGTTGCACGCCTCATCGTCGTCGATGGCGCCGTACCACGAGACCAGCCGCATCACGGTGTCGATGACCAACCGCAGGTCGTCGGCGCTGCGGCCGGCGTGCTCCGCCAGCACCCCGGCCACGTTGCGAAAGAACGGGTCGCGCTGGTTGCGCCGGCGACGCGGGTTGAGCCCGCCTTTTTGCACCGAGTCCATCATGCGCAGCCGCAGGAGCGGTTGGTTGGCCCAGACCAGAAGACACGTCGCGCGCATCGCCTGGCGCAGGGCCTCGTCGATGTCGTCGGCGTCGGCGAGCACCGCGACCCACTGGCGCTCGAGGTCGACGAGCCGGTCCTGAAAACCGTCCAGACACGCCTCGAGCAGCTCTTCTTGGGTCGCGAAGTAGTACCGCACGGTACCGAGCCCCACCCCCGCGGCCTTGGCCACCTTGCGAAAGCTCAACCCCTCGGGCCCATCGGTCTGGAGGATGTCCATGGCCGCGCCCTGAATCGTCTCCAAGGTCTTGGCGGAATCGGCGTCGGTCGGTCGGGCCATGTCACCTCACCGGGGGCCAAGCGCGCCCCGCGGGGAGGGAATAGCACATCGTGCCGCCGCCGGGGCCGGGCCTGGTCCCCCGCGCGGTCAGAGACATTGGGTCGTGTCCGCGGGGTCGACGAAGTCGAGGGACCCGCAGTTGCCCGCGTAGGCGCACGAGGCGATGGCGGAGGTCGCGCAGTCCGGGTCGGGGATGCCGCACCCGCAGTCACAGCCGTCGCCGGTGCCGTAGTAGCTGGCCGAACAGGTCCACTCGCCGGTGGGCTCGGGCTCCGGCTCCGGCTCCGGCTCGGGCCCAGGGCCGAACTGGCACATGTCCTGGTCGGGGTCATAGCTGTAGCCGGGGGCGCAGGTGCCGAAGTCGTAGCAGAGGCCGCCGCCCCCGTCGTGCGCGGACGCCATACACCCCACGCCCTGAAGGCACGCGGCGTTGGTGCTGCCGGTGCTCACCGGCGAGCCGGTGATGGTCAACCCGCTGAGATTGATGCTGGCCGCTTCGCCGCCGGGGGTGCCCACCGGGATGTCGAGGTCCGCGACGCTGAGGGTGACGTTGTCCAAGCAGGAGGTGCTCGCCTGGGCATCCGGGACCTGGGCGGGCAGCCCTTGCAGCCACAGGGCGGCGTGGGCAGCGAAGCCATCGGCCATCGCCGCGGACGACGACGTCGTGTAGGAGCCCTCCTCCGCGTCCAAAAACCCGGGGCAGAAAGAATCGGCGTGGAACGAGAGCCAGCTCAGCCGCACCAACGCGGTGTTGTCCTGCTGGGTGAAGTGCAGGTCCACCCGACACCCGTTCGGATGCAGTTTCATTTCGACCTGCACGTTCTGGGCGGACACGCAGCCGTCCTCGATGGGGTCGATGTCGATCTTGTGGCGCAGGTTCATGGTGGCGAACGCACCGGGTTGGGCGGTGACGGTCTTGCCCGCCACCTGCAACGTGCCCGCGACGTGAAGCGGGTCGCCGCACCCGCCGTTGCCGCTCGCGTTGGGGTCTTGGCAGTCGAAGCCGGCTGAGCCGCACATGTACTGGGGCCCGTCGCTGCAGGTGTCCGAACAACAATCGCCCCCGTCGTAGCCGCACCCCGCGTTGTTGTTCTCCGGGTCGCAGTAGCCGTCGCTGATCCAGGCAGGTTGGCCCGCGCAATCGCCGTCGCCGTCGCCGTCGCCATCCCCATCCCCATCACCATCACCATCCCCATCCCCATCCCCGTCGCCGTCCCCATCGCCTGAAGAACCGGCGTCGGCGGCTCCGCCGTCCGACGGTTCTTCCAAGCCGCCGTCAGGCGGCCCATCGCCATCGCCGCCTTCGCCCTCACAATCGGGGTCGGGGTTGGCGCAGGCGCGGTCGCACACACCATCGCCGTACAAGCCCTGGGTCTCGCAGAGGTCTTCTTGCCCATCGCCGCGGTCGTCGTCGTCGCGGGCGATCTCCTCCCCGTCCCCGCCGGTGCACGCGGACAGCGCCCCCCCGAGGAAGATGATGAGAGCCAACCCCCCACGATTGTTCAGCCGATGCCACATCCTGACCTCCTCCGGGGCAGCCCCGTGGAGGAGAAACGACGCGGACCGGGCGCTGGCCAGATCGTGGGCCGGGCGCAAATGGCACGGCGTGTTCTGTGACCGCGCCCACATCCACCCGCGGCCACACCCGCACGCCGCGGAGGCACGCAGTGGCATTGCGACGGCCGCGCACGGTCAGTCGGACATCACCAGCGAGATGTCGCGCAACAGCTCCGAACAGAGCGCGGGGTCGAGGTCGCCCGCGGCCACCGGCAACGAAATCGCCTCGAGCTTTTGGGCCTCGCCCTCTTCCCAATGGCCCCCGGCGTACAGCCCCGGGCTGAGGTGAAGCTTGGCGGGGTCGCGCGCGCCGGGGAGCGGACGCCGCAGCCACCAGATGAGGCCCGCGTCCTGGGGCGGGCCCTTTTCCCACCCGCGGTTGAGCAGGCTGAGCACCTGGGACAACGACACCTCGCGCTCGGCGTCGTGCCGGCCGAGGGATCGGGACCCGCGTTCGTCGTCGCGCAGCACAAACGTCTCGCGGCTGAGCTGTTCGAACGGTTGCACCAACTCGTAGTCACTCCACACCTGGCCCCAGCGCGCGACCTGCGCGTCGGACAGGTCGAGCCGGTGCACCAACCCCACGCGGGCGTTGTCGTCCAATGTCATTTGGTTGTCGTCGACATCGGCCAAGGTGCGGTCCTCCGCCACCCGGAACGTGGTCTGCAGCGCGCCCTGCGCGTCGTACACCCCCCACACCAGGCGGCGGGCCAGGTGCACCACCAAGGGGTGCTCCACCAGGTAGGACCGAAAATCGGCCGCGCGCCAGCGCCGCCGGTCGCACATCGCGAGCTCGAGCCGCAGCACCTGTTGGTGGGCCAAGGTCCGCACGTCCTTCTTCAGCGTCTTGAACCGCTCGGTGGCGGCGGCGGCCAGCGCCGCGTCGTCGGCCTTGCCCGGCTTGGGCAAGGACTTGAGCCGCTTATTGTTCTCGTCGACGACAAAGGGCTTGAGCGCTTCATCGAAGCCCACGTGAACGCCCGGGGCCCAAAGTCGAGGCGCATCGACCCATCGTCGTCGAGGTCGAGCCGCGGGACCAACCGGTCGCCGAGCTCGGCCACGGTGAGGCCGCGCTCCTGGGCGATGGCGTCCACCATCTGGCGGGCCTGCTCCTTGATGCCCTTGAACTTCACCTTCTGCGAAATGCCATACAGCATCATCATCGCCACGTCGGACCCGATGGCCCGCAGCACGGCCAGGCCTTTGACCGCCTTTTGGTGACCGCCCGCCCCCGGCCAGGCCCGGATCACGGGGGTGAGCGCCCGGGCCAGCTGATCGTCGCCGAGCAGCCCCCCCGCGAACAGCATCCAGGCCTCGGCGGACGGCTCGCGGTTGGCTTGCCACTGTTGGAACAAGGCCAAGGCGAACGCGGCCAAGCTCTCGTCGGTGCACGCGGCCTTGACCGCGGCGATGCCGGTGTAGGGATTGTCCAGGGGCGAAAACGCGAGCATCGTGAGCAGCGCCTCGACCTCGTCCTCGGCCAGGGTGCCGCCGCTTGTCAGCTCGACGGGTGGGAGCGCGTCCCGCTGCAGGAACTTCGGGAGCTTGGGCAGCTTGTCCGGCAACGCGGCCGCGGTGTCCTCGCCGAGCAACGCGCGCATGTCGGCGGCGGCTTCCTCACCGTAGCGCGCCGCGGTCTGCTGCACGAGCGGGCCGTGGCCGCGAGCCCCCAGGTGTTGCAGGGCGGCCCGGGCCGCGTCGCGGTCTTTGCCCTTCTTTTCCAATGCCACAGGAATGAGCCCCACCGCCGCGGTCTCGGGGTGTTTGTCGAGCCAGGCTTCGCCCAACGCGCGGGTGCGCTTGCCCACGAACCCGCGGGCCATGAACCGCGCCGCCCGGGTGGACACCACCGGCGCCAACATCTTGCTCGCGGCGGGTTGGCCGAAATGGGCGGCGAGCTCGAAGATGCGTTCGGACTCGAGCACGCGCTCGTTCAGCCGGCCCACGACGTACTCTGCGGTGTAGCTGCGCCAGACGTGATTCGGGGCCTCCGCCAGCGCGCGGGCGATGTCGTCGTCGACCAGGTCACGCATGTACCAGTGGTCATCGATGTACGCGTACATGCTTTTGCCCTTGTCCGCGTGTTCTGCGCACCGGTTCAAGAACTCCTGCACGCTCTTTCTGGATTCGTGTGGGGCATAGCGGGTGTGCTCTTCCCGCGCGCCCTCTTCCCAGTCCATCGACTCGGGATGCGGGAGGGGCTCGAGCTCGATCACCACCGCCGGCCCCGCTTTTTTGGTTGAGGCCTTTTTCGGCGCCAGCCACGGGGGGTGCGCGAGCACCTCCGGCACCCCCGCGCGGGCCGTTTTTTTGACCGCCGGCTTCGAGGCCGCTGGCTTCGGCGCCGGCTTGTCACGATTCGGCGCGGGCGGCGCCGCCCGGGCGGTGTCCCCGGCCGGGGCGTAGCCCTTCTTGGTCTTCTGGGCGATGAGCTTGTCGCGCTCCTTTTCCGCCTGGGTCGTGGAGTCGAACGACTTGATCTTCTCCTGGCCGTCGGTCCCGATGCGCCCGTACCGGACCACCAGGTCCGTGTCCTGCACGTCTACTTGCCAGAATTTGTTCGATTTTCCGTCCGACAGCTCAAATCGTTGCACGTCGCCTCCGGGCCTTGGCCACACCGACAAAACGATTCGGTCCCCGCGAATGGACGAGCCTCCTGCGCCCCGGAAGGGGGGCCCGCCCCACGCACAAAAAACCCGCGCACAAGGCGCGGGCTTTTCCGATCCACCCGTTGTCTTCCCCAGCTGGTTGCATCCGCGTTGCTCCAGCCAAGCGTCGCTTGGCCCCCCACGAGCGCTTGCGCGCCGTGAAGGGGCGAGGGGGCCTACGCCCCCTCGCGGAGGACAGAGCATCTAGCACATCCCAAAACCTCAACACCGTTGCATCCGCAGGATGCAAGCCCGCTGCGACGGGCCGGAGGCCAAGCCTTCGGCTTGGCTTAAGCTGCCGCTTCGCGGCAGCCAGGCCGTTGGAGCAGCGACATTGGGTGGGGGCCCCGCGACTCGGCGACTTTAGGAGCCGTGAGCGGGGGAGGGCGAACACAGTTCGCCTAAGCAATGCGAAGCATTGCCAGGGGCCTGGGACAGCCCCTCCCAAAAACTAGAACAGGTTGAAGCCGTACTTCGCGATGGTGGGCGCGATGACCAGGGCCACGACGCTCATCAGCTTGATCAGGATGTTGAGCGAGGGGCCGGCGGTGTCCTTGAAGGGGTCGCCCACCGTGTCGCCGGTGACCGCGGCTTTGTGCTTTTCCGAGCCTTTGCCGCTGTTCTTTTCGTGGTCTTTGGTCTCTTCCTCGATTTGTTTCTTCGCGTTGTCCCAGGCGCCGCCCGAGTTGGACATGAAGATCGCGAGGAGCACCCCCGACGAGGTGGTGCCCGCGAGCAGGCCGCCGAGCATCATGCCCGAGCTGTCGATGAAGCCGGCGATGACCGGGGCCACGATGGCGAGCAGGCCAGGCATAAACATTTCGCGAAGCGAGGCTTGGGTCGAGATCTCCACACACTTGGCGTACTCCGCCTTGGCCTTGCCCTCGAGCAGCCCGGGGATCTCCCGGAACTGGCGGCGCACTTCTTTGATCATGTCGTTGGCCGCGCGACCCACCGCGTTCATCGCCATCGACGAGAACAAGAAGGGCAACATCGCGCCCACGAACAGACCGATCATCACCTTGGGCGAGGTCACGTCGATGCGAATGTCACTGGCGGACTTGTAGAGATCGCTGTGTTTGGCCAGCTCGGTCTGGAACGCGGAGAACAACGACAGCGCGGTGAGCGCGGCCGACCCGATGGCGAAGCCTTTGCCGATGGCGGCAGTGGTGTTGCCCACCGCGTCGAGGTTGTCGGTGCGCTCCCGGACTTCCGGCTCGAGCTCGCTCATTTCCGCGATGCCGCCGGCGTTGTCCGCGATGGGACCGTAAGCGTCGACCGCGAGCTGGATGCCGGTGGTGGCGAGCATGCCGAGGGCGGCGATGGCGATGCCGTACAGGCCAGCCAAGGAGTAGCTGGTGATGATCGCGGCGCAGATGAGAAGCACGGGAATGGCCGACGAGCGCATGCCCACCGCGATGCCGGAGATGATGTTGGTGGCGGGGCCGGTCAGCGAGCTCGTCACGATTTCGTTGACCGGGCCTTTGTTCTTCGCGCAGTAGTGTTCGGTCACGGTGCCGATGGCGACCCCGGCGATGAGGCCGCTGACCATGGCGCCGAGCACGGCCCACTTGGTGTAGTGCAGCACCTTGAACACGCCTTCTTGCGCGTCGATGAACTCGGTGCCCGGGGCCATGAAGTGGTCGGGGAGCACGTAGTAGATGACGGCGGCGGCGCCCGCGGTCATCAACGCGGCGGCCACGTAGGTGCCGCGGTCGAGGGCGTGCTGGGGATTGCCGCCTTCGCTCACGCTCACGAGGAAGGTGCCGAGGATGGCGGCGATGATGCCCACCGCGGCGAGCAGCAGCGGCAGGTAGACGAAGGCCATGGTGGCTTCGGTGGTGGCGCCGAGGGTGCCCGCGCCGGAGGTGATGGCGGTGAGGGTGGCGCCGAGCACCATCGAGGAGACCACCGCGCCGATGTAGGACTCGAACAAGTCCGCGCCCATGCCGGCGACGTCGCCGACGTTGTCGCCCACGTTGTCGGCGATGGTGGCGGGGTTGCGCGGGTCGTCCTCGGGGATGCCGGCTTCGACTTTGCCGACGAGGTCGGCGCCCACGTCGGCGGCTTTGGTGTAGATGCCGCCGCCCACCCGGGCGAACAGCGCGATGGACGAGGCGCCGAGCGAGAAGCCGGCGAGCACGGTGAGCACGTCTTGCACTTGGTCGACGCCGCTCGAGTAGACGAAGTTGCTGTAGAGCACGAACAGGCCGCCGAGACCGGAGACGGCCAGGCCGACGACGCACATGCCCATGACGGTGCCGCCGGAGAAGGCGACGTCGAGGGCCTTGTTGAGACCGGTGCGGGCCGCGGCGGTGGTGCGCACGTTGGCCAAGGTGGCGACCTTCATGCCGAAGAAGCCGGCCAGGCCGGAGCAGAGCGCGCCGACGATGAAGGACACGGCCTTGAGCCAGAGCATGTTTTCGGTGCCGGACACCGCGAGCAGGACGGCCACGGCGACGACGAAGATCGCGAGGTATTTGTACTCCGCGCGGAGGAACGCCATGGCGCCGTCAGCGATGGCGGCCGCGATCTCCTTCATCTTGTCGGTGCCGGCGTCTTCGCCCCGGACCTTTTGGTATTTCAAAAACGCAAAGCCCAGAGCGATCACACCGGCCAGCGGCGTGGTCATGGCGAGGGTCTTCAGAAGTTCGGGGGTCACGGCGTGGCTCCTCAGACAACAAACATGTCAAAGCTTTTGCGGGGTTATCCCGGGTGGGCGCGGGGTACAGAAAGGTGAGACATCGGTCAACACGATCCGCGCCGCTTTGGCTGCCAAAGCCAAGGCCGGCTGGCGCCGCACCGGGCGCGGCCGGGGTACGCTGGGGGCATGCTGCGGATGGTGTGGGCGAGCGCGCTGGTGGGGTTGCTGACAATGGCGGGCGGCTGCTCGTTCTTTTTGGTGGGGGGCCCCGGTTCTTCCGGCGACGGGGATGGAGACGGCGACGGTGACGGCGATGGCGATGGCGATGGAGACCGGCCGCCGGACGGCGGCTTGGAAGAACCGTCGGACGGCGGAGCCGCCGACGCCGGTTCTTCAGGCGACGGCGACGGCGACGGAGATGGAGATGGAGATGGAGATGGGGATGGAGATGGGCCGCCTGACGGCGGCTTGGAAGAACCGTCGGACGGCGGAGCCGCCGACGCCGGTTCTTCAGGCGACGACGACGCCGGGGTGATCGTGACGGTCGACGCCGGGGGGCTCGACGCGGGGCTGTTTGATGCGGGGGGGCCCCCGGACGCGCACGGCGTCGACGCGGGCGCCCCATGGAACCTGCCGTACCTCGCCCGGCGCGCGATTCACGTCGACGGCACCCAGGTCACGGCCACGCTCCAGGACTTCCCGGTGTTGGTGCGGCTCGACGCCAGCCCCGAGGCCTCCGGCGCACAGGCCGCACAGATCGCGTTCTTCTCGAGCACCGATGTGCTCTGGGGCGCGGACATCACCCACTACGACCCGGGCACCGGCAGCCTCGAAGCCTACGTGCGGGTCCCCCAGCTCGTGCCCGGCCAAAACACGACCTTCTATGCCTATTTCCACCCGGCTGGGACCCCGCCCGTCCCCCCCCCGGCCTGGTCCGATGACTTCGTCGGCGTCTGGCACCTCGACCAAGGCAACGTTGGCGACACCGTGCCCGACAGCAGCCAGGCGCAACGCGACGGCATCTTGCAGCCCCAGGCCCTCGACCCCAACAACCCCTTCCCCGCCGGCGTGGTCGGCCGCGCGTCGCACTTCAGCGGCACCGCGGGGGTGCAAGTGCCCTGGTCCGATGCCGCCGCCCCGTCGCTGGCCAGCCTGAGCCTCTCCGCGTGGGTCTCCGTCGACGACGAGAACGCCAACCGCTGGATGCGCCTGTTCGTGCGCCGCCCCGCGTTCGACTCGGTCGACGGGCTCGACGTGGTGCTCAACCCCAACCCCGCGGACACCGCGTACAACCTGCACACGCGCTTTGGGCCCAACAACTACCTGTCGTTGCTCACGCCCCCGCCCGGCCAGGGCCACCCGGGCTGGACCCACGTCTTTTTGCGCGCCACCGAGGCGGGCCTGTCCACGTTGTGGATCAACGGCGTTCTCGTCGACGAACAGGACGTGACCCCGTATTTCGACGACCCCGACCAAGACGTGTGGCTCGCCACCGTGCCCTGGGTGACCACCGACGAATGGCTGGACGGCACCCTCGACGAGGTCCTGCTCCTCGACCAGGCGGTGCCCGCGGGCTGGGCGGAAGCGGTGTACGCGAGCCAACGCCCGAACTCTGACTTTGTCACCGTCGACCCCGCGGAGGGCCCGTGAACATCCCCGGCTTCGCCTCGTCCACAATGTCTATGCGACCGGCGCTCCTCGCCGGGGCCTTGGCCGCGGCCGCGCCCGCCGTCGCCCAGGCGCCCGTCGACCCCTTGGTCGAGGCCGCGTTCGAGGCCAAGCGCGCCCACGAGGCCCGCTACGCCGATCACGCGGTGTCCACCGCGTTTGTGCAGTTTGATTGTGCACCCACCGCGGCCTACGCCAATCCGGTCCGCACCACCGCCCCGGTCTGGCAAGCCACCGACCCGGCCTCGGTCTACAGCCTGCAAACCGCGCGAACGCTCCCGCCCATCGACCTCGACCTCGGCACGTTCCGCCTCGAGGGGGGCGATGACGGCGGGGATTGTTTTTTTGCCCCCTGGCTCACCGCCGGCTTTGTGGTCAGCGCCCGGGCCAAGGCGGTGCTGGAGCGCTTCGACCTCGGGCCGAGCCGTTTTGTCCCCGTGCAGGTGGCCCGCGGGGACAAGACCGCGACCCACTATGCACTGTTCAGCTACGCCACCGCGGCCGGGGACATCGACCTGGCCAAGTCGTCGTTTTACTTCGGCGACCCCCGCGACCCGGCGGGATGGGGGGTGGTGACCCTGCAACACCCCGCCGCCTCCGTGAACAACCTCGCGCCCAAACAGGTCGTGTTGAAGACCGTGCCCGCGCCCGCCCTGTTCGGCCTCGGCGAGATGTCGCGGGCTTGGTTTGCCCGCCGGGAGGTGGCCGAGGCCCTGCGCAAAGCGGGCGTGCGTGGGTTTGGGTTCGGCCCCAACCGCCAGGTGTACGCCCCGGGCGAGCCCCTCGGCGGCTGAGCTCACCCGGGCGGGGGGCGCCGGTGCGCGCCGGTGTCCCGCCGCGCGTTCTGGGCGTCGATCTTGATCAGCCGCCCCACGATCCCGGCAAACCCGCCCCGGCGGATGAGCCAGTCGCCCACCGTGAGCTGGTCTTTGTGGTCGCGAATGGTGGACAGCCCGGTCTGGCGCCGGACCTCGTCGATCAGGGCCCGGGCTTTGGCGGGCTCGACCAGGCCGGCGAGGCGCGTTTCCAGGTCGTCGAATGTCACGGGATCAGACACGGTACACCACCCGGGATGGTATTCGACCCGGCCCGGACCGAATCGAAGTGACACACCCCGGCCCCCTGCGCCCGGGACCGCGCGGGCCTACTCGTCGTCGGTGAGGGGGGCGCCGTCCTCAGACGACCGCACCGGCGACTTGAAGCCGGGCAAGGTCGGCTCCCCCTCGTCGAACTCCGCGGGCACGACGCTGGGCAGCCGGTGGATCACGGGGTTTTCTTTGCTGGGCACACGGGACGGACGGCGACGAACCATGACCGCACGGTACCGGACCTGAAGAACACTTTCGAGTGAAAGGTTCTGCAGGGGTGTGCGAGAAATGTTCACGACCGGCGGCGGAAACCGACCAGCAGCAGACCGAACAACGCGAACGCCCCGCTGAAGGCCGCCCCCGTCCGATGGTGCACTGCCGCGCATCCCCCGCCGAGCCCCATGTACCCGCCGCGGTTGATCTCGATTTCCTCGGTGGAGGCCACGTTGCCGGCGAGGTCGAAGACCTCGACCACGTAGGTGTCAACGCCGCCTTCCAACGCGCGGTGCTCGATGATGCCGCTCTCGGCGTAGCGGTTGGTGTTGACCTCGCGCCGGCCGCCGTTCTCGTCGACGATCAAAAGCCGCGCCCCGGCGACGAGCACGTCGTCTTCGGCCGCGGGCATGTTCACCCGGACGATCCATTGATCGGGAATCGACCCGCACGAGCTCGCCCCGTTGGCGGGGTCGGTGCGGAAGGTGACGTCGTAGGTCAACGTCGGCTCGACCTCGGGCGCGGTGGTGTCGACGATGTCCCCAGCGGTGAACGCGACGGGTTCGCGCTCTGGGGTGAAGTCGTCGGTGGGCGGAAACTCCACCCGGTAGGACTTTCCGGCCTCGATCACCCCCTCGAGATCGACGAGCACGGTGTCAAACTCCTTGTCCACCGAGAGGCTGCGTCGCTCGTCGGTCTCGAGATCGACAAGCTCGGCCGCCACCGACCCGAACTGCCGGGTGGGGGAGGTGAAGAGCGTCAACACGGTGTTGAGGGGCACGTCCGCCGCGCCCTCACCGGGTTGGGTCAGACCCCAGGGCCCTGGCTGCACGAAGGAGCAGGGGAAGGCCGCGGAGGCGGCGAGGAAGGTGGTGGCGGCGAGGAGGGTGCTGGTGCGGTTCATGGGGCGATCTGATCACGTCTCATGCCAGGCGCTCACGGCCTATTTGATGCGGTCTGCGACCGGAGACCGGCCTCAAAAATCCGTCACGGCCCCACCTGGGTGGTGATCGTGGCGTCGTCGCTGGCCAGCACCGCGGGCGGGGGCGCGATGGCGGCCACCGCGCTGAGGACGAAGGCGGCCGCGCGTTCGCGGAGGGCGAGCTGCACCGCGGGCACGTCCGCGGTGCTGTCGTTGCACAGGCCACAGGCAAACCCGCAGTCCTCCGGGTCGGACAAAAAGTCCATGTGGTTCGCGCCGGTGACGGTCCAGGCGTAGACCAAGGGCGACGAGGTCGCGGCGTCGAAGAAGGTCTGGAAGTTCTGCGCCGCGGGCGCGCAGGCTTGGCCAAAACCCGGCACCATCGCGTCGGTGGTCTCGCCGAACAGCGCGATGGGCACGGTCAGCGGCGCGACCTGGTCGGGCACGATGTCGGGGAGGTTCGCCGAATAGCCGGTGATGGGGTTGGCCCCGTTGACGGGGTCGAGGGCGAGCACGGCCGCGGCCCGGTCGTCGGCGAAGGCGGTCATGAACGCGACCTTGCCGCCCAGGCTGTGCCCGGCCACCACCACGGGCAGACCGGTGGCGTCGGGGCCCGCGTGATCGATCGCCGCGGACATGTCCAGTGACATGGCGACGTGGTTGACCGTGAGCGGCCCCCCTTCGAGGTCGAGGGCGAGCACGTCAAAGCCCCAGCTCGCCAGGTGGGTGAGCCAGGTCTCGTAGAAGGCGGCGTCGAGCTGAAAGCCGGGCGCGAACACGACGTGACCCACCGCGGTCGTCGACGGGGTGTAGCGGGTGATGCCGATAAAGCGGCCGTCGCGCGTGATGTCCTCGCTGGTCAGGGCGACCGTGGCCGGGCCCATGACGCTGTAGTCCTCGTCGCCGTCCCCATCCCCATCGCCGTCGCCATCTCCATCCCCATCGCCGTCGCCATCTCCATCACCGTCGCCATCTCCATCTCCATCTCCATCCCCATCACCATCTCCATCCCCATCCCCATCACCGTCGCCATCCCCGTCACCGTCTCCATCGCCTGAAGAACCGGCGTCGGCGGCTCCGCCGTCCGACGGTTCTTCCAAGCCGCCGTCAGGCGGCCCGTCACCGTTGCCCGCGTCCGAAGACGCGGTGCCCCCGTCCTCCACGGGGTCATCGGGTCCGCCGGTGCAGGACACCAGCGAGACCACCGCCAACAGGGCCAACAACCAATCGGGTGAACGCAGGGAAGATGTCATGGCCACCGTGTACGAGCGCGCCCGGGGGAGCACAACGCCGGGCGGTTGAAAAACCGCTGAGGAGTATTGCCCACCCCGGTGTGGACATCTCCACACCTGGACAAAACCGCCCGCACCCGCGAGCGTCCGCCCGCTTGGCGCAGTTTTTGAGTCGATGCCCATCGAGGTTCCGCATGTCCGACGCCCCCGCCCCCGCCGATGCCCCCGTGACCACCACCGACCCGGTGTGTGGCATGACCGTGACCGCCCCCTACAAGCATCATCTCGTGCACGAGGGCACCGAGTACGGGTTCTGCAACCCGCGCTGCAAAGAGAAGTTCGAAGCCGACCCGCCCGCGTACCTCGAGAAGATCGACCCCGTGTGCGGCATGACCGTGCGCTATCCCTACAAGCGCACGGTCAAACATGAAGGCGTGCGCTACGCGTTCTGCAACCCGCGCTGCCAAGAAAAGTTCGAAGCGGATCCGAGCGCCTACCTCGGCGACCAAGAGCCGGCGCCCCCGCCCCCCGAAGGCACGACCTGGGTGTGCCCGATGTGCCCCGAGGTCGAAGAGAGCGCGCCGGTGCCGTGCCCGTCGTGCGGCATGGCCCTCGAGCCCAAGGCCCCGGTCAAGAGCAACCGGGTCACGGTCTACACCTGCCCCATGCACCCCGAGGTCGAACAGGACGGCCCCGGCGAATGCCCGAAATGTGGCATGGCCCTCGAGCCCAAGACCATCCAAAAGGCCCCCGAAGAAAACCCCGAGCTCGTCGACATGCGCCGCCGGTTCTGGGTGGCGTTGGCCCTGAGCGCCCCGGTGTTCACCATCTCCATGGGCGAGATGCTGCCCGGCAACCCGCTCTTTTCCTGGGCCAACCCCGCCTGGCTCCGCTATGCACAGTTTTTCTTGGCCACCCCGGTGGTGCTGTGGGCGGGCTGGCCCTTCATCGAACGGGCCTACCGGTCCTTCCTCAACCGCAGCCTCAACATGTTCACCCTCATCGGGGTCGGCACCCTCACCGCCTGGACCTTCTCGGTGGTGGCCCTGCTCGCGCCCCAGGTGTTCCCCGCGTCGTTTCACGACCACGCCGGCCAGGTCGCGCTCTACTTTGAATCCGCGGCGGTGATCGTGACCCTGGTGTTGGTGGGCCAGGTGCTCGAGCTGCGCGCCCGCAGCCGCACCTCGGACGCGCTCCGGGCCCTGCTCGACCTCGCCCCCCCCACCGCCCGCCGGGTGGACAAAAGCGGGCACGAACACGACGTGCCCCTCGAGCAGGTCGCGGTGGGGGACACGCTCCGGGTCCGCCCGGGGGAAAAGGTGCCCGTCGACGGCCGGGTCACCGAAGGCGAGAGCCACGTCGACGAGAGCATGGTCACGGGCGAGAGTGTGCCGGTGCGCAAGGGCCCGGGCGATGAGGTCATCGGGGCCACCGTCAACCAATCGGGCGCACTTTTGATCGAGGCCGCCCGGGTGGGGTCAGACACATTGTTGTCGCGCATCGTGCAGATGGTCTCGGAGGCCCAGCGCAGCCGGGCCCCGATCCAGCGGCTGGCGGACAAGGTCTCGGCCATCTTTGTGCCCGCGGTGCTCGCGGCCTCCGCCCTCACCTTCGTGGTGTGGGCGGTGTTCGGCCCCGAGCCGCGCCTTGCCTATGCATTGGTCAACGCGGTGGCGGTGCTGATCATCGCCTGCCCCTGCGCGCTCGGCCTCGCCACCCCGATGTCGATCATGGTCGCGTCGGGGCGCGGGGCCCAGGCCGGCGTGCTGTTCAAAGACGCCGCCGCCATCGAACAGCTCCGCGACGTCGACACCGTCATCGTGGACAAGACCGGCACCCTCACCGAGGGGCGCCCCTCGCTCACCCGCGTCACCGCCGCGGACGGGGCCACCGAGGACCAAGTGCTCCGGCTCGCCGCCGCCCTCGAGCGCGCGAGCGAACACCCCCTGGCCCGGGCCATCGTCGAGGGGGCCGCCGCCCGCGACCTCGAGGTGCCCGGCGCCGAAGGGTTCGCGGCCGTCACCGGCCAAGGGGTGACCGGCCAGGTCGAGGGCCGAGACATCGCCCTCGGCAACCGCCGCCTGATGGACGACCGCGGCGTCGATGTGTCCGCCCTCGACGAGGTGGTGCAACAGGGACAAGCCGAAGGCGAAACCGTGATGTACGTGGCCGACGGCTCGACGCTGCGCGGCCTGCTTCACGTCCGGGACGCGATCAAGGACGGGGCCGCGGCCGCGGTCAAAGCCTTGCAGGGCATGGGCCTGCAGGTGGTGATGCTCACCGGGGACAACGCCAAGACCGCCCAGGCGGTGGCCGACGCGCTCGGCATCGACGAGGTCATCGCCGGGGTGTTGCCCGATGAAAAACAGAAGGTGGTCAAAGACCGCATCGCCCAAGGGCGCGGTGTGGCCATGGCCGGCGACGGCATCAACGACGCCCCCGCCCTCGCCGCCGCCCACGTGGGCATCGCCATGGGCACGGGCACCGACGTGGCCATCGAGTCGGCGGGGGTCACCTTGGTGGGCGGCGACCTCGCCGGCCTGGTCCGGGCCCGGCGGCTCTCGACCCGGACCATGCACAACATCCAGCAAAACCTCTGGTTCGCCTTCGGCTACAACGTCATCGGGGTGCCGGTGGCCGCGGGGGTCTTGTTCCCGGTGTTCGGCCTGTTGCTCAGCCCGATGATCGCGGCGGTGGCCATGAGCCTGTCGTCGGTGTCGGTGATCAGCAACGCGCTCCGGCTGCGCCTGACCAAGCTCGAGTAGGCCGCGGCGCGCACGCCGTGACGCTGGTATTGTGCGGCGTGGCCCTCGACGAGACCCCTCCTGAAGATGCCGCCGCCGACGCGGGCAGCGTGCGGCTGCTCACCGCGGAGCGGGTGCCGTTGACGTTGCCGGTGGTGGGGCTCGGGGAGCGGGGCCTGGCCTACGCCATCGATCTGTCCATCATCGTGGCTTGTGCATTTGCATTGTTGTTCGTGTACAACTTCTGGGGCGACATCGAGCGCGACCTCGGCGCGCTGTCCCGCTTGGGGTGGCTGTTGCTGGTCGCCACCGGGTTCTTGCTCGTGGCCGGCTACGACATGGTCGGGGACCTGGTGTTCGCGGGGCAGACCCCGGGCAAGCGGCTGCTCGGCATCCGGGTGGTGGGCGAAGGCGGCCTCGCCCCTGACCCCTTGGCGAGTTTTGCCCGCAACGCCCTGCGCCTGCTCGACGTGCTCCCCCTCGGGTACGGGGTGGGCACGGTGGCGGTGTTTTTGACCGGGGCCCAGAGGCTCGGCGACCTCGTGGCCGGCACGGTGGTGATTCGGGACAAGCCGCGCACCCAGCCGTGGCTGGCCACGCTGGCCGACGCCCCAGGCGAGCCCGCCTGGCGCATGGGAGAAGAGCAGGCCCCCGACGCGCTCGCCTTTTTTGACCGGAGCGAACACCTCACCGACGCCGCCAAGGCCCGCCGGGCCGCGCGCTGGTTGCACAAAAAGGCCGGGCTCGAGGTCGCCCCCGAACAGGCCCTCGCGGTCCTGACCGAGGCCTTGGCCCACGCCGCAGAGCGGCCGGGGAGCAAGCTCGGCTTGATGCGAGATTTGGCCCGGGCCGCCCACGCTCTCGACGAGGCGGTGGCGGGATTTGCCAAAGCCCCGAGCGAGCGGTTGGCCCACGCCCTCGACGACGGCATCCGGGCCGCGGCCGCGCTGCTCTTGCGCGCCGAGGGGCGCGCGACCGGTCCCGCGGTGCACCAGCTGTCCTTGTCGTTGCTCGCGGCCGAGCGGTTGCGGCACAGAGGCGATCGCCGAGAGCGCACCCTCGGCCAGCTGCTGTTCACAGATGTGCCCGTCACCGTCTACCAAGAGCGCAACAACATTGCCCGGGCCGCGGGGGTGCTGTTCGGCAGCGCCGCGCTGGCGTTTGCCATGGCCTACATGGACGTCAACGTGGCCCGCGCCCTGGTGGGCGACGACCTCGCGGCGATGATCGAGGGGGGCGCGAGCTGGACCGACCGCATCGAGCAGCAGGGACATTTTTCCCGGGCCGCGCTGCAGATCATCGTCAACAACGTGCGCGTCGGCATCCTCTGCTTCGGGGCCGGCCTGCTCGGGGGCATGGGCACCCTGCTGCTTTTGTTCTTCAACGGCTTTCACCTCGGGGCGGTGTTCGGTCACGCCGCGAGCCTCGGGGTGGGCGGCACCCTGGGCACGTTTATTCTCGCCCACGGCCCGGTGGAGCTCACGTCCATCTGCGTGGCCGCCGCCGGCGGGCTCGTGCTCGGCCGGGGCATCTTTTCTCCCGGGCCCCGGCCCCGGCTCGACGCGTTGCGCGAGGAGGGGGCCCGGGGGGTCAGGCTTTTGCTCGGGGCCACCATGGGCTTTGTGTTCATCGGCACCGTCGAGGGCTTTATCTCGCCGGGCAAGCTGTTCCCCTGGCCGGTCAACGCGCTGGTGGGGCTGTGCACATTTGGGGCGTTCTTTTTCTACGTGCAG
This sequence comes from bacterium, assembly GCA_030431455.1. GTDB lineage: Bacteria > Myxococcota > UBA727 > UBA727 > JAUIJE01 > JAUIJE01. Next base: position 39,879 of record JAUIJE010000019.1, on the reverse strand, counting down.
AAAAAGGGCCGAAGCGCGGCGGGGTGACGTCGGGGGTCAGGTCTGTTCGGTGGGCGCCGGCTCGAACAGGGTGATCATCACCGCCCCGGCGATGACCACCAGCGTGCCCGCCATTTGCCCCGCGGTGAGCACTTCGCCGAGCACCAACGGGCCCCCGAGCAACGGCACCACGATCATGGTCGCCACCATCACCGGCGCGATGGTGTTCGCCTTGCCGAACTTGTACGCCACCTGCAGCACCACGAACGATCCCGTGGCGGTGGCGCTCCAGGCCCAGAACAGAAGCGACGTGGCCAGCCGCCACACCACCCACTGCTCGCTCTCGACCTCGAGCACGGGGGTGATCGCCACCTTCTGCAGCACGATCGCCACCCCCCCGAGCACCCCCGCCACCGCCGCGAACACCGGGGCGGCGTGGCGCCATTTTTGGGCATAGCTGCCGGCGACCCCGGCCCCCGACAGCACCGCCAAGCCCGCGCAGAACCACAAGAGGTCGGCCATGGTCCAGGTCAAAGGTCCCTCGGCCATGGGCGAGGCGCTGAACCCGATGCCCGCCACCCCCGCCACCACCACCACCATGCCCAAAAGCTGCAGGCGCACCAGGCGCTCTTTGAGGAACACCCGGCCGAGCACCGCCACCACCACCAGGCCGTAGCCGTTGAGCGCGCTCACCACCGAGGCGTGGCCGAGCCCCACCGCCAAACCCAATGTGCCTGTAAACGCGAGGTTCAGCCCGCTGCCGGTGGCCCACACCAGGGCCTTTACCCGCACCCCCGCGTCGGTGAGCACCGCCTTGGGGGTGGACAGGGCGTCGGCCCCGTACTTCATCATCACCATGGCCACGCCATAGAACGTGAAGGCGAGCACCCCCCAGAACAGACTCGAGCCCAAGCCCGGTTGCATCAAGCCGCTCACAGCCGCCCCTGTTGTTTGATGTCGCGGTAGGCATTCACAATGTGACTGCTCAACTGGGGCGCGGGGGCGTCGCTCACCAGCGCCCCCAGCGCCCGCACCGCGGCCAAGGCCTTTTGCCGGTGGCCGGTGACCCGGGCCGCGGCCCGGCGGACCAGGGGATCGTCGTCGTGGGTCGCGCGCAACAGCGCCGGGTCCGACAGCGCGCACACCCACACCAGGTGCGTGCCCCGCAACCGGGCGACCGCCCGCAACAAGGTGCGCGCGGTGGTCACGTCGGTGAGGTCGGTGATGAGACACACCAACGCCCGGCGCTTTTGGTGTCGCATCAGCTGCGCGGCCCAGGCCACGTAGTCGGGCTCGGCCGCCCCCGCTTCGAGGGGGGCGGTGATGTCGCCGAGGCGGGCAAAGTGCCGCCGCCCCGCCCCCGGGGGGCAGTGGGCGAGCACCTGCTGGGCGAACGCGGACAGCCCCGGCCGATCCGAGAGCTCGACGCAGGCCGCGGCCAAGCTCAGGGCCGCGTCCACCGCGATGTCGAGCCGCGGGCGCGACAATGTCTCTGCTTCAGCTTGGCCGAACATCTGGCGGCCGCAGTCGAGCGCGATGATCACGTCCTGGTGCCGCTCGGGCTCGGTCTGCTTGACCACGAGCTGTTGCCGCTTGGCCGAGGCCTTCCACGCCACCTGCCGCACGTCGTCGCCGCGCCGGTACTCGCGCAGCATCGCGAAGGCCCGGCCCGCCTTGGGGGCGCGGCGGGCCCGGCCGGCCGCGTTTTGTCCCCGCAGGGTGCGCACCGCTTGCCGCTCGAGGGTGACGAGGTCGGGCCCCACCCCGGCCACGTCGGGCACGACCTGGCGGACCCGGCGGCGCACCAGGCCGAGGGGCCCCAGCGTGCGCACCGCCACGTGCCCAAGCACAAACCGGCCGCGCCGCGGGGCCCGGACCACAAACGGCACCCGCGCGATTTCGCCCGGGACCAGGGCCACCTCTACAGTGACATACGGCGACGCAAACCCAGGCCAGGTATCGGTCAGCGCCACCGTCACCGGCGCGTCGGCCTCGAGGACAAAGTGCGCCTGCCCGTCCTGTCCCGCCACCAACCCGGGCAGCTCGCGCCGCACCCGGACCCGGCGCGGGCTCTTGGCCCACCCCGCGTCGATCAGGACCAAGCCCAACAGCCCCAGGCCGAACACCGGGGCGGCGAGGTTGAGCACCGGGATCGAGGCCGAGACCAAGCCCAAAAACGCCACCGCGCCGAGGGCCCAGAGCAGCCGTTCGGTGGGTTCGATCACCCGGCCGCCTCCCCCGCGTCCCGGACCGCGACCTGGTCGAGCAGGCCCCCGAGCACGTCGTCGGCGCTGAGCCCGTCGAGCTCGGCCTCCGCGGACAGGGCCAACCGGTGCCGCAAGACCGGCGGGGCCAATGATTTGACATCTTCAGGAATGACGAAGTGACGGCCCTCGGCCAACGCGTGGGCCCGGGCCGCGGACAGCAGCATCAAGCCCGCGCGGGGTGACGCGCCGAGGCGCAAGGCGTCGCTTCGCCGGGTGGCCTCGAGCAGGGCGAGCACGTAGCGGGCGACCTGCTCGTCGACGCGCACGCGCTCGGCCCGCTCCCGCAGCGAGGTCAAGGTGGCCTCGTCGGCGTGGTGTTCGATGGCGGTGAGCCGCTCGGCGGGGGTGCTGCGCCCCGAGAGCAACAGGCCCAGCTCGGCCTCGGGGCCGGGGTACCGCATCGTCACCTGCAACAAAAAGCGGTCGGTCTGGGCCTCGGGGAGGGGATAGGTGCCTTCAAACTCCAAGGGGTTTTCGGTGGCGATGACAAAAAAGAACGGGGAGAGCAGCTGGCGCTCCCCGTCGATGGTGACCTGGCTCTCGGCCATGGCCTCGAGGAGCGCGGCCTGGGTCTTGGGCGGGGTGCGGTTGATCTCGTCGGCCAGCAGCACCGAGGTGAACACCGGGCCCTTGTGCAGCTCCCATTGGCGGGACGCGGGGTCGAAGATGCGGGTGCCGATGAGGTCGGCGGGCATGAGGTCGGGGGTGAACTGCACGCGGCGGTACTCGAGGTGCAACGCCTCGGCCAGCGCGCGGGCGAGCAGGGTCTTGCCCACCCCGGGCACCCCCTCGAGGAGCACGTGGCCCTGGGCGATGAACGCGGTGAGCACCGCCCGGCAGGCCGCGTCTTGGCCGACCACCACCTGCTCGATGCGTTCGGTGAGGCCGGCGATGGCGGCTTGGCAGTCGCGGGCTTCGTCTTCGGTGAGCGCGGTCATGGCGTCTCCTGGTCAGGGGCATCGTCGTCGGCGAGGCCGGCGCGGCGGTACAGCGCGGCCAATGCATAGACATCGGCGGCGGGGGCGGCGCCGGCCACGGCGCGGCCGGGCACGGGGTCGCCGGCGCGGGGGAACAGCATCAAGCCGGCGCACAGCACCAGCAACAACAAACACAAAAAGCCCGTCATCGGCCCGGCCCGGCCGAAGGCGGCGGCCGCGGCCCGGCTTTGCCGCAGCCGGTGGTGGCTGGTGTCGATCACCACCTGGTTGCGGCCCTGGACGAGGCCGAGCACGTAGGCCGCGTTTTGCCCTTCGCCGAGGCCGTCGTTCTCGACGAGGGCGCCGTTGGACAGCACCGTGAGCCGGCCCGCCCCCACCCGGCGGGTGGCGACCGCGGCCTGGCCCTGGTCGAACACGTAGGGCACCGCCCACGCCGCATCGAACGAGAGCGAGAGGTCGCTGTGCACCAAAAACCGCAGCGACCCTGGCGCGACCACGGTGCTGGTGGCGTCCGCGGCCGGGCCATCGCCCCCCAGACACTGAAATCCGTACACCGAAAAAAGCCGCTGTAGCCGCCGGTTGCGCACGTTGTCCTCGTCGCAGAGCACCACCACGTGCGCGCCGCGTTCGAGCCCGAGGGCCACGGCGTGGGCCGCGTCTTCGCGCATGGTCTGCGCTTCGGGGGGCGGAATGATGACAAGCTGGTCGCCGGCCGGCGCGTGGGGTTGCTCGTCGTCGTGCACCACCACGTCGAGCCCGCGCGGCCCCCGCAACCAGGTGGCGAGGGCGAGCAGACCCCGCGGCCCGCCGTTGTCGGGCGCGACCACCATGGGCGGCCGCTCGGTGCTGCCCACCCCCTTGAGCAGGAGCAGGCCCACCACGATCACCGCCGCGGCCACCCCGATCGGTCCCCGCCTCATCCTGCGCCCCCCGCGTCGAGGGCGGCGAGGATCTCGTCGACGGTGGCCAAGAACGCCCGCGCCCCCTCGAGGGTGGGCGCGGTGGCGAACACCCCGCGGGCGTATTGGGCAAAGCCGGGCGCGACCAGCGCGGCCCGGGCCGGCGACAGCTTGGCCAGGACTTCACGGTGGGTGTCGGCCGAGCGCACCGCCACCCGGTCGACGTCGGACACCCGCGCGAGCAGGGCGAGGTCGCCGAGGGCGAAGGCCCGGCGCGGGGCCCCCGCGCCCAGCGCTTGCTCGGCTTGGCCGCGCAGGTCGGCGGATTGTTGCCGGCGGCGGCGCTCGACCTGCTGCGTGTCTGGCTCGGCGTGCATCGCGCGTCGACGACGGCGCAGGGCCCGGCCGATGACCAAGCCCCCGCCGAGCAACACGATGATGAGGTAGATCGCGCGCGAAATCCCTGCATAGCGCTGCATGGCGTCGCTCTCGAGCAGGCCCATGAACCAGGCGATGGCCTCGTCCCAGAAACGGGCCAGCGCGTCCTTTTGGGCCCGGGCCCCAAAAAAGCGCGGGTCTCGCCGGATGTCGGCGATCTCTTGGCGCAAGCTGTCCGCATCCACGGCCGACGGTGGCTCGGCATCGGCGCACACCACCGCCCGGAGCTCGTCGACGGTGGCTTGGCGCTGTTGTTGGTCCCGGCCCGCTTGTCCCTGTTGCTGGGCGAAGGCGAGGTGCGGCGCGAGGTCAGCCGGCGGCGCGGCCAACAACGCCTCGACATCGCCCGCGGGCCCCGGCGGGCACAACGACCGGCGGGCCATCGACGCGTCCCCCGCGCAAAGACCCAGCAGCAATACCCACGTCGCGCTCATGTGTCTTCGTCATAGCGCACCCGGACGTCGAGGTAGAACAACGTCAGGAACACCCCCGCGGTGGGGTACAGCAGCGCGTTGACCAGCGCCTGAAGCAATGTCACCGGAACCGCCCCCCACAAGGGCAGCTCGAACAGCGGAGGCGGCCACTGCTCGACGGGAATGCCCTGCATCCATGCCAAGATCGCCATCGGGATCATAAACGTGGACTGCACCGATGAGGTCACGGTCCAGAACAACAGCAGCAGCACGCTCAGCGCGAGCTTGGGTCCCTTGAACAACTTGATGCCCCGGGGCCCCATCAGCTCCGCCGAGCGCCGCAGCGACGAGAACGCGCCGGCGTCTTCCAGGGCGATGACCTCGACGAACAGCGCCCACCGCAGCATCAAGGTGATGAACACCAAGATCGTCCACGCCCCGCCGCCAACCACCGCCACCACCACCAGCACCGGGCTGCCCGCCACCGCCGCGCCGAACAGCAACAGCACCGGGGGCACAAACGCGACCAACGCGGTCAGCCCCCAGAACAAAAACTCCGCCCCCAGCACCCGGGGCAAAAGCCGCCCCGCCCGCGCCAGCAACCCCGCGGGGGACAACGTGCCGCCGGCCTTGGCCTCGACGGTGGCGAGGGCCCCGAGCAGGGTGATGACCTCGACCACCACCCGGCTGGCCATGAACAGCCCCACGCTCGCCGCGAGGTAGAGCAAGGTGCCGTCCCCGATCTCCTCCAGGGGCTCGACGTTCCAGAAGGACTCGATGCCCATCGCTTCGCGCATGCGATGCATAAACACTGTTCCGGCTTCCCGGAGCACCAACTCCAGCGCGCTCAGGCCGATGCCCAGCGTGATGAACGCCTTGAGGTGGCGCCGCAACAGGCGCGCGCCCTCGGAGAACATCGCCCCCAGCCCCTGCGGCTCGGTCTCGTCGAGGAGGGGACCGAGGTCCGGCGCCATGTCACTGGACCTTTGTGGTGGACGGGGGGCTCGCGCGGCGCGCGTCCCGGGGCGCGGCCGGGCCCTGGTCGTCGAGCACCTTGGCGAGATGGATGCCGGTGACCGGCCACTTCTGGTAGCGCTGGATGCGGGTGAGGAAGTTCTTGAGCGGCTCGTCCACCACCCGGTGGAACACCCGGTCGGCGGCGTGGCGCATGTAGAGCGTTCGGCCCTTTTTGATCACCAAGCCCTGGTGGGAGACCCGCACCGGAATCGAGCGGTAGTCGTCGCGCACCACGCTGAGCACGGTGCCCGGGGGGATGCGGTGCGGGTGGGCCACCGCCTCGTCGATGGGCCACACCCAAAGCTGGTGGGTGCCGGTGGGAATGCGCTCGGGGGGCAGCTCGGACAAGATGGGTTTTTTGCGGCGCTGCCAGGAGTCGTGGCTGAGGATCTTCTGCACCCGCTTGGCCGAGGGGCCGGCGACTTTTTGGGTGATGTCCTCGAGGTACCCGAGGCCGATGAGCTCGGGCAACCACTCGGCCTCGGGAAAATGCCGCCGGGCCTCGAACGCGGGGCGGCCTTCTTTGTACCGAATCTCGTCGAGCACGGTGCGGGCTTCGCGCACCGAGCCCGCGCGCGACAGGGCCAAGGTGGTCTCGACGAAGGTCGTGCAGTCGAACGCGTCGAACCGCCAGCGCGGGTCCGCGTCGGGGGGCGCGCCCTCACCGAGGGGCGAGAGCACGTACGGCGCGCCCACGAAGGCATCGCTCACCGCCACCAACCGCTCGGGCATCGGCCGCTCCCGGGCGGCCTGCACATGCTCGTCGAGGCTCTGCGCCGAGGGCGCGGCGAACGGCGCCGCGGCAAACGCCGACGCGGCCATGCCGAGGCCGAGCACGACCAGCACGCGGGTCATGGGCGCCCCGCGGTCTCGTCGAGCAGCGCGATGCGCCACGTTCCGCCCTGTTTGACCATGTTCACCTCGCGCGCGGCCCCCTCGGTGGGGACGATCGACAGCCGCGCTTTGTTCCCGTCTTGGGCCACGACCTCGATGGACTCGACCAACACCACCCCGAACACGTCGAGCAAGTGCCGCCGCGGGTCCTTGCCCCCGGTGGCACCGATCGCCGCCAGCTCCTCCATGCGCTGCTGCGACGTGGTGTCGAACCGCGTCCACGTCGCCTCGAGGTCCTTTTGGTACGCGGCCCGCAAAAACGCGTCGAAGCCCTCGGCCGGGGTCTCCTCGCAACCGAGCAGGCCCGCGCCCACCGCCACCATCACCAACGCCCGCCAAAGGGCGACCCATCGCGCAGTCGTCATCGGGTTGATTCAACTCCCTATCGCCGGCTGACGCAAGATTGTTCCCCCCGGGGGCGCTTGTAGGTACATGTGCGCCATGAATGTGAGCCGTGCAGTCGCCCGGCACCGGGGTCCTCGGGTACTCTGCTGCGCGAGGTGTGCATGACCCCAGCGGTGATTTTTCTGATGGTGCACGCGGTGGGCCTCGCTCCCGACGAGCCCGCCCCCGGCACGGCCAAACTCGAAGCGCCCAAGACGGTCGAGCCGGTCGCCGACACCCCCGCCGCGCCCACCCCGGTCGAGGCCGAACCCGCGCCGGCCACAACCCCGCCCGCGGCCGACACCGCCGACGTCCCCCCCGCGGTGGACCTCGACGCGGCCGTGCTCGCCGCCCTCGACGGCGCCATCGATCCGGTCCGGGTCGCGGTCCTGCCCGTCGCCGACACCGACGCCGACCGCGCGCGCCGGGTCGGCACCGCGCTGTTCTTGGCGGTGATGGACGCCGGCCCCCAAGCGGTCTCCCCCGGCCGGGCCCAAGAGCTGCTCGCCGCCGACCAGATGGACGCCGCCGCCCGGGGCGAGGTCGCGGCGGTGGGCCCCCTCGCCGCCGACCACGTCCTGCTCGCCGAGGTGGTGGAGCTCGCCGGCGAGGTCACGGTCAACCTTCGGCTGCTGCACGTCGAGACCGGCGCGGTGGTGGGCACCGGCCGCGGCAAAATCGCCGAGGCCGCGGCGACCAAGACCTCGGTCACCGCCAACACCGTACAAGGGGGGGTGGCCGCCCTCGCCGACGACGTGCAAGCCGCGATGCAGGCCATCCCCGGCGAGCCGCGCTACCAACGCGTGGCCGTGCTCGCCTTCGACGGCGCGTCCCCCGAGGTGCAAGCCTCCGGCATCGACCGCGCCCTCCAGGGTGCGCTCATCGACGCGCTGCAGGCCCGCGGCTTTCTCGTCGTCGAGCGGCAACAGGTCAACGCCGTGCTCGACCAAGTCGCGGCCGGCCTCGGCGACGAGTCCGCCCCCCAATACGGCTCGTTGCTCGACGCCCAGGCGGTGGTGATGGGCTCCATCGCGGCCGCGGGCGAGGTCTTTGTGGTCAGCGCCCGGGTGGTGGGCACCGACGACGGCAAGGTGGTGGGCACGGCCAGCACCCAGCTGCAACGCGAAGGCGCGATCAGCCTCGCCAGCAATGCCATTGAAACCAAGAGTGCGCTCGACGCGATGTTCCGCAGCGCGGTGGCGCCGGGTTGGGGACAGTTCTACAACCAGGAGCCGATCAAGGGCGGCGTCGTCGGGGTGCTCGCCTACGGGGGCGCGGCCACCACCGTGGCCTTGGCGGTGGCGTCGGGGGTCGCGGCCTACGTGTACCTGACCTACGTGCCCGACAAGAGCCTCACCGCCGAGCAACAAGCGGCCCAGGTCGTCGGCCGCCGGGTGCTCGGTTCGGCCTTGATGTGGACCACCCTCGGCGCGGCCGCGTTCACCGCGGTGGCGTGGGGGGCCGGGGCCGCCGACGCGTTCATCGTCGGCCTCGACCTCTATCATGAATAGCCACCCGCGGCCCTAACCGGCGTCGGCGGTGGACCCCGCGTCCGGCGGGTCGGCGGGTCCGGCATCCGCCGCCGCCCCCCCATCGAACCACGGGCTCCCGCTGTCCCCGGGCCCGCCGTCCTCGTCCCCGGTCCCGCCGTCGGCCGGGCCCGCGTCGGGCCCACCGGCGACCACCACCTGGCACTGGTCGTCGAGACAGGTCCAGTCGCAGGCCCCTTCGTGGCCCCAGCGCGGCCCCGACCCCGCCGGGCACAGCGGCACGTCGGTGGTCGGCTCGGCCGCGCAGATCAGGATGCTGCCGCCGCCGTCCGGGGCCGGCCCGGCGTCCGGGGCCGGGGGCGTACACACCGCGGTGGCCACACATTCCCCCGCGCACACGCTGCAGAACGGCTCTTCGTTGTTGTCGCCGCCACATCCCGGGGGGGGCAGGCACACGTCGGGGGCCAACCGGCAGGCCTCGCCCACGTCACAATCGGCGTGCTCGAGACAACCTTCCTGGTTGACCGCGGCGGGGGCCAAGCAGCCAAAGCGCTGCACCACGATGTGCGGCACCTCGAGCACCACCGGATCGCAGACACATTGTTCTGCGTTGCCGGCGTCGGGGGGGAGGTCACACGAACAGTCCCCGTCCTCGCTCACCACCTTGGTGGCCAACCCCGCGACCTGTCCAGGACCATTGGTCATCGAACGCCCCAGCATCCATTGCCCGCCCTGGAACAGCGGCGGGGCCAGCACCGAGATTTGTTCGCTGGTGCCCGCGTGCAGCCCGAGCAGGCGGACGCTTTGGCCGAGGCGGGCCACCACCAGCTCGTGGGGGCCGAGCGGGAAGTGGTGCGCCTCGGGACGGGTGAGGGTCGTGCCCGCGTCGAAGAACGACAGCTCGATGACGAGGGTGGGCGCCTCGTCGGGCGCGGGGCTGTTGATGCTGCCCGCGACCACCGCGTGGGAGGTCACGCAGTAGGGATCGCCGACGGTGCACCCCGGGGGGTACACGTTGGCGATGCCGGCGACGTAGGGGGCCAGGGTGGTGTCGAGGAACGTCGCCTCCACGCCCGCGGTGGGCCCGACCACGCCGGGGTCGAGCACGATGTCCACCGGGGGCACGAACACCCCTTGGTCGACGGTGCCGGGGCCGAACGCGGAGTACAGCGGGGCGTCCTCCCACCGCATGCCCAGGGTGCACACGTCGTCGTGCACCCGGGCCGACATCAGGGCCGCGCCCTCGTAGGCCCGGACGTGGAGGTTGCGGCCGAGCACGGGGGTGGACGGGAGGTGCACCGGCATCGCGAACTCACAGCCGGGGTCGCCGGCCGAGGCCTGGTCGAGCAGGCCGAGGTCCCGGCGCGCGATGGGGGCGCCGGGGGCGATCAGCCACACGCTGGCGGGCACGCCCAGCGAGAACGGGCACAGGCCGTCGTCGTCACAGTCCGCCTCTGAGCGATGAAACTGCGCGAGCGCGGCCACCGCCACATCGGTGCCGTCGGTGTGGATGGCCACGCGGGAGACGCCGTTGGCGGGCGCGCCCAGGTCGTCGAGGGCCAGGGTCTCTTCGTACTGCACCACCGCGCCGAAGGTGGTGTCGATGTGGTCGATGGTGAGGGCGGTCTGGGTGTGATCGACCCGGGCGATCTTGATCACCGTCTCGGTGAGGGGGTCGCCGGGGGGGCCCAATGTCGCTGCGCTCGCGGCCCGGGCCACGCCGATCTGCAGGGTGCCGCTGGCCCCGGTGAGGGGGTCGGTGTCGGTGAAGAAGATGCCCGCGCTGCACGGGGGGTCGGGCAGGGGGGGCGGGGGCTCGGCCGCGCGGCCGTTGTCGGGGTCTTCGTCGCGCCGGGGCACCCCCTCGACGTTGAGGCCGGTGATGTGCGGGGGGGTGCAGGTGCTGCCGACGCTGTCCACAAATCCGCTGCGCCACACCACCCGGGACCGCCCGTCAAGCAACACCCCGGTGGCGAGGATCGCGTCCGGCGCCGCGTACCCCGGGGTGCCGCAGCTGTACTCACCGGTGGCCCCGAAGCACAGGTCCACCGCGTACGAGCCCTCAGCGGTGGTCAGGGGATCGTAGGCGCCGATGTCGCCTTCCTCGCCCGACGCGCACGCGCCTTCCTGGCAGGTGTCGTCGAGGGTGCAGGGGTTGCCGTCTTCGCAGGGCACGCCGTTGGGGGTGGGCTGGATCTGACAGGAGCCGAGCACACAAAAGCCAATGTCTACGCACCCGTCGAAGTGACACACGGTGCCGGTGGGCGCGGGCTCATTGGTGCAGCCAAACGTCGGCGAGCAGGTGTCGAGGGTACAGCCGTCCTCGTCGTCGCAGCGGGCATCGATGGGATCGAACACGCAGCCCACCGCGGGGTCGCAGCGGTCCACGGTGCAGTCCTGGGCATCGGCGCAGTCGATGACCTGTCCCACGCAGCGCGCCTCGACGCACACCGTGTTGTAGGTGCACGCGTTGCCGTCGTCGCACGGGGTGTTGTCGATGGCGGGGGTGTACACACACGCCCCGTCTTCAAACGTGTCGAACGTGCACGGGTTGTTGTCGTCGCACGGCGGCACCGGCAACACCTGCGCGGTGAGCGGCACGATCACCGGGTCCATGCGAATGGGCTCGATCACGAGCTCGGCGGTGTACAAGCCGGTGCTGTCCATCTGGGCGGTGAACCGCACGTCCACCGTCAGCTGCCCCCCCGCGGCCACCACCCGCTGCGGCGAGTTGGCGGTGGCCACCGCGGGCCCCGACACACGCCGCACCGCGAAGCCATTGAACTCGAGGGGCGCGGCCCCGGTGTTGTCCACCGTCACCCGGACGGTGCGGGTGCGCCCGCCGTACAACACCCCGATGTCCACCTCTTCGGGCGAGACCGCGAAGTCCGCTTCCAAGGTGGTGTAGCCGCCGTCGTCACAGCCGGCCGCCATCGCCAACACACAAACCCCAGTCCAAAACCACTTCATGTCGCGTCGCATTGCACCCCTGGTGCCATCCAGTGTACGGCCGCCGGGGGGCCTCCGCCGGCCAATTTGACGTCGGATTTCTGAGATCTTCGCGGATCTTCGTCGTCGACCGGCGCTTGACCATCCGCGCCGGGGGCTCGATACCGGGCCGATGTCCGCCCCGGTCCGCGTGCTGTTCGTCTGTTTGGGCAACATCTGCCGCTCCCCCACCGCCGAAGGGGTGTTTCGTCACCTCGTCGACCAGCGGGGACTGGCCGCCCGGTTTGTCATCGACTCCGCGGGTACCAGCGCGTACCACATCGGCGAGCCCCCGGATGAACGCAGCACCGCGGCGGCCCAGCGCCGGGGCATCGACCTGTCCAGCCAACGGGCCCGGCAGGTGACCGCCGACGACCTCGACCGCTTCGACTACGTGCTCGCCATGGACGGCCGCAACCTCGCCCACCTGGAGACGCTGGCCGCGGGGCGAGCGGATGGGCGCGCGGAGGTCGCGCGGTTTTTGTCGTACCGGGGCACCGGGCCCGAGGACGTGCCCGACCCGTACTATGGGGGGCCGAGAGGCTTCGACGAGGTCCTGGATCTGTGCCAAGCGGGTGCAGAGGCATTGTTGGCGCGGATTCTCGAGGCGGACGACGCGACCTGACCCGCGCCCGGCGCCGTCTATTGGCGCATGTCCGCGGCCACGATCACCGGCTTGCTGCTGCCCCCCACCTCAAGGGGGAGGGTCTTTTTCGCGTCGTTCCAGGTGAGCTTCACCGTGTAGCGGCCTTCCACGAGCATGAAGGGCTTTTCGAACGGGGTCGCGCCCAACTTTTTGCGCCCGATGGTGACCTCAGCCCAGGGTCGCGCCCGCACCACCACCGGGTAACGCGGCAGCTTGTCATAGTCGATGCGGGACGAGACCTCGACCTTGGTCTTGACCCCCCACACCGGGTCGTAGGCCACAATGCTCTTGACCGAGTCGGGGAGCTGTACGGTGCCCGACCCGGTCTTGATCGTCTTGCCGTTGGCGGTGCGCCACTTGATGCGGCTCGGCCCCGACAACTTCACGGTGCGGCCCTTGTCCGCGGCCCGTCGACGCGCGGCCGCGGCGCGCTCGTCGGCAGCCCTGCGGGCCTCGGCCGCGCGCCGGGCGTCGGCGGCCCGCTTCTCGGCGGCGCGTTTTTCCGCCGCGGCCTTGTCGGCGGCTTTGTCGCTGCGGGCCTTCTCTGCGGCCGCGAGCTTGTCCGCGCGCTCTTTGTCCGCCTTGTCCCGCTCGGCTTGGGCTTTGGCTTCCGCTTCGGCCTCGGCCTCAGCCGCGGCCTCCGCGTCGGCCGCGGCTTGTTCCGCGGCGCGCTTGTCGGCTTGTTCTTTTTCTGCCTTGTCCCGCGCGGCCTGCTCCTCTTCGGCCCCCACCAACGCGGCCGCCCCGGTGGGGCGCTCCTCCTCGGGGGGATCGGCCGCGGGCTCGTCCCGCTCCTTGACCACAATGGCATTGGGATCGATGTCGACCCCCGGCGTCACCGGGTCTTCGTCGCCCCCGCCACCGACGTACAGCCCCACCACCACCCCCAGGACCGCGAGCACGGCGAACGCGGCCACCACCGCGGCGTAGCGCATCACCGGCGAGGGGGGCGGCTTCTTGCGCAGCTCGGTGGTGGCGTACTTGCGCGCCGCCTCTTGCAACACCGCGGCGGGGAACGGGCCGTCGACGAGCGTCTCCTCGGACGTGGCCGGGGGCGGGGCCAGCGGCGGCGGGTCGGTGGCCGGTCGGCCCGAGGACAACATCGTGGGGTCGTCGATGGTGGGGCCGGAGGCGGGGTGGGGTTCGATCCGGGTCTGCTCGAGCGCGCCGGGGTCGGTGGCGGCGATGGTGCGCTCGCTGTCGGCGTCGGGATCGATGGCCACGATGAGGTCGGACCCGATGGAGGTGTCGGATTTGTCGTCGGCGCCGGGGTCGGTGAGGCCGAGGTTGGCCTCGCGCTTGTCCCAGGCCACCAGGGGCCGGGCGCCGGGGCGCAGCGACGGGAGCGGCAGGGGCTTTTGGTTTTTGACCAGGCCGATGAGCTCGCGGGGGAGCATCGGGTCTTTGCCCCGCAGCAACAACCCGATGGCCTTCTGCACGGTGGCGCAGTTGGCGAGCCGCTTTTTGGGCTTGCGCGAGATGAGGTCCATCACGAACCGGTCGACCTCGGGGGGGAGGTCGGGGTTGCGCTCGATGGCCCGGGGGGGGTCGGTGTCCATGAGGGCGCGCACCAGCTGCATGCCCTCCTTGCCCGAGTGAGGGTTCTTGCCGGTGCAGAGGAGGTAGAGGGTCACCCCCAATGCATATACATCGGTGCGGGGGCTGGCCTCGCCGGTCTCGAACAGCTCCGGGGCCATGAAGTTGAACTTGCCCTTGAGGATGCCCGCCTGGGTCACGTCGGTGGAGCCGATGGGCTTGACGATGCCGAAGTCGAGGAGCTTCACGGTGCCGTCGAAGCAGACAAAGATGTTGTCGGGGCTGACGTCGCGGTGGATCAACCCTTTGAACTTCCCGGACGGGTCTTTGAAGTTGTGGGCGTAGTCGAGGCCTCGGGCGACCTCGTTGATCACCGCGAGGAGGGTCTCGAGGGGGATCATGCAGCCGGTCTGCCAGACCTTGAGCCCCAGCTCGCGGAGGGTGTAGCCGCGCAGGTACTCCATGACGATGAACAGCCCCATGGCGTCCTTGCCATAGTCGAGCACCCGCACAATGTTCTTGTGTTGAAGCTTGCCCGCGAACTTGGCTTCGCGGAGGAACATCGTGACCTGTTCGTCGTTTTTGCGGCCCCGGGCCTGCTCTTCGAACAGGCGCTTGATCACCACCTTCTTGCCCGCGCGGTCCTTGGCCAGAAACACCTCGGCCATGCCGCCCACGCCGAGGCGCCGCACCGTCTGGTAGTCGGGGGCCGCGGTCATGAGGCCGGCGCCGTCCGACAAGGTGTTGTCGTCAAATCGGGCGCGTTTTCCTCGCACCGGCCAAGTGTATCGCAAATATTCGGGTGGCGACATTTCCCTACGTGCCCGGAATATTAGAGAAATCAAGCACCTAGCAAAGCCCGCGGCCCCCGGCGGGCCCCCCGCGCGGCGCCCGGGAGATCACCGCTCACAAGGCGGCGCGCGGCCCGTAAACATCCACAACCCCTCACCCAAGGAGTCTGCATGTCGAAGTTGTTGCTGTGGTGTTTGGCGATGGGGGGGCTGTTGTTGGGCTCCTGTGCCGACGGGACGTTCGATCTGGTCAAGTGTTTTGATGCCGGCGGGTTGACCTGCCGCAACACCGACGCGCTCACCGCCGACGACGAAGACGTGGACGACGACGGCGAGGCCGATCCCTTTGTGTGTGCCGACGCCGACGGCGATCCGGTTGCGGACGATGACGACGACGGGGACAGCGACGGCGACTCCGACGACGACGGCGATTCGGACGGCGACAGCGATGGTGACGCGGGCGATGACGCGGACGATGACACCGGTGACGACGGCGCCGGGGGCGACGGCGACGTGTCCGACGACAACGAGGACGGCGGCGACGATGACGGGGACAGCGACGCGGCCGGCGACGAGGACGGCGGCGACGAGGACGACGGAGACGGCGAAGCCGGTGACGACAACGACGGGGACAGCGACGGCGACGACGACAGCGACAGCGATTCAGACGACGACAGCGACAGCGATTCAGACGACGGCGCATCCGACGAGGACGGCGACGGCGTGCCCGACGACATGGACTGCGACCAAGTGCTCGCCGGCGGCTGACGCCGGCCGAGGACGCATCTCAATCTTGAGATGCACCGGACGCGCGCTGGGGCGCGATCACCCGCACGATGTCATCCCCGGCCGGCCCCTCGCCGGCCGGGTCTTTTTGGGGGGGGGCAAAGTCCGCGCCGGCGACGTCATCGAGCTCCAGATCCCGGCGGCGGTTGGGGCCGCAGCTGTACACGATCAGCCGGTGCGCGCGGCGGTTCCAGTACACCCAGTACGGGGTACCCCACGGGTCGATGAAGTACCCGCGCGCGTCGTGGCGCACGCTGGAGGCCCCGCGCTCGGCCGGTGTGCCCTCGCCCTCGAGATAGGTCCAGGCCGTGCCGGGGCGGAAGTACCCCTTGCGCACCGCGGTGAACAACCGTTTGTGCACGCTCGATTTTTTCCGCAACCGGCGCGCGCCCGCGAGGTCCTTGCCGAGGTCGGCCGCGAGTTGGTTGAGCTCGACCCCCGCCCTCGCCCGGCCCTCGTCGTCGCCCCCCGTGGCCCACCACAGCCAGAGGGGGGCAAACAGCGCCCCCACCGGCACCACCGCCAGCGCCCACCCCCCGCGGCCCGCGCGGCGGCCCGGCTCGTCGAGGGCCACGGCCAAAAACGCGAGCCCGAACAAGAGCTCCGCGCCCTCGCCGGTGTAGGGCACCGGATAGCCCACCTCGAGCGCGGCCACGAGCACGAACAAGCCGGCCACGTCGCGCCGGGGGAACACCTCGCGGACCTTCCCGTACCATTGTCGACGGGTCTCCCCGATGAACGGCACCACCGCGTAGGCGAGCGCGAGCAGGGCCACGACGTCGCCGCTGCTCACAGAAAAGCCCCCCACCTTGGCGTCTTTGACGAAGTTGTGCAGGTTGAGCTCTTGCTGAAAGTTGTCGGCCAAGAACATCTCGGGGGGCACAAAGCCAAACAGCCGCTGGCCCCAAGACACTTCCTCCCCGGCGACAAAAACACAGAACACCGCCATGACCACCAGGCCGAGCCGGGCCAGGCCCCCCGCCCCGCGGGCGCGCCCCAGGTAGAGCCCGGCGGCGAGGACAAACGCCGCCACCGTGGCCCACTCCACCGGGCCGTCCTCTTGGGCCCACGTCGTCCAGCCCCCGGGATCGGCCCACGCCGCGGCCAAGCCCCCGACGAGCAACAGGGCATAGCCAGCGGTCACCACCACCGCCGGCCCGCGCCGCACCGGGGCCCGGGCAAACACGCTCGCCGCCAACACCGCGCCGATGGCGGCCAGCACCGCCCCCATGTGTCGCCGCTACTCCCGCAACAGGAACCAGGACGTGCCGAGCACGCCGGCCCCCGCGAGCATCAACCCCGACGCCCCGACGAGCCCGTTGCCCGTCCAAGCAAAAACCTGGGCGAAGGTGTACATCGACAGCGCGGCCCCGGCTTCATCGGCGGCCACCGCCCCCTGATACAATCCCACTGCACCGCTCCAGGCCGCCATCGCGAACACCGCGGCCAGCACCGCCCCCGCGGTCACCGCCACCCCGCCGTACAGCAACAGGGGGGCGACGGTCAGCCCGCCCCCGTCGTCGGCGGAGGCCGGGTCATCACCGGTGGCGGGCTTGTCCTCGGCCGCGGCTCCGTCCTCGGGCTGGTCTGCCGCCGGCCGCTCGGCCGCGGTCTTTTGCGCGGACTCGAACATCTCCTGCACCTTGGGCGAGAGATCGGGGGGCAGCTCCAGGCCGGGGTCGAGCACCAAGGCCTCGACGAAGTTGGCCTCGGACTCGTCGAACTTGCCCATGTCCGCTTGGGTGATGCCGAGCCACATGTACGCGCGCGCGCGCGTGTCGCGATCTTGGTCCTCGCCGGTCAGCTCCGAGAAGCCCTCCAGCGCGCCCTGCAGATCCATGGCTTGGTATTTGGTGACCGCCCGGTCAAACCCATCGTCGGCCGCACCCACCGTCAACAGCGCAGGAAGCAAGGCAAAAACCAGCATGGGCGGGATTGTCTTGAGCAATCGGGCCGGTGTCAAACCCCAAGGTTCAGCTCGCGGCCATCGGCGCTATACTGCTGAGAATGAATGCGCGGGTATGGATTCTGTTCGCGGCAGTCGCGTCGATCGCCGGCTGCTTTCTCCCCTCCTTGAACGTGGAAGGCAAGCTCTGCAGCGCCGACGATGAGTGCGCAGACGCCAACCTGTCCTGCATCGACGGCGTCTGTGTGGACACCACCCGGCCGGGGGACGGCGACGGGGATGGCGACGGCGACGGAGATGGCGACGGCGACGGAGACGGGGACGGCGACGGAGACGGGGATGGCGACGGAGACGGAGATGGCGACGGAGACGGAGATGGCGACGGGGACGGGGATGGCGACGGAGACGGGGATGGCGACGACCCGTACGTGGTCCCGTTTGGGTCGACCTGGCGCTACCTCGACGACGGCTCGGTTCCGCCGGCGGATTGGGCCTCGCCGCTGTTCGATGACAGCGCGTGGTCGGAGGGCCCGGCCGAGCTCGGCTACGGGGACAACGATGAGGCCACCACCGTGCTCTTCGGCGGCGACGAGGCGAACAAACACATCACCACCTATTTCCGCCGCACCTTCACCGTGGCCCAACCCTTCGTGCAACCCGACGCCGAAGTGCGCGTGATCCGTGACGACGGCGTGGTGGTGTACCTCAACGGGGTGCAGCTGTTCGCGGACAACCTCCCCGCCCCGCCCATCGACAGCGCCACCCTGGCCACCGCCAGCATCGGGGCCGCCGACGAGGCCACCCCGCTGGTGCAGACCATCAGCGCGGGCCTGTTGCTCGCGGGCACCAACACCATCGCCGCGGAGGTTCACCAGGCCTCGCCCGAGAGCAGCGACCTCAGCTTCGACCTCGAGGTGTACGTGGTGGGGCTCAACGGAGACGGCGACGGCGACGGAGACGGGGATGGAGACGGCGATGGGGATGGCGACGGCGACGTGCCCATCGACTGCACCGTGTTCGCCCAAAACGGCATCAACCTCTGCGGGGAGTCGCCGGACACCTGTGAGATCGAGTTCTTGGGCCAAGAGGGGTGCCACGCGGCGTGCGCGCTGGCCGGTCTCACCTGCCACGACAGCTGGGACAATGTCACTGATATGTGCGCGCCCAACCTCGACAGCCAACTCGGCTGCGCCGAGATCAACCACCAGTCCGACTACTGCGTCTGCGGCCGCGGCGATGGCCAAGCCGGCGACACCTGCGCCCCCGGCGCGGGGGGCCCGTACTGCGCCCCGGGTCTGTTCTGCGTCGATGGCATCTGTTGTGACCAAGCCTGCAACGGCGAATGCGAAGCCTGCAATGCCAATGGACAATGCGTGATCCAAGCCGGCGGCAACTGCGGCGCCCCCTTGGACTGCACCGAGGTCGTGGCCGGGGCCCAGGGCGATGGCTGCCACACCTTCGCCGGGGGCCTCATCTACGCCCAGTGCACCGACCAGGGCTGCCCCGCCCTGCCCCCCGACGCCGCCCAACAGTGCGACGGCCAGGGACAGGCCGCCGCCCCCTTCGCCCCCTGCGACAACGAGTGCCTGCTCGACCAGGGCCAATGCCAACGCTACGACGACGTGGGCGCGTTCAACTACGACGGGTTCTGTGGCTACAACACCCAGACCGCGGACTGCGGCATCGGGTGTTTCTTGGGGGACGTGGAGGGGGTCGCCAACGCCTGGGCCTCTTACAACGCGAGCTGCAATGACCAGGGCGCGTGCAACGTCGACCAGTTCATTCCCTGTGGGGAGTACGGCTGCAACGAAGCGGCGGTCTTCGACGGGGTCAACGGACAATGTTACGTGACCTGTGAGCAGGCGGACCAGTGCCGCGACCCCAATACCTACACCTGCGAAGGCCAGGCCTGCGTGGCCCCCTAGGGGGAACAACCTCGCCGAGGCGGGCTCCTACTCGTCGTCTTTGGGGAGCACGGGGTTGGAGCCGGTGCGGCGGCGTTCGATGCGGCGGCGGGCCTCGAGGGCGCGGCGCCGGCTGGCGATTTCGTCGACGCTGACGATCTCGGTGCGGTTGGGATCGAAGTCGTTGTCGCTGCCCGATGCAAAAGGATTGGCGGCGGCCGGGGCCCCGGTGAAGGGGTTGACGTAAGGGGCGTCGGCGTCGTCGGGCTCGGGGGCTTCGGGGGGCGCGGTGCTCTCGCTCCGGAAGGGGTTGTCGTAGACCGGCACGGTGGCGGGGGCGACCTCCACCGCCTCCTCGGCGCCAAAGCTGAGGGGGGCGGGCACCGCCCGGTCGTCGGGGGTGGCGACCAGCTGGCCTTGCACCAGCGGCGGGCCCACGGCCACGTCGTGCTCGTCGAGAATCTCGGTCTGGATCGGGCCGAGGTCGTTGTCGGCCATGTTGGACGGCGCGACCACCACCTCCCAGTCGCCGTTGGGGCCGCCGAAGGTCGCGGCCGCGCGATTGACGAGCATCTGGGTCTCGAACAGGCCGGTCTGCCCGGTGAGTTCTTGGGGGGGGCCGACCGCGGCTACCACGCTGGCTTGGGCCTGGCCGTCGAGTTCGCCAAACGCGCCGAGGTAGTTGTGAAACACCGACGCGGCGTCGAGGGCGGTCTTGGGCCGACACTCAGGGGCCACGCTCAACAGCTGGCCGATGGCGTGGGCCAAACGCGGGTCGACGGTCTCGCCCTTGCGCAATGCCATGGCACGCCCATCGCAAATCTGCCGGTAGACCTCGACGTCGTCGCCCTCCACCGCGAGGCGACCGAGGGCCGACTCCCACAAGGTCATGCCCAGCCCCCACAGGTCGGTGGCGCAGGAGTAGATGCCGGTGTCGAGCAGCTCGGGGGCGAGGTAGCGCAGGGTGCCTTTGAGCATGCCCTCTTGGGTGCGCGCGGCTTGGTTGACCGCGCTGCGGGCGATGCCGAGGTCGATGAGCCGGGCGTGACCGTCGTGTCCGACGATGATGTTGGCCGGGGTCACGTCCCGGTGCAGCATGTTGAGCGGCCGGCCGTCCTCCTCGGTGGCCTCGTGAATACACTGCAGGGCCTCGGCGATCTCCGCGCCGACCCGGATGCACACCCCCACCGGAAGGGGGCCGGTGGCGCGCAGGTCCGCCAGGCTCGCCCCGGAGACGTAGTCGACGACAAGCACCGGGCGCCCGTCGTGCTCGAACAGGTCGAGGGTCTCGACGATGGCCGGGTGGGACAGGCGGATGCCGACGCGGGCCTCGTCGATGAGGGCGGCGTCTTCGTTTTCGTGGAGCTGTTGCTTGAGCACCACCAGGTGACCGGACTCAGAGCGCGCGAGGGACACGCGGCTCATGCCGCCGGAGCCCAAACGGCCCACCACCTCGTAGCGCCCCACGCGTTGTCCGGCCACGTGCCGATCCTCCCGCCCGTCGCCCACTTCCCACCCAGAATGGGAGGTCATGGCTTCTTCTCGGGCGCCGGCGGCATGATCGCCGACGCATCGAGCACCAGCGGTCTTTTAGCGAGTTTGGTCAGGCCTGGCCATGTCAGCGCCCCCTGCTGCGCCCCAAAGACCGAGGCCCCCAAGGCCGCGACGAGGAGCAGCACCCGCAACACCACCGACGTGGCCCCGCGGAACATGAACCCGGGGATCGCGAACGCCAGCGCGAGCAGACCCAACGCCACGATCGCGGGGCTGAGCATCGCGTCGCGGCGCTCCTTGGCAGTGTAGGGCAACAGCGCGCGCTCGACGATGCCCGCGGCGGCCAACCGCTCGAGCAGCTGGTCGGCGGGCACATTGGCGCGGACCGCGCCGTGGTGCACCGGGACACCTTTGTCCTGGCCAAAGTCCACCCGGTGCACCGCGCCTTGCGCCATCAACTCGGCGGGGGCGTCGACGCACGAGGTGAACACGTCGGCGTCTTGGGGGCCGGTGTAAATGCACACCAATGGCTCGGTGCGGGTGTTCTCGGCGTACAGCGAAAACACCATGCCGATGGCCACCGCGAACACCCCGAACGTGCCCGCCGCCACCGACAGCGAGCTCGGGCCCCGGCGGCGACGACGGCGGCGCACCGGGCGCGACGGCGCGGACGATTCGGCGGGGGCCACCACCGGCGGGCGGGCCACCTCCTTGGGCACCGGGCGACCGGGGGCGGTCTCGGCGCCGGTGGACGGCACGTCGAGGGGCATGGGGGCCATCAAGGTGTCGGCGCCCTCGTCGCTGATCAGGGCCGGGGGGTGTTTTTGGGTGGCCGAGATTTCCGGGCGGATGAGGGGGATGGTGCGGTTGTCGTCGTCGTCGGACAGGCCGGCGAGCTGGGGCTCCTCGGTGAGGTCGCCCTCGATCATCCGGCGCACGTCCTCGTGCGACATCTGCACGGTGCGCAGGTCGTCTTCGCCGGCCTCGTCGCTGGCGATGGACTTGGCCAGCGCCACCAGGTCTTTGCGGTCGGCGACGACGGTGGCGGCCTCGAGGTCGGCCTCGGACATCTTGTCGACCTCGATGAGCCCGCGGGGGGTGGGCTCGCCGCGGGTCCGGGCCGCGCGTTGGGCCTCTTGCAGTCCCTTTTCGTGATCCGCGGGGAACCGCCCGCGCAAGAACACCTCGAGGTCGGCGTCGCGCCAGGGCACGTCGGCGATGGCCTCGATGAGCTCGACGAGGTGACGGCCCGAGGCCACCCGTCGCTCGCGTTTGCGCTCGAGCAGGTGGGCGACCAAGCCGTCCACCGAGGCGGGGATGTCGTCGCGCCGGCTCGACGGGGGCGGGACGTTGCCCTCGTTGATTTTGTGCAGGGTGATGGCGGGGTTTTGGTTGGAGAACAGGCGGTCGGCGACCAGCGACTCCCACAACAACACCCCCAACGACCAGAGGTCGGCGCGGGGGTCGAGGACCTCGCCGCGGGTGTGCTCGGGGGACATGTACCCGATCTTGCCCTTGAGCACGCCGGTGCTGGTCTTGATTTCGCTGTCGTCGGCTTTGGCCACCCCGAAATCGATGACCTTCACGCGGCCGTCGTAGGTCACGAAGATGTTGGCCGGGCTGACGTCGCGGTGCACCAGGCCGAGGGGGCGGTGGCCGTCGCGCAATGTATGTGCAAAGTGCAGCCCGCAGGCCGCGGCGTGCACGATCTTGAGGGCCACGTCGACGGGCAGCATCTGTTTGGTGCGTTTGGCTGAGCCCAGCACCTGGGCCATCGAGCGCCCGGCGAGGAACTCCATGATCAGGATGGGGTCACCGTCGACCATGTCGATGCCGAAGGTCTCCACGAGGTTTTCGTGGCGAAGGCGCAGCGCGACCCGGCCCTCTTCCCGGAGCATGTCGTTTTGGTGGGCCTTGTTGGGGTGCTTGGGCAGGGTCCGTTTGATCACCACCAGGCCGGGCCCGAGGCCGAGGCGGTCATCGCCCTCGGACTCGGCCAGCAACACCTCGCCCATCCCGCCCACGGCGAGCCGGCGGATCAGGTGGTATCGGCTCCCCGCGAGTGGGTCGGCCACAAACCCTCCCGGTGGCGCATCAGCGCGACCGCCCCGTGCGGTACCGGCCCTCTCGCCGGCGCCACCCAGGGTTCAAAACAGATCAGATTCCTGCGGACTTAGCGTACCTCAGGCGGTGGTGTGGGGGGGCCGGCGGCGTCGATTTTGGGCCAGCCCGAACAAAACCAGAATTCCTAGAAAGGCCGCCCCCGGCGGCCACCCGGCGTCGTTGTCCAACGTGCCCTGGCATTGGCACTGGGCGTCCGGCTCGGGCTCCCCGGCCGGCTCGGGCTCCTGACAGCGGATGCCCGCGGTGGCGCCCGCGCCCGTGCACAGGCCGTCGGTGCAGGCGTACCCGTCGTTGCAGTCCCCGTCGCCGTCGCATTGGCGTTGGCACACGCTGCGCCCGATCACGGGGGTGGCGGCGCAAAACGCGCCGTCCTGACAATCGGTGTCGCGCTCGCACAAGGCGGCGTCGGGGAGCTCTTCGGGGTCGGACGCGGCCACGCAGGCGGCCGGGGCATCGCCGTCGCCGTCGCGGGCCGCGAACACGCAGACGTAGTCGCTGGGACAGCCCGCGGGGTTGGCGCCGCAGTTGGGCACGCACACCGCGTAGTCGCCGCCGGCGGCCGAACAGAGCAGGCCGTCGATGCACTCGTCGTTGCAGCCGCAGGGCTCGCCCACCCGGTAGGGCCCGTCGCAGGTGGAGTCGTCGTCTTCGGCTTGGGGGTAGACCTCGAGCACCCCGTCCATGTCGTCGGCGAAGGGGGTGCGGATGATCGCCCCATCGGGCAGGGCCGGGGTCATCACCGCCTCGTCGGGGCCGAGGCAGTCGGTCTCCGCAATGTCAGTGCAGGGGTGGTCGAGCCCCAGGAAGTGACCGGCCTCGTGCACGGCCACGCTCTCGACGTCGACCCCGCCCGAGCCCGCGCCCCCGGTGCTCCAGGTGTGGTCTTTCCCGTTGAACGCGATGTCCGCCGCGGTGCGCAACACCAACTGGTCGGGGCCGCCCCCGGCGGTGCCGAGGGTGATGCCCAGGGTGGCCGGCCCTTGCATGGTCGCGCCGTCCTCGTCCCAGAACACGCTGTTGATGCCGTCGTCGAGGTCGGCGGCGGCCACCCCGTCGACGTCCGCTTCCAAAAAGCGCAACCGGCTGCCCTCGACACAAGACCACGAACGAAACGCGTTGCGCACCGCATCGAGGTCGGAGCCGTCCGAGATGTCGTCGGACCCGGCGGGATCGAGCGCGTACCGCACCGGCCCGTCATCGGCCGGCCAATACACCCCGATGAGCTTGTAGGCCGCCGCGGAGGGGGCCAAGGACATCACCGTGAAGAACACCGCCAGGTTGCGCCATCGACTCTGCATCGAACACCTCGAGCTTTCCGCCCTTCGCTTGCCACATCGGCGCTGACATTTCATCCCCTCCCCGCCCACGCCCCTTCTGCGCGCCGGCTCCACGCGCTACCGACGGGCATGAACTCGACCGATCTGCTCCGCCTCGGCTTTTCCGACATCGCCCGCCACCTGCAAAATCGCGAGGTCTCGTCGGTGGAGGTCACCACCGCCCTCCTCGACCGCATCGACGCCGTACAGGGCGAATTGCGCGCCTACACCCACATCTACCGGCGCCGGGCCAAGGCCGCGGCCGAGGCCGCCGACCGCCGGCGCGCCCGCAACGAAGCGCTCTCCCCGTACGACGGCGCGCCCCTCAGCCTCAAGGAATGCATCGCCACCGCCGGCGACGAAATGACCCTCGGGCTGCCCACCAAAAAGGGCGACATCGCGGCCCAGGACGCGGTGATGGCCAAGCTGATCAAAGACCAGGGCGGGGTCATCCTCGGCAAGACCAACGTCAGCCAGGCAATGTTGTTTCATGAATCGCGCAACCCGCTGTTCGGCGAAACCAAAAACCCCCACCACCACGGCCGCACCCCGGGGGGCTCGTCGGGGGGCGAGGCCGCGGCCATCGCCGCCCACATGTCCCCCGGCGGGTTCGGCACCGACATCGGCGGGAGCGTGCGCGTGCCCGCCCACTTCTGCGGCATCGTCGGGCTCAAGCCCACCGCCAACCGCCTGAGCAAACAAGGCTTCGGCGCGGGCGTGCCCGGCCAAGAGACCATCGCCTCGGTGGTGGGCCCGATGGCGCGCACCGTCGACGACGCCGCCGCGCTGTTCGAGCTGGTGTCGCCGGAAAAATGCGCGCCCTACGACCCGCGGGTGGTGCCCTACCCCCTCGGCGATTGGCGGGCCATCGACCTCCAGGGCAAACGCATCGGGGTCATCACCACCGATCACATCGTGACCCCCTCGGCCGCCTGCCAGCGCGCGGTCCGAACCGCGGCCCAACACCTCGAGGACGCGGGCTGCATCGTCGAGGAGTTTGAGCCGCCCATGGCCGAGGACATCATCTTCACCTACTTCGCGGCCCTGTCCGCCGACGGGGGCAAGACCCTGATCGGCCGCCTCGGCTCGGGCGAGGTCGACGATGCACTCACATTGCTGCTGCGCTCCAGCCGCCTGGCCAAGCCCACCCGCAAGGCCGCCGCCCTCGCCCTCGGGGTGGTGGGCGAGCGCGTGGCCGGCCGCATCGTCGAGTCGCTGGGGGAAAAGTCCGTGGCCGAGCTGTGGGCCATCACCGCCCGGGCGCGCAAGCTCACCGAGGACGTCTTCGCCCTGTGGCGCCACCGTGGCTTTGACGCCGTGATCACCCCCCCGCACGCCACCGTGGCCCTGCCCCACCGGACCAGCCGCGACTTCGCCATCGGGGGCGCGTTCTCCATGCGCTACAACCTGCTCAACTTCCCCGGCGGGGTGGTGCCGGTCACCACCGTGCGCGACGACGAGACCACCCGCCACGACGTCAGCCAGCGGCACGACAAACGCGCGGCCCAGGTCGACGCGGGCAGCGCGGGCCTGCCCGTCGGCGTGCAAATCGTGACCAAGCCGTTTCGCGAGGACCTCAACTTCGCGCTGATGAAGGCGATCGAACAGCGCGCGATCATGGGCGACGACTACCCGCGCGGCGTGCTGTAGGGCTATGCTCGGGCGGTCATGCCCGAGCGTCCGGACATCGAGACTTACATCGACGCGCTCGACGAGCGCTTGACCGGCCACGCCCTGCGCGGGGTGCGGCTGGCCAATCCTTTTTTGCTGCGCTCGGCGGTGCCGCCGATCACCGACTGTGTGGACAAGACCGTGCGCGGCTTTCGCCGGCTGGGCAAGCGCATCGTGTTCGAGCTCGACGACGATTATTTCCTGGTGTTGCACCTGATGGTGGCCGGGCGGCTGCAGTACAAAGAGGCGCCGGGTGTCAATGTGCCTGCACGACGCGGGCTCTGCGCGTTCGACTTCGACCACGCGACCTTGCTGCTCACCGAAGCGGGGACCAAAAAGCGCGCGTCGCTCTACGTGGTGCGAGGGGAGGAGGGCCTGGCCGACCACAACCGCGGCGGGCTCGAGCTCGAGGACCTCGATGAGCAGCGCTTCGCGGCCCGGCTGCGCGAAGAGAACCACACCCTCAAGCGCTCCTTGACCGACCCCCGCATCTTGTCCGGCATCGGCAACGCCTACTCGGATGAGATTTTGCACCGGGCCAAGCTCTCCCCGGTGCTGCTCACCCAAAAGCTCTCCGACGAACAGTACGCGGCCTTGTGGCGCTGTACGCAGGAGGTCATCGAGGAGTTCACCGCGCGGTTCAAGGCCGAGCGCAAGGGGGGCTTCCCTGGAAAAGTCACTGCATTTCGCGAGGACATGGCCGTGCACGGCAAATATGGCAAGCCGTGCCCGGTGTGCGGCGACCCCATCCAGCGCATCAGCTACGCCAAGAACGAGACCAACTACTGCGCCACCTGCCAGACCGGGGGCAAGCTCCTCGCGGATCGGGCCATGAGCCGGCTGATGAAGAAGGACTGGCCCCGCAGCCTCGAGGAGCTCGAGGCCAAAAAGGCCAGCCACCGGGCGGGGGCCAAGTCCTGACATGAAGGTGTGCGCGGAATGCGGCGCGTGCAGCGAGGACACCTACGACCTGTGCGCGTTCGACGGCGGGGTGTTGCGGTCGGTGTTCCCCGGCCCCCGGGTGCTCGAGGGCCGGTACCTCCTCGAGCAGCGGGTGGCGGGGGGCGCGATGGGCGATGTGTTCCGCGCCATGCACCTGCAGGTGGGCTCGACGGTGGCGGTGAAGGTGATGCAACCGCAAAAGGGTGAGCTGCGCGTCGGGGTGCAGCGGTTTCACCGGGAAGCGCAGATCCTCGGTCAGATCAAACACCCCCACGCGGTGCTGGTGATGGACTTCGGCATCGACGAGCGGGGGGACACGCCGGTGCCCTACCTGGTGACGGAGTTTTTGCGGGGGCGTTCGTTGCACGAGCTCATGGCCGAGCACGGCGCCTACAGCGTGGCCGACACCCTGCCGGTGGTGCGCGCGATCTGCAGCGCCACCGACGAGGCCCACTCGGTGGGGGTCATCCACCGCGACATCAAGCCCTCCAATGTCTTTGTCGAACAGCTCCGCGACCGCTCGCAAATCGTGAAGGTGCTCGACTTCGGCATCGCCAAGTTCGTGGAGCTCGCCCCCGAGGTCAAAGCCAAGCTCGCGGCCGAACAAGGGGCGCAGCATCCCCTGCTGTCCGGGGCCGACGTCGACCTCTGGGAGGAGGTGGCCGCGGTCCAGACCGGGTCCACCATCAACGAGCGCGTGGTGGACAAGGCCACCGCCGAGCGCGCGCCGGCGGGGCCGCGCTCGGTGGACCGGACCATCACCGAGGCGGGGTTTATGATCGGGACCATCCCCTACATGGCCCCCGAGCAGATGACCGGGGAGCGGGTGAGCCGGGCCACGGACGTGTTCGCCATCGCCACGGTGATGTTCGAGATGCTGGCCGGGCAGCGGCCCTTCGGGGGCAGCGACGACGAGGTCATCAACGCCAAGGTCAGCGATGAGCGGCCCTCGCTGCTCGACTTTGGGGTCTCGGTGTCGCCCGCCTTCGACGCTTTTGTGCAGAGCTGCTTCGCCCTCGAGAGCGACGAGCGCCCGGGCTCGGTGCTGGACATCGCCCAGGCCCTGGAGGAGGAGGCCCGGCGCCAAGCCGGGCCCAGCGACGACGACGACGCCCCCCTCGCCCTGTCGGTGCAGCTGTCCGTGGTCGAGCGCGTCCTCGACCAGCTCGAGGGCGCGGTGTCCAGCCTCGCCGGGCACGACGAGGACACCTACCGCGCGGTGCGGGACCGCATGCTCGCGCTCAACGCCCCCCTCGAGCGCGCCGACCAGCTCATCGGCCGGGTCGGCCCCGGCCCCTTCGGCCCCGACCACAAAAAGGCCGCCGCCGGTCTCGCCGGGGGCCAAAAACGCGTGGCCGCCGCCATCCGCGCCATCGAGCCCCAGGTCCCGGCCGAGCTCGTCGAGTACCTGACCGCGATCTGGGCTTCGCTGCAAAAACGCCTCGAACGCACCCTGGACGCCATCGGCCCCGACGACCGCACCGACCAGGCCCCGGCCGCGCCCCCCGTCCGCCAAAACCCGTTCGCCGACGGGCTCGACGCCCAGGATCGCGATGTAGAAGCATTGGCGGCGCAGCTCCTGAGCAAAGACCCCCTCGACCGCATCGACGCGCTCGACGCCTTGCTCACCGCCCGGGTCGACCGTGTGCTCGCCCTCGCCGCCCAAGCGGTGCACGATCCCAGCGACACCGCCCGCACCCTCATCGCCGGGCTCGCGGCCCACGCCGACGCGGTGCTGCTCGCCGAGCTCTACCCCCAGGGCCGGGCGGTGCGGCTTTTGCCCTTGCTGGCCCAGCTCCCGCTCCCCGAGGCGGCCCCCTTCGCGGTGCTGGCCCGGATGTTCCAGACCGCGCCCCGGGGCGAGGCCACCGCCCAGTTCCTCGTCGACGACGCGCTCTCCCAGGTCGCGGGCGCGGACGCGGTGCAGCAGGACGTGATCTGGCGCTGCCTGCTCGTGCACCCCTTGCAGGTGGTGCGCATCGAGGCCGCGGCCCGGGTCCCCCTGTCCAGCCTGTGGACGGTGATCACCTATCCGCGCACCCCGTTGTCGACGCTGCGCGCGGTGTTCGACGCGGTCAAGGACCGGGCCCCGGCCGAGTACCTGAAGATCTTTTTCCTCTGTGTGCGCGGCCCGCTCACCGACGCCCAGGGGGGCGGCGACCTCGAGGAGGCCCTGCTCCTGCTCGAGCGGTTTTACCGAGAGCCGTGCTTTTCCGAGGACGTGGTGTTCGAGCCTTTGCTCGCCCTCGACCAGCGTCTGCGGGCCCGGGCCCGGACCCTGGGGCAAGACCACCTGGTGCGGGACGGGTACCTTGACAATGTCAATGCGTTCACCGCCCGGGGCGCGACCCCGACCCAAGAGCTGCAGCACATGCGCGACGTGCCCCTCGCGGTGCAGCGCAAGGTCGCCCGGGAGGGACACTTCCTGTCCTATTTTGTGGCCCACAACCACGAGCGGGTGGCCAAGGAGACCATTCCCCACCTCCTCCGCCTCGAGGACGTCACCCCCTACTTGCGCATCCCCACCATCCACCGGGTGGTGTTGTCCGCGCTGGCCAAAAAGCGCCGCTTCTTCCGGCGGGACGCCCCCCGCTTGGCCCTGTTGCAAAACCCCAAGGCCCCCGCCCACGTGGCCCGGGTCTACCTCCCCCTGGTGCCCGTCGAGCAGATCCGCCTGCTCAGCCTCAACAAACACGTCAACCAAGACGTGCGCAGCCTGGCCCGGGCCTACCTCGAACGGCTCGCGGCCCAGCGACAACACAACGACTGACCCTGCTAGGGTGGGCCCATGACCCGTCCCGCGCCCACCTTGCAGCGGCGCCCGGTGGTGCCAAAGCGCCCGCCGGCGACCACGCCCCCGACTGTGATCGCCCCCGGGGGCCTGCGCGTGCTGCGCGGCCCCCGCACCGACGCGGAGCTCAGCCTCGACGAGCAGCAACGTTACGTGCTCGGCCGGCACGACGCCGCGGACATCGCCTTTCACTATGACGCGGTCTCGCGGGTCCACGGCGCGTTGCGCTTCACCGACGACGGCTGGGTGTACGAGGACCTGGGCAGCAAGAACGGCAGCCTGGTCCGGCGCGGCACCCGCGAGGCCAGCCCCCAGGAGGTCATCGCCCACCACCCGGTGACCCTGTCGGTGGGCGACGTCATCGAGGTCGGCTGCGCCGACGCCCGGATCGAACTCATCTTCAACCCGCGCAAGGACGCCGCCGCCCCCGACGACGACCCCACCACGCGCTCGGACGCGGCCCGGGTATTTGGGGACAAGCTCCGGCTCGCGGCCCGGACCCACGTGCCGGTCTTCCTCCTCGGGCCCTCGGGGGTGGGCAAGACCCACGCCGCCCGCACCATCCACGACCTGTCCAGCGCCCCCGGGCCCTTTGTGCCCCTCAACTGCGCGCGCCTGCCCACCGATCCCGCGCAGTTACATTCCGAGCTCCTCGGGCACGTCAAGGGCGCGTTCACCGGGGCCGACCGCACCCGCGAAGGCAAACTCGTCCGCGCGGGGGGGGGCACCTTGTTCCTCGATGAGGTCGAGAGCTTGTCCGAGCTCGGCCAGGGGTTCTTGCTCGACGTGCTCGAGGGCAGCGGCGAGCTCTGCCCCCTCGGCACCAACGACCCCCTCTCTCCCTCCCCGGTGTTTCGGCTCATTTCTGCCTCCAAGGCCCCGCTGTCCCAAAGCGGGCTGCGCGATGACCTCTGCGAGCGACTCGCCGAGGGCCACCTGTGGACCGTGCCTTCGTTGGCCCAGCGCACCGACGACATCGCGGGCTTGATCGCCCACTTCGTCGACGAGCAGCGCTCCCGCATGGGGGTGCAGGTGCGCCTGCTCGACGGGTTCGTGACCGCGGCCGAGCAGGCCCAATGGCCGGGGGAGATCCGACAACTCCGGGCCGCGGTCTCGGTGCTGGTGCAGCTCGCCCTCGCCCGGGCCTTGGTGGCCGGCGCCGACCCCTCGGTGTTGGTGCTCAGCCCCGACGCGTTGCAGCAACATTTGCAAGAACGCGACATCGCCTTTGGCGACGAAGGCCCGGTGACCCGGGTCGACGCCCGGAGCCTGACCCGGGCCCAGATCGAACGCGCCCTCGCCGACGCGGGGGGCAACCAAAGCCAAGCCGCGCGGGACCTGGGCATCGCGCGCAACACCCTGGCCAAAAAGCTCCGACAGTTTGACCTATGAAGAAATATCAAAACGACCGCCGCCGCCCCCCAGGGGCCCTTCTGCTCGTCTTCGGCCTCGCCCTCGGGGGGTGCCTGCCGGTGTCGGTGGACGTCGACGCCAACGGCTTCACCACCCTGCAGATCAAGGGCGAAGCCTCGGTCCAGGGCACCGTGACCCGGGAGATTCACTGGCAGGGCGCGGTGATGCCCGAGGGCACCCCCGTCATCGTGGGCGAGACCGTGCTCGCCCGCGACCCGCAAAAGAAGCCCCCCGGCTACACCGTGGCCGGGCTGTACGACCCCGCGGGCGACACCGAGACCTTCATGCTCCCCGACGGGGCCATCGACATCTACTACCTGGTCTACAAGATGCCGGATCGCCAACTGCGCATGCTCGTCCCGCGCGAACACTTCAAACGCGCCCCTGAGACGCCCTGAGCCGCGGTCAGGGGGTCTTGAGCAGGCGCTCCTCGATCACGGCCTTGAACTTTTTGGTCTGCGCTTCCCAGTCCGGCCCGGTGGCGGGACCGGCGTAGCCGGTGTGCACCGCCGCGACCTGGCCCGCGCGGTCGATGAAGATCGTCGTCGGCCAGGCCCGCACCTTGTCCATGAACCGAAGGCGCGCCGCGGCCCCGTCCTTGTCCGCCACCCCCGCGAGATACAGGGGATAGCCGACGTGGTGGCGCGCGCGGTAGCGCCGGACCTGCTCGAGGTCGCGGGCTTGGTCGCCGGTGAGCTCAAACGCCAGGCCCGTCACCTGCAGGCCCCGGTCCTTGTACGCGGCGTGCAGCGCGGTCAGGTCCCGCACCGCGTCGTTGCAGTTGGGGCACCAAGTGCCGAACAGCTCGACGACGCGCGGCCCGGTTTGTAGGGTGCGCGCCTCCACCGGCTGGCCGTCGAGGTCGACAAACGGCCCCTCGATGACCGCGGCGGCGTTGTCCCCCACCGGCACAAAGCCGTCGTCGTCGAGGGACGCGGCGGGATCGTAGGTCGCGGTGAACGCCTCGCGAAAGGACGCGCCCGACGCGAACGTGCCCGCCAGGCGCGCCTCGGGCGCCCCGGCGGCGGTGAACAAGAACACGTGGGAAAAGTCGAACGCGCTCACGGTCAAGGTGCCGTCGGCGGCGAGCGCCCCCGCGAGGTAGCGGTAATCGCCGGTGGGGGTGAGGATGGTGCCGGTGGCGACCCCGCGCTTGTCGACGATGAAGCGCCCCACCGCGGGGCCGCTTTGGGCGAAGTCCATGGCGTAGGACAGGGTCAGGGGCGCGGGCCGGGCCGCGGCGTCGTAGAGCGCGCCATCGGTGCGCACGGCGGAGGCGGCGAGGCGCTCTTTTTGCGTGCGCTTTTGTTTGGTGAAGTGGCCGGTGAGCGATTCGCAGGCGGCGTCGGCGGTGAGGTCGAGCACGCTGTCGTAGTGCGGCATCGCCAACGTCAGGCGCCGGGTCTCGTCGTCCCAGGTGACTTTTTCGATCCCCAACCGCTCCCCCCCGTGACGGACGGTCGCGGCCTTGGCCCGGTGGCTCACGTCGAGGACAAACCGCACCGGCAACGGCGTGCCGATGTCGAGCGACACCGTCCAGTCCCCGGCCGGGCACAGGTCTGCGGGGGTGGGCGGCTTGGCCGGCCGCTTACACGACGACAGCGCCAGCGACGCCAGGCACAAGGACAAGACCACCGGACGGACACATCGCGCGCGGGACATGCCGACAACCTAGCATCATCCCGCCGCGGGCTTTGCCAACCGCGGCGCGCGGTGCGAGGCTCCCGCCCGGTGAGCGACCGCCCCCGGCCCCCCAAAAAGTTGCGCCTCGACGCGCTCCTCGTCGAGCGCGGCTTGGTCGAGACCCGCTCGAAGGCCAAGGCCCTGGTGCTCGCCGGCCAGGTGGTGCTCGGCGATCACCGCGCGGACAAGCCCGGCCAGCCCGTGTCCCCCGACGCCGCCGTGCGCATCAAGGGCAAAGACCACCACTACGTGTCCCGGGGGGCGCTCAAGCTGCGCGCGGCCCTCGAGGCGTTCCCCGTCGAGGTCGCGGCCCACACCTGCTTCGACGTGGGCGCGTCCACCGGGGGCTTCACCCAGGTCTGGCTCGAGCGCGGGGCCGCGCGGGTCTTTGCCCTCGACGTCGGCCACAACCAGCTCGCCTGGTCGTTGCGCAACGACGACCGGGTGGTGAGCTTGGAGCGCACCCACATCAAAGACCTGACCGCGGGCGCGCTCGACCCGGCCCCCACCCGGTGCTCCATCGATGTCAGTTTCATTGGGCTGGCGAAGGTGTTGCCTTGGGTCGCCCCCCACCTCGCGCCCGGGGCGCGGGTGGTCGCGTTGGTCAAGCCGCAGTTCGAAGCAGGCCGCGCCCACGTGGGCAAGGGCGGGATCGTGCGCGACGAGGCGGTGCGGCAGCGCTGCGTCGACGACGTGCGCGCGGTGGGCCAAGGGCTGGGATGGTCGGTGGTGGGGGTGGTACAAAGCCCCATCGAAGGAGCGGACGGCAACGTGGAGTTTTTGGTGGTGTTCGACGGGGGGACAGCGTGAAGGCCTTTTGGGTCAAGACCGGCCGGCGCATCACCCCGTTCGACGACGCGCCCACCGACGCCTGGTTCGGGCTCACCACGGTGGGGGCCGCGGTCCGGGACGTGTTGACCCGCCGCGGGTTTGAGATCGTCGAGCTCGACGACGACGCGTCCATTCCCGCCCAGGACGCGCCCGCGGTGGTGCTGGGCGAGCATGTGTACGTCTCCAACAAGTGCCTGGGCGATTTTCTCGCCCTCGCCCTCGGGAGCGAAGACCCGTTGCGGTTGTGGTTGTGCCGCACCCCGGCCACCGACTACGCCCGCCCCTGCGCCACCCACGACGTGGCCGCGCTCGACGAGAGCGGCCGGGGGGCCAAGCCCGCGGGGGCCAAGGACAAGGAGGCCGACGCCACCGAGCGCGTGGGCTACGACGTCTTTTACCTCCCACCGGGCGAGGCCCTCGACGGGCCGGTGCTGGCGTCGCTGCGCGAACGCGCAGGGCCCCAGGTGGTGAAAAAGCGTGAGCTGTCCCCTGAGTTTCGCATGCCGATTCTGGGCGACCCCGACCAGACCAAGATGATCTTCCCGGTGACCTCGACGGTGGCGGCCCACGTCGAGCATTGGGTGCACATCCTGTGGCTCAACCAGCTCGCCCTCGGGGTGATGTGGATGGACATCGTGCGGGCCCACAAGGTCTGGACCGCGTGGCGGGTGGTGCGCGCCTTTCCCTTGGTGGGGGGCCGGCTCACCCGGTCCTTGGTCCGGCGGGGCAAGGGGGTGCGCATCCACCCCACCGCCCACGTGGAGGCGAGCATCCTCGGCGACGGGGTGGTGATCGGCCCGCGGGCCACGGTGCAGAACAGCATCGTCGCCGACGGGGCCGAGGTGGGCGATCACGCCGCGGTTCTAGGCAGTACCATTGGGCCAGGGGCGTTCGTGGCCCCCAAGAGCTACGTGGTGTGGTCGACGATCTATCCCGAGTCGGTCTCCTACAACCTCAAGCTCCAGATGTCGGTGCTCGGCCGCCGCGCGACCTGCTCGCCCTGGTCGGGCCTCATCGACGCCAAGTTCCAGGGGCACATCCAGGTGGTCAAGGACGGGCAACGCATGTCCACCGAGCGCTCGTTCTTGGGCAGTTGCATTGGACACGAGGCCTACGTGGGGGCCAAGGTGTTGATCCACCCCGGGCGCGAGGTGCCCAACCAGACCCAGATCGTGATGCGCCCCGACGAGCTGGTGGAGACCATCCCCGCCGACCTCCCCGCCCGGGTCCCGGTGGTGCGCGACCAGGGCACCCTGGTCCCGCTCACCGACTTGGTGGCCCGGGCCAAAGCCGCGGCCCCGACCCCGGTGCCGGCCGCGGCTCAGCCCCCGGGCAAGACGTAGTTGACGTCGGCCTCGACGAAGCGCCAGGCCCCGTCCGCGTATCTTGGGTGCAGTCTCATTCCGGGTCCGGCCGCCACCAGCTCGGCCCCGTCCATGTTCGCGTCGTAGAGATAGACCCGGTCCTCGATGCGGCAGGTGTCCGAGCGCAACCGCTCCACCACCAGGACCTGCCCGGCCAGCCGCACCGAGAACTTGAACCGGCGCCGGGTCCACCCCGCGGGCAGCGGCGCGCCCAAAAAGTCGTGGCCGTCGTCGGGCTCCCAGACCCGCACGTCGTCGCCGTTGGTCAGGCGCAGGCCGGCGCGGCGATCGGTGTGCACGCTCCCGGCGTGGGTCATGTGTTCGCAGTCGAGCCCGTGCCAGAACACCTCGCCGGTCTCGTCGTCGACCTCGGCCGACGGCCAGTACGGAATCGAATAGTAGGTGCGGCCGGTGCCCCCGCGCGCGCCGTAGATGATCGCCGGGCTCTCGTCCGCGGGCCAGGGCGCGGTGGCCCGCAACACCTGGTGCACCGCGGCCGCGGGTCGTTGCTCGATGAGCATCCAGTTTTCGTTGTACACGTCGATGCGCGTCGGCCAATGTCCTTGCATGGGGGTCATGTAGAGGTTCTTCGCGGGCTGGCCCGAGAGGGGCACGTCCCCCGCCCCCCGCGGCCATTCCTGCACCAGGTGTACGCCCTCGGGGGTGCGCCACATCCACGCCGCGTGCAGGCCATCGGGGGGCGGCATGAACAGGCCCAGGCTCTCGGGGGCCGGCGTCGCCACCATCGCGGGGAGCACGAACACCTCGAGCCCGTCGCTCCACATCACGTGGTTGGTCCCGCCCACCACCCCGAGGGCGTTGTCGAGCCAACGCCCGTCGCCGGCGAACCGGGCGGTGACCGCGCCCCGGTGGGTCACCTCGAAGCCCTGCCGTTCGCCCTCGCCGGGGAGCGCCCGCACCATCCAGCGGTGGCCGCCGGTGAAACACTGCCGGTTGCCGCAGGGGAGCGGCTCCTCGTCGCGGCCCACCGTGACCAGCCGCGGGTTCTCCGCGCGCAGGATCGTAAACCGACACGAGGATGCAGCGGCATTGAATCCATTGGTCGCGGCCTGGGGCTCACAGCCCGCGAGCGCGCCCCCCGCGATCAAGCCCCACACCACGACGACGCGCATGCCCATGCGCCATCTTCGCAAAAGGCGCGCCCCCGGTGAAGGGCGCGCCCCGGTGGGTCAGGACGCGCGCCTCAGGGGGCCTTGACCCCGAGCAGGGCGGTGC
This sequence comes from bacterium, assembly GCA_030431455.1. Taxonomy (GTDB): domain Bacteria; phylum Myxococcota; class UBA727; order UBA727; family JAUIJE01; genus JAUIJE01. Next base: position 3,738 of record JAUIJE010000019.1, on the reverse strand, counting down.
GTTTTTTGCGCGCCTTGCTCGCGTAGACCTCGAGGGGCCAGCCGCGGCCCACCGCCATTTGGTTGGGGTAGACGGTGTACACGAGGAGGGCGCCGGCCTTGATCCCGGTGGCGGTCCAGGCCGGCACCGTGATCGGCTGGGGGGTGTTCTTCACCGTGCGCGTGCCGGTCTTTTTGCACTTCATCCGGTATTGGATGGTCCCGTCCGCACGGATTTTTGAAATCTTGTTCGTCTCCGTGCACGCGAGCACCGGCTCTTGCCAGCTGGTGGTGACAAAACTGACCTCGACCACGTCGCCCTTTTTCTTCACCGCCTTGACCACCGCCGACGGCACGTAGCGCGGATCGAACATGGTGGTGATGCCGTGCATGCTCTGCCCGATGTCCGGGGGCTGGACCGGGACCGCCGCGGGCTGGGGAAGCGCGCCGGCCGAGCCGCCCCCGCGGCTGCCGTCAAACCCGCCGGCCTTGTTGTCGGCCCGCGCGTCGTTGTACCCCTCGAGCATGCCCGCGTAGGACGCGGTCACCGGCCCACGTTGGGGCGAGGCCTGGTCGAGATAGTAGCCGAACACCTGGTCCATCACCGGCGCTTCGGGATCGTTGTACCCGCAAACGGTCAGCCCGTAGGCGAGCTGGTACCCGACGTAGTCGTCAAACCGAATCTCACCCAATGCCACATCTTTGTTCTTTTTGTGCTTGGCCGCGACCCACTTCTGCAGATCGGGGTAGAGGGTCTTGGCGCAGCCGGACATGCCCCCGGGGGTGTCGCGCAGCTTGTCCTCGAGGGCGAGCACAGTGCTGAACAGCTTCTTGGCCTGGGCCGCGTCCTTCTTCCACAACCCCCGCGCCGCTTTGGGCCCCTCGATGAACATCGCCTTGACCTGTTTGTTCTTCTTGGCCGCAGCCTCGACGAACTTGCCTTGCCGCAGGTACCGGCCCCGGGCCCGGGAGAACCACAAGATCGCGTCGACCTCGCCTTCCTCCCCGAGGCCCATGCCCGCGAGCTCCTGGCGGAACACCTTGTCGTCCAATGACACTGCAGACGCGAGCACCCAGTTGGTGTAGTTGCGCAGGTCGGCCTGGCCCTGCTCTCCATACGCGGACAGGTCGGTGAGCACATCGGCCACGAACGTGGACTTGGCCAACTCACTGCCGAACCCGCCGTCGATGTCCACCACCCAATAGGGAAAACCCTTGTCCGCGAACCGCCGCGGCACCGACTCCCGGTTCTCTTTGGACAGCGCGTTGCCGCACCCGATGGCGATGCGCTCCAGGGCCCGGGTCAGACGTTTCTCCAGGGTGCCCGACGACAGCGGGGCCCACTTCTGGCACACCGCGCGGTCGGCCCCCCGCGCCCCGCCGCGCTGCTTCTTTTTGCCCTGGTCCTCGACCACCAGGCGGGCGGCGAACTTCATCACCTTCTCGTTGTCGGCGTTGGTCAATGCATATTCATTGCTGATGCTCTGCCTCACCGCCTGCACCCACTTCTGGCGCTTGTCGTGCTCGACGTCGACACAGGAAAACCACACCAGGTTCTTCATCGCGTCCGGCCGCATCAGCCCGTTGACGTCGCTGGCGAGCTTGAGCGTGCTGGGCTGAAAGTTCGACGGGGTCTCGACCCCGTCACACCAGGTCGGCGCCTGCGCCGGCACCGCCTCCGCGGGATACGCCGCCGGCACGGCGGGGGGGTCGGAGATCTTGTCCCGCAGGCTGCCCACCTGGGCTTTTCCCACCTTCTCGCGCAGGGCGGCAAAGTACGTGTCCCGGCGCTGGTTCCATTTCGCCACCGCCTCGTCGCTGGCCCCGTCTTTGTCGTGCAGCCGGGCCACCGCCTGGTTGAACTTCTTCTCCGCCTTTTTCAGGTCGTCTTCGCTCACCCGGTCGAGGCCTTTGGCGTATTCCTTGTCGAGCTTGGCGAACAGCTTCTCGACCTCGGCTTCGTGGGCCGCCCCCCGCGCGCTGTTCACCTTTGCCGTGACCTCCTGGATGAACGCGTCCCGCTTCTTCTTGGCCGCGTCCACCGCCCCCGCGTCCGCCCCCGCCTGCTCGAGCTTGTCGATGGCCTTGTCGAGGTCCTGCTGGGCCTTCTCGATGTCTTTGGGCTTTTTCTTCTCCGGCCGCTTCTCGAACTTCTTGCGCAGCTGATCGAACTTCTTGTCCAAGGCCTTCTGCGCCTTGTCGATCTTCTTCTGGGCCTTGGCGTCGGCCGCGGCCATCAGTACCCGCGGGTTCTCATCTCCGGCGGCCGGCCCGGCCCGTCCCCACGCCGTCCCGCCGCTGCCCAGCACCCCGCACAAGACCAATGTCCCCAGCCATTTCTGCATTCTTGCCCTCCGTGACCGGCCGCGCGTGCCCCAACCGCGACCCGCCGTGTGTGTGGTGTTCACGAGTACCAAGGCTTCGACACGCCGCTTTGTGACCTCGAACCCGGTGACTCGTTTTGGGATGTCCCGCCGCGACCCGGCTCACGTTGGGGGTGGGCTCGACGAGCGCGGGGCGGCGAAGTTTGTGCGCCCAAGGCGCGCTCCCCGGTTGACGATGTTGGCTCTGGGGGGCTACTGGTTTGGCCGCGACGGGGTGTAGCTCAGCTTGGTAGAGCGCTTGCTTCGGGAGCAAGAGGTCGCATGTTCAAATCCTGTCACCCCGACCAAAAGGCTCACATTTGTGAGCCTTTTTCTTTGGGTGACAGGATTTGAACGACGCGCTCTGCGAGCGCTTGTTCACGTTCTTTTTTGGGCTCCCTCCGGTCGCCGGTCACCCCGACCTTGGTGCCAACTTGTGGTGACTGCTCACATTTGAAAGTGGGCCGTCTCCAGAATGTCTCCAAAGTCTCTCCAAACGCGGTGGAAAGCGCGCAGGGAGAGGCGAGGAGGACACTGCTCATCCTGTTCACTCGTCGACCTCGTCCAAGAGCGCAATCGCTGAATCTCTCGCCTGCGGCGAGAGGTGCATGTAGCGCATCGTGGTCGTCAGCTGCGCGTGGCCGGCCAGCTCTTGGATGGCCTTCGCGGGCGCGCCTTTGATGGCCAGGTGCGAGCAGAACGTGTGCCGCAGGATGTGGCACTTGCCCTTGGGCTCGATGCCCACCGCGCGCTCCGCCTTCTGCATCCATTGCTGGTTGGTCCGGCGGGAGAGCGGCTCGCCGTCGTCGCGCACGAGGACGTAGAGCGTGTCGTCGCCTACCGCCTCCTGCGTCTCGAGGGCCGCGCGCAGTCGCTTGGTCATCGGCACGTACCGCCCTCGCCCGCCCTTCGGGACCACGTCTTGGCCCCGCCAGCGGTTGCGGCGGATGTGCAGGCGATTGCGCTCGAACTCCACGTCCGGCCACTGCAACCCCCGAGTCTCGCCCGCGCGAAGGCCGGCGTCGCCGCCGAGCAAGACGTGCACGTAGACCCGGTGGTCGATGCCGCGCGCGGCTTTGACAATGTCGTTGTAGACGTCGAAGTCATAGAACGGCATTTCCTTGGGCGGTGACTTCAGGAGTTGGATGCGGAACGGGACGTACTCGATGACGCCCCACTCCACCGCCTTCTTGGCCGCGACGTTGAGGCTGCAGAGCAGGTTGTTCACGTGGTGGGCGCTCGTGGCCTGATGGCTGGCCTTGAACGCTTGCACGTCTGCGTTGCTGATCTCATCGAGCGGCAAGTGCCCGAACACAGGTCCGAGGTGGCAGTCGAATGCGTACTGCTTGAACTGGATGGTCGATGGTTTGAGCCGCTCGGCGTAGCAATGGTCTTGC
>JAUIJE010000018.1 GCA_030431455.1 bacterium | reverse complement strand
GGGGGGGGGGGGGGGGGGGGCGGGAGCGCGCCCCCCGGGGGCGGTGGCGGCGGCGGCGCGGCCCCGGCCGGCGGCGGCGGCGGCGGCGCGCCCATCGGCGGCGTCGGCGCGCTTGGGGACGCGCCGTTGCCGGCGAGAAGGTCGGCGGCCTGCAACGCTGCCGCCGCGATCATTTGGGTCTTCGACGGCCCGGGCGCGGGGGCCGGCGGCGGGGGCGCCGCCCCCGGCGGCGGAAGCTTGCCGCCGATCTGGTCGAGGGGCGGCAGCTGCCCGGTGACCGCGTGGGGGTCGACCTGCACCCGGGGCACGCCCCCGCGGTTGACCGGGGCCGCGGCCGAGGGGCCGGACGGGCCTTGCCGCACGTCGACCGACGCCTCGGGCAATGCAGAGACTTTGTTGCTGGTGGCGAGCTTGCCCCCGCCCGAGGGCACCCGCGGCGCCTGGGGAATGTCCCCGAGCGGCACCGCACGCGAGCGGGCACGCTCACCGCTGACTTCGTCGGCGCCCTCCGACGAGATCACGCGCACGTTCTGCGTCGCCGCCCGCGGGGTCTTGAGCACCGTGACCGGCTTGGGCGCTTCGGGCGCGGGCGCGTCCAACGCCCGGGCCGCGCCCTTGCCCGAGGGAGGCTCGATGGTGCGCACGGAACCTTGCGCTTTGATCGCGCTGGCCGCGCCCCGGCCTTGGACCACCGCGGCCTTCGAGGGGAGCTTGCGCGGCGCGGCCTTGGCCGGGGCCAATGACTTCGCCTTGTCCGACGAGGCCTTGACCGCGTCGGCGGCGTTTTTGCCCGACCCCATGGACGCCATCGCCGAGTGCAATGTCACTTTGCGCGTCCGGCGCGACGGGGTGTGGTCGCGCTCATTTTGGAACAGCTCGGACACAAACCGCCCGATGTCCGAGCGGCGCACCTTGAGGGTGTACTGCATCGCGACCTTGGCGAGCGCGACCTCGAAGGTGGCCGCGTCGGGGGGCCGCTTTTTGTAGTCCTTCTCCAGGGCCGAGCGCATCAGGTGGTCGAGCTCGGCCGGGACCGCGAGCTTCTTGGGCAGCTTGGGCACCAAGGCTTCGCGCATCCGGTCCAGTGTCGAAATGTCACTGGACCCTGCGAACAGTCGCTCGCCGGTGATCATCTCGTACAGGAGGATGCCGACGTTGTAGAGGTCGCTGCGGTGGTCGAGGGTTTTGCCCCGGGCCTGCTCGGGTGACATGTAGCCGAACTTGCCCTTGACCACCCCGGCCATGGTCTTGTGACCGGACTGCTGGACTTTGGCGATGCCGAAGTCGGTGAGCTTGATCGCGCCGTCATAGGTCACAATGACGTTGTGCGGGCTGATGTCGCGGTGGATCAAGCGGAGGGGCCGGCCGTCTGGTCCAGGGGCATTGTGGGCGTAGTCGAGCGCGAGCAGAATCTCACGGCAGATGTGCACCGCCATGGGCACGCTCACGCGTTTGCCCTGCAGGCCCGCGGCGTGGATGACGTCGGCGAGGTCTTTGCCCTCGGCGAACTCCATCACGATGAAGTACTCGCCCTCCTCGGACACGCAGAGGTCAAACACCTGCACAATGTTGGGGAAGGACAGGCACGCCGCCACCCGCGCTTCCTCGATGAACATCTGCACGAGTTCAGGGTCGCGGGTGAACTGCGGGAGGATCTTCTTCACCGCGTAATTTTTGACGAACCCGTCCGCCCCGGTGACCTGGGCCCGGTAGACTTCGGCCATTCCGCCGGTGGCGTGTAGCTCGAGAATCTCGAGTTCGGAGAGGCGCATATCGTCAAGCCCTTCGGCAGGGCCAAGATGGCAAAGGTCAGCGGCCGCATGCAAGTCCTGGTGGGGCACGCGTCGACTTGCCTCCTTCCGCGCGATGGGCCTACGGTGCGGGGGTTGCCCTGACGGGGTTGCTCGCGCGGGCAACAGAAAGGCCGACGCGGTTTGGGTACGCAGCTTTTCAACCGCAAGCAGATCGCCGACGGCGGCAGCCCTCCCTACCTGCAGGAAGTGGAGTCGCTGATTGCGCAGGCGCATCAGCAAAAGGATCGCGGGCAGCGCATCAAGGGGTTCGAGGACGCCCTCAGCCTTCTGCAAGGGGCCATCGCCGGCAACCAACATTCCCTCGGCGACTACCTCGCGCTCGCCGAGCTGCACTGGGAACTCACCAAGCCCCAAGAGTCGATCAACTACCTCAAAGAGGCGCTGCAACTCGCGCCCAAAGACCCCCGCCCCTACGCGTTGCTCGGTCGCTACCTCCTCAACAAAGGCCTGCGCGACCAAGCCATGAACTTCCTGGACCGGGCCCTGCAGCTCGATCCCGACGACGCCGCGACCCGAAAGCTGCGGGACCGCGCCGCGCTTCAGCAAAAAAAGAACTACACCGTCGTCGTCAACGCCAAAGACCTCGCGGCCCAGCCGTCGCCGGAAAAGCCCGCCGGTCAAGCGGCGCAGAAGAAGGCCGAGGCCACCCGGCTGCTCAACCTCAACGACCTCAAAGGGGCGGCGGCCGCCCTCGAGGAAGCCCACAGCGGCATCAACCACGAGGTGGACCGCGCCCTCGCCGGCCTGCTCGGTGCGAGCATGGTCGGCGCCGACGTTTCGATCCTCGCCGAAAACGCCAAGGCCAAAAAAACCGGAGGCATCGTGCGCGCCCTGTTCGCCATGCTGATCATCGCGATGGTCGGCCTCACCCTCGGCGTCGCCTACCGCGCGTGGCGTCCCGCCTCCACCGGCGGCCCCCTCGCCGAGCTGCAAGCCCAGGTGCGCTCCGACCAAACCAGCGAGCTGATGAAGGCGCTTCCCCACTCCGAAGAACTCGGCAACCAAGCCGCCGACCTCGGCGCCCTCGCCCACGCGCTCCTCGTGGCCGAACACGGCAAGGACAAGAGCCACTTCGAGGCCGCCATCGCGATCCTCGAGACCGCCCCGGCGGGAAAAACCAAGACGCCCGAGGCCCTGCTCGCGCGCACCTTGTTGCTCAAGGTGCCGGGGGCCGACGCCGACGGTGACCTCGACCCTGACCTGTCCGAGGCGGCCGAAGAAAAAGCCCTGCAACGCAACCCGTACCTTTTGATGGCCCGGGCCGAGCGCGCCCAACAGCTCGGAGCGGGGGACGCCGCCGCAACGTTACTGCACCAAGCCGCCCTCGCCGAGGAGGTCCATCCCCGCGCGGTGCTGCAGCTCGCCCTGCTCTACGCCGAGCGGCAACAGTACGATGCCGCCCTCCGCTACCTCGAGCGCATCTGGCAGACCCATCCGCACCACGGGCCGTCCCTCGCCGCCGCGGTGCCCGTCGCCCACCTCGCCGCCTACCGAGACCGCCTCCCCGGGGACGGCGAGCTGGCCGCCACCGCGACCGAAAAGAAGGTCCACGAGGTGGTCTTCTCCGACGAGACCGATCCCCTCGACGCCGCCCTCCCCGCCGCGGTGCTCGCCGCCTTCGCCCAGGCCCGCCGCGACGACGAGGACCGCGACCGCCTGCTCAACATCGCGGTGGGCAGCTCGGAGTCGGGCCCGGTGGTGGGCAACCCCGGCCTGCTCGAAGCGGTGAGCATGTTGTCCATCCTCGAGTTTGACCCCGAGGGGGCGCTGGACCTGCTGGGCGAACACCAAGATCTCGTCGACCAGAACGTCGCGCTCCAACGCAACAACACCCGCGCGTCGGTCCTCGAAGGCATCCGCAAAAAAGCCCCCAAACAACTGCGGCAGATCAAGCTCTCGTCGACGCGGCACCAGCTCACCCCCCACGCGTTGTTGCTGCCCGCCGGCCGGATCGAGCTCACCCCCGCCCGGCGCGCCATCCCCCTTACCCCGTCGTATGACCCGCGCTACTTCCCCGAGTCCGCGATCCAGGTCGCCCTCGAGCTCAAGGACATCAGTCCCATTGTGGCCAAGAAGAAGCTCGAGACCGTCACCCAGGTCAAACTCGCGCAGATCGCCCTCGCCCGCGGCAACGCCGCTGAAGCGATGGACTACCTCAACGACGTGCGGTCCTCGTCGGAGGGCGACACCGAGTTTCACCTGATGGAGGCGCTCATCCACGCCGCGCAAGACAAGCGCTCCAAGGCGCGCAGTGCCATTGAAGACGCGGTGGCGCTCGACCCCGATCGCCCCAACGTGCTGGTCGCCGCCGCGCGCATCCAGCTCTCCGCCGGCGATCCCGAGTCGGCCCTCAAGTCCCTCAAGCGCCTCAAGCGCGAGGGCTATGAGTCCCCCGCGGCGTACTCGATCGAGGCCCGCGCCCTGGTGCAAAAAGGCGACTTCGATGGCGCCCGGGACGTGATCGCCAAAGGCCGGGCCTACTCCGAGGACGACGTCGATCTTCTCGGCGCGCTCATCGCGGTGGAGTGCGACGCCAACCGCCTCAAACAAGCCCAACGCGCGGCCGCGCGCATGTGGCGCACGTCCGAAGACGGCGCGCGCGCGTTGGCCACCACCGATCCGCTGGTGGCCGCGTTTGTGTACGACGCCACCGCCGACGCCGGCTTGCAGCAAGAAGCGGTGGACGCCCTCAACGACCTCGTGGTCGCCCGCCCCGCGTTGACCCCCGCGCACTATTTCCTCGGCAGCTTGCTCCTCGACAACAAAGACGACAAAGACCAAGCCGTCGACTCGTTGCGCACCGCGGCCGAACAGACCGGGTGTGGCGCGCAGGAGGCCCGCGCCCGGCTCGACGAGCTCGGCGAAGACTACGAGGCGCCCCCAGAGGACAAAGACGAGGCCGCCGCGGACAAGCCCACCAAGAAGAAAAAGAAGCGCGGCAAAAAGCGCCGCCGGCGTCGCCGCTGACCCCGCATGCGCGGTTTTCTCGTCGGAAGACTTGATGATGCGACCTCGACCTACATTGAAACCCGGGTGGGGGGCCCCTAGGCTTTCGGGTGTGGGTTTTCGCCCACGGGGGAGACGGTTTTGGGTGTAGCGCTCAGTCCTGCTGAAAAGGCGGCGCGCAAAAAAGCGCGCATGGCGGCAAAAAAGCTGCCGCCCCCGCCGGTGTCGCCGCGCGCGTTGCGCACGTTGCCCGTGTTCGACGGGGTGTCGTCGAAGGTGATGGAAAAGCTCGAGGCCGTGGCCGCGCCGCACATCGTCGAGCGTGACTCGATGTTGTTCGAGCCGGGGCAGGCCCCCACCGGTGACACCTACGTGAACTTCGTGATCGCCGGCCAGGTCGGCGTGGGCGAACACACCGAAGAGGCGCACAAGTCCATCGGCAAAAAGGCCAAGGCCGAGCTGTTCAAGAAGGTGGGCCAGACCTGGGCGGTGTTCGCGGCCGGCGACTACTGGTCGGACGAGTTTGCCCGGGTGGCGGGCCAGCTGTGCATGTACGGCATCACCGAGACGCAGGTGTTGCGCATCAAGCAGGCTGACCTCGACGCGATTTTGGCCAAGCACCCGACGGTCAAAGACCGCATGAAGAAGCACGCCGAGCGGTGGATGCACCGCATCCGGTACATGAAAGAGAACGGCGGCCGCGACGAGGTGTTCGACTTCTACGTCAAGAACGGGTTTTCGTTCTCGACCCGCACCAAGATTCGCCAGCTCGAGCTATGCATTGATTGCGACAAGTGCGTGGTGGGCTGCGAGGAGCGACATGGCTTTGCCCGGCTCGAGCGCTTCGGCCCCCAGGTCGGCCTGATCAACTTCTCGGTGAGCTGCCGCCAGTGTTACGACCCGCGCTGCCTCATCGACTGCAACTTCGACGCCATCGCCCGCGACCCGGTGTCGCACGAGATCCGGGTCGACATCTCCAGCTGCACCGGATGCTCGGTGTGTGCGCGGTCGTGCCCCAACGATTCGATCTTCGTGTACGGCATCTCCGACGACATGGACCATTCGCTGTGGGAGAGCCAAGGCAAAAAGGTGCCCAAGAAGGTCGCCACCAAGTGCGATCGCTGCGCCGGCTACGACGACATGGCGTGCATCACCGCCTGCCCCACCGGCTCGATGATCGACGCCACCCCCGAGATCATCTTCGGCATCGACACCTCCAAGACGGTGGACAACTTCTCGGACACGCGCCCGTTCGAACAAGGCTACGGCGCCCAGGCCACCCCCCGGGTCCTGCCCAAAATCCTCTACGGCGTGAGCGCGTTCTTGCTGGCGCTGTGCACCGCAGAGTGGGTGTTCCGTCGCTGGTTCGGCGAGACGTTCTTGCTCCCGGTGTTCTCCGAGGAGGTCATCGGAAGCCGCGTGGGCGAAGGCTTCACCGCCGGCCAAGGCCTCGGCTACTGGCTCGGCATCCTCGGCGCGTCCTGCATGGTCTCGACGCTGATCTACGTCATCCGCAACCGGTTCGAAAAAGAGTCCGCGTTCATCGGGAGCAAGTACTTCTGGTTCTCGTTCCACAACGCGCTCGGTGTGCTCGGCCCCGCGTTGGTGTTCCTCCATGGCAACCTGAGCTTCGCCACGTGGTCGGCGATCGGCGTCCACGCGTCGCTGTTCGTCGTGGCCAGCGGCTTTTTGGGCCAATACCTCGCCAACCAACTCCCCGGCCGCGAGTACGCCAACAGCAAAGACCGCTCCGAGCTCGATCGGGCGATCAACCAACTCTCCCAAGGCTGGGGCGAACACACCCGCACCGTCGACCTCAACGCCATGAACGAAGCCGCCAAGAAGGCCAAAGACGCCGAGGCGGTGGCCAACATGGGCGCGATTCGGTTCTTGCTGTTCATCGTGCTCGACGACATCAAGCAGCTGCTGCGCCTGTTCCACCTGCGCTTCGTCAAGCTCCCCCGGAGCAGCAAGAGCAAAGCCCAGAAAAAGCAGCTCTACCGGTTGCAGCGCGACCGCATGAAGCTCGACCGCCGCGACCGTTTCTACAAGACCGCGGGCCGGCTCGTGTCCCAGTGGCGCTTGTTCCACATCTTCTTTTCCATCGGGCTGTTCTTGCTGATGACGGTCCACGTGGCCTGGGTGATCTCTTTCTGACCGCCCGCGGCGGCTTGTCCCCGCGGTCTGTCCAGGGTTGCTCCTCGTCGCGCACGCTTCTATGAAAGGAGCGGTGGGGACACCGAGCATGCTTCGCTGGAGCTCATTCCTGGTGTGGATGTGGGTCGGCCTGTTGGCGGTCCCCGGCCTGGCCCAATTCGGCGCCCTAGAGCCCGGAAAACGCATCAAGGGCCACGACAAGCTCGACTGCCAAAAATGCCACACCGAGGGGTCGGGCATCTCGTCGACGAAGTGCGTGAGCTGCCACGAGCACCGGCCCCTGGGCAGCCGCATCAAGGCGGGCAAAGGCCTGCACGCGAGCCGCGACTTCAAGAGCAAGAGCTGCGAGATCTGCCACAAAGAGCACAAGGGGCGCAGCTACAACCCCATCGACTGGTCCCCCGTCGGCGGCCTGCGGCGCTTTGACCACGGGCGCACCGGGTACGAGCTCGAGGGCGCGCACCGGCGGGTCAAGTGCGCCGAGTGCCACACCAGCAACTACAAGCGCTCCGGGCGCACCAAGTACCTCGGCCTCGACGCCGATTGCCTCACCTGCCACGAGGACGTGCACCGCTTTCGGCGCAGCCACAAAGAGCTGCTCGACTGCAAAATCTGCCACAGCTTCGACGCCCGCACCGTGGTCAAGGCCAAAGGGCTCAACTTCGATCACGGCAAGATCGCGGAGTTCCCCCTCCGGGGACGCCACAACGAAACCAAATGTTCCAACTGCCACAGCTCGACGAAGTCCTTCAAGATCGCCGAGCGGCCCGACCGCTGCGTCGACTGCCACAAGGACATCCACAAGAACGTCTACACCGTGAAGCAGCGCGACTGTAAGTCGTGCCACTCGGACAAGCAGCGCGAGTTCACCTCGAAGATCCCCAAATGGAACCACGGCAAGTCCACCGACTTCACCCTCCTCGGCAAACACAAGAAGATCGAGTGCGTGGCTTGTCACGAAAAGACGAGCAAAACGCCCCCCAACCAAGCCTGCCTCGCTTGCCACAAAAAAGACTCCGCCCACATCGTGGCCGGCAAAGACCGGTTCAAGGGGCGGGACTGCGCCCAGTGTCACTCGTCGTCGTCGTTCAAAAAACGCGTCCCGTTCAACCACGCCCGCTACGCCAACTTCCGCCTCGGGGGCAAACACGGCGACCTCGCCTGCAACGACTGTCACCGGGTCAAGGCCTCGGCCAAGACCGCCCAGAAGCCGGAAGACACCTTCGAGTTTTTCTCCACCTCCAGTTGCATTGGGTGCCACGCCCACAAGAAGGAGCACGACGGGAAGTTCAACGACCGGCCCAAGATCTGCGTGAAATGCCACGTGCCGGGCAGCACCAACATCAAGACCCCGGACCACAGCGAGCTGTCCCCCATCTTCGCCCAGCAAGGCGCCCACAAGCCGGTGGCCTGCGACAAGTGCCACGGCGACGGCCTGGAGAACCTCAACCCCGGCAAAGACTGCGCCGCTTGCCACAAAGAGGATGACCACCACGCGGGCAACCTCGGCAACACCTGCAAGAACTGCCACCTCGAGGGCTACCCCTGGTCCGAGGTCATCTTCCAGCACAACCAGCACGCGGAGTTTAAGCTCAAGGGCAAACACCAAGCGGTGGCCTGCAACCGGTGTCACACCGCCGCGCCCAAGACCTACAAGCCCACCACCCAGCAATGCGTCGACTGTCACGGGTCCCAGGACGTGCACCAAAAGGCATTGGGCACCGACTGCGCCAAATGTCACGACGAAACGGGCAAGACCGTTCGCTTCGACCACAACGCCATGACCGACTACGTCCTCGACGGCGCCCACGCCCGCGCGGACTGCACCGGCTGCCACTACCGGGGCGATCCTGCGGCCGCGGTCATCGACTACAAGTTCGGCACCCCCGGGGTGCTCTGCCGCGACTGTCACGGCGACCCCCACGGGCTCCGCCCGGGCGCGGCCTGCGAAGGCTGCCACGACACCGAGGACTTCATGAACGCCCAAGGGCGGGTCGGAGCCGGCGACGACGACGGCAAGGGCGCGTCCAAGAAGGTGCCCAACCCCGACGGCGGCCCCACCGAGAAGGCGATGTTCAAGGGGGCCCAGCACAGCCCAGAACAGTCCGGGGGGTTCCTCGAGTGGTTCACCGGCCAGCGACGGGTCCCTGACCCGTACCACGACACCCCGCCGTTCAACCTGCGCGACGGTCACGCCCGCATCGACTGCGCCCGGTGCCACGGGGGGCGCGGCGACCTGCAGGGCCTGGGCAAGATGTGCGACACCTGCCACCGGTCCGACGACATCCACGCAGGTTCATTGGGCCCGATGTGCGGCAACTGTCATCGCCAACGGGCGTTCACCCCCGCGTTCTTCAGCCACACCCAGGTGGGCTTCAGCCTCGTCGGCGCCCACCGCTTGCTCGCGTGTAAACAATGTCACTCCGCGGGCAATTACATGGGCATCGCCGGCGACTGCGTGGCCTGTCACCTCGACGACGCGTTCCGGGCCGCGGGCACCAGCGGCACCAACCACCTCCAAGCCGGCTACGTGAGCCAGGCCTGCACCAACTGTCACAGCCAGACGTCCTGGACCGTCAACCCCCTCTTCCGGCGGCGGTTCTAGGTGGTGCGTCGTCCGGGACCGCACGCGATCGCGGTCGCGTTGATCGCCGCCTGTGCGTGGGCCGGTCCCGCCCCCGCGCAAGACAAGGCCGCGGCCAAGGCCGACGACGCGAAGACCGCCCCGGACAAGGCCGCGCCCGAGGACAAATCGCCTGACGCCAAAAACGAGCCGAAGGCCGGCCCCGACAAGGCCAACCCGCCCGCCAGCGACGACGACGACGAGCCGCCCAAAGCCCCGCCCGGGTCGTTCATTGACCAAGACGACAACGCCCTGCCCACCCCGGTGCAGTACTCGTTCAAGTCGCTCGACAACTTCGACGCCAAGGTGGGCATCGGCACCATGTTCATGGCCGCCCAGCCCTTCGGGGGCCGCACCGGCTATTCACAGGTCTTTTCCGAGGGCGATTGGTCCATCTTCGGCACCGGGTTTTCTCTCCACTGGGACGCCGAGGTCCGCGTGGGCCTCGGCCTGTTCGAGCAACGCGACCCCACCGTGCTGCCGCTGCAGACCGGCGACCTGCGGGACAACAACTTCTACCGGTACCCCGGCACCTACCCGACCTACCGCTCCACCGACTACATGCGGGCCGACAAAGCCTATGCATCGTTCGATTGGCGCTTCTTGGGCATCGACGTCGGCCGCGAGCGCATCCCCGAAGCGGCCATGACCATCGTCGACGGGCCGCGGCTCCGGCTCGACTTCGACATCGCGCGCATCGGGGCGTTCGCCGGGGTCAAGCCCAACCCGTGGCACCAGCAGGTCGTGGGCGCGGCCAGCGGGGGCGCGGTGCCCGAGGAGCTCTTGCTCGGGCTCAACGAGTACTTCCCGGTGGGGTGGGGCCAGACCAACAAGGACCCGGTATGGGACTGCTTTGGCCAGACCCAGGGGCCCTACGCCAATGAAGTGGGATTGTCCCTCGTGGGGGCGTGCTCGCCTTGGCTCAACGCCGGAAGCTACCGCTTCCAGACCGGCGGCGTGTACGGGGCGTTTCGGTATGGGCCCGCGTCCGCCGACGGCGCGCTCGTCGCGGACACGTTCTTCGACCCCACCACGGGTTTCGATCCCGCCACGGGCAAGCTCGCCCAAGGCCAACAGGTCGCGCCCGGGCTCGACCGCTTGTGGCTCACCACCCAAGGGGCGGTGCGCGTCTTCAAGCCGCTCACCGTCGCCTGGCGCGGCTCGTTTGACATCATCGGGGCCAAGCCGTTGTGGCTGCGCAACTTGTTCCTCGACGTCACCTACCGCAACCTCGGCCCGTTTTCGTTCTCGGCCACGTATTTCAAGATCAACACCTACGCCACCGCGCTGAGCTACGGCCGCTTCTTCCGCCCCCTCGAGCGCCGGGATGAGGTGGCCCAAGACATCGCCGACCCGGCCCAACAGGCCGCGTTCCTCGCCGTCCCCCAGAACAACGCGCAGCTTTTTGTCGTCGACCGCGACCGGCTCGCGTTCGATGGCTCGTTCAACCTCGGCCAGAGCATGCAGATGTACGGCACGGTCATGGCCGAACGCCGCGGCGACTTCGCCTACACCCCCGACGTGGGCTTCGGCGCGGTGGGCCAAGGCTACGCGGATTTTTTCGGCAGCCTCGCCACCCAGGTGCCCCGCTGTGCACAGTTGGGTGACCTCACCGACGGCCCCGGGGCCCTCGCCCCCCAAGCGGGCGAGCCGGTGGGCATCAACCCCCAGGTCCCGGTTTACCTCGACCCGTGCAAACTCGGCGGCACCGTCGGCATCCGCGACCCCTTCCTCGCCGGGGTGGGCTCGTTCGACCTGCACTTCACCCACATGCGGGGCTACTTCTCGGTGAGCTCGCGGGTCGCCGGCCGGGTGGGCGTGAGCTTGTTCGAGCGGGTCTGGGCCGACGTGGGCCTCGCCTACGAACGCAACACCTCGGCCCGGGTGTTCCGCCCGGCCCTGCTCTGCGACGACGACAACGGCGCCTGCGGCGCCGAAGAGAACCCCGCGCCCGACGCCAACACCCAGGTGTACAAGTACCTGCCCCAGGAGCTGACGATGATGGAGCTCAACACCTCGCTGATGGCGCAGGTGGTGGGCCCGTGGTTCATCGAGGCCAGCTACTACGGCTTTCTCGAGGACGTGCCCTTCCAGGGCGACTACTACTACGGCGGCACCTTGCTCCCCCGCGACACCTTTCAGTTGGTGCACACCCTGTTCTTTCGCACCCTCCTACGCTTCTAAAGGCATCGAATCGTGACCCTCCACGAGGTGAACTTCGACGGGCTGGTCGGCCCCACCCACAACTACGCGGGCCTGTCCCCCGGCAACCTCGCGTCCACCGGCCACGCCGGGCGCGTGAGCAACCCGCGGGCCGCCGTGCTCCAAGGCATCGAGAAGATGCGGTTCGTGGCCGGGCTGGGCATCCGCCAGGGCGTGCTCCCGCCCCACGAGCGGCCGCTGCTCCCTTTTTTCCGCAGCCTTGGGTTCTCCGGCGCCGACGAGCACGTGCTCGCCGAGGTCGCCGCCCGCGCCCCCCAGCTGCTCAAGGTCGGGGCCAGCGCGTCCGCGATGTGGACCGCCAACGCCGCCACCGTGGCCCCGGGCCCCGACACCCGCGACGGCCGGCTGCACGTCGTGCCCGCCAACCTCACCGCCATGCCCCACCGGGCTCTCGAGGCCGCCACCACCACCCGCGTGCTGCGCGCGATCTTCGCCGACCCCGGCCGCTTCGCGGTCCACGACCCGCTCCCCGGCTCGCCCCTGTTTTCCGACGAAGGCGCGGCCAACCACACCCGGCTCGCCGCCGGACAAATGTCACTGCATATATTCGGTTACGGCCGCGTCGACCACCGCCCAGACCCCGCCGGGCCGGCCCACAACCCCGCACGCCAAAGCCAAGTCGCGTCCGCGAGCGTGGCCCGGCTGCTGCAGCTCCCCGACGAGCGCGTGCTGCTCGCCCGCCAACACCCGGCGGGCATCGACGCGGGCGCGTTTCACACCGACGTGCTCGCGGTGGGGTGCGAGGACGTGTTCCTGGTGCACGCGCATGCCTTCACCCAACCCGACGCGCTGTTTGACCAAGCCCGCCGCCGGCTCGGCGCCGACATCCACGTCGTGTTCGCCGCCGAGGCGGAGCTGCCCGCCGCCGACGCGGTGGCCGCCTACCCCTTCAACTCGCAGCTGCTGCCCACCCCCACCGGCCTGCAGATCGTCGCCCCCGCCGAGAGCGAACGCACCCCCACCGCCCGCGCCTATCTCGAGCGTGCCGCCGCCGACTGTCCGCGCATCACCGGGTTGCATTTCCGCGACGTCAACCAGTCGATGAACAACGGCGGGGGCCCCGCCTGCCTTCGTCTCCGCGTGCCGCTCACCGACGACGACATCGCCCACCTCGGGGCGCGGGTGATGCTCGACGAGGACGGCTTTGTCGCGCTCGAGGACTGGGCCCGCCGCCACTACCGCGATCGCCTCCAAGCCGCCGACCTCGCCGACCCCACGCTGTGGCGCGACAACCTTCGCGCCCTCGACGAGCTCACCGGACTGCTCGCGCTCGGCGCGGTCTATCCGTTCCAACGCGCCGGCGGGGATGCCGCCCGCGACGAAGTGCGCTAGCATCGTTTCGTTGGCCGGCGACGAACCTCCTGCTTTTCCCCCCGCGGGCATCGACCCCGAAGAGGAGACCCACACCGCGCTCCCCACCATGCGGCCGGGGAGCGGGGGCCAACCGGCCGCGCCCGCCCGGGATGACGACTTCGACAACTTCCGGCCCGGGGCCAAAACGCTCCTGACCCCCATGGACGACGCCGAGGACGAGGCCGCCGCGTCCCCGGCGCGGCCGCCGCAGGGGTTGCCGCCCGACGCCAGCGGTGTGCACGAGGTCGAGCCCGAGCACATCGTCGCCGAGCGGGGCCGCACCACGCGTGTTCCCCTCGAGGAGCTGGTCGCGTCCGCCGCCGCGCTGCCCGCGGACGCCCAGACCTTGCCCCCGCCCCCGGGCGCGGGCCCGGCGTCGCTGCTCGGGGGCCGGGCGTTCGAAGACGACGAGGACGACACCGACACCGCGCTCACCGGCCCCCCCTCCGACCTCGGCGCCCCCGCCCCCCCCGCCCCGCCCGCGGCGGTGAACGCCGACGCCCCGCTGCCCCCCACCGCGGTCGACCCGGACCCGGCCCCCCCGCCGGCCGCCGCCGCCCCCCCCGACGACGACGTCCACCGGCGCCCCACCGAGGCGTTGGCGCTCGACGACGACGCCTCCGCGCTGTCGTTGGCCGGGGCGCATGTCCCCCTCCCGGACCCCGAGGCCGCCGCGTTGCTCACCGAGGGCACCGATCCCGTACGGGCCCAAAGCCCCACCAGCGCGACCGAACCCGATGCCGTCGTCGACGAGCTGGCCGGGGGCGAGCGCGGCCCGCCCACCGCCGCCCGGGTGTCCCCGACCTACGCCAACCTTGTCGTCGACGAGACCGACGTCGGTGGGGTCCAGATTCGACGCTGGCAGGTCAAGCCCAGCGAGACCCCCAGCCGCCCGGTGGAGGCCCCGGCCGCGCACGTGCCCGCGCCCTTGATCCGCACCCGCCTGCAGACGGTGCTGTTCCAGGCCGAGGATGAGCCGCTGGAGATCCCCGACCTGCCCCCGCCGCCCGAGGACCTCCCGTCCGCGTCGGACTGGACGCCGCCGCCGACCACCCAAGCCGCCGACGACGACGACCTCCGGCTCGCGGTGCAGTACCTGCGCGAGGCGCTCGATGAGCTCGACGAGCTCATGCCCTTTTCCACCCAGCTCAGCAACGAATCAAAACGCGGGTTTCAGGCCGGGATCCAGGGATGCGGCCAGAAGCTCCGGCGGGCCCTGGCCCTGCTGCCCGCGGACGACGACACCGACACCTGACCCACGGGGTGGTTTCCCTTTTTGGCTGACGTGGGGCACACTCGACTGTCGGTTGGGGCCAGTCCGCGGTGAGTCATCCCAAATCCATCGGCGACTATTCGATCCTTGGCGTTCTCGGCCGAGGCGGGATGGGTGTGGTGTATCGCGCCCGCGATGAGAGCACCCGCGACCTGTGCGCGCTCAAGATCATCACCCCCGAACACCTCGCCAAGCCCGAGAGCGCCCTGCGCTTTCGCCGCGAATTCCGCGCGATGCAAAAGGTGCAGCACCCCAACGTGGTGCGGGTCCAGACGTCGGGGGCCCACGACGGGCGCCCGTTCTTCACCATGGAGATCGTCGAGGGGCGCGACATCAAGTCGTGGCTCGACGGCGATGTACCCATCGTGCCCGAGGTCCGGGGCCAGCCCCCCGCCGGGCCCTACAGCGCCGAGCAGGTGACGCGCCTCAACGATCCATTGAGATTGCGTCGGCTGGCCGAGGCGATCGTGCAGGTGAGCTTCGCGCTGTCGTCGATTCACGCCCACCGGATCGTGCACCGCGACCTCAAACCCGACAACATCCTCGTGTCCGACGCGGGGGTGGTGAAGCTGATGGACTTCGGGATCGCCAAGTCCTTCACCGGCCGGTCGGAGCACAGCTCCGGGGGCATGGTCCTCGGCACCTTCAAGTACATCTCCCCCGAGCAGGCCATGGGCCTCAACGAGGTCGACGGCCGCGCCGACCTCTACTGCCTGGGCATCATTCTGTATGAGCTGCTCGCGGGCCGGCATCCGTTCTACTCGGAGACGTCCATCGGCTACGCGTACCACCACGCCCGCAAGAAGCCGCCCGCGATCACCACCTTCAACCCCGACGTGGACCCCGCCCTCGCCGGCATCGCCCTCAAGCTCCTGCGCAAGGACCCCAACCAACGCTTCGCCACCGCCGACGACGTCATCACCGCCATCCGCGAAGCGGTCGACGGCATCCAAGAGCAAAGCCAACGCCTCCAGGCCGCGCCCGACGACGAGGGGCCGGCCGAGCTGTTCGCCCCCGGCCACATCGGCCGCGCCCGCGAGACCGGCGCCTTGGTGGGCATGGCCCAACGCATCAAGGCCCAACAGGGCCGGGTCATCGTCATCAGCGGCCCCCACCGCATCGGCAAGACCCGCCTGCTGCGCGAAGCCGCCGGGCAGGCCCGCGCCCTGGGGGTCGATTTTCTCCTCGGCCAGCCCGACCCCGACGGCGGCGCCCCCTTCCACCCGTACGTGAGCATGCTCGACCGGGTGGTCGCGGACATGCACGCCGAGCACCCCGATGGCTTGCTCAACCTCCTCGGGGAGGACGCGCCGGTGCTGGCCCGTTACCTCCCCAGCATCGAGGCCTTGGGCAGCACCAAGAACACCAAAGCGGTCAGCGCCCTCGAGCCCGACGCCGAACGGCTGCGTTTCATCGACGCCACCCGGGGGTTCTTGCGCCGCTTGTCACGATTGACCCCCCGGGTGGTCGTGCTCGAGAACATCGAGCGCGCGGACGAGCTCTCGCTCGAGCTCACCGCCCACCTCATGGCCGAGGGCCTGAGCAAGGGCAAGTCCGCCACCGATGGCGCACCCATCAGCATTGTGCTCACGGTGGACCCCGATGGCCTGCGCGGTCGGGTCGACGCCAGCAACCTCCTCGCGGAGGCCAAGAGCCGGTACGCGGCCCGCACCATGACCCTCAAGCCCCTCGGCCCCGCCGCGGTGCGCGAGCTGTTCATGACCATGATCGGCGGGGGCGAGGTCGCCGACGTCGTCGGCGACGTGCTGCACCAAGAAAGCGAAGGCGTGCCCGGGGCGGTCGAGGCCCGGGTCCGGGCCTGGGCCGACGCCGGGGCTCTGCGCAAAAAGGGCGGCAGCTGGGTCTTGGTGCGCGACGACAAAGGGCCCCCCACCCAGACCGGCGCCCAAAAACCCGCCGCGGTGCAGGTCGGGGCCGCCACCCGGGCCGACATCCCCGTGCCCGAGAGCGCCGAGCACCGGGCCCAGCGCCTGCTCGATCCCCTCGACGTCGACGCGCGCATCATCGCCCAGCGCGCGGCGGTGTTCGGCGAGCAGGTCGCGGCCCCCGCCCTCGAAGGCTTGGCCTCGCTCCCCGACGATAGGTTCCTCGACGGGCTCAACAGCTTGCTCGGCCGCGGCGTGCTCCTCGAGGGCGAACAAGGCGGGTACCGCTTCGCGTCCCCGGAGCTGCGGGAAGAAATCCTGCTCACCCTCAACGACGAGGAGCGCAAGCGCATTCACCAGGGCGTGGCCCGGCTGCTCCGGCACGAACAAGAGCGCGACCAGCGCGCGGTGGACCCCGAGCGTCTGGCCCAGCACCACCTCGAGGGGGGCGAGCCGTTGCGGGCCCTGGGCCAGTTGATGCAAGCCGCGCGGCAGGCGCTGGCCACGTCGGCGACGAAGATCGCCGCCGACCGGGTGCGCCGGGCCCAGGAGCTGTTCTTGCGGGAGTGCGCCCACGCGTCGTCCGACCCGGTGGTGGCGCGCCGGGACGCAGACCTGGTGTTGCTGCGTCTCGACGTGCTCGCCCAGGTGGGCGAACACGAAGAGTGCATCGCGCTGGCCACCCGCCGCTTGCCCCGGCTCAAGGGCACGGTGGACGCGCGGGTGGTGGCCGAGGTGCTCTTGCGGGTGGCGGCGAGTGAGCGCGCGGTGGGCCGCCTCGACGACGCGGCCGAACACGCGGGGGAAGCGTTGCGCATCACCGAGCGGCACGCGTTCCGCGGCCTGCGCTGCCGGGTCAAGGCCCTGTTCGGCTCGATCTATGCCCAGCGGGGGGACGCGGCCCGCAGCGACCGGTACTGGGAAGAGGCGCTCGAGCTCGCAGAGACATTGGGCGACGCCATCGAACGTGACCGCGCCCGGGCCGCCCTCGCCTACCGCGCGGTGGACGCGGGCAACCTCGACCACGCCGAGCACGAGTTCGAGGCGTTGCTCGCCTCGGCCAAGCGCCGCAGCGAACGCCTCCGCGAACCCGAGTACGTGAACTCCCTCGGCCTCGTCGCCCACGAGCGCGGGGACCGGCGCGCCGCCGACGCGCGGTACCGCGACGCCATTCGCCTGGCCAAGCACGTGGGCAACCGGCGGGTGGTGGGCGTGGGGTTGGCCAACCTCGGCCTGCTCTTCGCCGAGGCCGGCCGGCGCGACAATGCCATAGCATTCGCGAGCCGGGCCCGGCGGGTGCTCGACGCCCTCGGCGACCACACCATGCTCAGCTACGTGGCCATCGTCGAGGCCCAAGCCCACCTCGTGGCCGGCCGTCCCCGGGACGCCCTGCGCGCGGCTGAAGGCGCGGTGGACCTGGCCAAAAAATCCGGCTCGGCCCGCTACGAGGCCGAGGCTTTGATCTGCCGCGGCCTGGCCCGGGCCAAGACCGGGGGCGACGGCAGCAAAGACATCGAACGAGGCCGTGACCTCGCCGAGGACGCGCGGCTCAACCGCAGCATCGCGTTCGCCTATTACGCCGAGGGGGAGCTGGCCAAAGACCGGCGCGACACCGCCCAGGTACAAATCTCGGTGGCCGCGGGTCTCAAGGTCGCGACCCCCCGTTTCCGCAAACGCCTGCTCGGCGTGGCCCACGACGCGAACATCACCGTCGAAGGGTAGCCTTCACCCGCCGTTCTCGAGGGGGGCGGTGGCGATCACCGCCTGCTCGAGCGCCTCAAACACGTCGCGCACTGCCTGCTCCCCGATGATGTCGACGAGCTGGGCGAGATTGGTCTCGGCGTTCTTGCGGTACCGCTGGACCAAGCGCAGGCCTTTGGGCAGCGGCACGATCCGGGTCACGCGTTGGTCGCGCAGGTCCCGCCGCTTCTCGATCAGTCCGCGGCTCTGCAGCTTGTCGAGCAACACCGACGTGGTCGATTGGGCAAAGCCGAGCATGTCTTTGACCTCGGCCACCGACGCTTCCCCGCGCGCGGCGAGAAAGCTCAGCGCATGGTACTGGGTCAACGTCAGCTCGGCCCGCGGCCCCCCGCGCGACATGGGCTTGATCAACCGCCGCTGCAACAACGCGATGCATTGCTCGGCCCGGGCGAAGGGCTCCCCGTCGATGTGCGGGGCCTCGGGACCGATCTGCAGGGGACGGGACATGGCGGGCCGGGAAAAAAGGGAAATGCTCTTTTGAAAACCGAGCCCACTCTGTCAACGTTGAAATCCCCCGTTGACACAACTTTCTCGGACCGCGGCGGGGGCCGAGGCCACACCATGTTCGTCCTGCGCGACGTCACCCCCGACGACTTTTCCGCCCTGCGAAAGCTCGCCACCCTGCTCAACAGCGTAAATCTCCCCGACGACGAGGACGCCCTGCGCACCGTGCTCGAGCACAGCCTGGCCGCGTTCTCGGGCAAGACCGCCCCCTTCGATCGTGAATACCTGATCGTGATGGAGGACACCGACACCGGAGAACTCATCGGTACCTCGATGCTGTTCGCGCGCCACGGCACCAAAGAGGCCCCCCACATCTATCTCCGGGTCAACACCGAAGAGCACTACTCGTCGAGCATCGACCGCCACTTCCGCCACGTCACCCTGCGGGTGGGCTACGACTACGACGGCCCCACCGAAATCGGCGGCTTGGTGCTGCATCCCCGGGTGCGCGGGCACGACAAAAAGCTCGGCAAGCAACTCAGTTTCATTCGGTTCTTGTTCATGGGCATGAAGCCCGACTGGTTCCGCGACCGGGTCCTGGCCGAGTTGCTCCCCCCCTTCACCGACGACGGGAAGTCCGCGCTGTGGGAAGCGCTGGGGGCGCGCTTCACCGGCCTCGACTACCGCCAAGCGGACCTCATCTCGCGCACCAACAAGGAGTTTGTGCGCAACCTGTTCCCCACCGGGCTGATCTACACCACGTTGTTCGACGACGAAGCCCGGGCGGTGATCGGCAAAGTGGGCAAAGACACCGAGCCGGTGCGGCGCATGCTGGAGAAAATCGGCTTTCGCTACACCGAGCGGGTGGACCCCTTCGACGGCGGTCCCCACTACGAAGCGTCCGTGCAGGAACTTTGGCCCATCACCCACGCGGCCGCCGCCACCCTCGCCACCGACACCGCCAAAGCCATCCGCGAACGGTCGGGCACCTCCAAAGAAGGCCTCGTGGCCCGCCTCGACGAGACCGGCGCCGCCCCGGGATCGATCTTCCGCGCCACCTGGGCCGAGTACCGGCGCGACGGCGCGACCATCACCGTCGACGACGCGACCAAGGCCGCGCTCATGGCCCAAGACGGCGACACCGTGGCCTGCCTCGACTTTGTGGATCACACCCGGCGTTAGGACCGGCGCATCGCCCGGCGCATCTCGCGGTCCGCGTCGCGTTTTTTGATGTCCTCGCGGCGGTCGATGTCCTTTTTGCCCTTGCCGAGGCCGAGCAACACCTTGGCCCAGCCCTTTTTGAAGTACAGCTTGAGCGGCACCAGGCTTTTGCCCCGCTCCGCGAGCTGCTTTTCCAACCACTCGATCTCGTCGCGCTTGAGCAGCAGCCGCCGGGTCCGGTCGGGCTCGTGGTTGAACTGGTTGCCGTGCTTGAACACCGCGATGGACAGCCCCAGCAGCCAGACCTCACCGTTCTTGACCAATGCATAGGCATCGGAGAACTGCACGTTCTTGTCGCGCAGGCTCTTCACCTCGGTGCCCCGCAACGACAGCCCCGCCTCCAGGGTGTCCGTGATCGCGTAGTCGTGCCGTGCGCGGCGGTTCTCCGCGATGGGGATGATGCCCTCCGGCACCACTGGTTTCTTCTTCTTGCCCACGGCCCGTCCCTACCAGGGCGGGCCGTGGACGCCCATACCCGTCGTGGCGTCAGCCGCCGACGACCTCGAGCTCGCTGGGCCCGTACCCGCCCCGCGGGGGCGGCACCGCCCGGGGAGCCGGCGCGCCCCGGGGCGCAGGTTTTTGTTTTTTGGCCCCGAAGCTGTGCTCCAGCCCGGGGAACTGCCCGGCCTTCACCTCGTCGCGGTACCCCGCCACCGCGTCCCGCACCGTGCGGGCCCCGTCGGCGAAGGTCTTCACGAACTTCGGCTTGAACGTCTCATTGAGGCCCAACAGGTCGTACAGCACCAACACCTGACCGTCGCAGCCGACCCCGGCCCCAATGCCAATGGTCGGGATGGTCAGCCGTGAGCTGATCTCCACCGCCACGTCGGCGGGGATGCCCTCGAGCACCACCGCGTAGGCGCCGGCGGCTTCGAGGGCGAGGGCATCATCGACGATGCGCTGCCGCGACGCCGCGTCGCGCCCCTGGACCCGGAACCCGCTCTGGGCATGCATGCTCTGGGGCAACAGCCCCACATGTCCCATCACCGGGATGCCCGCGGTCACCAATCGCTCGACGACGGGCGCCATCTGGACGCCGCCCTCGAGCTTCACCGAGTGGGCCCCCGCCCGCATCAACGTGGCCGCGTTCTCCAGCGCCTTTTCGTGCGACACCTGGTAGCTCAAAAAGGGCATGTCCCCGACGATGTGGGCGCGCTCGGTGCCCCGGGCCACCGCTTTGACGTGGTAGGCCACCTCGTCGACGGTGACTTGCAGGGTGTTGTCTTCGCCTTTGACCACCATGCCCAGCGAGTCCCCGACGAGGAGCACGTCGATGCCCTCCGCGTCGAGCAGACGCGCGAACGTCGCGTCGTAACACGTCAACATGGTGATGCGTTCTTGTTTGCTTTTCTTCTCTTGCAGAGAGCGGATGGTCACCGCCATAGAGCATCAGCCTCTCGTCGCCTGTGGTGGGCCAGGATCCGGCAGGTGTCCGCCGGCGTATTCCGGTCGAACCCTCTTTCCACCGAGAACGACGATGCTTCGTTTCTCTGACGCCATTATCCCACGCCGATTTCCCCCCCCCAAGCCCGTTCCCCAGCGGCTCGCCCCGCCCCCACTTTATCCATTTTTTTCAAACACTTAGGCCGTCCAACACGCCCACGAGGTCCCTCCCGCCTCCGGCCCTCGCCAAACCCCAAAACCCCTCCGCGCATACCCGCGCCCCAGGCCAAATCCCCCAATTCCCTCCGCGCGCATGCTCGCCCCCCCACCGAACCCGGGGGGAAGACGACCCGACCCGGGGGGGAGACCCATCGGCCACCAGCGTCGGGGACCAAGGTGGGGCGCAGGGGGAAAAGAAAAGCAAAGCCCCCGCCCTGCCGATGTCCGCCCGGCTGTCCCTGGCGTGCGTGCTTTTCCCCCCTCGCCCCACCTCGGTCCCCGACGCGCCCCCCCTCCCACCCAAAAGCCAAAAACCAAAAACCAAAAACCCCTATTCACACCAACCCCACACACACCTCGTCGACAGAATCCCGCCCCACCCCGGATCGTCCCCTCCACGGTTTTGGAACTCCGCGCTCGTCCGGGTACACTCGACGGGTGGTTTCTGGGCTTCGCCTTGGGCGGGAGCGGGAATGAAAACGAATTCGATCATCGTCGGCGCCCTCGGCGCGACCATCCTTTGCTCCCTTCCCGCGGTCGCGGACTCACCCGTGTCGGTGGGCACCTACGGCGCGATCGAACGCGCCACGCGCACGCAGGGCACCGCCCGCAAAGGCAACGCGGCCAGCTTCGGCACCCCCGCGTTCGAAGAGTCCCGGGGCTTTTCGCTTCGCCTCCGCATTCCCCTGTTTCTCTACGGGGATGAAGCGGACGCGGCCCAGCAGTCGGCGATCTCCAATATCATTCCGTACGCGAGCAACGCCCGTCGCTATCCCCTTCCCGTGTCCGGCATCGGCGAGTCCCCCCTCGACATCCTCGGGGGCGAAGACCTCACCGCGCTGAGCAGTTACATTCCGGCGATCGAAATTGGCGAAGAGCGCAAGCCGTTTCACTTCCAGCTCGGTGCCCTGTCCACCCGCGTGGGCCACGGCAGCCAGGTGCACTACTTCACCAACTCCCCCGAGGGCGCGGAGCGCCGCATGGGCCTCTTCGGCGAACTGAACAGCGCCAGCCTCGGGGCCCAGGTCATGATCGGCGACGTCACCAACCCCGGCCACTTCGTGTCCGGCCGCGTCTACGGCCGCCCGATTCTGTGGTTCGTGGCCCCCGACTCCCTGATCCAACCCAACGACCTCGACCTCGACCCGCGCGGTGAGCTCGCCGGCATGTGGGTCACCGGCATCTCAGGGGCGATCGACACCGGCTTTGATGGGTTGGACTTCCAGAGCTTCCGGCCGTCTTGGTACGTCGGGTGGGACAACGAGCTCGCCATCCTCGACAACAAATTTGTCAAAGGCATGTTCTACCTCGACCTCAACATGCTCGGCCGGCCCCACCGCGGCCTCGACACCCGGGTCATCCCCGTCGACACCGGCGACTACAGCCTGCAGCTCCCCATCGGGGTCGGGGCCCACCCCGGGGTGCGGGCCAACCTCGAGATTCCCGTCATCGGTGACGTCGACATCGAAGCCGAATACAACCTCGGCTCCGACGGCTACGTGCCCCGCTACTTCGACCGGCTTTATTTCCTCGAGCGCAATCGCATTTTCGGCACCGACCTCAAGAAGTCCAACGCCGACGCCCCCATGAGCCACGGCTACAAGCTCAAGGCCAACGCCAACATCGTCAAGACCATCTCGCTGTTCCTCGAGGCGCAGGACCAGTTCCCGTTCCAACCGTCACGGGGCACCAACAGCGCGATGCTCACCGCCGGGGCGTCGTTCTTCTTCATGATGTTCGGGGCCGGGGCCACCGTGAGCCAAGCCGGGATTCGGCAGTACACCCAACCCGGCCTGTTCGGCTCCGGCTTCATCCTCACCGCCGAAGGCCGGGTCACGCTCATCGCCAATGTGATTCACATCGTGGGCCGGTACTACCGCGTGCACGACCCGGTGGACCTCAACCTCGTCAACCGCGACTACGACGTGCTCGAAGGCGCCCTCGTGGGGCTCGAGATCAACTTCGACCTCAATACCCCGATTCCGCTTTGGTAGCCCGCGCCCGCAGCGCGCCGAGCTGATCGCTCGGGACCTGACACACCACCCGATCCCCCTCCGCCAACGGCACGTCGTCGTCGAAGCTGCCGGTCGGTTTGTCTCCTTTGCGCACCACCCCCACCACCGGGGCCTTCAGCACCTTGCGGAGCTCCACCACCGTCTTGCCGACGTGGGCGGGACCGAGCTCGACCTCCGCCGCCACCACCAGGTCGTCCCCGAGGCGAAACGCGCCGTGGATCATCGTGTCCAAGGCCGCCGCCGCGAAGATGGGCGCAGACAAGGCGCTGGTGGAAAAGGAATGGTCCAATGTAAATGCATCACCGAGCTTCTGGGCCAGCTCCTGATCGAACATGCGCATCACCAAGCGGGCCCTGGGGTTGTCCCGCTTGGCGTCCACGCAGATCTCCAGATTGACCAAGTCGTTGTCGGTGCAGGCGATCACCGCCCGGGCCCGCTCGATGCCGGCCTCGTTGAGCAGGCCTTTGCGGCGGGCGTCACCGTGGAGCACACACACCCCCGCGGCCTGGGCCTCCTCGACGAAATGGCCCGAGTCTTTGCCCTCGATGACCACCACCTGGGTCTTGCGCGCGAGCAGCTCCCCCAACACCCGGAACCCGACATTGCCGAGCCCGACCAACACCACATGATCCTGCATGCTGTCTGCGAGCATCTTCACGTAAATCTCCCGGTGGTTTTCGAAGTCGAGAAAGCTCGCCCCCACCTTCAACAGGCCCTCGGCCAACACCAACGCCCCGAGCAGCGGCAACACAAAGTAGAGCCCGCGGATGAGCCCGTCTTTGGGCAGAGGCTCGGTGTGTTCGAAGAACAGCTGGGCGTACACTTGGTAGCACGCGTCGATGTAGTCCTTGCCCTGCCCCTGGAAGTAGAACACCGCCGCGAACCCCAGGGTCAGGGCCACCACGATGCCCAGCCGCGAGGTCAACACCCGCAGGGCGTAGGCGGCAAAACGGAGCCGAGCCCACAGGCGGGCCCGGCGCGCGCCCCGCACCCGGGGGAGCTCACCGAGGTGGCGGCTTTTGGGGTCAGCGCTGGAAGTAGCCATACAGGAGCGACGCCGAAAAAACGTTGGACAGCGCGTGGTAAGTGATGGCCCCCGCAATGCTCTTGCTTCGCAAGGCGAGCGCCGAGAACACAAACGCGGGGAAAAAGGGGCCCAGCCGCGCGGGGTTCCACTCCCCGAGGAAGTGGCCGAGGGCGAAGATCGCCGAGGTCACGATCACCGCGCGGCCCACCGGGATGAACCACAGCGACAGCTCATTGGGCCACCACCGCAGCAGCCGGGTCTGGATGAAGCCGCGGTAAAAAAGTTCCTCGGGGAGGGCCACGAGCAGGAAGTTTTTCAGCAACTCCTCGTCGAGGTCGGGCTTGAGCACCCAAGAGAACGTGAGGTCACGGCCGGTGGACCACTCCTGCCAGAAGTGATGTCCCACGGCGAAGGGCGGGAACGTGACCAGGGCCAGCAGCAGGGCAAAGCCGACGTCGCGGGAGAAGCCGCGGCCATCGAACGAGGCCCGCTGTCCATAATAGGCCAGGGTCTTGGACCACACCGGGCGCGGTCCCCGCGGCAGCTCTCGTCGTCGTCGCGCCAGGACCATCCGCCGGCGCAGGGCCGCCACCGGGCCGAGCAGCAGGCCGTGCACGTGAATGCCGTGGCTCTCGGGCATCTCGCCGTGTTTGGCGATGAGCTGCAGCGGCACGTACAACTGGAACGCGGCCGCGAGGGTGAACACGATGTCTGGCCCCCGGGGCAGACCGAGCATGAACGTCTTGCCCACGAACAGCACCGCCATCAGCCCCGCCCCCGCGAGCAACGCTTCGAGGGCCTGGCTGCGCCGGTTGTGAGGCTCGGCGCCGGGCGCGGTCATCGTCCCTCGTCGGAGTGGGACGTGCCGTCGCTGCGCAGGAAGGGGTTCTTTTCGACCACGGTGGCGTCGGGGGGCGCGGACTTGCTGCCGGACGACGTCGCGGTGCCCGGCCCTTCGGTGTGGCCTTCGCGGTGCAGCGACGGCAGCTCAAACGACGGGGTGCGCACGTCGATGGTGGTGGCCATCGCCTCCAGCGGGGCCGAGAACAGGGCGCCCTCGCTGGTCCCGCTCCCGGTCCCGGTGGTGAGCCGGGCCGACGTGGCCTCGTCGAGGTCGGCGACGCTGAGCAGGGCCTGGGACAAGGTGTCGTCGTCGACGAGCACCGCCGCCAGCGGCGCCCCGAACAGCTCGGCCACCGTCTCGTGCACCCCTTGATCGGTGGGGTCGCTCATCGCCAGCCGCGCGCCCCGCGCGGGGTCCTCGACCACCAGCGCGCGGCCTTTTTGCAGGACCTCGAGGGGCACGCGGGACAAGCCCTCGGGGTGCACGACCACCGCCTCGGGCGGCAACCGATCCACGCCGAGCACCTCTTGGAGGAAGCCGGCCAGCTCGGTGGCGTCGAGACCTTGCTGCACCAACGCGTGGGCAAGCCCCACCCCGCGCTGCTCGGCGAGGCTGGCCGCGGCCTCGAGCTGGGGGCCGCTGACCAGGTCGGTGGTGCGCAAGAGGTCGAGCAAGGGCATGTCAGGCCACCGCAAAAATCTCGTCCAGCTGCGCCCGGACGTCGTCGTCCAGACGCAGCGTGGCCGCGCCGAGGTTGTCGTTCAACTGTGCCAAGCTGGTGGCGCCGGTGATCACCGACGACACGTCGGGGTGCGAGAGCGCCCAGGCCAGCGCGAGCTGCGCCCGGCTCGCCCCCAGGGCCTCGGCGAGGGGGGCCATGGCCCGCACCCGGGCGCGGTTGTCGTCGGAATAGAGCATGTCCTTGAGCCAACTTTGGGCCTGTAGCCGCGACCCGTCGGGGAGCCCGTCGTCGTACTTGCCGGTGAGCAGGCCGGACGCGAGCGGGCTCCACACCACCAAGCCCATGCCGAGCTCGCGGGCGGCGGGGGCCACAAATCGTTCGACCTTGTCGCGCACCAGGAGACTGTACTGCGGCTGCTCGACCCGTGGCTTGTCCGCGTTGCGCCGCGTGGCCACCTCGTGGGCTTCGGCGAGCTGGGCCGCGGTCCACTCGCTGGTCCCCCAGTACAAGACCTTGCCCTGCCGCACGAGATCGTCCATCGCGCGCACCGTCTCCTCGACCGGCGTCTCGGGGTCGAAGCGGTGACAGAAATACAAGTCCAGGTAGTCGGTGCCGATGCGCTGCAGGGTCCGGTCGACCGACTCCAGGATGTGTTTGCGGCTGAGGCCCCGGTCGTTCACGTCGTCGCTCATCGGCCAGAACACCTTGCTGGAGATCACCAGCTCGTGCCGGGGCAGCTCGCCCAACGCCTGGCCCATCACCCGCTCGGCCTCGCCCCGGGCGTACACATCGGCGATGTCGAAGAAGTTCACCCCGCGCTCGAAGGCCGCGTGCAGGATGGTGCGCACCGCGGCCACGTCGGTCACCGAGCCCCCGAAGGTCGTCCACCCCCCGAGCGACAGCGCGCTCAGCTTCAGCCCGGATTTTCCCATCGCCCGGTAGGGCATGTCCTGGTGTGCGACCATGCGTCCTCCCGGCCAGGCTTCCCAAAAACGCGCCCGACGTAAACCGCCCCCGCTTGTCTTGCGGCCAGGATCTGGCAATACGGCCTTGTAGCCCGACCACGTCCGTGTCGCGGAGGAGGCCATGATGTTGCGGTCCAAAGGAATTGTGTTTTCGCTGCTGTTTGTGTTCACCCTGGGGGCGGGCATGTTGACCGCCTGCCCCGAGCCCGACGCCGGCGACGGAGATGGCGACGGTGACGGAGATGGCGACGGTGACGGAGATGGCGACGGCGACGGCGACGGAGATGGCGACGGTGACGGTGACGGTGATGGCGACGGAGATGGCGGCACCCAAGAGCTCTGCCCCGCGTCGGTCAGCCCGCTGCTCGTCGGGCAGCCTTGCCAACACGATGACCTGGTGTGCGATTCCAACTGCGTGGCCCCCGGCCCGGGTTGCATCACGCTCTACTGCTTCAATGGCACTTGGTACTACGACTTCGAAATCCACGACGGGGGCGTGGTGGTGATGGAGGACGCGGGCCAGGGCGGTGACGACGCCGGCCAAGGTGGTGACGACGCCGGCCAGGGCGGTGACGACGCCGGCCAAGGCGGGATGGACGCGGGCGCGATGGACGCCAGCGCCGCGGACGCCAACAACTGACACGCGACGTCACCCCACGAAGAAACGCCGCCCCCTCGGGCGGCGTTCTTTTTTGCGCTGCGTTGCGCCCTCACAATCAGACTGCAGAGCCCCGCCGCGCGTTTGCGGAGCACCCGCCAACACACTCGCCGAGCGCCGTCGGGCGTCTCGGCGAGGATCCGCGCGCGTTTGCGGCGCAAACCGCCAAGACACTCGCTGAGTGCCGTCAGGCGTCTCGGCGAGGATCCACGCAACCTTCTGCGGGCGAGGGCCCCCCCGCAGAAAGCTGAGCGCCGTCCACCCAAGCGCGTTGCATCCGACAGGATGCAACCCCGGCGCGACGGGCCGGAGGCCCTTGGAGCGCGGCAACGCTCCGCGTTGCTGAAGCCATTCCTTCAGAATGGCCACGACTCGGGGGTGGGGCCCACGAGCGCTCGCGCGCGCGAGGGGGGCGGGGGGAGGAACTCCCCCGCAGAAAGCTAGTCGTCGTGGGGCCAGACGCCTTTGTAGCTCGGGCGCTCGCGCAGGCGTTTGCGCCAGGCGCGCACCCGGGGATAGGCGTCGAGGTCGACCTCGACCGCGTCGAGCAGGTCGAGCAGCGGCGTGGCCATGGTGTCGGCGATGGTGTAGTCGCCGGCCAAAAACGCGCGGCGGGCCAGGTGCTTGTCGAGCACCTCCAGGTGCCGTTCGAGCTCTTTGCTCGCGCGCTTGAGCACCGCCGGCGACTTCTCGTCTTTGCGGTAGACCTGCTCTTCGTGCAGCACCTTCCAGAGCTCTTCGGACAAACCGGAGCTCACGTAAGAGAGCCACGCACACCCCTCCCCTTTGGAGGTGATGTCGGGAAAACCCAGACTTGATTCCGGGAACCGCTCGGACAGGAACAGCAGAATCGCGGGCGACTCAAAAATCGCCAGCTCGCCCCCCGGGCGGTGCTCCACCAGGGCGGGCAAACGCCCGAATGGACTGCGCTTTAAGAACGCTGCCGTGCGGGGCTTTTTGAGGTCGACCTCGCGCGGGGTGAACTGCACTTCACACTCATTCAGGGCCACACGAATGGCCACACAGAACGGTGACGGGCGGTACTCATACAGCGTAAAGGGAGGGGCTTTCGACTGGGCCATCCACTCTCCAGACGTCGTGCGCGAGACCTTACGACAAGTTTGGCCTAGACTGCGAATTTTTTTGGGAATTCGTTCGCGTACGGAATGATCAAGCCCGGCTCGGCACCGGCCCAAAGTGGCACAGACGCTGCTTCGTATTCGTCGTTGGAGGAATCATGAAACGTGGATTTACGCTCATCGAGGTCATGATTGTGGTCGCGATCATTGGCATTCTCGCGGCCATCGCCATCCCCGTGTTCCAGCGCTTTCAGTGCCGGGCCAAACAGACCGAAGCCAAGACAACGCTCAACTCCATGCACCTGATGCAGGAGGCCTACCGCGCCGAATACGCTGTCTACATCACGCCAGGCGACTTTGCCGCCTCCGCCGCCAACCTGATGAAGGGGCGCAAGCGCTACACCTATGACTGCCCCAGCGCGACCGCGACGACCTTTGAGGTCGAAGCCAACGGCATTGCGGGCATGGACATGGAAGGGGACGTGTGGCGCATCGACACCTCACGGAACCTGGAAAACCTCGTCAACGCGTGCGGTACCTGATGCCGTTTTTTGTCAGCCAGACCGGGCGCGGGGACCGAAAGTGCCGTTTCTCGTCACCCGCGATCGGAGAGTACCGGCGGTCTCAGACTGGCATTTCATTTGCTTCATCATCTAGTGTCACCACACATCGGGGTCATCAGAGCCCCACCAAAGGAGGGCAGATGCTCACTAAAATCATGCGCGGATTCACCCTGATCGAAGTCATGATCGTTGTTGCCATCATCGGCATTCTCGCGGCGATCGCGATTCCCAACTTCGTCCGGTTCCAGTGCCGCTCGAAGCAGTCCGAGGCCAAGACCAACCTGAAGGCGATCTACGTGGCCCAGGAATCCTACCGCGGTGAGAACGACACCTATCTCACCGTCGCCGACGCGGCCTTCGACTCCGGCACCAACGAGCTCGGCGTGCAAATCGGCGGCAACGCCCGCTACGACTACGCCACCACCGGTGCCGCCACCACCTTCACCGCCACCGCCACCGGCCAAGCGGGCAAGGACATGAACGGCGACGTCTGGGGCATCGATCAGAACAACGATCTGAGCAACACGACGAATACCTGCACCAACTGACGCACCTCGCGAACAGTTTGAGCTGTGTTACAAAAGGCCGCGCTTGCGGCCTTTTGTTTTTTTTGGGCGACGACGTGAACCACCCCGCACGCAACGCTTGGATCGCTCTTGTCCTCTGCGGCGCGCTCGCCGCGTGGTGGGCGTTGCCCCCCGCGGAGGGGGCCGAACCCTTCATGCCCTGCGACACCCACGCCCAATGTCGTCACCTGCTCGACGACGAGGCCGCGGTCTGCCGGCGCCCACGGCCCCAAGACCCGCTGCAGTGTTTCGCCGGGCTGCCCGCGCCCCCGCCCGCCCCGTTGCTCACCGCCCTCGCCCTCGGCCGCCGCGACGCCGCCGCCGACCTCGCCTGGCTGCGCACAATGCAATTCATCGGCTCTGACCACGCCGAGCAAGTGCAATACTCTGGGCTCGAGACCTGGGCCGAGCGCATCGTCGAGCTCAAGCCCACCTTCACCGAGCCCGCCTACCTGTCCGCGACGTTGATGTCGACGATCCCCTCCCGGTCCACCCAGGCGATCAACCTGCTCCACCTCATCGAGCCGACCATGGCCGGCACCACACAGCATTGGCTGGTCTTCTTCTGGCTCGCCACCGTCTACGAGTACGCCGAGCGGGACATCGAGCAGGCCGCATCCGCCTACCGCCGCGCCCACGCCCTCGGCGGCCCCCGGTGGCTGGCCAAACGCGCCGACACCCTCGACCAAGAACAATCCGACTGCAGCGAAATGAAGGGCCGCCTGCTGCAGACCTTCGCCGAGGCCAACCGCGCCCCCTCCGCCCAGAACCTCACCGGCCAGAACGCCTCCCGCCGCCTGCGCGAGCTGCTCATCAACTGCTACCGGGTCGAGATCGTGCGGGCCGAGGCCGCGTTTTTGCTCAAGCACCACCGCACCGCCCAGTCGGTGCAAGAACTCGTCGAGGCGGGCGAGATGTCTCCGCCCCTCGCGCCCCCGGGGTTGCGCTGGGTGCTCGAAAAGCGCAACCCCGCCCTCGTGCCCGTCGAGGAGACCCCGCCGTGACCGCCGCGATCGAGATCGCCGGGCTGCACCAGTTTGTCCGGGTGGGCTTTTTGAACCGCCGGGTCGACGTGCTGTTCGGCGTGGACCTCACCGTCCCCGCCGGGTCGGTGTTCGGGCTGGTGGGGCACAACGGCGCGGGCAAGTCGACCACGATCAAGACCCTGATCGGCGCGCTCACCCCGAGCGAAGGCACCGTGCGCCTGTTCGGCGAGGACCCCAAAAAGGCCGCCACCCGACGACGCCTCGGCTACCTCCCCGAGGTGTTGCAGTTGCCGCGCACCCTCACCCCGCGCGAAGTGTTGGCGATGCACGGCGGGCTCTGCGGGTTCGACCGCGATCACATTCGAAAGCGCAGCGCGGCGCTCCTCGACCGGGTCGGGCTCACCGCCCGGGCAGACAGCCTGGTGCGCACCTTTTCCAAGGGCATGGCCCAACGCCTCGCCCTCGCGGTGGCGCTCTACGGCGCGCCAGACCTGCTCATCCTCGACGAGCCCATGAGCGGGCTCGATCCCATGGGACGCGCCCTGGTGCGCCAGATCATCCTCGAGGAGCGCGCCCAGGGCCGCGCGGTGTTCTTGTCGTCCCACGTGCTCCCCGACGTGCAGGCGCTGTGCGACCGGGTGGCGGTGATGCACAAAGGCCGGGTGGTGATGACCGGGACCCTCGACGAGTTGTTCGCCGGGCGCGAGCACGTGTACGAGATCGAGGTGCGCAAGGACGACGCGCTCGATGTCGAGAGCTTGGGCGCGTACGGCCACGTCGACGAGCGACCCGACCTGGCGGTGGTCACGGTGCGCGCGGGCCTGGACCCCATGGCCGCGGCCATCGCCATCCGCGAACGCGGCGGCCACGTCACCGAGGTCCGGCGCGGCGCGGCCGAACTCGAACAGCTGCTCGTCGACCTCGTCGACGAGCTGGAGGGCCCATCGTGACCCCCATCCTCGCCGTGTTTGTGGCCGGGACCCGCGAGCTTTTGCGCAGCCGGGTGTACCTGAACCTCCTCGCGGGCGGCTTTCTGCTCGTGTTTGGGGCGTGGGTGTTCGCCGAGCTGGCGCCCGACCAAGCGGACGAGATTCTGATCGACGTGGGTCTCGCGTTCCTGTCGTTGATGACCGCGGTGCTCGCGGGGGTGCTCGGCATCGTCACCGTCACCCGCGACATCGAGACCCGCGAGGTGCACTCGGTGGTGGCGCGCCCGGTGCCGCGGGCCACGTTCGTGGTCGGGCGGTTTTTGACCTTGGCCGCGCTCGTGCTCGTGTCCAACCTCGTGCTCGGGTTGGTGCTGTCCGGCTTGCTGCTCACGGTGGGGGCCGACGGCGCGGGCCGCTTGTGGTTCGCGGCGCAGTTTGCGTCGGGGGAAGGCATCATCGTGGCCGCGGTGGCGGTGATGTTCGGGGTCGCGAGCTCGAGCACGACCTCGGCCCTGTTTGTGGGGGGCACGTTCTTGCTCTCGCGCCTGTTGCCCACGTTCGCGGCGCTGATCGAGAGCGATCGCTTCGGCGCGCTGGGCTCGCAAGTGGCGACGGTGATGTACACGGTCTTGCCTCAGCTGTTCCGGTTTGACCTGTCCGCTTGGGTGCGGGGCGAGACCGCGGCCGACCCCGCGGCCTGGGCCATGTCACTGCTCTATGCCGCGGTCTACGTCGGGGCCATGCTCGCCCTCGCCACCCTCCGCTTCGCCCGCCGCGAGCTGCGTTGAAGACGCTCGCCGCGGACCCCAGCCGTGATCGGCCGAATGAGACGCCTAAAAGCGATAGCCGAGGGCGAGCTCGCCGCAGTGGACCATGCCGCTCACCGTCCAGGGGCCGATGGGGTCGTCGGCGCGGACCTTCTCGGTGCGGCGGGGGGCGAGGATGTGCGTCTGCCACGCCATGTCGATGATGAGGTCCCCGTCGAACAACGGCGAGAGCGGCAGATACGCGACCAGCCCTGCGCTCAATGCATGCACATTGGCGTCGATGATGTTGGTGGCCCCTTCCTGGTCGGGCACCGGGGACGGGCGGTAGCTGTAGCCCACCCGCACCGCGGCCAGCTCGTCGAGGAAGCCGAGCTTGGCCCCCGCCCGCCACTGCACGGTGTCGACAAAGCCGGGGGGCCCCACCCGCTCGGCGTCGTCGCGGGGCACGTCGAGCAGCGCCCCCAGGCCGAGGGCTTCGATGCCCGGCCCCCCGCCGTTGACCCGCAGGCTCGCGAACGGGGTGGGGGTCCGCGAATAGTACTGCTGGTGGACGCTGGCCTTGAGCTCGAGGGGGCCGACCACCGACAGCGGCGGGTAGAACGCGGCGGGGGTGATGGTGGCGGCGATGCCCAGGCTGAGCGTACGGGGCATAAAGTTGCTCTGGGCCACCACCGCCGCGAACACATCCGCGTCGAGCTCGTCGAAGTTGATCGAGACCGGGACCTGCACCGGCTGGGTCAGCTCCTCGCGGGCCGCGGCCCCCACCTGCACGGTGAGGCCATCGATGCCCACCGGGCCGACCACCGCGCCGACGTTGGGCGCGACCAATGAATACTGCCAAGCGTCGAACTCTTGCCGGGTGATGCGGCCCCGCAACGGGTCCACGTCGGCGAACAGCACCCCCGACTGCCCCGCGGCGAAGCGCACCCCGGCCCCGAGATGCACGATGTCGAACGCCCGCACCGCCCCGGCGAGATTGGCCTCGTAGTGTTCGATGTTGTCCCCGTATTGAAAAAACGCCGGCCGCAATGGGTCTGGATTGGACAGGCGGGTCAGCACCCGGGTGGGCAACAGCACCCCCGCCCCCACCGCGGCCCGGTCCTTCAAAAGGCCGTAGCCGGGGACGACCAGGCCGATGGTGGTCGCGCCCACCACGTCGGGGAGCTGGGCCTCCAGCTCGGGGGTGCGGTCAAACGTGACCTCGACCCGCGGAATCTGCACCCGGGTCCCCACCATGAACAGCGGGCGCTCGACGAGGGTGAGCCCGGCTGGGTTGTGGTGCACCGCGCTGTACGACGACGGCGACGCGGTGCCCGCGCCCCCCTCGGCTTGGTCGGCGGGGGCGGTGCCGTAGGTCTCGTATTGGCTGGTGGCCGCGGCCGGCCCGGCCACGACCCCGACCGCGAGGGCCACGACGAGGCCGCGCATCCTCAGCCCCCCTCGCCGCAGCCACGGGACAACCGGGCCGCGGTGTCGAACACCTCCAGGGCCACCCCGCGGCCCTTGAGGGCCAAAAACGCGTCAAGCACCGCGGCCCGCCGCTCGGGCTCGATGAAGCCGCCGAGCACCGACAGCGCGTCGGTGGTGGTCTCGCCCTCGGCGGTGAGCGCGGGGATGGCGTCGACGAAAAGAAGGCGCAGCGCTTCCCCCGCGGGCCCATCCGCGAACGCCTCGAGGTCGCGCAAAAACCCGGGCAGGCTGAGCGCCTCGATCTGCACGTAGTCGTAGACCATGCCGGCCACGATCCCGTCGGGGTCGGCGCTGCGGGCACACCCGAGCAGCGCCTGGACCCCGGCCTGGGTGGGCGCGTCCACCGCGGTGACCACGTCGAGGGTGTCGAGCAGGCGCTCGACCCGCGCCTCGGTCTCGGGCTCGATGGCGAACTGCGAGACCAACACATCGCTGAGCAGGTCGCGCACCACGTCGGGGTCGAAGTCGGGCGCGGCCACGTACCCGATCACCAGGTTGGCGATGAGCACGAACGCCTCGCGCCCCACCGCGAGGTCGTTGCCCCCCTCCTCGTCGTAGGTCAGGTCCCCGAGCAAGGCCACGAACGCTTCGTCCTCGGCGAGGTCGCGCACGTCGTCGTACAGCGCCTGGATCCACGGCCCGCCCCGGGGGTGTTCGGCCTCGGCCAGTGCCTGGATGGTCTGTAGGGTCTCGAGGCTGTCGCAGGCCGCGCCCTGGGACGCGAGCACCCGGTGCAGCACCTCGACCACGGCCTCGTGGCTGCCGGCCACGTGGGGGCTCTGGCCGCGGATGTAGAGCAAGACCTGCTCGAGGTGACCGGTGAGCCGGCCGATGCCCTCCCCGTCGGCCCAGCCCGCGGACAGGCCGAGCAACGCGTCGGTGCCGACCGCTTCGGTGACGTGGCGGGCGGTGCGCACCAGGGGAATCAAGCCGCGCTGCTCGACGAGCAACTCCTCGACGTGGCCGGCGAGGTCGTCGAGCACGCCGTCCTCGGCCGCGGCGGTGGTGTCCGCGAGCAGCTCTTCCTCGTCGTCGCACGCGCTGGGCGCGTCCGGGTAGACCCCGGCCGGCGCGGGGGTGCCCACCCCGCCGCCACAGCTGACGAGGACGAGCGCGAAGCACGCCCACCCGCGGCGGGTCATCGCACCGCCGTGGGCACCTGGGTCTCTTGGTCTTTGGGCAGCTCGACCAGCACCTGCTCCCCGCTGCGCCGCCCCTTGATCTTGAGCGCCACCTGGCCCGCGGGCAGCTCGTAGTTGGCGACCCAACGCCGGCCGACGTCGACCCCGTCGATCTCGGCGTAGATGCGAGACTTGCTCATGATCGTCAGCTTGGCATCAAAGGGCCGGCACTCGAGCACCACCTGCTCTTTGGCCTTGGGCACCCCCGTGCCCTCGAGCACGTGCAGCTGGCGGGTGCAGCCCGGTCGTTCGATCAACACCGGCAAGCGCTCGCCGTGTTTGACCGTGACCGTCGACTCCCCGGTGGTGCGGTTGTTGCGGGCTTCGACCACCGCGTCCTTGGGCTCCACCGCGAGGTCGTAGACGGTGGCCGCGGCCTGAAGCTCGAAGGTCCAGGCGTCGCCCTTTTTGAGTTCCGGCACCGGGAGCTTTTCGTCGATGGTGATGTAGCCGTCCTTGCGAATGGTCAGCCGCACCGGGTCGCCGACGACCACCCGGGGCACGGTCAGGGGCGTGTCCCCAGAGAGCTTCTTGCCGTTGAGCTCCACCTTGGCCCCGGGGGGCACGGTGTCGACTTTGACCCCGGTCTTTTCCCGGGGCAGATCGACCTGGACCCGGGCGACCTCGTCGGGCTTGACCTCGACGGATTTGGACAGGGCCTCGTGGCCCTCGGACATGAACACGAGCTCGTGCCGGCCTTCGCCCAATGCCAATGCACAGGGTGTTTTCTTGCACAGCAGCTGCTGGCCTTCGAGCACCTGGGTCTCGGCCGGGTCCACCACCACCACCACGTCGGGGGTGCTGGACAAGACCATGCCCCCCACCACCAGCCCCAGCACCGCCCCGATCACGAACATCACCGACGCCACCGCCGCGACCCACCCCGCCCGCGCCGGCGCGGCCCGGGTCTTGGTGGTGTAGCGCTCCTCCTTGGCCGAGCCCGGTCCCCTCGCGTGGGCGGGCGGCGGGCCCGGCACCGGCATCGGCCCCTGGGCCGCGGCCCCGAGGGTGTCGCGCACCGATCGCACCGCGCCCTGCCCTGAGATCACCGGTGAATCGACCACCGTCTCGTCGGAGATGGAGCGCTCATCGGAGTAGGACCGGTCGTCCGACGTCGACGCCGGCCGGACCGCCTCGATCACCGACGAACTCACCTGCGCCGTCGACGGGGGCGGTCGCTTGTTGGTGGAGAACGTGTCGTCACCAAAATCGGACGCGGCGAAGGGCGGCTCCTCGGCCGACACGTGGGTGCGCTCGGGGTCGTCGGCGAGCTGGGTGGCGACGTTCTCGAACCCGGAGGCATCCGATCGCAGCGCGCTGATGCCCTCCACCGGCGCCACCAACGTGCCCGCCTCGAAGATGCCGGGGTCGGGACCGCCGGCCCCCGGCGGCAGCGGCGGCTTTTTGCGCACGCGCTTTTTCCCCGTCGGCTCATACGCTTCGTAGACGCGCAGCCGGCGCTGCTCTTCCTCGTAGTCCTCTTTGAACTCGGTGCGCACACACGCCCCGAGCTCATTTTTGTTGAACACGAGATTGTGCGCCTGCATCGCGCGCTCGATGTCCGCGGCCATGTCACTGGCGTGCACGTACCGCTCCTGGGGCGTCTGCGACATCGCCTTGACCACGATGCGCTCGAGGTCTTTGGGGATCTTGTTGTCGATCTTTCGCGGCATCACGATGTCGACTTTGCGCACCTTCTCGAGCAGGCCGAAGTCGGTCTCGGCCTTGAACGCCCGCTCGCCGGTGAGCAGCTCGTAGAAGATGACCCCGATGGCGAAGATGTCCGAGCGGTGATCGATGAGTTCGCCGCGGGCCTGCTCGGGGGCCATGTACGCGAACTTGCCCTTCAGGATGCCGGTCTGGGTCCGGACCATCCGGTTGGCGGCCTTGGCGATGCCGAAGTCGATGATCGAGACCGCCCCGTCGTAGCCGAGCAGAATATTCTGCGGGGACACGTCGCGGTGGATGATGCCCAAGGGCCGGCCCCGGTTGTCTCGTCGACGATGGGCGTAGTCGAGGCCTTCACAGATGCGCCGGGTGACGAAGCCGGCGAGCGCGAGATCCATGCCCCCGTCGCGTTCGCGCAGGCGCTCCCACAGGGCGCGCAGGTCGTGCCCCGAGATGTACTCCATGGCGATGAAGTAGCTGCTGCGGATTTTTCCGAGGTCGAAGATCTGGGCGATGTTGGGGTGGTTGAGCTGCCCCGCGATCTTGGCCTCGTCGATGAACATCGCGATGAACTCATCGTCCTCGGCGATGCTGGGCAAGATGCGCTTGAGCGCCACCACGCGGTCGCCGCCGGCCAAGCCCACGCCCTTGGCCAGGTAGACCTCGGCCATCCCCCCCACCGCGAGACGCTCGAGGAGGTAGTAGTTGCCGAAGGGGATGGCTTTGAGCGAGTCCATGGGTGGTCGGTCAGCGCGCCCGGCCGTGGGGAACGACCCAGCTGTTGCCAGACGGCGGCCACCGTAGCGCGTTTTGTCCGCCGAGACGAGGGCAGGCCCCGGACAAAGGCGCATCTTCCGTTGTGCGCGAGGACTCTGTACAAGGGCGGCCGGAGGCTCAAATGTCGGAAGATCAAGAACATCCGCTCACCGACCAGGATTTGGTCGAGCTGTACGCCGCGTCGAGTCAGATCGAGGCCGATCGCATCGTGTTGATGCTCGGTGAAGAGGGCATCGAAGCCCACGCCCGGGAGGCGTCGGTGGCCGGTTTTCCGTCGGACGCCAACCGGCGCCACCTGATCACCGTGTTCGGCAAAGACCGGGGCCGGGCGGTGGAGTTGGTGCAGGCCGCGGTCGACGCTGACGTGCTCACCGACAAGGGCACGTTCCTGAGCTGACCGTCATGAGCACCGCGGCGACCGCCCTCGCACAGCTACAAGAACGCAACACCCAACGTCGGTCGTCGCGCGTTCGGGGCTTGGCCGGCATCGCCGCGGCGGAGGCGGTGTGGCAGCTGTCCGCCACCCGCCCGGTGGTGTGGGTCTGTGCCACGCGCACCGAGGCCGACGAGCGCCGGCGCGATCTGCTGTTCCTCGCCGGCCGGGACCAGGCCGAGCAGATCTTGCTGCTCCCCGCCGACGACCGCACCCCCTATCACCACACCTCGCCGGACCCGCTGGTGGTCATGGAGCGGTCGGCGACGATGTTCAAGCTCGCCACCGGCGCGCCCTTCCGCGTGCTGGTGGTGCCCGCGGCCTCGCTGCAGCGTCGTCAGGTCCCGTTCGCGGTGTGGGAAGACAAGGCCGAGCTGCTCGGCCCGGGGGCGACCCTCGACCGGGACATGTTCGCCGCGCGCCTGGTGCGGCTCGGCTACGCCCAGGTCAACACCGTCGAGGACAAAGGGTCGTTCGCGGTGCGCGGCAGCATCGTCGACGTGTTCTGGCCCGGCCACCGCCGGCCGGTGCGCATCGACCTGTTCGGCGACGAGATCGAGACGGTCAAATGGTTCGACCCGAGCACGCAGCGCGCGGCCGGCGACCTCGAGATGGTGGCGGTGGGGCCCGCGCGCGAGGTGCACCTCGACGACGACAGCGTCGAACGCGCGGTGCAGGCGCTGCGCGACCGGGCCGACCAATGTAACTTCCCCACCAAACGGCTGCGGACCTACATCGAAGACCTGCAGAACCGCATCCCGTTTTTCGGGATCGAAGGGTTGCTGCCCGCGTTCCATCCGCCCCTGCTGGATTTGCCCGCGGCGTTGGCCCAGGGATTGGGCGACACCGGCTTTTCGGTGTTCATCGACGACGAGGAAGCCCTCGGCCGCGCCTTCGACGACGAGTGGGACAACTACGCCACCCACCGGGCCACCGCCGAGGCCAAGGGCAAGCTCACGTTCCCCGAGAGCGCGTTCTTGCTCACCCACGAGGAACTCAACGCCGCCCTTGCGCCCGCCGTCACCATCACCAAAGAGGGCGTGGTCCAGTCGAGCACCGACGTCATCGACATCCGCACCGCCGACACCGGTGATCTGCGCAAAGACATCCTCAAGGCCTCCGCCGGGCACGGGGTGGGCGACGACCTGTTCGCGCCCTTGGTGCGCGCGGTGCGCCGGGCCCACGATCAACAGCGTACGGTGCTTTTTCCCTGCCAAGCCCTCGGGGGGGTCGAGCGCCTCATCGAGGTTCTCTCGGGCAAGGGCTTGGCCATCCGCCGCTTGTCACAAAGTCCTGACGTATTCGACGCGTCGGCCATCGACGACCTGCTGAACCCCTCGGTGCACGGCTACGCCTACGTCGCCGACCCCGTGCTCCCGAGCCGCGGGGGCGCGCTGGCCCAGGTGCCGGCGGTGGTGGTCACCGAGGAGGACATCTTCGGCAAACGCGCCCGCCGGGGAAGCGCGTCCCGCAAGCGCAAAGGGTTCTCCACCACCGTGTCCGACCTCAACGAGGGCGATTACGTGGTGCACGTCGACTTTGGGGTCGCGCTGTTTAAGGGGTTGACCCGGCTCAACCTGCGCGGCACCGAGATCGATTTTCTGCAGTTGCATTATGCGGGGGACGACAAGGTCTACGTCCCCGT
This sequence comes from bacterium, assembly GCA_030431455.1. Taxonomy (GTDB): domain Bacteria; phylum Myxococcota; class UBA727; order UBA727; family JAUIJE01; genus JAUIJE01. The sequence goes on along the minus strand of JAUIJE010000018.1, from coordinate 142,181 downwards.
TCACCGCATCAACCTCGTGCAGCGCTACGCCGGGGCCGACGGGCGCGCCCCCCGCCTGGACAAGCTCGGGGGCACGGGCTGGGCGACGAAAAAGAAGAAGGTCAAAAAGGCCGTCCTGGCCATGGCCCAAGAGCTGCTGCACATCTACGCCCAGCGCGAGCTGGCCAACCGCCCCGCGTGCAAGCCCCCCGACGAGCACTACATCGAGTTCGAGAGCCGGTTCCCCTTCGAGACCACCGTCGACCAACAAAAGGCGATCGACGATTGTCTCGGCGACCTCCAAAGCGAACGCCCCATGGACCGTTTGGTGTGTGGCGACGTCGGCTACGGCAAGACCGAGGTGGGCATGCGCGCGGCCATGCTCGCGGTGGCCGCGGGCCGGCAGGTGGCGGTGCTCGCCCCCACCACCGTGCTCACCCAGCAACATTTTCTGACCTTCACCGAACGCTTCGAGGGTCTGCCCGTCACCATCGAGATGGTGTCCCGGTTCCGCACCGCCAAGGAGACCAAAGAGATCCTCCAGCGGACCAAGGAAGGCAAGATCGACATCCTCATCGGCACCCACCGGCTGTTGTCCAACGACGTGAACTTCAAGCAGCTCGGCCTCGTCATCGTCGACGAAGAACAACGCTTCGGGGTCAAGTCCAAAGAGAAGCTCAAGAAGCTCCGGGCCGACGTCGACGTGCTCACCCTCACCGCCACCCCCATCCCCCGCACCCTGCAGATGGGTTTTTTCGGCGTGCGCGACCTCTCGGTGATCGAGACCCCGCCGGTCGACCGCCGCGCGATCCGGACCCAGGTGGTCCGCTTCGACGACGAGCTCATCCGCGAAGGCATCTGGCGCGAGTTGAGCCGGGGCGGGCAGGTCTATTTTGTGCACAACCGGGTCCGCTCCATCGCCGCCATCGCCGACTACATCAAGCGGCTGGTCCCCGAATCCCGCATTGGCATTGGTCACGGCCAGATGAAAGAGGACGAACTCGAAGCGGTGATGCTCAAGTTCCTCCGCCACGAAATCAACGTGTTGGTGTGCACCACCATCATCGAGACCGGCATCGACGTGCCCACCGCCAACACCATGTTCATCGACCACGCCGACGACTTTGGCCTCTCGCAGCTGTACCAGCTGCGCGGCCGGGTGGGCCGAAGCAAGGACCGCGCGTTTGCGTATCTGCTCGTGCCCGCGGGCGAGGAGCGTCTGACCGCCGACGCCCAAAAACGCTTGGACGTGTTGCAGCGTTTCTCCGAGCTCGGCGCGGGCTTCAAGATCGCCCAGCACGACCTCGAGCTGCGCGGGGCCGGGGACATGCTCGGCAAGAGCCAACACGGCCACATCACCGCGGTGGGCTACGACATGTACGCGGAGCTGCTCAAAGAGGCGGTCGAGGACCTGCGCGGCCGGGCCCACGACGACGTGCCCGACCCGGACATCAACGTGCCGGTGCAGGCGTTTATCCCCGAGAAGTTCATCGCCGACGTGCACGAGCGTCTGCAGATTTACCAGCGGCTGGCCACGGCCAAGGACACCGAGGGCATCTACGACGTGGTCGGCGAGGTGGGCGAACGCTACGGCGAGCCCCCCGTCGAGTTCACCACCCTCGCCGACGTGATGGTGCTCAAGCGCCGGCTGCGCGAGATGGCCGCCCGCGCCCTCGACGTGAACCTCACCCCCGCCGCCTCCGACGACCAACCGCCCCCGCCGCCCAAGGTGGTGATCACCCTCGGGGAGCAGACCAAGCTCAACGTGGACAAGCTGGCGGAGCTGGTCACGTCCTCCCCCGAGAAGTTCCGCCTGACCCCCAACCACAAGCTGGTGGTCAGCCCCGAACAAAAAACCTGGGACGCCGCCGGCCACGACGTGATCCCGTTGTGCCGCGGTATCCTCCACGACGTGCTGCACCGCGCGGCCTGACCCCGGAGAGGCGATGACCGATTTTGACGAACAGAGCCGCCGCAGCTTTATCTCGGTGGCGGTGTCCTTCGGGGACCGCGAGGCCCTCGCCCGGCTCGGCGCCGGGGCGGCGGAGGTGACCTGCCCCGCGTGCGGCGCCCGCGGAACCCGCTACGGCGATAAGCGCTCCGACTTTCGCTTCGAGGGGTTCACCCCGCTCACCGCCGGGGGCCTGACGTCCATCCTGTGCCGGTGCGCGGCCTGCGAAAAAGAGGTCACCCTGCCCCATCGATGAGCGATGGGCGTTGACACCTCCGCCCCACATTCATTAAGCATGGGGAACCTGCTGGGGCATCGTCTAATGGCAGGACATCGGTTTTTGGTACCGAGAATCTAGGTTCGAACCCTAGTGCCCCAGCCAAACAAAGCCATCTCGCCAGAGGTGGCTTTTTTTGTTCCCCGCCAAACAAGCCATCTCGCCAGAGGTGGCTTTTTTTGTTCCCCGCCAACGAGCCATCTCGCCAGAGGTGGCTTTTGTGGGGCACTGCCCGCCCGCCCGGCATGGCCGACGTAGAGGTCGTTTAGGCAGCGTACGCCACGCCTCGCTCAACCCGCCGCGACCCGCCAACAAACGCGACCCGGCACCTCAAACAACACCCGTCCGTTCCAAGCCTCGACCTCACATCACCCCCCTCCGCCCGCCCGGCATAGCCGACATAGAGGTCGTTTAGGCAGCGTACGCCACGCCTCGCTCAACCCCCCCCTGCGGTCCCGAGGCCCGCCCCACCTCGACCCCCGAGGCCACGTGGCGCCGCCCGGTCACCGGCCCCCGGGTGGCCGACATGGACGTCGTTTGGGCCTCGACCGGCTGCGCCACCGAACCGGCGGTCGCGGTTGTGGGCCCGGGGCCGCGTCCCGCTCCGGCTTTTGCCCAGCGACTTCGGGTAGGCTCGGGACCACATGGACAAGGTTCAGACGTTTCAAGAGTTTCTCGCCCAGGAGACCGCGCGCGTCGATCTCGCCACCGTCGGGCTCTCGCTCGCGGTGTGCCTGTTGATGAGCGGCGTGCTCGCGTTCTTTTACACCCGCATCGGCAGCAGCCTCGGCAACCGGCACAAGTTCGCCAAGACCTTGGTGCCCCTGGCCGCGACCACCCTGCTGGTCATCGCGGTGGTCAAGACCTCCCTCGCGCTGTCGCTGGGGTTGGTGGGCGCGCTGTCCATCGTGCGCTTCCGGGCCGCGATCAAGGAGCCCGAAGAGTTGACCTATCTCTTCTTGGCCATTGGCATTGGGCTCGGCTGCGGCGCCAACCAGCTCAAGCTCACCTTCGCGGTCTTCGCCGTCACACTGGTGGTGCTGATCGCACGCAGCCGGGTGCTCGGCCGCCCGCCCCAGGGCATGCTGCTGTCGGTCACGATGCAGGGCGCCGAACACCCGAGCTTCGATGAGCTGATCAAACTGGTGGCCGCCCACAGCAAAAACGCGGGGCTCAAGCGCGTCGACGAAGAAGGTGACGCGGTGGAGGCCCTGTTCGTGGCCGAGTTCGACGACATGACCGGGATCGAACGCCTGCTCGCCGCGCTCCGGGAACACAAGGGCGTCGGCCGGGTCAGCGTGCTCTCCCCCCTGGAGGCCTGAGTGGAGCTGCCCGCCCCCCCTCGCGGCCAGACGATCCCCGAACGCACGCGGGTGCTGTTGGTCCTCTTGGGCCTCGCCGCCGGGGTCGCGCTGCTTCTCGGCCCCGACCTCCAACGCGAGATCACCCGGCGGTGGCCGGCGGGCCCGGGCGCGCCCGCCCCCAAGCTGCCCGCCGAGCTCCCGGTGGTCGAGATGAACGTCTCATTCAAATCCATGGCCCGGCTCAAGTACGTGCGCCAACGGGCCCTCGACCTCGGTGTGCTCGTGCGCCACGAGGACGATTGGGTCAAAGCCGGGCTCGACGCGTTCGGCCACCACGTCGACGCGCGCATCCGGCTCAAAGGAGACGCCACCGACCACTTCCGCGACGAGCAACGCTGGTCGTTCCGGGTGAAGGTGCGCGGAGGCCAGACCCTGTCCGGCCAGCGGGTGTTCTCGCTGCAACGACCGGACACCCGCCAAGGCATTTGGCAGCCGGTGTTCTACGACGCCATGCGGCGCGAAGACGTGCTCGCGCCCCGCTACCAGTTCGTGCAAATGCGACTGAATGACCGTGACCTCGGTCCATACGCCTGGGAAGAACACTTCGCCAAGCACCTGCTCGAATCCCACCAGCGGCGCGAAGGCCCCATCGTGCGCGCCAGCGAGGTCACGTATTGGGCGGAATGGGCCAACATCCGGGAGCGTGGGTTTCCCCTGCCCGACCTCTACGAGCCCTTGCTGCCCCCGGGCGCGGCGGTGGACCGCGCGGAGTCCGCCGCCTTCGACGACCCGGCCAAACAACCCGACGAGACCGCCCGCCGGTTGCTGCTCGACGCGGTGGGCGCGTTCGACACCGTGCGCCGGGGCCGCCTCCCCGCCTCGGAGGTCGTCCACCTCGAGCACACCGCGCGGTACCTCGCGCTCATCGATCTGTTCGGCGCCGAGCACGCCGCCCGCTTCGGCAACGTGCCGTTCTACCGCGACCCCGTCACCGGCCGGTTCGAGCCCATCGCCTACGACGCCTTCGGGGGCGATCTGTCCTGGCACCACAACCCCCTGTTCACCCGGTACCCCTTCCCCACCACCCCCGCGCAAAAGAACGAGCCGGGACTGTTTGTGAGCATGTTCGCGGACCGTGCGTTTGTCCGGGCCTACGTCGCGGCGGCGACACGGGTGAGCCGGCCATCCTATGTCACTGCATTAACCGACTGGATGCGGGGCTATGCGCCCCAAGCCGCGGCCATCGGCGATGGCAGCCTCGACGCCCTCATCGAGCGGGTCGAGCACAACGCCGCGATCATGCGGGCCCACCTCGAGGTCGCGGTCCCGGCCCGGGCCAGCGAGCAACCCGGCGGGGGGCTCGCGGTGCGCAATGTCTCTTGGCGTGAAATTTGGGTTCACGGGGTGGTGCGCGGCGGTTGTCGGGAGCTTCTGCCCGCGCCGGTCTCGGTCACCGGCGTGCCCGTGGCCGAGTCCCCGCGCGTGGTCTTCGTCGATGGCTTTGTGCGCGCAGACTGCGGCGAGGACGCCGCCCCCGGACCACAGCTTCTGTACCGCTTGGACGGCGACGACACGCTTCGGCGACTCCCGCTGCACCCCTTTTCCGAGGACCGGGACGTGGCCGGCCTGGCCCCGTCGACCACCGCGCCCCCGCCCGGGCTGGTCAAGGTCGACGGGGGTTGGGCGGTGCCCCCCCAGGCCCAGGTGGTCGTCGACCGCTTGGTGGTCTTGCCCCGCGGCCACCGGCTGGTGATGGGGCCAGGCGCGGGACTGGACATCCGGGGCGCCGGGCACGTGGTGGTGCGCGGCCCGCTCGAGATCGACGGCACCGCTGATGCCCCCGCCCAGGTGTTCTCCAGCGACGGCCAAGGCGGCGGTTTGGTGGTCCAGGGACCGGGCGCGTCCCACGTTCGCTATGCACAGTTCGCCAACCTCGGCGCCCACACCGCGCACGGCCTCAACGTCACCGGAGGGCTGACGTTCATCGAGGGCACGGTCGAACTTCGCGAGGTGCGCATCGAGCGGGCCCGCAGCGAGGACGCGCTCAACCTCGTCCGGGCAAAGATCGACATCGAGGGGCTCACGGTGCGCGACACCCACGCCGACGCGGTGGACATCGACTTCGCCCCCGGCCGGCTCGCCGGCCTCACCTTCGAAAACTGCGGCAACGACTGCATCGACATCTCGGGGGCCAAGGTCGACATCCGCAAGGTCACCATCCAGGGCGCGGGGGACAAGGCGCTGTCCGTGGGGGAACAAGGCGAGGCCTTGGTGCACGCGATGAACGCGGTGCACGTTCGCGTCGGTTTTGCCGCCAAGGACTCGGCCCAGATCACCCTGCGGGAGAGCTTCGTGGCCGACGCGGCGGTTGGCGCGGCCGCGTACCAGAAAAAGCCTGAGTTCGGTCCCGGCCGCATCGTGATGGCCCACATGCGGCTGCGGGACGTCGACCACCCGCTCTGGCTCGAGGAGGGGGCGTTCATTTCGCTCGACGGCACGGTGGCGACAAAGACCGTGCCCCCGGGGGTCGCCGACCGCATCGCTGAGGTCACCCGGCAGGCGGGGCCGTGAGCGTCGAGTCGCGGTACGAGCGCAAGTTCGACGCGGGCACCGAGGATCCTGCCCGCGTCGCGACGTGGCTTCGGGCCGCGGCCCCGTTGGCCCGCGCCTTCGAAGATCGGGACGTGCTCAGCCTGTACTTCGATGACGCGGCCCACCGCAGCTACGCCGAGAACAAAGCCGGGGCCGAGGACCGGGCCAAGGTCCGGCTCCGTGCCTACCGCACCGCGGCGGGCCTGCGCGGGCCGTTGCGCTTGGAGCGCAAAATCAAGTCAGGCGCGCTCTCGCACAAGCACGTGACCACCCTCGACGCGCCCCGGCTCGACGAGGACCTGCGGCTGAGCCTGGCCTCGCTCGACGCTGTCCCCATGGGGTTGCGCAGCTTGGTGCCCACGCTGTTCGTGCGGTACCGCCGCAGCTATTTCAAGCTCACGGCCAGCCGCGTCCGGCTGACCATCGACCGCGACATCGAGGTGCGGTCCGCCTCGGGCGGCCACGGGTTGCGCCTTTCCCACACCGTGGTCGAGGTCAAGTACGCGCCCGAGGACGAGGACCTGGCCGACCCCCTGATGGCCCAGCTGCCCTACCGCTTGTCACGATATTCCAAATACGTGACCGGTCTGTCCGCGGCCCTGCGCGCCAGCACGTGATCAGCCGCGCGGGTTGAACAGCTGCACCACCGTGCACCCATCGCCCCCCGCCTCGGCGGGGGCCGCGTCGTGCGCGTCGACGTAGTGGCTCTCGGTGAGCAGCTGGCGCACCGCTTTTTTGAGCGCGCCGGTGCCGTGACCGTGAATGATGTACGCCCGCGCTTCCCGCTCGACGACCATCTTGTCCAAGAACCCTTCGACCTTGCTCAGCGCCTCGCCCACCCGGTGGCCGCGCACGTCGAGGGTGTTGTCCTTGTTGCGCGGGGACTCTTTCGCCGGCCCGGCGCTCTCCACCTTTTTCTTGGGCCCACGCTTCTTGGGGGCGCGCTTTTTCGCCGCCCGGCGCGTCGGTGGCTCAGCCCGCCCCCGCTGGGGCCCCACCGGTTTGCGCAACTGGGACAAGCTGACCTTCATGGTCAGGGCCCCCTTGCCCAGGGTGATGTTGTCCCCGTCGATCTGCAGCACCTCGAGCACCACCTGGGGCATGGACGCCGCGACCACCTTCTGGCCCCGTTGCACCGCGGTCAACGGCTCGCCCAGGGCCGCCTCGTCGTCGCCGCGCTCGATGTCCTGCAGATCTTGTTCTTTGTCTTTGAGCTCGTGGCTCAGCTCGTTGAGGGTCTTGGCGTCGGCGGTGCGGGCCTGTTCGATCGCGGCCGCGATGGCTTTGCGGGCGCGGTCCAGATCCTTGAGCACCTCCCGGGCTTCGCCTTTGCGCAACGCGGTCTGCTCCTGGTGGAGGGCGTCGATGCGCTCGGTGAGAGCGAGACGTTTTTCGCGCAGGCGCGCACGCTCCCGGGCCGCCTCCTGCTGCTCTCGCTCGGCTTTGTCCACCAACGTGTGCAGCTGCTCGAGCAGACCTTGCATCTGTTGCCCGGTGGGGTCCATCAAGGCCTCGGCCCGCGCGATGATGTCGTCGGGCAGGCCGTGCCGGCGCGCGGCATCAAAGGCATTGGACGCGCCCATGCTGTCCATGATCAGGGTGAACGTAGGCCGGCCGGTCTCGGGGTCGGTGCCTACCTTGGCGTTGCGGAACCGGGGGCTGGTCTCCTCGGCCACCGCCAGGGTCTTGAGCCGCTCGTAGTGGGTGGTGGCCACCACCGTGGCGCCGAGGTCGACGAGGGTCTCGAGGATGGACTGGGCCAAGGCGGCGCCTTGTTCGGGCGCGGTGCCGGCGCACAGCTCGTCGAGCAACACCAAGACCGGTCCCCGGGCGATGTGGGTCCGGGTCTGGTCCACAATGTCACTGAGGGCAGCGAGGTGTCCGGAGAAGGTGGACAGGTCCTGCGACAAGTCCTGCTCGTCGCCCACCGCGGCCAGGACCGCGGCGTAGGGGGGCACGGTGGCGTCCTCCCCGGCGGGCAACAGCAACCCTTGCCGGGCCAACACCGCGCCGATGCCGGTGGCCTTGAGGGCCACGGTCTTGCCCCCGGCGTTGGGCCCGGAGATGACCAAGGCCTGCTTGCCCCCCAGGTCGATGTCCTGCGGCACCACCGAACCAGGCTCCACCCGCCGGGTGTACAGCAGCTGGGGGTGGCGGGCGCCGGGCAGGTGCAACGCGGCCTGGTCGTCGACCCGGGGCCGCACCGCGGCGGTGGCGTGGGCGAAGCGGCCCCGCACGTACAGCGCTTCCAGCGCCCCGGTCACGCCGAGGGCACCGAGCAGCATCTCGCGCCGCGCGCGGACCTCTTGGGTGTACTCGACGAGGATGCGGTGCTCTTCCTCTTTGACCAACGCCTGGGCCACGGTGATGCGGTTGCCCACCTCGAGCATGGCCCGGGGCTCGATGAACACCGTCTGCCCGGTCTGGGACGCGTCGTGCACGATGCCCTCGACCTTGCGTTGGAACTCGGCCTTGACCGGCAACACGTAGCGATCGTGTCGCACGGTGAAGTTCTTCTCTTGCAGCACGCCTTCGTCGGCGAACGCGCGCACCTGGTCGTCGAGGATGCCCTGGGCTTCTTTGCGCAGGGTGCGCACCCGATTGCGCCGGGCCAGCAACTCGGGTGAGGCCTGATCAGTGATGTAGCCCTCGTCGTCAAAGCTGGTCGCGATGCGCGCGGCGAAGGGGCGGTCGTCGAGCAGCCCTTGCGCGATCTGGACCAAGGCCGCGAGCTCGTCGCGGCGGGACTCGACATAGGCCTTGATGCGACCCATCGCGTCGATGGCTTTGCCGATTTGCACCACGTCCAGGGCGGTGAGGGTGCCGTCCTTGGCCACGAGGTCGAGCACCTCGCGCACGTCGACCACCCCCGCAAAGTCCGGCCGCACCTCGAGGCCCGCCCACGACCGGGCTTGCTCGGCTTGCTCTTGCCGGGCCGCGAACTGTTCGGCGCTGACCTCGCCGAGCAGGTCGCCCCGCAGCTGTTCGCGGCCGAACGGGGTCTGGCACATCCCCGCCACCAGGTGATCGATTTCGTCGAGGCCCAAGACCTTCCGGGTCTTGGACGACACAAAACAAGCGCCGTACATGTTGTCGCTCACTCGTGGTTGAACCGGGCCCGGACCAGGGCCCACAGGCGTCGACGACGACGGCCCGACAGCAGGCCGACCACCGCCACGAACCCGCCGAAGCTGGGCGGGAAGTCGCCCGAACACCCCAGGCAGCTGAACGGGTGGTTGTTGGTCTCCGTCACCGAGCCGATGCCCCCCGCGTTGGACGGCACCTCGGGCTCGGGCTCGGCCGCGCAACCCCCGGGCTCGCACTGCAATGTCACACCATCGCAGCACAGGCCGGCGGGGTCACACCGGGAGACGCCGGCCGCGTAGTCCGGATCGCAATCGGCGCCCTCGGGCAAAAGGCAATCTTCGCCCCACTCCGCGTCGAGCAGTCCACACCGCGCGCCGAAGTCGGCACAATCGAGCGCGAGGGCCTCGCCGGTCAGGCTGTCGCAATACAAGAGCACCGTGCCGTCACATTGCGGCGCGCAGTCGCCGAGGCCGGCATCGGCCAACCCGCCGTCGGCACCCGGCGCCGCGGCATCCGGCGCCCCCGCGTCCCCGCCAGCGTCGAAGCCGGCATCCACACCCGCGTCGAAGCCTGCGTCCGCGCCCGCGTCGAGGCCCGCGTCCACCCCGGCGTCGAGGCCCGCGTCCACGCCGGCGTCGAGGCCCGCGTCAAGACCGGCGTCCAAGCCGCCCGCGTCGGCCGCCCCCGCGTCGACCCCTGCGTCGGCGCTCGCCGCGCCGGCCATCAACCACAACAACATGCTCCAGTGCTTCACCGCTCTGCTCTACCACCGCCCGCCAAAAGAAAAAGGGCCGCTTGCGCGGCCCTCCTTCACTTTTGTCGAGACCGGCTCAGCGGCGGCGCCGCCGAATGGTGGCCAGGCCGACCAGGCCGAACAGCACGAGCAGCGAGCTCGACGGGGACTGACCCGAGCAACCACAGCCGTCGCCGTCGGTGGTGTCGCCGTCGCCGTCGCCATCACCGTCGCCATCGCCATCGCCGTCACCGTCGCCGTCACCGTCGCCGTCGCCGTCACCATCGCCGTCACCATCACCGTCGCCACCGCCGACGCAGAGGCCGCCGCTGCAGGTCAGGCCGTCGGCGCACGCGAAGTTGGCACCTTGGAACTGGTTGAGGTTGGTGCCGCAGGGGCCGCCGGCGTTGGACACACAGCGACCGGTGTCGCCGAAGGGACCGGGCACGGTCTCGCAGGTGCCGCCGCCTTCGACCGCGGAGCAGTCCAGACCGATGGCTTGGCCGTACTCGGCGCAGACCAGGGTCAAGAAGTCGCCGGAGCACGCCGGGTAGTTCTGCCCGGGGTCGCACTCGCCGACGCCGGCGGTGCACGCCCCGAAGTCGAGGTCTTCGCCGCCGACCACCGCGGGGAAGGTCGGGATGAGGTCACAGGCGAAGTCGCCGAGGTCACCGTCGGCGCCACAGGCACGCAGGCCGGACAGGTCGCAGAAGTTGCCCACGCAGGCGCTCGCGCCGTTGCGCTCGCCGCAGGTGCTGCCGAACACCGACGCGCAGTCGACGCCGTTGGCGTACTCGACGGTGCCACCGGCGTTGAAGGTGATGCCGCAGGTGGTCACGATCTCGCCGGAGCAACCGCCGAGGATCTGGCCGGGGGCGCAGGTGCCGACCGAGGTCTCGCACTCTTCGCCGACCGCGACGCCGCCGCCTTGTTGCTCACCGCGGAGCACACAGCTCAGGCCGGGCGCGCAGATTTCGATCGGGAGCATGTTGCCGCCCATGTCGGGGGGCAGCACGGAGTCGAGGTTGGCTTTGCAGTAGCCGCCTTCGATGCCGTAGCAGGAGGGGACCACGTCACAGGCTTCGGCCGGGTCGTCGTCGCCGGCGATGCAGTTGGCTTCTTCGAAGCAGGCGGAGCCGATGGAGATCGGGTTGCCTTGGCCGTCGACGTATTGGTCGGTGTCGCAGTTGAGCGGGAAAATCTCGTCGTCGATGCACAGAAGCTGCACTTCGCCGTTGGGGTCGTTGGGGTCGCAGACCGACTCAAAGGTCGCTTCGTCGCAGGGGATGCCCGCGTCGCCGCCCGGCATGCCCGCGTCCAGGCCCGGACCGGCGTCTTCGCCGCCGCCGGCATCCACACCGCCGCCCGCGTCGGGGCCGTCCGCCGCATCGGGGGTACCGCCGTCTTGGGCCACCGCCGAACCCGCGGCCAAAACCACAGAGAGTCCGATGAACAGGAGATTCTTACGCATGTGATCCTCTCATTCGCCGCGCTGGGCGAAACACGCTCAACACCGAGCAACCTCGAACGTGTGCCATGCAAGTCGCCGCTTGAAAAGACACAATCACACCCTTCCCTGCACCGCCCCACCTCGGTGCCCATGTCGCCGTGACGACAAATGACACGTGCTGCGACCTCGACCCCGCACTTTCGACGCCCCGGCCCGGTCCCGGGAGACGCTTACTGGTTGAGATCATTTCTCTTTTTTACGGGGCGCGGGCTGGCATGTCGGCTGCTAACTTGAACGGTGTGAAGTTCGCCCGTCTGCTCCTGCTCAGCCTGCTCCCTGTCTCGCTCGCGGCCTGCCCGATCCCGGAAGGCGACGGACTCGACGGCCCGCGCGAGGTGGAGACCGACCGCACCTGCGACAACGGCTGCGTGTCGACCAACGCCCGGTGCCAGGGCGTGGCCGACGAGGAAGATGGCCTGCGGTGTGCGGAATGCGACGGCACCGGCCGCATCTGCGGCACCCCCGAGACCGCCCGCTGCGTCGAGCGGGTGAACGCGTACGGCGACGCCTGCCAGACCTGCCGCACCGACGACGGCACGGTGGTGTACGACGATTGCGCGGTGGCCGGCGACGTCACCGCCGACCACTGTGAGCCGGTGGAAGACGCCAACCGCGAAGGCGACAACTGCGAGGTCTGCTTCGACGCGGACGGCACCCCGGTCTCGACCAGCTGCACCCCGGCGTTTGACCGGTGCGAGGAGGTGACCCGCTCCGATGGCCTGACCTGTCAGGAGTGTTTTTTGGGGGACGAGTTCGCGTTTGTGAGCTGCGACCCGGTCGATGTCGAGCCGAGCCAATGCGTCGCCTACGGGGACGACCAGGGCAGCTGCGTGGAGTGCTTCGACGACAGCGGCATGATGGTGTTCCAGAGCTGCTCGCCCCAGCAGGGGGGCGGGGCGGTGTGTGAGTCGTTCATCTCCGTCGACGGCCTGGCCTGTCAGGTGTGCACCGACAGCTTCGGGACCCTCACCGATGTGTCCTGCGAGGACGAGCCCCCGCCCACGTTCTGTGAGGTGCTGCGCTTCACCGAACAGACCTGCACCATCTGCATCGGCGAGCAAGGCCAGCTGCTGCACAGCGCCTGCGCCCGGAACGACTGCGAAGACGCCAACGTCAGCTGTCCTCCCCCGCCCCCGTGCACGACGACGGTGGGCAGCGACGGGACCATCTGCCGGTCCTGCCCCCTCGAGCAGGCGCCGGACGTGGTCGAGGTCCAATGTGTGGGCGACGGCGACCAGGGCCTGGTGTGTACGGTCGAGAACATGAACTTCGCCGCCCCCGACCCCGGCGGAGACCCCGCGCCCCCCGAGGAGCAGTGCCTGGTCTGCCGCGCCGACGGCGTCGAGGTCTACACCCGGTGCGAGAGCGAGGGCCCGCTGGAGCCGCCGGTGTGCGCGGACCAGGCGGGCGCCGACGGCCAAGCCTGCACCACCTGCTATGCACCAGACACCGACGAGCGGGTGTACAGCGACTGCATGAACGAAGAGTGTTTCCCCTACGCCGGCCCCGACGGGCAGGACTGCCTGCGATGCATCGACATTGCCACGGGGGACGTGCTGTCCGATACCTGCGACGACACCCAGACCGGCACCTGCTACGAGACCCCCTTCGCCCCGGTGGTCGGACCTGACGGCCAGCCCGCGATCATCGAGTCTCCCGACGGGGTCGCGTTCGAGGCGTCCGCCGACTGCGTCACGTGTTTTGACAACGGCAACACCCCGAGCTCGAGCAGCTGCCTGTTGCGGGTGACCTGCGACGGCATGTCACTGGACCCCAACCAACCCGGGCTGATCGCGCCTCCGCCCTGCAACGAAGAGATCGTGCTCTTTTACGACGTGGCCCGCTGCAACAACCCCTGGGGCGCGACCCCGCCCAACGAGCAACGCACCCTGGCCCTGATGAACTGGCTCATCGATCAAGGGGCCCTGCCCTTCTTTGTCGACGTGCTCGTCGACAACCCCGGCGATGACTGCACCGCCTGCCCGTGCCTCACCGGCGAGCGCGCCGAGGTCCGCGTCCCCGCCGAGGACATCGACATCCTGCTCAACCTCGGCTTTTATTGATCCGGGGCGGCGCCCGCGGCCTACCGGTCGAGGGCCTCGATGACACCGAGGATGGCCCACATATCGGTGACGTGATGGTGGGCGCCGAACGTGGCCGCGCGACCGTGATGGTCGTGGTGGTGGCTGATCGCCACCGAGCGCGCCCCCGCGCGGTGGGCGGCCTCGACGTCGCGCAGGGTGTCGCCGACCATCAACACCTCCCCCGGCGCCACCGACAGCGCTGCACACGCGCGCAGAATCACGTCTGGATGGGGCTTGGCCCGCATCCCCTCGTCGGTGCCTTGGGGGTGGTGCACCAGGTCGAGCAAGGACGCGTCCACCAACGTGCGGTGGGCCCGGGCGGTGGGTTTGGTCGTGGCCACCCCGACGAGAAACCGTTGCCCGAGCGCGGAGAGCACGTCCCGCACCCCGTCGAACACGGAGGGCACCACCGCGTAGTGGTCGTCGTGGTGGTGGATGTAGCGGTCGCGGAACACCACGAAGCGCTCTTCGTCCCAGCGCGGGGCGAACGTCCGGTACAGCTCGTCGAGGGGGGCCCCGAGGTGAGGCCGCACGTCGGCGGGCTCGACCCCGTGGCCCTGCTCGCGCAGCGCCGCCGCGGCGGCGTCACAGATCGCGGGCGCCGAGTCGACAAGGGTCCCGTCGAGGTCGAACAGAATCGCACGAACCGTCATGAGGCGCGCACACCTCGACGACGCCGGACCAAACCCAGCACCAACAACCCGCCCAAGCCCGCGGCCAGCGGCGAGCCATCGCGGCTGCTGTCGCAGTCGCAGCCGGGCAGCGGGCCGCCATCACCGGTGGGCTCGGGCTCGACCTCCTCGACGAAACACGCGCCGGCCGCTTGGTAGACCACGACATCGTCGATGCCCAGCTCCACGCCGTTGCCGTCGCCCACGAACGCCACCCGCAGGGCCTCAGGGACTTCCCCCAACCCGCTCTCCACAGAGACGCTCGCGGTCTGCCACCGGGTCCGCGCCAACGAATCATCGATGGTGAGGGCCTCGACCCAATCGCCGCCGTCACCCTGCAGCATCACGGTGATGGTCCCGCCCTCGCCCGCGAGCCAGAACGCAAACTGCACCTCGGGCGACTGGGCCTCTCCGAGTTCGATCTCGGGGGTGCGCACCGTGGTCGTGCCCGTCAGCCACAAGTCGGTCGACGTCACCACCGCGCCGTTGCCCTCGGGGGACGCGTCTTTGGCGGGGGTGATCGACGACATGTCGCACGTGGTGGTGACCGAAGCCTGCAAGAAGGCGCCGGTCAGGCTGTCGCCTTCAAACTCGAACTCCTCGCTGCTGCCCGAGAACGTCGTCTCCCAGACCTTCTCGAGGCCGGGCCGCACGAAGAACCGCTCCTGCACCGTCTCGGCGTTGTCGCCGGTGAAGGTGACCACAAAAACCAACTCGTCCCCGCAGGGGTAATCGCCCGACAGCTCCACGCCGATGGACAGCTCTTCGGGGCTCTCCACCAAAAGCGACTCGAGGTCAAACGTGTCGTTCAACAAGGTGGCGTGCTCGGCCCCCGCCCCCTCGAGGGCGACCTGGACGACGCTGCCGGTGACGGCTTCGCCTTCGGCCGCGACCCGCACGGAGAGCGAAAAATCGTCGCCGGGGTCGACGATGTCACCGTCGCGGTCGGTGCTGCCCCCGGTGATGGTCACCGTGGCGTGTTCGCACGGCTCGCCGGGGCCGGTGCAAATCTTGAGACCACCGCGGGTGCGATCGGTGAACCAGCCCTCCCAGTTCTGCATCACCTCCTCGAGCTCGTTGACGTAGGCCCCGACGAACCCGGCCCCCTGGGTCGGGGACGTCACCAACACCACCGCCTGGCGGTACGCTTTCTGGGCGTCGTCCGGCGACGGGCAACGCACCCCGCCTTCGGCCTGCACCACATCGTCGATCACGAGGTCCACCCGGTTGCCGGTGACCTCGATGTTGTAGCCAAAGCTGGAAATGAACCCCGGGTCGGGCAGCTGCAGGGCCGCGTCCGCGGGCAAGGGCTGCTGGGAGATGAACCCGGGGATGGGTTTCAGCACCGCGTTGTCGATGAAGTAGAACGGTTCAGCGGCATTGGATGGCAACACCCCCAGCGCGTACAGGTCGAGGGTGGAGAAGCCGTCCATCAACGACACCGCTCGAAAGGTCCCGTCCTCGAGCTCTTCCCATTCCCAGCCGTCTTGCACGCTGGCGTCCGATTGCACCCAGGCGGCCCAGTGGCTGCCGTCGCGGCCGAGGAGCTTGTACGACAGCGCGCTGTTGCGCGGGTCGATGAACCGCATGGTCGCGAGCCACTGGTGGGTGACCTCCTGGCCCATCACCGCGTACACCGAGGCGTCCCAATCGCTCAGCTCCTTGGCCCCCCCCGAGTAGTTGATGTCCCAGCCGCGCCAGTAGTCGACGCTGTTCATGAAGACGAAGCCGTCGAGCTCGACCTCGCCGAACTGGGGCGGAAACTGACTGAACACGCAGCCGTCGTAAATCTGTTGCTGGGGGTTGCACTCGCCGATGTTTGTCACCTGCCGCTGCAGCGGGAAGTAGTACCCCGCGGCGCCGGGGTCATCGAACGTGGTGAACACGGTGATGAAGTCGAACTCGTCACCGGCCAACGACCAGACCGCGTTGATCACCTCGTTGAACGCGCCCCCGTTGTGGTTGAACATCGGGCCCTGGTTGGTCTGGACCACCACCGGGTCGATGCCCTCGACCACAAAGACATTGCCGTCCAAGGCGGTGGCGGTGAGCATGCTGCCCACGCCCCCGTCGGCCAGCGCGGCGGTCCCCGCGCCCCGGGGCGCGCCCGCGGCCTCGAGGGCGTCGAGGGTCTCGTCGGACAACCGCGGCTTGGTCAGGGCCTGCAGAAGCTCGCGGTCGGGGCCGCGCTCGAACAGCTCGGCGGTGCCGTGCAACACCCGGGCGTCGTCGGCGTCCTCGACGAAGAAGGGGTGCGTGCCCTGCAGGCCCCCGGGGTGCGGACGGTCCTCGTCGGCGTGCGCGGAAAACCCGCAGGTCAGAATCACGGCCAGGGTGGCCCAAGAAGAGAAGAGGCGCAGCATCTCGACTCCGTGCTCGGCAGGATGGTCAGGAGGTGGCCGCGCCATGTATGAAGCGACCGCCCATGAACGTTTTTATCCCACATGGGACCGGATCGATCGATGTGGGTGTTTGCCTACAACCCGGGCCGGGGCCCGGCCCCGCCGGGGTCGGTCGATCGTCCGATGGAGGGCGGGCCGCGCGCATCCCGAAACCTCAGCCTGTGGGGAGGAACTCCCCCGCCAACGGGGGGCTTAGTTGATCTCGGTGCGCAGTGCGTCATGCAAGCCCTGGAGGGCCGGGCGCACGTCGTCGGACGAGATCAGCGCGGTGACCGCCCCCGGCACGCACAACATGCCGTGGGCGGTGATGCCCGCGGACAGCAGCCGGGCCGCGACCGGGCCGCCGCCCCCGATGTACGCGGGCGAGCGCCCGGTGACGGTGACCGTGCCCCACTCGTCGTGCAGGGCGACGTCGGGGCCGAGGGCGTCGCGGATGCCGTGGGCGTCGTCGAGCGGCACCGCGAGGATGCCGCCGGCGGGGCCGGCGAAGGCCCAAGAGACCTGGGCGCCGTGTTTTTGCACCGTCTGCTCCAGGGTCCACAGCTGGGTCGGGTCCGGGGCGGTGAGGGTCAGGACCCGGTCGCGGTGGGCCAAGGCCACGGTGTTGTGCCCCACCGGCCCGTCGCGCCGCACCAATGTGCCTGCATCGTCAGAACCGGTTTGGCGCGCGTACAAGGCGATGCCCCGCTCCCGGGCGAAGGCCACCGCCTCCTGGGCCAGGACCTTGGCCCCCCCGGCGGCAAGGGCGAGCATCTGGTCGGGGTCGAGCTGGTCGAGCTTGCGCGCGTCGGCCACCACCCGGGGGTCGGCGGTGAACACCCCGGGCACGTCCGAGTAGATCTCGCACGCTTCCGCGGCGAGGGCCGCCGCCAATGCCACTGCAGTGGTGTCCGAGCCCCCGCGCCCGAGGGTGGTGATCTCTTTTTTGTAGCTGACCCCTTGGAAGCCGGCCACGATCACCACCCGGCCGCGCTCGAGCTCGTCCTGGACCCGGTAGGGCCGCACCTCGAGGATGCGGGCGCCGCTGTGCGCGTCGTTGGTGATGATGCCCGACTGGCTCCCGGTGAACGAGATGCACTCCACCCCACATTCGTGCAGCGCCATGGCCAAAAGCGCCATCGTCGCCCGCTCGCCGCAGGTGAGGAGCATGTCGAGTTCGCGCCGGGACGGGGTGGCGGTGATTTGGCGGGCCTGGGCCAAGAGGTCGTCGGTGGTCTCGCCCATCGCGCTCACCACCACACACACCGCGTGGCCCTCGTCGCGGCGGGTCTTGATCAGGCCCGCGACCTTTTGGATGTGGGCCGGGTCTTTGACCGACGAGCCGCCGTATTTCTGCACGATGATGCTCACGGCACGTCACCCCGCGTTTGTCCCGTGCCCCGCACCACGAACTTCCGCGTGCACAGCTCTTCGAGGCCCATGGGTCCGTAGGCGTGCAGCTTGGTGGTCGAGATTCCGAGCTCGGCCCCGAGGCCGAGCGCGCCCCCGTCGTTGAACCGGGTCGAGGCGTTGTGCAGCACGCAGCTCGCGTCCACCGTGCGCACGAACCGGGCGGCCGCGTCCTCGTCGGTGGTGATGATGGACTCGGTGTGGCCTGAGCCGTGCTGGGCGATGAACGCGAGGGCCTCGTCGAGGCCGGCCACGACCTTGACCGCCAAGGTCAGGTCCAAAAACTCGGTGTCGAAGTCCGCGGGCCCCGCCGGCACCACCCCGTCGGCGAGGGCGGCGGTCTTGTCACAGCCGCGCACCTCGACCCCGCGGGAGATGAGTTCGGCCACGACCCGAGGCAGAAACGCCCGCGCCACCGCTTCGTCGACGATGAGGCCCTCGGCCGCGTTGCACACCCCCGGGCGCTGGACCTTGGCATTGATGGTGATGCGCTCGGCCATGTCGAGGTCGGCGGCCTGGTGCACGTAGACGTGGCAGATGCCTTGGTAATGCTGCAGCACCGGGACCTTGGCGTGGGCGTCCACCGCCTCGATGAGCGACGTGCCCCCGCGGGGGATGGCGAGGTCGATGCGGCCGGACTGCTCGAGCAAGCGGTACAGCAGGTCGCGCGCGGTGTCGTCGACGAACACCGCCCCGTCGTCGGGCAGGCCCTCGTCGCGCAACGCTTGGCGCACCAGGTCGCTCAGCGCCTGGTTGGTCTGAAACGCCTCTTTGCCCCCCCGCAGGATGACCGCGTTGCCGGCCTTGAGACAGAGCGCGGCGGTGTCGACGGTGACGTTGGGCCGGGACTCGTACACCATCAGGACCACGCCGAGGGGGACGCGCATCCGCGCGACCTCAATGCCACTGCTTTGTTTTTGCCACGGGGTGAGCGCGCCCACCGGGTCGGGGAGCCGGGCCACGTCGCGCACCTGCTGGGCGATGCCGGCGATGCGCGCCTCGTCGAGCTCGAGCCGGTCGAGGAGGGCCGCGGTCAGGCCACGGTCTCGACCGGCCCCCATGTCGAGCCGGTTGCGCGCGAGGATCTGGCTTTGGTGCGCCTCGAGGGCGTCGGCCAGCCGGCGCAAAAACGCGTCTTTCTGGGCGGTGGGCGCCGCGCGCAGGATCTCCGCCGCGGCTTGGGCGCGCGCGGCCAGGGACTGGGCGATGCCGGCGTAGTCGGTCATGGGTGTGGTTGTACAACCCGCGCCCAGGTCCGCCTACTCCGCTTCGCTCTCGGGGGAGAAGCGGGCGAGGTCGTCTTTGTGCACCAAGGGCTGGGGCACGGCGGCGCCGACCTTGGCCTGGGCCTCGGCGGTGCGCAGGCCCTTCAAGGCCGCGACCTCGACCGCGGCGGCCTGGCACAGCCCGCGCGCGATCACCGTGCCGTCGGGGGCCACGAGGTCGACGGCGTCGCCGGCGACGAAGTCCCCGTCGACCTCGACCACCCCCGCGAGCAGCAGGCTCTTGTTGGCCAACACCGCCCGGGCCGCGCCGTCGTCGAGCAAAAGCCGGCCCTTGGGGCGCAAGGTCGTGCCGATCCATTTGTGGCGCCCCCGCTTGACCTGCGCGGGGCCGGGCACGAACAGCGTGCCCACGTCTTCGCCCGCGAACACCGCCGCCACCGCCCCGGCATCGTCCCCGCGCGCGATCACCGTGGCGATGCCCTCGCGGCCCGCGATCTCCGCCGCGGTCAGCTTCGAGGCCATGCCCCCGGTGCCGTACAGCGCCGCGCCCGCGGCGAGGGGGCGCACCGCCTCGATGTCGCGCACCTCGGACAGCCGGGTGGCGTGGGGGTCCTTTTTGGGGTCACCGGTCATCATCCCGTCGACCTGGGTGAGCAAGACGAGCACGTCGGCGCCCACCAGGCTGGCCACGAGCGCGGCCAACTTGTCGTTGTCCCCGAAGCGGATTTCGTCGGTGGCCACCGAGTCGTTTTCGTTGACCACCGGGACCAGCCCCGCGGCGAGCAAGGCGGCCAACGCGTTGCGCGCGTTGAGGTAGCGGACCCGATCCTCGAGGTCGGCGTGGGTGAGGAGCACCTGGCCCACCTCGCGGCCGTGGGGGGCGAACGCCGCGCGCCAGTGGGAGATGAGACGTCCCTGCCCCGCGGCGGCCGCGGCCTGGAGCTGGCCGATGGCGGTGGGCCGCTGCCCGAGCCCCATGGGCTCGAGCCCGAGGGCGATCGCCCCCGAGCTTACCCAGGTCACGGTCATGCCCTGGGCGCACAGCTGCGCGGTCTGCTCGGCCAGCGCGGCGAAACACGCGGCCCCCCCGGTCTTGAGCAACGCCGAGCCCACCTTGAGCACGACGTTCTGTGCGCGGCTCAGGTCGGCGCGGCCGCCGATCATTGTTCCGCCGGGGGCGCGGCCGGCGCCGCTTCACCTTCCGGGGGCTCGTCGGGGAGCGGGGCGACCAGCCCCTTTTCCTCCAGGAACTTGCGCGGCTTGGTGGGCCACTTTTTCCGGGTGATCTCGTCGACCGCCTCCTGGGGGGGCTCCACCGCGTGGGGCTTGCCGATCTCGGACAGCGCCGTGGTCAGCTCGACGTGCAACACCGAAGGCTCGGGCCCATCGCCCACCGCGAGGTCGCCGGTGAACTGGACCTTCAACGGCACGCCGGTCTCGCCGTCGACCCACAGCTCCCCCTTGCCCCCCGCGGGGTGGGCCCGGTCGCGCCACTTGCGCAACCGGTCCATGCGGGTGTCCCGCTCCTCGGCGGTCTCCTCGGGAATCGGCTCATTGCCGAGCACGCCCCCATCGGCGAGGGGCCGGGCCTTGGGGGCCGGCACCTTCGCGCCCTCCGCCCGCGCCTTCTTCGACTCGTCCGGCACCGACAATGTATATACATAGGCGTTGCGGCCTTGGTACGCCTGCTCACCGCGGGGGGTCAGCTCGAGGGTGTGGCGGAACAGCTTGTAGAAGGACCGCCAGATCCCGGCCGCGTCCTCGAGGTAGGCGATGCGCTCCCCGGTGGGGTCGCGGCTGGTGCGCCACTTGCCGTTTTTGTTCTTCAAAAAGAAGATCTCATTGACGTAGGCCAGCTCCTGGCGGCTGCCGTCGGCGGTGGTGGTGGTGACGGAGAAATCGCCCCGGTCGCTGTACAGAATGTCGGTGGTCTCGCGGCTGTCGACGTTGAGCGGGGCCCGGGCGAAGCTCAGCCGGCCGCTGGAATGGTACTTCATCGAGCCCAGCCGGCGTTGCATCTCGCCGAAGCGCATGCGGTTGATGCGGTGCCGCATGTCCTCGTCGGTGGCGAGGTCGCCCGGCTTGAGCGTCTCTCGCGACATCTTGTCCAGCGGAGATGCCTCCGCGGGCTTGCTCAACCGCTCCTTGGCCTCGATGTTCTCCTTGCGCTGACAGCTACACGAGGAAAACGGCACCAAGGCCAACACGCTCAATCCGGCGACGACACGAAACGCACTCATGCGCTGGGATTTCGCCCCCTCGCCCCCCCTGTCAACGGGGGTGCCGGTCACGACGACGACAACTGGCAGCGATGGGGCGGGGGGAGAACGCCCCCCGTCAGAATCAGTCCCCGAAGTCCACGCCGGATTGCAGCGTGATCTGTTGCTCGGGCCCGGTGATGAGACCGGTGGCCACCCCGTAGGCGATGACGCCGCCCACCGCGGCCGCGGCCACCACACCGACCACGCCGACCGCGCCAACGCCCGCCCAGACCCAGAGGCCCGACCCTTCGTCTTCGCCTTCGGCGGTCTCGCCGCCTTTTTGCTCGGCCAACGCCTCGGTCTTTTCTTGCTCGGCCTGCGGCAGCGGCAACACCACCAAGGCCCCTTTGTGGGCGTCAAAAAACACCAACTCCTGGGCGAGGTTCTTCGGGACCTCCAGGAGCATTTTCTCCGCGACCTTGGTGCTCGCGCTGAGCTCGCCGTCGCCGTCACGCCAGGCCACCGACTCGAGCAGCGCGGGGCGGTCGACGATCGAGAGCTTCAAGCTGCGGGTCTTGCCCGACACCTGGTCCTCGGTGATCTGAATGTCGAACGGCTTGCGCCCCACCCACTGGCCCTTCGCCTCGAGGTACGACGATGTGAACCGCGGGGAGAGCCCGTCGGGGAGCGCGGCGTTCTGGTCGATGGCGAGCATCAACACAAACGCGTCGGTCGCCCCCTCGGTGTCCTCCAGCGCCGCCCGGCACAGGCCGAGGAGCTGGTAGCCCTTGACCCGGTCCGACGCCGTGCCCGGCTCCCGCAGCGCCTCCTCGGCGGTCTGCGCGCAGGGCTCAAACTCGAGCGCCCCGTAGTCCTCCTCGGCCTTGGCCAACAGCTCGGCCATGTCGGCCCGGGCGGCGGGCGCCAGCAAAACCACACAAAGAGCGATCGGGCCCAAGACCTTCACGGCGGCTGCTCCGTTTGCATTCGTCAAGACCGGCGCAGCATAGCCAAATCACGAAGTCTTTTGACACTTTGTCGCCGGTCGAGGAAAAATCATCCGCCGAGGGGCGCATTGGAACGTCAAGAGCTCGACAAGCTGGTGATGAAGCCGACGTCGCGGCGTCGGTTGGGCAAGTACGTGATCCTCGGCCGGCTCGGCGCGGGGGGCATGGGCAAGATCTACCTCGCGTTTTTGCCCGGCCCGGCCGGGATCGAAAAGCTCGTCGTGATCAAGCGCCTGCACAGCCACCTCACCGGCGACCGGTTGTTGGTCGAGAGTTTTCTCGACGAGGCGCGCCTCGCCATGGCCATCTCCCACCCCAACGTGGTGCACACCTACGACGTCGGCGAGGTGGATGGCCGGTACTACATGGCGATGGAGCACATCGACGGGCAGAACTTGGGCGCCCTGCTCCGCACGTCCAAGCGCGCGGGCAAGTACCCCGAAAGCTCGCTGTGGGCGGGCATGTTCTGCGCCGCCCTCGACGGCCTGCACGCCGCACACACCGCGCGCGACGCCCGCGGCCGGCCGCTCAACATCATCCACCGCGACGTCAGCCCGCAAAATATCCTGATCAGCTACGACGGCACGCCCAAGCTGGTCGACTTCGGCATCGCCAAAGCCGCCATGCGCATCAACGAGACCGACGCCGGCGTGCTCAAGGGCAAATACGCGTACATGAGCCCGGAGCAGTGTGAGGCCAAAGACCTCGACCCGCGCTCGGACGTGTTCTCGGCGGGGGTGGTGTTCTGGGAGATGCTCGCCGGGCGGCGCCTGTACAAGAGCCAACACGTCGTCAAGAGCATCGATCGCATCCTGCGCGAGCCCCCGATCACCCCGGTCAAATACAACGCGGACTGCGACGAGAAGCTGGCCGCGATCGCGGTCAAGGCCTTGGCCAAAGACCCCGACGAGCGGTTCTCGTCGGCGGACGAGTTCCGCGAGGCCATCGAGGACGCCCTGTTGGCCGCGGGCCAGCGGTACCGCCGCGGGGATCTGTCGGCGTTGATGCGCGAGCTGTTCGGCGACGTGATCGATCGGCAGCGCCAGCTCCTCGACCGGGTGTTGTCCGGCGAAGCGGTGCAAGGGGATGACGACGACGAAGACGGCGCAGAGGGCGATTCAGAGTCCGATCTCCTGGTGCCCAACCTCGTGCCCCCCGGCCAGGAGCCCGAGCCCACCACGCCGTCGGCGTTGTCCCACTCGCCGCTGGTCACCCGCGAGTCCGAGATCGGGCCCAACCCCCGCGCCCTCCGGCCCGAAGGCCCGACCCCCATGACCGACGACGGCCACCCCCCGCCCCGGCGGCCGGACAAGCCGCCGCCGCGCATCGGCGCCGAGGAGGGCGAGGACCGCACCAGCACCGGCACGGTGTCTTACGCGCCGGTCAACGACGACGACGAGCGGCCCCGCGCCGCCTGGCTGTGGCCGATGATCATCGGCCTGGTGCTGCTGCTCGCGGGGGCCGCCGGCGGGGTGATCTTTTTGGTCATGGTCAACGAGGACAACGCGTTGCCGACCCCGCGCGAAGCCGCGGACACCCCCGGCCCGGCCCCGGGCGACAAAGCGACGGACCCGGGCGCCCAGGGTGTGGCCGACGACGACGGGGATCAGCCCCGCCCGACCGACGACGACCCCGCGGACGACCCGGACCCCGACGACGACGACGACGCGGACGACGACGAGTCACCGAACGCCACCGCCCCCAAAGACCGCGACGACGACGACGACAAGAAGGCGCGCAACAACCGCCGCCGGCCCAAGAAGACCACCCGCCGCGCCCGCCCCAGCCGGGACGACAACGACGACGACAAAACCACCCGCACGGCCAAGGCCACAAACACCGACGGGGACTGGGACAAAAAAGCGACCGAACCAAAGGCCCCCGACCCGCCCCCCCAGCCCGAGAAAAAGGCGGCCGCCTTCGGCTACTTGACCCTCGCCACCGTGCCCTGGACCACCGTGTACCTGGACGGCAAAAAGCTCGGCAACACACCGCTCAACAACGTCAAAGTGCCCGCCGGGGAGCTCAAGCTCGTCCTCAAAAACCGCACCGAGGCCATCGAACAGCCCTACATCGTCCGCATTAAGGCCGGCGAGACCACCAAGAAAAAACTCGGCCTCAAGTAACCGGCCCCGCCGGTCTCGCGCCATCCGCCCGAACTTGCGCTACGCTTTGGGCGTACCCGCAGGGAGGACGTCATGACCCGCGCTCACGCCGGTCTTTTGGTTGCGGTTCTGTGTGTGTTCGGCGGCTGCCCGGAGCAGCGCCCCGAGCCCATCGAGAACATCAAGGTCGGCCTGCTTGTGCCCAAGACCGGCGGCTTGGCCGGCAACGGCACCTTCTGGGAGAACGCCGCCCGCCTCGCCGCCGAGCAGATCAATTCCTCCGGTGGCCTGTACGACGGCCGCGCCATCGAACTTCTCGTCGAGGATTCCGGCTCCGACCCCGGCACGTCGAACACCAGCGTGCAGTCGCTGCTCGAAAACGGCGCCGTCGCCATCGTCGGCCCCGCCGCCTCGTCGAGCGTGGCCGGTACCCTCGACACCGTGGCCGCGGCCGAGGTCCCCCAGCTCAGCTGCTGCGCCACCTCGCCGACGTTGACCGAGAACCAAGCCGACCGCGAGGGGTGGTTTTTCCGCACCGCGCCCAACGACCGGTACCAAGGCCGCGCCCTCGCCTACCTCGCCACCCGCGGCTACGCCGGTCCGCACCCCGACTTCGCCGGCGAAGGCAACGGGGTGGACATCGATGCCTGCCCCGAGATGATCATCCTGTTCCAGATGGACGCCTACGGCTCCGCGCTCGCCGCGGGCTTGGAGTCCGAATACACCGGGCAACTCCTGTACGACCGCGACGCCGGGGGCCAACCCGTGCCGCTCAACCGCCCCGGCGGGGGCCAGGCCACCGCGCGGGTGATCGCCAACGTCGGGTTCACCCCCGGCTTTGCCATCGGCAAGCAGCAGAACGACCCGGTGGTGATCGACACCGCCAACGCGATCATCGACCCCATCATCGACGACTTCGGCCGCGGGGGACCGGACGAACACGACTTCGAATGGAACCCGCGGGTGTGTGTGGCGGTGGTCGGTTTTCCCGACGACGGCTCCGCGGTGCTGACCGCGATGGACCAAGCCTTCGCCCAGATCGAAATCGACGAGCAGGCCACCACCCCCGGCTTTGTGCTCAGCCGCAACTACCTCGCCCCCGACGGACTCAATGATCCTGCATTCATCACCCGGGCGGGCAGCCTCTCGGCCCAGGTCATCGGCACGGTGCCGACCCACGCGTCCAACAATGCCTATGACAAGTTCCGCAACGCCTACCGCGCGCGCTTCAATGCCGAGCCCGGCGGGTTCACGTCCCAGATGTTCGACGCGATGATGCTCACCGGTCTCGCCATCACCTCGGCCAAGAGCACCGAAGGCGCGGACATTCGTGATGCGCTGTTCGACGTGAGCAAAGAAGGCACGGTGTTCGAAGGCAAGTTCTTTGGGGAAATGGCCGAGGCGCTGCTCCGCGGCGATCCCATCGACTACGTGGGCCCCTCGGGCCAGCTCGATTTCGACGACGCGGGGGACGTGATCGGGGACTACGCGCTGTGGCGCGTGGTCAGCGGCAACAACGGGCTCGAGCTGCGGGAGGTGGATTTCCTCCCCGCGGACGAGTTCAACCTGTAGGCCCCGCGAGGCCCGCGGTGGGCTTCGGAGCGGGGATGGACATGCTAAGGACGGATCACAACGAGATCGTGGGAATCGCCTGCGCGCAGATGGGGTTTTGGACGTGATGCGGTGTTTGTGGATCAGTGGTGTGTTGCTGGCGATGGTCGGCTGCGAACAACAAAACCCCCTCGCCCGGGCCGAGCCCATCGGCGAGTACCCGGCCTGGGGCCAAGACTTTGTCAAAGACCCCAACCAGGCCTCGGAGGGCTCGCTGTTGATGCCCACCGCTGGCGGCGACGCGGCCGAGGGCCCGGTGCCCTCCGGCGAGTCGGCCAACCCCGGCCAGACCGGCGGCTCGGCGGTGCCCGCGAAAAACCCGATGGCGGCCGAGGATTGGTCGGGCGGTGACGCCGCCCTCGGCAAGACCGTGTTCTTGAACAACTGCGCGCTGTGCCACGGGGCCGACGGCCGCGGGGGACAGAAGATGGGCATGGTCGTGCCCACCCTGCGCAACCCCGCGTGGCACGCGAAGGTGTCGGACAATCACATTGCGTCGACGGTGTCGCACGGCAAAGGACAGATGCCGTCGTTTATGGGCAAGCTCGACAAAGCCCAGCTGCAAGGCCTGGTCGCCTACGTGCGCACGCTCAAAGCCGCCCCCGACAAGGCCCCGGCGGCGGCGGAGAAAGCGGCCCCGGCGGGCGAAGACGAGGCGAAGAAGGACGACGAGGACAAGGACGACGAAGGCGGCTTTGGCGAAGGCTGGTAGAGGCTTGTCCGCCCAGCGCGGCCGCTTACGTTGACGGCCGAAAGGGGACCACATGACCCAACCGTTTTTTGCTGCGTCGGACGAGAAAAAGCCCGGGGACAAAGACAAACCCAAAAAGGGCGATGACAAAGTCCGCACCCAGATGGTGGGCGAGGCCCCCGGCGACGACATGGGCTACGACCCGAGCATCATCCCCGTCGAGGACATCCCCGACGACGACTGACCGGGCCAAAGCCCAGCCGCGTCACTCCAGCGCCCACCCCGCGCCGAACACCGCGGCCCCGGCCAACCCCGCCGCCGCCGCGGGCACGGTCGCGATCGCGGCCACGGTGACAAAGATCTGCGGCGGCAACCGCGCGGTGCTGAGCTGAAACAGCCCCACCGCGCCCACCGGGACGGCCACCACCAACCCCGCGGCCGCCGCCGCCACCGCCGCGGCCAGGGCCCAGCCCCACGGCAGCTCGACCAGGCTGAGCAAAAAGGCGCCCGCCCCCGCGGCCGCGACCGGCACCGCCAGCCACACCGGCAAGACCAGCAACACCACCAGCGGGCTGAGCGCCGATCCCACGGTCCCGCTCAGGCCGTACAGCGCGCCCGCGAGGGCGAGCGATCCGGTCGCGTAGGCCGCGAAGGTCGCCGTCGCCACCGCCGCCCCGGCCACGGCCCCGTCGCCCCACGACCGGGGCGTGGCCTCGGCCTCCGCCGGCGCTGCCTCGGGCGCCGGGGGCGCGGGCGGCACGTCGACGGGGTCGGGCCGCGCGGGTTGTTCGGGCGTGGGGGCGGGGCCGTTGGCGGGGTCTTGGGCACCCGCCGCGCTCGACGCGCCCAGCGTCACGCACACCCCCACGATCCACAGCGCCGCTGGCATGGGGCGAGCGTACCCCCGGCGTGGACCAGTCTGAAGCACGAACCGTCCGGGACGGGGTGGTTCGGTACCCTGGGGTCGTGTTGTGGGGACGTCGCGCGGTGATCGCCCGAGGGGTGCGGTGGGCCTGGCTGGCGCTGGTGTGGACCGGGTGTCCGGGCGCCGGCACCGGGCCGGCGCTCGACCCGTGTAATGACGACAACGATTGCCGCCTGTTCGAGACGTGTCTCGACGGGCTCTGCCAACCCCGCGCCGATCGGCCCCGGGACGCGGGCGCGCGCCCCGACGCCGCGGGGGGGCGCGACGCGTCGTGGCCGGACGTGTCCCCGGCGCCCGACGCGGGCACCCCAGCGCCCCCGGACGCGGGGGGACCCGATGCGGGCCCGCCGGACGCGGGACGGCCCGACGCAGGGGGACGCGACGCGGGCCCGCCCGACGTGTCCCTGCCCCCCGCCGGCATCGACGCGGGCCGGCCCGACGTCGACATCGTCGTGGACGCGGGGGTGTACGACGCGGACAACGACGGCGTGCCGCTGCTGCTCGAGCTCAGCCTCGGCACCGACCCCAACGACCCGGACTCCGACGACGACGGTTTGCTCGATGGCGAAGAGCTCGACGCCAACACCGACCCGCTGGACGACGATTCCGACGACGATGGGCTGCTCGACGGGGTCGAGCGCAGCCTCGGCACCAACCCCCTCGACCCCGACAGCGACAACGACGGCCGCCCCGATGGGGCCGAGACCCCCGACCCCCAAAATCCCCCCGACAGCGACTTTGACGGGACCATCGATGCCCTCGATCCCGATCCCCCCCGGGTCGGCACCGAGCTTGTGCTCTACCGCTTCGACGAGGCCGCGGGGGACACGTTGTTCGACGTGTCCGGCGTGGCCCCGGCGGTGGACCTCCACCTCGACAACACCCATGGCGACTACAGCTGGCAAGCGGACGGGCTGCTCATCGACCACACCGGGGCCTTCTCCAGCGCCCCGCCGGCCAAGGTCTACGAGGCCTGTGAAGCCGCTGATGCAGTGACTTTGGAAGCGTGGTACACGCCGATCGAACCTCTGCCCACCGGCCCCGACCGCATCGTCACCCTCTCCCTCGACGCTGTGACCCGCAACTTCACCCTCCTGCACGGGTACGACGCCCCCTACGAGGCCAGCTACTCGGTGCGCCTGCACACCGACACCAGCCCCACCAACGGCCTCCCCTACCTGCGCACCGCCCCCGAGACCGCCGCCCCGCAGCAACGCAATCACATTGTGTTCACCTACGATCACGCCGAGACCCCGCGACACCGGCTGTACCTGGACGGGGTCGACGCCAACCCCATCGTCGAGGACCACGGCTGGGGGGTGTTCACCTATGGGCCGGACCTCGACTGGGACCCGTCCTTCGGCCTCGCGGTGGGCCACGAGTTTGGCGAGGCGGGCAGCCCCTACCGGGCCGCCCACGGGGTATTTCACCTCGTGGCCGTCTACTGCCGGGCGTTGTCGGCGGCCGAGGTCGCGCAAAACCACGCCGCCGGCCCCCACTCCCTCTGACCTCACGCGGCGTAGGCGAGCTCGGGCACCGCCGCGCGCAACGCCATCAAGCCGCGTTGCCGGGCCCGCCCCGCGTTGCTCGCGTGCACCCGCAACCGGCGCGCGACGTCTTTCATCGACTCGCCAAGCACGTCGTAGTGCCACACCGCCTTGCGGGCCTTCTTGTCTTCGATGTGGCGCGCGGCCTGGCACACCGCGGCCGCGGCCTCCTTGACCTGGCGGGCGCGCTCGAGGTCGATCAACACGCCCTCGGCGGTGTCCTCGTCGTGGGTGGTCGGCACCTCGTCGAGCTCCACGTCGTCGAGAGCGACGTCCACCCGGCCGGCCCGGAACACATCGATCAGCGACCACCGCACCCGCCGCCGCAAGAACGCGGCGAGGTTGCCCCGGGCGGGATCGAACCGCGGCAGGTCCTTCGACCACGCGCTCAGCAGCAACTCCTGGAGCACGTCCTCGAACACGTCGTGGGTCAACGTGTGCCGGCCCCGGCGCAGCTCCCCTTGCAACATCCGGGAAAACACCTCCCGGAGCGCGGCGAAGCTGGCGTTGCGCCGGCGGGCGTCGGGGGACGCGAAATCGGTGTGGATCTGTTCGAGCGAAAGGGCGGCGGCGTGCGACATGTTGTCCTCCAGGTCTCTACCCAAAGGGCGTGACCCGTCAGAATCTGTCGGACGAACACCTGATGATCCGGCCCAGTGCTCTCTTTTTTATGTTTATTAACAAATACTTACGGATTTTTGATGGAAATCTGCGCAGGCGTTCAGCCATGCTGGATCCGGCAGATCGGGGCGGCCGCGCCCCCTCCGCCAACGGGAGGAGGCCCGGATGCGCAACCCCAGCCCACATCCGCCGATATGTAGGACACACACTCACGGAGCCACACATGACCTTCCCCTGCATGACCAACCGCGGCCACACGGTGCAAGTCTCGGAAAACAGCTTCGTCGCCACCCCGCACGTCGCCGACGAAGAGACCGCGTGGAAGGTGTGCGAGCCGGGCGACAAGGGCGCGGTGCGGGTCGCCCCCGACCTCTACGTCAACGTCGACCACCAGGCCTCGATCGAAAACAACAAAGCCGCGATCCAACGCGACGGCGCCACCGTGCTCACCGCGGCCATGGATCGCCTCGACATCGCCCGGCACCGCGCCGCGCTCTTCTTCGGCCGCTGAGCGCGTCAGGGGGGCGGGATCGACAGCAGCTCGTCGGCCCGCTCCGCTACATCACGCCGCAGCTGCGGCATCACGTCGACAAGACCCGGGACCTCCCCGAGCCCCACCCGCCGCGCGACCTGGCCGAGGCGAATCTCGATGCCCTCATCGTAGCGGTACGCATTCCAAAACCGCGCCCGCCGAAAACCCGCCACCACCCGCGGCAGCCGCACCGACGGGCGCGGCAGCCAACGGTTGACGGTGTGGCCCACCACCTCGGGCGAGACGTGCGACAGCGCGCGTTCGTACCGGCGGGCGACGCCGGGGTGCCGGTCCATGTACACGCGGTCGAGCACGATCTCGACGAGGATGTGGCCGAGCACCGAGGCGCGGCTGTCCGGGGCGCGCGCGCGGATCAGCGCGGTGAACTGCGCGTTGAGGGCCCGGAACGCCTCGCTTTTGTGGAAGTGCAGGTCGTCGTGAAAATGTGCGTGGGCCCCCGTGAGCAGGGCGCCGGTGGTGCCGGGGGCGGCGGCCGGGAGCAGGCCCGGCTTGAGGCGGTTTTTGCGGTTGGCGAGGCCCACGAGATCGGGCAAGCCGGTGCCCAACGCGGCGTACGGGGCGTCGAGGTGGTGGCGGGCGTGGCACAGAAAGTTCATCGCGGACACCGCAGTGTAGCGTCGATGGCCGCCCTTGGCTGGCGGGGGCGACGATGAGCGCGCCCTGGGGCCCGATCGTGTTCCACGTCGACATGGACGCGTTCTACGCCGCCATCGAGCAGCGCGACCGGCCCACGCTCCGGGGCCAGCCGGTGATCGTCGGGGGCCTGGGCGCGCGGGGGGTGGTGAGCACCGCGTCGTACGAGGCGCGCCCCTTCGGGGTGCACAGCGCGCTGCCCATGTACCTGGCCCGGCAACGGTGTCCCCAGGGCGTGTTTTTGACCCCGCGCGGGGCCTATTACGCGGAGGTGTCGCGGCAGGTGATGGCCATTTTTGGCCGCTACTCGCCGACGGTGGAGCCCCTGTCCCTCGACGAGGCGTTTTTGGACATGACCGGGACCGAAGCGTTGATGGGCCCCCCCGAAAAGACCGCGGCCCGCCTCCAGCGGGAGATCAAGGCCGAGCTCGACCTCGACGCGAGCATCGGGGTGGCGTCGGTGAAGTACATCGCCAAGGTCGCGTCCGACCTCCACAAACCCCGCGGGCTCACGGTGTGCCCCCCCGGGGAGGAGCGGGCGTTTTTGGCCCCCCTGCCCATCGAGCGGCTGTGGGGGGTGGGCAAGAAGACCGCGGTCCGGGTGCGCGCCCTCGGGCTATCCACCATTGGCGACGTGGCCGGGGCCGACCCGCGTTGGCTGGAAAGCGAGCTGAAGAGCCTGGGCCGCCACATTCACAATCTCGCCCACGGCCGCGACGCCCGCATGGTCGAGCGGGGGGTGGAGCGCAAGAGCATTGGAGCGGAGCGCACCCTCGCCCAGGACGTGACCGGCAAGTCCGCGGTCCTCGACCTGTTGCGGCCGCTGGCGGACAGCGTGGCCGCGGCCCTGCGCAAAAAGGAGCGCCTCGCGGGCGGGGTGCGGCTCAAGGTGAAGTACGCCGACTTCCAGCTCCGCACCCGGGACGAAAAGCTCCTCGCCCCGGTGGACAATGCGGATGCGATTCTCGAGGTGCTCGCGCGGTTGTGCGACCGCACCGACCTCGCGACCCCGTTGCGGTTGGTGGGGCTGGCGGCCTACGATTTGGTCGAGCGCCAGGCCCCCCAGCAGGGCAGCCTGTTCGCCCCCGCGCCGGTGCCGCAGAAGCGGGGTGCGCTCGACGCGGTGCTCGACCAGGTGACGGAGAAGTTCGGCAAGGGGGCGGTGCGACGGGCGAGCCACGAGGTGCACGAACGGTTCGGCGATCTGCAGCACGGGGCCGACCGGCCCGACGACCCCTCGTGATACAACCGCGGGCATGAAACGACTCGCGGACGGCGTGTACGCCGAGGTGGACAGCAATCTCCAACAGTGTGGCGTGCTTCGCCTCGGCAAGTCGACCCCGCGCCCGGTGCCGGTCGCGCGCGAGGCATCTTTGGTCGCCCTCGCCCACGGTCTCGACGACGACGACGCGACCCACGACGCCCTGTACGACGAGCTCGCGGCCGAGGGCCTGGCCGGGCGCGGCCTCGCCCCGGTGGACGCGCGGGTGGAAAAGCGCCTGGCCGCGCTGGGCGCGCCGTTCGCCTGGAGCCTCGGCGACGACAAAGACGCGCCCCGCCTCGTCGAGGCCCTGCGGCAATCCCGGGCGGTGCGCAAGCTGTTCTACAAGAGCTTTGGCCAGACCGAGTGCTTGCCGGAGAGCGCGGTGGCGCGGTGCTTGGCCCTCCGCGCGGACTTGGGCACCACCGACGCGGACATCTTGTTGGTGGGCGACGACGACCTGCTCAGCATCCCGCTGTCCATGCTCGGCTTTCGCGTGACCAGCATCGACATCGACCCGGTGTTGATCGCGTTTTTGGCCCGAGAGCGCGACCGGCTGGGGCTCGAGTTTGCCCCCCGGGTCTACGACGTGCTCGCTCCGCTCGACGACGCGCTCGCCGACCGCTTCGATGCCGTGCTCACCGACCCGATGAGTTTTTACGACTGCCAAATCGCGTTCTTGTCGCGGGCGTTGGCGGTGGTGAAACCCGCGGGCCAGGTCTTGGTGTGTGTGCACCCCTACGGGCGGCGCATGTTCGAACGGGTGATGGACGCGTTGCCGGTCCGGATGGTGCGGTACCGCAACATGCTGAGCGCCTACTCATACTATCGGTACAGCGAAAACGCGTACCGGTCGGACCTGTGCACCCTGGTCCGCACCGAAGGCCCGCTCCCCTACGCCCCCGGCGACCGCATCCCGTTCGAGGCGATCACCACCGGCCGCCTCACCTGGGCCAACCACAGCGGCCTGACCACGACCTGCAGCCGGCTGGGGCCCATTCGCCGCCTCACCGCGGACATGCTCGCGGGGGCGATTCCAAAGACCGGCCTCGGCTACACCGTGGTCAGCGCCGACGAGGTCGCGGGCACGCTTCACCTGCACCTGGTGCACGACGACCCCGCCGGCCGGGTCACGGTGCGCATCGACCCCGCCGCGGCGGAGCTGAGCATCGACGCGGTCCCGCACACCCCCGCCGCGACCCAGCTCGCCCTGGCGTTGGTGCAAGAGCTGAAAGCCAAAAACGCCGACGGGTTTGCCATGACCGGGCTGAGCCTGCCCGCGATGGTGCTCGCGCCCCCGGGGTGATCAGGACGCGCGCTTGTTCCGTTGTTGGTCCCAGTAGGTCAGGGCCTGGCCGAGGAGCTCGATGTCGAGGGGCTTTTGCAGGCAAGGGGCCTGGTTGTCCTCGACGAACTTTTTGGCCCGGGGGGTGAACGCCCCGCCGGTGCAGAACACCACCCGGCCGCAATGCACCGGCGAAACTGTGGACAGCTGCTGGTAGAACGCGGCCCCGTCCATCTTCGGCATCTCCAGGTCGCAGAGCACGCCATCCACCTCCCGGTCCCGGAGCACGGCCAGCGCTTCCCGGGCGGTGGCCGCGGCGGTGACCTCGTGACCCGCCCCCGCGATCACCCGGCTGAAGGCCCGGCGCACCGCCTGGTCGTCGTCGATGAGCAGGACCCGCAACGGGGCCACCGCGGGCAAGCGCGGCAAGGTCGCCGCCCGTGGCCGCGGCGGGGCTTTGGGCGCACGCACCACGGGGATGCTCACCCGGGCCACCGCGCCGGGCCCGTCGGGGCGGTTGTTGAGC
The DNA here is from genome assembly GCA_030431455.1 of bacterium. GTDB lineage: Bacteria > Myxococcota > UBA727 > UBA727 > JAUIJE01 > JAUIJE01. Next base: position 108,010 of record JAUIJE010000018.1, on the reverse strand, counting down.
TCCAAGGTGCCGTGGTGGCGCTCGACGATCTCGGTGCAGATGGCCAAGCCCAAGCCGGTGCCCACCCCGGCGGGTTTGGTGGTGAAGAAGGGTTCTTTGAGGCGCTCTTTGATCTCGTCGGGAATGCCCGCCCCGTTGTCGAGCACCTCCGCGATCACCATGTCCTCTTGGGCATAGCTGCGGACCTGAATGCACCGATCGTCGGCCCCATCGTCGGGGAACGCCTGCGCCGCGTTGATCATCAGGTTGGTGAACACCTGGACCAACCGGGGGGGGTTGCCCGCGAAGGGCAACAGACCATCGGCCAGATCGACGTCGAGGCGGGCCTTGTGGCGGAGGTCGTTGGTCACCAACGCCACCGCGTCGCGGAGCACGTCGTTGATCGCCACCGGCTCGGACCGCTCGTCGTCCACCCGGGCGAAGCTGCTGAGCTGCCGCACGATGCGGGTCACCCGCTGTACCCCGTCGAGGCAGTCGGCGATGAGTTCGAGCGCGTCGGCCTTGTCCTCCGGCGCGATGTCCCAGTGCTCGATGCTCTCTTTGAGCAGGTGAAGATTGCCGAACACATAGGCATTGGGGTTGTTGACCTCGTGGGCCACGCTGGCAGCGAGCTGGCCCACCGAGCTGAGGCGGTCGGCGTGCACCAACCGCGCCCGCAACACCTCGGCGTGTTTGCGCTCGATGGCGTAGCGCATGGTCCGGGTCAGCAACGCGGTGGACGCGCCCTTGTTGAGGAAGTCCTGGGCCCCGGCCTGCACCGCGGACAGCCCCATGTCACTGTCTTGATCGTTGGTGAGGACCATGATCGGGGCCGACGGCACCAGCTCGTGCACCCGGGCCACGGTGTCGATGCCGGTGCTGTCGGGCAGGCCGAGGTCGACGATGACGAGGGAATAGCGGTGGGACTGAAGCCGGGGCACGGCCTCGGAAAGGCGTCGCACCACGTCGAGACGATACGGCTGTCCGCGGAGCTGAACCTCCAACAACCGGGCGTCGGCGGGGCTGTCCTCGAGCAGCAAAACATTCACGGCGGATGCGGTCATGGCGTGAGGAGATCCTCGGGGGGGCGAAGAAACGAGGCCCGATCGGACGCGGACGCGCCCGGCCGGGGCCAGGAGAAACGAAACGTCGACCCTTGGCCGGGCCGCGAAGACACCGTGAGCGTCCCCCGGTTGGCCTCGGCCACGCGGCGGGCCACGGCCAGGCCGATGCCCACGCCGGGGTATTCGTCGTCGAGGTGCAACCGTTGAAACACGCCAAAGATGCGCTCGTGCTGCGCGGGGTCGATGCCGATGCCGCGGTCCCGCACCGTGAGCCACGCGCCGGCTTCGTCCTCGCCGGCCTCGACGTGGACGTCGGGGGCCGCCCCGGGGGCGTGAAAGGCCAAGGCGTTGTCGACCAGGGCCGCGACCAGGGTGGGCAGCCCGATGCCCACCACGTCGGGGAGCGGGCCCCACCCCACGCGGCCGGCGGCATGTCGGACCTGCACGAGGTCGGTGAGCAGCGCCTCGAGGTCCACCGCTTCGGGCGCGCCACGTCCCGCCCGGGAGTATCGCAACAGGGCGTCCAGCCGGCGCTGCAAGAGCGCCACACCGTCGAGCAAAAAGGACATGAACTCTTGCGCCTCGGGACCGAGCTCGGCCAGATGCCGTTCGCGCAGCAACGCGGCGAAGCTCACCACCGTGCGCAGAGGGCCCTGCAGATCGTGCGACACCACGTAGGCAAGCTCGTCCCGTTCGCGCTTGCTGCGGGCGGCCTCTTCACGCGCCAGGCGGGCCTGGTCGTCGACGGTCGCGTCCTGCAACCACATGACGGTAACGGGACCGCGCGCGGTGTCCACCGTGGCCAACGCCGTGCGCCGAACCGGTCCGGGGTGGGGCCCGCGCACCTCCCACAATGCGTTTGTGTGCCTGGGCGAGGTGGCCGCGCCGGGCCGGACGTAATCGTCCTCGGCGCGCCCGACCGCGGCCTCGCGGGTGGTGCCCATCATCGAGAGCCAGCCGCCGCTCACCGCCACGACACAATGCTCTTCATTCAGGGCATACAGCGGCGCGGGCGCCGCGGAGACCCAATCCAGCTTGTGGCCAATCGTCGACGGGGAAGGCACGCCCACTCCACCTGAAGAGAAATCTTAGCTTCGCTCCACCGGGCCCCTGATTTCAAGCTTCCGTCCGGACCGGGCGCGTTCGACACGCCCGGTACCGTCCGGTCAATATTGGTGAAACACGGGCCCGACCTCGACCGTCGCTTGCAGGGCCTCGACCAACGCGAACATCTCCGCCACCGTCGACGGGGTGCGGGTGGTGGCCACGGTCTGTTGGGCGGGGACAAACGTGCTCGCGCCCACGCTGCCGTCGGAGAACGAGACAAAGACCATCACATCGTCGCCCACCACCCGCTCGGACGACGCCACCACGGTGAGGGATTGCGCGGCGGCGAACCGCTCGAACGCCGCCCGCAGCGACGCCGCGTCCGCGTGGGGCACCGGCGCGGTGTCGAAAAACGCGCGCAGCTCGTGGGGCGGGTCGTACCCGCGCGCCTCGCCCGGGGCCACCGCCGCCGCCCCGTCGAGCCACGGCTGCGCCCCGGCCGCGCGCCGGGTGACGACGACGTCCCAGTGGGCGTCGGTCAGGTAGGCGCCGCGCAGCATGCGCGGGATGCGTTCGTGCTCGACCTCGAGCAGCTCGAGACCAGCCCGCTCGACGACCACCGGCAAGCACGCGCGCAGCCCGGGGTGCAGGAGGGACAGCGCCACCCCCGACGGCTTGAGCATCGCGTGGGCGCGGGCCCAGAGCGGGACGAGCTGCCCCGCGGCCCCCAATGTGTCGACGAGCACCAGGTCGAACGCGCCCTGGTCACCGGGGCCGAGGGCGCGGTGCAGGTCGAGCGGCGTCGGCGCGGCCTCAGCAAGTCCCGCATAGGCGTCCGGGGTGCGGTGCCGCAGGCGGGCGGACACCTGCCGGTCGCGCGACTGGAGCGCGGCCCAAACGCCGGGGTCCGGGTCGATGGCGACCAGCTTGGCCGCTTTGCGGTTTTTTGTGGAAAGCACCCGATGTGCGACCACGGCCGCGCCCGTGGGGGTCAACAGGCCGCTTTGGCCGGCGACCTGTGACGCGGTGCCGGCGGCGGCGGCGGCGCGCAGCTTGGCCGCGCGCGGGGTCAACGCGAGGAGCCAGTCGGCCCCGGCTTCGATCGCGGCCAGGCGGTGGTCGACGTCCATGCCCCTGCCTACCACGGCGCCGGGGCGGCGGGGACGACAAACCCCGCGATCAGAGCCGGTGCGCGCTTCGGTGGATTTTGGCCGCGAACGATTTCCGGGTCTCGATCAGCCGCCGCCGGTGGGGGCGGGGGGGACGCGGCGCCTGGCGGAAACGAGGACCGGCGGCCTGGCCCTCGAGCGCGGTGGGGGCAAACACATGCGGGGCCGCGGGCTGCTTTTGGGCCCAGGCCGGCAACGCCCCGCACACGATCACCGCCCAAAGACACACCGCCCGCATCCCCCCATGGTGCCGCGACACCGGCGCGCGGTCAAAGCCGGTCACGGATAGGGATCCGCGGCGTGCAGGGCCTCTTCGAGGGGGGGCAACCAGTCGAGGGTCGCGCGCACGTTGGCCCAATGCTCTTTGGTCAGCTCGTGGATGTGGGTGGTGACCATGCCCTCGCCATCCAACGCGCGGGCCTGGTCCTCGTCGACCTTGGGGATGTCGAGGGCGCGCACCATGCGGAGGCTGGGGGTGTTGTTCTCCGCGATGGCACACCAAAACTTGGGACAGCGGCCGCCCAGCAACCACACATCGAACAGCATGGACAGCGTCGGGCCGGTCAAGCCCTGGCCCCGCACCTCGGGGAGAAAACCCATGTACACCTGGACCTCGCCCTGCCGCCGCAGGTGGGCCAGGTCGAGGAACACCAGACCGAACGGCTTGGTCTCCCCCGCCCGGTAGGCGAGGTGGGTCGCCACCCGCTTGCCGCTGATCTTGAGCCAGAGCATGCCCGGCCCGTGGATGTTGTCGACGCGGAGCTGGCGCCGAATCTCGGGCTCTTCATGCACCGACCACGCGAGTTCGCACAAGGTCGGATCGGTCACTTCAGGGATGTGCACGGGAATCGCCATGGCCGCACGCTACCACGACGGCGTGGCGTGACGTACGCTCGGTCCCGTGGCCCACGGGACCCGGGACCTGCACGCCCTCGCCGCGCTCTCGGACGTCGACCTCGACGCGGCGCTGACCGCGCTGCGCGCGCTCTACGCCGACGTGGACGCGCGCAACCAGCGTCACACCGCGGGCCTGGACCTGCCCTGTCACCGGGGCTGCTCGGCCTGTTGCCGGGACTCGGTGTTCTTGACCCCGCTGGAGTTTTTGGGGGCCTGGGACCACGTACAACAACATTGGAGCGCCGCGGCGCGGGAAGCGGCCATCGACCGCGGGCTCGCCGCGTACCGCACGCACCGGGCGGTGATCGACGCCTGCCTGCGCCCGCCGCCCCCCGGCGAACGCGACCATTTCTCCGTCGTGCGCGACCTGCGCTTTGACTGCCCCCTCCTCGACGACGACGGGGCCTGCGGGGTGTACCCGATGCGCGAGATGTTCGGCCGCTTGTTCGGCTGCAGCTTCAACGACGACGGGGGCGTGTACGGTTGTGACCTGGTGGGCGCCCACCTCGCCGACCAAACGGTGACGTTGCTCCGGGCCCGCCCCACCGCCCGCCGGATCGACGACCTGCCCCTGACCGGGATGCGGCAGGTCTACCCGTGGTACATCCATTGGCTGTACGGCGCCCGCGACGAGGACGGCCACTTGGTCGACGACGACGCGGCCGAATCGTGACCAGCCGTTCAGCGCATCTCAAGAACAAGCATGCGGCGCGGGCCGCTCTGCCCTACCCGGTGCCGAGGTCCCCGCCCGCGCCGCGCATCCGGTCCAGCTCGGGAAAAAACTTCTTGCGGTTGTTGGCCCGCCGGCGCCCGTCGGTGAACCCCTCGCGCAGCACCTCGGCGCGCAGCGCGGCCGAGAAGTACTCGGGGTGGGGCTGGACCTGCACCGCGGTCAGAAACGCGATCAGAGGTTCGACCTGGAGCTTGAGCTCGGCCAGCGCCTTGCCCGCGAAGTAGTCCGCCCGGGTCTCTTCCAGGCGACAGAGCTTCTCGGCCTCTTCTTTGCTTCGCGGCGCCTCGGCCTTGTACTCGTTCCACCGGCGGGGGCGGTGGCCGATCTCGTGGGCGAGCACGCCGACGAGCACGTCGAGGTGGTCCATGTGGTCGAGCAAGAACCGGCGCCCGACGTAGATCAGGCCCTTGTCGTCGATCATCGCGATCGTGCCCTCGGCGAGCACCAGGTCGTAGTCGTCCTCGGCGTCGCCCGCGAGCCGGGCCAGGCGTTTGCGGAAGGCGTGCAGGCGCGCCATCTGGGCCGCGATGTCCGCGTCGTCGCTGTCGACGAGGGGCGGCTTTTTTTTGCCGAACAAGTTCTGCTGGACCTGCTCGCCCACCGAGGCCGGCTCGCCTTTGCCGGTGCGGACCGACGAGCCCCAGCTCGGCCCGAACGGGTTCCGCGTGCTGACGCCGCCTGAGTTGATGCGGGACATGCCTTGAGTGTACCAACTCCGGCCCGCCGGGCCGCGCGAGCTGGAAAGACAGGGCCGGTGGGGTGCGATACAGGTCTACACCATGATCCGAAAAACGCTGCGCATCGTGGGCATTGGGTTGTTGGCGCTGGTCGGGCTGATCGCGGGGGTGCTGCTCCTGGTCGACCCCGACAAAGTGGTGAACGCCCACAAGGACGACATCGCGGCCCTGGTCTCCGAGACCCTGGGCCGGCCGGTGAAGCTCGGCCCGGTGAAGAGCCGGCTGTGGCCCACGTTGCGCGCCGAGATCAGCGACATTGTGCTGTGCCGCGACGCCACGTGCACGGCCGCGCCCCAAGCCCGGGTCGGCCGCATGGTCTTGCGCATGAGCTGGATCGAGGCGCTGCTGTCCTTCGGCCGGCGCATGCACGTGACCCATTTCGAACTCGAGCAGGTCGCGATCAACGCCACCCGACGGCCGGACGGGAGCTGGGACTTCGACGAGATCTTGGACCACCTCGCCGCCGGCCCCACCGTCGAGCCGCAAGAGGACGAGGCCAGCCTGGTGGACGCGCTCGACCTCGACCGGGCCGCGATCGTCGACGCCGAGGTGGTGATCGAGGACCAAGTCAAACAGCGCACCCTGCGGATCGCCCCCCTCAGCCTCGTGCTCAACAACGTCGCGTTTGGCGAACATCTCGAGATCAAGCTCGACGCGGTCCTCGACGACGGGACGCAGAAGACCCCGGTGAACGCCCAGCTGGTGTGGGGCGAGCTGCGCAAAGACTCGCCCCTGGAGCCGTTGCCGGACATCACCGCCCGGGCCGAGATCAAGGCGTTCCCGTTTGCGCGGTGGGCCACCCTGGTGCCCCCCGATGTGCTCGGGCCCCGGGACGGTACATTCACATTGTTTGTCGATGGCACCGTCCGCGAACAGGGCGCGGTGATCAAGGGCGAAGGGCGCGCGGCCACCGATGGCTTGGTCTTGGCCGAGGGCACGCGCCGGGGGCAGGCCACCAGTGGCTCGGTGGCGTTCACCGTCGACATCGACCAGCGCGCGCCGCGCTACGACCTGTCCGGTCTCGCGGTGGACATCGCCGGCGTGCAGGTCACGGGGGGCATTCACGCCAAAGGCACGTCCCTGGCCCAGCTCGACCGGGCGGACTTCAACGCCAAGGTCAAGAGCCTGGGCGCCGCGCTGGCCGTGCTCCCCCCCGACACGGTGGTGCTGCCGCCCGAGCTCGTCGCCGACGGGCCCCTGGCCGCGACGCTACAGAGCGACGGCAAGACGGTGAAGCTCACGTTCGAGGGGGACGATGCCCGCCTCGGCTACGGCGACGCCTTCGACAAGCCCGCGGGGACCCCGCTGCGCATCGACGTGAAGGGCACGTTCGACGACGCGTGGCTTCGCGTGCCCGCGGCCACGGTGGCGCTCGGCCCGGTGCAGGCCAAGGGCAGCTTTGCCCTCCCCCGAAAGGGCAACGGCCCGGTAGAGGCCGATGTCCGCACCAACCAGGTGGCGCTGAAGAGCCTGCGCGCGCTGTCTCCGCTCGTCGACCAAGCGCTGAAAAAGCAGCGCAAAGTGGACGGCACCTTCGCGCTGAACGTGGACGCCAAGAACGAGTCCGGGCGCCAACGGGCCAATGTCGTGGCCGCGTTGTCCGGCGTGGACGTCGACCTTGACGGGCTCCGGGCCAACGGGGACGCGGATTTGAAGATCTCCGTGCTCCCGGGGGACGCGTCCACCGCGCTCACTGGCTATGCCCATTTGACCGACCTGGCGCTCCAGAGCCGCGGCGAAAACGGGGACAAGGTCCTCGACAAAAAACGCGGCACCCCTCTGTCCCTCGATGTGGACGTGGTGCAAAAACAAAACGACGCCACCATCCGCGCCGCGGTGCTGCGCATCGGGGGCAGCACGGTGGAGGCCAAGGGCACCGGGACCAAGCTCGACCAACCCGACGCCACCGTCGACATCGACCTCGGCGAGGTCAAGCTCGCCTTTGACGACCTGCGCCACAACCTCCCCGGCGCGGGCATGCTGCCCCCCCGGGGCGGGCTCGAGGGCGCGGTCCGGATCAAGGGCACGCCCAACGACCAAAAAGGCCTGCTCGTCGACGCCAAGAACCTCACCCTGCGCGCGGGCCAATCCACCATCCGGGGCCGCGCCACCGTGCGACGGCTGGACGCGCCCGTCATCGACGTCGCCCTCACCGACACCACCCTGCGCTGGGCCGACGTGCGCGCCATCGAGCCCACCCTCAACCAACTCCCCGACGACACCACCGTGCGCGGTGACGTCACCGTGGTCGGCGACACCCAAGACTTGTCCACCCTCGACATCGCGTTCGATCTGCCCACGGTCAAGGTCGGCCGGCACACCGACGTGGCCCTCAAAGGCACCTTGGTCGACCTCGACAAACCCAAGTTCGCCCTCGACCTCAAAGGCAAAAGCCTCGACCTCGATCGCCTGCTGCCCGCCTCGGACGACGACGCCAAGGCGACCGACGCCCAGGACGAAAACCCCGACGGCCTGTCTCCCGCGGCCCGGCGCACGGTGCGCAGCCTGTCCGGCACCGGCAAGGTCGACCTCCAAAAGCTCGTGGTCAGCGACCAGACCATTCGCGACCTCGAGGGGTCATTTGTCCTCGACAAAGGTGTGTTGCGGTTCGACCAACTCGGCCTCACCGTGTTCGACGGTCGGGTCGCCGCCGCGGGCTCGAGCATCGACCTCGGGCGGGCGCGCCTCGGCTACGACATCCAGGGCACGGCCAACGGGCTCCGGGTCGAACAGCTCTTGCGCGCGGCCACCGATTCCGACGGGGGCGTCACCGGGCGCATTGACAATGACATTGACCTCAAGGGCGAAGGCCTGAGCATGAAGACCCTGGCCCGGAGCCTGCTCGGGCGTTGGGAGATCAAGACCGACGCGCTCGCCTGGGAGGGGCTCGACGTGCTCGGGGCGGTGCAAGGTCCGCTGGAGCAGGCGTTTCGCGCGCAACAGATGTTCGCGACCTTCACCGGCTTCGCCGGGGGCGCGAAGACGACCAACCAGGGACGAAAGAAAAAGGCCGCCCCGCGCAGCATCGACCTCGGGACCGCGCTGCGCGACCTGCAAGCCCGGCTCAAGTTCCACGGGGGCAAAATGACACTGCAGGACCCGGTGGACGTCGCCACCGGGTTCGGCCGGTTGCACCTGACCGGTGGGGGCGACGTGGACGGGCGGCTGGACCTCGACGCCCGGGCCAAGCTGTCGGACACCGTGCTCGGCACCGCCCTCGGGGGGGCGATCGCGGGCAAAGGGGCCGAGGTGCCGATGAAGATCAAGGGCACCTGGAAAAAGCCCGTGATCACGGGGGTGGACGTCTCGAGCCTGGTGGGTGCGCTGATCGGCCAGGACCCAGGCACATTGGTCAAAGAGACGGTCGAGCAGGTCAAAGACACGGTGCAGGAGGGCGCCCAAGAGGTGGTCAACCGCGGTCGCGACGCGGCGCGGGGGGCGATCGACCGGGGCCAGGCCGCGGCCGATGAGGCCAAAGCCAAAGCCCAAGACGCCGCGGCCAAAGCACAAGCGGAGGCCCAGGCCAAAGCCGACGCGGCCAAGAAAGCGGCCGAGGAGCAACGCAAGCGGGCCGAAGAAGAGGCCAAAAAGAAAGCCGCCGCGGCCAAGAAGGCGGCGGAGGAAAAGGCGCGCAAGGCCGCGGAGAAGGCCAAAAAAGAAGCCGAGAAAAGGCGCAAAGAGGCCGAGGAAAAAGCCAAGAAAAAGGCCAAAGAGCTCTTGGGCTTCTGACCCGTTCGCGGGCTTTAGGGGCCCAAGCGCCGCAAGGCCTTGGGTGCGTAGACCCCGACGAGGGTGCCTTGCCCGGCCAAGGGCACGTCGACAAAGTCGAACAGCGCCGCCCCCGCCTTCTTCAACCGGAACGCCCGGGGCCGCGCCCCGCACAGGAACGCGGCGAGTTCGTCGAGGTGGGGGGCGTGACCCACCAACACCACGTCCCCGTCATGGTCGCGCAGGTGATCGAGCACCGCGGCCGCGGGATCGAACGGGCGCATCTCGACAAAGGTCGTGCGCGGGCAGCGCCCCCCGAGCTCGTCGTCGAGCAGGTCCGCGGTCTGGACCGCGCGGAGCCACGGGCTTTGCACCATTTTGGCCGGGGGCGCGTCGCCCCACAGCCAGACCAACCCCCGCGCCGCCCGCCGGGTCTTGTCGATGCCCTCGTCGGTGAGCGGCCGGTCTTCGTCGGGGGGGCATGCGGGGTCGGCGCGATCCTGGGCGATGCCGTGCCGAAAAAGGGTCAGTCTCATTTGCGCGACGGCTTCTTCTTCTTGGGCTTGGTCCGGTCGCGGTTGCGCCGGTGGGGTTTGCGCACCGGGGTCAGGGCCAGGCTCTCCGCGGCGAGCAAATCGTCCTGTTTGGCCCGGTCCATACAGCGGTACTGCGAGCGCAGTCGTTTCTTGTCGCTTGGCACCTTTTTGTAGGTGCCGTCCGCCCTCAGCTCGTGCGCAGATTCATTGTCGGCGAGCCCCTCCTCGAAGATCTCTTGCATGATGCGGGTCTTGAGCTTGGGGTCATCGATGGGGAACATCGCCTCCACCCGCCGGCGGAAGTTGCGCGGCATCCAGTCCGCGGACGACAAGAGGATCGTCTCCCGCCCGTCCGGGCCAAACGCGAACACCCGGCTATGCTCCAAAAACCGGTCCACAATGCTCACCACCCGGATGTTCTCCGAGACCCCCGCGAGCCCGGGGCGCAAGCAACAGATGCCGCGCACCAAAAGCTCCACCGGCACCCCCGCTTGGCTCGCCCGGTACAGGGCCCGGATCGCCACCGGGTCGACGAGGCTGTTCATCTTGGCCCGGATGCGGCAGGGCTCCCCCGCCTGGCTGCGCTGAATCTCGCGTTCGATGTGACGCAGCACCTCGCTCTCGAGGTTGATGGGGGCGACCGACAGCCGCCGCCAGGTGGGGGCGTCGGACAGGCCGGTGAGCATGTTGAACAACGCGGCCACGTCCTCGGCGAAGGGTTCCCGCGCGGTCATGAACGAGAGGTCGGTGTACCCCCGCGCGGTCTGGGGGTTGTAGTTGCCGGTGCCCAAATGCACATAGCTGCGGATGCCTTGGTCCTCGCGGCGCACCACCAGCGCGGCCTTGCAGTGGGTCTTGAGCCCGACCAGTCCGTACACCACGTGTACGCCGCTCTCCTCGAGGCGGCGGGCCCACTCGATGTTGTTCTGCTCGTCGAAGCGCGCTTTGATCTCGACGAGGGCGGCCACCTGTTTGCCGTTTTCCGCCGCCCGGGACAGGGCCCGCACAAAAGGGCTGTCGCCGCTGGTCCGGTAGAAGGTCTGTTTGATCGCGAGCACCCGCGGGTCCTCGGCCGCCTCCTCGATGAAGCGCACCACCGGCTCGAACGAGTCGTAGGGGTGGTGCAACAACACGTCCTGTTCGCGCAGCAGGTCGAACGTGGACTCGGCATCGCCAAACTCGGTGGGCGTCACCGGGGTGAACGGCTCGATGCGCAACTCGCGCCGCAGGTCCTCCTTGGCCAACACCGACAGGTCCTGGGGCCCGAGGGGACTTTTGTAGCGAAACACGTCGTCGGCCTCGAGGCCGAGCGCGTCACGCAGCAACATTTCGATGTTGGCCGAGGCGGAGTCCACGATCTCCAGCCGCACCGCCGCGCCCCGGTCCCGGCGGCGCAGCTCGGCCTCCACCGCGTGCATCAAGTCCTCGGCCTCCTCCTCGTCGACCTCGAGGTCCCAGTTGCGGATGACGCGGAAACACGCCGACTCCTCGGCCACAAACCCGGGAAACAGCTCGTGGGCATACCGCGCGATGAGGTCCTCGAGCATCACGTAGGCCCGGCCGCTTTTGTGCGGCACCCGCAACAGCCGGGTCAGGACGGTGGGCACCTGCACCAACGCGTACAACCGGTTGTGCAGGTTGCGGCGTTTGCCCTTGCCCCGCCGCCGCAGGTGGAGCGCGACGTTGAGCGTCTTGTTGCGCAGGTGGGGAAAGGGGTGGCCAGGGTCCAGGGCGATGGGGGTCAAGGCGGGGAACACATCGCGCATGAAGCGGTCATGCGCGACCTCCAGCTGCCCCTCGTCGAGGTCGCGGGGGGACAGCAGGTGCACGTCGGCGCTGGCCAACAGCGGCACGATGCCCTCGAACCACACCCGGTCCACTTCCTCGAGCAGCCCCGCGACCTTTTCGCTGATCGCGGCGAGCTGTTCTTCAGGGAGCAAGCCATCGGCGGGGGCTTCGAGCACCCCGCTGCGCACCTGGCGCTTCAAGCCCGCGACCCGGACCATAAAGAACTCGTCGAGGTTCTCCGCGGCGATGCCAAAAAAGCGCAACCGTTCGTACAGCGGCAGCGACGGGTCATCGGCCTGGGCCACCACCCGCTCGTTGAAGGCCAGCCAAGACAACTCTCGATTGATGAACAGCTCAGAACCAGTCAGGGGCATGCCCGACACAATACGCCTTTGACGCCCCCGGCCAAAACTTGCGACCCTGCGGTATGCCCGCGCAACGGCCCCTCGCCGCCATCGACATCGGCACCAACGCCGTGCGCTGCAAAATCGTACGACGCAGCCCGCTCGGCACGCTGGTCGAGCTGTTCGACCAGCGCGACGCGGTCCGGCCCGGCGAAGGCGTATTCGACCACGGGGTCATCGCCGAAGACGCCATCGCGCGCCTGGAGGCCGCCCTGCTCGCCTACCGGGACGTGATCGAGCGCGAAAATGCCGAGGTGCGCGCGGTGGCCACCGCCGCCTTCCGCCACGCCCGCAACCAGGACGATGTCGTTGCCCGCCTGCGCCAAAGCACCGGCTTCGACGTCAATGTCATCTCCGGCCTCGAGGAGGCGCGTCTCATTTCCCTCGCCGCCCTCGCCGGCCGGTCCCCCGACGAGAACAACGCGATCATCGACATCGGCGGCGGCTCCACCGAGATCGTGCTCGCCAAGGGCAACAGCCCGACCCACGTGTTCTCCATCGGGCTCGGCGCGCTCCGCCTGTTCGAACACTTTGAGCGCCACGAAAAAATCCGCAGCCAGGAGCTGCACCTGATGCGCGCCTACGTCGACCGCGCGATCCGCACCGACCTCGGGGACCCCGCCCCGCGGGCCGCCGCCACCCGGGTGCTGGGCACCTCGGGCAGCGTCCGGGCGCTGATCCGGTTCGGCAAAGGCGAACGCCGGGCCAGCTTGGCACAGGTGCGTTCGATGATCGCCCAGCTTGCCCGCATGTCGCTGTCCCAACGCAAAAAGCACTTCGGCGAGCGCCGCGCCGAAGTCATCGTCGGCGCCGCCGTCATCCTCGGCGCGGTCATGGAAGCCCTCCACCTCGACGAGGTCGAAGCCTGCGACGGGAGCCTGCGCGACGGCCTGCTGCTCGACATGCTCGGCCAGCTCACCCGCCCCGCCGATGTCAGCCTCAAGAGCGCGGCCCTGGAGCTCGGCCGGCGCTTTCACTTCGACGAAAACCACGGCGCCCAGACCGCCCACCTCGTGAGCATGCTGTTCGACGCCACCGTGTTCTTGCACAAACTCGGCGATCGCGAACGCACCCTCCTCGAGGTCGCCGCGCTCCTGCACGACATCGGCTACGTGATCAGCCGGCAAAAACACCACCGCCACTCCGCCTACGTGGTCGAGAACACGCCCCTGCCCGGCATCACCCGCCGGGAGCAACGCTTCGTGGCCCGGCTGTGTCGGTACCACCGCCGGCGCCTGCCCCTCGACGGGCACGAAGGCTTACAACGTCTCCAGCCCGACGAGATCGCGGTGCTGCGCAAGCTCGTTCCCTTGCTCCGGCTCGCCGACGCCCTCGACCGCGGCCGCAACGAGCTCGTCGATGACATCATCGCGGACCGCAAAGGCGACACCCTGTTTGTGTTCATCCACGCCCCCCACGGCGCGCCCCTCGAGGCCTGGAACGCCGAGCGCCAAGCCCCCGCGTTCCGCGCGTTCTACGGGCTCCAGCTCGAGGTCGAGGTCGTCCGCGACGACGAGGCGTTCAAGGCGTTGCGGCGCCGGCCCACCGGCTGACGTCGGCCAGCGGTCCCGACCGGGTGTCGCCGTTTGCGTTGGCTTGGAACACCAGGTTGGCGCCACAGTCCAAGGCCGTGAGCCACTGACCCCCGTAGCAGTACGTATCAATGCATAGGGAATGCCCCAGGTCGAAGGGCACGCCGCTTTTCTGCGCGGTGTGTCCGGTGACCACCCGCTTGCCCGACAGGTGGGGCGAGAAGTTCATGAACTTTTGCCACACCACCGTGTCCACCGGGACCTCCCCCAGCGGCACGTCGGGGGGCGCGGCCCCGTGGACAAAGATCTCGGTGTCGGTCTCGTACACAATCCGCGTCTCGTGCTGGAAAAACGCGCGGTGCTCGTCGAACAGCCGCTCACCGTCGGGCCGGGCTTGGTACGACGCCAACGTCTCGCGCCCCCCCACGTTGAGCCACAGCCGCCGCATGGTCTCGTCGTCCGGCGCGAGCACCATCATCTCTTCGTGGTTGCCGAACAGGGCCACCGTCGGCGCCCGCCGACTTCGTGCGATCACCCGCTCGACCACCCCCGCGCTGTCTGGGCCCCGGTCGACGTAATCGCCCAAGAACACCACCCGGTCCTGGTCGCGGATGCCCGCGCACACAAACAGCGCGTCGAGGGCGCGGCTGTGCCCGTGAATGTCCCCGATGGCGACGACGCGTGTCAGACGTTCCTCGATTCTGGTCCCGGATGGGCGGCTCCGGGCGTCAGATGCGTTGGCGTTTGCCCTCGAGGCTGGCGGCGGAAATCATCTCGTTGCGCATCTTCTCGTCTTGCCAGTAGCGCTGCACCGACGGCGAGAGGGTGCGCAGCGGATCAAAATACAAAAACTGCGCGCCCGGCTTCACGCTCGGCGCGGTGTACACGCTGATGCCGGTTTCGCGGTCGTAGTACTCAAAGCTGTGCGCGTCGCGTTTGCCCCCGCCCCCCGGCGCATCGACCACGAAGGTCGGGGTGTTGAAGCCGGCGGTGGCCCCGCGCAGGTGTTTCTCCAGGCTCACCGCGGTCTTCACCGTGGTGCGCAGGTCTTCGGTGCCCTGCACGAGATCGTGCACGTACACGTAGTAGGGGTGCACGTTGATGAAGCTCAGCCGGCGCGACAGCTCGATCATCGTGGCCGGGTCGTCGTTGACGCCGTTTTGCAGCACCGACTGGTTGCGCACGGTGATGCCCCGCTCGAAGAGCAGGTTGAGCGCGTCTTCGGAGATGCCGGTGACCTCGTGGGGGTGATTGAAGTGGGTGTGGATGCACACCTCTTTGTGCAACTTGCGGCCCCGCTCGACGATCTCGGTGACCGCGTTGGTCCAGTCGTGGTCGGTGAGGATCTTCATCGGTTGGATCGCGGGGCCCTTGCTCGCGAACCGGAAGCGGCGAATGTGGGGCATGTCGAGCAACGAGTGCCCGAGCTTGAGGATCTGTTTGGCCTTGAGGCGGTAGGCGTCCCCGCCGGAGATGACCACGTCCTCGACCTCGGGCCGGGTGCGCAGGTAGGCCAACGCGCGGTCCCAGCGATCTTCGGTGGCCTTGATGGACACCTTCTCGACGTGCTCCGTATCCAATCCCACTGCATAGCTACGGGTACAGAAGCGGCAGTACACCGGGCAGGTGTCGAGGGTCAAAAACAGCGCTTTGTCCGGGTAGCGGTGGGTGAGCCCCGGGGTGGGCGAGTCGTCCTGCTCGTGGAGCGAGTCGAGGGTGAGCATGGGGTGGTCGGGCTCGAGTTGGCTCGCCACCGGCAAGAACTGTCGCCGGATGGGATCGGCGTACGGCTTTTCCCAGTCGATGAGGCTGAGCAGGTACGGGGAGATGCGCACCGCCATCGGCGCCTCGCCGAACCCCTTGCGCACGTCGTCGAGAAACTCCTCGCTCACCAGCTCCTGCACCGCCGACAACAACTTCTGCGGGGTGGTGATCGCGTTGCGCTCTTGCCACTTGTGGTCGATGAACGTGTCGTAGTCGACGTCCTTCCACGCGGGGATGGCCTGCCAGAACGCGTCCCGGCGTGGGCTCCGCCAGGTGATGTCGGCCTCGGGCACCGGCTCGTGCACTTGGCGGAAGGGGGCCTCGTCGGCGACGACCTGGAGGCTGGACTTGTCTTGTTTGAGGTTGTCGGTGACCACGGCAACTCCTGATAACCATCTGAATATATTACGATTTAGACCGATCGGACCGGTCAAAACGAGGGGTCGTTCAAGCGCGCGCGGGCGCAGGATCAGGAGCGTGAAACACGGACGTTCCGAACCACATGGTGTCGAATGTAGGAGCCCCACGGCCCCAGGGCAACCCCCGTCCGGCCGAGGCCAGGGCGCGCTCAGTCGCCCGCGCCGGTGGGCACGATGATCCAGTGGCCTTTGTCCTCGTCGTACCCGACCACCTGCACGTCCACAAACTGCCCGACGTAGAACGCGCGATCGCCCTCGTGGACCGCGACGTGGTCTTTGTCCGCCACCAGCTCGCGGCCGGTCCACTCCAGCACGTCGCTCTTGTAGATCTTGACCTCGATGGGGGGCTCGTCGAGGCGGATGATGGCCTTGTTCTTCTCGAGCGCCATCAGCGTGCCCCGCCGCACCGGCCGCTCGCCTTCGGGCAGCTCCGCGTCCTGCTGGAACAGGTCGTCGATGGCCAACTTGTTGGCCTCTTTGGTGATGCGCGACTGCACCCGCTTGGTGCCGTTGCCCACCTCGAGGACCTTTTGCCGGAGCTTCTCGTCCCGCTCCGCGGTGCCCGTCCGGTCGAGCATGCCGTCGAGCAGCTCTTGGTGGGTAAAGATGCCCACCAGCTCCCGCATCGGCGAGGAGAATCGTGCATAGCCATCGCCGGAACCGACCCCATAGTGGCCGGTGGCCTCCGCCGCGAACTCCGCGCCCACGTTGGTGAACACCGCCTTTTGGTGAATCGCCTCCGAGGTCCGCAAGAACGGCCCCTCCATGGGCAGCCGCGCGAGGTAGTCGGCCATGGACTCATCCCGGCGCCAACGGAACACGTCGGGGTCGAGGCCGCGGGCCTGTATCAGGTCCTCGACGAACCCGGCAAACTGACGGCTGCGCTGCTGGGGGGGCGCATCGTGGTTGCGGAACACGCCCTGCACGTCGGGATCGCCGGCGTATTGCTGCAGCATGCGCGCGCCTTCGATGTTGCACATCAGCGAAATCTGCTCGTTCCACTTCTCGACGTCGTTGCGCTCGTCGCCGACCACGGTGAACGCGTGGCCACGCTCGTCCTGATACGACACGTGCACCGGGGTGCGGTGGTAGCTCGGCACGTCGCGGTCGCGGGCGATGGCCATGCGCTTTTCGCCCACCTCTTGCAGCAGGCTCAAGGTCTCGGTGAAATCGTGCCCGTGGTGCTTGGCGTCGGTGTCGCCCTGCCCCGCCTGCTTCTTGTCGTGGTAGGCCTGCACCCCGTCGTAGGCGAGCTTCTTGCGGCTCCGAATACACGCCCGTTTGACGTCGGTGGACTCCATCTCGCCGTTCTTGTCCAGTGACATGCTGAAGACCAGCGCCCGCCGGTCGACCCCCTCGTTGAGCGAGACCAAGCCCTCGGACAGCTCGGCGGGGAGCATGGGCACACACAGCCCCGGCAGGTACATGCTCGTGCCCCGCTTGAGCGCCTCTTTGAACAGCTCGCTGTCCGGGGTCACGTAGTAGCTGGCGTCGGCGAGCGCGTAGTGCACGGTGTAGCCGCCGTCGTCGCGCTTTTCGATGAACATCGCCTGGTCGAGGTCGCGGCTGTCCTCGTTGTCGATGGTGATGAACGCCATGTCGCGCATGTCGACGAGCTCGCCGCTGTCCACCCCCGATTGAATGCCCGGCGCCTTCTGAATCTCCGCCACCTCGGCCATCACCGACGGGGGAAAGGTCGGGTCGAGACCGTGGCGGGCCGCGATCTCGTACATCTCCGCCTTCGCGCTCCCCGGGTCGGCCAATGATTTGTCGACGGTGACGTCGCCGGTCATCGCGTCGTACGAGACCTCGACCACCGTGCCCGCGGCCACCGCGTCGCCGGCGAGGGGAAACTTCCGGTCCTGGTACGGGTCGCGCACATAAGCCTGCCCGCTCTCGTCCACCTCGACGGTGCCGACGTACGTCGGCCGGGTCCGGGCGATGTCCGCGCGGGTGGGGCCGCGCACCGACAGGGCGGGGTTGTGCCGAACGGCGTCCTTTTGCGATTCCGTCAGGGCGGTGCGGGGGGCGTCCCCGGTGGCGGCGCCGGTCTCGTAGCCGTCGGCCGGCCCCTTGGCCCCGGTGGTCCCGTCGACGGTGGTGGCCGGGGTCGTGGACGAGGGGGCGGTGGTCCCGTCGACGGTGCGGGACCGCGAGGGCGTGACAGTGGGCTTTTGGATGCGCGCGACCATCCGACATGGTTCCGCGCCGGCCGGGGGCTGTCAAAGGGTGGTGGTGGGCTTCAGCACACCTTCAGGCGCGACGCGTCAGAGCCCGTCGAGGCGGCGGATGGCCGAGACCCATCCCGCGGGGAGCGGGGCCTTCTGCTGGGTCTGGTAGTTGTAGCCGACGACGACGCCATCGCCCTCGGCCACGACGCGTTGCTTGTCCGCGGAAAAGACCGCGTACGCCATGGTGAAGCGGTCGTCGGTGAACGACGACACCCGGGCCCCGAGCTGGAGCTGGTCGGGATACGACAGCGGGGCTTTGAACCGGCACGAGGTGGCGCCGAGGATGGGCCCGATGGGATGGGTGGCGAGAATCTCCGCGCGCTCGAAGTACGCGATGCGGGCGGACTCGAAGTACTGAAAATACACGGTGTTGTTGACGTGCTGAAAGGCATCCATGTCCCCCCAGCGCACGGTGTCCTCGATGACGACCGAGTAGCCTTGCCATGTCGCTGTCAATGTCGTTGTCCTACGGGGCGTATTCGTCGTGGTCGCGGCTGAGGTCCGCGAACCGCGTGATCGAGTTGAAGAAGCGAAGCTCGACGAACCCGGTGGGGCCGTTGCGGTGTTTGCCCACGATGACCTCGGCCACGCCGAGTTTGTCCTCGGGGGTCTTGTCCTTGAGGTAGTACTCTTCGCGGTACAGAAACGCGATGAGGTCCGCGTCCTGTTCGATGGCGCCGGACTCGCGCAGGTCGCTCATCATCGGGCGCTTGTCGGTGCGCGACTCCACCCCGCGGTTGAGCTGGGACAGGGCGATGACCGGCACGTTGAGTTCGCGGGCCAGGGTCTTGAGCCCCTTCGAGATTTCGCCCACCTCCTGGGCTTTGTTCTCGATGCCCGGCGGGCCGGTCATGAGCTGGAGGTAGTCGACGATGATCATCTTGATGCCCCCCTCCTGGGCGAGGCGGCGGCACTTGGTGCGCATCTCGGCCACGGAGATGGACGGGGTCTCGTCGATGTAGAGCGGGGCTTCGCCGAGTTCGCCCGCGGCCTGGGCCAGCTTGGCCCATTCGTGCCGCTGGATGAACCCCTTGCGCAGCGCGCTGATGTCGATGCGGGCCTCGGCCCCGAGCAGACGTTGCACGAGTTGGTCCGCGCCCATCTCGAGAGAAAAGAACGCCACCGGGGCGTGGGCGCGCATCGCCGCGTGTGCAGCCACATTGAGGGTGAACGCGGTCTTGCCCATCGAGGGCCGGGCCGCGATGATCACCAGGTCCCCGGGCTGGAACCCCGACGTCATGTTGTCGAGGTCGCGAAACCCCGTGGCGATGCCCGTGATCGCGCTCTTGGCGTTGTAGGCCTTCTCCAGCTGCTCGGTGGCGCGCTTGACCAGCTCCGCCATCGGCACAATGCCTTTGCGCACATTGGCTTCGCTGATGGCGAGGATCGCGCGCTCGGCCTCGTCGAGGATTTCCTCCACCCGGCGCTCTTGTTTGTACGCGGCGGTGACGATCTGGGTCGCGGTCTCGATCAGCCGCCGCAGCGTGGACTTCTCCCGGATCAACCGGGCATAGGCGCCCACGTGGGCCGCGGTGGGGATCAACGCCTCGAGCTGGGCCACCTGGGCCGCGCCTCCCACGGTCTCGAGCTGGCCCCGGCGCATCAGTTCGTCGACGACGGTGAGGGTGTCCACCGGCTCGGCCTGGTGGTACAGGTCGATCATCGCCTTGAACACGATGCCGTGCGCTTTGCGGTAAAAATCGTCCGCCGCGAGGCCCTCCTCGATCACCTTCTCGAACGCGGCGGGGTCGATCATCACCCCCCCGAGCAGCGCCCGCTCGGCGTCGAGGGCGTTGGGCGGGGTCCGGGTATTGGGGAGCAGCCCCTCGAGCAGCGTGCGCTCGGCCTCGTCGGCCCGCTGGGACAGCTCGGCCAAGACCTGGCCCAGGGGGACCAACGCCTCGCTCTGGTCGTCGTCATCCTCGTCGGGCTCGGGCGCGATCGCCGCCGACGGGGCCGGGGCCGCGCGGGCGGGCAGCGGGCCCAAAGGGGGCATCTCCTCGTCGTCGTGCTCGCCGTAGGGCACGTCGTCGGGCAGGGGGGCATCGTCGTAGGGGATGTCCTCGGGGACGTCGCTCATGTCCTTTGGCATAGCACGTGGGGCCGGCCGCCCAAGGGCGCCGCCAAGCTGTGGAAAACCCTGTGGAAACCTGGGGGAGAGACCGGGGAACGAGCCCGCGGCCTTGACAGATGACGCGGCGATCACCACCTAGGGCCCGGGGGCCGCATGACCGACACCACCGAGACCCGACCGAAGCCGCCGAGCCGGTGGCGCCGCGCGACCCGCGGCGGCGGCGATGCCCTCGCCCAGCGGCTGAGCGCGGACACCGGCATCGACTTCTCCGCCCTGCGCAAGGCCGGGCTCGGCCGAGAGCTCGGCGACACCCTGAGCGCGCTCGGGGTCGCGGCCCTCGGGCTGCGGGTCACGATCCTCGTCGGGGTGACCATGGTGGTGGCGTACATCTTTTTGCTCGTGCCCAACGCCCACCACCTGCGCTCGGCCTGGGCCGCCGGGCTCATCGACGTGCTCGGGTTCGTGTGGTTCTTTTTGGGCGCGCTGTTTTTGAGCGTGAGCTTGACCCTCTACTTGTTTGCGCGGCGCGCGGCCGGGGGCGTCTCGGGGTTGTTCTCGGTGACCTTTGGCGCGCTTGGCACGGTTTGCGCTGGCATGTCACCCGACGTCGCCCAACGGGTCACGTTTGCACAGCTGCTGATGACCACGCTCACCTCGGTGACGTTTCCCTTGGTGTTCGAGTTTGCGGGCAGCAAGGTGCCGGTGGTGGGCGGCCTGGTCGCGGGCCGGGTGGAGAGGGTCTTGTCCAGGGCCATTGTCGAGCGTGTGCTCGATGACGAGGACGCGGCGGAGGTCGAGGCCGCGGCTGACGCCAAGGCCGCGGCTGACGCCAACGCCGCGGCTATCGCCAACGCCGCGGCTGTCGCCAACGCCGCGGCTGATTTCAACGCCGCGGCCCAGGACGCGGACGCCTCGACAGAACCCGCCCCCGACGAGGATCAGGCCGCTTCGGGCCCCTCCGGCGCCGAACGGCTGCGCGCGATGGCGGCCAAGGCGAAGCGCTACGCGGACAAAGCCGAGGGCGTCAACCAGTGGGTGCGCAGCTTGGTGGTGCGCCCATTCCTGGGCCTGTTCGCGTTTTGCCTGCTGCTCACCTTTGGCCCGCTGCTCGCGCTGGTCGCGCTCGAGCTGGCCTGAGCGTCCGGCCCGGCCGGCCGGTCGGCGTTCAGTAGCTGTTGTGGGTCCCGGGCAACGCGCCCTGGTCCATGGTGTCGGCCCAGATGCCCAACAGGTCGTCGGCGAAGGTGGTGGAGCCGCCGTGGCGAATGCTGGGGTCCTGCAAAAACCCCTCCATGGACTCGTTGGTCACGATCGCGGACACCGCGGGGTCCAGCGACGGGGAAAACTGTACGCCGCTCGCGGTCTCGTAGATGCCGCTGTCGTTGGGACCCGCGCGCAGGGCGTCGAGCATCTCCGGCTCGCTGCTCCAGGGGTGCCGCTGGGCCAAGGCGTCGAACGTGCGGTCCCGCAGGGCGGCGTAGCTCTGGTCGTCGAAGCTCACCTGGTAGTCCCCGCGCGGTCCAGGCTCGACCCCGAGCGCTTGGGCGAAGTTCTCTTGGTAGCTGCTGTCGACGTTGTCGAGGACCACGCCTTGTTGCAGGTCGGTCTGGCGTCCGCTGGCATCGTAGCTGGCGTTGGCGAAGGCGGTCACGCCCCCTTCCTCGACCTGGGCCGCGACCTCGGAGGAGCCGTCGTTGTAGTTGATGGTGGTGTGGCTGCCGTTGACGCTGCGGCCGTCGAGCAGCGTGCCCCCGAGGGTGAGGGGGCCGATGTCGAGCTGACCGCCGATGGCGCTCGACGAGTTGATGTCGACGGTGGTGACGGTGCCGCCGGTGCGCACGCCGGTGGTGCCGACGGGGGGCACCTCGCCGCTGGACAAGAAGTCCTCGTACGCACCCTGCCCGCTGTCGCGGGAGATGTCCGCGAACGCCATCGTGCCTTCGGTGAGGGTGGTGGACCCGCCGATTTGAACGCTCCCGCCGAGCTTGAAGTCGTCGGAGCCAATGTCGACCCCGAGCCCCAATGCAGCTCCATTGGTGACGGACTCGTACGGGCCCGCGAGCACGCGCACGGCGTCTTCGCCGACCTCGAGACGGATGGCGTTGCCTTCGGCGGTGCTGTGGTTCGAGCCGATCTGGAACGCGCCGTAGCTGCCCCCGAGCTCACTGTTTTGGAAGTCTTCCTGGCGAATCGTCACCGACGAGCCGGGAGGCAGCGTCGACAACCGGCCCGGATCGGGGAACGGCGCGTCGCCGGCGAGGATGCGTTGGTAATCCGCCTCGGGGATTTGCATCTCGTAGGTCATGGCCTCGCCGCGGAAGGCGCCGGCCTGCACCCCCACCGCGCCGATGTCGCCTTCCCCGGCCACGCCGAGGGCCCCGCTGCGGGTGATGGACAGGGTGCGCATCTCTTCGCCGTTGGGGCCGGCGGTGGTGGTGTCGCTGGCTTGGACTTGCGTGTCGTAGCTGACCCCGTTGGGGGCGGTGACGCGACCGGAGAAGCTGGCGGGCGGGTTCTGCAGGTCAAAGCCGGGGGGCGCCTCGAACACCCCCGCGCTGTCCGCGCCGGTGATCGGTGCGCCGCGGGCCTCGTCGAGCAACCCCGTGGCGCGCTCGATTTCCGCGGCGTTTTCGTCCATGCGGGTCTGGATGCCGTCGGTGGGCTGGCCGTGTTCGACCGCGCGGAACATCTCCATGCCGAGGTCGCGCCTTTGCTCTTGGAGCTGCGGCAGGTAGTCGTTTTCGATGTGGTCGCCGAGGTTGTTCTTGGCGGTGGTGAGGTCGGGCTCGCGCTCGTGCTCTTGGGCCCGGCGGAGCTCGGCTTCGAGACCATCGGTGCGGGCGCGCGATTCCTCGAGAGGGGTCTGCCGTGGTGCAGTCCCATTTTGCAGCCCCGCGCGGAGGGCCACCGGGGGGTTGTCCGTCTGGACGGTGGGGGCCCGGTTGGTGGTGTCGGCGCCCACCGCGGCGCGGGCCGCGTTGTTGGGCAGCGCGGGGTTGGTGCTGGCCGCGGTGGTGGCGGGCTTGGCCAGCGTCTTGGTCCGGTTGGCGTCGGCGGTGGACTCGGTGCGGGTCCGGGTGGGCGTGCTGGTCTTGGTTTTGCCGATGGTGGTCACGTCAGCTCCTGGGGGATGTGGGCGAGACGGAAAATCGAGGGTTCTGGGTATCGGAGCATGGCCGACGGGTGATGCTCCGTCGAACGACGGTGAGACATGTACGAAGCTCTCGCCCCGCCAACCACCTGCCCACACGTCCC
This sequence comes from bacterium, assembly GCA_030431455.1. Taxonomy (GTDB): domain Bacteria; phylum Myxococcota; class UBA727; order UBA727; family JAUIJE01; genus JAUIJE01. The sequence continues at coordinate 84,673 of JAUIJE010000018.1, read as the reverse complement.
GTCCCCCCGGGGAGGGGACAGGCGCCCCAAAATGCCCCATTTCGCGCGGCAAACTGGGTCGTTTCTCCTCGGTGGCGGGCCGGCTTGGCCGGCTTTGGGCCTCGTGGGACCACACCGCCGGCCCGGGCCATGGCACGCGGGCTGCACTCACCGCGCGTCCTGTTCTCTCGGTGGCCTCGCCATGACCAGCCATTTTCACATCCACGTCGAGCCGCAGCCCGACGACACCACCTGCGGACCGACCTGCCTGCACGCGGTCTACCGCTACTGGGCCGACGACATCGCCCTCGCTGACGTCGTCGACGACATCCCGAGCCTGCCCACGGGCGGCACCCTCGGGGTCACCCTGGCTTCGCACGCCCTCCGCCGCGGGTATGACGTCACATTGCTGACCTACAACCTCAACCTGTTCGACCCGACGTGGTTCGGGCCGCGCCCCGCCGACCTGAGCGACAAGCTGTTCCTCCAGGCGGCCAAAAAGCGCCACGACGAGAAGCTCCAACTCGCCACCGAGGCCTACCGGGGGTTTCTCGATCTCGGCGGCACGGTGCGCTACCAGCCGCTCACCGAGGCGATGGTGGGGGCGTGGCTCGACGACGGCGTGCCGCTGCTGTGCGGGCTCAACGCGACCTACCTCTACGACTGCGCCCGGGAGCGCCACGACCAATACGACGACGTCGGCGGCGACCCCACCGGGCACTTTGTGGTCCTCACCGGCTGGGACCAAAGCGCCCATCTCGCCTCGGTGGCCGACCCCCTGCACGACAACCCTGGCAGCGGCATGAGCCAATACCAAGTGCCCATCGAACGGTTCACCGCGTCCCTGCTCCTCGGGGTCATGACCTGGGACGCCAACCTCGTCGCGATCCAACCGAAGTCGCGGCCGCGGGCCTGACGTGACCCCCCTCCTCGTCGTCGACAACCCCGCGCGGGTGTCCTTCCCCATCGCCGGGGTCGAACTCGTGCGCGCCCGCGACTACCTCACCGATCCCGCCTTCGCGCAGGCCAAGGGCGCCCGGGTGTTCAACCTGTGCCGCACCTCCAGCTACCAGACGGTGGGCTACTACGTGTCGTTGCTCGCCGACGGCCGCGGCCACCGCCCCCTGCCCGCGGTCTCCACCATGCAGGACCTCAAGAACGACGCGTTGGTGCGCGCGGTGGCGGCGGAGCTCGCGCCCCTGGTCGAGAAGCGCCTCAAGAGCCTGACCTCGGATGCCTATACATTGAGCATCTATTTCGGCCGGTGTTTGGCCGCGCGCCACCAAGACCTCGCCACCGCGCTGTTCAACCGTTTTCCCGTGCCCCTGTTGCGCGCGCGTTTTCACCGCGAAGCCGGGACCTTCTCGCTATCCACCCTTCGGGCCATCGGCCTGAGTGATGTGCCCGATCACCACATCGCGTTCGTTCAGCAGCAGGCTGAGGCCCATTTCCGGCGCAAGCGCGGGCCGGCTCGTCGACGCGCGGCCCGGTTCGACCTCGCGATCCTGGTCAATCCCGAGGAGGCGGATGCGCCCTCGGACAAAGGCGCCCTCGATCGGTTCGCGGCCGCGGCCCGGCACCACGACCTGGACGTCGAGTTCATCGACAAGACCGACGCGGGCCGCATCCCGGAGTTCGACGCGCTCTTTTTGCGCGAGACCACCGCGGTCAACCACCACACCTACCGCTTCGCGCGCCGGGCCGAGGCCGATGGCTTGGTGGTGATGGACGACAGCACCAGCATCGTGCGCGCGACCAACAAGGTGTTCCTCGCCGAGGCCTTCGCCAAGCACAAGCTGCCGCACCCCAAGAGCCTGGTCGTCGACGAACGGCACGCGGGCCGCATCCTCGAGGAGTTCGTGTTCCCGGTGGTGCTCAAGCGCCCGGACTCGTCCTTCTCGGCGGGGGTCAAAAAGGCCGAAGACCCCGAACAGCTCGCGCAGCTGTTGGCGGCGTTTTTTGAGGACAGCGAGCTGGTGGTGGCCCAGGCCTGGACCCCCTCGGACTTCGACTGGCGGGTGGGGGTGCTCGACGGACAACCCCTGTACGCCTGCCGCTACGGCATGGCCCCCGGCCACTGGCAAATCCAGCGCGTCGACGAGCGCGGCAAGCGCCACTACGGCGCGGTCGAGACCATGGACATTGCGTCCGCCCCCGAAGGCGCGGTCAAGCTTGCGGTGCGCGCGGCCAGGGTCGTGGGCCAGGGGCTGTATGGCGTCGACATCAAAGAAAAGGACGGCCGGTTCTTGGTCGTCGAAGTCAACGACAACCCCAGCATCGAAGCGGGCGAAGAAGACCGCGTGCTGGGCAAAGACTTGTACCGAGCGGTGATGGGTTGGTTCCGGACCCGGCTCGAAGCCCGAGGCACCCGATGAGCGATGCGTGGCCGCTGTCCCTGTTCGAAGGGTACGGCATCGAACTCGAATACATGATCGTCGACCGCGACACCCTGCGGGTCCGGCCGCTGTGCGACGAGGTGCTGCGCGCGGTGTCCCCACCGGGGATGGTGGAGATGGAAGTCGAGCGCGGGGACGTGGCCTGGTCCAACGAGCTCGCCCTGCACGTCATCGAGATGAAAACCAACGGGCCCATGGCCGACATCGCGCCGTTCGCCCACACCTTCCAGCGACATGTGCGAGACATCAACGCGCTCCTGCGCGAACACAACGCGATGCTGCTCCCGTCGGGCATGCACCCGACCATGGACAGCCTGACCGAGCTCACGCTCTGGCCCCACGAAAACGACGTCATCTACAACACCTTGCACCGCATCTTCGATTGCCGCGGTCACGGCTGGGCCAACCTGCAATCCATGCACATCAACCTGCCCTTTTCCGACGACGAACAGTTCGGGCGGTTGCACGCGGCCATCCGCGTGGTGCTGCCCTTGCTCCCGGCCCTGTCCGCGTCGACCCCGTTCGCCGACGGCAAAGCCCAGGGCGCCACCGACTTTCGGCTCGTGACCTACCGAGACAACGCGGCCAAGATCCCGTCGGTGACCGGCCAGGTCGTGCCCGAGCCGGTGTTCACCCCCGCCGAGTACGAACGCGACATCCTGCAACACATCTACGCAGACATGCGCGACGTCGACCCCGAGGGCGTGTGCCGGCACGAATGGATCAACGCCCGGGGGGCCATCGCCCGCTTCGACCGCGGGGCGATCGAAATCCGCGTCATCGATGTGCAGGAACATCCCGGGGCCGACCTCGCGGTGGCCGAGCTCACCATCGCGTTGGTGCGGGCCCTGTGCGAAGAGCGCTTGAGCAAGAGCACCGCCCAGCGCGCGCTGTCCACAGATTCCCTGGCCGCGTTGTTCAACCGCGTCATCGTCGACGGTGAACGCGCCATGGTCAGCGACCCCGCGCTGCTCACCGTGCTCGGTCTGCCCCCCCACCCCACCTCGGCCGGGGCGGTGTGGACCGAGCTGCTCGACCTGTTGCCGGTGCGCGACGCCGCCCGCGCCCACATCGAGGTCATCCTCGACGAAGGCACCCTGGCCACGCGCCTGCTGCGCGCGGCCGGCCCCCAGCCGACCCCGGCGCGGTTGACCGCGGTGTACCGGACCTTGGCCGGGTGTTTGGCCGAGGGCCGCGCGTTTCACGCGGGCGCCGAGCTGTCCGACGCGGCCTGACCATCGGCCGCGGCCCGGGCGCGCAGCCGGCGCATCAGCGCCACATACCCGGGCGTGACCAGCATCGACAACGCAATGATCGCGATGGTCGTCTGGTGCGCGAAGGGGGTGATGATGCCCTGGGCGAGGCCCACCGCGGCGAGCACAAAACTGAACTCGCCGATCTGGCTCATCAGCGCCCCACCGTAGAGCGCATCCCCCCAGGACGACTTGGCCACGCGGAACACCAGCGCGTTGATCACGGTGTTGGTCGCCACCGCCCCGCCCACGAGCCCGACGATCACAGCCACATTGTCGGCCACGAACCGAAAATCGATCTGGGCCCCCACCCCAATAAAAAACGCCCCCACCAACAGCATGTGGAACAGCTCCAACCGCGCCTTGATCCAGCGCCGGTCGTCGAGCGCGGACACCACCACCCCGGCCACGAACGCGCCGAGGGCCGCGCTCAACCCGAGCAGCCCGGCGACGAGAGCCAGGGCCGAACACGCCAAAAACGCGGCGTAGAGTTCAAGCTCGCGATCGCCCGCCACCCACCGGGTCACCGCCAATTTGCCGCGGCCGCGGGTCAGGCCCCAGTAGGCCACCCCCATCAGGCCGAACGCCCCGATGACCTGGCGCACGAGCTCCCCCACGTCGAGGGGCCGGCCGTCGAACATGCCGATGATGATCAGCATCGGGATCACCGCCAGGTCCTGGACCAACAACACCCCGGTCACCAACGCGCCGATGCCGTCGCCGAGCTCGTGCGACTCCCGCAACATCGCGAGCACCACCGCGGTGCTCGACAAGCTGATCACAAACCCCAGCAACACGATGCGCCCCGCCGCCCACCCGAGGCTGCTGCCGAGCAGCCACACCGCGCCGACGCTGGCCGCGACCTGAACGATGGTGCCCGCGATCAGCGTGCGCCATCGCGCCAGGAGTTGCGGAATCGGCACCTCCATCCCCAAGAAGAACAGCAGCAACAGGATGCCGATGGACCCCAGGCGCCCCACCGCGTCGACGTCGTCGATGAGGGCCAAGCCGTGCGGCCCCACCAGCGCCCCCACCCCGAGATAGCCGATCACCGAGGGCTGGTGCAGCCGCCGCAACACCGCGCCCACCGCGACGAGCAAAAACGCCACCGCCGCGAGCCGGATCAGAATCGGGTCAAGGTGCATCGGTCCTCTCCGACGGCACCGCGCGATGCCCCCCCTGTTGGACCTCGACGAGAAACGGCGCGCAGGCGGCAGCCACCGCGCGCACACCGGCCGGGCCGCGCACCAGGGCTTGGTTCAGCTCGAGTTCAAGCCCGGCGTACATCGTGTCCGGCCACCTCTCGCGCAAGGATGTGGGCAACCCGTCGGCGACCCCGCGGTAAGGGTAGTTGCGCCGGACCCGAAAGGCGCGCGGGTCGAACGATGCCTGCCACCCGAGGGCCAGACGCCGCTCCCAGGTCCGCCCCGGGTCGTAGAGCAGCCCGATGTCCGCGTGGCGTTTTTCCCCATCGAGGTCGGGGGTGAAGCTGTGCACGGCCACGTGCACCACCGGCCCGCGGTGCATCGCCCGGGCAAGGGCCTCGTCGACCGCGCGCCGGTGCGGCCGCCAGTGGGCGTCGACGATCGCGGCCTTTTGCGCCTTCGGGAGCGCACGCAGCCACGCCGCGTGCAGGCGCGGGTGGGTCAGCGACCGGTTGGCGTCGACGACAAGACGCGACGTCTCGGTGAAGACAAGCTCCGCCCCGGTCTCCGCCGCGAGGACCCGCGCCACCGCGAGCGCGCCGAGGTCCCAGCCCCGGTGCGACCGCAAGGCGTCACCGTGGCCCCGAAACAGCGCCCGCAGGTCCCCCGGCACGTCGCGTCCGGCATGTTCGCAGGTGAGAACGAGCGGCATCTCACCGAGGCTAGCAAGCCGTGCGCCACCCGCGGATTCGTGAATAGCCTTCGTGGGGTACGCCAAGCCTCCCAGCGAACCGGGAGGCTGTCGCTGGTCCATCAGAAACGACGGAATCGAACCGCCACGTTCCCTCGAGGGGGACGTCGTCCCCCTCGCGTTCGGCGCACATGTCGCCTCACGCTCACCCCGCGTCATGGGAGGCCAAAACGCGCGCGCAGCGCGCAAAAAACAGGTCAATCCTCGGGATTGAAAATCCGGCCGAAACGGCGACAGCCTCCCAGCGAACCGGGAGGCTGTCGCTGGTCCACCAGAAACGACGGAATCGAACCGCCAGCGCGCAAAAAACAGGTCAATCCGCTGGATTGAAAATCCGGCCAGAACGGCGAAAGCCTCCCAGCGAACCGGGAGGCTGTCGCTGGTCCACTTGAGACGACGGAATCGAACCGCCGACACGAGGCCAAAACGCGCGCGCAGCGCGCAAAAAAAACAGGTCAATCCGCTGGATTGAAAATCCGGCCAGAACGGCGAAAGCCTCCCAGCGAACCGGGAGGCTTTCTTGGTGCCCAGGGACGGAATCGAACCGCCGACACGAGGATTTTCAATCCTCTGCTCTACCGACTGAGCTACCTGGGCGCTCGGGCGAGAGGTCGCAATCTGCATTTTCGGTGACGACTCGTCAAGACAATCGTGCATCGTCCTGGAGGGAAAACGGGCCCCCTGAGCCGATTTTTGGCCCCTAGGGGGTGGCGACCGAACGCGGGACCGCGGCCATCGAGCGGTCGTGGCGCCGGGCGAAGAGCGGATAGGCGACCGCCGCCCCCACCAGCGCGAGGACCATGTCCCACTGGGCGTCCCACTCGTCGCCTTGGGTGCCCAAAAACGCGGTGCCGGTGTCGCCGGCCACGAGCAACGTGACCCACCATTCAACGAGCTCCCAGAACGCGGCGATGGCGAGGATGACGCACAGACACAAGAAGAACAGCCAGCCGCCGCGAACCAGAGGTGTTTTGCGCAGCAACACCTCGCGGACCGCGACCACGGGCAAAAAGCCGAGCGCGAAGTGCCCCACCCGGTCGTAGTGGTTGCGGGACAGGTCGAACGCCTCTTTGGCCCAGTTGCCGAGGGGGGTCTCGGCGTAGGTGTAGATGCCGCCGTAGTTGAGGATGAGCATGTGCACAAACGCGAGCACGAACACGAGGTGGCTGAGGGGAAACCGTGGATAGAGAACCGCGGCCCACCCCACGAACAAGAGCCCGGGGACAACCTCGAGCATCCACGAGGCCAGGCCCGCGGGGGCCCATGCCGCGCTGGGGATCAACACCAGCGCGAGCAAGGCCCCGAGGGCGACGGGCAGCCGGGCGTGTCCGGGCACGAGGTCAGGGTTGGCTCGAGCAGGTCACCGGGGCGGTCAGCTGGCAGGCGTCGGCCGGCATCGGAAGACCGGCCATGCGGTCGTCGAGGAAATCAAACTGCTCGTCGAGGGAGTACAAGAACGCGTCCGCGTGGCCGGCCCCGGCGCACTCCCGGTAGACCATGTCGTAGCCGAGGCCGCACAGGTTGGTGAACGACGCGCGCTCGGTGGCGGTGTCGACCAGGGTGTCGTTTTCGCCGGTGACGAAGAAGATCGGGGTGTCTTCGGCGCGGGGCACGCTGGTGGTGGCGAGGGTGTTCTCGGTCAAATAGCAGTCCCAGGGGGCATAGCCGGTCAGGCCCGGGGTGGCGCTGGCCGCGAGCAACCCGGGGGCAAAGATCTGGTCCAGCTCGGTGAGGCCGTCGAGGATGTCGACGTCGCAGGTGTTGCTCACGTAGTTGGGCAGGTCCACGTCGTAGGGCGCGGCGAAGTAGGACGACCACCCGCCGGGGGCGGCCCCGTACCAGTCTTCGGCCCCGAGCCCGAACGCAATCGCATTGGGGGTGGGGTCTGAGACCGAGGCCAACGCGATGTTCATGTGGTCGGCGAGGGCGGTGGGGGGAATGCCGAACACCGCACCGGTGATGGGCAGCTCCGGCGCATAATGTGGCTGCAACCGTGTGGTGAACGCGGCCGCGTGTCCCCCTTGGGAGGCCCCCACCACGAGCAGGTCGCCGAGGGTCAGGTCGTTTTCCACCGTGGGCACAAACTGCTGGGCCGCGCGCACCATGTCCAGCGACGCGATCGCGGTGGGCTCCCCGACGAGATAGCTGTGCAGCCGCGGCGAAGGGGGCCCCAAGCTCTTGAGCCCCAAGTAGTCGGGCGCGACCACCACATAGCCAAACGAAGAAATCAAACCCAACACCAGGCTGGTCTCGTAGGTGTCCCCGCCGAACATCGGGTCCAGGCTCGGCGAGCACGGGTCGGAGACCCCGACCGTGCCGTGCAAGAACAGCAGCACCGGCAACTCCTCGGGGTTGTCCACCTCGGGCACACCGATGAGACCGGTCGCGTCCTCGAGCACGCCTTGGTCCTGGGTCTGGTACCGCAGGCGGTGCACCTTCACATCGTACTGCGGGCTGCGCGCGATGGACGCCTGCCCATCGTTCTCCAGCTGGTTGAGCGCCAACAACAGCACCACCGCGTTGAAGCTGTTCGTCTCCTGGGACTCGAGGACCGTGCCCATCATGGACGCGTCCAACCAACTGTACGGCGCCATCCCGCAGCGGGCGGGGTCATCGCCGTAGAGCCCGCCCCCCGCGTCGGCGGGGCCCGCGTCCATGCCTGCGCCCCCCGCGTCGGGCCCTTCGTCGCCCGCGTCGATCACCCCCGCGTCCGGATCCCCGTCGCCGTCGCCGTCCCCATCCCCATCGCCGTCACCGTCTCCATCGCCGTCTCCGTCGCCATCACCATCGCCGTCTCCATCACCGTCGCCATCGCCGTCTCCATCTCCATCGCCGTCTCCATCTCCGTCCCCGTCGCCGTCTCCATCTCCGTCCCCGTCGCCGTCTCCATCTCCGTCCCCGTCACCGTCGCCGTCTCCATCTCCATCACCATCCCCCACGTCGGACGGACAACCGCCCGCGGCCAACGCCAACGCCGCGCACGGCAATGCCAACCACATCCACAACACAGTCTTTTTCATGGGGCGCCCCTCTCGGAGCGCAGGACCCTAGCGCCTCGCCCCCCTCGTGGGTATGGCCTTCCGCTGCGCCAGTGGCCATTTGGGACGCTGCGTCACGCGGCCCCCGCGGCGCGGTGCAGTAGGCTCTCGACGGTGAGCGCGCCACCACAGCCCCGCACCTGGCTCGACGAGGCCCTCGTCCGGGGGCGGGTCTTTTTGTTCGGCGCCCTGACCCGGCCCGTCGACATCGCGGTGCTCGCGACCCGGCCGCGGGCGCTCTGGGCCTACCTGCGGCTGTGGCTCGCGCGGTACCGCAGCTCCCCCTACCGGCCGGCCACCGACTACGAATCGCTGCACGCGGTGCGCGCCGCGGGCCAATCGCGCGGCTCGGTCGAGTACGGCGAGACCCCCGTGTTCGTCGTGCTCGGCCTGTTCCGCCCCCACGGGCTCGGACCCGGCGCGCGGTTTTTGGACCCGTGCGCCGGGCGCGGGCGCGTGGTGCTCGGGGCGCGGGCCACCGGGGCCACGTCGACGGGGATCGAACTGCGGCCGCCCCACGTCGCGCACGGCCGGGCGATCGTGGCGGGGCTGGGCGCCACGTTGCGCGCGGGCGATGGCAGCCAGGGCGACGAGTGGCTGACCGCGACCCACGTGTACGTGTGTTGGACGGGGCTGCCCGACGAAGCCCGGGCGAAGTTCGACGCGCGGTGCGCCGACCTGCCCGCCGGCGCGGTGGTGGCCACCCTCACCCACCCCGCGCGGAGCCACGCGCTCGACCCCCTGGCGCAGCGAACGATCGTCACCAGCTGGGGCCCCGAGACCGCGTACCTCTACCGCCGCCGCTGAGCTTGTCGCCCCCCGGGGGGTGCGCACGGTGTGAGACAGGGAGGTCTGTGATGCTGAGAAGCTGCCCCCACTGCCACAAAAAGAACCGCGTGCCCGCGGCCCACCTGGCCGACGACGGAAAGTGCGGCGCGTGTCGCCGTCCGCTCCCGGCCATGGACAGCCCCATCGACGTCGATGAGGCCGCGTTCGCTGACATCACCGGGCACGCCAAGGTGCCGGTCTTGGTCGACTTCTGGGCATCGTGGTGCGGCCCCTGCCGCATGGCCGCCCCCGAGGTGAAAAAGACCGCGCAGGCCATGGGCGGACGCGCCCTGGTGCTCAAGGTCGACACCGAGCGCCACCCGGGCTTGTCCCAACGTTACGGCATCCGCGGCATCCCGCATTTTATGGTGTTCAAAGACGGGGCGCCGGTGTTCGAGCAGTCGGGGGTCGTGCCCGCGGCCCAGATGCAACAGTGGCTCGAGCGCGCCTGAGCCGGGCCCACCCCCCGAACGAAGACAGTACCATTGTGGCCCGGCCCGAAGATCTCGCACACTGTGCGACGATCCTTTGAACGGTTTTCGGCCACGAAGCACCAACTGCACGTCTCACCCCAAGAACGATGTTGGGAGGCGCCGTGGCGTTGGTGCGTGCTTTTGTCCTGCTCCTGTGTGGTCTGATGATGTGCTGGGCCGTCCCCGCGTGCACGGGGGACGCCGTGGGCGATGGAGATGGTGACGGTGACGGTGACGGAGATGGTGATGGAGACGGTGACGGCGACGGCGACGGGGATGGAGATGGTGATGGTGATGGTGACGGAGATGGAGACGGCGACGGCGACGGCGACGGCGACGGAGATGGAGATGGTGATGGCGACGGGGACGGAGATGGAGACGGCGACGGCGACGGCGACGGCGACGGGGATGGGGATGGTGACGGGGATGGTGACCTGAGCTGCGCCGGCCGGTGCGGCACCTTCGTCGACGGGGCCCCATGCCAATGTGACCTGGAGTGTGTGCAGCTCGGCGATTGTTGCGCGGACTACGCGGCCGAATGTGGCGGTGACGGAGACGGAGACGGAGACGGAGATGGAGACGGCGACGGCGACGGCGACGACGCGTGCACCGGCGATGAAGATTGTGACGACGGCGACCTGGGCACCCAAGACTACTGTTTCGAGGGCACGTGTTACTTTTACGACCCGTGCGACATCGATGGCGACAATGTCGATGCACCCGTGTGCGGGGGCAACGACTGCGACGACCTTGACCCCACCGTGCCCGCGCCCGCGGAGGACTGCGACCTGCTCGGCGACGAGGACTGCAACGGCGTGGCCAACGCCGCGGATCCCGCGTGCGCGGTGGACAATGGACAGTGCGAGAGCGCCAGCCCGCTCACCTCGGGCCAGACCGTGGGCCAGTCCACCGCCGGGGGCGAGCCGTCCGACAGCTGTGGGTGGGCGGTCTACTTCGACATCGACGTGACCGAACCGTCCGTGCTCAACCTCGCCCTCGACCTCGAGGCCATCCCCGGCGACGGGAACTTCGACGAAGCGGTGTACTACGTCGAGGTCACCGACAGCTGCGACGCGGCCGCCCCGGCCGAGACTTGTTTTTCATGCGGCTCCTTCTTCTGCTTGCTCCCCACCACCGAACGAAGCTGCGAACGGCTCGAGGCCGGTACCCACATCGTGACCGTCACCGCTGCGCGCGGCTTTCCCGGGATTCCCGACGCGCCGTACGAGTTTCAGCTCACCCCCACCCTCGAACCCGCCGAGGCCCTCGCCTGCGACCTCGCGGTGGATGTCTCCGCCGGCGGCACGTTCGCGTTGGCCGCGGACGAGCCCGGGCGCACCAACGCCCTGGGCGACTGTCGCCCCAGCTACGGCAAAGACGAGGCGCTGTTTTCCCTCAGCCTGACCGAGCCGTCGGTGGTTCTGTTCGACGTGCCCACCACCCAAGGCGACCTCGTGCTCCTCGACGGGTGTGACCCGCTGGGCGCGGTTCCGTTTCCCTTTCCCCAGGGCCTGCTCGATGCTGGCGAATACATCGTGGCCAAGGAGCTCGGCTACACCGCCGACCCGGGGGGCCCGGTCGCGACCGCGGCCATTGCCGATCCTGTCACATTGTGCAGCGGCGCCACCTTGCTCACCGGCAACACCAACGTCAGCGGCAACACCGGCGGCCTGCCCTCCAAGTTCGCGCCCCGGGTACAACGCGGCGCGGCCGGCGACGAGGTGTACGCCATCGAGGTGACCGCGCCCACCCGCGTGGTGCTCGACCTCATCGCCACCTACGAACACCCGGAGGTGTACCTGAGCCCGGTGTGTGGCTCGAGCGAGGACGCCTTGTTCAAATCGTCGGACCCCGACCACCTCGACGAGGACCTGGCGCCGGGCACCTACTACATCGTCGTCGACGGCCGGGACGCGGGGGACGAGGGCGCCTACGTGCTCAACCTCACCCAGCTTCCGCTTCCGTAGCCCCGCCCGGGGACGTGTCGCGCCAGTGGCGTGTGAGACAGGTTTTGGCTCCCCGCCCGGTCGATTGGTAGGCTGGGGGTTCGAGGGGTGGGACACGCACCCCAAGTCGGAAATCAGTCCGGCGGTCCCGTGTTCGTGCACCGGCGGCGCGAGGGCGGGGAGACGAAAAAGGGCGTCTCGCCTACGCCGCGAAGGGAGGTGATCCAGTGTCTGGTAGTAACCCTATGGCCTGTGAGGTGGTGGCGTCCTAGCGCCAGCCAGATGCGCGGGTCCTCCCGCGTAGGCGGTCCCCGTCGGGATAGCCACGACGGCAACACCGCCCAAAAAAATGGTGCGAGGCAACCCCTCTACCACCGCCCCCTGAGGGCGCGATTGGCCATCGCGCGCATGCCCTCAGGGGATTTTTTGTGTCTCGCTCACGCCCCTTCGACCGGGACCTCGCCCGGGGACGCTTCGGGGCTCGAATAGTGCCAACCGATCAAGCCGCCCCCGACGAGCAACAAGATGAGCCCGAGGCGCCGGACCTTTCGCCCGAAGAATTTCATGTCCGTGGGGAAGCCGATCTTGAGGTTCCGCCGCTTCCGCTTGTCCGCCATCTTGCCATCGGGCCAGATCGTGTAGACCCACCCACGCACAAACATTGTGCCCCCGACCAGCAAAAACGGGATCGCGATGTACACCAGAATCATCAGAGCCTCCGTCCCGGCACCCGCCGCGCTCGGGCCGCACGATATCGAACGTCGGCCCGCCTCGCCGCCCCCCGTTGACCGGGGCATCGCCTCATCCCATCTTGGGGCATGGAACGCTGCCACCGCCACCGTGATACCGAAGCCCGCGGGCTGTGCGCCGAGTGTGTGCGCCCGATCTGCGACGCCTGCCAGATGCTCAGCGGCGTCGAGACGGTGTGCCCCGAATGCCTCCTCGTCCGGCGCAAGCGGGCCAAGGTCCGCACCGCCCTCGCGGCGGTGGCCGCGGTGGGGCTTTTGGGGGGCGCGGGTTTTGCCCTGACCCAGATCGAAGGGCCGTTCGACTACGGCCGTCACGCGGCCGACGTCCGCAAGCTCAGCGACATCATCGAGCGCGAGCCGTGTGATCGGCGCGCCGCGATCCAACTCGGGGAGGCCAAGAACCGCGCTGGCGATTACCGCGGCGCGATCAACACCGCGCACGCCTTTTGGGAGCAGTGCGGCGCCTTGCCCCGGATGCGGTGGGTGACCTACCACGCCCACAAACAGCTCAGCGAGTTTGACCAGGCGGTGCGCGAAGCCACCGTGCTCGTCGACGAGGTTCCCGAAGACCAGGACTACTACTGGTGGCGCGGTCAGGCCTATACCTTGATGGGCGATCACGAAAAGGCCGCCGCCGACTACGAGCAATGCCTGCTGCTGTTGCCCACCGCGACCTCTTGTCCGTTCGACCTCTCCAAGGCCTACGAAAAGCTGGGCCGCCCGTGTGACGGGCTCTTCCCCATCGAGCACCTCATCCACATGCACCCGGAGTACGCCGGCCGCCCCAAGATCGTGGCCCGGCTCAACCGCCTGGAATCCGCGGGAAAATGTGGAGAGCGGACCAGCGGGGCCAAGACCGTGGTCAAGTTTGTGCCCGGCCGCACCATCCCGGTGACGGCCAAGATCAACGGCCACAAGGGCCGCTTCCTCGTCGACACCGGCGCGAGTTTGGTCAGCGTCACCCCGGGGTTCGCCGCGCAGGCGGGGCTGTCCACCGACGGGGGGCGCCGCATTCTGCTCAAGACCGCCAACGGGGTGACCTCGGGCCAGACCACCCACGCGGACGAGATCCAGCTCGTGGGGGCGAAGGCCGCGCGCGTCGAGGTCGTGGTGGTGAAGAACCTCGACGACAGCATCGATGGCCTGCTCGGCCTGTCCTTCTTGTCGCGGTTCAAAATGGAACTGGACGAGCCCGGGGGCAAGCTCGTGCTCACCCCGCGCTAGAGCGCTTTTTCCGGTCCAAGCCCACCACGTAGGTCTCGCTGCTGGTGTCCCGCGTGCCCTTGGGCCGCTTGATCTTGACGGTGTCGAACACCTCTCGGCACCGGGTCAAAAACTGTGGCATGTCCCCGCCCTCGAGCACCTTGACGCAGAACCGTCCCCCGGGGGCGAGCAGCTCCTCCGCGAGATAGAGCGCATGCTCGCACAGGGCCATGGAGCGGGCCTGGTCGACGGTGCGCACCCCGGTGGTGTTGGGGGCCATGTCGCTGAGCACCACCGTGAACGCGTCCACCCCATCGGGGAGCAGGCCCTGCGCGTCCTCGTCGTAGATGTCGCCGATGCGGGTCTCGACCCACGACGGAAACCCGGTGTGGGTGGGCAGAAGATCGATGCCCACCGCCTGCCCCCCCCGGGCGGGGTCGAGCTTCTTCTGCACGTATTGCAGCCAACTGCCCGGCGCGCACCCGAGGTCGAGGACCTTGTCGCCTTTGTGCAGCAAATGATACTGCGCGTCGATCTCTTCGAGCTTGTACACCGAGCGGGCCACGAACCCTTCGCGCTTGGCCTTTTTGTAGTACGCGTCGTGCCGGTCGTAGCGGGCGTTGCCGCGCTTGACGAACCCCGACGAGGACTTGCCCGTCCCGGACTTCTTCTCGCCCGTCTTCTTGCCGGTCTTTTTCCCGGTCTTTTTGGGTCCTCGCCGTGCGCCCGCCATCAGGTCCCGCAGCGCGCCACCGCCCGGGTGGTCTCCCCGGCCGCGTCCCGGGCGAAGAGCTTGACCTGCCCGCTGTCGGGCCGGGCCAGGGTCAGCTCAAACACATTGCCCGCGTCGGGGAACACCAACCGCCCCGCCACCAACACCTCGCTCAACAACGGGGCCCGCCCGCGCACAATCACATTGGTCTGATCGATCTTTTTGCACGACGCGTTGAGCGTCAGCTTGGCCACCGCGGCCGGCACCTCGGGCTCCTCCCCCCGCCGCAGCACCGCCACCTCGCCCGCCCGCCCCGAGAGCCACGAGCCGCCCTTCTTCGCGACCCGAAAACCGCCGGTCTCGGCTTTGACCAACGCGTGACCCTGCCCGTCGGCGACGACGACAAACGCCCCCTGGTCGAACTCGACCGATCCCACCTGGCCCACGTCGACCAGCATGGGGCCCACCCCCACCGTCCCGGTCATGCGCCCCCGCTCGAGCTCGAAGCGGTCGTCGAAAAACACCATCCGCCCGCCGGTGGACAGCTGCGCTTCGCCCCGCCGGTGCTTGAACCGCACCATCGAGACCAACGACGACACCCGCACCTCATCGCCCGCGAGCAGGTCGGTCTCGGCCGTCACCGGCTGGGTGCGGCGGTCGGGGTGCTTGGGCCCCGGGTAGAGCTCGGCCACCCCCACCTTCTCGAGCACCACCGCGGCCCGATCCCCGAACCCCCACGGGGCCCCGAACGTCTTCACCGCGGCCACGGGCAAGGCGATGCCCACCACCAACAACACCAACGCGACGACGAGTCTGCGGGTCACCGAACGGTTTTTTCGCATGTACGCCCCGGGGTCAACGGTCGGGCAGGCGGGAAATTTCGAACCCTCTCGAGCGGGCGGTAGCCTTTTGTGGTGAACCGCGTGTTTGTCGGCCTGATTCTGCTCGCCTTCGCGGTGGCCCTGCTCTGCGATGTCGGCGTGCTCCCCGCGTTGCGGCCGCCGGGCCAGCCCGACGACGTGGCCGTGCACCTCAAGCTGCTCACCGATGGCGCGATCCAGAGCGCGGAGTCGGCGGTCAGCCTCGCCATCGGGCTCATCGGGGTGCTCGCCCTGTGGATGGGCCTTCTGCGCGTGGCCGAACGCGCCGGGCTGGTGGCCATGCTCGCCCGCCTGTTGCGCCCGGTGATGACCCGGCTGTTCCCCGACGTGCCCCCCGACCACCCCGCCATGGGCGCGATGGTGATGAACATGGCCGCCAACATGCTCGGCCTCGGCAACGCCGCCACCCCCCTCGGGCTCGAGGCCATGCGCCACCTCCAAGAGCTCAACCCCAAAAAACACCTCGCCAGCAACGCCATGGTGCTGTTTTTGGCCATCAACACCTCGGGCCTGACCCTCATCCCCATCCGCGTCATCGCCATGCGCGCCAAGTACGACAGCGCCGACCCGGTGGCGATCCTGCTGCCCACCCTGCTCGCCACCCTGTGCTCGACGGTGGTGGCGGTGTTGGTGGCCAAGCTGCTCGGGCCGCGTTTTTCCCTCGACGACGACGAGACCGGCACCCCGCCGGCGGAGGCCACCCCATGACCGAGGGGTTGCAGCTGGTCGCGCGGGCGGTGGGCGCGGGGGCGATCCCGTTCGTCATCGCGTTCATCGTGCTCGTGGGCGCGGTGAAGAAGGTCCCGGTCTACGAGGTGTTCGTCGAGGGGGCCAAGGAAGGCTTCGACGTCGCGGTGCGCATCATCCCCTACCTGGTGGCGGTGCTGGTGGCGGTGGGCATGGTGCGCTCCGCGGGCCTGCTCGACCTGCTCGCCGACGTGATGCGCCCCGTGCTCAGCCTCGTGGGCGTGCCCGCGGAGACGTTGCCCATGGGGCTCATCCGCCCGCTGTCGGGGGGCGGCGCCGACGGGGTGCTCGTCGAGACGATCGAGGCCCACGGGGTCGACACCCTGCCCGCCACCACCGCGGCGGTGATGGGGGGCAGCACCGAGACGACGTTCTACGTGCTCGCGGTCTACTTCGGCTCCGTCGGCATCCGCAAAATCCGCCACGCGCTCTACGCCGGCCTGTTGGCCGACCTCGCCGGGCTGCTCGCCGCCTCGTGGCTGACTCGCCTGCTGCTCTTCTGAGCGACCCGATTTTGCGGAATGGTCTTTTGGCTTTGCCGTGCACCGGCTAGTGCTCGGGCATGCAAATCGGAAAAGAAAAAGCCGTCGCCATCGACTACAAGCTGACCATCGAAGGCGACATCGTGGTCGACCAGTCCGAGCCGGGCCACCCTCTGTGGTACCTGCACGGGTTCGGCAACATCATCCCCGGCCTCGAGCGCGAACTCGAAGGGCTCGAGGTGGGCGCCGAGAAGACCGTGACGGTGCAGCCCGAGGACGGCTACGGCGTGCGGGACGACAACCTCGTGCACCTGGTGCCCAAGAGCCAGTTCGGGCCGGGCGCGCAGTTTGACGTCGGTGACCGGGTGGTGGCGCAGAGCCCCGACGGCCGCGAGATGGAAGCGCGAATCAGTCTCATTGGAGCCAAAGAGGTCACCGTCGACTTCAACCACGAGCTCGCGGGCAAGGTCCTGACCTTCGAGATCAAGGTCGCGGAGATTCGCAAAGCGAGCAAAGAGGAAGTCGCCCACGGCCACATCCACGGCCCGGGCGGTCACCACCACTGATCCGGCGGGCCACCGCCCGGATAAGCATCTGTTTTTGCGTCACTTTTGGCGCACTCCAAGCCGCCCACCGCAACCCGCGCGGGGGCGGCTTCGGATGTCATGGAGGAGGGAAGATGGCGAAAAAGGCCAAGGTGTCCTTCGTCTGTGAGGCGTGCGGATACGACGCGAGCAAGTGGCACGGGCGCTGCCCGGGCTGCAACGCGTGGAACAGCTTCGTCGAATACAAGGCGCCGGCGGGCCCCAAGGGCAACAGCGGCGTTTCGCGCCGCGGCCGTGGCGAAGGGCTGCGCCAGGCGGTGCCGATCACCGAGGTCGAGATGCAGGACGTGGCGCGGGTGCCGCTCGGCATCGGCGAGTTCGACCGGGTGCTCGGCGGCGGGGTGGTGCCCGGCGGCTTGGTGCTGATCGGGGGCGAGCCCGGCGTGGGCAAGAGCACGCTGTTGCTCACCGCCGCGTACCGGTTGGCCCAGGCCGGCCAGCGCACACTCTACGTCAGCGCCGAAGAGTCCGCGGTCCAGACCAAGATGCGGGCCGAGCGGCTCGACGCCCTCGACGAGAAGCTGTTGCTCCTGCCCGAGACGGACATGGACGTCATCTGGGCCGCGGTGGAAAAGGAGCGCCCCCGGGCGCTGATCGTGGACAGCGTGCAGACGGTGTTCGTGCCCGACGTGCCCAGCGCGCCGGGGTCGGTCAACCAAGTGCGCGAGGTGTGTTCGCGCCTGATGCAGCTGGCCAAGGTGCGGGGGGTGAGCACCTTTGTCGTCGGGCACGTGACCAAAGACGGGGCCATCGCCGGGCCACGAACGCTCGAGCATATGGTGGATACCGTGCTGCAGTTCGAGAGCACCCGACAAGGGCCGTACCGGGTGCTGCGGTCCCACAAGAACCGGTTCGGCTCGACCAATGAGCTCGCGGTGTTCGAGATGCGCGGCGACGGCCTCCGCGAGGTCGACAACCCCTCGGCCTTTTTTCTGGCCGAACGCCCCGCGGGCAAACCCGGCTCGGTGGTGGGCTCGGTGATCGAAGGCTCCCGCCCGGTGCTGGTCGAGGTGCAGGGACTTTGCGTGGAGGCCCCGTTCGGGCAGCCGCGCCGGACCACGCTCGGCTTTGACTCGACGAGGTGCGCCCTGCTCGCCGCGGTCCTCGAGCGCGCCTGCGGGCTGTCGGTGCAAGGCCAAGACCTGTTCGTGAACATCGCGGGGGGCGTGCAGGTCAACGAGACCGCGGCCGACCTCCCGGTGGCGCTCAGCATCGCCAGTTCCCTGAAGAACCGCCCCGTCGACGACGGGCTCGTCTGTTTTGGCGAGGTCGGCCTGTCCGGAGAAATCCGCGGGGTGTTCCGCGCCGAGGAGCGCCTGCGCGAAATCCGCGACCTGGGCTTTTCCCGCGCGCTGGTTCCCGCCGCCGGCGCCGACCGCCTGGACGTGCCCGACGGCCTCGTCCTCCTGCCGGTCAAAACCCTCGACGAAGCCCTCGAAGCCGCGTTCGATTAGAGCACGCGGCTAATGCACATCTCAAAATCGCCTGGTCACTGCATTTCGCGGGTTCAAGGGAGGCGAATAGGCGGGGGGCGAGCGAGGGCGCCACGAGCGACCGGGCGGATCCCCAAACAAAACGACACAGGTTTCCGACGTGGGCGAGGCGTGGCAACGCTTTGCGTTGCTCAAGCCATTCCTGTGGAATGGCCAACATGCGCGCCGAGCGAGCAGACTCCCATCGACGCCATGCGCTGCGAAGCAGGCCCGGCTCGAAAGCGCCGAAGGCGATTTTGAGACGTGTTCTAGAGCCGGCTGCCGATGATCTCGGCGGCGCGGTCAGGGTCCTGGAGCTGGACGGGGTTGGTCATCAGGTCCGGGTCCTTCATCGTGAGCTTGACCAGGCGGGGCACGTCGTCGGCGGTGATGCCCAGCGCCGACAATGTCTCTGGAATTTTCGCCACCTGGTGCACGGCGCGCTCCACCTCGGCGATGGCGTGCTCGGCCAGGGCGCGGTCGGAGCCCGAGCCGCCGAGCACCCGACCGAGCAGCGCGTATTTGCGGGTGGCCTTCTCGAGGTTGAGCCGCATGGTCGGGGCCAAGAACAGCCCATTGGCCAACCCGTGCGGGGTGCCGTGGGCCGCGCCCAAGGCGTGGGCGAAGGCGTGACAGGCCCCGAGCATGTTGGTGGTGATGGCCTGGCCCGCGAGGTGCGCGGCCACCATCATGCGGCCCCGGGCATCGACGTCGCCGGGCTCGCTCAGGCTCTGGGCCAGCGCGTCCTCTTGCACAATCATTTGCACCGCGCGCAATGCATAGGCATCGCCCAAGGGGTTGGCCTGCCGGGAGGCGAGCGCCTCCACCGCGTGGGTGAGCGCGTCGACCCCGCTGTGGGCGGTGACCGTCTCGGGCAACGACGTGCACAGCTCGGGGTCGAGCACCGCCTGGGCCGGCACCATCGAGGTGTCCATCAAGATGAGCTTGATGCCTTTGTCGTGGTCTTTGACCACGACAAACTGCGTGGCCTCGGCCCCGGTGCCCGCGGTGGTCGGCACCGCCACGATGGGCAACAGCTGCGCCCGCACGGTGGCGAACCCCACGAGGTCGCGCACCGACCCGCCCTTTTTCGCCACCGCGGCCGCGGCCTTGGCGGTGTCGAGCACCGACCCGCCCCCCAGCGCGACCACCGCGTCCGCGTCGTGCTGGACGATGGCCTGAGCGAGCGCGTCGACGTGGGGCACGGACGCGTCCGGCACCGCGTCGAGGTCGGTGTGCACCACTTTGGTGCCAAGCCCGGCCTTGACCTCGTCGACGAGACCGGCCTTCGACAGCCCTTGGTCCGAGACGAACACCACCCGCTGGGCTTTGCGCAGCGGCCCGACCTTGCCGAGGTCTTTGGCCTTGCCGGGGGCAAACATCACCCGGCCAGCGCCGGCAAAATCAAATGGGGCCAGACTCATCGTGCACCTCCGCGCGCGACGTTAGCAGGCTGGCGGCCCGTGGGTGCTCAGCGCGGGGGCGTGGCGCGACGGCGCCGCGCGTGGCGTTGGTGGGCGCGGATCGAGAGCTGGTTGACGAGGTTCCAAAACCCAAACGGGGGGTCCAAAAACAAAAGCCCCGCCTCCGCGCCCGGCCCCTCGCCGTGGTGCCGCACGACCTGGGCGAAGGTGGTCAGCGGCCCACCGTGGCGCCCAAAATCGACCTTGCAGAGCAGGCGGGTCCCGATCGCCACCGGCCGCATGCCCGAGACCCGGGCCCCGGTGGACGACAGGTCGGACACGAAGCCGCGCCGGCTCTGATCGGGCTCCATCAGCCAACAGGGCAGCCGCAGCGCGGCCCGGACCGCGGCCCGGCCTTCGTCCAGCCGGTCCAAAAAACCAATAATTTCAGCATCTTGTCTCGCCCCTTGAGCGACCACATCCCGGCATTGCACAGCGACCATCGACGCCTCCTTGCTGCCCCGCCAGGCTACCGGTGGCCCCCGCCGGCTCCAAAAAAACCGCCCCCGCGCACACGCCGCTTGCGCGGCGCGATCCACGACGGGACATTGGGGTCATGTTCATCGTCGACCTGGAATGCGACAACCAACACCGCTTCGAGGGGTGGTACGACAGCCACGCCGAGTACACGTCGATTCGCAACAAGGGCGAGTTGACCTGTCCGCTGTGTGAGTCGGTCCACGTCATCCAGCATCTGTCGACGGGCACGATCAAGACCGCGAAGACCGCGGCCCGCCAGAGCGCCCCCGCGGCCATGCCCCTCGAGGTGCAAAAGGCGTTGGCCAAGGTGGTGCAGCACGTGCGCGCGACCCACGAGGACGTCGGCGATGGCTTCGCCGACGCCGCCCGGGCCATGCACCGCGGCCAAGCCCCGCTGCGGGCGATCTACGGCTCGACCACCGCCGACGACGAGCAGGCCTTGGCCGACGAGGGCGTGCCCTTCGCCAAGCTCCCGATCCCCGACATCGAAAGCAACTGAGTCAGTCCCTGAAGGCGGCCGCTTCGTCGGCGAGGGCGTCGAGGAGCAGGGCGCGGAGGTCGTCCTCGTCCTGGGCGGCGATGGCGAGGTTGCGGGCAAAGATCGTGACCGTGGGGTCCTCGGCGGGGCCGCTGACCAGGCACAGGATCGAGGGGGAGCGGCCTTTGCCCAGGTGTTCGGGCCGGGGCGCGGGCAAGATCTCCCACCGCGCGCTGTCGAGCAGGCCGGACAACGAGCCCTCGGCCGCGTCCTGCACCTCCTCGAGCACCTGGTCCCAGTCGTCGTCGGACAGGACCAACGGCGCCGCGAAGCGCTCGGGGTCGAGCTCCACCGCGCGCTCGAACGCGACGTCGGCGGCGGCGTCGTCGCCTTGCGCGGTCAACACCCGGCCCTTGAGCCACAGCGCGTCCGGCGACGGGGGGGCGCCGGCGAGCAAGGCCTCGACCTCGGTCAGGGCCGCGTCGAGCGAGCCGCTGTCGAGCAGGGTCGATGCCCAACACAAGCGCACCGACGGGTCCTCGGGCGCGATCTCCCGGGCCCGGGCGGCCGCGTCTTGGGCGGCTTTGACCTTCCCCGCGGCGGCGCAACAGTCGGCCAGGGTCACCAACACCTCGACGCGCAAGCTCTGGGCGTCCTCTTCGTCCTCGTCGGCGAGCAGGTCGTCGGCGCTGCGCAACAGGTCCTCGCTGGCCTCGACGTCATCAAACGCGTCCAGCAGCAGGGTGGCCAACCGAAACGCCACCGTGGGGTCGTCGACGAGCCGCTCATGGAGGTCCTCGCAGGCCGCCACCGCCTCCTCGAGCGCGCCCTCCGCCTCGAGCAGATCCACCTCGAGGATGGCGACGTCGCGATCCCCGGCCCCCAGCCGGCAGGCCTCGGCGTGCTGGCGGCGCGCCTCTTTGACCTCCCCGTGGGCCAGGGCGGCGTACGCGAGATCGAGCACCTCGGAGAGGTCGGGCTTGGCCATGGCCGCGGTGTCCGCCGATTTTCCCTTTTTTTCAAGGGAGTATAAGCACACAACCCCGCCCCCGGGCCGCCGACACTCTATTGTAGGCTGATGTGGGCGCGTCCCGTCGGCCAAAATCGGCCCCTGGGCGCAATACACCGCGTCCCCTTCTGCACGAGGATCACATGCGCATCCCCCCACAAAACATGATGAAGAACCTGGCCAACCTCACCACCACGTTGGAGAAGTTGGGCATCGCGGTCGACGAGGGGTCGGCCGGCGGCAAGCAGGTCACCAAGGCGGAAGCGCAGACCATGCTCCAGGGCCTCGACGCCCTGCCCGCGGCCGACAAGGCGTTGGTCGTCGACGGGCTGAAGCTCGCGCTGCAACAGGACCTGTTCGTTGTCGACGACGACACCCGCGCGCTGTTCGCCGAGTCGCTCAATGTGCCCGTCCGGGATCTCAGCCCGGGCGAGGTCCTCGACCAAGCCGGGGTCGAGTCACGCCGGACCCAATTCGAGCACTCGCTCAAGGTCCTCACCAAGGCCCCGCGGGTGACCAAAAAGCTGCTGCAGGAGCTGTTCACCGCCATGGACGCGGCGCCCCCGTTTTTGCAGGCGCTGCTGACCGACGCGGTGTTCGGCGCGAGCAAAGACGGCGACATCAAGCTCGACACCAACGCCCGCGCACCGATGCGCAAAAAGATGGCCGAGCCCGAGATTCGCGAGACCATGGGCGAGTTCGAAGAAATCCAGACCGCGCGCCCGCAGAATCCCTACGCCGCCCGCCTGTCCAAGCTGCTCGCCGAGGGCGGCACCTTCGAGGACATCCTCGCCGCGTTCATGTTGATGATGGTCGCCAACATGGAAATGGACATGGCCGAGAAGATGAAAGAGCTCCAGCGCGTCGACGAGGAGCTCAACAAGCGCGAACTCAACAAGACCCAGGTCAAACAAGAGCAACAAGACCAACTCGACACCACCCTCGGGGTGGCCGACTTTGACGAACACGTCGCGGGCCAGACCGCGCAGGTGGTCCAGAAGGTGGTCAACGCCGCCGACACCGCGCTCAAGCGCGACTACGAAACCGCGCGGGTCAAAAAGGACGACCAGGGCAACGTGCTGCGCGGCCCCGACGGCCGGCCGCAGATGGAGTACATCGGCAAACACGGCGAGGGCATCATCAACCGCAACGAAGCGATGCGCATCGCGAGCAAGCTCGAAGAGCTCACCGTGGTGGGGCCCCCCGCCGACCACTTGATGGCCGCGTCGATCACCCACGCGCTGCTGTCGTCCCCCGACCTGCCCGCGGGCAAAAACAGCGACCTCGGGCCCATCCTCGAGTGGGGCCAAAAAGTGCTCAAGCAGTACGACGTCGAGGTCGACATCGAGAAGAAGATCGATCCGGGCGAGGCCCAGTCCGCCAACAGCCCCTTGGCCGGCGCCCTGCGCGGGGCGGAGGGCATCCCCGGCAAGTTGGCCAGTTACATTGTGGATGTGTTCACCAACAAGGACGAAGACCTGGGCACCAAGATGAAGGGGCTCAAGACCGCCTCCGACATCGTGATGCAGCACGCCGAGGGCGACAAAGCCGCGCGGTCGGCGGGCCCCAAGACCGACGCCGCCGCCGCCACCGACGCCGCCCCGACCCCGGACGCGCCCAACGCCGACTACGGCGACCAGTCGACCAACCAGGTGCACCGCAGCCGCACGTTGATCGCCGAAGAGATCAAGTCCATGACCCAGGACATCCAACAGGTGCTCCAAGCGCTGTCCAACATCATGAACATGCTGCACCAAAACGCGATGAACTCGATCCGCTCCATCCGCTGATCGACGACGACAAACACAAAAACGCGCGGGCCGGTCCCGCGCTTTTTTGTGCCTGGCCAAAGCCCGCCCTACGCGTCCGGCGCGATGTCCTCGTCGATGCGGCGCATGGCCTCGAGCAACAAGAACGTGGTGGGTTTTTCGATGTTGGTCTCCTCCGCGTCGTCACCGTACGAGATGCGGAAGAACCCTTGGGTGTTGCGCGCGAGGGCGAAGAACGCTTCCTCGCCGAGCAGGTCGCCGCACTCCGCGTACACGATCTGCCCGAGCCGAAACCAAAACCGTCCCCCGTCGCCGTTGTTGGGCACCAGCTCGACCCGCGCCGTCTTCCGCCCCAGCTCGAGGGACTGCACGATCTCGGACACCGCCATCTGGCGCAGGGTGCCCATCACCCCGGTGGGCTCGGCGGGGACATCGGTGACCACCGCCCCGAACGGGTCGTCGAGGGGATTGCCCACCGGCGCGCTCGCGAGCCCGGCCATCTCATCGACGGACAGCTCGGGGTACGGCACCTCGGCCCCCGGCCCCGGCGCGGGCCGCATCTTGCGCGAGTGTTTGCCCATGGCCCGGCGGAGCTTCCGCACCATCACGTCGAGGTTGTAGGGGGCGGTGAAAAAATCGTCCGCGCCGAGGTCGAGGACCTTGGCTTCGAGTTCGCCCTCCGCGTCCTCACCGAACATGAAGAACGGGGTGTCGTCGTGCTGGGGGCTTTGCCGGGTGGTCAGCAACACGTCCTCGCCGCCGACTTCGCCCGGCAATGTGTAGGCACAGAGCACGGCGTCGGGCGAGCCCTTCTCGAGGATGCGTTGGGCGAGGTGACCGCTGGCGGCGTGTTCGACCGCGAAGCCCTCGTCGACGAACCGGGCCCCCACCCGCCGCAGCAGCGCGTCGTCGTCGAGACACAGGAGCACCACCTGCTGGCCCTGGGACACCCCGGGAAGCGGCCCGCTCGCCGACGCTCCGTACGCCCGGGCGATGGCGCGGCTGAGGGCGCTGCGCTCGGCCACGTGCACCTGCACCAGCTTCTTTTTGTAAATGCGGCGGACCTCGTCGATGGACGCGTCGTCGAACGGGTCCGCCACCGCGACCACCAGCGGCCCATCTGCGGGCGCGGTCAGGGGCAAAATGCGACGGGAGGACGCGAAGGTCTCGGGGAGCCGGCGGGTCATGTCCGGCGACGGCACCCGCTTGTCCAATGCTTCTGCAGAGATGCGCTGCTTGACCGCTTCGTCGGCGAGGATGTCCGCGATCGCGGTCTCGGTCACCACCCCCTCGGACACGAGCACGTCGACCAGGCGCCCCCCCCGCTGGGACTGGGACCCTTTGGCCGACTCCAGCTGGGCGTGGGTGATGCGCCCCCGCCGCAGCAGGGCGGCCACCGCTCGGTCGTCGGTGGGGTTGAGATCGTAGGTGCCGGTTTTGGGCCCTGCGCCGAGGTCGTTGTCGGCGGGGCCGGGGGGATCGACAAGCCCGCCCACCGGCGGCGGGGGGAGCGCGTCGGCGGGGGCGGGGGGCGGCTCGTCGCTGGACGACGGGTCGACGTCGGGCTCGGCCTGGGAGGGTGACGAGGTCTCGTCGGTGGAGCCCGCGCCGTCGGCCAACGCGGTGCGGGCCTCGACGGGGGAGGCGTCGGGCTCGGCGCCGACCTCGTCGGTCTTGTCGGCGGCGCCGAGGGGCTTGACCGGCACGGTGGGCGGTCCACCGTCGAGGAGCGCGGCGCCATCGGTGGTCAGGGGGTCGACGAGCAGGCCGCCGCCGCGGCGTTTGGGACGCTCGGCCGCGACCTCCGACAACCCGCCGAACATCGCGTCGAACCCGTGGTCGGCTTCGTCGGACACATCCGCGAGCGGCTGGGGCCGGAAGATGGGATCGATGTCGGGCGGCAGGTCGGCCAGCGAAGGGGTCTTTTTCGGCCGGCGCCGCGGGGGGGGAGACTCCGACGGAATCTTGGGTGGCAGCGGCACCTCGACGGTGTTGTCCCCCGACCCTTTGCTCGTCGCGTCGGGCATGCCCAGCGGGAGGGTCTTGTCCTCGACGAGCGCCAACAGCTCGGGCGAGGTCTGCGAGGTCGCGTTGCTCTCGAAAAAGTCGGCCGCGTCGGCGAAGTCCGGCGTGGGCGGGGGCACGAGGTCTTCGGCCGGGCCCTCGACGGAGGCGGCGGGGGCGGGCGGCGGCGCCTCGGGGGCGGGGTCTGGCTTGCGCCGCTTTTTGGGCAGCGGGGGCGAGCCCTTCGCCCGCAGGCCGGGCACCGGGAAGGCCGGGGACGTCACCGGCGCGTCCGCCGACGGCGGGGCCTCGTCGACGGGGGGCGCGGGCGGGGGCGCGGCCGCGGCCGGCGGGGGCGCCACCTCGGCCGGGGCGGGGGGCGCGGGCGGGGCCGCCGGGGCCTCGTCGGGGGGCGGCGCGGCCGGGGCATCGGCGGCGGCGGGGATCGGCTCCAGGGTGGGCAGTTGGTCCGCGGCGGTGTGCGCGCGGGCCCGGCGCACGGCCTCGATGGTGCGGTGCGCGACCTCTGCGAGGATGCCCGGGTGCAGCTTCGCGTTCATGCCCGCGGCGACCTCCTCCAGGCCCTCCGCCAGCTCCCGGGCGGAGACGCGGTCGGAGGGGGCGCCGATGCCGAGCGCGCGCCGGACCAGCCGGTCGAGGGCGTGCGGCAGCGGAGGGCGCTCGCGTTGGGGCCGGGTCAGGCCGATCAGGTCGTAGACGGTGGCGCCGATGCCGGCCCCGTCCCACACGGGGTCGCACGCGACGCCGGGACCGTCGCCGCGGGGGGTGGTCAGCCCGGTGAGCCAGACCTCGCCCGCGGGGCCGAGCCGGATGTGACGGGCGGTGACGTCGCCGTGGGCGAGCGCGCGGTCGGCGCGGTGGAGCGCGTCGACCGCGAGCGCGACCTCGCGCAGGATGTACAAGATCGCGGTGACGGGCAGAATCACGCGCCGTTCGCGCAGGCTGTCGACGAAGCTTGCGAGGTCGATGCCGTCGAGCATCGGGGACACGACGAACACGACGCCGTCCACCTCGCCGTGGCCGAGGTGGGGCGCGAGCGCGTGGTGCTTGACCGACATCAAGCGTTCACACCGAAACGCGAGGTCGTGCAGGAACGCGCCGTCGAGACCGTGGTACCGCTTGACGAAATATGGACCGCCAAGCTTGTCGTGCATGGCCCGAAAACGCTCCGCCACGTCGGACGTGCCGAGCTCTTGCTGGAGCATGAAGTCGCCGAAGCGCACCGCCATGGCGGTCGGTCCTCCTCCCTGCACGTCGCGGGCGATCGTGGCCCGGGACGTTACCAGCCCTCGGGCAAAAGCAACAAAGGCTCCCCGACAATCGCGACGGGAGCGTTTTGCATCCCGCCAAAAATCTGTATAGCGGTTTGGTGCGCTGCCTGCTGTCCCCCCTCGTCTGTACCCTCGCCCTCGTCGGCTGTGCCGGGAGCGGCATCGATCCCGCCAACACCGGGTCCGACGTCCCCCTCGACCAGCCTTCGTTCCCCACCGGCATGGCCCTGCACACCACCGAGCGCGCCCTGGTGGTGGTCTCGAGCAACTACGACCTGCGCTACAACACCGGCGCGCTGCTCGTCGCCGACCTCGACAAAGTGGCCGCGATGTTGGCCGACGCCCCCGACCCGGACATCGCGGTCGTCGACGACGCCTACGACAGCGCGGTGCTGTTCCCCTCCTTTGGCAACCGCCCGGTGATCACCGACGACGGCGGCCACATGCTCACCGCCATCCGCGAGGACAACCTCCTCGCCGAGGTGCTCATCGACGCCGCCGGCGGATCGCTCGACCTGTCCTGCGGGGTCGACGCCGAGCCCGGGCAAGCCGCCCCGCTTTGTGGCCAGACGCCGTACGCGGCCGCCCTGCCCGGCAACGACCCCTTCGACCTGGTGCTGTACGAGCAGACCCCGACGCTCATCTCCGGCGTGGCCGCGCTGTTGCGCTCACCCGACTTGGTGTTCTTTTTCCTGCGACCGGAGCGCACCGGCGACGACCGCATTCGGCTGTTCCGCAAGACCGTGGGCGACGACATCATCGGGACCCGCGCCGCGGTGGGCCTGCCCGGCGACCGCCCCCTGGTGCTGGCCAGCGCCGACCGCATCCGCCTGAGCTCGACCCGCACCGCCGCGCTCATCTACTGGTTCGACCCCGCGGCCGGCGACGACACCGTCATCCGCCGCTTCGACCTGTACGCGGAGACCGGGGCCGAGTCCGCCCGGGCCTTGGCCGCCAGCCCCGACGGGGACGCGCTGTTTGTGCTCACCCGGGCCCCCGACGCGGTGGTGCGCCTCGATCTTGTGCGCGACGGCAACGACCTCGACATCTCCCTCGGGGGGGTGGGCCCGAGCTGCCGCGAGCCCATCGCGGCGCGGACCATCCGGCAGACCAACGCCCGGGGCGAGGTCGTCGACCGCCTCCTGGTCACCTGTTTTTCCTCCGACACCGTGATGGCCCTCGATCCCTATACATTGTCGGTCACCGACCAAGTCGCCGACTTCGGCCGCGGGCCCTACGACATTGTGGTCGACGACGCCGGCCCCACCCCGGTCGTCTACGTGAGCAACTTCCTCGACAACTCCGTGAGCGTGCTCGATCTCGTCGACGACGAGGGTGAGGTCCGCTTGGCCCCCAAGGGCCGCATCGGGTTGCCCGCGCCCCCCCCGGAGGACGGACGATGACCCGCCGCACGCGCACCCGCTTGTTCTTCGCGCTCTGTCCCCTGCTGTTCGGGGGCATGGGCCAGGTCCCCTTCTGCCAACAAAACCAAAACGACTCCTTCCGCGGCGACATCGATCGCGTCGGGGACGTCGTGGTGGTGCGCCCGGTGGACATCGGCGTGCCCCCGCCGGTCTACGTCGTCACCGCCAACCCCGAGATCCGGCAGCTGCGCATCTACGATGCGTACAACCGCACCTTCGTCAAAAGCCCCAACGGGTTTTTTCCGCTCGCGGTCCAGACCGGCCCCATGACCACCCAGCTGGCGGTCGCCCCCGGGGACCAGACCCGGGTCGTCACCCTCGACAGCCACGACGACACCGTCCACCTGTTGCGCACCACCGGCGACAGCCGGGGCGACGCGTTTACCTACGTGGGCGCGGGGGTGCGCACCGGCCGCGCCCCGTCCGACGTCACCGCGGTGCTGGTGGACGAGACCCTGCGGGTGTTCGTGGCCGTGCCCGACCCGGGCCACGTCGAAGTGTTCGACCTCGACCCGCGCGACGGCGCCCTGCTCGCGGACGCGGTCGTCGAGCTGCCCACCGGCGCGCACCCCGCGCGCCTCGCGGTCGATCCCACCGGCGACGCGGTGGTGGTCACCGATGCCTTGCTCGACACCGTGCACGTGATTCGGGCCCAGGACAGCACCTACGACCGCTCCCTCGACGTGGGCGGCCCCACCGTCGAGGTCGCGACCGGCCTGGTCGACCCGGGCGACGGGCTGGGCCCGGTCGCCATCGTCCTGCGCCGCGACGAGCCGCGGGCGGTGGCGTTGCGCCTGCTGCGCCCGACCTACCGCGAGGACGCGTACGCCGTGCTCGGCTCGGCCCAGCTGTTTGAGTACGGGGCCGCGGTCTACATCCCCGACGCCGCCGACACCGCCGAGACCGACCCCACGGTGTGCTGCCCGCCCTCCGTCGGCTTCCCCGACGAAGAGGCGACCAAGGCCTGGGCCCTGGTCTTGTCCGAAAACGGCCACGGGCAATACCTGCGCTTCGACGGCGAACGCCCCGACGGGCGCCGCGGGGTGTTCCGGCTCATCGACACCTTTCCCCCCGGCCCTGGTTACGCCCAGCGCGACGGCGGCGCCAACCCGGCCTTCCTCACCAGCAGCGACGACACCGCGCGGGCGCCCACGCTCATCCAGCGCGAGCGCGACACTCTGGGCGAACCGCCGCGGTTCGATTTTGTCGAGCCCGGCCTGACCCTGACGTTCACCTACGGCGGCAGCCCGCCGCGGACCCGCGGCCGCACCGCGTCCTATTCGATGGGCGCCATCGTCATCGACAACGACGGCCGCCCCTTCGAGCAGCGTGACGTGCTGCCCGGCGACCTGTTGTTCATTCCCGTCGCCAGCGACGACGACCGCTGCCCCGCAGACGGGTTTTTGCAAAAGCCGATCGCGGACGTGGTCGGCGATGACGTGACATTGGTGGGGCTCACCCCCGACGAGCAAGCCTGCCTCCAGCTGTACGGCCCCTTCACCGCCAGCGTGTTCGTCGACGACGCCTTCACCGTCACCTCGAGCGAGGCGGGTTACCTCGGCCGGCTCCACTTTGACGACGACGACCGCGAACCGCGGGTGTTGGTCCAGCCCCACATGGACTTCTCCCTCCAACGGGCCGCCGGCGGCCCCCCCGACCTCGGCAGCCAGGTCGTGGCCGAGCTCGCGTCCAACGTGCAGCCCATCGACGTGTTCTTCGCGCAAGAACAAACCCTCACCAACCTCGACGGTTTCGATCGCGAAGGGCTGGTGCTCACCGCCGCCGCCGGGGCCGAGGTGTTCCTGCCCGGGGTCAACGACAACGACCCCCCGCGCCCGGTCCGGCGGGTGTTCATCGGGGTGTCGGGGGCGACCGGCCGGCTGATCGAGCTGAACGAGACCGAGACCGTGCTCGAGTTCGTCAACGCCGACGACCGCTGAGGCGGCCCGTGCACCGGCCGTACCCCCCTGGGGTCGGTGACGGGCCAAACAATAAAACCCCGCCGAAGCGGGGTTTTTGTTTTGTCTGCGGCCCGCGGGGACCGCCAGCGGGACCGCTCAGATCAGCCCTTTTTGCCGCTTGAGGTGCGCGATCATGCGCGGGTACTCGATCTCCCACTCGGGGGTGCCCTCGCGCAAGTTCTTCAGGCGGTTGCGCGCCTCCCGGTCGAGCTCGTCGTTGACCGAGGTGTACTTGTCCACCACTTCGCGCATGAACTTCCGCAGCTCGGCGTCGTCGGCGTACACCTCGGCGATGTTGCGCGAGACGAACAGCGCCTCGAGCATCTGGGCGAGCACGTGCTCGAGACCGTCGTCGCCGATCTTGAAGCCGCGCGCTTCGGCCAGGCTTTTCTTCACCTGCGCGAACCGGTCCTGCGAGAACCCGCGCCGGGCGATGGTGTCCTTCGCCTCGTTCACGATGCGCTCTTCTTCGTTCATGTACTCGACCATGACCGCGGCCAAGTCGAGCTCGGCCTCGTCCATGCGGCCGTCTTCGACCTCGATCTGTTGCTTCGAGTGCAACGAACGCACGATTTCGCGGGCGATTTTCGGGATGATTCGACGGTACAAACGCATTTTTCGCTCCCCCAACACTGGGCCTGGCCCCCTTCTCCAGAAGGTGCCAGGCCTGGCGGTCCGCTGGGGGGGCTTGCCCGATCCGGGCCAACTCTCACGTGGCGGAGGTTAGTCATCCCCAGATGGAAATCAATCAAAAACGAGCGAACCGGCGCGTTTTTTGTATACCTGCGATCGCCTGTCGTCGGGCACCACCGGGCGCCCCCACGACGGGGACGCGCGACGCCATGCCGGTCTCAGGTCGGCGGCCCCACGAACCGATCTGTCGCGCACAGCTCATCCCAGGGCGCCGGCCGCGCGTAGTAGTAGCCCTGCCCGTAGGTCACGCCCAGCGAGGCCACGACCTCGAGCTCGGACTTGGTCTCGACGTTCTCCAGGATGGTGGGGATGCCCAGCCGCCCGGCCATCTCCGCGGTGCTCCGGAGCACGGTCTGCTTGAACTCGTCGTTCTCAATGTTATTGCAAAAATAGCCGGAGATCTTGATGTAGTCCGGCCGCAGGTCTTGGACCAACTGCAGGTTGGCGAACCCGACCCCGTAATCGTCGAGCGCGATGCCGAAACCGACCTCGCGGAGCTTGCTCAGCGTCTTGGCGAAGGCCTGGGGATTGACGATGGTCTGTTGCTCGGTGAGCTCGAACACGATGCGATCGCGGCCCAGGCCCGACGCGTCGATGAGTTCTTCCACCCGGGTGACGAACATCCGGTTGGTCATCGAGCGGGGCTGGGTATTAATGAATAGCTTGCTCCCCGGGGTGAGCGTGGCGCCCTCCTTGAGCGCGGCCTCGATGCACAGCAGATCGGTCTCGAACAGCCGCTCCTTGAGCGACGCGTAGGCGAACAAGATCTCGGGGTTGCGCAAGGGTGTCCCCGCGGGGGCCCGGGCCAACGACTCGTAACCGTGCGCGACGAAGGGCGGGCCTTCGGTGGTCATGTTCACGATGGGCTGGAGCAACGCCCGGATCACGCGCTTTTCGAGGAAGTCGTCGAGCAGCTCGATCTGCCAGACCGCGCCGTCCTCGCCCTCGGTGCTGGGGCCTTCGTCGCCGTGGATGTAGCGGCGGAGGCGGCGCAGATCGATCGGCTTTTCAAGGATCGCCGTCGCCCCCACCGCGCGGCCGAGGGCGTGCACGTCGTCGTTGACGTAGCCGCTCATGGCCAGGACCGTGGTCTCGGGGAAGTGCGTGGCCACGTACCGGATGAGGCGCATGCCCTCGAGGCCACCGAGCTCCGACACGCGCAGGTCGGTGACCACCACGTCGAAGCGCTGGGCGCCGAGGATGGCTTCCGCCGCCTCGATCTCTTGGCAGGTGAAGATTTCGATGCCCGGGGCGGCGAGGTAGTCCGACAACACCCCGAGCACCGCGGGCTCGTCATCGAGCAGGAGGATGCGGCGGTCGGTCACCCCCGCCTTCTCCCACGTCGGCGACGGCGCAGCCAGAACAACATCGCGAGCAGCCCGCCCGCGCTGGCGACATCGGCGGAAGAGCCCGCGCACAGGCACCCGCCGGGCCCACCGGCGAGCCCGGCCACACAGTCGCCGTCTTGGCAGACCTGGTCGAGGTCACAGACCAGGGCGATGGTCTGGCCGCTCTCGCTGCACAGCGAGGCGGTGGTGCCGTCGATGCACCCAGGGGTGCAGGGATCGGGCGGCGGCGGGGGCGGCGGGGGCGGCGGTCCATCGCCCCCGTCGACCAGGCCATCGCCGGCGTCGGGGAAGTTGATCGCGGCGTCGGGCAGGTCGACGGCGGCATCGGGCAGGTTGATCGCGGCGTCGGGCAGATCGACCGCCGCGTCGGGCAGATCGAGGGCCGCGTCGGGGGGATCGAGGGCCGCGTCGGGCAGATCGAGGGCGGCGTCGGGCAGGTTGATGGCCGCGTCGGGCAGGCCCGGGTCGACATCGGGCAGCCCCGCGTCGATGCCGGCGTCCAAGCCCGCGTCGATGCCGGCGTCGAGGCCGGCGTCCAACCCCGCATCCAGGCCGGCGTCCAGCCCCGCATCCTGGGCCAAGGCCGGTGCCCCGCACAGCAGGAGCCAACTCACGATGTGTACGCGCATGCCCTCAGTCTGAACCAGCCACCGGAGGTTGTGCAACCGCTGGGCCGCCGGTTTGGCTATGGTGGGGGCCGATGAGCGCCTCCGCCGACGACCGGTTCGACGACGGCCCGCCCGACAGCGACCTGTGGGAGCGCGCGGGGTACACCGTGGCCTTGGTCGGCGGGCAAGCCCTGCTCCACCGGGAGCTTGTCGAGCGCACCGGGTACACCCTGCTGTGCGCCCAAGACGGGGACGAGGCCAGCGAGCTGTTCTCGGCCGGGGCCACGGTGGACGCGTTGGTGCTGGACTTCTCCGCGACCGGCCGCCCCCCCGAGGCGATCTTGCTGTTCGCCCGGCGTACGTCGGCCGGCGCGCCGGTGATCGCGCTGGTGCCGGCGGAGCTCGACGAGGCCTACCGCCGCGCGTTCAACGCCGGGGCCCGGGACGTGCTCCCCCTGCCCGCCCGGAGCGAGGATCTGGTCGCGGCCATCGACATGGTGCTCGAGCCGCGGGGCCTGGCCGACGCCCTCGAGGAGATGCGCGCGCG
This sequence comes from bacterium, assembly GCA_030431455.1. Lineage (GTDB taxonomy): Bacteria > Myxococcota > UBA727 > UBA727 > JAUIJE01 > JAUIJE01. The sequence goes on along the minus strand of JAUIJE010000018.1, from coordinate 50,936 downwards.
GAGCTTCGACGTCGAGTCCGCGCACGGGGTGCGGGACTCCAGCGACGCGCAACGCATCATCGCGCTCGGCACCGCCTTGGCCGCGTCCGAGCAGAAGGTCAAAGCCCTGCGGGCCCAGACCGACCAAGGCACGGCGGTGTTTCGCCAACAAGCCCTGGACGCGATCACCGAACGCGACCGCCTGCTCGAGGGCAAAGAAGCGCTCAAGAAAAAGAACCAACACCTGCGGCGCCAGCTGCGCGACCGCGATGCCCAGCTGCGGTTGACCGAAAAGGCCTGCGAAGAGCTCCAGCGCAAACTCAAAAACGCGCGCACCCAGCGGCGCGAGCTCGAGACCCGCCTCATCCGGGTGGCCGACGTAGAGCACGAACGGGCCCCCTACGCGCTTGTCAGCGAGGACCTCGACGCGTCGTTCGGCTCGACGCTGGAGATCGGCGTGGTCGACCCCGAGGAGGCCCTGGCCCAGCGCGAGGCGGACGCCGAAAAACTCAACGAGCTCGACGACCTGTACAAGCGGTACCGCGCCAGCTTGATCCAGGTCGAGAAGATGCGCGCGGTGCTCAAGGCCGAGGCGGGCGTGGACGCCGACGACATCCCCGGCCTGTGGGACCGGCCGGCCAACGCCCAGGTCAAACACGACCTCGTGTCCGAACTCGAAAACGCGCTGCTCGAGCGCGACGAAGCCGAGCGCCGCATCGGCGAGCTCGAGGACGAACTCGCTGCGCTCTTGTCCCGCCCCCCGCCCAGCCCCGACGACGAAGCCCTGCGTACCGAGCGCAAACACCACGCCGAGACCATGCACCAGCTCGAGCTGGCCCGCCGCGACCGCGACGCGCTGAAGCTCGCCCTCGACGACATCACGCGCGACCGGGACGGGTTGCGCGCGGCGGTCGCCGCCCTCGAGACGCGGCTCGCGGCCCTCGCCACCGATGGCCACCAAGCCGAACAAGCGCAGCGCGCCCTGGACGAGGAGGCCGCCGCCCACCGGGTCACGGCCGCGCGGCTGGAGGAGGTGCTCGCCTCCCACGCGGGCGACGACGATGACCTGCCCTCCCTGGCCGACACCTGGCGGCGCGCGGAGCTGCACCGCGCCGAGGCGGAACACACGCGCAAGAAGCTCGCCGCCGCCCTCACCGACCGCCGCCGGGCCGAGGAGGAACTTGCCTCACAACGCCAGCAGGTGGATTCGCTGCGTTCGTTGGTGCAAGCTCTCAGCGAAACCCCAGACGAACCGGGACAGCACCCCCATGGTCGAGACTGATCCGCTGCAGCTTGCCAGCCTCATCCCCGAGGCGCTGGCCACCACGGCGGCGCAGTTTGCCGAGCGGCACGGCGACTGGTTTCTCGTCGGCAGCCCGGCCCTCGACGAGAACGACTGGTCGTTCCGCACCGGGAGCTTGAAGTCGTTGCAGACCCGGCCCGGCGAAGACCCGATTCTGATCGACGGCCACGACCAATGCTGGGCGCTCCGAAAAGCCAAAAAGGGCGCTTTTATGGATACCGTGCTCGTCGGCCGCGCCTCGTCCAACGACGTCCAGATTCGTGACCCCAACGTGAGCAAACTCCACGCGCGGGTGTTCATCCGGCCGGAGGGGCTGTTCATCGCCGACGCCGGGTCCCGCAACGGCACCAAGGTCAACGGGGCCGCGGTCCCCACCGGCGGCGAGTCTCCGGTGGCCGACGGCGACGCCCTGGGCTTCGGCGATCGCATCTTCTACTTGTTCAGCGCGTCCCGGCTCCACGCGGTGGCGCAGCGGCTCGGCCAAGGCTGAGCCGCCCTCACCCAATCAAACAGGATCGCCGCCCGCCGCGGGGGGCAGTTCCGGTGGGCCCTCGGCGTCGGGGGTGGGCTGGCTGCTGGGCCCCGGCGGGGGGTCGGGGGGCGCGGGGTCGGGGGGCGCGGGGTCGAGAGGCACTTTTCCCCCTGGCGCCGCGGGCGCGGACACCGGGGGATGGGCGCGCTGGCGCCGCAGGGTGTCGTCGACGGCGGCGTCGATGCGCCGCGACAGGTCCTCGTTGTAGGCCCGGGCGCTGGCCCGGTAGCTCGGTCCCGCGACCGACCGCACGATGGGTTTGATCGTGATTTCGGCGATGAGCAGGATGGGGAGCGACGCGATCAACCCCGCGGCCATCCCCGACACCATAAACAGCGCCAATGATTGTGCACCCTGAACGCTCTGGTTGCCCCCGGCGATGATGTCCGCGAACGCCCCCTGGGACAGGCTTGAGTACATGCCCACCGCCGTGCCCATGGCCATGAACACCCCCACGATGGAGGCGTAAAACGACGCCGACTGGTGGAAACGGTCGAGCGCCACCGGCAAGGTGGCGAGCTCTTCTTCGGCCTCCGCCGAGTCGGTGAGGTAGTTGAGCGCCGCGTCGGAGGTGGCCTCCGACGAGTACTCCAATGAGTATGGCCGGCTGAAGTAGCCGTCGGCGTAGGTGACCTTGTAGCGGTTGTAGAGGTGGTTTTTGGATTCAGGGGTGCCGTCGTTGCGCAGCTCAAACTGCGTCGGCGGCTGCCCCAGCGTGTTGTGGACACACCCGACGGACAGGCACATCCCGGCGACAACCAGCGCCGCCGGGAGGGTGCGGACCCCGCCGATCACGGGGTGACGTCCACCACCAGGCGGTAGGGACCGATCGTCGCCCCCGACGTGCCGGACTCACGTTTGATGGTGAGGTAGGTCTGTTTGATCTCGGCCGTGGTCCAGGTCGCTTGCACGCACACTTCGTTGGGGGACGCCCCCGGCGGGGTGATGGTGCAAGGCGAAAGGTCCATGCCCTCGCCGCTGGGCAGCAAGGTGACGGCTTCGTCCTCGATGTCGTCCGGCCGCTCCCCGATGTTGACCGTGGTCGTCTCCGGCCCCGCGTAGCGGACGGTCAGGGTCTCGCCCACGAAGAGGATGAGCTCGTACACGTCGGTGTCGAAGCCGCACAGGGTCTGGTCGAAGGTCTGGTTGTACGCGACCCCGGGCATGCCCGTGGTGCGGATGAGGTGCGACTGCGACGGGTTGCTGTTGGGCTCCCAGGCGTCGGGCTGGCAGGGCGGACCGACCTCGACGTCGAGGGTGTAGGGCAGCGCGGCGAAGCCTTCGCTCCCTTCGGGCATGACGACCACGCCGTACTCCCGCGCGAACGCGGGGTTCACGGTGGAGGCGTTGAGCGCCAACGTGATGGTGTTGTTGCCCTCGGTGTTGGGGTCGTAGTTGATGAAGTTGATGGTCTCGTAGTCGCCGGACGCACGGACCAAGGCGAGGCCGAGGCGGCCGTTCATCGCCGCGTGATCGTAGGTCAAGGTCGCGGCCAAAAGCTGGCCGTCGTTGAGCTTGCCCACCCGGTACCAGTCCTCGTCGAGGGCGCCGCAGGTCGAGCCACAGCCGACGGTGTCGGGGGTGGTGCTGCAGGTGGCCAACGCGGGGGCGATCACGGGGTTGGGCAAAGGCGCCCCCTCGCAGGTCAGGTCGGTGATCGGGGTGCCGATGCACCGGCCGGTCACGAAGGTGTTGTTGGGCACCGGCTCGGAGGCCACGCAGGTCGACGCGTCGTAGGTGTTGACCACCATGGAGTACGCTTGGCCGACCTGGCCAGAGGTGGTCGAGAGGCTCACTTTGGCGACGTAGGTCTCGTCTTGGCCGCTGAACGGGATCTCGATGCTCTCGACCCCGTTGGCCCCGGTCGAGGAGTCAGACGAACCCACCAATGTCTCGTTGTCGTCGTACAGGTCGACGCGGATGTTGCCTTGGCTGTGGGTGAAGGTCACGTCCAGCTTGGCCCCCTCGTCGGCCGGCACGGTGAACTGGTTGTAGTCGACGTCTTCGTTCACGCAGCGCAGGGCGTCGGTGGGGGTGTTGACCGGGAACACCATCGCGGTGGCGAACAGGTCATTGGCCGGCTCGCCGGGGTCGTCGTCGCACACCGCGGGCCGGGGGGTGGCGTCGATGTCGAGGGTGTACTGTTGGCCATCGATGTTGGGCACGTTCTGCGAGTAGAGCTCGACCCCGACGTAGAACACGGTCTCGCCCTCAGGCGCGTCCACCGACTTGGTGGAGTTGAGGGTGTCGTTGTCGTCGATGAGGTCGCCGTTGCTGTCGTACAGACTCAAGGTGAGGTCGCCGTCGGCCACAAAGTGGGTGAGGGTGACGTCGATGCCGTGCTGCACCGGGACCTCGACCCGGTAGTAGTCGACGTCGGAGCTGTCGCAGCGGGCGAACACGTGGGTCCCCGGCATGGTCTCGGTGGCGGTGGCGATGGTGTTGTTGGGCTCGATGCCCATCGCCATCTCGTCCTCACAGGTGGTGATGTCGGGCGCGTCGTCTTCTTCGATCAACACCGTGTACGGCCAGATGTCAGCGTCGACGCCCGAGCCGGTGATGCGCACGTACCATTCGGTGTCCGCCTCGTCCTCGGCGGTGATGCCCACGAGGGTGGCGGAGTTGGCGGTGTTGGGCAGCGTGATCTCGTCGATGAGCATGCCGTCTTGGCGCAGGAGGGAGACCTTGTTGTCCTTGACGTTGTAGTCCGCGAACATGATCTGCACCGCGTACCGCTTGTCGGCGAGAATGGGGAACTTCAGGTAGTCGCTGTCTTGGCGGCACAACACCCCGTCGCCGGTCAGGCCGCCGAGGTCGATGGCCTCGTTGAGCGAGTTGTTGGGCTCGGGCATGTCGAGCGCGCCGCAGTTGGGCGGGGGCAAGAAGCAGGCGAAGCTGCCGAGGTTGCACTGCCAACGCGGGTCAAAATCCACCGCGCAGTCGCTGTCGGTCTCGCACAGGGGGATCACACACTCGCCGCTCACCGGGGCGCAGCGCTTGTCCCCGGTGCAGTCCGCGTCGCTTTGGCATTGGTTGGCCTCCGAGATGCACACCCCGTCGTCCTCGCGGCAGGTCAGACCCGGCCCACAGTCGGCGGTGGTGATGCACTGAACGCATTGGCCGGCTTCGTTGCACAGCTCGAGCGGGAGGCAATCCTCCTGCACGGTGGCGGGGGTGCACTCAAGCTCCGCGTCGATCTCGATGCAGCGATCGACTTCTTCGTCGCAGTAGAAGTCCTCTTCGCAGCACAGCTCGGGGAAGGCCGAGCCGCAGAAGCTGCAGCCGCCGACGTCGGGCACACACAACGACGCGGTCTGGTCACAGCGCTCCCCGGTGGGGCATTGGTAGGTCGCGGTGCACGGCGTCTGCTCGTTGCTGTCGTAGCAGGTCCCGCCCGAACAGAACTCGCCGATGCCGGTGCAGTCCTCATTCACTTCACAGTCGATGCCGATGGGGCTGTTGGGGTCGGGCTGGCAGGTGCGGTCGAAGTTGCAGAACTCCCACTCGCGGCAGCAGTTGGTGGTCACGGTCAGGGGGTTGCCGTCTTCGTCGACCATGGGCTCGTTGTTCTCGTCGAGAATGGGCATCCCACACACGACATAGGTCGCGGCCACGCACTCGCCGATTTCGCATTGGGTCGCGTCGCAGACATAGCCGTCGCCGCACTCCTCTTGCGTCTCGCACCCGGGCGTGGGGTCGGGGGGGATGCGAACGCCATCGCTGCCGTCGCAGGCAGCGGCGGTGAGGCCCAGGATGGCCACGAGGAGAGGAAGTCGCACGGTCATGATGAAGTGCCTTTCATGGCGCGGTCGCGCACGCGCCGCGCGGGGGCGGCGCCACAAACGATCAGGAGATCAGTTGCACTGCGAAGCGGGATTGCTCAGGTCTTGCAGGCAGGGCGCACCGTTGCCGGGAGCCGGCCAGTGAAGCACGCCGACTTCCCACCAGTCGGAGGGCTGGAGTTCTTTGTAGAACTCCGCCGCGAGCTGGCCGTAGATGTAGATGCGGATGGTGGCCCCGACGGTGCCGCTGCCCCCCCAGTAGTCGACCCCGACGAGGTACTCGCCCTCGACCGCTTGGTCGATGTTGATGTTCTCCGGGCCGTAGCCGGAGAGGTCATCGATGTCGAGGCTGGGGTCGCCTTCGGAGGACCCGCCGCCGATGCCATCCCAGTCCGGGCGGTCTTCGTTGGGGGTGCCGTCGAACTTGGTCGCCTTGCACGACCCGAAGTAGCAGTCCTCGTATTCCGAGCTGCACGAGTCGGCCAAGGGGCCGGGGTCCACGCTCGACGGGCAGTACTGGCCACCGCTGTCGCGCTTGGTGAGGTGGAGGTCCATGTCGTTGACGGAGGTGTCCCAGGAGAGTTCGATCAGGAACGAGTCCTTGGGAATCGCTTCGAACTCCACTTCACACTCGTTGATGCTCTCGGTGCCCAGGTCATCGACCACGGTCAGCCGCACTTTGTAGGTGCCGGAGAAATCGACCCCGAGGTCGTCGCCGTTGTCGAACGTAAACCCGGTCGTGGTGCCGGCGGGATCGCTGAGCACCACCGTCGAGGAGGGCGGCTTTTCGAGGATCTCCCAGCGGTACTCCTCGATGGTGCCGGACGCGGTCGGGGCCGCGGAGTCTTCGGCGGTGAGGATCACGTCGTCGAGGGGCTCGATGGTGCCCGCCCCTTCGATGCCGTTGATGGATTTGATCCGGACCGCGCAGCTCGGCGGGTCGACGCCGATGCCGATGAGCGGCACGGTGATCTCGGGGGTGTCGGGGTCGTTGGAGAGGATCGACACCTCGCTGTAGTAGTTGCCCAGGGCGTCGGGCGAAAAGCGCAACGTCAACGTCACCGTGTTGTCCTCGGGGGGCGCGGGCACGACGTCGTCGCGGGCCGGCGGCCGACCGAAAAAGCCAAAGATCTCGCCGGTGGAGCCCTGGGGCACCTTGGGCAGGATCTCGGTCTCGGTGGGGTCGTTGGGGTCGGGGCGCGAGGTCTTCAAGAACACGTCGTCAAACACGAGGTCGCGGCCCCCGTTGTTGGTGATGTCGACCTTGCACTCTTTGACGTTGCCTTCGGCCACCCGGCCGAAGTCGCACTCGAGCGGAGAGACCAGGATGTCGGGCACGCCGTTGTCGACGCCGGTGCCGGTCAGCTCGATGACCACGTCTTGGCCCGCGGGCACGTTCTCCGCATCGGAGCTGATGATCAAGCGCCCGGTGACCTCCGACTCCAGCGTGGGCCGGAACGAGATCAAAATCTTTTTGGACAGGCCGGACTCGACGACCACTGGCTTCAGCTCAATCTGGAACGCCGGGTCGCTGTCGGTGGTGAGCTGGATGTCGAGGTCTTCGAACGAGGACGCGGTGGTGCCGGCGCCGCGCAGGTCGATGGTCGAGATGTTCGACACCGTGATTTCTCGTTGCACCCGCACCGAGATGTCTTGCACCCCGAAGTCCAACACGCAGTCGTCGGTGCCGCCGATGATGTCGCCGGCGGAGTTGCGGACGTCTGCTGGCGTTGCACACACGTCCACGTTGATGGTCGGGGCGATGGATGTCACGTCGCCGTCCGGGCAACCAAGGCTCAGGGCCAAGGGCACAACGGGGATAAAAGTGGTCAACAGGCGCGCAGCAGATCGCATCATTGCCTCCAGGGGGCGTGGGTGCTGTTACCGACTTGCCATACGAAAACATGTCGGACAACCGGGCACATAACCGGGACGGGGCAGTCCGCTGAGAACTCGTTTCGGCCCCCAAAAGCTGCTTAAATCCCGGGGTGATCTCTCCGCAAAGAGGGTCCAGGCGGCGGCGGCAGCCGGCGCCAAGGAGGAGCGCGTGTCTCATGTCGTGGCGATCATCGATCCCGACGCCAACTTCGCCAGCAACGTCGAGCAGGCGATCAGCTCCCTCGGCCTCACCGCCCAGATCGACGACGGCAGCAAAAGCGTGGTCGACTTTGTGCGCGGTGTGTCCGCCCAGCTGGTGGTGCTGAACCTCGAGCTGCCGCGCGGACCATCGAGTGGCTTTTCCGAGTGCAACAAACTCAAAAAGCACGCCGAGCTCAAAGACATCCCGATCATCCTCACCAGCGGCGCGGCCGCCCCCGAGGCCCTCTCGCGGCACGGCGCGTCCAAGACCCCGGCCGACGCCTACCTCTCGAAGCCGTTCGGCATGGAGGTGCTGGCCGGCACCATCGAAAAACTTCTCAACGGCGCCCTCGTCCCCGGCGCCGCCGCCGCCGTGGCCGACGCGCCCCCCGCTGACGGCGGACCGCCTCCTCTCAAAAGCGGGGAAGGCGCACCGGGCAAACCGCCCGCGCTCAAAAAACGTGGCGGCCCCCCCAAGATGCCCTCCACCCCCCGCGGTGGCGCATCCCTCGACGAGCTTTTGGCGAAAGCGCGCGCGGGGGCCAACCTCCCGCCGCCGCCCAAAGCCAAGGGCCTCGAGGGGCGGCTCGAATCGCTCCGCCACAACCTCACGATCAAAGAGACCGACCTCAAGCACGCCAAGGAGCTGTGGACCGAGCGCGAGCGTGAGTTTGCCCAGCTGCAAAACCAAGCCGAGCTCCAGGGGCGCGAACTCGACCGGGCCAAGAAGGCGCGCGAGGACCTCGTCGCCCAACTGACCACCGCCGAGGACAACATCGGCAGCCTCAAGGCCGACGTCGAGATCGGCCGCGAACGGGCCGAACGGCTGGAGCGCGAAAAGGGCGCGCTGGCCCAGGAGCTCGAGGACGCCCAGGACCATCACGAGCACCAACTGTCCGCTCTCGAGCAGCGCCGGGCCGAGGTCCAGGCCGCGCTCGAAGCCGAGCAGACCGCGCACGCGTCGACGCTATCCACCAAAAACGCCGAGGTCGAAGACCTCCAGGTCGAGCTCCGCTCCACCCGCGACGACCTCGCCAACCGCATGCAACAAGCGGAGGCGGACAAGGCCCTCGCCGCCGAGATCTCGGCCGGGCTCAAGGCCAAGATCGCCGAGCTCGACGTCCAGCTCGAGAACACCGTCGCCAGCCTCAACGAGACCACCGCCCACGCCGACCGGATCGCGGCCTCGCTGCAAAAACTCCGCGAAGAAAAGGCGCTGGGCGAGCAGAAATCCGCCACCCAGCTCGAGGAGTTGCACGGGCAGCTCAAGGAACTCGCGTCGGAGCGTTCGCTGCTCGAGGACCAACTCGGCTCCACCCGCACCGCCCTCGAGGAGAGGTCCAAACAACTCGCCGACGCGCGGTTGCAGGTCACGGATCTCTCGTCCGAGCTCGCCGAGGCCCAAAGCCACAGCACCGACCTCTCGATGCGCCTTGACCAATCCGAAGCCCGGGGCGCGAACCTCACCCTCGAGCTCGACGAGTCGCAGCAAATGCTCGCGGAGGTGCGCGAGGAACGCACCCGCCTCGACTCCCAGCTCACCGGCACCCGGGCGACGCTCGAGAAAGCCGAAAACCGCATTCGCTCCCTCGAAGGCGAGCTGCAAAAGACCCGCGATCACCTCGCCCAGACCACCGCCGCGTTTCAAGAGAAGGTCGCGCAGCTCGAGGCCAGCCTCGCCGAGACCCACGCGTCGCTCGAGTCCGAACGCGAACGGGCCAACCGCCGCACCCAGGAGCTCGAAGCCCGGGGGCTCGAGCTCACCGAGCTGACCGCGCGCCTCGAAGCCGAGATCGATGCCCGCCAACGCGAGGTCGCCGACCGCGACGGGCGCATCGGCGAGTGGGAACAGAGCTTCGAGGCCCAGAAGGCGCGCATGCACGAACTGGAGCGGGCCGCCCACCAGGAGCAGGCCCGCCTCCAACAGGCGCTTGACAATGCCACTGCAGAAGGCCAAGAGCTCGACGGTGCCCTCGCCCGGACCCGGGCCAAACTCGCCGAGTCCGAATCGCAGGTCACCGAGAGCCGCGAGAAGATCGCGGACCTCACCGGCCGCCTGCGCCGCAAAGAAGCCGAGGGCGAGACCCTGCGGGCGGAGCTGGCCGAGACAAAAGCGCGCATCGGCGATCTCGAAGACGCCCTGGGACGCGAACAGGACCAGGTGGCGCGTCTGTCCGCCGAGCTGAACCACGAACGCGAAGAACACCAGCGCGACGTGCTCAACCGCGACAGCGCGTTGGCCCAGACCAGCCAAAAGGCGTCCGCCCAGGTCGACTCGCTCCAGAGCCGGCTCGAGGAGGTGGCCAAAAAGCTGTCCGCCACCGAGGGCAGCCTGGCCGCGGCCGAGGAGCGGCTGTCCCGCACCGAGCACGACCTCGGCGAGACCCGGGCCAATCTCGACGCCGAGCAACGCCGCGCGGCCGCGCTCGAGGACAAGGTCGCGGTGCTCGACACCGAGCTCGATTCGGCCAAGACCCGGTCCGAGGAGCTCCAAGACGAGAACGTGCGGGTCAAAGGGCTGGCGGAAAAGGCGCAAAAAGAGCGCGACCTGTTCCGGCGCAAGGCCGCGCAGCTCGAGGACCAGGGCAGCCAACGCGAGAGCACGTTGGTGCGCGACCTCGAGCAGATCAAGAAGGTCGCCGAGGACGACAAGTCACGGCTTGGCGACGAGTTGTCGACGCTGAAGCGGGCCCGGGACGAAGCGCAGAAATCCGCTGACGAGCAAAAGAAGAACCTCGTCATGGTCAAGCGCAAGTACAACGACCTCGTGGGCCAGGCCAAGGATCTCAAGGGCAAGCTCGAGGAGCGGGTCAAAAAGGTCGCCGGGGAGCTCGGCGAGGAGAAGGAGCAACGCGCACGGGAGCGGGCCAAGGCCAAGGCCGAAGTCGACAAGCTCAAGGCCGCGTTGCGGGCGGCCAAAGACCAGGCCAAGGCGGCCAACGACGAGGAGCTCATCCAGCTCAAGGCCGCGGTGCAGGAAAAAGAGGAGCGCGTGGCCAAGCTCTCGCAGGACGTCATGGACCTCCGCGAAAAAAACAAAGCGCTCAAACAAAAAGGCCAGGAGCTGCTGCAAAAGGCACAGGCCCAGCAAGGCGCGGGCGACGAGTACAAGTCGAAGTACGAGGAGGCGGTGCAAAAACGCGCCGCGGACCAGAAGAAGTTCAAGGAGCGCTACGACGCGCTGCAGGACGATTACAAAAAGACCCGCGAAAAACTGCAGAAGGTCATGGACCGCATCAAGGCGGCCAAAGAGGCCAAGGGCAAGAAGTAGGGCGCGGTGGCCTCCGACACAGACCTCGCCACGGCGCTGGATGCTCTCGAGCGGGGGCTCGCGGCCGAGGGTGACGAGCAGCGTCGCCGACGAGAAGAACACAAGGCGGGCAAGAGCGACGCGGACCTCATCGAGGAGGGCGTGTTCTTGTCGCGGGCGTTGGTCGTGGACGAGCGGCCGGCGCTGATGGGTCGGGTGGCGCTCACCCTCGGTGAAGACGACGACAAGAGTGAACGGCTGGCCGGGTTTGCCGCCCGCCCGGGGGCGGTGGTGGTCGTGCGGGGCCACGACGAGAGCGGCCGGGTGGTGGAGGGCGTGCGCGGGGTGGTCGCCCAGCGACGGGGGCGTACGCTCAAGGTCGTGTTCGATGAGCAGCCGGTGGCGCGAGACGGGCGCATCGACCTCTTGTTGCTCGATGATGAAGTGACATTGCAGCGGTTGCAAAAGGCGGTGGCCGAAGCCCGACACGCCGAGGGGCGGGCCCGGACACTGCTCGCCACGGTTTTGGGGGTGCGTGATCCCGAGCCCACCGCGGGCGCGCCGTTGGTGATGTTGGACCCCGCGCTGCACGAGGACCAGGTGCGAGCGGCCTGGCATGGCGTGCGCGCGCCCGACGTGGCGCTGATTCACGGCCCCCCGGGCACGGGCAAGACCCGGGTGGTGGTCGAGGTCATCCGGCAGTGCGTCGGCCGAGGCGAAAAGGTCCTCGCCCTGTGCGCGTCCAATGCCGCTGCAGATCACGTGGCGCTCTCGTTGGCGTCCGCGGACGAAAAGCTCGCCCTCGCCCGGGTGGGCAACGTGGCCCGCATCGACGAGCGACTGGAGAAAAAGACCCTCAGCGCGCTGACCGAAAACCACGAGCGGCGGAAGTTGGCCAAGAAGCTCTTCGACGAGGCGTTCCAACTTTTGGCCAACGCTCGTCGACGATCGGACCGGGGCCGCGAGGCCTGGCGCCGCGAGCGCGAGGCGCGGGTGGAGGCGGGCAAGCTGTTCGCCGACGCCCGGCAGCTGGAGCGTCAGGCCGCCGAGGAGGTCTTGCGCAAGACCCAGGTGGTGTGCGGCACCCTGACCGGGTTTGGGCGGGAGCTGCCCAGGGACCAAGGGTTCGACACGTTGGTCGTCGACGAAGCCAGCCAAGCTTTGACCCCGGCCCTGTTGATGGCCCTGCCCCGGGTGGGCCGGGTGGTGCTGGCCGGGGACCACAAGCAGCTGCCCCCGACGGTGCTGAGCCGTGCGGCGGAGGCGGCGGGGTTGGCGCGGACCGCGTTCGACGCGCTCGCGGAGCGCGAAGACGCCGCCGGCTACGGGCACATGCTGCGCGTCCAGCACCGCATGAACGAAGCGATCATGGCGTTCCCCTCGTCGAGGTTCTACGACGGCGCGCTCGTCGCGCACGACACCGTCCGCGACTGGACGCTCGCGGACCTCTCCTTGTCCCCGACGACGATCGTGCGGCCCGCGCAGCCCCTGGAGTGGATCGACACCGCGGGGGCGGGTTATGACGAGGCCCAGGCCGAGGGGAGCGTGTCGCGGCACAACGACATGGAGGCGCGGCTCGTTACGCGGGTGGTCCGGGACTTGATCAACGCGGGCCTGCCCGCGGCCGACATCGGGGTGATCACCCCCTACGCGGGCCAGGTCGCGTTGTTGTCCCGGCGCCTGACCGACGCGCTCGATGCCGGGCTCGAGGTCGACTCGGTGGACGGTTTTCAGGGGCGGGAAAAGGCCGCGATCGTCTTTTCCGCCACCCGGTCGAACCCGGAGGGTGACATCGGGTTCCTCGACGACGACCGCCGGCTCAACGTGGCCCTGACCCGGGCCCAGCGGTGCTTCGTGGGCATCGGCGATTCGGCCACGCTGGGCGGCCACGCCACCTGGGGGGCGCTGTTCGAGGACGTGATCGCCCGGGGCCACTACCGATCGGTGTTCGAGCTCGGCCTCGACGGGTAGAATCCATTATCATTGCGAACGGTTGTCCACCGGCCACCGCTGGTTAGCTTCAGGGCAAGCCCTCGGTGGCAGCGAAGGCGGATGCACGGTTTGTTAAGGTGGGTGACATGGCTGCCAAAGAAGGACCCGGTCTTGGTTGAGCACATCCGCGACATTCCGCGGTCCTTTGCCCTGCGCCGGTTCGCCGGCCCGCACCGGTTCTGCCAACGTTGGGACAGCCCCATCCGCGTCGCGCACATCACCGACCAACACGTCGGCCGGGTCACGCCCCACACCGCCCAGCTCGACGCCGTCACCCTCGCCAACCTCACCGAGGCGGACGTGGTCGCGCTCACCGGCGACTTTGTCGCCCACAGCCAGCTCTATCTCGACCAGCTGATCGAGGTCTTGTCCGGCCTCGACGCGCCCGCCTTCGCGGTGCTCGGCAACCACGACCACTGGGCGGGGGCCGACGAGGTCCGCTGGGCCCTGCAGCAGGCCGGCGTCGAGCTGCTCGACAACGCGCACACCACCATCACCGTGCGCGGGGAGCGCTTGCAGGTGCTCGGGCTCGACGACGCCTACACGGGGCACGCCGACGTCGACAAAGCCCTGAAGGGGCTCGACCAGCGCATCCCCACGCTCGGGCTGTCGCACATCGCAGAGGAAGCGGACCGGCTGTGGCCCGGCGGGGTCGACCTCGTGCTGTCCGGCCACACCCACGCGGGCCAGCTCACGGTCGCCCGCCTGCACGAACTCGCGGTCGGGCGCTTGGCCGGCCACCGGTACGTGCACGGCCTGTACGGCGACCGCGGGGCGGGCGCGGTCTACGTCGGCGCGGGGGTCGGCGCGAGCGTGTTCCCGTTTCGGCTCGGCGACCGGGGCAAACGGGAGGTCGCGGTGTTCGACCTGGGCCTGGCCCCGGGCTCGATCGACGAGCACCACGACGAGCAACCGCCCGGCAAGGGCCGCGCCCCGTCGGACAAGAAGAAGCAGAAGCGGCGCGCCCAGGTGGCGAAAAAAGCAAAGAAACGCTCCAAACGCTTTCGCTCTTGACGCGTGCCCCCGCGTTCCATACATGTCAGTCCACCGCTTGGGGCGGTAGTTGAGTTGGTTACAACATCGGCCTGTCACGCCGAAGGTCGCGGGTTCGAGTCCCGTCCGCCCCGCCAAAAGATTCCAAGGGCTTGCGTTCATTTCGCGAGCCCTTTCTTTTTGGGGGTGTGCGGATTTTGTGCGGTTTCCAAGTCCCTCTCAAAGGCCGCGTTCATCGCCGCGCGCTGCGCCTCGAGGGTCGTGTGCGCGTAGGTGTTCGATGTGATCTTCGGGCTCGAGTGCCCAAGGATGTCCTGCACCGTCGGAAGGCTCACGCCACCCATGAGCAGGATGCTCGCCCCGCTGTGACGGAGGTCGTGAAAGCGGCAGTTCTTTTCGATGCCCAAAGTCTCGAGGGCATCGCGCAGCCGCTTGGCCACGGGAACGGTCTTGTGCAGGAGCTTACCCGTGGCCGGCGACGGGAAGATGAGCCCCCTGCCCTCCGTGGCCTCGAGCTGGGCCCGGAGGAACGGTTGCGCCAGGTCGACGAGGGGAATGCGGCGCGGGCGCTTGCTCTTCGTCTTGGTGATGGTGACGGTGCGCAGGTCGGGCGACACGCTCGAGCCCCACCGCGCCGTACGGATTTCGTCGCGGCGCATGCACCCGAACGAGCCGAGGGCGAAGAACGCAGCCCAAAAGCTGTCGAGGCTCTCGAGGACGGCGAGGATCTCGCCGGTGGTGAGGAAGTCGAACGTGGGCGACTCGTGTTTCAGCCGCTTCATCCGAGCCGCGGGGTTCTCGCCGAAGAACTGCTGCCGGCGGATGGCGCCGTTGATGGCGGCGGTGAGGTAGGTGCGGACCTTGTTGGTGGTCTCCGCGGAGAGGCCGCGGCCGAGGAGCTCGCGGCGCATGTCCTCGAGCGCGCCGGTGGTGAGGTGCTCGAGGTCCTCGTCGGCGACGCGGTGAGAGAGCACATGCTTGCGCAGCGTGGAGGTGGTTTGTTCCCGGCTGTCGTCGGGCAGCTCGGCCATCCACTTCTCAACGACCTCCCGGAGCACCAGCCCCTCGGGGTTGCGCGAGGCGGGCTCGAGCCCGCGCATGCGACGTTGCTCCCGCGCTTCGATTTCGACGAGGAGCGCCTTGGCCTGGGCTTTCGCCCGGCACTTGGAGGACTGCCGCTGCTCAACGCCTTGGGCGTCGACGTACGCTATCCACCAAAACGGCGAGTTCTTGCGAGAGTAGACGCGTCCCATCACTTCTTCCGTTTCTTCTTGTTGCGCTGGATGTACGCCTCGACGTCGACGGGGTCGAAGCGCGGGATGCCGTCGAGCCACACGATCTCGAGTGCGCCGCGCTTCACCAGGTTGCGCACGGTCCCCTCGGACACGCCGAAGCGCTTGGCGACCTGCTTGAAGGTCATCAGGCTGGCGCCTGCAGCGTCGTCGGATTCGATGAGTTGGAGGTCAGTCATCGCGGCCCTCCAGCATCCCGATGAGGCGCAGGCACAGCTGTCGCAAGAAGGCGTTGCTCGCCTTGAGGTCGTTGATGACGTGCCTGGACGGGTCGGCGGGCTCGTTGAGCACGCGCAGCGCCGGGCTCGGCACTGGTCGGCTCAAACGCCTTGGTCACCTCGGCGAGGTCCTCGGGGCTCATCGGTTCCATCACCAACCCCCCGCTGCGCCGAGGCGCGAGAGCAACGACCAATTGCGCGGCTCCTCGGCGTGCTGTTTGGCGTCGGGCAGGAACGTGTGTCGGCCCAGCATCAGCCGCCCGTGTTGCGGGTGCACGGCGATCAGGCGCCAAACTGGGGATAGCGGCTCAGCCCGGAAGGTGACGCCATCGTCGGTGGTGGCCACGGCGTTGCCGTGCTCGTCGTGAGTCCAGGCGAGGGTCATGGCTCACCTCGCCGCTTCTCCTGCTCCGCAAGGGCCCGGGCGTCGAACGCCTCGACCATTTGCCTACGTGAGAAGATGTAGACGATCCCCAGCCGGGTATGAGGGATGACGCCGTCATTCGCCCATTTGCGCACCGTCTCGACATGAACGCCGAACATCTCTGCGACCTCGGCGTCCCCCATGAAGTCAGGGTCGCCGAAGCGCCGGCCGTCGCGCCCAATGGTAGGCCGCGATCGCTTCCTCTGCTTTCGCTCTTGTGCATCCGCTTCTTCCTGCTTACCCTGCATCCCAGCCCCTTTCTTGGGCTCAGTGACCGGTCGTCGATTGCTGCCAGGCGGGAGACGGCCGGTTCTTTTGTGGATCCGTTCAGCCGCCGGGGCGCGTGCGGCGGGCGGTCCTAACTCGTCAACTCAAAACGAGATCTCCCTGTTTTTGTGGGAGCCGGGCGATCCCGAAAACGATCGTCCAGTGTCCCCAAAATTTGACTTCGAGATGTGCCCACCACCTTTTCATAGCGCGAGGCCTCCTTGGATTTCAACAGTTATTTCGAGGACTTACAAGGTTGTACAGTCTCGAACAAACTCGAATGAACTCGAACAAACTCGTCAAAACTCGAATAGGTTCGAATCGATAGTGATAAAACCATTTAAGAAAGTCAAGACAACCCGCAAAATCAACGTGGGGGAATATTTTCCCTAGACACCAAGCGGGCTTACGTTCTGATGGTGAGAATTGCCGACGGGTACAGTGCTGCGCCACCTCAGGCATTCAAGGCCTTACGGGCGAAGCTTGAGTGGTCGCAGGCCCGGCTGGCCCGCGAGCTTCGCACGACACCTACAACGGTATCCCTGTGGGAAACTGGCAAGTCACCGATCCATCCAATGGTGCTGATTGCGCTCGCGGCCGTCGCGGGCGAGGACTATCGCGAGGTCATGGAAGAGGCTGAAAGGGGGGACTTTGGCTGACGAGAGCACGGGGCGTGGCAACACCGGCGTCCTCATTGTTGCGGCCATCGCCGGCGCTGCGATCGCCGTGTTGGCATTTGCGGGGCCCGCCAGGGTCGGGGCAACGGTAGGACTGGGCCCGTGCCGAGACGCCGCAGAGACGGTTGGCGCACAACAACACAGAATCCGCATGGCTGAGTTGGCGCTGGAGACGGCAGAGCTCACCCTGCGCGCTGCCGAACTCTCAAGGGATGTGGCGTCTGGCACGAGCGCGCTACGAAAAAAACAGGAGTACGAGAGCGCCCTGGAGCGCCTTCGCGTCCAGGAAGCGAACTGTTTCTAGGGGGGGGGACCTTGGCTGAGAATGACAAGCGCGGGACGAACCCGCTGATTCTGATCTCCTTACTTGGGCTCTTGGCCGTGATGTTGATCATTCAGCGAGAGTCGATTGCGATCGCCTTCGCCTGGCTCAGTGCACCGGCGTGGATGTCGACCCCCGTCGTGCTCGGTGCGATCGTGCTGTCGGCGCTCAACTTCCTCGTCGCAGACAAGAAGGGGTACAGTCCCATTGCGTCGGTCTTGCTGGGTCTCGTTGTTTCACCGGTGGTGGTCTGGATGTATTTGGCGGCCGTGCCGTCCCAGAAGCCGATAGCGGCCGTCGAGCAGGGCGACTTCAAGAAGCGGTACGGCGGATAGCCAGCCTGGCGACTCGAACTGGAACGGCTGCGAATCCAGGCTCAGAAGTGCTTCTAGGCCGACTCGTCGGTGTCGTCGTCGTCGCGATGGCGCATGTCGCGAAGGAAGGCCGTGGCCATGATGGCGCCGCCCGTGAGCAGTGAACCTCCGCCAACCCAGGGATAGCCCATCAGCGAGAGCACCGTTCCGGCGCCAATCGCCGTCAGGCAGACAATGAACCCGAACCACTGCCCTCGCCTCACCTTGGCCATGTAGCCGGTGGCGAGCTTGTCATCATACTCCTGGCGACTGCTCACCTCGCTCTCCCACATCTTCATCATGCGGTCGGCGGAGCCCTCAAGGACCTCTTCGTACTGACGCAGCATCATTGGGGGCGGGAGAAACCCGTTTGTGCTCTGCTGCTCGAGACGCATGCGCGCCGAATACTCCCCGCTTGGCTGCGGAGGTGACGAGTCGGCGTCTCTGGTTTTGGTCGGCGCCTGCTTGGTGAGGCCACTCTTGGCCTTGTCCGCGCGGATCTTCTTGTTGCTCATCGATGCGCGGGCTGCTCGCTTGCGAAGCGGCCAAACGCACGGTGTCCATCGGCGCCGACTCGGCGCCAATCGGCCGCCAGCCGCTCTTCGTCGCTGTCGTCCTTCAGTTTGCGCAGGTCTTCAAAGTCGCGGTCGTCGGCGCCGAGCACGTCGAGGATTGACGCGATTCCCTCCGAGAAGGGACGCCCGCGCCGAAACCGAGACCGAAAGTCTTTGCTCATGTTGTGCCCACTGTTCTTTTTGTCTTAGGGGCAAGATAGTCACGTTTGGGATCGCACGCAAAACGTTGCTGCAATGCTCCAGAATAGCTCTCTAAAATTGGCACTCGACCCCACAGAGTGCTAATCGCCGGTTCGAAACTGAACGGCTGTCTAGGGCCGCTCGAACGGCGCCATGTGGACGTCGGTCGAGTTCGACTGGAACATCAGGTTGCCGGTGACCGCGTCGTCCGTGGTGTCATGGTTCGCGAAGTCCTTGGTGTCGAACGGGCCAAGCACCAGCTTTTGGCCGGCGGTGAGGGTGATGACCTTGAGCGTCACCTCGGCCCCGAACTTGTCGACGTAAAAGGTCACCGTCCGCGAGACGCCGCCGGTATTCCAGAGGAACAGCCGCATTTTGCTGCTGATGGGGCCGCAGTTGTTCCCGGCCGCGGCCGCCGCTGACGTGACGAGGGCGCCGTCGAGGGGATGGTCGAACGTCTGGATGGCGAGAGCGACGGTGGACGCGGGCATGGGCTACTCCTTCTCGTCCGGCTCCGCTGCCGGCTCCTCGGGCGTTTCCTGGGCCGCCTCAGCCGCTGCAGCTTCCTCGGCAGCCTTCGCCTCGGCCTCCGCCTGCTCCGCGGCCTGAGCGGCTGCAGCGGCGTCCTCCAGAGCCTTCTTTTGCGCGGCCTTCAGCGCCTTCACTGGTGCCGCGAACGCCTTCGCATCGCCGCCGCCGTAGATCTTGAGCTCGAGCGCGGACGCTTTGCCCTGCTCCACCAGCGCGGCCGCGACGGTGACGGGCAACGCAACCCGCCACGCGGGGACAACGTGGGTCCCATGGCGGCAGCCCTGGGCGCAGACGACCTCGGCGGTGGGTTGGGTGCTCATGGCCACACGCTACGACCGGTTCAAGCTGCGCCCGCGGCCTTCAACACGCGTTGAACCTCGAGGCGCCAGTTCTCCGGCCGGTGCTTGCGCCAGTTGGGCATCTCGCAGTGCGGCAAGTCGGGGCGGCCGCCGATGTTGAACGTCCCGCCCCACACCAGTCCGCGGGCTTGGACCACGCCCCCGTACGCCTCCCACACCTCTTTGGCCGCGGGGGTCTCATTGTCCCACGCGTCCGGGACCCGGCGCCCGCGCCACGCCCGGAGTCGCACGGGCACCACCTTCACGTCGAGCACGCAGTCGAGTGCGAGGCCCCAGTTGTGGGCGCTCTCGCCCGGCTTTGCGTTGGTCCGTTTGAGCAGGTGCCGCCGCCTCCCCTCGCGGCCGAACGTCCACAGGAACGCAGAGCGCTGCAGCGCGCGGTGCGTCTCGAACGGTTTGACCGGGATGCGCTTGCGGTGGAGCTCCTCGAGGAGGGCGCGGGCCTGTGCGCGGAAAGGCTCGATGAGCGCCTCGATGTCACTGCAAACCATGGTCATGTCGCGTCTCCGATGAGTTCACCCTCAAAGCGTGCGCCGAGTTGCACGCGGGAACCCGCCGACGCTGCAGCGTAGACGCGCACGGTGTCGCCGGCTCGCAGGTCGATGGTGCCGGTGACCATGCAATTCGTGCCGGCGAACGATGGGCCGGCGATCTCGAGGGCATACCCCGAGCCCTTGTCCGCGTAGAGGTGCGCGCTCGTTCCGGTGGCGGCCCCATCGAACGGCAGGTACACGCTAAACCGGTATTGCCCGTCGACGGGCGCGGTGAACGTCCAGTCCGCCGCCAGGTTGGCGCCGACGTCGTAGTCCTCGGTTGCAGCGCCAGAGCCCGCGGTGGGGTCCAGGTGCGCCGGCGTCGTGGTGTAGGTCGTCGACGACGCGGTGGTCACGCGGGCTCGGAAGCGGGGGATGGCCGCGGTGAAGTAAACCCCTGCACCGGCCTGGGCGCTCGGCGCCGACACGTTGTTCGCCGAATCGCGCAGGAGCACCTTTACGTAGTAGGGCCCCTGCTCCGGGTCGAGGTCCTGGATGACGATGGAGTTCGTGTCGGCCACGGCCACCAGCGTCGACGACGAAGGGGTGAAGCCGTTCGACGTCGAGACGTGGACCTCGGTGCGCTGCACGTCACGGAACCCGCGGTTTGCGGGGTGGTCCCAGGCCACGGCCAGGCCGGTGGCGATGCCCGCGACCGTGAGGTTGGTTGGCTGGTCGGGGGGCCGGGTCTGCAGCCCGTCGATGTGACCGGCGGCGACGATGCCGTCGTCGAACCAGCGGCGCACGTGGCCCGCGGGCTTGGCGCCGCGCAGCGTCAGGGTCGTGCGCCGCTCGTCCGCGGAGCGCCGGTGCCGGTAGCCCACCACCGCGAGATCGATGTCCGAGTCGAGCCGAAGGTTGTCCGCGTAGTAGCGGGCCATGTCGTGCAGCTCGACGGTGGGGTTGTAGCGGATGTCGACCTCGGCCTCGATGAGCGGGTCCTTGAGGTCGGACAGGACGTTGTTGGCGAGCTCGGTGGCTTGGGTGACGTTGTTCAGCCGGTCGGTGGTGGCGATGCCGATGCGGCAGTAGCGCCGCCCCCACTTCGCAATGGATGCAGCATCCTCGACGAGCACGGTGGCGCGCTCGATGGTTCCGGTGTTGTCGGTCGAGGCGCTGTCCCCGTATTCGACCTCGACCGCGTTGCGGGTGTAGGCGAAGTCAGTTTCAAACCGGTTCGTCGCGAGCACACGGTCAGGGGTGAGCTCGAGGTCGCCGGAGGTCCAACCCGTTGCGCGGTCGGGCTCGTAGAACGTGAGCCGGTGAAGCTTCCGCCGGTCGTCCCAGATCGTTTTGATGAGCCAGCCAATCGACCGGGCGACCTCGTCGAGTTCCTGCCCCACGGTCATGGTCGGCGGGGTCACGAACTCGAGGACGTTCCACCCGGGCGACGAGGGCGTGTAGAGAAGCTGCGGGCGGTTGTAGCCTGCTGCAGGCTCATTGTCGTCGATGATGTCCTGCAGTTCGCCCTCGACTGCGGTCCCACCGGAGGAACCGTACTCGCGGTCAATGGGCGGCGAGGACCCGCGGTCGGGCTCGATGAACGTCTCGTGCAACTCAGTTTTGGCGGTCACCACCCGCACGTCGATGTAGTTCGATGCCGGCTCGTAGCCTCCGATCACGCCGTCGAACACCACGCGCCAATGCGGGCCGACCTGGCCGAACGCCCAGCCCTCGGGCACCACCGCGGACTCGACGAGCACGCGCGAGCGCAGCGTGAGGAGCGTGCCGCCCGCGTCCACGGCGTTCACCACCGAACCGTCCATCATTGGGGCGACGCTCACATCCGCGCGGCGCCGGAACAGCGTCACCGTGCAATAGGCGTCGGTGTCGTCGGTGTCGCTGCCGTCTTCGATGCTATGCACGAAGTCGACGCCGCGCAGATTGGAGAGGTCAACCCATCCGTTGTCGGTGAGCACGCGCACCCGGTCGAAGCTCGCATAGGTGTCGCAGTCGAGGACGGCGGCCTCGTCGAAGTCGCGGATGCCCGCGGCGTAGGTTTCGCGGATGGCCTCGGGCTCGGCAGCGAACGACGAAAGCCGGATGTCGTCGACCGCTCCCTCGTACAGGTCTCCGCCGGAGACATTCGCCGCGATGGTCCAGTTGGTCAGCGTGCCGCCGCTCGGCGCGTCCTGGTCGGTCCACTGCTGGTAGAGCCCGCCGTTGACGAACACGTCGACGTCGACCTTGTCGGCGGTTCCGCTCGCGGCGGTGCGCCGCACGACGGCCACGTGGTAGACAAAGGTGTCGGTGAACGCGGCGCCACTGGTCGTGCCAGAGACGTTCGTCCCCGCGCCCGTCTCCCAAAGCCAACGAAGCTCTGAGCCCGAAAAGGCCACCTGAATCAGGATGTTGGCTGCTTCCGTCTCCCCCGCGGCGCCGTGCTCGAGCACGACTTGCGTGCCCCCGAGGGCGTCCGGCCGCACCCACGCCTCAAAGGTGAGGTCGTCGGCGACGAGGGCGGCGCGGGTGGGGTTGTCACTGTTGAGCGTTTGGTATTCCGTGCCGGTGAAGACCCGTGCACCAGTGCTCCCCTGCGGGACCGCGAACAACCCACCGGCGACCTCGGTACCGCCAAAGGCGTCGGTGGCATTGTTGCCGCTGACCTCCTCGAGCATTCCATCGCCAAGCGTGCTCTCATCGCAGAGGAACAGCGCGATGGTGTCGTTGTCGCCGGCTGCGAGGGTGAGGGCCTGGTGCGGGGTGTGGAGGGCGCGGCCCATGGCTCACCGCTCAAAAAGCGCGAACTCGAGGATGCGCGCGTTGTTGCGGTGCGCGCCATCGATCCGGGCGTTGCCTTGGGTGATGCTGGTGACGCGGCCGCGACACTCGACACCGGCGCTGCGCTCCGTCACGTCACCCGCGACAATGACGCGCGGCTGGGTCGGTAGTGCATTTGCATTGTGCCAGGTGTAGAGCTGCGGCGCCCAGGCCGCGGGCATCTCGAAAGGCCAGAAGGCAAAGTCATCGAAGTAGCAGTTGGTGCCCGCGTTGGCACCGTCGCGGCCCTTGAGCGTCACCGTGTCCGTCGCGAGGACGTCGAGCCAGTAGCCGAGGCCGTAGGTGCCGGCGACGCCGTCCTCGTATTGCGTGATGCCCGCAGGGTCTTCGACGCCGGCTGCGGCGATGGCCTTGCCGGTCGCGATGTAGTGGGCGAACGAGGAGCCCTCGTGCTTCCAGCCGACGAACGTCCACCCATCGGCGTAGGTCCACCCGGGACGCCCCATTTTCCCGGCGAGGGCGTACGAGATGGACTGCCCAGAGGCGACGAGAAGGGACCGCGTCCCATGCTTCGCCGTCCCAGAGGGTGTCGTGTAGGTTCCCGCGCTCGGAGCCAGGCCCTTGTCACTGTATGCGTCGTTGTTCTCGAAGTGGAACGCGTGCCCGTCGCCGTTGATCAACGATCGCCAGGCCTCAGCGGTCGCCGCGAGGGCATAGACGGTGCGGCCGCGGAACACGTCCTTCTCGACGATCTCGGTCCCGACGAAGGTGCCGTTCACCGACCGCTCTCCGATCTCGCCGACGAACTCGGGCTCGTCGAACACCGCATCGGACGCGGTGGCGAAGGTGATGCCGTTGATGGACATGTGCGGCATCAGTTGGACCCTGCCCCGCCGTTCCGTCGACGATTGGCGCCACCGGTGACGGACCCGTTCCGACGCACCGCGGAGCGCGCGAGCTGCTGCTCAACGCCGGGGTTGCCGAGGTTGAGGTGCATGCCGCCGTTGATGGTGGTGCCCATGCCGCCCGCGGAGAGTTGGCCCTCTTGGAGAGGCTGCGTGCGGAACTCGGTGAGGCGGATGCGGTAGCCGTTGGGGATGTTGGTGAGCGAGCGGGTGAACTCGCGCATCACCTCGGTGTTGTCCTCGGTGGCGTCGACCTGGTCCTCGCCGTAGGCGCGGATCTCGTCGAGCGACGTGGCAAAGTCTGCGATCGCTGAAGAGTGGCCGACGACGTCGAGCTGCTCGAGCTTGATCCCGAACTCTTGAAGCCCGGGAATCGTCGCGCGGATCCAGTCGATCAGCACGTTTTGAAAAGTGATGAGCATGTTCGCCACGTCGCGCGCGCCGTTGGCGAGGGGCCTGAGGGCGACATTGTCGACGAAGATCAACACCTGGGCGAGGCCCTCCGTAAATCCGTAGAGCGCATTAAGAACTCCGCCAATGATGAGTGCAGCGAACGGACCGACCACTTGCAGAAATCGGAGGGCGCCGATCAGCACAATGGCAATTGACTCTGCGAAAGCGTGGACGCCCGGGACAAGGGCCATGATGAAGAGGTCGCCGAACTCCTGGAAGATCGATTTCAGAACGATGAAGATCGGCGACAGCGCCTTGACCACGACGCCGAACGCATCGAATAGCGGGGTCAGAGTCCCAAGTACCCCCACGAGGCTGTCGATTGCTCCGCCCGCCACGGCACCGAGAGCACCGCCGATCGCCTCACCAATTGCCGCTCCGCCAAAGAAAGAACCCACGACGCCGCCGGCCATGGCACCAACTTCGGCGCCAGCCCCTTCAAACCCTCTTCCGGCCAGCGCAGCGTCGAAGACGCGGAGGCTGGGAGTGACAGCGTCGAAAGCCGTGCGCACATTCTCAAGGCTCCTGGCTGTGTCCTTGCTGGCCTCCGACAGATTGAAGGTGTCCTGCCGGAGCTTTTCCGTCACGCGCTCGTCGTTGGCAATGACCCTGCGAATCGCTTCGTCGCTGGCGCTCTCTCGGACCTTATCCGCAGGGGTCTCGTCCATCCCCAGCCGCAACTGAGTTTGTCCGAGAATCGCAAGGCCTGCCGCCGTGCCAGGGTCCGACGTGTAGTTCAGGTTTGGATTGAACGATTTCGCCGCCAAGGCCGCGGCTGTTTTCCGTTCCTCGTTCTGTTTCTTGAGCAGTTCGGCGAGCTCCGCTTCGCGACGAAGAATCTCGGGCAGCGCATTGCGGACGCCGTCAAGCCGCTTCTCAGCAAGCAGGTATTGCTCCGCCCAGACCTTCGTTTGGGCAACGTTGATCCCCTTGGTGAGACCGGGCGCCGCCGTTACCCCAGAGACAATGTCGAGGATCTCTTGGGCGGTCGCACCGGCAAGCGCCTGGTTCTTCCCACGGACTTTCGTGAGGTATTGGGAAGCCAGCTGCCGCATGCGCAGAGCTCCGCTCTCAATTGCCTCCGCCTGTGAGCGTTCGGCCTTGACCGCGTCCATCGCAGCCTGCGTTGCGCTCTTCCCAAAGTTGCGGACTGCCTCTGCGGCGTCGTCGGCTTTCCTCTTCGCGTCGTCCAGCATCTTCACGAAGTATTCGTCGAGCGCGGACGATGCCTCCTCGATCCCGGACTTGAGGTCTTTGAAATGTGCATAGGCGGCAGCCACGGCCACGCCCAGAAGGGAAATGCCCGTCAGCAGCAAGCCGCCCGAGGCGAAGTTCATGGCGAGGTCGGCGACGCCGCCTGCGAGGTCCGCAATGCGCGTCCCGGAAAACCCGAGTGCTGAGGCCACACCACTGATCGCCGTCTGGACACGCGTCGCCCGATCGTCGAGGTGGTCCATGTGGTCGGTGAGCTGCTTCACCTTCTCGGCGTTTGCTTTCGCGCTCTGGCTCATCTTTCGCGAGGCCTTCTCGGTGCCTTCGCTTGCCGCCGTGAGCTCCTTCAGCTTTGCCGCATTCGCCTTCGCGGACTCGCTCATCTTGTCGAGCATGCGCGTGACCATCTCGACGGCTTCTGAAAAGCCGCGGTCCTCGCCCTCGAGAACACCGGTGACAGCTCCGACGCGTGTGCTCATTCTTTACCCCTACGACGACGCCAAGCACGCCACCAACGCTCGTCCTTCTCGTCCTCGAGGCGGCGCACCTCGGCCGCCTTCGCCGCAAAGTCGATGTCTCCGCGCTGATGACTGCGCTCACCGGTGACAATCTCAGCTGGTTCGACGTGCTCGCCGCCGAGCGCCGCAAGTAGGAGGCTTTCGATGCGGGCAAACCAGTAGGCGTTGGCCTCCTCGCGGGCCCTTGCGCCCTTCAAAAACTCGGCGGTCTCGGCGGCGTCGAGCGGCATGAGGTCGGCGACGGGGACGCCGTAGCGGCCCGCTATTCGGGCGATGCGTCCCCTCGTCGAGGGTCCGGCGTGTCGTCCTCCTCGCCGAGGTCATCAGCGTCGAGCGTCCCCGCCTCGCGCATGTGGTCCTCGATGAGTTTGATCACGACCTTGCGGACGTCCTCGAACCTCACGTCGGGGCTGCGCTTGAGCAGCGTGCCGAAGCGGCGCCGGTGCATCTTCTCGTTGGGCTTCGCCTCGCGGATGCAGGCGCTGGCGACGGTGGCGATGTAGCGAAAGCCGGGCGAACGCAGGCCGTCCTCGAGCGAGGTTTTGAGTTCCCCCTCGATGGCGTCGACCGAGTTCCAGTTGAGAAGGAGTTCGAGCGTCTTGCCGTCGAGCTCCAGTTGTGCGCGAGCCATGCTGTGGCCTCCCGTGGTGCGGGTTGTGGGCTATGCCCTATTGGTTGGAGGGGGTCATCGCGCCGGTGCGCGTGAAGGTCACGTCCATGGTCGACACGCCGCCGACGGGGGCGCTGTCTTTGAGAACGACGGTGGCCTGGAAGTCGTGCTGGATGTAGCCGCTGCTCGTCCCGTGGGGGCGATGCCGGATGTAGATGGGGTCGCCGCTTTGGTGATGGGTGATCAGGGACTGGCACGTCGGGGACGCGGGGTCCCAGAGGATCTTCAGGCTCATCGAGCCGCTCTTGTGGGTGACGACGTGTTCCTCGTCCCCACCGCTGTCGTTGGTCGTGGTGTCAGCGCGCTTGTGGTCGAGGCTTTCCGACGGGTCGGTGATCTGCGTCAGCTTGGTCGTCGCCGGGCTGCTGGTGCCGATGTAGACCTCTGAAAGGCGTCCGAGTCCAGTTGCCATTTTCGCGACCTCCTACAACCCTCAACGTCGCCCGGGCTCAAGCTGGGGCATCAGGCCAGTTGGTGCCGCACGCGGTGCAGAAGTAGCCCTCGGCGAGGTGCTGGGCCTCTCCACCGCAGTCGCGGCAGAACCGCGGGTCATCGGCATGGACGGGGGGCACGTAGGGGCTCGGCGCCGGGGGCACGCACTGCCGCCACACGATGCCGACCTCGGCCTTGTCGTCCTCGCCGTCCGCAGTGGCCAGCGAGACCACGTCGGCGCGGCCGTTGGCGATGGCGTCGACGAGGGGCACGAGCACGGCCAGGGCCGCGGTGTTGTTGGGGGTTTTCATGAGTCGTACCAGGCGGTGACGTTGAGAACGCAGTAGTGGTTCGGGAGCAGCCGCGCGGCGTCGATGGCTCGGATGTCTTGGTAGGCCGCAGACGACACGGCGCCGACGAAGTCGCCGGAGAGATGCAGGACGTCGAACAGGCGCGACATCCTCGCCCACGCCGCGGTGGCCGCCTCCTCCTCGGTGCCGTAGTCGGCCAGGGGGTAGCGGTAGAGCAGCTGGGCGTCGTGCTCGCGCCACTGGCCGTCACCGTGAAGGTTGAACCGCGCGCCCCCCGACGGGTCCACGAACAGCGCCTCGTGCCCGATGTCGCCGCCGGCCGGCCGCTCGGGGTGCGCCCAGAGGTTCCGCCCGATGCCCGAGAGCAACCAGTCCCCCGGGCCCGGGTTGAGCGTGGCGATGCGGGCGATGAGGTCGCCGGCGAAGGCGGGGGTGGAGACGGTCATCGGGCACCACCCTCGACGGGCCGTGACGGATGACGGCCGGAAATGCTGGCAAGCGTCTCACCGGTGGCAAGCGCGCGTCGGAAGTGAGCTGCCAGGGTCCGTTGCGCAGTGCCGTGGGCGGTGCTGATCGCATGCTGCAGGTACTTCTTGCCGCGGCCGCGGTGGAGCTCGTGCACGGTGTACGCGTACTCGGCGCTGAAGCCGAAGGGCACGGGATGGCGCCGCTCGACGAAGCGGGAGCGCTTGAGCCGGCCGGTGCGCACGGGGACGTCGCGCAGCGCGGCATCGATGATGTCCTCGGCCAGCCGGAAGTGGGCGACCTTCCACGCCTCGCGCACAGCGTCGCCAGCCTCTTCGATGTCGCGGCGGGCGCGGACGTCGGTGCCGCGCAGGTCGACGCCGAGGTGCAGGCTCACGCCTGGCCCCAGTGCCGGTAGAAGTCCCAGACCGCGGTGACCTCGACGGGGAGCGGGACGCCGCCGTAGGTGTACGTCGCGCCCTCGTGGGTCTCCTGCGTGATGCGGCGGTCCTTCCCGCGGCCATGCCACCGGGTGCACACCATCTGCAGCACCGAGCCGGCGAGGTCGGCGGGGACCGTCGGGGTCTGACCGTTGTAGGTGGCGTGCCCGTTCGTGCTCTGCCCGCCCGTGATGTAGCCGCCGTCATAGACGACGGTGATGGTCTCGTCCTCGGTGTCGGGAATCTGCGGATAGCCTGGGCTCGGCTCGACGCCCGCGGGCCATGGCCAGCCCGAAGCGCGGTAGAGGCATTCGCCCTCGCCGAAGCGGTTGAGGCGCCGGTCGTAGTCGCCGGAGTCGAGCACGGCGCCGTCGACGGTCACGGAGGTCACCGCGTTGATGGGCCCGCGTTTGAGATACAGCTTGGTGCCGCCGAGGGGGGCGACGGCTTCGCTGATGGCGGGGTCTCGCTCAAACGCCCGATCGCAATACCGGGCGCAGAGCGAACTTGCCTCCTCGATGTAGCGCTCGAGGCGCGCGTCGACGGTGCCGCTGTCGGAGCTTTTGTTCAGCTCGTCGAGGACATCCGCCAGCGTCACCAGGGCGCGATCAGAGAGGGTCATGGACTACCGCCGTGCGGTGCTCGCCGTGCTGGTGTCCTCGCGGTTGGCCGAGCCCGTCGGGGTCTTGGGCGGGTCGCCGTCGCCACCGTCGCCACCGCCCTCTGCTTCCGGCTTCGGCTCGGGTTTGGGCACCGAGTGCACCGCGCCGCCGGGCACCTCGACGAGGACGTCTTCGACGAGGCCGCGGTCGCGCGCCCGCTTGGCCTCGTTCTCCGGCAGCGAGAGCACGTCGCCGGCGTTGTAGCACTCGAACTGCCGCAGGGCGCGCAGCGCGGGGACCTTCTTGGTTGCTTCCTTTTTGGCCATGACGGGCCCTCCTGTTGGTCAGAAAAAAGGGCGCGGGCTATGTCGAAACCAGCCCGCGCCCCCGCGTAAGCAATGTGTGGGCAGCGCTTACTGCGAGACGGTGTCGGGGGCGACGTCGAGGCCACCGAGGACGACCGCGGCCGCGACGACGGCGGTGTCGGTGCCGGACGCGGACAGGTCGGGGAGGATTTGCACGCGGATGTAGCGCTTGAGCGAGGAGAGGTCCAAGGCGAGCTTGTACACGTCCTCCTCGGTGGTGCCGCCCGACCCGCCCAGCTGGGTGAGGATGGTCGAGTTGGCCGCACCCTCCGGCTGCAGCGCTGCGGCGATGTCCGTCCAGTTGCTGTTGTCCGAGGACTCCTGGATGGTCATCTTGATGGTGTTGGTCTCCGTCGCCTGCAGGACGGAGCGGGCCACGACGCAGATGGCGGCGGACATGGCGCCCTGGCGGTCGATGCCGGTGCCGTCGACCTCGGTGTTGTCGCCCGCGCCGGCGGCCACCTGCGAGGCGGTCGCGCCGAACTTCAGCGAGAGCAGGCCGGCGATGTTTCGTTCCATGGTGATCTCCTCGGCGCCCGGCGCCTCTCAAAGGGGGAAAGCTGGCCCGCTCTTTCGGGCGGGCCGGGGGATTGGTTACGCGGTGGCGCCCCAGTCGACGGACTCGATGAGCACGTTCGACGCGCCCCGGTAGAGGTCGCCGAAGTCGTGGTAGCGGTTCATCTTCATCACGGTCTGGTCTTCGGTGAAGCCTGCGGTGACGACGCCGCTCGCGTTCTTGTACGCCACACCGTTCTGCGCGGTGATTTCGGCGCCGTCGCTCTCGGCAATGACATTGTTGCCCATCGCCGCACAGTAGACCTCGGACTTGTTCCCGGTCCCGGTGCCCGACGCGTCGCCGGCGAGGGTCTTCGGGATTTGGGTCGAGCGCTTGACCGGTTGGCCGTAGAGGGTCCCGCCGCGCATCTCGGCGAACACCTCGGTGTCGGTGGAGGTCCCGCGCTTGGCCACCAGGCCCCAGAAGTCCCGCGGGCTCATGAACCAGGTCACCATCATCAGTGGGACCTTCGAGTCCTCGAGGATGCGCAGCGCCTTGATGAGGTCGTTGGTGATGGTCTGGACGGTGGGCGCGCCGGTGTCGAGGGTGCGGTTGAAGTTGTGAGCATCGCCGCCCGCGCTGGACTGCTCGGCCCAGTACTTCATTCCGCCGGGCGTGTGCTCGGTCTTGTCGCCGCGGATGAACGCGAGGTCCTCGCGCGCCGCAGCGACGTAGCCCATGTGCCGGAGCACGAAGGCATCGACCGCATAGCTGGCTTCGGCGAGCAGTTCGTTGCTCAGCGGGAAGATGATTTGCAGCTTCTTGCGCACGAGCTTCAACACGGCGTCGCCGAGCGTGGTGGCGTTGCTGCCGGCGTTCTCACCGACGTAGGTGGCCTGCGCCGCGCTGTCGACGAACGGGATGGTCAGCGACCCTCGGGACATCGGCAGGATGCTGGGCCCGGAGCTCCGGACGACGGACATGTCGTGGAGGTAGTCGATGACCTCGCCGAAGTACTCGCCGGGCACGAAGCTGGCGCCCGAACCGAGGGTGGCGGTGCCAAGCGCGCGCTCGGAGGCTTCGCGCTGCTCCCGGTCTCCCGAGCGCAGACCGCGAACCATGTCGCGGGCGTGCTCGAGCGCGCCGAGGAGCTCGGGGTCACCCCATCCGCGGGCGGCGGCGAGGGCGCTCTCGGCGCTGGGTTCGCGGCCCTGCGAGACGGCGAGAGCGAGGGCGCGCATCTGACGGACGGCCATGAGCGCGTTGCGCTGCTGGGCGGGAACCTGCGAGCCACGGATGGCGCTGAACCGCTTCAGCACCGGGACGAAGGTGCCGTTGGGCATCATCACGAAGTGGCCGGAGCGCTCCTTCGACACGCGCTCGCGCAGCTCCTCGACCGCTTCCTCGGCGGTGCCCTCGGGGTTGGCGGCCAGGGGGTTGCCGGCGGCAATGGCGGCGACCGGGTTGCCCCAGCGGTGTTTGAGTTGGCCATCCGAACCGGAAGACGGCAGGTCGTTGATTCGCCCGTCGATCTCGTCAAGACGCGCGACCATCTTCTCGCGGTCCTCGAGGAGGGTCTTGCCGAATTCACCGAGTTCGCCCCGGAGGGCTTTGAGGATTTCTTCGAGTTCTTTGGGATCCATCTGCTGGCCTCCAAGGGGTTCCGGCCGTCAGCGGCCCGTGAGCTTTTGTGCGACCTCGCCAAGCTGAGCCGAGAGGCCCGCCCGGAATGCGCCGAGGTCGAACGTGGTGCCCTGTTGGGGCGCGGCGGCCGCGCGGGCGGCCTCGAGGTCGGGGGGACGGTCCTGCGCGCTCAGGAGGTCGCACAGGCGGTCGAGGGCCCGGGCCAGCGGCTGGGTATCGATGCCACGCTCGCGAGCCTCGGCGATGGCGTCGGGGTCCGCAGGGACATTGACGAGCGACCACTCGAGCAAGCGCGCGGAGACGATGTCGAGGGCCCACGGCAGCTTGTCGCGCACCGCCTCCTCGGCGGGGTTGGCCGCGAGGATGCGGAAGCCGACGGACGCGGCGTGCCCGCGCAGAGCGGAGATTTCGCCGAGGGTGTGCGAGAGCTCCGACACCTCGCGGGGGAAGAACACGGCGGCGGCCCGCAGCACGCGCTTGCCCGGGTCGCCGGTGTCCACCCACACGGCCGAGTCACCGATGCGCGGCGCCCAGGTCTCATGGCCCCAGAGCACCACCGGGTTCTTCCGGTACTGCTCGAGGTCCCAACCTTCGGCCGCGATGGTGTGTCCATCGCTCGCGCGCTTCTCGGTGCTGATGACGAAGGGGACGACGCGGGCGCCCTCGAGGGCCTTGTCGCCGAGCGCCTCACGGGCTTTGGCGAGCTCGTCGTCGGAGGGGTCGCGCCGCAGGCTGGGGGCCTCGGTGACCCGGACGAGGCTGATGTCGAGGATGTCCCCGTCGGCCTCGCGCTGCTGAATGGCGGCCTGGGCGGCCCGTCGCGTCAAGTACATGCCCGGACGCTAGGGGCCGCTCAAGCTGGGGCGTCAGCCGAGGGGAAGCGAGGCCCAGAGCTTCGCGGCCGCATCGACCAGCGGCGCGGCGCGCTTGGTGATTTCGGCCGCCAGGGCGCCGAGAGTGGCCGGCTGCACCGGCTCAAACTCCTCGATCGAAAGCACCTCTTCGAGGTCGTCGTCTCCGTCGAACGGCAGATCGACGAGCACCTTCGACGTGATGCCGGGGACGCCGTCGCCGTCGCCGTCGCCAGCGAAGACGACGAGCGCGGCTTTGGTGTTGGGGGGGACTTCAATCTTCAGGGTCGCCATTGTCGTTCTCCATCCGCCGCTTCAAGTCGGCGAAGCGGCTGCGTGAAAGGCGTCGCAACATGCGCGCCCAGTAGATGTCTTCCCAGTTCTCGACGCCGTCCGTCGCCGCCTGGGCCGCGCGCTTTTCACAGTAGGCAACCGCGGCCCACCACGTGATGCCGGCTGCGGTGAGACCGGCGACGTACCAAACGCCGTTCGTGACGTTCATCGCCGCCCCCCGCCGATGCGGTCAACGCGTTTGCGGATGTAGTCGAGGTCAGCGAGCACCCGGGTCAAGTTGCTGTTGAGCCGTTCTTCGCTGCGAGCGATGTCCTTGGCGTTGTCGACGATGGCGCGGGTGTTGGCGCGGACCTCGCTGCGGACCTCGACGATGTCCTCCTTCAGCGCCCCGACTTGTTCGGTGATCACCGCCTGGAACGTGAAGTAGCCGGCGACGCCCGTGGACATGGCACCGAGGATGGTTGGGAGAATCACCTTGGCCAACCAGTCGGGCACGATCGCTTTCTTCGGTTCGCTCATTGCCGCGCCTCCCGGTTGCAGTGATCGATGATCTCCACGTACGTGCGCGCGTGGTCGGTCGACGAGAGCGAGCGGCCGGTGATGGCGTAGTGCACAACGCGGGTGAGTTCGTGGGCGAGCGCGGTGTCTCCGATGGACTGCGCCCCGCTGGTGGCCACGCGGATGTCGCGCAGCTCGTTCCACAGGCCGGCCATGTTCTTGCCGCGGAACCCGTCCCACACCGAGGGCGTGAACGTCACGACCTGTTCGTCGAGGAGATGGCGCACCTGGGGCGAGGCGAAGGGGGCATAGATGCAGTCGAGCATCGCGCCGACCTCGGCGGGAGAGTCGGCGCCTGGCAGGCCGCCGGCGATGCGGGTATCCCACCCAGGCACGGGGTCGGTGCAGCCGGCGAGGAGTAGCAGGGCGAACGCGAGCAGCCTCACGGGGTGTACCCCGCCGTGGTGCCGCTCACCCCGAAGCGCGCAATGTGCCCGGTGGTGCGGCGGTTGTTGGTCCCGATTCGACGACCAAAATAGGCCGTGTCAAAAGACCCGTTGGGGGCGCACTTGTCCGACCCCGTGGCCCGCAATGTGGTTGCGTGGCAAGTGTCTGGGTCGCTACAGGTGTCGAAGTACAGCTGATGCGTGACTACCGGGTAGCCACCCGACGTCCCGGCCGGCGTGTAGACGCCGCGGGCCACATACCAAGTGTCAGCCGACAGGGCGCCGGCCATGGTCCATTCCGTGTCGGTGGCGGAGGCACCCGCGTCGTGGCAATCAGCGCCGGCCACAACCGGGTCGTGGGTGGCGAGCTTGAGCGACGGCGGGTCAACGTTGGTGGTGTACGCCAGGGTGAGAAACATTGAATGGTCAGAAGACGCCGCCCCGGCCCCGTTGTTGTGCACGTCAAGAAACAACTCGGTGAACTGTGCATAGGTCGGGTAGGCGTAGGGCAGTTTGAACACCACCTCGACGTCGCCGCCGTCGGTCACACCGTCGGGCCAGGTGGCCGTTTCGTCGGCGTGGATGGTCCAAGCGTCTTCGGCAATCGCGCGGGTGCTGACTTGGATCGGCTTGGGGTTACTGGCGTGCCCTCGGGGCTCGCATTGGCATTGATTGATGTAGAGCGTACCAGTATCTGTGTCGTCATCGCCCACGAGGTAGTAGCCTTTGGTCGACGTTGGCGAGCCGCCGATTTCCATCGTGCACGAGTAGCGCTCGACGTCTCCGGGCCCCGTGTAGGTGGTGAGCCCGGTGTGCGAACACTCCGCCGCTCCCGACGTGATTGTCCCGTTGGTGGTGATGCCCACGCGCATTTGGTCGATGGAGCCGGCCGCGGCGTAGCAGCTCATCGTAAACCAACCCGTCTCGGTGCCCGCGTCGCCACAGTTCAGTGTTCCGCTGTGCCCCTCGCCGACCGCGCCGTCGTCGTCCTCGACAAGCGCCATTTCCGTCCCGCCGCTTCCCTTTTTCCAGTCGGCGAACAGGCCCGCGGCGGCATTGGCTGTCTCGACGGGTGACCCGATATCGGTCCACGTCGTGACGTCGAGCGCGTCTGCCGCGAACCCGGAACCCGCCGGATTGGCGTCGTTGCCGCCGCCGTCGAGGCTTAGGCCGTTGGTGGCGTCCATGATGCCGACGCTGTGGTGATAGTGCTCGGCGCGCCCGTTGGCGATGACGTACTGTTCACCGGCCCGCGGGTTGTCGAGCGGGTCGTCGTCGGCTTCGTAGACCCCACCCCACCACTCGGTTTCGTACCGCGCCATCTCGGTGTCGGTCTTCTCCTCGGCGAAAATGGTCACGCTCTGGATGCCTCCGCGGGCCGGGTAGGGGGTCAGCCAGGACGATCCGAAGTACTGCACGAGCGTCCCCCCGGGGGCGGTGTAGCTCCCGGTCGCCGACGTTTGCGTCCCGTGGGCGCGCACCGTGAGAGTATTGACCCCATCCCACCGGCAACTGTGCATACCCCATCCACCCTTGAGGCCGCGGTACGCGCCGGAGGGCGAGACCGACGGGATGACGCCTCCGGCTCGGCATTGAAAGCCGGCTCCAACGTTGCGCATCCAGATGTAGTCCCCGGTGCTGCCGTCGAACGTCCAACCCATCCACGACGTCGCGCCGGCCTCGCCCGAGTTGCCGGTGAGCACGACGGTCCACGCGCTGCCCGGCGCGAGCGCGCTGTTGACGGCGCTGGGTGGTGGCTCGAGGGTTGGGGCGCTGGCATCGGTGGTGTCGTCGAGCGCGTAGCCAAAGGGCGACAGGTAGGTCGCCTGTCCGGTGCCGTCGGTGACGGTCATGGCGCCGCCGGTCTCATCCACGCAGGTCCAGGCGTCGCCTGTCTCTGCGTAGCACTGCATCACGCAGCTGGTTGCCGCGGTACAGGTCGGCAACGTGCCGACATTTGCTGCCTGGGCGCGGAAGTTGCGGTCGTAGTAGGTGAAGAACGGGGCAGCACTGCCGCCGCTCCGAGGCTGAAGCACCCCGCCCATGAGCGCCCCGTGCTCGAGCGAGCTCACCGCCGGTTCAAGCGAGCCGGCCGCCGCGGGCCCCACGGTCAAGCAAGCAGCGCCGGCAGCGAACAGCGCGCCAGCAATGTTGCTGAGCAGCCGCATGCTATGCCCCATCCCGAACGCCGCCCTTGCACTCCAGGGTCACCGGGCCCGAGGTGAAGTAGATGTAGGCCTGCGATGCGTCGCCGCCGAAATAGCTGTCCGCATCCTCGGAGGCGCCGTCGCTGTTGGTCACGCCGGCGCTGCCAACGTACGCCGTGGCCCCGCCGGTTGCCGTGTCCTTGCACGCCCACGTGAGCAACTTCGTCACGCCGGCGTCGGGGCTGATGAGGGTGCTCGTGGTGGCGCTGACCGTTTGCCGCCACGAGATCATGCGCACCGGATTCGAGAGCAGCGGGCACATCCCGTCGGCCATGGACTCCAGCGCCTGAGTCTGCTTCTCGAGGATCTCGGTCTGCTTCTCGACGATGGCGGCGAGCTGCCGGACCTGTTCGGTGCGCGCGGTGTTCTCGATGGCCAGCGCCTCGGCGGCGCTGTCCGCACGGAGCCAGGCGGCGGTCGCGGCGCACGCACTGAACGGCGAGAGCACGACGGCGATGGCGACGAGGACGGCGGCGAGGCCGATCCACTTCGGTTTGTCTTCGGGGCTCATGCGGCAATCTCCTTCGGGTCGTCGTCATCGGACACCGGCACGAGGCCAGGCTTGGCGCCCTGTGGGGTCTCCTCGACGGGGATGCGGGGTGCGCCGGGCGCGGTCATGAGCTGCTGGCCCTGGCCATCAGGCAGCGGGTCCTCGCCGGCGCGGGCGCGAATCTCGTCGACCTTGAACGCGCCGGGGAGCGCGACCATCATTTTGCGCTGAGCCTCGACGTCGTCGGGGACGGGGCTGGGGAAGCCGAGCACAAGGTCGCGCCCGAAGTGGGGCACCACCCAGCACTCGAGCTCAGAGCAGTAGCGCTCGAGCGCGGGGAGCGTGGAGTAGCGGGCGAACAGCACCTCGGCCGCGTCGATGGTGCTCCGGTTGGCGTTCTCGAGGACACCGAGCATCTCGGGGGGCGTCCCGAACACCTGCAGGCAGAAGTCGCGGAACATCTGGCGGGCGGCGATGTAGTCGCTCTCCACCATATTCCGGCCGAGCATGTGCACCTTCGACGCGGTGCTGGTGAAGTGGGTGCGGCCGGCCTTCTGGGGCCCACGATTCTTCGCGTCCCAGAGCGCCTTGAACTTGTCGATCTGATCCTGTTTGGCGCCCTGCAGCTCGACGAGGGCGGCGGGCATCGACCCGTTATAGCCGTAGGCCATGCCGAGCTCGGCGAAGTACTCGTCCGTCTGCAGCTCGTCGGTGAGGGCCTGGGCGACGCCGGTGCCCCGACCACGGTACGGGTCGTTCGGGTCGTGCTGGCGAATCCAGATCATGTCGCCGGCGGGGATGCGCAGCGTGCCCTCGGCGGTGCGTACTTGGTAGACGGGGTCGCGCATCGTCGGGGTGTTGAGCACCTGCGACGGGGGCACCGCCCAGAGCACACGGCGGCCGCGGTCGTCGGAGTCCATCGCCCAGAACGACTCGCCGACGAGGTCCTGGTGTTTGTTCGTGAGCTCCCAAAAGCTGCGACCGGTCATCGCGGGGTTCGGGCGCGCGAGCAGGTCGAGCAGCGGGTGCTCGTGAACGCGCTCGAGCGTGCCCGCCTGTAGGCCGAGCCCGATGGCTTTGGAGCGGGTGGCGTGTTCGCCGGAGCGCAGGCCGCGGGGCGGCTTGGCCTTCACGCGGCGGTACAGCTCCCACTCGACGCCCCCGACGGCCTCCGCGCGCCGGCGCACGGTCGCGTGCAGCCAGGGCATCTTGCGGTAGGCCTCGATGAGTTCGCCGGTGCCACGACGCGGGGGGCGGCCGCCGGTGATGACCTGCAGCTCATAGCCGAGCACCGCCGCGAGGTCGGCGGGGACGCCCCCGATGCCGAAGGCCCGGGTGATGCTGTCACCGATGTCGGAGAGCAGGCCCATGCCCCAAGGTCGCGCGGGGCCAAGCTGCGGCGGGGGTCACCGCGTGAGTGTGATGTGGGGGTCGGGCGGGGGCACTGGCCGGCGAGGTGGGACGGGTGCCGAGCTGATGGTGCCGCCGTCGATGCGCGGCGCGGGCGCCGGGTCTGCAACAGGTTCTTGGCCCCACGCTGGCCGGAACCCGACAGAGGCACCGCCGCTCACCGCGGCCAGCCTGAGGAACGAGGTGCAGTCGCGGCAAAGCGCGTGTGCCTCGGTGACGGCGTCAGCGCGGCAAAGGTCGCAGGGGTACGAGACCCGTCCGCTTTCGCTGATCCTCGGATTCGGGGGAAGCCGTGGCATTGGAGGCCGGGGCCTTCGGGGCGCGGGCTTTGGCGGGATGTAGCACATGCCACATCGCATCACGCGGCCTTGCCGGGCCGCATTCCACCGTCGGAAACGGCGTTCAGCACCAAAATTGTGCGCGCCCTTGAGGGCGGCGGTTTGTGCTCTTCGAGGGCGGGACAAGGGGGAGGGGGTCCCAGCGAGAAACCCTGCCCAAAAGTTACGCAACTATGTCCCCGCACTGATTCCGGGGGCTTACGCCGCTTTGTCCAAAGCCCGCGTTGTCAGGTGTGGAACAAAAACGACTCATCTGGAGAAAAGAGGACAAAAGAGAACTTTCGCCCAAACGGACCCCCATTTTCAGATTGGGATCACCGGGCTATTCCTACTTCACACACCACGGCCTTCCCGTTCCGGATCGTGTGCCCTCAACCGCTTCGATCTTGC
Organism: bacterium; assembly: GCA_030431455.1. Taxonomy (GTDB): domain Bacteria; phylum Myxococcota; class UBA727; order UBA727; family JAUIJE01; genus JAUIJE01. The sequence continues at coordinate 13,137 of JAUIJE010000018.1, read as the reverse complement.
CCCTTGGCCATCCCTCGCGGGGTGCCGGCTTCGCCCACCCCCGCGCGCCTGTGCGCTACCTGCGGCGCTGAAGCTGCTGCGCCTAACGCACGACGCGGGGCGCCGCCTCCCCCATCCGGCTGCGCCGTATGGGCCGCTGTCTCATCTCTTTTTGGCTTTGAACGCTCGGCTCGTCCCGCTCGCGCAACGACGTCCCGCCATTGCGACACGGCATCCTCGAGCGCGCCAAGGCGCGCCTGCATCTCGCCGCGCTCGAACTCACCATCCTCCACGCGCTGCCGCAGCTCGCGCGCCTCATTGCAGTTGCACATCCCACACCTCGCTCCCGGGCACGACGTGTGCACATGTAGGCAAGATGCAACTCGCCCACGCTTCGCCCGGATACTTTTCAATGCCCACAGTCACCCTACGTTCGGCGGCACCGACCGTTGCGCTTGAGCTCGATGCAGATCTCTGGGCCACCCTGCGGTGGCATGCACGCCGCGCAGGCTGGCAACCGCTCGGTGCGGGCGGGGCGTCGCCCCTTGGCGCCTACGACGTGGACGGCGCGCTGGTGACGGCACGCGACGCTCTCGCCCTCGGGCAGGCCCTCGGCCGCGTAGAGATCTGCGGCTGGGCCGAGGACGAGGTGCAGGCTGCGCTACGCCTTCGGTGGCTCGCCAGCGAGGGGGAGTTCGTCGTCAGCGTTCGGTGAGTCCGCACTCTCCATCAACTCGCCCCCGAACAGTCCCCGCCCAAGCTGCTTCAGAGCCTCGGCGATGTGCGCCGGCCCGTTCGTGACATCGACGTCAAGCAACACCGAGAACTCGCCGAGATGAGGCGCATACAGGGCGCTGCTCCAGACGTCCACCTCTTCATCGGCCATGTGCTCGCCGCTGACCACTGCGATTACCAGTCGTCGTCGCTTCACCCCTCCCACAGGGTTCGGGCCCTCGATCTCTTCGTCGACAGACCCGTAATCCTCCTCGGGCTCGGCCGGACCTATGCCGGCGTCGAAGTAATCCATACCACCCAGCTTAACCATTGTCCCCCCACTCTCCGTCGACGTACCGCTCGAGGTCGACGTGCTTCATGACCGGGCCTCGGCTTCTCAGGCATACGAGGCAGACCACGCCATTCCGCGTCTCGACGAAGTCGCACGACTCGCAGCGAGCAACGGGGGCAGCGGTCTCAGCCTTTACCGCGGGCCCAATGCCACTGCCCAGCGCGGCGAGCCGCCGCATGTTCTTCGCCTCACGCTCGAGCGCGATGGCGAGCCCAGACCGGAACTGGCCCAGGAGCAGGCTTCGCACGCGGGGGTCCATCAGCCACGGCGGCAGGAAGGGGTCAGTCGACGCCATTGCTATCCTCCAATTCCTGGGTACGAGCCCTGAGGCTCCGATTCTCGCCAAGAAGTCCCATCACCTGCCGGAAGAGTCTGTCACAGCCCTCCTTGTCCCTCTGCAGTTTGACCCTCTCCTCGCACAGCTCCCGGTATGCCCACTTGAGGTCGTGCAGCTCGGCCAGAAAATAGACCAGCCTTCGGGCCTCGTGGGCGACCTCGACCAGGTCCGAAGGAGGGGCGAATGCCCACCGCAAACCTGGCGGTGGCGGACCTATGTACCGCTCGAGGCTGAGCAGGGCATCAATCGTGACTGGGTCGGCCACACGCTTGGCGTTCAAAACTGGATCTGTGCGCCTGACCAAATCCTCGACGGCCGGAATTTTTTCCGTTTGCTGCTCAGTGCTCATCGCTGCCCTCCACGTCGACAATCTTAACCCTGGACCGCCGCATCTGCATCCTGCCTGCGGTTCGGAACACCTCCCGCCCCGTCGGCTTCGGTGGCGTGGGGCGCACCTTCGGCGCGCTCGGCACGACATCCCGCTCCGGCGCGCCCTCTGCCCCCTTGGGGAACCCTGCGCGCTCGAGCGTGGCCCGCACCACGAAGAGCACCGTGCCCCGCTTCGCGCTGCTCAACTGCGCCCAGCCCTGCAGCTCGACCCAGCGTCCGTTCTTGAACAGCGCGGCCCGCCGCTGTCCGTCCTTGGGCGCGCAGAGCACAGCGACGACGTCGGGCCCCGCATCGAACACCGCCTCCTCGAGAGGCACCCGCGCATTGATGGTGACGACTTTGGTTCGTTCGCTGCTCATAGTTCATCCTTACCAAACGGCCCGTAGTCGGGAATCGAGATGATGCGCCAGGGCCGGGGCTTCTGGCCGTCGAGGTCGGGGCCGCGGCCCTCGGCTGTCCACAGGCGGTCAACCTCGACGGCGACCTCCTCGAGATGGGTCCCAATGTTTCTGATCTCGCGCCGCAAGGCCACCTCGGGATGCTCGGCCAGTGCGTCCCGTACGACATCGGCGAACGGGATTCCCGGCCGGTAGCGCGAAAGGACTTTCTTTATGAATGTCATGCCCACGCGCCGATCTCCTCCGTCACGGCGTCTCCGATGGCTTCGATCTCCTCGAGCAGGCCGAGGATGACGTCTCCGGTGTCGTGCCCGACCTTTTCGTGTGCCCGCATGTGCTCGACCATCTCGGTGCGGCTCTTCGTCTCGAGGTCGGGGCCAATCTCACACATGCAGCACGTGAGGTGACCTCGAGAGTCGTGGTAGACGTACACGTCGCTGTTGCTAAACCTGGCATAGCTCATGACCCCTCCTATGCGAAAGCGAACGCGCTCTCGCCCAAATAGTTAAATCCGCCAGTGAAGGCGTCGACCTGGTCGTCTTTCGTGCTGTCCGGGAACGCCTCGAGCTCGCCAAAGAAAGGCCGCGTCCACTCGCCCGGCAACACAAACACATTGCCCGCCTTCGCCGCGCTGTGCGCCGGGGTGGCACGCTTGATTTTGTCGCCCTTGCCCCGCACAAGCTCGCCCTCGACGGAGAACCCGGGCAGGATGGTCCGCTGGTAGAGGTCGATGAGCTGCCCCGCCGACGCCCCCTGCTCCTGCTCAATGACCGTCTCGACGCCCACCCCGTACACCTGCCGGTCCTGCGCGGTCACGCGCTTGATGTGCGCCTGCGTGTCGCTCGGGTCTGCCTTGATGGTCGAGCAGTCGAGCACGAAATAGCGCCCCTCCTTCTCGCCGATGAGGCACCCCGCAGTGAAGTCGGAGCGTCGCCGGTCAGACCCCGCCAGGTCCCAGAAGCGGACGAGCCGCAACCCCTCGGGCACCGCCTGGATTTTCCCGAACCAGCCCTCCTGGAACATCTCGCCGGCGGTGTGGCGCACGAGCCAGTTGCCCCCCTCCTGGCGCTGGCGCTCGACCTCGCCCTGCGAGCGCAGCCGGCCCCGATACCCGGGGTCTTCGGCGAGCAACGCGGGGTTGTCGTCGAGGCGCGCCGGGATGAAGGTCAGCGACATGGCGATGTGCGTCGGGTCCTCGACGCCCTCGAACATGTAGGGTACCAGGTCGACCAACTCTTCGGGGGTGTCCGCAAACACGAACTGCTTCTCGTCGTCGACGACGAACCAGCGCACCACGCCGCAACGTTCCTCGATGGGGTAGCCGTCCTCGCCAATCCACCACCGGATGAGATCGAGCACCCACGAGTCGGGGTCGGGGTTGCAGGTGCACCGCATGTACGGCCGAATCCCGATTTCCGTCCGCAGGCAGGTGAGCAGAAACAGGAACATTTCTTTGAGGAACTGCGGCAGCTCGTCGAGCACGATTAGTGCATAGCCGGCCCCGCGGTGGTTCTCGAGGGCCGCCATGTTCTGCATGTGGTAGTAGGCAATCTCGGCACCGGTGCGGAAAGTCCACTTCGGGGTGGGGTTCATCGACCCTTTGCCGCCGATGCTCGGGTAGAGCCGGCACGCCGTGTCCCACAGTCCCTTGGCCTGAAAAATCTGGGGATAGGTCCGCCGGAAGAACGCCGCGCGGAACCCGGGCTTGTCGACGTGGCGCCCGCCCTCTCCGGTGACCCCGTACGTCTTGCCCCCGCCGCGCGCCCCGCCATAGACGACGATGTCGGCTTCCGAGGAAAGGAACCGCTCCTGGGCACCGGGCTGCGGTTGGAACACACCCATCGCTACGCGTCCTCGTCCTCCTCAACCTCGGTGAGCTCGCGCACCGGTGGCGACGTGGGGTTGGCCCGCCCATTGTCCGGGAGGTAGAAGCCGACCGCGCCGGACAGCTTCACCTCTTTGCGCTCGATGAAGTCACCCTTTGACATGCCGAGCAGCCTCGAGGCCTGGATGCGCGTCGACATCGGTACGTCCATGTCGACGATGTCCCCGTCCTTCGTGACGCGCTGCTCCTGAAACTCGCCGCGCATCACCTGGGTCCAGAACTCCTGGCGCTCGGCCCGCTCCGCGATGGCGACGTCGCGCTCCGGCTGGATGCTGAGGATGCGTTCGCGGATGCGTGGGTCCGCAATACACTTGTATGCGCTGCTGTTCGGGTCCGCGTAGCCGGCGCGCTGCGCCGCAGCGATGGGGGGCAACCCGTCGGCCATCGCCTCCGCGAACGCCAGCTGCTTCGCGGTCAAAGGCTTCTCGAGGCGCTCGTCGTCGCTCACTGCTCGTCCTTGACCACGGCCCGCTTCGCCAACTCCCGCATCATCGCGGCCTCGACCTGCGTCCGGATGTCGCGGCGCTCGATTTCGCGCACCCGATCCTCAAGGTCGAAGCGCGAGCCAATGCCTGCCCCCTTCGCGAGAAGCCACCCGGCGGTGTGGACGAAAAACGCCCACGCCACGATTTCCCAGTACCCGAGGTGCCCACCGAGGCGGTCTGTCACGGGCCCCTGCGCAAAGTAGAGACACGCCGCCGCGAGGAAGAATCCACCCACATTGCCCACGAACTCGCCGAACTTCCCGGCAGCCACGTCCTGCCACTTGTCGTCGCTCATTGTCCCTCCAGGGCTCTCCGGCCCGCTTCTGTCTCTCCCCGCATGACGTGCTCGAGCGCGCGCAGGGCCACCACAGCGCCGGCCTGGGCCCCGGGGGTGCGGCTGCGCCGGGCGGCGAACCATGCCCCCACAGCGTCCGTGAGCACGCCGTAGGCCTCGAGGCGGTCGGCGACGTCCGCGGCATCCACGTACACGCCGCGCTCAACCTCGAGGCGCTCCAGGGCTGCCAGGCACCGTTCGCAGCCAGGCACCACGCAGTCCGCGGAATGCTTCGCGTCGGCGAGTAGGGCCCCGAGTTCGTTGACCCGCTCTTTGGGCCGGTACCGCCCGCGCTGCAGGGCCGCGTCGAGCTGGTCCTCGAGGTCGGTGATCTTCACCTTCTGCGCCTCATTCACACGCCGCAGGCCGCCCACCTGGGCGCGCGCGCGGAAGAACGCTGAGCGATCAGCATCCGACATCTGCCCGGCATCTTTCTTCCGCTCCTCGGGAACAAAACTTCCGGGATCAAAAAGTCGGTACTTCGTCGAACCGGGCCGCAGTTCGACAAGGCCAGCCTCCCGCAGCGACCGCACCCACGCCCGCACCGACCGCGCGGTCACCCCGAACACCCGGGCGAGCTCGTCCTGCGGAATCTCCACCTTCGGCGGCTCGCCCTCGGCCCGGTGCCAGAGTTCGAGCAGCAGCCCCCGCGGCCCGCGCGCGATGGGGTGACACAGGACGTCGTCGGGGATGGCCGCCATCACCCCTCCTCCGCCGGCGCCTTCTCGTAGCCGAGTTTGCCCGCCAGGTCCGCGCTCAGGCCCTCGACAAGGTCGCGCCCGCCCTGCGCCTCGATGGTCGACCAGGCAGCGTCCAGGGCCTCGGCATACGCCTCCTGCCGGTGCTTCTGAGCGAGGTTGAACTTGTTCGCGGCGTCGAGCTGAAAGCCCACCTCGTCCCGCTGCTGCAGCGCTCGGTCGCGTTGGTCCTTGCGCTTCTTGCTCTGCGCCCGCCACCGCTCGACCTCGCCCTGCAGCCGGCGAACCTCGTCGCCCTCGAAGTCGATGTCGTATGCCCGCATCGCGTGGCACCACGCGGCCCGCTGCGTCGGGCTGAAGGTGCGCGCGGCCTCGACGATGTCCTCGGGACGGGCCTTGGCCATGGCCAGCGTCATCACGGCCGCGATCTCGTTCTCGGTGTTGCGCACTTCGTCGGACATCACTCCTCCATCTCGCGCCCGTGGCGGGCGTAGGTGCCGATTGGCATTCGGTTCGTCGGCCATGCAGGCACATGTTGCTGCCGGCTCCGGCGCGCGGTCCGGCCGGAGGTTCTGCAGCCGGTGGCGGTCGTCAGCGCACGGCCCGCAAAACACCGCGTGCACCGAGCCCGTCGGCCGGAAGCAGTCGCAGCACAGGGTTTGGACGGCGGCTCTCATTGCGACCGCTTCATCCCCTCGAGGTGCATTGCGACCACCTCGTTGAGTTTGATTCCCTCGATCATGGTGATCTGCACCAGGCCGATGAAAAGCTGGGCAGCCACATGGTCGAGGTCGGAGTGCCCCTCGAGCAGGCTCGGGACGAGCCAGGCTGCAGCGGTTTTCCCCTCGTCGGCGGCCTCGTTCAACGTCTTCTGGCTCCACTCCTCGACGTCGCGCCATTGGCCGATCAGGGCGATGATTTCGGAATCGGTCACAGGTTCTCCGGGTGCTGGTCGTCGTCGCTGGGCGGGAGGTCGTCGAGCATGTGTGCGGGCGGGTCAGCGCCCCGGGCCGCCCGCGAGGCTTTGACCCGCGCGCCGAGCTTCAGGCCCGCGGCGAGATTCGGGTCGTGCTCCTCGCGCACACGCTGCTCGAGCTCGGCCTGCGCCCGCTGTTGCGCCTCGCGCTGGCGTCGACGGCGCTCCTCGGCAGAAGGGCCCACCGGGGCGCGTCGCTCGTTGTCGAAGGCGGCGATGGCCGTCTCGATGCGGTCGAGGGCTGTGGCGTTTTTGAACGCGTGGTCGGCGGTGGGGGGCATGCCGTTGCGGTACCGCTCGGGGGACTCTTCGCCTCGCCAGAAGCGGCTGCGGGCGTTGCCGAGGAGGGCCTTCGTGACTTGGCTCGGCTCGTAGTCGGCCAGGGCTTTTTTGATGCGGCTTTTGCGGTCGGCGTTGAGCTTCACGCGACCTCGACCAGGCCACTCGCCGGCGAAGGCGTCGAAGATGCCCTGATGCAGCAGCGTGTTGGCCTGGCGACTGCGCTTGGCCTTGCCGTCGTGCCGGCCCGAAAGGAGCTCTTCGACCGTGGGAGGCCGTAGCGGTTCGGGGTTTGTGAGCAGCTCTTGCTGTTCGGGCTCGATCGACCCTTTCTCTTCTTTGTTCTCTTCTTTCTCTCTTATGAGGACCGAGCGGTCCGCTTTTTCGGACTCCTCGGTCCGGTCTAGCGGACTCCTCGGTCCGGGGGACCCGTCGGTCCGGGGGACCGAGCGGTCCGCTTTTTCGGACTCCTCGGTCCGGTCTAGCGGACTCCTCGGTCCGGGGGACCCGTCGGTCCGGGGGACTGAGCGGTCCGCTTTAGGGGACCCGTCGGTCCGCTCGCCCAGGAGCACGAAGCCGCGCCGCGCTCCGCCCTCACGCGCTTCTTTGCCTCGGACGAGGAGGCCGGCGGCCGCGAGCTCGTTGACGATGCGGCGAAGCGAACGGGGGTCGAAGCCGGTGAGGCCCGCGAGGGTGGACATGGCCGGCCACACAAACCGGTCATCGGGCCGCGCGTACGACCACAGCAGTGCAAGCACCAAGCGGGCGCCTGGGCTCACCGGAGCCGAATAGAGGTCGCGCGGCATCTGCATGGCTACTCCGCCCCGTCGCCACTCTGCGCGAGCAGCTGGTCGACGTCGTTTTCAGCCTCAACGAGCGCCGAGCAAAAGGTCTGCACGTTGTTCCAACCCCGCAGCTTCGCCTCATCGCTGGCCCACACCTGCGTGGGCAGCTCCTGGCGGTTGAGCACCTCGAGGCCCCGCACCGCCGCCGCGAGGAGGCCCTTGTGCTTCGGGCTGAGTTCGAGGTCCGCGGTGGCCTTCTTGATGGCCTCCGCGAAGTCCTCGGGCTCGGCCTCGACCCACTTCTCGATGACCGCCCGCACCTCGTCATCGCTGGCGAAGGTCGGCGGGGGCGGCACGGGCTCGTCCTCCTCCTCGAGGACGTCCTGCGTGAACATCTCCGAGAGCCCGAAGGCCGTGAGGCACGCATCGACCACCGCGCGCTTCTTGGCCATTTTGACCACGGTGTTCTCGACGTCGTGCGGTCGCGAGCAGTACTTGCTTTCGAGGGAGGAGCACACGCCCAACCCGTCCCCGAGCACGGTGCCGTCGCGCGTGATGACTTTCACGCGGACCGTGTAGCGATAGAGGCCGCGGACCTTTTTGGAGCCGACCGGGACCTTGCGCCGGGCGCGGTCGTCCCACTTCGTCTCGACGACCTCGTTCTCGAAGTTGTGGTCGACCTCGGCGTCGATGGACACGATTTCGTACCGGGCCCCGAAGCAGATGGCGATGCGCTCGGCCCCCGGCTTGAATAGCACGTCCCGGTCGGTGCAGGGGACGCGCCCGTAGTCTTTCCCCTTCTTCAGGGCCTTGGCCACAACGCGCTTCACCTCGCCTTGGGCCTCGATGATGTTCTCGAGCGAGGCCACCGGCGCGAGCATGCCCCCGGCGGACGGGCGGACCTCCAATGCTTCGGTGCTCACCATGCAAACCCCTCTTGTTCAGCTGGAGCGGTCACCAAGGGCGTCCGCGGGTGGTAGGTGCGCTGCCAAGGCGCAGCGATGCGCGCGCAGGCCTCGTCGTACGCGGCCGGGTCGCACTCGGCCCCGACGGCGTTGCAGCTCAGTTCGCGGGCCGCGAGCAGCGTCGTGCCATAGCCAGCGAACGGGTCACACACGAGGAAACCAGGGTTGGTGTAGTCGCCGATGATCTGCTGCATGAGCGACCGCGACTTGCCCCCGGTGCGCATGTGCTTCTCTTTGTGGTGCGTGTACTCGGCTGGGAGGCAGCCCCACGTCGAGAACTCGCGCGTGCGGGGCCGCGCCACGTTGAGGAACACAAGGCCATTGGAGGGCCCATCACCGAGCAGCCGCGGGGTGAAGCTGCGGACGTAGACGGGCGTGAAGGCGTACAGACCGTGCGCGGTGAACGCGGCGCGCCACACCCGCGAGAGGGTGTCGCACGAGAACACCGCGAACCACCCGCGGTTGCGCAGCACCCAGTGGCCGACGAAGGCGAAGACGTCGTTTGGGCTCATCGCGTCGTAGTCGATGGCCTGGCGGACCTCCTGCCCGGTCACGCCGCGCACCTGCGCTGCAGCAACGTTGTGTCCGCTGTGCACAGAAGCGCCAAAGGGCGCGTCCGTGATCACCGCATCGACCTGGTCGACGCCTCGCAAGGCCTGCTGCCACGGGCCGGCAGTGAGGGCGATGTGGGTCATCGGTCCGACTCCTTTTCCGTCTGCGGGGCGGGCTTCGGTTGGGCGCTCACGTCGACGCCGAGTTCGCGCAGCATCTTGGCGAGCTGCGCATCGGTGTACGGCGTGCCGCGGTTCGGGATGCCTCGGCGCTCGAGCTCGGAGCGCATCCAGCCGGAGGTGGGGTACTTGGTCATCGGCGCCACCGGTTCACCATGGCCACGGCATCGTCGACGCTTTGGACGTCGTCGACCTGCCCGCGCCATACCTCGCGCCAGTCGAGTTGGGCGCCGGTGCATCCCCCGCCCCGGGCCACCTTGTCGTTGTCGGGGTTTTTGACCTCGACCAAATAGTTGCGACCGTTCGCCCCGACGAGAAGGTCGGGCACGCCTCGCTGCGACAGCTGCACAACCGTGCATCCCATCCGCCGGAGCGCCCGGATGATGTCGCCCTCGTTGTTGTCGCGCTTGTCGCGCCCCGTCAGCCCCATCGCCGGCCCCGTCGTGCGTTCTCGAGCAGCTCGAGCAGCTGCGGTTCGTCGTCGGCCAGCGCGCCCGCGGCGTCGTCCATCTCCTGCATGCTGCCCTTGGCCTCTTCGGTGGTGCCGATGCAGCGGCCGGCGCAGTGGTCGAACACCGACACCGTCACGCACCACCGGCCACAGAGCGCGGGCCCGGCCTTGATGCTGAAAAAGGCTGCGTCCACCTCGGCGCGCCGCACGATGGCGAGCGTGCGACCGTCCTCGCTGTCGCGGAACACCTTGGCCCCGTCGCTGCGCTGCTCAACCGACACTGATGCGCCCCTCCTCGAGGGCCTGTGCGAGCTCCTCGTAGCCTTTGACCATCTCGGCGGGCCCGTTCACCGCCAGGCGCCGCAAGTACTCAGGGACGTTGGGGAGCGCACAGCCGCCGGCGACGAGGACCTCGCAGACCATGAGGCCGACCTCGGTCCATTCGGTGACGGTGAGGTGCTCGCCGCGCATCGCGCGCGCGTACTGCAGGTTGCCCGAGAGCCGGCGGGACACGGCGCGGGTACGGGCGGCGCGGTTGGCCGCGAGGCGGAGATCGGGGCGATGAAGCGCTGCGGTCATGACATCCCTCGTTGGTGGCGGACCTCGGCGGCGAACGCGCGCCCGGCGTTGGTGATGACCCAGCGCCAGTCTTTGATGGGGCCGGTGCGGCGGTGAACGATGCACTCGCGCACGGTCAGCGCGCGCAGGGTGGTGGCGCTGTACTGTCGAAGCCGGCTCGGCCCCTGCTCCAACTCGAGCAGGGCGCTGCAGAACTGGCGCCACGGGTGCGTGATGGGGTGGATTGCGAGCAGGCGGCGGATGCGCTTGTCGTGGCGGTTCACCGGGATGGAGACGATGCGGCCGCCGCCCGGGCCCAACTCGAAGCACAGGCCGTTGCTCTCGTGCACGGTGGCGATGGTGTTGGGGAGTTGGCCGTCAGGCATCGTCCGCCCCTTTTTTGGTCAGGTGCCACCCGCCGCAGTTCGGGCACTCGTAGGCGCGCAAGCCCGGGGCGGCCTCGAGCGCGTTCGCCTTCGACGTGAAGCGGCGCTTGCGCCAGCACGAGGCCCAGAGCACCTTGGGGCTCAGAGGCTTGCGGCGCCGTTGCTCCTTTTTCCAGGGCTTAGGCATGGGCCGCCTCCGCCGCTTTCCACTGTTTGCCGCGGGCCTCGGCCCGGAACAGGGCGCACCTCCAGCGCGGGTCCGCGGCGGCGCCATCGTCGACCACGCACTCGCGAAGGAACTCGAGCCAGTCGTTCAGCCACGCCCACCCATGCTCTTTCGCGAACCGCGTGGAATCGAGGAGGCACGGCCGGCAAAGTCGCTCGACGACCATCTGGTCCCCGTAGACCGAGGCGCGGCGGGTGTAGCGCCGGCCCGGGGCGATGGGGCCACAGCATCCGTCGCAGCGGTAGAGCTTTCGGGCACGATGCTCGCGTTCGGAGACCAGCCGATGGCAATCGAGGTCGTCGTAGATGTCACACATCGGGCGTCACCTCCCCGCCGGCGGCAGCATCAGCGCGGGCATCTCGCCGGCCTCAAGCTTCGCTTTGATGCATAGCGCCAAGGCCCGCCACCGTCGGCGCTCCTCGTCCTGGGCCTTCTTCGCCTGGTCGACCTTGTGCCCGGTCTTGGGGTGCTTCTTGGGGAAGTCGGACGGCTTGGGGATCTCGAGGAGGAACTTGACCTGCCGCCCGTGGACGTAGGCAACGCCGACGATGAACATCAGCCAGACGAGCCCGCCGAAGGCGATGAGGGCCCACGTCATGGGGCACCCCCGACCCGATGCGGATGAAGGGTGCCGAGGCGGTCGAGGACTTCACAGTCTGCCCAGGCTTCGGTGGGGCGCTGGCCATCAGCCATGCGCCCAAGAGCACAGCGCCGAATGGCGTCGCTGTGCTCGCGTCGGGCTGCTTTCTGATCGGCATTGGCGAAGATGACCACCGCCGAGAACGCCCCAAGAACGAGCACAACGAGCACGGCGATGATGAGGCTTGAATGGGTCACGGCCGCACCCCCGCCGAAAAAGCCGACCCCGACGCGGACCCCGCGTTACAACGGAGGTTTGGGGGACGTGAGCCCGCGCCGGTGTCGGTGGTGGACGGCCCCGGATTTTTACCGGGTGTGGATGCCGCGGGGCGCGGCCCAGAAGGACAAGCCGAGCCCCGCGACGCCGGGTTGCCCCCGGCCGCACCGTCCACAGATTCAAGCCATCGATCAGAATGCGCGGGGCGCCGACGCCCGCCCAGGGTCTGGCACGTCTGCCCCGGGGCCGCGCCACACTGGGGACAAGCCACCCGCTTCGCCTCGGCCTCGCGCGAGGCAAACGGGACCCAGGTGGCGAACGGGCGCCAGGTGCACGCCGCCGAAGAATCCCCACCGAGGAGCCCCGCCCGGTCCTGGGGGGATGACGGGCCAGGGCCCCTCGGTGGAGTTGGGCGGTTGCCCCCGCGACGCCCCAGACGCCGCGGCTCGTCGGCACCATTGCCGGTGAGGTGGTTCGATCTACGCGTGATCACGTGCGGGCCTCGATGCCCTTGATGACCACCGGGTCAACACCATACGTCCACGCATTGGCGGCAATCGCCGTCGGCACGTCGGGCGGCACGGGCAGGATGAATGAGCGGCCTGTCCCGCACCGAACCCTCAGGAACTGCTCACCGGGGGAGTCCGGCAGGTCCACCCGCAACAGGGTCCCAATCTCTGGGATGTCCTCGTCAACCACCATGGGCGAAAGCTGCGAGAGCACCTTGTCCCAACCAATGATTTCAGCCAGGCACCGACGCTGCTCGATGTTTTCCCAGGTCAGGGCAAGCGATGGGTCGGGGTCCCCCTCAATCCACTCGGCAGGGATTCGGACCCCGTGCCACGCGTGCAGGGTGTACCCGTCCGCCCACGCCATGGCCGGGCCCTTCTCGCCATGCAGCCGCCCGGACTCATCAAGTGCCAAAGTATTCGGCCGCGACGAGAGCACAGCAGCACCCTTGAACGCCCACCACCAACCGCCACAGTGGCGCGCCAGGTCCATTTGCGATCCTGGGTCCGCGGTGCACTCCAGGCCAAGGGACCTGATGAACGCCCAATGTCCCTGCCAATACAGGTCATGAGCACCATATAGGGGATAGCGCCATTCGACACGCTGGCCCCAGAGCTGGTCCCTGAGCTGGTCCCTGAGCTGGCCCCAGAGCTGGTCCCCGAGCTGGTCCCCGAGCTGGCCCCCGAGCTGGTCCCCGAGCTGGCCCCAGAGCTGGTCCCCGAGCTGGTCCCCGAGCTGGCCCCAGAGCTGGTCCCCGAGCTGGCCCCTGAGCTGGCCCCAGAGCTGGTCCCAGAGCTGGTCCCCGAGCTGGTCCCCGAGCTGGTCCCCGAGCTGGTCCCCGA
>JAUIJE010000017.1 GCA_030431455.1 bacterium | reverse complement strand
AGATGGTCATGCCCGGCGACGACGTGGCGATGACGGTGGAGCTCATCACCCCCGTGGCGATGGACAAAGAGCTTCGCTTCGCCATCCGCGAAGGCGGCCGCACCGTCGGCGCCGGCGTGGTCACCGAGATCATCGAGTAAGGTTCTGGCAAAACGGCAGCGGAAGGCCCGCTGCCGTTTTGTTTTGCCCTGAGAGAGGCCGCACTGCCTCGCAGATAGGAACAAGAAGTCATGGCGCAGAAGATTCGCATCCGTTTGAAAGCGTACGACCACGGTCTCCTCGACCAGTCGGCGCACGAAATCGTCGAGACCGCCAAGCGCACCGGCGCAGGCGTGGCGGGCCCCATCCCGCTCCCGACGAAAATCAGCCGTTACACCGTGCTCAAGGGGCCGTTCGTCGACAAGAAGTCACGCGAACAGTTTGAGATCCGGACCCACAAGCGACTGCTCGACATCCTCGAGCCCACGCAGCAGACCCTGGACGCGCTGATGAAGCTCGACCTGTCCGCGGGCGTGAATGTCGAAATCAAGGTCAAGGCCTGAGGAGTTCGCCATGGCGACAATGGAACTGTTCAATTTGCAAGGCAGCGCCGAAGGCAAGGTCGACGTCGCGGACGAGGTCTGGGGCGCGCCCGCGCGCAACTACCTGCTCTCCGAGGTCGTGCACTGGCAGCGGGCCAAGAAGCGCGCGGGCACCCAGTCGGCGCAAACCAAGTCCGAAGTGGACGCGTCGACCAAAAAGCCCTTCCGCCAGAAGGGCACCGGCAACGCCCGCCAAGGTGATCTCAAGAACCCGCACATGATCGGCGGTGGGGTCGCGTTCGCGCCGAAGCCGCGCAGCTACGCGTACCCGATGCCCAAGGAGAAGCGTCGCCAAGCGTTGGTGTCCGCGCTCTCGATCAAGGCGAGCGAAGGCAACGTCAAAATTGTGAAGAGCTTTGACCTGCCCGAGATCAAAACCAAGGCCGTGGTCGAGGCCCTCGCGAAGCTGGGTGGCGGCAACGCGCTCATCGTCGACGGGGACAACGAAAACCTCAAGAAGTCGGCACGGAACCTGGCCAAAGCCCGGTACCTGCACCACGACGGCCTCAACGTGTTCGACCTGCTCAAGTACGAGACCCTGGTCATCACCGAGGCTGCGGCCAAAGCGCTTGAAGAGCGCTTGGTGGGTTGAAGGAGAATCCGATGAAAAGCCTCACCAAAGTGATCAAAAAGCCGCTGCTCACCGAGAAGGCCTCGGCCCTCAAGGCGGAGTCCAACAAAGTGGCGTTCAAGGTCGACCTCGACGCGAACAAGATCGAGATCAAAAAAGCGGTCGAGAGCATGTTCGACGTCAAGGTCACGAGCGTGTCGACCATGGTCTACCGCGGCAAACAAAAGCGCATCGGCAAGAGCATCGGGCGTCGCAGCAACTGGAAAAAAGCTGTGGTGTCGCTCGAGCCGGGCACCGACCTTGACGTGTTCGGCGTCGAGATGGCGGCCCCGCCGGGTCTCGAAGGCGAGGGCGAGGCGGAATAACTGTTCTCACGGGGCACTGAGGGGTTTTCAAATCCCTCGCGCTGTGCCACGTGTCGGACCTTATCGCACCTGCGCTTGATCGGCGCGGTGCTTTCACCCCGGGTCGAAAAGGGCACCGCGCCCGCGTATGGCCAGGGAGGACAACATGGTGTTGAAGAACTACCGGCCCACCAGCCCGGGCCGGCGGAAAATGAGCGGTCACGACTTCTCGCAGCTGTCGACGAAGAAGCCCGAGAAGAAGCTCACCAAAGGCAAGAAAGCCGGCTCCGGCCGGGGCAACACCGGGCGCATCACCGTCCGGTTCCGCGGCGGCGCCCACAAGCGCAAGTACCGCCAAATCGACTTCCGTCGCGAGAAGCTCGGCGTGCCCGCCAAGGTCGCGGCGCTCGAGTACGATCCCAATCGTACTGCACGCATCGCGCTCCTTCACTACCACGACGGTGAGAAGCGTTACATCCTCGCCCCGGTCGGCCTCGAAGTCGGCGCGACGGTGATGAGCGGCGTGGGCTCGGACATCAAGCCCGGCAATCACATGCCGCTGAAGAACATCCCGGTGGGGACCCAGATTCACAACATCGAGCTCCGCCCCGGCAAGGGTGGCCAGTTGGTCCGCTCCGCCGGCACCAGCGCACAGCTCATGGCCCGCGAAGGCCGCTACGCCCAAGTGCGTCTGCCCTCTGGCGAAGCCCGCATGGTGCTCGCCGAGTGCACCGCCACCATCGGCCAGGTCGGCAACACCGAGCACGAGCTCATGAAGATTGGCAAAGCCGGCCGCACCCGCTGGCTCGGTCGTCGTCCGCACCAACGCGGCGTCGCCATGAACCCCATCGATCACCCGCACGGCGGTGGCGAGGGCCGGACCTCCGGTGGCCGTCACCCGACGACCCCCTGGGGCAAGCCCACCAAAGGTCGCCGGACCCGCAAGAACAAGCGCACCGACAAGTTCATTGTCCGTCGGCGGAAGAAGTAGGAGCCCCTCATGCCTCGTTCGATCAAAAAAGGTCCCTACATCGACCAGCATCTTTGGAACAAGGTGCAGTCTCAAGCGGACGCCAACAGCAAGAAGGTCATCAAGACGTGGTCGCGTCGTTCGATGATTGTCCCCGAGATGATCGGGTACACCTTCGCCGTGCACAACGGACGCAAGTTCATCCCCGTGTTCGTGACCGACAACATGGTCGGCCACAAGCTCGGCGAGTTTGCCCCCACCCGCACGTTCCCTGGTCACCCCGCCGACAAAAAAGGCAAGAAGTAAGCCTTAGGGCGACGGAGAGTCATCATGGCTTCGCGTGAGAAACAGAAAGCACAAGCGCGCAAACAGGCCCGCGCCGACGGCGGGGCGGTGGCGCACTTCCGTGACATCCGCATGAGCGCGCGCAAGGCGCAGGCGATCGCCAAGCTCATCCGTGGGCGCAACGTCGAGGACGCGGACACCCTGCTCGCGTTCCAACGTCGCGCGGCCGCGGTCCCGATGCGCAAGGTCTTGGCTGCCGCGGTGGCCAACGCCGACCAACGCAACATGGACATCGACCGCCTCGTGGTCAGTGATGTGCAAATCAACAAGGGGCCGATCATGCGGCGCTACATGGCGCGCGCACACGGACGGGCCACCCGCATCCGCAAACAGACCTCGCACATCCGCATCGAGCTGACGGAAGTCTGAAAGTAGGTTTTTGAAATGGGTCAAAAAGTTCACCCCAACGGTTTCCGCCTCGGCGTCATTCGGAGCTGGGACTCTCGCTGGTTCCGCGAAAAGGGCTACAGCGAGTGGCTCCTCGAGGACCTGAAGCTCCGTCAGTACATCCGCACCCAGCTCAAGAGCGCCGGCATCAGCCGCGTCGACATCGAGCGGGCCTCGAGCAAGTGCAAAGTCAATGTGCACACCGCGCGTCCCGGCATCGTCATCGGCAAGAAGGGCGCGGGCATCGAGCAGCTCAAAAAGGACCTGCAAAAGCTGTCCGAGAGCGAAATCTTCTTGAACATCCATGAAGTGCGCAAGGCCGAGACCGACGCGCAGCTCGTGGCCGAGAACGTCGCCCAGCAACTCGAGCGCCGCGTGGCGTTCCGCCGGGCGATGAAAAAGTCCATGCAAACCGCGCTCAAGTTCGGCGCCAAAGGCGTGCGCATCGCGTGTGCCGGCCGCCTCGGCGGCGCCGAGATGTCCCGCCGCGAGTGGTACCGCGAGGGCCGCGTGCCCTTGCACACCCTCCGCGCCGACATCGAGTACGGCTTCGCCGAAGCGCGCACCACCTACGGTGTGATCGGGGTGAAGTGCTGGATTTTCAAAGGCGAGGTTCTGCCCCAGGCGACCGGTCGCCGCTGATTTGAGGCGAAGCATCCGCTTCGCACGAGGAGTTCGACATGCTGTCCCCTTCCCGCGTCAAGCACCGCAAGGTTCAAAAGGGCAAGATGCGCGGTCACAGCCTTCGCGGCAACGCCGTGAGCTTCGGTGACTATGGCCTGATGGCCATCGACCGTGGCTGGCTCACCGCCCGGCAGATCGAAGCCGCTCGTATCGCCATGACCCGCCGGGTCAAGCGCGGCGGCAAGATTTGGATTCGTGTGTTCCCCGACAAGCCCATCACCAAAAAGCCCGCCGAAGTCCGGATGGGTAAAGGCAAGGGCGGCACCGAGGCCTGGGTCGCGGTGGTCAAGCCGGGGCGCATGCTTTACGAGATGGCCGGCGTCCCCGAGGACGAGGCGAAGAAAGCCTTCGCGCTCGCCGCGAGCAAGCTGCCGTTCAAGACCAAGTTCATCTCGCGCGACGAAGACCTGTAGGAGCTCCCCATGGACCCCAAAGAACTGCGTGAAAAATCCCTGGAGGAACTCCGCGAAGAAGAGCAGCGCCTGCGGCGCGAACTGTTCGACCTGGAGTTCAAAAACGGCACCCGGCAACTGCTGGACACCGCCTCCATCACCAAAGCCAAGCGTGACATCGCCCGTGTTCTGACCGTGCTCAACGAGAAGAATCGTGCAGAAAAGGCGCAAGCCTCCGCTTGACCAAAGCCATCGGGTAGGACATACCCACACATCTCGGAGATACGAGAATGAGCAACGAACGAGGCTACGGACGCGTCCTGCGCGGCACGGTGATCAGCGACAAGATGGACAAGTCCATCACCGTCGAGGTCACCCGCACGGTTCGCCACCCGCGGTACAACAAGTTCATCAAGCGCCGCGCGCGGTACCACGCGCACGACGAGCAAAATCAATGTGGCGCGGGCGACACCGTCGAGATCGTCGAAAGCCGTCCGCTGTCCAAGACCAAACGCTGGCGCCTGCGCAGCGTGGTGGAAAAGGCCCGCATCTGACGGGTTGGCCGCACCCGCGGCCCGGCACGCCAGTGCCACGAACGTGAAGACGTTCGGAGACCTTGGCTCAACGAGCCCTGCGTCCGAACACAAAAAGCAGCGCAATGCTGCTGTGTCCGGTCGCATCGCTCAGTTCACTGATTCGACCGGAGACATCCGATGATTCAAAATCAAAGCGTCCTCGAAGTGGCCGACAACAGCGGCGCGAAGAAGGTCATGTGCATCAAGGTGCTCGGCGGTTCTGGCCGTCGCTACGCCTCGGTCGGTGACATCATCGTGTGCGCGGTGAAAGAAGCCGCTCCCAACTCGAAGGTCAAAAAGGGCGACGTGGTCCGCGCGGTCGTCGTGCGCACCGCCAAAGAGATCGGTCGCCCCGACGGCACTTACATCCGTTTCGACAAGGGCGGGGCGGTGCTGGTCAACAAAGACGGCGAGCCGGTGGGCACCCGCATCTTTGGGCCCGTGGCGCGTGAGCTGCGCGCCAAGAAGTTCATGAAAATCATCTCCCTCGCACCCGAAGTGCTCTGAGGAGTCCCAGATGGCCAAGCAAAAGCGCAACAAGATTCGCATCAAGGTCGGAGACACCGTCAAGGTGATCGCCGGCAAGCACAAAGGCGCCGAGGGGCGCGTCATCGAGGTTCTGCGCGAAAAAGAGCGCGTGCGCCTCGAAGACGTGTTCACCACCAAGCGTCACATCGCCCCCCAGAAGAGCTCGCGCCACCCCGAGGGCGGCATCATCGAGACCCCGGGGACGGTGCACATCAGCAACGTGATGCTGATGAGCGAAGAGCTGAATCGCCCGGTCCGCATCGGCGCGTCGTTCACCGACGACGGCAAGAAGATTCGCGTGGCCCGTGGCCGCAACCTCAAGGCGGTCGAGGTCTGAGCCTCGAGTTGAGCATCGGGCCCCGGCCTGATCAGGAGTAAGAGATGGCGGACAAAAAGCCCCCACGCCTCAAAACGTACTACGACAATGAGATTGCAGGCACCTTGCAGAAGGAGTTCTCCCTGGAGAACAAAATGCAGGTTCCGAAGCTCACCAAGATCGTGATCAACATGGGTCTCGGCGAGGCCATCCAGAACCCCAAGGCCATCGAAGCGGCCACCGGGGACCTGGCCAAAATCACCGGTCAAAAGCCGGTGGTGACCAAGGCCAAGAAGTCCATCGCGACCTTCAAGTTGCGCGAGGGCATGCCCATCGGCTGCAAGGTGACCCTGCGCCGCGATCGCATGTGGGAGTTCCTCGACCGCCTGGTCAACCTGGCGCTCCCCCGGGTCCGTGACTTCCGCGGGGTCGGCACCAAGCTCGACGGGAATGGCAACTACTCCCTGGGCATCAAAGAGCAGATCATTTTCCACGAAATCAACTACGACAAGGTGGATCGGCTCCGCGGAATGAACATCACGTTCCACACCACCGCGGGCAACGACGAGCAAGGCAAAGCCCTGCTCACCCACCTTGGCATGCCTTTCCGCAAGTAGGAGGTCCCCACCATGATGACGGATCCCATCAGCGATTTTTTGACCCGCATCCGCAATGCCCAGTTGATGGCGCATGAGCAGGTGAAATCCCCCGCGTCCAAGATCAAGGTTCGCATCGCCGAGCTGCTCAAAGACGAGGGCTACATCGCCGACTACGACCTGGACGGCGACAAGAAGCGCACCATCACGTTGCGTCTGAAATACGACAATGCCAATGCGCCGGTGATCGAAGGCATCAAGCGCATCAGCCGTCCTGGCCTTCGCGTGTACAAGGGCGCGAGCGACCTGCCCAAGGTGCGCGGCGGTCTGGGCATGGCGGTGGTCTCGACCTCGAAGGGCGTGATGACCGACGCCCAAGCCCGGTCGAGCAACGTCGGCGGCGAGGTTCTCTGCTACGTCTGGTAGGGGCCCGCCCCTGGACGACGGTGGCCAAAAGTTTTGTGAGGTTCAGTCATGTCCCGCATCGGTAAAAAACCTGTAGAGCTGCCCGACGGCGTCAAAGTGTCGTTGTCCGGCGGCGAACTCAAAGTCGAGGGCAAAAAAGGCAAGCTCTCGATGACCCCGCACACGATGATGAAGGTCAACGTGGGCGACAAGGTCGTCACCATCGAGCGCCCCGACGAGAGCCGCGAGGCCAAGTCGTTGCACGGCTTGACCCGCGCCCTCATCGCGAACATGGTGCACGGGGTGTCGACGGGCTACGAGCGCAAGCTCCTGGTCAAAGGCGTGGGCTATCGCGCCGAGACCAAGGGCAAGAACCTCAACATGCAGCTCGGGTTTTCGCACGCGGTGGAGTTTCCGCTC
This sequence comes from bacterium, assembly GCA_030431455.1. Classification (GTDB taxonomy): domain Bacteria; phylum Myxococcota; class UBA727; order UBA727; family JAUIJE01; genus JAUIJE01. Next base: position 183,058 of record JAUIJE010000017.1, on the reverse strand, counting down.
CCCGAGGGCGTGACCGCGCAAGTCAACGACCGGACCGAGATTGTGCTGTCGTCCATCGACAAGCAGCTGCTCGGCCAGACCGCGGCGAAGATTCGGGCCATCCGGCCCCCCGAGCCGTACGGCGGCAAGGGCATTCGCTACAGCGACGAGGTCGTGAAGAAAAAAGAAGGCAAGTCGGGCAAATAGCCGACGAGAGCGAAGGCAACCTTCGCGCGAGTGGAGAAACTCATGCGTCAACTCAAAACGCTTCGAAAGAACAATCCCCGCGAGGCCCAGCGCGTCAAGCGTGCGCTCGGCGTGCGCAAGCGCATCAGCGGCTCGGCCGCGCGCCCGCGCCTGTCGGTGTTTCGGTCGGCCAAGCACATCTACGTGCAAGCCATCGACGACGACAGCGGCAAGACCGTGGCCGCGGCCTCGACCCAGGACAAGCAGCTCAAGGGCGGCATGGCTGGGATGAAGAAGGTCGACCAAGCCAAGAAAGTCGGCGAACTGCTGGCCCAGCGTCTCAAAGAGGCGGGGGTCGAGAGCGTGGTGTTCGACCGCAACGGTTTTCGTTTTCACGGCCGCGTCGCGGCGGTCGCCAGTGGCGCCCGCGAAGCCGGCATTCAGTTTTAAGCGCTGTCAGGAGTCGTTGAATGCGACAAGAACGTCAAAATCAGTCTGATGACCTTCAAGACCTCATCGAGCGCGTGGTGCACATCAACCGCGTCGCGAAGGTGGTCAAAGGCGGCCGTCGTTTTTCTTTCAGCGCGCTCGTCGTGGTCGGTGACGGCCAAGGCACCGTGGGCGTGGGTCTCGGCAAAGCCAACGAGGTTCCCGAAGCGATTCGCAAGGGCACCGAGAAAGCCAAGAAGTCGATGGCCAAGGTGACCTTGCAGGGCACGACCATCCCCCACCGGGTCATCGGTCGCTTCGGGGCCGGCCACGTGGTGCTGCGTCCCGCCTCCGAAGGGACCGGCGTCATCGCCGGCGGCAACGTCCGCGCGGTGCTCGAGTGCGCCGGCGTCCACGACATCTTGTCGAAGTCCATCGGCACCAAGAACCCCAACAACGTCGTGCGCGCCACCCTCGAAGGGTTGACCCAGCTGCGCACCATCGCTGAGCACGCGGCCCGGCGGGGCAAAAAAGTCGACCTCGCCGGCGACAAGGCCAAAAAGGCCGACGCGGCGCCGGCGCCGACCCAGCCCCCCGCGGAAGCCTGATTAGGAGCCCACCATGGCGACCAAGATTCGAGTGACCCAGATTCGCAGCGGCATCGGCCGTCCCCAACGTCAGCGCGAGACCCTGCGTGGTCTCGGCCTGCGTCGGCTCCACCACACCGTCGAGCTCAAAGACACCCCCGCGATCCGTGGGATGGTGACCAAGGTGCAGCACCTGGTCGAGGTCGAGGTGCTCGAGGGCGAGGCCGCGCTGTTCGGCGTGCACCACAAGAACAAGTGATCGCGCGCCCTCCGGGGCGCGATTTTTTCCGAGTCGGCGTGTCCGGCGAAAGGAACCCGTCATGAGCAACGAACGTCAAGGCCTTCACAACCTCGTCGCCCCCCGTGGCGCCCGCAAAAAGCCCAAACGCGTCGGTCGCGGCCCCGGCTCGGGCATCGGCAAGACCTCGGGACGCGGCCACAAGGGCCAAAAAGCGCGCAAGTCCGGGGGCGTCCGCCCCGGTTTCGAGGGGGGCCAGCTCCCCTTGGCCCGTCGGTTGCCGAAGCGTGGTTTCCGCAACGCGTTGTTCCGCAAGGACTACACCGTGATCAATGTCGGCCGCCTCGCGGACCGCTTTGACGCGGGGAGCACCGTCGACCTCGCCGCGCTCATCGAGCGGGGCCTGCTGGGCAAGGCCAACGGCCGGGTGAAAATCCTGGGCGAAGGTGACCTGTCGGTCGCGTTGAACGTGAAGGCGCACAAGGTCAGCAAGTCCGCGCAAGCGAAGATCGAGGCGGCGGGTGGGTCGGTGGAGATCATCCCCGAGAAAGCCCCTGCCAAAACCGAGGGTTGAGACGACGACGCCCTTGTCGGCGGACGCTTCGTGCGCACGCCACGAGGGTGACGCCACCGGGCGGATTGCGCCCACAGGGCGGTTGCGCCCTCGGGCGCATCCTGTAGATTCCGGCGACGCAAGGGAGTGACCCAGTGGGCGCACTGTTCAACATTTTCAAAATCCCCGAGCTGCGCAAGCGCATCTTCTACACGTTGGCGCTGCTCGCGGTGTACCGCATCGGCATCTTCGTCACGACGCCCGGCGTCGATCGCACCGCGATGAAGAACTACCTGCAGGCCCAGTCCGCCCAGGGCGGGGGCCTGCTGAACTTGTTCAACTTCTTCTCCGGTGGCGCGCTCGAGCAGCTCTCGGTGTTCGCGCTCGGCATCATGCCGTACATCACCTCGTCCATCATCATGCAGCTGCTGGTCGTCGTGATCCCCGCCCTGGAGCGGATGCAAAAAGAGGGCGACCAAGGCCGGCGCAAGATCACCCAGTACACCCGCTACGGCACCATGGGCATCTCGATCGTGCAGGCGATCATGCTCAGCTCGTACCTCAAAGGCATCAACGACAACGGTCGCTCGGTGGTGAACCCCGAATGGGCCTCGGCCTGGGGCGGCATTGGCTTCGTGCTGATGACCATCATCACCCTGACCGCCGGCACCGCGTTCATCATGTGGCTCGGCGAGCGCATCACCGAAAAAGGCGTCGGCAACGGCATCTCGCTCATCATCTTCGCCGGCATTGTGGCCCGTCTCCCCGAGGCGGTGTACCAGACCGCCATGGGCCTCAAGGAAGGCACCTACCAGCCGATGGAGATGCTCATCCTCATCGTGCTCATGGTCTCCGTCATCGGCGCCATCGTCTTCGTCGAGCGCGGCCAACGACGCATTCCCATTCAGTACGCCAAACGCATCGTGGGCAACAAGCAGTACGGCGGCCAAGCCACGCACCTGCCGCTCAAGGTCAACACCTCGGGCGTGATTCCGCCCATCTTCGCGTCGTCGATCTTGATGTTCCCCGCGACCGCCGCCTCGCTCATCGAGACCGATTGGATGCAGAGTGTGCAGGCCGCGCTCATGCCCGGGACCTGGCTCTACCAAGTGGTGTTTGTCGGGCTCATCGTCTTCTTCGCGTTCTTCTACACCGCGATGACCTTCAACCCCGTCGACGTGGCCGACAACCTGCGCAAGTTCGGCGGGTTCGTGCCGGGCATTCGTCCCGGCAAAGCCACCGCCGAATACATCGACGGGGTCTTGACCCGCATCACCGCCGGGGGCGCGGTCTACCTGGCCGCGATCTGTGTCTTGCCCGCGCTGATTCAGCAAGCCACGAGCAACCAGGTGCCGTTCTACTTCGGGGGCACGGGTTTGCTCATCGTCGTGGGCGTCGCGCTCGACACCGCCCAGCAGATCGAAGGGCACCTGATCACACGTCAGTACGACGGGTTTGCGGGACCGCAAGGGCCGCGCATTCGTGGTCGTGCGCGCACCGGCCGCACGCCGACTTCTGGCAACGATCCGATGCCCGTCATCGGCTGATTCGAGGAGCTGCGAATGCGTCTCGTACTGTTCGGTCCCCCTGGGGCCGGGAAGGGCACGCAGGCCAAGCGCCTCGAAGAGCTGCTCAAGGTCCCGCAGCTGTCCACCGGTGACATGCTCCGCGCCGCCAAGCGCGAAGGCACAGAGCTGGGCAAGACGGCGGCCGAGTACATGGACGCGGGCAAGCTCGTCCCCGACGAGGTCGTTGTCGGCCTCATCGAGCAGCGCATCCAGCAGCCGGACTGCGCCGACGGGTTCATGCTCGACGGCTTTCCGCGCACCATTCCGCAGGCGGATGCCCTCGACGCGATGCTCGACAAGGCCGGGCAAAAGATCGAGCACGTGGTCAGCATCGAAGTGCCCGACGACAACATCGTGCAGCGGTTGTCGAACCGGCGGTCCTGCCCTGCGTGCGGGGCGGTGTACCACCTCGTGCACGTGCCCCCCGCGGTGGACAACACCTGCGACAAGTGTGGCCACGTGGGCCTCGACCAACGGGACGATGACCAGCCGGACGCGATCCGGGTGCGCCTCAAGGCGTTTCACGACCAGACGTCGCCGTTGAAGGCGCTGTACGACGAGCGCGGCATTCTGCATCGGGTCGATGGCACGTCGTCGCCCGAGGAAGTGTTTGCCCGCATCCAGGGCGCGCTCGGCGCGGGCGCCTAGGCTCTCGGACGGGCCGGCACCGCTGACGCCAAAGGTCAGAAAAAGATCGCGCACCGGTCGATGGCCGGGCCGATAAGAACATCATGCGTTGCGCAGAGGTGGGTTCAGCCCCGGCAGGCCGGGCGGACCACGCGCTCTGACCGCGCAAAGCTTTTCAACCTTTTGTGACTGACCCGACGCGGTCTGACCCGCGCGTCCTGGGATCGGTTTGTTGTGGGGGCCACGATGACGTCGAGGGAGCGGCTGTGGGGCGCGGTGTGTCTGGTGCTGACGGCGTGCGCGGGCGGGGGGTGCCCCGAGGCCGACGGCCCGGTGTCGACGGTGAACGCAGAGCTCGGGTGGGAGCCTGCGGTGCTGGGGTTCGGTGATGTGTACGTCTCCGCGGCCGCCGAGCGGGCGGTGCGGCTGACCAACCGGGGCGGAGCCGAGGTTGGCTATGCAGTCACAGTAGAGGGGGCGACCGCGTTTGCCCTCGTCAGCCGCGCAGAAGATGTGTTGGCGCCGGGCGAGGAACGGGAGGTCCGCGCGCGGTTTGCCCCGGTCGACGTGGCGACCTACGCGGCGACGTTGCAGGTGCAGCCCGGCGAGGGCGCGACGGTGTCCGTGCCGCTGTCGGGGGCAGGGCGGCCGGTGCCGATCTGCGACGACGACAACCCGTGCACTGACGACCTGTTCTTGATCGACGAGGACCGGTGCCAATACGTGCCGCACACCCGCGGCTGTGACCCCGGGAACGCGTGCGTCACCGACGCCTCGTGTTTTGAAGGGGTGTGCCGGGGAGATGCAGTGACATGCCCGACGCCCGCGACCGGCTGCATGGAGGGGGTGTGCGACCCCCAAGCGGGATGCGTCGAGCGCCCCCGGGCGGGTGCCTGTGACGATGGTGACCCTTGTACCGACGACGTGTGCACCGCCGGGCAGGGATGTACCCAAGTGCCCGCGGCCGACTTTGCGCCCTGCGCCGACGATGAAGCGTGCGGCGTGGCCCATGTGTGCCAGGCCGGGGCGTGCGTGGCCATCGACATCCCCGTGGGCACGCCGTGCGACGATGGCGACTTCTGCACCGAGAGCGCGTGCACGGACACGATCTGTGTCGGCGGGGTGGTGTCGGGGGGAGCGGTCGTCGGGCAGAGCCGGCCCCACGTGCGGGGCGACGTGGTGCACTTGCCGTCGGGCCGCTGGGTGTTTTGGGAGCGCGGGTCCAGCCACCCCGTGACCGGGGAAGAGCGGGTGCGGGTGGTGATCACCAAGACCCAGAGCGACGGGTTTGTGGTGCTCGGCGAGTTCGTGGTGGGCTTGGGAGACGGGCTGGGGGGCGCAGGGTTCGTGTCCGGGGCTTGGACGGTTCAGCCGGAAGCGGGCGAGTCGTTCTTGCTCCGCCGCTCTGAGTTTTCGATGACGCCGACTGCGCGGTTCAGTCGCGTGACCGTGACCGCCAACGATGGGGTGGAGGTTGTCCCCCTCGACCCCGACGACGACGCGGTCGCGCGCCTTGTCCCCCGGGTGGTGGTCGACGAGCTGGGCATTTATTGTGCGCCGGACGATGGGGGGTTCGTCGCGTTCGTCGACGACCTCGACCAGGCCCCGCTGGTCACGGGCCTGCCCCCGGCCCTGTGCAGCAACCAGACCCGCTATGCCCCATTGGCGTTGCTCGCGGCCACCCCCGAGGGCGTATACAGCGTCGAAGACCCCTTGGACCCCGTGATCGTCCCCGGGGGCATGGCCCCGTCGAGCCCCACCGCGTGGAACAAACCCTGGGCCACCCCGGTGGCGGTGGGTTACGTCGACGTGTCCCGGGTGCACATCTTCGTGGGCGCGGGCGGGGGCTACACCACGTTTGCCTGGCCCCCGGATCCGGACCACCCGGCCGCGATCCAGGGCATGGCCCTCGGGGAGGACAACCCCATGGTGTTTACCCGGGACCAGTTGTTCCGCATCGACGCGGCCAGCGCCACCCTCACCAACATCACCGTCACGGGGGCGTTTGGGGGCGGCGCGGTCGGTGCCCACCGGCAGGTGGGCCCGGTGTGGCGCCGGGAAAACGGTCAGCCCGAGCCTTGGATCGCGCTGGGACCGAGCGCCGCGCGAGACGTCGGCACGACCGGGGGCGCGCTGCATCGGGTGGGTGACGATGTGGTGCGGCACACGACGGCGGGCGTGGAGCGCATCTTTGTCGACGGCGGGGGCCACGTGCACGGCTTGTGGGGGCCCCGTTCGGTGCCGCGCGGGGCGTTGGTGGGCCTGGAAGACGACGACGGGACCCGTCGCACGTTCGCCGGCGTGGCCCGGGTCTCGGTGGTGGGCGGCTACTCGGGGGGGACCGGACCGGAGCTGACGGTGGTGGTCTACGACCGGGGTGCAGGGGCATTGCGATCGAGCCGGCGCGTGCACCTCGGCGGGCTGGTGGTTCCCCCCCTGGTGACGCCGTACCCGGGGTGGGTCGCCGACGGTGACCTGGTGGTGGCGGCGCAGACCGAGCCCGATGGGCCGCCCCGGTTGGTGCGGTTTGGGGCCTCAAGCCTGCTCGACGACGCCACCGACGAGTTGGTGCCGGCCACGGTGTTGGGTGATTTGACGGTGTTGTCGGTCCAGCAGCCGTTGTGGCTGGTGCGGGCCGCGAGCGGGGCCTGGTGGGTGCTGCAGCGCGACGCGGCGGCGGACGTCTTTGAGCTGGCGTTGGTCGACTTTGACACCAACCAGGTGTTGGCCCGCCGTACCATTGTGCCCGATGGCTACAACCCGCGGCTCTGGCCGTCGGGCGACGACGTGGTCCTGCAGCTGGGCACGTCGGTGCGGCGGTACCGGTGGGACGGCGTGGCGGTGGGGGAGGAGGACGGGGTCGACGGCATCGAGCGCGCCGTGCTGTGGGACGGGTCGAAGCTGGCCAGCGGCGGTGTCAACCGGCTGCAGTTCCACCGGCCCTGGCACCCGGGTTTCGCGGGCGCGTCGCTGGAGGTCGAGGGGACGCCGCTCGCCGCGGTGCTGCTTCCCGACGGAAGGATGCTGATGGAGACGGACAAGCGGCTGTACCACCTGGAGCCGCCCTGCTGGGGGCCCTGAGCGGTGTGCTCGGCCCCGGCGCGCCGGTGCCCAAGACGGTGGCGCGGGGCGCGCCGGTCCGGTCGGTGGCCGGCATTCACTGGTTTTTGTTTGTGCACGGCCCGCCCGCGGCGTTCTGGGTGGCGCCGGCGTGCGCTACCCGCGGAGAATAGCCTAACAAAAACAGCTGGTTATGCGTTGCCCGGGAAAACCGGACCCCCTCCCGGATAGTGCTTGCGCCGGTAGGTCCCTGTGCTACATCTGCCCGCCTACCCCCGCGCCGTGAGGCGCTGAGGAGCGATCAGAATGAAAGTCCGCGCATCGGTGAAGCCGATTTGTGAAAAATGTCGCGTCATCCGCCGCAAAGGCGTGGTGCGCGTCATCTGTGACAACCCCCGTCACAAGCAGCGCCAAGGCTGAGAGCCTTTCGCTGACGGGACCATATCGTCGCGCGTCGATATCGCGACCGGGCCGAGAGGCCACGTGTCCGGTGGAGCGCTGAGCTGCAGGATGCAGCACGTGCCCCGAGTGGGTACATCAGCCTCCCAATTCGATGCGCCAGTTTTTGATGACCACACGGGTCATCGTGTTTGGAGGCAAAAGTGGCACGCATTGCAGGCGTTGACCTTCCCCGCAACAAGAAGATGCACGTGGCGCTCACGTACATCTATGGCATTGGTTCGCACACCTCGAAGAAGGTGCTGAGCCAGGCCAACGTCGACCCCGACAAGCGCACCGACGCCCTCGGTGAGGACGAGGTCGCCCGCATCCGCGACGTCTTGGAGAACAACTACAAGGTGGAGGGTGACCTCCGCCGCGAAGTGTCCCTCAACATCAAGCGTCTGATGGACCTCGGTTGTTACCGCGGCCTGCGCCACCGTCGTGGTTTGCCGGTCCGTGGCCAGCGTACCCACACCAACGCCCGCACCCGCAAAGGGCCGCGTCGTTCGGTCGGGGCCAAGAAGCGCTGACCCGCGAAGCGGACCGCAGCTATTCCCATTTTCTGTAGATCAACGCGCCCCCCGGGGGCGCACCCCGGTGAGAGGAAGGCGCTATGGCCACTCCCAAAGGCAAAAAGCGAGTCAAAAAGAACGTCCAGCAAGGGATCGTTCACATCTACTCGTCCTTCAACAACACGATCATCACGATCACCGATCAGAAGGGCAATGCCATTTCCTGGTCGACGTGTGGCGCGCGGAACTTCAAAGGCTCCCGCAAGTCCACCCCCTTCGCAGCGCAGATCGCCGCCGAAGACGCGTGCCGCAAGGCGCAGGACCATGGGCTAAAGTCCGTCGAAGTCCGGGTCAAAGGCCCGGGCGCAGGTCGTGAGTCGGCGTTGCGCGCGGTGGCCAACAGCGGCCTCAAGGTGAGCTTGATTCGCGACGTGACCCCGATTCCGCACAACGGCTGCCGCCCGCCCAAGCGCCGCCGCGTCTGATCGTCTGAGTTCCCGGTTGTCCCCATGGGGCTCCCCGCAATGTTGCTGGGTGTGTCCCGAGGGGGCTGCGATCCCCGTCACGGGGAAGGAAAAACACTATGCATCGCAATTGGCGTGACCTGATCCGTCCCAAGAACCTCGTCATCGACCGCGACAGCTTGTCCGAGACCTACGGCAAGTTTGTGGCCGAGCCCCTCGAGCGCGGCTACGGCGTGACCTTGGGCAACAGCCTCCGTCGCATCCTGCTCTCCTCGCTCCAAGGCGCGGCCATCACCGCGGCGAAGATCGACGGCGCGCTGCACGAGTTCATGGCGCTGCCCGACGTCAAAGAAGACGTCACCGACATCATCCTCAACCTCAAGCAGGTGAATCTGAAGCTGCAAAGCGGCGAACAGAAGACCGTGCGCATCGAGGTGCAAGGCCCCGCGCAAATCACCGCCAAGGACATCGTGCACGACGAGACCGTGGTGATTCTCAACCCCGACCAGTACATCTGCACCGTGGCCGAGGGCGGCACCTTCAAGGCCGACCTCACGGTGAAGCGCGGTCGTGGCTACGTGCCCGCGAGCCAGTTCCGCGCCGAGGGCCAGTCGGTGGGGACCATCCCCATGGACGCGGTGTTCTCCCCGATTCGCCGGGTGAACTACAACGTCACCCATGCGCGTGTCGGCCAGCAGACCGACTACGACAAGCTGACCCTCGAGTGTTGGACCAACGGCGCCATCGGCCCCGAGGACGCGCTCGGCATCGCGGCGAAGATTCTCAAAGAGCAAGCGCAAATCTTCATCAACTTCTCCGAGGACGTCGAGCCCGAGCTGCCCGAGCCCGAGATTCGTGAAGAGCGCATCAACGAGAACCTCCTCCGCAGCGTCGACGAACTCGAACTGTCGGTTCGTTCGGCCAACTGCCTGCAGAACGCCAACATCCGGTACATCGGGGACCTGGTGCAGCGCAGCGAGTCGGACATGCTCAAGACCAAGAACTTCGGGCGCAAGTCGCTCAAAGAAATCAAAGAGATCCTCTCCGAGATGGGTCTGTCTTTGGGCATGAAGCTCGACGCGTGGCCGCCGAAACAACCCGGCGCCGAGAGCGACAAAGGCGAGAGCCCGGCGGGTTGACCCGCGCATTGATTTGAGAAGGAGCGTGTCATGCGACACCTGAAGAAAGGCCGAAAGCTCAATCGCACCTCGACGCACCGTCGGGCGATGTTCCGCAACATGGCGACGAGCCTGTTTCGGCATGAGCAAATCGAGACCACCCACCAGAAGGCCAAGGAACTGCGCGGGTTTGCCGAGCGGTTGATCACCCTGGCGAAAAAGGGCGACCTGCCCGCGCGCCGTCGTGCGTTTCGTGAGATTCGCGACGACGAAGTGCTGGCCAAGCTCTTTGGCGACCTCGCCGAGCGTTACAAAGGTCGGCCGGGTGGCTACACCCGCGTGACCCGGGTGTACGTGCGCCGGGGCGACAACGCCGAGATGTCGCGCATCGAACTGGTCGGCAACGAGCAGTCCGTCGGCAGCGCCGGCGACGACGAATAGGCCCGCGCGCGCCGGATGCGCGCGATGGGGGCACGTTCCTGGCGAGCGGCGGGGCTGATGGGCCCCGCCGTCGCTGTTTGTTTGGCGCGGGGTGGGCATGGTTGACGGCCCCTTCTCGCGCGCCCCAGACAAGCCGCTGCCCACCAAGACCGCGGTCTCGGTGGTGGCGGTTTTTTTTGTGGCTGCCGCGCTCCGGCTCGTCGACGCGGCGGTGCTGTTGCGCTGGCCGCGGCTGTGGTGGGCGTTTGTGCGCACCAGCGTGCGCGGGCTGTGGCTGTCGCCGTACGACGAGGGCGGCTTTGAGCGGGTGGCCGCGAGCAAACGCGCGGGGTTGTCCAAAAAGGCGCTCACCTACGGCGAGACCACGGTGTGGGGGGCCCGGCGCATCCTGCGCTGGGCCGGGGCCGGGCGCGGTGAGCGCGTGCTCGACCTCGGCTGCGGCCGGGGGCGCGTGCTGCTCGCGGCCCGGTCGCTGGGCGCCGACGCCCGCGGGGTGGAGCTGCTCGCGGGCCACGTCGAAGCGGTGCAACAACCGCTGGCCGCGGTGGGCATCGACGTCGTGCACGGGGAGGCAGCCACGGCCCCGCTCGACGACGTGGACTGTGTGTACCTGACCTGGACGTGTTTTTCCGAGACCGCGCGCCAGCGGCTGGCCACCCACCTCGGCAGGTTGCGCCCCGGCGCGCGGGTGGTGACGGTGAGCTGGCCGCTCGAGGCGCCGGGGTTTGTGCCCCGGGGGGCGAAGACCGCGTGGTTTTCGTGGGGGCGGGCGGACGTGTTTGTGCAGGAACGAACCGGCCCCGGCGATGTGGTTGAAGAATCTCGCCAAGTCCGTACAACCGACGCAACCAACGCAGCCAACGAGGGGCGGTCATGATCGGGTTTGAGCTTTCCGACGAGCAGAAACAGTTTCAACAACTCGCGCGTGACTTCGCGGCCAACGAAGTGCGGCCCCGCGCCGCGCACCACGACGAGACGGGCGAGTGGCCCACCGAGATCCTGAGCAAGGCCTACGAGCTCGGCCTGATGAATCTCGCCATTCCCGCCGAGTACGGCGGCATGGCCATGCCCGCCCTCGACGAGGTCATCATCTGTGAAGAGGTGGGCTGGGGCTGCACCGGCATCGCCACCGCCATGACCGCGAACACCCTGGCCCAGACCCCGGTCATCGTCGGGGGCAATGACGCGCAGAAGAAAAAGTACCTCGGCGCGTTCGCCGAGCGGCACCACTTTTGCGCCTATGGCGTGACCGAGCCCGGGGCCGGGTCCGACGTGGCCGGCCTCAAGACCACCGCGGTCAAAAAAGGCGACAAGTACATCCTCAACGGCCAGAAGATGTGGATCACGGGCGCGGGCCACGCCGACTGGTTCTTTGTGCTCGCTAAAACCGACAAGGACGCGGGCCACCGCGGCATGAGCGGCTTTATTGTGGAGAGCAACCTGCCCGGCGTCACCGTGGGCAAAAAAGAGCAGAACATGGGGCAACGGGCGTCGGACACCCGCGGCATCACCTTCGAGGACGTCGAGGTCCCGGCGGAGAATCTCCTCGGCAACGAGGGCGACGGCTGGAAGATCGCGATGAAGTCCTTCGACCACACCCGGCCCTTGGTGGCGGCGGCGGCGGTGGGGCTGGCCCAGGCCGCGTTGGAGCACTCCATCGCCTACGCCAAGGAGCGCAAGACCTTCGGCAAACCCATCGCCGCGCACCAGGGCGTGAGCTTCATGATCGCGGACATGGCGTCGAACATCGAGGCCGCGCGGCTGCTCTGCTACAAGGCCGCGTCCGACTACGACGCGGGGCGCAACAACGTGATGACCGCGGCCTTTGCCAAGCGCTTCGGCGCGGACATGGCGATGCAGGTCGCCATCGACGCGGTGCAGGTGCATGGGGGCAACGGGTTCAACAAGGAGTACCCGGTCGAGAAGCTCATGCGCGACGCCAAGATCTTCCAGATCTACGAAGGCACGAGCCAAATCCAACGTGTGATCATCGCGCGGGAGCTGTTGCGCTAGGCACAGTTTGTCCGAGGGCCGCGAACGCGGCCCTTTTTCGTTTTGGGGCCGGAGGGGACATGGACGCGGTGCAAGGACTCGGGGGGGCGTTTTTGTACGCCGATGACCTCGACGCGCTGGCCAAGTGGTACGAGGAGCGGCTGGGCATCACGTTCACGATGCGCTTCGACAGCATGGCCGCGATCGAGTTCCCCGGGCAGGACCTTGAGCCCAGCGCGCGCAAGGCCTCGACGACGTTCAGCATCTTTCGCGCGGAAAAGAGCCTCACCGGCGCGCCCAAGACCGCCCGGCTGAACTTCCGGGTGAGCGACCTCGACGCCCTGGTCGCGTCCCTGGAGGCCGCCGGCCACGAGGTCAAACGGGACCCCGACGAGAGCTACGGGCGGTTCGCGTGGGTGCAGGACCCGGAGAACAACCGGGTCGAGCTGTGGGAGCCGCTCGAAGAATAGGCGGGGGTTGGATGCGAGCGCTTGCGGTTGCAGTGACATGTTGCGTCTTGGTGATGGGCTGTGAGGACAAGCCCGCGACCCCGCCCACGCCGGCAGCGGTGCCCGCGTCGAAGGCGGGGCCGGCGAGCGCCCCGTCGAGCCAGCCGGCACTAACCCGCGCCGGACAAGCCGAGGCCCGGCTCGCGGCCCAGGGCGAGGCTGGCCACATCGTCGCCCAGGCCATCGCCGCCCACGGGGGGCTCGCGGCCTGGTACGCGCTCGGGGCCATCCGGTTTGGCTACGACTACCGCCCGGTGGACGCGACCAAGCCCCCGCGCACCTCGGTGCAGACCATTGAGCTCGCCACCGCCCGCGCGGTCCACGACCTGACCGCGCCGGCCCAGGGACGCTTTGCATGGGACGGGCAGAAGGCGTGGATGAAGCTCGACACGGACAAGTTCGCGGCCCGGTTCTGGGCGCTGACCCCCTACTATTTTGTGGCCATGCCCTTCGTGCTCGCCGACGAGGGGGTCAAGCTCTCGTTGCTCGACGACGACCCTGCGGCGGCAGGGTTCGGTGATGTGTCCGTGGTGGGCGTGACCTTTGCGCAGGGCACCGGCGATGCCCCCGACGACACCTACGCGGCCTACGTGGACAAGCAGACCCACCGGCTGGTGGGTCTGCGCTACACCGTCAGCTATGCCCCATTTTTTAAGGGCAAGGACACGACGCGTTCGCCGGAGAAGCTCATCGTGTACGAAGACGCGGTCACGCAAAAAGGGTTTACCCTCTACAAGACCCAACGATTTTTCGTGTTTGGGGAGGGCAAAAAGGGCGCGCCGGTCACGGTCTCGACGGTGAGCGAGCTCGCCCTCGGCGTGCCCTTCGACGAGCTCAGCCTGCGCATGCCCGAGGGCGCGGTGCTCGACACGTCGATGGACGGGACCTGATGGGTTCGTCGGGAGGCGCCGATGGGACGGCCGGTTTTTCACACCTATGACCTGCCCGCGATCGTGGCCGGTTCCCACCTGACACTGCTCGGCGCGTGGGCACAGCCGCGCACGCGCACGGACGACGAAACCGGTGCGGTGTACTTCCGAATCACCGTGCACGAGGTGCTCGACGAGAACGTGTTCTTGCACCGTCCGACCATGCAAACCTCCGACTTCACCGCCCCGGCGCTGCCCGCGCACAAGCCGGGCACCGTGGTCGAGGTCTTGTCGAACCCGACCACAGTGAAGCTGCACGCGTTCAGGCGGTCTCGACCCGATGCGCCACCCCCGTCGTTCCCCGCGGACCGGTACCGCACAGATGAGGCGATCCTCGACGAGGACCCGCTGGTGCTGTTCACCATTGTGCGCGAGGGCGGGCTGCGGTTGAGCGCGGACCTGTCGGTGGAGTCCCCGTCCCGGCGTGCCGAGATCGAGGCGGCTCTGGCCGCCGACCGCCCCTTGCGCGCCGCGCGGGAAGAGCGCGCGGCGGCGTGGCGGGCGCGAATGGAGGCGAGCACGCCGTCGTCGTGAGCGCGCGATGGCGGACCCCGGGCGTCGTTTTGGACGATGAACGCGTCTTCGGCGGGCGGCGCCGCTTCGGAGAAACGACGGGTCGCGCGCACGCGTTCACACCAGCGCCCGCCACACGCTGAGCCCCACGGCCACGAGCAGCAGCGCCCAGGTCACGATCACCGCGGCCATGCCCCCGCGCGGGATGGTCGCGCCGGCTTCGGCCTCGGCCCGGGCCTGTTGTTTGACCTCGTCGGGGAGGAGCGCAAACACCAGCGCGACGCCGAGCGGGAGCAGGAGCGCGTCGTCGAGCAGGCCGAGCACGGGGATGAAGTCGGGGATGAGGTCGAGCGGGGACAGCGCGTAGGCGAGCACGAACGCGCCCAACCACCGGGCCGCGCGCGGGGTGCGCGGGTCGCGCAGGGCGAGATAGAGCGCGCAACTCTCGGTGCGGAGGGTGCGGGCGAGGGTGCGCAGGGCGGCGAGGGGGTCATGGCGAGGCTCGGGACGTCGGCAAACGGCGCGCCGATAATAGAACTATTTATATGGGGACCACCCCGCCACCTCCACGGCGAACCTCCGCGCGACAACCGCGGGTCCTGGTCGGAGGGGCGCGGCGCCGGTCGAGGTTCTGAGCGCCCGGTGACGTCATGTCCGGGCCCTGTCTGTACTGAATCCGGAGGCGGGGCCGTGAGGTTGCGGCACCAACGCGTAACCATTTGAAAGATAAGCGAAATGTTTTCGTCGCGGCACAGATCCGACCGCCGGAGCCGAGGGGGTGCGCGGGCTGGCGGGGCGGGGCGGCGACCGGGGTAGGCTGCCGCCATGACCGAGACCCATGACGCCGTCGAACGGGACGTGGCCCAAATCAACGACTTGCTGCGCGGACACACCGACCGCAAGGACGAGCGCATCATCCTCGACCTGTTGACGCACAGCCCGGACCTGTCCGCGCTGCTCCTGCGCCTCGACCTGGTGTGGCTGATCGCCGATGTCGACGACCGCATGCTCGGTCCCGACAACCGCACCGCGTTGGTCGACCTGCTCACCGGGCCGCGCCTCGCGGACCTCGACGTGCCGGCGCGGGCGGCTTTGATCCTGGCGCTGTCCACCGGGCGCACCGACGCGCTCGACGAGCGCGGCATCCGCGACCTGTTCCTGGGGACCAGAGGGCCAGACCTCACCGCGCTCAAGGACCTGCTCGACCTGGGCGACGACCACCGCGACCTGCAGCACATTGTGTTCAGTGACATTGACGACGGGGAGGTCAAGGACGCGATCCTGCAACATTTTGCGGCGGAGGGTCAGGTCGCGGCCGGGCTCAAGATCCTCAGCGACATTGACGACACCCTGTACGCCAACTGGAAGGACGTGAGGTACCCGAAAAAGACGGTGTATCCCGGCGTGCTGGCGCTCTATCAGGAGTTCGACGCCGAGGGGCGCGTCTCGTTTGTGACCGCCCGGCCCAAAGACCGCACCGGGGTGATCGAAAAGGCCACCCACAAGACGCTGCGGGCGCTGGGGGTCAAGCAGCCGGTGGTGCTGTCGGGTTCGTTTCGCCACCTGCACAGCAGCGCCAGCATCGCGAAGAAGAAGCTCGCCAACTTCGCGGAGTACGACCAGCTGTTCCCGGAGTACGAGTTTGTGTTTTTTGGGGACAGCGGGCAGGGCGACGCGGACTTTGGGGTGGAGATGCGCGCGGCCTGCGCCCGGGTGCGGGCGGTGTTTATCCACGACGTGGTGGGCAAGGACGAGCAGGTCCGGGCTCACTTTCGCGCCCAGGGGGTGCACCTGTTTGACACCTACGTGGGGGCGGCGGCGGAGGCGGTCCGGGCCGGGCTGCTCGACAAGGCCGCGGCGGAGCGGGTGTGGTTGGCCGCGCTGTCCGACTTCGAGCCGCTGGTGTTTGACGACGAGCAAGCCCGCGCCTCACGCAAAGCCGAGCTCGAGCGCGACGCGGGGTTGTTGGCCGGGCTGTGAACCGCCGGGCTACAGGTCGTGGGTGGGCCGGCGGGACTTGCCGGTGGTGAGCTCCCAACGGTGGACCACCAGCACGGGGTGATCGCCCGACGACGTGCGGTGCACGCGGAGATTGCCGTAGAAGCGAACGTGGGCGCCCTTCCGCCAAGCCTGGAGCACGGCGAGGTTGTCCTTGTTGCGCTCCAGAAACAGGGGAAAGCCGGTGCCCACGCTGAGCTTGATCGCGTGGTCTTTGTCGAGTCCCTGCTCGCGCTCCCACGCGGAGTAGTAGCGCCCGATGACGAGGCGGCCGGTGACGTAGCGCTCGAAGGTGATGTCGTTGTCGACGTAGTCGGCCGGTTGCAGGGTGATGTCGTCGACGCGCACGTCCACGTAGTCGTCCGGGTCCACGGTGTCGGGATGGAGGAAAAGCGGCGCGTCCGGGAGGGTGGTGGTGCGCAGGTCGCGCCCATTGACGAACACCAGGGTGCGGTCGGGCAGCGACAGGCCAATGTCGGTGTAGTGCGTGCCATCGAACCGGCGCGCTTCGATGACGCCGACCACGGAGATGGGGTCGCCGACCTGAAGGGCATCGAGCCGGGTGTCCAGCGCGTCGGTGCGGGGCAAAAAGGCGTAGAGCCCGGAGCGGGCGAGGCGGATCTTGACCACCGCGTCGGGGGCGAAGCCGAGCTTTTGTTCGTTGTTGCCGAAGTGGGTCGAGCGGCCGCCGTAGCGGTCGGTCACGGTGAGGGTGCGGTCGATGTAGTGCTTCAGCTCTTTTTTGAGCGTCTCGCCGGCCACCGCGGCGGGGGCGGCGGGGCTGAGGTGCAGTGACAGTGCGAACAGGATGATGTGGGACATGCACCCACGATAGGGCGCGTGCGCCGGGGGGCAAGGGAGGGCCCGGGGACGGGGCCCTGAAAGAGTCTAAAAGCGACTGGTGGCCGCGGGTACTGCCGGGTACCGTGGCGGGAAGGGTCCCATGCAGTCGCATACGCCCCGGGCCGGTCACGTCCGCCTTCGGTGGCTGGTGGCTCGTCGCTTCACACTGGTGCACATCGCAAATCGCCTGGACATTGCATTTCGCGGGTTCGAGGGGGGGGACACAGGTTTCCGACGTGGGTGCGGCGTGAGCGAAGAAGCCCGGCGCGACCGCGCCGAAGGCGATTCTTGACACGTGTGCTAGTGCCCGCCTTGGCCCGCTTTGGCGTTCCAGATGCGCAGCAGGAGCACGAAGCCGATCACCGAAAACGGCAGCAAGAACACCGGCCAGTAGGCCCACGACAGGCCGGTGAGCGCGCCGAGGGACAGCGACTGCACCGCGGTGCCCAGGTACACAAAGCCGTCGATGATGCCGACCGCGGTGGCCGCGCCCTTGCGGCCGCCGAAGTCCATGGTCGCGGTGCCGGAGAGCAGGCCGTGGGTGCCGATCACGCACAGGCTCATGAGGAAGATGACCACCCCGAGCCACCAGGGGGACAAGGGGAGCTCGGGCCGGGCTTGGAGCTTGCGCTTGTCGCCCGCGCGTTGGCTGGCCTTGGGGTCGTCGACGGTGAGCGTGAGCGGTTGCCCGTCGCGCTCCACGACGATCGACAGCGGCGACGAGGTGGTGGCGGGGCTGGTGCTGCCGGACTCGCACACGCAGCTTTTGGGGTTCCACCGGGCTTCGACGCAGGCGGGCACATGGCAGCGCACCGCGTCGGCGACGTCGGCCCAGGTCTCGGTGGGCTGCTCGTCGACGCGGAGCACCTTGTCGCCGGGCAGCAGCTGGGTCGCGGGGCCGGCCTCGGCCACCACCGCCGCGGGTTGGCCGAGGGTGAACAGCATCGCAATGGTGCACAGCGCCAAGATCGCGTACAGGCCGCCGGCGGCGGGGGCGCGCCGCGACTGGAAGAACAGGTCGGACACCCAGCCGGCGACGTTGCCCCCGACCACGCCGGCCACGAACAACAGCCCGCCCCAGCCGAGGGGAAAGAAGGGGCCGACGAACAACAGCGCCGCGACCACGATCATCACCCCGCGGGCCCGGCCCACGAACCGGCGGGAGAAAAACCCGATCACCGCGGCGGACAAGAAACACAGCGCGAGGGTGGCGACGATGTTCTCGGTGCTGTCGCTGACCGCGGCTTTGCACAATGTGTCGGCGTAGGGGCCGGTGCCGGGCGCGTCGCACAACACCCACGACAGGGGGGCGAGGGTCACGGCTTTGATCGGGCCGTACACGAGCGAGTGGTCGCCGGGGAGGGTCCAGACCTCTTTGGCGTAGATCGGGAACCAGTGCATGACCCCGTTGCGCAACACCCCGGTGCAGAACTCGACCCCGGCCACGGTGAGGATGATGGGGTTGGTGAGGATCTTCTTGAGGATCTGGCCGGTGGGGGCGGGGGCGTCGTCCTCGCCGCTGGAGGCGTCGCCGGTGTCGAAGTCCTCGTGCCCGGCGAGCCCGGGCCGGTCGCGGAGGAGGAAGAACTCGACCACCAAAATCGTGAACAGCAACGCGGACGGCGCGGCGAACACCAACCACGTCACCCGTTGGCCGGGGTAGAACAGCTGGGCCACGTCGAGGATGAGCCCGTTGCCGGTGAAGGCGAAGAAGATCCCGCTCGAGATCATGGTCCCGAAGATGCCCGAGAAGCCGCCGCGCTCCCGCACGTGGAACCAGTGGGCGTTGACCTTGACGATGCTCACCGCGGCGAAGCTCTGGAAGTACATGTTCACCGCGTACATCAACGCCAACGGCAACCTGAGCTCGGCCCCGGGGCCCTGGTCGAGGGCGGACGAGATGTAGACCCCCATGGCCGCGTTGGCCAAGCCGCTGCCGAGCAGGGCGGTGAGCATGCCTTTGCGCCCCCCGATGCGATCCACCAGCGGGCCGTTGAACAAAAATGCAAATGCATAGACCGTGGTGCCGGCGGCGAAGATGACCCCGAAGTCCTCCTTGGTCATGAGATCGCCGAGGGAGGTCTTGGCCACGGTCAGGTTGTAGCGGCCCATGTAGAGCAGGGCGTAGGCGAGCCCGAGCGGAAACCAGTTGAGGAACCGGCGGCGGCGGAACGCGGGGGAGTGCTCGACGGGGGCCACGGCGGTCAGGCCAAAAAGTCGAAGAAGCGAATCACGCCGTCGGCGAGCTCGGGCGCGCCGGGGGCGTGTTGGGTGTCGCACAGAGCGATGAGCGCGTCCGGCCAGCGGTTCAAGAAGAGGTTGCAGTTGCCGGGCTCATTGTCGAACGAGGCGACCACGTGGCCGAGGGAATCGATGTACTCGACCGCCTCGGTTTTGAAATCGAGGTCGGTGGTCTCGAAGTCGTGCTTGAGCACCATGGTGGTGCGCACCAACCCCACGGGGAGGTTGTGGGACCGCAGGGAGTGAAAGCACCCGACGCCCATGCCGGGCACGTCTCGGCCGGTGAGGTAGACCACGGTGGCCCCGTCGTCGTAGCAGCGGTTGACGAACGCCACCGCCCCCGGGAGGGCGACGTCGTGGGCCTGGATGTCGTCGGTGAAGAACCGGTCTTTCCAGTAGCCGACCGCCGCTTTGGTCAGCTCCTCGTCGTCAAAGCCGATGCTCTTGAGGGTGTCCCCCAGCAGGTAGGGCAACCGCGTCGGGGGCAGGTCCACCATCGCCCGGCGGAGGTCGTCGCGGCCGTGCTCGTCGGCGAAGCGCGCGAGGATGTTCCACGTGCGCGGGCTGTTGTCGTAGACCGTGCCGTCGAGGTCGAAGATCACGACCGGGGTCTGGCCCTGGTCTTTGGACGCTTTGATGCGCGCCCGCGTCTGTGCGAGTAGGTCACCCATGCGGCCGGATTCGCACGCCGGTGGACGGGGTCAACCGCCTCCTCGTGAAAAGTGGGTCACAAATCCGGCCGCCGGGCGCGGGCCGGTCAGGCCGGGGCGAGCACATCGGTGAGGCCGGGCATCACCTCGGGCAGGGCGTCGTAGTTTTTGGCCTCGCGCAAGGCCGCGCCCACCAGGTCGCGGGCGGACAGGTAGCGCTCCCGGGCGTGTTCGCGGATGCGCTCGAGCTCCGTGAGCTGGGCGTCCCCGGACTGCGTCTGCATGACCTTCTCCCGCTGCGCGCGGGCCTTGGCGATGGCGTCGTCGACCACGCTGGACAGGCCGTCTTGGATGTTGGTCGGCACGTAGGGCAGGGCGAAGCCGCGGGCGCGGTCGAGGCCCTCGATGGCGCGGTCCAGACCGATGGCGGCGAACGTGGCCGGGGTGTTCTGGGTCAGGTAGTGGGACAGGTCCTGCGGCTCGGGTTGGCCCTTGATGCGCCGTTGGAGCACCCCGGACTGCAGCGCGAGGTAGAGGCGGCCGAACGCTTCGTTGAGGGCCACGCGCCGCTCGGGCAGGTCGTGTTCGTCCTCGAGGGCGTCGAGTTCGGCGCGGTTTTCGGCCGCGACCGCGGCCTCGAACGCGCCCAGGCCTTCTTTGAGCAAGCCCACGGCGATGTCGCGAATGCCCGCGGCGTGGCCGGTGAGGGCGAGGCTTTGGGTGTTCTTCACGGCGGCGGCGAGCCCTTCGAGCAGGCGGGTGTCGGTGACGGCAACGGTCATGTTCAATCTCCTTGGTTGAGGTCGTGACCCTGGAGATTGCAGGCCCTGTGCCGGATGCCGCAGCGCATCAGACCGCGCTGGCCCGGGGGGTGAGAAATCGCGGCGCGGGGCATTCTGTCTCACCGCGGCGGCGGCGCCACGGTCAGTCCGTGCCCCAACCCATGAACAGGCCGATCATGCTCGCGTCCTGCCGCATCCAGCCGGGGCTGCCGGGCAAGCCGGCGAAGATGTTGCCGCGGGTGCCCACGTACAGCTTCAGGATCGGCAGCTGGTAGCGGACCTCACCGCTCATCAGGATGTCGATCGGGACCAAGCCGGCCTCGCCCCGCAGCCGCCACGTGAGGGCCTGGTCGAACACCGAGCCGCCCACCGACACCCCGAGCCCGGCCCGGGGCACAAACCCGGGGATGATGCGGCTGTAGGGCAAGGGGCCGGACAGCGCCTCGACCCCCCACAGCACCGAGCCGGTGGGCACGCCCACCCAGCCGAGCCCGAACAGCTCGACGCTGCCTTCGAACCACTCGCCGTAGCCGGTCTCCATCGCCACCGCGCCGCCGTATTGCGAGACCTGCACGCTCTTGAGCCCCTCGGCGTCGTCGATGACCAAGGCGGTCTTGCCGGGCACAAACCCCATACGCGGGTTGATCATGGCCTCGGCCTTGAGGGTGACGATCCCGAAGCCCCACTCCACGTCGGCGGCCAGGCTCGCGCTGCGGTTGTGGCGCAGGGTGTTGCGGCCAAAACAGTCGGCGTTGCTGGCCACGTCGCCCGGGTTGCACGGCGGGGCCGCCACCGGCTTGCCCAGGGCGCTGTCCCCCAGGTAGCGGGCCATCGCGGGCGAGAACTGCAGGGTCGGAACCTCGTCGAGGCCGATGACCGCCGAGCCCCCGATCTTCAACTCCCCGACCCGGCGGCGGGCGCGCACCGCGAGCGTGGTCGAGTCGAGCAGGCTCAGGTTCTGGTAGAGATTTTCGCGGGTGTCGTAGGCGAACAAGCCCCCGGCCCGGGCCGGCGAGCGCACCAACGCGGTCTGGTACCGGGCGGCCCGCACCCCGGCCTGGTTGGATGCGGCCAAGCTGCCTTCGGTGGGCTCGTACAGGGTGAACAGCACGCCCTCGAGCACCACCGAGCCGAGGGAGGTCTTGAGCAGCGCGCCCCACTGGGGTTGGCGGTTCTGCACCGCGTCGGGGAAGGTGATCACGCTGCGGCGGTGATCGGGGGGGTTGAGGCGGTCGCCGAGGGCGGCGACCCGGGTGCCGCCCCAGGGCGCGACCAGGCGGCCGAGCTGCACCGAGCCGACCTCGGCGTTGATCTTGGCGTAGCTCTCGTAGAGGTCGACGACGGGCACGAAGCGGAAGTTCTCGGGGGCGCCGTCGAAGGCGAGCCGGGCGAAGCCCCGGGCGTAGAGCGAGAGGTTCTGTGTGGGGAGCAGCCAGCTCTCGAACCCCGACGAGCCGAGCACCCGCAGCGGCCCATCCTCGATCGCGGTCCACTGGCCATAAAACTGCCCTTCGGCCGCCACCGACACATACAGCGCTTCCCACAGCCGGCCGAGCGCCCCCGACACCGCGGGCAGCTCGGGGGTGGGGGACTCGTCGTCGAGAATGATGATCTCGTCGTCGTCCCCCTCGATGATCAGGGTGTCGTCGTCGCCCGTCCCGGTGCCGTCGTCGATGATGATCACATCGTCGTCGTCGCTGGACGCCTCGTCCTCGATGATGATCACGTCGTCGTCGTCGGACGCATCGTCGTCGGCGGCGGCGGGGAGAGCCCACCCGACCGCACACCAGCAGAGAGTGAGCGACAACGCGCGACGACGAGACATCGAGGGCCGCTTATCACACCGCGGGTGGGCGGGAAAAACGGTGTTCGATCCGGGACTTCTCCCGCGAGGCGGTTTGTGGCGCGAAGAGCGGGCGTGGTAGCTCTTGGGGGATGCTCGGCGCGCGCGCTTGGTGGTTGGTGGTGGCGACCTCGTTGTCGGCGGGTCTGGCGTGGGCCGACGACGGGCCGCAGGAAAAATTGCGCGACGTGCTCGAGACCTCGTCGAGCTTCAAGGTCAGGGCCACCGCCGCGGTCGCGCTGGGGCGGCTCGGTGACCCCGCGGCGGTCGACCCCCTGGGACGCGCCCTGCGCCGGGACGCCCACTTCGCGGTCCGGGCCGCGGCCGCCTCGGCCCTGTCGCGCATCGACGACGACGCGGCGGCGCGGACCCTGCTCGATGGGCTCGGGGACGACGATGAGTTTGTGCTGCGGGAAGTGGAAAAGGCCCTGCGGTCGTTCCACCGGGCCCCGCGGCAAGGGGTGTTCATCGCCGAGCTGACCGCGGGCAAGGACGAGACCCGGCGCCGGGCGGCCGCGCTCGCCTTGGCCGCCATCGCCCAGGCCGGGGACGACGACGTGGCGCGGCTGCTCGTCGATGGGCTGGCCGATGACGCGCGCGCGGTGCGGACGATCTGCCGCCAGGCCCTGGACACCCTGGAGCGCCGCCGGGCGGTGCCGTTGCTCGTCCTCGCGTTGACCCACGAAGAGGCCGACGTGCGCCGCCAGGTCGCGCGGCTGCTCGCGGCCCGGCCCGACGCGAGCGCCAAAGACAAGCTCACCGTGGCCTTGATGCGCCTCGGGGAGGAGGCCTCGGTGCGCCGGGCGGTGGTCGACGCGGTCGCCGCCCACCGCGCGTTTTTCGACGAGGACGCGCTGGCCAAGACCGCGTCCGCCGGGGAGGACGAGGACGCGCGCTTGGCCGCCATCGCCGTGCTCGGGGCGCTCGCCGGCCGCGAACACATCACGCGGTTGTCGGCGTTGCTGCAGGACCCGTCCCCCCGGGTGCGCAGCCAGGCCGCCACCGCGCTCATCGACGCCGACCGGGCCGCGGCCAAGGTCGCGATCGCGGCCCAGGTGGCGCGCGAAGCCGATGACCGGACCAAGCGCCGGCTCGAGGCCCTGTTGCGCGCGCTGCGCTAGGCGCGGCGCGTCAGTCGGGGGGCGCGGCGTCGATCACGATGGGGGCGGAAGCCTGCAGCGCCCACGGCCGAATCTCCGCCCCGTCGGGGTTGACCGCGCGCAAACAGCCGATTTCGGCGGTGTCGAGCACGGCGAGTTTTTGCAGGGCCTCGTCGACGGAGGCCGCGAAGTATTGGATGTCGGGGCTGAACAGCGGGTCGTCCTGCGCCACCGGCCGCAGGGCTTTGCGGCAGGCGTTGCTGATTTTGTAGTCGTCGGCCGACGACGGGAACGGCACCGTGACCGGGTCGCACGGGGCGGGGTCGTTGTCGGCCACGAACAGGTAGCGCCGGTAGATGAGGTCGGTGGCGCAGGTGAAGTCTGGGCCCGCGGGGTCGACGCCGTCCTCGTGCACGTAGGCCGCGTACACCTCGCCGGGCACCGCGTCGCTTTCGTAAAAGAACACACAAAGCGACTGCACTTGATCGTTGGGGGTCTCGAGCTGGGCGTGGGCGATCACGTTGCGGGGAATGGCCCCGGTGCAATCGAACGCCGGGGGCCCGGAGGTCGGCTGGGTGGCGGGACAAGGCTCGTCGCCGGTTTGGCAATACTGGTGGGCCGACACCGTGAACGGGCAGGGGTCGAGGGGGGCATCGATGGTGCAGTTGTCGTCGACCCGGTCGTCGCAAAAACCGACCCAGTTGGATTGGGTGAGCGGGTCGTCGTCCCCGCAGCTCACGTCGTCGCCATCGCCATCGCCATCCCCGTCCCCGTCGCCATCCCCGTCCCCGTCGCCATCACCATCACCATCACCATCACCATCACCATCACCATCACCATCACCATCCCCGGCGTCGACCGGGGCGGGCATTTCGTCGGGGCACGCGGCGAGACCGAGCGCGAGGAGCAACCACAAGGCGGAGGGCAGGCGTGACATCATCCCGAGGGTACGACACGCGCGCGCCGGTTGTTTCGCCTGAATTCAGGGCCTAGTTGCCGTCGCCGTCGCCATCGCCATCGCCGTCTTCGGCGGTGATGCCAAGCTTGGCCACCCGGTACCGAAAACTCCGGAATGACAGCCCCAGGAGCGCGGCGGCGCGCTTCTTTTTCCCTTCGGTTCGGGACAGGGCCTCCTCGAGGTAGCCCCGCTCCAAGCTCTCGAGGATCTCCTCGAGCTTCACCCCGTCCTCCGGGATCTCCACCCGCTCCACCCGAGGCCGGGTCCGGGGACCCGCGGCTTGGGCCACCGCCTGGGGCAGGTCGCTGAGGTCGAGCACCGGGCCGGACGCCAATGTCACGGCACGTTCGATGGCGTTTTCAAGTTCGCGCACGTTGCCCGGCCACGCGTGCTGGACCAACGCGGCCATCGCCCCGTCGTCGATGTCGGTGACGTCGCTGGCTTGCTCCTCGGCGAACTTGGCCAAGAACGCCCGCGCCAACAGCGGGATGTCGGCGTGGCGTTCGCGCAGGGCGGGCAGCCGAATCTGGATGACGTTGAGCCGAAAATACAGGTCTTCGCGGAACCGGCCCTCGCGGACCTCCTCGGCGAGGTCGCGGTTGGTGGCGGCGATGATGCGCGACTCGATGCTTGTGTCTTTCATGCCGCCCACGCGGCGCACGGTGCGTTCCTGCAGCACGCGCAGGAGCCGCACCTGCATGTGCAAGGGGAGCTCGCCGATCTCGTCGAGGAACACGGTGCCGTCCTCGGCCTGCTCGAACAGACCCATCTTGTCTTGGCTCGCCCCGGTGAACGCGCCTTTGACATGACCGAACAGCTCGCTCTCGATGAGGTTCTCGGGAATCGCGCCACAGTTGATGGGCACAAACGGCGACGCCGCCCGGGGGCCGCGGTTGTGGATCGCGCGGGCCACGAGCTCTTTGCCGGTGCCGCTCTCGCCGGTGAGCAGCACGTTGGTCTTCGCCCCCGACACCTTGCGCACCATCTCGAACACTTCACGCATCGCTTCGGACGACCCGATCAGGCGATTCTGCGCGCGGTGGGCGTCGAGGGTCTCGCGCAGCTGGGTGTTTTCGCGGCGGAGCTGTTTGCGCTCCAGGGCGCGCTCGATCACGACCTTGAGCTCGTCGACCTTGAACGGCTTGATCACGTAATCGTACGCGCCGAGCCGCATCGCCTCGACCGCGTTTTCGGTGGTGGCGAAGGCGGTCATCAGGATCACCTGGGCATCGGCCCCGCTCTCGGTGACGTGGCGCAGCACGTCCATGCCCGAGCCCTGGGGGAGCTTGAGGTCGGTGAGCACGAGATCGAAGTCGGCGGCCTTGAGCTTGGCGATGCCGGACACCGCGTCCTCGGCCACCGTGACCTTGTGGCCCTCGCGGGCGAGGAGGATCTCGAGAAACTCCCGCAGGGAACGTTCGTCGTCGACGACCAGGACATCAGCCAAGGTCAGGGTCTCCCGGTGAAGGCGAGGGCGCGCGCCGGGGCAGACGCACCCGAAACGCGGCCCCGGACAGGGCGCTCGGCACCATATCAAGTTCGCCGCCTTGCGCGTCGACGAGTTGGTGCGCGGTGGCGAGGCCCAGGCCGGTGCCATCGGCGCGGGTGGTGAAGAACGGGTCAAATATCTTGTCCCGCTGGTCGTCGGCGATGCCGGGGCCGTTGTCGTCGACAATGAACCAGCCCCGGTCCCGGTCTTGGCCCAGCCGCACCTCGATCTGCCCCCCGCTGGCGGTGGTTTCGAGGGCTTGGCGGGCGTTGGACACGAGGTTCCAGGCGACCTGGGCCATCTGGCTCTTGTCCGCGTACACCGTGACGTCGTCGCCCACCACCGCGATGGGCGCCCCGGCCTTGAGCGAGGCCGCCTCGGTGATGTCATGAAACAGCGAGTGCAGTGACATTGGTTCGCGGTGGGGGGGCGGGGGCCGGGCGTAGGTCAAAAACGCGGTCACCAGGCCGGCCAAGCGCTCGCCCTCGCGCCGGGCGATGGCCAACATGCGCGCGGCCTGGTCGGAGTTGAGGTGACCTTGGGCCGCGTCCTCCTCGAGGAGCTGCAGACAGCCGTTGATGCTCGCGAGCGGGTTGCGCAGCTCGTGGGCCAAGCCGGCGGAGAACCCGCCCAAGGTGCGCAGGCGGTCGGCCCGCGCGACCTGTTGCTGGAGCGCGCGCAGCTCGGTGAGGTCTTGGAACACGACCACCCGGCCGCCCCCCGCGGGCCCCGACAAGGGCGCGGCGGTGGCCCCGATGAGGATGTCCCCGTCGAGCTCGAGCTCGAATCGGTCGCCGGTGATCGCGGGGGGAAAAAACGCGGCCAGCCGGGATTGGGACCGGGCGATGTCGGGCCCGAGGATGTCCGCCCCCGCCCGGTTGAGGAACACCACGTCCCCCGCGTGGTTGAACGTGAGCACCCCCGAGGGCAACGACTCGAGCACGGTCTCGTGGATGTGCTCGGCCTCGACGAGGGCGGCCTCGGCCTTGGTGAGCTGCTGGCTGGTGGTGCGCAGCTGGCGGGTGAGCGACGAGCCGAGGTAACCGACAAGAAAGAACGCAAGGACATTGGCGAGCAGCGAGGGAAAGGTCTCGGCCCAGGTCGGGCGGCTGAGGCCAAAACCCGACGTCCAGTCGAAGTGCTGGGCGGTGATGGCGAGGGCGTAGCAGGCGGACGCGACCCCGGCGAGGATGAGGGTGTCGCGCTGGGTGAGCACCACCGCGGCGTTGAGGATGGCCAGCGAATACAAGAACGTGAACGCGGAATCGAAGCCCCCGGTGGCGAGCACGAGCACGGTGGCCACCAGGCAGTCGCCCACCAGCTGCACGTAGGCGACAAGCACCCGGTGGCGGTTGCCGCGAAACCGAATCCACAACGCGCCGAACAGGATGGTCGCGTAGGTGACGCCGCAGGCGCTGTAGAGGGTGAGCGACCCGACGCCGGTGAGCGGTTCGCCGCGGGACAAACGCAAACCCGCGGTGGTGATCAGCAAAACGCTGATCACCACGGTGCGGAAGAGCAAAAGCCAGGGGAGACGCGGCGCCGGAAGCTCGGCGCCGGTCTCGTGGGGGCGATCGTCAGCCAGTGATGGCGCCCGCGATGGTGAAGATCGGCAGGTACATGGCGATGAGGAAGCCACCGAGCACGACGGCGAGGAACACCATGATCACAGGTTCGAGCAGGCTGGTGAGGCCGGCCACGGCGGCGTCGACCTCGTCCTCGTAGAAGTCGGCGATCTTGGTGAGCATGGTGTCGAGGGCGCCGGTGCTCTCCCCGATGTGCACCATCTGGCAGACCATGGCGGGGAAGATGCCGGTGGTCTGGAGCGGCTCGGCGAGGGTTTTACCTTCGGCGACTTTGCCGCGGGCGTACAGAATGCCGTCGGAGATCACGAGGTTGTTGGTCGCCCGGGACACGATTTCGAGGGCGTCGAGAATCGGCACCCCGGAGGTCAACATCGTGCCCATGGTCCGGGTGAACTGGGCCACCGCGGTCTTGCGGACCAGAGGGCCAAACACCGGCGAAGCGAGGATGACCTTGTCGAGCATGCGGCGCGTTCCTTCGCGGCTGCGAATGAAGCGGAGCGAGAGGTAGAGCACCACCGGCAGGGCGGGGAACAGGAACCAGTTGTCGATCGACCAGTTGGAGAGGTCGATGACGACCTGGGTGGGCATGGGCAGCTCGCCGCCGAAGTCGGTGAACATCTTTTCGAACACCGGAATCACCCAGAGCAGGAGCACCGCGATGGCGCCGAAGGCGACCACGATGACCGCGGCGGGGTACATGAACGCACCCTTGATCTGTTTGGCCAGCTTCACCGCCTTTTCAATCTGGCCGGCGAGCCGCTGCATGATGGTGTCGAGGATACCGCCGGTCTCGCCCGCGGCCACGAGGTTGACGTAGAGCGCGTTGAACACCTTGGGGTGTTTGGACAATGCGTCTGCAAACGTCTTGCCGCTCTCGACGTCGGTCTTGACCACGGCGAGGACCTTCTTGAACCAGGGATTTTCCTGCTGGCTCACGAGGATGTCGAGACACTGCACCAAGGGCAGACCGGCGTCGATCATCGTCGAGAACTGCCGGGTGAAGATCATGAGGTCGCGCGGGGTGACCCCCGAGCTGCCCGGCATCTTGAGGTGAATCTCGGTCGGTTTCTTTTTGATTTTGCCGACGTTGATCTGCTGCGCGCGCAGACGCTGCTCGACCACGTCCTTGGACGGGGCCTCCATCTCGCCGTTGCGGCTCTCGCCGCTGCGGGTCTTACCGGACCAAAGAAACGTCGCCATACGCGCACTCCTTCACAGCGTCTCGCGTGCCGCTGCAGTCGAGCACGACTGTAGCAAGGGCCCGGAGCGCCGGTAAAATTCGCTCAACCTGCGACAGGGGGGAAAAGGTGGGACATGGGGGCAGCCTGGTGCCCCGCCGGGGACGGGAATGGGAATGGGGACGGGGACGGCAATCGCAGATGAGCGATAAGGCGGGATGGCTCTCAGATGTCGTCGAGGGTGGCGCCGGGCTGGGCGTCGTCAAGGGTGCCCTCCGTTGCTCGGCTCGGCCCGTGCGATGCTCGCGTGCTTGGCGTCGGCACCCTGGTCAAACGCGCGACCTCGCGGTGAGGGGAGAACGATCCAGGATCAGTGAAATGGGAGCCGCGGCGATTGCCTCGTACGCGAAAGCGTACGAGCCGCGAGCGAAGCGAAGCCGTGAGCGCCGCGCCGAAGGCGCTTGGCGTTTACGCCTCGGGGGTGAGGCGTGATTCGGCGAGCTTGCGAGCCGTGAGCGCCGAGGGCGGAGGAACTCCCCCCTTAGGCATTGGGCGGTCGGTATTCGCGCTGGCGGAACGAGATGCCGGCGTTGACGAGCATGGTGCGGAACTCGTCGGGGTCCGAGCAGCGGGCCATGGCCTCGTCCTGCGTGATCATGCGCTTTTGCAGCAGCGAGATCAGGGTCTGGTTGAGGGTGACCATGCCGTGCTTGGACTGGCCAACCTGCATCTGCGAATAGATTTGGTGGACCTTGTCCTCGCGGATGAGGTTGCGGATGGCGGCGTTGGGGATCATCACCTCGAGGGCGAGGATGCGGCCGTTGCCGGTGGCGCGGGGGATGAGCTGCTGGCTGAGCACGCCCTCGAGGACGAAGCTCAGGTTCGCGCGGATTTGGGGCTGTTGGTAGGGCGGGAACACATCGATGATGCGGTTGATGGTCTGGATCGCGTTGTTGGTGTGCAGGGTGGCGAACGCGAGGTGACCGGTCTCGGCGATGACGAGGGCGGCCTCGATGGTCTCGATGTCGCGCATCTCGCCGATGAGGACCACGTCGGGGTCCTGGCGCAACACGTACTTGAGCGCCTTTTTGAACGAGTCGGTGTCGGCCCCGACCTCGCGCTGGTTGACCAAACACGCCTTGTGCTGGTGGAGGTACTCGATGGGGTCTTCGATGGTGAGGATGTGTTCGTGGCGCTCGTTGTTGATCTTGTCGATGATGGACGCGAGCGTCGTCGACTTGCCCGAGCCGGTGGGGCCGGTGACGAGAATGAGGCCGCGGGGGCGGTTGGCCATCTCGTTGATCACCGGGGGCAGACCGAGCTCTTGAAACGAGAGGATCTTGTACGGGATGACCCGGAACGCGGCCGCCACCGCGCCACGTTGCATGAACACATTGGCCCGAAAGCGGGCCAACGATTTGACCCCGAAGGAGAGGTCGAGCTCGCTCTCCTCCTCGAACTTGTGCTTCTGGGCGTCGGTGAGGATCGAGTAGCAGAGCTGCTTGGTGTCCACCGGCGACAGCGGGGGCATCTTCAGCGGCACCAGCGCGCCGTCGATGCGGAGCATCGGGGCGGTGCCGGTGGTGATGTGGAGGTCAGACGCGCCCTTTTCGATGAGGGCTTTGAGCAGCTGGTGCAGGCTCGCCATGTCAGGGGATCCCGGGGCTAGGGTGTGAACAAACAGGGCATAGCTGACAGCGCTTACATGCGGTCGGCGGCGGTGGCGCGCAAGACCTCGTCGATGGAGGTGGTGCCTTCCATGAAGTGTCGCAGCGCGCTCATGCGGAGGGTGCGGAAGCCGAGCTTCATCGCTTCGTCCTTGAGCTCGGTGGTGGACGCGCCGTTGAGCACGAGGTCGCGCAGCTCGTCACGGAGCTTGAGCACTTCGTAGAACGCGATACGGCCCTTGTATCCAGTGCCATTGCAGGTCTCGCAACCCGTCCCCGCGAACGCGGTGAACGAGCCCCATTTGTCCTCGGGGAGCTCGGACTTGAGCAGGGTCTCCTTGGGGACGTCGACGGGCTGTTTGCAGTTCTGGCAGATGCGGCGACCGAGACGCTGGGCGATGATGACGTTGACCGACGCGGTGACGAGGAAGGGCTCGATGCCCATGTTGAGCAGACGGGTCACGGTGGCGGGGGCGTCGTTGGTGTGCAGGGTGGAGAGCACCATGTGCCCGGTGAGCGCGGCCTTGACCGCGATTTCTGCGGTCTCGAAGTCACGAATCTCGCCGACCATGATGATGTCGGGGTCTTGCCGGAGGAAGCTCCGCAGCGCGGCGGAGAAGTTGAGCCCGATGTCGTCGTGCATCTGTACCTGGTTGATGCCGGCGAAGTTGAACTCGACCGGGTCCTCGGCGGTGGAGATGTTCACCTCGGGGGAGTTGAGCGAGGCGAGCGACGAGTACAGCGTGGTGGTTTTGCCTGACCCGGTGGGGCCGGTGACCAGGCACATGCCGTAGGGCTTTTGAATGCCCTCTTGCCAGACCTCGATCTCGTCGGCGCCGAGGCCGAGCTTGGTCATGTCGAGCTGGAGGTTGGATTTGTCGAGGAGACGGAGGACGATTTTTTCGCCGAACAGGGTGGGGCAGACCGACACCCGGTAGTCCATCTCTTTGCCCTTCTTGCCGAACCGCAACTTGATGCGGCCGTCTTGGGGCAGCCGGCGCTCGGCGATGTCGAGGTCGGCCATGATCTTAAGACGAGACGCGATGGCGTTCTTGAGCTTGAGCGGGGGCTTCATCACCTCGTACAGCACGCCGTCGATGCGGTACCGCGCGCGGAACTCGCGCTCATAGGGCTCGATGTGAATGTCGCTCGCCCCCTTTTTGATCGCGTCGAGCAACACCAGGTTGACGAGCTTGACCACCGGGGCTTCGCCGGCGGCGTTCTCGAGGTCGACGACGTTGCCGTCCGCTTCGCGCTCCGCGACGTCGACGTCCTCGTCGAAGTCGTCGATCAGCGCGTCCATGTCGAACTGGTCAAAGGCTTCGGCCCCGCCTTCGCCCATGCCCCCGTAATACTTGGAGATCGCGTCTTGGATGGACGCTTCGGCCGCGACCACGACCTCGATGTTGTAGCCGGTGAGGAACTTGATGTCGTCGATGGCGAAGATGTTGGACGGGTCGCTCATGGCCACAATGAGCGAGGCCCCCGCGCGGTTGACGGGGATGAGCTGGTGTTTTTCGGCCACGTCTTGGGGCACCAACGCGATTACCTCGTGGTCGATCTCGAACTCGCTGAGGTTGATCGCGGGGACGCCGTACTGCTTGGACAGAAACTGCGTCAGCTCGCTCTCTTCGATGAAGCCGAGCTTGGTGAGGTGGTAGCCGAGCTTGCCCCCGGAATGTTTCTGCTCGCTTTGGGCCTGGTGCAATTGTTGGAGGGAGATGAGGTTCTCCCGGACCAGAAGCTCGCCGAGTCGTGCGGGCATGGATACTCCTTCAGGGGCTGTGCGCTTGCCGACGCGTATCCTACGCCCACAACCGCGGCCCAACGCAAGTCTTCGGCGGAGTTGCCTCGGGCGCTGGCTCGTCGAGGGGTGGGACGTTTGACTACGTGCGGGGGAGGGCGGTGAGCGCCCGGCCCATCGCGATGCGGGCCGCGTCGGACAACGGCCGGCCCACGAACAGCCGCAGCGCGGCCTGGGCCTGGGCCAGCAACATCGACGTGCCGTCGATGAACAGGTGTTTGCGGTGCAGGGCCGCATCCCGCACCCCGGCCACGTTGCGATACCGCAGGTCGTGCACCACCCCCGGCCGGGACAGGCATTGCTCGATGACCGCGCCGGGGTCGTCGAGGCCGGACGCGGCGATCACCAACAGGTACGTCTCGGGGCTGGGCTCATCGAGCACGGTCAGGCCGTGGGCCTGGGCCCAGTTGAGCAGGGGCTCGACGTGGCCCGGGGTGCGCCCGACGACGGACACGGCCTTGGCGCCCTGGACGTACAGCGCGTAGAGGGCGGCGCGGGCCGCGCCCCCGGTGCCGTACACGCACACGTCGCGGCCTTGCACGCTCGTCGCGGCCCGGCGCCACGCGGTCTCGAGCCCGAGCACGTCGGTGTTGTGCGCGGCGGTGGCGCGCCCCCCGTCGAACACCACGGTGTTGAGCGCGCCCACCTGCGCGGTGTCCTCGTCGAGCACCGACCGGTAGCGGTCCATGAGATCTGTCTTGTACGGGGCGGTCACGTTGAGGCCGCGACACTTGGCCGCGGCCTCGTCGAGGAGCGCGTCGAGGTCGGCGGCGGCCACCGACTTGTTTTTGTACAGCATGGGCAAACCCATCGCCGCCAGCCCCGCGTTGTGCATGCGGGCCGACGGGCTGTGCTCGACGTCCGCGCCGATGAGCCAGAGTTCTTTCACCGGCCGGCCTCGTCGAGCACGGCGCGGGCCTGGGCGATGTCGCGCGCGATTTGGGTGGTGAGCGCGTCGGGCCCGTCGAACTTTTGTTCGCCCCGCAGGTGGGCCACGAACGAAAGCGACACCGGCTGGTCGTACAGGTCCTCGTCGAAGTCGAGCAGGTGGGCCTCGATGCGCGTGCCCGAACCTTGGAAGGTCGGGCGCAGCCCGATGTTGGTCACGCTGCCCACGGTTCGGCCGTCGGCCAGCCCGGCGCGGGTCACGTAGACGCCAAGCTTGGGCACCAGCTCGTTGTCGGACGCGAGGTTGGCGGTGGGAAAACCGATGCGCCGGCCCCGCGCGTCGCCGTGCACGACGACGCCGTCGAGGCGGTAGGGCCGGCCCAGCAACGCGGCCGCCGGTTCGACCCGGCCCTCGAGCAAGAACTGCCGAATCGCGCTCGAGCTGACCACGAGGCCGCCGTGCTTGACCGTCTCGGGGACGCGGAGCCCGATGCCGTGCGCGGCGAGCCGTTCGCCGAGGAGCGTGACCGTGCCTTGGCCCTTGTGGCCGAACGAAAAGTCCGCGCCCACCACCACCGTGGCCGGCCGCAACGACCCGAGCAGGACGTCGTCGATGAACGCCGCGGGCGGGGTCTTGGCGAAGGCTTTGTCGAAACGCTGAAACAGCACACTGTGCACCTGCGCGTCCCGCAGCGCGGCCTCTTTTTGGGGCCGGGTCATCAGCATGTGGGGAGCGAACGCGGGGGCCAGGACCTTGCTCGGGTGGGGCTCGAAGGTCATCACCGACACCGGCGCGGAGGTGGCCCGGGCCGCGGCGATGAGCGCTTGGTGGCCCCGGTGCAAGCCGTCCAGGTTGCCGATCACCAAGGCGGAATCGGCGAACCGGTCGCCGGCTTGTTGGTGCTGTTCGATGACGATCACCGCCCGGCGGGTAGCGCAGCGGTGGCCGGACACAATAGGGCTGCGGGGCAGCGCCAGGGCCACACCTCCCTTGTGTCGGCGCGCCCCTGGTCTAGGGTGAGCGGTCGCTTTCCCCAGGTGTTCCATGCTGCAACGAATTGCCCTCGCTTCCGCCCTGTTGGCGGCCATCCCCGTCTCCGCCGCCACCGTGGCCCAGGAGACCAACCCCTACGACCGCCCGTTCGAACGGCTCGACGGCCTGCACCTCGTGCGCGGCGCGATGCTCAAGAGCACGAGCCTCGAGATCACCGACGCGGCGGGCCAGGATTGGACCGTGTCCGCCGACGCGGCCTGGATGTCGTTCACCCCCGAGAGCGGGACCGGCGATGCCACCGTGACGGTGACGTTCGACGCGGCGATGCTCAACGCGGGCGACGACCAAGCCGCGACAATCACCGTCGACGTCGACGCGGGGACCGAGACCCTCACGCTCCCGGTGGCGGTGGACATGTGGCCGCACCTCGCGCCCGAAGCGGATCACAACAACGCCCTGCGCAGCTGGTTGCGCGACCCCGCCAACTGGCCGAGCGACAGCAGCTACCACAAGGCCTGGCAGTGGTGGGGCTTCCTCCCGGACACCGAGAGCCACCCCGGCACCACCGCGGGGGCCAACATGGAGAACTGGGAAAAAACCGAGTGCAGCGCCAACAACCCCGACGGGGACGACTGTGTCTCCCCCGGGCAGGCCGGCCTCGCCGCGGGGCTGTCCGGTGACGCGGCCTGGCTGTTGTCCACCGGCGACCCGCGCACCCTCGTGGCCGTGCTCGACTCCGGCATCAAGTGGCACGAGCGCGAGGTCCTGACCAAACACTTCCTCAACGCCGACGAGCTCCGCAACTGCGCGCCCCCGGGCGCTGACGTCGACGCGGTGGACGCGTTCGCGGCGTTCGACGTCAACGGCGACGGGGTGTTCAACATTCGCGACTATGACAAGGCGGACTGGATCGAGGACCTCAACCGCAACGGCCTGCGCGACCCGCAAGACATCATCCACGGCGCCTCCCCCGACGGCCCGTGCTCCGACGGCGTCGACGACGACAGCAACGGCTACGTCGACGACATCTCGGGGTGGGACTTCTTCTGGAACGACAACGACCCCTCGGATGACAGCGACTTCGGCCACGGCACCGGCGAAGCCCGGGACTCCACCGCCGAGGCCCACAATGATTCTGGAGAGCTCGGCCTGTGCCCGCGGTGCATGGTGCTCTCGGTCCGGGTCGGGGACAGCTTCGTGGTCGACGTCAACCAATACGCCGACGGGGTGATCTTCGCGGTCGAATCCGGCGCGCACCTGGTGCAAGAGGCCCTGGGCTCGATCAACAACAGCCCCTACGGCCAAATGGCCACCGACTACGCCTACCACCACAACGTGCCCATCGTGGCCTCCGCCGCCGACGAGCGCAGCTACCACCACAACTACCCGGGCAACTACGAACACACCCTCTACGTGCACGCCATCGTGGCCGACACCGACGGCGACTACGAGGACGCCTCGAGCTTCCTCAACTTTGGCAACTGCACCAACTACGGCGCGCGCCTGACCCTCTCGACCCCGGGCACGGGGTGTTCGTCCGAGGCCACCGGCAACACCTCGGGCCAGGTCGGTCTGCTCATCTCGTATTTTATGCAACTGCAAGACGCGGCCACCGGCGACGACGTCGCCTACTACGAGGCGCCCCTGACCTCGCAGGAGGTCTACCAGGTGTTGACCATGACCGCGGACGACATCGACGTGCCCGGCGCCGAGCAAGACCCCGCCGCCCTCGACCTGCAAAAGTACCCGTCCAACGAGGGCTGGGACCTGCACTTCGGGTACGGCCGCAACAACGCCCGGCGCTCCCTCGAGGCCCTGCGCGACAAGCGCATTCCCCCCGAGGCGGACATCACCACCCCGCGGTGGTTCGAGACCATCGACCCGGTCAAGACCCCGTCCCTCGAGATCAAGGGCACGGTGTCGTCGCCGCGGTTGACCAACCTGCGCTGGACCCTGCAGGTGTCCGACGGGGTGCTCACCACCGACCCGCAGGAGGTCGCCACCGGCACCGGCCCCGTCGATGACGATGTGCTCGGCACCTTGGACCTGTCCACCTCCGGCCCCCTCGGCGAGCTCGTGCGCCGCGCCTCCACCGTCGGCGGCTCTGACGACCCCGAGCGCTTCACCGCCACCCTCGAGCTGGTGGTGACCGGCGAGGGCCCGGCCGGCGACGTGGTCGGGGTGTTCCGCAAGGCGTTCTCGGTCCACCACGACGAGACCTTGAAGGACGGGTTCCCCATGTACCTCGGCGCGTCCGGCGAGAGCTCCCCGCGCCTCACCGACCTCGACGGCGACGGCACCGAAGAGATCGTGGTCGCCACCGCGGACGGCCGGGTGCACGCCATCAGCCAGGACGGCACCGAGCTGCCCGGCTTCCCCGTCCTGGTCAACGGTTACCCCGCGCTCTCCGACGAGGTGTGCAGCGCCCAGCCGGAAAAATGCCACCGCACCGCCCGCGCGTTTCAGAGCGGCACGCCCTACGGCATCGACCCGGCGGCGATTCATTCGTCCATCGACGCCAGCGTGGCCATCGGGGACCTCGACGGGGACGGAAGCCCCGGGCGCGACATCGTCATCGGCACCATGGACGGCACCGTGTACGCGTTCTCGTCGACCGGCGAAGTGCTCGACGGGTTCCCGGTGACGCTCGACCCCGCGTTCACCGCCGAGTTCGAAAAGGCCCTCACCTGCGTGAAGGACGGCGAGACCGTGATCGGCTGCAACCAAAAGCAGCGCTTCGCGGAGTACGGGGTCTTCTCCAGCCCGTTGCTCACCGACCTCGACGGGGACGGCGACCTCGAGATGGTGGTCGGGGGCATGGACCAGCACGCCTACGCCTGGCACCACGACGGCACCGAGGTGAACGGTTGGCCGGTGCTGTTGCGCTACGAGGTGCTGCCCGCGTTCGACAGCGAGGGCGGGGTGTTGCGCCACGACGGCCGCATCATCTCGACCCCCTGCGTGGGCGACCTGTTCGGCGACGGCACCAAGGTGGTGTTCTTCGGGACCAACGAGCGCCGGGAGAACTCCAACGAGTCGTACCTGTACGGCATTTGGCAAGACGGCAACGCCCACGAAGGCGGCGCGTTCCCCCCGGGGTGGCCGGCGCGGTTGTCGGGCTTTATCCCCGACGAGATCTTGCCCTTCTTGGGCCGCGGCGCGCCCAACGCCCCCATCTGCGGCGACTTTGACGACGACGGAAAAGACGAGGTGGTGAGCGCGGGGTTGGGCGGCTTTGTCAGCGTGATCGACGAGACCGCCAAGGTGGAATTCTCCATGGCCTCCACCGGGAACAACTACGGGCCGGACAACAACGTGGACGAGCCTGCAGGCTCATTGCCGGTGATCAACAGCCCGTCCGCGGCCGACCTCGACGGCGACGGCCGGATGGACCTGGTCAACGGCACCGCCGGGCTCGGCCTGGTCTCGGTGGCGTCCAACGGGGGCCTGCGCGCCGAGTTCGACCACTCGGTGAGCGCGTGGGTGGTCGAGAACGGCTACTTCCAGGACGGCTTCCCCCACCGGGTCAACGACTACCAGTTCTTCATGAACTACATCGTGGCCGACCTCGACGGGTCCGGGCTTTGGAACGTCATCTCCGGCGACGGCGGCTACCACGTGTACGCGCCCGACCAGAAGGGCGTCGAGGCTGAGGCGTTCCCCAAGTACACCGCGGGCTGGCACATCGCGTCCCCCGCGGTGGGCGACCTCGACGGCGATGACAAGATCGACGTCATCGCCAACACCCGCGAAGGCTGGTTGTTCGCCTGGACCACCGACGGCCACGTGCGCGGCTCGGGTGACATCCCCGCGATTCAGTGGGCCTCGTTCCACCACGACGACGCGAACACCGGCAACATCCACACCCCGCTCACCGAGTACCAGAAGATCACGCCCCCCGACGACGAAAAGCCGGGTGAATGCGCGTGCGACGCGGGCTCGAGCCAAGGCACGCCGGTGTTCTTCTTCGGCGTGCTCGGGCTGCTGGGATTGGCTACCCTTCGGAAACGCCGACAGTGAGGTTTGTATGAAGTCTGCCCCCATCGCCTTGGCCCTGATGTTCGTGTGTACCGGCTGCCCCAACGTCGAAGACCTGCTCACGTATGAGCGCGACGTGGAGCAGGAGATCACCGTGCCCGGGACCGGGGTGGGGGTGGGCAACAACCCGCTGGTCGCCGATCAGGTCTTTCCCATCGATTTCGGGGCCGCGATCAGTGATTCCCTCGACCAGAGCTTCTCCACCGAGGGCATCCAGAAAAACGCGGTGAGCTCGTTGACCATCACCGCCTTGCGCCTCGAGGTCACCAACCCCGAGGACGACGCGCGGGTGAAGGACCTGGAGTTCATCGAGTCGGCGAAGTTTTTGTTGGCCGCGGAGAACGCCGACGCGGTGCTGGTGGCCGAGTCCGAGCCCGACGTGTTCCAGGACGGCACGCTGGAGTACGACTTTCCCGTCACCGAGAACGAGCTTGTCGACGTGCTCAACGGGGGCGACGAGATGATGCTCGACTCGGATGTCGAGTTCGACGAGGACAACCGCGCGACCTTCGCCACCGACGTCTTGTTCACCGCCACCCTCAAGGTCATCGCCGACCCGGTGGGGGCCCTGAATTGACCGACCGGTTGGCCGCCTTTCGCGCCGGCTACGCTCGCTCCGACGTCGTGCACGTCAACAACGCGGGCATCGCGCCCCTTTGTCTGCCCGGCCAAAAAGCCATCGCCTGGGCGGCGGAGCAGAACGTGCAGGGGGGCACCCTCGGCTTTGACCCGGTGTGGGCCCGGTACAACGCCCTGCGGGACAGCATCGGCCGCCTCGTCGGGGCCCCCGGGGCCGACGTCTCGTACACCCAGACGTGCGCCGCGGCGATCTCCCAGGCTGCGCTGGGCCTGCCGCTGGCCGCGGGCGAGACCGTGGTGCGCTGGGACCAGGAGTACGGGTCCAACGCTTACCCGTGGCACCGGGCCGCGGAGCGGGCCAATGCCACTGTGGTGCAGGTGCCGAGCGATGACTGGCAGGTCAACACCGCGCGCCTCTGCGAGGCCATCGACGAGCGCACGCGCATCTGCGCGGTGAGTTGGGTGCAGTTCTCCACCGGGTCCATGACCGACCTGCGCCAGGTGTCCGCCCGCTGCCGCGAGGTCGGGGCCTGGCTGGTCGTGGACGCGATTCAGGGCCTGGGCGTGATCCCGTTCGACATGCGCGCCCTCGGGGTGGACGTGGTGTGCGGGGGCAGCCACAAGTGGCTCACCGGCCCGGTGGGCCACGGCTTTTTGGTGATGGGGCAAAGCCTGCGCGAGCAGGTCACCCCGCTCACCTACGGTGCAGTGACATTTGGCTATCCCGGCGAAGAGGTGCACGTCGACCGGCCGGCGCGCGCCGACGCGAAACGGTTCGAGCCCGGCAGCCCCTTGTTCTTGGGCGCGCTCGGGACCGGGGCCGCGGTCGACCACCTGCTGGAGGCGGGGATCGAGACCCTGCACACCGAAGCGTTGCGGCTCGCCGACCGGTTGATCGAGGGCGTGCAGGCGCGGGGGGCCCGGGTGCTGTCCGCCACCACTGGGGTTTTGCGCAGTCCCATTGTCACGTTTGTGCCCGGGGGCCCGGTCAAGGTGCTCAGCGACGAGCTCACCCGGCGCAAGATCGCCCACGCGCCGGAGCGGGCCGGGGGCATCCGGATCTCGCCCCACGCGTTCAACACCGACGACGACATCGACGCGGTGCTGGCCGCCTACGACGCCGTATCCGCCTGACCGCTTTTGGGCAGCACCTTGGCCGCGGGGGCGCTCTTGGGCGCAAAGCGCGGCGAGGTGCGGGCGGGGAAGCGCCACAGCACCGTGCCGAGCAACAAGAACGCGACCGCCACGCTGACCGAGAAGATCAGCAGGGCGACGTCAAAGCTCGCCTGGGCCGCCCACACCCCGGCGCCGGCGTAGCCCGCGCCCACCACCGCGGCGACGAGCGCGACCTGGTTGGCGGACAGGCCATGGTCCTTGAGCCGCACCGCGAAGTGGTCGGGCGAGCCGTGGTACACGGGCTTTTTGGCCCAGAGCCGGGCCACGATGACCAGCCCGAGGTCGAACAAGGGCAAAAACAAAAACGCGATGGGGGCCAGGTAGGGCGCGAGTTCGTTCTCGTCGGAGTAGCGCGCCATCAGCGCCATCGCGCCCAGCAACACCCCGAACAGCATCGAGCCCGTGTCGCCGAGGTACATGCGCGCGGGGGCTTTGTTGAACCACAAAAAGCCCACGCCCGCCCCGGCCAAGGCCGCGCACACCAACGCGGGGGTGGCCGCGCCGGTGAGGGTCCCGGCCACGCCCAATGCCAATGCGCCAATGACCCCCGCGGTGCTGGATAGGCCATCGGATACGTCGAGGATGTTGAACGCGTTCATGCAGGTCACGAGCCACAACCCGCTGAGCAGCTCGGCCCAGGGAAAGGGCCAGACCACGAGGTCGATCTTGATGCCGGCCTTGACCATGATCGCGGCGGCGATGATCTGGCCGATGAGCTTGTCCCGGGGCGTGAGGGTGCCGAGGTCGTCGACCAGACCCACCGCCACCACCAGGCTGGCCCCGAGCAGCATCGCCACCGTCTGCTGGTCGAAGGGCTGCATCGCCACCGCGACGGTGAGCAACACCGCGAGGAACACCACCAACCCGCCCAGGTAGGGCACCGGCTCTTTGTGGGTCTTCAGCGCGCCCTGGGGGGCGTCGACGATGCCGTACCGGTGCGCGGCCCGGATGAGCACCGGGGCGAGGTAGAGGGCGATGAAGAGCGCCCCCAAAAAGGAAAAGAACACCGTGAGCATCGGCGAGGCCGTCATGTCGCGCGATCTTCACGGCCTGCGCCGTCGCCGTCAAACTTCCGGCGACGGGTGGCCCGGCCTATCCCGCCGGCGCCACCGGGCGCGCCAGGTGCGCAGGGCGGTGACCTGGTCGGGGCGCAGCACGGTGAGGCCCGCCAGGGCCCAGGCGCGCCAGCGGCCGGGGTCGCGCGCGAGGGCCCGGTGGAGGTCTTGCCGGGCCGCCCGGGGGTGGCCCGCGGCCAGCAAACGCACCGCGCTGTCGACGAGGAAATCGGTCTCGGCCTGGTCGCGGGCGCGGGCCACGACCTCGTCGAGGGGGGCGAGCTTGTCGAGGGCGCGCAGGGTCGCGTCGCGGTACCGCAGGAGCCCGTCGAGGTCACCCCGGGTCAAGCTCGGCCAATGTTGGTGCATCACCACGTGATCCCCGGGCACAAACCGGAACGGGCCGTGGCGGTGCAAGCGCACGCAGAGGTCAAAGTCCTCGGCCGCGTACAGCGACTCGTCAAAGCCCTGTTCGGCGTCGAACGCGGCCCGCCGCACCACCAGCGCGGGGGTCGGGATCTTGATCGTGGTGAGCAAGGCCGCGCGGATGTCGCCCGAGGCCCCCCCGGCCAGGCGGTGGCGGTGGCCACGCCCGTCGTCGACGACGGGGGCACAGTAGTGCGCCACCGCCTCGGGGTGGGCGGCGATGCTGTCCCGCACGGCATCGAGCCAGCCCGGCCCGTATTCATCGTCCGCGTCCAAAAACGCGACGTACGCCGCGTCGCCGAGCCCGGCCCCCCGGTTGCGCGCGGCCGCGGCCGAGCCGGCCCGGCCCGCCGCCACCGTCACCCCCTCGAACGCGCGGGCGATGGCTTCGCTGTCGTCGTCACAGGCATCACAGAACACGATCACGTGTTCGTCCGGACGGTCCCGGACCGCGCTTTGGAGCGCCCGCGCCAAGGTCGCGGCCGCGTTGTGCGCGGGGATGACAATGTCGATGCGGCCAGGCACGGCGCGATTCTGACACAACCGGGCCGCTGGCATAGACTGCGCGGCATCGACCAAGGAGTTCGCGCTGCGCATCCTCGCGCTCGGTTACATCCCCTGGGACGCGGCCCGGGCCTCGTCGCCGCCGCGGGCCATGCACCACCTGATGCGCGCCTACGGCGCGGCGGGCCACGACGTGGTCTACGTCGACGGGCCGCGCGGGCTGGGCCGGGGGCCGGGCTGGGCCGTCGCCGCGCGCCACGCGGGGCGCCTGGTCGAGGTCGCCGACGGCGTGCACAACCTCACGCTGGGCCCAGCCTGGCCGGGCTTTGAGCGCCGGGACGGGGTGGGGCGCATCGCGCGCGCGCTGTCGCATCCGGGGCTTCTCCTGACCGTGCGCGCGGCGCTCCGCGGGCACGGGTTTGTGCCCGATGTGACCATGTTATTGCAGATGCCGCTCGGCCGCGGGCTGTGGGGCATCGGGCCCGCCCGCGCGCTCCGGGTGTACTACTGCTTCGATCTGCCCGGGTACCGCGCCGCGGACGAGCCCGCGTTGGCGCTGGAGCGCGAGACCGTGCGCGGGGCCGACGTGGTGTTTACGTCGAGTCCCGCCCACCGCGACCGGCTGCAGAGTCTGCACTTGCCCACGTTTGCGTTTGGCCACGCCGTCGACGCCCGGTGGTGGGACGAGGCGGACAAGACCCCGCCGGGGTGGCTGTCCGCGCGCCCCGGGCCCCGCGTGCTCTACCTCGGCCCGGTCAACGACCGGCTCGATCTCGGCCTGGTCCACGACGTGGCCCGGGCGATGCGCGACGTGACGTTTGTGTTCGTGGGGCCGGTCGACGACAAAGCGCCGGGGGTGCGCGCGCTGCGCGGACTTGACCACGTGCACTTTGCCGGGGCGCTGCCCCACCGCGATGTCCCCGCGGTGCTCGCCCACGTCGACGCGGTGTGGCTGCCCTACGCCCGGGGGCCCAACCAGCGCCACATCGGGGTCCCGCTGAAGTTGTACGAGGTGTTCATCGCCGGGCGCGCGGTGGTGGCCACCCGGTTTTCCGACCTCGGCGAGGCCGAGCCAGAGGTGCACTTTGCCGATGCCCCCGCCGCCACCGTGTCCGCGCTGCGGCGGGTGCTGGTCGACCCGGGGGCGGGGCGCGCCGGCCGCGAACGCCTGGCCCGGGACAACACCTACGCGCGCCGCGTCGAAGAGCAGCATCAACGCTTGGCGACGTTTTTGAGCTGAGCGCGCAGCCGGGCCACGGTGACGTCGGCGGTAAAATGTTGCTGCACCCGCCGGCGGGCGGCCCGGCCCCACGACGCGGCGAGGCCGGGGTCGGCGCAGACTTCGTCGATGTGGGCGGCGAGGGCGTCGACGTCCCCCTCGTCGGCGAGGCGGCCGGTCTCGTGGTCGATGACCACGTCGGCGATGCCCTCGTGCCGGGAGCCCAGCACAGGCAGGCCGAGCGCCCCGGCCTCCATCACCGTCACCGGGGTGCCCTCGCGGTCCCCGTCGGGGGCCACCACCGAGTGGTGCACCAACGCCCGCGCGTGCTCGAGCAGATCGAGCACCCGGGGGTGGGGCAAGGCCCCGGTGAATGTCACTGCGTCTTCGAGGCCAAGGGTCTCGGCCTGGCGACGCAGGCTGGGCCCGAGGGGGCCGCGGCCGACGATGGTGAGGGTGGCCTGTCCCCCGCGCGCCCGGTGGGCGGCGAGGGCGGTGAGCGCATGGGCGGTGCCCTTTTTGGCCACCAGCCGCCCGACGCTGACCAGCCGGGGGGGCGCGGTGGCCGGGTCCGCGCGCCGTGCGGGATCGACGTCGGCCCCGCAGGGGATGAGCCAGACCTTGTCGGGGGGGGCGCCGAGCCGGATGAGCTCCTGGCGCATCGACGAGGACACCGCGACCAGCCCCGCCGCGGTGGCGAAGACCTCGCGGTAGCGGTCGAGCCACCGCCGGCGCGCCTCGGTGCGCCAGACGTCGTAGCCGTGAAAATGCGCGACCAAGGGGACGTCGGCGGCGCGGCAGGCGCGGACCAGGCCCGCGGCGGTGGGGCCGTAGTGGACCAGCACCACGTCGGGGGCGAGGGCGCGCAAGCGTTTGGCCAGCAACGTCTGGGACGCGGCGTCGGCCCGGCCGTGGGGGGCGGGGGCCCGGGCGCGGAGGCCGCGGAGGCCCTCGCGGCTGAGTTCGATAATTGTGCGAATGTCAAAACGTGTGCCCGGGCCGTAAGGCACGTCCAGGGTGTGGGCCGCGGGCAGGCGCCGGGTCTGGGTCTCGATGAACGTGCCGCTGTAGGACCGGGCCACCGGGCGGGCGAGCACAATGTTCATGGAGACTCGCTTGGATGCGCGGTCACCAAGAACACCGCCGCGTTGTGGTGCAAAAGGCGCGCGGGGGTGGCGGCGTCGAGCAGCTGCATCGCGAGCTGGGCCGGGGCGTACAGCAGGGGGCGCAGCCGGCCGGGCAGGCGGGGGGCGAGGGCGTCTTGCACCAGCTGCACCCCGGTGGCGGCCATGCCCTGGATCGCTTCGATGTCGTCGACCACGAACTGGTTTTGTTCGAACAGGGTGCACAGGCCATCG
Source organism: bacterium (assembly GCA_030431455.1). Classification (GTDB taxonomy): domain Bacteria; phylum Myxococcota; class UBA727; order UBA727; family JAUIJE01; genus JAUIJE01. The sequence continues at coordinate 138,536 of JAUIJE010000017.1, read as the reverse complement.
GTGGTCCAGCGCCACAGGTCCTGGGGGTCGGGGTGGTGGGGCCACATCCCGTGGGTGGACAACAACAGGGTGCCCCCGGGGCGCAGCACCCGGCGGGCTTCTTGGAGGTAGGCGGCGGGGTCGGGCACGTGCTCGAGCACCTGCGAGGACAAGACCACGTCGACGCTGGCCGCGGCCCGGTCGATGCGGCCGTCGGGCAAAAGTGGGACGTCCCCGCCGGGGTCGATGTCCGCGCGCAGGTAGGTCCCGAGGTAGGGCGCGAGCAGGGGGCGGTAGGGGCTGTTGCCCGCGCCGTAGTCGAGCACGGTGAGGTCGCTCCGGCCGGTGAGCGCGCGCGGCACCTGCCGGGCGTAGGCGGCGGCGAGCTCGCGGCGGGCGTAATAGGCGCGGCTGGTCCGGGGCTCTTCCCCGGTCCGGGTGCGGAAGGCGGCCGCCGCGCTCTCTTTTGCCGCGCGGCCGTGTTGCAGGCGCGCCACCGCGGCGTCGGCGATGCGGTCTGGGTCGTGGTGGGCGTCGAGGAAGCGCCGGGCGGACGCGGCGGCGGCGGCGCGGACGCGGTCGTCGTCCCAATGCTGTTGGAGGAGACGCGCGGTGTCCGCGAGATCGCCGTGGCCACAAGCCCCCGCGCCCCCGGTGGCGAGCATGGACGCGGGGTCGACGCGCAGGGAGATGATGGGCACGCCCGCGGCCGCGGCCTGGAGGAATGTGTTGGGAAATCCCTCGTGGTCAGAGGTGTTGACCAGCAGCCGGGCCCCGCGCACCCAGGCGGCGGTGGTGGCAAAATCGAGCCCAGGGTGCAGCGAGACATTGGCGGGCACGGCCCGCGCCTCGGTGGGGCCGCCATCGACGATGACGCGAAAGGCGATCGCGGGACAGCGCGCGGCGAGGTCCAAGGCGTGGTCGAGCCGTTTTTGCCGCGTGTCGCGGCCCACCCACAACACGTACGGGGGCCCGTCGGGGGGCGTGGCGTCGGGGAGCCCGAGGTCGGGTGGCGGGTTGGGCACCAGCGCGGCCCGGTGGCCGCGGCGCGCGGCCTGGTCGACCTGGGCCGAGGTCTGGGCCCAGAGCTCGTCCACCTCGTCGAGGACGCGCCGCTTGTCCACGGCCCGGGTCTGTTGGTCATCGTCGGACAGGTCGGTGTCGTTGACCAATGCATACGCAATGAACGTGCGGGGCGAAGCGCGCAGGCCGCGCACCGCGCCCGCGCAGAACGGGTGGGTGCCGAACACCACCGCGGCGTCGACGTGACCGAGGTGAAAGTTCACCTCGGGGGGGGCGGGGGGGCGCAGGCGCCGGGCGGCCACGTCCACCATCCGGGCCCCGAGCGCGACCGGCGCGGCCAGCGGCCCCGGCCGCCACGACCACCGGCCGTTCTCGTCGCGGGGGAGCTGGGCTTTTGCCGCGGCCTGCCAGGCGTGAAAGGGACCGCGCGCGGGCATGCCCACCCGGGTGGGCACCCCGGCCACGGTGGCGGGCACCCGGGCGTGGGCCGCGGACACGCCGAGCCGAACGTCGAGTCCGCGGGCGGCGAGCAGCCGGGCGAACGTCACCGCGCGCACCTCGGTCCCGCCGAAGCGGTGCGACCGGTCGGCGGGACAGACCACGTGGTGGGCAAAGGGAGCGACGATGAGCACCCGCACAATGACATGTCCTATCGCATCGGACCGGCGGGCGCGCCTTTTCTCACCCCGTGAGCAGCGCGCGCATCTCGTCGAGGGACTGCCCGTCGAGGTGGCGGCGCGCCCAGAGCTCGGCGAGGATCACCGCCCAGTTCTGGGCCGCGCGGGGGTGGACGAGGCCGGACTGGTAGTGCGCGTGCTCGAGCAGGCCGTGGGCGACGAGGGCACCATCGGGCGCGAGCTTTTGGGCCAGGGATTCGCGCAGCCCGCGAAACGGCCCTTCGAAGGGGAGGGCGAAGCCCTCCTTGGGGGCCCGGCACACCTCGGCCGGCAGGTGCCGCGCGGCCACCGCCCGGAGCAACGGCTTGGTCTCGGGCTGGTCGTGCTGCAGCGTCGGGGGAATGCGCATCGCGAGGTCGACCAGGCCGTTGCTCAAGAACGGAACCCGCGCTTCGATGGCGTGCGCCATCGACGCCCGATCGACCTTGGTCAAGAGGTCCAGGGGCAGGTACTGCTCGAGGTCGCCCAACTGGAACGCGAGCCCGGGGTGAACGCCGCGCGGCATCGACCGCGCCATCGACGGGCCGAGCAGGGGGCCGAGGCGGTCAGGGGGCAACGTCTCGCGCAGCCAGTCGAGGGCCCCGGCGCGGATGATTTTGCTCAACCGGTACCCCATGACCTGGCGGTCGAGGCGCGGGAAGTGGCCCGACAGCGGCCAGGTCCGGCGGTACCGGCGGAGCAACTCTGGATAGCGGCGGTAGCCGGCGAACAGTTCGTCCCCGGCGTCGCCGGACAGGACCACGGGCACGCCGTGGGCGCGGGCGAGCCGCGAGACAAAATACGTGGGGATCACCGACGTGTCCGCGAGCGGCTCATCGTAGGCGTCGACGATGTCGGGCAGGCTCTGCAGCACCTCGTCGGGGTGTACCTGGGCCGCGACGTGGGTCACCCCCGCGTGCCGGGCGGTGGCCCGGGCGAGGGGAAGCTCGTCGTCCCAGGCCGCGAACCCCAGCGAAAACGCGTGGAGCGGCTTGTCCGAGGCCTGGGCCGCGAGGGTACAGAGCAGCCCGGAGTCGATGCCCCCCGAGAGGAACACGCCGCAGGGCACGTCGCTCATCAGCTGGTCGCGCACGCTGCGTTGCAGTTCGTCGTCGATGGCGTCGACCCACTCGTCGCGCGACCGGTCCTCGGCGGGCTGGGGCACGGGCCGGGCGTACCGGCGGGTGTCGGTGGCGCCGCGGCTCACCGTCATCCAATGCCCGGGGTCGACCTTGTGCACCCCGCGGAGCGCGGAGCGGCCGTGGGCGAAAAAACCGAACGCCCAATAGTGTGCAAACGCATCCCGGTCCGGCCGGGGCGCCACGTCGACGAGGGCGTCCACCGTCGACGCAAAGGATACGCCCCCCGGGGTCGGGGCGTAGAACAGCGGCTTGACCCCCATGCGGTCCCGGGCCAAAAAAAGCGCGCGCTCTTCATCGTCCCACACCGCGAACGCGAAGATGCCGTCGAGCCGTTCGGCGAGTTTTGGGCCCCAAGCCGCGAAGCCATGCAGCAACACTTCGTTGTCCGAGTGCCCCACGAACCGATGCCCCGCGGCCTGCAGCGCCGCGCGCAACCGGGCGTGGTTGTAGATCTCACCGTTGCCGACGAGGGTGTACCGACCGTCGGGGGTGACCATGGGCTGCGCCCCGGCCGGGCTCAGATCCACGATCGCCAACCGCCGGTGCCACAATGTCGCTTGACCCGACGCCGCGGTGTGTACCCCTTCGCCGTCCGGGCCGCGCGGGGCGAGCCGGGCCAGAGACCGCGCCAGCGCCGCCGGCGCCACCGGCTGTCCTGCAAAGTCGACCCGCCCGCCGATGCCGCACATGCTCAATCGCCTCTCTGGCCGGATTGTGCTGCACCCCGGACGCGGGTGTCCAACCGCGGACGGCGCCGTCCGCGGCGGGTGGCGTACACCCGCCGCAACCAACCGGCGAGGGCATCGCCGTAGCGGTCGGGATCGTGGTGTTGTTCGACGTGGGCGCGGGCCCTCCGCCCGATGCGGGCGTGAAGCTCGTCATCGACCATCAGCCGCCGGACGTCGCTTTGCAGCCGGGTGGGGTCGTGGGCGGCGAAGCGCCCGAGCACCTCGCGGGACAGCAGCTTGGCCGGGTCCACATGCAGGCTCGCCACCGGGACCCCGGCCGCGGCCGCCTGCAGGAACGTATTGGCGAAGCCTTCCCAGCGAGACGTGGACACAAACACCCGCGCCCCTTCGATCAATGCCGCTGCATCCTGGAAGGGGACTCGGCGGTGCAGCTGGACGTGGGCGGGCAATCGGTCGCGCCAGACCTCGTGGGTGTCCTGCCCCGCGGGGTGGGTCATCACCGCCTGAAAACGCACGTCGGGGAGCGCCTCGGCGAGCGCGAGCAGCGCCGCGGGGTTTTTGTGTCGGTTGTCGCGGCCGATCCACAGGGCGTAGGGCGTGTCCGGGGCGGGGTGGGCGGCCTGCGCGAGGTGGGGAAACCATGACAAGCGGGGCGCGGGGTTGAAGAAGACCTCGGCCCGGGCTTGGGCCGTCTCCGGGAGGAGGCGACGCTGCTCGGGGGTCTGGGCGAGGATGCCGTCGGCGTGGCGCACCAGGTAGCGGGTGATCAGGCGCTGGCGGGCGTCGGTGCGCGACCGCAGCTGCTCGTCGTCGGTGGGGCAATAGATCCGGGTGGTGCCGGTCCTTTGCGCGGCCGCGAACGTGCGGGCGTGAAACGGGGACGCAAAGAAGCACAGCGTGATGTCCGCGGGGGCCGCGAGCAGCTCGGGGTGGGGCCTGGGCGCGAACAACCCACGGCCCTGGCGCGCCCACCCCCGGGCGGTGTTGGCCCCCCACGCGAGGGCCGCGGCCGCGGCGGGCGCGCTCTTGGCGTCGAGCCCGCGGCCCACCGCCGCGCGCACCCGGCGTCCCGCGTCGTGCGACGCGTCGTCGAGCCAATCGCGGCGGGGGGGATCGATGGCGATGACCGGCACGCCGTCGAAGCTGGCCGGGGCGCGTCCCCGGTGCGCGTGCACCACAAAGCGCACCGCGAACCCCCGGTCGCGCAGCAACAGCCCGGTGAGGGTGGCCCGGACCTCGGCCCCCCCGAACGGCTGGGTCGCGGCGTCGGGGGCCAAAAACGCGTGAAGCTCTGGATAGCTCACGTCCACCCGCAGTTGGTCTGGCAGGACGGCCATGGCCGGCACATTACTCGAAAGCGTTCGCCCCGTGGTCGAGCGTCGCAAACGGGCCCTGGCTCGACCTCGTCGCCGGGCGTGGACTACGATCGCGCCATGGAGCATGCCCCGCGCGCGGTGGACGTCGATGGCTAGACCTTGGTGGCGCCGTCACCCCTGGACCTGGAGCTGGCGGGCGTACACCGCGCCGCGCCTGCGGGTCGTGCCCTGGCTGGCGGGCACGTTGGCGGTGCTGCTGATGCTGCCCTGGCCGTCGTGGACCACCCCGGTGCCCGCGGACGCCTTCGGCCATGACACCGGGCATGCCTACCGGGTGGGGCTGCGGGGGTGGCACATCGCGAGCAGTGGCATTGCGGGGGTGCTCGAAGACGGCCGGCCCCTGCAGCGCCACGACTTTCACGACGACATCCGCGCCCGCGGCGGGGGTCGTTACTCGGCCTGGGGCCAGACCCTGTTGCTCGCGCCCTCCGACGACGAGGACCCGCGCACCGGCCGCCACCGGTATGAGCTGGTCCGGCGCGGCTCGGCGCTGACGTTCCTCGAGGGGCGGGGCCTGCCCCCCGGGGTGGCGCCGGTGGTGCTGGTCTGGCTCATGCTCGTCGCGCTCTGGCCGTGGCTGGCGCGGACGCGATCGTTCTGGCGGCGGCACCTGCTCGCCCGCCGTCCCGCCGACAACCGAACGTTGCTGCGGCTCGCGGCCGCGCTGTGCGCCTGGCGGTACCTGTCCGTCGACGCGGGGGCGTTCCCCGTGCTGCAGGACGGGCTCGAGCTAGCCACGTTTTCTCCCGCGGCGGCGATGGGGGTGGGCCGCGCGTTTGCCCGGACGTTCTTGGCCACCGCGGCCGGGGCGGCGTGGACGCCCCCGGCGATCGCCGGGCTCTGGCTGTTGGTGGCGTTTCGGCCCCGACGGGGATGGGTGCTCGTCGCGCTCTTGCCTTCGTTGCTGTTCGAGGGGGCGATGTGGTTGTACCGGGGCCAGCTGCCCGACCTCGAGCCCGCGCTGGCGGTGGCGGTGTTCGCCGCGTGCGCCCCGTGGCGCTTCGGCGCGGTGTTCGGCGATGCGCCGGCCACGCGCCCCGCCGCGACCTGGGGGCTGTGGGTGGCGGTCTATTTCGGCGCCGTGTACATGGCCACCGGCCTGTCCAAGCTCGTGATCGACGACTGGTGGGTGCACGCCGACCTCGCCTATCTCAAGACCGCGATGGAGGTGTGGCACGGGGCGGTGCCGCCGTGGCCCTGGTCGTGGACCGCCGCCCAAGCCGAGGGGGTGTTCGCGGCCGCGCCCGCCCTCGACGCGCTCGCCTGCGCGAGCACCATGGTGGTCGAGCTCTTGTGGGTGGCGGCGGTGTTCTGGCGCCCCGCGCGTTGGGTGTTGCCCCCCACAATGTTTGTGATCCACCTCGTCATCTTTGCCTCCAGTGGCATTTTGTTTTTGCCCCTCGCCACCGTGGCCTTCGCCAGCGTGACGCCGGTGGGGGGGCGGCGCCGGCGGCCCCCGCTTCCCCCGGGGCGGGTGGTGCGCCCGCTGGGGCTGTTCGCCCTCGCCGCGGTGGTGGGCTTGGCCTCGGTTCCCGGCGGCACCCACCACAATGTCATTCCCTTCATCGACTACTTCCATTTCAACTTCGTGCACGACACCGCACGCAACGTGGAGCGCTTGTACCGCCTGGGGGTCATTCGCCCCGCGGGCCCGGTCCCGCTGTCCCCGGTGCACGGCGGATTCATCGATGTCTGGATCGTCACCGAGTCGGCGCGTCAGGGACGCGTGGCCATCGAAGGACCGACCCGGCGCGACCGGTTCTTGGCGTACGAACGGCTGCGGCAATACCGCCGCGCGCTGCGTCCGCTCGACGACCGCGGGGGGCTGCTCGGTCCGCTGGGCATGCCGTCGCACACCGTGGTGGACCGGGGCGCGGCCACGTACATCCCCGGCGAACGGGTGTGGCTGTTGGTGGCGGAGCGGCCCGACCGCGGCGCGGGGGCCCTGGACGTCAGCTGGCAGCGGGTGTTCGAGGTCCCGCCCTGAGGCTGGCTTTTGCCTCGGGTCTGGCCGTCGGTTAGCCTCACGCCATGTCGCGCCGCGGCCCCCCACCCCCTGCTCTCGACGTGCGCCAACTCGAATGGACCGACGAGCACATCGCGCGGTTTTGGGCATATTGGGGACAGCGCGACGACGAGCACTATTTTTCGTCCTATCTCCGCGACGCCCTCACCATGTTGCTGGCGGTCCAAGTCGACCCCTCGTCGTCGAGGGTGCTCGACTACGGGGGCGGGGGCGGCCACCTCACCGAAGCGCTGCTCGGCGAGGGCGCGACGGTGGGGTTTGTGGATCGGTCGGCGCCGGCGGTGGCCGCGGCCGCGGCGCGGTTCGGCGGGCACCCTCGTTTTGTCGGCGCGTCCGACGCGCCCACCTACCGCGACGACGTGTGGGGGGAGCGCTTCGACGCGGCCTATCTGGTCGAGACCCTCGAACACCTGCGCGACGACGTCCGCCCCCAGGTGCTGGACGCGGTCCGCGGCTTTCTGCGGCCGGGCGGACGGTTGATCGTCACCGTGCCCCACGACGAGGATCTGCGCGCGGACACGTCGTACTGCCCGCAGTGCCAACTCGAGTGGCACCGCTGGCAGCACGTGAGCTCCTGGACCGCGCCCCGCCTGCGCGACACCCTCGAGGCCGCGGGCTTCAGCGTCGACTGGTGCCGCGACGTCGACCTCGAACGCTTTCAAAAACGCGCCAAGGACCGTCCCCAGCGCCTGCGGGAGGTGCCCCTTTGGGGCGCGTACTACGTGGCCCGCGAAGTCGACCGGCGCCTGCACTGGCCCCTGCCGCGCCAGCCCTGGCTCAACTGGCGGGCCTGGCGCGGCGGGCCGAACTTGGTGGCGTTCGCGCGGGTCCGGTAGCCCGCGCCCCTCAACGGTCGGGGGTGGGCCCGATGGCCCACGTCGGACGGGCGAAGAAGTTGCCCCAGCTCGGCGGCAGGTGCGTGATGCCCAGCTCGTTGCTGGCCGCGACGTCGATGCGCACGGCGTCGGTGAACTCGGCCACGGTGTACAGCGGGTCCGAAATCACGATGCGGGCGCGGTAGGAGCCGGGCATGAGCAGGAGCGGGCCGAAGTCGATGCGGAATGACCACGCGGTGCGGCCCGGCGCAGGGGCTTCGGCCCGGTTGCCCATCAAGTAGGATTGGGTGCCCAGCACCGCGCTGGCGTCATCCGCGCGCTCGATCGCGACCCCCACCGCGACCTCTCGCAGGGGTTGGGCGAGCTCGAACTCGCCGGCCAGGGCCAGTGTGCCCCCCGCGTCCATGTGCACGTCGGGGTGGGTGGCGCGCAGACGGTTCCCGGAGGCGGCGTCGTCGTCGCGCCACCCGTCGGGGGGGGCTTGTTCCTTGTCCGCGATGTACCGCTGAATCGCCTCGTGGGCGGGCCCATCGAAGGCGCTGCGCCCGCCTTGGAGCAGAATCGCCCGCGAGCACAACTTGCGCACCGCCCCCAGGTTGTGGCTCACGAACAACACCGTGCGACCGGCCCGGGCGACCTCGTCCATCTTGCCGAGGCACTTCTTTTGAAACTCCGCGTCCCCCACCGCCAGGACCTCGTCGACGAGGAGAATCTCCTGCTCCAGGTGGGCAGCCACCGAGAACGCCAGGCGCATGTACATGCCACTGGAGTAGCGCTTGACCGGGGTGTCCAAAAACTTCTCCACCCCCGAGAAGGCGACGATTTCATCGAACTTGCGCCGGATCTCGGCCCGGGTCATGCCCAAGATCGAACCGTTGAGAAAGATGTTCTCGCGGCCGGTCAGCTCCCCATGAAAACCCGTGCCCACCTCGAGCAAGCTCGCCACCCGGCCCCGCAATGTGACTTGACCGGTGGTCGGCTCGGTGATGCCGGTGAGAATCTTGAGCAGGGTGGACTTGCCCGCGCCGTTCTTGCCGATGATGCCCAAGACCTCGCCGGGGGCGACGTCGAAGCTCACGTCGGTGAGGGCCCAGACGTGTTCGCCCTCGCGGTCCCGACCGAACGGCCGGCGAATCATGCCCATCACCAGCTCGCGGAACGACTCCCCGGTGTACTCGCCGATGCGGTACCGCTTCCCGAGCCCTTGGACCGATATCGCCGGGTTCATGTCGTGCTCACACCAAATCCGCCACGTAGCGTTCGAGCCGGGAAAAGACCGTGATCCCGGCCCCGAACAGCACCGCGGCCACGACGAACGACAGGCCGATGTGCCCCCAATCGAACGCTTGGCCCAAAAACGCGGCCCGGAACCCGTCGATGAAGCCGGCCATGGGGTTCAAAAACACCACGAAGCGGTACTGCTCGGGAATCATGCTCGGGGGGTAAATCACCGGCGAGGCGTACATCAGGATTTGCACCGCAAACGGGATCACATACCGGAAGTCGCGATAGCGCACGCTGAGGCCGCTCAACAATGTGCCTGCACCGATGGCGCAGAAGATCGTGCCCGCCACCATCACCGGCGACAGCAGCACCCCCCAGGTCAGGCCCACGTCGTAGTAAAGCATCAGACCGAACAGCACGGTGCTGGCGATGACGAAGTCCACCAGGGCGGTGCCGACCTGGGACAGCGGGATGATCAACCGCGGGAAGTACACCTTGGAAATCAGATGTCCGCTGTTGATCATCGAGTTGGACGCGCCGGTGAGCATGGCGGCGAAAAACGTCCAGGGCAGCATGCCCGCGTACACGAAGATGGGGTACGGCAGCTCGTCGGATGGCATCTTGCCGAACCGCCCAAAGATGACCGAGAAGATCACCATGCTGATCACGGGCTGCAGGATCGCCCAGGCCGCGCCGAGCACGGTCTGTTTGTACCGGACCTTGAGGTCGCGAATCGTGAGCACCGCGAGCAGCTCGCGGTAGCGCCACAACTCCCGCACATCCAACGCGCGCCAGCCGCGGGTGGGCTTGATCACCCGCGGCGCGACGACGACGGCGTGCTCGTTGTCCTGCCCGCCCAAAATCTAGCCGAGGCTGATGCGGGCGATGGGCTGGATGTTCATTTCCGGGGAGAGCTCTTGGTAGCTCAGGACCGCGAGGTGGGGGAACTCGAGCTCGACCAGCTTTCGGAAATAGCGGCGAATCTCCATGGTGGTGAGAATCACCGGTTGCTGGGCCGAGGGGGGCAGGTTGCCGACCTCGTTGCGGACCGCGGCGAGAATCTCCTGCGTGATTTCGGGCTCGAGGGCGAGGTAGCTGCCCGACGACGTGTGCTGCACGCTCGAACGCACGGTCTCTTCGATGTGGGGGTCAAGCAGGTACACAATGAGAGTGGATTGCCCGCGGGTGTACTTGTGCGAGATGTACCGCTTAAGCGCGGCGCGCACGTACTCGGTGAGCATCACGGTGTCGTTCTCCACCGGCCCCCACTCGGCGAGGGCCTGGAGAATGTTCCGCAAGTCGCGCACCGAGATCTCTTCCTCGACGAGCCGGCGCAGAATGTCCGTGAGCTGGAAGGGGCTGACCGCTTTGGGCACGACCTCTTTGACCAGCGCGGGGAACGCCTGCTCGAGCTGCTCGAGCATGTTCTGCACCTCTTGGATGCCCAAGAACTCCGACGCGTTTTTCCGCAGCACCGCCGAGAGGTGCAGAATCATGTAGCCGGGCGCGTCCCACGTCGTGAGCCCGCTTTCCTCCGCGAGCTCGCGCTGGTCGATGGCGATCCAGCCGCAGCTCTGTCCGTTGGCGGGATTCTGCGCGGGCTCGGCGTCGATGCCGAGCAGCTTGAGCCGGTCGGGGGTGTCGTTCACCAGGCATTTCTGCTGGTCGATGGTGCCCATCACCAACGGAATCTCGTTGATCATGATGATGTAGCTGCCGGGCGGCAGATCCCCTTCGTTGCCCCGCACCCGCAGGCCGGGGAAGCGCACCCCGAGCTCGTAGAACAACCCGTCGCGCATCATGGGCACAAGCTCGTTCAGGAAGTTCGATCCGGAGGTGTCGTCGACCAGCGGCACGAGATCCGAGGCCACCTCGAGGGCGATGGGGGTCACCACCGGCATCATCTGGGCGGATTGGCCTTCTTGGGCTTTGGCCTTTTGCACCGCCTGCTTCTTTTCCATCTCCGCTTTTTGTTCTTTTTCCTCGACCATGTCGTCGAGCTCCAACGACTCGTTGGTCTTGCCCATGCCGTGGGCCTTGAACAAACCGTAGGTCAGCGCCCCGATGGCCAGCGACATCACAAAGAACGGCACCGTGGGCAGACCGGGAATCAGGCCCATAAAAAAGATGAACACCGCCGCGATCGCGAACGCTTTGGGCTGGGCCAGCACCTGTCCCGCGAGGTCCATCCCGAGGTTGGCGTCCTCTTCTTCCGACGCCACGCGGGTCACGATCAGGCCCGCGCACACGCTCATGAGCAGGGCGGGGATGATGGACACCAGACCGTCACCGATGGTGAGAATCGAGTAGGTCTCGACCGCTTCGCCCGCGGTCATGCCCTTTTGGGTGATGCCGATGATGATGCCGGCGATGACGTTGATCGCGGTGATGATGAGGCCGGCGATGGAGTCGCCCTTCACGAACTTCATCGCCCCGTCCATCGAGCCGAAAAGCTGCGATTCGCGCCCCAGGTCGTTCCGCTTTTTGCGGGCTTCGTCGAGGTCGAACGCGCCGGCGCGCAAGTCGGCGTCGATGGACATCTGCTTGCCGGGCATGGCGTCGAGGGTAAAGCGGGCCGCGACCTCGGCCACACGCTCGGAGCCCTTGGCGATGACGAGGAAGTTGATCAGCACGAGCACGAGGAAGATCACCGCGCCGACGACGAAGTTGCCCTGGACCACGAATTGGCCGAAGGATTTGATGACCTCACCCGCCTTGCCCTCGAGGAGGATGAGGCGGGTGGAGGAGACGTTGAGCGATAGTCGGAACAACGTCGAGACGAGGATGATGGTGGGAAAGACCGCGAGTCGCAGCGCCTCCGGGATGTACATCGCGATCAGCAGCATGATGATCGAGATCGAGATGTTGAGCACGAGGAGGAGGTCGAGGAGGAACGGCGGGACCGGGACGATCATCATGCCGACGACGAGCATCACCAGGAAGGCGAGCATGATGTCGGCGTACCGGCGGAGCACGGTGAGCAGATCGCCGGACTGCACGATCTGAATGATGTTCAAGTTCAGTTTCTTGGCCATCGCGTCTCCGGGGCTTCAGCCTCGTGAAGTCGAGAAAGTACGGGTTTTCGCGGGTCTTGGTCAACGCTCGTTCTCGAGCGAGCCCCGCGTTTGCTCGTCGAGCAGGGTCGCGTCGAAAGCGCCACCGGCCCCAAAAAGAAAGCCGCCCTCGAGGGGCGGCCACATCGGGCGAACGGCGGGTCACACCTTTCGGTACACGCCGACCACGACGCCGAGGATGTCGGTCTGGCGAAACTCCGACTTGTGCACGTAGATCGGCTCCATCGCGCTGTTGGCGGGCTGGAGCCGAATGCGATCCCCCTCGGGGTAGAAACGCTTCACCGTCGCTTCCCCTTCGATCATCGCGACCACGATCTCGCCCGGGCGGGCCACCGGCTGCTTTTTCACGAACAGAAAATCCCCGTCGTGTATGCCGTCTTCGATCATGGAATCGCCCACCACGGTGAGCGCGAAGATGCGCTGGCTCTTGGCCCCCCGGCCCAAAAAGAAGCTCGACACCCGCACCGTGTCCTCCGCATCCTCCTCGGCGAGGATGGGCGCGCCCGCGGCGACCCGGCCGAGCATGGGCACGTCGACCATGTCGCTGTCGTCGACCATCGCGTGCAAGGGCACCACGTTGTCCGGCAACACCGGTGACCCGTCCGCGTGCCGCAAGACCTGCAGGCTGCGCGACTTGTGATCGCCACGCTTGAGGTAGCCCTTCTTCTCGAGCGCCTTGAGGTGGTCGTTGACCCCGTTGGTGCTCTTGAGTCCGAGGTGGGACCCGATTTCTCGGATCGTCGGCGGGTAGCCTTTGTCGGCGAGCTCGTCGCGGATGAACGCCAACACGGCCTCTTGCTTGGCGGTGAGCGGGGCGACCTCGGGCTGGGACATGCGAACCTCCAGATTCCCCTTGACTCTACCTGAACGCCTGTTTGGTGCGCAAGTGTTCACCGCAGACCTGTTCAGTCCGGGGCCGGAATGGCCGGCGGGGGTCCGGTCCGGTTTCCCTCCCTCCCGAAGGGATGCTAACGCGCAGCCGCAGAGGGTGAAGATGGGCGACAAGCTTCTGCGACATCAACAAAACGCGCGACCCCCGGAGCGGGCCACCCCGCCGCCGGGTCTCGAATACGGCCGCATTCTGGTCAAGTTGTCCGGCGAGGCGCTCGTCGGTGACCAGGGCTACGGCATCGATCCCGACGTGCTCATCCACGTCGCCCACGAGATACAGGCGGTGTGCGAGCTGCAGGTGCAGTGCGCGGTGGTCATCGGCGGGGGCAACATCTTCCGCGGGCTCTCGGGGAGTACCCAGGGCATGGACCGCGCGTCCGCCGACTACATGGGCATGCTCGCCACGGTGATGAACGCCCTCGCGCTGCAAGACGCTCTCGAGCGCATGGGCGTGCACACCCGCGTGCTCTCCGCCATTTCGATGGAAGAGGTCTGCGAGCCCTACATTCGCCGCCGGGCCATGCGCCACCTCGAGAAGGGCCGGGTGGTGATCTTCGCCGCGGGCACGGGCAATCCATACTTCACCACCGACACCGCCGCGTCGTTGCGGGCGATGGAAATCCAAGCCGATGTGCTGTTCAAGGCCACCAAGGTCGACGGGGTCTATGACAAGGACCCGAAAAAGCACGACGACGCCAAGCGCTACGACCGGATCAGTTACATTGATGTGTTGTCCCAAGGCCTCAAGGTCATGGACGCCACCGCGGTGTCGCTGTGTATGGACAACAAGATGCCCATGTGCGTGTTCGACCTGTCGGGCAAAAACAACATCGCCCGCGCGGTCAAAGGCGAGGCGGTGGGCACCTTCGTCATCGCCGACGACGCCTGACCCCTTTTCGCCTCTGGAGGACCCATGATCGACGACATCTCCAAAGAAGCCAAAGACCAGATGGAAAGCTCCATCGAGGCCCTGCGCAAAGGGCTCTCCACCATTCGCGCGGGGCGGGCCAACGCGGCCATGCTCGACGGGGTGCAGGTAGACTACTACGGCTCGAAGACACCGCTGTCCCAGGTCGCGAGCGTCACCACCCCCGACGCGAGCCTCATCGTGGTCAAGCCCTGGGAGAAAAATCTCCTCGGCGACATCGAAAAGGCGATCTTCGAGGCCAACCTCGGCATCACCCCCACCAACGACGGCGAGGTCGTGCGTGTCCCGCTTCCGCCGATGAGCGAGGAGCGCCGCAAAGACTTCGTGAAGCAGGCCAAGTCCAAGTCGGAGGACGCCAAAATCTCGGTGCGCAATGCGCGCCGCGACGCCAACGACATGCTCAAGGCGGCGAAGAAGGACGGCGACATCTCGGAAGACGACGAGAAGCGCGGCACCAAGGCGATTCAGGATCTCACCGACAAGTACGTGGCCATGTGCGACGAGCTGTTCACCAACAAAGAAAAAGAGATTCTGGAAGTCTGAGGTTCGACTTTCGACGCTCGACCCGCGGGGCGGGATCGACGGGGGGCGTGATGGAAATCCTTGCCGCGGACATGAGCAAGGCCGACGCCTATCACTGGATGACCAGTGTGATTGTGCCGCGGCCCATCGCGTGGGTCACCACCCGGCACGAGACCGGCGCGATCAATGTCGCGCCGTTTTCGTATTTCACCGGGTTGGGAAGCGAGCCGCCGCTGCTGACCCTGGGCGTGTCAGACCGACGGGACGGCACCGAGAAGGACACCCTCCGCAACATTCGGCGGACCGAAGTGTTTTGCATCAACCTCGTCGAGGAGCATCACGCCGAGGTGATGAACCGGTCGAGCGCCGAGTATGGCCCGGACGTCAGCGAACTGACCACGCTGCATCTCGATCCGGTGCCGTGCGCGTTTATCGATGGGGTCCGGATTCGCGGGGCCCGGGCCGCGATGGAGTGTCACATGGTCGATGTTCACGATTATGGCTCGACCCATCTGGTGGTGGGCGAGGTCCGGCAATTCTTCATCGATGATGAGCTGTGCGCGGCGGGACGGTCGTCCGCCGATCCAGACAAGATTCGGCCGGTGGCCCGCTTGGGCGGCTCCCACTATGCCAAGCTGGGCGAGCGATTTCGCATCGCCCGGCCGAAGCTCTGAGCCGTCGACAATCGACTTTCGACAATCGACAATCGACAATCGACAATCGACAATCGACAATCGACTTTCGACTTTCGACTTTCGACTTTCGACTTTCGACTTTCGACTTTCGACTTTCGACTTTCGACTTTCGACTTTCGACTTTCGACTTTCGACTTTCGATTTTCGATTTTCGATTTTCGATTTTCGATTTTCGATTTTCGATTTTCGATTTTCGATTTTCGATTTTCGATTTTCGATTTTCGATTTTCGATTTTCGATTTTCGACTTCGGTGCTCTTTGTTGCTGTTGGTCCCGCTGCGGGCGGGGCCGCTGGCGCTTTGAAGGCCCCGTCCTCGCGGGCCCAACAGCAACAAGGAGCGAATCGAGATGGCCCGTCAGATCCGTATCTACCGTGAGTCGATTGAGCTTGTTCGCATCAGCCGCGAAGCGGTGGAAGCACTGCCTGGGGGCCACGCCTATCTTGCCGATCAGCTCAAGCGTGCGAGCTCATCGGTGGTTCTCAATTTCGCCGAAGGTTTTGGGCGCCGGACGCTCAAGGAGCGTCGGCGCTTTTTCGATATCGCGACGGGAAGCGCGCATGAGGTGATGGCCGCTCTCGACGTCGGTGAGGCGTTGGGCATCATCGAGCCGGCGACGCGCGATCGCGGCGTCGACAAAGCCTCCCACATCGCGGCCATGCTCCGGCGCTTTCGCTAGGCGAGGGGGCCCGGGCGGTATTCGCCGCGGCCGAGGACCTTCAGGGTCCGGTAGTGGCTCTTGACCGCCGCCCACATGGTCGGCTGCTCATGATAAGGCAGGCCGAACTCCTCCGCGGTCTCTTTCACAATGTTGCTGATCCCGGGATAGTGCACGTGGCACATCTTGGGAAAGAGATGGTGCTCAATCTGGTGATTGAGCCCCCCGGTGAAGAACTCCGAGAAGAACTTGAACCGCGCGAAGTTGGCGGTGGTGTGCATCTGCAGCGCGGCCCAGTCCTCGTCGAGCTTGTCGCCGGCGCCGACCTCGGGATACTCGGGGCCCTCGACGACGTGGGCGAGCTGGAACACCAAGGCGAGCAGAAAACCCGCCACCGCCACCGCGCCAATGTAGCCGGCCACCACCGTCCACCAGGCTTGGGGCGCGACCAGCAGCGGGGTCACGAGGAGAATCGCGAAGTGCACCGCCTTGCCCACGAACACGCCGACTTTCTGTTTGGTGGGGTGGGGCTTTCCGGTGCGGGGGTTGGTGGTGAAGATCTGTTTGTAGTCCTTTTTGAACACCCACACGAAGGCGGTGAAGAAGTACAAAAACCACGCATAGATGTGCTGGTACCGGTGGAACCAGTAGGTCTTGTGGTTGGGTTGGAAGCGCAGGATGCTGCCCGGCTCAATGTCGTCGTCGACCCCAATGACATTGGTGTAGGTGTGGTGCACGAAGTTGTGGTAGATCGACCATGGATAGCTGGACGCCCCAATAAAATCGAACCACTTGCTCATCGCC
This sequence comes from bacterium, assembly GCA_030431455.1. GTDB lineage: Bacteria > Myxococcota > UBA727 > UBA727 > JAUIJE01 > JAUIJE01. The sequence continues at coordinate 122,014 of JAUIJE010000017.1, read as the reverse complement.
TTGTTGACCCACGGCTTGTCTGAGTACGCCCCGTGGATGGAGTCGTGGCCGATGTTGAACCCGATGTTGGCCACGATCACGCCGCCGAAGGTGTACGCGCCGACGTACGCCCACCAAGGCATGGCCACGAACAGCGACGTGAAATAGATCGCGCCGAGGGAGCCCAAGAAGATCACGCTCTTGGTCACCATCCAGGCATTGGCTTTGCGGCTCTGGCCCGTCTTTTCGAAATGCGCATCGACCCGCTTGCGCAGCGTCGAGAAGAACCCGTCGGGGGGCGCCTTCTGAAAGGTGACCTTGCTCAGGTTTTTGCGATGCTCGACGGCGCCCGCGGCGCTTTCGACTTTGCCCATGACTGCTCCTGCACCCGCGGAACCAATGCGTGTGCCCCTTACCCCTACTGCGTATTTTAGTGCGCGGCTAGAGGGAATCTCTCCTGGCCTGTTCGGATTCTCTCAATATTTCAGCCACTTACCCGTGCCATCTCACACACGTGCACGGGGCACAGGCCTCGCTCGCGCGAGGCGCGCCCCCCGCGTTCGAGCGCCGCGTGCGCCAGTGCCCGGTTGTACGCCGATGGGGCGCAACGATCACCGTCCGGGCAAAACTTCGGCAGGCTGCACAACCCCACGGGCCGAGTGGCACACCGTCCGTTCACGAGCCCGACAGCCTCTACCCAGCCCGCACACACACCTCGCTAGAGTGTCGGCTCCGCCGCGAGGCGAAGCCGAGCCTGGCCGGGTGCCGTACATCAAGCGTCGGCGCGGGGTTGGGTGGCGCCGGCGGGCATGCCGTCCTCAAGGCAGATGCCGCCGGTCTCGTCCACGTCGACGACCACGGTGTCGCCCTTTTGATAGCGCGCCGCGAGCAGGGCCCGGGCGATGCGGTCGGTGACCTGTTTTTGAATCACCCGCTTGAGCGGCCGCGCGCCGTAGACCGGGTCGTAGCCGAGCTCGACGAGGCGGGCTTTGGCCGCGTCGGTGATGACGAGGCTGAGCTCCCGGGCGGCGAGCCGTTTTTCAACCTGGGCGAGCTGGATGTTCACCACGTGGTTGAGGTCGTCGCGGGACAGGGCGTGGAACATGATCACGTCGTCCAAGCGGTTCAAGAACTCGGGGCGGAAGTGGTTGCGCAGCTCGTTCATGACCAGCTCTTCGGTGGCCTCGGACTTGCCCGTGAGCAGGTGCTGCGACCCAATGTTGCTGGTCATGAGCACGACCACGTTCTTGAAGTCCACCGTGCGGCCTTGGCCATCGGTGAGCCGGCCGTCATCCAGCAACTGCAGCAATACGTTGAACACCTCGGGGTGGGCCTTCTCGACCTCGTCAAGCAGCACCACCGAGTAGGGCCGGCGCCGCACCGCTTCGGTGAGCTGGCCGCCCTGGTCGTAGCCCACGTAGCCCGGGGGGGCGCCGATGAGCCGGGCCACGGCGTGTTTTTCACCGTACTCGGACATGTCGATGCGCACCATCGCGCGCTCGTCGTCAAACAAGAACTCCGCCAGGGATCGGGCCAGCTCGGTTTTGCCCACCCCGGTGGGGCCGAGGAACAAGAACCCCCCGATGGGGCGGTTCTCGTCGGACAGACCCGCGCGCGAGCGGCGGATGGCGTCGCTCACCACCGCGATGGCTTCGGTCTGGCCCACCACCCGTTTGGCCAGGCGGTCCTCCATGTGGAGCAGGCGCTCTTGTTCGCCCTCGAGCATCTTGGTCACGGGGATGCCGGTCCAGCGGCTGACCACCGCGGCCACGTCCTCGGCGGTGACCTCCTCGGCGAGGAAGGACCCCCCCGAGAGCGCCTCGTGCAACGCGTGCTCTTTGTCCTCGAGCTCTTTTTCGAGGGTGGGCAGGTCGCCGTACTGCAGCTTGGCCGCCTCCTCGAAGTTCGCGTTGCGCTGGGCGCGCTCGATCTCGAGGCGTTTCTGTTCGATTTTTTCTTTGATGTCTTTGATCGCCTGGTGGCCCTCTTTTTCGAGCAGCCACTGGCCGCGCATCGCGGTGGCTTGTTCTTTGACCTCGGCGAGCTCGCGCTCGACGTCCTTCAGGCGGGTCTTGGACACGTCGTCGGCCTCGCGCTTGAGCGCCTCGCGGGCGATCTCGAGCTTGGCGATCTTGCGTTCGATCTCGTCGATCTCGACGGGCATGGACTCGATTTGCATCTTCAAGGCCGAGGCCGCCTCGTCGATGAGGTCGATGGCCTTGTCCGGCATTTTGCGGCCCGTGATGTAGCGGTGCGACAATGTACACGCAGACACGATGGCCGCGTCCTGGATGCGAATGCCGTGGTGCACCTCGTAGCGGTCTTTGAGCCCGCGCAGGATCGCGATGGCGTCCTCGAGGCTGGGCTCACCCACCACGATGGGCTGGAACCGGCGCTCGAGGGCCGCGTCCTTCTCGATGTGTTTGCGGTACTCGTCGAGGGTGGTGGCCCCGATGCAACGGAGCTGACCGCGGGCGAGGGCGGGCTTGAGCATGTTGCTCGCGTCCATGGACCCTTCCGCTCCGCCGGCCCCGACGAGGGTGTGCAGCTCATCGATGAAGAGGATGATTTGGCCCTCGGCCTTTTTGAACGCCGCGAGCAGGGCCTTGAGCCGCTCTTCGAACTCGCCGCGGAACTTGGTGCCGGCCACGAGGGAGCCGAGCGACAGCGAGAGCAGGCGCTTGTCTTTGAGCGAGTCGGGCACGTCGCCGATGGCGATGCGTTGGGCGATGCCCTCGACGATGGCGGTCTTGCCCACCCCGGGCTCGCCGATGAGCACGGGGTTGTTTTTGGTGCGGCGGGACAGGACCTGCATCGCCCGGCGGATTTCTTCGTCGCGGCCGATGACCGGGTCGAGCTTGCCGGTGCGCGCCTCCTCGGTCATGTCGGTGCAGTACTTGTCGAGCACCTCCATTTTCGATTCCGGGTTGTCGTCTTGCACGGTCTGGCCTTGGCGCAGCTCCTCGATGGTGTCGCGCAATGCCTTTTCATTGGCGCCGGCGTCCTTCAGCGCGCGGCTGGTCTTGCCGTGCTCGAACACCCCAAGCAGCAGCGCTTCGGTCGACAGGTACCCGTCGCCCCACTGGTCTTTGATCTTTTGGGCGTGGTCGAGCGCGCGCTTGGCGTTGGTGGAGAAATAGATCTCACCGGTGCCCGCGACCTTGGGCTCTTTGCTGAGCGCGTCGTTGAGGTCGTGGGCGAGCTTCTTGGCGTCCACGCCGGTGCGGGTCAGCACCTTGGGCACCAGGCCGTCCTGTTGCTGCACCAGCGCGACCAGGAGGTGCGTGGGGGTGAGCTGTTGGTGCTGCATCTCGACACAGAGCGCCCGCGCGCTGTCGAGGGCTTCACGGGCCTTGAGGGTCCAGTTTTCGAAGTTCATCAGAGCCTCCCGCCGCAGATTCTGCGGCCCCACAATCAGTTGACATTGTGGTTATAGGCCCATGCAGACGCCCGACTAGCCCGCACTTCGGTTTTGTATTGCGTCAGCGGAGGATGAGATCGAGGCCGGCGTTCACGGTCAGGCCCAACCCCACGCAGAACAGCACCACCAGGGCGATGGGATAGGCCACCGGGTGCTGGTCGATGAGATAGATCGCCCGGGCGAACAGACGTTGCATCAGGGTGCCGGGACAGACCACCGGCGAAGCCCCTTCGAGCCATTTTTGCAGCGACGCCTCGAGCTCGGTGGTCGAGGCAAACCGCGCCCCCGGGTCGAGGGCCAGGCCCCGGGTCAAAAGCTGGCTCAACGCCCGCGGCACGCGGCCGTAGCGGGGGTCTTTGTGGGCCTCGGCGCGGGTCGGGGGCAGGGCCTGGTGGGCCCGCATCATCTCTTCGGGGGTGGTGGCCCCGTCGAAGGGGTGCACCAGCGTGAGCAGCTCGTACAGGATCACGCACAATGAAAATGTATCGGACGCGGGGGTGCAGGTGCCGTGCAGGAGGTGCTCGGGGGCCATGTACGGGAGCGTGCCCACCACCCCTTCGGCCTCGTACTTGTCCAGCGCGGTGCGGACCTCGTCGGACAGCTGCACGCTGTGGGGGCTTTCGCTGTCGACCTGGGCGATGCCCCAGTCGACGATGTACACCTCCCCGTGGGTGCCGAGCACGATGTTCGCCGGCTTGAGGTCGCGGTGGATCACACCCCGGCTGTGGGCATGGGCCAGCGCCCGGCAGAGGGTCTGGGCCAACGCCACCCGGCGCTGAAAACTCCACGTCGCCAATGTGTCTTCATCGCCCGCCCGCAGCCGGTGCAGAACTTGGTGCAGGGTCAGGTGCCCGTCGACGAGCTTCATCGCGAAATACGGCGCGCCGCTCTCGTCGAGCCCGTAGTCGTACACCGGCAGCACCGCGGGGTGGTCGAGCTGTCCCCCGATGCGGGCCTCCGCGGTGAAGCGGGCCACCGACTCGGCGTCGGCCTGGCGGACCCGCTTCAGGGCCACGTCGCGCAACAGCCGCTGGTCCTTGGCCCGCACCACCTCGCCCATGCCCCCGCGCCCCAAGGTCTCGGTGACGCGGTACCGCACGTCGTCCAGGGCTGAGGCCCGGGCCGCGGCCGCGATGCGCGACGGGGTGAGCGGCGGGGAGACGAACTCGTCGTCGAGGGGGGGCGCGGCGGGGGCCACCGGGGCGGCGTCGCTCTCGGTGACCGCGTCGGGGGCGGCGGCCTGCGCGTCGGTGTCGTGCCGCGCGGTGGGGGCGGACGAGAGGGGGGGCGCGCCCTCGTCGCGGCGCGTGGGTTCGCCCTCAACCTTGTCGGTGGCGTCCGCGGGATCGGCGAAGGGTTCGGTGGGGGCGTGCTCGCGGGTCATGCTCAGCCCCCGCCCACGTCGTGTTGAAACTCGACCCACATCAGCAGGCGCTGCGTCACCGGCCGGTTGGGGAGCGCATCGCCGAACAGGATGATGCCGTACTGGCCCACGAGCTGAATCGCCTCGTGCACGCGCAGCGAGACCGTGCCGTCCACTTCCGTGCCGACAAACCGCGCGCTCCTCGACGGGTCCACCGGTAAGATCGTGTCCCCTTGGGCCCCGATGAGGGGGGCGCCGGGGTCGGTGAGCAGGAAGGTGTGCACCGAGAGGTCGCAGGCCAGCCGGTCATTGACCGTGGCCCCGATGAGCGCGGTGGCGGCGGTGATGTTGTCCGGGGCGAACAGGTCGAGGTTGCCCAAGAACACGTGCACCGCGCCGTTGGGCAGCCGCAGCACGCGACCGGCCACCGCCGTGCCCCAGGTGCTCTCGGCCGCGATCTCGACGCGGGGGACCAGGGTCTGGTCAAACAGTGACAAGCGGGGGGCGTACCCGATGCTCGTCTCGCCGTGCACAGCTTGGCCCGCGGGGGCGAGGGGGTTGTCGTCCCGGACCTGGACCTGGCCGTCGAGACCCGCGCGCACAAACGCGCCATAGGCGGTGCCCGCGACCCGCGCGCCCAGGGTGCCGACGTTGATCGGGTCCACGCTCAGCCGCTCGGGGGTGCCGTCTTTGTGGGCGAGACCGTACGCGGTGGTCTCGATGTGCAGCCAGTCGAAGAACGTCTCTTCGTAGTTGCCGTCCACCGCGGTCACGAACGAGGTCTTTTGGGCATCGAGCGCGTCGTAGGGCCCGAGGTAAAAGGCCGCCCCCCGCAACAAAACCGGGCCCAAGGGCAACGACACCGCGGCCCCGTCGTAGGTCACGCCGAACCGCGGGTGAAACCACCGGTGGCCGAGGTACCGCCCGTCCGCGACCTGGTAGGCCATGCGCCCCACCGTGACCGTGGCCGGCTGGCCAAATGCCCCCAGGCTGAGGTCGAGCTTCACCTCGTACAACGGGTTGAGCGCGGACACGGACCCCGCGCTCAAGCCTTCGCCCAAACGCACGCCGTCGCCCAGCACCACCGTGACCCGGTGGTCGCCGAGGGGGAGCGCCAGGCCGGCCCGGCCCGACAACACCAGCTGGGGCGCGAGGGTGGCGTCATTTTGTACATCGACGTCGAGCAGCTCGACCCGGAGCCGGCCGGCGGTGATCAAGGTGACGTCGTCGAAGGGGTCGTGGGACGCGCCGTCGCCCCCCAGCAGCAGGTCGCGCAGCTCGTCATCGACCGGGCCGAGCTGGAGCGGGTCTTCGTCGTCCTCGCCCAGGACCGGGTCGGTGGGGGTGTCCTCGTCGGGGGGCAACGCCCCGGCCGGGCCGCAGAGGAGCACACACAGGGGCAGGAGGCGCCACATCGCGCGGACCATGGACGAGCCGCCCGCGACGATCAACCGCTTATCGGGGCGCGGCCTATGGTTCGAGCGCGAAGCAGTCGGGGGCGATGCGGATGCGGCCCTCGGCGGGGCGGCCCACGGCGATGCCCGCGCGGTCGGAGGCCTCGATGTACGCGACCGCGGCGTTTTGGTCGGTGACCTGGGTGCCCGAGGACGTGAGCACCCGATCCTGCTCGGCGTTCATCTTTGCGATCGGTTCGCCGTCGTCGCCGAACACAACCTCGAGGTTGTCGCGCAGCAAGAACGCCAAAAAGCCGTCGTTCCCCGAGGCGATGTACGCGTTCATGATCACTTCGTACTCGGCCTCGTCATCGAGCGGGTAGGGGTCGCCGTTGGGGTCGTTGATCAGGATGTTGGACACGCGGGTGCCGCGGTTGAGGATGGCGCGGCCCTCGGGATCGACGGTCTGCGACGTGCCCGCGCAGCTCACGTCGAACGACAGACCGCTCACCGAGAGGAAATAGCCCACCGCCGCGGCCTCGCCGATCTGGCCGACCTGGCTGACCGCGCGCTCGAGGCCGAGCCGGACGTCGGCCCCGGTGAGGCGCACGACGACGATCTCGTTCTCGAAGGGGAGCAGGTCGCGCACATCGCTCTCGAAGATGTTGCCCGCTTCGATGGTCTCGCGGCTGCCGCAGGCGGTCTCTTCGCGCAGGCCGCCGCTGTTTTGCAGGGCAAAGTCCGGGCAGGGGGCGCTCCCCCCGTCGGTGCACACCGCGCGGCCGGTGGCGAGGATGGCGTCGGCGACCATGTTGCCGATGGCCGTCTCCTGGGTGCGCACGATGTTCTCGCGGATGTCCAGGTCGATGGCCGCCGCGCCCAACCGGGCGCCCCGCTCGACGTCACACTCGTTGAACTGCACGCACCCGACCTGCGCCCCGGTCGCCATCAGCGTCGTCAAAAGCAGCACCCGCACCGCACACCTCACCGGCCGATCGGTTGGCCCACCACCGGCAGTGTACCCACAAAGCCCCGCCGCGACATGTCGGATGTGCGCCCACCTGTGGCCGCGGCGTGGCTTTTGGCGCGTGCCGCGCGGGTCGATACAATCACCGTATGCGGACAGCGTGGGTTTTTGTGTCTTTGGTCTGGCTCGGCGCCTGCGCGAGCACGCCCGACCACGCCGGCAACGCCCGCGCGGCCAAACACAAGGTGTTGGTCCTCGAAGACCGGTTCTCGCGGTTCGTCAGCGCGCCCCTCGATCGCGACGAGGATGGGGCCCCCTTGGCCGAGCGCGACGTGTTCGTGCGCATCGAAGAGGCCACCAACCGATTGCAGGGGCTGCGCCTGTCTTACCTCGACGTCGTGCAAGACGCCGACCGCCCGCAAGAGCGGGTGCTCGCCCTCGTGCGGCTCGGGGAGCTCCACCTCGACCTCGCGTCGCGCATTCGGCGGGTGCCGTATCCGCGCGACGCCAGCGCCACCGAGCGGGCCGCGTTCGACCGTGCCTTGTCCCGCCGGGCGGTGGCCCTCGAGGCCACCGGTCTCGGGGTGTTGACCCAGCTGGTGCACTACGCCGGGCGCATGTCCTACGAGGACCGGTTCGTGCGCCGGGCCCGGGCCTATCTCGCGCTGCACAGCGGCGACCGCCTCGACGAGAACATGGTCGCGACCGTGCGCCAAGAGCTGCTCCAAGCCACGATGTTCCCCGCCCCCCGGCGGCTGCTCGAGCCCATGCGGGTCGGCCAACGCGCCGCCCGCCTCGACGCCCCCGCGCCGTGACGCACCGCCGCGCGCTCAGGCCCCAATGAGACTGCGTAGGTAGGCGATGGCGGGCATCAGGTCCCCCATCGCAAAGAGCCCGCCGGTGATGATGCCGGTCCCGACCACCAGCCCCACCCCGAAGGCCATCGCCCGACGACCAAACGGCGCCGGCACGTGCTCGGCCGCCACCGGAAAGGTCGGCTGGGGAATGCTCGCGTCGGTCATCGGCACCAGGCCGGGCGGCCCCGCGGGGGGGGCGAGATCGTTGTCCCCCAGCGGGGGGAACGGCGGGTCGTCCCCGACGGGGGGCGGGGGCAGGTCGGGCCCGTCCGAGTCGGAAAAGAGCGCTTCGCTCTCCGCGGTCATGCCCCCGAGGTCGCCGAGGAACGCGTCGGGGTTGAGGTCGGCCTCTTCGGAGCCCGAGCCCGAGGGGGGCAGCGCGGTCATCGACCCGGAGGACGCGCCCTCGTCGGTGTCGATGTCGATGTCGTCGGCGACCTGGGAGGGGGCCAGGCCCACCAAGGTTTTTTCGGAGTCCGACGAGCTCTCGCCCCCGCTTTCCGACGTGGCGAACGGGGCCGCGGCCTGGGGCGCGCGGGCTTCGGTCATCGTCGCTTCCGGCACCTGGTCGGGCAGGCTGACCGACCGCAGGTGGTAGCCCGCGCGCGGCGTCGACGGGAGGTCGACGGTGGCGGGGGCGCGGGCCGAGCGCAGCTCTTGCTCGGTGACGATGGCGGTGGCCTCGTGTTCGGACGACGGCGGCGCCTGCTGGGTGGCCAGCGCCTCGGTCGCGGCGGTGGCCGGGCCGGCGTCCTCGTCGAGGGCGGCCTCGTCGGGGGGCGGGGCGTTTTCGATCAGTTGTTCCGTGCGCTTGCGCACCGGGTCGGTGTCGGCGGGGAACAGGATGCGCATGAAGTGCGCGAGCTGTTGCGGGCCCAGGGGCCGCCGGGCGGTGGCGAGGTGGCTCTCGAGGGCGGTGCGCAAATCCCCGGCGGTCTTGAACCGCTTTTGCGGGTTCTGTTCGAGGCACTTCATGCAGATGGCCTCGAGGGCCTTGGGCACCATGGGGTTGAGTTTGCTCGGGGGGACGGGGGGCTGGAGCGACTTTTCGAACACCTCCATGGGGTTGTTGCCCGAGAACGCCGGCCGCCCGCACAAGAACAGGTAGAGCGTGGCCCCGATGGCGAAGATGTCCGCGCGCGCGTCGAGGGTCTCGCCCTTGATCGCCTCGGGGGCGACGTAGCCGAGCTTGCCTTTGATTTGGCCCGCCTGGGTGCGCAGCTGGTTGTCGCGGGCCTTGGCGATGCCAAAGTCGAGCACCTTCACCGAGCCGTCGAACGTGATGAGGATGTTCTCGGGGGACATGTCCCGGTGCACAAGATTCAGGTGTTTGCCGTCGCTGCCGCACAGCCGGTGGGCGTGGTCGAGCCCGGCGCAGGCGTCGGCGACGATGCGCGCGGTGACGTCGAACGGCACGGCCTTGTTGTGCTGGCGGCAGGCCCGGCCGATCTGGAGCATGTCGCGCCCGTCGAGGTACTCCATGGCCAGGTACCAGTTGTCGCCCTCGTTCCCCAGGTCGAAGATGCTCACGACGTTGGGGTGGTTGATCAACGCCGCGAGCCGCGCCTCGTTGACGAACATCGCCACGAAGTCCTTGTCGGTGGCGAGGTGGGGCCGCACCCGCTTGATCACGACGAGCTTTTGGTAGTTGGCCGGACCCAGCTGCCGGGCGAGGTACACCTCGGCCATGCCCCCTTGGGTCAGCTTGCCCAAAATGTCGTACCGACCGAGCACGGTCAGTCCCATGGGCAGGTCGTCTTGGGTCTCGGAGGTGACGGAGACGATGGCGAGGCTCCAGGGCGCGAGTCAGGACGCCAGAATCCTATCGAAAAACGCCATGTGAGGTGAAAACTTCCCTCTTGGCGAACCGCGGCCAAGGCGGCAAGGCGAGGGCAGGGAGGAGCCATGTTCAAGAAGGTCTTGGTCGCCAATCGAGGAGAAATCGCCCGCCGCATCGGGCGCACGGCAAAAAAAATGGGGCTCGGCGTGGTCGCGGTGCACTCCGAGGCCGATGTGAACATGCCGTTTGTGACCGAGGCCGATGAGGCCGTGTTGCTCGGCCCCCCGCCCCCCAAGCAGTCCTATCTCAACCTCGCCGCGGTCATCGCCGCGGCAGAAAAGACCGGGGCGGACGCCCTGCATCCTGGGTACGGGTTTTTGTCCGAGTCCGAGGAGCTGGTGAGCGCGTGCGAACGCGCCGGCATCACCTTCATCGGGCCGCCCCCCGCGGCGATGAAGGTCATGGGCACCAAGGTCGAGGCCAAACAAGCGGTGAAGGCCGCGGGGGTGCCGGTGGTGCCCGGCAGCGAAGGCGCGGTCGGTGACGTCGAGGAAGCGGTCAAGCTCGCCGAGGAGATCGGATACCCGGTGATGCTCAAGGCGTCGGCCGGGGGCGGCGGCATCGGCATGACCTTGTGCAAAAAAGAAAAGAAGCTGCGCAGCTCGTTCGAGGACAACCAGAAAAAGGGTGAGATGTTTTTTGGCTCCAACGAGCTGCTGCTCGAGAAGGCCATCGTCGCGCCCCACCACGTCGAGGTTCAGGTCCTGGGCGACACCCACGGCCACGTGATGCACTTGTTCGAGCGCGAGTGTTCGGTGCAGCGCCGCAACCAAAAGGTCCTCGAGGAGACCCCGAGCCCGTTCATCTCGGCCGACACCCGCGCGGCGATGTGCGCGGCCGCGGTCAAGGTCGCCGAGGCGGTGGGCTACGTCGGGGCCGGCACCGTGGAGTTCATCGTCGACGCCGACCAGAACTTCTATTTCCTCGAGATGAACACCCGCCTGCAGGTCGAGCACCCCGTGACCGAGATGACCCTCGGCATCGACTTGGTCGAGTGGCAGTTCAAGGTCGCGGCGGGGGAAAGCATCGCCGCCCTCGCGGGCAAAAAGCCCCAGGGGCACGCCATCGAGGCGCGGGTGTGCGCGGAGGACCCCGAGAAGCGGTTCTTCCCCAGCCCGGGCGAACTGTCCCGCATCGTGTGGCCCACCGGCGAGGGCGTGCGCGTCGACGCGGCGGTGGATGGCTCGGCCACGATCACGCCCTTTTACGATTCGCTCATCGCCAAGGTCATCGCCCACGGCAAGGACCGCGACGAGGCCATCGCCCGGCTCCGGGCCGCGCTGGCCGCCACCACCCTCGAGGGCACCGCGACCAACCTCGCGCTGTTCGACGAGATTCTCGGCGACGAGACGTTCGGCAGCGGCACCTACACCACCGCCTACCTCGCCGAGGTGCTGGGCAAGAAGAGCTGAACCCGGCGGGTTGGGCGGGGTACTCTGCACACGATGATGCACCAGCGGGCCAAGGACTACGTCCCCATCGCGGGCTCGATGACCAAAGCGACGTTCTGTGATCGCTTTGGTCATCCGTTCTTGTTTGGGCGCGAGGTGCTCGAGGAAGAGTTTCGCTTTCAGACCCTGGTCACGTCGGGCGAGAGCATGGAGAGCCGGCCCCAGCCGCCGCCCGGCGACCAGCTGCGCATTCGGCATTGGGTCATCGCGGTGAAAAAACCCGACGGGGCCGCGGGCAAAGACCGCATCTTCTTGGGCCGGGCCGAGAGCAATGACATTTCGGTCCCCCACCGCACGGTGAGCAAGCTGCACGCGTACTTCACGCGCGACCCCGACATCACCACCCGCTGGTTTGTCGTCGACACCGGCTCGGCCAACGGGACCAAGGTGCGCGGCGAGCGCATCGCGGCCCGGGCCCGCATCGACCTCGTCGACGGGGACAGCATCGCGTTCGGTCGCTGCCTGTTTCAGTGGATGACCGCGGGCTCTTTGTACGACCGGGTCAAGGCCATGGCCGACTCCTACCTGGAGTAGCCTCCGCCCAATGCTGATGTATCGCTTCGTCTGAAAAAGGCGGCCAAAAGGCCGCCGTTTTCGAGGCTCGTCGTCGAGAACCGTGCCGGTGGGCGCGGCTACTCGCTCCGCACGGCGGTGTCGTCACCGCGCGCGGTGTTGATCGCGTTGCCGCTGCTCACCAATGCCCGGCCCGCGGTCTGCAGCGCCGCGCCGGCGCCGTCCGCGCCGGTCTCGAGCACCTCGACCGCGGCTTGGGCCGCGACCACCGCGGTCTCGGCGGCTTCGATCACGGCCGCGTCCCCGAGGTCCTTGGCCGCGGCCAGGCTCTCTTGGGCGGCGTGCAGGAGGTTCTTGCTGGCCGCGCCGACGTCGCCGCCGCTCGCCACCAAATCGTTCACCGCGTGGTCGAGCTGCTGGGCCGCGAGCTGGAACTTCTCCTGCGAGCGCTGGAACAGCTGCTGCGACAGGGAAGGGCCGTCGTCCTTGCCCTCGACGGTGCGGGTCGTGACCTGCGCGCCGCCGCCGACTTTGCGGAAGAAGTTGCCCACCGCGATGAACGCGCGGCCGGTGTGTTGCAGGGCCGCGCCCACCGCGTTGCCCACCTGTTCGGCGATGGCGACGGCGCCACCGGCCACGGCCACGGCCGAGCCGCTCACCGCGTTGGCCACCGAGGCGGCCGCGTTCTCGACCGCGTCGAGAGCCTTTTGCGCCGCCGAGGAGATGTCGCGCCCGGCCTGCTGGGCATGCCCGGCGGCTTGGCCGCCATGGGCCTTGGCTTCGTCGAGCTGGGCGGTTGCTTTGTCCGCGAGTTTGTCCGCGGTCTGCTCGAGCGCGCGGCTGCGTCCGCTTTGTTTGGGTCCGACCTTCATCGCGTCTCCTGCATCGACAGACCTGGCGCCGGTGGCGCCGGCCGGGGCACATTCAAAAGTGGCGCCTCCAGGAGGCGCCACTTTTGGTCATGGTTGAGCGCGGGGCTCAGCCACGGACGGCGGTGTCGTCGCCGCGCGCGGTGTTGACCGCGTTGCCGGCGGCGACGAGCGCCTTGCCCGCTTGCTGCAGGCTCGCACCGGCGATGTCGACGCCTTCGTCCGCGGCGCGGACGGCGGCTTCGGCGGCCACGAGCGCGCCTTTGGCGGCTTCGATGGCACCGGCGTGGCCGAGGTTGCCCGCGGCTTCGAGGGTCTTCTCGGCGGCCACGACCAGCGCAGCGGCGGCCACGGCGGTCTCGAGGGTGGCCGCGCCGACGTTGGCAGCGGCGCCGCCCGCGTATTGGAGCGACTTGAGGAGCGACTCACCGGAGGCTTGGAAAGCTTCCGCGGAGGCGTTCATCATCACGTCGGACCACATCTCGGCGAACTTGTCGCCTTGGATGGTCTCGGTGGTGAACTGGCGCCCGCCGATGTCGGCGAGGTCGCGGGTCGCGTTGCCCGCGCCGATGAACGCCCGGCCGAGGCCTTGGAGCACAAAGCCGACCGCGTCGCCCACGACTTCGGCGATTTTCGCCGCGCCGCCCGCGATGGCCGCGCCCACGCCGCCCGCGGCTTCGGCCGCGCCTTTGCCCGCTTGGAAACCGGAGCGGCCCACGTTCACCGCGGCCCCGGCGAGATCAGCGGCGGCATCGGCGGCCATTTCGCCAGCCACTTCCACGGCGTCGCCGGCGACTTTGATGTCGTCTTTGGCGTCCTGGATTTGCTTCCCGCTGTCCATCCCCTCGCGGAGGTTCCGAATGGTCTGCTGACGTCCACTGATCTTGTTGCTCATGTCTCTCTCTCTTTCCCGTCCGGGCCCACGACGTGGCCGAAAGGTGGTTTTGAAGTTCAGCCCCCGAGCAAAGCGCCCAGGGAAACGAGTTGGTCAGGGTCACCGGAAAAGCGCATCGTGCCTTCCTTGACCGCTTTGGCCGCGTCGAGGGTGCCTTTGGTCATCGCGTTGAACTCGGCGATGCCCATTTCCAGCACACAATCCGCCGCGTCGCCGTCCGCACGCGTCCGCGAAACCCCGTTTTTCGGGTCCACGAAGTACGCGCCACCGCCGTCACCGAAGATGGTGACAAGAAAGGTGGCCGTGATCTTGGATGCCGGGCCCTTTTGGATTTCAAAGACCTTGGGGAGGGCATCGACGAACACGTCATTCGGCGTTTTTTGATCGACGGGCTTGCCTGCCTGCAGCTGAACCGACATGGATTTTTTCTCCTTCTTAAGCGGACTGGCTCACCGTCTTCTCGCACCAACCCAGTCAAAAGGAAACCTCTTTGACCGTGCGGGCGCGTGCCGATGTCTATTGGGGCTGGGGGGATTTTGGTCTTGGATCCCCCCGAAAAAACCAACCCAAAAAACCAACCGGTCTCGATGGTTGCGGCTGGGGGATCGGGCGAATGTCCGATTCGGCCCGCGGCCTTTTCGGGGGTGTGGGTTTTTGTGGGCAATTTGGCCGGAAACGGGAGAAAAGCGTTGCAATCTGCGAGGTTGGCCGGCGAACCCCCAGTCCTGCTCCGGCTTTGATCGGCCGATCGCATCGGCGTAGCGCACATTGGGTGACAGATGCGCAACAACCCGGTGATGTGGAGTGTTTTTAGGGGGTTGCCGGCAGTAATCTCAGGTCAGTTTGCGGATGCCGCCGGGTTCGGGTCCCGGACCCGGTTTGCTCGGTATCTACTTGATAAAAAATAAGTTCATTTCTGCTTTCGACGCGCTGCGAGATGACGATCGAATCAGATTCATGCCAAGTCCACCAGATCTGGTGGCGACCCCCCGCATGGGATCAAGATTTTGTTGTTTTTCTCATGTGGAGCATTGACGGACCCCGTGTTTCGGATTTACGACTGATGTCCGCGCCTCTCAGTTTTTCGTGAATTTTCACGAGCTTCAGATGGGCGCCGCGATCAGGGTACCGACGATCCGGAAGGCATCCGGCGCGCGGGAGGGGTTCATTCTCCCGCTGCAGAGGTGTGTCCGAATCCTATTTTTGGATACTTTGAGTCGCGACTAGTTGGGGATTTCTTAGATACCGAGACGGCCAAAAGCAGGGAGACGGAAAACGATGCTCGACACCGACACCAAACGTTATCTTGACGATGTGGACCAGGACCAACCCACCACCGCGCAGGGGCTGTCCGGCGACATCACCGGGATGACGGTCCAGCGGCGCTTCACCCAAGAGGGCATCGACCCCCTGTCCGAGGCCGGCGGCGTCTCGTGGGAAAAGCGCACCGCGGCCATCAACGGTGCCGACGGCAAGGTGTTGTTCGAGCAAAAAGACGTCGAGGTCCCCACCACCTGGTCCCAGACCGCCACCAACATCGTGGTCAACAAGTACTTCCGCGGCGCCCTGGGCACCGACGGGCGCGAGACCAGCGTGCGGCAGCTTGTGCTCCGGGTGACCGAGACCATCACCGGCTGGGGCAAAAAGCGCCGCTACTTCAAGACCGAGGCCGACGCCCAGACCTTCTTCGACGAGCTGTCCCACCTGATGGTGACCCAGAAGGCCGCGTTCAACTCCCCGGTGTGGTTCAATGTGGGCGTCGAGGAGCGGCCGCAGTGCTCGGCGTGTTTCATCAACGCGGTGCAGGACGAGATGGGCTCCATCCTCGACCTCTGCAAGACCGAAGGCATGCTGTTCAAGTATGGCAGCGGCACCGGCACCAACCTGAGCCCCCTGCGCGGCAGCAAAGAAGCGCTCAAGGGCGGCGGGACCGCGTCCGGGCCGGTGTCCTTCATGAAGGGGTTTGACGCGTTCGCGGGCGTGATCAAGTCGGGAGGCAAGACCCGGCGCGCGGCCAAGATGGTCATCCTCGACGTCGACCACCCGGACATCGAAGAGTTCGTGGACAGCAAGCGCCTCGAGGAAGAGAAAGCCTGGGCGTTGATCGAGGCCGGCTACGACGGCGGCTTCAATGTGCCCGGCGGCGCGTACGACTCGGTGTTTTTCCAAAACGCCAACCACTCGGTGCGCGTGTCCGACGAGTTCATGACCGCCCTCGGCGACAAACAAGTGTTCGCGACCAAGGGCCGCAAGACCGGCGAGACCATCGAAGAAAAAGACGCCGAGACCCTGTGGCGCAAGATCGCGGAAGCGGCCTGGGTGTGCGGCGACCCCGGCCTGCAGTTCGACACCACCATCAACAAGTGGCACACCTGCAAGGCCACCGACCGCATCCACGCGTCGAATCCGTGCAGCGAGTACATGTTCCTGGATGACTCGGCCTGCAACCTCGCCAGCATCAACCTCATGAAGTTCCGCACCGCGGAAGGTGGGTTTGACGTCGACGGCTTCCAGCACGCGGTGAACATCCTGCTGCTCGCGATGGAGATCATCGTCGACGACAGCTCGTACCCCACCGAGAAAATCGCGGTGAACAGCCACGCCTACCGGCCCCTCGGCCTCGGCTACGCCAACCTCGGCGCGCTGCTCATGGCCGCGGGTCTGCCCTACGACTCCGACGAGGGCCAAGCCTACGCCGCGGCCATCACTGCGCTGCTCGGCGGCGAGGCCTACGCGACCTCGGCCGAAGTCGCGAAGGTGAAGGGCTCGTTCGCGGGCTACGCCAAAAACCGCGAGTCCATGCTCGGCGTGATCGAGATGCACCAAAAAGCCGCGTACGACGTCGACGCGTCGCTCCTGCCCGCGGGGGTGCAAGACGTGCTCGACCGCGCCCGCGACAGCTGGGACCGGGCGCTCAAGGTCGGCCAGACCCACGGCTACCGCAACGCGCAGACCACCGTGCTCGCCCCCACCGGGACCATCGGGTTCATGATGGACTGCGACACCACCGGGGTCGAGCCCGACATCGCGCTCATCAAATACAAGAGCCTCGTCGGCGGTGGTTTGATCAAAATCCTCAACCACACCGTGCCCATGGCCCTCGACAACCTGGGCTACAGCAAGGCGGAGCGGGACGCGATCGTCGCCTACCTCGACGAGAACGAGACCATCGAAGGCGCGCCCGGGCTCAAGGACGAGCACCTGCCGGTCTTCGACTGTGCGTTCAAGCCGAGCAACGGCAGCCGCAGCATCGAGCCCATGGGCCACGTGCGCATGATGGCCGCGGTCCAGCCGTTCTTGTCCGGGGCCATCTCCAAGACCGTGAACATGCCCGAGTCGGCCACCGTCGAGGACATCGCGGACATCTACGAGCAGAGCTGGAAGCTCGGCCTCAAAGCGGTGGCCATCTACCGCGACGGGTCCAAGCGCACCCAGCCGCTCTCCACCTCGCGCGAAGCGAAGAAAAAAGACGACGACTTCGCCACCGGTCCCATGCTCCCCGTGCAGGGGTACAAGCCCGCGTCCCTCGACGAGCTCGTCGAGGCGGTGAGCAACCTCGGCCAGGACAAAGAGAAGCTCACCCAGCGCCTCGGGTTTGTGACCCGGCGGCGGCTCCCCGACGAGCGCATGGCCGTGACCCACAAGTTCTCCATCGCGGGGCACGAGGGGTACCTGACCGTGGGCCTGTTCGAGGACGGCCAACCCGGCGAGCTGTTCTGCACCATGAGCAAAGAAGGCAGTACCATTTCCGGCCTCATGGACTGTTTCGCGACCTCGGTGAGCCTCGCGTTCCAGTACGGGGTGCCGCTCAAGGTGCTCGTCGATAAGTTCAGCCACACGCGGTTTGAGCCGTCTGGCTTCACCGGCAACCCGCACGTGCCCATCGCCAAATCCGTGGCCGATTACATCTTCCGTTGGTTGGGTCAGAAGTTCCTGCCCGAGGAGCAAAAGCCCTTCGACCCCGCCCAAAAACAAGCGGAGATGTTCGGCGCGGCCGAGGTCAAAAAGGCCCCCGACGCGGACAAGGCCCAAGAGGCGCTCATCGGCGAGGCCGCGCGCCAGCTCGGCCTCGGCGGGGCCCCGGCCAACAAGGCCGAGGCGCGGGAGAAGCAAGTGTTCCAGGCGCAAGCCGACGCGCCCCCTTGCCACGGTTGTGGCTCGATCATGGTGCGCAACGGCGCTTGTTACAAATGCCTCAACTGCGGCAACACCTCGGGCTGCAGCTGAGCCATCCCGACGACGCAGACAGAAAAGGGCCCCCGCTGAGGGGCCCTTTTTCTTGTGGTGGGGTACAACCAGGCATGGCGCGCACGGGGATGTGGTGTTTGGCGATGTGGTGGGCGGCGGGGGCCGCCTCTGCGCAACCGGTCGACGAGGGGCTCGAGGGGCCGCCGCGCCCCGGGGTCCAGGCCGCGCCCGACGAGGCACCGGTCCCGTCCGTCCCCCCCGCGCCCCCGGTCGCGGCTCCGCCACCCCCCGCGCCCACCATCGACCCCGCCAGCCTCGACGTGGCCGGCGCGCTCTTCGGCACCAGCTTCGCGGTCACCGCGGGCGGGTACGTCGGGGCCCACGCCTGCGTGGGCGGGAGCATCCTGTTCACGCTCACCAGCTTCACCGGCCCGCTCTCGGCGGTGGCCTGCTGTATGCCCTTTGTGGGCCTGTGCGGGGCGGGCGCGCTCGGGGCGACCATGCCCCCGTTGCAGGCGATCCTGGTCGACTTTGTGGCCGATGAGTTGCTCGAGGACGACGGGCCCTGGTGGCCGTCGATGTTGGCGGGGTACGGGGCGTGTATCCCGCTGTCGTTGGTGGGGCTTTTCATCAGCGGGAGCGCGTTTTTGTTCTCGCTGACGATGCTCTCGGCCTACAGCTTTGCGCCCAGTCCGCCGCCGTTGGTGCCGCCGGCGGCGTGGCCGGCCCTGCAGTCCCAGCTGTGGGTGTATTGGCTCGCGGCCGCGGTCGCGGGCCATGCCATGTTGGCCACGGTGGTGGGCACGTTGGCCTCGGCGGTGCCGGTGGCGGTGCGGGCCTACGACGCCCTGGACGCGCCTGCCGTCGACGGCCCGGACGCGCCGCCGCCCCGCGCGAGGCGGCGGGCGGCGTTGGCCTACTGACGATTTACCGCGCGGCGGTGCAATCGCATGGGCGTGGTCAGTCCTCGGTGACCCGGCGGGTGATGTGGGCGCCGAGGGCGCGGAGTCGCTGCTCGATGTTGGCGTAGCCGCGGTCGATCTGTTGGGCGTTGTGGATCACGCTTTGGCCCTCGGCCACGAGGGCGGCGATGAGCAGGGCCATGCCCGCGCGGATGTCGGGGCTCGACATGGTGCGGCCGATGAGCCGGGCCGGTCCCTCGACGATGGCGCGGTGGGGGTCGCACACCACGATGCGCGCGCCCATCGAGATGAGGCGGTCGACCCAGTAGAGGCGGCTCTCGTACATCCACTCGTGGATGAGGCAGGTGCCCTTGACCCCGGTGGCGAGCACGGTGGCGATGGAGGTCAGGTCGGCGGGGAAGCCGGGCCACGGCGCGTCGTGAATCTTCGTCATCGCGCCGTGCACCCCGGGCTTGGCCTCGAGGGGCTGGTCGGCGGGCACGAAAATGTCATTGCCTCGCGCTTCGAAGTGAACGCCGAGGCGGGCGAACGCGACCTTGGTCATGCGGTGGTCGGCGGGGCGCGCTTTTTTGATCAACAGCTCGCCGCCGGCGAGGGCGCCCAGGGCGATGAACGACCCGACCTCGATGTAGTCGGGGCCGACCTCGATGTGGCCTGCGCCGAGGCGGTCTTTGCCCTCGATGGTGAGGGTGTTGGTCCCGATGCCGTCGATGTGCGCGCCCATGGACACGATGAGGTGACAAAGATCCTGCACGTGCGGCTCGCTCGCGGCGTTGCGGATCACGGTGGTGCCTTTGGCCAGGGCCGCGGCCATGATCACGTTCTCGGTGGCGAGCACGCTCATCTCCTCGAGGAAGACGTCGGTGCCGTGGAGGCCGTTTTTGGCCGAGAGCACGTAGTGGTCGGCGGTGATGTCGACGTGGGCGCCGAGGGCTTCGAACGCCTTGAGGTGGGTGTCGAGGGGGCGGCGGCCGATGCGGTCACCGCCGGGGGCGACGAGCTTGACCTGGCCGGCGCGGGCGAGCAGGGGGCCGGCGAGGGCGAACGACGCGCGCATCCGGCGCGAGAGATCCTCGTCGGGCACGGTGTGGGTGAGCGTCCGGGCGGTGATGTGCACGACGTTGTCGGGACGTCGCTCGACGGTGGCGCCGAGGCTCTCGAGGAGCACGTACATGTTGCGCACGTCTTGGATGTCGGGGACGTTCTCGAGGGTGACGCCGTCCTCGGTGAGGAGGGTCGCGGCGAGCAGGGGCAGGGCGGCGTTCTTGTTGCCGGAGACGGTGATTTCGCCCGACAGGGGATGTTTGCCCTCGATGACCAGTGTGTCCATGACCGCCCCGCGTGGTTGGGAATGCTGTGGTGAAGGAAGCCGTCGTTTACCAAGGCGGGGGAAAAATGCAGCCGCGTTCATGTGTCCTCCGGGTGTGTTCTTTCAGCACATCAGCGGCGGCGGGGATTCCCGTTGTCCTCGGAATGGGAGTTGGCGATAGTTCGGCCCGATGATGTCCGCGGCCGAACCCGACGCGCCCCTCGAGGTGCAAAGCTTCTGGCTGTACAAGCGCGGGCAGCTGATTTTGAGTTTTCAGAGCGCGCCGGGGCCGTTTGTGCCCACGCGGGGGGTGCCGGACGATGGGGACCCCCACAAGTTGATGACCCAATGTTCCTGGGCCTCGGGGCAGTTTTTCTCCGTCGAGTGGGAGCCTCGGGTGCGGATCCTGATCCGCCGGGCGGAGGACCTCGTGGACTTCATCGAGCGGCTCGAGGATCGTCGGTACGAGGTGGATCTGGAGCCCCCGAGCAAAACGGTGCGGCATTTTCGGTGGTTGTGATGCGGGCAGACTCTTTTTGGCGAATGACTTGGTGGCGTCCCGGGTTGGCGGTGTGGATGGTTTGGGCGGGGTGCCACTGTTCGACGTCGGAGCGTGGGGCCCAGAAAAAGCCCGACGCCCGGCCGAAGGCCCCTCTCGAACAAAGCAGCGACGAGGATGTGCAGCAGGTGCTCGACCAGGTGCACACCCTGACGTTGTCCCGCGCCCCCGCCGACAAGTTCGCGGCCGCGCTCGCCCACGAGGAGGCGATGGTCCGGCGCGCGGCGGTGCGCGGCCTGTCCCGGGGGGCGTTTTTTGACGGCCTTGACCCCTTGCTCGCGGCCTTGTCCGACGAGGACTTCACCGTGCGCGAGTGGGCCGCGTTTGGCCTCGGGCAGTACGACAGCAGCCTCGACGAGGACCGCGCGCAAGACCGGGCCCGCATCGAAGCGGCCCTGGGGCGGCTCGCCCAGTCGGACAAAGCCCCGCGCGTGCGGCTCGCCGCGGTGCGGGCGCTCGGCCGCGTGGCCACCGGCGACGGGTTGGGCACGCTGATCGCGCTGTGCGACGACCCCGACGACGCCCTGGCCGAACAAGCGTTTCTCGCCCTCGGGGTCGCGGGCAAGCGGCGGCCCCCCAAGCGGCCCCGCGCGGACACCATCGCCGCCGTGCACCACGGGCTCAAAAGCGACGCCCTCGGCCGCCGCCGGGCCGCGGCCTACGCGGCCCTGCGCCGCCACGTGCCCCTCCCCGACGCGGTGCTCGAGGGGCTGAGCTCGATCCCCGACGCCCAGACCCGCATCCACCTGACCCGGGCCCTGGGCAAATCCGCGCGCCACCAGCAAGCCGCGCGGGCGCTGCTCGCGGACCCCGATTGGCGCGTGGCCACCGAGGCGGTGGCCGCGGTGCAGCGCGCCGATGAGCTGCCGGTGGCCGCGCTCCTCGGCGCCCTCGAGGTGCGCGCGGGCCGGGTGGCGGCGGCGCCGGCCGCGGCCCACGTCGTCGAGGCCGCGTGCCGGGCGTTGATCAACGCCCCCCGGGCCAAGACCCGCCCGGTGCTGCGCAAAACTGTGCAGAGCCTGCGCGGGGTGCACAAAGACGCCGCCTGTTCGTGCGCGGTGGCGCTGGACAGCCAAGACGCGAAGCTCAACGCGATCAAGACCTGCGACGACAACCTGAGCGCCGAGGAGGTGGGCCTGTTCGCGGTCGACGTCGTGCGCCAGGCCAACCTCGCCCGGGAGGAGCGCGCCCGCTGGTTGGCCACCGCGTTCTCGGACGACTCGCGTCTGGTGCGGCGCAAGGCGGCGGAGGCGTTGGCCGGCCTCGGCGACGACGACGCCCGGGACCAGGCCCTGCGGGCGTTGGCCAAAGAGGAGGACCCGGGGGTGGCGGCGGCGCTGCTCGCGGTGTTCGACGAGGACCCGGACAAGGTGCCGGTGGCCGCGCTCCACGACGTGGTCGACCGCTTCGCCACCGCGAGCAACTTTGAAGACGCCGAGCCGGTGCTCGCCGCGCTCCATCTCGCTGAACAACGCGATGCCGAGGGCGGGCTTGGCCTGTTCGAGCGGGTGGCCGACCATGCGGTCCCGCAGGTGCGCCGCGCGGTGGACGGCCGGCCCGACGCGGGCCGCTTGCCCCGGTCGGTGGCCCGGCACGTGGCGTGGGTTGATCCAGAGACATTGCCGCGCCAGGCCACGCTGAACACCGAGCGCGGCGCGGTCGAGCTCCGCTTTTTCCCGCGGGTCGCGCCGATCACGGTGCACAACTTCGTCGAGCTCGCGCGCGCGGGCTTTTACGATGGCCTGCCGTTTCACCGGGTGGTGCCCGACTTTGTGGCCCAGGGGGGCGATCCCCGGGGCGACGGGAGCGGGGGCCCCGGCTACACAATTCCTTGTGAAAACAGCGACTTAGCGTATTCGCAAGGCACCGTGGGCATGGCCCTGGCCGGCATCGACACCGGCGGCAGCCAGTTTTTCATCGCCCACTCGGACCAGCCCCACCTCGATGGGCGCTACACCGTGTTTGCCGAGGTGGTGGCCGGCCAGGATGTCGTCGACGCGCTGCGTCCCCGGGACGCGATCCTGTCGGTCAACTTCCCCCCCAACCCCGCTGACTGATGCGGTAGCGTGCCGCGAGGAGGAGACATGCGAGCGTTGATTTTGGTGCCGGTCCTCGTCGGGCTTTGTGCGTGCGCGGACAAAAAAGCCCCCGCCGCGGCCCCGGCAGGCGCCGCGGCCTCCCAGCCGTCGTCGCGCCCCACCACCAAGAGTCCCCTGGTGCCCGAGGCGGTCGAGTCGCGGCCCCTCAACGACCGGGACTACATCAAAGACCCCGAATCGTTCCCCAAGCGGGCCGGGGCCACCCGCGTGTTCCTGCAGCAAGACAACGTGAACAACACCCGCGACCCCGCCGCGATCCCCGGCACGCAGGAGGTCGTGGTCGTCGCCAAGGTCGGGCCCGCCCTCGGGCTTTGGCGCTTGCACATCAATGGGGAAAAGCCGGCCGAGCTGGTGTTGAGCGAGCCCGTGTTCGACAAGAGCAAAAAGGTCAGCGCCGACAACCGCCGCGATTGGTACATCGGCGCGCCCACCGTGCACCCCGACGGGGAGCACGTGTTGTTCGAGGGCAGCGCGATCAAACAACGCGCGCGCTGGGGCAACGTCATCGGGCTCGGCAACATCAAGACCAACAAAGTCCAGGCCATCGTCGTCGACGGGGTCAAGACCGCCCGCAACCCCGATGTGCACCCCGACGGCAAGACCGTGGTGGTGGCCTCGTGCAACCAGCTGCGCACGTTCACCCTCGACGCGATGAAGGGCGCCACCGTCCAGTCCACCGAGCTGTTCGGGGTCAACCCGGTGGCCGACGATGTGCGCATCTGCGCCATTCACCGCCCGCGCTATTCCCCCGACGGGTCGTTCATCGTGTTCGAGGTGGTGGGCAAGTACCTCGACGACGAGACCAAGAAAAAATACAACGTGCCCGAGGCCGAGCAGTCCAACGACGCGCTCATCGAGCCGTGGATCGTCGACGCCGACGGCACCAACGCGCGCCGGCTGGTGAGCGACGCGGCCTATGAGTCGGTGTCCGGCCGCCTGCAAGCGGGGGGCACCAAAGACCCCGACGTCAGCCCCGACAACGAGTGGGTGGTGATCGCCCACGGCTGGTCGCTGGTGATGGTGACCAAGGACGGGACCCGGGCCGAGACCCTCACCGCCCACCACGTGACCGCGGGGGGCGTGACCTTCCAGGAGTTTGACCCGGTGTTCACCGACGACGGGCGCTACGTGGTCGCGGCCAGCCGGGTCTTGTCCACCGAAGAGAAGCCGCGCCGGGCCCCCGCCGGCCTCGTGGTGGTCGACCTGCAAGCGCTCAACCTCGCCCGGACGCCCGCGGCCAAGGACCCCGAATGAAACACCTGCGCACCGTGGCCGACGTCAAAGGCCGCGAGACCCTGCTGCCTTTGCTCGCCCGCGCCGAGGTGCTCAAGCGCGCCCGGCGCCAGCACCGGTTGGCCCCGACGCTGACCGGCCGGGTGGTGTCGATGTGGTTCGAGCGCGAATCGACGCGTACGCGCATCTCCTTCGAGGCGGGGGTGGCCCTGCTCGGCGGCAGCACGGTGGTGTTGCAGGCCCGCGACACCCAGACGGCCAAGGGCGAGCCCATGCGCGACGCCGCCCGGGTGGTGGGCCAGTACACCGACGCGCTGGTGGTGCGCTCGCGCGAACACCAGACCATCGAGGAGTTCGCCCGGCACGCGCAGGTTCCGGTCATCAACGGCCTGACCGACCTGGCCCATCCCTGCCAGCTGCTGACCGACCTGTTCACGGTGTACGAGCGCAAAGAAGAGCCGCTCGCGGCCCGCTTTTGTTACCTGGGGCAGGCCAACAGCATCGCGTTCGGCTACGTGCGGGCGGCCGCGGCCTTCGGCCTCGACGTCACGCTGTGCGTCGCCCCGGGCCCGCGCCGGGAGGCGTTGATGGCGCTGGCCCAAGAGGCGGGCGTGACCGTGGCCGACGACCCGGTGGCGGCGGTGACCGGGCGCGACGTGATCTGCACCGCCCGCTGGCACGAACAGACCGCGGCCGACGAGGAGGCGGGGCTGCTCAAGCTGCAGGTCTCGGCCGCGCTGTTGACCCACGCGGCGGAGTCCGCGGTGGTGCTGCACCCCTTGCCGGCGCAGCGGGGCGCGGAGATCACCGACGACGTGCTCGAGGGGCGCCGGTCGCTGGCCTTCGACCAGGCCGGCAACCGCCTGTGCGTCCAGCAGGCGATCCTGGAGTGGCTGCTCGCGGTCCCGGGGCTCGACCAGTTCTGACCCGGCTTCGCCGGCCGTTCTGGTTTGGGCGCGTTTTGTCCTCGCCCGGCCGAACGTGGTACCTCGAGAAGCGCAGATGATGGCTTCGATTCGAGCCCGCCGATGTTCCGGTCCCGGCGCGTGCATCCTCACCCTCGCGGTCTGGATGGGCGCGGCGGGCACTTGGGCGCAGGACCCCTCCGAATACATCGAAGAGATCACGCCCCCGCGCGGCCCCGGCGCGACCGATCGCCCCGACCGCGACCGGCCCCGCCCCAAAAAGAAGCGCGACGGCGACAAGCCCGCGGCCCGGCCCGCGCGCGCCGCGCCCACCCCCGACGGGGCGGACGCCAAGCTGGGCGCCCCCGGCGACCTCGACGGGGAGGGGGCGGAGGGCGTGGACCTGACCCCGCGCAGCTATGCAGGGTTGGTCGAGCGCTGGGACGCGCGGCTGCTCGCGGTGCAGTCCGGCGAGGTGAGCAAGGAGCGCAGGGCCGAGAGCGAGCTCATCAACGGCACCCGCGCCTTCGGGGTGCAGGGCGTGCCGTACGGTCCACAAGCATTGGATTTTGCCTGGGCGTTTGTGCACGAGGCGCAAAAGGCCCGCGGGGTGGGCGACGCCGAACGCGCCGAGCGGCTCTTGCACACCGCGGGGGAGTGGGCCCCGAGCTTGGCCGCGGTCCCCCTCGAGCGGGCCCGGCTCGCCCTGAGCGACAAGACCGATGTGTTCGGCGCGCTGGGCGCGATGATCGACGCGGTCACCACCCACCTCCTGCGCTCCCCGGACGGCCAAGTCCGGTCGACGCTGGTGTTGAGCGCGGGGGTGGCGCTGTCGGGCTTGATCTTGTTGTGGCTGGTCGCGCTGGTGGTCGTGTGGCGCACGTTCCCGATGCTGTCGTACGACGTGCTCACGGTGTTGCCCCGGGGGGCGGCGCAGTGGCAGGTCATGGTGCTGATGGCGCTGCTCGTCGCGGCCCCGCTGGTGGCCGGGCTCGGCCCGGTGTTCACCCCGCTGCTGTGGCTCACGCTGTCGTGGGTGTACCTGAGCCGGCGCACGCGCCAGACGGTGGTGTTGATCGGGGTGCTCGCGGCCCTCACCCCCTTGCTGCTCGACGTGTCCGCCCGGTTGCTGTCCTATCCCGATTCCCTCGCCCAGGTCCGCCACGGCGCGCGCATCGACGTGGCCGGGGCCGATCTGCGGGCGCAGCTTCTGGCCCGGCCGCCCGAGCAGCTCGAGGTCATCGAGCTCGCGGCCCTCGCCGACGACGCGTTCCGCCAAGGCCAGCTCGACGTGGCCAAGCAGCTCGCGGGCCGGCTCAACCGGCGGCTGCCCGACGCGGGGTGGGTCAAAAACGACCTCGGGGCCATCGCCGGCGTGACCGGGCGGCCGGATGTGGCCCACGCGGAGTTCCAAAGCGCGCTGCAGAAGGACCCCGATCTGGTGGCGGCGGGGTTCAACCTCTCGGTGTCCGCCCTGCGCGACCCCACCGGGCGCCTTCAGGCCCCCAAGGAAGCAGTGGCATTGGTGGAGGCGCACCTCGAGGACCGCGAGCGGATGCGCAACGTGACGTTCCAAGCCGGCGACAAGGCGGTGCCGCACAACCAGCTGTTCGCCCGGGCCGCGCCCAAGGTGTGGTGGCTCGAGGACGCGGTCACCGACCCGGGGCCGGGGGCGGAGCAGGTGCGGGACGAATGGCTGGGCGCGTTGTTCATGGGCTTGAGTCGCAATGTCGCTGCGGGCGCCGCCGGGGGGGCGTTGCTCGGTTGGCTGTTGCTCACGTTGTTCTTCCGGCGCTTTGAGCCCTCGCGGCCCTGCGAGCGGTGCGGCCAACCGTCGAGCCCGCGCTACGACGCCGCGGACGTGCCCGCGGGCACCTGCGCGTCGTGTTTTCACGTGTTCTACCGGTCGGGCCAAGTGGACGCGAAGGTCCGGGTGCAAAAAGAACGTCAGGTCCGCGACCACCGAAGCCGGGAGTCTCGCGCCACCCGCTTGTTGGCCTTGGTGTTCGCCGGGGCGGGACACGTGTGGATGGGGCAGGGGGGCTGGGCCGTGCTCGGGCTGCTGCTCATGGCGCTGTCCGTCGGGCTCGGGGCCGCCGCCTATGCGTTGCCCCGGCTCACGGTGATGCCGCTGGTGGCGATCGATGTCGCGCTCCTGGTGCCGGTGCTGGTGGTGGGGTTGGTGCTTTATCTGTTGACCGTGCGCGATGCCTTCGCGAGGAGCGAATAGACAATGGCATTGCGCGGGACCCTGTCCGACTTCGGCATCGCTGATATTTTTCAGCTCGTGGGCCACCAGGCCAAGACCGGCGTGCTGTTGCTCAAAAACCGCGAACGCGAAGTGCGCATCTACTTCAAGAGCGGCAACGTGGTGCGCGCCGACGAGAGCAGCCGGGACGAGAGCAACCGCCTCGGCAACCTGATGGTGCGGGCCGAGGTGCTGCGCAAGGACCAGCTCGAGGCCGCCCTCGAGGACCAGGCCCGGACCATGCGCCGGCTGGGCGATGCGTTGCTGGAGTCGGGGGCGGTGACCCTCGACCAGCTCAAGGAGTTCACCAAGCTACAGACCACCGAGACCATCTACCGGTTGTTTTTGTGGAAAGCGGGGACGTACGAGTTCTCGCAGCAAGATGACATCGACCACGACGAAAAGACCCAGGCGCCGATCCGGGCGGAGGAGATCCTCATGGAGGCCTTCCGCATGGTGGACGAGTGGCCCAGCGTCCGCGAGGTCATCGTCTCGTCGCTGATGGTGCTCAAGCCCCTCAAAGGGTTGCCCGCCGCCCCCGCGGCCAAGGAGGACGACGAGGACGATTTCCTGTCCGGCCTCGACGACGCGTTCTCGGGCATGGAGTCGGGCGAACACGAAAAACCCGACGCCCACCTCGGCGGCAATGAGCGCAAGGTGTTTCATTACGTCGAGACCGGCCGCACGGTGCAGCGGGTGATCGACCTGTCGCGCATGGGCGAGTTCGAGGCGTCCAAAGCCCTCGCCAACCTCGTGCGCGGCGGATACGTCGAGGCCACCATGCCCGCGCTGCCCACCCAGGCCCGCGAAGGCCTGATGAGCAGCGTGGCCGCCTGGGCGCCCCAGTTCGCCACCCGCATCGCGCTGTACGCGGTGGTGGCGGCGGCGATCTTCGGCATCATCAAACTCTACGAGCTCGACGACAGCGGGCTGTTCGCCCCCGCCCGGGCCTCGACGGTGTTGCCCCGGGCCACCGAGACCGCGCGGGCGGCCTGGGCCCAACAACGGCTCGAACGCGCCTTGCACGTCTACCGCCTCACCTACGGCCGGTACCCGGCGGCGCTGTCCGACCTCGCGGTCGCGGGCTGGGTCAATGAGGCCGACCTGCACGGACCCTTTGAGGCGCCGTTCCGTTACCGCACCGCGGTGGACGGCTTTGAGCTGAGGCCCCCCCTGCGATGAGCGACGCGACCAGCCCGGCCCCCGACGTGGTCATGGTGCCGGGCAAATCCGAGGACGTGATGCGCCGGGTGTGCGGGCCCACCGACGCCCACCTGCGCTACATCCGCGACCGCTTCGGGGCCACGGTGGGGGCGCGGGGCGAGGCGTTTGTGGTCCGGGGGGCCGAGGACGTCCAGACCCTGGTGGCCCAGGGGTTGCGCAGCCTGGTGGACGCGGCCGAGCGCGGGACTGCATTGACATTGGCGGATGTGCGCGCGGTGTTCGACACCCTCGCCCACGACGACGGCGCGGACGTGGCCAACCTGTTGCGCGACGACATCCTCATGACCCAATCTGGCCGGCCGGTGCGCCCCCGCACCGTCAACCAGAAGCGGTACGTGACCCTCATCGACCAGCGCACCGTGACCTTCGGCATCGGCCCCGCGGGCACGGGCAAGACCTACCTCGCGGTGGCGATGGCGGTGGCCGCGTTCCGCCGTCGGCGGTACGAGCGCATCATCCTCACCCGGCCCGCGGTCGAGGCCGGCGAGCGGCTCGGGTTTTTGCCCGGTGACCTAGAAGCCAAAATCAATCCCTACCTGCGGCCGTTGTACGACGCCCTCTACGACTTCCTCGGCGCGGCCGAGGTGTCGGCGTTGCTCGACGAGCGCTTGATCGAGGTCGCCCCGTTGGCGTTCATGCGGGGGCGGACGCTGCACCGGGCGTTCGTGATCCTCGACGAAGCCCAGAACACCACCCGCCAGCAGATGAAGATGTTCCTCACCCGGCTGGGCGAGGGATCGAAGATGGTGATCAACGGGGACCTGACCCAGATCGACCTCGAGCGCGGCGCCCGCTCGGGGCTCAAACAGGCGGTGCGCATCCTCGGCGACACCGACGACGTCGGGGCGGTGCGCTTCGACGAGCGGGATGTGATCCGCCACGTGCTCGTCCAGCGCATCATCCGCGCCTACGAGCGCGACGAGGGCAAGGCGCGATGATGTTCGACGCCGCCCCCGGCGTGCTCACCCCCCACGAACACAAAGACATTGGGGCGCGCGCCCGCCGCTTCGCCCGGGCCGCGGGGCTGGGCGACATCGAGGTGTCCTTCGCGGTGGTGGACGACGACGACATCGCCGCGCTCAACGCGCGGTTCCGGCACAAGTCCGGCGCCACCGACGTGTTGAGCTTTCCCGCCGACCTCATCGCGGGGGGGCCGGCGTTTTTGGGCGACGTGATCGTGTCCGCCCCCACCGCGCGGCGGCAGGCGGCGGCGTGTGGACATCCCTTCGCGGTCGAGGTCGTGGCGTTGTTGTGCCACGGGGTGGTGCACCTGCTCGGCTACGACCACGAGCGCGGCCCGCGCGAGGCGGTGGCGATGGCCGAGATCGAGCTGTCCCTGCTCGCCGCCGCCGGCATCGAGCCCGGCGTCGCGCTCATCGGGCGCGCCCTCTAGCGGGGCACGAGCTCGGGGCGAACCACCGCCTCGGGGTGGCCTTTCAGGCTCACCGTGCCCGACCACGGCCGGTGGCCCCGGTGGTGGACCCGGACCGCGTAGGACTGAAAGCGGTTGAGCCCATCGATCTCGACCCGGCCGTGTCCAATGTCATTGCCGTCGAGGAACACCACCGCGTCCTTCGGCGCCTCCACGATGAGCAAGCCGAGCCCGGCCTCCTGCAGCTCGGACATGGGCCGGGACCGGCCGGCGTGAATGCCGGTGGTTTGGCTGGCGTCGTCGTCGACAAGTTCGCTGACGTCGCTGTGCTCGTTGGGGTCGAGGGACGCGTCGGCCCACAGCGGCGGGCCCGCGGGCCCGTCGGCGGCGTCGGTGTCCGCGGGCCCCGCAGCGTCAAACTCCGCCGGGACCTCGTCGCCCCCGGGGGCCGGGGGCAGGCTCGGTTGGCTCACGTCCGGGGGCGGGGTCTTTTCGTCCGACGCCCAGAGGCCGCCCGGCGCACCGTCGGGGGGCAGGGTGGGCGGATCCTCGTCGCCGGCCCGGGCCGGGGCCGCGGGGGCCGCGCCGTCGACCGAGCGGGCGTTGCCCGAGGCCGAGAACACCTGCGCCCGTTGCTCGTCGGTCCCGCCGAGCACCGCCTGGGGGGCGGTGGGGGGGCGCGGGGCCTGCTCCTGGCTTTCGCCCCGCACCACCAACACGTGGGCGGCATCGAGGGCATCGTCCGCGAACAGGTCGTCGTCGTCGTCGGGCGCGTCCCACACGTCCCCCCCCGCGGTGTCCGGCGGGGGCTCGATGTCGCCCGGGGCGTCCACCACCGGGGCTTGCGCGCCGATGCTCGAGGGCAGGGGGCGGACCTTGCCGGTGGGCGGCCCAGCCGCGGGATCGGGCCCGGGCGCGCCCTCTGCGGGCGCGGGCGGCGCGAGGGGCGGCGCGGGGTGAAGCTTGGATTGCGCCTCCTGGACCGTGCGGCGGATGGCCTTGTCGAGCATGCGCTGGGGCGTGCCTTCGCCCGACGGCTGCACGGTTTGGCGGAACAGCACCGGGTTCGACATCGTGCGGTCGTGCCGCGGGTTCTCGTCGGCGTCGAGCGGCTGCAGCTCATCGAGGGCGCGGGGCACGGGCACGTATTGGGTCGCGTCGTCGTCGTCGTCGGCCTCGTCCTCGAGGGCGACGCGCAGGTTGCTGTTGGCCAGGGGCACCACCGGGGCGTCATCGCGCCGGGAGGACGCGGCCCGTTGCGGCTGCGGCAGGATCGCGGTGGCCTCGTCCTCTTCCGACTCGTCGGCGTACAGGGCGAGGTCGCTCAGGCCGGGCATCTCGCTCGCCGCGGTCAGGCCGCTGAGCGCCACGTCGTGTTTTGTCGACGGGCGGGGCTCGGCCGAGCGGGACGTGGACCACACGTCGGCCTCTTCCGACGACGACGCGGCATCCGCGGGCACGAAGCGCCGGCGGATGTCATCCGCGGCCTCGACCACGGTGTCTTCGCGGTCGTCGGCGTCGGGGTCGATGGGGGGCGGGGGCTTTTTGGGCACAACAACCTTCGCGCCTGTCTTACCGCACTTGCCCTGCGTTGCCGAAGGGGCGACCTTCGCCCACACCGGCGCGGGCGCCGGGCGACAGGTCGACGGACGATGACACAGGCGCCTTACCAGCCCTTTTATTGCGAAGAAAACGCGTGGCAGCTGGCGCAACGCATCGAGCGCGGCTGGGTGTGGCTGATCACCAACCGCGCGCGAACCGTGGCCATGCTGCACCAGCGCGCGGGCGACCCGGTGGTGGTCTGGGACTATCACGTGGTCGTCGTCGACGACGACCGGGTGGTGCACGATCCCGACACCACGTTGGCGCCCGGGGTCCGGGCCGCGGCATACCTGGACGCGTGTTTCCCCGTGGGCGTGTTTGCGCCGGCGTACGCGCCGGCGTTTCGGGTGTTCGACATCGCGACCTACCGCGCGCAGTTCTGCTCCGACCGCAGTCACATGCTCGACGACGAGGGCGCGTACCGCGCGCCCCCGCCGCCGTGGTTGCCGATCCGGCCCGAACGCGGCAACTGCTTGTCCCGTTGGTTGGACCTCGACGAGCCCACCCCCGGGGCGTGGTCGACCCGCGCGCACCTGCACAGCCAGATGGCGGAGCCTGCATGACCTCGCACCACGATTCGCAAAAAGCCCCCCCCGACAAAAAGGTCGCCTACCAAGGCCGCAAGATTCAGCTCGTGACCTTCCCCATCACCCTGCCGGGGGGCACGCCGTACGACATGGAGCTGTTCGAGCACCCGGGCGCGTCCGCCATCGTCGCCCTCGACGACGCCGGGGTCACCCTCATCCACCAATACCGGTACGCGGCCGGGGGCTTCATCTGGGAGGTGCCCGCCGGCACCCTCGATGGGGGCGAGCCCCCGCTCGACTGTGCCAAGCGTGAGCTCGTCGAGGAGGCCGGCTTCACCGCCGCGTCGTGGACCCCGCTGGGGCACGTCTTCACCGTGCCCAGCTTTTGCGACGAGACGATCTACCTGTTCCTCGCCGAGGGGCTCTCCGCGGTGGACACCGCCCACGAGGTGGACGAGGTCATCGACGACATCCGCCAGGTCCCGCTCGACGAGGCCCTGGCCTGGATCGACGAGGGCAAAATCTGCGACGCCAAGTCCATCGCCGCGCTGACCCGGGCCTCGCGCTTGCTCGCCCGCCGCGACGGTTAACTGCTTGATTTCAAATCATTTTTTGGCTAGCGCTGGTACTTGATGCGTTGGCGTTCGAGGGTCACCAGCTGCTCTTGCTCGCCTTCGGGGGCGGCGTGTTTTTTCACCAACAACTCGACCTCGCTGCCCTCTTCCCCGAGCAGGATCTGCACCGCCTCTTGGAGCCCGAGCTCGTCGAGCCAAACCCCGTCGGCGCGCAGGATGACGTCGCCGGGACCGAGCACCTCCGCGGCCCCGCCGCCGTCGACGAGCTCTTGCACCAAGATGCCGTCGTCGACCTTCTTCACCACCGTGCCGAGCCCGACGTAGTCCATGGTCCGGCGTCGATCGCCCTTTTGCAGCTTGGTGAGCGCGAAGTTCTTCTCGAGTTCGCCGCCGTCCTCGACCGCGAGGCCGCCTTCGCGGTAGCCCCGGTACCCCCGCGCGTCGACCACCACCGAGAGCAGGGTGTCGGGGTGCACCGATAGGGCATAGCGGCCGTCGGCCCCCGCCCGGGCCCGGCCGAAGTCGGGCAGCCCGAGTCCCCCCACGAACTCCACCTGCACCCGGGCGCCCGGCACCGCGGCCCCGGTGGCCGCGTCGGTGATGCGGCCCACGAGCTGGGGCGCGCCTTTGAGGGTGAACACCAGGCCGCTCACCTCCTCGCCGCTCCGGGCGCTCAGCCCCTCTTTGTCGTCGGGGATGTAGCCCTCTTTGTGGGCCGCGAGCAGGGTGAGCGGGCCGGCGGCGACCGGACCGAGCACAAACGTGCCCGGCGCGTCTTCACCTTGGCCGGTCCTCGCCTCCACCGCGTAGGTGAGCGACGAGAGCGAGCGCCGCAACGACTCGCGCAGGGCTTTGTCTTTTTTGGGCAGCGCCGCGAACAACGCCCGCCGGGCATCGCTCACCATCTGCGGGACCGCGCGCACGTTGGCCCCGTCGATGGCGGCGCCGTCCGGGCCTTGCACCCGGCCCGAGAGGGTCCCGCCCCCGGGCAGCGCGAGCACCAGCCCCTCGGCCCGGTCTTGCCGCCGCTCGCCGTGGGCGGCGCTGACCGCGTGGGCGACATCGAAGTCGACATCCGGCACCGCGAACCGCCCGCTCTTGTCCGCGCGCGCCGCCGCCACCAATGTGCCTGCTTGGAGAAACGCCACCGTGCCGTCGTGCACCGCCCCGGTGGGGGACAGGAGCGCGCCGTAGGCCTTGACCGCATCTTGGCCCGCCGCCGCGGGCCGCTTCAGGGTCACGGTCCAGGCCGCGTCGGGCCCGGGAAAGCGCGGGGGGATAAACGTCTGGGGCGCAAACCCCAGCGCGCTCACCGCGACCCGCACCCCCGGGCCCAGCTGCAGCTCGGCCACGCCGCTGTCGTCGGTCCGGGCCCGGGCCGCGGTCCCGTGCAGGTCTTTGACCTCGACGTGGGCGGCGACGATCGGGGCCCGGTCCTCGTCCGTGACCTCGAGAAACACCCGCGCGGTGGCCCCCGGCGCGCGGGCCTCGGTCGTGGGCTCGTCGGGCACCGCGCGGTCGGCGCCATCGTGGCGCGGGTCTTTGGCCGCGGGGCGGTCTTGGTCTGAGGCCCGCGAGGCCCCCCCCGAACCCGCCACCCACACCGCCACCCCGACGGCGATGGCGAGGGTGACGAGGACGGCTACAGGTCGCCGGCTTTGGCTTTTTTCACCCAACGTTGGACCTCTTCTTCGATGACGGCGATGGCCTTCTTCTGGATGAACTTAAAAACAAACGGCACGTCGAGATCCATCTTGATCCCCTGGGCGGTCAACTCGAGGATGCCCTTGAGGCTGACCCCCTTGGCCTTGAACGAGATCTCCGCCTTGTCGTCGCCGGTCCAGGTCGCCTGGGGCGAGAACTCCGAGAATCGTTCGCTGTAGGCCTCGATGGCCGCCTCCACCGCGCGTTTGGCGTCGGCGTGGTCGAGGTCGTGTTCGATGACGTGTTTCATCGGGTGCTCCGGTCAGAGTTGGACCGCGTAGACGAAGGTCGCCTTCTCGGTGCGCAGCATGCGCTCGGTGATGATCGCCCGCAGCGACGTGTAGGTGCCCTCGTCGTCCACGAACTCTTGCTTGAGGGCTTCGGCCCCGGCCTTGTTCCCGCTGCCCTTGATGCGCAGCACCTCTTTGGCGAGGCCAAAGATGGCGCCCGGGAGCTTGGTCACGTCGACCGAGAAGCAGCCCACGTCGGTGCCGTTGGCCGCGGTGGTGTCTTTTTGGAACTGCACCGCCCCCGCCTTGACCAACCACCCGAATTGGATCGCGGCCAATTGGGAATAGGCCTTGGGTTTGCCGTTGCCGTCGTACATGCCGCGGCTGATGTGGCCGAACATCCAGGTCAGGTCCCGCAGGTGTGCGCCTTGGGCGGTCTTGTCGTCGATGATGCCGCGGTCTTTGAGCCACTCGGCAAAATACAGGGCCGCGGTCTGGGCCTTGAGCTCTTCGAAGGTCGAGGCCAAGGGGCCGCCAAAGATCTCGCCCGCGGTCTTGCCGTCGACCTTGTACTCGTGGGCGGGGCCCAGGTTGTGGGCCGCCTCGTGCAGCACCGTGCTCATGGTCCCGAGGGCGGGGTCGTGGTCCAGCCGCCCGATGGTGTCGGGACAGAACAGGCTCTCGCCCTGGACCTTGCGGGCCTCGAGGCTGTCCTTGTCGGTGTAGAGGTTGGTCATCGCCACCGTCCGGCCCCGGCCCTCGTTGGCCACCGGGCCCCAGTTGGGCAGCGACTGCCCGATGGTGGCCCCGTGCGGCGCCCGGCTGTCGCCGGCGTTGAGCACAATGTCAATGAAGTCCGGCAGGTGGAAGCTCACGTCGCGGGCGGCGTAGGGCGGGCCGGCGAGCTCGGCCAGGGCTTGTTCCATGTCGGCTTTGACCGGCTCCAGTTTGTTCTGCCATTCGAGGCTGTCTTTGTTGATGCGGGCGAAGCTGACGTGAAAGCCGGCCTTGCGGCTGCAAGGTTCGAAGTAGACCTCGTCGGGGGCGAGGCGGAGGTACCACTTGGAGTTGTGCACGTTCATTTTGGACCAGGCTTCGTCCGCGGGCTCCCACTGGTTGGTCCGGAATGCTTCTGCATCAGCCAGGAGATAGGCTTTGAACGCGTCTTCCGCGGGGTCCTCGATCGCGGCCGCGGCCGCGTCGAGCTCTTTGGCGATGGCGTCCATCTTGGCCTTGTAGGCCTCGGTGTAGGGAACGGGGGAGAGCTCGCCGTTGTCGTCCGCGCGCACCACCACGAAGGGGTTGAGCAACTCCTGGTGACGGGGGTGGGCGTCGAGCATCTGGCAGAAGCCTTTGTCGGCTTGGAGGTCTTTGGGGTAGAGCCCGAAGCGGCGGGCGGGGGCCTCCTGGGTCACGTGACATTGGGGGTCGTTCTCTGTCTTGGGGGCCACGCACCAGGACGCTTGGTTGCGGTGCAGCACCGCCCGGGAAATGCGGTCGTCCTCGGCGAGGGCGTCCTCGACCTGGGCGATGCCGATCTGTTGGGCGTGCAGGGCCTCGATCAACCGCGCGGCGTTGAGCACGTGGGTGACGATGGCTTTGTCCTCGGCGGAGGCGCTGGAGAAGTCGTTGAGCACCAGGGTGGGGCGACCCTGGTTGAGTTCCTGGAGCAACGCTTGGCGGCGGGCCCGCTCTTGGTCGGTGAGGTGGCCCCAGGGGAAGCCGTCCTGCTGGACCTTGGCGATGTTGTCGATGGCCGCGGAGGTGGCGGCGGTGAAGCTGCCGTCGGCGTTGAGGTAGGTGGCCCAGGTGGCGTCGTAGCCGGTGAGCACCACGAGCTCGCCGGGGTCGATCACGCCGGGGTTTTGGTCGTCGGCGGTCCAAAACAGCGGGATGTGCAACGCGGCCGCGGTCTTGTTGAACGCGCGGCGCTCGAGGGCGGGGGCGGCGTCGCCGGACGTCTCCTCGGTGGGCTTTTGCGCGGCCTCATCGGCCGAGCACGCGGGGAGCAGAAGGGCCAAGCCGGCCAGGGTGAACAGGGTCAAACGGGTCATGTCGCCTCCAAGCCAAACCACCGCGGTCGGCTAGCAGAAGCGAACCGCGGCGTCAGCGTGGGCCTGGCCAATGTTGCGAGATGAACAATTCATCTCGCATGAATTCGCCACGTGCCGCGCCCGACCTGCGCCGCCGACCGGCGCGGGGACAAACAAAAAGCCGGCCCCGGGGGCCGGCTTTTGGTGGGCGCAACAGGACTTGAACCTGTGACTTCCACCGTGTGAAGGTGACACTCTACCAACTGAGTTATGCGCCCCAGTTGAGCGCGATTTCTAAGGACGAAGTCGCCCGCTGTCAACCGACATCTCGCACAACCGACGGCCGCCCGGGGGGCGGTCTGCTACAACTTGGACATGCGAACCCCCCTTGGCGTGTGTCTCCTCGTGCTCAGCGCGGCCTGCGCGCCCGCGGGCGAAGAAATCTCCTTCTCCCTCCCACGGGACAATTTCCCCGCCTGGCTGAGCGCGCCCTGGCCCTCGGACGTGTTCCGGCAGCCCGACGAGCAGGGCGTGCCCCGGCTGTCCCTGCGCAGCTTCCCCAACCCCGGCGAGGTCACCCTGCTCGAGGACTACCTCGCGCTGTTTCAAGAGCTCACGGCCTACGCCAAGAGCCAGACCATCTATTTCCAGGTCCCGGCCGGCATCGACCAGGGCTCGTTGCCCCAGACCCCCGGGGACTCGGTCGGCCCCGGGGCGACAATGTTTATGGTCGAGCTGAGCGACCCCAGCGTCCGGGTGCCCATCGAGTGGCAGGTGTTCGCCGGGGACGGGGGCTTTTTTGTGGACGACACCGTGGCCGTGACCCCGCTGCTCGGGGCGGTGCCGCAGGGGTCGGTGGCGTTGGTGGTCACCACCGCGGCCCGGGGCTCGTCGGGCACGGCCTTGGCCGCGTCCGATGACCTCACCCAGCTGATGAACGGCACGCACCCCGAGGCGCGGGTGAAGGTCGACGCCGCGCGGTACCGCAATCTCCTGGCCGCGCTCGCCCTCCGTCCCGAGGACGTGGCGTTGATTCAGTTCGTCGACACCGTGGACCGGGCCCCGCCGCTGCTGGCCGCGGCGCGCGCGCTCCGGGACGCGCCGCCCCCGCGCACCGAGGTGCTGTACCGCGACGAGGAGGTCAACTTCGACGAGTACAATGTGTATGTGGGCGAGGTCGACCTCGAGCAATACCTGCGGGGCGCGCCCCCCTACGACAGCTTCGACGGCACCACCGGGCGGGTGGAGATCGACGACGACGGGCGGTTTGTCCCGCAGTTTGTGGAGACGGTGGAGTTTGTGCTCACCGTGCCCAAGGGAGCCGCGCCCGACGGGGGCTGGCCCATCGCGGTGATGGGCCACGGCACCGGAGGTTGGGCCCGCAGCGGCCTCGGCAACGCCCCGTACTCGGAGTCGCACCAGCTCGCCCGGGCGGGGTGGGCCACGATCATGACCAGCGAGCCCGTGCACCGCACCCGGGAGGGGTGGCGCGAGGGCCAAGAGGAGCTGCTCACGTTCAACTTTTTGAACCCCCCCGCCGGCGGCAACATCTGGCGGCAGTCGGTGCTTGAAAAAGTGCAACTGGTCTCGGCGGTGCAAAACCTCGCGGTGAGCATCTGGCTCGACGGGGGGCCCGCGTTTTTCGACACCTCGCGCATCGGGTACTTCGGCCACTCGCAGGGCGGCATTGTCGGCGCGATGCTCGCCGCGGTCGAGCCGCGGCTCACCGGGGTGTACCTGTCCGGGGCGGGGGGCGGCTTTGCCCCCTCGCTGGCGGAAAAGACCGAACCCGTGAACCTCCCCGCGATCATCCGCACCCTCCTCGGGCTGCCCGAGGAGGCGTCCCTCGACCGGTTTCACCCGGTGTTCTCCCTGTTCCAGATTTGGGTCGACCCCGCCGACCCCATCAACTACGGCGACATGTGGCGCACCGGCGCCTCCGGCCACGCGCCGCACCTGGTGGCGACGTCCGGCCTGCTCGACGACTTCACCCCCAAGCGCAACCACGCGGGCATGGCCGCGGCTTATGGGCTGTCCTTGGTCGAGCCGGTGAGCGAACGGTTCGCCGTCGTCGACCTGGTGCACGTGCCCCCGGCCGGCGATCGGGCCCAAGCCAACCGCACCATCCACGGCGCGCCCACCACCGCGGCGATGATGCAGTACCCCAACGAGGGGCACTTCGCGGTGTTCCGGGACGCCAACGCCCAGGAGTCGCTGCGGTTGTTCTTCGAGACCTTGACCGACGGCGCGCCGGTGGCGGTGACCCGGCCCTTGCCGTAGCCGCACAGTCACATTCTGGGGCGAGCGCGCCTTTGGCGCATCTCAAAACCAAAGGGGCAGTGCGCTCGGCGTGGCCCCGTCGGGTGCCTCGTCGCTGGACCCTAGCGGGCGGCGAAGAACGCGATGATCTCGTCGCGGGCGGCCTCGGATTCCAACGACGTGGGATCGAACAAGAACGCGTGCCCGAGCAGCGGGAAGTACTCCTGAATGGGCTCGCCCAGCGCATCGGCGAGCCGGTGGGTGGCGTCGTTGGAGACCATCTCGTCGCCGTTGGCCATTTGGATGAGGTAGCGCTTGCCCGGGTGGGGGCGCACGAGATTTTGCGGGTCGGCGAGGTCGAAGATCCACCGGGCGGTGCTCACGTAGGCGAAGTGGGCTTCGGTGCCGGGCAGGGTCCCGGTCTGGAACGCGAAGTCCTGCACGTCGGGGAGCAGGGCTTGGCTCTCTTGCATGAGGTCGACGAGGCCCGCCCCCGGCACGTTGAGGGCGAAGCTGCCGATTTGGTCTTCGATGGCGGAAAAGGACGCGCCATAGATGCCGCCCAGGCTCATGCCCAAGTACACAATGTCATTGCCGTCGAGGGTGTAGCCGGTGGACCCGGCCCAGTCCGCGAGTTGGATCGAGCGCACCGCCTGGGAGAGGTCGACGAGGCCCTGGAGGAAGTGGTCGCGGGTCTTGGCCGGGGTCTGCAGGTTGATGAACGCCCGGCCCGTGGCCACCGGCACCGCCGGGCCTCCCGGCCACGGGCTCTGGACCGAGGCCACCGGCACCTCGGAGCCGTCGGGGGTGCGGCACATCCCGTCGGCCTCGCACATCGCGTCTTGGGTGCAGTCGCTGCTTTGCAGGCACGGGGTGCGCTTGCCGTGGAGGGGAAAGTCGATGCACAACGCGGCGAACCCCGCGGCGGCGAGGAAGTCGGCGGCGAGGTAGACAAGCTCGCGGGTGGTGAACAGCCCGTGGCCGAACAGCACCACCGGGATGGGGGTGCCGGGGGTGGTGCCGTCGGGGATGGTGAGGATGAAGTCCACCGGCGTCTCTTCGGCGTACACCGACAAGGCCACGCTGTCGCCGGCGAGGAAGTCGAGGGTGGTGATGTCGCCGGTGACCACGGTGTCGACGTCGCTGAGCACGAAGGGAATGCCGCGCTCCTCGGGGGTGGCCACCAGCAGGTTGTGGGGCGTGGGGTCGACCTGCTGGTCGTAGAGCGCCTGGCGCATGGCCAGGACCCGGGTCTTGGGGTGCAACAGGGGATAGCGGGACAGGGCGAGCAGCTCGTCGCGCGGGGTGCCGTCGGCGTCGAGGAACAGCGCCGCCTCGGCGTAGGCCGGCCGCAGGGTCTCGAGCTCCGCGGCGCGGGCATCGGCGATCAGCCGCACCGTGGAGCGGCCGTCGTCGTCGGTGAGCGGAGCGGGAGAGGTGACCGCCAACAGGGTGAGCCCGGGGGTGAACAGCCGGCCGCCGGCGGTGGGCCCGGTGTGCAGGGCCGCGACCACGTCCTGTTCGGGGGCGAGGGCGGCGGTGGGCGCGATGGTGCCGCCGCCGGCGAACGTCCCGGTGTGGGTGGCCTCGACCGGCCGCAGGCCGTCGTCGTCGACGGTGTACAGGGCCATGGCGTTGTGGAGCGCGGCGTTGTTGGCCGCGGGCTCGGGGAACGGGAACTGCACCGGGCTCTGGGTGCCAAAGCCGTCGTACCCGACGAGGGCATCGGCGAACTGGGCGGCGAAGGTCGGCCCGGGGATGGACAGCCCCAGCGCGCTCATGTGCGCGAGGGA
Source organism: bacterium (assembly GCA_030431455.1). GTDB lineage: Bacteria > Myxococcota > UBA727 > UBA727 > JAUIJE01 > JAUIJE01. Next base: position 81,682 of record JAUIJE010000017.1, on the reverse strand, counting down.
AGGGAACGGCGTGTCCTCGGGACCGGTCCCAAACGGGAACGCATCGTCGTCGGTGACCGTGAACAGCGTGCTGACCACGATCTCGTCGGGGTCGATGCCCCGGCTTTGCACCGCGGCGAGCGCGGCGGTGACCCCGGCCTCGGCCCGCAGCTCATACGCGGCCCCCCGGCCCTCGGCGTAGGCCTGGTACGCCTCGTCGCGCACGAAGGGCTCGCCCGCGGGCCCGGTGGGGCCTTGGCGCAACGCGGCGACAAACCGTGACGAGCGGCTCAGGGGGGCGTCGGGCACGAGCACCACCGCGTCCGGCCGCACAATGATACTGTGTGCGACCACCGCTTGGGTGTCAGGGTTGAACAGCAGGGTCGCGCCCGCCACCGTGGCTTCGTCGAGCGGGCCGGACAACGGGAACGAAATCGCGCTCTGCGCGAAGTAGCCGCTCACCCCCCGCAGCCGCGCGAACAGGTCGGCCTCGGCGTCGCTCTGGGCGGCCTCGGCAGGCACGGACAGCACCTGGCTGCCGCGGTACAGGTCATTGGGCAGCGGTACATCGTGGCGCGCGGCGTCGTAGCGGGCCACCACCACCGGCGCGGCCAGCGCGGGGGGCGCGATGTCACCGGGGGACAGCGACGTCGTGGCCCGGGGCGGCTCGCCGCACGCCCCGCTCGCCAGCGCCGCCACGACGACGAAGGTCCGCGTACACCTCATGCACAGGATTCTACGGGATGGGCCGACGGCCCGCCGGGGGCCAGATCCGGTCCCCTGGCGAGGCCGTAAGTATTTGAAACATAGGGTAAATTAGTTCAGCAGGCCGGGCCTGCCGCAACCGGGCGGTCTCCGGCCCGGATGCAGAGAAGACGCGTCACACATTTTTTTTTTTTTTTTTTTTTTTTTGGCTGCCCACACGGTGCGGCACGAGAAGGTTTTGTCCTTTCGTGGCGGCGGGGGTGGGGCGATCCGCCCACCCGATTGTGGGTGGGCCTGCGCAAAAAAGACGTGGCCGGACCGCGGGCAGACTGAGATGGCGGGCGCAAAAAGGATGTGACCGGTCTGCGCCAATGGAACTGGGTTCGCGCCGCGCCAGGGTGGCGGAGGCTGCGCGCCAGGGCGCGGACGGTCAGGCCACCAGTTCCATGGTCGGGGGCGCGTCGCCGCCGACCACGCGCACGAGCCGCGCGGGGGGCAGGATGTTCTCGGCCGCGAACGCCTTCATCAAGCGGCGGGTCACGTCGCTTTCAAACGGCTTTTCGTAGTGGGTGTCGAGCACGTAGGCCTTGGCCCGGAGCCGGACCGCGAAGTGGCCGCCGGTCTCGACTTGGTTGACGAGCACCACCCAGGGCTTTTTCAGGTAGCAGAACCGCGAACCGGTGAGCACCTCCTCGAGGATTTGCACCCCGCGCTCGACGTTCTGATCCATGCCGATGAAAAAATCCATCTGCACGAGCATGTTCAGCTCTCCGGCGTTGCCGCTGGACACCTTGTCGGTGAGGAAGCGGCTGCTGGGAATGGTGACGAGGTTGTCGTCGAGGGTGGCGATGCGCACCGACCGCAGACCGATGGCCACGACGTCGCCGTACGTCCCGTCGGCCATGATGCGGTCCCCGACTTGGAATGGCTTGTCGATAAGGATGGTGAGGCCCGCGAGCACGGAGCTCGCGAGGTCCTTGAGGGCGAACCCGAGGGCGAGGGCGATGGTCCCCGACAACGCGAGGATGGTCTCTTGGCGAAGCTCCACCGCGCTCACCACCGCGAGGAGGATGCCGATGAAATACACCCCGAACCGCACAAACGCCGCAACCTGGTTGAGCAACAAGCGCCGCTCCAAGAAACGATCGCCCGCGCGAACCAAGACCGACGTGAGGGTGCGCGCGAGCAAAACCGTGAAGAGCAGCACGACCCCGGCGGTGATGAGCCCGCCCACCCGGATCATGCCGAGCACAGATTGGACGTTTTGCAGTTCCATGGTGGCCTCCTCGGCTCAGGACATGAAAAGATTCTTGCGGCGCAAAAAGCGCAGGGTCGCCTCCCACCACGCCACCGCGATGACCCACCGATCGGGGCTGACGGGACAGGGCACGTAGATGCCCCGCTCGACGCAGCGGCGGATGTGGGCTTGGGTCTGGGCCAGCGGCAGGTTGCAGGCGCGGGCGGCCTCGTGGGCGGTGAGGGCGCGGTGCAACACGAAGGCGGCGAGGATGAACCGGTCCCCCTCGGGGATGACCTCGAGATCGTCGGGGGAGGCGGCGGTGTAGCGCCGGACCTTGAAGTCCTGGTCGTTCTGCCGCACGAGCGAACGCAGCCAGAAGTATTGGGCGATGCGCGGGTTGCCGTCGGAGAATGTCCACAGCAGCCGAAGGTAGCCGTCCTCGTTGTCGACGAGGTGGGCATCGGGCCGTTCGGCGTCGCCGGCTTGGACCAGCAGCTCGTCGAAGCTCACGTTGATGTTGCAGCGTTTGAGCCGTCGCTGGATGAGCTGCCGGATTTCTTGTTCGTTCCAGCGGGGAAGCTCGATGACTTGGCTGGCGTGGTCGAGCAGACGTTTGGACTGGGACAAGAAATGCAGGCCCGGGCGCGGCACGGTGACCGCCCACGAGAACCGATTCTGCGTCTCGCTCGCGACCTCGAACAGCGCGGTGAGCGCGCCATAGCCGCCCAGCCCGCGCAGGAAGAGCCACTCGAGTCCGTCGAGGAGGACCGCGGTGGGGGGCTGGTCGGCCAGGGCGTCGACGAGGCTGGGCACGGTGGGGCCGGCGTGGCCCAGCTCGACCTCGAAGAGCGCGGCCGCGCTTTGCACAAATTCCGCCGCGGTGGACATGCGGTGGTGCGGGGCCCACCACTTGACCGGGAGCTGGGGCTGGAGCTGTTCCTCCAGGTGTTTGAGCCACGTCGTGCGGCCCACGCCGTACGGGCCGTGCACGAGCAACAGGCCGGTGTTGGCGCAGTCTTCGGTCATGCGTTTGACCACGTCGGGCACGGCCGAGAATCGGTCGATGGTCACCGCGCGATCCGTGCTGGGCGCGTCGAGGAAGTTCTGTTTGACCTTGTCGGGCAAGGTCTCGATCACCACCTCGGTGGCGGGCCGATCCTTGGCTTGGCGCTCGATGCGCAGCTGGAACAGATAGGCCGAGGCCCGGCGGGCTTGTTCGAACCCGAGGAGGAAGTCGCGCGCCACCGCGATCAGGGCCGCGCCCACCACTGCGCCGAGGGCGGGCAACACGTAGACAAAGCCGGCGCCAGCGGTGCCGCGCTTGTCCATGGTCTCGGCCAGTCGGCCCGCGGGTTGTTGGCGTTTGTATTCTTGGTGGATCTCGTTGCGCCACCGGTACGCGACCAGCAAACAACAGCCCGCGAAGCCGACGACGAGGGCGCGCTGCACGTTGGCGGTGACCACCCCGCTGCCGACGAGCCCGCGCACCAGACCCAGCACATAGGCGGCCACGAAGGTGTAGCGCATCAGCAGACGCACCGAACGCAAAGCCTTCAGCTTGGTGGTCATCTCCAGCTGGTGGTGACGGCGGGCGAGCTTGACCACCACCAGGTGCAATAGCTTTGCCGCGGCCCGGTATCCCCAGATGTAGAGGGCGACCTCGAGGAATACGCCGATTTCGATGCGCGGACCCACCCGGCTGAGACTGTCGCTGACGAACCACGCGGCGCTCGCGAGCAGCACAAACGGCCCCACCGCCTCCGCGGCTTGGGCCAACGTCTCTCGTTGACGAGCGCCCACCGCGGTCTTGGCCGCGGCCACCCAGCGCGAGCGCAACGCCTTGAACGCGGCCGGCACACGGCGGTACAGCCACACCCCCACCGCGATCCCCACCAGCGCGCGCATCAGGGCAAACAGCAGCGAGGTCACGAACAACCCTTCGCTCACCAGCCGGTGGGGCAGGGCGATGAGTTGCCGGGCCCGCATCCACATGTGCCACTTGAGACCAGGCCAGATTTGCCGGAACGCGGCGCGCAGGTTCTGCTGGGCGTCGAGGTCCCCGAGCTCGTGCAGGTGGTCGTACTTGGCGCGGCTGACCTTGGGCAACAGCGCGAGCCGGGCCGCGTGGTAGGCCTGGGCCGCTTCGGCCGCCGCCTCCGCCACCGCGAAGAACACCCGGTCGCGCTCTTCTTCGAACCGCGCGATTTCCCGGCTCACCTCGGCCTGGGCTTCGCCGAGGTCGGCGAGCGCGTCGGTGAGGCCGTCGGTGCTCCCGGTGCTCTGTACGTCGTCGAGTGCGACCTCGGCGTCCCGCACGCTGCGGCGCACCGCGGCCAAGGTCTCGTCTCCGTATGTGCCTGCATCGCGGTAGGCCTTGTCCATCGCGTCCCACGACGTGACCTGGCCCTCCACTGCTTGGTCGAACAGCTTGTCCAAAGACTGCGCGGTGTTCGCCGCCACCTTCAGATCGTGGGCCCGATCCCGGCCCGCCTCGTGGGCCTCGCGGGCCGCGTCGGTCGCCTGTTGCATGCGCAGCCGCGCGTCCGCGGCCGTGCCCTGCTGGACCCGGAGCTGGCCGGCGGCGGCGTAGACCTCGACGAGAATCGCGGCTTGGGCCGCGGCGGCTTTCTGGGCCGCCTCGGCTTCGGCCTTTTTGGCCCGGGCGGCGCTGTCCTCGGCGTCCTTGCGGTCCTGCTCGCGCTGCCGCTCGGCCGCGACCTCGTCGGCGTCGGGGCCCGCGTCGGGCGCGTCCACCGCCGGCGGGGGAGGCGGCCCCTCGACGTCGTCTTCGCTCTCCGACAACGCGACGAACGCCGCCGCTTGCTGTTCAGCGACGGCCACATCGGCGGCGAAACACAGGACGATCGGAAGCACGAACATCGTCGAGCGAGTCTAGAAGGTTTGTCCCTGGGGTCCCTGTTTTTCCCCGCCGCCGATCTTGGCTACTGGGCGGCGGAGAGCGCGATGGCGGTGCCGACGCCGAGCACCAACAGCACCACCGCGACGACGATGAGCACGCCTTTGGGGCCTTTGCCCTCACCGGGGGCCGCGAGCAGACGGTCGGTGCCGAACTGCACGCCGGTGTTCTTGCGCAAGGCTTGTTTTTCGGAGGGCGACAACTCGGTCATCGCGATCATTCTACCACACCCGTCGAGGCCGCGATCGCGTGGTCATTTTTTGGACCCCCAGGCGACCCTCTGCTCTAGTGGGGGACCAATGGCGACACCAGGTGGAGGCGGTATGCCACGGAAGACGATGTCGGTGGACGAGTTCAAGATGGCCCTGGATGGGCTGCAACGCGATGCCCGCGCCGGCCTGATGCGGACCCGGGCGCTCTATGAGGCGCTGACCCTGCAGCCGGTGACCGACGAGCGCGACCGGTGACCGGTGTGGGCGGCGCGGGTCAGTGCGCGGCGATGAGGGCGGCGATCTTCGCGCCCAGCTCCGCGTAAAACTTCTGTTGCTCGGCCACCAGGTCGGGCGGCGGCGGCACGCCGCGGGGGCGGGGGGTGTCCTCCCACGCGGGCAGTCGCGGCTGCACATGAACGTGGAGCTGCTTGAGCGACAAGTTCTGCGGGGGGTTGATCCAAATCTCCGCCGGCTGGCTGCCCGCCACCTGGGCAAAAGCATCGCTGACCAGGGCCGAGACCTCCGAGAGCTTGGCCAAGGTCGCCTTTTTGATGTCGGTGGGGAACATGCCCTGCTCTTTGGGCACCACCAGCGCCTTGGGCGACGGCGAGAAGCGGTCGATCACCACCATCAGGTCCGCGTCCTCGAAGAGCATCACCTCTTTTTGCCGGGCCGCGCGGTCGCCTTGGGCCAGGGGGGTGAACGGGTCCCGGCCGCGGGCCTCGAGGCGCTTTTTCTCACGGCGCTTGGCCGATGAGACCGCCTTCTTTTTGGACGCGTCGTCCTTGGCCACCTTCTTGTAGTGCTTGGCATAAAAGCCGCGGAACTGGGCTTTGTGGATCGGGCGGGCGAGGGCGCGTTGCTCGTCGCGGTCGAGGGGCCGGCCGAGCTGGGCCTCTTCGGTGGCGATGGCGTCGTCGATCAACTTTTGCACGTCGAGGTTGGCGAGGTGTTTGGCCTCGGCGGTGTACGCGGCCTCGAACCAGTCGTCGGCCAGGGCGGGGGCCTTGGTGGGCTGGCCCGCCACCGAACGCACCGAGATGCGATACGCCGCGCGGGCGTCGGCCCCGCTGAAGCGGGAGGCGGGCGGAAGCGCCGGGCCGTCGTCGTCGGGGGGCGTGGGGGCCGTGTCCGCGGGGGCCGCGGGGGCCGCGTCGTCGGCGCGCGGGGTACGCGCCGGGGATGTTCGACCTCGCTCAGTGACATGGGGCATGTTTCACCTCCCGCCAGAGCATGCGCACGCCCGTCCCCGCGGCGCAATGCCCGCGGGGACGTGGACCGGGCCGGCGCGGACCGGTCCCGCGCGACTACGGAATGACCGTGAAGTCCTGGGACGCGCTCGCGTAGTTGCCGCCGACGTTGGTCACGGTGATGGTGAACGTGCCCGCTTCCTGTTTCCGGAAGTAGAACGTCCCCTGGTCAGCCCCCGACGGGATCGAGACCTGGAACAGCGGGTTGTTGCAGAACTGGTCGAAGTACAGGTCGACGTCGTTCACCCCGACGGGGCCGACGGTGGGCGTGATCTGTTCGGGGCCGGACGCGGGCAAGGGGTTGCCGGCGCCGTCGCGGAGCTTGATGCGGATGGGGTCAGAGCACTGTTGGCGGGGCTCGACCGGTGGCGTGGTGTCCTCGAACGCGAGCGTGGGTTCTCCGTCGCCGTCTCCATCACCGTCCCCATCACCGTCGCCGTCTCCGTCTCCGTCTCCGTCTCCATCTCCATCGCCGTCCCCATCACCGTCGCCATCTCCGTCTCCGTCCCCGGTGCAGTCGACCGCGACGGGTTGTGGGGTGTTGCGGTAGTCCAAGAACTCGACGAGCGCGCCGTAGGCGTCGGGGTTGTTGCTGTGCGGCACCACCGCGTTGGGGCCCCAGTAGGTGGCGATCGTCGTCGACGCGCCCGCGGTCTCGAGTTGTCCGGTGCGGGTGAGGTGGCCGATCACCGCCGCGTACCAGTCGGCTTGGCCACCCCACTGGGTGTCTTCGCCCGACGGCGTGCCCGCGTAGTGGCAGTTGGCGCACGAGTCGTAATACCCGCCGATGCCGAGCTGGGTGAACTTCGCCTGCGCCTCTTGCTCGGTGGGCAGGGCGGTCTCGGTGCCGAAGCAGTCGGGATCACAAGCATTGCCGATCTGGTCGCCGTCGTGGTCGAGCTGATCGGGGTTGGGCGCATCGGGACAGTTGTCCTGGTAGTCGCACACCGTGTCGTCGTCGCGGTCGTAACACCCGACGTCCGGGGGATCGACATCGGGGAGGCCGGCGTCGATGCCGTTGACGACGACGTCGGGCGAACCCGCGTCCAATCCGTCGCCGTCGGTCCCGCACCGCGCGCCCAACAGCGCCATCAATGACATCGCGACCCCGAACAGGAACAGCTTCTTCATCATCGTCTCGCCTCCCCAGCGCTTCCTCGCCGAGACACCTGCGGTGCCCGGGGAGGGTCTTCGCGGTTGCTTCACAACGCGCAACCCGATCAGTATCGCACAAGCCACGATGGCTGCGGCTGTCGGATCTTTGCCCGATTTGGGGACCGCTCGACAACCTCTCGCCACAACTCTTTTTCCGACGTGGAGAGCACGCCCTCCAGGGCGCGCGAGAGTGGGTGGGGGTCCCTCCCCCGGACCGCGTCTCCCGTCGCGGCGAACAACCGCGCAAACACGTCGTCCCCATGCCGTTGCACGAGGTGGGCGCAGGTGTGATGCGCCGCGGCGTAACGCAACCGGTGGTCAGTCGGCGGCGCGCGCAGGGCATCGTCGAGCCCCCGCACAAGCGCCAGCGGGGCACGACGACGGACTTGACCGGCGACGACACTCGCGCTGCCTTCGCGCAACCAGAACGGCAAATGAGCCTGCACCGCGTGTTCGCGGGTGCCGAAACACTGGAAGGTCGAGACGTGCCACAGCTCGTGGGTGAGCTTTTCGCGGCGGGCGTGCTGGCCCGGGTCCGACCAGAACCGCGGGGCGAGGAAATCGACCCGGGCATATTGTGCATAGGCACGCATCCAGGGCGCGGTCTGTCCGGTGGCGGCCACGAACTCGTCGACGGTGTCGTGCACCGCGATCAACACCGGCCGGGGCGCGGAAAGGCCGTGCCCGGCGATGGCGGCCAAGGCCGCGTCGAGGTGGGCGGCGACAAAGCCGGCCGCGTCGGGGCGGCGGGCGGGCGCGGACACGGTGACGGTGGGCCGCAACCGGGACAAGCGGGGGGCGGGCGCGGGCCGGGGCGTGGCGCACGCGGACAGCACCGCGCCCGACGCGCTCCCGACGACAAACACCCGCCGGGTGGTCCGGGTGGTCACGACGACCGGAGCCGGCCGAGGCGGGCCCGGTCGAGCAGCTCCTGCATGTCGTCCAGGGCCGCGGCGCTGCCGTCGATGAGGGACAGGCCCTTGTCGCCGGTGAGCAGGATTTGTTGGTCGACGAGGAGCTGCAGGCAGTTTTCGATGTTGGCCTTGCTCACCGCCTCGGGGCACACGATGTCCTCGGCGATGAGGTCGGCCCGGGCGTGCTCGAGCAAGGACTGGGTCAGGGCCTTCTTGTGGGCCGCGCCGGGCAGGGCGGTGCGGAGGTTTTTGGCCACCGACCAGTAGGTGTCGACGAAGTTGGACACCAGGTTGGCGGAAAACGCCCCCCACCGCTTGGCGTCCTTTTCGTCGCGAAGGGTCAACGTCGTGTCCTCGATGTCGAGCACGCCGTTTTTGTCCGCCCGGGCCAAGGTCTGGCGAAACAGGGTGGTGAAGTCGCCTTCGCGGAAGATGAACTCAAACTTGAACACCCGCGAAAACTGCAGGGTCAGCGCCTTGACCTCGGCCCGGTCGACGGGGCGGCCGGGCCGGGCCCCCGCCGCGCGCATCGCGGTGGCGAGGATGGCCTCGGGCACGAAGAAGTGAATGATGTTGTTTTTGTAGAACTCGAGTTCGAGAAAACCCGACGGGGCGGCCCGGTAGAAGGTCCGCCCCGCCACGGTCTCGACGGTGATGCTCTTGTCCGCCATGAGCAAGGCCACCGCCGCTTCCACCGCGGCCATGGGGGCGTGGTCGAGCCCGGGGGAGAGCCGGGCCTTGCCCTCGGATTGGTCCATGATGTGCGCCAGCGCAATGTCAATGGTCTGGGCCAGCTCTTCCCGCTCGATGCCCCGCCCCCGAAAGCCGAACAGCACCAGGCACAGCAACGCGTTGGGCGTGATTTGGACCGCGGAGTTGATGCCGTAGACGATGCGGAAGGCGAGGGTCTGGACGAGGTGGCGGCGCTCCTCTTCGGTGCCCTTGAGCAGCTCTTCTTTGGTGGTGCCGTGGCGCCGCAGGAACGTGCGCAATGATATGGGATCGTGAAAGGTGATGAACACCCGGCCGTATCGCGAGGTGAGGACCCCGGCGGTGCGGATGAGGGCGGTGGCGCTCTCGGCCTCCTTTTCGCCCCCCTTGAGCTCGCGGGAGTAGGCCCCGGCCTCGATGATCTTTTCGTAGGCGATGCTCGCGGGCACGAACACCGCGTCGGGCTGGCGCGACTCGAGGTAGGCGTCGATCAACATGCGCAGCATGCCGAGCTTGGGGGCCAGGGTCTTGCCGGTGCGGGAGCGGCCGCCCTCGATGAAAAACTCCTGGGTAAAACCCTCGCGGTACAGCCGCCGCACATAGGCGCGGAACACGTGGGGGTAGAGGGGCTCGCCGTGGAAGGTGCGCCGGATAAAATAACCGCCGCCCCGTCGGAGAATCGGGCCGAGGGGAAAGAAGTTCAGGTTGTTGCCGGCGGCGACGTAGGGGGGGAGCAGCCCGTTCCACAAAAACGCCTGGCTCATCACCAGGTAGTCGACGTGGCTGCGGTGAGAGGGCACGAGCACCAACGGCCCGTCGCGGGCGGCTTGGCGAATGCGCGCGATGTCGGTCTTGTTGATGATGAGCCCGTCGTAGATGACGCGCCAGATGAGCCGGAGGAGCTTGTCCATCATCCGGGCCCAATCGAAGTCCGGTTTGGCCGCGATCTCTTCGTACATCTTTTCGGCTTCACGACGAACACGTTCGCGGGTGACGCCGCGTTTGGTCGCCTGCTCGCCGATGGCCTTTTGCAGCAGCGCGTCCTTGAACACGTCTTCGCGCATGCGGGCGGGGCTCTTCAGCGGCGGGCCGTGCGCGATGCGCTCGATGCGCGCGAGGTGATGCAGAATCGACCAACGCACTTTTTTGGCCAACGCCGCGGTGGGCAGGTCCTTGCCTTGCTGGTGCAAAAACGCCCGCAGCGAGATCGGCTCAGAGACCTCGAAGCGGGCCACGTTGCGGGACAGCATCAGCCGGGCCAGTGCCCGCAATGTGCCTGGAGCATCCGCGGACCCGAAGATCGCGTCCGCCGCGGTGGGCTCGAACTTGCCCGGCTCCGAGCGCAGGGCGAGGAAGTGGGGCACGAGGAAGATCGGCAGGTCGCGCTCTTTGCAGAGGTCGATCAGGGCCGCGACGTAGTCGATGCGCTGGGCGGTCTTGGCGTTGATCAGGGTGAGCGGCCGCCGCAAGAACAGCTGCGCGGAAAAGCCCGCCTCGACGCAGGTGCGCAGCAGGCGCAGCTGGTTGTCGGCGCGGGTGCCGGTGCGTTTTTCGCGCGGAAAACGCCACCAAGGCTGGACCGTGGCGACGTTGAGGCCCCCGGTGAACCGGGCCACGGGCAGCTCGTGCCGGTACACGGCGCGCTGCAGGGCCAGGTGTTCGGCGATGTTTTGGGTGCGGTGCACGTAGACCACGACGCCCTGTTGCGCGAGCTTGCGGATGCGCGCGGCCATCTCGGGGGGGTAGTGAATCGAGTCGAGATACCGCCGGGCGAACGCGGACACGAAGGGCCCGAACCGATCGTTCATGCCGTAGCCGCGCAGCTCGCGCGGCGGGGCGTCCGGCCGGACGAGCTCGGTCACGGGATTCGGCGGGGTACTCTCGCGGGCGGTCAATCAGAAAACCCTTAAAATCCCTGTATATACGGATTCGCCGCCCAAATGCCAGAGCGGGCGGAACCCGCGCCGGCAACGGGTTGTCGCACCGGTGGGGCCGGTCTTTTGCGGACTTTTGCCGTCGCCCTTTTCATGCGCCGCTCAGGTCTTTACGTTGGACGACAATGACCCACCGCTGGCTGTTTGCACTTGTGTGGCTCACCGGGGGCGTCGCGCCCGCGGCGATGGCGCAGGCGCCCGCCCCGACGGTGGTGCCGGAGTTTCGTTGCCCGGGCGACAACGTCGCGTTTTGGGAAGAGGTCCGGGAAGCGGGCTGGGTCGGCTTTGGCGAGACCTGGGACTTCGACACCTGCAACCAGGGCGCGGACGTGTTCGCCGCGGGGGCCAACCGGCGCTGGAAAAAGATGCGCCCCGTGCGCCTCGCGGGGGGACAACCCTTCGGCCTCACCGAGGAGGACGTGGCGTTTTACACCACCATCGTGCCGTACCTCGCGTTCGGCTCGCTGCTCGGGGTGTTTTTGCTCGCGTGGGGCTTCGCGTTGATCATGCGCCGGCGGTTTGTGGCCCCCCCGCTCATCCCGTGTCCGACGTGCGGGGCGAAGCTGCCGGTGTCCGAAGAAGAGGGGGGCATGTTCTGCCCCGGCTGCGGGACCGCGGTGGTCGGCCCCGGCGAGGCCCCCGCGTGATGCGCCGTCTCGTCTTGGTGCTCGTCGTCGCGCTGGGGGCAGGACCGGCGGTGGCCGAGGACCTGGCCAAACAAAAACGCACCTGCGGCTGCGCCCCCCAACGCCTGCTCGACGGGGGCCAAGGGGCCTGGCTCGACGACGACGAGACCGCGGCGCGCATCGTGGCGGTGCCGCTGTCCTACTTCGAGGCCAAGACCAGCCTCGACGCCGCCAGCGCGCTGCCCACCGAGGACGTGGACCTCGCGGGGGGGAGCGAGACCGGGCGGCACCGGCTGGTGCGGGTGGACACAACGGCATTGGGTCCCGACGACCGGGTGGCCCTGTTGCGGGCGCAAGAGGCGTTCCCCAAGGACGTGCAGGTGACCGGCCCGCGCCCCGGCGAGCTGTCGCTGGACAGCCTCTGGCTCGGTCCCCGGGTCAAACGCGAGCGCGCAGGGTGCGGCACCTACGAGAGCCACGCGGTGTTGTTCGACGCGGGCGAACAGAGCCCCCCCGTCGACGCGCTGATCGTCGAGCAAGGGGGGCGCCGGGCGGTGGTCGATGTGCGACATGCGCGCACCTTTGGCCTGGGCCGCGTCGATGTGTGCGGGCACGGGCTGGCCCTGGCCCCCGGCGACGGGCCGGTGTCGATCACCGCGGTGCACCTGGCGAGCGGGTCCCGGGTGGGGCCGTTGACGTTCGCGGTGCACGGCGGGCAGGTGCCGGTGCCGCAGTTCGACACCGAGGGCGACAACCCTTTTATCCACGGTTTGGGAGACGCCCCGGGGCTCGGCCACGACGAGGATGAGGCGGCGCTGACCACGATGTTGGGCGTGGGGGGCGGCGCGTTCGCGTTCGCGTTTTTCCTGTGGCCGCTGCTGCGCCGCCGGCGCCGCGACGAACAGCTCGTGACCTGTCCGGTGTGCCAGGCGGAGACGATGCTCGATGTGCTCGACGACAAGACCGACGGGATGTTCTGTCCCCAATGCGGGAAGAGCTCGGTGTTTATTCAGGTCCAAGCCGACGGGGCGCGCCTGCCCATGGTCATCGCCCTCGACGAGGAAGCGGACGGCGCCCCGACGGTGTGAGGAAATGTAGGCGCGCAACGTGCTTTTAATTTTGGGTGGTTCTGACAAAAGAACCGCGGATGCAGGTACGGGTTCGGTTCGTTGATCAACAGGCGGCACAGGGAGATGAGGACGCGCGCGCGTTGCTCCTTCCTCGTCGACATTCGGACGCGGCCGCGGGGTTTGATCTGGTGGCGGCGGGCGAGGCCGCGATCACCTTGGCCCCGGGCGGCTATGCCCCGGTGCCCACCGGGATCGCGCTGGAGATTCCCGTCGGCCACGAGGGCCAGGTGCGGCCGCGGTCGGGTTTGGCGAAAAAGCACGGCGTGACCGTGCTGAACGCCCCGGGCACCATCGACGCGGACTACCGGGGCGAGGTGCAGGTGTTGTTGATCAACCACGGCCCCGCGCCCTTCGTCGTCGAGCGCGGCCTGCGCATCGCCCAGCTGGTGATCGCGCCGCTGAGCCCGGTGTCGCTGGTGACCGCCACCCAGTTGACCGACACCGCGCGGGGCGGCGGCGGATTTGGCAGCACGGGGGCGGAGGCGTGAGCCCAAAAAGAAAGACCCCGGCCCTGGCTCAAACGTTTGTGACGGGGAGACATTGTGCGACAATGCGCCCGCCCCGAGGAGACTGAGACCCTGTGCTGTGTTTTCGTTGCGGCTCGTACAACCAAGACGGCACTGCACAGTGCACGGTGTGTGGTCAGGTCTTCGCCGAGGAGGGCAGCGGGGCTGAGCCGTCGTCGCGCAACACCGCCGCACACCGCTCGCCGGGGCCCTACGCGCGGGGGGACAAGGTCGCCAACCGCTACGTGGTCAAGGCGCTGATCGGGCAGGGCGGGGTCGGCGCGGTCTACCGCGTGACCGACGAAGAGACCGAGTCCGACGTCGCGCTCAAGGTCATCTCCAAGAACTTGCTCCAGACCGACGACGAGCGCCGCCAGTTCAGCAAGTCGATCCGCGCCGCGCGCAAGCTGCACCACCCCAACATCGTCCGCATCCACGACGAGGGCCAACACGAAGAGCGCCGCTACTTCACCATGAATCTCCTCGAGGGCCTGACCCTGCGGAAGATCATCAAGCTGCGCCACGGCAAAGGCCAAAGCTTCACCGTCGAGGAGCTGGTGCCGATCATGCACCAACTCGCCGCGGGCCTGGATTACGCCCACAAGACCACCTGGCACGGCGACCTCAAGCCCGAGAACATCATCATCCTCCCCGATCTGCTCAAGATCACCGACTTCAACCTCATCAAGGGCCTCCCGCTCAAGCCGTTCCTCGGGGTGGCCAAGACCAAGTCCAAGGGCTTCCCCTACCTCGCGCCCGAGTTGCGGGTCGAATCCAGCAACATTGACGGCCGGTGCGATGTGTACTCGCTGGGGGTCATCCTCTGCGAGCTGCTCACCGGCCTGGTCTACGAGGGGCATTTCTCCCGCGCGGTCACCGCCGCCCTCGAGCGGCTGCCCTCGCGCGTCGACGGCTTGGTCCGCCGCGCGCTGGCCGAGCACCCCGACGGGCGGTTCAAACGGGTGCGGGACTTCGCCACCAGCCTCGAGGCCGCGCTCAAGGATCTCGAGGGGCACAGCCTCCCCGCGCCCACCGACGGCAGCGCCCCTGTCGACGAGAAAAAGCGCCCGCCGCCCCCGCCGGCCGAGACCTTCGCCGGGGGCAAAGACGGCGAGCTGACCACCGAGGATCCCGGCATCGCCGGCGCCGCCCCCCCACCCGGCGAAGACGGCAGCCTCGAAGAGATCGGCGCCAGCCAAGTGGTGCTGCTCGACACCGGCACCCGCGAGGCCATCGCCGACAGCCGCGCGGTCCCGGTCAACCACGACTTCCTCGACGGGCCGACGCAGGCCGACCCCGACGGCAGCTCGGCCCCGTCGTTCAAAGAGCGGCGCGACGACCTCAAGGCCGAAGACCTGATCGAGACGCTGTACAGCGACAACGACGAGAGCCTGATCCCCCCGCCGCTCCCCGACGACGAGGACGCCGATGTGTCGGCGTCGTTCGACAGCTTGCCCGCCGGGGTGCTGGCGGTGTCCGGGGACAGCGACACCAGCGGGCTGTCGGACCGGGCCATCCCCCCGCCGTACGAGCTTGACGACGACGAGTCCATCGAGGGCGACCCAGAAGACGACGACGGCAAGTTCCGCATCCACGACGAGCTGACCGCGCTCAAAAAAGAAGTCGGCGAGCGCGCCGCGGACCGAGACCACGCGGCCGCGGTCAGCGACGAGACCTCCATCCCCGACACCGAGCAAGACGCGTCGGCCCAGCCCTTCGGCGCTTCTCTGCTCGCGGGCTCTTCCCTCGTCGACGACTCCGGCGAGGGCGAACCCACCAAGGGCGAACGCGGCCCCCTCAACCGGGCCGGCCCCACCGAGCTGCCGCCCGACCTGCCCGAGGACAGCCTCGAGGAGACCGCCCCCCGCAAACGACCCGACCCCACCCCGCGGCCCGGCACCGGCCCGAGCCGGCCCGCCCACGGGGGCGTGCTCGACGCGCGGCCCATCCGCGAACAAGAACCGACCGAGCGCACCCTTCGACCGGTCAAGCCGCCGGCGCCCCCGCGCCGGTCGGCCGCGGGCGTGTTCATCGCGGTGGGGGCGCTGATGGTCGGCGTGGTGTTCGCCGGGTTCTGGGCGTACCGGACCTACTTCAGCCCCATGGACGAGGTCGCCCTCGGCCCTGGCGCGCAGCGCATCGGGCCCGCCGGGGGCGCGCTCGAGCTCGACGGGGTGGTCGCGATGGTGCCGGGCACGGCCCTGCGCGACGAGCGGGTGCTGCGGTTGGTGCGCAGCGACGATCCGATCCCCGACGGGTACGTCGCCTATTCACCCATGTACCGGTTCGCGCCGTCGGACGTCGTGTTCGAGCAGCCGGTGAAGGTCACCATTCCCTTTGTGGGGGACGCGGACAAAGCCGGGATGTTCTGGAGCCACGACGGCACGACGTGGGAACGGCTCGAGGCGACCATCACCGGCGAAAACATCACCACCCACGTGCGGCATTTTTCGCTCGCCTTTGTGGGGGCCAAGGCCGAGGACCTGGTGGTCGCGCACCGGCCCGATGCCGGGGTGGAGCACAAGCCCGACGCCGCGGTACTCGACGAGGAAGCCCTCGCCCAGCAGCGCGCGGACGAAGAAGCGGCCGCCGAGGAAAAGCGGCGGGCGGAAGAGGAAGAGCGCCTCGCGCGCGAACGCGAAGAAGAAGAGCGCAAAGAACGCGACCGCAAGGTCGCCCTGAAGAGCGACCGCCGCAAAGCCGACAAGGAGACCGACGCCGAGAAAGAGGCCCGGGAGGCGGCGGCTCGTCGACGCGAAGAGCGCGAGGCCGAGGCCCGGGCCGAACGCGAACGCAAGGCGGAGGAGAAGGCCCGCAAGGCCGAGGAGCGCAAGGAGCGCGACCGCGAAGAGCGCGAGCGCAAAGAGCGCGAGCGGGAAGCGAAGAAGGCCGACGAAGAGCGCAAGCGCAAAGAGAAGGAAGAGGCCGAACAAAAAGCCAAGGAAAAGGCCGCCCAGGAGGCGAAGGTGGCGATGGCCGCGGACAAGAAGTGCCCGCCGGGCATGGTCAAAATCAAGGCCGGGTCCTTCACCTTTGGCAGCTCACCGTCGGACCCGATGCGCAACTTCGGCGAAAAGCTCGCCGCGTCCGCGTCCACCGACACCTACTGCATCGACTACTACGAATACCCGAACAGCAAGAAGCGTGTGCCCACCACCGGGGTCACCTTCAGCACCGCCAAGTCGTTGTGCGAAAAACGTGGCAAGCGGCTGTGCACAGAAAAAGAGTGGGAGCGGGCCTGCAAGGGCGCCAAGAACCGCCGCTTCCCCTACGGCAACCGGTACGACGCCAACCGGTGCAACACCAACGACGCCGAGGGCAACGCGCGCGAGCTGGGCGCGGCCCAGGACTTCAAGAAGTGCCGCTCGCCGTACAACATCTTCATGATGGCGGGCAACGCCGAAGAGTGGACCGGCGACGCGTTCCGGCAGGGCGCGTCGAGCAAAGTGGTCAAAGGCGGCGCCGCCGACCGGGCCGATTTTGCGTCGCGGTGCGCGGCCCGCCGCGGGGTCTCGCCGCGGTCGTCGTCGAAGACGTTGGGTTTCCGCTGCTGCGCGGACCCGAAATAGGGGGCAGCGGTGCGCACGATCGCGTTTTGGGGACTGACCGCGTTGTGGCTGTGCGCCAGCATGGCCGGCGCCGCGGACAAGCCGGCCGGCGCTTCGGCGGAAAAAGGCGACCAAGGCGCGGCGGAAAAGCCCGCGGCCCAGGACGAGACCGCCACCCCGGGAGACGGCAAAGACCCCGCCCCGGCCTCCGACGCGGCCCCGGAGACGGCGGGACCGGCCACCGACGGCCCCCCGGTCGCGGTGATCATGGACGACGACCTGCCGCTGTACCGCCGGGTGATGACCGGGGTGGCCCTCGAGTCCCAGCGCCGTTTGGCGGTGTTTCACCTCGGGGGGGACGTGGCCAACAAAGAGCCGGTGCTCGCCGCGGCGCTGGCCGAAAAGCCCGTGGCGATCATCGCGATGGGACCGCGCTCGCTGGCCGCGGCCGAGGCCGCCGACGTGCCGGTGCTGTTCTGTATGGTGCCGCGCATCGAGGCGTACCGGTTCACCAAGAGTGACGTGGCCGGCGTGCGCCTCGAGGTCCCGTACCAACAGCAGCTCGCCGCGCTGAAAAAGCTCGTGCCCGCGGCCGAAAGCGTGGGGGTGCTGTACAACCCCGAGCTGTCCAAGAGCACCTTCGCCGAGGTCGACAAGGCCGCGGCGGTCCACGACCTCAAGCTCGTGGGTCTCGAGGTGGCCGAAGCCGAGGACGTGGACAAAGCCCTGACCGCGGGCAAGGGCAGCTTCGGCGCGCTGTTCATGGTCAGCGACCCCACCGTGCTCAACGTCGCCGCGGTCGACGCCATGGTCGCCTACTCCGAGGCCGAGAAGGCGCCGGTGGTGGCGTTGACCGCGCGCTTCGTCGAGCGGGGCGCGCTGCTGGCCTTCGGGGTGGACTACGCCGAGGTCGGTCGCCAAGTGGGCAAGATGACCAACCAGGTGCTCGACGGGGACGTCCAGATCGAAAAGCTCGGCAGCGTCGAGCCGGACGGGGTCGAGCTCGCGTATTCCCAGAGCGCGGCGGACAAGCTGGGCCTGGGCGAGGCCATGGCCGGGCAAGTCATGAGCTATGCCGCGGACAAGGGCCTGACAGTCAAAGTGTTCCGTTAGGTTTTGCGCACCACCGTGCGGTACCGCACCCGGTGCTCGTCGAGGGGGCGGGCCCCGGCGGGTGCAATGCCAGCTTCTCGACGCGAACCGCACATGGTAACCGGGCCGCGATGTTTCGGTTTGCGGTTCTGGGCAGCGGGAGCAAAGGGAACGCGGTCCTCGTCGAGGCGGGTTCGACCCGGTTGTTGCTCGACTGTGGCCTCACCGCCAAGCAGACCCGGGACCGGTTGAAGAGCTTGGACGTAGGTCTGTCCGACCTGACCGCCCTGTGCATCACCCATGGGCACGCCGACCACATCCGGTCGGCCAACAAGCTCGCGGGGGCGATGCGCCAGCTGACCTACTGCACGGAGAAGACCGCGCGGATGATGGCCCGGGCCGGCGGCATCCAGAATCACGCCCCCCTCGACGAGGACGGCCAGATCCAGGTCGGCGACGTGTGGGTCACGACCTTCCCCACCCCCCACGATGCGCCCGGGAGCGTGGGCTTTCTCGTCGACGATGGCCACCATCGCCTCGGCTATTGCACCGACCTCGGGGTGGTCAACCGCCGGCTCGCGGACGCGCTGTCCACCTGCGACAGCCTCGTGCTCGAGTTCAACCACGACGTGCAAATGTTACAGGACGGGCCCTACCCCCCGCGGCTCAAGCGCCGGGTGCTGTCCAAGTACGGTCACATCTCCAACGTCGACGCGGGCCGTTTGCTGCGCGCGGCGGCGCGGCCGGGGCTGCGCAAGGTCCTGCTCGCCCACCTGTCCGAGGTGAACAACACCCCCGCGCTCGCCCTCGACGCCGCCCACCGCGCGGTCGAGGGCCGGGACGTCGAGGTCGCCGTCGCCCCCCAACACCATCCCACCGGGTGGCTGCGGGTGGCCCCCCCGGGGCACGCCCGGCGCACGTTCTCGCGCACCCCCAAGACCGAAGCCATCACCCGCGCGCTCCGGGAGCAGCGACGGCGCAAGTCGGAGCACCGGGCGCTGGCGGTGTCGCGACAACTTTCGCTGTTTGGAGGAGAGCCGTGATTCCGCGCTACCAGCCCGCCGATTTTGCCGCCCTGTGGTCCGACGAGGAGAAGCTGCGCACCTGGTTCTTGGTCGAGCTCGCCGCGGTGCGGGCCTGGGAAGGTCGTGGCCGGTTCGCGGCCGGGACCGCGGACACCATCGAAAAGAAGGCCGCGGCCATCGACTGGACCGCGTTCGCGGCGCGGGCGGTGGAGATCGAAGAGACCACGCGCCACGACGTGATCGCGTTTTTGTCCGCCCTGGAAGAACAGATCGGGGACGCGTCCAAGGCGGTGCACTTTGGCATGACCTCGTCCGACGTGGTGGATACCGCGTTCGCGCACATTTTGGCCCGGGCCGGTGACCTGCTCGTCGAGCGCACAAAGACATTGCGGGAGGCGTTCGCCCGGCGGGCCGACGAGCACCGCCACACCCCGTGCCTGGGCCGCACCCACGGGCAGGCCGCGGAGCCGACCACCTTCGGCCTCAAGTTGCTCACCTACGTGGCCGAGCTCGACCGCGACATCGCCCGTCTCGAGACCGCGGTGGGCGAGGTCCGGGTGGGCAAGCTGTCCGGGGCGGTGGGCAACTTCGGGAACATCCCCCCGGACGTCGAGGACGAGGTCATGGCCAGCCTCTCGCTCACCCCCGAGCCGGTGTCGACGCAGGTCGTGCCCCGGGATCGGCACGCGGCGTTTTTCGCGGCCTTGGCCGTCGTGGCCGGCACCCTGGAGCGGTTCTCCGTCGAGGTGCGCCACTTGATGCGCAGCGAGGTCGCCGAGGCGTTCGAGCCCTTCGGCAAAGGACAACGCGGCAGCTCGGCCATGCCCCACAAAAAGAACCCCATCCTCACCGAGAACCTCACCGGGCTCTGCCGGTTGGTCCGGGGCTACGCGGCCACCGCGTTCGAAAACCAAGCCCTCTGGCACGAGCGGGACATCTCCCACTCCAGCGTCGAACGCATCATCGGGCCCGACGCCACCGGTCTGCTCGGCTTCGCCCTCGACCGTTGCCAGCGGGTGATCGAGGGCCTGGTCGTCGACAAAGCCCGCATGCAACAGCATTTGGACGCGGCCGGGGGGCTGGTGTTCTCCGAGGGGGTGCTGCTCGCGCTGGTCGAGACCGGGGTGTTGCGCCAGACCGCCTACGGGTGGGTCCAACGCGCGGCGATGCGCTCGCGCGACGAAGCGGGGGTGAGCTTCTTCGAGGCCCTGCAGCAGGAGCCCGAGGTCACCGCGCGGCTCGACGAGGCGCGGCTGACCGAGCTGTTCGACGTCGCCCACCACGTGCGCCACGTCGACACCATCTTTGCCCGGGTGATGGGCCCGCGCGGGTGATGCGCGCTAGAGCTTGCGCTTGATGTCTTCGATCAACAGGGTGTAGCGGGTGTTGTCGGGCTCGAGGTTGTGGGCGGCGGCGAGGCGCGCCAACGCGTCGGCGTATTCGCCGCGGGCGACGTGGGCCACCGCGCGCTCATAAAACTCCGCGCCGAGGTTTTTGCGGGCCACGACCTTGAGCTGGCCTTGGTGGGGGCGGGCCGCGCGTTGGGCGGGGGCTTCGCTCCGGCGGGGGGCGGCCCCGAGACCGGGGGCCCGCAGGCCGGGGTGGGTCTTCACCGGGGTGCCCCGGGCCCGAGACGGCAAGGGG
This sequence comes from bacterium, assembly GCA_030431455.1. GTDB lineage: Bacteria > Myxococcota > UBA727 > UBA727 > JAUIJE01 > JAUIJE01. Next base: position 61,094 of record JAUIJE010000017.1, on the reverse strand, counting down.
CGAACGGGGGTCCCTTGGACGACCGGCAACGTCTCGAACGGCGCTTCGACCTTGCCCGCGGCCACGACGTGCAGCGGCGACTCCGCCTCGGGGGGCGGGGTGAAGGGGGCCTCGAGCTCGTCGGGGGGCGGGGTGAAGGGGGCTTCGATGCGCTCGGCGGGGGCAGCGTGGAGCGGCTCATCCGAGGGCAGGTCGAACCACGCATCGGGGCCGTCCAACAGCGCGTCGAACGTCGCGGTGTTGTCGAGCTGGTCCTCGTCCACGTCGGGGGTGGCGTTCTTTTGCCAGATGCGGGTCGACATGCCCTGGCTTACCGCGAGGGCGCCGCGCGGTCCACGGGTGGTCAGGGGTTGCAGGCTCGGGATGGCGCTGAGCCCATCCGAGGCCGCCCCGGCCCGGGCCTCGGCGAGCTGGGTGAGGATGCCGTCGCCGGTCGAGGACGCGAAGTCCGCGCTCACAAACGTCGGGGTCGTCGCGGGGGGGGCGTACGCGGGCAGGCGCCGGTCGGTTTCTTCGTCGGCGGTGGGCAACCGGGGCAGCTCGTCGAGGTCCACGGCGACGTCGTCGGCGACATCCGCGAGCACCTCCTCGTCGAGGTCCGACAGTGAGATGTCGAAGCCGCCGCCGGGCAGGGTGGGGGCGCGGAGCAGGCGCTGTTCGCCCGCGCCAATGTCAATGGAACGCTCATCGGAGGCGTGGGTGACGTCGGCGGGCGCCGGCGGCCGGGCGCTGGCGGTGGAGGCGGAGCGGGGCGGGGCGGAGGAGTGGGTGGCGAGGAGGTTGGCCCGCACCACCTCGGGGTGGGGATTGAGGTCGGCCACCGTCTCGTCTTCGTCATCGTCGGCGAAGGCGGCGCCGGGCGGCGGTGTGGGGGTGGGCGCGGGGCGCTGGCCCGCCTCGAACAACACCGGCAGGGGGATCGACCGGTCCTCCTCGAGGGCTTTGACGCTCTCGAGCAGGTGCCGAAAGGGCTCGTTCCGTCGTCTGTCCGCCGCGCGCATCCCCATCGTCAGCCTCCGTCGCCCAATTAGGTAACACCGTCGCCTACATAGCCCTTCGGTCGATCGTCCGACCCCGCGGATCAGCCGAGGTCAACGGCCCTCGCTGGGTGGGACCATCTCCCCCATGAACCGCGTTGCTCGGACAGTCCCCCACGCTCCCCCGCATGCCCATGCGGCGGAGCGAGACGGCGTCCTGGCGCGGTTTTTGGTTCGTACCCGGCAACGAAAGGACGTTCCGATGATGATCGCTGCGCGCATGTTGGTCCTGACCACGCTGCTGGCCGCGAACATCTCCTGGGCCGCCCCCCAAGATCGGGTGCCGGGCGTGGCCTTGGTCAAGCTCTCCGCGGGCCTCGACGCGGCCGACGCGCTGCGGGACATCGAAGCCCGCACCGGCTTCCGCCTCGTCGAGCAGCGGCCGTCGTTGCTCGGCTGGTCGATCTACGACGTGTCCTTGCCGGGGCAGCCCGCGCTGGATGAGGCCCGCACCCTCGACGCGGTGCACGCCATCGCCCAAGACCCGGCGGTGCGCGACGCCACCGACAACCGGTGGTACCGGGCCTACGCTGTGCCCAATGATCCTGGATTTGACCAGATGTGGCACCTGGACGTGATCAACGCGGCCGCGGCCTGGGACATCACCACTGGGACGTCGGCCCAACGCGTCGGCGTCGTCGACACCGGCACCATCCGCACCCACGAAGAGCTCGCGGCCCGGGACGTCAACGGCTACGACTTCATCGACAACGCCAACCAGGCCGCCGACGGCAACGGCCGCGACGCCGAGTATTTTGATTCGGGAGACGGCGCGGACTGTGGCTTTGGGTTTCAGGGCGACTCGTTTCACGGCACCCACGTGGCGGGCACGATCCTCGCGGAGGCCAACAACGGCGACGGCATCGCCGGGCTCAACTGGGCCGCGGGTCTGGTCACCGTGCGCGCGCTGGGGCGCTGCGGGGGCAACCTCGTCGACATCATGGAGGGCTCGGCCTGGCTCGCGGGGGCCTCGATCAACGGCGTGCCCAACCTCCCGGTCGAAGACCGCGTGAGCGTGATGAACCTCTCCCTCGGGGGACCCGGCGGATGCAGTGGCTTTGAACAAGACACCATCGACTTCATCAACGGCCAGAACGTGATGTTCGTGGCCGCGGCCGGCAACGACGCGGGCCCGGTGGGCTCGCCGGGCAACTGCAGCGGGGTCATCACCGTCGCCGCCCATGGCCCGGGCGCGAGCCGGCCGCTGTCGAGCTTTTCGAACTTCGGCACCTCGGTGGAGATCGTCGCCCCCGGGGGCGACCAGCTGAGCAACCAGAACCAAGGCGTGCTCTCCGCCCTGGGACCGGGCAACAGCGACTACGCGTGGTACCAGGGCACGTCGATGGCCGCCCCCCATGTCACTGGAGCCATCAGCCTGATGCAGGCGATCAACCCCAACCTCACCCGGGCCGACATCAACGGGCTCCTCGCCGGCACCGGCGTGCCCTGCAACGGCTGCGACACCAAGGTGTCCCTGCAGCTCGACGCCCTGCTGGCCGCGACCCTCGACACGGTGGGGGGCGTGGTGCCCGAACCCGAGCCGGTGCCCGAACCCGAGCCGACCCCCATCGGAGACGACGGCTTTGAGCCCAACAACGCGTTCAACGGCGCCCCCCTCATCGGCTGCGGCCAGACCGAAGACTTGGTGCTCGCCGGGGGCGACATCGATTGGTTCCGGGTCGACGTGGGCGCGGGCAATGACATCACCGTCACCATCGACGGTGCGGACCAGGACTTCGACCTCTACCTCACCACCGGCGGCACCAACGATGACGTGATCGGCGGGAGCCAAACCCCCACCGGCCAAGAATCGGTCAGCCTCACCGCCCCCGCCGACATTCTCGGCATCGCGGTCCAGCCCTGGGAAGCGGCCGCGGGTGCCTATTCATTGTCGGTGGCGTGCGACACCGCCGTGACCGAGCCGGAGCCGACCCCGGGTGAGCCGGAGCCGACCCCGGGTGAGCCGGAGCCGTCCCCGGCCGAGCCCGAGCCCGACCCGGGCGTGGTCGATGGCCCCCCGGACCTCGGGGCGCCTTTGCCGGGTGGCCCCACCGCCCCCGCGGACGACGACAAGGACCCCGGTGCCCCGCCGGGTGATGTCGGTCCCGCCGACGACGCCCCCGAATCCAACGCCGCCGGTGACGCGCAGCTCAACGGCGGATGTGCCCAGGCCGACGCGAGTTCGGTGGGCGGGCTCCTGGGCCTGCTGCTGTTTGCCCGGCGCCGCCGTCGACGCTAACCCTCGCGCATGAAGCGCACGTTCTCTCTCGCCGCCGCCCTCATCGGGGTCGCGGCCTGCAGCACGCCCACCGCGCAGGCCCCCGGGCCGGCATCACCCGCGGCCGCGTCGGATTCGTCGACGACCAGCGCCCCCGCGGCGGTGGCCTGGCGGCGTTTTGGCCCCGAAGCCCTGGCCGCGGCCCGCGCCGAGCGCAAGATCATTGTCTTGTCCATCGGCACGACCTGGTGTCACTGGTGTCACGTCATGGACGACAAAACTTGGGGGGACCCTGAGGTCGCGGCCCTGCTCGCGACCCGGTTTGTGCCCGTGCGCGCCGACGCCGACGCCAACCCCGCGCTCAAGGTGCGCTACGAGGCCTGGGGCTGGCCGGCCACCATCCTGCTCACGCCCGATGCAGAGCCATTGGGCGAACTCAAGGGGTTCGTGGCCAAAGAAAAACTCCTGCCCTACTTGCGCTCGCTGCTCGCTGACCTCGACGCGGGAACGCTGCGCCGTCGGGCGCGGCCGACCGCGGACGCCCCGCGCCTGGCCGTGGCCGAGGCGATCACCGCGGCCGAGGCCCAGCTCGACGCGGTCTACGACCCGGCCATCGGCGGGTGGGGCGGCCCCAAGAAGTACCCGTTGCGGGCCCCGATGCAGGCCGCGGCCTACCGCGCCGCGCGGTTCGACGACGAGCAGGCCGGGGCCCGGCTGGTCCAGACCGCAGACAAGCTCCTGCGCTTGTGTGACCCGGTGTGGGGCGGCATGTACCAGTACTCGACCCACAACGACTGGGCCCACGCCCACACCGAGAAGCTGGCCCAGGTGCAGGGCACCGCCCTCACGGTGTTTGCCCTCGCGCACCGTCGCACCCAGGACCCGCGGTACGGCGAGGCCGCCGCGGGGGTGCTGTCCTACCTCAACACGTTCATGTCCGACGAGGGCGGCGGCTTCTTCGCCAACCAGGACGCGGACGGCGGCGGGCACGGCGCGGACCGCGTGCCCGGGCGGACCTACTACGCCCTGGACGACGCCGCGCGCCGGGCCGCGGGGGTGCCGTACATCGATCGCCACGTCTACGCCGCCCACAATGCTTATGTGTTGACCGGGCTCGCGGATTGGGTCGCGGCCACCGGCGACGACGCGGCCCTCGCGCGCCTGGTCGAGGGCGAGGCCGCGCTCTTTGGGCTGTGGACCCCCGCGGGGTTTGTGCACGAGGCCGGCGGCGCGGGCATTTTTCTCGAGGACCAAGTGGCCGCGGCGGAGGCCTACGAGGCGATGTACGCGGTGACCCTCGACCCCGTCGTGCACGACCGGTGGTTGGCGTTGGTGCCGGTGTTGACCGGCCTCATCGACGACGAGCGCGGGGGGTTTCGGCACCAGGCGGCGGCGGACGCGGGCCCGGGGGTGTTCGGGCGGGCGTACATTCCGCTCGGGCTATCCGCGCGCGCGGCCCGGGCGTTGTTGCGCGCCGCCGAGCTGCTCGACGACGAACGGGGCGCCGCGGTCCGCGAACAGGCGGGGGCGGTGCTCGACAAGCTCTCGACCCCGCCGCGGTTGGCCCGCCTGGGCCGCGGGGTGGGCGAGGCGTTGCTCGCGCTGTACGACCGGGCCTACGCCCCGGTGCACGTGAGCCTGGTCGGGCCCGCGCCCCTGGCCGGGGGCGCGATGCACCGGGCCGCGCTCGACGCCGCGCCGGTGGGCGCGGTGATCGAACACGTCGGGCCCGGGGGCCGGTTTGGGGCCTGGGACGAGCCCGCGGTGTTCATCTGCGGGCGGGCGTATTGTTCGCGGCCGGTGACCCGGCCCGACGACGTGGCCGCGGTGGCGGCGGGCTTCACGACGATTGAGCGGCCAAGGTGACGAGCGCCCAGGCCGCCTCGATGCGGGCGGGGGGGGCGGCCGAGGCCCGGGCCAGGTCGGGATGGTCGGCGGGCAGACGCACGGCGTGGGTGCGCGGGTCGTGGGCCGGGGCCGTGCCCGGGGGCGCGACCTCGAGGCGGTGGCCCTGGGCGGCGAGGCGCCCGACGAGGTCGCGGGCGGCGCTGTCGTCGGGGGGCGGCGGGGGCGGGGCGGGAGGCGGGGCCGGCGCCGCGCGCAGGATCGCGGGGGTGGTGCCCACCGCCCGGGCGAGCTGTCCCGCGCGTTCGGGGGTGAGGGTGGGCCAGCGGCCGGGCCCGTCGAACGCGCTGCCTTCGGGCACATAGGGCAATAGGGAATAGCGGTCGGCGAGCTGTTGGATGTCATCCACGCTCAGGGTGTGGCCGTCCTGGCTGGGCAAAAAGGGCAGAGCGTGCGCGCTCGGGGGCAGGCGGTCCATGGCCCGGAGCAGCAGCGCGGTGGTGCGGCGGCGGGCGTTCTCGTCGAGGGCCGCGGGGTCGAGCCGGGCCAAGACCCCGGGCATGTGTTCGCTGATCGCACGGTGGCTGCGGCGGACGGCTTGGCGAAAGTTGGGGTCGAACACCGTGGTCTCGTGGTCGACGGACGCGTCCAGGGGGATGCGGCTGTGGTGCACGGCCCGGCGGACACCGAAGTACACGCCGTTTTCGTAGTAGCGGGTGGTCGACGAGTCCCCGTCCCGGGGCACGGCCAGCCAGCCGCGGATCGGCCCCGGGGGGAGCGTGTGCGCGGCGAGGGCATCGTCGGGGGGCGCGCTTTTCGGGCGGGGATTGAGGGCGCGCCCGTCGAGAACGATGGGGACGCGGGCGTCGCGGCAATAAAAGCGAAGCTCGGCCCGCTCCCGCCGGCGGGACTTTCGGCGCCGGTGGACCACGATGCGGCAGCCGGCGCGGGCGGTGGGCAACGGGGAAAAGCGCCCGCCCCGGATGGCGAAGCTCACCGCGCTGTGGACCTCCACGCCCCCGTCGCCCAGGGCGGCCCCGAGCAGGGTGATGCCGTGTTGTTGCTCCAGGGCCACGAGGGCGGCGTCCACCGCCGCGGGGTCGCGCACCTCGGCGAACAGCACCCGCAGGGCGTCGGCTTCGTCCGCGGAGAACGCGGCCCCGTCGTGCTCGAGCGTGAACGTGCGGCGCCGGCTCGACAGCTCGATGCGCCCGGGGCCGGCCCGCAGCGCCTGGCGCACCAACTGCACGGTGAAGTGCACGTCGTTGAGGTGCTGCCGGGTGCCGATGCGCTCGATGGCCAGGCCGAGGTCGACGGAGAGCTGGGTCACGACAGCGCCTCCCGCAAAAAGTGGGCGCGCCAACCGGCCCGGTCGGCGAGGGCCAACGTGGTGTGGGTCAGCACCGTGTCGAGGAGCGTGACGTCGTCATCGCTGGCGAGGGCGGCCCGCACCGTGGGGTGGTCGTGGCCCAACACCACCACGTGGGTGGGCGCGCCGTCGACGACGACGGCGTAGCCGGACACGCCCGCGCCGGGGGCGAGGTTGAGCGACACCGGGCCGAAGGCGGGGCGCAACCGGGCCTCGACGCGGCCGAGCACCGCCGGGGCCGGGCCCTGGCCCCGCAGCTGCGGGGCCCGGGCGAGGTCGAGGGTGGCCGGGAGCCGGGGCAGGAGAGGGGCCAAGCGGGGGTCGCTGACGTCGAGCACCGGTCCCTCGACCCGCGCGGCGAGGTCGTCGCCCGGCGCCGCGCACACCAGGTCGCGGGTGGCGGCGATGTCCACCAGCTGCTCGAGGCTGAGGCGCTTGCCGGACAGGGCGAGAAAAAATGGCCGCCGGCGCAGGGCCAGACCGGTCTCGGCCCCGGACAGGGCCTGGTCCATCAACGCCACCGCGCAGTCGTCGAGGCCGGCGCCCCCCGGCGCGCGGCGCCGGCCCAACCACCACCCCCCGGCGCCGAGCAGGACCAGGAGCCCGAGGCCGATCCCCCACACGGTTTGTTTTGATAGATACACAATCATCGAATCGTGACCCCCGGGGGCCTCGGGGGCGATCGTCTCCGCCGGGCCCGGCACGCTCCCGTCGTCGGGCTCCGCCCCCGTCCCGGGGCCGTCTTCCCCGCGGACGTCGTCGTCGTCGCCCCCCGGCGCAGGCCCCGCCCGGCCCACCGGCGTGCTCGGCACCGTGGGCATGAACTGCGGCGGGGACACATCCACCGTCCGCCACACGCCGCCGAGGTGGTATTCGGTCCAGGCGTGCAGGTCGCTCGCGACCTCGCCGGCCTCGCCGACAAATCCCACCCCCAGCCGGGCGGGGATGTTCGCCCGGCGCAGCAGCAGCACGGTCATGCCGTTCATGACGTCACAGTCGCCGATGCCGAGGTCGGTCACCCGCTGGACAAAGGGGCGCGCGGACCGCGCGAACAACGCCGCGTCGAGGGGGTCGGTGGTGTAGCGCACGTGTTGTTTGACCGCGTCGATGATCGCGGCCACCCGGCGTTCACTTCGTTGTTTGCGCACTTTTCGAAGTACCCGGGCAAAGGGGCCGCCCACCCGCGCGGGGCCCTCGCGCAGACCGGCTTCGACCGGGACCCGGCCCCCCGGCGCGGTGCGGTAGGTGAGCACCCCGGCCGAGAGCCCCCCGCGTTCGAGCAGGGGCTCGTCGTGGGGGGTGCGGCGCAGCCGGAGCGCCCCCTCGCCGGTGTAGGCCAGGGACTGCGCGATGACGCGGTGGCCAGACGGCACCGGGAGGACCAACGGCCGGCGGGAGGGCACGACCCCGAGGCGCACGATGTACACCGGGTCGGTGCCGGCCTTGAGGAACCGGTAGGGTCCTTCGTCCGACGGGGGCTCGCCCACCAGGCCCCGCATCCGGTCGTAGCGGGCCAACGTCGCGGTCTTGAAAAACGGCCGGTCGGGGCCTTCGTAGGTGATGTCCCAGCCTGCCGCCGGCCCCTCGGGCGGATTGATCACGGGGCCGGCCAGGGGATCGACCGCGTCGTCGACCGGCCGCGGCGCGCGCACCTCCCGGGGGGGCGCGGTCACGTCGTCGTCGTCGCCGTTGTCGGTGACCGCCCCGGGCGGCGCGGCGCTGGCGCCCCCGGGCGCGACCCGAAACCGCGACGCCAGCGCCACGGTCAAGACGAGGGCGAGCAGCAGGCCCCCCGCGAACAGCACCACCCGGGACGTGCCCTGGCTCTTGGCCCACAGCGCCACCCGGGTGGCCAGGGGCAGCGGCGCGACCTCGTGCAACACCTCGAGCCGGGCCGCCGCGGCCCGCCGGGTGACGACCTCGACCACGTCGTGCAGGACCTTGTCCTCGCCGAGGCGGGACCGGTCGAGCAACACGTCGAGCCCGTCGGCGTTGATGTCCGCCACCGGGAACAGGCCGAGGGTGGGCCCTTCGAGCCCCGCCCGGTGGGGCAGCAGCTCGTCGAGGCTCTTGGCCTCCCGCACGAAGAGCCCAAAGCTGTACAGCCGAATGCTCGGCTGTGGTCCCACCCCCACAAAGCCATTGCATCGCGGGGTCTTGACCCGGCGCGCGTAGACCCCCCGGGGGGCCAGGGGCCGGTTGACCGCGGCCTGGTTGAACCGCAGCTGGGGACGTCGCCGCGGGGGCAGGGCGGTGACCGCGCCCGCGCTCACGGTGAGGGTGTGCCGCAGCCGCTCGTCGTCGCACAGGGCCGGATCGTACGCCCGGCGCAGGGTGATGCGGGTGCCGGTGTGGGCCAGGCGCGGCGGGGGCAACAGCGTGACCGCGCCGCGCGACACGTCGACCTCGAACGCCACCTGCGCGGTGGCGGAGCGGGACTCGATGCGGATGGTGTGCGGCGAAAACCGCAACACCGACCAGAACCCGACCCCGAAGCGACCGGCCCGGCCTTGCCCTTTGCTCGACGAGTACAAGCGGAACAGGTAGCGCTCGACGTCGGCCTGGCTCATGCCCTGGCCGTCGTCGGTGCACGAGAGCACGAAGTCATCGCCGTCGTGCGCGGTCTCGAACGCGATGGTGCCGGCGCCGGCGTCGCGGCTGTTCTGCACGAGCTCGCGCAGAAAGATCAGGGGGTCGCCGCCGTAGCGTTCGGCCTCCTGGCCGGCGCGGCGAAAAAACTCCGCCGCGGCCCCGGGGTGTTCTGCTGCCGGCACCCGGGGACAATACCAGCGAACACTTGAGCCCGCGGGGGTTTGGGCGGAAGATGGGCCATGCCGCTCGGCGCGATCCTCAAGGGCATCGCCAGCGAGGTGGAGAGCCTCAAGGGGGCGATTTTTTGTGACGAGGAAGGCGAGCGGGTCTGGGCCCACGTGGCGGAGGCGGGCATTGACCCCTTCGACCTCGACATCCGGGGCGCGTCCTTCGCGTCGCTGATTCCGCAGCTGCGCAACCAGGGGCCGCGGCTGGTGGCCCGGGTCAAGACCAAAGGCGAGGTGATGTGGCTGCAGCTGCTCGAGGATGGCTACTACCTGCTGTTGTGGACCAACCCCTCGCCGCGGGAGGCACAGATTCCCGGCATCCTCGCGTCGGCGGCGGACGCCTTGGCGATGGACATGTAAATGCGGGCCGCCGTTTCGGGGGTGCGTCGGGGGGGCGCAACGGGCACAATCCGAACATGACGTGGCGGGTGCAGGTCCTTTTGGGGGTCGTCGCGGGGGCGGTGGCCGCCTGTGGCCCGGCCGGCCCGATCGACGACGACGCCGGGGTGGCGGACCCCGACGGTGGGTTCGAGCCTGAGCCGGTTTTGCTCGTGTACGAAAACGATCCTGCCCCCGCCGCGGGCGATGACCTCCTCTTCGAGTGGCCCGACGACACCGCCCCGTGGCGCGTGGTCGAACTCGACGCGGTCCGCAGCGGCGACGGCGTCGACATCGCCCTCACCGTCGACGACGACACCGAGAGCGTGCTGTTGCTCGCCCAGACCACGCCCAACGCGTTTCTCATTCCCGTCACCGTCACCGGCCCCGGCGGCGAGGTCTACGTCACCGACACGCCCCCCGACGACCTGCTCGACGCCGACGTGACCGCCGCCCGCGGCTTCCCGGCCCAGCTGTTCTCCCCCGCGCGGGCGTTGGTGCAGCGGGGCACGCTGTCGTACCTGTTGCCCAACACCCCCGACGTGCTGTTCGCCCCCGGGACCTACCGGGCCCGCATCGGGGTGTTTCAAGCGGTGGGGGCCGAGCCGGTGCCCGCGTCGTTGCCCATCCGGGTCGCCGCGGTGTTCAAGCCCAAGTTGGCGCCGGGCACCCCCCGCACCCTCCACCTCACGGTGACGTTCCAGACCCCGCTGCTCGACGCCCAGAGCGCGCCCACCGACCCGATGTGGGCCGCGGCCGAACAAAGGGTGCGGGAGGTGTTCGGCCAGGCCGGCATCGTCGTCGACGACCTCGTGTACCAAGACCTGAACATGCCCGCCTTCGACACAGTGACATTGGCGGACGAGACCTGCGACGGGGCCGATCTCTCCGCGTTGTTCGCCACCACCCCCGCGCCGGCGCGCCCCACCGCCCAGCTGTTCATCGTCGAAGCCTTCTCCTGCACCATCGGCGGCTTCGACGTGGGCCCGGGCATCGCCGGCATCTCGGGGGGCATCCCCGCGGCTTGGCCCCTCGCCGCCAATGCCAATGGGGGCGTGGCCGTGGCCCGGTCGTTCTTCGACGACCAACCCGGCCAACTCGGCAACATCATCGCCCACGAGGTGTCCCACGCCCTGGGGCTGTTTCACACCCAGGAGCGCAGCCGGCCGACCCAGACCGATGTGTTCGACATCGTCAGCGACACCCCCGAAGAGGAGCCCGCGGTCCTGCAAAACCTCATGTATTTCATCTCCAATGACTTCACCGATCTGACCGACGGGCAGGCGGCGGTGTTGCGGGCCCACCCCCTCATCCAGGGGCCCTGAGCGCGGCGGTCGTCGTCGGTCAGTTCGACGGGAGCAACAGGTCGAGCAGCGGGGACGCCATCTGCACCCGCTCGCCGAAGCTTTGCATGATGTTGACCATCAACTTCATGCAGGCCTGGGGGCGTTGTTTTTGCAGGCTGGCGAAGTCGCGGCGCGGAATCTCAAACACCGTGACCGCGGTCTGGGCGTGGGCGGTGACCCGGCGCTGGCCGGGGGAGAGCAGGGCGATCTCGCCAAAGCTGGCCGGGGCGTTGAGCACCGCCAACACGCGCGCCACCCCGTTGCGGGTCACGGAAATCTGCACGGCCCCCGACACCAACAGGTAGGCGCTTTCCCCGACTTGTTGTTCGAGAAAGATCGGCGCCCCCGCCCCGAACTGGCGAAGCGTGGTCGCGGCGTGGATGATGCGTACGCCGTCGTCGGAAAAGCCGCGGAGCAGCGGATTTTGTTTCAGGGTCGCGAGCGCGTCGGACACCGCCTCACCCTCCTCGACCTGACCATATGCCGATTTGTGGGCCTCGTCTCGATTTTGACCCCGGCGATCAGAGCGACCCAATCCCCTCCGCCCGGGCTACAATCTCGGCATGGCGGTGTGGGGCGTGGTGAATCCCAAGGGGGGCGTGGGCAAGTCGACCACGGTGGCGCATCTCGGTGCGGTCGCCGCCCGGCGGGGGCGCCGCACGCTGCTCGTCGACCTCGCGGCCGGGCCCGGGTTGCATCTTCATTTTCAACGCACCGCGTCCGGGCCCATCGGCGCCCGGCCCTTGCCGGTCCACGAGGAGCTCCCGCTCTATTGCGCCGCGCACCCCACCTTGTTGCCCCAGGCCCCCGACGCGTTGCTCGACTTTGTGGCCGAGCAAGCCGCGGCCCATGACCTCGTGTTGTTGGACGCGCCCACCGGGGGGCTGGCCCCGGCGTGTTTGCCTTTGCTCTGCGCCGACGTGGGGCTTTTCGTCACCGGGGGCGGGGCCTTGGAGGCGCTCGGCGCGGCCCGGGCGTTCTTGGGGGCCCGGCGCATCCGAGGGCCTCGGCCGCGCCTCGACAAGGTGGTGCTGACCCGGCGGGGGGCGGGGGACGACGCCCTGCGCGCTGCCTTGCAAAAGCATTGTGGTGGGGCGGTGGCGGCGGCGGCCATCTCGGAGCGCGAAGAGGTGGCCGGCGCGGTGTGGACGGGGTTCCCCGCCAGCGGCGACGCGGCCGCGGACTTTGCCGCGCTGTACGACGAGGTGACCGAGGAGGCGGGCGATGGTTGACCGACCGTGGGACGCGTACCTCGCCGCGGGGTTGGCCGCGGCCGCGGCCACCGACGCGGCCCAGATCGATCCGGTGATGGACGCCTACCGTCGTCGACAAGACATCCCCTACGGCCCCCAGGAGACCGCGGGGGCAGAGCGGCGCGGGCCCCGCCGGCGGCTGTTGCGGCCGGTGGTGGTGGAGTCGGTGTACTCCTCGTCGCAGTCCACGTCGTCGTCGTGCAACCTCTCGGACAAAGGGGTGTTTGTGGAGACCACCGACGTGCTCGAGGTCGGGGACCCGGTGATGGTCCGGCTGCACGACAAGGACGACATGCCCCACCAGTTTTCCGGGCGGGTGCGGTGGAGCTCTCCGTTCGGCCGGCTCGACGACGCGGTCCCGGGCATGGGCATCGAGTTTGTGGGGCTCGACGATCGCCGCCGCCGGGTGTTGCGCGAGTTTCTCGACGGAGATCGGTGATGGCGGGGCCCGCGGGGCTGGCCGGGTTTGTCCACGTGCTGCGCGAAAATGGGCTCGAGGTGGGCATCGATGCCTCGGTGCTGGCCCGGGACGCGCTCGCGTCGCTCCCCGCGGCCGACCTCGCCGCGCCCGATGTGGTCCAGGCCGCGTTGCGCGCGACCTTGTTGCCCCGCGCCGAGGACCGGGCGGTGTTTGACGAGCTGTTCGCCCGCTACTTCCGACGACGCCCGCGCCCGGCCTCGTCCATCCCCGACCTCGCCGCGGTCGCGGCCGAACGGGGTTTGTCCGATGGGGCAAAGGCCGCGCTCGCCGGCGAGGGGGCCCTGGGCGGGGTGTTCGGCGATGGGGCCAAGATGGCCCAGGCCCTCGAGCAGGCGATGGGCCGCACCGACGTGAGCGGGCTCAAAAGTCCGCTCCAGGTCGGCTACTTCGCCGAGCGCTTGTTGCAACAAAGCGGGGCCGAGGCCCAGTTGGCCCAATGGGCGCGCGGCCTCGACCCCGACGACCGCGGCCCGGCCGAGGCGGTGGTGCGCGAGCGTCTGATCCAGTTGCGCCAGCTCGCCCGCCGCTTGATGCACGAGCGCTTCGAGCTGCTGAACCTCGACTTTGCAGGGGCATTGGCCCAGCGCTCGCTGCTCAACGCCCCCTTCGCCCAGCTCAACGCCGATGACGACGAACTTCAGCGCGCCATCGAGCGGCTGTGCCGCCGGCTGCACGCGCGCTCGTCGTCGAGGCTGCGGCGCTCTCGCCGGGGGCGGGTGGACCTGCGCCGGACCCTGCGCCACGCGTGGCGCACCGAGGGCGTGGTGTTTGCCCCCCGCCACAAGCGACGCAAACGGGAGCGCCCCGAGGTGCTTTTGCTCTGCGACGTGTCCGACTCGGTGCGCACCGCGAGCACGTTTATGCTTCGGTTTGTGCACGCGGTGAGCGACGTGTTCGTGCGGGTGCGCTCGTTCATGTTCGTGGCCGACATCGCCGAGAGCACCGCCCTGTTCGCCGAGGCCGGGGTCGACGCCGCCATCGATGCGGTGCTCGGCGGTGACGTGGTCTCGGTGTACGAAAACAGCGATTATGGGCGTGCCTTGCGCCAGTTCGCCGCCGGCGAGCTCTCGTCGATCACCGGGCGCACGTCGGTGCTGATCCTCGGCGACGGGCGCACCAACTACAAAGACAGCGAAGCCTGGGTGGTGGAGGAGATGCGGCGCCGGGCGAAAAAGGTGTGGTGGGTGTGCCCAGAGCGGCAGGAGAACTGGGGCTTCGGGGACAGCCGCATGGGGGAGTACGCCCGCGCGGTCGACGAGGTCTTGGTGGTTCGCAGCGTGCGTGCGTTGTACAACCTGGTCGACCGCTTGGCGCGTTGATGTCGCCAAGGCGGGGAGAGGAGGCCGATGTGGCCGCGCGCGTGATCTGGGCTGTGGTGCTGTTGCTGGCGACGGGGGGGTGCACGTCGTTCAAGTTTGCGTCCGGGGGCAAGGACGGAGCGCCCGACGAGCTGGTGGATGAAAAAGACATGGTCCAGCTGCCGGCGGGGAAGTTCTTGATGGGCTTTTCCCAAGGCGAGCCCGATGAGTTCCCCGTGCATGAGATCCAAGTCAAGGCGCTGAAGGTCGACCGCACGGAGGTCACCAACGGCCACTACCGGGCCTGCGTCGAGGCGGGGGTGTGTCGGAAGTCGCCGTACGCCGACGACAAGGTGCTCGGCCGGCCGCGCCACCCGGTGGTGGGGGTGACCTGGGGCGATGCGAGCAAATACTGCCAATGGATCGAGCGGCGTTTGCCCACCGAAGCGGAGTGGGAGTACGCCGCCCGCTATCCAGAGTTTTCTGTGTTCCCGTGGGAAGGCCGGTTCCGGCCGATGGTGGCCAATGTCGAAGGGGCGGCGGATGGGTACGACAAGACCGCCCCGGTGGCGAGCTTCGCCGACGGCAAGAGCGGGGCGGGGCTGATGGACATGGGCGGCAATGTCGCTGAGTGGTGCGCGGATTGGTACGACGCGGTCTATTACCAGCAGAGCCCGGGCGAAAATCCCGCCGGCCCCCAGCTGTCCACGGGCAAGCGCGTGATCCGGGGCGGGTCCTGGGCGGATGTGTCCTACCGGGTGCGGACCACCGCGCGCGACGCGATGGAGCCCCAGCTGCAACGCGACTCGGTGGGATTTCGCTGCGCCAAAGACGCCCCCGGCGCGGGGTGAAGGGACCGGTCGCGAGGGGCCACCAACGCGCCAAGCACGCCAAGTTGTTGGGAAAATCCCCCGGTCCGAAATTTGACCCCGGCCCCGGCCGCCCTTAGGCTGAGCCGGTCGAAACAATCACGTCGGTCGCCCCCGGGCGCCCGTCTGGGAGAGCTGTTCATGTCGGGCCCAAAGACCACCACCACCGTCAAAACCCAGCGCATCACCAGCCTGGAGCCCAAAAGCGGTCAGCAGCTGAGCTCTCTCGAAGAGGCGGTCGTGCGCATGCACCACGGGGTCAGCGTCAAGCCCGACGCCCAACTGCCCACCAACGGCTTTTCCGACGAGGTCATGCAGGACCTGTTGCAGCGCGAACTCGAGGCCTTCGAAAAGACCGGCCGCATCGACGAGCTCGACGACATCCCCGAAGGGGCGCAACAGAACCCCCAGACCCAGCGCATCATCGGCGCCCTCAAAAACAAAGCCTGAGCGCCCGCGCTTGCGCTCCCTCCACTTCGAGTGGGTGCGCCCCGTGCACGACGGGGCCGACACCACCATCGTGTTTTTGCACGGCATCCTCGGCTCCGGCCGCAACTGGGTGTCGTTCGCCCGGCGCTGCGTAACCGCGCACCCCCACCTGCGCGCGGCGGTGGTCGACCTGCGGCACCACGGCCAGAGCCACGGCCAGGACGGCCCCGACACCCTGCTCGCCTGCGCCGAAGACATCTCGACCCTGCGTCTCGCGCTCGACGACGAGCCCGCCTTTGTCGTCGGCCACTCCTTCGGGGGCAAGGTCGCCGCCGCCTACGCGCAACATTTCGCCGCCGACCTCCGCCACCTGTTTGTGCTCGACAGCCCCCCCGGCAAAGCGCCGGTGGCCACCGGCTCGTCGGAGATCGGCCGCGTGCTCGAGGCGGTGCAGGCGGTGCGCACCCCGCTCCCCGATCGCCAAGCCCTCGTCGACGATCTCACCGGCCGGGGCATCAGCCGCGCCATCGCGCGGTGGATGACCACCAACCTCACCGAGGGGGACGGCGGCTTGGTGTTCCGGTTCTCGCTGCCCCGCATCCTCGAGATGCTCCAAAGCTACGCGGACTATGACGCGTGGCCGGTGTTCGACGAGCCCCCCACCGGCTCGTCGGTGACGATGGTGCGCGGCGGCCGGTCGGACCGCTTCTCCGCCGACGACATCGCCCACCTCGACCGCCTGGCCGCGGCCGGCACCATCGCCCACCACGTGATGCCCGAAGCCGGGCACTGGCTGCACACCGACGACCCCGACGGGTTGTTCGCGTTGGTGTCGCCCGCGCTCGCGGCCTGACCCCGGTCAGCGCGGGACCTTCTTCCGGGCCCCGTCGTCGAGCCGCGCGAGCATCGTCCACATCGTGCGTGCCTCCCGCACCGCCGCCGCCGTCGCCGAGACCGCGGCGCTGCGGGTGTGATCGACCCACCCGGTCTTGTGCGCGGAGAACGTCACCCCCGGCGGCAGGACCTGCCCCAACCGGTCGAGCTCCTCGTGGGGGATCACGTCGTCGTCGAGCCCGTGAAAGCCGACCACCTCGCACGCGACCTGGGGCAGGCGCGCGGCGATGGAAAACCCCGGCGGGCCGTGCCCGAGCGCCCGCTCCACCATCGGCTGGGGGTCGCCGGCCGCGCCGCAGCCGAGCAAGAACAAGTCCCGGGCCCCGTCGTCGAGCGCCGCGCCCATCTCCTCGGCCAGGGGAATGTAGCGGTCCTTGGCTTTCATCTCCGGCCGGCCCCAGGTGCGGCGCACGTATTGGTGCCAAGCGGCCCGGGCCCGATCCTCGACGCCGGGGGCCACGCCGAAGCGACCGCGCAGGTTCAAGAACACCGCGGGAAGGTTGAGCGGGTCTTTGCCTTCCCCGCCCGGGGCGTGCGCGGAGATGGCGAAGCGCAGCGCGCGGCCGACGTCGACCGCGCCGCCAAACACCACCAGGGTCCCCAGCCGCGGGCCGATGTCGGGGTGGGCGGCGAGGGCGAGGCCGGGCAACGACCCAAACGAAATGGTGAATACCGCGGGCCGCACCGACAGAGGCCGCGAGGGATGTCGCCAAAAGTCGCCGAACGCGGCCACGGTCTCGTCGATGACCTGGGCCTCGATGGCGAGGGCTTCGTAGGTCGCGAGGTGCGGGGCGTACACAAAGAAACCCGCGTCGGCGAGCGCACGGCAAAAGCGGTCCATGCGCTCGTCGGCGGGGCCGAGGTAGTGCAGGCCGGGCACCACGAAGTAGGCGCCCTGGACCCGACCCGACAGCGGGGCGTAGACCCGGGCCCGGCGGGGGCCGTGGCGCACGGTCTGACAGAACGCGGCGGGCACGCGGTCGCCCACCGGCCCGAGGTGCGCCATCAGCTTGAGCCGGGTCAAAAGCGCCATCGGGCGGAGTATACGCTCTTGGTGGACGAGCTCTCGCCCTATCCCGACCTGCCCACGTTGCACGCGCGCTTCGCGGAGGAGGGCCACGCGCTCGGGGGCACGGTGGGGGCGTACGGCCAGAGCGTCGAGGGGCGGGACTTGATGATGCTGTCGGTCCCGGCCACCGCCGACACCGAGCGGTCCGTGACTGTGTGCGCGAACATCCACGGCATCGAGTACATCTCCAGCGAGGTCGCGTTCGGTGTGGTGCGCGCCCTGTCGACGAGCTTGGGCCGCGGCCTGCGCGAGCGGGCCGCGGTGCACGTCTTGTATTGCCTCAACCCCGACGGGCGCGCGCGTTGCGCGGCCGCGGCGGGGGTGGGCCGGGTGCGGGACTTTCGCAAGAACCTGCGCGGGGTGGACCTCAACCGCAACTTCCCGCGGCCGGTGGACACGGGGTGGTTTCGCCTGCCGTTCACCGGGAGCGACGACGAGGACGCGGCCACCTACCGCGGCCCGGCCGAAGCCTCCGAGCCCGAGGTGTCACAACTGTGCACAGCGCTCGACGAGCTGCGGCCCTGGGCGAGCGTGAACCTGCATTCGTTCATGGGCACCTTCATTCCCCCGCGGGTCGCGGACCGCGCGACCTACCGCACCTACGCCCGGCTGTGCCGTGCTGCCGCCGCGGCGCAGGGGGTGCGGTACCGGCGGCTGGCCTCGCACTGGTTCGACAGCTACACCGGCGAACAAGAAGACCACCAGCACCACGTGCACAAGACCTGGGCGGTGTGTGTGGAGAGCTTCCCCGTGACCCGCAGCATCCGGCAGCACCTGCGCGCCCCCTCGGCGTTTTGGCGCTTCAACCCCCGCGACGTCGCGCGGTGGGTGGACAACGATGTGCCCGCGGTGCTGGCTTTTTTGCACGCCGCCCTCGACCTCCCGCGGCCGGTGTGATGAGCTGGGCCGGCGATGGCCGACGACGACGAGGAGTACACCAGCACCGGGACCGAGTACACCTACACCGGCACCGGGGTGGAGGCACCCGCGGGTGCGGGCGAGGGCGCGCCCGTGGCCGACGGGGCGGCGCCGGCGGCGGAGGCCAAAGAGCCCACGGTCAATGACATTGCGACCCAGCCGCACGACCTGCGCGCGCTGGCCAAGGCCGCGGCCAAGGACCGCCGGCGGCACCTCCACGGCGAGGTGAGCGTGCGCCGGGCCAAGGGCCACGAGGTGCGCCTGGCCCTCGAGGCCTCGAGCACCTTGATCGGCCGGGACAAGCGCTGTGACATTGTGGTCAAAGGCGACGACGTCAGCCGCGAGCACGCGCGGGTCACGCGCTCCGAAGAGGGCCACTTCGAGTTGGTGGACCTGGGCTCTAAAAATGGCATCCGGGTCGAGGGCGTGCGCATCGCGCGCATGGTGCTCGTCGACGGCGACAGCTTCGCCATCGGCGACACCCACTTCACCATCCACCTCCACCAAGACGCGCCTTCATGACCCTGGCCACCTTCGCGGGGCTGCCCGACGGGTTTTTGACCATCCCCCCCGAGCGGCTGAGCGAGCTCACCCCCGAGCTCTCCTTGATCAAGCTCGAGGGGGACGACCCCCGGCCCATCGTGATCAGCATGCTCCTGCACGGCAATGAGCCCGGGGGCTTGCGGGCGGTGCAACACTGGCTCACCGCCCGCGGCGACCGCCCGCTGCCCCACGCGGTGTGGCTCCAGGTCGGCAACACCACCGCCGCGGCCGAGGGCCGCCGGGTCCTCGACCACCAACCGGACTACAACCGCATCTGGGGCAGGTCGCACAAAAAGACCAACGCGCTGATGGCCCACCACAAAGAGGCCCAGCCCGTGCTCGCGTTCGACCTGCACAACTCATCGGGGAAAAATCCCCATTTCGCGGGCGTGCACCTCGCTGATGCAGATTCATTGGGATTGGCCGCGGCGTTCTCCGACCACGTGGTGCACATCCAGGGGCCCACCGGCCTGTTCGCCCAGGCCATGGCCGAGCTGTGCCCCAGCGTGATCTGGGAACTCGGCCCGCCCCACGACGAGCAAGGCCCCCGCTGGGCCGCCGAAGTGCTCGAGCGCATCGTGGGCCAAGGGGCCTTCCCCGCCGCGGACCCGATGTCGATGGTGGTGCACCGGGCCCAGGGCATCGTGCACATTCACCGGGAAACGATGTTCGGGCTGGGGCCAGATTGTGCGGTGCGTTTTGTCCCCGAGATCGAGTCCTACAACTTTCAGGAGCAGCCCGCGGGCACGGTGATCGCGTGGGTCGACGACATGGCCGAGGACGCGTTCGACGTCGTCGATCGCGAAGGGGGCGTGGATGTGTTCGACGCGTTGCTCGCCATCGATGACGGCAAGCTCGTGCTCACCCGGCCGTTGGTGCCGGTGATGTTCACCACCGACCCGGCGGTCATCCGCCGGGACTGCTGGGGCTATCTGATGGAGCGGCAGCCGGCGACGAGAGCACCGCGCTGAAGCGCCCGAGCACCTGGCCGCTGCCGGTCTCGACGGTGCAGCTGATCTTGCCGGGGGCGAGGCGCTCCTTTTTCGAGTACGTGCGAAAGCCCGCGTCCCGCCCGCCGCGAATGGTCAGGGGGATGCGGTCGGTGACCTTTCCGTCGTGGCGCCACACGTGCACCAGCCCATCGGACAGCCCCCGGGGGGCCGACACCGCGCTTGCGCAGAAAAGCGGGGTCTGGGCAAACGCATCCGCTTGGCCGACGAGCTCGTGCTCTTCCATGCCCGTGCCGAGGCCGCCGTCCATCAACCGCAGCGGGGCCGGGGGCAGCACCGCGGGCGCCCCCACGAACGCGAGGGCGACAAACCCGCCCACCGACAGCACCAGCGCCAGCCCCGCGCGCACCCCCCGCTTTTCCTTTGGCGAGCTCACCGCCACCAACGCGGGCAAGCCCAGCGCCGACACCGTCGAGGCCAGCACCAGCGAGAGCCACCCGGGCACCCCGAGCACGGGGAGCACCGCGGCGATGCTGACGAAGGCCACAAACACCTGCAGCCCGACCCGGGCCGGCATCGACTGGGCCAACCCATCGTAGAACGGATCCCACAATGTGCCTGCACAGACCCCGATGAAGACCAGCAGGAACAGCCCGTGGCCGAGCACAAAGCTCGACGAGAGCACGTAAAAGGGGAGCACGAAGAAGAGACATTGTTGGGCCAAGGTCTGCGCCGCCCACGTCACCAAAAACCGCGCAAACCTCTCGCCCTTGCCGTCGCCCTCTTCGGGGGTGACGAGGGCGAGCAGGAACACATAGACCCAGCCGGCGAGGGCCGCGCCCACCACCAGCACGGACGAGCGCGGCGATCGCTCCATCAAAAACGCGCTCACCACCCCCGCGGCGAGGGACAGCCACGGCAAGAGCCGCTTGGCCCCCTGCACCCGGCGCACGGTGCGTTGCATCCACGTGGTCAAGCGTCCGGGGGCGGGGGCGTCGGTCATCGCGGGCATGATACGTTCGACATCGTGGCGTGTCGCCTGGTCGTCGTCCTGTGGTTGTGCGCCGCGCTCCCCGCGGGGGCGGCGGCCAGCGGTTCGCTCCGGGTCCAGAAGGTCCGGGGGGCGAGCGTCCTGATCGAGCTCTCGTCGGTCCGGGTCGCGATCAACCCGCGGTTCGGTCCGCCGCCCATGCCCGGGGTGGTGTTCGACGGGGTGGGCGCGGCCCTCGGGCCCGACGACCTCGGTCGGCTGGACCTGGTGTTGGTCACCGACGGGTGGGGGCTCGACGCCCGCGACTTGTCCCGTCTCGACCTCGACGAGGCCTCGTGCCTGGTGCCGGATGAAGCCTCCGCCAAACGTTTCCGTCTCGCCGGCGCGCGGCGGGTGCGGGTGGTGCGGCCCGGCGACGTGGTCGAGACCCGCGGGGTGCGCGTGGAGGTGTCGCCGACCGGGGCCGGCCCCGACCGGCTGGGCTATCACCTCCGCCACCGGGGGCGCACGGTGTGGCACGCCGGCCACCCCCCGCCCCTGGATGTCGACGCGGCCGCGGGCCGGTTCGCCAAGGACCACCCCGCCGAGGTCGTGATCGCCCCCGCCGCCGAGGCGTTGGCGGTGGCCGGGGTGGTGTGCGGGGGGGCCGATGCCCGGCTGTTGGCCGAGCTGGCCACGGCCCGGTATCTGTTCGTGCACGACGAGGACGCGCGGCCCACCGCCCCGGTGGCGTGGCTGCTCGAGGCCGTGTTCGACACCCCGGCGCCAAAGCCGCCGGCCCGGGCCCGGGCCCGGCCGGTGTGGGCCGACCCGGGGGTGTGGTACCGCATCGCCCGCGACCAGCCCCCGGAAAAGGACGGGCCAGCTTCTCGATAAACCACGTCCGGGCGTGGTATCTCGCAGGTGGAGGTCATTTCCGCCGATGTCGGACAAGACGCGCAAACTGAAAGACAAGGCGTCGCGGCTCACCGCCAAGGGCAAGTACAAAGACGCCCTCGTCGAGTACGAGAAATGTCTGCGCATCGACCCGCGCGACCTCACCGTGCGGCAGAAGCTCGCCGACACCTATGCCCGGTTGGGCATGAAGGACAAGGCGGTGGCCGAGTACCAATCCGTGGCCGGGTCGTACGCCGCCGACGGCTTGTTGCTCAAGGCCATCGCGATCAGCAAAGTCATCTTGGGCCTCGATCCCGGCCACACCGAGACCCAGCAGGCGTTGGCCGGGCTCTACGCCAAAAAGCGCGGGGACTTCGGGCCGGTGCACATGCCCAAGTCGATGTCCGCGGCCCTCAAAAAGAACAGCGCCGCCACCATCCGCGGGACCCCCGCGCGATCGATTCGAAGCAAAGACGGCGCCGAGGTCGAGCTCGACCTCGACGACGCGGATGTGCTCGAAGAGGTGTCGGTGACGGACACGCCCATCGTGGCCCCGATCAAGACCGACCTCGCCGACCTGATGAGCATGGTGGGCGGGGATGGCGCGGGGCAGGCCATCGACGTGGACATGGACATTGACGTCGTCGACGCCGCGCCCTCGGGCGGGGGCGACGGGGTGCTCATGGGCCAGCTCGTCGACGACATCGCCGACGTGCCCGACGACATCGAGGACCTCGACGACGACGACTACGATCTGCCCGACGACGAGATGATCGACATCGTCGAGCCGGTGGAGATCAACACCGACGCGTTGCCTCCCATCCCGTTGTTCTCGGACCTTCCCGGGGAGGCGTTCATCGCCCTGACCGAGCGCATGAACCTCCACCAGGCCGAGCCCGGCGAAATCCTCATCGCCGAGGGCGAGTACGCCTCGAGCATGTTCGTCATCATTCAAGGCACCGTGCGGGTGGTGCGCGACATGGGCGACGGCCGTGAGGTGCGCCTCGCCACCCTCACCGACGGCGCATTTTTTGGCGAGATGGCGCTTTTGTCCGACGCCCCCCGCACCGCCAGCGTCATCGCCGACAACGAGACCATGCTGTTCGAGATTTCGCGCGAGCTCCTCGACGAGATCACCGCCGAGTATCCCCAGGTGCAGCAGGTGATGCAGCGCTTTCACCGCAACCGGATGCTCACCAACCTGCTCAAGACCAGCCCGCTGTTCGCGCCGTTTTCCCCCGCGGACAAGCGCAGCCTGATCCAGAAGTTCAAAAGCCGCGACGTCGCCCCGGGCCGCACCCTGATCACCCGCGCCCAACCCGGCAACGGTCTGTACGTGCTGCTCAGCGGGCGGTGCGACGTGCTCACCCAGGGGCCCGAAGGCCGCGAGGTGGTCCTCGCCGAGCTCCGCGAAGGCGACGTGTTCGGCGAGATGAGCGTCTTGTTCAAGCAGGCGGCCAGCGCCAGCGTGCGCGCGACCACCCCGTGCACCGTCCTGCGGCTGGCCAAAGAGCGGGTCGACGAGCTGATCATGACCCATCCCCAGATTCTCGAGACCCTGTCCGAGCTGTCCGCCCGCCGCAGCAGCGAAAACCGCGACCTGCTCGGGGACGCCCCGGTGATGCTCTAGCTGCGCGCGCCATGCTCGCGCTCGCTCCATTTGCACATACATTGGACCACGGCCGGGACGTGGTGCTGCACAAGACCGTGGCCGACACCACCGAGGCCGTGCTCCTGGTGCCCGGCCTGGTGCAGAACCGTTTCTCGTTCGAGGTCCCCACCCGGTCTTTGCCCCGCCATCTCGCCGCGCACGGGTTCACCACGTATTGTTTGGAGCTGTTCGGGCGGGGGTCGGACAAGCGGGCCTTCGCGCGGGGCGACACCTTGCTCGACTACGTCGACCACGACCTGCGCTGGGCCATCGACCAGGTCACCGCGCGCCACCAACGGGTCGCGTTGGTCGGCCACTCCATGGGCGGCCTGCTCTCGTTGTTGCTCGACGCCGCCGACCAGCGGCGGCTGGACCGGCTCGCGGTCATCGCCAGCCCTCTTTTTGTGGACAGCCACAGCGCGGTGGTCGACGGGGCGTTCGCGGCCTTGGCCCCGCTGGCGCGCACGCTCGGCCGGGGCAAGCTCTCGTTCCCGGGCCAGTGGTTGACCGGGCCGTTGCTCGCCACGCGCCGGGCCCTGGACTGGCCGGGGTTGTCGTTTCCGTTCCAGTTCTTTGTGCCCGGGAGCCTCGAGCCCGAGGTGTTGCGGTTCTTTTTGGCCAAGAGTTTTCACCAGGACAGCCTGCGGGCGGTCGCGGACCTGATGGACCCGGACAAAGGCGCGCAGCGGCTCGGGCGGGCGCTGTCGGTGCCCCCGGGTTTGCCGGTGCTCGTGCTCGGGGCGGCCGGCGACCGGCTCGCGACCAAAGACGGCGTGCTCGCGCTGTACGATCGTTTGGCCCGACCGGGGGTCGAGCTGTGCCTGTTCGACGACGACGCGCCCGCGATGGGGCACGTGGACCTGCTGGTGGGCAAACACGCACCTGCGCATACATGGCCGCGGCTGCTTCGGTTCTTGCGGCCGCCCCCATTGTGACAGAGAGGTGACAGGGCTACGCATGGACCATGCGCGCCCTTCACCCTTCCCCGTCGGCGCGTGGTGTGGGCCACGCGTTGTGTCTGTTGATGTGTTCGCCGGTGCTCGTCGTCGTCATCGGCTCTTGCACCGGAGACGGCCCGGCCCCCGCGCCCCCCGACGTGTCCGACCTGAGCGTGCGGCTCTCGGACGGCGAGGTGCGCTGCGGGTTTGTCGACGACGAAGCCGAGCTCATCCAAGGGCCTTTGGCGTTCGGTCGGGTGGGGCACGCCTACCGTTGCAACAACAGCAAGATTCGGTTCTTGATCCAAGACGACGACCGCCCCTTCGGCAACAGCTCGCGGGGGGGCAACCTCGTCGACGTGGACTTGGTGCGCCCCGAGGGGGAGCCGGACTTCGACGCGTTCCGCGAACACGTGGTCGCGGTGGGGGCCAACGAGGTGATCGTGGACAGCATCGAAGTGGTCGAGGACGGCCGCCTCGGCGTCCGGGGCATCATCCGCGTCACCGGGAAGCTCGGTCCATTTACATTGGCGCCCCAGGCCGCGTACCTCTCGCAGACGATGGACGCCACCGTGATCACCGACTACATCCTCTGGCCCGACGTCGATTACATCGAGATCGTCACCCGCATCATCAACGACGGGGACGATCAGATTTATTACCCCCTGTACGCCGATTTTGTCGCCTTCGGCGGGGTCAACCGGATGCTCACCCCCGAGCGCGGCTTTGGGGACATGGACTTCTTCACCCGCACCGAGGGCCTGACCGCGGGGGGCAGCAAGACCAGCTATGCCCTGGTGTGTCCCACCGAGGACCCCACCATGTTGTTCGCGGAGTCGCGGGTCACGTCGCTGGTGTGCGCCGACGATGCCATCATCGCCCGCGAGGACAGCTTCACCCGCTACATCGTCGTCGGCGACGGCAGCTTTGAGAGCGTCCTGCGCCGCGGCTATGAGCTGGCCCACCGCCCCGTGGGTGAGGTGTCCGGGCGCGTCACCGGGCCCGACGGGACCGCGGCCGGGCACGTCATGGTCTCGGCGGTGGTCGGCGACCTGTTCGACGCCGACGAAGGCGCGGTCACCAACCAAACGTTCACCGACGACGACGGCGCGTTCACGTTGACCCTGCGCCCGGGGGCCTACGACCTCTACGCCCACACCGACGACCCCCTGCGCAGCGCGCCCGTCGCGGTCAGCGTCGCCGAGGGGGACGCAAAGACCGCGGACCTGAGCTTGCCCGCGGCCGGGCAGCTGCAGTTGCACGCGGTGTACACCGACGGGGCGGGGGGCCCGTTGCCGGTGCTGCCCACGAAGTTTTCGGTCCGGCCGCTCGACGGCACCGCGCGGCCGAGCCCGACCCTGGGCGATTTCACCGGCCGCGGATTGGTGCAAAGCGTGCCCACCGCCGACGGCGAAGCGCGCATCACCCTCGCCCCGGGGGCGTACGAAGTCAGCGCCAGCCGCGGCTTTGAGTTCTCCGCCGACCAGGTGACCATCACCGTGCCCGCGGGGGGCACCGCGGACGCGAGCTTGGCGTTGGTGCGCGAAATCGACTCAAGCGGCGCAGTGGCCGCGGAGTTTCACCAACACACGATCAAGAGCACCGACGGCACCGTGCCGCTGGTGCGCAAGGTGCTCGAAAACGCCGCCGAGGGCATCGAGTACACCGCGTCCACCGACCACGACAACATCGCTGACTTTGGCCCCGCCGTCGTCGAGGCCGGCGTCGCCGAACACCTCGTGGCCATCGCCGGCGACGAGGTCAGCTACCAGGCCATCGGCCACTTCAACGTCTACCCCTGGGCCATCGACCCCGCGGACCCCTGCAGAGACATTGGGGCGCGGCTGTGGTGGGACAAAAGCGTGGCCGCGCTGTTCGCGGACATCCGGGAGCGGGCCGGTGACCCCATCATCCAAATGAACCACCCCCGGTCGGACAACGCCGGGGTGTTCTCGGCCTTCCGGCTCAACCCCCTCACCGGTGAGCGCCCCCCGCGGCCCGCGCCCACCCTCCCGGGCCTCGCCCCCGACGTGTACACCCGGTTCACCAACAACTTTGAAGCCATCGAACTCAACGGGTCGCTCGGCAACCCCGCCACCTTCACCGAGGCGGGGCTGGTCGCGCTCGCCGACGAATCCGAGGCCAACGCCGGCGACGTCCCCGTGCTCGCCGACTACTTCGTGTTCCTCGGCTCGGGCTTGCCGGTGGTGGCCACCGGCAACAGCGACACCCACCGGGTGGCCGAGGGCGTGGGCTACCCGCGCAACTTCCTGTTCGTGGGGACCGACGATGCCCTCGAGGTCGACGACGACCGCATGCGCGACGCGGTGCGCGCCCAGCGGGTGGCGGTGGGCAACGGCTGTCTGGCCACGTTCCACGTCGGGGACCGCCGGCCCATGGGCCACGCCGAGCCGGTGAGCGCGGCGGATGCCGCGGGCATGTCACTGCAGGTCCAAGCCCCGTCGTGGGCCAGCGTCTCCCGGGTGGAGCTGTACCGAAATGGCCGGGTCGTGCCCATCGTGCGCGACGGCGATGCCCTGTTGCCCGACGACACCGGCGCGTCTTTGTGGGCGTCCCTCGACGAGGGCAGCACCGGGCGCATGACGTTCGATTTGTCCGCGCTGCCCAGCGCCGACGACGACCTGTGGTTCGCGGTGGCGCGCGGCCCGGGCTTGCCCGACTTCGCCCACGGGAGCACGTTCTGCTACACCGCGCCGCTGTACGTCGACGACGGGGACGGCTGGGTGGGCTGGCTCGCGGACACCACCCAGCTCATCGTCGACGAGTAGGCGGCCGGCGGTCCTGACGCCTCAGTCGACGATGACCCGGGCCCAGGCCTTCTTGCCCACCCGCACCGCGTGTTCACCGGCGGGGAGCGCGAAGTTCATGTCCGAGACGCGCTCGCCGTCGACGCGCAGGCCGTTCTGGCCGATGAGGCGCCGGGCCTCAGAGTTGCTTTTGCAGAGCTCGGCCTCGACCAGCGCGCGCACGATCGGCACCGCCTCCCCGTCACCGTGCAACGTGACGGTGGGGGCGTCCTCGGGGATGAGATTCTTGTTGCCCGGCTTGAACAGCTCCTCGAACTTGCGCGCGGCCGCGTCCGCCGCCGCCTCATCATGGAACCGCGCGACGATTTCCTTGGCCAGGGCCACCTTCGCCTTCTTGGGGTGGTCCTGCTTGAGGGCCGCGACCTCGTCGGCGGGGCGGAACGACAGGAGATCGTAGTACCGCCACATCAGGGGGTCGCACACGCTCATGATCTTGCCGAACTGCGTGTCGGGGGGCTCTTCCACCGCAATGTAATTGCCCAGTGACTTGGACATCTTGGCCCCCACGATGGCGCCATCTTCTTCGCGGGCGTCGGTGCCCTCGAGGATCGGCACGGTGAGGATGCACTGCGGCTCCATGTCGTGCGCGCGCATCAGGTCCCGCCCCACCAGCAGGTTGAACAGCTGATCGGTGCCGCCGAGCTCGACGTCGGCGGCGAGGGCCACCGAGTCGTAGCCCTGCGCCAGCGGGTAGAGCAGCTCGTGCATGGAGATGGGGCGGCCCTCGGCGAGACGACGCCGGAAGTCGTCGCGTTCGATCATGCGCGCGACCGAGTATTTGGCCGCGAGCCGGATGAGATCGTCGAACCCGAGCTTGCCCAGCCACTCGGCGTTGAACCTGATTTCGGTCTTCTTCTCGTCGAGGATCTTGAACACCTGCCGCTTGTAGGTCGAGGCGTTCTCCAGGATCTCGTCCTCGGTGAGCGGGGGCCGGGTGCTGTTTTTGCCCGTGGGGTCACCGATCCGGGCGGTGAAGTCGCCGATCAAAAACACCACCCGGTGACCGAATTCCTGGAACTGCCGGAGCTTGTTGATCAACACCGTGTGGCCGATGTGCAGGTCGGGCGCGGTGGGGTCGAAGCCCGCCTTGATCACCAGCGGCCGGTTTTCGGCGTGGCTCTTCTTGAGCTTCTGCAACAGCTCGGCCTCGACTTGTACGTCGACGGTGCCGCGCAGCAACGCCTGCAACTGTTCTTCGGGTGCGATGAAGGCCATGCTCCTCCCTCCGGAGGCGGGGTCTGCCCGACGCTGAGCAGGCTGGCAACCGCCTGCGCGCGTCAGCTCAGATCGAGGTGCACCAGCCCCCCGCGCGGGGTGAACACCTCGCGCAGGCGCTGATCGTGGGGGCCCGTCGGGCACCGTTCGACCTCTTGCTCGTCGTAGAACAAGCCGATGGCGCGCACGCCTTGGTGCGCGGACAGGTACCGATCGTAAAGCCCCAAGCCGCGGCCCAGCCGGCCCCCCCGTCGGTCGAAGGCCAGCCCGGGCACGATCACGGTCTGCACATCGATCGCCACCGGCCACGCGACATCGGCGGTGGGAATGCCCAACCGGTCCTGGGGCAGGTGCCGCCCAACGACGTCGTCGGGGACCTCGACAAACCGCAGCCCGGCCCGGTCATATACCGGATAGGCGCGGGGCACCTCCGCGTGCCGAAGCGCGTCGTCGAGCGGGCCGGTGTCGAACTCGTCACGCATGGACACAAACAGCGCGGTGCGGCCCGTACAGTGCCCGCACAAAGCCACCGACGCGTCTGCGCCCGCGCGCCGGGTCTGCTCCGGCAACGCGCGCAGAACCGCCTTGAGGGCGCGACGGAGGGTTCTTTTTTGGGTGGGAAGGTCGACGTCGGACAAAAAGGCCCCCGGACCCGCGGAGGGTATGCTCGAACCAGCATAGGCCAGGTGGGCGCCAAATATTGCGGGGGAAGGCGTCCTGCTCGGCGGCAGGCTTGCGCAGACCCGCAAGGAGCGGCTCCCGTGTGTAAGAGAAACGGTTCGGAGCGTAAATGGCCAAACCGCGTCTCCGGGGGAGACGGTTTCCCGTCGAGAAGAGATTACGAAATCGAGGTTGAAGCGCGCAACCGCGGAAGGTGAGATTCTTCACCTGGATCCTGCCGCGCGGGCTTTGACCGCGGCCGGCCGTCTCGTGGGCGATCGGGAACGGGATCAGCGCGCGCTTTGTTCGGCCGCGGCGGGGGCCATGGCCGGCGCGTCATCGTCGTCGCTGGCGGGCACGTCGTCCGGGTGGCCGACGAGATCGAGCGCGCCGTTGAGCGAGGCCAGCACCCGCTCCGCGCGCCCACGGATCACTTCGCGCACTTCCTTGGCCCGCTCCTCCGCCTCGAACAGTTCTTCGGCGAGATTGAGGGCCACCAACAACGCCAGCTCGTGGGTGCCGACGGTGCGGGTCTTGTGCTGGAGGGTCTCGAAGCGACGGGTCACGAAGTTGGCCAAGGCGTGCACGTGGGCTTCGTCCTTGTCCGAGCGAACGGTGAAGGATTGCCCGAGCAGCGAAACTTCAACCTTGCGCTTCACCCATGACCTCCCCGACGAGAACGGTAACCTAAAAGCCCGCGCCCTTGGCTGTCAACGAGCTGTCGCGGTTTGATCATTGTCAACCATCAAACGCAAGGGCGGCGCGGTGTTTCTTGTATCTGCAACGCGCGGGTTTTGGTGTCCGGACGATCAGATGCGGCGATGGATCGACATTCGCGCGCACCCGGTCGGGTCAAAACACAGATCTCTTGTCCGACATGTTCGTTTATGGTGGGGCAGACCGGTGAATCGCACGGCGTGTGGTCTCGTCGGAGGAGCGTCCCAATGTCTCATCATCTGACCCGCGTTCAAATTTCGCTCACCGCCGCGATCGCGTTGGCCGCGATCCCCGCCGCCGCCGGCCCGCTCGAGGGCGTGTACACAAGCCAGCTGGGCGACGTGCGCATCGTCGAAAAAGACGGCGTGGTCACCGGCAAAGCCGTGACTGGCGGCGGTCCCTGCAAGGTCAAAAAAGGCGCGGTGATCCTCGACGGCACGCGACTGGACGATTCGGTCACCGGCGAGCTGTACGCGTGCGGCCAAGGCTGCGGCAAGAACAAGTCGGGTTTGGTGATGTTGTTGATCACCCGGGGCGGCAAGGCGCTGTCCGGCGCCGCGCATTTCGACGGCAAATGCAAAACCCCGCTGAAAGGCGACGCGATCGCGTTCCGCAAAGGCGGCTCGTCGGGGGCCAAGGGCACGCGGGTGGCCCAGGGGACCGGCGACAAGGACACGCCCCCCGCCAGCGAGCGCCCGGTCGCAGGGAACGACAGCAAGGGGCCAAAGGCCCGCGGCGACGACGGCAAGGGCAGAGGGAAGGGCAAACACGCGCGCGACGACGGCAAGGGCAAAGGGAAGGGCAAACACGCGCGTGGGGACGACGGCCAAGGCCAAGGCCAAGGCAAAGGCAAGGGCAAAGGCAAACATGCGCGCGGTGACGATGGCAAAGGCAAGGGCAAACATGCGCGCGGTGACGATGCCCCGCGCAAGAAGGACAACAAGCTCCCCGACGTCCAGGACGAAGACCGGCCGGCCCTCGACGGGGAATACTCGCCCGAGGCGCGCAAAAAGGCGGAGGCCAAGGCCACCAACGCCCAACAGTTGTTGCAGCAGGGCCGGGCGGAGGAGGCCCGGGCGCTGTTCGAGGAGGCGGTCCAGGTCGACCCCACCTACAGCCAGGGATACAACGGCATTGGGGTCACGTATTATATGCGCGACCGGTACGACGAGGCCAAGGACGCCTACGGGCTCGCCCTCGAGGCGGACCCCGCCAACCCCGACGTCTACTACAACCTCGCGTGCATCCACGCGCTGACCAACGAAACCGAGCAGGCGTTCGGCTATTTGCAGATCGCGTTGCTCAACGGCTACGTGGACCTCTCGACCCTGAGCCAAGACCCGGATCTGAAGTCGCTCGCCGGCGACCCCCGGTTCGAGGCCCTCAAGCGGGGCGAGCTGCCCTGAGCCGCGTCGGCGGCGCGCCGCGGTCAACGGGCCCAGATCAACAGCGCGAGCCCGGCCACCACCACGCCGCCGCCGGCGAGGGTGAACACCCCGGGGACCTCGCCCAAGAGCATCGCGGCCAGCGCCGCGCTGCCCACGGGTTCGAGCAAAATGGTGCTGGATAGCACCGAAGCCCGGACATACTTGAGGGCCCAGTTGAACAACGTGTGGCCGAGGATTTGCGGCCCCACCGCGATCAGGGCCATCACCCCCCAGGTCTGGGCGGAAAAGCCCGTCACCGGCACCGCCATCACCAGACAGGCCACGCCCAGCGCCGCCCCGGCCACCGAGTACACCACCACCACGTAGCCCAGCAGGGTGCCGCCCCCCCCGCGCACCCGGCGCCCCACGATGACGTAGGCCGCGACGAACACCGCGCCGAGCAGGGCCAGGAGGTTGCCGAACAGCGCGCTCTGGTCCCCTTGCTCGTCGAGGGCGATCAGCATCGCGCCGGCCACCGCGGCGGCGATGCCGACCACGCCGCGCAGGCTGGTGCGTTCGTGCAACACCACCATGCCGAACCCGGCGACAAAGATCGGCTGGGTGCACACCAGGACCACGCTGACCGCGACCGAGGTGTGGTCCAGCGACGAAATCCAGAACGCGAAGTGGGCGGCGAGAAACAGCCCCGACACGACGCTGAACCAAAGCTCCCGCCCCCGGGGAAATGGCACCCGCCACAGCAGCGCGGCGGGCAACAGCACTCCCACCGCAAAGACATTGCGCCACAGCGCGACCGCCAGCGCCGGGGCTTGAGCCCACCGGATGAGGATCGCGGCGAACGAAATCGTGCACACCACCAGCGCGACGGTGGCGGTCAGGCGCAGCGCCGAGGGAGGCGCCGAGACGGTCACGCGCTACTCGGTGGGGGGGAGGATGCTGAGCGGAATCACCACCGGGCTTTGGCCCCCGGTGTTGGCGAACTCGAGGTTGATGAAGTCTTGCCCCGAGAAGTCGTTGTTGGCGTAGTCGAGCGTGAGGGTGGTGCTCGCCCCGACCCCGAGCGAGATGCCGGGGGCGGCGATGTCGAGGGCGTTGCCGCCCGCATCGGTGAGCGTGTAGTCGTCGGCGATGGTGGCCGGTCCGTCCCAGTCCAGCGCGGTCACGTCGAGGGACGCGTCGCCGGTGTTTTCCAGGGTGAGGGTGATTTGGCCGGTCCAGGTCATCACGTCGGCGGGGTCGCCCGCGGCTTGGATGCACACGCCCGAGGGGCAGGGGGTCACGCCGCCGCTCACCGCGAGGTTGCCGATGCCGCCGCCGACGATGCGGGCGGTCCACACCGCGTTGTTCTGGATCGCGGTCTCGAAGCGCAAGAACACGTTGGCGGGGAGGTCGGCGTTGCCCGCCACCGGCGAGAAGGTGACCTTGACCACGCGCTCGTCGTCGCCGCCGGGGGTGGCGTCGGTGCCGGCGAGGATGAAGCCCTTGCCCTCGTGGGTCTCGCCGTCGGCCTTGAGCACCTCACACTTGAGGATGCCGCCGAGGGCGGTGTCGTCGTCGCTGCCGGTGCAGTTCGCGTCGCAGGTCTCGTCGCCGTCGGCGTCGAGGCAGGTGTTGTTCACCGGGGCGTCGTTGGTGCCGACGTTGGAGGCGGTGATGGTCTCGACGTATTCGGTGTCCTCGACGGTGTCGCCGAAGTTGATCGCGGTGGGGTTGAGCAGGATGCCGATGTCCGAGCCGAAGCCGTTGAGCGGGACCTCGAGGTTGCCGCCGTTGATCGCGTCGGTGAGGACCACGAGGGTCTCGGTGTCGGCCCCGATGTCGGTGGGGGCGTAGAACAGGTTGACCGTGACCTCGGCGTCGGGGTTGTCGCCCGGCTGGCCGCAGGCCTCGGTGCGCGACGGCTCGAGCACCACCGGGGTGTCGACGACGAGATTGCCTTGCTCGAGCCCTTGCACCGCGAAGTCGGGGTTGCCGTCGTTGAGCAACACGTTGTTGACGGTGAGCTGCTCGCTGCCTTCGTTCTTGATTTTGACCGAGACGGTGATGCCGGTGCGCTGGTCGATGGGCACGTTGGGGTCGCCCTTGTTGACCGCGCCGAAGTCCACCGGCCCGTCGCAATGTTCGTAGGTGTCGCTCTCGGTGGGGCACAGGATCGCGCCCACCGCGGCGGTCTCCTCGACGACAATGGCCTGCAGGGAGCTCGAGATCCGGCCGTCGTTGTCGGGGTCGTTGGTCTCGAGCCGCAGGGTCACGCTCTGTCGGGTGCCCGCGGTGCCGGCCGCGGTGTATTGCATTTCCACTTCGCCTTCGCCCCCGAGGCTGACCTGCTCGGGCACGCGGCCGATGGCCCAGTCGCCGTCGACGTCGGCCAAGGCCCCGTCGGTGATGTTGAGGGTGGCGCCGCCGGTGTTGGTCACCGCGAGCAGGGGCGTGCAGGTCGTGCCGATGGGCACGGGGCCGAGGTCGAGCAGGGCCGGCTCGATCGCACCCTGCGGCGCGAATTCGTCCAGGTCATCCGGGCAGCCGATCGCGCCGACCACACCCAGGGAAAGAAAAACCAAAGAGCTCAGCCGCTGCATGACCACCTCACAACCTACGTTCTCCTACAGCTCTACCAGGTGGGGGGGGCGCCGCAATGCCCGTGGGCCGCATCACTGCGGTAGGATTGTCGCCGCTGAGGGCCCGTGCTACCGATCGGGCCGGCTTTTACTGAAGAGGCTTCGGCCCAAAGGAGACCGTCCTATGCAATGCCCCGCGTGCGGCACCCAGCTTCCCGATCAAGCCAAGTTCTGCGGAGCTTGCGGACACCAGTTCACCGGCGGCGGCGGCGCCATCGCGGCGAGCGCCGGCGGCGCGGTGCAGAGCATCGACCAAGTTCTCGCCGGCCCCGTCGAGCTGCCCCCCGTGGGCGACCTGCTCAAAGAGAGCTGGGAGATCACCAAGCCCAACCTCGTGCCCCTGCTCGTCGGCTCGATCCTCATCGGGGTCGTCGTCAGCGTGCTGTCCATGATTCCGCTCGCCGGGTTGGTCGCGGGGCCCTTCTACGGCGGCCTTCTGGTCATGGCCCTCCGCGCCACCGAGGGCAAACCGATCGAGATCGGCCACTCCTTCGCCGGCCTCAAGATGTTCGTGCCCCTGCTGCTCGTCACCCTCGTGGTCGGCCTCGCGGTGGGCATCGGCAGCATCCTGCTCATCATCCCCGGCCTCTACCTCGCGATGGCCACGATGTACTCGACCTACCTCGTCATCGACCGCGAGATGGAGTTCATGGACGCGATCAAAGCGTCGGTGGGCGTGGTCAACAAGAGCATCGTGCCGCACATCGTGCTGCTCCTCGTGCTCGGCCTGGTCAACTTCGTCGGCTCCATCCCCTGCGGCCTCGGCCTGCTCGTGACCGGCCCGCTCAGCATGGTGGCGGTGGCCTTGGTCTACAAGCGCGTCTTCGGCATCGCTGGCGGCGGCGACAAACTGATCTGATTCGGTCCGCAGACGAAAAACGCCGGCCGCAGGGCCGGCGTTTTTGTTTGTGCGGGGCCTCCCGGTCGCCGGTGTTGCTTTTTCGTTTTCTGTGCCAGACGGCAGCCATGCAACGCCGCGCAAAAATCGTGTGTACCTTGGGGCCGGCCTCGTCGTCCAAAGAGGCCATTCGCAGCCTGATCGACGCGGGCATGGACGTGGCTCGCCTCAACTTCTCGCACGGGAGCTACGACTTCCACCGGGGCCTGTTCAACACCATCCGCGAGGCCGCGGCCGAGGCGCAAAAGCCGGTCGCGATCATGCAGGACCTCCAGGGGCCCAAGATTCGGTGCCTGACCATGGAGGACGGCGGGGTGCCCCTCGAGGCGGGGGCGGAGACCGTGATCACCACCGACGACATCGTCGGCACGTCCGAGCGGTTCGGCACGTCCTACAAGCTGTTGCCCCGCGACGTGGCCGCCGGCGACCGCATTCTGCTCGACGACGGCAACCTCAGCCTCGAGGTGCTCGGGACCACCGACACCGACGTGCGGTGCCGGGTCATCGACGGGGGCGTGCTCAAGGACAAAAAGGGCATCAACCTGCCGCACAGCAAAGTGTCCGCGCCCTCGCTCACCGAAAAGGACATCCAGGATGCCCATTTCGGGGCCGAGATCGGTGTCGATGCAGTGGCATTGTCATTCGTGCGCACCGGCCACGACGTGCGCATGCTGCGGCGGGAGCTCGCGGCCCACAAGAGCCGGGCCTTCATTGTGGCCAAGCTGGAAAAGCCCCAGGCCATCGACCAGCTCGACGGCATCATCGAGGAGGCCGACGGGGTGATGGTGGCCCGCGGTGACCTCGGGGTGGAGATGCCCCCGGAGAAGGTGCCGGTGATCCAAAAACGCATCATCGAGGAGGCCAACCGGCGGGGGCGCTCGGTGATCGTGGCCACCCAAATGCTCGAGTCGATGATCCACAACCCGCGGCCGACCCGGGCAGAGGCGTCCGACGTCGCCAACGCGGTGTTCGACGGGGCGGACGCGGTGATGTTGTCCGGCGAGACCGCGGTGGGCCGCGACCCCAAGGCGGTGGTCGAGATCATGAGCCGCATCATCATCGAGGCCGAGGGCAGCGACCGCGCGGAATACGTGCAGACCAACCACGCCCTCGACACCCAGGCGGCCCAGGACTTCCAGAACGCGATCTCGCTCGCCGCGGTGCGCTCGGCCCACGAGCTCAAGGCCGACGCGATCTGCGTGTACACCAACTCGGGGAGCACCGCGCGGCTCATCGCCGAGTACCGTCCGCGGGTGCCCATCGTCGCGTTTGTGCAGGACGAGGAGCAGCGGCGGCGCCTGCAGTTTGCGTGGGGGGTCCAGAGCCAACTGCTGCCCAACATCGAGTCCACCGAGGCGCTGTTCGCCGCCATCGACGACCGCATGATCGAGGGCCAACTCGCCGAGCCGGGCCAGACGGTGGTGGTGTGCAGCAAGGTCCCGCTGTCGCAACGACAACGCACCAACACGATGCACCTGCACTGTGTGGGGACCAGCCGCCTCGCCGGGGTGCGGTGACCGCCGCAGGGCGCGCACGGCGCGGCGCAGACCCGCATAGACAGCCGCCTTTGTGGTGGTAGCGTCGCCCGCGTGAATGTCCCTCACCCCGCTTTCGTTTCAGGGTGGGGGCAAAAAGGAGTGTGTCGATGTCTCGTGCTGTGTTGTCCGCCCTGTGCCTCGGTGTGCTGTTCGTGTCGCTTCCCGCGGCCGCGGCCGAGAATGAGATCGGCTACGTCGACCTCCAGCGCGCGCTGAATGAAGTGGACGAGGGCGCCACCGCCAAAGCGGCGCTGAAAAAAGAGTTCGACGAAAAGCAGCGCAAGCTCGACGAAAAACAGAACGCGCTGAAGGCGATGAAAGAAGAGATCGACGCCCGCGGGATGATGATGAAGCCCGAGGTGAAGCAAGAGAAGCTCGCCGAGCTGCAAAAGCAGCTCCTCGAGGTGCAACAGCTCTACTTCACCATGCAGCAAGAGCTCACCAAGAAGGAGTCCGAGGTCACCGGCGCCATCTTCCAAAAGATGGGCGTGATCCTCGAGACCATGGGCCGGGAGCAGGGCTACACCATGATCGTCGACCGGTCCGCGGTGCTCTACTCCAAGGGCCACCTCGACCTCACCAACGAGCTCATCCGCCGCTACAACCAAGCGTACGGGAAGAAAAAGGGCGGCAAGAAGAAGTAGCCGTGCGCGGCCAAGCCCGTTCGCTCGGCGAACTCGCGGCGCGCTGCCACGCCCGGCTCATCGGGGACGACGAGCTGGTCGTCGACGGGGCCAAAGACCCCGCGCACGCGGGCGCGCAGCACATCACGTTCTGCCACACCAAAAAAAGATTCGACGAGGTGCGCGCCACCCGCGCGGCGTGCCTCGTGACCGACGAGCGCACCGCCGCCCACGTCGCCGACGAGCTGCCCTGTGCGGTGATGTTCGCGGAGGACGCGGCCGACCTGTGGCGCCGGGTGCTCGACGAGCTGTACGTCGATGTCCCGGCCGCGCCCGGGGTGCACGCCACGTGTGTCATCAGCCCCCAGGCCCGCGTCCACCCCCAGGCCCGGCTGGAGCCCTACTGCGTGGTGGGGGCGTCGGTGATCGAGGCCGGCGCGGTCGTGCAGTCACATGTGGTGATCGCGGACGACGTGTTCATCGGGCCTGGGGCACACATCGGCGCCCACTGCGTCATCCTCGACGGGGTGCGCATCGGGGCGCGCACGATTCTGCAACCCGGGGTGGTGGTGGGCGCGGATGGGTTCGGCTACGCCCCCGACGGGGCGCACAACCGCAAAGTCCGGCAGGTGGGGGGCGTGACCATCGCCGAGGACGTCGAGGTCGGGGCCAACAGCGGCATCGACCGGGGCCAGCTGCGCGACACCGTGGTGGGGGCCGGGGCCAAGCTCGACAACCTCGTGCAGGTGGGCCACGGGGTGCACATCGGGGCCCACGCGGTCGTCGTGTCCGGCGGCGGGCTTGGCGGTGACGTCGACGTGGGCGAGGGCGCGGTGCTCGCCGGACAGGTCGGGGTTTCGCCCTATGTGCGCATCGGGGCCCAAGCCCGCATCGGGGGCAAGAGCGGGGTGACCCGGGACGTGCCCGCGGGCGCGGCCAAGAGCGGGTATCCGGCGGTGCCGCACCGGGTGTGGCTCAAGACGAGCGCGCACCTGGCCCGCCACGACGAGCTCGTGCAGCAGGTGCGGCGGCAGGCGGCGGCCCTGGCGCGGCTCGAGGCGCGTTTGGCCGCGCTGGAGGGGTCCGCGGATTAGCCCGCGGGGTGGCCTCGTGGACGGTGCACGATGC
Organism: bacterium; assembly: GCA_030431455.1. GTDB lineage: Bacteria > Myxococcota > UBA727 > UBA727 > JAUIJE01 > JAUIJE01. Next base: position 23,309 of record JAUIJE010000017.1, on the reverse strand, counting down.
TGCTATGGCAGGGCCGACAAGGAGGACCAGTTCATGGCCGAACAGACCGAGCGCCGCCTGGTGGGCGCCAATGAGTTCCCCATCCCTGCTGAGTGGGCGGACATCGTGAAGGTGCTGCCGCACCGCTATCCCTTCCTGCTCGTCGACCGCGTTATCTCGGCGGATGCCGAGAGCCTGACCGCGATCAAGAACGTCACCGCCAACGAAGCGTTCTTCCAGGGACATTTCCCCGGCTTTCCGGTCATGCCCGGGGTGCTCCAGGTCGAGGCCTTGGCCCAGACCGCGGCGTTGATGGTGCATGCGTTGTCGTCGACCAAGTCGGACAACAAGGTGCCGCTGTTGATGAGCATGGACAAGGTCAAGTTCCGCCGCCCGGTGGTGCCCGGCGACCAACTGGTGATGACGGCCAAGATCATCACCCTGCGCAGCCGGCTCGGCAAGGTCGAGACCAGCGCCACCGTCGACGGCAAACGCGCGGCCGAGGCGGTCATCACCGCCGCCATCGCCGACCTCCCCGAGGGCGCGCGCTAGCCATGGCCGGGGGAGCAGTTGCATTGTGGCTGCTGCTCAGCGCGGGGGCGTCCGCCGCGCCCGGCGCCCCCCTCGTGGTCGAACACGACGGGATGCGGGCGGTGCTCACCCGCCCCGCCACCGCCCCGTCCCGGGTGGTGGTCGAGACCGCCACCCTGCGCTTGGTCGGGCCCGACCGGGGCGAGGCCCGGGTCCCGGTGCGGGTGTGCCCCGACCCCGCGTGCGCCGTGGCCGACGTGTCGGTGCAAAAGCCGGCCCCCACCGACGCGGTGGCGGTGCCCGTGCGCATCCCCGTGCTCTCGCACCTCCCGCTCACCCTGTGCCTCGGCGACGTGTGCGCCACCGAAGAAGGCACCCGCCCGGTGGGCGCGGTGCTCGACCTCCAGGGCCCCACCGCGCGCGAACTGACCGTGGTCCTCGACGACGGGCAGGGGCCTTGGCCCCCCTTTGGCGTCCACCGGCCCCCGAGCGCGGGCGCGGTCGCGCCCGAGGGGGTGGCCACCGGCTACATCGCCACCGTGCTCGGAATGGGCCCGCCCCCCCCGCTGGTCCAGGCCGCGGCCGTGGCCCAGCTGCGCGACGGCGGGGTGGTGGTCGGCCCCGCGGCCCAACGCGGGGTGTTCGTGGGCGACATCGCGGTGACCAAACACCCCGACGAGGTCATCGGCAAGGACAAGCCAGAGCAAAAGGCGGGCGTGGCGGTGGCGTTGCCCGACGGGGTGTCGGCCCAAGAGGGCGGCGCCGCGGTCGCGCCCGACGACGTGCGCAAGGTGCGCGCGTTCGCCGCCGGCGCCGGGCTTTATCTCGAGCGGGCGCCGGACGCGCCGGTCGCGGCCGAACAAGCCGCGCTCGCGTTCGCGCTCGCCGACCAACCGCACGGCGTGGATCAGGATGTGCTGCCCGCCGCCCTCGACGTGCTCGGCCAGCGCGGGGTGCGGGTGGGGTGGTCGGTCGGCTGGCTTTGGCCGTTGGCGGGTTTTGTCGTCGGGGGGGCGCTCTGTCTCCGGCGGGGGCGCGCCCGCCAGAGCGGGCTCGGCCTGGCCGCGGTGGCGCTGCTGGTCACCGGTGTGCTCTACCAACGGCGCGGTGTGGTCGTCGACCGGGTGCTGCTCGTCGACGCGGTGCAGGGCGCGCAGGCCGCGCGGGTGGTGCGGATCGAACTCTTCGCGCCCGGCCATGAAGGCACATTGCGCAGCGAGCGCGCCGACCCCGCGGCCTTGATCGGCGTGGGCGACGGGGGCGCGGTGCGCGCCGGCCGGGTCGCCCCCCAGGAGCTGTTCGTCGACGAGGGCGGGGGGGCCGTGCTCGGCCTGGTCACCACCCACCGCGCCCGGCGCCGCACCGCGGTCGAGTGGGGGGCGGACGGCCTGGTCCGCAACAACGCCCCCGGGGCGAGCGTGGCCTTTGCCAGGCGGGCCGCCGGGGTGGGGCGCACGGTGCTCGACGAGGCGCGCACCGTGCCCTGGGACCGGTTCGGGCCGGGACCGGTCGAGGACCTCGCGCAACAGGTGGCGGCGGCGGTGGCCGGCGCGTGCCCGGCCCCGCACCGGGGCGAAGTGGGCTGTGTCGTGCTCCTGTTCGACGACGAGCCGCGCACGTGGCGCATCGAACGGGTGCGGCCCGCGCCCTCGGTGCCCGGCCTCGTGCGCGAGTCCTTGGTCCAGTTCAAGCCGTCCACGGCTTTGCCCCCGCCGCCCGGGGGGCTGGGCAAGCCGGGGGCCCCGCCGCCCAAGGGGCCTTGACGCACCGCGTCCGTCTGCCAGACCGCGCAGAGGTTTCGCCCCGATGAACGAAGAGCACGACGTCCCCGACGACCCCGCCCCCGACGCGGCCCCCAGCGACGCGTTGGTCTGCATCCCCACCTACAACGAGCGCGAGAACATCTCGTCCATCGTCGAAGAGCTCTTGCGGGTGGCGCCCGTCGACGTGCTCATCATCGACGACAACAGCCCCGACGGCACCGGGGCGGTGGCGGACGGCTTGGCCGACCAGCACGCGCGGGTGCATGTGCTCCACCGCCCGGGCAAACAAGGCCTGGGCCGCGCCTACCTCGCCGGGTTCCGCTGGGCCCTCGAGCGCACCTACAAGTTCATCTTCGAGATGGACGCGGACTTTTCCCACCAGCCTCGGTACATCCCGGAGTTCTTGCGCGCGATCCAGGACTACGACCTCGTGCTCGGCTCCCGCTACGTCAGCGGCGGCGGCACGGTGAACTGGTCGTCGCTGCGCAAGCTGATCAGCAAAGGGGGCTCGCTGTACGCGCGCCGCATCCTCGGCGTCGACGTCAGCGATCTCACCGGCGGGTTCAAGTGTTTTCGGCGCGAGGTGCTGCTCGCCATCGATCTCGACTCGGTCGAGTGCACCGGCTACGCGTTCCAGATCGAGCTGACCTACCGCGCCCTCGAGCAGGGCTTTCGGGTCAAGGAGATCCCCATCGTGTTCTACGAGCGCGAAGCGGGCCGAAGCAAAATGGACAGCAGCATTGTGCTCGAGGCCGCGACCAAGGTCTGGGGCATGCGCTTTCGGAAATAGCGCACGCGGACACCTCGAGGAGCGGGGTCAGGCCGGCGCGGTGGCCGCGGCCAGGGCGCCCTCCGCCGACCACCGCACCTGCAGTGGCTCTTGCACCCCTTGGTTGGCGGCGAAGTTTTCCAAGCGGGCGATGAGCGCGGGCGAGACCTGGGTGCCCTTGCGCACCAAAGGCTGGCCCGACTTGGACAACACATCCGAGTCGAGGGTCATGCCCTGGGTGAGGTCCTCGATCTGCACAAACTGCGGGCCCCCCTGGCTCGTCTCCGTGTGGTGGGTGAGGGCCGCGGTGAGCTCGGGGGGCAGCCGCAACGAGCGGCACACGCTCTGTTTGGCCCGGACCCATTTTTTGCCCGAGCAGACGCGCATGTCGATCTCTTCGGCCGCGGCCACCAGCCACGCCGCGCGCGCGTCTTCACCCTCCTTGGGCAACATCCCGAAGCGGATTTCGTGGGCCCGCCGGATGATGCGGGCCACGCCGGACAGGCGCGGGATCTGGTCGAGGAACCGCGCGCTGGTCTCGCCGAGCTTGAGGAACATCTCGCCCTCGGCCCCCGACAGCGCCTGGCCCGCGAGCCCCTTGAGCACCACGTCGTCGGGCATGGTCACCGCCCCCAGCCGGTACAAGGAGGCGGCGGCTTCGATCTCCCACGCCACCTCGAGCCCGAGGGTCTCGGTGGCGGACATGACCATGTCGCGAACATCCCCGATGGTGCGGAACGCGGCCGGTGACACGATGCCGAGCACGTCGACCAACAACCGCACAGTGCCATTGAGGGTGCCGTGGAGGATCTCGCGCTCGGCCCGCTGCAGGGCGGTCTGCCGAACGCCGGCGGCCACCGTGCTCATCAGCTGATCGGGATCGCAGGGCTTCTGCAAGAACCTGTAGATGTGCCCTTTGTTCACCGCCGCGGCGGCGTCGTCGAGGTCGGAATGGCCGGTGAGGAGGATGCGCACCACGTCGGGGGTGCGCTGGTGGGCCTCCTTCAAGAAGGTGGCGCCGTCCATGCCGGGCATGCGCATGTCGGAGATGATGACGTCGAAGTGCGGGGCATCGGGGGTGTCCAGCCGGGCGAGGGCTTGGTCGCCCGCGGTGAACGACTCGACCTGGTACTCAAAACACAGCTGGTTCTCGAGTCCCTCGAGCACACGTTGCTCGTCGTCGAGGCACAAGACCCGGGGGAGGTTCTCTTCGGTCATGACGTCAGCTCCTTCCACCGCTCGACCAGGTCCGCCACCTCGTTGGGGGGGGCGGGCGGGGGCCGGGGGTTGAATCGATCCGCGAGGTACAAGGTCCACGCCATCCTGCGGTACCGCTCGGGGGCGCGGTGGGGGCGGTGGTGGTGGGCCACGATCAGCGAGATGTCCTCGCCCATGTTCCACAGGCGCAGGAGGTGCGCGCCCACGTCGGCGTGGTTCCAGCCGAACACGGTCTCCTCCTCGACGTCGCGTTCTTGTTCACGCGGGTCGGTGAGGGTGAGCGTCTTGTAGGTCTCGTAGAAATCTGTGCACAGCAAGAGGCTCCCCAGGTCATGCACCAGCCCGGCCACGGTGGCGGTGGTGGCGAAGTCGGGCGAGGCGATGTGGTGGGCGCGGGCCGCGACCTCCAAGCTGTGGCGGTTGATGGTCTCGACCTCGTCGAGGGCCCAGTGGGGGGCGGACGCGAACACCTCGGTGGACAGGACCAACCCCCGCACGCAGGACACGCCCAGCCGGCGCACGGCGTCGTGCACGGTGCGGACCCGGTGCGTGCCGGCGAAAAAGGCGGTGTTGGCGATGTGCAGCAGCTTGGCGGTGAGCCCCACGTCCTCTTGGAGCAAGCCCGCGATTTCGTCGAGGCTCGCGTCCCGGGCGATGTAGGCGGACAGTTGGTTGTAGACCTTGGGCCGCGGGGGCAGCGACGAGATCGACCCCAGCCGCTGGGCGAGGTCGCCGAGCTCGGCGGTGGCGAGTTTGATGCCCCGTTGCACGACGTCCATCAACGTCTCGTCGGTGCAGGGCTTGGACACGAAGTCGTGGGCCAATGTCAGTGCGTCACCCGCGAGTTCGAACTCGGTGGTGCCGGACAAGACGATTCGGTAGGAGGTGGGGGACACCTCTTGGGCCCGGCGCAGCAGGGCGTGGCCGCTGATGCCGGGCATGCGCATATCGCTGACCAACACGTCGATGGTCTCGTGCTCGAGGTGTTCGATGGCGGCCTGGCCGGAGTCGGTGAACACCAAATCCGCGTCGTCCTCGAGGTCGAACATCGCGTTCTCCAGCCCGTGGAGAATCTCCCGGTCATCATCGACGAACATCACGCGAGGGCGGCGGGGCATCAGGGCTCCTCGGGGGGGGCGGGGGCGACGGGGAGGGCGATGACGAAGGTGGCGCCTTCGCCGGGGTGGTTGTCGAGGTGGAGGCGGCCGTGGTGGTTGGTGACCACGGTGTTGTGGACGATGGCCAGACCCTGCCCGGTGCCGACCCCCACCGCCTTGGTGGTGAAAAACGGGTCAAAGATGCGGTGCACCAGCGCGGGGGGCACGCCCCCACCGGTGTCGGAGATGCGCACCACCGCGTGCTGGTCCTCGAGGCGGGTGCTCACGGTGATGGTCCCCACGTCGCCCTCGCCCGGGTGCTCGGCGATGGCGTGGGCAGCGTTGACCACGATGTTCAAGAAACATTGGCTGATTTCGCGCGCGTGGCAGGGCACCGGGGGCAGGTCGGGGTCGAGGTCGAACGCGACGGTGGCGACGTGTTTCCATTCCCCCCGCGCCACGGTCACGGTGGCGTCGAGGAGCTGGTTGAGGTTGGCGAGCTCCACCTGGCCCGCGCCAGGGTGGGAAAAGCCCTTCATCGCGGCGAGGATCTTTTGCACCGAATCGATGCCCTGGAGGGTGGAGGAAATCGACCGGGGGATGCGTTCGAGAAAGCGGTTGAGCCGCTTGTCGTCGAGGGTGGCGGCGACGTCGGGGGCGTCTTGGGTGCGGAGGGCGGTGAGCACGACTTGGATGTGGTTCACCGCCTTTTCCAAGAAGCGGACGTTGTTGCCGATGTACTGCATCGGGGTGTTGATCTCGTGGGCCACCCCGGCCGCGAGTTGGCCCACGGCTTCGAGCTTGCGGGCGGTGACGAGCTGGTCTTGGGTGCGGTGGAGATCGTCGAGGGCGTGACGGAGCTCGGCCGACTTCACCGCCACCAGCTGCTCCAGGGTCACCGCCTGTTCGAACATCGCAAAGTCCGACGGCGCGTCCCGTTTGACCTCGAGCGCTTCGATGAGCACGTCGATGGTCTTTTGCTGGGCCGCGATCTGGGCCCGAAGCGCTTGGGTCTCGTCGTCACGGCCCACGCATGCCTCCAATGGCAATGCCGACCAAGGTTTGGTTCACGTGCATGGGGCCGAACTGCTCGCCATAGGTGGAGAACCCGACCACGCCCGCGTCGCGAAAAATCGCGCCCACCTCCTCGCGGCAGCCATCGCGCTCAGCCTGGACCTTGCGCAAGATGCAGTCACATCCGATCACCACCGTGGGGGCTTGGCCGAGTTCGTGGTGGACCCGGTCGAGCTCGTGGCGCAACGAGCGGGGGAGGTCCCGGGGGGTGGCCACCCGGAGCACCACCCCGCGGTCGATGGCGCAATAAAAGCGCAGGCTCCCGTCGGGCTCGACCCGTTGCAGGCTCCGCACGTACAGGTCGCCCGCGCGCTTGAGCACCGTGGGCGTCACCGAGCTGGCGTCGGGGTCGAGGTCCGAGACCCGGACCCCCAGCGCTTCGGCGTAGGCTTGCGCCGCGGGCCGGCCGTTGATCTCCGTGACCCGGCGTTGCTCGGGGTCCGCTTCGGTGATCACCATCGCGGTGGGGCCCGCGTCGTAGTTTTGGGACTTGAACGTCAGGACCTGGTGGGGGGTGCGGAACACGGTGAGCACCGCGCGGTCCGAGGCGAACGTCCCGTCGAAATACACCGCGGTCCGCTCGAAGCGGCGGTTGTCCCCGGCGCTGCCCCCGATGAGCGGCATCGATCCAATCGCGGTGTAGAGCAGGGCCGCGGTCATCTCTTCGGCCTGGCTCAGCCCGTCGATGAACAGCAACCCAAAGGCATTGTCGCCCGGGGGCCGGGCCTGGTCTTCCGCGGCCAGCGCGCGCTGGATGTGATGGAGATCGTCGCGGATGTTGTGCAATGGCTGGATGCAATAACTTTGGCCTACGATGTCTCCGGCCAAGCTGACCGCGGAGATGCCCTGCTCGAGATAGCCGGCCGGCCCGATGGAGCCCGAATCGGTGCACCCCGCCACCAACGCCCGGGGGAAGGTGCGCCGCAGGGCCGGCCCGAGGGCGTCGAGGTCGTAGCTCTCGGACACGAACACCAACACCGCGTCCGGCTCGTCGTGCAGCGCGGTCCGCAGCGCGGCGACGGCGGTGTCGACGTCGGGCGCGGTGGTGGCGGTGCGGCGAACGTCGAGCATCGGCCTATCCGTCGGTGAGGCGGCACGCGGCCGCGCGGAGTTGATCGTGGTCGAAGGGTTTGACCACCCAGCCCTGGGCCCCCAGCGCCCGGGCTTTGAGCATCACGGTGGGGCGCCCTTCGGTGCTGAGCATCAGGACCTTGGGGAAGCGGTGGGCCAAGCTTGCGGAAAGACGCTCCAGCATCTCCAGCCCGGTCATGCGCGGCATGTTGAGATCGCAGATGACGAGCGCGATGTCGTCGCGGGCTTCAAGGACCTCGGCCCCGGCGATGCCGTCCCCCGCCTCGACGACGACAAAGCCGTTCAGGGCGGCGGCCACTTGCCGGCGCACCGCGGGGGAATCGTCGACCACCAACACGGTTTTCATGGGCGCCCCCCGGGGCCGCGGGGGGACCCCCGCGCGGGCCTCCGGCGGGTCGAGAACGCACGACTCATACCCCCTTAACGACACGCCCCGGTGTGACGTTAAGGAGATGTGCAGAGGTCGCGGATAGTTGAGTTGGCGCGCGGGGGGCGCGGGCAGGAGGGGCGAAGGATTTCGCTGGAGGGGTTTTTGTCATGAGCGACAATCGACAGGGGCACGGGCCGGGGGGGGCGCCGTGGTCGGGCACGGAGGATCCGGCCGAGACGCTTCGGCTCTATTTGGCCGCGAGCAACGACGGGGTGGTCGAACATGACCTGTTGGCCCACACCGCCACCTACAGCCCGCGTTGGTTCGCGTTGCTCGGCTATGAGGGCGAGGATGTCACCGCCCCCGGACCAGACTTTTGGATCGAAGCGTCACACCCCGACGACCAGGAGACGCTGCGGGCCCATTGGCGCGCGCACGTTGAGGACGGCTGGCCGTTCCACCACACCTGGCGCATGCACGACAAATATGGAGAGCTGCGCTGGATCCTGGGCCGGAGCGCGATCCGCCGTGACGACCACGGCCGGCCGGCGCGCGCCTACATGCTCTTTTCCGACACCACCGACGCGGTGCGCGCCGGGTTGCAGCACCTCGCACTGCTCAACTCCATCCGCGACACCATCGTGCGGGTGCGCACCGATGGCACCGTGCTCGACATTCGGTTGGGGAGCGATGACGCGCTCGGGCGCTACTTCGCGGACGTGACCGTCGGGGCACGGCTCGGCGAAGCCGCGGGCGGGGATTTCTCCGCGTGGCTGGTGGACGCGGTCTCGCAGGCGGTCGCCGACCACCGGGTGCGCAACGTGAGTTTTGTGCACAGCGAGGCGGCCGCGCCCCGGTATTTTGAAGCCCGGGTGGCCCCCAGCGGCAGCGACGAGGGGGTCGCGCTGTTGCGCGACGTCACCGACCAGCGGTCGCTCGAAGAGGAGCTCGCCCAGGCCCGCCGGCTCGAGTCCATCGGCCAACTCGCGGCCGGCATCGCCCACGAGATCAACACCCCCTTGCAGTACATCGGGGACAACGCGCGCTTTTTGCAGAAGGTCCTGCAGCGGCTGGCCCCGGTGGTCGAGCGCTACCAGGAGCTGTGCGCGGCCAGCGCCGACCCCGACGTGGTGGCCGAGGCCCACGCGCTCTCCCGTCGGGCGCGGGTGGACATGTTGCTCAGCCGCGGCAACCCCGCGGCCGACGCGTGCGTGGGCGGGGTGCGGCAGGTTGCGGACATCGTGTCGGCGATGAAATCGTTCTCGCACCAAGGCCGCCGCGAAGCCGCCCCCGCGAGCCTCAACCGGTCCTTGGAGAACACCACCAAGGTCTGCCGCAACGCCTGGAAAAACGTCGCCGACATCGAGTTCGCCCTCGACCCGGACCTGCCCGAACTCAACTGCTTTGAAGCGGAGCTCAACCAGGTGTTCTTGAACATCGTGGTCAACGCCGCCCACGCTCTCGAGGATCGGCCGGGCGAGGCCAAGGGCCGCATCTTCATCTCCACCCGCGTCGCCGATGAGGGGCGCGTCGAGGTGCGCATCCGCGACGACGGCCCGGGCATGTCGGCCGAGGTCAAAGACCGCATCTTTGACCCCTTCTTCACCACCAAGGCGGTGGGCAAGGGCACGGGACAAGGCCTGGCCGTGGCCCGGCGCATCGTGGTCGAGCGCCACGGGGGCGAGCTGTTGTGCGAAAGCGCCCCCGGCGCGGGCACCACCTTCGTGGTGCGGCTCCCCCGGGGTCACCACCAGACCGGCCCCGCCGCCGGCCCGTCACCGTCGTCGCTCAAGGCGCGTCCGGGGCATCTTCCTTCCGCCGACGCTCCGAAAACTGAGTCTTCCCCAGGTAGGTATAGCCGGTCAGCCCCCGCTCGAAACGCTCCATGAAGCCCGCGCTCTGCTCGAACGTGAACCCGCCCCGCCGGACCGCGGCCTCGGAGGCGTCCCGCACCCGGTTGATCAGGACCGCGGGCTCGTACTCGACGTAGGTCAGGACCTCGTCGACGCGATCGCCTTTGATCACGTGCTGCAGTTGATACCCATCGTCGTCCACGGTGACGTGCACGCAGGCGGTGTCGCCGAACAGGTTGTGGAGGTCGCCCAATGTCTCTTGGTAGGCGCCGACCAAGAACGCCCCCAGGAAGTAGCGCTCGTCCTTGTCCGGGGTGTGCAGCCGCAGGGTGTCCTTGACGTCGCGCAGGTCGATGAACCGATCGACCTTGCCGTCAGAGTCGCAGGTCAGGTCCGCGATGATCGCGTCCCGGGTGGGCTGCTCCTCATGGCGGTGCAGGGGCACAATGGGGAATAGCTGGCCCACCGCCCAAGAGTCGGGCAACGACTGAAACACCGAGAAGTTGCAGAAGTAGGTGGTGGCCAGTTGCTTGTCGAGGTCCTCGAGGTCGTCGGGGACGTAGTCGAGCTGGCGCACGGTGCGTTGGATGCGCAGCAAGGTGGCCCAGTAGGTCTCCTCCACCCGGGCCCGGACCCGGAGGTCGATGACCCCGTGGGCGAACAGCGTGGCGCACTCGTCCTTGAGCTGGACCGCGTCGTTGTACGACTCCTGGAAGTTCTTGCGGGAGACGTTGCGGTAGGCCTCGAACATCCCGTGCACGATGTCGGGGTCGTCTTCCTGGGGCGGGGGGGGCTCTTTGATCCGGGAGAAGTCGAAGCGCTCGTGGAAGCCGAGCACGTTGAACACCAGGATGCTGTGGTGGGCCACCAGGGCGCGTCCAGATTCGGTGACGATGGTCGGGGGCGGAACCTCGGCCGCGTCACAGGCGTCTTTCACCGCGGACACAATGTCGTTGGCGTATTCCTGGACACTGTAATTCTTGGACGAGTGGAAGTTGGTCTGGCTGCCGTCGTAGTCCACCGCCAGGCCCCCGCCCACGTCGAGAAAGAGCAGCTTCTCCGCCCCCATGCGGTGGAGGTCGACGTAGACCCGGCTCGCTTCGCGGATGGCCTCTTTCACCGATCGGATCGCGGTGATCTGCGAGCCGATGTGGAAGTGCACCAGCTCCAAGATGTGCAGCTGGTTGGCGTCGCGCAGACGCTCGATCGCGCGGATGACCTCGCTGGCGGACAGGCCGAACTTGCTGGAGTCGCCGGACGACTCTTCCCATTTGCCCGCCCCCCGGGAGGTGAGCTTCATGCGCACGCCGATGCGCGGCTCGATGCCGAGGCGCTCGGCCGCGCCGAGGACCACGTCGAGCTCTTCGGCCCGGTCGAGGATCACGATCACGCGGAAGCCGAGGCTTTGACAGAGCAGGGCGGTCTCAACGTATTCGTTGTCCTTGTAGCCGTTGCACAAGATGGTGCCGCCGGTGGTCTGGTGGGCGATGCCGACCAGCAACTCGGGCTTGCTCCCGACCTCGAGGGCCAGGCCGTGTTTTTCCCCGCAACGCACGAGTTCTTCGACGACGTGACGTTGCTGATTCACCTTGATGGGGTAGGCGGGCATGTAGTGCCCTTCGAACTCATACGTCTTGGCCGCCTCGGCGAACGAGTCGGCGAGCAGGCTGACCCGGGCGTTGAGCACATCGTTGAGCCGGATGAGAATGGGCGGCTCGATGCCGCGGCGGCAGATGTGATCGATGAGTTGTTTGAGGTCCAGGGCGCGGTCGTCGCCGTGGGGCGTGCACACCACGTTGCCCGCCTCGTTGACGTCGAAGAAGGGCGCGCCCCATTTGCGGATGTGATAAAGCTCCGCGCTGTCATGTACAGTCCACCGGGCCATGTGGGCCTCCGTCGGGAAAGAAGTAGGGTTTCGATTTGACGGCTCGGCGCTTTTCCATCGCACCATTTTTGACAGCTGGCCTTATCGCATCTTCGTTCGCGTTCGTCTCGGCCGAAGCGAAAACTCTGGCTGTTCCCGACGTCCCTGCCGCCATCCGCGTCGAGGACCCGCCGTTGTTCCCCCTCGCTGAGGTGCGCGAGGGCATGACCGGACACGGGTACACCGTGTTTCGCTCGACCAAAGGCCCCGAGCGTTTCGACTTCGTGGTCCTCGGGGTCATGCGCGGCTACCTCGGGCCGGGCGAGGACTTGATCATCGCCCAGCTCACCGGTGAGCGCATCGAGCGCACCGGCGTCATCAGCGGCATGAGCGGCTCGCCCGCGTACATCGACGGCAAGCTTGTCGGCGCCGTCGGCTACCGGTTTGGTTCGTTCACAAAGGACGCGATCGCGGGCATCACCCCGATCGAACGCATGCTCACCGCCCGCGACCCCCCGGTGGGCGTGCGCACCGCCCAGGCCCGACCGGCCACGAAGTGGGGCGGGGCCGAGCCCATCGCCACCCCGGTGATGGTCACCGGCATCGCCCCCTCGGTGCTCGAGGGCTTTGCCGAACCGCTCGCGGCCCGGGGACTGTTCGCCGTGCCCAGCGCGTCGACGACGAGCGCGGCCGCGCCAGGGCGCCCGGAGCGCTTGTACGCGGCGGGGCCCATCGCCGGGGCCCTGGTGAGCGGGGACGTGAGCATGACCGGCATCGGCACCGTGACCTGGGTGAAGGGCGACCGGTTTCTGGCCTTCGGTCACTCGTTTCGCCAGGAGGGCCTGAGCGTGATGCCGGTGTTCAACGCCGACATCGTGCTCACCGTGGCCAGCGACGCCGGGTCTTGGAAAATGGGACAAGCCACCCACGAGGTGGGGCGCCTCACCGACGACCGGCTGCACGCCATCGCCGGCACCATGAACGCGTCGGTGCCGACCACCACCTTCGACATCGCCCTTCAGGTCGAAGGCCCCCGGGCCACCACCGACGCGCGGCCCACGGTGTCGGTCAACGTGTTGCGCAACACCTCGGACACCCCGCTGTTCTGCGCCATCACCCTGGCCAACACCTTGACCCAGCGCGTGGCCCTCGAAAGCGGCGCCACCGTCGACGTGACCGGGACCGGGGCGCTGCACAACGGCGAGACGTTCCCCATTCAGTACCGGGTCGCGGTCAACGACGGCACCGCCTACGCGCTGATCAGCGCCTTGACCCTGCTGAGCGCCCTGACCGAGGTCGTGTCCAATGGCTTTGACGAGGTGCTGCTCGACGCTGTGCACCTCGACGTCGCGGTGCGCAGCGACTCCACCGCCGAGCGCATTGTCGGCGCCACGCCGCTCACCCCGCTGTACCCGGGGAGCACGGCCACCGTCCAGGTCCGCACCCTCGACGAGGACCGCGGCCTGCGGGACCGGCGCATCGTGGTCGCGGTCCCCGCGGGGGTGGCCCCGGGCGCCTACCGGCTGATCGTGGCCGGCCAGGACCCGGCCCAGTCGTTCGAGATGGAGGCGGGCCTCGTGCCCGTGCCGGTGAGCTTGCCCGGCCTGCTCGAGGACCTGCGCGCGCGTCCCGCGCCCGGGAGCATCAGCGTCTACCTCACCCACGAGGACGTCAGCCAACGCGTCGAGGGCGCGTCGCTGGCGGGCATGCCCGACGGGCTGCTCGGGGTGCTCGAGGGCGCGGGGGGCGCGGTGGGGGGCATGGTCGAACAAGAAGTTTTTCGCATCGGGCGGGTGGTCACCCACGCCGACATCGGGGGCCGGGTGAAGCCGCGGGTCACCGTCGACAAAGCCCCCGCCAGGGAAACACGATGAAGCACATGTGTCTGCGTGGCTTGGCCGCGCTCGTCCTCTTCGCCGCGGTGCCCGCCACCGCCAGCCAACCCCAAGTCGTCTCGGTCGAGGGTTACAAAGACCTGTCCGGGGGCGAGATGTTTGGCGCCACCCTCGACGCCGACGGCGTGGCCCGGCGGGGGCCGCGCATCGAGGCCTGGGCCGACGCGCTGCCCGGTCCGGTGCTCGCCCTCGCCGCCGACGATGACGGGACGCTGTACGCGGCCACGTCGGGGCCGGCCCGGGTGTTCAAGATCGCGCGGGGCCAAGAGCCGACCCTGATCTGCGAAGCCAAGGCCGCCGCGGCCAGCGCGTTGCTCATCGACAAAGCCAACCTCTACGTGCTGACCGCCCCCAAGGCGGGCTTGTCGGTGTGCAAAAAAAACCCCACCGGCAAGACCCCGGCGCCGACCCTGGACATCGAGGTGAAGCACGCGCGGTTCTTGCTCGACGCGGTGCTTGTCGACGGTTCGATCTACGCCGTGGGGGGTGGCGAGGTCGGCGTGTTTTTGAAGATCGACATCTCGAAAAAGACGGTGGAGAAGCTCGCCACCACCGATGAAAAGACCCTGCGCAGCGTGGCCGTGCACCCCCGCACCGGGATGTTCGTCGTCGGGGGGGGCGACCTCGGGCGGGTCTACCGCTACGCCGCCAACCGGTTGGTGGCGGTGTACGACAGCGACGCGGACGAGGTCGCGGACCTGGTCATCGATCGCGCGGGCACGGTGTTCGCCGCGATCCTCGACGGGGAGGGCAAGCTGAAGGACCGGGTGACCTCGGAGAAAAACGCCGATAAGGAAGAGGACAGCCCCCAGCCGCGGAAAAAGCCCAAGAAGGTGAAAGGCGCGGAGCTGGTGGCGATCGACGCCAGCGACAATGCCGTGACATTGTGGCAGTCCAAGCGCTCCGGGGCCTACGCCTTGCGCCTGCACAAGGGCCGGCTCCTGCTCGGCACCGGGCCCTACGGCCGCATCTACAGTCTCGCCACCGCCGAGGGCGAGCGCGCCCAGATCGTGGGCCACGTCCCCGACGGCGACGAGGTCATGGCCTTCGCCGTGGTCAAGGGCCAGGTGGTGCTCGGCACCGCCCACGGCGGGGCGGTGGCCGCGCTCTCGAGCCAATCCGCGCCCCAAGGCGAGGTCTTGTCCCCGGTGATCGACGCCGATGCCCGGGCCCGATGGGGCCACGTCGACGTGCCGGGGGTGAAGCGCATCGAGGTGCGGACCGGCTACACCGACGAGCCCGACGACAGCTGGTCACCCTTCTTGCGGGTGGGCGACGACGGCAAGAGCCGGGCGCCCCCCGGTCGCTATGCACAAATTCGCGCGACCCTGAGCGGCGGCGAAGCGGTGACCTCGATGCGGATTTCGCACCTGGTCGACAACCAGCCCCCGATCATCGAGCGCATCGACGTGGTCGCCCCCCATTGGAAGGTCACCCGCAACCCGCGCGAGAAGTCCTCCAACCGCTCGGTGACGTTCAGCGAAAACCCCTTCAAGAAGTTTCTCGGGGTCAAAGGCACCATCTACCCGACGCTGAGCGAGCGCCCCAGCGGCAAGCAGACCCCGGAGTGGGGCTACCGCACGGTGTACGCCTGGGTCGAGGACGGGGACAAAGACGAGCTGCGGTACCGGTTCTTTTTGCGCCGGGCCCCGTCCACCAACTTCGAGATGGTCCAGGACTGGTCGGACAACCCCTTCGTCAGCCTCGACGGGACCACCTACGGGCCGGGCCGCTACCAGGTCAAGGTCGAGGTCGACGACCTGCTCACCAACGGCCCCGAGCGGGTGCGGGCCGACCAGGCGGTCTCGTCGACGTTCGTGGTGTCTCTGACCCGGCCGGCGTTCTCGTCCGCCCAGCTGTCGGACGAAAAAGGCGGGGCCCGGGTCCGGTTCTCGGTCAAAGCCCAAGAGCCCCTCGCCGGGGTCCGGTGTGCCGCCGCCGGCGGCGAGTGGATGCCTTTGGACCCCGTCGACGGCATCTTGGACGGACCCGAAGAGCGCTTTGACGTGGTCTTGCCCGTCGGGGACGCGCGCCACGTGTCGTGCGAGGCGATGGACGAGTCGCTCAACGCCGACCGCATCGACCTCAGCCGCTGACCGGCCGTGGTGTGCCACGGTTTCACTCCGATCGGCTGGCGCGGTAAGTTGCGGACATGAGCAAACACAAGCGCAGGCTGATCCCCATCGTCGACCGCTCGTTTCAGTTCAAGTACACGGGACTGATCGTGGTGGTGGCGGGCATCGTGTCGTTGGTGCTCGGGTATTTCCTGCTCGATGCCTACACCGAGATGAACTCGATGATCGACATCTCGGACGCCATCGGCGCCGAGCTCAACGCCGCCGACGCGCAGCGGGTGTTCCGGCTGGTGGTGGGGATGTTGCTTCTCGAGGTCATCGCCCTCGGGGTGTTGGGGTTGTTGGTCACCCACCGGGTGGCGGGCCCGGTGTTTGTCCTGCATCGGTATTTCTCGGAGCTGGCCGAGGGCCGCTACCCGACGGTGCGCGGCCTGCGCAAAGGCGACGAGTTCAAGGACACGTTCACCCTGTTCGTGGCCGCCATCGACACGCTCAAGACCCGTGACGACAAAGAGGCGAAGGTCCTGCAAGACCTCATCGACCGCGGCGGCCTGGACGATGACCAGAAGGCCGCGGTCCAAGCCCTGCTCGACGACAAACAGGCCCGGGTGCAGGCCTGAGCGCGGGCGCGGTCAGTCCACGACCTCAATCGAATGCCGGATGGTGACCCCGCCGACGCTGGCGATCACCTGGCACTGGCCCAATGCCACGCCTTTGACCGTGCCGTCGGGCATCACGTCGATGCAGTAGTCGGAGGCCCGGTACTGGACCGGCGGGTGGTCTTTGATCTCGTCGCCCCGGTCATTGAAGACCTGGACCTTGACCTTGGTGGACTTCAGCAACTTGAGCTTGTCGGGGATGCCGTCGGCGAACGCGACCTTGCCCACCAGGTTGACCGAGACCTTCACCGTCTCCGACAGGCCAAACGCCTTGACCACCACATCGGTGGCGCCGGTCTTCATCGGCGCGATGGTGGCCGAGGCGCCGTCTTCGCCCGCGGTCACGGTGACCACGCTGGGGTCCACCGCGTCGAACACCGCGTTGGGTTTGCGCACGTACGGGCGGCCCTTGTCGTCGAAAAACGCCAGGCGCAGCGTCTCGCGCTTGCCCTTGCTGGAGAAGGCGAAGGGACCCTTGGGGTGCACCTCCATGCGGGCCGGCTTTTTCTCTTCGCACCCCGCGAGCACGAGCAGCGTAAACCCCGCCAAAAGCACCAACCTAACACTGTGAGACCGCATTCCCCACCTCCCGCCGGTCTCCTAGAGGCAGCGGGCGGCGCGAACAATGGGGCAGGTGAATGACCGCCCGCGCCCCGCCGTCGCTGGGTCGGTGCGGCTCGTTGCAGCGGCATCGTCCGGGTGTTAGCCGTGCCCGCAGAGGAGTGCGCATGTTTCGTCGATGGAATTGGCAGAACCAACCGGGGCGCCTTGTGGGCCTCGCCCTTGTGACCGCCGCGTGCGCGGTGCCGGCGTGGGCCCAGTGGGGCGCGTCGGGATCGTTGTTCACCGAGGACGGCATTGAGCTGACGGTCAACGCCGGGGTGACCAGCACGTTCGCGATGCTGAACGCCCTGGGCTACGACCGGGAAGTCGACTACGGCCCCGAGCCCCTGCGCCGGCCCAACTTTTCCAAGGCCCGCGAAGAGGCCCGCGAGCAGTTCGGCCGGCCGGGCCCGGCGCTCAAGGACCTCAAGGACGTGGTGAAAAAATACGAGCGACCGGTCGAGGTCTACCTCGACGCGGCGCTGCGTTTGGGCAAGGCGCCGAGCTTCGCGCCCCCCCAACGCCGGACCAAGAAGCTCACCCGCGCCCTCGAGGACCCGGTGCGCAAATGGTACGGCGAAGAGGGTGGCGCGGCCATCTTCCGCAACGTGGTGCGCAACTCGAAAAAGGACCAGCGGGCCCTGCGCGATCCGCTCAACGCCCTGGCCAAGCGCGTGACCAAGGCGGTGCCGGTCAAGAGTGAAGAGGACCAGCTGCTCGACGAGGAGTCCGCGGAAAAAGAGCGCGTCATCGTCGTGCTCAACCACCTTGACGCCCACAACACCCTGTACCGCCTCGACGTCAACGGCACCCAGTACGTGGTGATCGGACCGTTCAAGGACAAGAAGGCCCTCACCGCCGCCCGCGACGCCGCCGCCTACGCCCACGCCCGGACCCTGGTGGAGCGCGATCTGGCCAAGGCCAAGCTCGACGGCACCTGGGCGGACGAGTTCGACAAGCTCGACATCGACCACAAGCGCGACCTGCGCGGCAAAGATGCCTATGCATCCGAGCTCATCGCCTGCGCGTTGTTGCGCGTCGTCGACAGCACCACCAAATGCCGCGCCAGCCTCGTGCCCAAGGCCAACCTCGAGGGCCCGACCATGGACCTGGTGCTCGCGGGGGTGAAGACCTGGCAGACCAACAAGTCGCTGCTGCGCACCGAGCTGGACAACATCCTCGGCCGCCAACGCGAGCCGGTGGAGCCCACCCCGCCCGAGGGGACCGCGGCCAACCCCACCCCCGCCGCCCCCCAAAAAACCGCGCCGGCGAAAAAGCCCGCCGGCTGACGAGGACCCGCATGACCGCCGCCGGCCCCTTCCCGTTGGCCCTCACCTTCGACGACGTCTCCCTGGTGCCGCAGTACTCCGAGGTGCTGCCCCGGGATGTGTCCACCGCCACCGACCTCGGGCGCGGGGTGCAGCTGCACATCCCGCTCATCTCCGCGGCGATGGACACCGTCACCGAGGTCGAGACCGCCATCGCCATGGCCCGCACCGGCGGCCTCGGGGTGCTCCACAAGAACATGCCCCCCGCCCGCCAAGCCGACATGGTGCTCAAGGTGAAGCGGGCCGAGACCTACGTGGTCACCGACCCGGTCACCGTGCACGCCGACGAACCGGCCAGCCGTTGCTTCGAGCTGATGGAGCGCCACGGGGTCAGCGGCTTCCCCGTGGTCGACGACCAGGGCAAGGCCCTGGGCATCGTCACCTCGCGCGACCTGCGCCTCGCCCGCGAACAGACCGCGGTCAAAGCCCTGATGTCCACCGAGCTGGTGTGCGCGGGCCCCGACGTCAGCCCCGACGAGGCCCGGGCGTTGTTGCACAAACACCGGATCGAAAAGCTCGTGCTCACCGACCCGCAGGGCATGCTCCGCGGATTGATCACCATGCGCGACCTGGCCCGGGCCGATGCCCACGAGAGCGCGGCCCGCGACGGCAAAGGCCGCTTGCTCGCCGCGGCCGCGGTCGGGCCCGGGGCGGACCTGGAGGAGCGCGCCCAAGGCCTCATCGCGGCCGGGGTGGACGTCATCGTCGTCGACACCGCGCACGGCCACAGCAAGGGCGTGATCGATGCAGTGGCATGGTTGCGCCAGACCGCCCCCGGGCTCTGCATCGTCGGGGGCAACATCGCGAGCGCCGCCGCCACCGAGGCCTTGGCCAAGGCGGGCGCGGATTGTGTGAAGGTCGGCATCGGCCCGGGGTCCATCTGCACCACCCGCATGGTCGCGGGGGTGGGCGTGCCCCAGGTCAGCGCCATCCTCGAGTGCGCGGCGGCCGGGCGCAAAGCCGGCGTGCGCGTCATCGCCGACGGGGGCATCAAGTTCAGCGGGGACTGCGTCAAGGCCCTCGCCGCGGGCGCGGACGCGATCATGGTCGGCTCGTTGCTCGCGGGCACCAAAGAGGCGCCCGGCGAGCTGGTGTTGCTGCACGGCCGGTCGTTCAAGGTCTACCGGGGCATGGGCAGCCTCGGCGCGATGGAGCAGGGCAGCGCCGACCGCTATGGCCAAGCCGGCGTGGCCGACGAGAAACTCGTGCCCGAGGGCATCGAAGGGCGCGTCCCGTTCCGCGGGCCGGTGCAGCGCACGCTGTACCAACTGGTGGGCGGCATCCGGTCGGGCATGGGCTACAACGGCGCGCGCACACTCCCGGAGTTGCGCGAGCGCGCGCGGTTTGTGCAAATCACCAACGCCGGTCTGCGCGAGAGCCACGTGCACGACGTGACCATCACCAAAGAAGCGCCCAACTACGGCACCAGCTTCTGACCGCGACCGTCGTCAGCCCGGCGTGCAGAGACACGTTTTTGGCTGGCAGATGTCGCCCCCGGCGCACGAGCCCGGCACGAGCGGATCGCATTGTTCGTTCGGGCCGACTTTGCCGTCGGGCACGCACGCGAACGATTGCCGCTCCAGCCCCCCTCGGTCGCAGGTGGCGCCAACCTGGCGGGCGTGGGGCGCGCCCCGGGCGTCGTAGATGTTGGTGAACCCGCCGCACGCGGGATCGGCCGAGTCGATCACCGGGCTGCCCGGCTTGGGGCGGTAGTCGGGCTCCAGCCAAGGCGCCACAACCTGGGCGAGGTCGTTGGGCTCGACGAGCTGGCAGGTCCCATCGCTGTCGAGGTTGTGATCCAACGAACGGGTGGGGCCCCCACAGTCGAGCTGGTTGTAGGCAATGACACTGCTCTTTAGATTGGCCACGCTCGAGCTGTCGTGGGCGAGCGCGGTGTCGTGTCCCGCTGCAGTGACATGCTCAAGCCCGAAGCAGGTCTCGGCGCCGCGGATGGCGGAATCGCCATCGGCGAGGAGCGCGGAGGTCAGGTCCACGCTGCTGTGGTCGGCCACCAACGCCGTCCCCGAGGCGTGGCGCACCGCCAGGGAGCGGCCGACCAGGATCGTGCCCTCCTGCAAAAAGAGCGCATCGCCCTGGTGGTCGTCGACGGCCACGTCGAAAATTTCGAGGGCCACGCCGGTGCCGCCGAACACCGCCGCGCCGCGGCCGGCGGCGACGTTTTTGGCCAAGTCCGTTTCCGACAACGACAGCCGATGGGAGGGGGCGGACGTCACCGGGGTGCAGGAATCTCCGTCGACGAAATCGGTCTCCGATGGAAGCTTGTTGTCCGGGTAGTTGAGCATGATGGCGCCGCCGTCTTGGTAGGCGGTGTTGTTTCCGAAGTAGGAGCGGGTGATGTCGACGGGAGGCGGAACGCCCCCCGTGAGGCTGGCGATGCGGACCGCTCCCCCGTATTCGCCCACGTTGTGGGTGAAGCCGGACAGGTCGATGCTGGCATAGGGGCCGCCGATGATTTCGACCGCGCCCGCCCCGAGATAACTGACATTGTCGGTGAAAATGGATTCAGTCACAAAAAGACTGCTGCCCAAGGGCCAACCGTGAAAGGTCAGCGCGCCGCCATCAACGTCGGCGTGGTTCCATTGAAAGATGGCGTTGTGCACGTGGGTGGTGCCGAAGGCCTCGATCGCGCCCCGGGTGCTGAAGTTGCCGATGAACTGCGAATCCTCGACGACCAAGGTCCCGGCCACATGGATCGCCCCGGCCGACCCCGCGTTGTTGTCAAAAACGCAGTTGCGCACCGTGAGGGGACCGAGGAGGGCCCCCTGGGGGGTGGAGATGGCGCCCGCGTTGGGGTCAAACGGGCCGGGGACCAGCGGTGCATTGCCATTGATCAGGGTGAGGTTCTCAAACGTGACCGCGCCGTGGGTGTTGATGTTGAAGATCACGTCCGCGAACTGGCCGTCGATCACCGGAAATGGTTGGCCGACGGTGGTCTGGCCCAAGAAGGTCAGGCCCTTGTCCACGTCGACCCCGTGCTCGACGTAGGTGCCAGGGCCCCAGATGTGAACCGTGTCGCCGGGGAACGCCGCCGCCACCGCACAGCCAATGTCGGTGTACGCGCCGGAGGGGCATTGGCAGCCCACCGGGCTGGAGCAGGTTTGGTCCACGGTGACGGTGGCGGCCGGGGCGGCCGCCGCGAAGGCCAACGGGAGCGACAGGACAAGGGCGACAAGGAAGCGGCGTGTCATGGGGCGACCATCAGCCAGGACCTGGGCGCGGTGCAACCCGGGCCCTCGGTCTCCGTTTGCTTTGGCACCTCCAAGCGCACGGGGGCCGACGTTGGACCCGGGAAACGACCGCCACGGCCCACCGGATGTGCCGTGGAGCGAGGTAACTATTTGAAATTGTTTACAATTTGCCCGAGGGCCCACCCCCTCCTCCACCGCCGAATTCGCCCGCAGGCGCACCGGTCCCACCCCAGGGCAGCGATGACCTGCGGGGACCCTTGCCGGTGAAGGCAATGTGAAGCGCGGCCCCGGCCGGACCAGGGAGCCTGCGCTTCGCCCTCTTTTGTACATCCGGGGGGCGGCGCCGCGATCTGCGTCACCGCGCGCAGATCCGCATGGGCATGCGCCGGGGGCGGAGGCGCTAGACTGAGATCCACACGCGTGGCCCGCCCAAATCATTTGGGGGAACCGCGCGTTGATAACCGGTGTCACACGCGCCGGGAGGTGGGTTCTGCGGGAGCCAAACCAAAAGCGATCGCGACGCTTTCTGCTCTTCTGGCAGGCCTGTCTGCTCGACAGCCGCCGGGTGGCCACCGCCCCCGGCACCTCCTTCGTCCTCCCCAACGGCGCTTTGGTCACCATCGTGGCCGTCGAGGGCGACGCCGCGCGCTGCGAGATCGCGGGGGTGCCGGTGACCCTGGCCGCGGGCGAGCCGCACCCGGTGGGCGAACTGTCGCTGGTGCTCGATCCCGCGCCGGCCACCGAGCGCGCGGCCTCGCCGCTGCTTGTCGACGCCAACCTCCTGCACACCTCGATGGTGGTGGCCGCGGCCCAGCTCTGCGCGGTGAGCGCGTTGCTGTTCGCGCCGCCCAGCGTCGAGGACATGGGCGGCGGCATCACCTCGCACGACCTGCGCCGGTTGATGCGGCACCCCGCGGACCGGGCCGAGCACCACGGGGCGCCGGTGATGGTCGCGGTCGGGCCCCGCCGCGCCGAAGCCGAGCGCATCGACCGCCCGCGCAAACGACGCGGCGTCCTCGCGCGCAAACAGACCGCGCCCGCTCCCTCGGTGAGCGAGGTCCTGGCCGAGCTCGAGCGCGTGGTGAACCAGGGGGCGGCGGGCTACGACCTCGAAGCGTCCCTCGGCGACATCTCGAGCCTGACCCCGTCGTCGGCGGAGCTGGGCGAGGGGGCCGGGGGCCTGCTCGCCCCGCGCCCGATGCTCGATGACGGGGTGCAAAGCGGCCTGGTCGGCACCGGGCTCGACATCCACATCCAGCGCCCGCCCAAGCCGGTGTCGCTGCCGCCCAAGCCGCGCCGGTTGGCGTTGCCCGCGCTCGAGACCCCGGCCCCCGACGACGAGGCGAGCCTGCTCACCCAAAACCGCAGCGAGATCGCGCTCAAGGTCCGCGAACGCTCCGCCGCGGTCCGGTACTGCTACGAGACCCGGGCCCTGCAGCGCGACCCCGAAAAGACCGGCCGCATCGTGCTGCAGTTTTCGTTGCGGCCCGATGGGTACGTCGACGACGTCGAGGTGCACGCGACCGACACCACGCTCCACGCGGTGGCGGAATGCGTGACCCGCTCGGCGTCGGAGTGGTTCTTGGGCGCGGGCTTGGTGTCGGAGCCGCGGCGGTTGGCCTTCCCGTTTGTGCTCCAACCGCGCGGGCGCTGAGCCGACCACCGGCCCGCGCGTTGGGGGCGGTTATCCCCTTGCACGCTGCACTCCCCCTGCTACACCCCTCCGGTCATCTGCGGGGCGTCCCGCGCAACCTCTGAAGGAGACAGAGCGTCATGGCCAAGGAAAAATTTGAGCGCGGCAAGCCGCACGTCAATGTGGGCACCATCGGTCACGTCGACCACGGGAAGACCACGCTCTCGGCAGCGATCACCAAAGTGATGGCGGAGGCCTCGGGCGGCGAGGTGATGGCCTACGACGAGATCGACAAAG
>JAUIJE010000016.1 GCA_030431455.1 bacterium | reverse complement strand
CTTCTACAACCCCTACCGGCGCCACTCGAGCATCGGCTACGAAAGCCCGGTAGGGTTTGAGCTAAACTTCAAGCGGCCAGCCTTGGCTGCATAGACAAACCGTCCACTAAATCGGGGCAAGCCCACACGGCCGACCCTATGTGGCGCAGATTGTCGACCACCGCGTCATCACAGGGGGTGAAACGCTGCGCTGGGAGGTGTCAGTTCAGCTGCCGGACGGCGCCAACGGTCATCGCGTCGAAGTGTTGCACCTCCATTCTTCGGTGCATTATGAGCGGGTGATCGCCACTGACTGGGAGCCAGCTCTCATCGATGGCGCCAACCCATCGGATTTTGTTCTGCTCGACACGTTGCCGGGGGCACCGCGAGTCCACGCGCACCGCGAGCTGCTGCCTACTCACTCTCTTGGGTGGCGGGCGTATTGGTATCTCATGCTCCCGATCGTGTTCATCGGCCACATGGGCATCGGCGTGTGGGCGTCGCTTGCTCTGAGCGGGGGATGATTCGTTATTGCGGGAGCGTTGCAGGATCGACGGATCAGATGAGCATGTCGGCTCGTACGCAAGAGGTCAGCGCGATCGCCTCCTCGGTGGGTTGCCAAACGCCAGACTCACAGCCAAAGGAGGCCTCATGCCGCCGGGATTTTTTGGTACACGCGCAGATTTGTTGGCCGACGCGGTGCTCGTGGTCAACTGCATCGCTCCCTTTTGGGCTTGGGCCGCGGCGAGAGTTGCGCGCGCCGGTCGACACGAGCTGCATCGGACACTTCAAATCAGCTTGTGCGCACTCGCGTTCGTCGCCTTGTTCTCCCTGGAGGGGAGCATCCGAATCAACGGCGGATCAGGCTCGCTCGTGGCCGAAAGCCCGTTCGCTGGAACCACCGAGCTGCGGGTTGCCTTCATCCTCCATATCGGCCCCGCCGTGGCCACCTATCTCTTCTGGCTCTGGCTCACGATCAAGAGTGTAAGATCCTTCAAACGTGACTTGCCGGGCTCCTTTGGTCGCACCCACGTCAGAGCTGGCTGGGCGGTCATGGCTGGCCTGATCTGGACCGCCGGCAGTGCACTGGTGGTTTATTGGCTTGGGTTCGTGGCCACATCGCCAACCGCGAGCTGATCGGCCTTACCCGCACGCTCGCTACGCTCTTCTCCACGCCCACTCGTTGGCCGAGCTTTGGCCAGCCGAGGAAGTCGTGCCTCGGCTTGAGGTGCCGCGGCTTTGGACGAGGGAGGCGACCACTGGCCACCATCGGCACCTTGAGCGCACATTGAGCGGACCCACCGCTGTCGCTACGCTGACGAACGTGAACATGAGCTGGCGCGCCCTGGCAATGGTCTTGGTGTTCTCCCTGACCCCGGGAACCGCTGAGGCCGTCGAAAACGTGGCTCACCTCGTCACCGAGGGTCACCTTGCTCACGCCGAGGCTCACGACGCCGACCATGCCGACGACCACTCGCCCGAGGGCGACGAACATGGCTGCAACTCGGTGTTCCACCTCTGCGCTTGCCACGTATCCGCATCGTTCGTCCTCCACATACAGCCCGGGTTTGAGCCCGTGCCCACGGCTGTGAAGCTGGGCACCGGAGCACACCTCTACGAGGACATGGACGCCGACGGCGTTCGCCTCGGGTTGCTCCGCCCCCCCATCAACTGACCTCGCCAGGTTCCTGATCGGCTGCTCGTCGGCCGATCGCGCGGTCGCGCGGCACCACGCCGTGCGGTCATCGCCATGTTGCCTTGGCTGTCTCGACGCCGTGGAGCGTCGAGACGAGGTCACCTATGAGATCCCGACCGTTTTTTGGCGCCGGTCGGCGTCGACGCACGCTGCTCGCCGCTGCGCTGCTCTTCCCATCCTTTGCAGTGGCCGCCGACCCTGAACCGTCAGCATCGATTGGCATCGACGAGGCGGTCCACCTCGCACTGACCGCCGGCCCCGACGTCGCCGTGGCCCAGCAGACAGTGGCGGTCCAGCGGGCCGCGCTCTCCGGCGCAGAGGTCTTCCCCGCCAACCCATCGCTGAGCATTGGAGCAGGCGGACGGTATGGCTTCGCGGACGGCCCTGGTGTCGACGGCGAGATTAGCGTCAGCCAAGCGCTCCCCCTCTTCGGCCGCTGGGGGGCCGGCGTCGACGCGGCAGCCGCGGGCGTAACTGCCGCGGAGGCGGAGGTCTGGGCGGAGCGCACCCGCCTGGCCAGCGCGGTCGCGCTCGCCTTCGTCGCCGCACAGCGCGCTGCCGGCCAGCTCGCCGTCGCAGAGCGCCGAATCACGCTGGTGGAGAAGCTCGTCGACACCGCTCATCGCCGACTGAACGCCGGCGACGGCACGATCCTCGACGTGAACCTCTGGGAGGCTGAACTCGGCCAGGCCGAGGCGCAGCGAGCACGGCTCATGGTCATGGACGCCACCGCGCGGACGCGGCTCGCCCTTCTCTGCGGCCTCGACCCGTCGAACCCACCGACCGTGTCGGGCGACCTCGACGAGGACACGCTGTCAGGCTGGGTCGCTGAGCCCGCGGAGCGCTCCGACCTTGCGGCGCGGGCCAAGCGTATCGAGCAGGCCGAGCGGGTCACCGACCATGAGGAGCGGAAAGCGTGGCCCGACGCGACGTTGAACGCCGGTGCGCAGACCGAAGGCGCGTGGTGGCGGAACGGTCCGGCCGGCGACGTCGTGGGCGGCGCAGGCGTGACCGTGCCCCTGCCCGTGTTCGACCGGAACCAGGCCGGGGTGCTCCGTGCGCGCGCCAACACCGAGGCCCTTCAGGCTGAGCTTGCGCGAGCGCAGCTTGTGGCGGACGCCGAGGTGGCCGTCGCCCAAGCCCAGCTCGCCGCCTTTGAAGACGCTGCCGACACGCTCAAGACCCGCGTCAAAGGGAAGCAGCACGCCACCTTGGAGCTGCTGGAGAAGGCGTTCACCGCCGGGAAGCTCGGCGTCGCAGATGTGTTGCTGCGGCAGCGGTTCGTCCTCGACGCCGAGGCGTCCTATGTCGATGCGCTCGCTGATGTCGCCGCCGCTCGCGTCCGTCTTGCGTTCGCGTCTGGCGCGCTCTCCCACCGGACCGCCACGCTGATGGCCAGCGCCGACCGAACGGGAGGCAGCCGATGATGGGAATCAACCGGGCATTCTTGGCCGCCCTCGTCGTGACTCTCGCTGGGGCCGCGGGCTGCAACGACGCCTCGGGCCCCGTCGCCGGAGGCCATGGCCACGAGCCAAAGACTGGCCACGGGCGTGAGGTCGCGAAGCGGCAAGATCAGCACGATGACCACGAGGAGCACGCGGGCTCAAGTAGCGTCCTCATCGACCAGAAGATGGCCAAGCGAATCGGCCTCACCACGGAGGCCGTGAAGCTGCGGCCGCTTCCGGCCGAGCTCTCGACGACGGGCGAGGTCGACTTCGACCGGGATGCGCTGGCCCACGTGTCTGCTCGTCTGCCGGGCCGCGTGGCCGACGTGCTCAAGACGCTTGGGGACGATGTTGGCCGCGGCGACTGGCTGGTCGTTTTGGACTCCATCGAGCTCGGACAGGCCAAGGCGATGTACCTGCAAGCGAAGGCAGCCGAGGAGGTCGCGCGGTTGGCGCTCGCACGTGAGGAAGGGCTGCTAAAAGACCGAATCACGTCGGAGCGGGAGGTGCTTGAGGCGCGCGGCCGACACTTGAGCGCCAAGAGCGCGCTCGACGTCGCGGCGGAGACCCTCCGCCTCTACGGCCTCAGCGACGCCAGCATCGGTGCGCTGAAGTTCGGAGAGAAGGGGGCCTCGTCGGTTCCCGTGCGTGCGCCGATCGCAGGCCGAATCGTCGACAAGCACGTCACCCGCGGCGAGCTCGTGACGCCGGACAAGGCGCTGTTCACCATCGCCGATCTCTCCTCGGTGTGGGTCTGGATCGACCTCTTCGAGCGCGACCTCCCCCTGGTCCACGTCGGGGATGACGTCGCGGTCAGTACGGCCTCGGTGCCCGGCCGCGTCTTCGTCGGAAAGATCGGCTACATCCGTGACGAGGTTGACCGAGACACGCGGGCAGCGCGCGCCCGCATCGACGTCGAGAACGCCGACCGGAAGCTCAAACCGGGCATGTACGCGACCGTGCAGGTCGCGGACCCGCACGCCGAGGGTGGCAAGGGCGAGGCGGCGCAGGGGCTCGCCGTCCCCGTGTCTGCCCTCGTGCAGGAGGGCGAAGCCGCCTTCGTCTTCGTCGAGACCAGCGCGGATACGTTCGAGCGCCGCCGCGTGCAGCTCGGTCGCAGGAGCGCCCAGGTCGTCGAGGTGCTCGATGGCCTGAAGCGGGGAGACGCCGTCGCGACCAAGGGCACCTTCTACTTGAAGTCGGAATCGCGGAAGGGCTCGCTCGGCGAGTCCGGGCACTCACACTGAGGGAGGTGACAATGCTGTCGCGAGTCATCGACTTCTCCCTCGACAACAAGGTGCTCGTCATCTGCGGCTGGCTCCTGCTCGCCGCGCTCGGCGTCGACTCGCTGCGGTCGCTGCCCATCGATGCCGTCCCTGACGTCACGAACGTCCAGGTTCAGGTGCTGACCACGAGCCCCGGTCTCGCCCCCGAGGAAGTGGAGCAGTTCGTGACCTTCCCCGTCGAGTCGGCGATGAGCGGTATCCCGGCGGTTGAGGAGATTCGCTCGGTCTCGAAGTTCGGGCTCTCCGTCGTCACCGTCGTCTTCGAGGAGGGCTCCGACATCTACTGGGCCCGGCAGCTGATCTCCGAGCGCCTGGTCGAGGCGCGCGAGCAGATCCCGGAGGGCTACGGGGAGCCGGCCATGGGTCCCATCTCCACGGGGCTCGGCGAGATCTACCAGTTCGAGGTGCGCGGCGAGCCCATGTGCGGTGCAGGTGAGCCGGACACTCCAGCGTGCTTCACGCCCATGGAGCTGCGCTCCATCCTCGACTGGAGCGTCGCCTTTCAGCTCCGCTCGGTGCCCGGGGTCGTCGAGGTCAACTCGTTCGGCGGCTACTTGAAGACCTACCAGGTGACGCTGGACCCTGACCAACTCAACTCTCGCGGGCTCAGCGTCGCGGACGTCGCCGGGGCTGTCCGAGCGAGCAATCGCAACGCGGGCGGCGGGTACCTGGAGCGCGGCGGGGAACAAGTGCTGGTCCGCGGCGAAGGGCTACTAACCGGCACGCTCGACCTCGCCAACGTCGTGCTCGACCACGACGAGGCCGGGACCCCCATCCGCGTCCGTGACGTTGGCAGCGTCGAGCTCGCCCCGATGATCCGACAAGGCGCTGTGACGCGCGATGGCCGAGGGGAGGCGGTCGTCGGCATCGTGATGATGCTGATGGGCGAGAACTCGCGTGTCGTCGTGGCCAACGTGAAAGAGCGCATCGAAACGGTGCGTGCCTCTCTTCCCGACGGCGTCACGATCGAGCCCTTCTATGACCGGACCGAGCTGATCGACCGCACCATCCAAACCGTGGCCACCAACCTCGTGGAAGGTGGCCTGCTGGTCATCATCGTGCTTTTGCTGCTGCTCGGGAACCTCCGCGGCGGACTCATCGTGGCGTCGTCGATCCCGCTGTCGATGCTGGTGGCGTTCATCGGGATGCGGCTGGCGGGGCTCTCGGGCAACCTCATGAGCCTCGGCGCCATCGACTTCGGCCTCATCGTCGATGGCAGCGTCGTGTTGATCGAGAACGTTGTGCGCCGGCTTCATCACGCCCAAGCGGACGCCGAGCAGACGCCAGCGGCCGACGTCGTCCGCGCTGCCGCGAAGCAGGTCGCCCGGCCGGTGGTCTTTGCCGTCGGCATCATCATGATCGTCTACCTCCCGATCCTCGGCCTCCGCGGCATCGAGGGGAAGATGTTCGTGCCCATGGCGTTGACCGTCGTGTTCGCCTTGGGCGGCAGCCTGCTCTGCGCACTAACGTTGATGCCGGTCCTCGCGTCGCTGGTGCTCGGGCGCGTCTCCGAAAAGGAGCCCTGGCTCTTCCGAGTCGCGCAGCGCCTCTACTCGCCCCTGCTCCCCCGCGTCACCAGTCGGCCGTACGTCACCGCGGCGGCTGCCGGCACCGTCTTTGTCGCGAGCCTGGGCGTCGTGCCCTTCCTGGGCGCGGAGTTCATCCCCCGGCTCGACGAGGGAGCGGTCGCGATGCAGATCTGGCGGCTACCGAGCATCAGCCTCGACCAGTCGAACGAGATCAGCACGCTCACAGAGGTCGCCCTCAAGGAGGCGTTCCCCGAGGTGGACACCGTCGTGTCACGAACCGGACGAGCGGAGATCGCCACCGACCCCATGGGGGTCGAAATCAGCGACGCCTACGTGATGCTCCACCCCAGAGGCAGGTGGCGTTTCCCCACGAAGGAAGAGCTGGTCGAAGCCATGGCCGAGTACCTCGAGAAGACCGTACCCGCGGCTGCGTTCAGCTTCAGCCAGCCCATCGAGCTGCGGGTTTCGGAGCTCATCTCGGGCGTGCGCTCGGACGTCGCCATTCACATTTACGGCGATGACCTGAAGCAGCTCAAGCGCGTGGCTGACGACGTTGCCGCCGTGGTCAGTACGGTTCGCGGCGCCTCGGACGTGAAGGCCGAGCAGACCACGGGGCTGCCCCTCCTCCGTGTGCGACTCGACCGCGATCGAATGGCCCGCTACGGCATCCGCGCGGAGGATGCGCTCGACGTTGTGGAGGCCATCGGCGGCAAGCAGGTGGGGACGATCTTCGAGGGCCAGCAGCGGTACGCGCTTCAGCTCCGCTTTGATGAGCGGGTCCGGCAAGACCACCGAGGGATCGAGAAGCTGCGGGTGTCAGGCCCGGGACACGGAGCGGGTCGCGCGCTGATCCCTCTGGGGCAGATCGCGGCCATCGACCACGACGAGGGGCCCGCGCAGATCAGCCGGGACCGCATCAGCCGCCGCATCAACATCGAGGCCAACGTGCGCGGTCGCGACCTGGCCGGCTTCGTCGCTGAGGCCCAGGCAACGGTCGCCCGTGACGTGGACTTGCCAGACGGTTGGACCATGGAGTGGGGCGGCCAGTTCGAGAACCTGGAAGCGGCGAGCGAGCGACTCGCTGTCCTGGTCCCGCTCGCGTTTATGCTCATCTTCGTGCTGCTGTTCACCGCGTTCGGGTCAGGGAGGCTGGCCGCGCTGGTGTTCTTGAACGTCCCACTGGCGACGTCGGGTGGGCTCCTCGCGTTGGCTGCGCGTGGATACCCGCTGTCGATCTCAGCCGGGGTCGGATTCATCGCGCTGTTCGGCGTGGCCGTGCTCAATGGCGTCGTGCTGCTCAGCTACGCAGAAGAGCTCCGTCGAGGGGGCGAAGGAGCTGCAGACGCAGGTCGGCGCGCGGCGCTGCTTCGGCTTCGGCCGGTGCTGATGACGGCCCTCGTCGCGTCGCTTGGGTTCGTGCCGATGGCGCTCGCCACGAGCGCAGGGGCGGAGGTCCAGCGGCCTCTGGCGACGGTTGTGATCGGTGGGTTGGTGACGTCCACGCTGTTGACGCTTCTCGTCTTGCCGGCGTTGTACGGTCGCCTACTGGCGGCCGACGACGAGCCAAATGAAGGCGGCGAGAGCGATCCAAGTACCGAGGACGAGAGCGATCCCCCTGCGGGTGGGCGGTCTGACCTCTGACGAGCTGACATCGCGAAAGCCAGCCAGGGACGTGTGCTTCGCGGCTCGCGGCCCTGGGGCTCGTCGCCGAGCTTCCGGCCGAGTCGCACGATTACGCCGCCACCTCGGCGACCTCCCAGCCGTCCCGCTCGTGGACAGCGCCATAGGACTTCAGCCGAACGTTGCACCAGCACAGATGGCACCGGCCGTCGGTCTTCTTCCAGATCTCCCGACGCTCTTCCTTGGAGTAGGCCATGCGGGGCTCCTATCGCGAGTTGTGCTTGTCGCCGTCACCGCGCTCCACCTGCTGCAGGGGCGCGGGCTCAGGCATCGGGGGAGGCGGCGGCTTCGTCGGCTGCGAGGGTGCGCTCGACGGAGCCGGCGCGTTCGTCTTGGTGTCTTTGTCGCTCATCAGTCTCCGTCTCCCTTCTTCACCTCTTGCAACGGACCCGGCCCGGGCATG
Source organism: bacterium (assembly GCA_030431455.1). GTDB lineage: Bacteria > Myxococcota > UBA727 > UBA727 > JAUIJE01 > JAUIJE01. Next base: position 192,953 of record JAUIJE010000016.1, on the reverse strand, counting down.
GGGGGCGGCCCTAGCGTCGACGGTTGGGTCGGCGGCGGCGGCGGCGCGGGAGCGGGCTGGGAGGTTCCGGTCGGCTGTTTGCTCATGTGGCGACTCCAACGATGGTGGTGATCACGAACGCGGCCATCACAATGAAAACCGCGACGACGAAGGACACGAATAGGTTTTGCGCCGTGGCCAACGCGTCCGCCTTGGCGTCGGCCTTGGCCTTCGCGCTGTGCATGAGGCGGTAGAAATCACGCGCTTGGATGAGGTCGTAGGTGTACGGCTCAGCGTCAACGAGCGCGTCCGTGCTGAAGTGCCGGATGGTATCGGCCTGAACGAGAGAGGCGTCCGGCGGGAGCCAGGCCGGTGCGACCCGAGTGACACGAAGCGCCGCGAGCGCCGCGAGCATCCCGAGCCCAAGCATCAACACGACCAACACGCCGAGCGTGACCACGGCCCAGGTCGGGTGGCCAGCCTGGGTCAAGCGCGGGATCCCGACAACGCCGAGTCCTGACGCGATGGAGCCGGAGATGCCGAGCGCGGCGAGCAACGCGTTGGTCTTGCCCTCGACGAGAGTTCGGCGCCCCTCTTCCTCGCCAACGCGCTCCTTGAGCCTCGACATCATGCGCGTCGCGAGCTTGGGGTTCTTGCACGCGGCGATCAGCGCGAGCGCCTCCTCCTCGGAAAGTGCGTCAGCGATACGAGCAACTCGCGCGGCCGCGTCGGCCCCGGCCATCGCGGCGGGCAGCTCGCGCGCCGTTTCGATGGGCGGAGAGTCCACGCTCACCGCCGCGCCGCCAGCAGGAGTGCGCCCGCGGTCGCAGCCGGGACCCACAGCGTCGGGCTCTCGAAGAAGTGCTCGATCGGATACCGACGAGGGTCCCACCGGTCCCAATGGAGCCAGGCGCGACCGTCGTTGAATCGCAGGTGGAAGCACCCGGTGCCCCACTCCTTACGGTAGTGGATCCCGGGGAAGAGGCCGTACGAACGCGCGTAGCCGCCCGACCAGAGCAGCGACGACGCCGCGGCCACCGACAGTTCGGCGTCGACCTGGTTGGCCAGCGAGGCGACGTGGGCCTCGGGGTTGATGACGATCAACTGGCCCATCTCAGTGCTTCCGATCCTTCGGAGGATTCGGGTCGTTGGCTGGGGCGACGGTGTCCGAGTCCCGGAAGCGGCCATCGCGGCCGTGAATCACCGCCTCCCCGCCGCCCTCCTTCCTCAGATCTCCCTTCGCGCGCTTCTCGGCGCCGCTCTGGGTCCGATGATTGCTGGTGGGCTTGCTCTGGCCGGGCTTCTTGACCGACCATCCCCCCTTGGGGTTCTTCACGATATGACGCTGATTTTTAGCCACTTTTTCCTCACCCCTCTGGCCCGACCAGACGGACCGGTGCCGGCTCGCATGATTGCTTGCCAGCTCTAACCATAGTAACCATGTCTGTGAGTATGACCACTGCGGATCCGGATCTGCCTCCGATCGCCGCCAACCTCAGGCGCCTGCGCACGCGCGCAGGGATGACTCAGGAGACGATGGCCGAGGCTGTCGAGCTCTCGCGGTCTGGCTACCGCAACATCGAGCTCGGCAAGTCGGAGCCCCGAGAGGAGACTGTGCTCGCCCTGGCGACGGCCCTGAAGGTGCCCGTCCGCGAGCTCCTCGCCCCCCCACCCCAGCTATCCCACGTTCGGTTCCGGAGCCTCAAGCGATTGAAGCGCCGCGAGGACGTACTCCACGAGGTCGGACGCTGGTTGCGCGACTACCGTGAGCTAGAGGACCTGCTCGGGGCCCGAGAAGAAAACCGCCTCCGAGCGATCGAACAAGAGGTTCTCGCCGCTCGCAGCGACGTGCCCGCCGTTGCGGCGCTGGTCCGACGAGCGTTTGAGCTCGACGACGAAGAGCCTGTCCACGACATCTGCGGTCTGCTTGAAGCGCGCGGGGTCAAGCTGCACTCCATCTGGTGGGAGACGACGGCGTTCTTCGGGCTGTCGGTTGCCGAGGAGGACGGAGGTCCTGCGGTCATCGTCAACACGTGGGACCGCATCCCTGTCGAGACCTGGATTTTCAGCGCGGCACACGAGCTCGCGCACCTGCTGCTGCACATCGGCTCCTACTCCAGCTTGGAGACCGAAGAGGTGCCCTCCCAAGAGGTCGAGGCCAACGAGTTCGCGTCGCACTTCCTCATGCCGCAGAGCGCCTTCGTCAGGTACTGGGACGAGACCAACGGCCTCACCATCTTTGACCGCATCTTGAAGGTGAAGCGGAAGTTCCGAGTGAGCTGGCGCACCGTCGTCTACAGGCTCGGTCAGCTCTATCCCGGTGACGCCGCCGACTTGTGGCGCCACTTCCACGGCGAATACAAGCGACAGACCGGGCGCTCCCTCACCAAGCACGACGAACCGCTCCCCATCACCGACATCATGTACCAGCAGTCGCGCGGCGCCGAGCCGGCCAAGCTCGACCAATATGACTTCGTCGACGACCGGCTGCATCGCCTCGTGCGGCGCGCCGTCGACGAGGAGCAAATCTCGCTGGGCCGCGCCGCCGAGATCTTGGACGTGGACAGGCAGCGGATGCGTGCGCTCGCCGACGCGTGGTTCCGGTAGTGCCGTGCTGCTCATCGTCGACGCCGACGTGCTCATCGACTACGTGGGCGCCGATCTCTCGATGCTCGGGACGGTCTCGCGCAACGTGGGTCAAGTGCATATCGCGGGCGTTGTCCTCCAAGAGGTCGACGGCCTCGACGCCGACGCGTGCGCGGCGCACGACCTAGTCGTTGTCGAAGCCGGACACCTCGTCCTCAACGAAGCGGCTGCGCGCCGAGGCCAGCTGTCCTTCGAGGACTGGGTGAGCCTTCTGCTCGCCAAAGAGAACGGCTGGACCTGCGTGACGAACGACAAGGCCTTGAGGCGCACCTGCGCCGATGCGGACGTCGATGTTCGCTGGGGCCTGGAGGTGATGCTCGACTTGCTGAAGATCGACGCCGCGCTCCATGACGATGTGGTCTCCGTCGCGACGGCAATCCACGAGCGCAACCGGACCCACATCACCGCGGACATTCTCGCCAAGTTTGTGACGCGGGCGGGACGGACGCGTCGACGGCGATGAACCGGCTACTCGGCGGTGTGCTTGGCGCACGAGGCGCCCTCGGCGAGGTGTTGAGCACCTTCTTGAGCAGGCGACGAGGACACCTTCAAGACAGACACGGAGCGCGCGGATGCTTCAGCTCCTTGACGGCACGGGCCGGAGCCATCGCCTCGCATCCGGAGACGAACCCGCTTCATGGGCAACGGATGGCCCAACCATCGGCGGCCACACAGCTGTACTGCCAATGTACTGCCAAAAACGCGAATGGGTGCGGAAGACGGCGGAGAGACCTGGACGATAACTGACTGATTTTACTACGTCACGAACGATGGCGGACAACGGCGGAAGGATGCGGAACGGCTTTACAAGCCTGAGGTCAGGGGTTCGATCCCCCTTGGCTCCACCAACTTCCCGAGGGGGGATGTCCCAGCCCCCCTCGGGGCTCACGGCTCGCGAGCTCGCCGAGTCGCCCCTCACCCCCAATGTCGACCACTCCATGCTCCCTTCGGTCGCGTCGCGGTCGCTGTCGCATCCGGTGGATGCGACCACGCCAAAGAAACGGGCGCACATTTCCCGAGGGGGGATGTCCCAGCCCCCCTCGGGGCTCACGGCTCGCGAGCTCGCCGAGTCGCCCCTCACCCCCAATGTCGACCACTCCATGCTCCCTTCGGTCGCGTCGCCGTCGGTGTCGCATCCTTTCGGATGCAAAGGCGCTGAGGACCACGAAGCTGGCTTTCAACAGCAGCCAACCGCGACAGGCGCGAAGCGCGTCGCGGTCGTTTTGGTGGCCCCCGAGCGGGGTCAGGCGGCGGCGGGCGGGTCGCCGGCTTCGGCGGGGCGGGCGCGCACGTCCTCGGCGTTCAGCGACGTCTTGCCTTTGGCCGAAAAAGCGTCGGCGGTCTCGCGCATCTCGAGCACGATGTCGTGGTGGTTCTCGGCGTACTGGCGGAAGTCGGCGATGACCTCCTCGACGTCGGGGTGCATCGTCACCACCTGCGAGCGGTCGATGATGATGTGCGAACCGTCGGGCACGTCGTAGAGCGTCTTCATGATGCGGCCACGGTTGAGGAACGAGACATCTTGGCTCAACCGGAACTCGTAGGTCCGGCGTCCGTCTGCGTCCGTGCGGTGGTCGACGTGAAAGGGCAGCTCGTGGTTGTTGTAGAGCACGAAAAAGACGGCCACCACCATGCCCACCCCGATGCCGGTGAGCAGGTCGGTGAACACGATGGCCACCAAGGTGACGATGAACGGCAAAAACTGTGACAAGCCGGCGCGGTACATCGCCTTGAACAGAGAGACGCGCGCGAGCTTGGACCCCACCACGATGAGGACGGCGGCGAGGCACGAGAGCGGGATGCGGTTCATCAGCTGGGGGAAGACGAGCACCGCGAGGAGAATGCAGATGCCGTGAATAAACGACGACAGCTTGGTCTTGGCCCCCGAGGTCACGTTGGTCGACGAGCGCACGATGACCTGGGTGAGGGGCAGCCCCCCGATGAGGCCGGCCACGAGGTTCCCGATGCCTTGGGCGCGCAGCTCCTGGTTCGACGGGGTCACGCGTTTTTCGGGGTCAAGCTTGTCGGCGGCTTCGACGTACAGCAGGGTCGCGACGGTGGCGACGATGGCGATGGTGACGCCGAGTTTCCAGACCAGGGGGTCGGTGATCGCGCTGAACTTCGGCACCGTGATCAGCGCGTCGATGTCGGACAGCGAATCGAGCACCGGGAGCGCCACCATGTGCGCGGGCGCGATGGCCAAGCCGCTCCCCTCGAATGCGTAGCCGAGGCCAATGCCGGTGGCCACCGCCACCAATGGCCCCTGCACAAGCCCGGTGAACTTGAGCTTCTTCATCACCGGCGTCTCCCAGCCGATGAGGATGGCCAGCGAGACCACCGCGACGACGACCGCACCGAGGCTGACCGCGTCGAACATGTAGAACAGCTCAGAAATCGTGTTGTGCCCGTCGGCCTGGACGAAGCTCTCGTCCCCCTCGAAGTCGGCGTCGTAGCCGACCGCGTGGGGGAGTTGCTTGAGGATGAGGATGACGCCGATGGCGGCGAGCATGCCTTTGATCACCGACGAGGGGATGTAGTACGCGACGATGCCGGCTTTGGCCACGCCGAGCAGGAACTGGAGCACCCCGCCGATGACCACGGCCAACAAGAACGCCTGAAACGCCTCCGCGTTGGCCTCGGCTTCGGGAAGGCCCGCCGCGACGGCCTGCGCGCGCAGGGCGGCGATGGCCTCGAACACGATGACGGCCAGTCCCGCCGCCGGACCGCTGACCCCGAGGGCGCTGCCGGACAAAGGGGTGACGACGAGCCCCCCGACGATGCCGGCGAGGATGCCGGAGAGCGGGGGCGCCCCCGACGCCAACGCAATGCCCAAGCAAAGCGGAACGGCGACAAGGAACACCACCAGGCCGGCGGGAACATCGTTTTTCCAATGGCGGAGCGTCAGCCCCATCATGCGGCCCCCTTTTGGTGCGGGGCGCGCGGCGCCGCCACGCGAAGCTTAGAGGCGTTTTAGGCGACGAAGTCGGGCAAACGCAAATCGGCGGGCCGGAGACCGAAAGCGGTGCCGCATGCAGCGGTGGTCAGAAACTTGGACGAACGGCGGGCAGACGCGCGTGTCGCGCCCCCCCTGCGCTGCGCCCGCGGAGGCGTCACCTCTGGTCTACGCAGGCCGCATCACAAACGATGAATAGCCGGCGACATCATGAACCGGCCTTGGCGCATCGGGCGTCCGTCGTGGCCCTGGCGAGCGCACGCATCTCTGATTTTGAGATGCGCACTAGCGCTTGAGCTTGGTCTCTTCGAGGGTGAACCACGGCGTGCGGTTGATGGAGCGCTCATCCTTGAACGTCGGCGCCCGAGGGTCGGTCAAATCCAGGGTGAGCTTCATCGCCATCTGGCCCAGCGGGCTCTTGAGCGGAACCGCAGACTCGAGCACGAGTTTGTCGTCGGCGTAGGTCCCGGTGAGGGGGACACTCGCGCCGATGGCAGAAACAAAGAACCCGCGATACCCCTCATGCAAAAAATCCCAGCCCACGATCAGTCGGCCGGAGACGTCGGGGAAATCCTTGGCATTGTGCTTGTCCGCGATGTCACAGGAAAGCCATATGGTGGCAACCCATTCGCACTTTTGGGTCCCGGTGAACGGCAACGGGTCTCGCATCGGGGGCGTCTTGGTGCCCCCGCGTTTCCACTTTCCCACCAGAGGGGCGAGGACTTTGGTCTGCACCCCGGGCTTGGCCAAGGCCAACGGGCTCGCGCCCTGGGCCATGGCGGGCAATGACGACGAGCCCCACACGGCCAGGGCCACGGTGAAGGCGATAGCAGAATGGCGAACCGAAACCTGGGGCATCTTGAGTTCCTTTCCAAGTGAACACGTCGAATGGCGACGTCAGACGGTTTCGCCTGCGTCCCCTTGCACCGCGTCGCGCGGGAGCAACGCGGGCAGAATGAGCAACGTGGTGAGAGCACCCACCACCATCGACACCCACATCAGCATGGCGATTTGCCCGTGGGGGCGGAGCGGCGACAAGAACAGCGCGGTCATGCCCACCGCGACCCCAAGAGCATTGGCAATGATCGCACGCCCCGCTGAACCCAACCCGCGCAGGGCATAGCCGGGGGTGCCGTCGCGCGCGGTCTCGATGGCGGCCAGCAGATGGATGCCGTAGTCGATTCCAATGCCGATGACGATCGAACTCACCACCGCGGTGAGCAAGTTGAGCTGAATGCCGCTCGCAGCCAAGAACCCGAGCACGACCGCGATCGTCAGCGAAATGGGAACCAGCGCGATGATGGTTTGCCAAAGCCGCCGGTAGGCGATGCCGAGCAGCAACGCCACGAAGAGGAAGGCTGCCCCCAACGAGGTGGCCTGCCCGCGGAGCACAAGCCGGCTCATGGCGTCGAACAACACGGGCGTTCCCGTCAACACGCGAATCTCCGCATGCTCGTCGACGTAGGCCAGCCAGCCCTGCATGTCTTCGCTGGTGAAGGTGCGCGGAAACACCACAAAGCGCAGACCGTCGTCGGACACCATCTTGCCCATCGGCGACTCAACCTCGCCCTTGATCATGCTATTCACCATGTCCGGCGACGCGGTCTCGGCCACGTCAGCGAGCGAGAACACACGGCGAACCCCGGGCAGCTGCTCCAAACCGCGCTCGACGTCGCGGATGCGGGCCAGCTGGGCATCGACGTCCCCCGACGGATCGAACGCCATCTCTCCGAACATCGGCGTGGCCCCGCCGAACACCTCACTCATCTTGTCGAACGCGGCCCGCACCGGATGGTTGTCTTTGAAGAAGAACAACTGGTCGGGATTGACCTCGAGCTTGGGCACGTACACCCCCGCGAAGCCGATGCAGAGACCGGCCACCACCAGGGCGGGCAATCGCGTGCGCACGCTCCCTTGCAGCAGGCGCACCAGCCTGCCCCCGATGGCGTGGGCGTGGGGGGGCTCGATCTCGATGCGCGACAACACCGCAGGAAGGAACACCAAAGATGCGATGCCCGCGAAGGTGATGCCGCACGCCGCGAACAGCCCCAGCTGTTCCATGGGCTTCACCCCCGTGGTCAAAAACGACAAGAACCCCGCCGCGGTGGAAATGGTGGTGAGCACCATCGGGGGCCCTACGTGTCGCAATGTCCATGCAATCTGTTCGCGCCGGTCCTCGGTGTGCGCGCGCGCCGCCTGCAGATGGGTCACGAAATGCAACCCATCGGCGGACCCCATCACGATCACCCAGATGGGCACGATCACCGTCACGATGTCGACCTGAAGCCCAAGCGCAAAAATGAGCCCGAAGGTCCACACCGAACCGATCACCGACGGCACGATGGCGAGGGCCGCGAGCTTGCGGCTGCCAATGTTGATGAAGAACACCAACAAGAGCAGGAGGATCACACTCGGGGGCAGCGCCAGCAGGAACCACCCGAGCATCTCGATCACCGTCGCGAACACAATGGGATTGCCTGCGAACGTTGCCCGGACCCCGTCGGGCAACCCCGCGCCTTGCACCGCTTCGGCCCCCTCGAGCATGTCGCCTTCGAGACCCACCACCACCAACGTCGCCCGCTTGTCCGGGGAAAACAGCAGCGCCGACGCTGGTCCTTCGGTGACCACCCCAAACAGTGCGTCGGGCAGATTGTCGAGGGAACGCTTGTCGAAGGGCCCGTTGGTGTAAGGGTTTTTCGGGGGCAGAGCGGTGCCCACCGTGGCCACCCCCGGGACGGCCTGCAGGGCATCGCGGGTGGCGAGCAAGAGCTCCAGGCCGGTGCGATCGGCCATGGTCCCCCCGTCGGTGCGCTCAACCAGCACGGTGACCGGGTCACCCGCGGCGTATTTCTCTTGGAGCGCGGCGAACGCACGACCCGCGTCGCTGCTCTCGGACAAAAACGCGGTGATGTCCGCGTTGAAGCTCATGCGCCAGAGCGCGACCGTCGCGCACACGAGGGTGATCGCCACGGTCAGGCCGATCACCGCCCGCGCCCGATCCACCAACACGTGCGCCACCCGATCCATGTTGCCTCCTCGCCGCCTGGCGGCGGCCGGGCGGCGATGATGAGTGTCCACTCACAAGTCACCGAATTGCAAGTGAGTACTTACTCACATTGCAAAACAGGCATAAATCCAGCTATATAGACCTCAGGTTCGACAAGATCCGATGCCCCGCCCGCTCAAGCCCCGCGATCCCGAGACCCGCCGCGAAAACATCGAGCGCGCGGCTCTCGAGCTGTTTTCCAGCCAGGGCTTTTCCGCCACCTCCACCGCCGAAATCGCCAAGCGGGCCGGCGTCGCGGAGGGCACGATCTTTCGCCACTTCCCTTCCAAGAAGTCACTTCTGACGCGCATCCTCCGACCGTTTTTCGACAAAGTGATCGCCCCCGCGGTCACCGCCTCGGTGCAGGACGTGCTCGAGGCCCGCTACGACACCCTGGAAGACTTCTTGCGGGCCCTCATTTCCGAGCGGCTCGCGTTCGTGAAAAAGCTGCCGCGCCAGGTGCGGCTCGTCGTGCAAGAGGCGCCCCTGCACAAAGAAGTGCGGGAGATGGTGGCCGCGGCCTTCGGCGAACGCGTGGTGCCGGCCTTCCGGGCTCAGCTCCAAGACCTCCAAGCGCGCGGCCTCGTCGACGAGAGCCTTCCGGTGGGAAGCGTGATTCGGATGATTGTGTCGGTGGTGGCGGGTTATTTGATGATCGCCCACGTCTTCATGCCCCACCTCGAACACGACGACGACGCCGAAATCGAAGCGATCGTGCAGACGCTCTCCCGCGGGCTCGCGCCCCCGCGCGCCTGACCCACCCCGACGATGGCGGGCGAAATCGGGGCCTGCTCGGGCGATGGCATCGACGCCGCCCGCCGGCCTGCCCACGCGCCGTCTCCCGAACACCGTCGGTGCAGGTCCATTGTGCGGCGGCTCGGGCCGATCCGGGTCCAGGTACCCGAGGGTCGTGACGATGCAAAAACGTGGGCCGCGCCGAATCACTCGGCCGTCCGATTTGGGCCGCCGGTGTGGCCTACGCTGGAGGAGTCGTGGTGTTTGTGACCCAGTTCGCGACAAATCGCCGGACCGTGTTGGAGGTCACCGGCAAGGCTGGATCCGGCGTGTCTCAAAATGAGAGTCGTACGGGCGAGTTTTGTAAGTTGAATGAAGCAACCGTTTGGGGATCGCCTTGAAAAAGATCGGACAGTACCTTTTTCTCAAAGAGCTCGGGGCTGGGGGCATGGCCCGGGTCTCTTTGTGCACGGCCGCCGACGGCAGGCTGGTCGTCGTCAAGCAGCCATTGGTCAACGACGCGAGCGTGCACGCCCAGCTGCGCGATGAGGCCCGGGCGGGCCAACGCATCCAACACCCCAACGTCGTCGAGACGCTCGACTTTTTTGAACATCAGAACCGTCCCTGTCTCGCTCTGGCGTACGTGCCCGGCGCCACCCTGTACCAACTCCGGAAGAAGGGCGGCCGTCTTCCCCAGGCCGTCGTCGCCCGCATCGGCCGCCAAGTGGCCGACGCCCTCCACGCGATCCACACCGCCACCGGCACCATGGGCCAGCCGCTGCAGATGCTGCACCGGGACATCTCGCCGTCCAACATCATCCTCGGCCACGACGGCAACGCCCGGCTGATCGACCTCGGCATCGCCCGCTCCGCCGAGTCCACCGCGCCCAAGACCCGGACCGGGTTGTTGCGCGGCAAGATCGCGTTCTTCGCCCCCGAGCTGTTCGACGACGGCAAGTACACCGTCGCGTCCGACATCTGGGCCCTCGGGGTTGTGCTGCTCGAAGCCGCCCTCGGCCGCGCCGCGCTCGAGGGCAGCCAACCCGAGATCATGGGGCAAATCTGCGCCGGCCGCGTGCTTCGGCTGCGCGAGGGCGAGGAGCTCGATCCCAGCTTCTTCGCCGCGCTCTCGCGCATGCTCGAACGCAACCCGAAGCGGCGCGTGAAATCCGCGGCCGAGGTCGCCGCGATGTTTGCCGAGCTCGAGGACGAGTTCGGCGCGTCCCAAGGCATGGCCGCGCGCATCTGCCAGGCCCGCGTCGACGCTGAGCTGCCCATCGTGCCCGAGACCCCGGCCGAAGAGCTCGCCGCGGCGTTCGCCGAAGCCGAAGCCGAGGCCTCCGCGGACTGTCTCGAGACCCAGATCGGGGTCATCGATGGCCAGCTCATCACCGGCCTGTTCGACGACGGGGACCCCAGCACCGACGATCAAAGCGCCACCGTCGACCTCCAGACCGACGAGGCCATCGCCGCCCTGGCCCAAGCCGCCCTCGCCGACGCCGACATCTTCGACCTGCTCGAAGCCGACGTGGCCGCGGCCAACGCCGCCGGCCCCACCGCCCCCACCGCCATCGCCACCCGCCCCCACCTCGACGCGCTGCCCACCGCCGAGAGCCAACGGGCCGCGGTGACCTCGTTCGACAGCGTATTCCGCGCCCCCGACGTGCCCCCCAGCTCCGACGTGGGCCGGCTCATTTCGAGCTACGTGCAGGGATTGAACGCGCTGTCCTCGACGGGCTGACCCCGGCGATGGCCGCCCCTCAGCGAAGGGGAAGCCCCCACCGCGGGGTGCTCTGTGCAGTGGCACTGTTGTCGGCATCGGGCACAAACAGCGCCCGCGGCGTCAACGGCATCGACGCGGCCAGGTCCTCGCCGTCCCAGACCTCGAGCACGTCGCCCAGGCCGCCAAACGACGGCCCGAACCGCACCACGTAGGTGGTCCCGTCGACCTCCACCCGGGCTTCGTCCGCCCAGTTGTGGTGGCTGGGCACATACAAAAGCGCGCCCTCGTCGGTCTCGTCGACCACCGCCGTCTCGCTCGCCACCACCATCCGGTGCAGGGCGAAGGGGCAGGCTTTGCAGAGCTCGTCCGGGGCCATCTCCGATGTGCGCTCGATCCGGACGCACCAGCCGTCGTCGCTCGTCCAGGCCAACGTCTCGCCCCCGGCCCAGTCGTGCACCGCGGGCGGGGGCCCGCACGGGTCCAGCCCCGGCCCCGGCTCCGGCCCCGCGCCGCCACATCCCAAGAGCCCCACCAGCGCCGCCGCCGCGGCCATCCATGTCATGTGTCTCATCCTGCACACCCCTTTCGACGCGGCCAGAATGCAGCGGACAGGCCATCCTGTTTTTCATTTATTTTTAGCTACTTAGAGCACCCTGCGGCCCTCAGCTTTTTGGGCCGCGCGGAAATTCCACGCCCCAAAGGCCCCCGGAGTTGCCTCCGGAGGCTCACGCAAGGGACCGGGCACGAACCCGGGTCCCCGCGGTTGGAGGTCGGCCGGCGGCCGCTTATTCACGCCCAGGCCCCGCGCCGCCGGCCGCGCCGCAGATCTCGGAACCCCCAGACCCGGGTCGCGGTCCTTTCGTTCTGGAGGACAGAGGTGAACAATTGGTGGCACTGATGGACAAAATCCCCGCGACGACTGAGGACGGAAAACGGCCGGTGGCCACCTTGCCCCGGCGCAGCGACGACCCCGATGTGCCGCCGGTGGATCCGGACCTCGCCATCGCGCGGCGCGCGGCCGACGGGGACATGGGCGCGTTCGACGCGCTCGTCAGCCTCTACAACGCGCGGGTGTTCGCGGTGGCGTTCCGCATGCTCGGCGACCGGGCCGAGGCCGAAGACCTCGCCCAAGAGGTGTTCGTGGCCGTCTACCACGCGCTCCCCGAGTTCCGCGGGGACAGCAAGCTCAGCACGTGGATGTACCGCATCACCAAGAACCGTTGCCTCAACCGCATCAAGTTCCTCAAGCGCCGCCACATCGGCGAGCACCAGGACATCCACGACCCCGCGGTGGCGAGCCAGGTGGGTGACCCGGGCCAACAAAAGCGCGACCCCCGCCGCCTGCTCGAACAACAAGAGCTCTCCGCGCTGGTGCAGTCCGGGCTGCAGAAGCTCAGCCCCGAGCAACGGGAGCTGGTCGTGCTCCGCGACCTCGAGGACCTGAGCTACGAAGAGATCGTGCACGTGACCGGGCTGCAGCTCGGCACCGTCAAGTCCCGGTTGCACCGGGCCCGGGCCCACCTGGCCAAGATTCTCGCCCCCGTGACCGGCCCCGCCGGGCTCGAGGTGGCGCCATGACCCGTTTGGAGCTGATCGTGAACGACAAAAACCCTTCCCGCGACGAGATGCGCGAACAGCTCGATGCCTACATCGACGGGTTCGTGTCCGAGGACATGCGCGCGGCCATCGAGGCCGCCCTGGCCCAAGACGACGCGCTGCGCGCCGAGTACGAGGCCTTGCGCCGCACCATGTCACTGCTTCACCAGACCGACCGCCCCGCGCCGCCGGTGGACATGGTGGCCCGGGTCCGGCATCGGCTCGCCGCCGAGCGCGCCGCCCCGATGCCCGGCGACGACGAGATGGACAAGGTGGTCGACCTCGCCGAACGCCGGCTGCTCAAACGCGCGGTGCTCTTCACCGCGTCGGTGGGCATCGCCGCCGCGGCCGCGCTGTTCGTCGTCGTGGGCCTGCCCCAGATGGCCGAAGGCGGCGCGCACGGGGTGGCGGCCGCGGGCCTGTCACTGGGGGCGCGGGCCGCGACCATCTCCGTCGCGGATGTCGCCGCCACCGACGTGGAGATGCTCGCGTCGGAAGCGGGCCTGACCATGCTCGACGGCACCTTGGTGTTCGAGGGCACCGGGGCCGAGGTCGCGCGCTTCGTGTTCAAGCTGCGCAGTGACAAGCAGGCCGAGGTCCGCGGGGTGGTGCCCGACGGGGAGCGCATCCGGTTGACGGTCAAGCTCACCCCCGGCGCCCCCTGACCGGCGCCCCCGGGGCAGGGTCTGGCGCGCCCCCAAGGGGCCGGCGAAAGTCGGCCCCTTTCTTGCGACATGTCGAGTGGACCACACGCAAGGAGGGGACATGACCACCACACTCGATCAAGCCCGCGTGGACTATTTGACCGCGGCGGGGCTCGGGGACGGGGGCTACGACGACACCTGGATCAAGTTCAAGCTCGGCCCGGTGCCGTTTTGGCTGTACAACTTCGAAGGCCGCAAACGTGTTGTAAAGATTCATGATTTTCACCACGCGCTGACCGGTTACATCCCCGACTGGCGCGGCGAGTTCGCGATTTCGGGGTGGGAACTCGGCGGTGGGTGCGGGCCTTATTGGGCCGCCTGGTTCATCAACTTGCAGGGCTTTTTGGCCGGCTTGCTTGTGGCGCCGCGCCGCGTGGCCCGGGCGTTTTACCGCGGCGTTCGATCGCGCAACCTCTACCACGCAGAGCTGGGCCCCCTGGTCGACCAAGACGTCGACGAGGTGCGACGCGCCCTGCACATCCCGCCCCTGGAGGACGACACCCCGCCCAGCGCGGCCGAGCGGTGGGCCCTGCTGCGCATGACCGGCCTGGCCGCGCTCACCGTGCTCGGTCCAGTGGCATTGGGGCTGGGCGTGGTCTTGGCCTGGCTCTTCACCGGGTGAGCGTCGATCCCGCGGCAAAAGAAAAACGGCACCCAGCGGGTGCCGTTTTGTTTTGGTGCGGTTGGGGAGACTCGAACTCCCACGCCTTGCGGCACTGCCCCCTCAAGACAGCGTGTCTACCAATTCCACCACAACCGCGCGGGGGGGAGAGGGAGCGCATACATCACGCAAACAGTCCCTCTCGTCAAGATGATTACGGCGCGGGCGGAGGATCACCGGCCGGGGCATCCGCGGCGCTGTCACCCGCGGGCGCGTCGTCGGCGGCGGCGGTGTCGCCCGCGGGGGCCGCGTCGTCGGACGCCGGGGCCTCGGCGCCGTCACCCTCGGCCGCACCGTCCGCGTCGTCGCTGGCGGTGTCGTCGCTGGCGGTGTCATCGCTGGCGGCAGCTTCGCCTTCGCCTTCTTCGCCCTCGTCGCTGGCCGGGGTCGCGCCCGGCACCTTGTCGAACGCGGATTGGCCCTGCGACGAGAAGTACACGAGGCCAAAGCTGGTGCACATGAACACGAACGCGGCCGCCGCGGTGAGCTTGGCCAAGAACGTGTTCGCGCCGCGGCCACCGAACGCGGTGGACCCACCGGCCCCGCCGAACGCCGCGCCCATGCCGCCCTTGTTGCCGGGCTGCAGCAAGACCACGAGGATCATAAAAATCGAGACGAATACGTGAAGAATGACGACGAAAGTCATGGCTGTCCTTGATCGAACAGACGGTGTAGGCGCCTGACCTTCATCCGGCAAGACCCTGCGCACGCCTTTTCGTTTTCCGCGCGGTTGTGCCCCCGCCCCGGCCGGGACAGGGTGGCCCGATGGTGACCGGCCCCGCCCCCGCCGCGTTCCGCCCCATGCCGGGCATGGGGGGCCGGCACCGCCAGACGCTGTTTGGCCCGCTGTTCCGCCGGACGCCCGGCCCGGCCTGGACCCTCGAGATGTGGCCCACCCCCGACGACGACCACCTGCGGGTTCACCTCGCGGTGCCGGATGATGCCCCCGCGGTGGCGGTCCTGTTTCACGGCCTCGAAGGCAGCGTGGACGCGCCTTACATCGCGGGGTTGGCCCGCCGCCTGCGCGCCGCCGGGCTCGGGGTGGTGGCGATGGAACACCGCGGCTGTGGCGCGGGGCCGCTCAACCGCGCCCCCCGCCTGTACCACCTCGGGGTCACCGACGATCTGTCGCTGGTGGTGCACGAGGTGGCGCGGCGGTTCTCGGCGCGGCCGGTGCTGCTCGCGGGCTACTCCGCGGGGGCGAACATGCTGGCCAAGTGGCTCGGCCAATGCCCCGACGACGTGCCCGATGCGGTGCGCGCGGCCGCGGTGGTGAGCGCGCCGTTCGACCTGACCGTGACCGGTCCGCACCTCGACCAGGTGCTGGGTGGGTTTTACACCCGGGTGTTTTTGCGCACCTTGATCCCCAAGGCGCTGGCCAAAGCCGCCCAATATCCAGGCACATTGGATGTCGACCGCATCCGGGCGGCCAAGACCTTCGTCGCGTTCGACACCTACGCCACCGCGGCGCTGCACGGGTTCGACGATGCTGCCCACTATTGGCAGAGCGTGGGCTGCGGCCAGTTCCTGGCCGGCATTCGGGTCCCGACCCTGCTCCTGAGCGCGGCGGACGACCCGTTCAATCCCGCCGAGACCCTGCCCCACGACGTGGCCGCGCGGTCGCCGGCGCTGCGCGCGCTGTTCCCCGCGCAGGGGGGCCACGTGGGCTTTGTGGGGGGCCGGCTCGGCCGGCCGTCGTACTGGGGCGAGCGACAAGTACACGACTTCCTCCTCGACCACGCGATGGGTTGAAAAGCCCGCGTGTGTGGGCGACGGTGCGCCACATCCTGGAGCCCCCATGAAAAATCACCGCATCGCCCTTTGTGTCGCCCTGCAGCGCTACACCAACTTCCCCCCGGTGACGGAGAAGCAACGGGAGATGGCGGTGCTGTTGGCCAAGACCCATGGCCTCCCCGTCGAGGTCATCTCGGTGAAGGCCCCCGTGGCCCTGGCCCCGTCGGCGGAGACGGTGGAAGAGAAGACCGAGGCCTTCGCCCGCTCCGTGGAGGAAGCGGGGGTCAAGGTGACGTGGACGGTGCTGGAGGGGCGCCCGTCGGCCGAGCTCATCGAACACCTCAAGCGCGCGCCCGCGGACTGGGTGATCTGCGGCTCGCACAGCAAGCGCAGCTTCCTGGACCTCGACCTCGGCAACACCGCCAAGGCGTTGATGCGGGGATTGGACGCGACGGTGGTGCTGGTCAAAGGCAGCGCGGCCGACGTGGAAGCCACCGAGGCGATGAAGATCCCCCACTACCCGGTGGTGTTTCCCTACGGCTGAGGGCGGGCCGCGCCGTCGAGGGGGGGACAAAGCCGTGCGCGCAAGGCGCCCAGCGGGGTCTCCCAATGTTCCTGGTAGCGAAAGGCGAGCAGGGGCGCGGCGTGCTTGCCCCGGCGCACCGCCCGGCGCAGGCGGGAAAAGTAATCGCCCCACCGCACGTCGACGTCGGCGGCGTGGCTGGTCCCGCGGGCCAGGATCACCGTCGAGTAGCTGAGGATCATCAGCGGGCTCTTGATCCCGAGGTGGCCCATCGCGAACGCCTGCAGTTCCATTTCGCCGATGACATCGGTCCCGTACCCGGTGATGACGTGGAAGAGGTCGTGGGTCTCGCGGTAGCGCTTGGAGATGTACTCCACGTCGTTCTGGGGGGCGAAGGTGGTGTGAAAGGGCGCGATGTCATGGTCACGGTAGTAGGCCGCCATCGCCCGCCCCAGGGTTCCGTCGGGAAGCGCGGCGAGCACGTCGAGGTCGATTTCGTCCCCGTTGAGCGACGGCCGCTCGTCAAGCATGCGGGCACCTTCTGTGGTCTGTCGCAAGCGGCGGATCAGCTTCTGGTACGCGCCCCCGTCGAGGCAGGCATTGAACAGCGGGCCGGCGACGGGATCGCCGGGGTCCTTTTCCAGCACCCGCAACGCCCGGAACGCCACCGCGCCGCGCTCGAGCAGCGAGGGGTCGGAGGACAACGAGAGGTGGGTGGGCGCGCTCATGGGTGCTCCTGGGGCTGCGCCCAGCGTAGTCACCCACGTCGTGCGCCGCTGGGGTCGACGCGGATCGAGACGGTCAGCTCACCGCTTCGATGATGCCCACGAAGCTGTCCGCGGTGAGCGAGGCCCCGCCGACGAGCGCCCCGTCGACGTCGGGCTCGGCGAGCAGCTCTTTGGCGTTGCTGGGCTTGACGCTCCCGCCGTACTGGATGCGCACCTGCTCGGCCGCCTCCTGGAACTTGCTGCGCACCTGCGCGCGGATGTGGGCGTGCACCTCTTGGGCTTGGGCCGCGGACGCGGTCTTGCCGGTGCCGATGGCCCACACCGGCTCGTAGGCGATGACGAGGGTGGGCACGTCGGGGGGATGGAGCACGTCGAGCACGGGGGCGAGCTGCTCGTCGATGACGGCCATGGTCCGGCCCGCTTCCCGGTCCTCGAGCTGCTCGCCGATGCAGACGATGGGGACGAGGCCCATGTCCAGGGCCGCGCGGGTCTTTTGGGCCACTTCGCCGCTGGTCTCGCCGAAGTATTGGCGCCGCTCGGAGTGGCCGATGATGACGTGGGTGACGCCGAGCTCGCGCAGGTGGGCGCAGGACACCTCACCGGTGTAGGCGCCTTTTTCCGCGTGGTGGACGTTCTGGGCCGCAATGTGAATGCGCGAGCCCTTGGCCACTTCGCAGGCCGCGAACAGGGTGGTGGTCACCGGGGCGATGCCGACCTCGACGTCGCGGGAGCTGGGCAGCTTTTGGATCATCTCGCGCAGCGTGGCGCGGGTGGTCTCGAGGTCGTGGTTGAGCTTCCAGTTGCCGCAGATGAAAGTCTTGCGCATCGCTGCCTCCTCGTTGACCGGACCCTAGCACCATGCGAACCGCGCATCGGGAGGAACTTCGACATGACGCGCGGCTTGATTCTGTTCGTGGTGGCGATCTCATCGGCTTGCCACAGCATGAATGTGCAGTTGCCGGATGAGCCCCGGGCGGCTCAGCTGGCGGGCACCACCCCCATCTACGTCGAACCCATCAGCGAGGTGGCCGAACTTGAAACCCGCCACCAGACCATCCCCATGGGCCAGGTCACGGTCACCAAAACCTGGCAAGAAAAGCCGTTCTTGGCCAAGCAAGAGAACCGCCGGGCCCTCCACAAGATGGTGCTCCGCAGCCTCGCCGCTGACGGGCTTTTGGGCACCAGTGACATTCCGCCCTCGCCCCCCGACAACATCCTGGTGGCGCGGACCACCGTCCTCGATCACCGGGTCATCGACTCCAACGCGCTGTGGCAACGGCTCTCCTGCGTGGGGGCGGTCTTCGGGCTGCTCTTTCCGCCGCTGTACGCCTTCGGCCTCTACAATGCCATTGTTCCCATCACCTATGACGAGGTGGTGACGTTCAGCGTGCAGGTGTTCGACATTCCCGCCGCGGAGGTGAATCAACGCCGTCGTCAAGGACCCGCCGGGGTCGAGCCCGTGTTCGACGTCCAGGGGCTGGTTCCGGTCGCCCAGAAAGAGTTCGAGCATGTCACGGAGCGATCCGTGGGCTACGTGTCCGAGATGTTCTACGGGGTGACCACGTCGGTGGCCGAACACCAAACGTTCTACCTGCAGGCGGTGCTGCCCCTCTTCGCCGACGGCATGCGCACCACCGGACAGCGGGCGATCGCCAACCGCGGCCCGGCCCCCGCGGCCCCGGCGCCCCCACCCGCTCCTCCGCCGGACAAGCTCGACACCCTCCCCGGGGATGGCCCCCGGTAGCGAACCGCTCAGCCCTCGAGGGCGGCCAAGCCGGGCAAGGTTTTGCCTTCCAAGAACTCGAGGCTCGCCCCGCCCCCGGTGGACACGTGGGAGATGGAATCGGCCATGCCCCCTTTGTTCACCGCGGCCACGGAGTCGCCGCCCCCGACGACGGAGTACCCGTCCGCGCCGGCCACGGCCTGCATCACCCCCATGGTCCCAGCCGAGAACTTGTCCCACTCAAACACGCCCATCGGGCCGTTCCAGAAGATGGTCTTGGCCGCGCGGATCGCGGTGGCGTACGCGTCGCGGGTGGCGGGCCCGATGTCGAGGCCCATCTCGTCCCCGTCGAAGCCGTTCGGCCCGACCACGCGGCTCGGCGCGTCGGCGGAAAATCCTTTGGCCGCGACGTGGTCGGTGGGGAGCATCAGAACCACCCCCCGCTGCTCGGCGTTGGCGAGGATGCTCTTGGCGATGGCGATGCGGTCCTCTTCGACCCGGCTATGGCCCACCGCTTCGCCCTTGGCCTTCAAGAACGTGTAGGCCATGGCCCCGCCGACGATGATGGTGTCGACCCGCTTCATGAGGTTGTCGAGCACCGCGAGCTTGTCCGACACCTTGGCCCCCCCGAGGATGGCCACGTAGGGCCGCGCGGGGTCACGAAGCAAACGGGACAGGGCGTCGACCTCTTGCCGCAGCAAGAGTCCGCCGGCCTTGTCCGTGACGTGCGCGGCGATGCCCGCGGTGGACGCGTGGGCGCGGTGGGCGGCCCCAAAGGCGTCGTTGACGAACACGTCACACGACTCGGCGAGCTGTTTGGAGAAGCCTTCGTCGTTCTTTTTTTCGCCGGAGTGAAAGCGGGTGTTCTCGAGGAGAAGCACGCCCCCAGGCTTGAGGTCTTTGGCCAACAACCGCACGCCGTCCCCGACACAGTCGTCGGTGAAGGTGAT
This sequence comes from bacterium, assembly GCA_030431455.1. Classification (GTDB taxonomy): domain Bacteria; phylum Myxococcota; class UBA727; order UBA727; family JAUIJE01; genus JAUIJE01. The sequence goes on along the minus strand of JAUIJE010000016.1, from coordinate 173,252 downwards.
CTCGTCCTGGATGTTCGCCTCCCACAAATGTTTCTGCAGGACCTCGGCCACCGGGGCCAGCGACAGGCTGGGTTTGACCTTGCCGTTGGGCCGCCCGAGGTGGGACGCGAGGATCAACCGCGCGCCTTTCTTGAGCAGCAGCTTGATGGTGGGCAAGGCACGAACCACCCGGGTGTCGTCGCTGACGTTGCCGTCGTCGTCGAGCGGGCAGTTGAAGTCCACCCGGCAAAAGACGCGCCTTTTCTCGACGACAAAATCGTCGTCATCGATCCAACGAATGGTCATGTCTTCCCTCGTCGCTCAGGCTTGGTCAGCCAAAAACTGCACCAGGTCCACCGCGCGCTGGGTGAAACCCCACTCGTTGTCGTACCAGGACAACACCTTGACCATGTTGCCGCCGATGACGGCGGTGGACAGGCTGTCGACCACCGAGCTCTGCAGGCTGCCGATGTAGTCCCCGCTCACCAACGGCTCGTCGGAGTAGCCCATGATGCGCTTGAGCGGGCCCTCGGCCGCGGCCTTGAGCGCGGCGTTGACCTCGGCCACGGTGGTGTTCTTTTTGGTGTGAACCACCAAGTCCACCAGGCTCACGTCGGGGGTGGGCACCCGGATGGCCATGCCGTCGAGCTTGCCCTCGAGGTGCGGCAACACCAGCGCAATGGCTTTGGCCGCGCCGGTGGTGGTGGGGATGATGTTCATGGCTGCGGCCCGGGCCCGGCGCAGGTCGCTGTGGGGCAAATCCAGGATGCGTTGATCGTTGGTGTAGCTGTGGACGGTGGTGAGCAGACCCTTCTCGATGCCGAAGGCGTCGTCGAGGACCTTGGCCACCGGGGCCAAGCAGTTGGTGGTGCACGAAGCGGTGCTGACCACCTGGTGCTCGGGCTTGAAGTCATCGTTGTTGATGTCGAAGCAGATGGTGCAGTCGGGGGGCGTGCCTTTGCCCGGGGCCGAGATGAGCACTTTTTTGGCCCCCGCCTCGAGGTGCCAGGCGGCCTTGTCCCGGCTCACGAACACCCCGGTGGACTCGAGCACCACGTCGACGCCGAGGTCCTTCCAGGGCAGCGCCTTGGGGTCGCGCTCGGCGCAGGTGGTGACCTTCTTGCCCCCGACCACAAAGGCGCCGTCGGCGACTTCGACCGGGAACTCGAACGTGCGGTGCACCGAGTCGTACTTGAGCAGGTGGGCGAGCACCTTGGTGTCGGTCAGATCGTTGATGGCCACGACCTCGACGTCGGTGAGGCCGGCCTGTTGCCGCTGCATGATGCTGCGAAAGGCCGCGCGTCCGATGCGGCCGAATCCATTGATGGCAATGCGCTTGGTCATTTCTTGTTGTCTCCTGATGGCGCGGACGCTGACCCCATCAAGACGCACTGTCAACGGTCCTGCCCGTCTTGCTGCCCGGCACCCGGGCCCCTACAACCCCGTCATGGGTTGTGACACTTGCGTGACCGGCCGCGGGCTGGTCCTTGGCGCTCTTCTGTCCTTGGCCACCGGCTGCCCGCCGCCGGCCGAAGCCTCCCTCGGCGGGGTTCACGCGGTGGTCGAGGACACCACGCTGACCGTGCGCCGGGACGTCGCGCTCACCGTCGATCTGGCCAGCGCGGGGTTTCGGTCCGCGGACGCGACCTACGACAACCAGTTCGGCATGTTCGACATCCTCGAGCGGCCGGACGGCGAGTTCGCCTACCCCGACGCCGCCGCGGTCACCGCGGTGACCTCGACCAACCTGGACATCGCTCTCGCGGACGGCGACGCCCCCCACGGTCAGGTCACGATCACGTCGGCCGGCCACCAACACGTCGTGCTCACCGCGACCTCGGACGACGCCGACCACAACCGCGCCACCTTGTCCCTCGACTGCAGCTTCAAACACCTCGCCGGCTTTGGCGCCCAGTCCCACGACGTCGACCACATGGGCCAGCGCGTCCCCCTGTGGGTGTCCGAACAGGGCATCGGCAAGGTCGACACCGACGAGCTCCCCGACCTCTGGCAGATCGTGGGCCGCCGGCACACCACCCACATCCCCATCCCCGCGGGCGTCACCGAGCAGGGCATCGGCTTTGTGCTCGAGACCACCGCGTACTCGGTGTTCGACGTGTGCGCCACCGATCCCGACCGGCTCACCGTCGAGAGCTGGGACGGCCAAATCAAACTGCATGTCTTTTTTGGACAGGATCCCCTCGACGCCCTGCGCATGCTCACCGATTTTGTGGGCCGCCCCGCGCTCCCCGCCCCCTGGATGCTCGCTCCCTGGAACGATCAGATCTTCGGCTCCGACGCTGTGCTGGAGTTTGCGCAGTTCTTGCGCGACGAGGGCATCGCCAGCTCTGCGATCTGGAGCGAGGACTGGAAAGGCGGCGAGGACGTGGGCGACAACTACCGCCTCGAGCCCGACTGGAACTTCCAAGACGACCTCTACACCGACTACGAAGGGCTCACCGCCGACCTGCGCGACCTCGGCATCATGCACCAGCTCTACTTCAACACCTTCGTGGTCGAGACCGCCGACATCTTCGACGAAGCCCTGGCCGAACAATACGTGGTCCTCGACGACGACGGCGGCCCTTGGCTGTTCGCCGGGCCCGACGCGGGCTTTTCCGACACCGCCCTGGTCGACCTCACCAACCCCGACGCCGTCGACTGGGTCAAAGGCTACCTGCACATGCTGCTCGAGCGCGGCGCGCGCGGCTGGATGGCCGACTACGGCGAGTGGATGCCGGTGACCCGGGCCCAGCTGCACTCTGGTGACGATCCCGCGCTGTGGCACAACCGCTACCCCGTCGAGTGGCAGCGCATCAACCAGGAGGTCGTCGACGAGGCGGGCTTGCGCGACGAGGTCGTGATCTACGCGCGCTCGGGCCATCTGTTCTCGCAGGCGGTCACCCAGGTGGTGTGGGCCGGCGACCAGCGCACCAGCTTTGACGTCGACGACGGCTTGCCCACCGTCATCCCCATCGGGCTCGGCCTCGGCGCGTCAGGCTACTTGTTCTTCGCCCACGACATCGCCGGCTACCAATCCAACACCAACCCCCCGGCGACCAAAGAGCTGTTCTACCGCTGGACCGAGTTCGGCGCGTTCAGCCCGGTGATGCGCACCCACCACGGCACCCACGCGCGCTTCAACCACAACCTGCGCTCCGACGAGGAGACCACCGCGCTGTGGAAGCGCTACGCCAACCTCCACACGCGCCTGTACCCCTACCTGCGGGCCGAAGCGGTGCGCGCGGCCCAAGGCGGGGTGGGGCTGATGTTGCCCCTCGGCGTGCACTTCCCCGACGACGACGCGGTCTGGCCGCGGCTCGACGAATACATGCTCGGCCCCGCGTTGTTGGTGGCGCCGGTCATCGAGGACGGGGCCCGCCAACGCGACGTCACCCTGCCCGCCGGGCGCTGGGCCGGCCTGCTCACCGGCGAGGTGCTCGAGGGCCCGGGCACGTTCACGGTGGACGCGCCCCTGGAGGAGATTCCGGTGTTTGTGCGGGCGGGGGGCATCGTGCCCCTCACCGCCAACCAACCGCTGACGTTGTTGCCCGGGGTCGACGGCATAGACGGTCTCGAAAGCACCGAGGGCGACCGGGTGGTCTACGTGGGGCTCGGGGCCTCAGGCCACTTTGTCGAGGAGAGCGGGGCCTCGTACCACCTGCGCGGCGACGGCACCGGGCTCGGCGGGCTCGAGGTGGACGCCGAGGGTGCAGTCACACTGGACGGCAATGACGAGATCGAAGGGGACGGGTTTGCGTTCGAGGTGCGCGGGCACGACCCCGCCCGGGGCTTCCGGATCTTTTTCCGCTGAGGCACGCCCGCGGCGGGCTACTCCGAGGTCAGGCGCTTGAGGTGCAAGTGCACGCGCCGGTCGAGGGAGTCTTTGAGTTCCGCCTCGGCCCGGGCCACATCGGGGTCTGGGGGCGCGACCGCCATCTGATCGGCGTCGCCGAACACGGTGGCGAACGCGAACGTGGCCGAGAGCAACACAAACGCGCTGATCGCGATCAGGGCGAAGCGGCCCTCGATGCGGCGGGCGAACGAAACTTTGTGCGGCGGGATGGTGGTCTTGTACATCGCGTGGCTCCTCGTGACGTCCCGTGCGGGGGTGTGTCCACCGTAGGGGCCACCTGGGGCCAAATCAAAAAAACCGCCGCCGGGGCCCGCGGGATCACCCCGCGTCGAGCTTTTCGATCACCGCGGCGGTGATGTCGTCGTCGGTGGGACAAGCGAACACGACCCGGGCGTCGAGCACATACTTGGCCCCCCGCGCCTGGCGCACCTCCTCGATGACCTGTTTGGCCTTGGTCATCAGATCCCGGCGAAGCTCTTCGCGGCGGGCCTCGATCTTTTGCAGGCTGGCCGCCTCGTACGCCCCGAGCTCGTCGAGCAGGGCCTTCTGGGCCGGACCCGGGCTCTGCTTGGCGCTCTGGCGCATCTTGTCGTACGTGGCTTTGGCCTCGTCGAAGGCGGCCCGCAGCTCCGTCGCGCCCGCCGCCCCCGCCGCGCTCTCGTCGAGCACCCGGTCCGGATCCACACACAAAATCATCGTCATGACAGGCCCTTTCCCGAGACCACCCCCGGCGCTGCCAGCATGCTACCCTTGGGACATGACTGGCGTCGGCAAAACCTCCTCCCCCGTCCCCCCCTCCACCGGCCGCACCGGCGGCACCGCCGGGACCGAACAGACCCCACAGGCGACGGGCAACGCGCCCACCGAGGGGGCCGACGGCAAGAGCACCGAGAACGAGCCCGAGCGCCTCTCCCAGCGCGACATGTTCGAAGACGGGCCGGTGCGGTTCTCGACCGCCCAAGACCCGCAACAGCGCCGGCTCGCCAACGCGACCTCGCGTTTTTCGGGACGTCTCGAGGACATCCTCAACGTGGACGCGATGAGCATGGCCCAAGGCCAGACCCCGCACCAAGGCGCGCTGTCCGACGACCAAAAGAGCGCCTTGACCTCGGCCACCGCGGATTTTGTCGCCGACATGCCCCTCGGCACCCTCGCCCCCCAGTTCGGCGACGCGGTCCGTTCGCGCCTGTCCGGCATGGGCATTCAGCTCGACAACATCAACAACATGACCCTCAACGAAGTGGGCGATCACGTCGGAGACCGGGCCGGGGACTTCGCCGGCGACATGGCCAAGGGCTGGGCCAACGACCTCAAGGACAACTCCCCGGGCGCCTATTACGGCCTGCTCGCGGCGGGGGCCACCGCGGTGGGCACCACCGCCTACCTCGGGGGCAGCGACGCGCTGAAGTCCGTCGGCCTCAAGCCCAAGTTCAAGACCCAACTCTTCAACCGCTCGGTGACCGCGCGGGCGGAGGCGACCTGGGACAAAGGCTTCAACGACTTCAAGCTCGGCGGCTCGCTCGAGGGGCGGGTGGGCAACCCCAACCAAGGGGTCGGACAATTCTCGGCCGGGCTCGGCTATTCCCTCGACGGCCAAGCCACCGGTGTGCTCCGCCACCAGCTCAGCCTCGGCAACGGCCGACAGCCCCGGGACATCGACGACATCGTGCCGGGGGCGAGCTACGGCTACTGGCAGACCACCGCGCAGTTCAACCAGCAGGGCCTCGAGCGCGTCGACACCGAGCTGTCGTTGACCAAGCCGACCAACGGCTTTTCCCTCGCCGCGGACGCGGGCTACAACTTCCAAACCGAACGAAGCCAAGCCGGCGTCTCCCTGCGGTACCAGCCGAGCAGCAACATTGATTTTGCCCTCTCCGGCAGCCACGACAGCGCCGGGGACTCACAGATCGGGCTCGGCTTCCGCATGCGGTTCTGATCGTGGACAGCGCGGTCCAAGCGGTGGCCGACCGTCTCGACGACGCCGGCTACATCTCCGACGTCGACATCGCCACCGCGGTCTACCTCGCCGAACAGCTCGAGCGGCCCCTCCTCGTCGAGGGCCCCGCGGGGGTGGGCAAGACCGAGCTCGCGGTGGCCTGGGCGCAAGCCACCGCCCGGCGTCTGATCCGGCTGCAATGCTACGAAGGCATCGATGAGTCGCGCGCCCTGTACGAGTGGGACTACGGCAAACAAATGCTGTTTACCCAGATTCTGCGCGACAAGGTCGCGGCCCTCACCGCCGACACCGACCTCGCCGGGGCCATCGCGCGGCTGCAGGACGAGGGCGCGCAGTTTTTTGACCGCCGGTTCTTGCTCCCCCGGCCGTTGCTCGAAGCGATCACGTCGCCCCAGCCGGTGGTTCTCCTCGTCGATGAGATCGACAAGGCCGATCCAGAGTTCGAAGCGTTCTTGCTCGAGCTGCTCTCGGCGTTTCAGGTGTCGATCCCCGAGGTGGGCACGCTCTCGGCGACCGTCCGCCCCCACGTGGTGCTGACCTCCAACCGCGCGCGGGAGCTGTCCGACCCGCTGCGCCGGCGCTGTCTGCACCTCTTCATCGCGTTCCCCGACGCGGCCCGCGAAGAACGCATCGTGGCCGAAAAGGCCCCCGACACCGACGAGACCCTGCGGCATCAAGTGGTCCTCGCGGCCCAACACATCCGGGGGCTCGACCTGCTCAAGGCCCCGAGCATCGGGGAGGTCATCGACTGGACCCGGGCCTTGTCGCTGTTGTGCCCCACCGGCCTGGTCGAGGACGCGGTGCGCACCACCCTCGGGGTCCTGCTCAAACACCAACGCGACGTCGAGGCCGTGCGCGGCCGGGTGCCCGAGGTGGTGCGCGCCGCCCACGGGGGGTGAGGCGGTCAGCCGCCTTTGTTCATGACCATAAAGGCGGCGATGCCGCCGAGCACCGCGAGCCCGATGACAAGCCCGATGACCACGGGCACGACGCTGCCCTTGGACGGCGCCGCCACCGGGGCGGCCGCGCTGGGGCCGGACATGTCCACCGGCTTGGCGTCGACGAGGTTCACGGTGATTTTCTCGGCCTCGAGGAACGCCTTCGCTTGCTGGACGAAGGCATCGTACTCCTCTTGCTTGATGTCGAAGGCCATGTCGCCGAACCGTTGGCGGTGCCGGGCCAGCAGCGCATTGTAACTGCGCAGCTCGGCCGCGCTGGTGCCGACGTCGATGAAGCCCACCACGATGTTGGCCACCCCCGGCGCCGCGCGCTCGGGCACGAGGAGCACCGATTCGCGGGCCATCTTGCCCCCGCCGGTGGACTCTTTTTCTTCGGCGTCGACCATCACCACCCGGGGGGTGCTCCCCGAAAAGCGCGTCTTTTTGAACTTCACGTTGAAGATGTCGCTGACCAGCAACGCGCGCGACGCAAACTCGGTCCGGCTGTTTTGGTTCATCGGCCCTCCTCGTCGAGAGTCTAGACCAAGCGCGCCCGCGACGACCCGCGCGGGACAGGACTGTCCCGGCTGGTCAGCCCCGCATCATGATGTACGTCACCGTGCAGCCCACGACGAGCCCGAACACAAACGCCAGGGCCACCACGAGGTGCGAGGGCCCGTCGTCGGCGGGCACGGTCCCGGTGGCGATGTTGCGCACCGGGCGGGCGGGGGCCGGGGCCGCCGGGGTCGAGACCTGGGCCGCCTGGGCCCGCACGCTGGGCGCGCCCGGCTCGGGGGCGGGCTCGGCGACGCGCACCGAGAACTCCTCGCGCTCGAGGAACGCCTTGGCTTGGGCCAAAAACGCGTCGTACTCGGTCTCGTCGAGGTCGAAGGTGAGGTTGCCGAACCGTTGGTGATGGCGGGTCTTGAGATCGCCGAACGTCCGCAGCTCGGCTTCGCTGGCCCCGATGTCCAAAAAGCCGGCCACGATGTTGCCCCCGCCGGCGTGGTCGGAGACCGGCTTGAGCACGATGGATTCGCGGGCCATGCGGCCACCGCCGGTGGAGTCGAGGTTTTGTGGTTGCACGAGCACTTTGCGGATCGCCGCGCCCGAAAAGCGCGTGTCCCGGAAGTGAAAATTGAACAGGTCCGACACCACGATGATGCGGTTGGCGAACGCTGTCCGGGCTTCCTTGTTAAAGCTCACGCTAAACCCCGGGCTCGATTGTACCGCGGGGCCGGTCCGAAGCCGAATTTTCGGGACACCCCGCCGGGGCCCAGTTGGTTTTCGGCCGCCAAGTGGGTAGGCGTCTTGGGTACACATCGCCTCCCGAGGAGAACGTCATGGTCGCCCCCCTTTCCATCATCGAAAACCTCTACGCCACGATGGCCCAGCGCCACGAAGAGGCCCGCGCCCACTTCGGCGGCCCGCTGACCTTGGCGGAGAAAATCCTCTGTGCGCACCTCAAAAAGGTCGAGGACGAAGACGGCAACAAGCTGGTGCGGAAAAAGTCCTACGCCAACCTCTACCCCGACCGGGTGGCGATGCAGGACGCGACCGCGCAAATGGCCCTGCTGCAGTTCATGCATGCGGGCAAAAAAGAGGTCGCGGTCCCGTCGACGGTGCACTGTGACCACCTCATCCGCGCCCACAAAGGCAGCACCAGCGATCTCAAGGTCGCCAACGACGAGAACGAGGAGGTTTACGGCTTCCTCAAAGACGTCAGCAAGAAGTACGGCATCGGCTTTTGGAAGCCCGGCGCGGGCATCATCCACCAGGTGGTCCTCGAGAACTACGCGTTCCCCGGGGGCATGATGATCGGCACCGACTCCCACACCCCCAACGCCGGTGGCCTCGGCATGGTCGCCATCGGGATCGGCGGCGCGGACGCGGTCGACGTGATGGCGGGCCTGCCCTTCAACCTCAAATGGCCCGGCGTCATCGGGGTCAAGCTCACCGGCAAGATGTCGGGTTGGACCTCGCCCAAGGACGTCATCCTCAAGCTGATGGGCATCCTCACCGTCAAAGGCGGCACCGGCCACATCGTCGAGTTCTTCGGCCCCGGGGTCGAGACCATCTCCTGCACCGGCAAAGGCACCATCGCCAACATGGGGGCCGAACACGGCGCCACCACCTCGGTGTTCCCCTACGACGAGGCCATGGGCCGGTACCTCCGGGCCACCGACCGCGCGGCCTGGGCCGACATCGCCGACAAAAACAAAGCCATGTTGCGCGCCGACCCCGAGGTCGAACAGAACCCCGAGAAGTATTACGACCGCGTGGTCGAGATCGACCTCAGCACCCTCGAGCCGCACTGGGTCGGTCCCCACACCCCCGACCTCGCCCGCACCGTGAGCGAGATGAAGGGCGCGGTCAAAAGCGAGGGCTACCAGGACAACGTGCGCGTGGCCCTCATCGGCTCGTGCACCAACTCCTCCTACGAGGACGTGAGCCGCGCGGCCTCGATCGCGAAGTTCGCCAAAGAAAACGGCATCAAGCCCAAAATCCCGTTCATGGTCACCCCCGGCTCGGAGACGGTGCACCTGACCATCCAACGCGACGGCCAGATGGACGAGCTGTCCACCGCGGGGGCCACCGTGCTCGCCAATGCTTGTGGACCCTGCATCGGCCAATGGCAACGCGACGACATCGACCAAGGCGAAAAGAACACCATCGTCACGTCGTTCAACCGCAACTTCCGCGGCCGCAACGACGCCAACCGCGAAACCCAAGCGTTCATCGGCAGCCCCGAGCTGGTCACCGCCATCGCGTTTTCGGGTTCGCTGTCGTTCAACCCCCTGACCGACTCCCTGAAGACCCAGGACGGCAAAGACGTGAAGCTCCCCGCCCCCACCGGGCCCGAGCTGCCGGCCAAAGGCTTCCAGGTCGACGACCAAGGCTTCCTCGCGCCGGCCAAAGACGGCAGCAGCGTCGAGATCAAGGTCAACCCCGAGTCCGAGCGCCTGGCCCTGCTTGAGCGCTTTGACGCTTGGGACGGAAAAGACATCGAAGGCTTGCCGGTGCTGTTCAAGTCGAAGGGCAAGACCACCACCGACCACATCTCCGCCGCGGGCAAGTGGCTGCGCTTCCGCGGTCACCTCGACAACATCGCCAACAACACCTACATGGCCGCGGTCAACGCGTTCGAGCAGACCCCGGGCGAAGAGAACGTCGGCCAAGGCAAAGACTGCGAGACCGGAGACTGGAAAGCGCTGCCCGCTTTGGCCCGGAGCTACAAAGAGCGCGGCATCAACTGGGTGGTCATCGGCGACGAAAACTTCGGCGAAGGCAGCTCCCGCGAACACGCCGCGATGCAGCCCCGCCACCTCGGCGGCCGGGCCATCCTGGTGCGCAGCTTCGCCCGCATCCACGAGACCAACCTGAAAAAGCAGGGCATCTTGCCGCTCACCTTCCAAGACCCCGCGGACTACGAGAAGATCCAGGTCGACGACAAGGTGGACGTCAAGGGCCTCACCACCCTCGCCCCCGGCAAGCCGGTCGAGGTTGTGCTGCACCACAAAGACGGGTCCACCGAGTCGTTCGAGGCGGTCCACACCATGAGCCAAGAGCAGATCGATTGGTTCAAGGCCGGCTCGGCACTCAATCACATTGCCAACCAGGCGAAATGATGCGCGTCGTCGCCGCGTTGTTGTTGGTGTTGCTCGGCGCGGGGTGTCCCCCGTCCGAGCCGCCCCCGTCGCCCCCGGTGGCGAAGGCGGTGCACGCGGCGCGGCTGCCGGCCTCGGCCCAAGCGGCGATGACCTACCAAAAGTCCTGCGCCCCCTGTCACGGGCAGGGGGGGCAAGGCGACGGTCCCGACGCGGCGAAGCTCGCGACCAAGCCCCGGGCGTGGGCTTCGCCCGGGGTGCAAAAGAGCTTCACCGACGAGGGCCTGCGCGACGCCTTGGGCACACTCTCCCACGCCGCCCACCAAGGCCAACCCGCGCTCACCGACGCCCAGAAGGCCTGGGCCAAGGACCCGGCCCTGCTCGACGCGATGGTGCAGGTCGTCCGCGGGTTTGGCCCACCGGCGCCGGCCACCAAGTAACGCCCCGACGAGATCGCGACATCGCTGTCGCGGTCCCGCGCCGCGATCCCACCCGCGCCCCATGGTGACGCGGCGGGGCGTTGGCACGGGGTCTGCTCGTCGTCCCCCGGAAGCGGGGTGAACATGCGACGAATGCTGACATGCATGGCGGGGGCGGCGGTGGTGCTGGCGGGCTGCGCCCCCGGACCGGCCGGCGAGGTCGTCGACGGCAGCTTGGTGACGACGGTGGGCTTTGCGTCCATGGCGCGGATCAAGCTCCGGGACGTGCCCGACACCCGGGACGTGCGCTTCCGGGTGACGTCCAGCGCCCCCGAGATCCTCGAGGTCAACATCGGCGACAAGTGCCACGAACACGTGTGGCTGGAGCTGGTGGGGCTCGCGCCGGGCATCTCGCACGTGACCTTGGAGGTCGACGACCAGCTCGCGTGGACCGCGGTGGTCGAGGTCCAGCAAGAGGTGGACGCGAGGTTCTACGTCTACAATGTAGCTGGACCAGGCCGGCGCATCCGGGCCGAGGACGGGCCGCTGTATCTGCTCGAGGGCGGGCGCGTGCCCCTGGCGGTGGAGGTGTTCACCCCCGACGGCGCGCCGGTGGGCTTGCACCGCGGGGTTCGGTTGCTGCCCGCCGACGAGGTCGGTCTTGGCTTGCAGACCTGGCACAACGACCTCGGCCCCCAAGGCCAAGCGATCGTGACCGCGACGGTGAAGGGGGACCGGCAGGGCGATCACCGCTTGCAGCTTCGGGCCCACGGCGTGGTCTTGACCGAGCTCGACGTGCGGGTGGTGGGCATCGATGAGCTCGCCAGCCTGGCCGTGGTCACCAGCGCCGGGGACAACGGGCTCACCGCGTTTTCTCTCGACGGGCGCGACCCCGCCGGCCACGAGGTATTCGGGCTCAACCAAGCGGTGTGGCAGATCGACGAAGGCTGGGAACACACCGGGGACCGCACCACCCTGAAGGTCTCGTCCACCGCGCCCGAGCGGTGGATGACGGTCCGGCTCGGCGAGCAGGCCTGGCACCAATCTGTGCATAGCCAAGCGGAGAACTTCGAAGAGGTCTGGTCCAGCGCGCCCCCCGACGGGTTGGACCCGGAGTTCAGCCTCGATTTGTGTTGTGACGGGACGGGGGCGCCGGGCGCGGGCCTGGGCGCGGCCTTCGGTCTGGGCCTGCTTGGTCTCCGCCGCCGCCGGGCCCGTGCGCCCAGCTGAGCGACGGCCTACTCAAATCTGCGCTCACCCTCGAGGTGGGCTTCGACCTCGGCCCGGGTGCGCCACGCGTCGCGCAGCTCTTTGTTGGCCATCAGCGGCATCTGGTCGTCGATGTGGGGCGAGCCTGGCTGGCTTTCGTTGCCGTAGCCGATGAGCACCTTGGCCCGCACCGGGGCGCCGAGCTCGACCGCGGCCACGAAGCTCTCGCCCGAGTACGCGTAGTACAGGCCGTCGTCGTCCTCGGCGTACTCCACGACGTGGAATGGCCCATTGAAGTCAAACCCGCCCACCCCGGGCAGATCCCGCGCCCCCCACCGCAGCCGGGCGACCTCGCCCCACCCCGCGTCCGCGTACACATCGAGGTAGTCGATGACCTGGCCGAGCACCTGGCCGGCGAGGGCGGGGTTGGCCAACCCCCGGGGGGTGAAGAACGGGTCGTCCGCGCTCCAGGGGATCAACCAATCGAACGGGTAGTCATAGACAATGGCATTGGGGTCGGCCGCGTACACCGCGTCGGTGGCCGCGACCACGATCTCGTTGGTCAAAAACGCGAACGCCAAGCCCCCCACCGAGCCGGGGTCGAAGGTGCGGTCCCAGGCCTGGAGCTGGGCCGCCCCCACCGCCGCCGACCCGCCGAGCTCTTCCGCGGCGGGGATGAGGTCGCCGAGGATGCGGTCGGCCATCATCGCGTGACTGGACTGTTTGAGCGCGACGAACTCTTCGAACGTCATGCTGTCGTCGCTGCTCAGGAGCGCCAGGCTCTGCTGCTCCCGCAACGACGCGGGACCGGGGGGCGCGACGTAGGCGGGGTAGCCGCCGGGGTCCTGCATGGGCATGGTCGCGAACCACGGCGGGCTGTTGGCGTTCTGCACGTAGCCCGACGGGGGATCGCGGGTCTCGGGCAGCGCGCCGGGGGACAACGTGGTGGTCCACACCAAGCTGCTGTCGTCGCCGGGCACCGGGTTGGCCCAGAAGTCGGCGCTGCCGGTGCCTTTGTCGGGGACCTGACCGGCGAACCGGGTGAGGATGTGGCCCTCGGTGTCGGCGTACACCACCGTGAACAGCGGGAGCGCCCCCTCGTCGAGGGCGGCGACGAAGCCGTCGAAGGTGGTGGCGGTGCCCATGCGGTACCATTGTTCGAGCGCGCCGGTCACGCCAAACACCGACGGGGTGATGCGCACCGCGTAGGTCCCGCCCAACACCTCGAACACCGGGCCGTGCACGCTCTTGTCGAACGTGAATGACGCGCCCGCGACGGTGGTGGTCACGGATTCGTAGGCCTCGATTTGGCCGTCTAGCTCGTAGCCGGTGCCCGACGGGGTCAGGGCGTAGGCGTCACACCCGTCGAAGGTATTGATGGTGTGTGACCAGGCGTGGTGGTCGGAAAAGCCAAACGTGAGCACCGGGAACCCGACGAGGGTGGCGCCGTAGAGGTCGGCGGCCGGGGTGGACAGGTGGGCCTCGAAGAACGTCTGGGCGTCGTCGTTCCAGTCGAGGTGAGGGTTGGCCAACAGCATGGCGTTGCCTTGCTGGGTGCGTTCGGGGGCGATGGCCCACGCGTTGGACCCCGGCGTGTTGAACAGGGACAGGCCGGGCACCCCCTCGGTGCAGAAGTTGGGCGCGGCGGCGTGCGCGAACAGCAACATCACCCGGGCGACGTGGGCGGTCACGTCGTCGGCGGTGACGGGCAGGACATCCGCGACCACGCCCGCGATCTCGCTGGGGTTCTCGTCGGCGTACTCGTTGAGCCCGGCCACAAAGGCGTCCAGCAAGGGGCGAAAGCCGGGCTCCATGTTGGCCAACGCATCGGCCCCCCGCTCGCGGGTCTCGAACCGGGCCACGATCTCGTCGCCGGCACGATACGGCGTGCCCAGGTGTGCGGAGGCTTCGGCCCGGGCCGCCGCGTACAGGCGCAAGATGCGGTTGGCGTGCGCCTTCATTTGGGCATAGCCGAACGCCCGATATACGTTGGCCTCGCTGCCCCCAAAGACGTGCGGCACCCCGTAGCTGTCCCACAACAGGTCCGCGCCCGGGTCCCCGTCGCCGTCCCCGTCGCCGTCGCCGTCCCCGTCGCCGTCCCCATCGCCATCGCCATCGCCGTCGCCGTCGCCGATCTGGTTCGGGCAGCCGGTCCCGATGAACAAGCCCCCCCACAGCACGACCGCTCCCGCCACGCGACACCAGGCCTTCATGCGCACCTCCTCGTCGAACTGTACCCGAGCCCGAAGCGGCCCGCGACCGGGTTGCCCCCGCTCCCCGGCTCGGCCACACAAGGGCATGCAGGCCACCCTTCACGACGTCGCCCCCGGCGTGTTCGCCTACACCCAGTTGCCCGGTGGCTGGGGTTTTTCCAACAGTGGGCTCATCACCAGCGACGGCGAGAGCTTGCTCGTCGATACGCTGTTCGACCGGCGCCTCACCGAGGACATGCTCGCGGCCTACACCCGCGCCGCGCCCGGTGCCGCGCGCATCGACGTCGTGGTCAACACCCACGGCAACGGCGATCACTGCTACGGCAATGTCTGTGTCGGCGACGCCCGCATCATCGCGTCCGAAGGGTGCGTGGCCACCCTGCGCGACATGCCCCCCCGCAAGTTGCACGCGTTGGTCACCCTCGCCCGGGCGCTGCGCCGCACCGGCCCGGTGGGCCGCGCCGTCGGCCGATTGCTCCGCACCGGCGGCCTGCGCCTGCCCGCGGCGTTCTTCGAGGCCGCGCCCCTCGTCGAAGAACTGTTCGGGCGCTTCGATTTTTCGGGCCTGGACCTGGTCCTGCCCCAGGAGACCTTCCGCGAACAGCTCTCCCTCACCGTGGGCGGCAAACGGGTCGAGCTGGTCGAGGTCGAGTCCGCACACACCGTCGGCGACACCATGGTGTTCGTGCCCGAGGACGGGGTGGTGTTCACCGGGGACATCCTGTTCGAGGGGGCGCACCCGATCATGTGGGAGGGCCCCGCGCAGAACTGGATCGATGCCTTCGACGTGATTTTGGGCCGAAGCTGCGACACCGTCGTGCCCGGGCACGGCCCGATCACGGACAAAAAGGGGGTGGCCCGGGCCCGGCACTACCTCGTCACCCTCCGCGACGAGGCCCGGAAGCGATACGACGCCGGCCTGTCCCCCGACGAGGCCTGCGCCGACATCGCCCTCGACACCTTCGCGGACTTCTCCGAGGGCGAGCGGCTCTATCCCAATGTTGTTGCCCTGTACCGTGAATTTGCCGGCACCCGGGACGTGCCCCACGCCGTCCACCTGTTCGCGGGCATGGCCCGGCACCACCCGCGCCGGGGTGACGGCGGGCGCAAAGGTCGGTAGATCCCGGTCATGGTCACCGTTCTCTATTTCGCCGCCTGCCGCGAGCGGGCCGGCACCGACAAAGAAGAGCTGCCCCTCGCGGGCCAGACCGTGGCCGCCGCCCTCGACACGATCTGCGCCCGGCACCAAGACCTGGCCGCGATCCGGTCCCACATCCGCGCGGCCAAGAACCAAGCCTTCGCCGACGACGAGGACACCCTCGCCGACGGCGACGAGCTCGCGCTCATCCCGCCCGTGGCCGGCGGCCAGGACCGCACCCCGCTGGTCCAGGTGCTCGACACCGCGCTGCCGGTGGACCCGCTGCTCGACAACGTCGCCCACCCCGGCGCGGGGGCCCAGGTGGTGATGATCGGGACCGTGCGCGACCACGCCGCCGGCGAGGGCGTCGAGCGCCTCGAGTACGAGGCCTACGTGGCCATGGCCGAGAAGGTCATCGGCGACATCGTGCGCGAGGTCGAGGCGCAGCACGACGGGGTGCGCGCCGCGTGTGTGCACCGGGTGGGAAAGCTCGCCATCGGGGACCGGGCGGTGGTGGTGGCGACCTCGGCCGCCCACCGCCAAGCCGCGTTCGAGGCGTGCATGACCATCATCAACCGCCTGAAAGAGGACGCGCCGATCTGGAAACACGAGCACCGCAGCTCGGGGGTGGTGTGGGTGGGCCTCGGCCCGTGACCTTCGCCTACGGAACCGGCGCCCGCTTTTCCGTCGTGGTCGATGGATTTGACGACGAGGGTCGCGGCCGTGGCCACTTCGAGGGCGCGGACGTGGCGGTGCGGGGGGCGGCCCCCGGCGACGTGTGTGTGGTGCGGACCGAGCGCGCGTTCAAGGCGCGCCAGCTGATTCAAGCCCGGGTCGAGTCCTACCAGACCGAAGGCCCGATCCATGTCCAGCGACATTGTGCCCACCCCGGTCCCTGCCCCGCGTGCCCCTTCGAAGGCCTCTCGCGCAGCTTTGAAGTCGGGGCCAAAATGGCCCGGGTGCACCACGCGGTGTCCGAGGCGGGTCTCGACCCCGGGCTGGTCGATGACCTCGTGTTTGGCCCGCGCCACGGCCGCCGCCAAAAGGTGAAGCTCACCGCGCAAGGGGGCCCCGGCCCGCTCACCTTGGGCATGTACGTGCCCCACACCCACGTGCTCGCCCCGGCCACGGGGTGCCCCTACGCCGAGCCGGACCTCGCCGAGGTCGGCGACGAGATTCAAATGACATTGCGGGCCCACCGGGCCTGGGCGGACGACGAGCGGCGGCCCGGGATCAAGGGCGTGATCCTGCGCGCCTACCCCGAGGGGGTGGCCGCGGCCGTGGTCACCCGCGCCCCCCTCGACGACGCGGTCTGGGCCGACCTGTGCACCCTCGACCTGCTCCGGTTGGAGGAGTGGGTCGACGCCGCGCAGGGCAACAGTCTCGTCGGCGGCCAAATGCACCGCGCGGCCGGCCCCCCACACACCGCCCACGACGGCGGCACGCGCACCGCGATCTCCCCGCACGCCTTTTGCCAGCCCGACCCCGATCTCGCCCAGCGCCTGTACGATGACGTGGCCGCGCACCTCGTGGCCCTCGGCGCTGGGCATCATTTTGACCTCTACGCCGGCGAGGGGGGCTTTGCCCGGGCGCTCGGTGCCCGGGGCGTACACGACGTGGTCGGGGTGGAGACCGCCCCCGCCGCCTTTGCCATCCTCCAGACCGTGTGCCGCGAAGCGGTGATGCAACCGGTCGAGGAATTTGTGCAGAGCCGGCCGCTCCCGGCCGGGGCCGCGGTCATCGCCGACCCCCCGCGCAAGGGTCTCGGCCCCGTCGTCACCGGCGCGCTGGCCCGGGCCCACGTCCGGGCACTGGCCTTGGTCAGCTGTGACCTCGGGGCGTTCACCCGCGACGCGGCCGAGCTCAGCCGGCACGGCTTTGTCCCCGTCGTGGTCCGCCCGTACGACTTTTTCCCGGGCACGCCCCAGGTCGAGCTTCTGTCTTTGTGGGGCCCGGGTTGAGGGTGTCCACCGCCGCCTGGGCCATGGCCGGCGCGACGGTGGCGCTGGCCGCGTTCCACTGGGTCGCGGCCCCCCGCGCCCCGGGGGGCGATGTCCCCGAGGCCGGCTTTTTCAAAGGGCCCCGCGTCGACGTGCACACCCACATCTCGCCGGTCCGCGCCGAGGACGCGGTGCAGCTCATGGACCGGTTCGGCATCGACGTCGCGGTGATCCTGAGCGCGGCCCCGCCCGGTCCCGAGTGGTTGCGCATCCAGCGCGCCGCCGCGCAAAGCGACGGCCGGCTCATCGCGTTCGCGGGGATGGCGTGGGCCGCGCTGCGGTATCCCGACCGGCTCGGCGAGCTGCTCGCGGCCGGCGTGCACGAGGCCCACCGCCTCGGGGCGCGCGGCATCAAGATCCCCAAGGCCTTGGGCCTGGCCTTGCCCGACCCCGACGGGGGTTTGCTCGCGGTCGACGACCCCCGCCTCGCCCCCGCGTTCGACGCCGCGGGCGCGCTCGGCCTCCCCGTGGCCATTCACGTCGGGGACCCGGTCGCGTTTTGGCAACCGGTCGACGAGCACAACGAACGCTTCGCGGAGCTGTCCCTCCACCCCGGCTGGAGCTACGCCGACAAGGACGTGCCCAGCCACCGCGCGCTGTTCGACGCCCAACGGCGCCTGTTCGCCCGGCACCCGAACACCACGTTCATCGCCGTGCACGTGGCGGGTTTTCCCGAGAACCTCGACGAGGTCGATGCCCTGCTCAACGCGTGCGACAACGTCGTCGTCGACATCGCCGCCCGGGTCCCCGAGATCGGCCGCGTGCCCCCCGCGGTGGGCCGTGCGTTTTTCCTGCGCCACCAGGACCGGATCTTGTTTGGCACCGATTTTGGCCTCTACCCGACGTCGATGATGCTGGGCTCCCCGCTGGCCTGGCCCGAGACCGACCGCGACCTGTCGCATTTTTTCCGCGCCACCTGGCGCTACCTCGAGACCGGGACGCGCGACTTCGCCCACCCCACGCCGATTCAAGGCGACTGGCCGATCTCGGGCATCGACCTGCCCGACGAGGTCCTGCACAAGGTCTACTGGGACAACGCCGCCCGCGTTCTCGGTCTGTAGGTCCCGGGGCCGCGCGGTGATGGCGCGGACTTGGCTTTCGCGGGCGGTTCAAGGCAGCATGCGTGCGCCATGCGCGATCCCGCCGGGGACGCCCGCGCAGGCGCGTACGACGAGGAGCAGAGATGGCGCGTTGGTCAGGCGAAATGGAGTTTGAGTTCATCGAGAACGACACCGGCGGGTCTTTTGTCGCCACCGACAAAGTCGTCGCGTTCCTGCGGCAGCACCTGGCCAAGGGCGAGGTCGCGGACGCCGTGCGCCTGTACGAGGACATGGGCCAAAACGTCGTCGACGAGCTCCTCGCCGAGGCGCGCGTGGCCTCGTCCAACACCCAAGCGGCCATGGCCGAGATGTTCGTGGGGGCGCGGGACTTCGCCCGGGCCGGCCAAGTGTTCGAGCTGTCGCGCGACCTGCCCAAGGCCGCGGCCTATTACGAGCAGGGCCAAGACTTCGCGTCCGCCGCGCGGTGTTACGAGGAGCTCGGCGATCTCGTGCGCGCGGGCCTGGCCCACGACCGGGCCGGGAACACCGAGGCCGCGCTCGACGCCTACCGCCGCGCGGGGCCGAGCGAAGCGCTCGCCCAATGCCTGTACCGCCAAAAACGCTACGCGGACGCGGCCGGCGTGTACCGCGACCTCGGCAACGTGCGCGGCGAGATCGACATGTTGCAGCTCGTGCCCGTGCACCACGACGCCCGGGTCCCGGCCGCCCTGCGCCTGTGCGAACTGCTCGAGCAATATGGCCACCCCGACCGCGCGGTGGGGTTGCTCGTGGACACCATCCGCCAATGCGACGCCGCCCGCATGCACCAGCCGATGTACATGACATTGGCGCGGCTCCTCGACGGGCTGGGCAAAATGGCCGAGGCCGCCCAGGTGCGGGCCCGCATCCACAACCTGCTCCCCGCCGGTGAGAGCAGCGGCCCCGCCACCGCGTCCAGTCCCATTGGCGCACCGGTGGACAGCCTGGGACAAAAGGTGGGCACGTCGCCGGCCGAGATCGCGGTGGCCACCGGCCAGGCCCCGGCCCCTGTCCCCGCGCCCGCCCCCGCCCCCGCCCCCGGCGATCCCTTCGCCAACCTCGTCGACCCCTTCGACAGCCGGCCCCGCCCCGACAAGGAGACGGTCGATGCCTACGCGCACCTCAAGAGCATCCCCATCTTTGCCGAGCTCGCGCTGGAGGACATGCGCGACCTCTACCGCACGAGCCAACAGGTCCGCATCGACGCTGGGCAGCTCGTGATCGAACAGGGCCAACGCGGCAACGGCCTCACCGTGGTCCTGCACGGCGACCTCCAGGTGTCGCGGGTCAAGCAGGACGGCGCCACCGTGCCCCTCGCCCGCCTCGGGGCCGGGGCCTACGTGGGGGACATGTCCTTTGTCGACGACAGCCCCACCTCGGCGCGGGTGGTCGCGGTCACGCCGGTGACCGCGCTGTTCATTTCCAAAGAAGCGTTCGCGCAGTTTTTGTACGGACGGGACGCGGCCTCGGCCACGATCTACAAACTGTTCGCCAAGACCCTGGCCGAGCGCTTGCGCCAAGCCAACGCCAAATCCTGACGGAGCCGCGATGAGCGACGACAAAAAAGCCCCTGCCCCGGTGCCCGGCGTGGGCGGTGCCCGCAGCCTGCTCGACGACGTGGAGATCCTGCGCGCCCTCGCCCCCACGGTGAAGAGCCAACTCGAGGCCCAGCTCCACCCCCGCGCCCTCGCCCCCGGGGACGTGCTGTTCTCCGAGGGCGACCCCGGCGATGCCCTCTACATCATCGTAGACGGCCTTTTGTCGGTCTACGTCACCGACCCCGCCCTCGGGCTCACCGTCGACCTCGCCACCCTGGGCCGGGGCGAGGCGGTGGGGGAAATGGCATTGGTCACGGGCCAGGTGCGCTCCGCCTCGGTCAAGGCGGTCGAGCCCTCCCGGGTGCTCGGCCTGTCCCGCGACACTTTCCACAAGCTGGTGCAGCACGTGCCCCAGGTCGGTCTCTCCATCGCAGGTTCATTGGCCAAACGCCTCGATCAACTCAACCGCAACCAAGGGGTGGCCTTCGCCAACCTCGCGGGCCGGACGCCCCCCGACCAGCTCAAACAGATGGTGCCGGTGACCGTGGTGCACCGCCAAAAGATGGCCCCGGTCGGCGTCGAGAACAACGTCGTCACCCTCGCCACCCCCAACCCCCAAAACCGCATCGGCCTCGACGAGTTCAAGCGGCTGTTGCGCGGCATGGACGTCCGCGTGGTGGCGGTGAGCGAGAGTGACTACGACGTGTTCGTCACCAAGCACTACCCCGAGAGCGCGGCGGTGCGGCGGACGGTGCCCGTGGCCAAAGATTACGGGACCATGGCCAAGAACGTGACCTTCTACGGGACCGCGATCAAGCAGGGCGACGACCAAAAGGTCATCCAGCAAGCCCAAAGCCAAGACGCGGTGGACCTGCTCAACCGCATCCTCGTCGAGGGCATCGACCAAGGCGCGTCCGACATCCACCTCGAGCCCGCCCGGGAGGCCTTCCGCGTGCGGTACCGCATCGACGGCCGCCTGCACGACCGGCCCCAGACCCTGTCCCTCGGGGCCCACGCCCCGATCCTCTCCCGGCTCAAGATCGTCGCCAACCTCGACATCGCCGAGCGCCGCCTGCCCCAGGACGGCCGCATCTCGCTGTCCGTGGCCGACAAACACTACGACCTGCGCGTCTCCACCATCGACACCAAAGACGGCGAAAAGGCCACCCTCCGCATTCTCGATGCCAGCACCCTGGAAAACGACCTCGCCTCGCTCATCCCCGCGGAGAAGGTCGCCGCGGTGGTGCGCCGGCTCGCCTACCGGCCCAACGGGCTGGTCCTCGTCACCGGCCCCACCGGCAGCGGCAAAACAACCACATTGTACGCCGCCCTCCTCGAGCGCAAAAACCCCGAGCTCAACATCTGCACCATCGAAGACCCCATCGAATACAACATCGACGGCGTGACCCAGGTGCAGGTCAACGACCACATCGGGCTCGATTTCGCCGACATCATGCGCACGTTCTTGCGGCAGGACCCGGACATCATCCTCGTGGGCGAGACCCGCGACAGCACCACCGCCAAGCTCTGCGCCAACGCCGCCCTCACCGGCCACCTCGTGCTCTCGAGCTTTCACACCAACGACGCCATCTCCGCGGTGCAGCGCCTGCGCGCCCTCGACGTCGAACCTTTCATGATCGCCGAATCCCTCCTCGGGGTGGTCAACCAGCGCCTGGTCCGCCGCCTCTGCCCGGCCTGCCGCGCCGAGGCCGACATCGGGCCGATGGTGCGCGACAACCTCTCCCGCAAGGGCGTGGTCCTCGACGCGGGGGTGCGCTTTTACCGGGGCGCGGGCTGCAACGCCTGCAACCAGAGCGGGTTCAAAGGACGCATCGGCGTGTACGAACTTCTCGTGGTCGGTCCCGAGGTCAAACAGGCCATCGCCCAGGGGGCGGACGGCGCCACCCTGCGTGAGGCCGCCCAGGACGGCTCCTACGTGCCGCTCTCCCGCTATGCCTCATATCTGCTCACCGAAGGCGCGACCGTGCCCAGCGAGGTCCTGCGCATCCTGGCGTAGGCCTGGTCCCCCCAAAAAAACGGAGCCGGCGCCCAGCCCAACGCTGGACACCGGCCCCTCGCTGCCGGCGGCTACTGTTGGCCGAGCAGGGCAGACCCGGTGGCGACATCGCCACCTTCGGACACGGTCACGAAATCCACCGCCACGACGTCGTCGCGACCGGGGACTTCATTGACCATCACCGAGACCTGCTCCGCTTCTTGGTCGTAGCTCCACAGGCCAGGGTCATCCTGGCCCGAGCACACGATGGCTTCGAGCTTGCCTTCACTGTGCGGCGAGTCGAAGCGATAGGTCGCTTCGTACCCCGGCTGAAATGCTTCGATGTCGCCGTAGACGGTGATCATCTGCATCGCCGAGCCGTCTGGCCCGGTCGACACAATGTCGAACAGGGCGAGACCGTCCTCCGCATAACCGCGTGCCGTCGCTTGGTGTTCAAATCCGCGCAGCTCGCCCAAATCGCCCACGAGCGTCGACTGGGTGAGCGGCAAGTTGGACTCTGTGACCTGACCGATCAGGAAGTCGTCGTTCAACGCGTAGCGGTCCCCGTCGTCATAGCCGGCGAGGTCTCGTTGTTGGGTGCACGCGCTGAGCGCCATCACGGCCACAGCGGGGATGAGTAATCCCTTCACGCTCTTCCTCCTTCCGCGAGTCGCCCACGCCATGTCCCACATCACCCTACGTGTGCAGGACTGTTAGTCGTTGAACGCTCGACACAGAAGAAACAGCCAAAAACGTGCCACTGCCGAATCTCGACGCCACGTCGCATACACACGCAAAGCTGATGCAGAACGCCCCACGCAGTGTGCGGCGGGACGAATCGCGCCGTTCGCAAAGTGATCAGCCTCGCCGGGGCGGCGTCGCTTGGCCCGCGCCGTGCGCGCCAAAAAAACAAGCCCGCGCACAAACGCGCGGGCTCTGTGCCCGACCGACGTGACGCCGGCCGGGTTGAGGCTTGTGGCTCGACCGGACTTTTTGGTTACAGCTCGTCGGAGCGGTCGACCAACACGGTCGACGTGGCGGTGTCGCCGTATTGGTCGGTGGTCGAGATGTCGAGTTGAATCACGTCTTCGTTGTCGGTGGCGCTGGTCGCGACCTCGACGTCGGTGGGCTCATCGTAGTCCCAAAGCCCGGCCTCGGGGCCGGAGCAGTGAATGTCGCCGTCGCCTTGGAAGGCTTTGGTGGTGCCGGGCTCGAACTGGTCGAGGCCGCCGGTGAAGGTGACCGCTTGCATCGCCGCGCCGTCTTCGGCCGCGGAGAGCACGTCGATCATCACGAAGTTGTCGCTTTGGTACCCGCGGGCGGTGGCGGTGTGCTCAAAGCCCTGCAGGGAGCCCATGTTGCCATGCAAAGTGGTGGCGGTGAGGCTCATGTTGGTCTCGTCCACGTTCCCGAAGAACATGTCGGGGTCGCTGATTTCCCACTCTTGCTCGTTGTACCCGTCGTATTCGCGGGCGTCGGTGAGACACGCCGTCATCGCGGCGGCGGTGAGAAGCAGAATGCCGGTCGTTGCCATACGTTTCATCGGTTCCTCCAACGCTGTGTTCGTATTTTGCCGATTTCTTCCTGCGATTGCTGGGTTTTTTTTTGATTGGGATCACGGGTCCGGTTCTGTCGCGACAGGTAGCGGTCTCGTCGAGAAAATCGCCGTTTGCGGGCGGTGGATGATCCGGTGCAAGTGAGACAGTGGCGCAAATGAGCCACCCTGTTCGGCGGCGCCGGGCAAAGAAAAACCCCGCCTCGCGGCGGGGTCCTTCGTGCGTGACACGACAGGGTCACTGGCCCAGGTCGACGTCCTTGTTGTTGTTGGCGCCGGCCGCGATCCAGCTGTAGATGGCCGCGTAGGCGGCGGACTGGCCGTCGGCGTTCTGCGGGTCGTTCCCGAAGAAGATGCGCACCGGGTGCGTCTCCGGGTAGTCCGGGTCGTTGGCGCAGTAGTTGGGCCCGCAGTACGGGTTGCGGAGCAACATCGAGTACGACGGGTTGTCGGGGTTGACCCGGTAGCCGTACGCGTACGGGTCATCGGCCACGCCTTGGTTCTTCAGGTGGTAGTAGACGCAGTTCTGCGGGTCGGCGATGTCGACGCCGGCGTTGACGTAGGTCCCGTCGTCGATGAGCGCTTGGATGCACCCGTCGAGGGCCAGGCCGCCTTCCGCCGCGCCGTCGTAATCGTGACAAGCCACGCAGCCCACGTCGTAGGTCAGCTGCATCACGCCCTCGAGGCTGTACTCGGGCAACACCACCGGCGGGACCGCGTACCGGGCCGCGCCTTGGGCGATCCAGTTGATGATGTACTGGAGGTCCGGGTCATAGATGTCCGCGAACGAGCCGTTGGGGTGATCCTGCAGCGCCGGGGGTTGCTCGACGAGCGGGCGCTGCACCAGGTAGGACTGCTCGGGATCGTTGACGCACACCCGGTAGGTCGTGCCGTTGCATTGGATGCCCGGGCCGGTGAGGTTGGCGAAGACCTCGTCGGGGGTGCCGGAGAAGTCGGCGTAGTAGCCGCCGATGTCGTGGTACCCGGGGCCGCCGTTGTAGTGACAACCCACGCAGCCGTACTCGGTGAAGATCGGGTAGACGTAGGCCTCGAAGTCCACCGCCACCGGGTCCACCGGGATCGGATCGTCGCCCTGGTAGAGGGTGACCATGCCGATGTTGCCCGACGACTGCAGGGGCACGCTGACCTCGACGAAGCCGGCGGAGTACACATAGGCATTGCCGAAGCCGGTGTTGGTCTGGTTGCGGACCCGGAACATCACAAAGCGGCCGTTGGCGTACGAGGTCTGCGAGGTCGACCCGATGTACTTGTTGCCGTCGTCGTTGAGCCAGCAGAGGTAGGGCTCGTTGGCCACGCCTTGGTGGGTGTTGGCGTACCCGTCGATGGTCACCGAGACCGCTTCCTTCTGGATGCCGGCCACGCCGTTGCCGTTGACGTCTTTGAGCGTGCCCACGATGGTCGAGCGCGACACCCAGTACGGGTTGATGGCGCCGTTGAGCTCACCCGAGGCTTCCTCGACCGAGGCGAAGATGCCGCACTCGTAGGCGACCTGGGCCAACCAGTTGAACTTGACCACGTAGGTATTCACCGTTTCGTCGACGTTGCCGATGGTGTTCTTGATCCGGGTGGCCTCCACCGCGGGGGGCACGGCCACGCCGCTGGCGCCGACCTCTTGGTTGTAGTCGACCTGGTAGTACAGGGTCGACCCCGGGGGCACGTAGGACACGGTGTATTGGCCGCCGCCCGCCGAGGGCGCCGATTCGATCGCGCCGCCACCGGGGTTGTTGACCGCTTCGGTGTTGGTGAACTTCACCACCGCGTTGTCCTGCGGCGTGTTGTTGACGTAGCTCCAGTCGTAGACCGTGCCGTTGACGGTGACGCCGTCCTGGGGCGGAAGGTCAGCGCGCAGCACGATGAAGATGCCGAAGCTGCCGGAGGTGTATTGGCCATAGCCGCCGCCGAACACCGCGCCGTTGACCTGCTCCCAGGTCGTGTCGAGGTTGTCGTCGAGCTTGTACATGTACAGGCGCTCATTCGGCCCTTGGTAGGGGATGCGAATGGTCACGTTGGTGTTGAAGGTCTGGGCGTACGGGGTGAATGCATACGCATAGGTCCCGTCGGCCGGCTGATAGCCCTCCGGCGCCGCCACCGTGTTGGTGATGCGCTCGATGGTCAGTTGGGTCGGGGTGTTGAGGGCGCCGGCGGGAATGATCGCCCGGCCGCCGTACACCGCGATCTCGCCGCCTTCGGGGCCGATCAACGCGGTGGGCTGGGGGTCGCCATCGCCGTCCCCGTCGCCGTCGCCATCCCCATCGCCGTCCCCGTCGCCGTCACCGTCGCCATCTCCGTCCCCATCGCCATCGCCGTCGCCGTCGCCATCTCCGTCCCCATCGCCATCGCCGTCGCCGTCGCCGGGCGGATCGCCGTCACCGGGACAACCCGCGGACAGCGGGACAAAAAGAACCAAAAGGGCAAACAAGCCCATGAACATGGATAGGCGCCGAATCTGCATGAAATACTCCTGTGTTGCGCAACCCCGGCGGTTCGCCGGAGTCTCCCCTGCGCGCCCGATATCGGGCGGACGGCTCACGATACTGTATGGATTGGGGCTCGTCATCCTGCCGGCGGTCCCCCGGGGTTCTGCCGGCGGGGGGGCCGGCGGTGGATCCGTGATTGAATTGGCCAGAAAAAACAGTAGGTTGAGCGCCGATGTCCGACCCCATGGATCCTGACGCGACCAAGGCTGAGCACCGGCGATCTGGTCGATTTGGCCGGTTCGCCAAGATCTCGTCGATGACCGCCGGGTTCGCAGCCCGGCAGTTCACCCAAAAAGTCGTCGGGGCGTTCCAGAATGAGGAGCAACGCGAGGACAACCGGCGCAAGGCGTTGAAGACCTCGGCCGAGCAGATCGCTGACGGGCTGGGCCAGCTCAAGGGCGCGGCGATGAAGGTCGGGCAGATGTTGTCCATCGACCCCGAGCTCATCCCCGACGAGATGGCCGATGCCCTCGCCCGGTTGCAGACCGAAGCCCCGCCGATGTCGTTCGCCACGGTCAAGGCCGAGGTCGAGGCCGCCCTCGGGATGTCACTGGACGAGGCGTTCTCGGAGTTTGGCCCCGCGCCGGTGGGGTCGGCCAGCATCGGGCAGGTGCATCGCGCCACCACCGTGGACGGGCAGGACGTGGCGGTGAAGATCCAATACCCGGGCATCGCCGACACCATCGAGAGCGACATGAAGAATCTCGGCACCCTGCTGAATCTCGCCCGGGCGAAGATCAGCCGGGAGCGGGTCGACGCCTACCTCGACGAGCTCACCGAGGTGATCAAACGCGAGAGCGACTACCTCGCGGAGGCGGACAATCTCGAGCGATTTCAGACCGTGCTCAAGGACGTCGAGGGCGTGCGCGTGCCCCTGCCGGTGTTCGACCTCAGCCGTCCCAACCTGTTGGTGATGGAGTACGTCGAGGGCACGCGGCTGTCGACGTGGATCACCGAGGCCCCCGAAGAGGACCGGCTCCGGGCGGGCACCCGGCTCATCCAGTCCTACATCACGATGATGCACGACCACCAGACCCTGCACGCGGACCCGCACCCGGGCAACTTCCTCGTCGATGACGCGGGCCGGATCGTGTTCCTCGACCTCGGGTGTGTCCGGGACTACGACCGCACCTTCACCGACGGGCTGCTGCACATCATCATCGCGATGTGGCGCCACGACGTCGACGCCCTCATGGTCGGGCTCGAGGAGTGCGGCTTCGCCACCCAGGGCATCGACCCTGAGCTCATCTATGAATGGCTGGGGTTGGTGCTCGCGCCGCTTCTGACCCGGGGCCCGTTCGACTACGGGACGTGGAACATCCAAGAGCAAGGGGTGCGGTTCGTGAAAAAACACCCCGCTTTGCTCAATTTCCACCCGCCGCGGGAGGCGCTGTTTTACCTGCGGGTGCTGGCCGGTCTGCGGGGCCTGATGGGCACCGGTGGCGTGAAGATCGACGCCTACCGGCTGGCCCGCGACGGGGTCAAAGCCCGCGGGTACATGTAGGGGGCCCGGTGGGCATCATCCACGTCCTCGACGAGACCACCGCGTGTCAGATCGCGGCCGGCGAGGTGGTGGAGCGGCCCGCGTCGGTGGTCAAGGAGCTGATGGAAAACGCGCAGGACGCGCGGGCCCGGCAGATCGACGTCGGGCTGTTCGGCGGCGGCCTGGAGCGCATCGTGGTCGGCGACGACGGGTGCGGCATGTCCCCCGAGGACGCCACGCTGTGTTTTGCCCGCCACGCGACCTCCAAGCTGCGCGACATCGAGCAGCTCAAGGCCCTGGGCACGTTCGGATTTCGCGGGGAAGCGCTGGCCGCGATCTCGGCAGTGTCCAAGGTGCGGTTGGTGACCCGGCCGGCCCAGGCCGAGGACGCGTTCTGCGTGGTCGTCGACGCGGGCACCATCGAGCACGTGGGGGACGCGGCCGGGGCCCCGGGCACGGTGATCGAGGTCGCCGCGCTGTTCTGCGCGGTGCCCGCGCGGCTGAAGTTCTTGAAGACCCCGCGCACCGAGCGCGACCGGGCCGAACGCCAGGTCAAAGCCCAGGCGTTGTGCAACCCGGGGATCGGGGTGCGGCTGTCCTTGGATGGGCGCGAAGCGTGGTCGCTGGCCGCGGCCGGAGACGACGCCCTCGACGGGGGGCGGCGGCTGGCCCGGGTGAGCGCGTGCCTCGGCGTCGACGAAGTGTTTGCCGTCGAGGCCCAGACCGACCTGCTCGCGGTCACCGGCTATGTCACTGCACCGCACGATGCCCGCCGGGATTCGCGCGGTCTGTTCGTGTCCGTCAACGGGCGGCCGGTCCAGGATCGGGCCCTGTCCTCGACGGTGCGGATGGCATTTCGCACCGCGCTCGGGCCCGGGCGGTTCCCTGTGGCGAGCCTGGATGTGACATTGGACCCGGCCCAGGTCGACATCAACGTGCACCCGCGCAAGGCCGAGGTCCGCTTCGACGACGAGCGGCGGGTGCACGCGCACCTGCTCGGGGCGCTGTCGGACCTGTGCGGGCGCACCCCCTGGGCCCGGCGCGCGGCCCATCGCACCTATGTGCTCAAGCGAGGCGACACCCAGACCGCGCCGGGTGGCGACCCCCCCGACGCGTCCCCCTACGATGCGCGGCGCGAGCGGATCCGGGCCGCGCTCGCGAAGTTCGAGGCCCGCACCGCCCCGGCCCCGGGCCCGTCCCGGGGGGCCAGCGCCGGGCCCGCCGAGCGGGCAACCCCGGCCGGGCCGCGATGGTGCACGACGCTGCGGTCGCGCTTTTTGGTGATTGAGGACGAGGCCGGGCTGCGCCTGGTCGACGGGCCGGCGGTGCTGGCGGCCCAGGCCCGCGACACCCTCCGGCGGCAAGCCGAAGAGGGGCGGTGGGTGTCGCGCACCTTGCTGTTCCCGTTGCGGCTGTCCCTGGATCCGGGCGAGGTCGCTTGGCTTGAAAAAGCCCGCGAACGGGTGCTGGCCCGCGGGTTCGACGTCGACGGCTTCGCCGACGACGGGGTGATCGTGCGTGCGGTCCCGCAGGCGGTGTGCGGCCACAACCCCGAGGCGGTGTTCCGCGCCTACCTCGCCCACAAGGACGCCCCCGATGCGCGGTTGGCCGACGCGCTGGCCGCGGCCTTTTATGACAAGCGGGCCCTCGACCCCCGTGAGCTCGACGCCGCCTTCGCCGCGGCCGGGGACACCGCCGGCCCCGGCCACGCCCTGCTCGGCTGGGACGAGCTCGCGGCCCGGCTTTTGCGGGGGACGCTCTGACCGCCGCGCCCCCCTCGCCGGTGGTGCTCGCGGGCCCGACCGCGTCGGGCAAAAGCGGCCTCGCCCTCGCCCTCGCCGCGCGCGGGGGGGGCGAGATCGTGTGCGCCGACAGCCGGCAGCTCTACGCCGGCATGCGCATCGGCAGCGCCGGCCCCACCGACGCGGAGTGCGCGGCCGTGCCCCACCACGGCTTTCACGTGGTCGACCCCGACGAGACCTACAACGCGGGGCGGTTCGTGGCCGAGACCGACACCGCGGTGCAAGCCATCCAGGCCCGGGGCCGGGTGCCGATCCTCGTCGGGGGGGCCGGCTTGTACCTGCGCGCGTACCGGTTCGGGCTCGACGAGGTGCCGCGCGGGGACCCGGGGGTGCGGGCCGCGCTCCTCGACCGGGTCGAGGCCGAGGGGGTGCACGCCCTCTATGACGAGCTGCGCGCCCAGGACCCGGTCACCGCCGGCGCCATCTCCCGCAACGACGAGGTGCGGGTGGTGCGCGCCCTGGAGGTCCTCGCCCAGACCGGACAGGCGGTGGGCGAGATGCGGTCGTTGGACTGGGAGCGCCCGCCCCGGGTCAAGGCCCATTGGGTGCTGCTCGAGGCGGACATGGCCTGGCTTGACCCGCGTCTGCTCGCCCGGGCCCGGGAGATGTTCCGCACCGGGCTGGTCCCCGAGGCGCAGGCCCTGCGCGCGCGGCTCGGCCCCACCCACGAGCGGCTGCGGACCATGGGCTACGAGGAGGCCTTGCTGTTCGCGGACGGTCGGCTCGACGAGGCGGCCGCGATCGAACGCGCCTACCGACGTCAGCGCCGGTACGCCAAGCGCCAACGCACGTGGTTCAAAAAGGAGGGGTGGTGGACCCGCCTGCCCGCGGACGGGGCCACGGTCGACGACGTGCGCGCCATCGTCGATGCCGGGTTGTGAGTTCACCACGAAATGTCTAGCACCGGGCCATGACCCGTCCCTTGGTGGCCCCCCACCTGCAAAACCTGATCGCGTACGTGCCGGGCAAGCCCATCGAGGAGACCGAGCGCGAATACGGCGTGAGCGGCATCGCCAAGCTCGCCAGCAACGAGAACTGCCTGGGCCCTTCGCCCAAGGCCGCCGCCGCCGCCGCCGCCGCCCTGTCGTCGATGCACCTGTATCCCGACGCGGGGGCGTTCTATTTCAAGCAACGGCTGGTCGAGCACCACCGGGCCGCGGGGATCGACGCCGCCCAGTTGGTGGTGGGCAACGGCACCAACGAGATCCTCACCCTGCTGGTGCGCGCCCTCGTCGGGCCCGACGAGGCGGTGATGGTCGGATGGCCGTCGTTCATCGTGTACCGGCTCGCGGCCATGGGGCTCAACCGCCGCGAGTACCCGGTGGCGCTGCGCCCCGACCACACCTACGACCTCGAGGCGATGGCCCAGGTCGCCCGCGACGACAACAACCGGGTCAAGCTGATCTTCGTGGCCAACCCCAACAACCCCACCGGGCAATACATCGGGCGCGCCGACCTCGAGGCCTTCCTCGACGCGGTGCCGGCGGACGTGACCGTGGTCCTCGACGAGGCCTACGCGGAATACGTCGACGCCGACGACTACCCCGACGGCATGGCCCTCTGCATGCGGCGACCGCGCACGGTGGTGACCCGGACCTTCTCCAAGGTCTTCGGCCTGGCCGCCCTCCGCGTCGGCTACGCGGTCTGCGACCCGGAGATCGCCGATGTGCTCAACCGGCTCCGCGACCCCTTCAACACCAACAGCGTGGCCCAGGTCGCGGCCATGGCCGCCCTCGACGACACCGACCACGTGGCCAAGTCGGTGGCCCATAACAGCCAAGAACGCGCCCGGCTCGCCGCCGCGCTCGAGGGGCTCGGCATCGACGTCACCCCGAGCCAATGTAACTTCCTGCTCGGGACCTGGCCCGAGGGCGCGCCCCCCACCGCCGACATCAATGAGCAGCTGCTGCGCCGGGCGGTGATCGTGCGCCCCATGGCGGGCTACGGGCTCGCGCAGAGCGCCCGCATCACCGTCGGCACCGCCGACGAGAACAACCGGCTGATCGCCGCCCTGCGCGAGGTATTGCCGTCGTGACACGCGCCATCGTCGTCGCCATCGACGGCCCCGCGGGAGCGGGCAAAAGCACCATCGCCAAACAAGTGGCCGAACAGACCGGCCTGACCCTCGTCGACACCGGCGCGATCTACCGCGCCCTCGCGTTGTCGGTGGTGCGCCAAGGCCTGCCCCACGACGCCGAGGCCGCCCTCGCCCAGGTCGCGCGGGACCTCCCCATCCGGTTCGACCACGACAAGGTTTTTCTCGACGACGAGGACGTGTCCGAGGACATCCGGCGCAACGAGATCAGCATGGCCGCGTCCACGATCAGCCGCCACCCGGCGGTGCGCGCGGCCCTGCTCGAACTCCAGCGCGATCTCGGCCGGCGCGACGAGGGCGCGGTGCTCGAGGGGCGCGACATCGGCACGGTGGTGTTCCCCGACGCCGAGGTCAAAGTGTTCCTCACCGCCAGCCCCGCCGAGCGGGCCCGCCGGCGGGCCATGGAGCTCGAGGAGCGCGGGCAAGGCGCGCCGTTTGAGCGGGTGCTGCAAGACATCGAAGCGCGGGACAAACAAGACATGGAGCGGGAGGTCGCGCCGCTCAAGCCCGCCGACGACGCGGTGGTGCTCGACTCCACCCAGCTCACCCAAGCGGAAGTCATCGCCCGCATCATCGAGACCATCGCGCGCGCCCGCGCCTGAGGAGACCGCCCATGGGCGACACCATCCGGGCCCTCAAGGGCATGAACGATCTGTTCGAGGACGAGCTCGCCACCTGGCGTCACGTCGAGGAGCAGGCCCGCCAGACCTTCCTCGCCTTCGGCTTCGGCGAGATTCGCACCCCCGTGCTCGAGGAGCTCGCGCTGTTTGTGCGGTCGGTGGGCGAAGGCACCGACATCGTCGAGAAGGAGATGTACGCCTTTTCCGACACCGACAAGAAGCAGACCAAGGTGTGTCTCCGCCCCGAGAACACCGCGGGGGTGGTGCGGGCGTTGATTCAAGCGGGCAAGCTGCCCGCCGACGCCGAGGCCCGGGTGTTCTATCTCGGTCCGATGTTCCGGCGGGAGCGGCCCCAGAAGGGCCGCTACCGGCAGTTTCACCAACTCGGTGCAGAAGCATTCGGTCTGACCGCGCCCAGCGTCGACGTGGAGATGATGGCGATGCTGCACGCGTTCGGGCAGAGGCTCGGGCTCTCAGGGGTGCGGCTGGTGATCAACAGCTTGGGCGATCCCGCCGACCGCGCGCGCTATCTCGAGGCGTTGGTCGCCTACCTCACCCCCCACCAGGACCGGTTGAGCGAGGACAGCCGGCGCCGGCTGGCCAAAAACCCCCTGCGCATCCTCGACGCCAAGGACGAAGGCGACCGGGCGATCGTGCAGGACGCCCCCCGCCCCCTCGACTTTCTCGGCGACGAGGCCCGCGCTCACTTCGACGAGGTGCGCCGCGGGCTCGAGCTGCTCGGGGTCCCCTACGACGTCGACCCGTCGTTGGTGCGGGGGCTCGACTACTACACCCGCACGGTGTTTGAGCTGCTCGCCGACACCGGCCTCGGCGCCCAGAACGCGGTCGCCGCCGGCGGCCGGTACGACCACCTCGTCGAGGAGCTCGGCGGCCGCTCCACGCCCGGCATCGGGTTTGCGGCCGGCATCGAGCGCATCGTGTTGCTGCTGGACCAGGCCGGGGCCACCACCCGCCCCGACGTGTTCTTGATCGCGGCCGACGACGGGGGGCGGGACCAGGTGCTGCAGCTGGCCATGGCCCTGCGCGAACGGGGGCTCGGGGTGGAGATCGATCACCGCGGCCGGAGCGTGAAGGCGCAAATGAAACGCGCGGACAAAAGTGGCGCGCGGTTCGCGATGGTCGTCGGACAACGCGAGATCGAGGCCGCGGCCGCAGATCTGAAGAACCTCCAGGACGGGTCCGTCCGATCGCTGGCCCTCGAGGCGGGTGTCATCGAACAGGCGACCCACACTTCATGACATTGCCCTTTGGGGCGAAAGCGGGCGAAAAGGGAATGCTGAAAGGCGGGGACGCGTGAAAAAAGCCGTGACGATGATTTCGACAATGTTGATGCTTTCGCTGGCGATCGGGGCCGGGGTCGCAGGCGCGACGGACGAGGCCGCCGGGCTCCCGGAAGGGGCCGAGGTGCCGCGGTTCAAGCTCCCCGTGGTGAACAAAGAGAAGTTCACCGATGCGCGCTCCTTCGGCCCGGGCAAATGGGTCGGGCCGGCGGGCGAAAAGAAACTCCTGGTGATGAGCTTCTTCGCCACCTACTGCGAGCCCTGCAAAAAAGAGATGCCCGAGCTTGTGCGGCTGTACGACACGTACAAAGACCAGGGCCTGGGCGTGATGCTGGTGTCCATCGACAAGGGCAAGGACAAGCAAGCCGAGGTGGTTGAGCTCACGGGCAAGAACAACGTGGCCTTCCCCGTCGTGCACGACCGTTTTCAGGTGGTGGCCCGCCGCTACAAAGCCGAGCGGCTGCCCTACATGTTGATGGTGGGGCAAGACGGCGTGATCAAGACCGTGCACGTCGGCTACACCGATGAGCTCAAGGCGAGCCTGGAGAATGAAGTGCGCGGCCACCTGGGGCTCGAGCCGCTCGCCGCCGCATCCCCCGAGGACGGCGCGGCCACCGACGAGGACGAGGTGGCCAAGGAGCCGACCGGGAAAAAGAAGAAGAAAAAGAAATCGAAGCGCAAGCGCCGGAAGAAGAAGTCGTGAGCGGCGTGCGCGCGAGCACGGCGTTGCTGGTCACGCTCGTCTGCGGGACCGCAGGTGCGGCCCAGGCCGCGGACTTGTTGTACGTGGCGGATTTCTCCGCGGGCAAGGGCGTGAGCACCGAGGACGCGCAGGCCGCGTCGCGGGGTTTTTGCCATGAGTTCGAGGACCGCGCGGGCACCGACAAGGTGGTGTGCGAGGACGCGATCCGCACCTTGATGGACGTGGCCGCGGCCCAAGCCGCCCTCGGCGGCGGCAGCAACGCGAGCACCGGCGCGCTGCAACGGCTCGAAGACGCGCGCTGGATCGTCGACGGCAACCTGCGCCAGGGCAAGCACGGGCTCATCCTCGAGGTGCGGCTCTCGGACGCGTCCTACGCGGGCGGGGCGGTGGTCGCTCCGGTGAAGGTCCGGTACCGCTTTTTGCAAAAGGGCATCCAAGGGGGGGTGGGCGGCGTGCACAAGACCCACAAGCGCCTGGCCAAGCGGATGCTCGCCCAGCTGAACAAGTCGGAGACCGGCAAGGGGGCCCCGCCCCCGTCGATGAAATAACCGGGGCTAAGCCCCGTCGTGCACGACGTGACAGGCCACGGGGTGGGGCAACTGGCCCTGCTTGAGTTTGGGCTTTTCTCGTCGACAGCGGTCGGTGGCCTCGGCGCACCTTGGGTGAAAGCGGCACCCCGGGGGCGGCGACAACGCACTGGGTTGGATGGCCATGCGGGGATCGGTCTGGGACAGGCGGGACAGCTGCGGGACCGCACTGATCAGGGCGCGGGCATACGGATGCAACAGGCGCGCGGCGAGGTCGGTGGTGGGCGCGACCTCGACGATTTGGCCGAAATACATCACCGCCACGCGCTGGGCGATGTGGCGGGTGGCGGCGAGGTCGTGGCTGATCAACAGCATGGCCAGCCCGAGATCGGCCTGGAGCTGCCGCAGCAACGAAGCGACCTGGGCTTGGGACGACAGGTCGAGGGCGCTCAGCGGCTCGTCGAGCACCAGCAACTTGGGGGCCGGGGCCAGGGCGCGACAGATGGCCACCCGTTGAAGCTCGCCCGCGGAGAAGCGCCCCGGTCGTTCGCCCAGAAGCGACGCGGGTAAACCACATTGGTGCAGCAACTCGATGGTGCGGGCCCGGCGCGCCTTTTTGCGATGCTCGATGCCCAACCCCACCAGAGGTTCGGCCACGATGGACTCCACGTCGAGGCCGGGGTCGATGCTCTCCCGCGGGTCTTGAAACACCATCTGCACCGTGCGGTACAGCCGGCGGCGGGCCCGGCCCCCGCGCACCTCGCGCACGTTGATGCCGTCGACCTTGATCGACCCTTTGACCACCCGCTCGAGCTGCATGATCGCCCGGCCGAGGGTGGTTTTGCCTGAGCCCGATTCGCCCACCAACGCCAAGGTCTCGCCCTCGGCGATCTCCAGGCTGACCCCGTCCACCGCGCGGACCTGAATGCGCTGGCCCGGCACCACCGCGCGGTACAACCAGCGCAACGGCTCGGACAAGGTCCGGTTGACCTTCCGGAAGGGGACCCGGTCCGTGACAATGTCATAGCGCACGTGGGCACGCTCGACCTCGAGCACCGGCAACGCGGTCACGCCATCTCCTCGAGCACCACCGGGCAGCGGGAGCGATGCTGGTCGGCGAGCTCCTCGAGGCGCGGCACCCGGTCAAGGCAGGCCGAACGCGCCAATGCGCAGCGGGGGGCGAACGCGCAGCCCGCGTCGGGAGCGGTGGCCTCCGGGGGGTTGCCCGCGATGGGCACCGGGGGCGCGTCACCGTCGATGTGCGGGACCGCAGCGATCAGCGCGCGGGTGTAGGGATGGGCGGCGTGGGCGAGCACGCGTTCGGTGGGGCCGGATTCGATGATGCGGCCCGCGTACATCACGTGGAGGAACGACGCGGTGTGGGCGATGACCGCGGGCTCGTGGGCGACGTACAAGATGCTGGTGCCCCGGGTGTGGGACAGGTCGCGGAGCAGCTCGAGGATTTGCGCTTCGGTGGTGACATCGAGGGACACGGTGGGCTCGTCGGCGATGAGCAGCTCGGGCTCGACGAGCAACGCCATGGCCAAGACCACGCGTTGGCGAATGCCGCCGGACATCTGGTGTGGGTAGTGGTCAAAGCGTTGGTCGGCGTCGGCCACCCCCATGCGCTCGAGCATCTCGATGGCGGCCCGGCGCGCGGCCCGTCCGGTGACGCCCCGGTGGACCTCGAGGACCTCGGAAAGCTGGCGCCCAACTTTTACGTAGGGGTTGAGCGAGCCGAGCGGGTCTTGGAACACCATCGCCAGACGGTCTCCGCGCACCTCGTGCGGACGCAGGGCCTTGCCGTCGAACAGCACCGAGCCCCCTTGCTTGGCCCCGGCCGGGAGCAAGCCCATGAGCGCGCTGCACACCGAGCTCTTGCCCGCGCCGGACTCGCCCACCAATGCCACTGTTTCGCCCCGGGGCACGGTGAAGCTCAGGCCCCGCACCGGGTGGGCGTAGCCGTTGGCGCCGCGGGGGATGCGGATGGACAGCTCCCGGACGTCGAGAAGCGGGACGCTCACGGGGTGGCGGGCGCGCCTTTCGGGCCGTCGGTCCCGGCTTCGTCTTGGATGGTCTCGACCCCGATGCCCTCGGGCGTGCCCCCGGGGGACGCGGCGGCCTTGAGCTCACATTTGCCTTGTACGCATTGGGCGCGGGTGGCGGCGCAGGTCTCGTCGTCGCTCACCTGCTGGCGGCAGTTGACCTCTTTGCACACGAACGTGCGGATCCGGATCAGCTCCTGAAAGCCCTCGCGGTTGACCGCGGCCTTGCGGCCGCCGTGGGCACAGTCGCAACACTGCTCGCTCACCACTGTGCAGTCGCTGTCGATTTGGCACCCGCGGTTTTTGTCTTGCACCGATGCCGAACGGATGCGCTCGACGTCGCGCCGGGCCACCTCGGCCTTCAGGCGTTCTTTTTCCTTTTGGTCAAACGCGTCGACGGGCGCCTGCTCGTGCACGGACACACCCTCGACCACCGTCCATTTCGCCGGGGTGGGCACGGCGTCGGGGCACCCCGCGGTCGCCAGGAGCACCCCGCACAGCGCTGTTGTCGTCGTGAAAATCCTCACCACCGCCCCCTGTCTGCTCGGCCCTTGGGAGGCCCGACCATACTGGAGCGGTGACCAACACAAAAGCCTTCAACTGGGGTCGAGCGCATCGTGGACCGCATCGCCGATGGCGTTGAGGCTGATCACCATCAACGCCAACACCACCCCCGGTCCCCAGAACAGCCACGGTGCCGCCGCCATTCCCGCCACGCCGTCTTTGAGCAGCAGCCCCCACGACACCAAGGGCTCGTCGATGCCGAGCCCCAAAAACGACAGCAGCCCCTCCTGGAGCATGACCGCGGGGAGCACCAGGGTGGCGTAGACCACCACCGCCCCGGCGTTGTGGGGCAAAATGTGGCGCAGCACGATCGACACCCGGCTGCGCCCCATGGTCCGCGCCGCCGCGACGTAGCCGCGGCGCATCAACGAGCGGGTTTGGGTCCGCACGATGCGCGCCATGGTCAACGACTGCACCCCCCCCAGCACCGCGGTGAGGATCAACACCTGGGCCATCGCCCCCCCGGTGCCCACGGTCGCGGCCACCAGATCACTCTCCGACACCGCGAGGATGCCCATCGCGATGAGCATCACCGGCAGCGCGTACAGCACGTCGACCACCCGCATCAGCATCGACTCCACCCGCGGGCGCGCCGCCCCCGCGAGCGAACCGTAGGCCACCCCCACCACGCTGGCCAACAACGTCGACGACGTGGCCACGAACAACGTGACCCGCCCCCCGAGCAACAACCGGAGCAGCACGTCCCGGCCGAGGGCATCGGTGCCGAACCAATGCGATCCACTCGGCGGCTGGGCCCCCGCCGCGATCGCCGCGGGGGTGGTCTCGCCCGCCGCAAACCACCACGGGCCGAGCAGGCACGCCACCGACACCACCGCGACGTAGCCCGCCGCCGCCCACAAAAGCGGCGGCCACGTCGGCTCGGCCGGCGTGGTGGGGAGCGGCAGCGACCGTTCGGTGTCGATCATGCGAGCGTCCCCGAGCGCGGGTCGAGGCGGGCGGAGATGCTGTCCGCGATCCAGTTCACCGCGGTGAACAACACGCCGTAAAAAAGCACCACCCCGACCATCAACGGGTGGTCGCCGCCCTGGGCCGCGGCCAGAAACGCACGGCCGAGCCCCGGAATGTGAAACAGCGTCTCGACCACGACGCTGCCCGCGACCAGCGAGGCGAACGCGGGCCCGAGATAGCTCACCAACGGGACGCACGCCCCGCGCAGCATGTGGCGGACCAACACCCGGCGCGCGGGCAGCCCCTTGGCCCACGCCACCCGCACGTAGGGCTGGTGGCTCATCTCGACGAGGCCCGCGCGCAGCAGCCGCGCGACATAGGCCGACAGCGGCGCGGACAGCGTCACCACCGGCAACACCCACGCCGTCACCGCGTCGATGCCCAGCGGCGGAAACCAACCGAGCCGGAGGCTGAACACGTCGACCAGCGCAGGGCCGAGCACAAACGCGGGCAACGCCACCCCCGCCCCCGCGATCAACGCCGTGCCCCGGTCGCGCACCGAACCCGGGGTCTGCGCGCCGAACAACGCCGCCGCCCCGCCGAGCACCAACCCGACGACAAACGCGCCCAACCCCAGCCCGGCGCTGACCAAAAACCCCGCCTGGATCACGTCGCGCACGGGCAAGCCACCCGACGAGGGGCTGATGCCAATGCAGGCGTCGACCGGCCCCCCGAGCAGGCTCTTCACAAAATCGATGTACTCGCCGAGCGCGAGCGGGCGCCGGGGACACAGGGGTGACGACGGCGGGCCGGCGACGCGCAGCCACACAAAGCCCACCGTGCCCAACACCAAGAGGGTGAACACCAGGCTCCACAGCCGGCGGCGCAGCTCCCCGCTCACAGCGGCCCCTCGACGAGGGCGAGGGGGTGCAACGCAAAGGGGGCGGTGGGATCGCGCGGGACCCCGCGCACCTCGGGCCCGACCAGGGTGAGGCTGAGGATGTCGAGGGCCGCGTCGGGGTCCGGTCGATCGTCTTGGTCGACCACGACGGTGCAGCCACGGGACCGGCCGGCGTGGCGGCGGTAGCGGACCAGGGTGCGGGTGCGGCTGGCGATGCTCTGCCCCACAAACGCGGCCAACGCCGCCCGCCCCGACGTGAAACAGACCACCGGGTTGTCCACCACGAGGTCGGCGGCGGGGGCGGCGCAGTCCCGGGGCCGGGCGGTGGCGGTGTGGTGAAACAACCGGCCGGCGGCTTCGGGCCAGGACACAGTGCAGTTCCATTGTTGGAGCGCCGCGGGGGACAGGACGTCGGACCGCAACGACACCGCCCCCACCACCTCGCCCACCACCACGTCCGGGCGGGCGGACAGGGGGGCGAGCATCACGTCGGGAAACTCCGTGCCCCACGCCACCGAGATGCGGCCCGCGAGGAACGCGCGGAAGATCGTCGCCGGGTCGCGCAGCGTGGACACGTCCACCGGGGGCCCGCGGGTGGTGGGCTGCAACCGGATGCCGTCGAAGGACAGCGTCGACTCCATCGCGTAGCGCCCGGTGGACAGCCCGCCCCCCCCGGGCACAAACGCGGCGCGGCCTTCGTCGTCGAGCGTGGCCGCGGGCACGATGGACAAGGCGGTGTGGGTGAGCACGTCTTGGGCCACGTCCGGGCGGGACAATGTCACATCCAAGCGGCGGGGACCGCGCACCGTCACCCCGAAGCGGGCGTCGTCGGGCACGAGGTCGCGGGCGGGGACCCAACCAGCCATCTCGCCCCGGTCATCGAGCCGGGCGCGGATGTGGTACCACACACGATCCGCGCTGGTGTCGTCGATGACGTCGAGGGTGACGTAGCCGCTGCGTTCGGTCCGGTGGTGCCGCACCTCGGCCACGTCCTCGTGTTGGGCGAGCAGCTCGACCACGTCCCCGTCGAGCAGAGGGTCTCTCCGGGCCACCGTGGCCGCCTTGTCCGCGAACAGCGGCACCCCATCTTGGGCGCCGGCATCGATCACCATCTGCCGCGGCGAGGTGAACACCGACGTCACGTCCCGGGCGCGCACCCACCCGGTGCTCGCCCGGCCCAGCGGGCGGACCTGGCGCCAAAGCTCCGGCGGGGTCACGTCGGCCGCGCCGATGCGCTCGGTCAACACCAGGGCTTCGTCGTCGGGAAACAGGGACGTGACCACCGGGGCGGCGAGGTCGGGCGCCTCCCGCAACATCTGGGGGTTGTTGCCCCGCGGGGTACAGAGGTTGCTCTCGACGAGCTCGACCCGGGTAGACGCTGGAATCAGGCCGAACAAGTTGTCGTCGGTGGCGCCCTCGGCGCGCAGAAACGGCGCCCGGCGCAGGCGGGCGGGGGCGTCGCCGATGCGGGCGGCGCGGTGCTCGCGGACCAGGCGGGCGCCGTCGACGAACTGGAGCAAGGCAGCGTGCTCGTCGGGCCCGTGGCGCAAAATGCGCAACCAAGACCGGCGCACGTCGTCGGCGGTGAGGTGACCGCCCCCGGCGTCGACGGGCAACAGGTCGATGCGCCAGTGACCGGGCCCGTCGGCGACGACGACGGCGAGGTCGGGGCGGAGCTCGTGGGCGGGGTCGCGCTGCACCAGCCGGCGGAACAGCTGGTGCACGAGAAAGCGGCTCGACGGGGTGGTGGCGAGGGCGGGATCGAACGTGGTGGGCGGCCCCGGCAGGTTGAGCCGGATGCGGTCGCGGTCCGGTGGCGGCCGGCGGTCGGTCGCCGGGGTACAGCCGGCGACGACCACGAGCAGACAGGCCACCACCAAAGACCGCGGCGGGACTTCGCAACCGGGGGGGTTCGCGACTAACATGCGCGGGGGCCATCTTTGCATGACCGGGTGGCCGGTGAGGGTTTTTGCGACTCGTCCAGCTCCTGCAGCGCGCGCGCAACCAACTTCGGGAGGGGGCCTTGCCCCGCCTCGCCGACGACCCGCGCGCGGCCTACCTCGACGCGGGGCTGCGCGGCGAACTGCTCGACGCGGTGCTCGATGAGTTCGCCCACACCCTGGCCGGCACCGCCCCCGACGACGGGCCCCCCTCGGTGTACGGCGGGGCCGAGATCCAAGCCGCGGCCGATGCCCTGGCCGAGACCCTGGCCGCCCTCGGGGTCTACGACAACGAGGTGGACGCCGCGTTTCACGCTCTGCGCAACCGGCCGCGTTCGCCCCCGCAGGTCGCGGACGACCCCACCGTGACCGCGGTGCAGTCGATGAGCGGGGTGTTTCACGCGTTGCCCACCCTGCCCGACGAGGACGCGGCCTTGCTCGGGGAACGCTCGGCCCTGTTGCGGGTGCGCGCCACGTCGGTGGCCGCCGCCCAAGCGTTGCTCCCCTGGCGCGACGCCCTGCCCCCCGACGGCATCACCCTGTCGCGGTCCGCGCCCGACGAGCTGCTCGCCTCCGCCGGCGGTCCCCTCGACGAGGCCGCCCGCCGCTTGGTCGAGTTGCTCGGCGGCATCGTCCGGTCCACCGACGCCCCCGCCCGGCCGGGGCTGCAGAGCGCGCTGGTCGCGTTTGATGCCGACGTCGACGACCCTGAGCTGAGCGCGACCCTCGCCGCCAACCGCGCCCTGCCCGACGGGGGCTTGCTCGCGGTCGACGATCACATCCGCGCCGCGCTCCCCGGCTTGCACCTGCACCCTCGACAAAAGAGCGCCGTCGACCCGCTGGCCCCCTTCGCGGCCGACCGCTGGAAGCTCGCGGCCCAGCTCCCGCCCCCCCCGTTCGTGGGCCGAGACAAAGACATTGCCTGGCTCGCCGACCGGCTCGCGGCCGGAGACGACGACCGGCCGGGGTTGATCGTGCTGCACGGCCCCTCCGGGGTGGGCAAGACCAGCTGCCTGCGCCAGGCCCTGGCCGCGGCGGGGTACGACGACGAGCGCGCCCCGGTCCTGTGGGGGGCGGTGGCCCACGAAGACCCAGAACCATTGCGCCCGGTGGTGGCGATGGTGCGCGCGCTGGCCGACGCCGCCCCCGGCAACCGACGGGCCGCGGCCCGCTTGGCCCGGCTGCTCGATGGCCTCGGCGAGTACCTGTCCGCCGACGACGCGGCCGAACTGCTGCGGTACCACGCGGTGCTCGGCTCGCTGGTCGGCGCGCTCACCGAGGTCGGGGACCAGGACGAGGCCGAGTCCCTCGGGCCCCGCGCCCGCATCGCGGCGGTGCGCCGGGCGCTGGTGTTGATCTGCACCGCGCTCAGCCACCGCGCCGACGGCCGCCCGGTGGTGGTGGTGGTGCCCGGCGCCGACGACTGGCTGCCCCTCGACGCGGCGTTCTTCACGTTCTTGGCCGAACAGCTCGGGCCCCGGCTGCGGCTGGTCCTGGTGTGTCCCCGCGCCCCCCGGCTGCGCAAGGCCTTCACCGACAAGTTCGTCGACGCCCGGCGCGGGCTCAAGCCGCTGCCCGCGGGGGCGAGCAAGTCCCTGTGCGCGAGCTGGCTCGGCGAACATGTCGATGCTTCTGCATTTATCGAAAAGAGCAAAGGTTCGCCCTTTGTGCTCACCCAAGCCATCCGCCTCGCGCTCGAGCAAGGCACCATCGTGCGCACCCCCGAGGGTTTCGACACCGGTCAGGTCCGCCGCAAGGACGTGTGGGCCAGCGGCGAGCGCATCGTGCGCGAACGGTTCGCCCACATCCCCGACCACGTGCGCCGGGTGCTCGGCTTTTGTGCGCTGTTCGGCGAGGTGTTCATGCCCGCGGCGGCGGAGTTTGTGGCCGTGCGCCTCGGGGTCGAGCGCGACGCGTTGCGCATCGCGCTCAAGACCCTGCTCCACACCGGGCTGTTGCGCACCCAGCGCCCCCGGCCCGCGGCCCCGGTGTTCGCCGACACCGTGCCCGGACAGGACAACCCGAGCCTGGCCTTCGCCCACCCCCTGGTCCGGGCCGTGGCCCTCGAGCTGCTCACAAAAGACGAGCGCCAGACCGCGCACGAGCTGGTGGCCGAGGCCTACGACATCTTGTTGCCCGACGCCGAACACGCCCTGCCCGGCCCCTTGGCCCGTCATCTCGCCGCCGCCGGTGCGCGTCGACGCGCGGCGGAGATGTGCCGGTTGGCCGCACGCCGGGCCCACCGCTGGGGGGACGCGGCCGGGGCCCAGCGCTACGTCGCGCG
Source organism: bacterium (assembly GCA_030431455.1). GTDB lineage: Bacteria > Myxococcota > UBA727 > UBA727 > JAUIJE01 > JAUIJE01. The sequence continues at coordinate 130,095 of JAUIJE010000016.1, read as the reverse complement.
GGGGCTCGAACAGAAGGTGCCCGACGAAGTGTTCGGGCTGTTGCTCGAGGGGGAGCGCAACGCCGAAGGCTCCCGCCAGGTCCGGGTCGCGGCCCTCAAAAAGCTCCTCAAAGCCGCCGAACAGAGCGGCCAGCCCCGCGACCGCATGCGCGGTCTGCTCTGCGTCGCGCGGTTCAATGTGTTGGTGCAGGACCCGGACAAGGCCGTGCCCGCGGCCCACGAAGCGGTCCGCCTCGCCGCGGGTCTCGACGACGAGCGCGCTTCGCTGCAGGGGCTGCGGCTGCTCGCCCTCGCGGAGTTCGCCCGGGGCCGGCTCGACGACGCGTCCCGGGCGCTCAACGAAGCGGAGGCGGCCGGACCGGGCGATGCCCAGGCCCGGGCCGCGCTGCGGTTTCAGCGCGGGGTGCTCGAGCGGGCCCGGCGCCGGCCGCTGTTCGCCCTCGATCACTTCCTGTGGGCCCGGGTGTACCGTCGACAAGCCGCGGACCCGTCGGGCGAAGCCGCGTGCCTGGACATGCTCGCCGAAGTGCTCACGTCGCTGATGCGGTACCACACGGCGGAGACGGTCCTCGACCAGGCCCTGGAGTTGCGCCGCCGGATCGGGGACGACAGCGGCCGGGCGGAGACCTTGGCGGTGGGGGCGGAGCTTTCGTTGATGCTCGCCGACCTCGACACCGCCCAGGCCCGGGCGGAGAAGGCCCAAGCCTTGGCCATGGACGCCGGCCTGTCCCACCTCGAGCAGCGGGCGAGCGTGTTGCTCGCGCGCATCTTTGTCGCCGGCGGCGACATCGACGAGGCCGAGCGCATCTTGAGCAACCTCAAGCGGCGCAAACGCGACCGGCCCGTGCCCCGCATCGCGTGTGAGATCGCCAGCTACACCGCATTGTGCAAATGGCGCAAAGCCAGGGAGGCCAAGACCGCGGCGGCCAAAGAACAAATGCTGCGCGCGGCCAAGAGCCACGCCCGCACCGCCGCCGACCTCGGCGAAGCCCACGGGGTGGCCGCGGGCCAGACCCTGGGGCCGGCGCTCCTGGGCGCCACCTTGCACGCCCTCGACGAGACCGCGGACGCGATGCTCTACACCCAGCGCGCCTTTGAGGTCGCGAGCGAGCTGGGCCCCACCGCCCCCGGCTTCGAGGTGGTGGCCCTCGAACACGCCGCGTTGGCCGTCGAGCAGGATGACGAGGACGAGGCCCAGAGTGTGTACCGGGACGCGGTCGAGGCCCTCGAACAGTCTGCAGCTTCATTGTCGGACGATGCCCGGGCCCGCTTTTGGTCGTTGCCCTCCCGGGTCCGGCTCCGCGAGGCGTTGACCGCCCTCCCCGCGGGAAAACGCGAGGCGGGCTGATGGCGCGCACCCGGCGCTTCACCCTGCTCGGCCATCCCCACGTCGTCGTGGCCCGGGGCAACAACCGCGCGCCGCTGTTTTATGACGACACCGATTTCGAGGCCTATCTCGAGAAGCTGCGCGAGATGGTGCGCGACCAGCTGTTCACCCTCTACGCGTATTGTTTGATGCGGCAAGAAATCCGCCTCGTCATCCGCCCCACCCGCAAAGACCTCGCCCGGTCGGTGCAGGCGGTGCACACCGCGCACGCCCGGCGCATCAACAACCGGCTGGGCCGGACCGGGCACCTGTTCGAGGGCCGGTTCCGTTCGCTGATCATCCCCGACGAGGCCATCCCCGCAGCGGTCCGGGCCGCGCACCTGTGGCCGGTGCGCGTCGACCGGGTGCGCCGGCCCGAGACCTATCCCTGGAGCAGCCACCGCGCGTATGTCGCCAGCGGCGACGAGTGGGGGGACCTGGTCGCGGCCTGGAGCGTGCTCGAGGAGTTCGGCGAGACCTTGCCGGTGGCGCAGCGGGCGTTCGCGCGGTTTGCCCTCGAGGCCGCGCTCGAACCCGACTCCCTGGGGGTCACCGAGGCCATCCCCGGCATCGCCGGGGATCGCCGCTTCGCCGAGACCGTGCTCGCCGAGCTCGGGGTGGTGTGGCGCGGACGGCGGCGCCCCGCGCTCAAGACCCTCGCCACCCGCGTGTCGCTGCTGATGAACGTGCCCACCGAGGACATCAAGAGCAGCTCGCGGGTGCAGGACCTCGTGGTCGCGCGCCGGCTGCTGGCCACCACCGCGGTGCGGTCCGCGGGCCGGTCGGTCACCGAGGTGGCCGCGTTCATGAACCGGGACAAGGCCCAGGTCAGCCGGTTGGTCGCGCAGGGCATGCACCTGGCGCGCACCGACGAAGCGTTCCGCGCCTTGCTCGAATCGGTGCGCGGCGGTCGTCGACAATCGCCGCCGTTGAAGTGACCGCACGGCCCAGGCCGCGCCCGGCCCGGGGCTCAGATCATCACGTGTTCGTCGTCTTCGAGCAGGCCTTTTTGCTGCAGCACCGCGCGGTTCTGCCGGAGGCGCTCCTCGGACAGGCCGGCGAGGAACTTGATCAGCTCCGGGTGCTCGTCGACCACCTGGCCGAACCCTTCGCGCGACAAGAACAGGGCCTCGACCTTGCCGTCGGCGCGCACGGTGGCGTGGGTCGCGGCCCCCGAGTTGAGCAGTGACATTTCGCCGCACAGGTCGCTCGCCCGCAGGGTGGCGAGGTGCACGCGGTCTTGCGGGGTGTTCTTCGAGACCATGGCTTGGCCGGCGAGCAGCAGGTACAGGCCCGGGCTGGGCTCGCCCTCTTGGATGAGGGCGTCCCCGTCGTCGAAGGTCACGGGGGTGAAGCGCTCCATGGCCACGTGGCGCTCCTCCCGGTTGAGGGGGGCGAAGAAGGGATGGGTCGCGGTGAGGTTGCCCAAGAACCGCTCCCGGGTGAACGACTTCAGCGCATCGGTCACCGACCGCATCTGGGCCGCCATCACCACCAGATCGGAGCGGCGGAGCTCGAGCACGTCGGCATCGCCCCCCGCCACCACCGCGGCCTGGCGCGGCTCGTCAGAAATCAGGGCCATCTCGCCGAACACCGCGCGCCGGTGCAGGTGGGCGAGGGTCACGCCGCCGTCTTCTTCGAGGTCCTTTTTCACCCACACGTCGCCGTCGGCGAGGATAAAAAACGAATCCCCGCGCTCCCCTTGGCGGATGATCAGTTCCTCCGACGAGTAGCGGCGGAGCTTGAGCTTGTCCAACACACGAACGAATGCGTCCTCGTCGAGGTACGAGAACAGCGGGATGGGCGGCAACACATCGGGGAACTCCGTGACCCGCTGGGCCTCCATCGCCCGGTCCACCGCCACCCCCACCAGCTTGTCGTCGGCCGGCACCGGCTCCACCGTCTTGTTGGGCAGGGCGGGCACCGCGGGGCCATCGATGTGGCGATCGACCCGATCGCTGTCCGACGAGTAGAGCTCCGCGAGGATCATCAACACGTCCTCGTAGGCGGGGTCGAGCAAGAGGATCATCTTGATCGCCACCAGGCCCAACAGGGGATAGCCGGCCTTGATCGAGTGCCAGGCGATCGCCTTGTAGACCTCGAGCGCTTCCGCCCGATGCCCGAGGTTGAGCAGACAATCGGCGATGCGAAAACGCGTCTTAAAGTGCAGTGGCGCAACCTCGGCCACCCCCGCAAAACACGACAGGGACTCCCGCCATTGCCCGAGCTTGAACGCAGCGTCGCCCTGTTCGAAGAGCGCGGTCGCGGTGCTTTTTGCCATGGATGCCCCCTGCTTATTCGGCGAGGTAGCTATACCCCAGCGTGCCGGCCCCGCCCACGCCCAGGAGCGCGCCGGTGCCTGCCGCCACCCCGCCCACCGCGGCCAAGCCGTTGACCAGCAGCGTCATGATCGCCTGGTATTCGTTGACGTTGCTGTAGTCCTGCTCGAGGCCGAACAGCCCCGCGAGATACATTTGGTCGGCGACCTCGTCCTGGGTGTAGTCGAGGTAGCAGTCGTCGGCGGTGCTGTCGCCGTTGCACCAGCCCGGGCCCCCGGGGATGGTCGAGGCCAGGACCCAGGACGCCCCATACAGAAGGCCGCCCACCACCACGCCGGCCACGGCCACGCCCAGCAACGAGACCCCGAGATAGAAGAACGTATCCCCGCTTCCCGACGACGCGGGGGTCACGCTGCTGTCGCCTTCGCCCCCGCCCTCCACCGGCGCCGGGCCCACCGTCACCACCAACGCGACGTTGGTGATGTCGCCGTCTTTGACCTGCACCCGGCGGAAAATCGGCGCCCCGCTTTCGGGCTCGACCCGGATTTCGTGATCCCCGGCCCGGACCCCGACCCCGACCCAGGGGGTGGTGCCCACCGCGTCCCCGTCGAGGAGCACCCGGGCCCCGACCTGGTTGGTCTCGACCACCAGCAACGTCGCGGGCTCGCCGGTGACCGCTTCGTGCACCACCGCCTTGGCCATCTTGAGCCCGGCGTCGGCGCGGTCGGGCACCTTCACGCGGCTTTTGGCCCGAAGCTGTTCGGCCCCTTTGGTGGTGACCTGGTAGCTCACCCACGCCCCCGGCCCGTGCCGCACGACCTCGAGGGACAGCACGATGTCGGCCCCCACCGTCTCGGCCACCAGCGCCGCGCACTGCTCGTCCCAACTCGCACAGCCGAGCGCGACCATGAGGTCGCCGCGGGACGCGTCGGGATTTTTGCCCATCTTGACCGTGCGGTTGACCTCGGCCTCGAGGGCGGTGCTCCACGCTTCGGGAACCTCCGGCCCGCGCTCGGTGACGACCACCCAGGTGGGGCTCGCCTGCGCGAGCAAGCCTACGACCGTGCCGAGGGTGAGTGCGGTGAGCGACATACAAGCCTCCGCCGCGAAGCTACCGGATACCGGGCGCCGCGTACAATCCTCACGTCCCGTCGGCGTCGAGGGGCCAGACCACCACCGGCTGGAAGTCCAGGTAATCACACGCGATCAGCCGGTACCGGGTCCCGCCCACATCGCCTTGCACCGCCGTGCGGTGCGCCCGCCGGCCGTGCAGGTGGCCGTAGACGCAGAGCGCGACCTGGAACTCCTCGAGGAGCGCGGCGAACGCGGTGGGCTCGCCCTTGGCGGTGAACGGCGGGTAGTGGATGGACGCCACCAGCGGACGGCCGTCGGCGAGCTTTTGCCCGGCGGTCAACGACATGCGCAGCCGCAGGATCTCGCGCTCGTAGATTTTGCGGTCCTGCTCGGTGAAGTCGAGGGCCCCGGGCGCGGCCCAACAGCGGGACCCCGCGACCACGACGTCACCGAGGTCGATGGCGTCGTTTTGCAACGCGACCATGCGGTCGGGGAGCGCGGCCCGCACCTTCTGAATGCCGCCCCACCAGTAGTCGTGGTTGCCCCGGCCGAGCACCTTGAGCTGGCCCGGCCGCTCCCCGATCCAAGCGAGGTCGGCGGCGGCTTCGTCGAGGCGCATGGCCCACGACAGGTCGCCGGGGCACAGCACGATGTCGTCGTCGGACACGCGCTCGTCCCACGCCGCGGCCATTTTCTCGGCGTGGTTGGCCCAATGTGCACCGAACTTGTCCATCGGTTTGTTGGACGAGAAGGACAAGTGCAAATCGCTTATGCCGTAGACGGCCATCGACATCCTCTTTCGCGATCGCGATATACATGCCCCATGGTCGGCCGCCCAGAAGCCCCGGAACGGACTCTTCCCGTGCAGCGCCTCGGGGTCGTGGGCCTTGGCCTCATCGGAGGCTCGATCGCCCAAGCGGCGCGGGCCGCGATTCCATCATTGCACGTCGTGGGCGTCGACCGCCAAGTCATCCTCGACGTCGCCACCGACCAGGGCCTCATCGACCAGGGGGTGGCGCTGGAGCAGGCCGGGCCCGCCCTCGCCGGCTGTGACCTGGTGGTGTTTTGCCTTCCCGTGCTGCAGATCATCGAGGTCCTCGACCGGCTCAAAGACGACCTGCGCCAAGGCCCGGTTCTGACCGACACCGGCTCCACCAAGAACGCGGTCATGGAGGCGGCCGAAGCCGCCGACCTCCCCCTGTACGTCGGGGGCCACCCCATGGCCGGCAAGGCCCAAGGGGGGCTCGCCCACGCCGACGCGGGGCTGTTTCGGGGGGCGACCTGGTTCGTGTGCCCGCACCCGCAATCCGACGAGGGCGCGGTGGCCCGGGTCCGCGCGTTCGTGGCCGAGCTCGGGGCCCGGCCGGTGGAGCTCGACGCCCAGGAGCACGACCTCGCGGTGGCGCTCACCTCGCAGGTGCCGCACGTGGTGGTCAACGCGTTGGCCGAGACCGTGCTCGACGACGGGGCGTTGGATTCGGCGGGGGGATCGCTGCGGCTGTTGCTCCAGATCGCGGGCGCCCCGGTGGAGACCTGGCAAGACACCCTGCGCACCAACCAGGCCGCGGTGCGCGAGAGCCTGCGCCGGTTCGCCGACCACCTGCTCGCCCTCAGCGACGAGCTCGACGACAAAGAGCGGGTCAAGCAGCTGTTCGCCAAAGGCCGCGCTTGCCGTGAGCGGCTGTTGAGCTAACACCGCGTTCATGGTCGACCCGCGCCACCAATCCCGGCACCTCGACGACGAGGATGTGCACGAACTGCGCCGCGGCGTGCCCCTGATGCTGCCCACCGTGTTCCCCGGGCGGGTCTCGTGGCCTTCGGTGTTCGGCCGGCGCGCGCCCCTGGAGCTCGAGATCGGGTTTGGTCGGCCGCATTTTTTGCTCGAGCGCGCGGCGGAGGCCCCCGACGTCGACGTGGTCGGCATCGAATGGAAAATGCGTTGGGTGCGCGCGGCCCGGGGGCGGGCCCAGCGGGAAGGCCTCGAAAATGTGCGCCCGTTGTGCGGCAACGCCTGGCTCCTGACCGGCGCGCTGTTCGCGCCCGGGTCCTTGTCGGCGGCGTACATCCATTTTCCCGACCCGTGGTGGAAGGCCAAGCACCAAAAACGCCGGGTGGTGAACGACGCGTTTGCCTCGGTGCTCGCCTCCCGCATGGCCCCCGGGGGCACGGTGTTGGTCCAGACCGACGTGGCCTCCCTGCTCGAACAGATCCTTGAGGTCCTCGAGGACGATCCCCGCTTGGTCAACGTCGCCGGCCCTGGCCGCCTCTCGAAAAAGCCCCCCACCCGGGCGCGCTCCCACCGGGAAAAAAAGTGCGTCGCCGATGGGGTGCCGGTGTTTCGCGGGGTGCTCGCGCGCGCCGTGGACTGACCGCCATTTGGGTTATGCTCGCGGGGATGGACACACGACGACACGCCCGGTGGGCGGTTCTGGTTGCCTATGCATTGGCGGGGCTGGTCGCCTGCCAGTCGACGCCCCCGCCCCCGCGCGAAGACCCGACCCCGGCCCCGGCCGCTCCCGCCCCGGCCCCGGCCCCGCCGACGGCCGCGACCGGTCCACACACATTGTCGGTGTTGCTCACCACCGATGAGCACGGCTGGCTTGAGCCCGTGCCCTCCGACGACGGGCAACGGGTGGTGGGCGGCGTGGTCCAGCTCGCCCACCAATGGCAAGACGACCACCACGTCTCCGCCGAGCACCTGATCCTGTCCGGCGGCGACATGTGGACCGGGCCCTACGAGAGCACCGTGTCCCAGGGCAAGCCGGTGGTCGACGCGTTCAACACCCTCGGCTACGCCGCCGCCACCATCGGCAACCACGAGTTCGATTTTGGCATCCGGGCGCTCGAGATGCGGCAGAGCCAAGCCAAGTTCTCCTTCGTCGCGGCCAACATCCTCGAGGAGGCCACCGAGCGGCCCCCACCTTGGGTGACCCCGTTCGTGGTCGAGGAGCGGGCGGGAATGCGCATTGGCATTGTGGGCCTGGCCAACATCGACACCCCCAGCACCACCGACCGGCGCCACATCGTAGGGCTCCGATTTGTGCCCTACCAAGAAGCCCTCGCCCAGGTGCTGCCCGAGGTCGACGCCGCCGGGGTCGACACCACCGTGGTGCTCGTTCATGACCGGCTGTCCGCGGTGGTGCCGTTGGTGCCGCTGGCCCGACAACACAATGTGCATGTGATGAGCGCGGGCCATGCCCACCACGCCGAGACCCACCTCGACACCGGGCCCGACCCCTCGTCCGTCGCCGACGACGTCCTGGTGTGCAACGCGGGGGCGTTTCTGCGCAGCTACTGCGCCATCGACCTCACCTTCGACGGGCGGACCCTGACCGACCACAAGATGCGCCTGCTCCCCGTCGAGCGCCCGGCGGGGGATGCGGCCCCGGCCCATGACGTCCTCGCCGGCATCATCCAGAAGGCCCACCAAGTGGCGGACAAGAAGGGCAGTGAGTTTTTGGTGCGCTCGGTCCGGCCCTTGGCCCGGGGGGAGCCGCTGGGGCAACTGGTGGTCGACACCTGGCTCGAGGCGTTCCCCTACGCCGACGCCGCGCTCACCAACAAAGGCGGGCTGCGCCAATCGCTCCCCGGCGGCAAGGTGCGGGTGCGCGACGTGGCCTCGGCCATGCCCTTCGACAACTACCTGGTGGTCGTCGACCTCACCGGCAAACAACTCAAAGAAGCGTTGCGCAACCCCGAATCGGTGGCCGGCGGGGTGCGCTTCACCTACGACGAGAACAAGACCGGCACCACCATCCTCGAGGTCATCGACCGCCACGGCGCGGTCATCGAGGACGACCGGCCGCTCAAGGTGGTGATCAACGACTTCATGTACCGGGGCGGTGACCACTACGAGTTCATTCGGTACGACCCCGAACCCGAAGAGACCGCGGTGGACTGGCGCGACCCTGTGATGCGCTACCTGCGCGGGCTGCACGCCGCCAACGGGGCCCTCGACCGCACCGCCGACGACCGCGCCCGCGAGGTCAGCCCGCGGCGGTGACCGGGACGGTCAGGTCGGCGAGCTCACGTTGAGCTGGGCCATGCCCCGCTTGCGCAGCACCACGATCGCCCAGAGCGACGCGACCGCGACCCCGATGGAAATGAACTGGCTCGTCGACAACACCGCGAGGCCCCGCTCGGCATCGCCGCGGAAGAACTCGAGGGTGAAGCGCAGCACCGGGTAGAGCAGCCCGTAGGTGAGCAGAACCTGGCCGTGGAACCATTTGCGCGAGCGCACGAGCAGCAGGGCCAAGAACACCAGCGACTCGCCGAACGCCTCGACGAGCTGAGACGGAAACAGTGGCATGGTGGTGCCGAGGGTGCGCATCGCCTCCTGCACGCTCGGGTCCACCGATTTGATCAGGCTCGCGTAGGCCAATGACCCCTCGGGGAACTGCGCGGCGAGGGGGATGTCCGAGATGACCTCGCCGCCCTGCCCGGTGTGGTACATCGCCGCGCCCCAGCAGCACCCGGCCGCGATGCAGCCGAAGCGGCCGAACACGTGGGCCAAGGGCAACCCCACGATCACGTAGTCGGCGAGCTTGAGCGAGGTGACCAGGCCGAAGCCGCGTTTGCGCGCGTACCAGACGAACGCCAAGAACCCGCCGATGGCCGCGCCGTAAAAGACCAGGCCCCCCTTCCAGAACAGCAGGATGTTGACGGGGTCGGCGGCGTACTCGCGCCAGTTGACGATGATGAACACCACCCGCGCGCCGATGATGCCCCCGAGCAACGCCCAAAACGCGAAGTCCAGGACGTCTTCTTCGTGGCCGTCGCCTTGGCGCTTGGCTTCGCGCCAGGCGACGTACATCGCGAGCAAAAAGCCGGTGACGATCAGCACCCCGTAGGTGTGGATCGGAAAGTCAAAGATGCGAAACAGGACGGGGTGCACAGGCCATTTCCTTCAGCAAAGTCGGACTCCGAGGCGGTGGGCCAGGGCCCCCGTCGACATGCCCTCGACGTAACATATGCGGGTTGTCGAACAAACCAGGCCGTCCCGCCATTCCCTGTGCTGGGCGATTGGCCAGCACCCTGGTAGGGTCGACCGAACCCCCAGGGACGCACCGAGGCCCATGAGCACCGCCCACGACCGCAGTTCGGAGGACAAAGCGCCCGAAGAGAAGGCTGACCTGCGCCCGGTGCCCGCCACCTCCGCGGACGAAGACCTTCCCCTTCTGTCCCCCGACGACATCCAAAGCGCCGACAGCGAAGGCCCCGCCGCCCCGCCGCCGGTGTCCGTCCCCGACGGGGCGCCGCTCGGCGCCCGCGACATGTTGCCCCAATCGCAAGAGGGCGAAGGCGAAGAGGTCTCGCTCCTCGAGATGCTCTCCCACGAGGGCGAGCCCTTCGACGACCAGACCGAGGACGGGCTGCGCACCGACGGCTTCGACCCGCCGTCCATCCCCGGCATCAGCCGGGAGATCACCCGGCCCCGGCGCCTGTCCGCCGACGGGCGCGCGATCCTGCCCGAGGTCGTGGCCAATCCCGACGCCCACACGCGGTCCCCGCGGCCCGACACCGCCGATCCGCTCAACGACCAGACCGTCGACATCTCCCTCGACCCCCGCCAACACGGCCGCGACGACAGCCGCCCCGACGAGCCCGGCGAGACCGTCGAGGGGGCCCCCTTCGACGAGGGCACGGACGTCACCGCGATCCCGCCCGCCCCGGGCCGCACCCTCACCGCCGAAGACGGCCAGATCGTCCGCCTCGAAGAGAGCTTGGGCGACCAACGCGGCTGCGTGTTCTACCGGGCGCGCATCGAGGGCATCGAGCACCCGTTCACCGCGGTGTGGATGGCCGAGCCCCGGCCCGAGCCCCCGTGGAAACACCTCCCCGACCCCCGCATCGTGCGGCCCCAAGCCCGGGTGAGCTTCGAAAACGCCTCCGTTCGCGTGTTCGAACGGCCCAAGGGCAACACCGTGGTCGACTACCTCACGTCGGCGGATCGGGTCCTGCCCGCGATGGCCACCCTCGAGCTCGGCATCGAGTTGGCCGAGGTGCTCGAGAGCCTGCACGGCGCCGGCCAGTACGTGTACGACCTCGAGCCGAGCCAGATCGTGATCGAGCGTGGCGGCAAAGTTCGGCTCTACGCGATCAACGGCTTTTATCCCGCTCACGTGTTGCCGTCGGGGCCGGTGGGCATTTTTTCGGCGCCCGAGGTGCGCGACCAGATTCGGTACCGGGCCGGGGCGCACTCCGACGTCTACGCGGTGGCGCTGATGGTCTACACGCTGCTCGCCCGGCGTGCCCCCGTCGAGCCCGGGCTCGACCCCGCGTTTCTGTGTTCGCCGCGCGTCTTCCGGCCCGAGTGCCCGCTCGGGATTTGGCCCTACCTGCGCCCGTGTTTGTTGCCGTCCCCGATCGAACGCATCGGCCACGCCCGCGGCCTGCGCGATCAGCTCATCCGGGCCCGCAACCGCCTGCTCGCCGAGGTGCGGTACGCGGACCGGCCCAAAGACATTGTGCTCGAAGCCTGGGGCGAACTGCACACCGGGTTGGGCAAAGCCCGGCGCGGCGCGGCCCAACAAGACCGGGCGGTGTCGCTCACCGACGACGAGGGCCGGGTCGGGCTCTACCTCGTGGCCGACGGGGTCAGCCGCAGCAAGTATGGGGATGGGGCTTACGCGTCCGAGCAGGTCGAGACCGCCGCGCTGCAACGCTGGACCGCCCTCGAGAAGGCGGGCCAGCCCGCGTTGATGCTCAGCCACCCCCAACGCGTCGACGTGCTGCGCCAGATTTCGCGCTCCGCGGGCAAACGCATCAGCGCCGAGGTCAACAAAGTCTGCGCCCCGATGCCCAACGAGCCCAACCAGGTGATGAGCACCACCATCTCCGCGGCCTACGTCGCGGGCAGCGAAGCGACCATCGCCAACCTCGGGGACAGCCGCAGCTACTTGATCCGCGACCGGGTCATCGAGCGCATCGCCATCGACCACGACCGCGCCACCGACGCACTGCGCATGGGTTTGTCGTTCGCCGAAGCGGCCCAGGTCAAAATGGGCTCCGCCCTGACCCGCGTCGTCGGCAGGGTGGTGATCGGCCCCGACGGCAAAAGCCGCCCCGACCCCTTCGAGCCTGAAATCTTCCGGGTGCAACTCATGCCCGGCGACCGCCTGCTGCTCTGCAGCGACGGCATCCCCGACTTCGCCGCCGGTCCCCAAGCCACCCAGGACACCGCCGAACAGGTGATGCTCGACGTGATCCTCGAGTACGCCGACCCCGCGCGGGCCGCGTTCGAGCTGGTGGTGCTCGCCAACCGCGGCGGGGGCTACGACAACATCTCGTGTGTGGTCATCGCCGTGCACGACGCCAACGCCGGCTGACGACGCGCAGCGGCATCGTTCCCCCATCGTCAGCCGCGGCCCCGGTGTGGTACATCTGCGCCCGGAGGACGCGATGGACACCGACTTTCAGATGCCCGCCCCCGAAGCGTTTGTCGAAATCCCGAGCCTGCGCGGCTTGCGCTTGGCCCGCATCGGACAAGCCGACGGCAAGACCCTCGAGGTCATCGAAGCGGTCAAGGACGTGGTCATCCCCGCCCTCACCCACCCCAGCGCCGAAAAAGGCCGGGTGCTGAGCGGCTCGTTGCGCTTTGGCCAGGACGGCGGTTTTCGCGTGCTGCACGCGGGCGACACCTGGGAGGTCGCCGCCGGCACCGCCCAAGGCCCGCACATCGTCCTCGAGAACGACACCTGCGTGATCATTCTCCGCGACGGTGAAAGCGCGCTCGGCTGACCCATGCGCACCGTGGGCCTGACCCCCGGGGGCGGCATCGGCCCCGAGGTCCTGGCCAAAGGCCTGGCCGCGCTCCCCCCGGACGATGACACCCGGTTCGTGTTCTTTGGCCATGCAGACACATTGCGAAGGGCCCCCTCGGGGGTGGACATGGCCCTCACCGCCGATGGCTTGCGCGTGGGCCCGCACCACGTGCGCTTGGTGCCCCCCGCGGGCCGAAGCGGCCTCGCCCTCGAGCGGGACGCGTTGTTGCTCGCGGTGGGGGCGGCGCAGGCCGGCGAAGTCGACGCCCTGGTCACCGGCCCCATCCACAAGGCCGCGCTCCAGGAGGTCGAGGGCGGGCCCTACCCCGGCCACACCGAGTTTCTGTTCGCGCACCTGGCCCGCGGGCCCCGCCCGTTGATGCTGTTCGCGGGGGGGCCGTTCGTGCTCGGGCTTGCCACCATTCACGTGCCGCTGCGGGACGTGCCCGCGGCCCTCACCGCCCAGCGCCTCGACGAGATTCTCGATCTGTTGGGCGACGCCACCCAACACATCGCGGGGCGGCGGGACGTCACCATCGCCGTACTCGGGCTCAACCCCCACGCCGGCGAGGGCGGCCTGCTCGGAGACGAGGAGCAGACCGTGGTCGGTCCCGTGCTGCAGAAGTCGCGGCCCGGGCTGACCCTGCGCGGACCGCTGCCCGCGGACGGCTTTTTCGCCGACGTGGCCCGGGGGGCGCCAAGCCCCGACGCGGTGCTCGCCCTCTACCACGACCAAGGCTTGGCCCCGTACAAGCTGCTCACAAAAGGCGCCGGGGTGAACATCACCTGGGGCCTCGATGTGGTGCGCACCAGCCCCGACCACGGCACTGCAGATGCATTGGTGGGCACGGGCCAAGCCGACCCGGCGAGCATGCGCGCGGCCTTGGACTGGGCCCTGCGCTTAACCCCCTAGGGGCCCGGAAGCGGGCCGCCCTCGTCGAGACCGCGGGCCCGTTCGGCCGCGCCGAGGGTGGTCACCCGGGGGCCTTGGTCGGTGAGCAGCACCGTGTGCTCGAACTGCGCGGTCCGGCCCCCGTCGACGGTCACCACCGTCCAGCCGTCGCGCCGGGTGCGCGCGGCCGGCCGCCCCGTGCACACGATCGGTTCCACGGTCAGGGCCATGCCCGCGACCAGCCGCGGCCCCCGCCGCCGCCCCACCACGTGGCTGACGTGGGGGGCGGTGTGCATGGCCCGGCCGATGCCGTGCCCGCCGTAGTCGGGCACGACCGCGAAGCCGGCCGCGGTCACGAACGGTTCGATCGCTTGGCCCACCGCCGAGAGCCGCGCCCCGGTCACGAGGGCGCGGATGCCGCGCCACATCGCCGCCTCGGTCACCGCCATCAACCGCGCGGCCTCGTCGTCGACGTCGCCGACGCCAAAGGTGCGCGAGGTGTCGCCGAAGTAGCCGTCCTTGTCCACGGCCACGTCGACGTTGATCACGTCCCCGTCCCGCAACCACTCGTCCCGGCGCGGCACGCCATGGCACACCACCCGCCCAATGCTGGTGCACACCGCGCCGGGAAACGGGACCTGGTGCGGGGGGCCGTACCCCTCGGCCGCGGAGCGTGCCCCCACCCCGGCCATGGCCGCGCGGGCGACCTCGTCGAGGGCGGCGGTGCTCACCCCGGGGGCGATGTGGGCGGCCACCGCGTCGAGCACGTCGGCGGCGGCCCGGCCCGCGGCCAACAGGGGCCCGATTTGGCGCGGGCTGAGGATCTCCATGGGCAATGACATGCCCGCACTGTGGGTCCCTCACCGCGGCCCCGCCAATGTCCATGCGACATCGCGCGCCCCGTGGGCGATGCTTTTTTGGCATCGTCGCGCTGCGCGCCCCGCGCGCTATTGTGGGGCCATGAGCCTCGACCAACTTCGTTCGTTCGTGACCGTGGCCGAAGAGCGCCACGTGGGCCGCGCGGCCCGGCGCCTGTGCCTGACCCAACCGCCGGTGAGCCGCCACATCCTGCGCCTCGAGGACGAACTGGGCACGTCCCTGTTCGAGCGCCGGCGCGACGGCATGGCCCTGTCCGACGCCGGCGCGCGCCTGCTCCCCGTGGCCCTCGACATCCTCCGCCTGGTCGACACCGTCCCCGACGTCGCCCGCGACCAAAGCGCCGCGCCGCCCACCCCAACCGCCTCCTCAGCCCGTTGCATCCGCAGGATGCAACCACGGCGCGACGGGCCGGAGGCCCCTGTAGCACCGCCTCGGGGGTGAGGCCCGATTCGCTGAGCTTGCGAAGCGTGAGGGCCGAGGGGGGAGGAACTCCCCTCTCAAAGGCTAGTGCAGCGTCGGTGGCTCGAGCCCCACCAAGCGCGGGCGCGGCGGGGGGAACGCGGGCCGGGCGATGAGGTAGCCCTGGCCATAGTGACAGCCGGTGGCGCGCACCGCGGCGAGCTCCTCGTCGGTCTCGATGCCCTCGGCCACGACCTTGGCCCCGAGGGCTGTGCACAGATCGACGATCTTGGTGACCAGCGTGTGCAGGCGGGAGCCGATGGTGAGCCCGGTGATGAGGTCCCGGTCGAGCTTGACCATCTCGGGGTTGAGGTCCGCGATGTACTTGAGGTTGGAGTAACCCGCCCCGAGGTCGTCGACGGCCAAGCACATGCCCTTGCCGCGCAGCTCTTGCAGCACCTCGTGGCAGAGCGAGAAGTGCGACAGCGGCACCCCTTCGGTGATCTCGAGGTACACCGGGTGTTCGTGTTCGAAGATCGGGTCATCGGGCCGGACCAGCCACCCCTCCTCGAACTCGTTGGGGTGAATGTTGAGAAACAGTGGCAAGTCGCGGCAGTCGTCGACCGCTTTGCGCCGGATGGCCCGCCCCAGCACCCCCATCAACCCTTCGCGGAGGGCGGCGTCGATGAGCACGAGGGGGTTTTTGAACTCCGGCGGGTGCGCGCGCACCAGCGCCTCGTAGGCGAAGGCTTTGTTGGTGCGGAGGTCGAGCACGGGCTGGTAGTGGACGTCAAAGTCACTGCCATCGATCAGCGTCTGCACGTCGGTCAACCTCGCCTCCTGCCAAGCAGTCTAGCCGAAAGCGAACATCACACGACATGCGCGCCGGCCAGCGTCTTGGCTTGAGGCGGTTCTACGTGTCCGACGCGGCCCTTTGAAGTTTTACGCCCGCCCACTCGCCCAATGTCTCACGTGACACACGCACAAAACCCTGGGCGACGTAGGCCTTTTCCAGCGCCTCGGCCTGGGACACCAGGATCCCGGACGCGATCAAGATGCCCCCCGGCCTCACCGCCCGGGCGATCGCGGGCGCGAGGTGCAGCAAGGGGTCGATCAAGATGTTGGCCAACGCCAATGCAAAGCGTTCGCCGGTCTCGTCGGGGTTGCCGATCCACCCGACGAACCGTTCGCCCACCCCGTTGGCGTCCATGTTCGCGCGGGCGGCGTCGAGGGCCACGGGATCGATCTCGGTGCCCGCGGCCCGGGGCACGCCGCGCTTGAGCGCGAGCAAGGACAAGATGCCGCTCCCGGTGCCCACGTCGAGCACCGCGGGGGGCGCGCCGTGGGCGGCGAGGTGATCGAGCAACAGGCGCGCACACAACTGCGTGGTCTCGTGGGTCCCGGTGCCGAACGCCGCGCCTGGATCGATGAACAGCTCGGTCCCGGCGGGCGGCCACTGCTCGGCCCACGAGGGCACGACCACGACGTCCTCGGCGAGAAAAAACGGCGCCCACCCCTGCTTGAACGTCGCGTTCCAGTCCTCCTCGTCGAGGGTCGACCAAGCGATCTCCACGTCGGGCGCGCCGTCGAGGGCCCGCATCAGCCGTGCCACCTCCGCGGAGATGTCGCGCTCGAGCCCCTCGCGCGGTTCGAACGGGGCCACCAACGTCGTGCGCGCGTTGAGCCGCGCCATCGCCCCCGGCATCGCCCGGGTCGTGTCGTCGATGATCTCCAAACCGAGCGCTCCCTGATCGGTCAACAGCGACGAGAACGCATCCGCGAACTGCGGCTGCACGTCGATGACCACCTGACGCCACGACTTCATGTTCGCCTCACAAAAAACGCTGCTCACCCCGGCCAAGGCCAGGGCGGCAGCGCTTTCGACCCTTCTGGTCGGTCAGCTCAGATGAACTTCAGGCCGACGAGGGCCAGAATCACGAGCGACTCGATGAGGGCGAGGCCGAGAATGAACGGCACGAACACCGCGTCGCGCGCATTGGGGTTGCGGGACAGGCCTTCGAAGGCGGCCGCAGCGGCACGGCCTTGGCCCATGCCCCCACCGAGGACGGCGAGACCGATGCCGATGCCGGCGGCCAGCGCTTTGTACGACTCGGTGCCCATCGCGGCGCCGTCTTGCGCAAACGCGGCGCCAGCGACGAGGAGGGTGCAGGAGAACACGAGAAAACGGGTGAACAGGGATTTCATCTTTCTTCTCTTTCTGGGGGTCGCCCCCCGGGGACAAGGGTCAGGAATCGAGGTCAGTGATGTTCTTCCGGGGTGTGCAAAGCGATGTACACCGTCGACAAGATGCAGAAGACCGCGGTCTGGATGAGGCACACCAACAGACCGAGGGCGTAGAAGGGCAGCGGCACCAGGAGCGGAAAAATGCCCGCGAACGCGAACAGCACCGCGTGGTCGCCGATCATGTTGGCGGCGAGACGCAGCGCCAATGTCACAGGACGGATGAGCACGCCGAACACCTCGACCACGCCGAGCAGCGGGGCGAGGAACCAGCCCCACCAGGCCCCCACCGGGTTGAGCATGTGGGTGATGTGGTGGTGACCGGCCTGGCGGAACCCGTGAAAGTTGAACCACACGAACACCACCGAGGCGACCGCGAAGGTGGTGTTGAGGTTGTCGGTGGGGGGCACGAAACCAGGCACGAGCCCGAGCAAATTCGAGAACAGGATGAACAGCGCGCAGGTGCCGATCATCGGGACGTAGCGCTTGTACTCTTTGCCGAGCACCGACTCCATCATGCCCATCACCAGCTCGAGGATGAGCTCAAACATGAGCAGCGGGGTGAGCTTCTTGTCGGGAATGACCGCGTTCTCGATGTCGCTCAGGCGCGCCCGGGCGAGCAGCGCCATGATCACCAAGAACAGGAACACCAAGCCCGCGGCGAAGATGTGGTGCACGGACTCGTACTCGTGCGCGCCCGCGGGCATGAGAATGGAGCCCGAGTAATACCCGTTCAGGTAGTCCAGAAGGTTCTGGTAACCGGGCAGAAAGCTGAACCATGTGGTGTGGTGATCCACGTCCGTCCTCGCTGCGATCGAGTGATTGCGCTGGGACTCATGCAACCTTTGGTCCCGATGGGCAAGGGGCTTTTGGCGCACTGCTGTGCACGTCGTGAAAACACCCGCGCAACAAAGCGTCATTTCGCCGCACAAGGCGCGGCGTGATGTCACGTCGTCGTCGTCAAACCGCGCTCAGCCGGCGTCGTCGGGGCCGCGCGACCGCTTGTCGACGGCGGCGTAGCCGAGGCCCACCAAGCCCGGCATCGTGATGCCGGCGGCGAAGCCCAGCGCAAACCCCGCGGGCTGGCCGAGGACAAACACCGCCGCGCACACCAAGATCACGAAGCTGATCAAGAAACCGAGCAAGGCCGAGCCGTTCTGCTGTTGGAACATCGCCGCGGTGGCCGCGGACAACACCCGCAAGTTCACCGTCGAGGCCACACACCCAAGCGTCAAGCCTTTGGTGAACGGCCACATGCCCGGCACCCCGAACAGGGCCAGCAGCAGCGACCCGACGACCAGCACCGCCGAGACCACCACCGCCACGCCGGTGAGCAACCGGATGTCACGGGCGATGCCGCCCGCGCGGGTGCCTGCTTCATCCGTCATGGGCTGCCTCCGTGGCTGCTTTTTGCGCCGCGGAGCGCTTCTTCTCTTCGGCCACGATCTCGACCAAAACCTTCACCGCGTGGGCCACCCCGAGCAGCACGCCGCCCAGGGCGCACCACGGCCCGGTGCCATATCGGTTGTCCAACCACGCGCCCACCGCGGCCCCGACGGCCACGCCCACCCCGACCTCGAGGCCGCGGGTGCTGGTGCGCATGTATTCGCGATAGGTCTTGCCCGCCGACCGCCCGCGATCGCGGGCGGCCTTGAGCTGCGCGATCGCGCTCTCGGACGCGGGGAGGTTTTGGTCGCTCACGCCCCCCAGTGTGCGCGCCTGAGCGGTCCCGTCAATCCAGGTGGGTCACGCCCGGCGCCGCCGAGACACCAGCCCGAGCAGCAACAACGCGAGCCCCGCGCCCACGGGGCTGCCGCCGCCGGTGTGCGTCGCCGAGCACCCCCCGTTCACCTCGGTGGGGTCGTCGCGCAAGTCGTCGGAGGTCACGTTGCCGGTGCCGGGATCGTTGTTGAGGATGATGTCGCCGTCGCCGCCGTTGTTGCCGGTGCCGTCGCCATCCCCATCGCCGTCGCCCCCGATCACGTCGCCATCCCCATCGCCGTCGCCGTCGCCCCCGACGTCACCGTCGCCGTCGCCGTCGCCATCCCCGTCACCATCGCCGTCCCCGTCTCCATCGCCGTCCCCGTCGCCGTCGCCGTCGCCATCCCCATCGCCGTCGCCATCCCCATCGCCGTCGCCGGTGGCGCCTTCACACAACCAGGGGCTGTTGGCGTCGGGGAGGACCCCTTCGGGGCACAGGTTGTACTGGCATTCGTCGAGGGTCCCGAGCGGACAATCGCTGTCCTGCACGCCACAGCCGCAGTCACATTCCCCGTCGCCCTGGTAGGCCGGATCGCAGGTCCAGCCCCCGGTGGGCTCGGGCTCCGGCTGAGGCTCGGGTTCGGGCTGGCCCGGCACCACACATTGATCGGGGCTTGCGGGGTCGAGCTCGGTGCCGTTCTGGCAGTGGTTCCATTCACATTCCGCGACGGTGCCGGCGGTGCAGTCGGTGTCCACCGCGCCGCAGCCGCAGTCACATTCGCCATCGCCGATCCACGCGGGCGGGCACAGCCACTCCCCCGTCGGGGGATCGGGGTTGCCCACACATTCTTGTTGGTAGTCGGCGCAACAATCGTTGTTGGCTTCGCATTGGTCGTCGCACCAGCATCCCGCCGCGGTCTGCTGGCCACAGCTGCCCACGCAGCTGCCGGTGGGGGGCGGGTTGCCGCCTCCGTCGGGGGGCAGGTCGTCGAGCAAGCCCCCGGCGTTCGATTCGATCCAGCTCGTGTAGGCCGACACCAGGGTGTAGATGCCGCCGTCCCCACACGCGCTGTTCGAGGACCAAATGCCCCGGGAGGTGGCGCCGATGAGGAACCGCTGCCCCCCGCTGAAGACGTACACCGGGCCGCCGCTGTCCCCGAAACAAGAATCGGTGGAGTTGTTGGCCCCGGCCATGAACTCCGACGACGAACGGTGATCGTACGGGGTCTGTCCGATGTAGAGCACCCCGCTGGTGCCCCCGTTGACCTGGGTCTGGCCGTAGCCGGTGACGACGACCGGCGTCCCGAACGTCAAGACGTTGTCGAACTCCGCCGCGGGCAGAATCTGCGCCGGCTGCATGCCCACCACCGGTTGGCTCAAGATAAGCAACGAAATGTCATTGTCTGCCCCCACCCCGTCGTTGTCGTAGGGCCCATTGTTGTTGTACTGGTTGTGGGCGATGACTTGGCTGACGCCGTAGCGGGTGTTGTTGGGGGCGTTGTTGGCGTTGAGCACCCCGGCGATGATCTCCACGCTGTTGGGCGAAATGGTGCCGAAGCCCTCGACCACGCAGTGGGCGGCGGACACCACCACCTGCGGCGCGATGAGGGTCCCGGTGCAGAACGGGCTGAACCCGTCGGACAGGGCCACGGTGGAGTAGATTTCGCCGGCGGTGGCGGGCTGGCCGTCGACGACGGCGAGGTCTTGGTGGGCGCGTTCGCCGAGGTCGATGCCTTCTTCACTTCCGACTTCGTTCACGCAGGCGCTGAGGAGCAGGGCCGCGCAGGGAAGAGCGAGGAAGTGGCGCATGAAAACCTCCGAGCGAGATCAATGATCAGGCAAAAGCGTTCAATTCTTTTATCGCCCGTTGTGGGAGAACGTGCGTACGAACGCACGCTCAGGTCAGGTGACCGATGGGAGCGGCGACCACCTCATCCGACATGCAGTATCATCACGCACATGTGGGAAGATGTGCGACCTGACGCGTGGCGCGGGTGGTGGTCAGACCTTCAGCTCGGTGCGTTTGAGCAGCCGAACCATGTTGTCCTTGTGGCGGATGATGATGACGCCCTGCATCCCGACCAACACCGGCACGGTGGCGTCCACCTCGTGGATCCAGAAAAACGCCGCCAACACCAACGGCGCCGCCACCAACACCGCCAACGACACCCGCTTGAACAGCGCGTAGACGACGGCAAAACACGCCACCCCGATCAGGCCGACCACCGGCCGCTGGCTCAACAACGCGCCGATGCCGGTGGCCACGCCTTTGCCGCCCCGGAATCGCAACCACACCGGGAAACAATGGCCCACGACGGAGAAGAACCCCGCCACCGCCTCCAGCTGCGCGACCTCGTCGGGGACGGGCCACAAAAAATGCACCGCCAGGACCGGCACCGCCCCCTTCAGCGCGTCGAGGCCGAGGGTGACAAACCCGAGCTTCTTGCCCACCAGCCGGGCCACGTTGGTGGCCCCGATGTTGCCGCTGCCGCCCTCCCGCACGTCGGTGGCGGCGAACCGTTTGGCCAGCATGAGACCGAACGGAATCGACCCCACGAGGTAAGCCGCGACCATGACCCCCACCGGGCCGGCCCGGAGCAAGGGGGCCATCGCGTCGACGAAGCTCTGCATGGGGCCTCCGATAGCACATCCCGTCAGGGCGCACCGGTCAGGGCCGATCGCCACAACGCGTACGCCCACAACAACGCCGCCGCGGTCCACCACACGAAGGGACGCACCACCGGCCGCGGTCCCGCACGACCTGTCAGAAGCCGCCACGCCGCCCACGCCGCCCGGACCACGATCGCCGCGAGCACCAGCGCGGGCAGGGGCGCGAGGGCCAAGGCGTCGACGAAACGCCCCTCGGACAGCAACACCACCACCCGGGTGCTCCCGCACGCCGGACACGGCACGTCCACCAGCGCACGCAGCGGACAAAACAGCCCCAACCCCGCCACCCCGTCGCGGCCGAGCACCCAGGCCACCACCAGCACCCCGAGGACCAACGCCGCCAACCAGAGCGCGTGTCGCTCCGTGCGCGGATCGATTCCGTCAGGCTGCATGCGTTTTCTTCCGCTTTCCGAGGGTTTTTGGTATCCGAAGCATGGATCGTTCCACCACGATCCGCACCGCAAAAGGTGCTCTGTGGCAGCTGAGGAGCCAAAACATGCCCGGAGAAATCGTCGGGATCGATCTCGGGACCACCAACTCCGCGTGCGCCATCGTCGAGGACGACGGCAACGTGAAGATGATTCCCTACCGGGGCGGCGAGACCACCATCCCGTCCATTTTTGCCATCGACGAAAAAGGCAATGAACTCGTTGGCCACGAAGCCAAGCGCCAATGGCTGCTCAACCCCCGTCGCACGATTTATGGCGCCAAGCGTCTGATCGGCCGCGACTACCAATCGGGGTTCGTGAAGAAGATGGGCGAATACTTCGCCTACGAGATGAAGCCGGGCGATCAGGGCAACGTGATCATCCCCATCGACGAGGCGCAGTACAACCTCAGCCAGGTCTCGGCGAAGATCCTCAACACCATCCGCACCGTGGCCGCGGACTACCTGCAAAAGCCGATCGCCAAAGCGGTGGTCACCGTGCCCGCGTACTTCAACGACCGCCAACGCCAAGCGGTGAAGGAAGCCGGCAAGCTCATCGACCTCGAGATCATTCGGATCATCAACGAGCCAACCGCGGCGGCGATGGCCTACGGCATCCGACAGAACCTCAACCAAACGGTGGCGATCTACGACCTCGGGGGCGGGACCTTCGACGTCTCGGTGATCGAAATCCGGGGCCGGACCTTTGAGGTCAAAGCCACCGGGGGCGACATCTTCCTCGGGGGGATCGACTGGGACAACGCCCTCATCCGCTACGTCATCGAGGACTTCCAGCAAAAGCACGGCGTCGACCTCACCACCGACCCCATCGCGATGCAGCGGATCAAAGACCTCGCCGAGCGCACCAAGATCGATCTCTCGGCGCGGACCGAGGCGCCGTTTTCGATTCCGTTCGTGACCATGACCCCCGAGGGCACGCCGCTCGACATCAACATGGTCATCACCCGGGACAAGTTCCAGGAGCTGACCGAGCCACTGGTCAAGCGCACCGTCGAAATCGCGGACATGGTGGTCAAGGACGCCGGCCTCGGCGTGCACCAGCTCGACGAGATTCTTCTCGTCGGGGGCCAGACCCGCTGGCCCGCGGTCCAGAAGGCGGTCACCGAGTACTTCGGCAAGCCCCCGGCCAAGAGCGTGCACCCCGACGAGGCGGTGGCGGTGGGCGCGGCGCTGTATGCACACTCATTGGACACCGACGCGGTGGACCAAAAGGTGCAGCTGTTGGACGTCATCCCCATGGCCATCGGCATCGAGTCGGCCAGCGGGGACATGGTCGAGGTGTTCAAGCGCAACGCCTCGGTGCCCAACGCAAAGTCACTGGACACCACCACGAGCTACGACAACCAAGAGGAAGTTCAGGTCCGCATCTACCAGGGCGACAGCCGCCGGGCCAAAGAGAACGACCTCCTCGGCGAGTTCGAGTTCTCGGGTCTGCGGCCCGGGCCCAAAGGGTCGGTCAACGTGCAGATCGTGTTCGACTGCAACGTCGAGGGCATCCTCACCGTGACCGCCCACGACAAGGACACCGGCAAGTCGATGGAGACCACCGTGCGGGTGCAGTCCACCGAAGCGGTCTGACCGCGCCGCCGCTGGCACCGCGACATCGGGCCCCATTGCGGGGCCTTTTGTTTTTGGGCACACCGTCGTGATGAAGCGCGGCTTGTTCTTGGTGTTCGTTCTCGTCCTGGGCTGCGCCGACGGGGGCACCGGGGACGCCGGGGTGGACGCAGGCCCGACGCTCCCCGAGGGCGGCTCATTGTGTGAGGACGGGCGGACCTGCACGGTGGGCACGCACTGCCAAGACGACACCTGCGACGAGGGCTGCTTTGTCGACGCCCAATGCCGCGATGACGAGCACTGTGACGGGGTGAGCGAGACCACCGTGGGCCGGTGCGAACCGGATCGAACCCCCACCTGCGGCAACGGCACCTGCGACCTCGGCGAAGGGCCCGCCAACTGTGCCGCCGACTGCACCGCGTGCCCCGACGAGGACGGGACCACCCCCTGCGGGGACACGACCTGCGCGGCGGGGACCTATTGCCTCGACCCCGCCGCCGGCAGCTGCGAGACCGGCTGCCTCAGCCAGTCACATTGTGGGTGCGGGACCGGGTGCGGGTTCGGCCTGACCGCGAGCCCCATCGGCACCTGCCAAGACCCCCACGGCAACCCGCCGGAATGCGGCGACGGCCAATGCAACGGCACCGAAGGGCCCGGCGACTGCCCCGCGGACTGCGGGACCTGGGCGGAACAATGCGGCATGGCGTGTTCGTTCATGGCCCAGGCGGACTGTTTCGCCACCGACCAGGAGGCGTTCATGTGCCAGCAGACCTGCGCCAACACCGACGAGCAGACCGCGCAATCGTTCGCCGCGTGTGTGGGCATGGCCGGGGCCCAGACCTGCCCCACCGCCTGCCTCGACCTGCTGTAGCGTTCTACGCCACCAAAGCGGCGGCGATGGCGCCGGTCACGTCCACCCCCAGGGCGCGCTCCTGTTCGCGGTAGGCGGGCGCGAGGTTGAGCTCCAAGAACACATAGCCGTCCTCGGACGCCTTGAGGTCGACGCCGCACAGGCGCGCCCCCACATCCGCGCTCAGCGCCGCCAGGCGCGCCACGGTGGCGTCGTCGACGGCCTCGGGCACGTGCACGGCCCGGCCCGCGGAGAACGCGGGGTCGGCGCGGAAATCGACCTCCGCGCCGGACAGCCCGGTGAGGCGGGACGCGCACAGCACCCGCCCCTCGAGCATCACCACGCGCACGTCGGGCCCGAAGATGCGCTGCTGCAAGGTCACGGGCGCCCGGGGGAGGCGGGCGAGCCGCTCGTCGCCGGGGAGCATCAGGGTGGCCAGCGCCCCGCCCCGCACCGGCTTGGCCACCGCCTGCTCACAGTCCTGCACAAAGGTGGTGCCCTCGGGCACGCTCGACGTCACCAATGTCTCTGGAATGCGAAGGCCGTGGCGGTGGGCCCGGCGGAGGATGTCGAGCTTGGGGGTGGCGATGATGCCCGCCCCCGGCGGGTTGAGCACCATCCTGCCCGCCTCGTGGACGTGCCGCAGCAAGGCCCACACGGTGTCGCGCCAGGCGTCGGCCTCGAGCTGGTGGCCGTACAGCTCGTCGAGGGTCGGCCGCTCGCTGGCCTTGGCCAGGCGCAGGCGCGGGGGGAGCCTGCGCACGTAGGCGCCGGCGCAGCGGGCGAGCGAGCGGTTCTCGATGCGGCAATGGCGCACGTGAACAGGGTCGTAGACGAGGCGAAACCGGTCTCGGCCGCAGGTGCGCACCACCTCGACCCCGGCGCGCTGCAACACCGCCTGCACAGCGTCGAGGTGGGGGTCGTCCGCGGCCCCGAGCAGCCACACCCAACCCCCTGGTTGGGCTCCGTGTTTGGTCACCTAAACCCCCAGAATTCTTGCGCTAAAAATGGGTCTAGCGCGGCCGTTCCCTCTTTGTGAAGGCGGTTTCGGGTGGTAGGAAACCACTGGTCGGGGCGTGGTCAGACACGCCCTTTTTCGTCGACAAATGCGCCTTTCGGGGGCCCCGTGACCGAACCGTCCACCGCTGACAATCCCGCACCTCCCGCACCCGTTCCCGGCGGCAACGGGGCCGACTACGACGCGTCTTCGATCAAGGTCCTCGAGGGTCTCGAAGCGGTTCGCAAGCGGCCGGGCATGTACATTGGGGACACCGATGACGGGTCGGGTCTGCACCACATGGTGTTCGAGGTCGTCGACAACTCCATCGACGAGGCCCTCGCCGGGTACTGCGACACCGTCAAGGTCACGCTTCACGTCGACGGCAGCGTCTCGGTGGCGGACAACGGCCGCGGCATTCCCGTGGGCATGCACGAGTCGGGTCGGCCCGCGGCCGAGGTCATTCTCTGCGTGCTCCACGCGGGCGGCAAGTTCGACCAGAACAGCTACAAGGTCTCCGGCGGTCTGCACGGGGTCGGCGTCTCGGTGGTCAACGCCTTGTCCGAGCAGCTCATCCTCGAGGTCAAGCGCGACGGCAAGCTGCACCGCCAAAGCTACTCCAAAGGTGACCCCACCTCCGAGCTCAAGGTCGTCGACGACACCGAGCAGACCGGCACGAGCATCCGGTTCAAGCCGGACGGGTCGATCTTCTCCAACACCGAGTTCAACTTCGAGACCCTGTCCGGCCGGTTGCGGGAGCAGGCGTTCCTCAACCGCGGGGTGCGCATCGCCATCCTCGACGAGCGCACCGGCAAAGAGCACAACTTTCACTACGAAAACGGCATCAGCGAGTTTGTCGAACACCTGAACAAGAATCGTTCGGTGCTGCACCCCACGCCGATCTCCATCTCCGGTGAGCGCGAGCTCAACGACAGCGGCGCCACCTGCGTCCTCGATGTGTCAATGCAGTGGAGCGACTCCTACCAGGAGAACGTGTTCTGCTTCACCAACAACATCAAAAACCCCGACGGGGGCACGCACCTCGCCGGCTTCCGCGCCGCCCTCACCCGCACCATCAACGGGTACATCCAGGCCAACTACCAAAAACAAGCCGGCAAGCTCTCGTTCTCCGGCGAGGACATGCGCGAGGGTCTCACCGCGGTGGTGAGCGTCAAGCTGCCTGACCCGAAGTTCTCGTCCCAGACCAAAGACAAGTTGGTCTCGTCTGACGTCAAAGGGGTGGTCGAGTTCTTGATGGCCGACCGGCTCACCGACTGGTTCAACGAAAACCCCGGCCCGGCCAAATCCATTTGTGGCAAGGTGGTCGAAGCCGCCCGGGCCCGGGAAGCCGCCCGCAAAGCCCGCGAACTCACCCGTCGCAAAGGCGCCCTCGACGGGGCCGGCCTGCCCGGCAAGCTCGCCGACTGCCAAGAAAAAGATCCCGCCCTGTCCGAAATCTACATCGTCGAGGGTGATTCCGCGGGTGGCTCGGCCAAGAGCGGCCGCGACCGCAAGAGCCAAGCCATCCTCCCGTTGCGCGGGAAGATCCTCAACGTGGAGAAGGCGCGGTTCGACAAGATGTTGTCCAGCCAGGAGATCACCACCCTGATCACCGCGCTCGGCACCGGCATCGGGCGCGACGAGTTCGACGCCCAGAAGGCGCGGTACCACAAGATCATCCTCATGACCGACGCCGACGTCGACGGCAGCCACATCCGCACGCTGCTGTTGACGTTCTTCTTTCGGCAAATGCGCGAGCTCGTCGAGCGCGGCTACCTCTACATCGCCCAGCCCCCGCTGTACAAAGTGCAGAAGGGCAAAAAAGAGACCTACCTCAAAGACGACGCCGCCCTCGAGCAACACCTCATCGACCTCGCGATCGAAAAGGCCCAGGCCACCAGCGCCGACGGCGGCGCCCTCGACACCAACCGGCTGCGCAACGCGTCGCTCGCCCTTTACCAGTACCGCCGGCTGCTCGCCGGCCTCGACCGCCGCCACGACTCCCGCGTCCTCGACGCGCTCGTGCGCGGCGCCGAAATCGACGCCGGCGACCTCATCGCCGCCCACCCCGAGGGTCTGCAAGCCGACCTCAAGCGCCACCTGGCGTTCTACGCGCCCGAGGTATTGCCCGTCGAGGTGGGCACCGCGGCCGACCCCGACGGTCGCACCGCACAAGCATTGACGGTCACCACCTACCACAACGGCGCGCCGGTGGTGACGCAGGTGACCTCCGCCCTGCTCGAGAGCCCCGAGATTTCCGAGCTCCGCCGCCTGCACGGTCGGATGAAGGAAATCGGCGACGGCCCGTTCGTGATCGAACGGCAAGGGGGCAGCACCTCGGACCACGAGACCCTCGACCAGCTGGTCGATCGCCTCGACGAGGACGCGCGCAAAGGCCTCACCATCCAGCGCTACAAGGGTCTGGGCGAAATGAACCCCGACCAGCTCTGGGAGACCACCATGGACCCCGCCCGGCGCACCTTGCTGCAGGTCCGGGTCGAGGACGCGGTGGAGGCCGACCGGGTGTTCTCGGACCTGATGGGCGACGAGGTCGAACCGCGCCGCGAGTTCATCGAAAAGACCGCGCTCGACGCCGTCAACCTCGACATTTAATTCTTGAGGGGCTGTCTGCCGCGAAGCGGCAGCTTCAGCCGAGCCGAAAGCTTGGCCATGCGCATTCGGGCCGGCGTTGGCATCCTCCGGATGCAAACGCGTTGAGGCTAGGACGTCCTCTGCGGTGGCGCTCGACTTCGTTTCGTCAGCACGTTGCATCCAACGGATGCAACCCCGCTGCGACGGGCCGAAGGCCCTTGGAGCGCGGACTCGGGGGTGGGGCCCCACGAGCGCTCGCCTGCGCGAGTGGGGCGGGGGGAGGAACTCCCCCCGCTAGAGGCTAGATGCAGCGCTCTTCCCAATAGGGGTCGATGCAGGCGCTGGTTTCGTAGTAGCCGCTCTCGACCCAGATGGGGTCACAGACATTGTCACCGTATGAATCGGTGTAGCAGTCGTACTCGTAGTGGGAGGTGTCGATCCACTGGTCGGGGTCGCAGTCGCCCTCTTCGTAGTGCCAATAGCAGCTCTCGCCCGCGTCGCTCGACGGGTACGGAATGGTGTTGAACACGCAGAGGCAGTCCTCGGCGACGAACAGGCCCCCCAGGGAATAGCAGGTCGAGGCCCACTGGCCGGTGACGTCGCATTGGCATTGGGCATCGACGCAGTCGTAGCCCGAGTTGGGGTTGGCGTAGTGCGGGCCGCAGTCTTGCCACACCGTGCACTGGGTCCCGGGCGGGGGCGGAGGCGGCGGTTCGGGCTCGGGGCTGGGCTCGGGCTCGGGCGCGGTGGGCTCGGGCTCGGGCGCGGTGGGCTCGGGCTCGCCGGGCGCGCTGGGCTCGGGCTCGCCGGTCGCGCTGGGCTCGGGCTCGTCGATGGGGTTGCCGTCCTCGTCGACGGGGAGCGAGATCGGCAGGGTGTCGTCGTCGCTGTCCCCGTCGCGCCGGCCGTCGCCCGGGCTCTCGATCCCGCTCGCGCAGGCGGCGGTCAGCATCAACAAGCCCAGGCACACGAGCCGGATCACGTGAGGGTTATCGGCGCGCCCGCACCGCTGGTGCGTGCGGGTACGACATGTCCCGACAGCGGAATATCTTGTTTATTATCAGATGGTTAGGCTATCGGCGCCCGGTCTGGTCCAGGATCATGCGGGACCGGGCGAACCGCGCGGCGATGCCCACCAGCCCGGGCTGGCTTGC
This sequence comes from bacterium, assembly GCA_030431455.1. GTDB lineage: Bacteria > Myxococcota > UBA727 > UBA727 > JAUIJE01 > JAUIJE01. Next base: position 101,233 of record JAUIJE010000016.1, on the reverse strand, counting down.
GATCTCCTCGAACACGTCCATCGCCTGGGCCACGCTGAGCGACTGCGGGTCGTAGCCGCGCGCCGCGCAGGCGGTGTGCACCAACTCCACCGCCCGCTCGGCCCCCGCCGCCCCCGCGAGGTAGCCAGCGACGGTGTGGACCTCGATCTGGCGCTCGGCGATGACGGTGTGCAGGGTCATTGTTCAGGAAACGCGAGGATGACGGTGGTGGTGTTGTGGAAGCCGGACATGTCGCCGTGGTCGAGCGCGATTTCTCCGTAGGTTTCGAACCCGGCGAGGGGGGCGTCGCCCAGCGCGTGGGACACGTCGCGGACCGCGTCCTGAAAGCGGTCCTGCAAAATCAGGTTGCGGCAGATGCAGTCGAACACCACCGCGCCCGCGGCGCGGGCGGCGCCGAGTTTTTGCATCGCGTCCTCGGCCGCGGTCTTGGCCGCGGCGCGCTGGCTCTCGGGGTCGCTCTCGGTGATGCGCAACGTCGCCCCCTCGGGGATGCCGGTGGCGAACGACAGCCCCCCCTCGGCGGTCGCGTCGAGGGGCGCGCGGATCTTGTACGTGTCCGGCCCGAGCTGGAGGCCCGCCTCGTAGCGCAGCAGGTAGGCGGCGCGACCGGACACGTCGAGGGTGCGGGGATCGACCCCGGAATGTTCCTGCGTGTTCTCGGCCCAGACATCGAACGCGGGGCGCCCATCGATCTCGTACACGATGTTGTCTTCAGCCCGGGTGACGTTGAGCGGCGTCGAGAGCGGGCGATGCCCGTGGGCCACCCCCACCGCGAGGGGCGTGCGGGTATGGATCATCGTCGCCACCAAGGCGTCGTCGACGATGCGCGGACCGTCGCCCACCTGGGTCGAGGCCATGGCGAGGTCGTCGCCCGCCGCGCCCCCGACGAGCCGGACTTCGGGACCGAACCGCGCGGCCAGGCTCAAGACCAGTTCTTCGCCGGTGCCGGGCAAAGGGTCGAGCAACACCACACACGTGCGGTGCGGGTGGCTGGGGTGGTGATTGTCCAGCGCGGTCCCGGTGCGCTCGACGACGTCGTACAGGTCACCGGACAGCCCGCGCTGCACGGTCTGCTCGACGACCATGTCGCCGGCGATGAGGGCGACGCTCGCGCCCCCTTTGGTGTCGCGCGCCTCGGTGAACTCCCCCGCGGTGGTCGAGAACACCACCTTGGCCGCCGGGTGCTGGGCCTCGATCTGTTGCAGGACCGGCCGGATGTCGAACGCGGGGGACGCGAACACAAAGGCCAACCGCACCTGGGCGTCGTCGGGCACCACCGGAATGGGGTCGTCCTCCGACCCCGCCGCCTGCCCCGTCCACACTTGCGTCATCATCGGCTCCTCCGGGTCGACATCGGCACACGCCGCGGCAACACGAAGGAATTTTAGCGGACCAACCGGGGCTGGAACGAGACCTCACCATTTTGAGACTTCAGGTCGAAGCGCACGTCCCGGCATTTGTGCTGCTCGATGAGCGCCGCCCGCTGTGCGGCCAGGGCCTCGGCGAACTCTTCGAACGGGGGCACCCCGTCCTCCGCTTCCTGCGCTTGCGCGTAGGCGTCGTAGAGCCCGCGAAACTCCTCCCAGGGCTGCGGTTCCACAGCCGCGTCGTCGATCATGGTGTCGTTCTCGGTCTCACCGGACACGACACCGGCGTCCTCGTCGTCCGCGGTGTGCGCATCCTCGGTGGGCGCGGGCCCGTCGGCGGGCGCGTCGGTGGCCGGCGGGCTTTTTTTGATCTTCCGCACCGCCCCGAGCCCCTCCGCGTCGAGGCGCTCGACGACTTCACGGCCCTCGGCGTCGACGGACGGGGCGGCCGGGGCCGCGTCCTGGGCCTTTTCGGGGGGCCGCGAACCAGGCCGGCGGCGCCGCTTGACCTCCCCGAGGTTGGGGTCGTGGCCTTCGGACAACGCGGCCGCGAGCTCGTTGGCCGCCCGGGCGGCGTCGGCAAGCAGGCCAAACCCGTCGGGGTCCAACCGCACCGAGCGTTGGCCGATGGACAGCGCGCGCAAGGCCGCGGCCAGATCCTTGACCGGCGTGCTCGGGGCGACGGTGGCGAAGAAGATGGTGGCCACGCCCACGCCCAGCACCGCGGCCTGCACCAGCAGGGGCACCAACCAGGCGGTCCGCAGCGCGGGCACGGCCAAGAACAGCACGGCCGTGCCGACCACGACGAGGGCGGCGTACACAAGGAGCAGGCGGCGGCGCAACCCGGACACGTGACGGCCCCAGCCGAAAGAGGTTGAAAAATCGTCTCTTAGCGCCCGTTTCGGCGGGGATCAAGACCGCGCCCCGCTTTACGCCCGTGTTCGCGGGTGGCAAGTGACACGAAGGAAAGAGCGAGGGCTCAATGAAACGCGTCTTGTCGATCGGTTTGCTGTGTTGGGGTGTGTTGTCCGTCGTGGGCTGTCCGAATGGGACTGGCTCGCCCGACGGCGGTGACGGCGAAGATGCCGGGGAAGACGGGCCCGACGCGGGCGATGGAGACGGCGACGGGGATGGGGACGGCGACGGGGATGGAGACGGCGATGGGGATGGAGACGGCGACGGCGATGGGGATGGAGACGGCGATGGGGATGGAGACGGCGATGGAGACGGCGACGGAGATGGGGACGGCGATGGCGACGGCGATTTCATTTGCACCGACGAGTGCGTCGATTCCGATGACGGCTTCTGCGACGACGGCGGCCCGGACTCCGACTTCTCGATTTGCGACTACGGCACCGATTGCACCGACTGCGGCCCCCGCCCGGCCAACGGCGACGGGGACGGGGACGGGGACGGCGACGGCGACGGGGACGGGGATGGCGACGGGGACGGCGACGGCGATGGGGACATCGGCGGGCCCGGGGTGTGGATTTGTTCCCCCAGCTGGATCGGCGACGGGACGTGCGATTGTGGTTGTGGGTTGCTCGACCCCGACTGCGGTCCCGACTTCACCATCGACGACTGTTCGTTCTGCAGCTCCTCGGGGTGTTCGTTCTCGTTTGGCTGTGACGACATCGACCCCGACAACATCGCCTGGTGCGACCACGGCTGGAACTGCGCGGGCTCTCGCCACGACGACTTCTCCAACACCTGTGACTGCGGCTGCGGCATCCCGGACCCCGACTGCAACGGGTCGACCTCGCCCAACGACTGCGATGTGTGCGACGGCCCGGGCAGCTGCAACCAAGGGCCCTGCCCCGGTCTCATCTCCGCCGCCGACCTGAGCCAGTGCGGCGAACCGGAGTGCGGCAACGACCTCGTCGAGCCGGGCGAAGAGTGTGACGGCACCGCCTTCTGTGGGGCCGACTGTCTGTTCGACGACGGCTCGACCCGCGAGGACGAAGACGGGGGCAACGACGGCCCCTACGATCCCGGCATCCAGCTGCTTCCGCTCGACGACGTGGCCCGCGGCACCCTCGAGGCCGGTGACGTCGACTGGTGGCGCCTGCAGCTTCCCGGCGGCCTGTTGCCCGGCGCGGTGCGCGTTCGCCAAGGGGGCGTCGATGTCGACGCCAACAACTGCTCCGGCGCGACCAACGTGCGGGCCGACATCTACGCGATCAATGACGTGGAGACCCCCGCGGCCGCCTCCTACACCGCCAGCCCCTGCCGGGAAGCGCTGCTCATCGAGCTGGGCGGCGATGTGTTGTTCGGCGATGAGACCCTGCTGGTCAAGGTGACCAAGACCTCCGCCGGCATCATCAGCTATCACCTCATCGCCGAGTACATCGAAGGCGTGTGCGGCAATGGCCAACAAGAACCGAGCGAGCAGTGTGAGCCGAACGCGAGCCTGCTCGGCCAATACTGTGACAACCAGGTGTGCCTGTACGTGGCCCCGCCCAACGACACCTGCGCCGCGGCCACACCGATCGTGCTGCCCACCGACGGGACCCCCGTGTTCTTCGACGACACCAACGAGACCGCCACCGACAAGGTCCGCGGCACCTGCACCCCCTCCACCGCTGAGGGCCAGGACATGTTCTACACCTTCACCGCCCCGTCGGACGGCACGGTGGTGTTCGACCTCGACACCGAATCGTGGGCCGGGGCCCTGGTCGCCTACACCGGCGGCTGCGGCGACCTGACCCAGGCCGCGTGCAACGGCTCGGCCTCGGTCTCGGGCACGCCGGAGCTGAGCCTCCCGGTGACCACGGGCGAGACCTACCACATCGCGGTCGACGCTTACGACGACGACGCGGGGGTGTTCAACCTGCGCGCCGCGTTCTTGCTTCCGCCCCCCAACGACACCTGCGCCACCGCCACCGATCTCACCGCGACCTTGCCCACCGACGGGACCACGCTGACCGTCCAAGGCGACACCCGGTCCGCGCTCGATGACCTCAATGTCAATGCGCAGGACCCCCAATGCCAATCCGCGGCCGCGGCCCACCAGGACGTGGTGTACTCATTCGTCGCCGCCGAAGACGCGCGCATCGTGGCCCAACTCAACACCGTGGGGTGGACCGGCCGGGTCTACGCGATGGACGACACCTGCACGAACCTCATCGACTGCGCAGCCAGCGAAATCGAATTCGACGTGGTCACCGGCCAGACCTACAGCTTGGTCGTCGACGGCCAAAGCACCGGCGCGGGGGCCTTCAGCCTCAATGTCTTTTACTTGAAGGCGCCGCCCAACGACACCTGCGCGGGCGCGGCCGTGCTCACCGTGCCCACCGACGGCTCCCCGGTGGTGGTGCAAGGCGACACCCGGGGCGCCAACGATGACGCCAGCGCGTTCACCGACGGATGCCAGTCGAGCTCGGCCACCGACGGCCGCGACGTGTTCTATACCTTCACCCCCGCGGCCGACGGCCTGGTCGACTTCCGCCTCACCGCCGCGGACTTCGACGCGGTGCTCTACGCCTGGTCCGACTGTGGCGCCACCGACGACCTCACCTGCGATGACGAGCCCGAGCGCATCCGGGTGCCGGTCACCACCGGCGTCCCGGTCACCATCGTGGTCGACGCCTACGCGGCCAACAACGGGGCCTACACCCTGCAAGCGAGCTACTTCTTCCCCGGCGAGGGCGCGACCTGTGAGATCGCGATCCCGTTGTTGACCCCCAGCGGCAGCATCAGCGACTCGCTCGACGACACCTTGGAGAACACCTACAACCCCGAGGACTACGGCGACTGCACCAACTACAGCGCCAATGGCTGGGACCGCGTCTACGCCATCGACCTGTCCGACGGGCAGACCCTGAGCGTGACCCTCACCCCCACCGGCCCGGGGCTCGACAGCGCCTTGTGGTTGTCCGACCGCTGCCCGATCTCCGGCACCGACGCGTGCGTCGCCGGCGACGACAACTTCGGCCAAACCCCCGAGGTCATCGAACACACCCACAGCGGGCCGCTGCAGACCTACTTCATCGTGGTGGATGAGTTCAGCGGGGGCGGCATCCCCGACGGCGGGGACTACACCATCGACTGGGACGTGCAGTAGCCACGGAGGAGCCCGTGCTCCAAGAGCAGATGGAAGCCAAGCTCATCGAGGCGCTCGACCCCGAGCGCCTCCTGCTGGTGAACGAGAGCCACCAACACAATGTTCCTGCGAACAGCGAAACGCACTTCAACCTGATCATCGTGGCCGAGGCGTTCGCGGCCCAAAACCCCCTGCAGCGACACCGGGCGGTCTACGCAGCGCTGGGCGACGAGCTCAAGGCCGGCCTGCACGCCCTGACGATGAAGACCCTGACCCCGGCCGAGTGGGAAGCCGCCGGCGGCGAGGTCCAAAACCCCGCGCCTCCCTGTCGCGGCGGCAGCAAGGCCGACCGCGGCTGACCCCGCTCAGGGGGTCGACAGCCCCAACCACCGATCCGGGCCGAGCGTGTCCGCGAAAAACGCTTTGCCCCCGTCGGTGTACGACTGCGCCGCCCAGAAGTTGCGCGGGTCCTTGTCGAGCTGCAACCGGCGGCGCTTGCCTTCTTTGACCTTGAACCGGGTGCGATCCCGCTCGCGCCGACAGGTGAACGAAAACTCCAGCTCCCCTTTGCTCTCGTCGAGCCGGTGGGGGGCGAGCCGGCGCGTATAGGTCAGCGCCTCGGTGCTCCAGTCGTCAAAGTCGCCGGTGTGGAACCAGCCGATGCCGCGGCCGTCCATGCCCGGCGGCTTGAACTGGTAGATGTCAAAGCCCATGCCCCCGGTCTTGTACTCGGTGACGTTCATCCACATGCGATCGAACCCTCCCTCGCGCGCCACCGGGCCGGCGGGGTCAACCGGCGGGCGCATCTTGCGGTACCGCACAGCGCGGCCCTCCTCGGGGTCGGGGTCGATCACGATCTCCGGGTCACCCGACGCCGACTTCGCTTGGGTCACCCGGGCCACCGCGCGTCGACCGGTCTTGCGGTACACGAAGGTCACGCGATCGCCGTCCACGCGCACATCGTACGAGTGGGTGTTGTTCAGGCATCGCTTGCCGTAGCGGTACAGCCCAATGGGACTGGAATCGTGAAAATAGTGAAAACGCACCTGGTCGTCCCAGGTCTCGATGTCGGCCCGCATCCACAAGCCCTGCAACCAGGCGGGGGTGGCCGCGGGGTTCGCGCCCGGCTCTGCCCCGGGGGCCCGGCCCTCGACCCACCAGGCCAGCGCGGGGATCACGAACAGTCCAAAGGCAATGGCGATCAAGGCTTTGCGGTCCATGGGGCCAAAGTAACAGCCTGGCCCCGGCCCCGCCTTTTTCGGGCCGCGGCTGCTAGGTTACGGACCGTGTCCGACCGGCGCCGGCCCGTGCGTTTCTCGGTGGTGCCCACGTGGGCGCTCGCGGCCTCACGGGAGGACGCCCTGTCGGTGTTGCACGAGACCCTGGGCTTGCCGGTGCTCGACGAAGACGACGCGCACCTCGCCTTCGGGTTCGGCCAGCACGCGGTGTACGTCGATGTAAGCGGCTCGATGCCCGCGCGCGGCTTTTTGCCCAGCTTTGCGGTGGACGACCTCGAGGCCGGCATCGCCCACCTCACCGAACGGGGGTGCGCGGTGGCCCCCCTGCCCTGGGACGCCCACGCGCCGGGCCGGCTGGTCACCGGGCCGGGCGGCATCTGTTTTTGTTTGGTGGGCCAGCGCGACATCGAGCGGCTTCGGGCCGCGCCGGGGCCGACCGGGCTGCTCGCGGACGACGACGCCGACCCCGGCCTTTGACCCGGCGCACGTCCCAGGTGCGCGCGCCGCGCGTTGGCTGGGGTAGCATGGAGGCGGGGAACAAGTCGGTTGGGGGGCAAGGAGCGCCGTTGGCCACCATCGCGCTTGTGGAGGACAATCCGGACAACCAGCTGCTCGTGCGGGCGCTGTTGGGTGACCTCTACCGGTTGGCGGTGTTCGACGACGCCCAGGCCTGCCTCGATGGATTGTCCCGCATCGGCGACGTGGATCTGTTTCTGCTCGACATCGCCCTGCCCGGCATGGACGGGGTCGAACTGCTCCAGCGGCTGCGCGCGGTCGCGGCCCATGTGCACACCCCGATGATCGCCCTCACCGCCCACGCGATGCACGGGGACCGGGAGAAGCTCCTGGCCAGCGGGTTCGACGATTACGTGTCAAAGCCCATCGTCGACGAGCGGCACCTGCTCGAGCCTGTCCACATGTGGCTGCATCGTGCGAAGGTCTCGACGTGAGGGACACCCGCTTTTTCCGCGCCCTGCTCGACAGCGCCGCCCACGCGGTCATCGCCACCGACGAACACGGGTTGATCGTCGAGTTCAACCGTGGCGCCGAGCAGCTCACCGGGTACAGCCGCGCCGAGGTCTTGGGCCGTCCGCCCCCCGATGCCATCCACCGCCGAGACGAGATCGTGGCCCGGTCGTTGGCCCTCTCCGCCGAACTCGGCGAGACCGTGACCCCCTCCTTCGAGACCATCGTGGCCAAGGCCCGCCGCGGGCTCGTCGACCAACACGAATGGACCTACGTCCGCAAGGACGGGATCGAGGTCCCGGTTCGGCTTTCCGTGACCGCGGTGCGGGACGACGACGGACAGCTCACCGGCTTTCTCGGCATCGCCGAGGACATCACCGCGCTGGTCGAGGCCCGGCGCGCGGCCGCCGACGAGCGCCGGGGGCGCGATCGGGTGTTCGACCTGTCCCTCGACCTCATCGTGATCATCGACGTCACCGGGCACATCTTGGCGGTAAACCCGGCGTGGCGGGCCACCCTGGGCCTCGCCCCGGATCGCCTGGTGGGGCACGTCTATGGCCAGCACATCGTGCCCGCGGACCGGCGGCGATCGGTGCGGGAGTTCGAGCGCCTCACCAGCGGCGGGGACGCCACCCGCTCGTTCCAGGTGCGCATGATTCACGACGACGGCAGCACCCGCTGGGTCGAGTGGAACGCGGTGTACGACGCCGACACCGGGCGTGTGCTCGCGCTCGGTCGCGACGTCACCGAGCAGCACGAGTTCCAGCGCGCTTTGCTCGACGCCAAGGGGCACGCCGAGGCCGCCTCCCGGGCCAAGAGCGCGTTTTTGGCCAACATGAGCCACGAGCTGCGCACCCCCCTCAACGCCGTGCTCGGCTTCTCCCAGGTGCTGCTCAAGAACAAGGAGCAACACCTCGGCGCCACCGACCTTGAGTACCTGTCCCGGGTCCGCGCCAACGGCCTGCATCTGCTCGACCTGATCAACAACGTGCTCGACCTGTCGAAGGTGGAGGCGGGGACGCTCGAGCGCAACATAGAGTTTGTCGACCTGCGCGATGTCATCGAGACCACCGTGGGCAGCTTGGTGATGCAGGCGGAGTCCCGGGGGTGCCAACTGTCGGCCACGTTCCCCGACGAGGAGCTCTTCGTACGGGCCGAGCCCGCGGCCTTGCGCCAGGTGCTCGACAACCTCGTGAGCAACGCCCTCAAGTTCGCGGCCGGGGGCGCGGTGGAGCTCGCGGTGTGCGCCGACGGTGGCCACGTGCGGCGGATCGATGTGATCGACAATGGCATTGGCATCGCGCCGGACAAGCTGGGGGTGATCTTCGAGGAGTTTCGGCAGGCCGACGAGAGCACCTCCCGCCGGTTCGGGGGCACGGGCCTGGGGCTGCCCATCGCCAAAAGCCTGTGCGAGACCATGGGCTTTGCCCTCGAGGTGGACAGCGCCCCGGGCCTCGGCTCGGTGTTCTCGGTGGTGCTCGACCCCGCGGCCGCCGACCCGGTGCGCTGGCGGCCGCCGACCCACAGCGGGGCCGACGCCGCGACCCCGTGATCCCCGGGTTCGCGGGTCCCGCCCCCCGGCCTGCGCTCAGATCACGTGACCCCCGTCGACCATGTACACCGCCCCGGTGCAGTAGCTCGACGCCGCGGAGGCCAAAAACAGCGCCAACGGGGCGACCTCTTCCGGGGCCCCGATCCGGCCGATGGGCTGGCCGCTCACGGTGTGCTCGAGGATGTCCTCGTTTTGCCACAAGGCCTGGGAGAACTTCGTCTTGATCAGGCCTGGGCAAATGACATTGGCCCGGATGCCGTCCGCGCCCCACTCCTTGGCCATCACCTTGGTGAGCGAGACCAGCGCCGCCTTGCTCACCGAGTACATGCCGATGAGCGGCTCGGGCGACACCCCCCCGATGCTCGAGATGTTGATCACGCTGCCGTGCCCGCGCGCGGCCATCGACTCATGGCAGCACCGCGCCAACCAGAACGGCCCCTTGACGTTGACCTGCATCAGCTTGTCAAACGCCCCCTCGGGCACGTCGAGCACCGGCCCGAACACCGGGTTGGCCGCGGCGTTGTTCACCACCACGTCCACGCCCCCGCAGGTCTCGAGGGCGAACGCCACCAGGGCCTCGATCTCGGCGAGGTCGCCCATGTGGCAGGCCCGGGCGTGGGCTTTGCCGCCTCGCTCGTTGATCGCCTTCGCCACATCGTCCACCGCGGCCTGCTTGCGGGAGCTGACCACGACCTCTGCGCCCGCTTCGGCCAACGACTCCGCGATCGCCTGCCCAATGCCTTTGCTTGCCCCGGTGACGATCGCCACCCGCCCTGCCATCGAAAACTTCTCGTTCATCGCGTCCTCTTTTTTTGCCCACGAAAAAGCCCGCCGAAAGCGGCGGGCTTGTTCTAGCCTGAATCGCGAGCGCGTGCCGGTCAGGCGGCCTGCGAGTACTTGTCGTCGCTGAGCTCGGCCTCGATGATCTCGGTGACCTCGGGCGCATCCTTCTCCGCTTGCTCTTTCATCCGGCGGCGCACCGCGCGCATCTCCTGGTGATCGATGCCGAGATTCTTCATCACCGGCTTGACCACGTCCTTGAGGAAGATGCGGTCGGTCATCACGTCCCAGTCGCGGATGAGCTTGTCGCGCGCGTCCCATCCCGGGATGATGTGGGCGGCGGGCATGTGGAAGCTCTGCAGCACCCCGGTCATGGCCTCGAGGGCCCGGTCGCGGTCGACCTCCATGTACATCTGCAGGCCCTTCTTGAAGAAGTTGAAGTGGCCGATCTCGTCGCGGTGCAACAATGATAATGCACCCGCGAGGGCCGGGTCGCTGATGCCCTTCTCTTTGGTGAAGGTGTTGAGCCGGCGGTAGGTCAGGCCGGTGGCGAACTCTTGCAGCACGGTGTAGCAAAGGCTCATGAGCTGCTCGTCGCCGTAGTGGAGGATCCACTCCTCGTCGAGCACTTGGCTCTCCCAGTCCTGGAGCTGCTCGTCGGTGCGGGCCCCGGAGGTGAGCAACCATTTCTCCAACGCCATGGAGTGTTTGGCCTCTTCGTAGCCCCAGTTGGCTTGGAACCACGCCCGGCCGCGGCTCTTGCGCACCATGCGCATGATGTGGCGGACGTAGTCGGGGAGGTACAGCTCCACCGCGAAGAAGGACTCGACCAAGGTCGCGACCTCGGGGTCGGGGGTCTTCGAGGCTTGGTCCCAGGGGATGTCCTCGTACACGTTCCACCGCCGGTGCTTTTCGGCGTTGTAGAAGTACTCGTTGAACAGGTCGTAGAACTTGTTTTCGAGGGTGGTGCGCTTGCCCATGGGGCCTCCCAAAAAAGAAACCGCTGCCCCAACCCTGCGCCAGCGCGCCATAGGTTGTAGACAAATGTGGGAAAATTTTATCACGCCGGGCCTGGCTTGGCCAGAGACAGCCGGTACTGGCGCGTTTTATCGGGGCTTTTTGCCCGACTGGCGCATGCTCTGCTCGCGCATGCGCTTGAGCTCGTCCCGATCGAACAAGGCGATCTCTTCGCCCAGCCGATCCGCCAGCCCGGGATCGAACTGGGCGACGTCGAAGCGGTCGTGCTCGTCCGCGAACAGATCCCGGGCGTCGATGAGCGCGGTGTGGGCCGCGCTCATCAACCCCAGCCGCACCCGGGCTTTCTTGGGCGGGTGATGGGGCATGTACGCGGCGAGATGGGTGGTGGCGGCGCCCTCGTCCACGGGCACGGTGTGCTCGGGCCGCCGGGTGAGCACCACGGTGTTGACCCCGTGGTGGTGGGGCAGGTGCCGGTGCTCCGCCCCATGGCCGAACGCGGCGGTGAGCTCGACCACGTCAGGCAGGCGCACGGTGGTGCGGAACGCGCGCTGCCCCTCGGAGAACGGGTCCGCGTCGTCGGGGATGAGCGGCATGTTGCGCCGGATGTTGCGAAACGCGTCGACCAACGACACCGCCCCCTCGGCGAGGGTCGCCACCGGGAGCAGCCGCACCAGCTGGGCCGTGTCCAATGCTTCAGCGAAGGCCGTGCGCCAGAAGCGGAACCCGTCGTCAGACATCCGCGCGAACTTCGACCGCGCCCCCTCGTCCTCGACGACAAACTGCCCGGGGGTGGTCCACACGTCACACCCCTCAGGTGAGAGCCGGGCCCGCAGGTCCATCAAGAACCGCACCCCGGTGTCGTAGCCCTGCACCTTCAGCACGTTCCACTGCAGGTCGGCGAAGAACTGCACCGCCTGGTGGATGAGCATCTCGTCCGCCAGCTGGGCCCGGGCCTGGGCCAACGCCGACGCGCTGCGGTGCCGCAGGGCCTCGGGCCAGCCCGAGACCGGCCCCTCTCGCTCTTGCAGGGCCGCAAACAAAGCCCAGTCGTCGAGCCACACCCGGCCCTCGCGAAACTGGGCAAAGCCGGCGAACAATGCGTGTGCATCCTTTTGGCTCACGAGGTGCGCGGCCGCGGCCCGCACCCCCGCGAGGTGTTCGTCCGCGCCGGCCGCGCGCTCGCCCAGGCCGGCCCGGGCGAGCAGGTCGAGGTCGACCAAGCCCGGGTCCTTGGCGAACACGCTGAGCGGCAGCCCGCCCGGGTCCCGGGGGCCGATGTCCAGCACGTGCCAGTAGCTGACCCCCGCGTGGCACAGAAAGTCCACGAATTCGCCCGCGGCCGCGCCGAGGGTGCCCGCGGAGAGCCGCCGCGGGGACAGGGAAATGCCTGCGGCCCGGGGAAACGTCTCTTTGGGGGCGAACTCGTGCATGGGGTCTTTTCGGTCGCGGGACCGGACAAAGCAAGTGGGCGATGCGGGGCTCGCTTGTTACCGTGCGCCATGCGTGTGGGCCTGGCACTGCTGCTGCTTTCGCTCGTCGGGTGCGACGAGGTCGAGACCCGGGTGAGCGCCCAGCGCTTGCCCCCCCAGTCGGTGGAGCTCGACGTCGAGGAGCTCGGCCCCCTGACCGAAAAAGCGGTGCGCTTTTACGCCGCCCGCCCCGAGGTGGACAAGATCTACCGGCTGCCGGCGGGGTCGTGTGCGGGGGACTGCGCGTTCCTCGAGGTCACGGCCTGGATTCGCAACAAAACCGAACAGCGGTTGGCACCCCCGGTCATCCGGCTCACCGCCCCCCCGGGCCGGCCACCCCGCGCCCCCATCGCGCTGCGCGCCGAGGAGGTGTCGCCCGGGCGCACCGGACGCATCCGGGTGCTGGTCGAGCTGTGGCCGGAGGAGAAGACCCTCGACGTCGACCTGTCGGGGTCCACGTTTTTCAGCGTCGATGAGGGCTACGTGCCCGGGATGCCGCTGCCCCCCGCTTCCGGCCCCCCCGCGGACCGCGACAACGACGACGACGGCGACGGGTGAGCCCGCACCCGACACAGCATCATTGCGCCGGCCCCGGAGCCGCCATCGTGAGGGGCAACTCGACGGACGGGACGCCGCTGCCCGATCGCGGGTACCGCATGGCGGAGAACACCTCCACCAAACACGTCTCCACCGGCGTGGGCGCCCCTCTGTGGTCGGTGCGAACCCGCAGGGGTCTTCCCTCGGGGGAAATGCCGTATTTCATCCGGATCGTTCCCCCCGCCCCCGGGCGCCGGGTGCACGCCCGAATCGCCGGCTTGTGGCGCCCGATCTCGTCCAGCACCTGCTGCGAGCTGAGCGGCGGTCCACGGCGGTCGCAGTCAAAGTCGAGGACCGGGTCACAACCGGGGCGCGGCTTTCGGGTTTGCGGTGCTTGGTCCAGGTGCGACATCGCCAGGACAAAGGCGTGCCGCTCCTCGACGTGAGCCTGCCCCAAGGCCCGGAGCGCGAGGGGGCGAATTTGAGACCAGGTCAGCCCCGCGGCGTGCGGGGACTGGCGCAGCAACTCGGCGGTCAGCGCCACCGCCGCAGCAAAGCGGGTGTCGTCGTCGAGGTCTTCCCACGCGTTGCGCACCTGATCGCGCGCGAACGTCCAAGACTTCTCGGTGGCGGTCTGGGCCCGGGGCGCTTTGTGGCGCACGCGCACGGTGGCGAGGGACGCTTGTTTGGATGCGCCCTTCACCAATGAGACTTCATAGAGGGCGGTCACGGTGTGGCCCGCGCCGATCTCCCCCGCGTCCTTTTTGTCATTGCGAAAGTCGCGGTCCGCGATGTCGCGGTTCTCGTAGCCCAGCAAACGGTAGTGACTCACCACCTCCGGGTTGAACGCGACCTGGACTTTCACGTCTTGGGCGATGACTTGGAGGTTTTGCACCAGGTCGGTCTCGAACAGCTTGCGGGCGGTCGCTTCGCTGTCCACGTAGTGGTGGTTGCCGTTGCCAGCGTCGGCGAGCTGCTCCATCAGGTGGTCGTTGTAGTTGCCGTGGCCAAAGCCCACCGTCGACAACGTCACGCCCTCCGACACGTAGCCCCGGATCTCGCGAAGAATCTCATCGTGAACGGTGAGCCCGATGTTGGCGTCCCCGTCGGACAGCACCACGACCCGAGACATCACTTCGTCAGACAAGTGCTTGCCGGCGTTGCGAAACGCCAACTTCATCCCCGAGTCCATCCGCGTGCCTCCCGACGACCGCAGCGCGTCGATGGCGGTGCGAATCGCCCGCCGGTCCTGGGCCGGCGTCGACGGCAAGACCTCAGCGGTGGCCCCGGCATAGGTCACGATCGCCACCCGGTCGTCATCGCGCAGGTTGTCGACGAGAATGTGCATCGCGCGCTTGGCCAGGGGGAGCTTGTCGTCGGCGCGCATCGACCCCGAGACGTCGACCAGGAAGGTGATGTGCACCGGCTGGCGCTGCCGCGGGAGCAGCCGCTTGCCCTGCACCGCGACCCGCATCAGGTGGGCGGCGGGATCGAACGGGCTCGGGCCGGCGGCGATGTGCACGGCAAAAGGGCCCTCGTCGGGATCGGGATAGTCGTAGTGAAAGGCGTTGACCCACTCTTCGACCCGGACCGCATCGGGATGAACCCGCCGGCCCCGCTCGACGGTGCTCTTGGCGTAGAAATAGCTGCCGGTGTCGACGTCGATGGCAAAGGTGGACAGCGGGTCCACCGCGGTGGCGACCCGCGGGTTCATGCCGGCGCTGAAAAACGTGCCGTCCCGGGGCGGCGGGGGTGGGAGCGGGCGGCGCACCGGGCGCTCCCCCTTGGCGCGCCGCGCGGACCGGCCTTTCGATGTCGGCCGCCGCCGGCTCTTGGACGATGCCGACGGTTTCGTGCTCTCGGCCGAGACCAGTCGCTGGGGCGGTCGCTCCTTGTCCTCGCCCCCGGCGATGGCGCGCGGCGACCGGTCGTCGTCCCCGCCGTCGGGCGACGGGGCGGTCTCCTCGGGGGCGTCCTCTTCGGCTTGCGGCGGCCGGGCGGTCTCGTCCGGCGTGGCGCACCCCAGCGGCGCCGTGAAAAGCAGCGCCAGGAACGTGGCCCGGCCAGCAACGGCGTGTGTCATCGGCCCTCCCCCCTCGCGGGACCGGTATCAACGGACCCGCCCAGCCAACGATCTCAGATCCGCGCCGTGTTTGCTTCGTCGAGCGCCCGCTGCCTCGCCTCCCCACCGATAATGACCGGCGGGTACTCGGCGGCTACGCGGCCTCGAGGTCCTTGAGCTGCTCGGCTTGAAGCTTGGTCCGGACCTCAGACAGCAGGGGCTCGAGCTCGCCCCCGAGGAGCTTGGGCAAGTTGTGCACCGTGGTGCCCACCCGGTGGTCGGTGCACCGGTCCTGGGGGAAGTTGTAGGTGCGGATTTTTTCCGAGCGGTCGCCGCTGCCCACCATCGAGCGGCGTTCGCCCGCGCGCTCGGCGTCGGCCTCGGCTTGCATGCGGTCGAGCAACCGGGCGCGCAGCACGTTCATGGCCTTGGCTTTGTTCTTGAGCTGGGACTTCTCGTCCTGGCATTGCACCACCAGCCCGGTGGGGAGGTGGGTGATGCGCACCGCCGAGTCGGTGGTGTTGACGCTCTGGCCCCCGGGGCCCCCCGCGCGCATGGTGTCGATGCGCAGGTCTTTGTCGTCGATCTTGAGCTCGACCTCTTCGGCCTCGGGGAGCACCGCCACGGTGCACGCCGAGGTGTGGACCCGGCCTTGGGACTCGGTCTCCGGCACCCGCTGCACCCGGTGCACGCCCGCCTCATACTTGAGGTGGGAAAAGACCGCGTCGCCGGTGACCTGCATGATCACTTCCTTGAACCCGCCCTTGGTTCCCTCGGACGCGGACACGATGTCGACCTTCCAGCGCTTATATTGTGCATAGCCGGTGTACATCCGGTACAGGTCCCCCGCGAACAACGCCGCCTCGTCGCCCCCGGTGCCGGCCCGGATCTCGAGGATCACGTTCTTGTCGTCGTTGGGGTCCTTGGGGAGCAGCAGGATCTTGAGCTCGTTCTCCAAGGTCTCGAGCTCATCGCTGAGTCGGGCGATCTCGTCTTTGGCCATCTGGCGGATGTCGTCGTCGCTGTCCGCGAGCAGGCTCTTGTTGTCTTCCAGCTCGGTCGTCTTCTCGGTGAACGAGCTGTAGGCGGCCACGATGGGTTCGAGATGCACCCGCTCTTTGTTCAACTTGGTGAACTCAGCGTGGGCGAGCCCGGGGGTGCCGAGCCGCTCATTGATGTGTTCGTAGCTGCGTTTGACTTCGTCGAGTCGTTCGAACATGGGGCGGTCCTGACCTTGGCGACCAGGGCATGCCCTACCGCGCCCGACGCCACCACGGAAGCCCTGGCACCGCCGGCGCGGGAAAGCTGATCAGACCTCGTCGGCCTCTTTGGTCTTCTCGGTCAGGGTCTTGAAGATCACCCACAAGGCCACGCACGACGGCACCACGATCACCAGGCTGAAGGCGATCACGGGAAACACCGCGTCGTAGTACGTCGGCTCCTGCAGCCTTTGCTTCGCTCCCGCCTGGGCGAGCTGGGTGCCCGCGTTGGAGTCCACCTGGGTCGCCAGGTGGGTCAAAACCGGAACCAATCCATAAAGCGCGTTCATCCCACCTCCTCCTGGCCCACCATAACAAAAGCGCCGGCCCGCGCGGACATTCCCCGCCGCCCTCGGTCGATCTGTCGATGCGCGCGGATGTGATGTTCGCCCCCTGGTGCGGCGGGGCGTTCGGGGTAAAAGGGCCCGGTGCAGAAGCTTTCGCTCTTGTTGGTGTGCGCTGGCCTGAGCCTGTCCGCGGTGGCGGCGCACGCGCAGTCCGAGGCCCCTGACACCCTGGTCGAAGATCCCGACGAGGCCGAAGAGCCCGCGGACACCCCCGAGGCCGGCGCGCCCGACCAGGAGGAGCTCGACGCCCCGGCCGAGGAGGCGCCCGCGGTCGACGACCGGCCCCCCGCCCGCGAGGACCCGCCGCGGACCGAGGAGCCCACCGAGCGCCCGCGTCCCGCCGAGGAGCGCGCCCCGAGCCGGTTGCGCGAGGAAGACCCGCTGCCCGACGAAGACGCGGTGGGTTTTGCGGATTTTGCGTCCCTGTACGGCACCGGCGCCGGCGCGCTGGGGTGCATGAGCGTGTGGACGCTGTTTTTCCACATCATGAACGCGATTCTGCCCGTGGTCGGGCTGCCCCCGCTGGCCGCGGCGGTGGGCTGGCCGCTGTTCGGCGGGCTGGTGTTCTGCGGATTGTGCTGTGTGCTCCCCGGGGTCGAAGGGCTCCTGATCGATTTTGTCGGGGACGCGGTCACCCCCCTCGAGGGCTCGACCTTCGCGACGGTCACCGCGGCCTATCTCGGGACGTGGGGCCTCGGCTTTGTCGCCCTCGGCCTGTCCGCGTTCGCCAACGCCATCGCCATCTCTGTGCTGTCCGGCGACCCCCAGGTCTGGGACGTGGCCAACCAACCCGAGCGGCTGGGCAACGCCCTGAGCAAACCGCAGGTGTGGGCCGCCGGCGCGGTGCTGTCGGTGATGGTGGCGGTGGGGGTCATGGCCGTGGCCCCCGCGGTGCCGGCCGGGTCCTATCTGATCTTGTCCGATTCGAAGGCCGACATCGCGGCCGCGCGGGATCGCGAACGACAGCGGCGGCGCGACCGCCGCCGGCGCTATTCACAAACGCGCCCGGCCGAACGGCCCTTGAAGCCGATGCGGTTCTGATCGCGAAGCCGACGACCGGTCGCCTTAGGCGACGAGCTTTTGCACTTCCGAGAACGCGGGGAACACCTCGACGGTGGCCTCGCCCCGGCGCGGCGCGGGGTTGTCGTGCTCTTGTTGCTCGCGCCACACCGTCTTGCGGAGCGCGGTCAAGGCCACCTCGAGCTCGGGGTCGGTGGGCTGCCGGGTGGTCAGCTTTTGCATCAGCATGCCCGGCGCGATGAACAGCTTGACCAAGAGGCTGTCCGGCCGCTTGGCCGCGGCGCGCTGGAACTCGTAGGCCACGCCCGCCACCGGCAACATCAGGGGGATCTTGATCAGCAACGCGAACGCGGTCTGCACAATGTCATTGTCGGACACGCGGGGGAGGAGGGGGATGACGGCCACGAACACCACGATGCTCACCGCGATCACGAGCAGGATCAGGGTGGTCCCGCAGCGCGGGTGGGCGGTGGTCTTGGGCCGGGTGTTGTCGACGGTGAGCTCTTCGGACGCCTCGTAGGTGTGCACGCTCATGTGCTCGGCCCCGTGGTACATGAACAGCCGCTTGACGTCGGGAAGCCGCGAGATGAGCAGGATGTAGCCCACGAACATCGCCAGGCGGATGCCGCCATCGATGAGGTGGAACAGCGGGCTGTCGACGGGCAGCGCGTTGGCCCCCTCGCCCCCCCACAGCTCACCGATGCCCCAGGTCAAAAAGTGCGGCACGCCTTTGAACAACAAGACCGCGAACAGCAAGCTGCCCATCAGGGTCAACACCACCGACAGCTGGCTCTCCTTTTTGGGCTCCACCGCCTCGGTCTTGTCGTGCACCTTCACCGGGGCCGACGCGCTGGTCTCGCCACTGACGGCGTTGTCCGGAACCGCATCCGCGCTCGCCTGCTTGGCCGCTTCGGCCTTTTCTTTGCGCTCCTGCTCCTCGAGGCCGGCCATGGCCTCTTGGGCCGAGAAGTTGAGCGCGCCGAGGCCGTTGTACATGGACTCGATGAGCATGGTCGCGCCGCGCAGCAAGGGCCACCGCAAGAACGGAAAGCGCGCCGCGAAGCTCAGCCACGCCTCTTCTTTGACCACAATGCTGTTGTCCGGTCGTCGCACCGCGACGGCGAAGCTCTTGGGCGAGCGCATCATCACGCCCTCGATGACCGCCTGGCCACCGATGACGGGACGGGCGGCTTCGGCCGCCATCATGGTCAGCAGGATGCGCAACTTATTTTTGTGGGCCACGGCCTCTCCGCAGGTCGGTTTGGTTCACTGTAACCACCGCGCCGTGGGCGTGCACCCCGGGGCGATGTGGTGCGCCCGCCAGGCGGCCGCGCGCGCTGATGCGCGAAAACCCCGGGAGAACACCGAGGTGTCCTGCCGGGGAATGCTCGACGAACATCCGCGCTCTCCTCGACGACCACCGCGGGCGGCGGCGGCGTGGGTCGAGGGAAAGCGGGCGGCTCACTTGCGCTTGTACTTGTTCTTGAAGCGCTCGACGCGGCCTTCCCGGTCGACGATGCGCGACTTGCCGGTGAAGAACGGGTGGCACTGCGAGCAGATGTCGACCGCGAAGCTGTCGCGGGTGCTCTGGGTGTCGTAGGTGGCGCCGCACGCGCAGGTGACGGTGACCGGCTTGTAGGTGGGGTGAATCTCAGGCTTCATGACTTCCTCAAAGAAGTTGGGGACTCGGTGATCTAGGGATGAAGACCCGGCGCGTCAACGCCCCTCGCGCCGCGATCCGGATCACGCGCCGCCAGAATGCGCGGCCCGACGAAAGACCTGGGTGCTACGCTGACGCCTGGAGGCAGTCGATGAAAACAACCGGTCACCGTCCCCATCTGCCGGTCCGCACGCCCAAGCCCACCGGCGACACCGGGCCTGTCGACCAAACGGCAGTCCAGCAGACGGGGCCTACGCCTCCTTCGTCCAAGACGCAACCCACTGAAAAGAAAGAGGAATCAGCGGCCCAGGGCCAGTTGATGTCCCAGGACGCCGAGGCGTTCGCGGCCAAGGGCACCACCGCCCCGGGGCCCGGGGGCTTCGGTGGGGGGGCGCTCGCGCGGCTGGGCATGCTGCAGTTCGGGGGGGCGGACAAGGCCTCCGCCGACCTCACCGCGCCGCCCGCGGGCCGCGCCGCGTACGTGGTGGACATCGCGGCCGACGCGGACGGCGACGGGGTCACCGACGCGGCCCTCGTCGGGCTGCCGGGCATGGTCTCGGCCGAGCTGACGGTCAAGGACGGCGTGGCCACCCTGGGCACGGTCGAGGTGCCCCGCCTGCCCAACCTCACCGCCACCGAGCGCGCGGTGGAGACCCGCACCGCGGACATGGTCGAACAGCACCTCGCCGGGCTCGTCGACGAATACGCCGAGCGGCGCGCGGCCGGGGAGATCGGGGACGCCCCCAACGTGTTCAACACCGACGACGTGAAGCTCCTGTTCAAGGACTACAACCCCCCGCCCCTGCCCGGGGAGAGCGACGACGCCCACAAGGAGCGCTCGCTGCGGGCCCGCGGCGCGTTCAACACCGTCGTGCACCAGGCGGCCAACGCCCTGGCCAAAGCCGCCTTCGCCAAGGCCCTCGCCGAGCTGCCCGCGGGCTCGACGGTGATGATGACCACCGGCGGCACCGGCGCCGGCAAGGGCTTTGCCATCGGCAACATCGAGGCCGCCAACCAAGTCGCCTCCAGCGTCGACGCGGTCTGGGACTCGGCCGGCGAACAAGCCGCCACCGAGATGCCCTGGGTGCTCGCCCTGTGCGAGCAGTTCGGCCACACCGTGACCTTCGTGCACGTCGACGCCGACCCCGCGTTCGCCTGGAAAAACGAGTCGTTCGGCATCTTGCCGCGCTGGAAAAAGAAGGGCCGCGGACCGAGTCTCGAAGTCTCGATCAACAGCTACATCGACAGCGCCAAGAACGTGCTCGCGTTCCAACAGGCCCAAGCCGGCAACGAGAGCTGCCAGTTCATCACCCTCAAGAACGGCTCGCCCCCCGAGGTGCTCGACGCCGCGGGGGCCAAGGCCCAGCTGTCGAGCACCGCGGGCCAGGACCGGCGCGCGCTGCAACAAGACCTCTCGACCTACGTCAAATCCAGTGACCTTGTGCCGGCCTGGATCACCGATGCCGCCCTGATGGGCGCGCGCATCTGGGGGACGGCATGAACGCCGCCAACAAGAACCTCCCCGACAAGGACGACCTCGCGGACAAGATGCGCGAGAACCTCGAACGTGCGCGCGAAGACGCCGCCGACATCGAGGAGAAGAAGTTCGAACGGGACCGGGGGGTCAAGCCGTCGAAGTTCTCGCCCAAAGGGCCCGCCATCGCGCCCGACGATGCCTAAACCACCGCCCGCCGTCGCCGGCGGCTTGTGCCTCGCGCTGTTTGTGATCGGGAGCGTGGCCTCGGTGGACACCGACGACGGTGTGGTCGACGACAGCGGGACCTACACCGTCACGGTGGCGTCCGCGGCCAGCGTGGGGGCGACGTTCACCTTTTCGTCCGACGACCAGACCGTGCGGGAAGCAGAGCTCACCGTGACCCTGTCGGTGCGTTGCGCCGCGCGGGACACCCCGCCCGCGGCGCTGCCCGCGATCACGTTCGTGACCCAGGCCCTGCCCGCCACCGACGGTGTGCACCAAGACCGCCTCGAGTTCGGTGACCCCGACGGGCGCGCCGCCCTCACCCTGGATCCCCAGGTCCCGGTGGACCTGTCCGCCGAAGCCCTCGACGAGCGCACCGTCTCCCTGCGCTGCACCGCCGACGCCCCCTGCGCGCACGTGTACCGGGCGGAGGTCGCCCGGGAGATCGACGAGCTCGCCACCGAGGTCGAGTGCACGGTGAGCGGCAAATACCTCGGCCAGGTCACCCCCCGGGACGCGACCTGGACCCTGAGCATCGCGCCCAGCGGCACCGAATAGCCCCGCCTCCTTGCCGTCACATGGCCGGGCCTAGGCCGGCCGCTCCGCCTCGGCCGACACCGGGGCCGCGACCTCGGTCGCGGGCAAGACAATGGCGAACGCCGCCCCCCCGAGCGGGGAGCTGCCCACGTCGAGCGAACCGCCGTGTTCTTTGACGATCTCTTGGGTCAAGGACAGGCCGAGCCCGGTGCCTTGTTTCTTGGTGGTGAAAAAGGGCCGAAAGAGTTGCTCGCGGGCGTCGGCGGACAAGCCGGGGCCGGAGTCCTCGACCGACACCCGCACCCCCCCGGTGTCCGCCCGTTCGGCGGAGAGACGGACCGTGCCCCCGCGCCCGGCCGCCTCTTCGGCGTTGCGCAGCAAATTGAGCAGAGCCTGCCGCAGCCGGGTGCGATCGTGCGGGACCGCAGGGAGGGTCTCGCCGATGTGCAGCTCGAGCATGACCCCGGCCTGGTGGGCCTCGCTCTGGCAGAACGCGAGCAGGTCGGCGAGCAGGTCGCCCACGTCGCCGGCTTTTTTGTTCTGGGCGGGCAACCGGGCATAGCGAAGGTAGCCCTCGGTGATCTGTTTGAGCCGGTCCACTTCCTGGCCCACCGCGCGGAGAATCGACCGGGCTTCGTCTTGTCGGTCGACGGGCAGGTGGGGGATGTCGTCCTCGAGGAGCTCCATGTTGAGCCCCACGCTCGACAAAGGGTTGCGGATCTCGTGGGTGATTTGGGCGGCGAGCCGGCCGATGGCGGCGAGGCGCTCGGATTCGAGAAGGCGCTCCCGGGCCTCCTCGCGGGCGCTGACGTCATCGCCGAGAACCATGATGTCCTCGCCCGAGGCCCCGGCGCGGTTTTTGATTGGGACCAAGGCCACGTCGACGATGTGTCCGCCGATGCGCTGCACGGGAAAGAAACGTTCTTTGCCCGCCTCCCGGACCGCGTCGGCCTCGCGGAGCAGGCCGGCGAGGGTCTCGTCGACCTGGGGAAGGCCGGCGAGGTCCTTGCCGTCGACGTCGAGCAGGCTGAGGGCAAACACGCTCCGGGCGGCGGGGTTGACGGTGCGGACGTGGTTGGTCTCGTCGAGCACGATGATGCCGACGCGCACGGTGCGGATCACGTCTTCGGAGAACGCCTTGAGCCGCGCGAGGTCCTCGGTCTGCAGCTGCACCCGGCGCTCCCGGTCGCGCAACGCCCCGGCCATCTGGTTGAACTCCGCGGCCAGGGCGCGGATTTCTTCGGGCCCCTCGGCCGTGACCTCGACGTCGAGGGACCCGCGCCGGATCTTGCGCGCGGACTCGAGCAGGGTCGAGACCGGGGCCAACCCCCGCTGGATGGTCAGGGCCACCCCCGCGGCCACCAGGGCCGCGAACAGGATGATCCCGATGAACGTGTAGGCGGTGTCGCGGCCGGTGCCCTCGACCTGCAGCACCGCCTCGCCCAGCTTGGCCTCGAGCCGCACCGACAACGCGCCCAGCTCTTGGCTCAGGCTCTGGCCCCGCTCGGTGTACGCGGCGGTGAGCACGCTCAGGTCCGCGCCCTCCTCGTCGAGCGCGGTGAGCAAGGCCTGGGTCGCGGCGTCGTAGTCGTCGTGCAACGACTGAGACTTTTTGATCTGGTTGATGATGCGGTCGAGGTAGGCGCGGTCGCGCTTGTCCGGGTCCCGGCGCTTGAGGCCCTCCGAGGTGCGAAGCAGCTCGGCGAGCCGGGAGCGCAGGGCATGGGGGTAGTAGGTGCCGGCGTAGCCGACGAGCCGGCGGCGCACCCGGGGATCGGCCTCGGCCAACGCGCGCTCGACGTATTCGTCCTTGGCCTCCTGCAGGGTCTTGAGCTCGTTGGCGTACCGGGCGAGCGCGAGGTACCCCCGGTGGATCAGCCGCAGGTCGTCCTGCACCCGCTGCATGCGTTCCACCGCGAACAGCGCGCCCCCGAAAAAGAGGGCCACCACCAGCAGAAATCCCACGAAAATGCGGGTCTTGAGGCCCATCCTGTTCCTTCGCGCCGCGCCCTTGCGGGTCCAATCTATCGCCTTTTCAAGCATCCGCATCTTTGGCACAACGCATCAAGCGCGGGGTCGGTTCGCTCGACGAGATCACCGCGCCGCGGCCCGCGGATTTGCAGGCCGCCTCGATGCGCGCTAGGTGTTGTTTGTTTTCAATGCGTTAGCTCTGCATCCGGCCCAAGGAGATCGATGGTGCGCCTCTCATTCTTCCCCCCGCGCAAGCTCTGCACCGTGGCGATGATGACCGCGCTGTTCGCGCCCGCGGCCGGGGCCCAGGACGACGTCGACGACGACATTCTCGCCCCCGCTGACGACGACGAGGAAGACCTCAACCCCGTCGACAAGAAGAAGGTCGGCCTGGTCAAGTTGGTCGCGGTCGGAGACGCCAACAAGGCGTTGGCGGAGCGGGTCAGCGACAGCCTGCTCGGGGAGTTCGAGGACGCGGTGTTCGCGGTCGAGCCCTTGGCCCTCACCGCGGGCAAAGCCAGCGGTGGCGTCGACGAGGACCAGGGCAAAAAGGAGCGCGCCGCGGCCAAAAAGCAGCTCAAGCGCGCCCAAAAGCTGCTCGCTGCGCTCAACTTCGGACGCGCGGAGAAGTCGTTCAAGAAGGCCATCGAGATGTTCCCCGCGGCCGCGCCGGCGCTGACCAAGGTCGACGACTACGTCGCGGCCCACATCGGTCTCGCCGAGGTCTACGCGCGCCAAGGCTTGGAAGACGAGACCATCGCGTCGCTGACCCAGGCGGCCCGGCTCAACCCGGAGCACACCCTCGACGCCAGCGTGTACCCGCCGCAGTTCTTGCGCACCTTTGACGACGTGGTCGCGGCCGTGGTCGGCGGAGACAAGGGCGATGTGCTCATCGACGCCACCGCCCGCGGGGCCACGGTCTTCGTCGACGGCCGCGAGCTCGGCACCGCCCCCCTGCTGGTCAAAGGCTTGCCCGTGGGCAGCCACGTGGTGCGGGTCTACCAAAAGGACGTCGGGCTGTTCGGCGAGGTGGTCGAGGTCGATTTCGAACAGCAGAGCAAAGTCAGCCCTGGTTTTTTCAAGAGCACCGGCGCCGGTCCGTTGGACCTCCTGGCCCAAAATCGGTTTGACGACGCGGCCGCCGCCAATGTCGCTGAAGCCGCCAAGGAAGCGGGGCTCGATGGCGCCATCGTCGGCGCGGTGAACAAGACCAAGACCGAAATCCCCACCGCGCTCATCTACGTGGACGCCGCCAGCAAGATGGTCCGCCACATCGACATTCTCCACTTCGACGGGGACCTGCTCAACCTCACCATCGAGACCCTGAAGGCCCGCGAAGAGATCGTGAAGGTTCATGGCAACCAGAAGTTCTCCCGGGTCGACGACGAGCCCTTGCTCCCCGACGTGGTGAGCAACCAAGAAGTCGAGATTCCGGAGACCACCATCCGCTACGACACCGGCAAGCGCCTCGCCACCAAAGCCAAAAAGCGGGGCGGCAAAAAGAAGCGCAGCATCGAGGGGGGCGGGGATGAGGACGGCCGCCGCATCGCCAGCGGGGGCAGCCGCGGCAAACGAAGCGGCCTGCGCAGCGAAAAGAAGCCCAAGCTGGGCAACACCACCACCGAAGACGAAGACGAAGAAGGCTTCTTGACCACCCCCGTGCTCATCGCCGGGGCCGGGGTCGGGGCCGCGGTGGTGGCGGTGGTGGCGGTGGGCGCCGTCGTCGGCGGCGGGGCCGCGTACTACTTCTTGGTTCCGCCCACCAGCGCCCAGGTCTCGGTGGTTCTGCCGGAGTAAGCGATGCAGAAAGATTTGATCATGCCTCACGTGTTCACGGCCCCGCGGGCCCTGTTGCTTCTGGTGTCGGCGGGCGCGTTTGCCCAGGTGGCCTGCACCCGCACCGCCGACGTGTCCCTCGTGCTCACCGAGCCGTGTGACCAGACCGGCACCTTGGCCAGCGTCGGGACCCTCCGGGTGTCGTACTCCGATGTGGCCCCCGAGCTCGACGCCGCCACCACCGAAGGCGACGCGGTCAGCTTCTCGCCCGACGAAGCGTCGTCGTTGACCATCGAGCTCGACGAGTCGCCCAAGATCCTCAACGTGCAGATTTACCCCGGCGACGGCGTGTCCGGCGACCCCATCGCCCTGGGCCGCACCATGCCCCTGTTCATCGACGCCGAGGGGTCCACCCAGGTGGTCAACCTCGGCCGGCTCAATTCCTTTGGCCGGGTCACCATCGACACCGAAGGCGGCACCCCCGAGTGCAGCGACATTGACGGCGGCGCGGCCATCCCCGGCCGGCACGGCCACACCGCCACCTACCTGCCCACGATCCAGAAGGTCCTCCTCCTCGGGGGGGCGGTGTGGGTGGACAGCAACGCGGGCGGCGACCGGCCCCAATGTTTTGACTTCACCGTCGCGGGCGCCACCGTCGAGAAATGTTTCAGCTTGCTCAAGACCGCCGAGCTGTTCGACCCCGAGACCGGGCGCTTCATCCCCTTGCCGCCCCCCGATCACGCCCGGGCGTTCCACACCGCCACCTTGCTCGGCGACGGCCGGGTGCTGTTCGCCGGGGGCTTCACCTTCATCGGCCGCGGCGACGGGAGCCAGGCGCTCGACCCGCTGCCCATCGGGTTCATCTTCGACCCCGCCGAACTGTCCTTCGACGAAAACGGCGACCTCCAGGGCGAGCCCGACCCCTACTCCAACCCCATCAGCTTCGAGACCCAGCGCGCGATGCACACCGCGACCCTGCTCCCCGGCGGGACCCAGGTCGCCCTCGTCGGGGGCTGCTCGGGCTCGGGGCAATACTGCACGCCCTTCGGTGTGATCGAAGACCCCAGCCCCACCCCCGAGCGTCCTGAGGACAAAGACCCCACCCGCAAGCTCGACGAGCTGGTCGAGATTTACGACGCGGAGTTCAACACCGCGTTCGCGGTGGACATCCCCGTGGAGGACCAGCCAAAGATCGCCCGCACGCTGCACGCCGCGTCCCTCGACGAGGACCGCCTGATCATCTCGGGCGGGACGAACATCGACGGCCCGGTGTGTTCGGTCGAGGTGTTCGTGGTGCAGGGCGACACCCTCGTCTACCAGAACATCGCCGACGCCCAGCGGCTGCTCACGGTGTGCCCGGTGGGCCACCAGCAGGTGACCATGGGCCGGGGCACGGTGGCGTTGATCGGCGGCGCGTCTGAAGCGCCCGGGGGGTCGGTGCCCGAGGACGCGGCGTTGATCTCGACGGTGCAGTTCTGGACCACCATCGCCGGCCACGTGCCTGCCAATGACATTGAAATGGTGGGCAGCACCGGTCGCGTGTTTCACTCCGCCACGCGGCTCAACGACGGGTCGGTGGTGATCGCGGGCGGCCGCACCTCGGCGGGCGGGGCCACGTCGGAGCGCATCGTGCCCTCCGGCGCGACCTTCGTGCCCGAGGCCATGACCACCCCGCTCCTCGAAGCGCGGCTGCAGGGCGCGCTCGTGGCCCTGCCGAACAACCAGGCGATGTACACCGGGGGCTTTTCCCCCGAGGGCGTGACCTCGGCCCGGGCGGAGATCTTCTTCGGCGACTGCCGCGAAGACTCCCCCAACCCCGGCCCCGCCTGCGTGCACTAGAAGCGCATCTCAAAATCGAAGATGCCGTGCGCTCGCCAGGGCCACGACGAGCGCCCGATCGGGCGTCTCGTCGGTGGACACGAGGCGTTCGGGGACCCGGCCCCGGGGGGCCTGCCGACATTGTCGCGGGGATGTCACACACCGCGGCGTCGACGGGGCTAGATCTAGGGGATGGATCCACGCCTCCTCGACCCCGAAGAGCAAGAGAGCGGCGAGTTTCAGCTCGCGTTTGTGCCCGGCGATCGCAGCAGCGAACGCGAGGCGGGCAGCGCGCTGCGGCAGGGGCTTGGCTTGTCGTTCACCCCGACGGTGGCGTTTGAGGATCAACCTCGACGACGGCGCACCCTGTGGTCGCGCCTTCGTCTCGCCCGCCGCCGGGCGGGCTGACCGGCCGGGCGGCCACGCCCCACAACGAGATCACATGGGGTGGCCAGCGCCGGCCGCGGGGTGTCGTGCGCGGTGGCCACGCGCCTCACACCGCCACACACTTCACGACAATTTTGGCTTCTAGAACAGGCACTTATCTCCCTGTTTTCACGCAAGAGTTCAAGTGTTGCCAAACCGTCACCGGCGGACGGTGGACACGCCACCGCACCTTCCTACCGTTTTGGGTGTGAACAACGGGAACAACCCTGCTCCCCCGCGCGGCGTCGAACCCGACGAGGCCTGGACCGCGGTGCGGTCGGACCCGGAGGGCCGTGACGAGTCCGTGCCCACGGTGGCGTTTGTGCCCGGGGACGCGCGCACCGAGGTGGAAGCCCAGGAGCGGTTGCGCACCGAGCTCAACCTCCCGTTCGCGCCGACGTTGAGTTACGACGGGCAGGACTCGCCCCGCCGGCTGATCGATCGGGTGCGCAGCTACTTTGCGCGCCTGGCGATGAAGCATCCCTGAGCGGCGATCGGCCCACTCCGGGCTGGTTCCTCGACGGGGCCCTGTTATCGTCGCGGGATGGGCGTGTTCGACCGCTGGTTGAAGCGGTTCATCGGAGATGATGAGGAGCCGGCCGAGGCGGGCCCGGTCCCGCCGGAGCCCGACGACGACGAGGCCCAGCAAGAAGAAGAACTGCGCGCGGCGCTCGACGAGCTCTCCCCGCCGGTGCGGGCCGCCGCGCCAAAAGCCCCCGACAAAGACCCCCTCGACAAGGTGGTGCAGAAGGTGCGCTACCGCCTGACCCTCGACGAGCGGGGCCGGCGGTACGCCGAGTCGGCGGAGTTTCAGACCGAGCTCACCGCGTTGGACCGCGGGGGGCGTCGACGGGCCAGCGACCAGTTGCTCGCCGATGCCTTGCTCGTGTCCAAAGACATTGGGTTGCGCCGCCAACTCGCCGAGCGGTTGGTGGACCGGGGCGACACCGCCACCGCCCGGGAGCTGTTGGTGGCGCTGGTGGAGCACCCCGGTCACGCGGTCTTCGCGTGGACCGCGCTGGGGGAAATCGCCGAGGCCGAGGGCGACCTCACCGAGGCCTTGGCCGCGTACCAACAGGTGATGGCTTGGGACGTCACCGCACAAAAGGCCAAGACCCGGGCCCGCCGGCTGCGGGCCACCAAGGAGGCCCGCGCGGGGGCGGCCCGCGAGAAAAAGAGCGCGCTCACGCGGTTTCTCGGGGCCAAGGCGGCGGGGGCCCGGTACGCGGTGGTCGACGAGATCGGGCGGGGGGGCGCGGCCACGGTGTTTCGCGCCACCGACCGGGTGACCGGGCGCGAGGTCGCGCTCAAGATCTTTCACCCCCGCGGCAATGTCACTGAGCGGCGCGCCCGGTTGGTGGAGGAAGCCAAGGTGGCCGGCCGGTTCGACCACCCGCACATCGTGCCCATCCTCGACATCGACCCCGAGCGCGACCTCTTGGTGATGATGATGTGTGACGGGGGGTCGCTCCGGCAGACCTTGGCCCGGGGCAAGCTCGCCCACAGCGTGGTGATCGAAATGGGCGCGGTGCTGCTGCGCACCCTCTCGGACATTCACGCCGCGGGGGAAGTGCACCTCGACATCAAGCCCAGCAACGTGCTGTTCCACCAGGGTCGTCTGATGTTGTGCGACTTTGGCACCGCCGGCCTGCACCAATTGGGCAGAGCCGCGGGGACCCGGCTGTACATGGCCCCCGAGCAGCGCACCCTGGGCCGGGCGAGCCCCGCCGCCGACCTGTACGCCACCGGGCTGTTGTTGTTCGAGGCGCTCACCGGGCACCTCCCGGACAAGACCCAGACCGGCCGGCCGAGCATGGTCCTGCACGACCTGCCCGAGGGTCCTCGTCGACGGGGCATGGAGCATCTGCTCGGCCGCTTGTGCGCCCGCGAGCCCCAAGATCGCCCCGCCACCGGGGCGGAAGCGGCGACGGACCTGCTGCTGTACGGCCATCTGCCCACCCAGGACAAGGACGCCCAACACATGTTGCTGCATCTCGAGGCGGTGGCCCGGCAGAGGGGCGAAGCCGCGGCCGCCCAACTCGCGGCCTCGCCGGTGCGGGCGGTGCTCGCGGGCGACGGCGCATGACCGCGTCCCGGGAGCCATTCGCCCTGGCCGTGGTCGGCATCGCCCACACCCCGCTGCAGCACCGGCGGGACGCGCCCTGTCAGCCGGGCATCCAGCGCGGGGTCGAGGCCCGCATCGAGCTGTTCCCCGAATACACCGCGTGCGCCGACGACCTGGTCGGCTTTGACCGGGTTTGGGTGCTGTACGTGTTCGACCGCAACCAGGGTTGGCGGCCCAAGGTGCGGCCCCCCCGCGACACCCAGAAGCGCGGCCTGTTCGCGACCCGCGGCCCCCACCGGCCGAGCCCGGTGGGCATGGTCGCGGCGCGGCTCTTGTCCGTCGACGGGCGCACCATCCGGGTGGCGGATGTGGACATGCTGGACCAAACCCCGGTGGTGGACATCAAGCCCTACCTGCCCGCCACCGATGCGTTCCCCGACGCCCGGGCGGGGTGGGTCGACGCCCTGTCCGGGCCGGTGGCGAACTTCCCCGTGGGGGCCCAAGCGGAGGCACAAGATGACGAAACGTGATCAAGGACCATTGTGGGCGGCGGACGGCGTGGTCGTCGACGAGAGCATCGTACGGTTTTGCCGGGGGGACGATCAGACCCTGGACCACGACCTGCTCGGCGACGACCTGCGGGCGACCCGGGCCCATGTGCGCGGCCTGGTGGCGGCGGAGGTCTTGGCCCCCGCTGACGGTGGCCAGCTCGTCGAGGCCCTGGACACCCTGATCGAGGAGTACGCGGAGGGCCGCTTCACCCTCGGGTCCCAGGACGAAGACGGCCACTCGGCCATCGAGCGGGTGCTCACCGAGCGGCTCGGTGACGTGGGAAAGAAGGTGCACACCGGGCGCAGCCGCAACGATCAGGTCCTGGTCGCGAGCCGCCTGTGGCTCAAGCGGCAGCTGTTGGCCTTGTCCGCCGAGGCCCTGGGGGCGGCGGAGGTCTGCCTGAACCGCGCCGCGGCCCACGAGCACACGCCCATGCCCGGCTATACCCATTTGCAGCGGGCCATGCCCTCGACGGTGGGGTTTTGGTTCGCGGGACAGGCCGAGTGTTTGCTCGAGGACAGCGCTGCGCTGGCCCAAGCCGCGGGCTGGCTCGACCGGTCGCCCCTCGGCACCGCCGCGGGCTACGGCATCAACTTGCCCTTGGCCCGCGACGAGGTCGCGCGCGAGCTCGGCTTCTCCGACCTCGTGCTCAACGGCCTGTGCGCCCAGAACGGGCGTGGCCGCATCGAGGCCCACGCCCTGTCCGCGGTGCTGTGCCTGATGTCGTCGGTGCGGCGCATCGCGTGGGACCTCTCGCTGTTTGTGACCGCCGAGTTCGGCTTTGCCACGCTCCCCGCCCGGTGGTGCACGGGCTCGTCGATCATGCCCAACAAAAAGAACCCCGACGTGGTCGAGCTCATGCGGGCCAGCTTCGCCGAGGTCGCGGGGGCCCACCAGGCCCTGCTTCATGCACAAGCATTGCCGAGCGCCTACCATCGTGACCTCCAGGTGACCAAGGGCCCGATGATGCGCGGGGTGCACACCGCGCGGCAGGTGGCGGGCTTGTTGCCGGGCCTGCTCGCCGACGTGCAGTTCGACGAGGCCCGGCTGCTCGCGGCCCACGACGGGGCGATGCTCGCCACCGACGTGGCCACCGACCAGGCCCGCGCGGGCAAGAGCTTCCGCGACGCCTACCGGGCGGTGAAGGAAAAGCTCGACGATCTCGCCGCGGCCGGTCCCGAAGCGTTCGCCGAGAGCGTGCGGGTCCGGGTCTCGCCGGGGGCGCCGGGCGCGCTGGGGCTGGACCGGCTCAAGGCCCGGGCCGAGTCCCAGCGGCGCGGCCTGACCCACGGCTGACCCAGCCCTGGCCAAGTCGACGCACCCTCGACGACCAAGGGCCGAACGTGGTCAACTCCCGGCGTGTTTGGCTGGATGAGCGTGGCAGTGCTGGTGATGGGCCAGGTGCAGGTGGTCGAAACCACCGGCCAAGCGGCGGCCCTGGCCGAGGGGCGCCCGGTGGTGTTCACCGCCCCCGCGGGGGTGGTGCTCGACGTGGACGGCCGGCGCACCCGCTGTGCCCTATTTCCCGGTGACACCCCCCTGCAGCTCGACGCGGGCAAGGCCCTCGGGTTTTCGGGAGAGGGCATCGCCTGCGCCGAGACCGCGGGCCAGACCGTGTGCCGCACCGGCTACGGCGACGTCCGCGCGGTGTGCACCAGCCGGCTCGCCCCCCTCGACGTGGCCCGCCCCGAGGAGGCCGCCCGCCACCGGGTGTTCGTCCAGGCGTTCACCGCGGGGGCAGACAGCGCCGAGCCCGCGCGCGTGCTCACCGACCTCGCCGCGGCCAACCTCGACGGAGCGGGCCCGTTCGACGTCGTGACCAGCGCCGACGTGGCCGAGCTGCTCGACAACGAGGCGCGCAAACAAGCGCTGGGCTGTGACCAAGCCGGCTGCCTGGCCGAACTCGCGGGCATGCTCGGCGCGGACTTCATCGTGAGCGGACACGTGGCCCCCGGCGAGCGGCGGGCGTTGGTCGTCGACATCCGGCTCATCGCGGCCGAAGACGGACGCGGGGTCGGCGAGGTCAACTTCGTCAACCGGGACCTCACCACCGCCGCGGTGCGGCTCAACCTCGCGCTGGATGTGCTCACCGCCGAGCTCACGGGAACAAAGGCCCCCGCGGTGCCCCCGCCCTACCTCGGGCGCACCGCGGTCAGCGGCAGCACCCTGGTCGGTGCAGGCGCATTGGGGGGCGCGGCGTTGTTGGCCGCCGGCGGGCTGCTCTCGACCACCGCGGGGCTGTATTTCGTGACCCCGAAGGTGCCGGTCCTCCCCGTGCACCAGTCGGCGTTCTGGATGCTCGCCGGGGTCGCCCTGATGCCGGGCGTGGCCGCGGCCTGCGCGCTGGTCGTCGACCTCGCGTCGGGGGCGACCCCGGACTGGCGCCGGGCTCTCCTCGTCGCGGTGGCCACCTTCGTGGTCACGCTGCCCGCGATCGGCTTCGCCACCTTTGTCGGGCTCAACACCCCCTTCGCCTACCTCGTGGCCCAGGGCCGTACGTCGATCTCGGAGGCTGAAGCGCGCGCCCTGTCGCAATCCCCTCTCGGCCTCGGCCTGGTGGTGGGCGGCTTTTTCGCCGCGGGGGTGCCCGCGGTGGCGGCGAGCGCGGCGCTGACCGCCGGCGCCTACATCGGGGCGGTTGAGCTTCTGCCCGACGAGCCCTGGGGGGAGGGCGCGGAATGAGCGCGTGGCTTGTCGCCCTGTCCATCGCCGCCGCGCCCTGCCCGGCCACGGTGCTCGACCGCCCCGACCTCGATCTGTGTGCCGCCCGGGCCGCGGTGCTCGCGCGGGGCGACGTGGTGACCAGCGAAGCGCGGGCCTGCGTGGCCCAAGGGCCGGTGAGCGTGGTCTACCTGCGCGGCCGGTTGCTCGGCACCCCGGTGGGGCCGGAGGGGGGCCGGCTTCTGTGCAGTGCCATTCCGGCGCGCCCCGTCGAGGACCCACCCGCGACCGGCGGGCCCGCCCCCGCCGCGGTCGAGAAGACGGCGGTGCGCGAGGCGTTCGTGCCCCGGCTGCGGGGGGTGGACGTCACCGAGGCGGACCTCACGTTGGCCACGCGTTTGGTGGCGGCGGCGGCGGCCCGGCGGCCGGACCTCGACGTGACCTCGGGGGACGACCTCGCGGACATGGTGGCCGCGGCCGAGCAGGCCCTGGGCCGCGAACAAACCGGGTGCGACGCCGAGCTGAGCTGCCTGAGCGAGATCGCCGGCGCCCTCGGGGCGCAGCACCTGATCACCGGGACCCTGGCCCGCCTCGACCAGACCGTGCGGCTGTCCTTGCAGCTGCTCGACGCGGACGACGCCGCGGTGGTGGGCCGGGCCGAGGCCACCGTCGCCAATGTATTTGCATTGCGCGCGGTCCTCGACGACGTGATGCACAACCTGCTGCGGGAGGACGGCGACGACCCGCCGGTGGAGATCCCGCCGCCGCACCTCGGGCGGCGGGTGGGCGATCCCGGCAGCGTCACCGGCGGGGTGATGGCCGCCCTCGGCGCGGTCGGCGGGGGGGCGGTGTGCGGCGGGTGTTGCGCGGCGGGCGTGACCGCGTTTTCAGCCGGCACGCCGGGCCTGGTCCTCGGGTCCATCGGGGTCCTGGCCTGTGGCGCGACGCAATGCGGGGTGCCGCTCACCGCCGGCCTGGGGGCGGCCGCGGGCAGCCTGGGCACAGACGCGGCGCTCGGCTATTCGCCCAGCTTCGCCCGCGCCGGGATCGTGGCCCTCGCCACCACGGTGGCGGGGGCGGCGCTGACCTGGACCAGCGTGGTGGCGATGTCGACCCTCTTGTCGCAGGCGGGGGGTGACGCGGTGCTGCGCGCGCCGTTGTTGCTGCAGTGGGTGGTCACGCTGGCCACGGTGTTTGTGGCCATGGCCATCGGGGTGGCCCTCACCGCGGTGGTGAGCGGGGCCACCGCGATCGGCATGCTCTATCTGGTCGAGGACGAGGTCGACGGCGTGGCCACCGACAAGGTTCTGGCCGGGGGCCCCCGCGGACCGCCCCGCGCCCGCACCGCGCAACGGTACTGATCGGCACGGCGCCGGAACGAACAAATTGCCGAACAAAATCGTATACTTAAGTGGCTCAGGGGGCCAAACCGGCCGGCCGGGCGATAGACTCTTCCCCCAGGAGACGCCCATGCCCACGATCGATCGCAGCCCCCGCCCGGTCCCCGCGCCCCGCGCCGACGGGACCGCCCCGGCCACCGGCCCCCAGGGCACCAGCGCCCCGGCCACACCGGGCGGGTCTGGGCCGCGCGACACGTTTGCGTCCGGGGGCACCGCCGGCGGCGTGGCCGGGCGCGTCCGGGCCTTCGTGGCCGAACGCACGTTCAAAGAGCTGCGCTCGGGGGTGGACCTCGGGGCCTCGACCTCCACCGACATCACCCGGCTGGGGGTGCGCCTGAGCCAGCGGGTGTTCACCGATCGGGACCCCCAGGTGAAGGACAACCCCTTGCGCGCGGCCACCTCCGCGCGCCTCGCCCGGCCGGGCAAAGACATTGTGTGGGCCGAGACCGGGGGCCTGATCAAAGGCGGACCCGACCTGTCGACGTCGATCCCGGTGTCGGGCCTTGTCAATGTCAATGCAGGGTTCATGGCCCAAGGGCTGCTCGAGTACCGGGCGGTGGTGCCGCGGGAGATCTCCCCCGGCCGGGCCACCGACGTCTTTTCCCGCCACAACCTCAAGCTGCCCCTCACCGCGGCCGACGCCCAAGGGCTCGAACCCGGGAGCACCGTCGAGCTCATCGGCAAAGGCACCGCCCGGCTGTCCGCCGGGGCCGGCGCCGGCACCGGAGCGAGCACCTCGGGGGTCGGGATCGACGCGCGGCTCGGCGTCGGTCACGCCCGCACCCGCACCGCCACCTGGGGGGTGGAGGTCACCCGGCTCGACGGGGACAAAGTCCAGGTCAAGCTCACCGAGGTCAAAGAACGCCGGCGCGACACCAACCTCAGCGCCCGGGCCCACGTCGACGTGAACCCCGCCCTGCTCGCGGCCGACCTCTCCGGCGGGTTCGATCCGGCCACCGCCGCGGTGGACGCGGGCCCCATCACCGACGCCGACCTCGGCGACAAGTCGCTGCTCGACGTCATCGGGGACCGCGGCGCGGACGTGCTCGAGAGCGCGGTCAAACGGTTCACCGCGTTTCATGCCCAAGCCGGGGTCACCGCCCGCGAAGAGCGCCGGGACGAGGTCACCTACGTGCTCGACCTGAAGGACCCCTCGGCCCAAAAAGCCTACGAAGCCCTCATCCGCCTCGACACCGACGCCGCCGACCGCTTGGCCCAAAAGCCCCACAGCGGGGTCACCCAATCCAACTACAGCGCGATCACCGACGAGACCGAGGGCTCGGCCCGGGTGCGGTTCGCGGGGAAAAAGCTCCTCTTGTTCAACGCGCTCCGGTCGGAGACCAACGCCACCACCTCGGGACCGGGGCAGACCACCCGACTGGTCCGGACCTCCCGCTATGCACGAAACTACACCGGCATTGTGTCCGGAAAAAAGAGCGTGCTCTGGGAAGGCGTCAATGTCCAGAACGCCGGGGGGGGCAGCTCGACCAACTACTTCCACATGCGGTTTCAGAACGACGACAAGGTGACGCGCAACCAAGAGCTGCGCACCTTCGTGCGGTTCGCCGATGCCCTCGGGGTGGACGACGCCGACGAGCGGCGCATCGTGATGCCGAGCGCGCCCTGGATCGGCCGGCTGTTCTCGTCGAGTGACGACACCCAGGTCGACGTGGACGTGTACTTCTCCGACGACGGCGTCCGCAAGATCGTGCAGTCGGACGCCAACCGGGTCCGCCAGGCCTACGCCGAGGCCATGGGCCAACTCGATCCCGCCCTCGCCGGGGTGGACCCCAACCGCCCCGGCGTGCTCCAGCTCGCGGACGACTACGCCGACGCCAAAAAAGAGGCCCGCCGGGGCGGGGGCCGCGACGACAACCACATGGCCCGTTCGAAGATGTCCCGCCTCAGCCGCGAGTACCGGCGCGACACCGGACGCGACCTCGACGATGACGTGGACGTGCTTCGGGGGGCCAAAGCCCTCGCCGGCCACGTCCAGAACATGGGCACCGCCGGCAATGAAGCTGGATGGGCCAGCCTGTTCGCCGACCTGGGCCAAGCCGAACGCTTCGACTACATGCCCAGCATCGTGGCGCTCAAAAACCTCGCCGGGAAGGACGAGACCTTGGTGCACGACGTGCGGCTGCAGGGCCAAGGCATCCTGTTGCGGGCCGTCGACGAGGGGGCGTTGAGCCACCCCGAGCCCGTGCGCGGCTGAGCCGCCCTCGCACGGGAGGGTGCGGGCTCAGGCGATGGTGACGTCGCCGCAGAGGTACACGTCCTGGACCGCGTTGAGCAGCTCGACGCCCTCGGTGAGCGGGCGTTGGAATGCTTTGCGGCCCAGGATGAGGCCCGAGCCCCCGGCGCGCTTGTTGATCACCGCGGTCTTGACCGCGTCCTGCATGTCATTGGATCCCGACGCGCCGCCCGAGTTGATGAGGCCGGCGCGGCCCATGTAGCAGTTGGCGAGCTGGTAGCGACACAGGTCGATGGGGTGGTCGGAGCACAGCGCGCTGTACATCGCGTCGGTGTGCTTCGCGAACTTGATCGCGGGGAAGCCGCCGTTGTTGGTGGGCAGCTTCTGCTTGATGATGTCGGCCTTGATCGTGACCCCGAGGTGGTTGGCTTGCCCGGTGATGTCGGCCGCGCTGTGGTAGTCGGTGCCGTCTTTTTTGAAGCCGTCGTTGCGGGCGTAACACCACAGCACGGTGAACATGCCCATGTCGTGGGCTTGGTCGAAAATCTCGGAGATCTCCTGGAGCTGGCGGCGGCTCTCGTCCGAGCCCCAGTAGATGGTGGCGCCGATGCCCACGCAGCCCATGTCGAAGGCTTGCTCGACGGAGCCGAAGGGCACTTGGTCGTAGCTGTTGGGGTAGCTCAGCAGCTCGTTGTGGTTGATCTTGAGGATCATGGGGATTTTGTGCGCGTACTTGCGCGCGACCATGGCGAGCACGCCGTAGGTGCTGGCCACTGCGTTGCAGCCGCCGGCGAGGGCGAGCTCAAAGATGTTGGCGGGATCGAAGTAGTCGGGGTTCGGTGCGAAGGACGCGCCGGCGGTGTGTTCGATGCCTTGGTCGACGGGGAGGATGCTGGTGTAGCCGGTGCCGCCGAGGCGGCCGTGGTCGAGCATACACTGCAGGTTGCGCAGAACTTGGGGGCTGCGGTCGCTTTGGCTGAGGACGCGATCGATGAAGTCCGGGCCGGGCGCGTGGATGCGGCTCTTGTCGATGGTCTTGCATTCGTGGGTGAGGAGCGATTTGTGTTCGCCCAGGATCTCGGAGATGCGCTCGATCATGATCGGTCCTTTCGGGAAGTCGCTGACGCCGCCGGTTTGGCCCGGTGCCGTGGGGTTGTCCACTGGGGAAGCGGGCCCGCGCGGGATTGCTGCTAGGCTCGGCCCCCGAGGAGTGGACATGAGATTTTTGTGCTGGGGCGTGGGGCTTTTGATGCTGAGCGCGGGCTGTACCGAGGACAAAGGCGGCGGCCCCAAGCAGGTGGCGGAGTCGTTCATGGCCGACCTGCAAGCGGGCGAATGGGCCCAAGCCGCGGCCCGCTACGACGAGAAAATGGCCCAAGCGATGCCGCCGGCCCAGCTGCAAAAAGCCTTCGAGACCGTGACCCAAAAACATGGGGGCATCGTCAAGGTCAGCCCCCCGAGCATGACGCTGCAGGACAAAAACTGGGTGGCCGAATACGAGGTCGAGTACGCGGACGCCATCGGCGGCATCCGCGTGGTGCTCGACGGGCAAAGCCGGGTCAGCGGCCTGTGGTTCGACGCGGCCCGCAACAAAGACGGCAGCGTGCCCCCCCCCGTCGAGGCCCCCCAGACCGGCCCCCGCCAGGTCGCGCTCGAGACCGGGGCCGAGGGCTGGCCCCTGCCGGGCAAACTCACGCTCCCCGACGGCGACGGCCCGTTCGCGTGCGTGGTCCTCGTGCACGGCTCCGGCCCCCACGACATGGACGAGACCATCGGGCCGAACAAACCGTTTTGGGACCTGGCCAAAGGCTTGGCCGCGCGGGGCATCGCCACCTACCGCTACGACAAGCGCACCAAGGCCCACGCCCAAAAGCTCGCGGCCAAGCTCGACTTCACCGTCGACGACGAGACCGTGGCCGACGCGGCCGCGGCGGTGCGAACCTGCGCGAGCGACGAGCGCGTGGCGAAAGACAAGGTGTTCGTGCTCGGCCACAGCCTCGGGGGCATGCTCATCCCCCGCATCGCGCAGGCCGCGCCCGACGCGCGGGGGTTTGTCATCCTCGCCGGGACCACACGCCCGCTCGCCGAGGTCATCGTCGAGCAGGTCAGCTACGTGGCGAGCCTGAAAGACTCGCCGCTCACCCCCGCGCAAAAGGCCGAGCTCATCGCCCAAGCCGACGAGGTCAAGGCGCTCACCCCCGCGGACAAGGCCGGGGCCGAGCCGGGCAAGCTGCCGTTTGGCATTCCCGCGTCGTATTGGCTCGACCTGCGCGGTTATGATCCGGCCGAGGCGATCAAGGCCGTCGACAAACCCGTGTTCGCCCTGCAAGGGGGCCGCGACTACCAGGTCACCGACGAGGACTTCAAACGGTGGCAAGCGGCCCTGGCCAAAAAGAAGGGCGCGATGTTCAAGCGGTACGAAAACCTCAACCACCTGTTCGCCGAGGGCCAAGGCAAGTCCACCCCCGCGGAGTACGAACAGCCCACCAGCATCTCGACGGTGGTCCTCGACGACATCGCCGCGTTCGTCAAGCGCGCGGCCCGCTGAGACCGCCCGGCCTCAGGCGCGCAGGGTAAAGCCCACCCGGGTCCCGTCCTCGGTGTCGTCGGCGAACACCTCGCCCCCGTGCGCTTCGGCCACCCGGGCCACGAGGTTGAGCCCGAGGCCGAGGCCCTTGCCCTGGCCCACCTTCTCGAACGCTTCGAACATCTTTTCCCGGATGCGCGGGTCGATGCCCGGCCCACGGTCGTACGCCGCGACCTCGACCCCGTCGTCGTCGAAGGTGAGCACCAGCCGGGTCAGCCCGCCCCCGTGGCTCTCGGCGTTGCGCACCAGGTTGCCCACCGCGTGGCCGAGCAAGGTCGGGTCCACCGACACCGAACGCACCGCGCCCTCGACGTGCAAGACCTCGCCTGAGGCCCCGTGGCGCTCGAGCTCGCGGCGCAACAGGTCGGGCAGTTCGACCGGTTGTTTTTGCACCACGTCGAACGCGAGCCGCGATTGGGACAAGAGCGCGCCCACCAGCTGGTCCATGTGCACCAGCTCGCGCTCCATCTCGTCATGGGCCTTGGCCTGCGCGGCCTCGTTGCCGTCGCGGGCCATCTCGATCAGCAGGCGGAGGTGACCGAGGGGGGTGCGCATCTCGTGGCTGACCATCGCCAGCAGTTCTTTTTGGCGGCCGAGCTCGCGCTGGATGCGCTCGGCCATGTCGTTGACCGACTCCGCCATGAGCCCGACCTCGCCGTGGTTGCCGCGCAGGTGCACCCGGGCGTCGAGGTCGCCGCCCCCGATGCGATCGGCCACGTCCGCGACCTGGTAGATGGGCCGGGCCAAGCGCCGGGCCAAAAAGCCGGTGGCGAACACCACCGCCAACAACGCGACCAGCATCGCCCCGAGACCCGCGCCCGGGGGCCGACCGGGGGGCGGGCCCACGCACACCGTGATTTCGCCCAATGTCACACCATCGCGCCGCACGACGTGTTGGTGTTCGTGGTGTTCGCACGGCGGGCGCACCGGGGTCAGCGCCTGCCCCGCGGCGTCCCGGAGGCTGACCTCGAACGGGAACGTTCGGTTCATTTCGTCGACCAACGCGTTCCGGGCCCCTGGGTCGTCCCACACCTCGGCGAACCGGTTGCCGACAAACTGGGCAATGCGCTGCTCCCAATCCGAGAAGCTCAACCGGTCGGCCACCAAGCGGTGGTAGGCCATCACCGTGAGGGCGGTGACGACCAGGGTGATGAAAAAACCCATCGCGAGCTTGATGTGCAGCCGGCCGCGAAAGCGGCGCAGACGACGACGGTGGGCGTGCGGTCCCCCCCGCCAGGGCGGGGCCTCGGGGCGGCGGTCGCGATGGCGCTGACGATGACGATGGCGGCGGTGGCGGCGGTTCATCATTCGGCCCAGACGTAGCCCACGCCACGCACGGTCTTGATCCAGTGCTTGGCGCCCAGCTTCTTGCGCAGATGGGACACGTGCACGTCGACGGTGCGTTCGGACACCACGACATCGTCCCGGCCGGCCTCCTCGAGCAGCTGGTCGCGGCTGATGACGCGCCCTTTGCGGCGCAGCAAGGCCACGAGCAGGTCGAACTCGAGCCCGGTCAAGTCCACCACCGCCCCGTCCACGCTGGCCAGTCGCCGGCCGAGGTCGACGCTGACCGGTCCGGCCCCTAGCATTTCGCTCTGGCCACTGGGTTGGGCCCGGCGCACCAAGGCGCGCATGCGCGCGAGCAGCTCGCGGGGGCCGAAGGGCTTGGGCAAATAGTCGTCCGCGCCGAGCTCGAGGCCGACCACGCGATCGGCCTCGTCGCCCTTGGCGGTGAGCATGATGACCGGGACCCGGCTCTTGCCGCGCATGCGCTGCAACACCTCGAGACCGTTGAGCCCGGGCATCATCACGTCCAGCAACACCACGTCGTACGCGGTGCGGGACAATTGGGACAAGCCGTGGCCGCCGTCGACCGCGTGGTCCAGGGCAAAGCCGTTGTCGCGCAAATAAGACGAGAGCAGCTCGAAGAGCCGCTCGTCGTCATCGATGAGCAACGCCCGCAGGGTCATGCTCCCGACGTTATCAAGGTCGGCCGCGACCCCGGGCATGCCTCACCGCATCCGGCGCAGGAGATCTGCGATTTCCGCGCGCTCGCGCCGGGACAGGTCGGGGTGCACCTTGGCCAAGGCCCCCACGAACGCGGACGCGGCCTCTTCCGCCGCGCTGCGCACGGTTTCGATGCTCTCGCCCATCTCCTCGACGCTGAAGTTCTCCTGCTCGAAGGCGTTGGCGAGGTCGCCGAACACCCCACGCGCGTCCCGCGCGTTCCGCTTGACCTCGTAGGCCGCGTCTTTGAACGCGGTGCGCACCGCGGGGGGCGCGTCGCGCCAAAAGCCAAACGGGCCGAAGCCAAACCGGGGCCCGTCGTCGTCAAACGGGGGCCGGCCGAACGGGGGCGGAGGCGGGCCATCGAACCCGTGGTG
Source organism: bacterium (assembly GCA_030431455.1). GTDB lineage: Bacteria > Myxococcota > UBA727 > UBA727 > JAUIJE01 > JAUIJE01. The sequence continues at coordinate 59,886 of JAUIJE010000016.1, read as the reverse complement.
GCCGCGGTGGCCGTGGTGACAGCCGCCATGGTGGCGACGCCAGCCGTGGTGACGGCGGCCCCAACCGCCGAAGCCCGCAACCTGCCGGTGGCGCATGGCCGCTTTGCCGATGAGCACGCCGACGCCGAGGCCGATGAAGAGTCCAATCATGATGTGGTTCCTTTCTTTTGGGTGGTGTCCAAAACGTGGTCACGGATCTTCAAGACGCTCGTGCGCTTTGGTGAAGAAGTGTGAAGCGGCCCTGGACCGGCGGGCCCAGGACCGCTTCGGGGGTCAGTGCATGCCGCGGTGGCGTTCGAACCGCTCGAGCAGCTGGGTGCGTTGCCCGGCGTCGAGCACCGCGTGGATCTCCAGGGCGGCGTCGGCGATGCGATCGGCAACTTGGCGGTGGGTGGCGGCCTGCTCGTCGAGCAGGGCGGCGATCACCCGCTCGTCGGGCTGGTCTTTTTGCCACTCGGCCTTGAGCACCTCGTGGGCTTTCTCTTTGCCCTGGTGAAGCGGCGCGAGGTCGGCCATGGCGCGTTTGACAATGCCCTCGACCTCGGCCTGCTGCGCGTCGGTGGCGTCGAGGTCGTCCAGGGTGTCCTCGACCATCCAGAGCACGCGCTTTTGCATTTTTTCGGGCGAGTGATCGCCGTGGCCCCCCATGAAGAAGGGGCGGGCCAATGCGGCGGTGGCGGTGACGGCGGAGACGGCCAAGACGGCCAAGATGGCCAGCGAACGTTTGTTGCGGAGCGTGTTTTTCATCGGGTCCTCCGTTGGCGGGTTGTGAGGGGCCAACAGGATTCACTGTGCAACCGGTCTGCTGTGGGGGTGTTGGTGGATTGTGAAGTTTCATTGCCGCTACGATGGGTCATGACCCGACCTGGCCTGTTCTTGTTCGCGATGTTTTTGGCTTCGAGCGCCCTGCCCGGGTGCAGCTGCGGCAACCCCGTCGGGGATGGCGATGGGGATGGCGATGGCGATGGCGATGGCGATGGGGATGGGGATGGTGACGGGGATGGCGACGGGGATGGCGATGGCGACGGGTGCGGCCTCTATGAAGCATTGTGCGGCGGGGTGTGTACGCCGATCGCCGGAGACCCCGACAACTGTGGCGGGTGTGGGGTGAGCTGTGGCGGGGACCAGGTCTGCGCCGGCACCGGGTGCGCCGATGCCTGCCCCGGCACGTTGACCGCCTGCGACGGGGCCTGCGTCGACCTCGCCCACGACGCCAACCACTGCAGCGGCTGCGGGCTCGCCTGCGACATGGGCGAAGGATGCGTCGAGGGCGCGTGTGTGCCCGCGGTGGTGGTCGGGCCCGGGCCCGCGCAATGTCCCGCCGGCGGCCCGCTCATCGACCTCGGGGGCGGCGGCGCGGCCGAGGGCGCGTGCACCGGCGACATCGCGCAGGTCGCGTTCCGGTGGGGGGTGTGCGCGTGCGACCAGATCACCACCAGCGGGCTCATCGACGTCGACGCGTTCGACAGCGCAGCGGGGGCGTACGCCCCCGGGGGCGCCGGGGGCGGGGTCGGCTGCAATGGCTTCATCGGGACCAGCGACGATGTGCTGGTGTCCGGGTCGCTCTGGACCGCGGGGGCCGGGGGCCTGTCCACCAGCGCCCTGCTCGACGTGGGGCTCGAGCTGCAATGCGGCGGGGCGCTGCAGTCCTCGGATGCGGTGCAGGTGGGGCTCGATGCGTTTGTCGATGGCAACGTGGTGGCCAGTCCGATGGCGGTGGGGGGCACCCTGCACGTGCCCGATGGGGCCACCGTGATCGGCATCGACGAGAACCAAGTGGCGCGCGGGCCGGTGAACGTCCCGCCCCCCTGCGATTGCGAAGACGAGCAACGGGTGCCGACCCAGGCGATCGTGCAGAGCCACGCCGACCCGAACAATGACAACGCAGCCATCGGGCTCGACGCGGACGCCCTGCGGGCGGTGAGCAGCCCCACCCTGCTCCAGCTGCCTTGCGGGGTCTACCGCCTGAGCGGGATCGACGGGTCAGAGGAGGTGGCCATCGTCGCCACCGAGCGGGTGGTGTTGATCGTGGATGGCAACATCGGGACCTCGGCCAACCTGAGCTTCACCGCCGCCCCGGGCGCGGAGCTGGATGTGTTCGTGTCGGGGACCATCGGGACCTCGGGCTCGGTGACCATCGGCAGCCCCCTCGCCCCCGCCGCGGTGCGTTTCTATGCCGGCGCGAACAGTGGCATTGGGCTATCGGACGACGTTCACGTCGGGGCCTTTCTGTACGTGGGCGAAGGGGGGCTGACCACGTCCGGGGACGTCGAACTGTTCGGTGGTCTTTTTGCCCGAAGCGTACAGACCAGCGGGGACCTCACCGTGCATTACGACGGGGCCGTGCTCTCCGCCGGGGACAGCTGCGACGAGCCCGGGCCCGGGGACGGGGACGGGGACGGCGACGGCGACGGGGACGGCGATGGCGACGGGGACGGCGACGGGGACGAGACCTGCGACACGTGTCAGGACTGTGGCAACCAAGCCTGCGTCGACGGCGCATGTGGGGCCTGCACCGTCAACGCCGACTGCTGCGCGCCCTTGCTCTGCTACGAAGGCACCTGTGTGAACGTCGGCGGCTGATCAGCCGAGCTGCTCGTCGAGGGCGCGCCGCAACCGGTCCGCGACCTGGTCGGGCACATCGGGTGCTGCCCGCGACACGCTCGCCACCATTTCGCCGTAGGCCCCGCCGAACCGGGCGCAGTTGTCACACGCGGCCACGTGGGCCTCGACCTGCGCCCGCCGGGCGTCGTCCAGCTCCCCGTCGACGTAGTCCGCGAGGTCGGCGAGCACCTCGTGACACCACAAACCGCCCTCCTGCCGATCGTTTTTCATGGCGCCACCTCCCGAAGTTCTGCCATCAACCGCAACCGCGCGCGGTGCAGCCGGCTTTTCATCGCGGCCCGGGACAGGCCCAGGGCTTCCGCGGTCTCATCGCCGCTCAGGCCCTCGACGTCGCGCAACACCAGCACCTCCCGCTCGTCCTCGCGCAGGCGGGCCAAGGCCCGCGCCAACGCATCCGCGGACTCGCGATATTGTGCATAGCGTTCGGGATTGACCTCGGCCTGCCCCCACCCCGCCTCGGCCCCCAACTGGGCCAGGGTGCGCTCACCCTCGAACGTCGCGGGCTCGGCCGCCCGCCGCCGGCCCCGCCGAAACGCGGCGTGGCGCGCCACCTGAAAGAGATAGCCGCGCGCGTGTTCGATGGGCGCGGCGTCGTCACGCGTGCCACGGCGCCACAGGGTCACGAACGTCTCTTGCAGGCTGTCCTCGGCGTCGGCCTCGCTCCGGCACAGGCCGCGCACGAAGCGAAACAACGACGCCTGGTGCCGCGCGACCAACACGTCGAACGCGTGACGGTCTCGTGCCGCCACGCGCTCGAGCAAGGTCTCGTCGGTCAGCTCTTGGCCTTCACCGGACATGTCCCCGTCCCGAGCAAGGTGTAGATGGGGCAGCTGCCGAGCAGCCCGGTGGCCAAGGGCACGATGCCGACCAGCCCCCACAGGGTTTGCGGCCCGACGAATACCAAGGACAAGGCGACCAGACCAACCACGACGCGGAGCGCGCGGTCGACGGTGTGTTCGTTGCGGGGAAACAGGTTCATGACGTCCTCCTGGGCGCTGGTTGCGCTCACCCGGGAGAGCCAAACCGCGCGGGGGAGGATTCAGACCGGGATCCGATCCGCGCCCTCTGGCGCCAACCGGGCCTCACCCGCGCCGCCCGATGCCAAAACCGCGCCCACCGCGCTACACAGAGGACATCCCCGGTGAGGAGCCGTTCATGCCGATCCAGAAGCCACAGTTTCAACAGCTCAACGTCACCCAGCTCCAGGCCAAGCTCGACCAACTGGCCAAGATGGTCGACGAGAACAAATCCGCCGACGGCTCGGTGGACACCGCCACGCTCGAGCAATCCGTGGCCGCCGCCGATGACCCGGCCCTCGCGGCCGCGTTCGAGCGGGTGCAGCACGACTACCGCCGCGTCGTCGGCCAGCGCCTGAGCGCGGACGGGAGCTCGTACGAACCGACGCACGCCGCCCCCGACGCTCTCGCCGCCCACGAGGTCAAGAGCGTGATGGGCGCGCTCATCGACGCCAAGGCGGCGTTGTCCGCGGCGGACACCAACCAGGACGGCCGCCTCGACCGGGCGGAGGTCTTGTCCGCTCGTGACCAAATCGGCGCCAGCCAGGCCGCGGGTCTGGCCGACGCGATCGTTCTCGGCAGCCGCGCGGACTTCGAGAAGGCGTTGTCCACCTGGCTTTCCCAAAGCCCGCGGGCCGAACACGAGATGTCCACCCGCCGCGCGCTCCACGCCACGGTGAAGTCTGCGGTGTCGCGCCAAGTGCAGAGCGCCGAGGGCCAAGCCGCCGCCCTGTGGTTTTTGCGCGACGCCCTCGTCGAGGCCCGCATCGACGACCGGGGCGATGCCGCGCGCATCCTCGACAAGGCCGACGACAGCTTCTGGACGCGCCTGTTCGGCGGCAAAGCCAACCATCTCGACGACGGCGAGATCGCCCGGTTGGTGGGCACGGCCGACCTCGCGGGGTACGCCGCGCAGACCGCCCAAAGGCTCGAAGCCAAGCTCGGCCAGTCGTTCCTCGAGGCCTGGCTCGACGGGGGCGACCTCGCGGACCCGTCCCAATCCCGCGGACAGGGCTATCGCTTTGTCCCGCCCCAGAGCTGAGCCCACCAGCACCTCCGCCCTCGCGCTGCGGGCGCTGGCCGAAAAGGCCCGCCCCCTCCTCGGCGACGACGTGCAGGGGTTGGCCGTCACCGGCTCGGCCGCGCGGGGGGATGCCACCCCGGGGTCAGACCTCGACCTGCTCGCCCTGGTCCCCCGGTCCCGGGCCCCGCTCGACTTTGTCCTCGAGGGCGTGCCCGCGACGTGCTTTTTTGAGTCGGGCCATCTCCTGCTCGACCTGACCCACCTCGCCACCATCGAGGCCGAACACCTGGTGGTCCTCGACGACCCCACCGGGGTCTTGGCCGACGCCCAGGCCCTGGCCCAGGCCAAACAGCGCACGCTCTTGACCGCGGCCCGAACCGAAACGCAACCGCGCGTCCAGGCGCACTTGGCCGCGGCCGACGCCGCCGGTTCAGACCTGGCCCGCACCCTGGCCTGGCGGGCAGCGACAGATGCATGGGCATTGGATACGATGTTGGCCCGCGGTGCGCGCCGGTCGATGAAGTGGCGGGAAGGCGCGGACATCCTCGGACCCGAGGGCATGGCCGCGCATCGCCGCGTCCATGGGTGGGCCGATGTGGACGTGCGTGAATGGGCGACGGCGCGTCTGGGGGAACGGGCGGCCGTCCTCGCGCGGTCGGTCGAGGCTGGTCTGCGCGACGTGATCGGTGCGTTTGACCCCGCGCGCCCCACCGCATGGGCGCGCAAGCTCGACGCAGGCGAAGACCTGGACGCGGCGGCGGCGGCCCGGACGTGGTTCTACCGGGTGATTTGGCTCCCGGCCCAACGGCGGCGGCCGCACGACGACGAGCACCCCGGTTGGCTGATGGAATCGGTCCTGGCCAACGACGTTCTGACCTGGTGCGCGCGCCCGGAGGGGTGGGGGGTGGCCGCGGCAGAAGCCGCCGCGGGGGTCCAGGCCCTGGCCGCTCTGCGCCACCGTTCGGCCGGCTAGGCACCTCGCGCATCTCAAAACGCGGACCTTGTATTCCGCGGGGATTTTGAGACGTGCTCTAGGCGGTGGCGCCCCCGCAGGAGCTGCCCTGCCCCGCGGTGCACCCGAAGCAGTGGGGGCCGACCACGATGCGGCGGTCGTCGAGCACCGCCTGCTCGAAGTCGAACACCGTCTGCGGGTACTCGTCGTGCAATGGCATTTCAAGCATCTGGTTGAAGTCACAGTCGAACAGGGTGCCGTCCCAGCCCACGCTGATGGTGTTGCGGCACATGACCCCCTCGGCCGCGGCGGGGTTGAACGCCCCCACGAGCTTTTCCATGTACGTCTCGAGGTTGCCGCTTTGTTGCAGCCACTCGAGGTAGCGGCTGATGGGGAGGTTGGTGATGCAGATGAGGTCGGTGAACTCGATGTCGTGTTTGCGTTTGAGGTTGCGCCGGAAGTCCGCCTCGAGGGCAGCCTGGCTCGCGGGCAAGAACGCCCCGACGGGGTTGGTCACCAATGTCAATGAAAGCCCACTGCCGGGCCGCCCGTAGCCCACCGCGTTGAGCTTCTTCAGGGCCTCGATGGATTTTTCGTACACCCCGCCGCCCCGCTGGCGATCGGTGAAGTCCTGCCCGTGATGGGGCAGCGAGGCCACCACGTCCACGCCCTGCGCGGCGAGGAACTCGTGGAGCTGGGCGTGTTTGTTGGTGGTGAGGATGGTGAGGTTGCAGCGGTCGATGACGCGCACGCCCTGTTGGCGCCCGGCCTGGACCAAATCCTTGAACCGGGGGTGCATCTCGGGCGCCCCCCCGGTGATGTCCAAGGTCGAGAACCGTCCGCCCTCGAGGACGCGCAACACCGCGTCCATCACGTCGTCGGGCATGACCTCTTTGCGGTCGGGCCCGGCGTCGACGTGACAGTGGGCGCAGGCCTGGTTGCACTGCTTGCCCACGTTGATTTGCAGGATGTCGATGCCGGTGGCGCGGAGCACCTTGAGCGGGGTGTCGGCGATGGCCTGGTCGAACGTGACCGGCACCGGCACCTGGTCGAGGGTGCGGCGCTGGCTCGCGGCCGAGGCCAAGGGGTGACGTTGCGACAGAAGGGTCAAAGCCATGAAGGCATCCTAGCGTCTGAGGGCGGACGGGGGCTGATCACCTGGGTGATCACATGGTCTTGGCGTGGATGTGATTGCGCATCTGGGTGCCGTGCACGAGGGACGCGCCCCCGCGAATGGCCGCGGCGACGTGCACCGCTTCGGTCATCTGGTCGGCGTCGGCGCCCTTTTGGAGGCAGTCGGTCGAGTACGCGTCGATGCAGTACGGGCATTGCACCGCGTGGGCGACCGCGAGGGCGATGAGGGACTTTTCGCGTTCGCTGAGGGCGCCCTCCGCGAACACCGCGCCGTACCAATCAAAGAACTTCTTGGCGAGGTCAGGCGCGTTCTTGCCGATGTCGCCGAAGGCGCCGAGGTCGTCTGCGTGGTAGTAGTGCTGCCGGTCTTTGGCCATGGGAAGCTCCGTGCGGTCAAGCCGCTTGGGGGTTTTTTCGCAATGTCAGAAGTTGGGTGTCGCGGTTGGTCTTTTTGCGCAAGTCCGTGCCGTTCATCTCGCACATCGGGACCATGCGACCGTCGACGGGCAGCTTGAACACACAGGCGTCCAGGCGCTCTTGTCCCTCGGGGGTGTCGAGCTCGTGGGCGCTCATGAAGTTGTGGGCGACGACCACGAGGGGCTTCACCGACCAAGCCTCCCCGCGACCGATGGCGCGCAACATCTCGGGCAGCCACGCGTACTCGGACAACACGCGGTAGAGCACGTAGCCCGGCCACTGCCAGAAGTACTTCGGCGAACGCAGGAACATGCCGAGGTACATGCCCGCGAGCTCGGCGTCGCTGGTCCCGTCGGTGTAAAAGCCCCGGAATGCACCGGCCATGAGCTGCTCGAAGAACCATTTGTCGACGGGCTTGTCCGGTCTCGTCACCTGCACCACCCGGCGGGTCTCGCCGTAGGTGATGACCCAGATGAGCGCGGTCTGGTTGCACTTTTCGTGGCCCATCAAGAACGTGTTGGGGTTGATGCGTTCGCCCAATGCGTCACTGATGCGCCCCCAGATGAGGTCCCGTTTGTTGATCTGCTCGGACTCGCGGGTCCGGCCCACGTCGGCGGTGGGCTGGAACGAGATCATGCGGAACGCGTCCACGTGGCGCAGCATCCAGTGCATCACCGTGGGGATCTCGTCGAGGTTGGATTCGGTGACGGTGTAGGTGGTGGCGGCGTAGAGCGGCCGGCCGGTGATGCGGCGGGCGTCGCGCACCAGGTCGGCGAACCGGTCGCGGATGCGGTTCACGTCGCGCTCGGTCCAGGTCTTGTCCTGTCCGATGCGCCCGCGTTGGGTCGTGTCCATGTGAATGGACACCTTCTGCAGGTCCGCGTCCGTCATCAGACGGTGCAGATACGATGGGTCGGTCATGAAGGTCTGGCCGTGGGTCATGACCATGGGGTCGAGCTGGAGGTCGCGCCGGGCATAGCGCACGATGCGGACGAGGTCCTCCACCGGCAACAATGTCACTTCCCCCGCGGTGATCTGAAGATTCGCGCCCGGTCCCGCGTAGGCCCGGATCTCGTCGAGCTGCTTTTTGACCTCGACGAACGGCAGCGGCGGGGTCTGGTTGGCCTCCTTGCCGAGGTAGCAGGCGGTGCAGGAAAAATCGCACGCCTCCATGACATTGTGGGTGGCGAAACACCCCGCGGTCTGGCTGCCCAGCCATTGGTGGCCTTGCTTCCACGCGTCGGGCAGCGCGTCCCACCGGGCCTGGTGTTTGGCGGTGCGCTCGGCGTCGCGCCCGAGGTGGTAGGCGGCGGCGGCGGCCTCACGCACGGCGGACACAGCGCGCGACAAACGTCCGGTCATCGACGGTCCCCCCTGGTCTCGACGACGGCCGAGACGCCCCCGCGGGTTCTGTGACAAACTGGGGTGGTGTTGAAAAGCACGGATTCCCGGGCCCCTTTTGTCGTCCTCGTCGGGTTGACGGTCCTCGTCGCGGCGCCCGCCGGGGCGTGGAAGCTGTTGGCAGAAAAAGCGGGCACACGCATCGAACACCAGAAAGACGAGCAGGGCCGCACCGAGCTGCGGGTGAGCGGCCGAATCACCGCCCCCTGCGCGGATGCCGAAGCGGTCCTGCGGGACATCCAGAGCTACGATCAATGGATGCCCGGGGTTCATGTCTGGCGGCGGATCCCCGACGCGCGGGGGCGCGAGATCTACTACAGCCGCATTGAGCTCCCGTTCCCGTTTTCGGACCGGGACTACGTGGTCCGCTATGACAAGCGCGCGGGACCGCAGGGCGTGGCCATCACCGCGCAAAGCGTGCGCGCCGGGCCCGAACCAACCGCGTCCGCGGTGCGTATGACCGATGTGTTTTCACAATGGACCACCGAGCGCGACGACGCCCCCGGGTGCTTGGTGCGCTATTGGGAGCGAAGCGCCATCGGCGGCATGGTCCCCGACTGGATGGTCGAAAAGAGTTTCGCCGAGGAGGCCGCCGGGCTTTTGTTCGCCCTGGAGGAGCGGGCCCAGTCCCATCACCAGACCCGCCCCGGCGTCGCCCGATGAAGCGGCGCGGGGCCCTCGTCCTGCGCGGGTTCTTGGGGGTGGTGCTCATCGCCACCGGGGTGGGCAAGGGCCTCGACCTCGCTGGGTTCGCGGCGGTGGTCGGCACCTACGAGGTGTTGCCCCGGGTCTTGTGGGGGCCGGCCGCGGCGGGGCTGTCGCTGTTTGAGTTCGGCCTGGGGTTGTGGCTAGTGTCAGGCCGTCGTCGATGGTTGGCCGCGGTCTTCGCCACGTTATTGCATTGCGTGTTCCTTCTGTGGGCCTCGCTGGCGCTGTTGCGCGGGTTGTCCATCGACAACTGCGGGTGTTTCGGCGTGTTCTGGGCGCGGCCGCTCACGGTCTGGACGCTCGTCGAGGACGGCGTGTTGCTCGGCCTGTGCCTGGCCCTGGCGCGGCTCGAAGCGGATCGGTGACGCGGTGGTGGGGTCTGCTGCTCGTCGCGTGGGGCCTGGCGGGGTCGGCCGGGGCCTACGACGGCACCGAGGAGCGGCCACGCTTGGTGCACTATTCGGGCAGCGCGTTCATCAGCAACCCCGGCGGGTACAGCCTGCGCCACGACATCCTGCTCATCACCGGCGCGCTCCCGTCCGCTTTCGATCTGCCCGTGCTCGGGGACGTCGCGGTGGGCGGATACAATGCCTACTACGTGTTCTCCGACGAAATGGGCCTGAGCGCGGTCTGGGAATTCGATCCGGCGTTTTTGCGGTTTGGTCTCGACCTGGGGATCGAGCCCGGCCGTTTCATCATTCTGGACGACGACGACCTGGACCGGCCGGTGGACGAGAAGAGCCAGCTCACCCGCCGGGCGGGGGCGCGCTACGTCGGCCGGTTGGTGACCAACGGCAACCTGCGCTACGGCGGCTTTTGGATCTACACCCGCAACACCCTGTGGTACCGCTATCGCCCATTTCGAGAGTGGGACTTCCGCTTCGAGTTCGCCTACGACCGACACGAGATCGGCATCGAGCAAGCCCAAGCCCTGATGTTCAACATTTTCGACCCCCCGAGCTGGGGGCGCAAAGACCGGCCCGACGCGCACCTCTGGCTCTACGGCGAGTACACCGTGGGTTACATCTACCCCGGCGGGGTCATGCCCAACCGGGTGAGCATGGGCGTGCTCACCGAGAACTTCCCCATCACCGGGTACGGGTTCAACCTCGACGTGTTCTACAGCTTTGCCCGCGAACCCCAGGACGGACTCGGCGTCATCCTGTTGTTCGGCTTCACCTTCCAACAGCTGTTCGACTACCGACGGCTCTGAGAAAAGGCCCCCCATGACCTTGAAACGCGCGCTCTTGGCTCTCGTCGCGTTCGTCTTTGCCCCCGCCTGCAAGACCGTCGAAAGCTCGGCCCAGGTCGACGACGCGGCCCTCGCGGCCCTGACCGCGTTCGACTACGCGGATTGGGCATACACATTGCGAACCTACGTCGACGACCACGGCAAGGTAAAGTACGCGGCCCTCGCCGCCGACGACCAACCTCTGGCCCGGTTTGTGGCCACCGTGGCCAAGGTGGGTCCCACCACCCGCCCCGCCCTGTTCCCCCAACGGGATGACCAGCTCGCCTACTACATCAACGCCTACAACGCGCTGGTGATGTACCAAGTGCTGCAGAACTACCCCGAGATCGGCACCGTCTACGATGGGCAAGGGTTCGCCTTCTTTTACGGAACCAGTTTCATTGTGGACGGCGCGTCCATCAACCTGTACGACTTGGAGCACGAGATCGTGCGCAAGAAGTTTGGCGAGCCGCGCATTCACTTTGCGCTCAACTGCGCGAGTGAGTCGTGTCCACGGCTGCCCAACGTGGTGTTTCGGCCCGAGGCGCTCGAGGAGGACCTCGCCCGCGAAGCGCACGAGTTTGTGCACGACCCACGCAATGTTCGGCTGGACGGGGGCGCGCTCCGCTTGTCACAGATTTTTGAGTGGTACGCGGACGACTTCCCGGGGGGGAACGTGGCTTGGATTCGGGCCACCGCGCCCGACTTGGGCATCCCCGAGGGGGTCGCGGTCGAGTACACGCCTTACGACTGGAAGCTGAACGACCAGGACCGGTAGCGGCGCCGCGGGGTCCGCGCGCTTCGGGGCCGGACGCGGCGGGCCGATGTGATCGAACGATGGAGAATGCATCGAGCGGATCGGATGGGAACGAGCGAAAGAGATTCGCAACAACCCCGAGGGCCCGCCCCCGCCTCCACCTCCAGATGCGCCGGAAGACGCACCCTCGTCGTGCCGCCTCGTCGGCGGCCTGCCTGGTGTCGGCAACAAGAGCCGCGCCCCTGGTCGCGCCGCTCTCGCCCTCTTCTGTCATCCGGACGCCGCCGCCAGCGGTTGCGGCACCGACCAAAAACCCTCAATTTTTCATACACTTAAAGCACCACGTGCGCACCAGATCACCCACCCCAAAAAGCTGACACGTTTGTCAATCCGTTGGCGTCTGACTAGTGTCCAGCGACGAGACGCCCGATGGGGCGCTCGTCGTGGCCCTGCCGAGCGCCCTGCATCTTTGATTTTGAGATGCGCTCTAATACCAACGGGTTCGGCATTCGCGCCCCCAGGAGACCGCATGCAGACCTACAACCCCCCCGTCGGCGACTACCGCATCCTCCTCGAAGCCCTCGGCTACGACCGTGTGGCCCAGCTCAAAGGGCACGAGGACTACGACCTCGAGACCACCATGGCCCTGATCGAACAGGGCGGGGTCTTCGCCAAAGAGCGCATGCTCCCCATGAACCAGATCGGGGACCAAAAGGGGCTGCAGTTCGACCCCGCCACCGGTGAGGTCAAGACCCCCAAGGGGTTCACCGCGCTGTACAAGGACTTCTGCGCCCAGGGCTATCCATCATTGGGCCACAGCACGGAGTTCGGCGGGGGGGGCGCGCCGCACACGTTGGCCGCCCCGTTCAATGAGTTTTTCTGCGCGGCCAACAAATCGTTCACCATGGCCTCCGGCCTGAGCTTCGGCCTCATCGAGGCCCTCGAAGCCCACGCCGACGACGAGCTCAAGCAACGGTACCTGCCCAAGCTCATCTCCGGGGAGTGGACGGGCACCATGTGCCTCACCGAGCCGCAATGTGGCACCGATCTCGGGTTGCTCACCACCAAGGCAGTGCCCGACGGGGACGCCTACAAGCTCACCGGGACCAAGATTTGGATCACCTTCGGCGAGCACGATTTCACCGACAACATCATCCACCTCGTGCTCGCCCGGCTCCCCGACGCCCCCGAGGGCATCAAGGGCATCAGCACCTTTGTGGTCCCGAAGTTCACCCCCGACGGAAAGCGCAACGGCATTGTGTGCGGCGGACTCGAACACAAGCTCGGCATCCACGCCTCGCCCACCTGCGTGATGAACATGGAGGACGCCACCGGCTACCTCGTGGGGGTGCCGCACAAGGGCATGCGGGCGATGTTCACCATGATGAACAACGCCCGGCTCATGGTCGGCATCGAGGGGTTTGCCCTCGCGGACATCGCGTACCAGACCTCGGTGGCGTTCTGCCGCGACCGCCGACAGGGACGTTCGCTCAACAGCGAGCGGACCGAGCCGAACGAAAAGGCGGACAACATCCTGGTGCACCCCGACGTGCGGCGACAGCTGCTCAACGTACGCTCGACCAACGAGGGCATGCGGGCGTTGGCGACTTGGATCGCGATGCAGATCGACATCGCGCACAAGTCCGACGACGAAAAGGAAGCGGGCTGGGCCAACGACCTCGTCTCGCTGATGACCCCGGTGATCAAGGGGTTCTGCACCGAGCGTGGGTTCGCCAACATCTCCGACGCGATGCAGGTGATGGGGGGCGCGGGCTACACCACCGACTGGTGCGTCGAGCAGTACATGCGCGACGAGCGCATCGCGATGATCTACGAGGGCACCAACCACGTGCAGGCCCTCGACCTCGTGGGGCGCAAACTCGCGCGCAAAAATGGCCAACTGTACCGGACCTTCGCCAAGAACGTCGGGGTGTTCTTGGAGAAGAACGAAGGCCGGGACGACATGAAGGACATCATCGGTCCGTTCAAAGAAGCGGTCGAACGTCTCCACGAGGTGACGATGGCCATGGGCATGCGCGGGATCCAGGACATGGAATACGGCGCGGCGGTGGCGTCCAACTACCTCACCTTGTTCGGGCTGGTCGCGGTGGGATACGCCTGGTGCATGGTCATCGCCGGCATCGAAGGCAAGGCCGGCGCCGCGTATGACACCAAGCGCAAGCTCGCCAAGTACTACATGGAACAGATCCTCGTCGAACGCCACGCCTACGACCGGCTCATCGAGGTCGGCAAAGACAACATGATGGCGTTCGCCGACGAAGAATTCTGAGCGCCGCCCGCGCCGGGCCCTTGCTATCGTCCGGCCATGACCGGACCTGATTGGCACCGCGCCCGCATCGACTCGGTGGCCGACGCCTTGTCGGCGCCCGGTCTACACGTCGTGCACGGCGGCCCCGGAGCCGGTGTCTCCACCGTGCTCGGCCAGGTCGCGGCCCGCGGCGAGCATGCGCGGTTGGTGGACCTCGACCGCGCCCCCCTCACCGACGACGCCCTCGCCCACCCGGGGTTGCTGGTCGTCGACCACCTCCACCCCGCGCACCACGACGACTGGGCGGGTCCGTTGGCGGCCCGGACCGGGCCGACCCTGCTCGGGACCCGGGGGCCGCTCTCCTTTGCCGACCACCACCACCCGCTGCTGTGCACCGCGGCCGAGCGAGAGGGGCTGTTGGGGACCGCCCTGGGCCCGGTGCTCGCCGGGCTCGGGGGGCCTGAGGGCGAGGCTTTGCTGGGGTTCGCGCGCCAACACCACGACAATGCCATGGCATTGGACATTCTCGTCGGGCGCGTCCAGAGCCTGGGCGCGGCCGCCACCGTGGCCGCGGGGCTCGAGGACTGGCACCGCGCGGCCCACCACAAGGGCGCCCGCCCCCGGCACAAATCCCTGGCCGCGCTGGGGGAGGACGCCTGGGCCCGGCTCGACGACCACGCCCGCCATACCCTGGCCCTGATCGCCGCCGCCACCGTCGTGGACGAACGCGACAGCGCCGCGCTGTTCGCGCTCGCCGAGGGGGCCGGCCCCTTGTCCCAGTTGCTCGCCCACGGCGCGGTGTTGCGCGGAGACGGCGAGCTGCGGCCCACGTCCGTGCTCACCGCCGCGTTGGCCCCCTTGCCCCCCGACAAAGCCGCGGCCGGGCGCCAGCTTTTTTTGGACCGGGCCAAGGCCGAACACCAACGGTGGCTCGCCCGGGGCGCGTCGAGTTCGGCCCAATGGTTGTTGCGGCACCGCACGGCGTTGGCCCAGACCGTGGGCGACGCGTCCCTCGACGACGACGCCCGGCGTACGGCGTTCTTTTCGCTCGAGCCGCTTTACCTGTCCCGCCCGGGTGAGGCCGCGCGCCTGGGCACCGCCCTCGGGGGTGAGCCGCCCGCGTCCGACCGGGAACGCCAGCGGGTGTTGGGCGAGGCCGCGTTCCGTCAGGGGGACACCCGCCGGGCCCGGCGCTACCTTTTCGAGGGCGACGACGCGCCGGGCCCGCTCATGCTTCTCGCCCGCGGAATCTTTCTGCATTCAAGCGGCGACTTCACCTCGGCGATGGCCGCGTACGAAGCCGCCGACGAGGCCGCGGATCACTTGCCCGCGGTGCGCGGCCGCGCCCTGCAGAACCTCGGCACCGTCTTTCACGACCTCGGCGACTTCACCGAAGCCGAAGCCAAATACCACCGGGCCCTGGCCGTGCTCGCGGACTCCGACGCGGGCCGGCTGCGGGGCATCACCACCGCCAACCTCGCGCGCTTGCTGCACGAGCGCGGCCAGTTCGACGAGGCCCACGCCAAATACGACGCGGCCCTGGCCGAGCTCGAACACGCCGAGGACCGCCGACTGCTCGCGATCACCCGCGGCAATGCCGCTGCGCTGCGGTTCGAGGCCGGCGACGCCGCCGGGGGGCTCGCGGACATGGAGGCCGCGGCCCAAGGCATCGCCGAAGCCGGCGATCATTTTTCGCTCGCGGTGGCCCAGCTGCGCCTGGCCCCGATGCGCGCCGCCGCGGGGCGACACGACGACGCGCGGCTGTCGCTGGCCCAAGCGGCCGAGTATTTCACCCGCCACCAGCTGCCCGCCTGGACCCAAGCGCTGGCCCTGGCCGACGCCCTGTGCAGTCTCATTGCCGCGCCCGAACCGCACCGCGACGCGGTCGCGCACGCCGCGCAACAAGCGCTGGTCGAGGCCGGGGCCGGGGACCCCAGCCTGCTCGAGCAGAATGACGAAGCCCGCGTGCTCGCCCGCCTCATCGCCGCCCGCCGCGCCCAGGGCGCGCCCGCGGGATGGGCGGTGGCCGCGGACGGCACCTGGCTCGCCGGCCCCGACGGGGTGCGCCGCGACCTCGCCGAGCGCGACAACCTCCGCCGGGTCGTCGCTTACTTTGCGCAGCTTCGCAGAGAGGACGGCCGCGCCAAATGGACGGACATTTTCGCCGCGGGGTGGCCGGGGGAAAAGGCCAGCGCGGCCGCGGCGCGCAACCGCGTGTACGTGGCGCTCTCGACGTTGCGCAAGCTGGGGCTCGGCGACGGCCTGGCCAAAGACAAGGGCGGCTATCACCTCGCCGACGACGTGCAGGTGGCGTGAGCGTCGCCCTCGAGAGCCTGGCCGCGGCCATTGAGCGGGCCTTGGCCCAAGAGCCGAACCCGCGGCGCCAAATGCTCCTGGACCTGTTCGCCCAGACCGACGAGCGCCAACCGCTCGCGCGGTGTGTGTTGGCCCACGCCTTGGCCGACGTCGCAGACGACCTGGCGCAGGAGCGACACTGGGACGAACAAGCCTTGGTCTGGGCGGGCCAGGCCTCGGCCGAAGAGGCGGCCACGCTGGGGCTCCCGGGCGGGTTGGCCGCGCTTTGGCCCTCGCTCCACCTCAACGCGGGGGACGCGGCCCGGCGCGCGGGAGACATCGACGCGGCCCGGGCCCACGTGGTGGCCGGTCGCGCGGCGATGGCCGCCTTGCCCGACGAGGGGTACGCCCGCTGGGTGCGATCCGGGCTCGAGCGGCTCGCGGCCCAACTGGGCCCTGCGGCGGCCGACCCCGAGGATTAAGGCGGTTTAAGATCGGGGCCCGCCCGCGCTCTCGTACAACCGAAGGCGAGGTGCAGGATGGGCGCGCGTGGTTGGTTTTTGTGGCTGTTGGTGGGGGCGTCGACCGGGTGTGGGGACGACCCGGGCGTGGTGCGGTTCGACCCGGCGTTTTTGGTGGGGGGCGGTCCCGACCCGGTGGTGGTCGACCTGCCCGCCACCCGGACGATGTGGATCGAACACGATGGTCCCGGCCCGGTGAACGTCACCGCGAGCGCGCTCTCCACCGATGACGACAGCGACGTGCGGCTTCTTTTGCCCGCGCAACCGGGTGCGCCTTGGCAGATCAACGCCAACGAACGCTTCGGGGTGAGGGTGGCGGTGTTGGCGCACCGGGACGGCTTGGCCGACCTCCGGTTGGCGCTCTCCGTCGACGGGGGCGCCCCCACGCCGGTGCACGCGGCCCTGCGCAAGGTGCCGCCACCGTCGTGCGACGACGACAACCCGTGCACCCTTGATGCCGTCGACGAGGACACCGGCGGCTGCGTGCACGAGGTGCTCGATGGGCCTTGCGACGACGGCGACGCCTGCACGGTCAACACCACCTGCGTGGCCGGCGTGTGCCAAGGCGAGGCCCGGGCGTGCGACGACGGGGTGGCGTGCACGCTTGACGTCTGCGATCCCGAACAAGGGTGCCAAGCGGTGCCTGATGACAGCCGGTGCGACGACGGGGTGCCGTGTTCGGACGACGTGTGCACCGCGGCCGGGTGCGTGCACCCCGGGGCGGCGGACGGCACGCCTTGTGGCGCGGCGGGCGGGTGCGACGTGGTCGAGGTCTGCCTGAACCAGACCTGCGTGGCGGTGGGTGTGCCCGAGGGCGCGCCTTGTGACGACGGGGACGCGTGCACCACCGGGGACGTCTGCGCCCAAGGGGTGTGCGGCGGGGTCGGGCTCGACGGGCCACCGCCCGGTCTCGGCGCCTTCATGTCGCGGTGGATCGAGCCCCGGGAGGTGACGTTGGTCGAGGACGGGGCGATCACCGCGGCCGTGCTCGGCGAGCGGTCCACCCTGCAGACCGTCTCGTTCAGCGCCGGGCCCGAGGCCCCGGCGGTGCAGACACATTTCGACCTGTCGGGCCGGCTGCGGTCGTCACAGGCGGTGGGTGAGAGCATCGGCGACCTCGCGCGGCTCGACGACGGACGCTACGCGCGGATGCGCCAGCTGGGGGCCGAGACGCTGCAGCTCGAGGTGCTCACCTTCGCGCCCCCTCACGGGCTGACCGTGGACCAGTCGCTTCTCGTCCCGCTGCGGCCGGGCCCGACCCCGGCCCTGGCCGTGGCCGGCACCCGGCTGGTGGGCTGCGCCGGGTCGACCAGTTCGCCCGACGGGGTGTCGGTTCAGTTCGACCTCGTGACCGGGACGGTGGCGTTCGACGAGGACGTGGCCGGGTTCTGCCGGCCCACCGACGCGCCGCGCTGGGCGTTCGGCGCGGACGTGGTGGGCCGCTTCGGGGTGGACTCCTTCGCGGCCTTTCGCTTCGATGGCACGTCCTTGAGCACACCCGGCGCGCTGTCGTTCGCCACCGACGGGGTGTCCAACTATGGGGAGATCGAGGCCGGCTTCGTCAACCACCGCGGGCTGCTCGTCGACCTCGAGCACCCCACGAAGTACTTCTTCTCATCCGTGACGGGCCTGGGCAACGTGTACGGCAACGCCCCGGGGCTGGGCGGCCGCCCCATCGTGGGCCTCGACGGAGACACCGTGCTCATCGGCCACGACTTCAATCACATTGTGCTGGGCACGCTGAGCGCGGATGCCACGTCCATCAGCATCGACGAGAGCTCGCTCATCTGGGTGCCGTCCCTGGCCGCACCCCTCCCCGGGGTCCCCTCGCCGCGCTTTGAGGTCCTCGATGTGCACGATCACCAAGCGTTGGTCCGGGCGCCCGGGGGGCTCACCGCCCTCGTTCATCTCGAGCTCGGCCAGCCCTTGCTGGTCCCGCCCCAAAGCGCCCCCCTCGCGGACATCACCCCGGTGGGCGCGGGCGTCGGGCTTGTCACCGATGGCGCCTTGCTCGGCTTTGATGCCCTCGCCGACACCCTGCTCCCCCCCGCGCCCCGGCACACCCGGTTGCCGCGGGGCTTTGCCCATCTTCTCGCCGACAACACCGGCCCGGTGTGCCTGCTCAACCCCTCGCCCGACCGGTGGGGGAGCACCGCCGACCTCTTTCACCTCACCCCGCGCCTGACCGAGGCCAGCCTGGGGGTGTGGTTCGAGACCGGCTCGCCCGTGCTCGACCACGATTGGGGCCCCGACCTCCTCGACCAACTTCCCGGTCCAGCCACATTCGAGGCCAACGGCGTGCCCGCGGGAAGCGGGTGCACATTGGTGTTCACCAACATCGACGGCACCGCCACCGCCTACGACCTCTGCAGCCAGGCGCTCGCCACCATAGACGGCAAAGACTGGTTCAGTGACTTTGTGCTCTACGGGGAGCCGGTGCGGATGCACGATGCCAGCCACTTCTCGTTGTTGTCCGTCTACGGGGACGCTCTGCTCGTCGCCATCGAAGACCAAGCGCTGGTGGTCGAACGAGCGGCCGCCACCGACGACAACTTCATCGCCAGCAACGCCGCCCTCAGCGACGAGCTCTGGGTGCTCTCCACCGTGAGCCGCGTGGGGGTGGACGCGCATCTGCATGTCTTCGACCGCGCCGACGGGGCCCTCCTGGACACCATCGCGTTGCCCCCGCGAGACGGTTTTCACCCTTCCGATCCGGTGGACATCCTCGCCATCGACGGCGACCTCATCTACGTCGAGCACCACGACGCCGGCCACGAACAGATCTTGGTGTTCGGGCCCGACGCCGACGGGTCCTATGTCGAACACCAGCGTCTCGACCTCCCCGCCCGCGCGCGGGCCGTCGCCTTCGACGGCCCCGACCTGTACCTGCTCACCGAGGCCGGCGTGGGCCAAAGCCCACTGGTCTGTGCGCCCTGACACCTCCCCCGGCAACGTCCCGCGCCGCGCCCCCGTAGTCACATCGAGGCCGCTCACCGTGGTACTCGGGCGTCGGGGGCACAACTGTGATTGCACGATACTACAATTGGCTACATGGCCACTGGCCCGCGGGGAAGGTCGAAAAGCTCCCCGTGGCGGACGAACACGGACAGACCAATGTCCATGGATTGTACGTCGTCGGCGACCTCACCGGCATCCCGCTGCTGAAGTTCTCCGCCGACACCGGGACCCGGGCCGTGGCCCACATCGCCGAAGACAGCGGCTTCGCGGCGCGCAAGACCGCGGACGACGTCATCGACATCGCGATCATCGGCCTCGGCGTCTCCGGGCTCGCCGCGGCAATGGAGGCGAAGAAGCGGGGGCTTTCGTACGTGGTGTTCGAAGCGGCCCAGCCGTTCTCGACCATCCAGAATTTCCCCAAGGGGAAGCCGATCTTCACTTACCCCACCGACATGGTGCCCGCGGGGGACGTGCAGTTCGGCGAGGGCACCGAGGTCAAAGAGGGGCTCGTCGACCACTTGATGCAGACCCTCACCGCCGCGGATCTCCACATCGAGCCGCGCCGGGTCAACGCGATGACGAGCACAGGTGGACGCTTCGTGCTCGAAGCGGACGGAAAGACCGTCGAGGCCCACCGGGTGATCGCGGCCATCGGGCGGTCGGGCAACTTTCGCAAGCTCGGGATCTCGGGCGAGGACCTCGACAGAGTCAGCAACCGGCTGCACGACCCCCAGGACTTCACGGGCAAGAAATGCCTGGTGGTGGGCGGAGGCGACAGCGCGGTGGAGACCGCCATCGCCTTGGCCCGCTGCGGGGCCGACGTGGTGCTCAGCTACCGCAAGCCCGAGCTGTCACGCCCCAAACCAGAGAACGTCGACAAGCTGATGGCCCTGGCCAAAGACCCCGCCGCCGACGTCGACGTCACCCAGCCGGTGAGCGAGCGGGTCACCACCTCCGCGGGCGCGTTCATGAACGTGCCCCGCGGCCAAGGCAGCGTGCGGCTGATGCTGGGCTCGGACCCGGTCCGCATCGAGGCCAAGTCGGTCACCGTGCGCACCGCCGACGGCGAGGAGCGCACGCTCGACAACGACAATGTCTTTGTCATGATCGGCCGCGAGGCCCCGTTGGACTTCTTCCGCCGGGCCGGCGTCCACATCCAGGGCGAAATCCGCGGGCTGGGTTGGCTGACCCTGGCCCTGAGCGTGCTGCTGTTCACATTTGTCTACCACTGGAAGAAGACCGGGGTGTGGCTGCCCATCGGCGAGGTGTTCGCCGAGCGGGGCTGGTTCCCCTACAATGTCCCTGGGTGGTGGGCGTCGCTGGGCCAGGCGTTCAACGATCCCAGCACCCTGGTCGGCACCTTGAAGGTGAGCCTGGGCGAGCCGGGGTTTTATTACACCACCGCCTACTGCGCGGCGATCGTGGTGTTTGGCATCCGCCGCGTACGACGCCGAAAGACGCCCTACGTCAAATGGCAAACCATCGCGTTGGCCAGCGTGCAGATCGTGCCGCTGTTCTTGTTGCCCTACGTGTTGCTGCCCTGGCTGGGCCACAACGGACTGTTCGACGACGGGGTGATGAAGAGCATCGGCGACGAGCTGTTCCCGCTCGCCAACTATGGGCAGGGGCGGGAATACTGGAGAGCGTTCGGGCTCATCCTCGCCTGGCCACTGTTCGTGTGGAACGTGTTCACCGACGCGCCGATGTGGGGTTGGCTGGCCATCAGCGTGGTGCAGACGTTTGTGATCATCCCCGCGCTGCTCTACCGCTTCGGAAAGGGCGCCTACTGCGGTTGGATTTGCAGCTGCGGCGCCCTGGCCGAGACCATGGGCGACGCGCACCGGCACAAGATGCCCCACGGGCCGGGGGTGAACAAACTGAACATGATCGGGCAGGCGTTCTTGCTGTTCGCGTTCGTGCTCCTCGTGTTCCGGGTGCTGGGCTGGGCGTTCCCCGACGGGCCGTTTGCGCACTGGCACCACCTGCTGTTCAAGGACCTCCCCGTCCTCAACTACAACTGGTTCGTCGACTTGCTGTTCGCGGGCATCATCGGGGTGGCCCTGTACTGGCACTTCTCGGGCCGGGTGTGGTGTCGCTTCGCCTGCCCGCTGGCCGCGCTGATGCACATCTACACCCGCTTTTCCCAGTTCGCGATCATCTCGGAAAAGAAGAAATGCATCAGTTGCAACGTCTGTACCTCGGTCTGCCACCAGGGCATCGACATCATGAACTTCGCGAACAAAGGCCTGCCCATGCAGGACCCCGAGTGTGTGCGGTGCAGCGCGTGTGTGCAGAGCTGTCCCACCGGGGTGCTCAGCTTCGGCCGGGTCAACCAAGCCGGCGAGACCCTGGGCAAAGACCGCCTCGCCGCGTCCCCGGTGCAAATGACCGAGCTCGTCCAGCTTCGTTCTTCCTCAACCGACAAAGCCGCGTAGGAGGTCTCATGTTCCGCGCCCTCGCCCTCGCCCCCCTGTTGCTGTCCGCCACCGCCGCCGCCGCCCCCGTCGACCACAGCGCCTTTGACAAGATTCTCCGCGCCACGGTCAAAAACGAACTCGTCGACTACAAGGCGGTCCAGGCCAAACACCGCAAGGCCCTCGACGGCTACCTCACCGCGATGGCCCAAGTCGACCACGCGGCTTTGCCCAAAAACGAACGCTTCGCCTTCTACCTCAACGTCTACAATGCCACTGTGCTGTCCGAGGTGGCCAAACGGCTCAAGCCCGGCTACAGCGTGAGCGCGGACGGCTACAAGCTGTTCAAGGACAAGGTGGTACAGCTCAAATCCGGCACCACCAGCCTGGACGACGTCGAGAAGAACCTCACGTGGAACGCGTTCAAAGACCCCCGCATGCACGTCGGCTTTGTGTGCGGGGCCAAGAGCTGCCCCCCGCTGGTCGCCACCGCCTACACCGCCAAGAACGTCAACCGGGTGCTCGACGCCAACATGAAGCGCTTCGTGACCGACGGAAAGCGCAACCGGTTTGACCCCCAGACCAAGACCGCCCGGCTGTCCAAGATCTTTGAGTGGTACGGCAATGACTTTGGGGGCGCGGACAAGGTCCTGCCCTACATCGACAAGATCCACCCCGCCGATCTCAACGGGTACGCGGTGAGCTACCTCGAGTACGACTGGGCCCTCAACGCGCGCTGACTCAGTCGGCGCGGGGGCGGTGCCGCACCTTCCCGCTCTTCTCGTACACCGCGATGCGGTGGCGGCCGAGCCCCACCGCGTTGAACACCTTGTCGTCGCCCCCGGGCACGTGGGGCACATCCTCGAACCATTTCGACGCCGCGGAGTGCGGATCGGTGGTTTGGGGTGGCAATGAAATTGTCGCCAACCGGGTCTCGGGGAGCCCGGTCCAACCTTCTTGCTCGACCATGTCGGGGTTCCCGTCGGGCAGCTCGGTCATGAACATCGCCAGCTTGAGCCCCCCTTTCGCGATGCCTTCTGCAGTGGCATTCAACCGCGCGTTGGGGTCGTCGGGGTTTTGGTTGGGGTCTTTGAAGTTCTTGGGCTCGACCACTTCAAACCGCACTTGCACGTAGCGGCCCCCGACAAAGAACGCGTGGCGCCCGAAGAACTTGTGTTCATGGAAGCGCTGCTCCATCGCCATGTCCGTGACCTCTACCGCGTTCTTCATCGCGTCGATGCGGTCGCTGACCTTGCCCGGCCCGAACAGCGCGCCGAGGGCGTGCTTGGCCGCGCGCACGGGTTTGAGCCCGGAGATCGGGCCTTTGGGCACCGAG
Source organism: bacterium (assembly GCA_030431455.1). Taxonomy (GTDB): domain Bacteria; phylum Myxococcota; class UBA727; order UBA727; family JAUIJE01; genus JAUIJE01. The sequence continues at coordinate 36,828 of JAUIJE010000016.1, read as the reverse complement.
ATGTCCTTGGTGAACTGGGTGTGCTCGCGCGCGGTCTGGGCGTGGGTCGTCGACCCGGTGTTGGCGGTGAGGTCGATGAGCTGGGGCGCGCTCCCGTCGAGCTTGCCCCCGATGGGGAACGCAATGCGAATGCCTGGCATGTGGGAGGCTTGGTCGGACTGTTTGCGATCGGTCTGGCTGCCGCTGATGCGGACCATGCCCCCGGTGAGCGAATCACCGAACAGGTCCCGGGCCCAGTCGGGCGCTTGGTCGTCCAGCTTGAACGAGGCGTTGTCGAACGCGATCCCCTTGGCATGGTTGCCCTGGGCGTAGGGACAAGATGCGCCGTTGGCTTTCGCGGTCTGGATGATCGCCTGTTCGATGTTCTCGAGGCCGGGGACCACCTGGTGGGTCCACTCCTCCTGAAACGAATCCGCGCCCCGGGGGGCTTCCTTGCCCTCGCTCCCCGGCAGTTGGGCGGGCTCCGGGGTGCGCAGGGCGCGCAGCTGGGGGTGGTTCCGAAACGCGTCCTTCGGTTCGGTGCGGACCAGCCCGCGTTTGCTCGCCATCAGCAACACGTTGACCGACGTCGGGTCGCGGGTCTGGGCGAGCTTGAGCGCCGCCTGTTGGGTCTGGTTTGCGTCGAGCTTGACCCGCAGCTTGGGAAAAGCAAACCGCTTGAACCCGGTGCCCGCGTAGTTCTTCTCGTCTTGCCGGGCCTTGCGCCGGTACGACTCCGCGACCTGCAAGGTGCGCGCGGCCTTCTTGACCACCCGGGGATCGCTCGAGAGCAACGCGGCTTGCAGTCGGGACTCCACGTCTTGCACATCGACGGTGCCCGCGCGCAGCCCCTCGAGGTCGGCGACGGTGGGCACCGCCCGCAGCGCGGGGTTGCCCTGGACTTGCGCGATGGCCCCCGCGTGGCCCACCGTGGCCCGGGCCGCGTCGTCGGGCAGCGGCGGCGCAGACCGGACCGACGAGGGGGGCGCGGCCGACGCGGGGCCGTCCACCTCGCGGGGCGCGGTCTTGTCCGGGGACGAAGCAACAGGGGACGGCGGCCGCGGCCGGGCCGCAGCTTGGGGCTTGATGCGCATGTGTCTCTCTCCTGCTTCAAAGTACCGGGCCCCCGCCGCGTTTGGTCCCCGGGCCCCGCTCGCCTTCACGCCCCGTTTAAGTAGCTGTATTCAATAGACAATTAGACCGGCGCAGCCAGATCGACTCACATGCTTTGCGGTACCGCAGCGGCGGACGACAGCTCTTCGTCCCCTGCACTACACTTTGGCCCGGAGGCTGCGAGAGATGCTCACACTTTGGGTGACCACAATGTTGCTGTCGGCGGCGCCCCTGTCGGACGACGTCTCGTACCAGGAAGGCCTCCGGCTCTACGAGGACTTTGAGTACGAAAAGGCGGTGTTCCGCTTCAAGGCCGCGTTGCGCGTGCCGGACCGAAGCGACGCGGACCAGGCCACCGTGCTCATCCGGTTGGGCATGACCTACGCCGAGCTGCGCGACGTCGCGAGCGCGGCCGAGGCGTTTGACCAGGCGGTGGCCAAAGACCCCCTGGCGTCGCTTCCCCTCGACGCGTCCCCCAAGATCCAACTCCTCCTCGACGAGGCCCGGCAGCGGGCGCGCCAAAAGCGACAAGCGGAAGCGGCCACGCCCCCCCCGCCGCCCGACCCTGCGGGGCCCGCGGACGACGGCGCCCCCGCCCCCGACGAGATCATGAACGAACCCCAGGGCCCGGGGCCCACGCCCGCCGCCGACGCGGACGACGGAATGCCACTGCTCCTCATCGGGGGCGCGGCCACCGCCGGGCTGGGGGTGGCCGCCGCCCTGGTCGGCGCCGGGCTCTGGGGGGGCGGGGTGGGGTTGGCGTCCTGGGCCAGCGGACAGACCTACCAAGACCAGGCCAACGCATATGCATTGCCAAGCGCGGCCCTGCAGGTGGGCGGACAAGCCGCGCTCGGGGTCGGGGCGGTGGTGTTGCTCGGTGGGGCCGCGCTCGCGGTGGTGGGCGTGTTGGTGGAGTGACGGCGAGGCGGCGAAGGTCTATTGCCGCATGTCGGCTTTCAGCACCGTGCGCCGCCCCCCCCGAACCGTCACCGTCTCGGTCTTGCTTTTGTCGTTCCACGACAATGTGACTTTGTACTTGCCCGCGGGCAGCGACACCGGGTCGAGCGGGGTCGTGCCCAGCGCCTTTTTGTGCAGGGCGGCCTTGGCCCAGGGCCGCACCCGGAGCACCAGCTGGCCTTTGGGCACTTTGCCGAAGTCCGCGCGGCCGTCCTTGACCGGCACCGTGATCACCCCCCCGGTGGTGCCGTCGACGGCGATGAGCGTGTCGGTGCCTTTGTCGACGCTGAGCTTGCCGCTGCCCTTGCCCAGCCGCCGCCCCGACGTCGACCGCCACGTGATCCCCCGGGGCCCGCTGGCGGTCACGGTGTCGTGACGGGAACGCCGCGGGGTCGCGGCCCGGCTTTTGGGGGCCGCCGCGGGGGGCGCGGGTTCGGCCGCGGGCGGCGCGGGGGGAGCGACCGCCTCCACCGGTGGCGCGGCGGCCTCGGCGGGTGGGGGCGGCGCGGAGGGAACGGGAACGGGCGCCGCGGCCACCGCGGCCGGCGGGGGGGCGGCGGGTGCTTCGCTTTGCAGCATCCAGACCGCGCCGACGAGCATGACCCCGGTGAGGCCGATGCCCGCGGCCACCGCGGCCCAGCGGCCGGCGGGCGCGGGCGAAGCGTCCAGCGCCACCGGGTGGGTCTGCACGCTTGACACAGTTTCGCCGGTGTCGACGTCGGCGGTCTGGCGCACGCCGGTGATGGGGGTGGTGATGCGGCCGGTGGCGCGCGCCGGGACCAGCGAGAGCAGGTCCCCGTTGTCGTCGCTCTCGCTGACCCGCTTGAGCCACTGGGTCTCGGGCCGCGCGGCCACAATGGTCAGCACCGACGACGGGCCCACGTTGGACTCGGTGGTCGGCATGTCCATCACCCGGTTGCAGAACGAGCTCGCCGCCCCCGGTCCCGACGCGGGACCGAGCAGGGCCACGAGCCGGTCCCGCAGCTCCAGCCCCGAGGAGAGCCGGTATTCACGGTTCTTTTGCAGGAGGGAGAGGATGATGTTCTGCAAGCTCGGGGGGATGAGGGGGTTGAGCTCGCGGGGGGGCACGGGATCGGCGCGCAGCACATGGTCGATGGTCATGTGATCGGAGCCGCCGTCGAAGGGGCGCTTGCCGGTGAGCAGCCAGTACAGCGTGACCCCCAGCGACCAGAGATCGGAGCGGCCGTCGAGGGCGTCGCCGCGGATCTGCTCGGGCGACATATACGGAATCTTGCCCTTGAGCTCGCCGGTCTTGGTGACCTCGTCGCGGTCGGCGTCGGTCTTGGCGATGCCGAAGTCGAGGACCTTGGTCACGCCGTCGCGGGTGATGACGAGGTTGTCGGGGCTGACGTCGCGGTGCACCAACGGGGCCCAGCTCCCGTCCTCGCCGCGTTGGGTGTGGGCGTGATGCAGTCCCATGGCGGCGTCGCCCACCGCCCGCAGCACGACCTCCATGGGAATGGACGTGTCGTTGGCCCAGCAACGACGGGCGGCGCGGTGCAGGCTGATGCCGTCGAGGTACTCCATGGCGATGAAGTACTCGTCGCCGTCCTGGGCGAGTTCGAAAATCTGCACCACGTTGGCGTGGTTGAGCCGCGCGGCCACCCGGGCTTCGCGCAGGAACATGTCCACAAAGCGCGGCTCCTCGGCGAGGGCGCGCCGCATGCGCTTGACCACGCAGGTCTTCTGAAACCCGGCGGGGCCGTCCTGATGGGCGAGGTAGACCTCGGCCATGCCGCCTTTGCCCAACAAGCGCACGGTGGTGTACCGACCGAGCCGCAACCCGGCGCCGGGGGCGGCGGCCTGTTTGCCCGACGAGGACGAGCCCCGCCCCATCGCCGCGGACAGGGGCATGTCGATCTCAAAATCGTCGGGGTCGCTCACCTGGCCAGTATATGCGGACCCGGGGCCCAAACCGCGTCTGAGACGCTGCCCTGTCCCGAACTTACGGGGTCACCGTCCACTCGAGCAGGTAATCGCTGGTCACCCCGCTCGGCTCCCACTCGTCGAGTACGACATAAACAGACTGCACCGCACCCGTCGCGTTGGTGTAGGACACCGTCTCCGGGCTGATGCCGCTGGTGTCGCTGCCGGCCAAGCACGCGGCCGCCGCGCAGTCCGCGAGCAGGTAGATCACCTCGTCGCTGTCGTCGTCCTCCGCGGTGTAGGTCGCGTCCAAGGTCGCGCCCGCCGGCAGGTCCACGCGATAGACCGCTTCGTTCCCCGGCGAGAGCGGGCAGCCCCCGATGCCGCTCATGTCCTGGTCGTTGCCGGGCACGAAGGTGCCGACTTGGCTTCCGCTCGTCCCCACAAGGTCGACCGCGCTCAGGCAGTCGGCCCCCCCGGGGGCGTCGGCGGCCGATTCGATGATCATGTCGATGAGCGCGCCGTCGTTTTCGCGTTCGGACTCGACACACACCAGGTAGTTGCCCCCGGGCAGGTTGGGGGTGATCGCGGTGGAGCAGTCCGCGCCCAGCCGCTCGTGCTGTCCGAAGTCGATTTCGTTCTCGGCCTCGTCGAAGATGTAGATGTGGTGGTGCCGGCTGTCGCCACAGCCGGCGCCGGGATCGGGACCGTAGGTGCGGCTGACCAGCGCCCCCGAGGTGCTCACCCAAAAACAGTCCGCGTCGCCGGGCGGCCCCAACGAAAAGGTCTCTATGCGGTCCGGGGCTTGGGGCGCCTGGGTGCTCGACCAGTCGTAGTGGTCGTCGCTGCCGAACTCCGGCCCCAAGGGGCCGCCGAGCGAATAAGCCACGATCCAGTCCACCGCCATGCGCCCGTCGTCGGAGAACAGCCCGATGGGTCCCCCGCCCGCGTGGTAGTTGGACAGCCACCCGACCTGGCTGGCGCTTGCGGTCCCGCAGGTGTGGAACGATCCATAGGCCCCGCCGGTGATGGTCACGCTTTGGTTCGCGAACAACGGCGGCTGCGACATCCACACGTGGAGACTGTCGGAGTAGCCGAGGTCGTTGTAGTTGGCCACGGAGACGAACCCGGGCCAGGACACGCCCACCGAGCAGGTCATGACCTCGTCGAAGCCCACGTCCACCCGGTACCCCAGGCCGACGATGGAATCGTACGGGATCGCCTCCAGCGCGCGCACCCGGGCCTGCACCAGCACGTTGGCCCCTGCATTGGCATTGCTGATCAACCCGCCATCGAGGGGGCCGGCGAACACAAGCTCGCCGTTGTCGACCAGCCAATTGCCCTCCACCGCCGACCAGTTGTCGTCGAGGCTGGCCGGGGTGCTGAACCCATCAAAAATCGCGATGCTGTCGCCCCCGTCGAGCGGGCGCGGATCGCAGGCGTCGCCCACGCCGTCGCCGTCGCCTTCATCCTCTTGGCCGGGGTTGGCCACCATCGGGCAGTTGTCGCAGCCATCGGCCAGCCCATCGCCGTCCTGGTCGGTGGTGCTCCCCGGGCAGCCCAAGTCACATTGCACCCCGGGGACGAGAGGACAGGGGTCGGCGGGACCCGACAGCCCATCCCCGTCGGGATCCGGGTCACAGGCATCGCCCAGCCCGTCTCCATCCACATTGGACTGGCCGGGGTTGTAGGCCAGCGCGCAGTTGTCATCGCTGTTGCAGAGGCCGTCGCCGTCGGGGTCGGACAGAGCGGCATCGCCGGTGTCGGTGGGACACGGGTCGCACGCGTCCGGGATCCCGTCGGTGTCCCCGTCCGGCTGGCCCGGATCGGCATCGAACGGGCAGAGGTCGACGTCGTCGGCGAGCCCGTCCCCGTCCGCGTCGTCGGTGCACGCGTCCCCGGGCCCGGTGCCGTCGGCGTCGGCTTGGCCGGCGTTGGGCAGGCCGAGGCAGTTGTCGGTGGCGTCGTTGAGCCCGTCGCCGTCCTCGTCGGCAAAGCGCGCGGGGAGACCGGCGGCGTGGTTCTGCAGGACTTCATCGACGGAGAGGGCCCGTTCGTACACGCCCGCCCACCGGTAGGTGCCGAGGGCGAGCCGGCCCCCGGTGGCTTCGTTGCCGAGCAAGAACGGCAGGCCCGGCTCCCACTCGTCAAACCCGCCGTAGTCGGCGTCGATGACGTCGAGGGACACCGGCGCCCCGTCCTTGTACAGGCCAAAGCCGCTCTCTCGGTCGTAGGTGGCCACGATGTGGTGCAGGTTGGTGTCGGTGAAAAAACCGAACGATGTCGCGCCCTGGTTGGTGTCCCCGGTTTCGGTTTTCAGCCGAAACACGAGCTCGTCGTCCTCTTGCCCGAGGGTAAAGCTGCGCTCGCTGTCGGTGTTCGCGGACAAGGTGATGATGCGGGTGGGCCCATCCTGCAACAACGAACTTGTGCGGTACCACAGCTCCACGGTGATCGCGCCGGTGGCGACCCCGCGCTCCCACAGCTTGGTGGCGTCAGGGGCACGAAGCTCGGCTGGCCCGGCCACCACCGCGATGCCGGGATCGGTCTGCCACTGGATGTTGCCGGGCCCGCCTCCCATGGTCAGGTCCATGGCCGGGTCCTCCCCGCTCACGTCGACCACCGTGTCGCCGCTCAGGGCCGAGAACGTGTACCCGAGCACCAGCCCCGCCCCCACCCGGCCGGCCGGGGTTTGTACCTCGGGGGCCGTGGCCGACGTCGACACCAGACCATCGCGCTCGGCCCGCACGCGGTACCGGTAGGCGGTCGCCGGCCGCACGAGCCCGTCGCGGTAGGTCAGGGTGTTGGCCGCGGTGGTGCCGACCACCGTGAACGGGGCGCCCGCCGCCGACCGTTCCACAATGAAACTGGTCTCGTCCGGCACGTTGTCTTGCCAGAACACCGTGACCTCCTGCGCCGAGATCACCAGCGTGCCCGCCCCCTCCGGGGGCAAGGGGCCGCCGGGGTCGCCGTCCCCATCGCCATCCCCGTCGCCGTCGCCATCCCCGTCGCCGTCGCCATCCCCGTCGCCGTCGCCATCCCCGTCACCGTCGCCGTCGCCGTCGCCATCCCCGTCACCGTCGCCGTCGCCATCCCCGTCGCCATCCCCGTCACCGTCGCCGTCCCCATCCCCGTCGCCATCCCCGTCACCGTCGCCGTCGCCATCCCCGTCACCATCGCCATCCCCATCGCCGTCCCCGCGAACCACGCATACGCTGTCCACGCAGGTATACCCGTCGATGCAGCGGTGCTCGTCGTCGCAGGCCTTGCCCTCGACATCGACGCCGACGATGCACCCCGCGATGGCGATCGCAAAAACCAGTGCCAGTGCCCCAATCAAAATGCGCATGGTTCGAGCGTACCGCGCTCGCCGGGTCGACGACAAAGCCACCCGCGGGGTGTGTCCCACCTTTGGTGACGTGGTCAGCCGCCGGCGCCGTGTTTTGGCTTGGGGAGACCCAACGAAATCAGCGCCGGAACCACCATCACCAAGGCGGCCACGAAATAGGGCGAGCCAGAGCCAAACCGGAAATACAGGAGACTGGCCACGATCGGACCGACGGCGCGGGCCAAGCTGCCCAGGGCCCGAAAGGTCCCCAAGATTTCACCTTGGCGGTCGTCGGGGGAGTACAGCGACACCAACGCGGTCAGCGAGGGGTTGGCCAGGGCGCTGCCCACCGACAACAGGCCCAACCCCAAGTACAGCGCCCACTCCGCCGCCGCGAACCCCGCCACGACAAGCCCGGGGATGATCAACACGATGCCCCCGATGGTGAGGTTCTTTTCGCCGAAGCGCGGCGCGACCCGCCGCACCACCCCGCCCTGCACGATGGCGATGATGAACCCCACATAGGTGAACAGCAGCGCGTTCTTCAGCGACGTGTACGCGAATCGCTCTTTGGCCAAGAACGTCAGGGTGAACTCCATGCCCGTGAACGCGAGGGTGTAGATGAAGAACAAGAGGTTGGCGCGGTTGACTTCCGCGATGTCGACCTTGAGCATCGCCGCAATGGGATTGCGTGGCCGGTGGGCATGTTGCGCGCTTTTTTGGCTGCCCGGGGCCAATGTCTCCGCAAAGCGGCGCCAGACCCAGATGAGGTTGACCGCGGACAGCAACAACGTGCCCAACGCAGCCGCGGAGAAGGGGTTCACGCCGGGGACCCCGGGCAACACCGTGGTCAGGTCGATCGTCGACAGCAGCCCGCCCATCGCCGGCCCGAGAATGAACCCAAGGCCGAACGCCGCCCCGATCGCGCCCATCCCCTTGGCCCGATTCTCGGCGGTGGTGACGTCGGCCATCGCCGCGTTGGCCACCGAGATGTTGCCGCTCATCACCCCGCCCAAAAAACGGGCCGCGACCAGCAACCAGAAGTTGCCCGCGAAGAACCACAGGACGTAGGACAGCGCCGTGCCGGTCACGGTGATGAGCAACACCCGTCGTCGTCCCAGCCGGTCCGACAACCGCCCCCAATAGGGGGCGAACACGAAGCTCAACACCGCGTACAGGCTGCCGAGGATGCCCCCGAACAACACCGTGACGCGGAAGTCGCCCGCCCCGTCGGTGCCCCCCGCGAACTGCTCGAGCACGCCGACGAAGCTGCCGAGCGTCCCGTCCTGGCCGTCGAGGCCCAGGTAGTACAGCAGCAGCTGCGGGAAGAGCGGGAAGATGACCGAGAACCCCACGAGGTCGATGAACACCGTGAGGAAAATGACGAACAGGCCGGTCTGGGGGCGCGACGCGCCAGCGGGCTGGTTCATGTCGCCGACCATAGCCAAGATGTCCGCAACGTGGGTTGCAAAACCGCCCCCGCTGGCCGATGTCACCGGCGACACGGGGGTATCCATCATGTTGGCGCACAACAAGTCGAAACAGCTCTTTGACCGCGCGCAGAATGTGCTCGTCGGCGGCGTCAATTCGCCGGTCCGCGCGTTCCGGGGCGTGGGCGGAGACCCACTGTTCATCGAGCGGGCACAGGGCCCCCACGTGTTCGACGCCGACGGCAACCAGTACATCGACTACGTCCAGACCTGGGGCCCGGCCATTCTTGGCCACGCCCATCCCGACGTGGTCGCGGCCATCGTCGAGCAAGCGGGCCGCGGCACCAGCTTCGGCGCCCCGTGCACCCTCGAGATCGAGCTCGCCGAGCTCGTCTCCCAAGCCGTGCCCTCGGTGGAAAAGGTACGCTTCGTGTCGTCGGGGACCGAGGCCACCATGAGCGCGCTCCGCCTCGCGCGGGGCGTCACCGGTCGAGACGGCATCGTCAAATGCGAAGGCTGCTACCACGGCCACGCCGACAGCCTGCTGGTCAAGGCCGGCAGCGGGGTCTCGACGCTGGGGCTGCCCGACTCCCCCGGGGTGCCCGCCGACCTCGCCAAGCACACGTACAACGTGCCCTACAACGACGCCGATGCGCTCGAGAAGCTGCTCGCCGACGCCCAAGGCAAAATCGCCTGCGTCATCCTCGAGCCGGTGGCGGGCAACATGGGCTGCGTGCCCCCGACCAACAACTACCTGCGCAAGGTGCGCGAGCTGTGCACCGCCCACGACGTGATGTTGATTTTCGACGAGGTGATGACCGGGTTCCGCGTCGCCCTCGGCGGCGCACAAGCCCATTTTGGCGTCAAGCCCGACATCACGTGTTTTGGCAAGGTCATCGGCGGGGGCTTGCCCGTCGGGGCGTTCGGCGCGTCGGCCAACGTGATGTCGCAGCTCGCGCCCGAGGGTCCGATTTACCAAGCGGGCACGTTGTCCGGCAATCCGCTCGCGATGGCCGCCGGTCTCGCCACCCTCAAGCCGCTGTTCGACAACGGCGTCTATGAGCAGCTCTCGGCCCACGCCACCCAACTGTGGCGGGGCATCGTCGAGCGCGCCCAGGACGTTGGCTTTGACGCGGTGGGCACGTCGGTGGGCAGCATGTTCTCGGTGTTCTTCGCCGATGCGGTCCCGCACAACTTCCAGGACGTGAAGGCGAGCAACGCCGAGCGGTTCAAGAAGTTTTTCTGGGGCATGCTCGAGCACGGCGTGTACCTCGCGCCCAGCGCGTTCGAGTCCGGCTTCATGTCCCTCGCCCACGGCGAGCAGGAGATCGCCAAGACCTTGGCCGCGGCGGAGAAGACCTTCGCGGCCATGAAATCGGCATGACCGCGGCCGCGGTGCTCGACGTCGTGGCCGCCCGCGCGGACCTCGACGGCGCTGCGCCGGTGGTGGCGTTCGACGCGGACGGCACCCTCTGGGCCGGGGACATCGGCGGCACCGCCGCACAGCGCGACCTCCCCGAGCTCAACCGCCAGGTGTGGCACGACGTCGTCGGCCCCCGCTTCGCCGCCCGCACCGGGGTCGAGGTCGACCTCGGGCCCGACGGCCCGCGCACCATGGGCGCGGACTTCGACGCCCACCGGTTGCCCCACACCGCCGCCATGTCACTGGAGGTCTTCACGGCCCAGACCACGTGCTGGGCGGGACAGACCGACGACGCGTTGCGGGCGGTGGGGCGCGCGGTGTTCGCCGAGCACATCGCGGCTGGGACCCACCCCGCGGTGGGCGCCTTTTTGTGCGCGCTCGTCGAGCGCGGGGCCCGCGCGTACGTGGTGAGCGCCTCGCCCGCCCCCTTTGTCGAGGCCGCGGTCCGCGCCCTGCAGCTCCCGGTGACCGCGGTGTTCGGGGCCCGGGCCGAGGTTGACGACGACGGACGCTGGACCTCACGCGTGGCCCTGCTCCCCCAAGGACCGGCCAAGGTCGACGTGCTCGCGCCGCTGCTCGACGGGGGCCGCTTGTGGGTCGCGGCCGGCGACACCCCCCGCGCGGGGGACGCCGCGATGCTCGCCGCGGCGGTGCACGCGTTCGCCGTCGGCCCCGGCGGCACCCTGTCGCCCCTCGGCCCAGACGACATCGAGGCATGAGATGACCCAGCAGCTCTACATCGACGGTTTTGCCGGGGTGGCCGGCAACATGATGCTCGCCGCCCTCCTGGACGCGGGCGCGCCCCCCGCGGTCCTCGACGACACGGTGGCCGCCCTCGGCCTCGACGACGTGCGCGTGGTTCGCCGCGAGGTCAAAAAGCGCGGCATCGCCGCCCTGCACCTCGACGTGGCCCACGGCGAACACCACCCCCACCGGGGCCTGTCCGACGTGCTCGCGGTCGCGGACCGGGCCAAGCTGCCCCCCCGCGCGGCGGCCCGGGTGGCGCGCACCTTCCGGGCCCTGGCCGAGGCCGAGGCCGCGGTCCACGGGGTCACCGTCGAGGACGTGCACTTTCACGAGGTCGGCGCGGTGGACGCCATCGTCGACGTGGTCGGCACCGCGGCCCTGCTCGAGGCCCTGGACGTCTCGGTCGTCGGGTGCGGCCCGGTGCGCACCGGACGGGGCACCGTGACCTGCGCCCACGGGGTGCTGCCGGTGCCGGCGCCGGCCACCGCCCGGTTGCTGGCCGGGGTGCCTTGTTTTGCCGGCGATGACGACGGCGAGTTCTGCACCCCCACGGGGGCGGCTTTGTTGCACGGGCTGGAGGCGGGGCACGGGCCGCGGCCGGCGTTTGTGCACACCGCGGTGGGCCACGGGGCGGGCACGCGCGAGCCGTCCTTTGCCAACGTGTTGCGCGTGTTCGTCGGGCCCGCGGCCCCGGCGCTCCTCGACGTGACGCGCCAGCGCGTGGTCGAGTTGCGCACCGACATCGACGACATGAGCCCGGAGGCCTTGGCCGCGTTGGTGGATCGGTTGCGTTCGCACCGCGCCCTCGACGTGGGGGTGGTGGGCTTGGCGATGAAAAAGGGCCGACCGGGGCAGACCGTGCAGGTGTTGTGTGCGCCGGAGGACGAGGCCGGCTTGGTCCAGCAGCTGCTCCGCCACTCGTCCACATTGGGGGTGCGGCGCCAAGAGCTCGAGCGGTGGGTGCGGGACCGCACGCCCGCGACCGTCCACACCCGGTTTGGTCCCATTGGGGGCAAGCGGGTCACCGACGGGCGGTTCTTTCCCGAGTTCGAGGACTGTCGCGCCGCGGCCGAGACCCATGGGGTCAGCGTCGACGAGGTCATGGCCGCGGCCAAGGTGGCTAAAAACGATTGAACTGCGCGAGCAGCTCCGGCACCAGCCGGCCGCACCAGTGGGCGCCGAGCTCGGCGGCGATGGCCGCCTCGGTGGGGCCCGGGGCGATGGTGGTCCACGACGCGGCGAACGCATGGCGGGCGCCGTCAGCGGAGAACACCAGCTCGGTCTGGCTCGAGACCCGCCCGTCGTCTTCCCGGGCGACCCGGCCCACCGCCGCGAGGTGGCCGTGACCGGCCCCCGGCTCGATGGTGAGCCCGAAGCGTGAACAATGCTGTTGCATTGAGTCCGCGATGGCCGCGGTCTCGATCGGCGCCCCCCGCGGGCGGTAGTCGGCCAGGCGCACGCTCAAGCCCACCAGGCGCACCCGGGCCACGTAGGCGGAAAAATCCGGGGAGAAATCCAGCGCGTCGTGCCACACCCCCTCCGCCTCGGCGGAGGCGTGGGCGGCGGTGTCCCCCCCTTGGGCCAACGCCGCGCCGAGGTCCTGGGCCCGCACCTCGGCGATGCGCAGTTCGATGCCGCGCCGGCGCGGGTCCACCGGCTCCGCCGGGGCGTCGGTGCCGGCCAAGTCCGCCAGGCGCGCGTACAGCAACAAGGCTTCGTTGAGGCGTTGGTGTTGCTCGGGGGGCAACATGCGCGGCTGGTCTTGGGCCAGCCGCAGCTCGACCAACCGGCGGGCGGCGGCGTGGTCGCCCTCTTCAGACCGGCGTGCGGCCTCGCGCAACACCCGGCTCACGGGGATTTGGTCTTTGATGATGGTGTCCGCTTTCGTCTTGGCCAGGTGCCACTTGAGAAAGATGCGGTTGATGTCGTCCTGCGAGGCGCCGCGCGCCTTGGCGATGTCCATGGCCCGCGCGTACTGCTCCTCGGCGTAGCGGTACCGCTCGGCGGCGTTTTCTTCGTCGCCGTTGGCCTCGGCCCCGGCCTCGGGGGGCGGTACCCCGGGGGGCACCGACTTGGTCTTCACCCCGGCGCACGCGACCAGGGCCCCGACGAGCAGGCCCAGAACGGCGGCCCGCTGCGCCACCGACATGTGCTGAGATGTCGTCCGCACGCCTGCGGCCCCCCTTGCGTCGTTCCGGACAGTTCGGCACACCAAGACCATCATCGTGCCCGTCGCGCAACGCGGGTCGGGCGCGCGCAGAGGAGACTGCCATGTCATTGCCCAAGTCGATGTTCTTGTTCGTGTTTGCCCTCCTGACGGTGTGGGCGCTGGGGGCCGCGTGCACCGGCGACGACGGCACCCCCCGGCCCGAAGACGCCGGGGTCACCGTGCTCGACGCGGGCGACACCGGGGCCGATGCGGGCGATGGCGACGGGGATGGCGACGGCGACGGCGACGGGGACGGGGATGGCGACGGCGACGGCGACGGCGATGGCGACGGTGACGGGGATGGCGATGGCGACGGTGACGCGGGCATTCCCGATGCGGCGTTCGACATCGACGCGAGCTTCGTCGAGTACATGGGCGAGCCGGAAGACGGCGTGGTCTGCGGCGCGGCCGCCAACCAGACGACCTGCGAAGTGGGCGCGGCGTGCTGCGGCACCATCGGCTTCGACCTCAGCGTGAGCGCCGCGTGCGGGGTCGCCCCCGACGCCGGCCCGGGCACGTGCGAGACCCTCTTCCCGTTCACCTGCGACGACACCCAGAATGATTGCGCCACCGGCGAAGAGTGTTGCGCGACCATCGCCCTCGCCATCCCGCCCCAAGCGAACAGCATGTGCGTGGCCGAAGGGTCCTGCACCGGCGGCGGCGGCCTTCTGGTGTGCACCGCCACCGCCGACTGCCCCGACGGCCAGACGTGCTGCGGGGTCGAGCTCGCCGGCCAAGGCCTGCCCCTCGACATGGGCGTGTGCCAGACGGAGTGTGGTCTCGGTCAGTGAGCCGCTTCGAGCCAAAAAAGGCGCCACCGGTAAGGTGGCGCTTTTTTTGTGCCTAGCTGCCGGAGGCCGGCCGCGGCCGGGTGGTGTGGTGTTCGATCACGTTGGCGAACTCCGACGCCGCGAACACCCGCTGCACGAACACGCCGGGAAGATGCACGTCCGCGGGGGGCATGCTCCCCAGGGGTACGATCTCCTCCGCCTCGATGATGGTGGTGCGGGCGGCGGTGGCCATCGCGGGGCCGAAGTTCTTGCTCGTGCCGTAAAAGCGGACGTTGCCGTAGGCGTCGGCTTGGTGGGCGCGCACGATGGCGAAGTCCGCGTGCAGCGCGGTCTCCAGGATCATGCGGCGCCCGTCGAGGATGCGCTCGTCTTTGCCCTCGGCGATGACCGTGCCCACCCCGGTGGGGGTGTAGAACGCCCCGATGCCGGCGCCGCCGGCCCGGATGCGCTCGGCCAATGTGCCTTGGGGGTTGAGCTCGACCTCGACGCTGCCGTCGAGCATTTGCTCTTCCAAGTCGGGGTTGCCGCCGACAAAGGAACAGATGACTTTCTTCACCTGGTGGTTCTGCAGCAGGACCGCGAGACCGCGCCGCTGGTTGCCACAGTTGTTGCTGATGATGGTGAGGTCTTTTTTTCCCGACGCCGCGATGGCGGTGATGCAGTGCTCGGGGTTGCCGGACAGGCCGAAGCCCCCGACCATGATGCGCGCCCCGTCCTCGAGGTCGGCGAGGGCGGCTTCGGCGTCGGCCACGATCTTATCCATGCGCGGGCACCTCCAGGATCACCGGCGGGGTGGCCCCCACCGGGCCGCGGCCGGCGTGCACCCGGCGGGCGCGCGGTTCCATCACGAACGCGCCGCAGGTCGCGGCCTTGTGGGGCGTCTCCGGCCCGGGCAGGGCCATGCTCACGTCGGCGAGGGCGTCGTACACCGCGCGGCCGGACAGGTAGCGGCCGGGATCGATGGCCTGCAGCTTTTGCAGGCGCACCAATGAGGTCGAGTCGTCGGGGATGTGGGCGGTGGCGGCCATGTCGTCGTCGAGCGGGTGATTGGTGTGCAGGTGCAACCGGTCCGCGCCCTGCTGCGTGACCTTCTCCTTGGCCCCCGAGGTCTCGATCCCGAACACCTCGTGCTCGTCGGCCACGATGTAGTGGTGCCCGGACCCGAGGGGGGCGTGCAACACCACGTCCCGGGCCGCGGCGGCGCGGCTTTCGCGCAGGGCGCGACGGACCAACACCGGCCAGACCACGCCCACCTTGGCGTCGAGGGAGTTGAGGTTGTTGATGGTCATGCACACGCCGTGGTGGTTGATGCCGGTCATGCCCACGCAACCGGAAATCGTGAACAGCAGCTGCCCCGGCTCCTCGTCGGTGGCGGGCACTTGCAGCAACATCACGTGGTCGTAGGCCGAGCCGTGCATGTCCCAGGTCTGGCCCAGCACCGGCCCCTGGGGCGTGGGGGTGAACAGCGCCGAGCATCCCCCGGGGTCCCCCCCGTGCAGGTCGGCCCGGCACAGGTCGCGGAAATCCGTGTAGTGGTTGACCAGCACCAGCCGCTCCAGAGAAAGGTCCGCCCCCTCGGCGATGCCCTGCATCTCCTCGTACAGAGCGGGGTCGAACGACGCCAACACCGGCACGTGCCGCTTGAGCAATGCCAATGCAGTCTCCTCGTCGCCGAGGTCGGTGCGCTCCAACGTCAAGGCCAGACGAATCTTGTACAGCTCGTGGATCGCGGCCCGGGCGCTCTCGCCGTGGCACTGTCCACGGGCTTTGGCGGTGGCGCCCTCCAGGGCCAGAATCGACAGTTGCATGCGGTCCTTCGCGCGGGTGGTCAGAGGGCGGCGAGCGCGTCTTTGACGATGGCCGTGCCCCGGTGGACCTCGTCGTCGGTCACGCACAGGGGCGGACACAGGACGACCCGGCCGGGCAGACCGGCGGCCACCCGAAGGCCCCGGTCCCGCAGAGAGTGTACGAACTTTTCCGCCCGATCCCCGAGGGACAATGCCTGCCACAGGCCGGTGCCGTACCGGGTGACGTCGGGCGCGACATCGCGCAGGGCGAGCTCGAAGCGTTCGGACCGGCCTTCTTTCAGCAGCGCCCGCCCCTCGAGCAGGTGATGGCGGGTCCGCAGCACGCTGATCTCATCCCCGTCCCAGGTCGAGATCAACGTGAGCGGCTTGTCCACGTAGTGGGCGTCGTTGACGAAGATGTGCCCCAGCTGCCCGCCCGCGTACCACCACACCATGTCGGGGCGCACGCTGAGCACGTCGGAGCGGAACAGGGTGGGGCTGGTCCGGCCCAGCGACGACGCGGTCTCGACGTAGACCAAAGGGATGCCCAATGACGCGCGCAGCTCGTCGAGGTCGCGCAAGAAACTGTCCGGCACCACCAGGCCGCTCTTTTCCCCCACCAGCTCGATGACGATGCCGAGCACCCGCGCGGGGCCGAGTCGCTCGACGGTGGCGAGGATCGCCCCCATCGAGGCGTCGTGGCCCGCCACCGCCGGGTGCGGCACCTTGGGCCAGTCGAACCAACCGTAAGGCTCGGCTTTGCCCCGGGGGTCAGACAAGCTGCGGGCCGCGGCGGTGACGTCGCCGAGGTATTGCTGTTCGAGCCCGATGAGCACCTGCCCTTCGGTGCGTTTGGTCTTGAGCGCGCGCAGCCCCTTGTCCACCAACTCCGCGCGCCCCGACGTGAAGTACGCGTGGCCGAGCCCGCGGGGGG
The DNA here is from genome assembly GCA_030431455.1 of bacterium. Lineage (GTDB taxonomy): Bacteria > Myxococcota > UBA727 > UBA727 > JAUIJE01 > JAUIJE01. The sequence continues at coordinate 20,243 of JAUIJE010000016.1, read as the reverse complement.
CCAGCCGCCGCAGCACCTCGACGTAACGCACGATGCTCGGGGTGGTCCAGTTGGACAACGTGAGCTTGGTGCCCACCGGGAATGTAAATGCACCGTGCCGCATGGCGTTGACCAAGCCCGGGTGACGACGACCGAGCGGGGCCTGGACCGAGCTCGACCAATCGAGCTCGGTGGGGGGCGCGGCCTTCAACATCAGCTGGGGGCACTCCGGCCGGGCCAGGGGCACGCGCACGTACTCGGCCTGACCCGACAGGTCACCGTATTGGTTGCCGACGTAGCGCGCGGCCACGTAGCCCTGGTAGGTGCGGTTGATGGTCCCCATCTGCTCGGCGAGCCCCACCCGGTTGCGCGAGGTCATGAACCGGTACCGGGGTGCGTTGTCGTCGCCGACGATGGCGCGCACGCGGCGGAGCTGCTCGGCTTTGAGCCTGCGCCCGAGCCCGGCCCCGCGCGCGTGGGGGGCGAGGGTGATGTTGGACGAATAGAAGGTCACCCCGGTGCCGCGGGTGCTGTCCTGCTTGGGGCCGTCGGCGGAGAAGTTCTCCACCGGTCCGCCGAAGGCATAGCCGAGGATGCGGGGCCCGGCGTTGGTGCGCCGGGACAACACCAGGCCCAGGCCGCCGGGCTGGGCGATCATGTCGAACAGCTGCTCTTCGGTTTCGCGCCGGCCGACCTCGTAGGTCACGTTCTCGATGGCGAGAATGCCTTCGCGCACCTCGGGCCAATCCTCTTTGGTGACCTCGAGGACCTTGCCCCCCAGCGCGTGGCACAACACGCTCAAGGGACATTGGCCGAGCCGGGCCTGCACCGCGTCAAAGCCCTCTTCGCCAAGGGCCGCGCGCATCGCGGACACAATTTGATTGGGCGCGGCCGCGGGGTCTTTGCACAGCCGGCTCAGGGCCTGGTCGAGGTCGGCGCTGGCCATCTCCTCGAGGTCGAGCAGCCACCGGTCGCAGGCCCGCTCCCGGGCGAGGGCGGGCAGGCGCAGCACCCGGCGCAGCTCCGGCTCGCGGTCGCCGAGGCCGAAGGGGGTCACCTCGGTGGGCCACGCCGGCAGCGGGATCTGGTCGCTGGGGGTGCCCGCGGCCAACGCCCCCGCGATGTCGGCGAGGGTGGCGCGGATCGCGTCGAACAGGCGCGCGATGTCGCCCCGGCTGAACGCCGGGTTGAGACGGAAGCGCAAGGTGCGCTCGCCCGCGATGTAGACCATGAACCCGCGGATGAAGCGCTGGTTGACCACCGCCATGGCGGTGGCTTGGTCGGGCAAGTCGAACGCGAAGCTGTGGCCCCGGCTGCGGGGGAACAGCACCAGCTCGGGATAATCTGTGGAGAGCTGCAGCAGCTTGTGGGCGACGTCGTTCTCGACGTGGGCCACCCCCAGCGCGACGATGCCCTCGGCGTGGGCCAGGCCTCGGGCGGCTTGGATTTGGTGGGGCTCTTCCTCGCGGTCGTCGGCCCACCGGGACAAGCACACCCCGAGCTGGGCCTTCTTGGCCAAGGTCACGCAGTCGGGACCGTCGGGCCGGCCTTGGGCGTCGCGCATCTTGAAGCGGTGGTGCCAAAAGAAGTCGCGGGACAGGCCGAAGCCGACCTGGACCTCGTCGAAGATCAGCGGCACCTTGAGGAACCGGGTCAGGGCCCGCAGCCCGTTGAAGAAGCGGGCGGTGCCGAAGTTGTCCCCGCCCTCCCCCTGCATGGGCTCGACGATGACCGCGCAGACATCGCCTTGGTCCACCGCCGCGCGCAGGGCGGTGAGGGCGGCGACCTCGGCGTTCATCAGGGGGTCGGTGGCGGTCGGCGCAATGCCATTGGACCAGCTTTGGATCCAGGCATCGGTCACCACCGGCTCGCGCCGCGGGTCCGCCCAGCGGGGGAACGGCACGTAGCGGGCTTCGTAGCCGGGGAGCTCGTAGGGGGCGCGCTTGACCGGGTTGTGGGTGGCGAACAACGAGACCAGGGTGCGGCCGTGAAAACTCCCCTCGAAGGCGATGACGGTGCGGCCGCCCGGGCCGTGGCGTCGGCAGAGGTCGAAGGCGCGCTCGTTGGCCTCTGAGCCGCCGGCGCAGAACTGCGCTTGGTCCAGGCCGTGCCCGGCGGTAGAGGTCAAAAACCGCGCGAACGGGACGCTGGGGTTTTGTTGTTCGGCGCAGTGGTTGCTCAACAGGCAATCGGTCCAGCGATCCTCGTCGTAGGGGGCGAGCATCGCCCCGGGGGCAAAGCCGAGGCCCAGCGACGCGATCTGGCTGGCCGCGTCGAGAATGGTGAGCGGGGCCTTGTCCACGCTGGCCAAAAACGGGCCGCGGGTGTGGTGCGCGTCGATGACGGGGGTCTTTTTCTCCCGGGGCAAAAACTCTGCGTCGTACAGGCGCGACAAGAACTGCTCCGACCGGGGCAGATGGCCCCCCGGGGGCAGCGTCACCCGGAGCCGGCGCAGCTCGAGCACCTTGTCGGGGTTTTGTCGGCCGATGGCTTGCAGCAGCGCGCGCAACCCGGCGGCGAACTCGCCCATCGTGCCCTCCTCCGGGGGCGGCACGGTGAGCAAGATGTGGTCGGGCTCGGTGGTGACAAAGCCCCCCAAGCGCCGCTTGATCTCTTGGGGGCCGACCTTCTGCCCGTCGATGCGGTACCGCAAGAAGGCGTCCATGGGGATGCGCAGCACCGCCCCGGCCACGCCGTCGCAGGGGATGCGGTACCGCTCGAGCATGGCCTCGACCTCTTGGCGCCAACACAGGTGCTCGAGGCTGAGCTGCAGGGCGTCTGCCCCCGTGCTCTGGGCGGTGGCGAACGAGGGGTGCAGCTCGACCTTGCCCAGCGGCTCCTCGAGCACCGCCACCGGGTAGGTGGTGTACCGAACCGCGTCGATGCCCGCGGGGCGTTGGTTGCCACTTTTGCCCACCCCGCCGAAGGGGAGCAGCCCGCTGGCCCCGTTGGTGCTGCGGTTTTTGTTGCACAGGCCGGAGCGGGTCTCGAGGAAGAACCGCTCGAACTTGGCGTCGTCGGACGTGAACAGGGCGTTGGACAGGCCGTAGGGACTCTCGTTGATGCGGTCGATGGCCGCGTCGAGCCCATCGAACACCTCGACGCAGAGATCGGGGCCGAACAGTTCCTCGTCGAGGTAACCCGGCGCCTCGCGTTTGCCCGCGGGCAACACGTGCACCGAAGGGGTCACAAACGCGCCCCCTTCGAGGGTGCGGCCCTCGACCAGGACCCGCAGACCCAATGTACCTGCTTTCTCCCGCAAGGCCACGAACCGCTCGAACGCAGGGCGGTTGGCCAACGGTCCAAACGGCGCGGTGGGATCAAACGGGTCTTTGGGCTCGAGGATGCGCGCGGCCCGGGACAACGCTTCGATGAATGGCTCTTGCACGCGCCGGTCGACGAGCACCCGGGAGGTGGCGGTGCAGCGCTGGCCCGCGGACAAGAACGCGCCCTGCAGCACCGCGGCGAGGGCTTGCTTGAGGTCCGCGTCGTCGAGAACCACCGCGCAGTTTTTGCCCCCCATCTCGAGGGCGCAGATCTTGTGGGGCTGATCGAGGGTGGCTTCGAGGATGCGCCGCCCGGTGTTGTAGCTCCCGGTGAACAGGACCCCGTCGATGCCGGGGTGCGACACCAGCGCGGCCCCGGTCTGGCCATCGCCCTGCACGAGGTTGAACACCCCGTCGGGCAGGCGGGCGTCGGCCACACATTGGGCGTAGACCTCGGCCACCCAGGGACACGTCTCGCTCGGCTTGACGATCACCGCGTTGCCGGTGAGCAACGCGGGGATGACGTGGGCGTTCACCAGGTGGGCGGGGTAGTTGTACGGCCCGATCACCGCCAGCACACCCTGGGCGTGGGCCCGGGCCCGGCCGGTGACCCCGTCGGGGACGAGGTCGGCGATGCGCAGCAGCCCGTGGGTGGTCATGAGCTTGACCCGGGCCGCCAATGATTGTGCTTCGGCCTGCGCTTCGCGCCAGGGCTTGCCCGTCTCGGTGACGATGGCCTCCGCCATCTGTTCGCACCGGGCGGTGAACGCGTCGGCCAACCGCTCGAGCGCCTCGACGCGGCCGGCCTCGCACAGGATCGCCCACCGCTTTTGGGCAGAGCGAGCGGCGAACACGGCTTCGGCCACGTGCCCGCTGACCACGTCGGTGGCGAACACCGGCGCAAAATCTTGGGCGGGATTTTCCGACGTCAACCGGCGCGCGGCCGTGCCCCGAACGAACCCCCCGCCAACAAAATCTCCCTGCCCCTCGCGCACGTCGTGCCCTCCTGATGGTGGACGCGATCGAGCATATACCCAGCGCGGTGGCGACCTCACGCTTTCTCCTCGCCCACCGTGCGATACTGGCGACATGTTGCCCCCCTTCGTCCCCGTCGCCGGGCTGCTGCTCACCGGCGGGCAAAGCACGCGCATGGGACAGGACAAAGCCGCGCTGCGTTGTCCGGATGGACGCACTGCGGCACAGCGCGTGGCCGACACGCTGCGGCACGTGACCCAGCGCGTCGTCGAGGTCGGGCGCGCCCCGTTTGTGCTCGCGGACCATGTGCCCGACCGCGCCGGAGGGCGCGGCCCCCTCGCCGCGGTGGCCGATGCGCTGCACGCGGTGCAGGCCCGGCAGTACCTGGTGTGTGCGGCCGACGCCCCCGCGGTGACCCCCCTCGACCTGTGGCGTCTGCTCGGTGCCCCCGCCGACCAAGCGGTGTTTGTGCACGACGGCCGACCGCTGGTGCTCCCCCTGCTCGTGCACCAATCGGTCCGTGGCGCGGCGCAACGCGAGCTCGCCGGCGGCCGCCGCGCCCTGTCGCGCCTGCTCGACCTCGCCCCCACCGCGCACATCCCCGTCGACGCGGCCACCGCGACCCGGTTGCGGGGGGCCAACACCCCCGCGGAGTGGGCCGCCCTCTATGAACGAATGCGCGACGAGTGCGCGTAAACATTGCAGCGGCCATCTCGGACAAAGCCACACAATGTGATCCCCAACGCGTCCGCGGTGCGCACCGCCAACGACGTCGGCGCGCTCACCGCCGCGATGGTCCCCACCCGGGCAAAGGCGGCCTTCTGCACCACCTCGAAGCTCACCCGGCCCGACACCACCAACGCCGCCCCCTCGAGGGGAAAACGCCCCGCGGCCAGCGCCGCCCCCACCGCCTTGTCCACGGCATTGTGCCGCCCCACGTCTTCGCGGACGCAGATCGTGCGGTCTTGGTCGTCGACCAGCATCACCCCGTGCAGGCCCCCGGTGCGGCGGAATGTCTCTTGGTGGGCCAGAAGCCGCGAAGGCCAGCCCACCACCTGGCCGAGGTCCCACTGGGGGCGCCCGGTCAGGGGGGGCGCGGTGCGCATGGCGTTGTCCACCGTCGCCTTGCCACAAATGCCGCAACTGGACGATGCATAGAGATTGCGCCGCAGCCCGTCGAGGTCGAGCGCGACCCCGGGCCCCAGGACCACGTCCACGATGTTGTCCTCGGCCTCCTCGGTGGTCTGGTCGCAGTGGGCCACCCGCACAATGTCTGCGGATCGGGACACGAGCCCCTCGGTGACCAAAAAGCCCCGCACCAGATCGAGGTCGTGCCCCGGGGTGCGCATCACCACCGCGACATCGACGCCCTGCACCCGGATGCCCAACGGCTCCTCGTGGGCCACGAGGTCATCGTGGGGCCCGGGCGCGCTGTCCCCGCGCCGCTCGACGCGCACCGTGCGTTCGGCATCCATGCCCACTTTGTCGCGTCTTTGTCCGCCCCCGGCAACCGCGCCCCCGGGTTGGCGTAAGATGCGGCATGCCGTCCTGCCCGCGATGCCAGACCGCGCTCTCCCCCGCCGCCGGGGCCCTCCACGAGGACGTGTGCGGGGGGTGCGGGGGGCGTTTTTTGCCCGGCGACGCCGCGCGCACCGTGCTCGAGGGCGACCTCGGCATCACCCCGGGCATGTTGCGCGAACTGTGCGCGATGTTCGGGGGCGAACGACTCCCGTGCCCCGCCTGCCAACAGCGCATGCACCCGGTGCAGCTCTCGTCGGTCCCCGTCGACGTCTGCCTCGCCTGCGGCGGGTTGTGGTGCGACCCCGGCGAGCTGCTGCGCCTCACCGGCGGCCGCCGCCGCGAGGTGGTGCCCCTCGACGACAACCGGGCCCCCGCCGCGCCCGCCCCCGCGCCCGTGGCGGCCGGGCCGGTGCCGTCCTTCGGCGCGATCTCCGCGGGCGACGACGAGGCGCTCACCCACTTGGTGTTCGCCCTGCGCGGCGATTCGCTCGACAAAGACGCGCTGGTCCACGCCTTCACCCAGAGCCGCCGCATGACCGCCGTCGACGCCCGCCAGCGCGCGGCCAAAAGCCGCGGCATCCTCGCCCGCCGGCTCTCGCGCGACGACGCGGCCGACCTCGCCCAACACCTCGGCGAAGCCGGCATCGACAGCCGCGCCATCGACCTGCGCGGCGTGCCCGCGTTGTCGCTCTACAGCGTGCGGCCCGCGTCCTACGAAAACGGCGCGTTTCTGTTCCTCGACCAATACAACCGCAAACAAACCGTGCCGTGGTCGCGGGTGCGCGCGGTCGGCGCCAACCGCGTCAACGCGAGCCACACCCGCACCCGCATCCAAGACCCCGGCCCCGTCGCGGGGGGCGATCCCATCACGGGTTTTTACGGGGCCCCGACCAGCTACACGCCGGACCGGATCGAGACGGTGCGCATCGACACCACCCGCTTCGACTTCATCCTCGACGACCCCGCCACCCGGCTCGCGATCGTGGACATCAACCACGTCGGGCGCCCGCGCCAAGAGCGCGTCGCGTACATGGCCGAGCTGCTCGAGGCCGCGCAGACCCAAAGCCCCACGCTCCTGTCCCGCGGGGCCCAAGAGATGGTCGAGCACCGGCGCCTGCCCGCCAACCAACCGATGCCCGCGTACGAAGAAGAAATGCTCTGGATGCAGCTGCGGCTGTTCCACAGCTGAGCAGATTGTCGTCGACCCCCCACAATCTGAACCGCGTCTCACCTGCGCGTTCCAAGGTCGCAACCCCGCCGCGTTCGCGCCGGTTCGATCGCGGCCGCGCACTGGCCGGCGCCTTGCTTTGTCCGCGGCATGCGCAAACGAAGACCCCGCCGCCTCCGCCCCTCCCGCCCCCTGAGCAACGACCCCGTCGGCATCGGCGCCGCCGTGCTCAGCGACGAGCGACTGCTCACCATCCTGCTCGCGCGACCGCCCACCGAGGAGGAAGCCGCGCTCATCCTGTCCGCCCTCGACCTGCCGCTGTCGCGCTGCCGCGCGCGGCTGATGACCTGCGAGGCCGGCGCCCGGGTGTGGGCCGCGCTCGAGCTCCTCCGTCGACGAAGCGCCCCGCGCTGACCCCTTCCAGACCGGCTTCTCGCTTTGGTACGGTGGCCCCCATCCGGCCACAAACTCTGGCAAACTGCCGAGCGGCCTGTGCCACGCCCCGCGTGGCGGCGAGAAGGAGCGTCTTGGACCGACCCCGCATCCTGGTGATCGACGACGCGCGCGTGATGCGCATGTTGCTGCGCACATGGCTCGAGCAACTCGGGTTTTCCGTGACCGAGGCGGAAAACGGCGAGACCGGCCTGCGCCGCATCCTCGACGGGGCCGCCGACGTGGTGTTCTGCGACATCAACATGCCGGGCATCAGCGGGCTCACCGTGCTCGACCGGGTGCGGTCGCACGCGGACACCGCCGACGTGCCGTTTGTTCTGCTCACCACCCTGGGCCACGCCGAAGACGTGCGCCGGGGGCAAAATTTGGGCGCCTCGCGCTACCTGACCAAGCCACTGCAGTTTGTGGCCTTGGCCGAAGCGATGGAAGACATCATGCGGCAGTGGACCCAGCGCCCCTCGCCGAACGGAGACGACGCGTGAGCGAACACCGGCGCTTGGGCGACATCCTGGTCGAACGCGGGGTCGTCCCCGCCCACACCATCGAGGAGCTTTCCCGCGGGCCGGGTCGCATCGCCTCCCGGCTGTGCGAGTTCGGCATCGACGAGCGCGCTCTGCTCGAGACCCTGGTCATTCAACAAGGCCACCCCGGCATCGTGCTGTCGCGCTCGTGCATCGACCTCGACGCGCTCGGCCTCATCCCCAAGGTCATCGCCGACCGCTACAACCTCCTCCCGGTGCGGCTGCAGGACGCGACCCTCACCCTCGCCACCGAGCAGGCCGACCTCGGCGAGGTGCTCGACCGCATCCGCTTCTCGACGGGCATGCGCATCGAGACGCTGCTCGCCCTGCAGGGCGAGATCCGCCGCTACTCCAACCAAGCCTACGAAGCCTACCGGCGCAAAGAGAAGACCCTGTGGCTCGGCGACGGCCCCGCCCCCGACGACGTCGTGCTCACCGTCATCCGGCAGACGTTGCCCGCCGACGAGATGCTGCCCGAGGACGAGAGCCTGTTCGCCGACTCCGGGGCCACCCCCGCTTCGCCCGCCCCGCCCCCGGTGGCCGCCGAGCCCGCCCCCCCCGCCGCGATGGGCACGGTGGCCGCCCCCCTGGTTCTCGTCGTCGACGACGACGACTCCATCCGCCACATGCTCGTCACCGTGATGCGGCACGACAACTACCAGGTGGTCGAAGCCGCCAGCGGCACCGCCGCCCTCGATCTGCTGCGCTCGCACCGCCCCGACCTGGTGCTCCTCGACGCCATGCTCCCCGAGGTGCACGGCTTCGAAATCTGTTCGACCATCAAGCAGTCCCCCGCCTTCCACAACACCAAGGTGGTGATGGTCTCGGCAGTGTACCGCGGCTGGGAGCTCTCCCGCGACGTCCAGGAGATGCACCAGGCGGACGCGTTCGTGGAGAAGCCCTTCGAGGTCGCGTACATCCGCAAGCTCGCGGCCCAGATGCTCGGGGGCGAAATCCAAGGCAGCATCCTCGACGCCGCGGCCCAACAGCAGATCGCGGCCCTGCGCCAAGAGGCCGAGGGCGCCTACCGCGCGGGCGACGACAACCGGGCCCTCGCCGCGGTGGAGCGCTGGGCGTCCATCGACCCGTTCGATCCCTTGCCCTTCCTCGTCGCCGGCAACATCCACCACCGCAACCAGAACCCCGGCGCGGCCCTGGTGGCCTACGAGCGTGCAGCGACATTTGGGAGCCAGATGTTCGCCGCGGTCAAGAACCTCGCGCTCATCTATGAACAGCTGGGCTTCGTGCGCAAAGCCGCCCTCACCTGGCGCCGGGCCCACGCCCTGGCCCCCGATGACCAAACCGCGGCCGAGATTCATGCCCGGCTGCGCGAGCGCTTCGGGGTGGAAGCCTAAGCGCGTCTCAAGCCCGGTCTGGGGCGCTACTTCTCGACGAGGGCCGCGGCCTGTTCGGCGGTGGCGGCGCAACGAAACCCGAAATGGTGAAAAGGCCGGTTGCGCGGGTAGTGCGGCCGCCGGTGGGTGGTGGTCGCGTAGTCCTTGTCCCAATACCAGCTGCCCCCGCGCACGACTTTCTGTTTGCTGAGGCCGCAGCGTTTTTGGCCTGCACAGGGACCGCGCGGGTCGATGCCCAGGCACCGCTTGCCACAATGTCGCCACGATTTGGTGAACCAGTCCGCGGTCCATTCCCAGCTGTTGCCGGCCATGTCGTACAGGCCGTGCACCGCCGGGGGCCGGGCGCCCACCGGGTCGGGCCGGCCGACCTTGGCGAAGGTCTTGCTCTTTTGTTTGATGCCGCAGCTGCGGCCGGTCTTGTCTTTGATCACCGCCCGGGCGCAGTCCGCGGGTTCGTCCCCCCAGGGGTAGAGCCGGCCGTCGGTGCCGCGGGCGGCCTTTTCCCATTGGGCCTCGGTGGGCAGCTGTTTGCCCTGGGCCTTGCAGTAGCTTTGGGCCGCGTACCAATTGACGCCGTTGACCGGCTGGGTGGGGGCATCGAAGTCTTGGTAGTTGGGGCCCCCGGGCAGGCACTGCTTGGCTTTCTCGCAAGCCTTGAACGCCTCGTAGGTGACCTCGTTCTTGTCCATGTAGAACGTCGACATGTACACCACCGCCTTGCTCTCGGCCGGCGGGTGGGACGGCCCGTCGTCGCTTCGGTATCGCCCGCGAATGAACGGGCCGGCGGGCACACACGCCATGCCCGGGGGCGGCGCGGCCAGACACGGGGTCACCGGCGGGGCGTCGGGGAAATCGCTGGCCCGCGGAATCGGGCGCACGCCCCCGCGGGCCTCGGCCGCGGTGCGGGTCAACCGGGAAAAGCCGAGGTGGCGGGTGGGCTCCCGGTGGCGGAGCATGAAGTTCACGTTCTTGGCCGGCTTGTCCCCGACGAAGCTCTGGAAGCTGGGGCCGGTCTGGACGTTGTAGTGGTAGTACGTGCCCGGGACCCGGTCGAAGTTCTTGAGCCCCGAGGTCCGGACGATGACGCTCTCGCCGTCCAGGGGGAGCGACGCAATGTTACTGCGAAACGCTTTATCGTAATCGAAGTACTGCTCGGCGTTGGACAGGTACAACACGCGCACCACTTTGTGCGTGGCCTGGGCGGCCTCGGCGATGTCCTGCATGGTGCGGCGGGCGGTGAGGTCCCCCCGGGCCATGAACACCCGGCCCTGCTGGTACAGCGACCGCACAAACGCGTAGGTCTCGTCGTCGGTGAGGAAGGTTTGGTGATCCTTGTGAAACGCGAGGATGCGTTCGATCCGGCGGGCGATGACCCAGCGGGCGTGCACCGCGACGCGGCGGGCGCGGGCTTGTCGACGGGGGTCGTCGGTGTGGGCGGCGATGGCGGCCTTGAGGTCTTTGCGGCCCCGGTTGGTCCACAGCCGCATGAACGCCTCTTTGGTGTCCGCGGCCAAGAACGCCGCGCGGTAGGCGTGGTGGAGATCGACGATGGCCTGGTCGAAGTCCATCAACACCATGACCTCGGGCCGCGACCAGCCCGCGAGGATGAAGTTCTGATCTGTGCCCACCCCCACGTGGATGCCCCCGCGTCCTTCGACCTCGGGCCGAAACAGCTCCAGCCGGGTCTCGTTGCTGACCCAGTAATGCGTGTCGCGGGTGAGGGCGTCGGGGGGCGGATCCCGGCGCAACGCGTCGAACGCCGCCAGATCCGGCTGGGTGGCGAGGGGCAGGAGCAGGAAGGGCCAAACCAGCATCGGGCGACGTTAGCCGACGACCAGCCCGGGATCGATTTTGTCGCCGCCGCGTGTAGGACATGCGCCGACATGTCCGGGCATTCCGGGACAAGCCCCCGGGTGGGCGCTATTGTACCGGCTGGATGGTTGGGTCGCGCTACCTCAAGGTGATGTTCGTGCGCAGCGATGGGTTGACCCAATCGCTCACGCTCAACCAGGGTGAAAGCGTGCTCGTGGGCCGCGACCTGGTCTGCGACTGCCGCCTCGACGGACGCAAGGTGTCGCGCCGCCACATGCGGCTCTCGTTCCGCCCCGACGGCCGGGTGCTGCTGCAGGACAACACCAGCCACAACGGCACCTACGTCGGCGGTGTGCGGGTGATGGAGAAGGTCCTCGAGGGGGGCGAAATCATCACCGTGGGCGAATGGGAAGGCAAAGCCGAGCTCTTCGCTGGCACCGCCAAACGCACCGCCACCTCGCCGGGGAGCATGCCCGCCATCGCCATCGCCGCCGACAGCGCGATGCTCGACTTCTCCGACGAGACCGAAGCCTCGATGGCCCGCCTCCCGTCCCCGGGCGGCAACAACCCCACCCCCCCGGGCATGCTGTCGCTTTCCTCGTCCATCCTCGTCGACGACGGCGCGCCCAGCCCGTTCGACTCGTCCACCGACCCCAACCTCAAGCGCCACCCGCTGGCCGCCTCCCAAGTGCCCGCGACCCAGGCCCTGCCCCCGCCGCCGGGCATGAGCGAGAGCGCCGAGGCGGTGCGCAGCCCCCCCGAGCTCGACACCCGCATCGTCGACATGAGCAACGTCTGGCAATGGGACGACAGCGGCATGTCCAGCGAGGTGAGCTCGGACCACGTGCGGGCCGCCCCGATGGTGGAAAATCCCATCGTCAAGCGGCTCACCGCCACCAACGCGCAGCTCGACTTCCGCGGCATTCAGTCGCTGCCCACCGACAACAAGCTCACCATCCCCGGGGCCACCGCGTTCAACGTTGACGCAGTGGCATTGCAGCTGGTGTTCCAGGTGACCGAGGCGTTGCAGACCGCCACGAGCATGGACGCGTTTTTGACCGAGATGGTCGAGAAGCTCTACCAAGCGGCCCGGGCCAAGGCGGTGGTGGTGCTGCTGCCCAACGAGGCGGGCGACGACCTCGCCCCCCGCATCGTGAAGAACCGCCGCAGCGACGAGAGCGTTCAAATCTCGCGCACCATCATCGACCAAGCGATCCAGTCCCGCATGGCCATGGCCACCGAGGACGCCGCCGCCGACGCGCGCTTCGCCAGCGGCGAGAGCGTGCTGCGCTTCGACCTCAAAGCGGTGCTGTGTGTGCCCCTGACCCGGGGCAACGACGTGATCGGCGCGGTGTACCTCACCCGCGACCTGCCCTTTTCCAACACCGAGCGCGACCTCGTGGCCGCCCTCGCCCACCTCATCGCCATGGGGCTCGAGCGCTCCAAGCTGCGCGAACAGATCGCCCGCGAGGAGCAACAGCGCCGCACCCTCGAACGTTTTCACGCCCCCGACGTCGTGCGCCGCCTGATGATGCAGGACGAACAGAACCGCGGCCACGGGCTGTTCCTCGAGACCATGGAAGCGACCATCCTGTTCTGCGACCTCTCGGGCTTCACCCGCTTTTGCGAGTCCAACGACCCCGAGGCGGTGGGCCGTTTGCTCAACCTCTACCTCGGGACCATGACCGAGATCGTGTTCTCGTACGGAGGCACCGTCGACAAATACATCGGCGACGCCATCATGTGCATTTTCGGCGCCCCCTTCGCCGCCCACGACGACGCGCTCCGGGCGGTGCGGTGCGCGGTGGAGATGCGCAGCACCTTCCGGGAGATGATGGACCGGGGCGACGCCGGCGAGCTGGGCAAGGCGATGCGGGTGCACATGGGCGTCAACACCGGGCCGGTGGTGGCGGGCACGGTGGGCTCATCGTTGCGGATGGAGTACACGGCATTGGGTGACACCGTGAACATCGCGGCCCGGCTCGAGGGCGTGGCCCAGGCGGGCGAGATCATCATCGGGGAGAGCACCGCGGGGCTGGTCAAAGAGCACGTACCCCTCGAGCACCGAGGACAGGTGAACCTCAAGGGGCGCGACCGACCGGTGGTGATCTACCAAGTGCCCTGGGAAGAGGACACGACCTCGGTGGTGCCGCTGTTCGAAGGGGAAGGCGGCCGCACCGAGCAGGACCCCAAGTCCAGCGCGAGCCAATAGCCGCCGCCGCCGGGCGCCCGGGTCACGCCGGCGGGACGACCGGCCCCGGCCAAGGTTGGCGTTCGAGCAGGTCTTTGACCTCGACCACCCCGCGTTCGATCTCGCCGTCCGCCGCGTCCCAGATGCGCCAGGGGAGCCGCCCGGAAAAGAGCGGTTGGCTCTCCACAAAAATGCAGCGCAGCTCCCCGGGGGCAAAGTCGCAGCGCCGCTGAATGGCCTGGAGCAGGCCGTGATCGTGCAGGTGGCCCTCGCCGAAGTTCCACCCCAGGGCCCAGCCCGCGATGAGCTCGCCGTCAAAGTACTCCACGTCTTCGATGCGCGGGACCGCCTTGCCCACCAACTCGTGGAGGGCGCGGCCATGCAGATGCATATGGCGAAACGCGAGCACCTTGCTGACCATGCCTTTGGCGGTGGCCTCGTCGTAGAACAGGTCGAGTTGGTCCATCAGGTCGGGGGCGCTGACCTTCACCGCCCCGAGCTTTTGGCGCGTGCCCGGCGTGAACAGCCACGCGCTGTAGGCCCAGTTGCCCGCGTAGTAGCGCATGCTCAACAGGAACGAGAACCGGTGGGGGAAGAAGTTGCCCAGCACCGGCACCACCACGAGCATGAGCAACAAAAAGACCAATGTCACAGGAGCGTCCACCAGCTGGCTCACGTGGGCCTGGGAGTGAAACCAGAACAGACAGAACGCGCTGTACACCATCATCACGTTCCACTCGATGGGCACGGCCATGGGGAAGTTGCTGGTGATGAAGATGTGGAACGCGAGCATCACCATCAACCCCGCCCAGGTCAGGGTGCCGCCCTGCCCGACGACGATGAGCACCGGGAAGGTGTACTCGACCACTGTGCCGAAGTGCGCGGCGGCCGCGGCCAACCCCGAGGGGCGGAGGTCGTCGGGGTAGCTTTTGTAGGCGAGCTTGCGCACCGATTGCAGGCGCATCAGGGGGTGGTTGGACAGCATCACCCCGATCACCGCGGGGAAGTGTCGGTTGAGCTTGGAGGTCGCGGCCCAGAACCACAGGGCCAACTGCACCGCCATCGCCGCCGCGATCCAGTGCTCCACCAGCGCGATGCACACCAAGGTCGTCCCGTAGTGCTCAGCCCGGGCGGCCAAGAAGATGGTCTTGTCCGACAGGCCGATCACCAGCAGCAGCCCCACCGTGCCCCAGACGTAGGCCGGCTCGACGGTGGGCTGGGCCAACACAAACCCCGCCCAACCGATGTGCGCGGCGTACAACCCCACGTCGAACACCGTGCGCTCATCGCCGCCAAGCCCCGGCACCCCGGGGAACGGCGGCCGCTTCAACGTGCCGGGGCGCAACCAATACAGAGGGCCGCCCACCGGGGGCATGTAGCGGCCGGTGAGCGGCCCGCTGCCACACCCGAGCCCGAGGCTCTCGTACAGCAGCGACCACAGCACCGCCTTTTGGAACGCGACCTCGCTCATCGCCCATGCAGCAGGATTGGACAGCGACCACTCCGCCACCGGCCACACACACCACAGCGCCCAGCCCCCGACGTAGACCAGCGCGATCTTGACCACGTACGCGGCGTACACCCACAGCGGCGCCCCGTAGCCTTGGATGGCCCAGGCCCGGCACACCATCTGGACCCGCTCGGGCCAAGGCCGCGTCTCCCAGTCGAGCACGTCGTAGGGTGGCGCCGCCGGGCCGGGCAGCGGAATCGCGCGCAAAAGACGCTTGGCCCACGTCATGGGTCAGCCCGGCTTGTGCTCGCAGTGTTCTTTTTGGCAGCGGCCGTACAGTTCCATTTTGTGGCTGGTGAGCCGGAACCCGTGGGCCTTGGCGATGTTGTCCTGCAACGCCTCGAGGTCGGCGTTGTAAAACTCCACGATGCGGCCGCAGTCGCGGCAGATGATGTGGTCGTGGTGCTCTTCAGGCGCGTCCACCGGCTCGTACCGGGTGTGCCCATCGCCGAACTGGTGGACGTCGGCCAACCCGCACTCGGTGAGCAGCTTCATGGTGCGGTACACGGTGGCCTGCCCGATCTTGGCGTCCTGCTCGCGCACGCGCTCGAGCAGTTCTTCCACCCGTAAGTGCCCGCCAGCATTAAAGAAAACCTCCGCGATGAGCTCGCGTTGGCGGCTCGACTTCAGGCCGTTTTCGGCGATGTAATCGCGCAGGACCTCGAGAGGTTCGCGTTCTTCTTCGGCGTCGGTCACGGGACGAACATACACAATCCCCCCGCCCCGGCCAACGCACAGTCAGGGGACCGCGGGGGCCCGCCCGGTGAGCGGCGCGCGCGCAGAAAAGAGCAGAACCACCCGGGTCTGCCCGTCGATCGACGAGTGGCGCAACCCGATGCCCATCGAGGTGGTCGCCCCGTCGGTGGCCGCCCCCGAGGGGGCGAGCCGCAGGGGATCGTCGACGGACAGGACCTGGGCTTTGATCGTGTCGTCGTCGGTGGCGCGGGCCGCGGCGACGGCGACGTCGGTGGCCGACCCCACCGGCTCCGGTTGCACCAGGCGCTCGGCGAGCTCTGTGAGCACGGGGTCGACGACGAGCACCGGGCGCTCGCGGTGGTGGCGCGCGAGGTTGATGCGACCGATGAGCTCGGTGCGCGCGGTCTCGAGGTCGCGGGCGGGCGGCCGGCGCGCGATGAGCACCACCACCGTGATCAACATCTGGCCGGCGGCGTCTTTTCCGCGCACCACCCACGTGCCGAAGTGGGTCATGTCGGTGCGCACCAACTCGTAGCGGTGGGCGGGGCTGTCGAGCAACACGTGCCACGCCTCCTCGAGGGTGCTGGCCTGGGCTTGCACCTCGGACAGCCGCGCGTACCAAAACGACGTCGAGGTGCGGGCCAGGGTTTGATCGGGGGTTTCGCCGAAGGGGAGCGCGTGGCCGAGGGCGCCGTGATCGGTGAGCTCCTGCCCGCGCAGGCGCGCGGCGTCGACCAGGCGGGGATGCACCTTGAAGGGGACCACGTCGAGTTCGTTGCGCAGTCGCTGCACCAGCGCTTCGGCCCGGTGCGACAGCGCGACGTCGTCGTGGCCGGCGTCGCCGAAGTACACCGGGGGGTGCGGCGGCGGGCGGTCCCGCCCAGAGAAATAGGGCCAATACAGCGCGACCTCGGGCACCCCCGGGGCGGTGTCGACGAGCAGTTCCATCCGGTACCGGCCCGCGCCCCCGTCGGCGAGGGCGACGTGGGCGATGTGCCCGGCCTCGTCGGGTTCGAGCACGCGGCGCCGCACGTGGCCGTCGGGCAACGTGGTGAACAACACCGGGCGCCCGCCCGCGCCGAGCGACAAGCCGAGGGGGAACGCCTCGCCCGCGTCCACCTCGACGGGCAGCGCGCTCTCGACCTCGACCAAACGCCGCGCCCCCGCCGCGGCCAGGCAGGGCCGGCCGGTCAACGTGTGGCCCTCGGCGGTGCCCACCCGGTTGACCGACAGCTGGGCAAACAGCGCCTCCGCGGACCGGGTGAGGGCGGCCGCGTCGTCGTCGAAGCGCACCACCGCGACCACCTGCCCGTCGGCGAGCCCCGCCGCGCGCCGCGCTTCGTCGTCGATGACCGCGTCGGTTTCGCGCGCGCACAAATACGCCGCGACCCGGTCGAGGGCGGGCGCGCCGGGGTGGTCAAACCGCAACCCGGCGGGGGCTTTGTCCTCGGGGGCGGCGGGGGCCGCGGTCTGGCACGCGGCCATGGCCCAGAGGGGCAACAGACCGATCAGGATGACGCTTCGCGGCGAAGACATAGGCGGTTTGCGGACTTTCTTTGTGAGGCGCCCAACGATATCCCGCGCCAAACCAAAGGCCCAAAGAATGGACGCGGGCACAAGGAGCACATCGTGATCATCGGCTGTCCCACCGAAATCAAGACCCGCGAAAACCGCGTGGGCATCGTCCCCGCCAGCGCCGCCGCCCTCGTCGCCAACGGCCACAGCGTGGTGGTGCAAAAAGACGCCGGCGTCGGGTGCGGCATCACCGACGCCGACTACGAGACCGCGGGCGCGTCCATCGTCGACACCGCCGAGGAGGTCTGGGCCCGGGCGGACATGGTGGTGAAGGTCAAAGAACCGCTGGAAGCAGAGTTCGGCCGGATGAAACAGGGCCAGACGCTATTCACCTATTTGCACCTCGCGCCCATGCCCGAGCTCACCCAAGCCCTCATCGACCGGGAGGTCGCGGGCGTGGCCTACGAGACCATCGAGGTCAACGGCCGGCTTCCCTTGCTCAAGCCCATGAGCGAAGTCGCGGGCAAGATGGCCACCCAGGTCGGGGCGTGGTGTCTGGAAAAGGAGCAAGGCGGCAAAGGGCTCCTGCTCGGGGGCGTGCCCGGGGTCGAGAAGGGCCGGGTGGTGATCATCGGGGGCGGCGTGGTCGGCGTGAACGCGGCCAAGATCGCGGTGGGCATGGGGGCGGCGGTGACCATCATCGACCGCAACCTGGACCGGCTCGAGTACCTCGAGGACGTGTTCTTGGGCCGGGTGCAGACCCTGTACTCCACCCCCCACAATGTCGCTGAGTGCGTCGAGCGAGCCGACCTGGTGGTGGGCGCGGTCCTGGTGGCCGGGGCCCGCGCCCCCATGCTGCTCACCAAAGAACACGTGGCGTCCATGGGCGAAGGCTCGGTCATCGTCGACGTGGCCGTCGACCAAGGGGGCTGCGTCGAGACCAGCCGCGTCACCACCCACGACAACCCCACGTTTATGGTCGACGGGGTCGTGCACTACGGCGTGGCCAACATGCCCGGCGCGGTGGCGCGCACGAGCACCTTCGCCCTCGCCCACGCCACGCTCCCCTACATGCTCGACCTCGCCAACAAAGGCGTGGAAAAAGCCGCCCGGGACAGCCGCGCGATCTACACCGGGGTCAACACCTACAAAGGCAAGGTCACGTACCAAGCCGTGGCCGAGGCCCACGACCTGCCCTACACCGCCCTCGAAGGCTTGGTGTGACCGAGACGGTCCCCGTCGAGGTGCTCGCGGCCTGGCCGGCGTTGTCCGGCGGGGCCGTGACCCCGGTGTCGATCGGCAACATCAACCGCACGTTTCGCGTGGACAAAGGCGACACCGCCGCCATCGTGCAGCGCTTGCACCCGGTGTTCGACGCGAGTGTGCACAATGACATTGCGGCGGTCACCGACCGGTTGGCCGCACAAGGCGTGCCCACCCCCCGGCTGCTCCCGACCTCGGACGGGTCTTTGTACGTGGTCGCCGCCGACGGGGTCTGGCGCGCGCAGAGTTTTGTTCCCGGCAAGACCCACGAAAAGCTCCCCTCGCCCGACGTGGCGCGGGCCGCGGGCGAGCTGGTCGGGCGCTTCCACGCCGCCCTCGACGGGTGGACGCACGACTACGCCTTCACCCGCGGCAATGTGCACAACACCGCCCACCACCTGCAGACGTTGCGGGACGCCCTCGCCACCCACCGTGACCACCGCCTGTACAACAAGGTCGAGGCCACCGCACGATCCCTGCTCCTCGACGACGACGCGTTGCGGTCGACCCAAAAAGCCATCGAAGCGCTCCCCCCGCGCAACGCCCACGGCGATCTCAAGGTCAGCAACTTGCGGTTCGACGACCGGGGCCAGGGCCTGTGCCTGGTCGACCTCGACACGCTCTCGCGCATGGCCTGGCCCCTCGAGATGGGTGATGCATTTCGCAGCTGGTGCAATCCTCGCCAGGAGGACGAACTGCCGGCGCGATTCGACGCGACCCTGTTTGCTGAAGGCATCGGTGGCTACGCCGACCTGATGCGTGGACGCATCACCCAGGAAGAATCCGCGCTGCTGGTGCCCGCGATTTGGCTGATCAGCACCGAGCTCGCGGCGCGCTTCCTCGCCGACGCACTGCTCGAGAATTACTTTGGTTTTGACGCCCAGCGGTACCGCACAAAGGGGGACCACCACCTCGCCCGCGGCATGGCGATGTTGTCCCTGGCGCGCGACGTGCAGAGCCAGCGCGACGAGCTCCGGTCCCTCGTGGACCACGTGTTGTGAGCTCTCGATCTTCCCCGCCAAAACGTGCTTCTCGTCGATAGACGCGGAACACGGAGGAAACAATGAAAAAGGTTGGTGCCAATCCCTCGTTCGCCCAAATGGTCCAGGCTCTGCGCCAGCAGGCCCAAGCCGACGGTGCACAACTCACCAAAGCCGACGCGGAAGCCCTGGTCCAACAGACCCAGGCCGGCACCCTCCAAGGGCCCGAGCTCAGCCAGCGCATGCAGGCCTTGGGACTCGGCCCCAGCGTCACCGACCAACTGGCGAATTTTGCCCAGGCCGCGGCCCAACCCAAGACCAAGGCGCAGATGCCGCGCCGGGCCGCCCCGGCGAAGACGCAACACGTCAGCCGGGAGCAACATTTTGCCCTCACCAACGAGGTCGCCGCGCAGCTGCCCAGCCTGACCTTCAAAAACGCGGACACCGCGCTCCCCGACGCCAAGCTCGACCGCATTCCGCTGTTTCGCCAAAAGGGCGACGCGGGGTTCGAGTTCGCCGCGCTGCTGCCCCAGGACGGCAACAAAAGCCAAGTGTTCGTGGAGCGCAAAGGCGGCCCCACCAACCAGACGCGCGTCGCGGGCCCCCTCGACATGACCCAGGGGCCCCGGGCGGGATTGTTCCAGTACCAACAACCCGCGACCGCGGCGGCGGAGTTCACCGCCACCACCGAGGCGATCGGTGAAGAAAGCGGCGGCGGGGCCACCACCGAGGCGGTCGGCGAAGAGGACGGCGGCGTCATCAAGGTCCGCGCCGACGATCCCATCCCCCCCGGCCACGCCACCACCGAAGCCGTCGGCGAAGAGGACGACGGCGGCGGCATCATCAAGGTCCGCGCCGACGATCCCATCCCCCCCGGCCACGCCACCACCGAAGCCATCGGCGAAGAGGACGACGGCGGCGGCATCGTCAAGGTCCGCGCCGACGATCCCATCCCCCCCGGCCACGCCACCACCGAAGCCGTCGGCGAAGAGGACGACGGCGGCGGCATCATCAAGGTCCGCGCCGACGACCCCATCG
>JAUIJE010000015.1 GCA_030431455.1 bacterium | reverse complement strand
CGGACGCTGACGATCACGCCGAGCCCCGCCAACCCGGGCGAGACCGTCGATGTGCAAGTGCGTGCGTTGGAGGGCGATGACTGCTCGGTCTCTTACGCAGAGGGCGGCGGGGCGGACACGCCGCTGGCGGGCTCGATCGACCTGACCGGCACCCCGCCGTCGTGGACGGGAAGCGACACGCTGGGGGCCGTCGACCGCACGTACACGTTGAGCTGCGTGGGCGAGACCGATGTGGTGACGACGGTGGAGGTCGCGCAAGTCACCGACTTCGGTGTTCCTGCGGGGGCCGCGGCGAACTCGATGATCGAGGTGACATGGACGGGCAAACACCTGACGAGCTGCGCGCTCGACTTGGACGGCGTTGACGACGACGTGTCGCTCGACAGCAACAACGATGACGGCGGGACCGCGACGGTCCTGGTCGGTATGGGCGGCAGCAAGACGCTCACGTTGCTGTGTGAAGGACCAACCGCCGCGGCGGGGCCCACGGCGACCGCGACGGTCGAGGTGCTCGACCTGGGGACGTTGGCGTTTGTGGACGACGACGTGTTCGATCCCGACGACGAGGTGCTCCTCGAGGCCACGGTGGGCGGGGCACCGGACACCTGCTCTGTGTTCGCGGCCGCCCACTACGGCGTGGAAGACTTGGAGCTTGTGAAGTCGGTCGACGTGGGCGGGTCGTTTTCTGTGGTCGATGATTTTGTAGAGCCCATCGACATCCAGCTGTGCTGCACCGTCGACACGGTCACGGTGTGCAGCGCCGAGCTCACAGCGTTCCAAACGCTGCAAATCGACAGCTTTGACCTCGCCTGGGACGACAACGGCACCGATTTCGCCACCAACCCGAACGACGATGGCATCGCGCTGGATTTCGTGCTTGTGCCCGCAGCGCAGACGATGGACACCACATGCGCGGTGACGTTCACCGGGGGAGCGACGGTCACCGAAGCGAACGCACAGTCTCCATTGGCATTGCCGATCGATGATGAATCCGGCCGCGGCACCTACGGTCTGAGCTGTCAGGGCCCAGGAACCAGCAACAGCGCGATGTGGGTGAACGGCCCGTTGGTGTACGTCGGCAACACGAATGACGCCGGCTTCGACAGCAACGAAATTGTCGACGTCGAAGCGGTGGTGGGGAGCTTGCGGTTCGGTGACATCGCCGTGCCCGACCGAAGCAACTTAGGCCTTGTTCGCTACGTCGCGGGCGATTTGGAAGTCGTGGGGGTCTTGACCATCAACATCGCGAACGACGTCTTTGCCAGTCTATCGAGAGTCGGCGGAAAGATGCTCGTCCAGAATAACGGTGCTCTGAGCACGGCAACCTTTGCTGCTCTCGAATCGGTGGGGCAAAACCTCACGTTTTCCTTGAACCCGGTCCTGTCAGACGTCAGCCTCAGCGCGCTCGCGGGCGTTGGCGGCGACCTGGCGGTTGCTGACTGTGGCACCGGAAACGTGACCTGCCTGGGGAATTGCCTCGATGACGTTCAGCTCGGTCCGGGTTCCCCCGGGAGCAACCTTCGCATCAACGGGAAAGTCGAAGTCACGGACAATGATTGGGCCACCGATGCACTTCCCGACTTCATCGCCTTCTCTCTCGACAGCGTCGGCACGAGCTTCGAAATCGCGCGCAACACCGGACTCAATGAGATCGCATTCAACGACCTCACCACCGTCGGCGGCGACTTCACCATCGAGGACAACACCGCCCTCGACACCATCGACTTCACAAGTCTCACCACCATCACCGGCAACTTCACGTTCTCAGACTCCGCGTTCGACTCGGGAGTAGCCTCATTGCTCGCGAGCTGGAGCGCCGTATTTGATGTCCAGTCACCGACGTTTGACGTTGAGAACAACCCGAGCTTGAGCTGCGCTGACGCCGAAGCTCTTTGGTGCATGACCACGACCCGTCCGGCAAACCTGAGTTTCTTCGGTACCGATTCGACCGCGGGGCCCTGCGCCGAACCACCGACCTGCCCGTAGCCATCGCCTGCCCATAGGCCCCAGGTCCCGCGTTGCACTGGCGCAGCGGGCCGGGTAGTTATCGGGCATGAAACCGTTTCGCTCGCTCGCCACCCCCGCCAAAGTCGCCACCTTCTTCCTCGCCCTCGAGGCGGGCATCGCCATGATGGCGCTCGTGCTCGACTTGTACGTCGACAGCGGCGGCATGGACGCGCTCGCGGATCAGGGGCTGGCCACGATTCTGAGCACCCTCGGCGCCATCGTGGGCTTCGCGGTGGTGGGCTTTTTTGGCTCGATGATTTCGTTTTTGGTGTGGCTCAACCGGGCGGCCTGGAACCTGCGCGCCCTCGGCGTGCCCGGGCTGCAGTACACGCCGGGGTGGGCGGTGGGCTGGTGGTTTGTGCCCTTCGCCAACTTCGTCAAGCCGTACCACGTGGTCAAGGAGATCGTGCTCGCCTCGGAAAAGGACGCGGTGGTGGGCGGTGAATACGAAACCGACTGGATGACCCGCGCGGTGCCGTCGGTGGTGAGCGTGTGGTGGATGCTGTGGGTGGCGTACGAGATCATCCAGCGCATCGAGACGCGGATGGCCACCGCCAATGTGACGGTGTCGCTGCTGTCCAGCGGGTTCTGCATCGCCGCGGCCGCGACGTGCATCATGGTGGTGCGGTTGGTGACCGCGCGCCAAGAGGAGTGGACCACCAACGTGCGGCTCGGCCAGGAGCTGGGGCACGCGGCGGAGCGGGTGGTTCAGGATTGACCCCCGGCCGGGCGTGATAGCGTCTGCCCATGCTGCGTTGGTCATGGGTGGTTGTGTGTTCAGTGGCTTTGGGTGGGGCCGGGTGCCCGGCCGAGGCAGAGTGTACATCCGGGTTTGACTGTGAAGAAGGCGAAGCCTGTGTCCTCGACGACGTGGACGGCAACCGGTGCGTGCCGTTGGGAGACGGGGATGGCGATGGGGACGGAGACGGGGACGGCGACGGGGACGGGGACGGCGACGGGGATGGAGACGGCGATGGAGACGGGGACGGCGATGGCGAGCCCGCGGTGGAGATCGGCTCGTTCTTGATCGATGGCTCGTCGTCGGTGGTGGTCCTGGCCGACACCATGCTCACCGCGACCTGGACGAGCGAGAACGCGACCGCCTGCAGCATCGTGCCGGGGCCGAGCGGCCTTCCGCCCAGCGGGAACACGACGCTGACGCCCGCGGCGACCACGACCTACACGCTCACCTGCACCGGCGCGGGCGAACCCGATGAGCGCACGGCCAGCGCCACGGTGCTGCCCCCGGTGCACATCGATGCGCTCACCGTAGACGAGCAACCAAACGACATTGTGGTCGGCACCGGCCAGAGCGTGACCGTGGCCTGGGCGGTGACGGGATCTTTGGGCTGTACCCTCGACAACGGCACCGGCCCCTTGCTGGTGGATGACGTGGCGTCCCTGACCGTGTCCGTGAACACGACCACCACGTTCACCCTTGCCTGTGACGGCCTGCCCGATCCGGTGTCCGCGGCCCGAACCGTGACCGCGGCGCCCCCGGTGGACATTTTGAGCTTCGACATTTTCGAGACCGAAGCGGAGTTCTTGCAGGACCTGGGCTTTTCCCTCGCGGTGGTCAACGCGGATCGCTGCGACCTGTACGGCGAGGACCTCGGCTCTGGTCAAATGTTATTGCTTTGGGAGGACGTGCCCTTTTCCGGTGGGCACAACATCACCGCCCATGCCCGGCCGGGCTCCACCCAGCGCTTGCTCCTCAGCTGCGAAGGCCCCGGGGGACCGGTGACCGAGGAGGACCAGGTACCGGTCACCACCGTCGAGTGCGCCGGCGATCAGGACGAGGCGGACTACGCCACGCTCCAGGACTGCAACAGCGTGTCCGGCAATGTGCACATCGGCGATGGGTTTGACCAGACCGAGGTGCTCTTGCCCCGGTTGATTTCGGTGACCGGCTTTGTCGCCATCGGCGAGGACGCGGTCGAGCACGTGGACCTGTCCCATCTCGACACCGCGCAGATGGTGTTCTTTGAGAACGAGGCCGCGGTGGAGCCCACGCCCATCGCCCTGACCAGTTTGCTCCTCGACGAGTACCGATCGGGGGGCCTGGTGCTTCACGAGGCGGCCCTGCTGACGAGCTTGGCGCTGCCGGCGCTGGAAAGCTCGTTCGCGTTTGGCGTGTTTGACAATGGGAACGCATGCTTGGACGTGTCCGCGCCGGCGTTGACCGCGGTGTCGTTCAGCATCGAGCTCGAGAATGCCTCGCTGCGGCCCCTGGCCGCGACGTTCCCCGCGCTGCAATTGGTGGACGTGGCCACCATGACCAATCACAGCTTCAGCCCCGCCGATGTCACTGCATTTCGGGGCCAGGTCTCGATCACCACCGACAACATCGACGACAATCCCGGCCTGCCCGTCTGCCCTTAGCCGGCGGGGCCGGTTGACGCGCCGCGTTGCGCGGTACCGCATACCTGGACGTGGCGTGTCCAATTGTGACAAACGTGTTGCAGAGTGTAGGTAAATCGGCGACAGTGGGGGATGCGAAGTTCATGGAAAGACCTGCTCCGGGAGTGGAGCATCTGGGCGTTCGCGTTTGGGTATTTCGCGGCCTACATCCCGTACAGCTCGACGACCAAAGCGGTGTCCAAAGGCCTGCTCGACGGCCAAGACGGGCCGATCAGCGGCTTTTCGTTGCTCCCCCTCTCGGTGGCCGCGAGCGTGGTCGGCATGCTCATCTTCATCACCGCCATGGGCTGGTGGAAGTACGCGACCCACTCCACCATCGCGGGCCGAAGCCTGCCCCACCCCACCCAGGTCACCGCGGTCTCGGGCATGCTCACCGCGGGCATCATCGTCACCACCACCCTGGCCTATACCTTCAAAGGCGTGAGCATTGTGTTCGTGATGCTGCTCATGCGCGGCGGCGTGCTCATCATCGCCCCGGTCATCGACGCCCTCACCGGCAGAAGCACGCGCTGGTTCTCCTGGGTGGGGCTGCTCTTGTCGCTCGGGGCTTTGGTGGTGGCGTTCTCCGAGGCGTGGGTGTCCGCGCCGGGGGATGCCAAGCCCTACGAGATCACCGTGGTTTGTGCCATTGACATTGTGCTGTACCTCAGCTGCTACTTCTTCCGGCTGCGGTTCATGTCCAACAAGGCCAAGAGCGACGACAACGACGCCAACCTCCGCTACTTCGTCGAGGAGCAGATGATCGCATCCCCCGCGATGCTGTTGGTGTTGGCGGTGCTCGGCCTGCTCGGGCCGGCGGTGCTCGACCCGGGCACCCCGGTGGGCGACATTGTGCAGGCGGTGCGTTGGGGTTTTGTCGACGTGTGGAGCAACGCGGCGTGGCCGTACGTCATTTTTATTGGCGTGTGTTCGCAGTTCACGGGGATCTTTGGCGGGCTCGTGCTCCTCGACAAGCGGGAGAACACCTACAGCGTGCCGGTGAATCGTTGCTCGAGCATCCTCGCGGGGGTGGTCGCGACCTACGTCGTGTACTGGACGTTCGATCAGCGCGAGCCGTCGGTCTACCAACTCACCGGGGCGGCGATGATCGTGACCGCGATTCTGTTTTTGACCATTCCCCCGATGATGCAGAAGGCCCGGGCCCAGCGCCTCACCACCGCGAACGCCTGAGCCGGCTCACCACAAGCGCTTCATCTTGCGCGGCGGCGGGGGCTCGAGGCTCTCGCGGTGCCAGCCGAAATCGGGCGCCATCACGTCGAGCAGCCAGTTCAAGAACGCGGCGAAGCTGCGGTCTTCGCGCGCCTCGGTGTTCCACCGCTCCATGTAGCGACGGGAGACCTCGGTCTCGTCCATCCATTGGCGGACGTTGGCCTCGGCCGCGGCGCGGACCTCGTCGTTCTGCAGCCAACGGATGGGGCAAAACCCCTCGTCCCCCACCGACACGGTCTTTCCGTCGACGCGCATGGTGAAGGGATAGGCGCGACAAGGGCCGGGGCGCAGGGCCCAGATCCCGCACCGGCCGCGGTCGGGGATGGCCTCGAACCAGAACCGGCACATGCCGTCGTCGGTGCGGGTCAAGCTGAGCACGTGCGCGCCGTCGTCGAGGTTGAAGCTCGGGGGCACGCCGTCTTCGGAGTTCATCAGTTCGCCGGTGAAGGGCTCGACGAAGGACCCGAGCGGCAACTGCAATGTAAATGCAATGCGCAGTGCCTCGAGAGCGTTGACCCGGATGCGGGCGCGACAACAACGGCCGGGACAATGGGCGCAGGGGCTGAGGTGGTAGTCCACCGGCTGGAGGGCCCGGGGCTGGTGTTTGACCGCTTCCCACTCGGTGTCCTCGGGGACCCCGAGGATGACAAACCGCGGTGGGTCCTTTTTCCGGCCGAGGGGGCCGAGATCGCCGACCGCCGGTTTCGGCTTGGCCTTTGCCTTGGGCTTGGCTTTCGGCTTGGCCTTGGCTTTTGCTTTCGGCTTGGCCTTGGCTTTTGCTTTCGGCTTGGCTTTTGCTTTCGGCTTGGCCTTGGCCTTGGCCTTCGGCTGGGCCTTGGCCTTCGGCTGGGCCGCGGTGGCTTTGGACTTCTTGGTGGCCATCGTCGCAGTTGTACCACGGGTGAGCTGGGCACGAGCTGCGCAGGCTGCGCAACGTGGGCGGCGGACCTGGCCCCCGGCGCGCAAAAGTGCAGCGAAGTCGACGGGCTCGACGGTGGCACAGGCCGTGGACTGCCCTGGGCTGGGAGGTTTCATGTCCAGA
The DNA here is from genome assembly GCA_030431455.1 of bacterium. Lineage (GTDB taxonomy): Bacteria > Myxococcota > UBA727 > UBA727 > JAUIJE01 > JAUIJE01. The sequence goes on along the minus strand of JAUIJE010000015.1, from coordinate 198,258 downwards.
GCGTCGAGTCTCGGCGGGGTGTGCGCGGTGTTGGCCGCGGCGGTGTCCTGCCAATCCGCAGAGTGTGTGTATTTCAACGATTGCGCCGCCGGGGAGTACTGCACCCCGCGCGGGGTGTGCGAGCGGGCCGAGCCGGGCGAACGCGGGCCGGCGGTGGTGCCCCCGCGCCCCCCGGAGTTGCCGGCCTATCCGCGAGAGAGCCGCTTGTTGGTCCGCCCCGAGGCGGGCGAGCTGGTGGCGTTGCTCGGGCCCGAACGCGCGATGGTGCGGGTGGCCCTCGACGGCCCCGTGCTCCGGGAGGTGATCACGCTGCCGGGGGTGCCGGAGAAAGGGCGCGTGCTCGACGACGGAAATGTGTTGGTGTTGTTGCGCGACAAGCCCGAGGCGCTGGTGGTCGAGCCCGGGGCGGAGGAGCCGGTGCGCGAGCGGTACTTGCTGGAAGCGCCGGCCACCGCCTGCGCGGTCCGGGGGGACACCTTCTACTTTGCCTTCGCCGCCACCCGCCGGGTGGTGGGCGTCGACCGCGCCACCCACGAGATCCTGCGCAGCACCCGGCCCCGGATGGTGGGGGTGGTGACGTCGATGGAGGTGATGGGCGATGAGTTGGTGGTGGCCCAGCAGGGCCACGAGAAGGTGGTGCAGTTCAATGCAACGTCATTGGAAGTGCTGCGGGTGGTGTCGATGTTGGCGGTGCCGGCGCCGGTGCGCCGGGTCGGGCCCATCACCCTGTCGGGGGCGGACGGCGAGGACATCAACGTGCCCTTCGAACAGCTGCACCCGGAGTTCGAGACCTTGGAGGTCCAGGTCGAATACTATGGCGCGCCGTTCGTGAACGTCGTGACCCAAGAGGTCGAACCCTCGATCAAGACCGCGGTGGGGCGGCTGTCGTTCGTGGCCGAGCGAGCGATGCGCGCCGACGCCCCGACCTCGCGGGAAGGGCTGGCCCCCGGGCGTTCGCCCTTGCTGGTGGCGGGGGTGGCGGTGACCGAAAACGGCAACCTGCAGATGGCCCTGGATCGCAGCACCGGGGACGTGTTTTTGTATCCCCGGCTCGCGGACGGGTCGCTGTCCCAGACCGCGCGCGGCCGCCTCGACGGGCCGGTGGGGAGCCGAGACCTGGCTTTGTCCCCCGACGGTGAGGTGGTGTTTTTGCTCGACCCCCTCGAGGCTTCGCTGGTGGCGTTGGACATCCCCGCGGCCGCGCTGCTGGCGCGACCCCCCGAGGACGAGGCCCCGGTGGTGGGCGCCCTGCGGTACCGCTTGCCCCTGTTGCGGCCGGTCCGGGCCGACAACGTGCGGCGGGGGGAGCGGCTGTTCATCGAGAGCTCGACCAAGGTGTCCGCCGACGCGAACTTCGCCTGCGCGTCTTGCCACGTGGGCGGCGGGGACGACGGCATGGCCTGGGGGGGCAAGACCACCATCCCCCTGTTCGGTCGCGCGGACACGTTGCCGTACCATTGGAACAATGAGATTGAGTCCGCCGCCGACCTCAACGCCATCACCGTACAGGCCCGCATGGGCGGGAGCGGGCTGTCCCCCGCCGAGCTCGACGACCTGTTCGCGTACATCGAGAGCATCCAAGCCCCCGCCGGCCTGTCCCCGGCGCGGGACGATGTCGCCTGGGGGGCCGAGCTGTTCGCGTCCCCGGAGACGGGGTGCGTGGCCTGCCACACCGGGCCGGCGCTGTCCGACGGCAACCTGCACAGTCTCGACGGGCACGCGCCCGCGGCCACCCCGGTGTTGCGGGGCCTGCCCTACTCCGCGCCGTACATGGCCGACCGATCGGCGCGCACGCTGGAGGACCTCATGATTCTCTGGGTGCGCACCGACCGCATGGGATTTGGCAGCCACCTCACCGACGAGGAAGCGGACGCGATGCTCGCCTACCTGCGTTCGCTCTGACCGGGTCGAGGCCTGCGAGCAACGAAACGAGCCCCGTCATCGCGGGGCTCTTTTCGTGTCGCGTGGGTGGTCGTGGGGCACCGGGCGGCGCCACCGGCGATCAGTCGCGCTGGTTTTGACGCTTGGCTTGCTTGCGCGCGCGGGACGCGGCCGCGCGGGACTTGATGCGCGCCCGCACAGACGGCTTGAGATAGTTGCGGCGCTTTTTCACTTCTTTGAGGATGCCGGCTTGCTCGACTTTGCGCTTGAAGCGGCGCAGGGCGCGCTCGACATGTTCCCCTTCGCGAACGGTGACTTTGGTCAAAACGTACTCTCCTTCAATTCGGTCGGACCCCAATCGTGAGATCGACGATCCACGCACACGACCCTACAGAAACGGTCGGTCAGGGCAAGCGAGGACCCCAAAAATGGGCCCGGTTGGGCACGACTTTCGGGCGATCAGGCCGCGAACGACGAGCCACACCCGCAGGTGCGTTTGGCATTGGGATTCACGAACTTGAACCCCGAGCCCTGCAACGAGTCGACGTAGTCGAGCTCGGTGCCCTTGAGGTAGCAGGCGGAGAAGGTGTCGGTCACGACCTTGAGCCCGCGGTCGACGACGACCACGTCGTCCTCGTCGACCTCGTCGGTGAAGGTCAGGCTGTACTGGAAGCCCGCGCACCCGCCCCCTTTGATGCCGACCCGCAAATAGTCCCCGTCCTCGCCGTCGGTCTCCTGGAGCGCCTCGCGGACCATCTCCACCGCCCGGGGGCTCAACACGACGGGAAACGCGGCGGACTCGACGACCGCCGCCCCGGTGGCCCGGATCGCGTCGGCATCGGGGGGGGTCTCGGCCTTGCCGTAGGGGGTCAACGAAATGGTGGACATCGCCTGTACTCCTTTGAATATTCTGGGATTTCCACCCGTGGCTGTCAATCGCCGGCCGCCGCTGATCCAAGCCGCGGGCCGCCCGCGCGCCTTCGTGTCTTAGCGGTTCGCGGCGCCCTCGCGCACTGGATCTACCCCGCCCGGGGGCCGGGCGCAGCGATTTCGTCCCCCGGGGGCCTTTTTGGTAGCTTGACCGCGTGACCGAGCGGAGACCGACCTGTTGAGCGACGCGGACCCCACAGCCCCCAAACCGCTCGAAGCCCCGCTGGCGGTGTGGCACGAATCGTTGTTCTCCGCCCGGCACGATCGCCTGGTGGCGCTGCACCCGGATGGCGGGGTCATCGGCACCTCGCGGCCCCTGCCCGATGGCGCCAATGTGTTTTTGGAGCTCAGCCTCGGCACCCAATCCAACGCGCCGAAGGCCGAGATCGACGCGGTGGTGATCAAACGCGGCGATGTCGACCAGGGCTTTTATGTGCGCTTCGTCGACCTCGACCCCGCGGTGTCGCTGTGGATCGAACGTTACTTGATGGGCGCGCAAAAGCAGCCGTTCCGGGCCGCGACCGAAGAGCGACGCGGCCGCCCCGCCCCTGACCCGGCCCCGGCCGACGCGGCCGCGACCACGCCCCCCGCCGCCGACGAGGACGACGACCTCGACGTCGACCTCGACGACATCGCGCCGCGGCAAGAACCGCACAACCCCTTCGCCACCAGCGCCCCCGACGCCCCCCCCGAGGTCACCGCCATCACCGCCGCGCCCCCCGCGGCCCCGCGCAGGGCCGAGCCCCCCGAGGTCACCGCCATCACCGCCGCGCCTCCCGCGGCCCCGCGCATGGCCGAGCCCCCCGAGGTCACCGATCTCGTCGAGGCGCCGTCGTTTGGTGATCGTGCGTTCGGCGACGAGGACGAGGACGACGGTCCCGGCGGAACGTTCGCCTCCCTGGTCGCGGCCGCAGACGTCGACGACGCCCTCCGCACCGAAGAAGCGGCCGCGCTGCCCGACGACGCCCTCGACGACGCGTCGGTGGCCCAGTCGGAGGCCCCGCCCCCGGGGGTGGCGTTCACCGAGGAGGCGGACGAGGCCGATGACATCGACATGTCCGAGGAGGACGCCCCCGTCGAGGAAGCCACCGCGCTCTCCGACGAAACCGCATTTTCTGGATTCTCCGACGAGAGCGAGTTTTCCGCCGAGGGCTTGGCGTTTGCCCCCGCGGTGGATTCGGACGTGCCGGTGCCGTTGCCCGGGGGCGCGCCCGTTCCCGCCTCAGGCGGACTGCCGGCCGCGGTCGCCGCCCACGCCAGCGTGACCATCGGGTCCGAGCTCGACGACGAGGAAGAAGAGACCGTGCTCGAGCGCCCGCGGGCCCCCCAGCCGGCGCCAGAACCGGGGCCGCTGCCGCCGGTGGTCGCCGCCCACGCCAGTGTGACATTGGGTGAGCTCTCGGGCGAGGGTGCGCCCGGCGCCCCGGAGCCGGTGACCGGGGTGTTTCCCACCGCCCCGCGCCCCCCCGGGCCGCCGATCGACCTCGACGAAGCCCCCGCGCCGGCCCCCCCCGCGGCGGCGATCGAGACGCTCCCGCTCGACGCCTTGTCCCCGGTCGAACCCGAGGGCCACGACGACGACGCCCCCCTCGAGCTCAGCCCCGCCGACCTCGCGGACGACGACGACCCCCTGGACCTCGACGTGGTCGACGGTGGCCCGATGCAGGCCACCATGGGGGTGCCGTCGATGGAGGGCGCGCCGCTCGACGTGCCCGAGCTGGTGCCGGTGGATGCCCCCCCCGCGCCGGTGGACGCCGCCCCCGCCCCCCGCCCGGGCACGGGGGCGATTCCGCTCGACGTGCCCCCGGGGGCGTCGTTTTCGCTCGACGACGAAGAGGACGGCATCGGCCACGACGTGACCGTGCCCGACCACCAACGCTCCCACCCGTCGGACGCCCGCGCGGCGGCGCCGGTGGTGTCGTTGCCCGGCCCCCCGCCCAAGCTCGCGTCGTTCGAGGACGAAGACGGCAACGACGAGTTGACCCGTGAAGCGGTGGGGGTCGACCCCGCCGCGCTGTTCGCAGAATCCGAGCCCGTCGAGGGCGACGTGCCGTTGTGGGATTTTGAGCCCGAGGATTCGTCGGCCCGCTATCCCCTCGCCCCCGCCGGCACCCCGGAGCAGGAGACGCACGACCGGCTCAAGCATCTGTTCTTCTCAGGAGAACCAGAGGGGCCCAAGGCCGCAGACCCCGCGCCCGACGACGAGACCCGCGAGGTCACCCAGGACAGTCTCGAGGTGTTGCCCCGGGAACACGGCCACACCGAGGAGGCGATGGCCACGGTGACGGTGGCGTTCACCGAGGAGGCCTCGGAGTCGACCTACGATGGTGTGGCCCGCTCGGCGAGCGCGGAGTCGTCCGGCGAAGGACCGGCGTCGGTGGATTTTGGGCCCCCGACGCTGTTGCACCTCGACGTGGGCGACCTCGATAAGGACGTCAGCGATGTGGGCAACGCCGTGGTCGGCGACGAGGACCCGGTGGAGGCCGGGTTCGACATCGACATCGACATGGAGGACGAGGAGAGCAGCGAGGGCACCCCCATCGTGCCCATGCCCACGCCCACCGCGCCGCAGACCCCGGTGGCCCCGCGCCCGATGGCCGCCGACCCCGCCCCCACCCGCACCGATCCGGTGACCCCGGTGTGGACCCCGCCTGCGGGCAAGACGGACACCTTGCCGTTCGGGATCTCGGCCGACGAGGTGCGGCGCCAGGTCGCCACCGCGCAGGGCAAGCGCACCACCACCCAGCCGATGTTCGCCGCTGACCAAGTCCCGGACGAGGACGACGTGGCCCCAGTGGTGGCCGGAACTGTGGAAAGCGAGGCCAACGCGGCGATCCCTGAACTCGAGCCGCCCCCCTCGGAGACGTTGCCCTTCGGGGTGTCGTTGGCCGAGATCCAACAGAGCTTGTCGCCGCGCCAGGGCCGCTCGCCGATGGACGGCTCGAGCCCCTTCGCCAAAAATGCCCTCGCGGACCCGCCCCACTCCGATCCCAATCTCTATGCACGACCGCAGGCCGAACCTTCGGGCTGGACGACGGTGGGCCCGATCACCCCCCACGCGGGCTCCCCCGCGATCCCCGAGCCGCCCGCCCCGGCGATGGTGGGCGAGGGCCGGCCCGCGGACGCGGTGGATTTGTGGACGGTGCAAAACCTGCCCGGCGACGCCATCCCCGTGGTGGTGGGCAACGACGGGGGCCCGTCGCTCGGCGACGACGTCATGGCCGACCTCGCGAGCTTGTTCGACGACCCGAAAAAATCAAGCTGACCCGGGCGGCGCGGTCAGCGACCCACCACGTCGGTGGCCACCGGGAAGTGATCGCTGCGACCTTGGTACACGACCCAAGCGTCTTGGACCGCGAGACGGTCGTTGACGAAGATGTGGTCCAACCGCTGGGTCACCTCGCCCACCACCGGCAGCGGCCACCGCCAGGTGTGGTCGTCGTCGTCCGCGTGAAACATCGCCGCCACCGAGGCAAAGCCCCGCGCCTCGAGCAGGTCGAGGGCATCGCCGGACCATTCATTGAAGTCCCCCGCCACCACCGTGGGCAAATCCTCGTCGAGAAAAGCCATGAACATCGCCAGCTCGTCGTGCCGGATGGCGGGGGTGCCGAAGATACCGTGCCAAACCCCCTCGTCGGAAAACGGGGGCCGCAGGTGGACGTTGAGCAGTTGCACCGGCCCGGTCGGGGTCTTGATCACCACCCGGGCGGCGGGGAACCAGGAGATGGGATTGTCGAGCACCTCGTACACCTCGATGGGATACCGCGCGCACACCCCGAGCCCGCCCGCGTCCGCGGCCGCGGTGAAGCGGCAGGTGGCCCCGCTCTCGGCCTGATGGGCCGCGGTCAAGGCCTGGGCCCAGCCCGCCGTGACCTCCTGGTACAAGATGACGTCCGCTCCGGTGGCGAGGGCGGCGTCGATGCCCGCGCGGTCGCCGGACAAGCCGTAGTTGACGTTGTAGGTCGCGACCCGCACCGCGCCGGCCGCGTCGACGGGGGCGCGGGCGGGCGTCACCGTCGTGCACCCGGCCGCGGTCAACCCGAGCGCGACCCACGGCGTGGCCCACCACAAAAACGATCGAGGCGTCGGCATGCACCCACCGTAACCAGCGCCCCCGGCGCGGTCATCCCCACCCGCCTGTGCTATCCATCACCGAGGAGGCGCGGGTGACCGTTTTGCGACTGAGCAGCATCGCCCTGGCGGCCCTCGCCACCCTCGCGGGCTGCCAACATGGCTGCACCGGGTTTGGCGGGGACATCGACGGGGTACCGTTCGATCCCAACGGCACGGTGTTCACGTACATCGACGCCACCGACGACCGCGACGACCCCGCCGAGCCCGCCCGGGTGGCGGTGGCCATGACCTGGATCGTGTTCAATCCCGCCGGGGACCTGGCCGAGCTTTCCGGGGCCGAGCTGAGCGAGATGCGCCATGAAATGGCATTGCGCGACGGCTTGGCGTTGGTGTTCGCCGACCAAGCCGCGGTCGTCCCCGGCGCGCGCTTTGTGTCCCGCCTCGACGGCGGGGTCGAGACCAGCGACGAGGGCCTCCACGCGGTGGTGCACTTCGCCCCCGAGCGGCTCACCCCGCAGTCCACCTATGCGTCATTTCGCCAGTTCGGTTCGGTGCGCACGGTGGAGGTCGAGCTCGACACCGTCGAGCTCACGCCCCCCGCCCCCGCGGGCGCGGGAGAGGGCGCGGGCCTGAGCGGGCGGGTGGTGATCGACATCGAAGCGGGGCCGGACGACGTCGACGACGCACGAACCGGACAGCTCGAGGGCACGTTCACCGCGCCGGTGGTGCATGAGCGGCCCGCGGAGCACAATCTCGGCCTGCTCGGGGCGGCGGATGTGATCGGCTTGCCCTTGGCCCCGCCCACGGACGAGCCATGACCCGGGCGGGCGCACCGCTTGTGGGGTTGCTCGTCCTCGTCGCCGGGTGTGCGGTGGAGGGCGACTTTTTGGGCACCCCCTTCGCCCCGGTGAACACCATGCTCGCGGTCGTCGACCGCCATGAGCTGGTCGAGGTCAACGGCGCGCTGGTCCCGTCCCTGCGACCGGCGCCCGCGCACACCCTCAGCTTGGTCCTGACCGCGGCCCGGGAAAACCCCGGCGCGGAGTGGCGACGGGAACCCGCCGAGGCGTTGACCGAGCTGCGCACCGACCTGGCCACCCGCGACGGGGTGTACCTGCACCTGGTCCCGGTGCAGCCCTTGCTCGACGACGGGTCGTACACCGTGTGGTTCGACCGGGACGAGGCCAACGACCGCCACGGACTGGTCCAGGGCTACACGCCGCCGCCCCCCCTGGGCGAATCCGTGCCCCTCGGCGGGGCCATTCGGCTCACCCTCACCGTGGACGACATGGACCCCCAAGCGGGCGGTCACCTCGACGGCAACCTGGACATCGAGAGCCGCCACGCCGACGACCAGTTCGGGCACCGGGCGGTGGGCATCGTGTCCATCCCGCTGGCCATCCCGGTGGTGGCCGAGCGGGTGGGCAAGGCCAACCTCGCGGTGGCGCTGCCCATCCTCGCCTGCGCCGCGGCCGCGGGCACCGACCGGGGCGCGGGCTGCGCGGACGAAGACCCTTGGCCGGTCCCGGATGTGGCCGACCCCGCGCACGGCCGCTGACCGGTACAGTGCGCGCGGTGACTTGGCGTGGGCCCGGTCAAAAGGGCAGTATCGGCCCACAGGGGTTGTGCAGACACGATGGCGTTCGGCGGCTGGGTCAAGACCTTTCAGCGGCCTCCTTGGCAATCAGAGGAGGACGTCAACGCGTTCCTCGACGAGGCGGAGCGCATCAGCAAGGGCGACATCGTCAAGTGCTTTGAGGCCACGGCGAAGCTCTACGGCCAAATCACCCAGCGCCAGTACCAACTGTGCTGCATGGCCCTGATCGGGTTGGTGCAAAAGAACCCGGGCAGCGATCTGTTTGGCCCGCTGCTGCGCACCGCGCGCACCCCGAACAAGTTCCTCGTCGAGACCCTCGGCCACGTCCTGCCTTTGGTGAACCAACCCAAGGACCACCGCGAGCTGGTCGCGTTGCTCGGCGCAGACTCCGTCGAGGTCCGGCGGGCGGGGGCGGCGTTGGCGGGCAAGGTGTTCGGCCGGGCCACGCTCGAGGCCCTGGAGCGCCACATCACGGACCGGTCCTTTCACGGGCGACGCGAAGCGATGATCCTCGCGGTGCAAAAGGGAGGCGGGCGCGCGGTGCCGCTGTTGGAGCGGGTGCTCAAGTCCCGCGACGACGGGGCCCGGGTGGACGCGGCGGTGGCGCTCGGCACCGACGAGGTCCTGCTCACCGGCCGTGACCAAGCATTAACATTGTTGGGCGACGCGCTCAACGACTTCAACGAGGACGTGCGCGCGGCCGCGATCCAGTCCTTCGGTGGGGCGTGCTCGGAGGACGAGTACTTCGACGAGCTCGCGCGGTTCTTGGAGTCCGAGGACACCCGGCTGGTGAAGGCCGCGCTGTTGCCCTTGGCCCGGTTTTCGTCCCCCCGGGTGTTCCGCACCTTGGAGTACAAGTTTGCTGAGGGGCCCAACGCGGTGCGGTTGGTGTCGCTGCAGCTGCTGGAGAAGATCGGCACCGACGACTCCCTGCCCTTGCTCGTCGACGGCATCAGCTTCAACGACGTGGCCATCCAGGGCGAGGCGGTGCGCGTGCTGCGCGCCCTCACCGCCGAGCGGCGGGTGGACGTGGCCCGCACCCTGGTGTGGTTGTTCAAGGCCAGCGACGTCAACGTGCGGCGCATGGCCAGTGAGGTCACCTCCGCGCTCCAGGACCCGGACGCCGAGATTTGGCCGCGGCTGGTGCGCTTTTTGCGCGACGAAGACTGGTGGGTCCGCGAGCGCGTGCTCGATGCGCTCGTCGACGTGGCCCGGGCCGACTTGTTGCCCCACCTGGTGGAGCTGCTCAGCGAGGAGGACGCGACGTTGCGGCGCATGGCCGCGGTGGGGCTCGGGCGCCTACAGGACGAGCGGGCGGTGGGCGCGCTGGTGCGCGCGGCGGGCGAAGACCAGGACTGGTGGACCCGGGAAGAAGCGGTGCGCGCGGTGGGCGCGATCGGCGACGCCCGGGCCGTGCCCTACGTGGTGAATTTCCTGCGAACGGACAGCGACCTGCAGGTCGCGTGCATTGATGCATTGGCACTGTTCAAGGATGCGGAACACCACACCGAGATCGCGGCCTTGCTCGGCTCCGAGCGCCCCGAGGTCCGCCTCGCCGCGGCCCAGTACTTCGCCGACATCGGGGACGCACAGCACGCGTCCAAGCTCTCGCCCCTGGCTTACGACCCCGACCCCGAGGTGGCCGAGCGGGTCCGGACCATCTTGTCCCGGTGGAACGTCAAGCTCGCCGCCCGCGAGGGGTCTGACGACGACAACGCCGCCCTCGAGCGCATGCTGCGCACGGTGGTGGACCAGGGGGCCGACGACCTGTTCGTGGTCGCCGGGCGCAAGGCGTACATGAAGCAACGGGGCAAGATGATCCCGCTGACCAAACGCGCGATCAGCGCGGAGGAAGCGTATCGGTTCTTGAGCCCCACGCTGACCAGCGAACAAACCGCGGAGCTGTCCGCGCTCAGCGACGTGGACTTTTCGATCTACTCCACCGCCGCCGGCCGGCGGTTCCGCGTCAACGTGTTCCAGGCCCAAGACGGGCTCGGCGGCGTGTTCCGCCAAATCGACACCGGGTTTCGGCCGTTCGAGGAGCTGGCCTTGCCCCCCCGGGTCGAACAGTTCGCGGCCTACAAAAACGGCCTTGTCCTCGTCGGGGGCCCGCCGGGCTCGGGCAAAAGCACGACCCTGGCCGCGCTCATCGACGTGATCAACCAGCGCGACCGCCGCCACATCATCACCGTGGAAGACCCCATCGAGGCGCTGCACGACAGCAAGGAGTCTCTGGTCAACCAACGCGAGGTGGGCACCGACACCAACAACTTTCACAGCACCCTGCGGTCGATCCTGCGCCAAGACCCCGACGTGATCCTCATCGGCGAGTTGCGCGATTACGAATCGGTGTCGTTCGCGATCCGGGCCGCCGAGACCGGCCACCTGGTGTTCGGAACTGTGCATACCTTCGCGGCGGACACCACGGTTGAGCGCCTGATCAACACCTACCCCGCGGACAAGCGCGACATGGCCCGGAGCATGCTGTCCGAGACCCTCCGGGGGGTGCTGTGCCAGTTCTTGTTGCCCAAAAAAGACAGCGAGAACGAGCGGGTGCTGGCCACCGAGCTGATGCTCACCAACGACGCCATCCGCAACATCATCCGCAAGAACCAAGCGCATCAGATCCCTTCGATGATCACCATCGGGGCCGAGCAAGGCATGGTCTCGATGGACGGCAGCCTGCGTCGTCTGTACGAGGACGGACTCATCTCCGAGAGCGATCTGTACAGCCGGCTGCGCAACAAAGAGCTCTACGAAGAGGTCACCGGCCAGACCCCGCCGCACCGGGTGCTCCCCGCCGACCACAGCGGGGGTGAATAGTGGCCCGCATCGACACCTTCCTCGAGCTCTGCGCCGAACAACGCGCTTCGGACCTGCACTTCCACGCGGGCAAAAAGCCCGTGCTCCGACGTCACGGGGAGCTCATCCGCGTGCCGTTTCGGGTGCTCACCGGCGCGGAGACCCGCCGCTTCGTCTACGAGATTCTCAGCAGCGAACAACGCGCGCGGCTCGAGATCAAAGAGCCGGTGGACATGGTCTACAGCCTGCCCGACGGGACCCGCTTCCGGGTCAATGTCGCGCGCCAACATCACGGCCTGTCCGCGGTGTTCCGCCTCATCAACCGCGAGGCCGCGTCCCTCGAAGAGCTGCTCATGCCCCCCGGGGTCCGCCGCTTGGCACATTTGTCGTCGGGCCTGGTGCTGATCACCGGCCCCACCGGGTCGGGCAAATCCACCACCCTCACCGCTCTCATCGACTCCATCAACCACACCCGGCGGCGCCACATCCTCACCATCGAGGACCCCATCGAATTTGTGCATACCCCGGACCGGTGCCTCATCACCCAGCGCGAGGTCGGCACCCACGTGGCCAGCTTTGCCCGGGCCCTCAAGAGCGCCCTGCGCGAAGCCCCCGACGTGATCGTCGTCGGGGAGCTCCGCGATGCCGAGACCATTCAGCTCGCGCTCAACGCGGCCGAGACCGGCATCTTGGTGTTCGCCACGCTACACACCAATTCCGCGGCCAAGTCCATCTCGCGCATGCTCGACGCCCTGCCCGCCGAGGCCCGGCACGAGGCCCGCACCGCGGTGAGCCTCACCCTGCGCGGGGTGGTGTCCCAGACCTTGTGCCGCCAAGCCCGGGGCGACGGCCGCCTCGCCGCGGTCGAGGTGCTGCTGCACACCGAGGGGGTCGGCCACCTCATCCGCGAGAACAAAACCCCCCAGCTCGAGGCGTTCTTGCGCTCGCAGGGACCGGAGACGGGGATGCAGTCGCTGGAGGCGCACCTGTTCCGGCATCTGCGGGCCAACATGATCACCGAGGAAGAGGCCCGGACCCAGGCCTATGACCGGGCGGAGATGGAGCTGATGATCCAACGCTGGCGCGAGTCGCGTCAGTAGCCCGCCCTCGTCGCCGCGACCAGATGTGACCCCGCGAGGGCGAGACGTGTATAAGCAGTTTGAGGTTTGCGTGACGTCTTCCCCCGCGTCTTTCCTGGGTCAGATTCGCCTGTTTCTCGATGAGAAACGTTGGAAAGACGCCGAAGAGCACATCCTCGCCATCGACCGCGTGCACCCTGCGTACCGCGACGCGTGCTTGCTCGCCGTTGCGTACCTCGTGCGGGGGGGGCCGCCGTCGTTTCGCCTCACCCACTACCTCGGCCCGTTCCTCGGGAGCCGACCCAAAAACGACATCGAGCGCGCCGCGCTGGCCCGGTACGCCGAACACCTCCGGGCCGCCGGCGACGTCGACGAGGCCGCCGATGTCGACGCCCTCCTCGGCCGCCGGGACAGCACGTCGTCACCGCCCACCGCATTGCCCGACCTGCCCGATCTGCCCCCCTTGCCCGAGCTTCCGCTGGTGCCCGAGATCACCCCGCTGCCCGAGGTCGTCGGCGACCTCATGCCCCAACTCCGGGTCGGGGACGCCGACCGCGACGCCGCCACCTTGCCCGCCCAAGCCGGGACCTCCACCGACGGCGGCGCGCGCCCCCCGCGGGCCGCGGACGACACCGACGCCCAGAAGAGCTCGTCGACCCCCGGACACGCCAACTCTCGACGAGGGTTCGACACCGGCACCGTCATCTCCGGGCGGTACCGCATCGAAGAGAAGCTCGGCACCGGCGGCATGGCCACGGTGTTCAAGGTGTTCGACGAGGAGCTCGACGAGTCGGTGGCGCTCAAGGTCTTTCACATGACCGCGCTCTCCCAAGAGGCCGACCTCGCCCGGTTCAAACGTGAGCTCAAGCTCGCTCGCAAGCTGCGCCACCCCAACATCGTGCAGCTTTTCGACCTCGGCACCTGGGACGGCTTCTACTACATCACCATGGAGCTCCTCGAGGGGGCGGACCTGCACCAGTTGATCGTGCGCCGCAAGCGCCGCCCCATCAGCCCCACCAACACCGCGCGCATTCTGCGCCAGCTGTTCGAGGGGTTGGCCGCGGCCCACAGCAAACACATTGTGCACCGGGACATCAAGCCCGCGAATCTCTTCCTCGTCAAAGCCAGCGAGGAGCTCAAGATCATGGACTTTGGCATCGCCAAAGGCGCCGGGGCCGAAGCCCACACCCAGACTGGGATGATGATGGGCACCCCCCAATACATGGCCCCCGAGCAAGTCCGGGACGCCGCCCACGTCGGGCCCCCCAGCGATCTGTACGCCGCCGGGGTCGTCGCCTACGAAATGCTCACCGGCCAACGCCCCTTCGACGGGCCGGTGGCCATCCCCATCCTCATGGCCCACGTGCAAGAGCCGCCCCCGCCCCTGCGCGAGGCCAACCCGGGCATCCCCGAGTCGCTGGCCGCGTTCGTGCACCGCCTCCTCGAGAAAAAGCCCAAACATCGCTACGCCAGCGCCAAGGACGCGCTCAAGGCCTTGGACGTCGCCATGGGCTGACCGCACGCGGCGGCCGACGAGACCCCGCTTGTGTCCGCCCGCAGCACAGCGGTACAACGCGGCATGCCTTTTTCTCTCGCCAGCCGCGTCAAGGATGCGATCGTCGCCAAGCTCGACGACGACCTCGTCACCCGCATCGACGCCATCCCCCGGGAGAACTTGAACGAGTTCGGCGTCGACCCGTTCGGCTTCGACCCCGAGCTGGTGAAGATGCTCGCCCCCATCGCGGTGTGGATTTACCGGCACTATTTCCGGGTCCAGGTGCACGGCATCGAGAATCTCCCCGAGGGGCGTTTCTTGCTCATCGGCAACCACTCGGGCCAGCTGCCGTTCGACGCGTTTATGGTCGGGACCGCGTGTCTGCTCGACAGCCCGCGGCCGCGCATCATGCGCAGCATGGTCGAGCGCTGGAGCGCTGAGCTGCCGTTTGTGTCGCACCTGTTCGTGCGCGCCGGGCAGGTGGTGGGCGATCCGTCGACGTGCCGGCGCTTGCTCGAGGCCGACGAAGCGGTGCTGGTGTTCCCCGAGGGCGCGCGGGGCATCAACAAGATGTTCGCCCAGCGCTACCAGCTCACCCACTTTGGCCACGGCTTCATGCGGCTCGCGTTGGAGACCAAGTCGCCCATCGTGCCGGTGGCGGTGATCGGCGCCGAAGAGCAAGCCCCGGCCTTCTTCAACATCAAGCCCTTGGCCAAGATGCTCGGCTTCCCCGCCGCCCCCATCGTGCTGCCCCAGCTGGTGCCGCTGCCGCTGCCGGTGAAGTACCATTTGTGGTTCGGGCCCCCGATGCACTTCGAGGGCGACGGCTCCGAGGACGACGAGATCGTCGCCGAGCACGTCAAGAAGGTGAAGAACACCATCCAACGCATGATCGACCACGGCCTGGCCGCGCGGGATGGGATCTTTTGATGGTCACCACCGCCTCGGACGACGACAAAGCCAAGAAGGCCAAGCCCGCGAGCAAAAAGCGCGCGGACAAGACCGCGGGCAAGAAGTCCACGACCAAAAAGAAGTCGAAGAAGACCACCAAGAAAAAACGCGACACCCGCGAGACCGTGCTCGTCACCGGCGCGGCCGGCGGCCTGGGCCGGCTCCTGTGCCGCATGTTGCACCGCAAGTACAAGGTGCTGGGCATCGATCGTCGCCCCTTCCCCGACCGGCCCAAAGACATCGAACACCACCGCATCGACCTGCGCCGCAAGTCCGCGACCCAGCTCATCCGCAAGAAGAAGCCCGACTGCATCATTCACCTCGGGGTCATCCACAACCCGCAGAGCGGCGAGGCCTTTTCCTTCAACCTCAAGGGCACCGCCCAGCTCCTCGAGGTGGCCGAGCGTCTCCAGGTCCGCAAGTTTGTCTTTTTGTCCTCGGCCAATCTCTACGGGCCCAATGCCACTTCATCGAGTTTTCTCAGCGAAGAGTCCCCGCTGCTCGCCGCCGCCTCGAGCCCGGAGGTCCGCGACCTCATCTCCTTGGACATGATGGTGCAGAGCTTCTTCTGGAAGCAGCCCGCGACCGAGACGGTGATTCTGCGCCCGGTGCACATCGTCGGGCCGCACCTGCGCAACGCCCCGAGCAAGTACTTCCGGCTCAAGCGCATCCCCACCATCCTCGGCTTCGACCCCATGGTGCAGCTGGTGCATGAGTCCGACGTGGTCGGCGCCCTGTCCCGCGCCCTCGAGCCCGGCCCCCGGGGGGTGTTCAACGTGGTGGGGCGCGGCCAAGCGCCCCTGTCGCGCCTCATCTCGGTGCGGGGGGCGACGAGTTTCCCCGTGCCCGGTCCGCTGTTCGAGGGCGTGCTCGACCGGATGTTCCGCTACAAGATGACGAAGTTCCCGTCGCCCGAGCTCGACCACCTGCGCTACAGCTGCTTGGTCGACGGCACCCGGGCGGAGCGGGAGCTCGGCTTCACCCCCGAGCGTTCGCTCAAAGAGTCCCTGCTCGACCTCGAGTAACTACTCCGCGGCCACGTGCGGGGCCTCGTCGGCCGCGTCGGTCCCCGTCCACACGATGTTCACGTCCGTCACCCCGCGGCGTTTCATCTCCACCCGGCGACGTTCGGTGTGCTGCTCGGTGCGCACCACCAGCTCGACCACCGGCATGTCTTTGGACACGTACCGGTAAAACCGCCCGGTGCCGGGCTGGGTCGTCCACCGCTCGTCGTTCTCGAGCTGCAGGTTGGTCAAGACCACCTCCGCCTCGACGGGGTTGCCCGCGGGGTCGACCACCTGCACCGCCAGCGACGGCCCTTTGCGCCACCGCTCGAGGAGGCTGAGCCAGGCCCCGCGGGTGTGCCTGACCGACTCCTTGATCCGCCGCACCGACGGCCGGGACCACGGAACCTCGACGAGGTAAGCGAGGGTGCCGAAGCGATGCAGGTACCAATCCTGATCCACCCCGCCCACGGGATAGAGGTTGCGCGCGGCCTCGTAGCGACGACCATAAAACCGATGGGGCAACGCCGCGGTCATGTCCTCGGCCACCTCCCACAGCACCGACGGCTCTTCATTGATCGCTCCCTCCACGGTGTAGGGCACCAAGATCTTGGTCGCCGCGGAGTGAAACGACACCAATGCCACGGGGCGCTCGCGTTCGGCCAAGCGCATCATGGCCTGGACTTCGGGCTCGCTGCCCGCGGACGGCCCCCGGTAGAACGCGCTCGAGGGCCGGGCGGAGTTGAGCCCGTCCTCGACGTTGTTCCACTGGAAGGGATAGTTGCGGTTCAGATCCACCCCGGCCTCGACGGGGTGTTCGCCCGGTCGCTGGTTTTTGCGGCCGTAGCGCTCGTCCACGTGCCAGAACGTGTGGCTGCCGTCGACGTTGACCAACGGCACGAGCACGATGCGGAACTCTTTGAGAATGTCTTTGTACGGCCTGCGCGTCTGGTGTTCGAGCAGCTGCAGGCCGGCATCGAGCACAAAGTCGGGGGTGATCGCTTCCAGGGCGTGATGGGCCGCGCACAGCAACATGGTGGGGCGCTCGTCGTCGGTCACGTCGTCGGCCACGGTCAGGGCCCAGATCGGGCGCCCCTGGTGGGTGGTGCCGATGGTCTCGAGCTTGGTCTGCTCGGGCCAGCGCGCGGCCATCGCGCGCAGGTGCCGCTCGACGAGGTCCGGGTCCTTGAGCCCGTCGACGAACGAGATCCCGCGCCGGGTGGGCTCAATGGGCGCCCGCTTGCGCTCGTACAGGCTCGGGTAGCGGTAAGCGTGGGGAATGCCCGCGTGGGTCTCGAGCAGGGTCGCGCCGGCTTCGCGCAGCCGCTGGACCCCGGCCGCGTCCGTGACCCAGATGTCGTCGGTGGCGTGGGCGCCCTCGACCCGGCGGGCGAAGTCATATCGTGCATCGGCATTGCGGGGGGTGCGCACCCACCACTCGGGCGCGATGTCCCCCGCGGGGGGCGCGGTCACCGCCCGGGCCTCGAGCAAAAACGGTGCGCTCGACCGGTGGGCGTACATGCCCAGGCCCCCGGCGGCGTAGGCCGCGTCCGACCACGACAGCGCGGCCAGGGGGGCCTTGGTCTCGGCGTCGTACACGTGGGCGGCGAACACCGGCCCCTGGGCGGACAGCACCACCTCCAGGTGCCGGGCCGCGGCCAGGTCCGGCGCGCTCACCGCCACGTCCGGGTTGCGGGCCGCGCCCTGGTCGAAGCGCAGGAACGCGACCTGGCCTTTGTGCTGGTCGAGGGCCAAGCCGTAGCCGTTGAACACCGGGGAAAAGCCCATCTGCACGTCGTGCACCCGGAACAACAAGGCCACGTCAATGTCATTGTCCGCATCGATGCGGACCCGGACCACATCGGGGGCCAGGGGTTGGCCGGCCAAGGGCAACAGGTAGTTGGACCGTGCGGTGGGCCCGTCGAACGCGACCTTGTTCCCCGGGCGCCACACCCCCTGGATGGGCTGGTGGGCGGACAGGTTGATGCGGGGCTCGTCCGGACCGGGGGCGGGATAGGCCGAGGCCCGGGCCGCCAACAACAGGCACAGCCCGATCAACGCGGAGCCCGCGCGGGCCGGGCTCACCCGTCGTGCTCGGTGCGGCGGATCATGCCGATGAGCGAGAAGTAATCGCGCACCGGGGGGTCGGCGTCGGCGAGGGATTGGCCCTCGGGCAAGAACTGCCCCACCCGCTGCCGGTCCTCCATGAAGCGCCATACGTTCTTATACCCCGGCAGCGCGATGTGCTCCTGGGCGTGTAGGCCCCCGTGGACGATGTAGTGCCACTTGCTCTCGGCCTGGTGGTACCGCTTGTTGAAGATCGTGCGCAGGATGACGCTCCGCTCGTCGAACGGAAGCGCAATGACATTGTCGCGGTACTGCTGGGGGAGGTTCTTCCATTGCTCCTCCGCGTTGGACGGGTAGTACACGCGGATGGTGACCCCCATCTCCCGGGCGGCCTTGGCGATGGACGGCATCGCCTTGTCGGTGAGCATGTTGCCCTTGAGCACCCGGGTCCGGCCCTGGTCGGCCATGGCCTTGATGTGCGCGAAGTTGTCGTCGTAGCGCAGCCACCCGAAGCCGCCTTTGACCTTGCCTTGCTTGAGCTGGCGGGCGTAGTGGCTCCACAGCCGCATGCGCGCGGTCTGGTAGGTGCGCACGGTGGCTTTGACCTCGTCGGGCGGCAGGTGGGCGAGGTCCTGTTCGATCCAGCGGATGGTCTCGGGGCTGTGCTTTTTGGTGTAGGCGGCGACGAACCCGCGGCGGTCCTTGACCTGCCGGAGGATGGCCTGGGCGATATAATGCACACGCACCACCGCGGGGTCATAATCGAACAGCCAGGCCCACTCGCTCCGGGCCGCGGCCATGAACGAATAGTTCTGGTCCGAGGCGACGCCCACGTAGCCGCCCCCGAGGTTCTTCACCGGCTTGCGGAACAGATACTGGTAGGCCTCGTTGGACGTGATGTAACTCAGGGGGTCGCGGCAATCGACCCGGGCGGTGCCCTTGGCCTTGCAGGTCGGGATCTGGAAGATGTCGGTGTCCTCGACCACGTCGTTGAACATCCGCAGCTGTTCGGCGGTGGGCGCGCTCAGGGGCGGGGGATCGGGCAATGGGTCGGTGATGTACAATGGCTTTGGGCCATAGAGGTCGGCGCGGCTCGAGGCGCAGCGGAAGCTCAACCGGTGCAGGCCGCTGTTCGGCCGCTGGGCCCGGCGCCAGGAGCCGCGCAGCATTTCTTCGGGCCAGTACCAGCTGCCGCCCTTGAGCACGCGCTCGCGGTGGCCTTTGCAGCGGTCGGCCCCGTCGCAGGGACCGCGCGGGTCTTTGCCTTGGCAGTCTGCGCCGCAGGCCTTCTTGCACCCACCGTAGCAGTCGGTGGCCCAGTCCTTGACCCACTCATACCCATTGCCGGCCATGTCGAACACGCCGTACGCGCCGGCGGGAAAGCTGCCCACCTTCTTGGTCAGCTTGTCTTTGGCTTTGCACTTTTTGAAATGGGCCTTGTCGCAGGTGGGCGGCTCGTCGCCCCAGGGATACGTGCGACCTTCGGCACCATGGCGCGCGACCTTTTCCCACTCCGCCTCGGTGGGCAGTCGTTTGCCCGCCCACACGCAATACTGATGGGCCATCTCCCAGGTGGTGGGCACCACCGGCCGCTCTTTTTGCTGGAACGCACGGTAATAGGACGGCCGCTTTCGCTTCGGACACGCGCGCGCCCATTCACACTTCTGGTAGTCGCCATTGGTGACCTCATATTTGTCCATGTAGAACGTGCTCACCTCCACCTCGTGGCGGGGGCTTTCCATGGGGTGGTCGTCGGCGCCGATCACCGCCACGCCCCCGGGGATGCACACCATCCCCTGCGGGGCCGCTTGGCACTCTTGTTCGGCGGCCGCGACCGATGAGCCGCCGTCGCTCTGGGGCGTCTGGGCCCGCACCGCCCGCGCCTCGCCCCACGCGGGCGAGGCCAACACCGCCACCGCCAGCACAATGCCACTGTGGTTGGTCGTCTTGTTTGGTCGGAACATGTCTATCCTTCTGCCCCCGCCGCCAGCCGGGCGTGGACCGCCTCGGGCAGCGGCACCAGTTGGTGCTTTTCATCGACGCACACCAAGTCGATGCGCGCCTCCACCAGGGCTTTGTCTTGGCCCTTGCGGTGCACGTTCTGGGCAAACACCGCGCGGTAGGGGCTCTCGAGCTTGGGGACCGTGCGCACCTCGAGCCGGTCGCCAAAGCGCGCCCCCTCCCGGTAGGTCAGCTCCGCCCTGTAGACGACAAAACCGATGCCCTGGTCTTTGTACAAGTCGACCAGCACCTGGGTCCCGAGCACGTGCTCGCGGGCGCGTTCGCAATAGCGCAGGTAGTTGGCGTGGTAGACCACGCCGGTGAAGTCGGTGTCCTCGTAGTAGACCTGAACCTCGTGCAGGTACGCCATGCGGTCAGGCTAGCGGCCGCGGCCCCCGGTTTCCTGTTTTTGCCCCCCAGGGCCGGGGGCGCGTCAGTTTAAGTATCTGATTTTGTTCATGTTTCAGGCTTACCCAGGCCGTCCGCGGGCGAGGCGCCGGAAATGGGGTAGACCGGGAAGGTGCAACGTTTGCGAGAGATGGTGCGGTACCGGGCGGCGTCGCTGGACGCCCTGCTCGCCGCCGCCGGCGACGACGACGCGGCCGCGGTGCGCCGCATCGCGGCCGCGTCGCCGCCCCGGCGGCTGACCCGCGACGTGCGCCAGGCCCAAACCCGCCTCGACCAGTTGGTGGCCTTGGGGGCGCCCGACGTGCTTCTGCGCGGGGCCCAGATGCGCGCCGACCCGTTGGCCCTGCTGCACGCCCAACTCGACGCGGGCGAGCCGATCTCTGAGCCGTTGTGCCGCGCGGTCTGCCGGGTCTCGAGCACCCCCGTCGGCGCCATCTTTGACGCCTGGTGGGTCACCGACCCGGCCCGGCGGCGCCCCCCCGCGTTTGACCCCGCCGCCCGGCTCGAGACCTTGGCCCTGCCCTGGCCCGACTCCGCCGCGCGGCGCCACCTGTTTGGGGCGAGCCGGTTGCCCGACGAGGGGGACGGCGGGGGGTGGCACCGGGGCGAGACCTTGGCCGCGGCGGCCGCGTTCATCGATGACGCGCTCGCCCACCCGCCGCCGGATGTGGCCGAGTTTGCCTTCTGCTATCCACACTTGCACCCGATGCGCTTCGCCCTCGACGAAGACGCGACCCGGCCCGGCGCGGGCCCCCTGGCCTGGGAGTACGCGGCCTACGTCCACCGTGTGCACAGCCTGTTGGTCAAGGTCGCGAAACTTTTCCGTACCTGCGCCCGCCGGGGTGACGCGGTGGGCATCTTCGCCGAGACCTGAGGTCGTTTTTTGGGTGTCCGCCGCTTGCCCCGCGCTGAGGTGGGGTGAATCCTGAGCCCATCGCGTTTCGGGTCTGTTTTCGGAGGCTTCGATGTTCGATGAAGAGAGCGTGCGCACCACCCTGGCCGAAGAGTATTTCGACTGTGACCTCGACGACCTCGAGGACGATGTGTTGCTGTTGCGCGACGAAGACTATGGGTCGGTGAGCGAACAGACCCTGGCCTTGGTCGAGACCCTCGAGGAGTTCGCCGAGGAGTGGAACCTGGGCGAGGGGACCGAAGAGGGCGAGCAGTGGGTCGAAGACCTCAAGGAGCTTGTCGGCTCGGAGGCCACCGTGGGCGAGCTGTTCGCGTGGTTGCGGCGCCGGCTCGACGACGGCGACAGCGACTGACCCAAACAAAAAGCCCCGCTCTCGCGGGGCTTTCTGGGTCACGGGACCGAACCGACTACTCGGTGCGGGTCACGTAAATCTCGGTCGAGCCCACGTCGGTCGAGCCCCACCCGTCGAGGATGAGGTAGTAGGTGGTGCCGCCGGTGAGGTCCGCGGTCATGAAGCTGTTGCGGATGACGCCGTTTTCGATGTCATCGTTGCAGACCAGCTGCACGCCCTCGACGCAGTCCGCGGTGCGGATGGACAGCATGGTGTCGTAGCTGTCCACTTCGCCGCCGGGGAAGGTCGCGGTCTCGATCTCCAAGGTCACGTCCTCGGTGGGCTCGAGGAGGTAGACCGCCTCGTTGCCCAGCGATTGGGTGCCGCAGGTCTCGATGATGTCGTTCGAGCCGTCGGTGGTGTCCGCCTGCAGGGTCACGGTCTCGTCGACCGCGGGGATGGTCACGGTGGTGGCCGATTCGCAGGCCGCCGGCGGCGGGAAGCCGTCGGGGTAGACCACCGCGCCCACGTTGAACGCGCCGGTGTTGGTCTCCATGTCTTCGGTGAAGTACACGCCGTCGACGACGAGGATGTAGTCGCCCGCGGCCACGCCTTTCACGCGCATCGTGAACTCGTTGTCGAGACGGCACTCGGGATCGCCGCTGTCCACGTCGAGGAAGTACATCGGCATGGCCGGATCCGCGGGGCAGCCACCGTCGAGGAGGTAGGCGGAACCGAGGAAGAAGGGCTCGGTGGCGTCGAACACGATCTCGAGGTTGTTCGGGCCGGCGTTCCCCGCGGGCACGGTGACGTTGTAGAACACGTCGGCCGCGCCGAGGCCGAGGGCCGGGCTCGCCGCCAGCTCTTCATTGTTGCAAGCGCCTTTGATCGAGTCGTTGCCGCCGATGGTGCGACCGGCCACGAAGGTGGGGGCCGCGGGCGCGGTGGCCACGGGCAACGCTTCGGCGTTGACGCACTCGTCGTTGGCCGGGGGGGTGCCCTCGGCGCCGCTGAAGGACGCGTTGAAGGTGTAGGTCTGGGTCTCGGTGGCGGCCGGGTCGCCGGTGACTTCGAAGAAGTACCGGGTGTCGGCGAGCGCGCCGGTGACGGTCACGGTGGTCTCGTCGCCGTTGACGGTCTCGGTGAAGTCGCCGGGCGCCATCAGCTCGGTGAGGGTCGGGGCGTCGAGTTCGCCTTCGAGGGTGTAGATCTTGTACGTGATGTTCGGGTCGGCGGTGGTCAACGTGGCGGTCACGTCGCCCGCGAGCAGGTTGTAGAGCACGAAGCCGTCCACGTCGCCCGGGCACAGCACCCGGTCGAGGGGGGACGCGAACGCGCTGGCCAACGAGCCGGCGAAGTCGGGGTTGCGGTCGTCGAACTGGGCGTCGGCGAAGTCAGACCCGTCGGCGAGGCACTCCGCTTGCCACTGGAGCTGCCAGGTGCCGCCGGTGGCGGGCAAGGTGCCGTCGTCGGCCACGGAGAAGTAGTACCAACCCGCGTCGAAGGGACCGTTGATCGCGCCGGTGCCGACCACGGTGTCGGTGGGCTCGAAATCGATCAGTTCGTCGTCGTTGAGGAACAGGTTGGCCGCGTAGTAGGTGATCTCGAGGCCCGCGCTCATTTGCGGGTTGAAGATGAGGTTGCCGCCGGGGTGACCGAAGAAGCCCCAGTCCGCGGCGTCGGGGCACACGGTGAGCTCGACGGTGCCGAAGGGCTCAGAGCCGAAGCCGGACGCGTCTTCGGCGGTGTTGCCGAGGATGTCGTCGTCGATGCACTGGCCGCCGGCCACCGAGGTCGCGGTGATGGTGAAGCTGCCGGTGGGGTCGGGGCTGAGGGTGTCGTTGAAGCTGTCGACGATGATGTAGTAGTCGCCGGCGGTGAGCAGGCCTTCGGCCACCGATTCAGTCTGGCCGAACACGTGGCTGCAGGAGCCGAGGCTGCCCGCGTTGCAGGTGCCGGTGCCGAGGTACACGATGGGGTCGAAGTCGTCGTCGCCGACCACGGTCACTTCGAGCGAACCGTCGACGGGCAGGGTCACCTTGTACACGGTGTCGGCCGCGGCCGCGGTCTGGGCGCAGCCGGTGGGCGGCGCGTAGTCGTTGGCGAAGCCAGAGGTCGTGCCCGTGGTCGGGGTGTCGAGGGCCAGCGCGATGGCGTCTTGGCAGGTCTCGCCTTCGCCGTCGCCGTCGCCGTCGCCGTCACCGTCGCCGTCGCCGTCGCCGTCACCGTCGCCATCACCGTCGCCGTCGCCATCACCGTCGCCGTCGCCGTCGCCGTCACCGTCGCCGTCGCCGTCGCCGTCGCCGGTGTCGCTCGGACAGCCGGAGGCCAGGGGAAGAGCGGTGCCCAACGAGAGCACCAAAAAGAGGCTTGAAAAGCACGAGAGGATTTTTTTCATAATAAACTCAAAGGCTTCGGGGCGGTGGGCGCCCGGTTGCAGCTGTCGGGATCGGTGCGACGATCCCCCACACAAGGTGGTGTAGCCGGTAAAACCGTCGCCCTCAAGCCCGGCCGCGCGCGCCCCCGCGGGCGCTTTTTTGCTGGCGCAAGGGGGCAAAAAGAATACGGTTTTGTTCATGATTGGCCGCGTCGTGCCCCCTTCCTTGATCCTCGCGGCCCTGCTCGCGGGGCCGCCCGCCCACGCCCAGGCCACCAGCCTGACGCTGCGCCCCGAGGACCCGGGCACCCCCTGGGAGGCCGAGTACTCGCAGGGCGTGATGCTGCGGGTGGCCCTCACCGAGCTGGGCCTGCCGGTGGTGGGCGAGCGCGTGTCGTTTTTTCTGCACCCCGAAGACGACCCCGACGCGGGCTTTCTCATCGAGGACCCGCTCACCGATGCCCAGGGCATCGCCACCGCCCGGCTGACGCTTGTCGATGGCCGCCACGGGGGCCAATCGTTCACCGGCCGCACCGCCGACGACGACCAGACCGCCTACCCCTATGTCGTCACCGCGCGCTTCGCCGGCGACCTCGACGCCGCCGACCCGCTCTGCACCGGGGGCGCCGACGCCGGTCCCGCCCCCGACGGGGGCGAGGTCGGCCTGTGCCCGTCCGAGACCACCTCGATGTTGTTCGTCGACCTCGAGACGGTGAGCATCGAGATCGCCCCCGGCAACCGGGTCGCGCTGGGCGAGTCGATCACCCTGTTCGCCATCCTCGAAGACCAAAACGGCGACGCCCCCACCGCCGGCACCGACGTCGACGGGGACGAGGCCAAGCCGGTCGAAGGCGCGACGGTGTCGTTCTTTTTTGACCTCGACGGCAACGAGCGCCCCTCGCTGGACGAGCGCATCGGCACCGCCGAGACCTCGGCCTCAGGCACCGCCCAGCTGGAGTTCCTCGTCGACCCCGCGTTTTTCCCCTCCGGCGACTTCGCCGCGGGGCTGCAGGTCCAGTTCGGCGGCGACCAGCGCTATGCCCTGGCCGGGGCCGCGGGGCGCATCACCATCGAGTCGGGCGGCCCGGACCCGGGGCGGACCCTGCTCGACATCGACCCCCCGGAAGCGGAGGCCGACGGCCAGACCCGTCTCACCGTCACCGCCAAGCTCGTCGACGCGGCCAACAATCTGCTGCCCGCAGATGCCGAGGACCACGCCGTCGCCTTCGCCACCGACGTCGGGCTGTTCGAGGGCGATCCCGTCCGCGACCCGTTGACCGGTTTTTACGCCCAGATGCTGCGGGCGCCCGACCAGCCCGGCACCGCCACGGTGTCGGTCAGCGTCGACGGCGAAGACGGCGCCACCGCCACCGTGACCTTCACCGACCCCGGGGGCTGCAGCTGTGACCACGGGCCCCGCCCCGCCCCCGGCGCCACCGTGTTGGTGTTGTGCACGGCGCTTTTCTTTGCCACGCGTCGACGACGATGAGCACCGCGCCCCTGACCACAGACCTCGCCCAACTCCGCCGCCGCCTGCAAGGGGAAAGCGGCAACGCTCGCCTTGCCACCATTCTCGACTGCCCCGACGTCATCCGGGTGGTGCGGAACCTGCCGTTGCAGGACCTCTACACCACGGTGCGGGAGGTCGGCCTCGGGGATGCCCTCGAGCTCATCGAGCTGCTCAGCCCCGCGCAGGTCCAAGGGTTCTTGGACCTCGACGGGTGGCGCCACGATCGCCTCGACACCGTGTCCATCGGCCGCTGGCTCGAGGCGTTGCTCACCGCCAACGCCGAACGTGGGGTCAAACAGCTGCGGAACCTCGACGTTGAGCTGCTCTCGCTGCTGTTCAAGGTCCACACCCGCATCTACGATCTGAGCAACGACGAGGAACCGGCGGGCGACGACGTGGGCCTGCACACCACGACCCCCGATGGGCGCTATCTGGTCGTCTACGACAGCAGCACCGCGGACGACCGACTGCTCACCGGCCTCAAGTACGCGGTGGAGCGCATGTTTGACAAGGACATGAAATTCATCCTCCACCTCATCGAGGGGGTGCGCTGGGAACTGCCCTCGGCCCTGGAGGAAGAAGCCTACCGCTGGCGCAACGCGCGGCTCAGCGATCTCGGCTTCGACGACCCCGTCTCCGCCCGCGCGGTGTTCGCCTATGTCGACCCCGACAAGGACATGGCCGACAGTGTGCAGGCCCCGCCCTCCCTCGACGCACCCCCAGAAGAAGCGATCTACAACCTGAGCACCAGCGTGTTGCTGCCCCTCGACCACCTCGGGGCAGGCGACAGTGTGCTCGGGGCTGCCCTCGAGCGCGCGCCCGCGCCGCTGCGGGAGCGGGTGCTGCACGAGGTCATGCTCACCGCCAACCGCCTGCACATGGCCATCGGGGCCGACCCCGGCGATGCAGAGGCGTTGAAAGACACCGTGCAGCGGGTCACCGACACCGCGGGCATCGCCCTCGCCTACCGGGCCCAGGGCGAGGACGATCGGCTGGTGACGGTGCTGGAATCGCTGTCGGTGATGCGGCTGTTCCAAATCGGGCACAGCCTCGGGCTGCGGTTGCAGTCGGAGTTCAAGCGCCAGGTCAAAAACGCCGACAACGGCCTTTCGGGCGCGGGCCTGTTGCGCCTCGATGCCCCCCTCAAGGAGGTGGCGGCGGCGATTCTCCAGCGGCGGCCGCTGTGCTTTTCGGGGCTGCTGGCCCCCGAGCGGGTCGACGCGCGGCCCTTCCGCTCGCTGCACGAGATCGCCGAGACCGCGGCGGCGTTGGCCGAGGCCGCGTTCCGGGCCGCGTTGGTGCGGCGGGGGCTCGGCTACGACGAGGCCACCTTTGCCGAGTTTGTGCAGGACGACGCCGAGCAGCCCACCCACGCCCAGGTCCTGGCCACCAGCTGGGCCCACGCCCTGCTCGACAAAGACGCGCGGGGGCCGCTGTCCGACGAGGACGTGGTGGCGTTCGCGGCGTTGCTGGCCGAGGACGAGCAGCGCTTCGACGGGCCCGCCGACGACCTCGCCGAGCGTGCAGGGGCATTGGCCCCGCTGCCCGGGGCCCGGACCAAGGAGGAGGCCCAGCTTCGGGCCGCGGCCTGGGCGCGCCGGGTGCAGAACGCCATCACCGAAGAGTTCTCGTCGCTCGACGCGGAGCACATCGACCCCCGATTTGTGCAAAGCGTCTGGGTGGCGCGCTGACCGGAGGCCCATCCATGGCGCGCGTGTCGAATCAGAAAAAGGGCCCCGGCGTGCCCTGCCGGGTCAAGATCGAACCCGTGCCGGGCAAAGCCCCGGTCTACTTTGTGCTCCCCTTCGACCCCAAAGAGGCGTTCGGTCAGGTGCGCGCCCCCGTCACCGTCACCGTCGGGGACTACACATTCGAGACCCGGGTCGCGTCCATGTTTGGCCACTCTGTGGTCGGGCTGAACACCGCGCACAAGAAGGCCGCCGGTCTCGAGGCGGGACAAACCGTGACCGTGGTCGTCGAGGCGGACACCAAAGAACGCAAAGTCACGCCCCCCGACGATCTGGTGCGGGCGCTGAAGAAACACAAAGGCGCCCTCGCGGCCTTTCAAAAGCTCGCCTACAGCCACCAAAAAGAGCACGTGCGGGCCATCGAAGAGGCCAAGCGCCCCGAGACCCGGGCGCGCCGCATCGAAAAGTGCGTGGCCATGCTGGCCACCTGATCCCCCCGGGACGCCGCCGGGCCCCCCCGCCCCGCTGCGTGCGCACGCGCCCTTGCCACATGGTTAACGATATGGTTAATTGTTAACATGAACGCAAACAAGGAGCGCGCCGTGCCGCAAAATCCCCCCGCGGGCTACCAACGCATCATTCCGTATTTGAGCTACCGCGACGCCCCGGCCGCCCTCGACTTCCTCGAGCGGGCGTTTGGGTTCGAAAAACGATTCGTGATGCCGATGCCCGACGGCCGCATCGGCCACGCCGAGATGGCGCTCGGCGGCCACGCCTTGCTGCTGGCGTCGGCGTATGAAGAGATGGGCATGCAGAGCCCGCAATCGCTCGGCAATGTCCATGGACAGGTGCTGGTCTACGTCGACGACGTCGACGCCCACCACGATCGGGCCCTCGCCGCCGGCGCCACCATCGCCACCGCCCCCGAGGACCAACCCCACGGTGATCGCTCCTACCGCGCCACCGACCCCGAGGGCCACCGCTGGATCTTCGCCACCCGGGTGCGCGACGTCGACTACGCCACGCTGTCCGCGTCCGATCCCATGGACCACTGACGCATGCCCAGCGCCACCGCCACCGCCCTCGACGAGACCCTGTCCGCCCTCGCCGACCCCACCCGCCGCCGGGTGATCGAGCTGTTGCGCGAAGCCCCCCAGCGCCCCCGCGCGCTGTCCGACACCCTGGGCGTGAGCCCGCCCGCCCTCAGCCGGCACCTGCGCATCCTGCGCCGCCAAGGTCTCGTCGACGAGACCCACCCACCGGACGACCTGCGCGCCCGCGTCTACCAGCTGCGGCCCGAACCGTTTGCCGCCCTCTCCGACTGGCTGCGCCACGTCGAGGGGCTTTGGGCCGAGCAGCTCGGGGCGTTCGCCGCCCACGTCGACGGCGAGTCGATGCCATGACCCCGGTGCAGGTGCGCACCCGGGTGAAGGCGGACCCGGCCCGGGCGTTTTTCGCGTTCACCAACGAGGTGGACGCGTGGTGGCGGCGGGGGCCGCGTTTTCGCTTCGGGCCCGCGGGGCGTGACGGGGTGTTGGCGTTTGAGCCGCGGGTGGGGGGTCGCTTCGTCGAGCGGTTTGACAATGGGGAAGAGCTGGTGGTGGGCGACGTCGTGGCCTGGTCCCCCCCTGATGCATTTGCATTCTTGATGCGCCCGGTGGCGCCCGGGGGCGGCGAAGGCAGCCGGGTCGAGGTCCGGTTTGTCCCCGTGGAAGGGGGCGGGACCGAGGTGGTGCTCACCCACCACGGGCTCGAGCGCGTGCCCCTCGAGGCGCGCCACGCCGGCCTGCGCGGCACCGCGTTGCGCAACGTGATCAGCGTGTGGTGGGCCGACCTGCTCGTCGGCTACGCCCCGCTTTTGATCCCGTCGGCGACGCCTACGGGGCGAGGAGAAAACTCGCGGTGACCGCGCGGCCGTCGCCGAACACGTCCGTGCCCCAGGCCGCGACCTCCACGATGGTGCGGCCGGTGCCGCCGCTGCACTCGTCACACGCGATGAACCGGACCGCCACGTGCTCGGTCTCGCCCGAAAAGCGGGCCACCCCGGGCTCGGGCCCCGACGCGGTGTGCACAAAAAGTTTGGCCGCGTCGACCTGGACCAGGGTCTGGCCCTCCTGCAGCTCAAAAAAGCGGGCCCCCGCGGCGGCGTCGAACGAGACCGCCGCGTCGGAGGACGCGAAGTACACCACGTCGCCCGACCGATCCCAGCCCGTGCCCCGCCAGTAAAGAGACAGAGCAGCCGCATTGTCTTGTCCGCCCTGGCTCTCCAGCGTCACCCGCCGCACCTCGCCGAGCCGCTCGAAGCGGGCCGGCCCGGTGGCGCCGCGCACCGCCGCCGCCCCCACCTGCCCATCCATGACGGGATAGTCGACCTGCCCCGCCGGTTGCCAACTCTCCTCGGCGCCGCATCCGGCCACGCCGCATCCGGCCAACGCCACCCAGACCAAAATCCGCACCGTGCGCCACAGACCGCTCATCACAAAAACCTCACCAAAGCCGACCGTGCGGCCGGGAAAAAATCGGGGGCGACCCCATGGCCGGCCCCCGCGCGAAGGAAGCGGGAGGCATCTCCACATCAAAGACGCCGGGCGCTCACCAAGCCCCGACGAGCGCCCGAGGGGCGTCTCGTCGCTGGACACTCAGATCTCGTCGCCGCGCAGAGACGGCTCGTCGTCCAACCCCGCTTGTTGGTCGTCGCCCGACGGCGCCCAGTAGAACGTGCCGCGGGTGGCCGCGGACGCGGGCTCGCCCTCGTTCCACATCGCGTAGTCGATGCGTTTGGCGTCGGCTTGTTCACAATCGGTGCAGTCCTCGACCCGGACCGCGACGTTGTCCACCGGCTCGTCGTAGTCATAGTTGCCGAGCCCCGGTCCGGAACACTCGACCCCGCTGAGGTCGCCTTCGCTCACCGCTTGCACGTCATCGTCGTCGTCGATGCGGATGTAGGTGTCGCCGCTGTCGTCCATGACCACGTCATCGTCGTCGAACGCCTTGGCCACGAACACCGAGCCGCTGGGGGTGTCGGGGGTAACGAGGTCGTACATGAACATCATCGCCATGGCGCCGCCGTTGGCCACCGTGCTCTCGAGCTCCACGTCGACGAGCTGGCCCAGGTCTTCCCAGCCGAGCGCGCGATCGACGCGGCCCTGGGCCGGCGTGGCCTGACCCACCGCGCCGTTCAAGTCCGCGTCAAAGATGTCCGCGTTGCCCTCGAGCCCGTCGCGGCCGCTGTCGTTGATCAGAATCTCGACGTTGCCGCAGCCCACGGACAAGACCAGGGCGAACAAAGCCAGAACCGAAAATCCCCGAACCATCGTGTACCTCCCTTTGGGTTGATGACTGGGATTGTGCGGAGCGGGGCAGATCCGTCGTGGGCAGGGTCACAACCGCGCGGGAAATTTCCGTGAACGATCAAGCACCTGGCTCATTTGAGCCGGCCTTCGCCGCTCACCGCCAGGGCAGCCCGGTGACCTCGTCGATGGTGGCGGCCCCGAGCAAGGCCATCAGCACCCGGTCGACCCCCACCGCCACCCCCACCGCGGGGGGCATGTGGGCGAGGTCCCGCAGGAACGTCTCGTCGATGCGCAGCGGCGCCTTGCCGAGCCGGACCCGGTGGGCGTTGTCCCGCTCGAAGCGCGCGCGTTGTTCGGCTGGGTCGGTGAGCTCATCGAACGCGTTGGCGAGCTCGAGCCCGCGGGCATAGATTTCGAAACGTTCGGCATACCGAGCGTCGTCGTCGCACAGGCGGGCCAGCGCGGCCATCGCCGCCGGCCACCGGGTGACCACCACCGCCCGGTCCTCTGGCAGCGCGGGCTCGACGTGTTTTTCCATCACCGCAAAAAACGCGTCTTCAAAATCTGCCTGGGGCCGCAGGGCCACCCCCGCGGCCCGGACCTGGTCGACCAATCCCCGGCCCTCGTCGACGAGCCCCGCGTCGAGGTCGAACCCGGCGTCCGCGAACAGCGACGACACCGTCCGGGTCTCGGCGTCGGCCCACGCCCAATCACACTGCACGGAAAGGGCGCGGGCCATGGCCCGGAAGAGGGCCACACAATCGTCGGCGAGCTGGGCCAAGTCCGCGCCGGTGCGGTACCACTCGAGCAACGTGAACTCCGGCAGGTGCCGCGCGGTGCGCTCGCCGTCGCGAAACACCCGCGCGAGCTGGTAGATGCGGCCGGCGCCAAATGACAGCACCCGCTTGAGCGCGAGCTCGGGCGAGGTGTGCAGATAGCGGTGCTCGACTTCGGCGTCGGGCCAGAGCCGAAGCGAGACCACGAGCGGGTCGATGTGCGGCTCGAGCCCGCCGCCCACGACGAGCATGGGGGTCTCGACCTCGACGAAGCCCGCGTCGGCGAACCACGCGCGGATGGCGCGGGTCGCCGCGTCGCGTCGCGCGATGCGCTCGAGCAGGGCGGGGTCTTGGCGCATGGGGCGAGCCTAGCGCCCTTTCTTGTCCGGAAAAGACCGGGTATGCCCGCGCCCGGAGGCAACCAATCTATGCGCAAGACTGTTTGGCCGCTGCTCGTGGCCCTGCTGTGTGCGTCCCCGACGTGGGCGGCGGCCTATTACGTCGGTGAGCTCACCACCCGCGCGATGTCGCGCGGCGGGGCCAACATCGTCAACCCCGGCGACCCCTCGGCGGTGTGGCTCAACCCCGCGGCCATCACCAAGTCCACCGGCCTGCAGCTGCAACTCAACAACAACGTGGTCTGGCTCGGCAGCTCCTTCACCCGGGCCTGCCCCGACCCCGACGTGCTCTGCGGCCCCCGCGCGGTCAACCGCAGCTACGGGGACCAGCGCTACAGCGTCGACGGCGAGCGCCCGCCCGTCGACGACAACAACTTCTTTTCCCCCAACACCCCGGCCGGGGCCACCCTCGGATCGCGCGGCACCCCGTCGCGCTTCGACGACGGCCACTCGGTGAGCAACCAGTCGCCCCCGCAATACATCCCCCAGCTGTTCGTCACGTTGAACATGGACAGCTTTGGCCTCCCCGGCCTCGCGGTGGGCGGTGGGGTGTTCGGCCCCAACGCCGGCGACTACCGCTTCCCCGACGACGAGGTCACCCGCTACAACCTCGTGGACCGCGACCTCCTCGAGGTCTTCTACATGTTCACCGTGGCCTACAACTTCAAAGACCTCATCGCGGTGGGCGGGAGCATCCAAGGCGTGGCCTCGGGCCTGAGCCAAGACATTCGGCTCTCCGCCGACCGCTTCGGCAACGAGTCCCCGGAGTCGGACATCGGCGTGCGCCTCGAGGTGTTTCAGCCCTTCGTGCCCTCGGCGAACTTCGGCATCTGGTCCAACCCCTTCCTCGGCCTCGAGCTGGGCGCGTCGGTGCAGCTCGGCCGCCGGGTCAACGCGAGCGGGCCGCTTTCGTTCACCTACTTCGGCGAAGACATTGAAGAGCTCATGACCGCCAACGGGGACAACCCGCCGCTGATCGAGATCGTCGAGGACAACCCCACCGCCCACGTCGCGTTCACCATGCCGCCGTTTTACCGGGTGGGGGCCAAGTACGGACACCAAGGGCTGTTCGACGGTTTGCTCGGCTTCGACGTCGAGCTCGACTTTGTGTACGAGCAGTGGAGCGTGTTTGACCACGTGAGCGTGTCCACCACCGGGGTGGGCTTTTCCGTGTCCGGGGGCGAGCCGCTGGCCCTCGACCCCATCGTGCAACCGAAGAACTACCAAGACTCCTGGAGCGTGCGCGGGGGCGGCGAGGTGAACTTCTTCGACAAGATGTTGCAGTTCCGCGGCGGGGGTTTTTACGAGACCGCGGCGATCCCCACCGAGACGTTGTCGGTGGACTTGCTCAACGGGGACAAGGTCGGCGTCGGGGTGGGCGCGTCCCTGGCCTACTTCGGGGTGCGGCTCGACGTCGGCTATTCCCATTTGTTCGTGTTCGATCGCATCGTGGGCAACGAGAGCATCGTGCACGCGGACAACGTCGCCCCCTCGGGCCTGTCCGCGGGCGAGCTGCGCACCCGCCCCGCGATGGGCACCTATCAAATCAGCTACGACGTGGTGAGCGTCGCGCTCAACGTCGCGTTCGACGAGATGCTCGGCTTCGGGGCGTACAAAAAAGCCCCCTGGGATCGCGGGTTCGTGCCCTACTTCTCGCAGTACTGGCTCGAGGACGAGGCATCGGTGGACGCCGCCGTGCTCGATGAGGTTCCGCCCGAAGCGGCCCCGACCGATCCCGGCCCGGTCACGCCCGCGCCGGTCACGCCCCCAAAAGAACCGGCCCCGCAGGTCCCGGGCCCCGTCGCCCCGGTCCCCGAGGACGACACCCCGGTCACGCCCGCCCCGGTCACGCCCGAGACCGAGACCGACGAGGCCCCCGTGGAGCCGGTGGTCGAGCCCACCCCGGCCCTCGACGAGGACGGCACCGCTTCGGCCCCAGAAAGCCCCGAGGGCTGACATGGGGGGGACCGCACTGCTTTTGCTGGTGGCGGTGGCGGCGCAGGACGCGCCCCCCGACGAGATGCAAGACCGGGCGCCCGCGGAGACGGCGGCCCAGACGCCCGACGAAATGCAGGACCGGACGCCCGACGAGGCGCCCGCGCCCGCCCCGGTGGATCCCGAGACCCCCGCGCCCGCGGCCGCGCGCTGCATCCCCGGCGCGTCGCAAGCCTGCGCGTGTGTCGACGGGCGGCAGGGGGCGCAGCTGTGCCGCGCCGACGGCCTCGGACTCGAGGCGTGTGTGTGCCGCGCGAACGCCGGCCCGCCCCCCTCGCCCCCCGCGGCGGTGGGCGAGGTCGAGGACCACGAAGACCCGGCCGGGCCCGGGGACGCGGCCGACCCCGACGAGCTCGTCGAAGACGCCCCCGCGCGGTCGCTCGGCACCGCCATCGCCAGCGCCTTCATCCCTGGCCTGGGACAATTTTTGGTGGGGGAGCCGGTCGCGGGCGGCGTTCATCTCGCCACCGGCATCGGCACGATGCTGGCCTTCGTGCTGCTCACCCCGTTGTCGCCGGCGAGTTTTGGCGCCCTGGTCTACGCGTTCGTCACCGTCAGCGCGCGAAACTCAGGGGGCACCCCCGCCCCCGAGCTGCAGCGTCTGTTGCTGGTCGGCGATGTGGCCTTCTACGCCTGGCTGTTGACCGCCCCTCTGACCCTGATCGGTTTGGCCTCGGGGGTCACCGCTGGCGTCAACTGGATCTGGTCGATCGCGGACGCCGCCCCCCCCTTCACCGACGGAGCGGAATAGCCCGCCGCCGGATCAGGCCGCCGGTCGCGCGGCCGCGTGCTCGTCCAAGAACACCCCCACCCGGGCGATGACGGTCTCGTCGTAGAGCAGCCCGTCGTGACCGAGGCCCTCGGTGGTGACGAGGTCGGCGCGTCCCCAGGACGCGGCGATGCGCGGGGCGGCCTCGTACTCGACCACCTCGTCGGCCAGGTCATGCACCACCAGTCCCGGCCGGGGCTGGCCGTTGAGCCAATCTGCGACATTGGCCCCCTCGATGCGGTGACCGGCCATGCGCTCGGCCCAGCCCACCATGGCCCGGAACACGTTGGGCCGCACCGCGAGAATCTGGGCAAAGCTCTCCATCACCGAGAGCATCCGGTCCGGACACCCGAGCAACACCACCCGGTCCACGCTCAGCCCGGGGTTGTGCCGGAGCATGGCCGAGACCGACGCGGCCCCAAAGCTGTGCGCGACGATGGCGTGCAGCGGCCCTTCCTTTTGCACCACCTGCGCCAATGCCTCTGCAGTGGCGAACGGATCCGTGCGCGCTCCATCGGAGTGACCGTGCGCGGGGATGTCGACGGTGAGCACGGAATAGCCGCGCGCCACCAGGGCCGGGACCCAGACCCGAAAGCGGCCCGCGTGGGCGCGCCAACCGTGCACCAGCAAGACCGCGGGGCCTTGACCGTAGCGGTAGACGCGCAGGTGCCCGTCGCCAAAACGCACGCGGTGTTGCGTGGCCCCCGCCAGGTCGGCCTCCCGGGGCGCCCGCCGCCCGAGGGGGGTGCGAAACAACCGCACGAGAAAAAACGCCACCGTGCGCGGGAACACCCGACCGAACACCCGCGCCGACCAGCCCACCAGCCGCATGGTCGTGGGCAACCCGGCGCTCCCTTCGCTCAGATGATTGGTGTGAACCGCCATTGACGCACCTCCGGGCCCGGCCGGGCCAATGTTGACAGTGTTTACATTGGTACGAACTCTATGTAGACTTTGTCAACATTGATCCAGATCGGAGCCCGAGGTCGCCCGCAAGGTGGCGCGCGGGGTCGGAATCGGCGGTTTGTTCTCGACGGGGAGGCGCTATGGTCTCGGACTTGGCGAAGAACGCGTACCACCACGGCGATCTGCGCGCGGCCTTGCTCGCCGCGGCCACGGACATCATCACCGAGTCGGGCGTCGACGCGGTGACCATGCGCGGCCTGGCCGAGCGCGCGGGCGTGTCGCGCACCGCCCCCTACCGGCACTTCGAGGACAAACGCGCCCTGCTCACCGAGGTCGCCCTCGAGGGCTACCGGCGCTTGGCCGCGACCATGGCCGCGGCCCGGGAAAAGGGCGGGGACGATCCCGTGGCCGCGCTCGCCTGCATCGGCCAACAGTACGTGCGGTTCGCGGTCGACAACGCCACCCACTACCGGCTGATGTTCGGCGACGGGGCGGTCACCGCCGGCGACGCGCCCGCGATCAAGAGCGCGTCCAAAAAAGCCGCGCAGGACATGGTCGAGGCGATCCAAGCCGCCCAGGCGCGGGGCCTGCTCATCGACACCGACCCCAAGAAGCTGGCCAACCTGTTGTGGAGCGCCAGCCATGGTCTGGCCAACCTGCTCATCAGTGGACAGCTGCCGCGCTCCCGCGCCGCCGAGTACGCCCGGTACATGACCGACAGCGTGTCCCGGGGGTTTTTGCCCCGGCCCGACGACCAGAGCGCGCGCTAGCCCCCGCCGGGCACGGCCACAAAACAAAACGCCCGCTCCTTGGAGCGGGCGTGCTCTGCGAACAGAGCGCTGCCTTCCGGACCCGACGGACTGTCAGGCGTCGTCGTCGAGGCGGGCTTGGGCCAGGCCGACGCCCGCGCCGATGATCGCCCCCGCGCCGATGCCGAGGGGCAGCGCGTTGGGCGCGGTCCAGCGCAGGAACCAAAACGCGGGCTGGGCCAGCGAATGCAACTGCGGCTCGATCCACCAGGTCTCGACCGCGCAGGCCATGGCCCCGACGGAGACGATGACCAACGCGCCGACCGCGCCGAGGGCACCGCCGAGCACCGCCATCAACGGCGTGGCGCGCAAGCGGGACACGCTGGGCGACCCGTCGCGCAGGGCGTGGGTGGCTTCAAACAAGCGGAGCACGATGCGCTCCCCGACGAGGCGCGAGGCGAGACCAAACGCGACCAAGTCGAGCCCGAACACCAACACCGCGTCGAAGCCGTCGCCGAAGGTGTAGACGCTGGGGTAGGTGAAGGGCAGGCCGAGACCGGCGAGCACGCCGAGCAGACCGGCGAAGGCGCCGAGGCGACGCGCGTGCATCAGACGCTCGACGTCGAGGTCGGTGGCGTCGGCGACTTGCTCCCCGCTCGCGCGGTAGGCGGCGCCGACCATGTCGCGGTACCGGCGGCGCACGTGGGTGGCCATCTCCCGACGGCCGGCGATCAGACACAAAAAGCGCAGCACCAGCGCTTCGCCCCCGCGCAGCAACAGCCGCAGCTCGTTGACGAGGCCGATGCGGGACGGGGCCGCCACCGAGAACGTCATCAGCGGCACCCCGACGAGAACCAACGCGCTGACCAGCGGCACCCGCGCCGCCGGCGAGGCGGACAGGGCGAACAACGCGCCGAGCAACATGATGGATGTGAAGACGCAGCGGTCGCGTCCGTTGGGGTGGGCGTACGAGCAACGCATGGAAGGCCTCCGAACTCGATTCCCCGGGAAACGCCCCTTGCGTCGGCCGAGGTGCAGGATCTCTGCTGACAACGAGTGTAGCGAACGGGCTATTTCGGAGCAAAGCGCGGTCAGATCGAGCCGCGCCGGTTTGTCGACGACAAAGGATGTGGTTGGATGTAGGCAAGCCCGGGGGGTGACCGGGTTTCGACTCGACAGGCGGGGGGGTTTCTGGCCATTCTTCGGCGTCGAACCGCAGGAGGCCCTCGTGCGAACCACGCGCGCACTCGTTTGTCTGTTCTTGCTCTCGGTGCTGAGCGCCTGCGAAGGCCAGCTCGACATTGTGCACGGGCTCACGGAGCTCGAAGCCAATGAGATTTTGGTCGTGCTCGGCGAGGAAGACATCTCCGCGATGAAACTCAAAGAGGAAGGCCGGGTGGTCACCTGGGCCATCGTCGTGGGCGAAGGCGATTCCCAGCGGGCGTTGTCGCTGTTGGTGAAAAACCACCTGCCGCGCACCCGCGCCAACGGGCTGGCCGAGGTCTATC
This sequence comes from bacterium, assembly GCA_030431455.1. Lineage (GTDB taxonomy): Bacteria > Myxococcota > UBA727 > UBA727 > JAUIJE01 > JAUIJE01. Next base: position 160,756 of record JAUIJE010000015.1, on the reverse strand, counting down.
CCGCCGGCGGGGGCGGCCTGATTCCGACCAAGAGCGAAGAGAAGGCGAAGTTTTTGATGGCCATGCAAGGCGAGCTCGAGCGCAAGCTCAAAAAGCTCCCCGGGGTGCAAGAAGCGCACGTCTCGGTGGTGGTGCCGGACAAGGACATCATCCGTGACCTCGACACCCCGCCCCCGCCGGCCACCGCGTCGGTGATGGTCGTCTACAACGGCGGGCCCAAGGGCCAGCCGCCGGCCACCGAGCAAGAGATCAAAGATCTGATCGCGGCCGCAGTGGAGGACCTCAAGTCCGACAACGTGCAGGTGCTGATGAAGGCCAACGATCCCGAGATGTTCCTCGTCGGCACGCAGGCCGAAAAAGAGGACGGGGTCCAGGCCGTCGGCGAGAAGATCATGGGCATCTCCGTCGCGCACAAGAAAGCCGGGACCAAGCTGAAAGGCATCCTCGGCGCCCTCGGGGGCCTGGCCGTGCTCGGGCTGGTGCTCGGCATCTTCGGCATCATCCGCTCGCTCAGCTTGTCGAAGAAGCTCTCCAAGGCCGAGAGCGAGGTCAACGCGCTCAAAAAAGCGCGGCGCGAACCATAGGAGGCTGAGCCCGCATGCTCGGCCGCCTGCTCCACCCCCTCAACCAGCGCGAACAAACGCTGCTGTTGTGTTTGCTCTCCTTCGGGGGCGAACAAAGCGACGACCTTTTGCAGCTGCTCCCCGACGACGTGTCGTCGAAGATGCAAGAGAAACGCGACAAGCTGGCCGAGATCCCCAAAGAAAAGCGCGTGCCCTTGATGGTGCGACAGCTCAAACAGTTGATGGGCTTTCGCGGGCAAATCGGCCTCGACGGGGTGGAGCCGAGTTGGTTGCTCGCGGGGTTCAAGGGGGAGTCGCCCCGCACCGTGGCCATCGTGCTGATGCACATGCCCTCGTCGGTGAGCCGGCAGATCACCGCCCGCCTGCCCGAACAGATCCGCAACGCGATGCCCTCCCGGCAAGAGCTCACCGGGGTGCCGATGGAGCTGATCAAGCTCGTGCGCCACCGCTTCGATGCGAAGTTTGCCGCCATGCCCTCCGAGCGGGTGCACGAGAGCTTTGGCTTCCGCGACGTGTTGCTGCTCAACGCCAAAGAACTCATCTTGCTCATCCGCAAGCTCGGGCTCGACGAGCTCGCGGTGGCGTTCATCGCCATGGGCAAACGCGCCCTGGCCGCGTTCTTGTCCAAGCTCCCCCCGGACAATGCCGATGAACTCATGACCGCGGTCAAACGCGCGGCGAGCACCGACCGCATGGACCAAAAGGCCGCTCAGGCGTTTTTGGGCAAGGTGCTGCGCAACTTCGCCAACACCGACGAGCTGTTCCAAAAGGCGGGGCTGTTCCGGCTCGCGCGCGCCATCTACAACGAGGACGCGGTGTTCGTGCGGCAGCTGCAACAACGCTTCCCCCGGGCGCACGGGCGCTTGCTCGCCGACTACCTCCGGCGCATCCGGGCCCGCGACCCCCTCGAGCCCGAGCTGCTCGCCCTGTTGCGCGACAGCGTCGTCGACATGGTGCTCGACCTGTCCCGTCGCGGAAAAATCGACGCCAAGTACCAAAAGGCCCCCGCCTTGTTCGAGGCCCGGGGTTGAGCACCCGCGCGGCCGCCTTCTTCACCGACGAGGCGCTGGCCCGGGCCAAGCGTACGGTGGAGGCGGTGGAGGCCCACACCAGCTGCGAGATCGTGCTGTCCGCCGAGCCGCGGGCCGACCGGTACCTGTGGGCGTCGATGCTGTTTGGTTTTTTGTGCGCGACGGTGGTGTTGTTGCTCCTGCTGTTCTTGCCGCAGCCGTTCGACCACCGGTTGTTCCCGGTGGACACCACGGTGGCGTTTTTGCTCGGGGCCTATGTCTGTCACCGGGCGGCGTGGCTGCAGCGGTTGCTGGTGCCGAAAACGATGCGACGGATGGCGGTGGAGCGGCTGGCCAAGTCGTTGTTCGTGGACCTGAACATCACCGCCACCCACGCGCGCAATGGCATTTTTGTCCTCGTGGCCCTCGCCGAAGGGGAGACGGCGGTGGTGTACGACTTCGGCATCGACACCGCCGCCCTCGGCCCACCCTTGCAAGAGATTGAGCGGGCCATGGAGCAAGCCGCGCTGCGCCGGGATGCAGATGCATTCTTTTCCGCGGTCGAGCGGCTCGGTCCGGTGCTGGGGGAGAAGTACCCCCGGCAAGAGGACGACATCAACGAGCTCCCCGACGAGATGGTGCGGCTGTGAACGGGCTCCTGCGCTTGTCCCTGTGGTGGACGCGCCATCGCTTTGCGGTGGTGGTGGCCGCGGCGGGGGCGTTTTTTGCGGTGGAGGCCCTGGCCCGGCCCGGCGGCGGCCAGAGCTACTCCGGGGGCGGCTTTTCGGGCGGCTCGCGGGGTGGTTTTTCCAGCGGCAGCAGCAGCTCGGGGAGCGGCGACGGCGGCATCCTGATTTGGCTGTTGTTCCGGCTGGTGGTGTTGGCGTTCCAGCATCCGGTGGTGGGCGTGCCGCTGTTGGTGATCGCGGTGGTGCTCACGTACTTCGCCAAAAAGACGGTCAGCCCGTCGTCGGGTTGGTCGTCGGGGGGCAGCACCAACCGCAGCGACGTGGCGGACCGGTTCGGCGCGTTCTTGCAGAGCAACCTCACCCCCCAGATCAACCAAGCGTTGGCCCAAGCGGGGGTGGCCCCGGCGGGCGCCCCGACCGCGGCCCTCGACGCCATCGCGCAGCAAGACCCGAACTTCTCGCGCCCGCTGTTCGAGGACTTTCTGTACACCCTGTTCGCCAAGGCCCACGAGGCCCGCGGCGACGGGAAGCTCGACTTGCTCGCGCCCTACATCACCGAGCCCGCGCGCCGGGTCTTGGGCGGCCTCGGCCCGGTGCAAGACGTGCGCGGGGTGATCGTGGGCGCGATGAACATCGTGTCCGTCCAGGGCGCGGGCCCCCCACAGGGCCAGACCACGGTGACCACGCGCTTCGAAGCGAACTACACCGAGGTCGACGCCGGGGGCCGCACCCAGAACTACTACGTCGTCGAGCAGTGGACGCTTCGGCGCCAAAACAACGTGACCACCAAGAGCCCCGACGAGGTCTCGATCCACCAGTGCCCGGCCTGCGGCGCGGCCCAAGAACAATCCGGTCACGGAGTCTGCCAATACTGTGGACAGCGGGTGGACACCGGCGAATACGATTGGGTCGTCACCGACGTGATCCAGCTGGAGAAGTCCGGCCGGCAACCCCAGCTCACCGGCACCGTGCCCGAGCGCGGCACCAACCTGCCCACGATCAAAGACCCTGCCGCCACCACCAAACTCGATGCGCTCAAGGCCCGGGACCCCCAGTTTGACTACCTCCAGTTCCAAGACCGCGTCCGGCTCATCTACGGCGCGCTCAACCAGGCCTGGGTGGGCAAACGCTGGGAGAAGGCGAGGCCGTTTTTGACCAACGAGCTGTTCCAATCCCAACGTTATTGGATCGAGGAGTACCAAAAGCAGCGCCTTACCAACCACATGGACGACGCCCAGCTCGGCCGGCTCGACCTATGCAAGGTGTCCTCGGATCGGTTCTACGATGCCATCACATTGCGGGTGTACGCCCGGGCCAAGGACTACACCACCTCGGACGACACCGGGAAGGTGGTGGGGGGCGACGCCCACCTCGCCCGCGCCTACTCCGAATACTGGACCTTGATCCGGCGCGCGGGGGTGAAGAAGGCCACCACCACCGAGGCCAACTGCCCGAGCTGCGGCGCGGCCCTCGAGGTCAACATGGCCGGCGAGTGCGCCTACTGCGGCAGCACCATCACCAAGGGTGACTTCGATTGGGTGCTGAGCCGGATCGAACAGGACGAGTCTTATCGTGGATAGCAAACCCCACGCCGCGGGCCACATCGGCCAGGACCTGCGCCCCCGCGACCTCGGCCTCTCGGGAACGGTCAAGCCGTTCTGCACCCCGCCCAAGGTCGCGGTGGGGTCCGACGCCGCCTTTGACCGGTTCGTGCAAAAGGCCGAGTCCACCGTTCTCGACGTGGGCGAGTACCGGGTGCCGATGTGGCACTTTGCCGGCGGCGACCGGGGCACGGTGGTGTGTGCCCACGGCTGGGCCGTGTCCAGTGCCATTTGGCGGCTCTGGCTCAAGCCGCTGCAGAAGGCGGGCTTTTCGGTGGCGGTGTTCGACGCGCCGGCCCACGGCCGGGCCACGGGCACCACCAGCAACCTGTTGTTTCACGCCGCGGGGCTGCGGGCGGTGGCGGAGCGGTGCGACGACGTCGTGGGCCTGGTGGGCCACTCGCTGGGGGGCATGGCCTGCGCGGTGGTGGCGGCCCAGTGGGGTCCGGACCAGGCCCGGACAAAGGGGCTGCGCCTCGCGTTGCTGTCCGCGCCCGCGCACATGCAGGCGGTGGTGGATGAGTTTCAGGCGCGCTTCGGCCTGCCCGACGCCGCGGCCCACGAGGTCGAAGAATGGATCGTGGAGGCCTCGGGCCTGGCCCCCGAGGTGATCGGCCTGCCCTTGCTCGCGGGGTTGCGCCACACAGAGACATTGGCATTGCACGCCCCGGAAGACCCCGAAGCGTCGTTCGAACGGACCGCGGCCGTGCTCCGGCCCATGCCCCACGTGACCCTCGTCGAAACCCCCGGCCTCGGGCACGAGCGCATCGTGGTTGATCGCGGGGTCATCGGCCAGGTGGTGGCCCACCTGAGCGGCGCTACTCGCTGACGGTGAACGCGACCGCGCCGGTGCGCTCACCTTGGAGCACAACCCAACTGTCGGTGCCGTCGAACGACACGGTGTGGGCACCTGCGCCGGAGACGGTGACCGGTCCAGCCCCGAGCACGCGCACCAGCAGCCCGATGACGGGCGCGCCCAGGGTCAGGCTGCAGCTCGCGGCGCCGCCGTCGAGGCTGAGGTCGTGTGAGCGGAAGATCGGGTTGTAGCCGGCGGGGGAGGCGGGCACGAGGTCGGTGCGCCCCGCGCCCCCGATGACCATGGCCGCGGGGGTCCCGGTGGAGCAGGACAGGTCGGCCTGGGCCACGGCCTCGGTGGCGGTGATGTCCGCCTCCACCGTGCCTTTGACCCCGAGCACCATCGACACCGCGTAGCTTTGGTAGGGATAGCCGTTGGCCTGGCCGTCGTCTCCATAGACATTGTAGCTGGTCTGCCCCACCGCGCCGTAGTTGCTGCCCCAGGCCATGCGGTGGCTGGCGGTGGTGAAGGGCAGCTCGTAGTTGTTGAGCTGGTAGGTCCAGTTCCATGATTCGGGCATGGGGCCACCGGCGTGCACCGTGCCCCACTCGGGGTAGAGCCAATAGCCGCCGGCGTCCTTCTGCATCCAGGTCTGGGTCTGCACGAAACCCATCTCGGCGTCCGCGGCGTTGGACCACGCAATGACATGGGGCACGATGTTGGCCTCCTCGTACGTCCACCCGCTGGCCTCGGTCACCGGCCCGTTGCCGAGGGTGCGGAACCGGTAGCGATCGCCCCACCCGATGCCGTCGACGTCACCGCCCACGTCCCCGTCGAACAGGATGTCGCCGTAGGGCGACCGGGTGTCGGCCTCCACCACGTCTGGGCCCGCGGGGCTGGCGTCGAAGGTCACCGCGTACAGGGGGTGATCGCGCCCCGCCACGAACGTCCACCACACCGTGGCGTCGACGTTGCCGCCCAGCCAAAGGTCGGTCCAGCGGTACTCGAGCACGTAGTGGTGGGGGCCTTGGCTCACCACCGCCATGGACGCGGGGGTGTCGTAGGACAGGGTCGCGGTCTGGGCGTAGTGGTTGACGGTGTAGCCGGTGCCGGGGTGGCCAAAGCTCGCCCCGGTGTTGGTGCGCACCCCGTCGGGACCGCTGTACACAAATCGACGCAGGTACCCGCCCATGTGACCGGCGGGGTCCGCGGCGTCGCTGTGCACCATATAGGCGATGCGGTCGGCACCGGCGGCGTCCTTGTAGGTCACCTGTTCGGTGATGAACCCGTCGATGTCGACATCACTTTGCACCACGAGCCCGGGTGCCCCGTCGCCGTCCCCATCCCCGTCGCCGTCCCCATCCCCGTCGCCATCCCCGTCGCCATCGCCGTCCCCATCCCCGTCCCCATCCCCGTCCCCATCTCCGTCCCCATCTCCGTCCCCGTCGCCGTCCCCATCACCGTCGCCCGGCGCGCCCGGACACGCCGAGAGGGCCAAGCTCGCGGCCACCGCCGCCACCCACCAAAACCGTAGATTGATTCGCCCCATCGCGGCCTCCGAGGACGTGATGCCGCAACCGGGCGGAGGGTGTCAATGTCAGGCAATGGCGGTTGGGGCCGGCCGGCGGGATTCGAACCCGCTTCTCCAACGGTGACAAGGCCGTGGCGGTTTGTCCTCACTAACCTACGGCCGAAACCCCATCCGCGAACAGACTAGGCACGAAGGCAGAAAGATTGCGAACCGCGAGACAGTTGGTAACTTGTCCAAAGGTGACAAGGCCGCGCGCAGGGTTCCTGCCTACGGTCGAAAGCGGTCCTCGGTTGACCGCTTTATTTTTTGGCGCGGCGCGCTGTCCCACCTCATGCACAACACGACATGTGCACGGCAACCCCCTTGCGCCATTGCATTATGAGACGGCAGCTTCCCAAAGCCCTACGCTGGCCGCCGCGTACCCCACCACCTCGATCTCCCCGTCGACGTCGTCCACCGCTTCGCGCAACCGCCGCACGCTGGCGGGGTTGCCGAACGCGGACACGTACACCGTGTGCAAAGACTTGTGGCGCGCGAGGACCTCGCGAATGTGTGCGTCGCTGTCGGCAAAGCTCGCCCCGAACACCACCAACGCGCCTTTGATCTCGCTCAGTCGGCGCACCGCTTGCCGCAGATAGGCATTGCCCTCGATGCGCTCGCGCTTCTGGGCCGCGGTCCCCTCGAACACCACCAACGGCCACCGGTCCTCGACGATGCGGTCGCGGAGCTGCTCGACCAGCGTGCGCCCCGGTTGGTGTTTGGCCTTGCCCACCTGCCCCGGACCTTCGTCGATGAGATGCAGGGCGCCATGCAAGAACCAGAGGCGCTGGCGCCGGCCCTTCTTCCACCGCAGCGGCCCAGTGTCATTGGAGAAGCCGTCGGTGAGCCGGCGCCCCCCATGGGACTGCATCGCCAACCAGGGAAGCAACAGGTCGTAGTTGAGCGTGAACACGTGGTCGAACCGGTCCAAGAACCCGAGGGTGCCCGCCGCCCGCGCCCCAAAATCTGTGACCGCAAACGGGGTCTCGGGGTGGGCCGCGGACAGGGCCTGCAAAAAACGCCCCCGCACGAGCTGGCTGGCGTCGCCGAGGCGGCGGCGGGACTTGGCGCTCCCCCCCACCGCGCCCACGAGGCGCCGGGCCTGGTCGAGCTTGTCGATGACCTCCTCAAAATCCTGCGACCCCAGCGCCTCGAAGGCCCGGGCCGCGGCGCTGTCGTCCTCGAGGGCGGCCACGTCGAGGAGCGTGCGGTAGGCGAAGCCGGGCCAACAGCTGATGGAAAAACCGTTGGCCAACAGCACGTGGGCCGGCGCGTCGCCGAGCTGGGCTTCGACCTCGGTCCACGTGAGCAACTTTTCTCGGGGTCGTCGGGCCATCTTCGCTCCCTGTACAGTGGCATTGCCAATCGGTGGCACGGCGCTTGCGAATGTAGAGGGTGTGCACAGTTCCGCCCCCTCCCCCGCCCTTTTAGGGTGGGGCGAAATTGGATTTGCCCCCTCCCACCGGATGCACCGCGGCCGTGACGCTCCCAGACCGCGCCGCGAAAAGACAAAGAAGTGAACGTTCAGATCAGGATCCGGAGGCCGCGGCCAGCACGTGCGCCGGACGCGCCCAGAACCGTCCAACCGCCTAAAAACGTTCGGGAATTATCTCGCCACGGCCCGGGATCTCTGCGCGCCGAGGCGCGGGGGGCGGGGCAGGAGGTTAGAGGGCGCAGAGGCCCGCCGCTTGTTCGCGCACGGTGCATTGTGGCAGCCAAGCGGGCCCGATGCCGACGGTCCCGTCGTCGTCGGGCACGGTGCCGCGGATGAGGTCGCGGTACCAGTCCATCCACGGCGCCTCGTACCCGTAGGCGGTGGCGTTGTGCACCGGTGAGCCCCCCTCGTCCGGGGCGGGCAAGGGCGCGCCGGCCGCGCCGAAGTGATTTTCGAGCGCGATGTGCAGCCACTCGTGCACGAGCACGCCCGGGTCGTACAAGGTCAGTGCGTCGACCAGCGCGGGGATGTCGGCTTGCGGCATCTGCACCTGGATGATGCCCGCGCCGTGGGTCCCGGCTTCGGGCCCGTAGGCCAGGCCGAAGTAGGGCGCGTCGATGGTGCAGTCGTCGGACACCCCGCGAAACAGCAGCACGATCACGTCGTAGTCGCCGGGCACGACCGCGTCGAGCGCGGCCACGTCGTCGAGGTCGACGACGGGGTAGCCGCTGGGCGCCACCAGCGTCAGGGGCGCGTCCACCGCGACCTCGGTGACGTCCCACTGCAGGAGCTGAAACGCGTCGGTCTCGATGGTCGCGAGGCTGTCTGTGAACAGCTGGTCGATGGCCGCTTCATCTGCCGCGTCGAGGGCCAAGTCGCAGCCGGCGAAGGTCACGTCGCGGAGCGTGATCTTCAGCGCCCGCCACGTCTTGGTCGGCAGCGGTTGCCCGTCGGCGGCGGTGAACTGACACGCGGGCCCGTCGGGTAAAATGTGCCAAGCGCCTTGGTCGGTGCCCAACCACCACGTGCCCGACCGGTCGTCGGGCAGCGGCCAAGGCGTCGCCCCTTGAAACACCCCGTCGCGGTACACGACCCCACCCGGCGCGTCGCCGATGGTGACCGCGTCGCAGCCCGCGTCGGGCCCGGCCGCGTCGGGCCCGCCCGCGTCGGGCCCGCCGCCATCGCGCCCCGCCCCCGCGTCCGCGGCGTGGCCTGGGCCCGCGTCGGTCCGGCGGCCCGCGTCGACGGTGGTGACGTCCGGGCCCGGACACCCCGCGAGGAGGGCCACGAGCAGCACGCCGGGCCCGGCCGCGCGGCTCACGACGCGGCCTCCGCCCGGCGGGCGGGCGACTCCCAGGGCCCGGTCACGGTGCGCAGGGCCGCGTTGCCGAGGGCGGCGAGGTCGGTCTTGCCCTCGGCCGCGAACCACTGCCGCAACACCACTCGCATCACGCCGAACAGCGCCCCGGCCCAGATCGCCGCGTGCTCGGCCGGCAACCGCGCGGACAGCGCCTTTCGCAGGGCCGCCTCCCAGCGATCGTCGAGGGCCCGCTCGTGGGCGAGCAGCAGCGGGCATTCTTCGATCAGCCGGCGCTGGAGCAGCAGCTCGGCCTTGTTGCGCTGAAACTCCGCCGCCAGCGCGGTGAAGGTGCGCTCGACCAAGGTGTCCATGGGCTCGTCGGGGCCGCCCGCGAGCAGGGTCTGCTCAAACCACAAGATGCGCTCCTCCGCGTGCGGGAACACCAGCTCGGTCTTGCTCGGAAAGTACCGAAAACTCGTGCGCCGCGAGACCCCGGCCAGGGCCGCGATGTCGTCCATGGACGTGGGCTCGAACCCACGCCGGCCAAACAGGGTCCGGGCCGCGGAAAGCAGCGCGTCGCGCGTCTTTTGGCGGTGCTGGGCGCGGCGGGAGGGGCGATCGGGAACCGGGGCGGGGCTGGCCATGCCCCACCTTGGCAGAATGTGACACTCAGTGTCAAGATTATTGACACCCAGTGCCAGGTTCTGGCAGGGTGTCGCCATCCCCGGAGGACCCGATGACCCGCCTGCCCGCTCACGGAATGGATCGCGCCCAGCTGATGGCCACCCTCGAAGACATCATCGCCCAGGACCTGCCCTGGCGAGACGGCAAGGCCTACGCCTACGTCTATGACGCGGGCCGCGAGGTGGAGGCGGTGGGGCGCGACGCCTATGCACAGTTTTTGTTTCAGAACGCGCTCGACCCCACCGCGTTCAAGAGTGTGCTCACCTTGGAGAACGATCTGGTCGGCATCGCCACCGCCCACCTCGGGGGAGGCCCCCAGGCCACGGGCACGTTCACCAGCGGCGGGACCGAAAGCATCATGCTCGCGTGCAAGTCCGCGCGGGACACGGCGAAGGCGCGGGGCATCGACCGGCCGCAGATGGTCCTGCCCATCACCGCCCACGCCGCGTTTCACAAGGCCGCGGCCTACCTCGGGTTCGAGGTCGTGCCGGTGGGGGTCGACGACGGGTTCCGGGTCCGGCTCGACGAGGCGGAGGCCGCGATCACCGACCGCACCGCGCTCCTGGTCGGGTCGGCCCCCTCGTACGCCCACGGGGTCATCGACCCCATCGCCGGGCTGGGCGCCATCGCGCAGACACATGGGGTGCTGCTCCACGTCGACGCCTGCGTGGGCGGCTGGCTGCTCCCCTACTGGAAGCGGCTCGGCGAGGACGTGCCCGCCTTCGATCTGTCGGTGCCCGGGGTGACCAGCCTGTCGGTGGACCTGCACAAGTACGGGTTCTGTCCCAAGGGAGCGTCGTTGGTGCTCTACAATGAGCCTGCATTGCGCCAGGCCCAGTACTTCACCTGTACCGCCTGGACCGGATACAGCGTGATCAACCCCGCGGTGCAGAGCTCAAAGTCCACCGGGCCCATGGCCGCCGCCTGGGCGGTGCTGCACCACCTCGGGGACGACGGGTTCATGGACATTGCCCAGGAGACGTTGGCCGGGACCAAGGCCCTCCGGGAGGGGCTGTCGGCCATCCCCGGGCTGCGGGTGCTCGGGCCCCCTGACTTCTGCATGGTCGCGGCCGCGTCCGACGAGGTCAGCGTCTACCACGTGGTGGACGAGATGCAGGCGCGCGGGTTCTATGTCCAACCCCAGCCCAGCTACGGGCCCGCGCCGGCGAGCATTCACTTTTCGCTCAACCCGAAAAACACCGCGCAGGTCGCGCCCCTCCTCGAGGCCCTGCGGGCGTCGATGGACGCGGCCCGGGACCTGCCCGCGGGACAGCTCGGCCCGGTGGTGAGCGCGGAGATCGCGGGCCTGTCCCCCGCCGAGGCCCAGCAAAAGCTCACCGCGCTGTTGGCGATGGCCGGCATCGAGGGCACGGCCCTGCCCGACCGGATGGCCCCGGTGCACGAGGTTCTGGACGCGCTGTCGCCGCGGTTGCGGGCCGCGCTGCTCGAGGGCTTCGTGGCCCAGCTCTTCACTCCTGGGGGGTGAAGCTGGGATTGACCAGCCAGCTCCCGCTGGATTGGGTCACGTACACCTCGTCGGTGCGGTAGGGCGCGCCGAGGGTGTTGTTGATGCCCAGGCACGCGACCTCGACGGTGTCGAACACATCAATGCGATTGCGTTGGTCGGCTTCGTCCCCGGCCAAGAACTGGATGTCGGGGTCGAAGTCGGCGTCGCTGTAGCCGATGTTGCGCACCATACGGCGGCAACCGTTGGACAGCAGTTGGTTCTCGACCATGTCGGGGTAGACGTAGGTGAGGTCGGGGCAGTCGGCCAAGGGCGAGGTGGTCATGAACACGTGGCGGCGCGCCGAGCGATCGTAGCTGCACAGCCCGGTGCTCTGGCCCATGGGCCCGGTGGGTTCGGGTCCGTTTTCGATGTCCACCGCGGCGTAGAACGCGCCGGTGCCGCCTTGGTAGATGTACACGCAGCCGGACGCGACCTGATCGTTGCTGGGCAGGTCGACGTGGGCGAGCACCGAGGGCGGCGGCGCCCCCGCGCAGTCGTAGGCCGCCGGGGCGTCGGCGGGCTGGGTCGCCGGGCACGGCTCGTCGCTGCCGTCGTCGTCGTCGTCGACGCGGTCATCGCAAAAGATGAGCCCCTCGGCCCCCGCGGGTTCGGGCACGTCGTTGCCGGAACCGGTGCACCCGGCCACGAACAGGCCCGTGGCCAGGCCGAGGGCGAGCACCTGCCGGGTCATTTCCCTATTCATTGCTGAGCTCGGAGGTGCAGGTGCCGTCGGTGCACACCGCCCGGCGAGGTTCGCACGCGGCGCAGTCGGCCTGCACGGTGCAGCCCTCGGAGGCCGCGCTCACGTCCGCGGCGTACAGGGTATACGCGTCCGCGTTGATGGCCCCTTCGCAGTCCAGACACAAACACGCGTCCCCGCTGCCGGCGAGCACACAGTCCTCGTCGACCTCGCAGGTGCGATCGTACTGTTCGATGTCCACCGTGTGGTTGACGCAGGATGCGAACAGCAGCGCGCCCATCAGTAACGACCAAGGTCTCATGCTCAACTCCTCGCGCGACCGGGCCGAAGCCCGATCCCGTGGTTACAAGATCGACAGCTCGCGGAGGCGTTTGCGCAATGCCTCTGCGTCGGTGAAGGTGTGGCCCAACAGACCGGACTGTTCGGCCGCGGCCACGTTGCTCTGCCGGTCGTCCACGAACAGCAGCTGCGCCGGCGAGCGGTCCAGGGTGCGCACGCAGTGGACGTAGGCGGCGGCGTCGGGTTTGCGCTCCCCGGTGTGGGTGGACACGAACGTCCAGGGCAGGTAGCGGCTGAGCCCGAGCTTGTCCTCGATCATGCGGTACCACACGGGGTAGTTGGACAGCACGTGCATCTCCACCCCCGCGTCGTGAAGCTCGGCCAGCAGCGGCTCAATCCCGTCGATGAACGCGTAGTGGGCGTACAGCTCGGCCTTGAGCGCCTCGCCGTCGATGGGGCGCCGGTCGACAAACGCGCGGGCAAAATAGGTGGGCTCGTCGATGTGGCCCTTTTCGAACGCGGGCCAAGCGTCCTGGGCCACCAGGGTGAACAGCTCCTCGAGGGGCTGGCCAAAAAACCGCGGGAACACCGTCCAGAAAGGATCCTGGACCAGGGTGTCCATGCAATCAAACAGGATGACTTTGTCGGCGGCCACGCCGCGCCTCATTCCTCGAGGGCGTTGTAGATCAAAAGCCCGGTGCCGGTGGAGAACGCGGCCACGCCGATGACCGCGAGGATGCCGGCCGCGGCGGAGTCGAGAATCGCCGCGGTCTGGAACTGTTGGCGGGTGCCGGCGGAGATGCTCTTGAACTCGTCGTCGATGATGCCGAGGCTGCTCACCCAAGGCTGGTTGGCGTTGAGGATGAGCATGGTGCGGGTGAGGTCAAACGCGGCCACCGACGCGCCCGCCAAAGACACAATGCCAATGCCGTAGGCCAGGGCCACCCAATAGGTGGCGATGGGCGGGCCTTCGCGCGGCGGGACCGGCTTTTCGTAGGTCTTGCCCACCGACGGCCCCGCGGCGGGGATGAAGATGGGGCGGTCGGCGTGGCCGAGCAGCTCAGCGTTGCCGGCCGCGTCCTTGACCTCGACGTAATAGAAAAATCCCGTGCGCTGGATGCCCATGCCCAGCGAGCCCACGAACAGACCGCCGTCGCCCGCGGCGAGGTCGGCATAGCTGAACGGCCCGGCGGTGGAGGTGCGGAAGTAGACCCGGACCTGATCGACCCCGGAGGCGTCGTCGGTGACCACCGCGGTCACCCGCGGGGGGGCGTCGGGGCTGCCCGCGGCCACCGCGAAGTCTTCGATGCTCGGCGGGGTGGTGTCGACGACGGGGGGCACCGCCGGGGCCTGGAAGTTCTCGTCGAGGCCGGGCGGGGGCTGGTCGGCGTCGGCCGGCGCGGCCTCGAGGGACGGGGGTGGCTCGTCCGCCGGGGCCGCGGGGGGAGCAGACCCATCGTCGGCGGGCGCGGCCTCGCCCGCGGCCGGCGCGGGGGCAGGCGGGGCGGCCGGCGGGGCCGGGTCCTGGGCGGAGACGGCCAACGCGATGGTCACCAAAAGCGGGGTCATGCGGCGCGGGTCCTTTGGTCAGAATCAGGCGAAGATTCGCCGAAATCCGTTGCCAGAGCAAGGTCTTGGCGGTGCGATCGTCACCCTGCGGCGGCGAAGATCGCGTCCGCGGTGTGCACCGCGTTGCGCGCCTTGGCTTTGCCCACGTACATCGCGCGGTCCGCGAGCTCGAGCAGGGTGCGCGCGTCCTGGGCGTGATCGGGGAAGGTCGCGACCCCGAGGCAACAGGTGAGCGAGAGGTTGAGCCCTTCCCGCTTGAGAAACTGGTGCTCTTCGACGCGCACCCGGATGCGGTCGGCGATGCGCACCGCCGCGTCGGTGGTCAGCCCCGGCAAGATCACCGCGAACTCATCGCCCCCATAGCGCGAACAGGCCGGCCGGCCCCGCAGCCCCCGGGTCAGGAGGTGGCCAAACTCCGCCAGCAGCGCGCTGCCGTTGAGGTGGCCGTGGGTGTCGTTGACGCTCTTGAACCGGTCGAGGTCCATGAACACCACCGAGACCGGGGACTGCTCCAGGCCCGCGGCGACCACCGCCTGGTGCAGCGCCTCGAACAGCGCGGTGGCGTTGTACAGGCCGGTCAAATGATCGCGCCGGGCCCGGCGGCGCGCCTTGGCGTAGCGGCTGACGTTGCGGATCGCGGTGGCGAAATAGCCGGCGAGAAACCGCGCGTCGTCCCGCGCCCCGTCGGAGAAAAGCGAGGTGCGCCGCAACAAGATCGCGCGGCGTTGTTCGCCCAGGCCCACGATCAGGCCGTCGCAGTACCCGGACAAAGCGGCGTCGATGCGCGACGGGGTCCAGGGCACGACCGACAGGTGGGGCGCCTCGAGCGCGCCCAGCCGGGGGCGGTCCTCGTCGGACAAACCGCGCGAAGCCAAAAACCCCTCCGGCCCGAGCAGCAGACCGGCGTCCGATTTTGTGCGCGCGCACAGCACGTCGAGCCCCGAGGTACAGAGCTTGTCGGCGTCGAGGGTCTCGAGCAGGCGCTGGCCCACCGCGGACAGGCCGAGGTCGCGCTTGAGCCGGGTGTTCTCGAGGGCGAGCCGGCGTTGGCCGATGCCGCGCACCACCGCGAGGCGGAGCCGATCGCCGTTGAGCGGCCGGGTCAGAAAGTCGGCCGCCCCCCGGTGCATGGCGTTGACCGCGAGCTCGACGTCGGTGGTGTCGGTGACCACGACCACCTTGGGCCCCCCAGGTTCGCGGGTGGCGGGCAGGCGATCGAGCAACGGCAACCCCTCGTACCCGTCGATGAACGGGTCGACGATCAACACGTCGGCGTTGTACGCCTTGACCACCTCGTCGGTCAGCGGCGTGCGCTCCGAGAACAGCTCGACCTTGTGGCCGTCCTTTTGGAGGATGTCTTGGGCGATCGCGACCAGGGACCGGCTGGGGTTGAGCACCAACACCCGGCCCGGGCTCGCGGGTTCTTTGAGGGTGTGGTTGCTGTCCGGGACACGAAACGCCGCGTGCTCGTTGGGGGGTGGACCGGACATGCCAAGAGGCTAGCACCCGCCCCGCGCCGTGGGCGCCCAGCCGCGGCGCCAGCCTGCACAAAAGCGAGCAACAGCCGGAAAAACCTCGTTTTTTCGCCGGGGGGCGGAACTTGACAACAATTCTGGGTGCGGCAACGTGTCGGGGTGACGCGGCCAACGCTTGGCCCCGTGAAATTGTCCATGGAGACCACAATGAAACGCACGATGACTCTTCTTTGGGTTTTGCTTTTGGCCGCGGCGCCGATGGCCCTCATCCCCTTGACCGGCTGTCCCGGCGACGGCGACGGCGACGGTGACGGCGACGGCGACGGCGACGGCGACGGTGATGGAGACGGCGACGGTGATGGAGACGGCGACGGTGATGGAGACGGCGACGGTGATGGAGACGGCGACGGTGATGGAGACGGCGACGGGGACGGCGACGGCGACGGCGACGGCGACGGTGACGGTGATGGAGACGGCGACTGGGGCAGCGAGTGCACCACCGCCGACCAGTGCCCGGCCGACGCGGCCTGCGTCGCGGTGTACGACACCCAACCGCCGAGCCTGCCCACCACGTGTTGGCCCACCTGCCCCACCGCGAACATGCCCTGCACCCACCCCGACGGTGGCGCCGGCGTGTGTCTGCAAGCGGCGAGCGGTGACCTCGTGTGTGCCCAGACCTCGGGCAACCTCGAGGCGTGCGGCAACACCAACAACGCGGTCTGCGAGAACCAATCGCAGCAATGCCTGACCGTCCAACTGCAAGGCCAAGGCGGCGCGGTGACCGAAGTGCAGTTCTGCGCGACCACCTGCACCATCGACGACGGCTCCGAGTGCGTGAACGGCAACGAGACCGAGTGCTCCGATGACCTCCCGCTCATGCTCCAAGGCGGCGCGGGCCAAGTGGGTCTGTGCGTCGAGCCGAGCACCGTCGGCGACGCCTGCGGCATCGACGTGATCAACCAGTCGGCCTCGCTGTGCAGCGCGGACCAAGCCTGCACCCAGCCCATCGGCGGCACCTGCCAAGATGAAGGCGCGGGCGCGGACGCGGGCACGGGCGGCAACGACGCCGGCAACTGATCGCCGGTTGAGCCTCGAAGAAGCGCCGCGCGAGCGGCGCTTTTTTTGTGGGCGCGGTTTGCTACATCGAGGGCCAACCCAGGGGTTTTTCATGCGCCGTGTGCTCTTGCTCAGTCTGCTGTTTGTCGCCGGGTGCCATCCGTTTTCGTGCACGTTCCCGCCGGAGCTGCCCGCCGAGGCCCCGCTCGAGTTTCGCTCCAGCAGCAGCGCGTTCCCCAAAGCCAACGTGCGCGCGTACACCGACGAGTGGGGCGTGCCCCACATCTACGCGGACTCGGAAGACGACGCGGCCTACGCCCAAGGCTTCTTTCACGCCAAAGACCGGCTCTGGCAGATCGTCAGCCAACGCGCCGGCATCTTCGGCCGGCTCACCGAGCTGCTCGGCGAGGACTACCTCGATTCCGATCGCCAAGCGCGCATGCTCGTCTACAAAATCGAAGAGCAGTTCGCGAACCTCTCGGCCCGGGACAAGCGCCTGATGGAAGCGTACGCCGCCGGGGTCAACGACGGGGCCTACTTCGCAGGACCGTCCATCGAGATGGTCATCCTGGGCGTCGACTTCGAGCCCTACGAGGCGATCCACTCCCTCGCCATCGTGCGCTTCTTCGGGTGGGATTTGTCGTCGGGCATGTACGAAGAGCTCGCGCGCAACCGCATCATGGCCCGCCTCGAACAAGGCGATCCCCGTCGAGAAGCCCTGCTCCAACCCACCGACACCCTCGGCGTGCCCGTGGTCCGGGCCGAGGACCACGCCGGCCTCACCGGCTACCTCCCCGACCCCGTGGCCCCGCAAAGCCAGGTCGCGATGCCGCGGACCGCGCCGCGCCACGTGGCCAAGGACGCCCCCGCCAAGGGCCCCAAGCGCCAGAGCCCCCGCTTTGTCAGCGCGTTGACCGGCCACCTCTTCGAAAAGGGCGCGTCCAATGTGTGGGGCGTGTCTGGCGAACACACCGAACACGGCGCGGCGGTGATGGCCCACGACCCGCACCTCACGCACCGCACGCCTGGGCTGTTCTACCTGTGCCACATGGAGCACCGGGACTGGACGCTGGCCGGCGGAAGCGTGCCCGGCGCCCCCGGCATTCTCCTCGGGCACGGGCGGCACGTGGCCTGGGGCACGCCGGTGTCCAACGTCGACAGCCAAGACCTGGTCCGCATCGCGCCTTACGAGGGCCGCGACGACCTCTACCTGCTCGACGGTGAACCGGTGGCCTACGAGACCCTGACCCAGACCTACAAGCTGGGGCCGGGCGACGACGCCCCGGTGTTCGAAGAGGACTGGAAGATCACCGTGTTCGGCCCGGTGCTCCCCGCGATCTTCGACGAGTACCAAGAACAAGACGACATCTTCGCGTTCATGTGGCCAGGCCACGAGCCCATCTCGAAGGAGGGCCGCCTCCTCACCGCGCTGTGGGACATCGGCATGTCCAGTACCATTGAAGAGGCCAACGCCGGCATCCAAAACCTCACCAGCCCCCCCATCACCATGGGCACCGCCTGGGACAACGGCGACATCGCCTACCGCATCACCGGCGACATCCCGGTGCGCAAATCCCGCGAACCCAACGCCTTCCCCCGGGACGGCACCTCGTCGGACGCGGGCTGGAAGACGTTCCTTCCCTACGAGCACAAGCCCCAGATCACCAACCCCGACCGCGGCTTCTTTGTCGCCGCCAACCAACGCATCGTCGAGGCCGACGGCCCCAACGCGGAGGTGATCGGCACCGAAGGAACCCTCGCCTATCGTGCCAAGCGGATCACCGAACGCATCGAAGAGCTGATCGCCGCGGGCAACGCCTCCACCGAGGACATCTTCCAAATCCAACAGGACATTGAGTCGGTCGAGGCCCGCGAGGCCTCGCCCATCTATGGCGCGTCCTGCCCCGACCAAGTGTCCGGCGTCGACAGCGGCCTGCTCGACACCTACTGCACGGCCCTGCGCGACTTCGACGGGGTGTTCGACGTCGACAGCCTCGGGGCCCTGGTCTACACCCGGACCGAACGCACCGTGCGCAACCTCATGCTCACCCAGGCCTTGGGCGACGACGTGGGCGGCCAAATCCAGGGCCACAGCTTCGTGCGCAGCGCGGTGTGGGCGGCGTTGCTCGACTTCGGGCAGGGCGGCACCCCCGCGCTGCTCGATGATCCCGACACCGCCGCGTACGACGGGCTCGCCCCCCTGATGGAGGACGCGGCCAAGATCGTCATCGACGAGCTCGTCGAGCAGCTCGGCGAAGACACCAGCGCCTGGCGGTGGGGGGCGGTGCACACGTACTCGGGCAAAGGCCAGCTCGCGTCGGTGCCGGTGCTGGGCATGATGTTCACCAACGAGACCAAAGAGCAGAAGGGCTGTCACCAATGTGTGCGCGCCGAGCGCGGCGACGCCACCACCGGGGAGGTCCGCGGGGGCGCGGTGCTGCGCATCCGGGGGGAGATGACCTCGCCCCCCGACGTGCGGGTGATCAACGACTCCGGCCAGTCGGGGCATTTTGGGCACCGGCACAACTACGATCTGCACGACCGCTGGGACAAAGGCGACCCGCTGGTGTTGGCCATCGACGAGGAGACCGCGCGGGCGGGGGCCGAAGGCAAGGTGCTGTTTCTGACCCGGGGCGAGGGGCCTTCACAATGACATTGGCGAAGTTCGGCGTCGTCACCGTCAGCGATCGGGCCAGCCGCGGGGAGTACGAAGACCGGGGCGGGCCGGCGTTGGCCGCGTGCCTGGCGGAGTTTGTGGCTTCGCCCTTCGAGGTCGTGGCGGCGGTGATCCCCGACGAACAGGACGTGATCGAGGCGACGCTCAAGCGACTTGTCGACGACGATGGCTGTTGTCTGGTGGTGACCACCGGGGGCACCGGCCCGGCCCGGCGCGACGTCACCGTCGAGGCCACCCTGGCGGTGGGCCACCGGCGCATGCCCGGCTTCGGCGAACTCATGCGCCAGGTGTCGCTGGAGAAGGTGCCCACCGCGATTCTGTCCCGCCAAGAAGCGACCATCCGCTACGCGGGCGACCGCGGCGGGGCCTTGATCATCAACCTGCCGGGTTCGCCCAAGGCGATCCGCGAGTGCCTCATCGCGGTGTTCCCGGCTGTGCCCTATTGCGTGGACCTGATCGAGGGCCCGTACATCGAGACCCACGATGAGGTCGTGACCGCGTTCAGGCCCAAAAAGAAGTGAACGCGGGGCGGGTACGGTTCTCGCACACCTCGAAGCCAGAACCGGCCGCGGCCCCAGAGGCCGTGCGGAGGCGAACATGACCCGTGAAATTCTGACGATCGCGACCCTTCTGTCGGCGGTGGCCGCCTCGCCCCTGCTCGCCCAGGCCGCCGAGCGCGATGTCGCGGGCGCGGCCTACTACGGGGTGTGGTGTGAGTACGGCGAGGACGCGGTGTACGCGCCGGCCCACGACAGCCGGACCGCGGCCCCGGGCGGGGTGTGGCGCCTGGCCAAACAAAGCGGCGACCTCGACCAGAACGAGGTACTCCAGGAGCTCGGCGCGCTGGAGCTTGTCAGCGGCGGGGGCGAGGTCTCGCCGGTGGACGTGGCCGAGACCTTCCGGAGCGTGACCATGCCGGTGCCCGCCGGGGCGCCCGCGGGCAGTTCGTACCTGCTGCGCCGGGCCGGGCTCGACGGCATCGTGTTGAACGTGGCCGCGCCCGCGAGCACGGCGCCGTTTGTGCTCGAGGACGCCCAGTGGGCCGACCCGGTGCCCGCCGGCGGCTGCGCCGCGGAGTGCCGCCCGGCCGACGACCCGGTGTTTTATGTGCCCCGCGCCGCCCAGGTCGCGATCACCTACCGCGGGGGGGCGGCGGTGGCCGACGCGTTCTTCGACATCGCCCCCGCGTTCGGCGACGCGACCCAGCGCTACGTCGACACCGTGCTGTTGCCCGCGAGCGAACAGAGCACCACGGTCACGCTCAAGGTCTCGGCCCTGACCGAGGACCTCGCCAGCCACGACGTCACCCTGCGCCTGCGGGGGGCGGACAGCGACGCGCTCCTCGAGGAGCTGACCCTGACCGGCGACCTGCCCCAGGTCGAATATGACTGGGCGTCGTCCGACGTGACCTACAGCTGCGACGACTACTACGGGGACTACGAAGGCGACTACGCCAACTGTGGCTGCACCAGCACCAGCGAAGCGGGCCTGTTCGGCGGGATGCTGGGCCTTTTGGCCCTCGCGCGCCGGCGCCGGCGCTGACCGCGCCGGGTTGCTTTTTGGGCCCGGCCCCCTACAACCAGGGGACTGATTCGAGGTCCCCATGCAAAAGCTCGTCGTGATTTGTTCGTTGGTCGCCCTCACCGCGTGTGAGGCATCCACCGCCGCCCCGGCCCCCGACGCCACCGTGGCCAAAGCCCCCGCGTCGCAACCGGCCAAGGCCCCGGCCATGCAAGCCAAGGGCACGACCCCGGCCGACCGCGACCAAGTCGACCAGGACGGCGTCGTCCGGCGGGGCACCCCCCTCGACAAAAACGCGCCGCTCACCGTCGCGACCTGCATGCAGGACCCGACCAAGTACGACAAGAAGTCGGTCAAAATCGCCGGCACCGTCGACCAGGTGTGCGCCAAAAAGGGCTGCTGGTGGATGCTCACCGGCGACGAGCCCGCGCACAAGATTCGCATCACCGCCCAGGACTACGGCTTTTTTGTCCCCCAAGACGCCAAGGGCAAACGCGCGGTGGTGGAGGGGCTGTTCGAGGTGAAGACGCTGTCCGACGAGGAAGCGGCCCACCTCGCCAAAGACAGCGGCGACCCCAACGCCAAGCCGATCAAACACGAGGTGCGCTTGGTGGCCGCGGGGCTCGAGATGCACCCGCCAAAAGCCACCAACTGAGACGCCGGCGCGGCCGGCCAAGTCTCCTGACAGCACGGTGTCAGGAGGCCCCGGGCACAGTGGACTTTCCTTTTTGACGGCGCCGACGCGTCGAGGAGACGTCCATGACCCCACAAAACCCTGACAAGCTGTTTCCGCTCTACATCACCGACGATCTCGAGCGCCTGCGCGCGTTCTACGTCGACCGCTCGGGGTGGACGCTGAGCCATCAAAGCCCCGACTACCTCCAGGTCCAATACCGGGGTGGCCCCGAGCTGTGCTTCATGACCACCCGCGCGGCCGCGCCCCTCCCCGCCTACGGCGGGCAAGGCGCGGTGGTGAGCGTGCCCACCCCGGACTGCGACGCGCTGTGGGAGGCGCTGCAGAAGGCCAAGCTCGAACCCCTGACCCCACCGTCGGACAAGCCCTGGGGTTGGCGCAGTTTTCACATCCAAGACCCGTGCGGGGTGGTACTCGACTACTTCCACGTCATCGACGACGCCTGAGCAGGGGTATGATGGCGCGGTGCGACGCGCGGACCGCCTGTTTCAGATCGTGATGGCCCTGCGGCGGCGGACGTTCATCACCGCGGCCCAGCTCGCCGAACTCTGTGAAGTCAGCGAACGCACCGTCTACCGCGACATCCGCGACCTCGAGCGCAGCGGGGTGCCCATCCTCGGCGAAGCGGGGGTGGGCTACCGCCTGCGCCCGGGGTTCGACCTGCCACCGCTGATGTTCACCGAGGACGAAATCGAGGCCCTGGTGCTCGGGGCGCGCATGGTCCAGCGCTTCTCGGACCCCGAGCTGTCGCGCGCGGCCCAAAAGGTCATCGACAAGGCCCACGCGGTGGTGCCCGACAACGTCAAGGCCCGGCTCGACGACACCCGGATGTTCGCGATGCGCTTTTCCCCGTTGGCCGGCAGTGAGCACCTCGGGGCCTTGCGCAATGCCATTGTCGACCGGCACCGGGTGGAGGTCGCGTACCGGGACAAGCACGACGTGCCCACCCAGCGGCGGCTCTGCCCGCTGGGCCTGTACTTCTGGGGCGCGACCTGGACGCTGGGGGCGTGGTGCGACCTGCGCCAGGCCCACCGCAACTTTCGCCTCGACCGCATCGCCGACGTGACCGTGCTCGCGGACGCGTTCCCCGACACCGCCCCCTACACCCTGGACGACTACGTGCGCACCATGCGCGAGCGGGACCGCATCACCCCCGGCTATCCATAATTGTCCGGGCAGTCGGGGTGGCGCGCCTGGTCGGGGACCACCCGTTCGTCGCCCAACACCCGCAAGAACTCGAGCACGCTCTCGATGCAGGACCCGTCCCGCTCGCCGACGTCGAGGGCCTTTCCCCCGCAGGTGCGATCCGTGGGCACCAAGAACCCGTGGCCCCGGTTGGATTTTCCGAAGTCGCGGGTGTTGTAGTAGCGACGGTGGGCGATGGCCTCGGGGGTGGCGAAGGTGGGGTCGGCTTTGAGCACGTCCACCAACACCCGGGGCTTTGGGGGGATCGCGTCCGCGGGCACCTGGTCGTAGACCAAACCCACGTCGTGCCAGTCGTAGTGGGCCGGGTGCAAGCTGCGCCCCCACACCACCGGCCGCTGCCCGGGGGGCTTGGCCAACAGCGCGCGCAACGTCGGGACCGACCCGTTGTGGAGGTACGGGGCAGAGGCCCAAATGCCCACCAAGGGCGGAGCCATGTACCCGTCCTCGGCGGTGTTGTGGCCCGCCGGGCGCTGGTCGGCGGGGACGCCGTGGGCGGCCCCCGGCCCGTCGGCGGCGAAGTAACGCTGCAGCTGGTTGGCCTTGTCCACCAACGGCATGAACGCCTTGAGCACGTCGCTGTACACCGGGTCGGTGCCGACATCGACGATGTCACAGTCGGGGCGCAGGGGCTGGCCCGCTTCGTCCTTGAGGTCCCGGTAGTGCAGCACCCAGCGCGGGGCCGTCTTGCGGTGTCCGCGGCGGCGCTTGACCGTGCCGTGACATTGCGCGCACCGGCGGTTGTAGTAGCGGCGCCCGCTCTCCACTTTTGTCCAGTCGACGTCGTCCAGGTGGGGGTAAGGGGGGCTTTGCATGCGCGCAGCGGCGTGCAGCACGGTGCCGATGACCGCGGCGTGGCGGCGAAAATCCGCGTTGGCGTCCTGGTGGGGCACGTGGAAGTTGATGGCGAAGTCCCGCGCCCCCTCCGCGGTGGCGAGGGTGTCGAGGTACCAGTACGACTTGGTCTTGTACTTGCGTTGCCACCAGGGGGCCGGGTCCACCGGGGGCATGCGCCACAGGGCATCGCGCCGGGTGGGCGCGCGCGGGGCCGGCGGGTGGTCGACCAGGTACTCGTCGAGCAGGGCCGCCATCGGGCGGCCGGTGTCGTCGGCGGTGGGCCGCAGCCGGTGCACCGCCTCGAGACGGTGGGCGATGACGGTGTCGAGGGGCACGGGATCGAGATTGTCCACCACGGTGAACCCGCGGGTGGCGGGGTCGGCCATGCGGGCGATGAGCTTCCACACCGGGAAGGGGCCGAGGTTGTCCCCCCGGGATGAGGCGTTGCCCAGGGCGGGGCCGAGGATGGTCTCGGCGTAGTTGTCGAACCAGCGCAGGTGGGCCATGGCCTCGTCGACCTGCGGCCCGGTCACGCCGAACTCCGCCCCCAAGGCGGAGTCCACGAGTTTTTTTTGCACGCTCATTTGGGCGGAGCGAAGGTAGGACCGGAATGTATCTGCAGTGGGCTCGGCCTTGGTGAGCTCTTTGTAGCCGTCGCTCACGTCGTCAAAGATGTACAGCTGCTGGGCTTGGGCGTAGTGGTCGACGTGGGCGTTGCCCACCCCCGCCACCAGCTGGCCGGCCACCACCCCGGCGTGACACGCGAAACAGTTGAAGTTGAGGTACGGGTTTTTCATGCCCGCGGGGCGAAACACCGACAAGCCGAGGCCGGCCTTTTGCCGGGGGTCGCCGCGTGTGCCCCGGGACGCGGGCGAGGGCGGGTTGCCGTAGACCATCCACAACGACCGCGGCGAGATGTCGAGCAACCCCCGCTCCGCCTGGCGGCGGAACACCTGCACCGGGATGCGCAACCGGAACGCATCCCCCGCGAAGACGTGGTCGATGCCGGCTTGGGCCCGGGCATCGCCGAGATCCCGCCCGGGGGTGAAGCCCCACTCCCGTTGGGCGAGGTCGTCGAACGCGTCGTCGGGCACGTCGAGCATCGCGGTGGGGGCGGGCGCGGCGGGGGCGGTGGGGCTGCGCGCGGCCGGGCAGGCGGTGGCCGAGGGGAGGAGCAGCAGGAGCCATGCAGTTCGTTTGGGCATCGGTTTCTCCGCGGGCGCAATCGGGCATTGTAGTGCGCGCGTCCGCGCCCCGGCGCTCGCCTTCGCGGGGGCGGGCAACGCCTTGATTCGGGTGGCTTTTCTTCGGTCCTGGCCCAGGTACCGCTCACGTTGGCGAACCCGCGGGTCACAGGTACGCTCGGGGCATGCAAACGACGACGTACGCTCTTCGATGGTTGTGGATCCCCGGCACCGGCCTGTTGTGGCTGTGGTTGATCGCGGGCAGCTTGGGTTGTCCGACGACGGCGCCCGGGTTGGACGCGGGTCCGGACGACGCGGGCACGTTGCCCATCGGCGACGGAGATGGGGATGGCGACGGAGATGGCGACGGAGATGGCGACGGAGACGGCGACGGGGATGGTGATGGCGACGGGGACGGGGACGGGGATGGCGACGGTGACGGTGACGGGGATGGCGACGGGGACGGGGATGGCGACGGGGACGGGGACGGCGACGGCGACGGAGATGGAGATGGAGATGGAGATGGAGATGGAGACGGCGACGGCGACGGCGACGGGGACGGGGACGGGGACGGAGATGGCGACGGCGACGGAGACGGAGACGGCGACGACGCGGGGGTGATCGATGGCGGCGGTGACGACGCGGGGGTGATCGATGGCGGTGGGCCGGGGTGCGGCCTGTCTCCGGCGGCGCCGGTGACGGTGGCGTTCGACGGGGTGGACGACTTCAACAAGTTCCCCGCCGGGCAGACCCTGGTCCCGGGGGCGCAGACCCAGCCCTATTCACGGTTTGCGCTGGCGTGGGACGCGGACCATCTCTACGTGACCATGGTGAGCGAGGGCTTCGAAGACGAGGCCGAACCTGTGCATGTGTACGTGCAGGCCGGTACCGGCCCCCTGGGCACCCCCGTGCCCTCCACGGGCAAGGAATACGACAGCCTGGTGGCCGCGCTCTCCTTTACCCCCACCCACGTGATCGCGGTGCGCCGAACCAACGACCTCGGCGGCGGACCGTACAATGCGATTTATACGCCAGGCAATGGCTTCACCGACGTGGCCGCCGCCCTGCTCGACGGGGTGGACACCTTCGCCGCGGCCGACCTGCACACCCTCTCGGCCGAGGTCGCCCTCGCCGACCTCGGGTGCCCCACCCAGCTGCGGCTCGCCGCCCACGTGGTACACGCGGAGGCCGGCAACGAGTGGAAAGAGACCGTGCCCGCCGACCACACCCCGTGGATGAGCGCGGCCACCGGCCACTACGACATCGATCTCGCCGGCGCGCCCGAGGTCACCAACTGGTCAAGTCCCTGAGCGCGGCTCAGGGCACCCGGTGCATCTGCCGGTAGCGCTGGATGCGGTACCGCAACCGGGCCCCCAACGCCTCGAACGCGGCCCGCCGATCCGCGGCCACGAGCACGTCCGAGCTCTCGGTGGACCGTTCGTAGGGCCGGACCACAAACGCAAACCACCAGCCCTCATCGTCGCCGGGCACCGGCTCGACCAAGCGGTGCACCGCCGCCCCCGCGTAGTCGACGGTGAGCTGTTCGTGCAGGGTGCGCACCGCCTCTTTGTCGGCGGCGGCCCCGAACACGATGCAGGGGTACTCGGCGCAGTCCACGTCGTCGATGTGGGCGTTGAGCTCGCCGGTCTTGATCACCGTCTCCACCGTCTCCCGCAGGATGGGGAGCTGGAACTTCTCGGGCAGGCGCGGCGGGGGCTCGGCCGCGACGCCCTGGGGCGGGACCTTGTCGCGGGTGGCCAAGCGGGCGCGCTCCTTGTCGGCGAGGGATTCACACACCCGCAGCTGCTCGGTGATGGTCGCGGTCTGGGCGCCGTACCAGGCCCGGCCCCGGTCGCGGCCCAACAGCGCGGTGAGCCGGCGCCGGAGGGCGGCGGACTCTTTTTCCACCCGCCGGTGCCGCTGCAGGCGCAACACCGCTTGGGTCTGTGCCGCCAGCGCAGCCTCGGCCTGCTCCACCGCGGCCAACGCCTCTTGTTGCGCGGCCTTGGCCGCCGACAATGTCCCTGCATCGGTCTCGGCCTGCAGCGCCGCGGACGCGGCCTCGTACCGTTGGTGGGCGGTCCGCGCTGCCTGGAGCAAGGTGGCCCGCTGGTCGGTGAGCGCGTCCTCTTTGCTCTCCCACGCCGCCGCCCGTTGCTCCTCGCTCTGTTGCACCGCGCGCATCGCGTCGAGGGCGGCGACCCCCTTTTGCAGGATCTCCTTGCCCTCCTGCTGCTCCCAGAGGGCGGCGGCGAGCAGGGCGCCGATCACGAAGATGATGATGCCGCGCAAGAAGGTCATGGCGCCGGCTCCTCCCACCCGCGGGTGGCGTCGAGCACCCGGCGGTGCACTTGGATGCGCAGCGCGGACGGGTCCTCGACGTAGGGCCACATCGCGAGATGGAACGCGCGGGCCCGGCCCGGGGCCCCGTGGGGGAGCGGACCACCGCCCACCACGTGCCACGACGAGGGGGGCAGCCGCGCGGCCATGGTGGTGTAGACGATGGCCCACTTCTCCTCGAGCTCGTCCTCGGAGATCTCGTCGGGGGCCAGGCTCCAGCCCGACACGATGCAGGGGAAGCCCGAACAGTCCACCACCTCGACGTGACCCTCGAGCCCGGCCGCGGCCAGGCCCGCGGTGGTGCGGGACCGCAGGGCGCGGGCGTCGCGGTACACGGGGTTGATGCCGTCGGGGAATGGCATGGGTTCGAACGGTGACGGGGGGGGCCGCAACAGCTCATCGGTCTCGTGCTGGGTGAGATCGTCGATGGCCCGTTCGCACGCTTCGAGCCGACCGCGCGCGTCGAGGTACGCGGCGGCGGCGCTTTGCCGGGCCTCGTCGCGCATGAGCTCGTCGAGGCGGGCGCGCAACGCCGCCCGTTCGCGCAGGGCGTCCTCGAAGCTGCCGTCCGACCGCGGCACCCCGGGCCCCACCGCGGCGGGGTCGATGACCGTGCCGGGGTCGGGCTGCAACAGCTTGAGGTACATCAACGACATCGCCGCGCCCCCCGCGGCCAAACACAGGATGGCAAGGACCACATCGCGGCCGTTCACGGCCGGCTTGCGCTCATTCATGGCAGCCCACGGGGGTTTTCATACCCCTCGCTACAATGTCCGGGGCAAAAGGCACACCCCCGGAGACGCTCAGCGGGGGGCGGCGGGCGGCGGGGCCAGGCCGATGTCGGCCAGGTGCCGCTCGTGCCCGTTGTCGTGCAGCTCCCAGTACGGCAGGCGCTTGCTCCCGAGCAGGACCCCCGCGGCCCCGTCGGTCTGGGTCCACTTGATGATGCGGCGGGGCGCGGCTTGCTCCACGTAGAACACGGTGTCGGGCCCGTGGGTGGTCTGGACCCGGCGCACCACGGTGGTGAAGGTGCCCGCGGGCACGGTGACGGTCACCGGCGCCGCGTCTTGGCTGAGGGTGGCCACGGTCCAGTCCACCTCGCGGTGCTCCAGCCGCTCGGTCTGCAGGGGCGGCAGATAAGGCACGGTGACCTTTTGGCCGGCCGCGACCTCGGGCAAGGCGAACCCGCGCGCCCAATGCCATTGGGCGTCGCCGGCGAAGCCATCGTCGCGCCCCACCCGTGAACGGATTTGGTCGGCCTCGCCATCGAAGTAGCTGTGCCCGGTGCTGCGGATCTGCCCGGGGTCAAACAGCCACTGCTGGTAGGTGTGACCGCACCACTCCTGCGACGAGAACGAGACCTTGGCGGGGAACCCCGCGGGCAAGCCGGCGAAGGGGGCGAGCCCCACGAACACGCTGGTCATCAAGTTGTAGTCGTAGATGCCGGTCTGAAAGTCCTGCACGAGGTTGAGCTTCATCACCGGGAACACGTCGCTGGCGGGGTGCTGGCCGGGGTCGGCCTTGACCCGCAACGCGTTGGAAAAGTCCTCGGTGACAAACACCGTGACCGCGGTGCCCTCGCGCAGCGCGCCGTACCGGCGAAAGCTGGTGCGGTACCCCGCGAGTTCGGCCTTGCCGTCGCCCCACTGCGACCAGAAGGTGCTGTCGACGACGAGACCGGCGGCCCCGGTGCGCGCGGCCCGGGCTTCGGAACAGCCGGGGCCCCCGGCGAGGGCGAGCGCGGCGGCCAGGGCCGGCACCGCGGGGGACAGCCGAAGGGGCCATGTCTTTGCAGAAGTTGTCATCTCGGTTCCGTTCGGGTCGGTCACCAGTAGGCGATGTCCCAGCCGCGGCGGGAGGCCTCGCGGCGAAGCCGGCCGTCGGGGTGGACACACACCGGGCGCCCCACCGCGAGCAGGGCGGGCAAATCTGAATAGCTGTCGGTGTAGAAGGTGCACGCCGCGAGCTCGACCCCGTGCTGTTCGGCCCACGCCTGGGCGTGCACCAGCTTGCCGGCGCCAAAACAGAGGGGGCCGTCGGGCCGGCCGGTGAAGCGTCCGTCGATGACCTCGAAGCGGTTGCAGAGGATGTCGTCGAGGCCGAACTGTTCGCGGGCGGCGTCGGACATGTACACCGAGCTGGACGTGAGCAGCACCAGCTTGTCACCATTTTTGCGGTGTTCTTCCAGGGCCGCGAGCGCCCCGCGGCGCACCCGGGCTTTGACCTCTTCGTGCCAAAACTCGAGCGTACGGCTGACCACCGCCGCTTCCTCGGTCCCGCGCAGGGTGGCGATGGCGCGCTCGAGCACCTGCTCCATCCGGGCCAAGCCCAGCTCGTAGAGGATGACCCAGAACATCGACTTGACCATGAACCACCAGCTGATGTGGCCCCGCTGCAACTCGCGGCTGAGCCACAGGCGCGCGGAGTTGACCTCGAGGAGGGTGCGGTCCAGATCAAAAAACGCGATCCCGGCCATGCTCCTGTGTACCGACTTGCGCGCGCGGACACCACCGACGACCCGCCGACCTGGAACGCGCGCCGGGGGCGGGCGGGATCTCTGGTTTCGTCCAAATTCCGCGCTCATCCGTTCCCGCTGGGGGAGGTGCGTACATGGACGGACATCGTTGGGTGTTGTGGGCGGTGGTGGGCGGTGGGCTTTCGCTCGTGGCGGGTTGTCCGGGCGAAGAAGACCCCTGCCAAGGCGCGAATCACTGCGTGCGCGACGGCGACCAGGTCCGCTGCGAGAACGGGTACACCTGGGAAGACCCCGATGACCGCAACAACTATGTGTGTGTGCCGGTCGGCGATGGCGACGGAGACGGAGACGGAGATGGCGACGGCGACGGCGATGGCGACTGGCCGCCTGACGGCGGCGTGGAAGAACCGTCGGACGGCGGAGCCGCCGACTCCGGTTCTTCAGGCGATGGCGATGGAGATGGAGATGGAGATGGAGATGGAGACGGAGATGGAGATGGTGACGGCGATGGGGACGGGGAAGGCGCCTGCGGCGGCGAGTGCGGGGCCGGCATGTACTCAGCCTGTACTTGTGGCACCGACGATCCCTGCGGCTGGCAAGACGACGACGTATGCGACATCTCGTGCAGTCAGTTTGGCCAGGAGGCGTTCTACGATGGGCCGGACTGTTTTCCGACCGGGGGCAACAACCAGGGGGTGATCGCGGGCGACAGCTTCGGCGACGGCACCTTGACCCCAGAACAAATGGTCCTGGAGGTCCCCGTGACCTTGTACGGCACCAACGCCGCGGTCTACGCGGCCCCCACCGCGTACCTCACGCGGATTTCGACCCTGGACAGCGCGGGCATGTTCATCATTGTGCCCATCACGTCCCAAGCCGCGGTGCCGGTGTGCAACCTGCGCGCGGCCAACATCACCGTGCGCGACGACGCCAACAACCCCCTCGCGGTCGAGGGCGCGACCTACGTGCGCGGGTCGGTGGGGGTGTTGCCCAATGGCGCCCCCCTGAGCACCTGCCTGGCCTCGGCGGAATCCAGTTACTTTGTGGGCATCGACATCTCCGCGGTGTCCGGTTGGTTCGACACCGCGGACCACGCCGAGGTCAACCTCGACGAGGATGTGCTGTGGGTGGCCCAACCCGCGGCCCAGCTTGTGCCCACCGCCCTCACCGCGAGCGACACCAACCTCACGGTCACCTTCACCAACCAGGGGACCGCGGCCGCGGGGGCCCAGTCACAAGGGTTGCTCATCTTCCTCGACGACAGCGACCGGCCGTTGGGCTTCACCTATGCCGACCTCAGCGGCCCGTCCACAGTCGCGCCCGGACAGACCACCCAGCTCGTCGAGCTCAACCCGCTGTTCCATGGCCAGGCCAGCAAAGTCTGGGCCCAGCTGAGCTTCGGGGGGACCTGAGCCTCAGCCCTGCCGAAAGATGTCGCGCAGCTCGTACGGCGGGGTCACGTCGAGCTGGTGGTAGTTGCACCCGGCGGGGTCACGGTCGTCGCGAAACCGCACAAACGTCGTGCCGTGCCGAAAGCGCCGCCCCTGCATGTGGTCGTACTTGACCTCGACCACGCGGGTGGGGCGCAGGGGCTCGAACGACAGATCTTTGCCCGCGCTCCACCGGCTGCCCATGCCTTGTTTGGTCGCTTTGTCGTCGAGCTCGGCCCACTGCGCCCAGGGGTGACCGTCGAGGGCGTTGTCCCGCCAGGGGGCCAGCTCCGCCACCAGCTCGGCCCGGCGCTTCATGGTGAACGACGACGTGACCCCCACGTGCTGGAGCTTGCCGTCGTCGTCATAGAGCCCGAGCAAGATCGAGCCCAAGAGTTCTCCGGGCCCTTTTTTGTGCCAACGAAACCCGGCCGCGACACAGTCGGCGGTGCGCCGGTGTTTGATCTTGAGCATGGCCCGCTTCTTCTCGACGTAAGGCCCATCCAGGGCCTTGGCCATCACCCCGTCGAGGCCCGCGCCCTCAAACCGTACAAACCAATCCGCGGCCACCTCCCGCGACGTCGTCGCGGGGGTCACATAAAGCGGCGGGGCACACCCGGCGAGCGCGGCCAGCAACCGTTCGCGGCGCTCGGCCATGGGGCGCTCGCGCAGGTCATCGTCCCCGGCCGCGAGCAGGTCAAAGGCCACGAAGCTGGCGGGGATTTCGGCCGCGAGCTTGTCGATGCGCGACTTGGCCGGATGCAGTCGCATTTGCAAGGTCTCAAACTCGAGGCGGCCGTCCTGGGCCACGACAATTTCACCGTCGAGCACGCAGCGCGCGGGGGTGTGGGCACACAGCGGGGCTTTGAGCTCGGGGAAGTACCGGAGCAGGGGCTTTTTGTCCCGGGACTGGATGTAGACCTCGTCGCCGTCGCGAAAGACCAGCGCGCGAAAGCCGTCCCACTTGGGCTCGAACAGGTAGTCACCCGCGGCGGGGATCTTGTCGGTGGCCTTGGCCAACATGCACTCAA
Organism: bacterium; assembly: GCA_030431455.1. Classification (GTDB taxonomy): domain Bacteria; phylum Myxococcota; class UBA727; order UBA727; family JAUIJE01; genus JAUIJE01. The sequence goes on along the minus strand of JAUIJE010000015.1, from coordinate 129,108 downwards.
TGCCGGGCTCGATCAGGTACGCCATGGGGCATGTTCGGGCCGGGCCCGCGCTTTGACAAGTCAGTTGTCGCTGCCCCACCGGCGGGGGGCGGCGTGGTGAAGCGCGGTCCAAAACGCGGAGACGTCGGGGTAGCGGTCGTCGGGACGCGGGGCGAGGGCCTTGCGGAACACCTTCTCCACCCGGCGCGACACCTGGGCCCCGAGCTCGCGGGGGGTGGCGCGCGCGCTGGCTTCGTTGAGGCGTTTCATCGCCGAGATCGGGTCGCCAGCGTCGACGATGCGCCGGCCGGCGAGCAGCTCGGTGGCGACCAGCGCCAAGGAATACACATCCGTCCACGGCCCGCTGGGGGGGCCGTCTTTTTTGAGCTGCTCGGGGGCGCCGTAGCCGAGGGTAAACGCCTTGATGGTGTTGCCGGTGTCGTCGAACCCGCGGGCGTGTTCGGCCGCGACCTTGGCCACCCCGAAGTCGAGCAGCTTGACAGCGACATTGTGCCCTTCGCGCTCGATGAGGAAGATGTTGGCCGGCTTCACGTCCCGGTGGGCGATGCCGCTTCGGTGCGCGACCCCGAGCCCCTGGGCGATGGGGTCGAGCACCGAGAACAGACGGGGGAACGAGAACCGGGGCATGCCCTCGTCGGCGCACAGCCGGGCCAACGTGCGGCCTTCGAGCCATTCCAGCGCGGTGAACAAGCGGGGGGCGCCGGTGCCGTCGGCCAGCGTGCCAATGTCATAGGACTGTACGATGGCAGTGGTCAGCTGGGACAGTTGCGCGAGCAGGGCGCCCTCTTTGATGAACGCGTCGCGCACGCGCTCGTCGTGGGCCCGGCTGGTCTTGAACGCCTTGAGCGCGACCTTGCGCCGCCAGCGCACCTGCTCGGCTTGGTACACGTAGGAAAAGCCGCCCTCGGCCACGAACCGCTCGACCTGGTAGCGGTCGTCGACCAGCTGGCCACAGAGCCCGAGCGGGTCGCCCTGCGCGGGGGGCGCGGCCAGCAGGGGGGCGTCGGTCATGTGTACCAACAGCGAGCGCACCTCGGCCGCGAGCTGGGCGTCGACCCCGGCCAGCCGGTGCTCGCGCACGTCGGGCCCCTGCTCGAACAGCTCCATGAACAGGGCCCGGACATCTTGGTGACGTTGGCGTTCGATGGTCATGGCACGGCCAGCTCCCGGCGCATCCAGGCCTTGATCATGGTCCACTCCGCTTCCACCGCGCGCTTGGACGTGCCCAGCACCGCCGCGACCTCGTCGACGGTGAGCCCGGAGAAGAACCGCAGGGTGACGATGTGGGCTTGGCGTTCGTCCACTTCTTCCAGCCGCTTGAGGGCTTGCTCGACCGCGAGCACGTCCTCGTCGCGCTGGGTGGTGAGCCCGAGCCCGTCGTGCAGGGAGATGCGCAGGGCGCCCCCGCCACGTTTTTGCCGGTGCCGGGCGCGGGCGTGGTCGACGAGGATGCGCCGCATCTTCTGCGAGGCCACGGCGAAAAAATGCGCCCGGTTCTGCCAGGTGGCGCGACGCTGCTGCACCAACGCGAGGTAGGCGTCGTGCACCAACTGGGTCGGCTGCAGGGTGTGGCCCGCCCGTTCGCGCCGCATCAGGCCGTCGGCCCGGCGCTTGAGCTCGGCGTAGACCAGCGGCAACAACGCCTCCACCGCCCCCGGGTCGCCTTCGGTGACCGCGGTGAGCAGGTCGGTCACATCCTCGACGTCACTCAACCTCGCCCTCCGCTTCCCCGCCGCCTCCGACGGGGAAGTCCAAGGCCACCAACAAGGCGCCCGCGACCATCGCCGCCGCCCCCACCGCGACCATCACCACCGCGGCGCGCGCGGCGGTGTCGCGCCGCACCTCCAGGTCCCCGTGGTGGGCGGACTCGTCGACGGTGAGCGCCCGCACCTCGGTGGCGGTGCGCTCCAGGGACGCGGCCTCGAGCTCGGCCGCGGCCACCACCCCGAGCGGGACCCCCGCGCCCAGGGCCACCGCCCCCCCGAGGCCGGCGGTGATGAGGCCGAGCCAGGTCTGGGCGTTCACCGGCTGGGCCGCGTTCACCTCGACCAGCTCGTCGCTATTGACCGTGACCGTCTCGTCGTGGGTCGCGCGGCTGTGGCCGGTGACCCGCACCCGATGCCGGCCGGGGGCCAACCGCTGCACCCCGTCGTCGACCACCGCGCCGTCGACGGTCACGGTGGAGAGCGGCCCGCGGGCGACGACCAGGCGGCCGGGGTGCGGGGTGAGCTCGACGTTGACCGCCACCGACGTGCCCGGCTTGAGCGCCAACGCCCGGGTCGCGTCGTCGTGGCCCGGGGCGGACACGACCACCGTGACCGGCCCGGGGGACAGCTCGAACGACGCCGGCACCGGTTGGGGCTCCTGGGCACCGACTTGAGCCCGGGCGCCCGGCGTGGTCGACGACACGATGAGCCGGGGCGGGACCGGGCCGGCCTGGGTGTCCGCGTCGAGGCGGACCCGCTCGAGCAGGGGCACGAGGGTGGCGAGGTGTTGGCCGGCGTGGTCGCGGCGCGCCCCCTGCGGCTGGCTGCGCAGGTATTCACGATAGAGGTCCACCGCGCGTTCGAGCCGCGCGGGGGTGCCGTCGACGAAGTACTGAAGCCGTTCGGCCTGGGCCAAGGAGAACACCACCGTCGGCCGCCGCACGACGAGGAGCGCGGCGTCGAACGCGTCTATGGCCACCAGGTACTGGCCCTTGGCGTAGGCCGCGGCCCCCGCTTGGTACAAGCCCTTGGCGCGCTCTACGTCCGCGGGGCGCGGGGGGGGTGGACGGGGCGGCCCCTCGTCGGGCGCGGCGGGCACCGCGAGCAGGCCGAGCAACATCGACGTGGTGAGCATCATCGCGTGCACGCCCCGCGATCGGCCGCCTCCGCGGTGCACGCCGCGCCGTGGAACACGAAGATCGCGTTGTTGGTCCCGACCGCCACGTCGTCGAGCCCGTCTTGGTCAAAGTCGGTGCCCACCATCGACGACGCCCCCCGGGGGGCGACGTCGTCAAACGCCAAGCGCGGCGTGCGGTCGGCGAGCTGAAACGCCAGCAAGCGGTCCCCGGCGAGGGCCAACAGCTCGTGTCCGGGGACCTGGTCGAGCTGGGCGGTGGCCACGTGAACCCGGCCGGCCTCAAGCGGCCAGGCGGTGGGCGCGTCGAACCCGCCCGCGGCGTTGCCCCACCACACCGCCACCCCCGCGCGCTGATCGAGCCCCGGGGGGTAGGGCCCGAGGGCGGCGATGACATCGAGCCGCCCGTCCCCGTCCACGTCGCTCAATGTCACTGCGTTCTTGTTGGGCGCCCCGTCAAACGTCAGCGAGGGCATCGCGGTGCACGACAATGTGTCTTGGTCGTCGAGCCGCATCACGGTCAAACGCCAGACCCCATCCACCGCGGGGTCCCCGTCCTGGATCGCCTCCGGGCTGTCCGTCTCCACCGCCACGATCTCGTCGACGCCGTCCCCGTCGAGGTCGGTGGGGCGGATCGCCACCCCGATGCGCCGCGGAATCGGACAATCGCCGGGCACCGCGAGGTCGACCGAGGGCGGCGGGCCCTCGGCGCGGGCGGCGACCTCCACCCGGCGGAACACCAGCCGCCGCGGGCCGGGAGGCGGCCCGATCTCGACCAACAACACCTCGTCGGCGTCGCCCCCCCGGGCGAAGGGCTCGGTGGCCACGAGCAACGGGCCTTCCTTGGCGATGAGCGAGGTCATCTGCCGCGTGCCCTGCCCTTCGAGGGCGTAGAGCAGCGATGTCCCGTCCGGCGTCTCGGTGGTGAACAACAGATCGTCGAACACATCGCCGGGCACGCGCACCGTCTGCAACCGCTCGGGGGGCCCGACGTCGGCCACCACCGACGGCTGGGCCAAGCCCACGGTGTCTTGTCCATACAACACGTGGATCTGGTTGCCCGCGGCCCAGGCGAGGTCGGTGTAGTAGTCACCGTCGAAGTCGCCCGCGTGCACGGTCTCCGGCACCCCTTGTACCCCGATGGTGTTGAGATTGAACTCGCCGTCCTCGCGTTGGGTCAACACGTCGATGCGCCCCGGCCCCACCCCGGCGACGTCGAGCGATGTGCCTTGATCCAGATTGCCCACCACCGCGCTGCGCCAGCGCCGTGGCGCCCGGGCCTTCTCCTCGAGGGCGAGGGTCGCGGCGTCGGTGAAATAGACGGTGTTCACGGATACAAAATCGATGGTGTCGTCATCGTCCAGGTAGGCCACCGCCAGCAACCCCGAGTCCCGCAGGTTGTCACAGTTGCGGCAGGCGACCGCGTCGTTCAACGCCTCATCGACCGCCAGGGCGGCGAAGCCACCGCTGCCGTCCGCCAATGCCACTGCGATCTTTGACTCACCATCCTCCGCGTCCACCGTGACCAACAGGTCAGGCCACCCGTCCCCGTTGCGGTCTCCGAAGAACGTGCCCCCGTCGGGCAGCACCACCTTGCCGGCGGGGAGCGGCAACCGCTGGCGCGGCTCCACCGCGCAGCTGCCGGGCATGTCCGGCCCGGTGCCATCCTCGCAGGCCACGCTCACCACATCGACGAAGGTGGCGTTGGCGAAGGCCAGACCCACCTCTTCCGGACTCCCCTCGGGGCGTTCGTCGTCGTCGGGGGGATCGATGTCGGCGATGGCCAAGCGCCGGGCCAACGCGCCGGTGGTGTTGCTCAACATCTGCTCCACCGCGGCGGCCTCGGTGGGTTTGCCCTGCACCGCCATGCCCACCCCTTGGGCGGTGCGCTGCACGAGCAGGGTGTCGTCGTGCACAAACGGGATCGCGGCCCGCACCCCCAGGGGCACGTTTTCTTCGGCCGGGGTCAACTCCGCGGTGGGCAACGCGATCGGCACCACGCTGCGTCCCGGGTCGCCACGAAACAGCTGCACCCCGGCCAAAAACGGCGCGAGCACGTCCACCGCTTGGTCCCCGTCGATCCGGGCCAGCCGCGGGGCGAGGTCGAAGCCCGGCGTGGTGGTCTCGCTGGTGACCAAAAACGGCACGTCGCCGTCGCCGTAGGCGATCTGAATCCGCCGATCGTTGAACGCCACCAGGTCCGTCCAGCCGTCGGCGTCCGCGTCGCCCACGCTCAGGTGCCCGCCGGCAAAGGGCACCACCTCGGGGGGGCCGAATCCACCCGCCGGGCTGCGGCACACCCCGTCGCCCCCGCAGCCCCACCCCCCGGGGCACGCCGCCCCGTCGGTGCACACGTACCGGCACGGGGCCGATGACGACGGGGCCCCGCACGCGGCCCCGGGCAGATCGGTGGCGCCATCGCAGTCCTCGCCGTGCCGCGGCTCGAGCACCCGGTTGCCGCACCGTCCGTCGGCCTCGAGGTCCTCGAAATCATGACAAGCGAGCACGCCGCTCAGCGCGGTACAGGCCAAAAACAGCCCCAACGCGTCACCAGGGTTCAATGTCATTGGGCCCACGCTTCGGCTCCTCTGCCGGTACCGGCGCTTTGTCTTCGGGGGTCGCGGTCAACGTCACCGGCACCACCGTGGCCGGCCCCGCGGGGACGGTGACCTCGGCCGGCTCGTGGCCCGGCGCGCGGATCACAAAGGTGCGGGGCTCGTCCCCCACAAACGACACCACCCCCGCCCCGCGCCGCAGCACCGCGCCCGCGAGGTCGTGGACGGTGGCGTCGGCGGGGGTGAGCGCGAACGTCACCTGGGTCTCGACCGGGGGCGCGGCGGGCACGGAGATGATCTCCACCGGCGCGACGGGCGCGGGCACCGGATCGGGGGGCGCGTCGACGGGGCGGAGCGTCCACCACCCGAGCCCGGCCGCCCCGAGGAGCGCCGCCACCGCCCAGGGAGCGCGGCGGCCGCGGGGGCGCGCGGGGGTGTCGCGCAGGCGCTCGCCGCACAGGGCGCGGGAGAGCTCGGCCACCGCGGCCTGGGCCGACCCGGGCCGCTCGGCGGGGTCTTTGGCCGCGATGTAGGCGAGCACCCGGCTCACGTCGCGGGACAGGGCGCGGTTGCGTTCGTGGGCGTCGGGCAAGGCTTCGTGAATGTGCGCGGCCTGGGTCTCGTGAAACGACCCCGCGTCGAACGGCACCTCGCCGGTCAACGCCTCGAACGCCACGATGCCGAGCGCGTAGATGTCCGCCCGCCCGTCGACGGGCCGGCCCAGGGCCTGCTCCGGGGCCATGTACGTCGGGGTCCCGACGGTGTGCCCGGTCTGGGTCAGGCGTTCGCCCGCCTTGGGCTCGTCGAGGCGCGCGATGCCGAAGTCGAGCAGGCGCGTGCGGCCGCCGTCCTGCTCGATGAAAATGTTGCCCGGCTTGACGTCCCGGTGCACCACCCCCGCCTCGTGGGCCGCGTCGAGGGCGCGGGCGATGGGGGTGAGCAGGGCGACGACCTCGTCGGGGGGCAACACCGGTTGGCGCACGAACCGCTCGTGCAACGTCTCGCCCTCGAGCAGCTCCATCGCGAAATACCGCCGCCCGTCGGGGAGGGTTCCGAAGTCGAACACGTCGGCGATGTCGGGCGAACGGATCGCGCACACCGCGCGCGCCTCGCGCACGAAGCGCTCGACCATGTCGGGGTCGGCCGAGTACCGGTGGCTGAGAATCTTGACCGCCGCGGGCCGGTCCATGACCCGGTGGCGCGCGCGAAACACATCCCCAAAGCCCCCTTCTCCGATGCGCGCCCCGAGGACGTAGTCCCCGGCCTGGGCCGGCGCGGGTTCGGCGGGTTCGGCGCGCGCGGCGGGGGCCGGCGCGGGGGGTTCGGCCACCTGCACCCGGGGGTGGGTCGCCCGCAACGGGATCGTGTCTTCCTCGTGGGCCATGTGCTTCGCGGCTTCGACGGTACCAAAGAAGTGCCCCCCCGCGTCGCCCGCGGCAGCGGGCGCAAGTCGGGGGACAAAAACGCGAATCGGGGGCACGCGGGGTACGCGACATCCGCGGGACAAACCCGCAGATCCATCGCCGGGGCCGGCCCCCAGGGCCTGGGCACGCGGCGCGCCCCACAGATCCGGACCGAGACACCGCGTCGCCGTGCGCCCAGGCCTGGGCGGTTTGCGTGGCACGCCGCGCGGGATCTGGGCCCGGGCCGGGCCCGCGATCAGGTGTCGTCAGCGGGCGCTTCGCCGTCCACGTGGTCGTGGCCGACATCGTCGCTGGCGTCGTCGCCGGGGGGGGCCGGCGGCGTTTTGTCGGGCGCGTCCGGCGTGTCGTGCTCGTCGTGCTCGTCCTTGCCGAACATCGAGGCGAAGCTCGCCATCAACTGCTTTTTCTCCGCCTCGCTCAGGTCCGCCTCGCCGTGCAACAGCACGTACCCGGCCATGGGCATCTCGCCCTCTTCGATCTCTTCGGCCGCCTCGTGGGCGTGCTTTTGGGGGCGGTCCCACTCCGAGAAGTTCAGGTGTTTGCGCCCGTCCTCGACGTGGTGCGCGACCAAAAAACGCACCGGGGCCACGTGTGAATACCAGGGCCACACCGTCTCGTTGCTGTGGCAGTCAAAACACGCCCGCTGGGCGAGCGCCCGGGTCTCGGGCCGGTCCCAGGCCGGCTCTTGTTTGACCGCGGGGTTGTCGTGGCTGCATCCGTAGGGGACCAGCTGCAGCAGCACCAACAACCCGACGAGACCGATTCCGATTTTTTTGCCCACCGAGACCTCCCGTGCGCCGACGGCAACGTTTTCGTCGGCATAGTGCCCCGGGGTCGTCGGGCCAACCTCGGTTTTCCTTTTTCGCCATTCTTCACATTGGTAAGAGGCGCTGTGTCAAACGCCACCCCGCCCGAGCTGACGATCGTCATCCCCGTCTACAACGAGGAGGCCATCCTCGAGCGCGCCCTCCGGGGGTTGATCAAGGAGGTCCGCACCCTCGAGCGCTCCTTCGAGGTGCTGCTCGCCACCAATGGCTGCGTCGATCAGACCATCCCCATCGCCGAAGAGCTCATGCGCGGCGACTTCCCCGAAATCTGCGTGCTCGAGTGCCCCGAGCCGGACTACGGCGCGGCCCTCCGCATGGGCATCCTCGCCGCCCGCGGGCACATCGTGCTCTGTGACGAGATCGACCTCTGCGACGTCGACTTCTACCGCCGCGCGCTGCGCCGGCTCGACCACGACGAGTGCGACCTCGTCGTCGGCAGCAAGGCGATGCGCGGCTCGCGCGACCGGCGTCCGTTCACCCGCCGCATGGCCACCCGGGTGATCAATGGCATGCTGTGGGCGAGCCTCGGCTTTGAGGGCACCGACACCCACGGGCTCAAGGCCTTCCTCCGCGACCCCATGCTCCCCATCGTCGAGAGCTGTGCGGTCAACAAGGACCTGTTCGCCTCGGAGATGGTCATCCGGGCCGAACGCAAAGGCCTGCGCATCCAAGAGATCCCCATCGAGCTCGAGGAGCAACGCTCCCCGCCCATCCACCTGGTCAAGCGCGTGCCCCGGGTGCTCAAGGACATGGCCAAGCTCGTCTACGTCATTCGGGTCAAAGACCGGGAATAGCCGCGCCGGCCTTAGAACATCAAGCGGCCACACACCGAGCGCAGCCGGTCGGTGAGGGCGATCTCGAACACCGGCGAGAGCAGCTCGCCGGCTTGAAACGCGGCGAACTTCAAAAGCTCGACCAGGCAGGCCTGGGCCTGGCTCACCCGCTGCGGACCGGGCAGCCGCGCAATGTTGAGCGTGAGCTGGTGGGCGTCGAGGTGCACGGTGGGCTCATCGATGTCCTCCAGCAATGTTTTTGTGTGGGCGTCGGCATGGCCCAGGTACCGCTCGATGCCGGCCCGGAACGCGTCGGTGTGATCGCCGATGGCGAGGGCTTGTTCGATCTCGCGAAAGCCCAGGCGCACACAATCGATGTCCGCGCGTTGCTCGTCGGTGAGCGTCACCGGGGCCACGTCCTCGGGTCCGGCCCCGGGCGTGTCGTCGCACGCGATCTGCGCGACCTGACATTGGATCAACCGCTGGATGCCGCGCAGACAATCGAACGCGCTCAAGCGGGTGCGCCGGGTCAACTCCCCCACCGACAGGGGCGGTTCCCCGAGCTGGGCGTACACGAGGTGCGCGGCCTGTAGCCCCTCGTCCCCGTCGAGCACTTTTCCGGTGAGCACGATGGGGGTCTCGTCGTCGCCGATCTGCGACCGCACCAAGGCGAGCTCGTCCGCGCGCCGGGCCGCTTCGAGCACCAGGCCGGTGAGCGACACCGGGGGCGCGGGGGGGAAACGAAACCCGTCCGGCAGCCGGTACAGAAAAAACGACCCCGTGCTCCACGACGCGCAATCGCAGAACATCTCCGTGACCTGTTCGCGGATGACGTCGAACAGCTCATGGGGCTGCAGCACCCCCATGTCGATCAGCGCCTGCCCCACCCGGATCCCGGCCTGCTTGCCCGCGGCCAGGGCCTGATCGAACTGTCCCCGGGTGACCCGGCCGCTGCGCAGGAGCGTGGCCCCCAGCTTGTCTGCAGGACCATTGCCCCCCATGGCCCCGAGGTCGCCCTCCCGGAGCAGCACCACCCGCTCGATGCGTTCGCGCCGGAGCAACAACCGCCCGGTCTCGCGGCCTTGGGTCAAGATGTTGAACAAGCTGAGCAATGGCATTTGGGCGATGTCGCCCACCAACACCGGCGCCCCGCCCGCGTAGGCCCGCGAAATCCGGGTCAACGGTGGGCACAGCACCGTGAAGTCGCCCATGTGTTCGCGCCGGTCGGCCATCGAACCAGGGTTTCGCCCTGGCCCGACGAGGTCAAATCTTTGGCCTCCGGGGGCGCGCGGGGTCAGGCGTCGCCGCCCTCGGTGGAGGTCTGCACCGCGCGCTTGAGGTCGATGATCGAGGCCAAGTCCTGCGCGGTGAAGGCGTAGACCTCGGCGCAGAACTCGCAGCGCACCTCGGCCCCCTGGTCCTCCATCATCATCGCCAAGAGCTCGTCCTCGTCGAGCATGGCCACCCCCGCGGCGGATCGCTCCCGGGAACAGGGACACCCAAACCGCAACGTCACTTCGTCGAGCTTGCGCGCCCCCGGGCACAACACGTCCATCAACTCCTCATCGGTGCGCCCCACAAACCGCGGCACCGCATCGAGATCGCTCAGCCCCTCGCGGCGCGCGCTCTGGCCTTCGGGACCGGGCAACGCCTGCACCAGCACCCCCACCACCTCGCCGTCGTGCTCGTCGACCCGCAACCGGGTGGGCACCTGCTCGCTGTGGTCAAACCAATGGGCCACGTCCCCGTCGATGCTGCCGTCGAACAGGTGCACATCGCTCTGGGCGTGGGTCCCGGTGGCCACCTGCCGCGTGATCACGAGGTGACCGCGCGCGTCCCACCCCACGGTGTGGGGGCGGGGATGACGCCGAAACGGCCGCGGGGCCTCGGCCTGCGGGTTCGATACGTAGCCGCGGAGGGTGCCGCCTTTGCGCATCTCCACCATCACCGTGCCCAGGGGCCCCACCCCGGAGAACTGGATCGACACCCGGTCGGCGTCCTTCCAGGTCATGGGAATCAATGCAGCAACATTGAGCGCGCGGCCCAAGGCCACCTCGGCGTACGCCGCGGCCTGGTGGCGGGTCACCGCCTCGCGGGTGAGGGCCGAGGTGCGCGCGATGCGCAGGCGAAGCTCTCCGTCTTTTGACAGCCAGGTGGTCACCACGTCGGACATGCCGCGCGAGCTATCCGGTCACCGCCCCGCGCACAACGACCGTCCCCCCGGCCATCGCTCAGGCCGCCCGGCGCAGCGCGCGGGTCACCCGAAAGGCGTTGTCCACCGCGTAGGCCCCGTCGGCGGCGGCGAACTCCGCGTCGAGGGCGGACAGCCCCGCGGTCATCGCCGCGCGGTACCGGTCCAAGGTCTCGGCCACGTGGGCGGCCCGGTCCGCGGACCGCCCCCGGTGGGGCTGGACCTCGAGCGGGGCGAGGACCCGGACGTGGGCGGTGCGCCGGGCGCAGCCCAGCGGCATGAACGAACGCAGGGTGTCCACCCAGCTGTCGGCCAGCAACGCGCCGCGCAGCCGGGTCAATGTCTCTGCAATCTGCTCGGCGGTGAGCCGGGCCTGGCCGTAGCTCTCGGGGTCGTAGCGGTGAAGGGCCTCGATCACGCTGGCCTTGGCCATGCCCTCCCGAAAGCGCCCCTCGTGGGCCGGGCCTTGGCGGCGGATCGCCCGCAGGGTCTTGCGCACCCGGCGCACGCGGTCGGTGACGGTGCCGGTGCCGGCGAGGTGGAGGGTCAGCTCCATGCGGCCGAGCAACCGCTCGACGAAATGTTGTTTGACCTGGAAGTAGTTGTCGTCGGCCACCGCGGGTAGGTCGATGTCGTGCCGCTCGGCGAGGCGGGCCAGGAGATGGCGCTGGAAGGCGAAAAAGCGCGGCCCGAGGTTCTGGCCCCCGGTGGACGGCAACGAGAGCCGCCGCTCCAGGGTGCTCAACCGTTGGTGCAGACCGGGCCGGGGGTCCTCGACGAAGCGGTAGCGGTACACCATCGGCACAATGTATGTGGGCTTTTGTCCATCGAGGGTGGCCGCGGTCCGCTCGGCGAGGTCGGCCACCCCGGGGAACACCGGCTGCAGGGTTCGCGCGGTGTAGGCCACGTCCCCCTCGGGGTGCAGGAGCACGCCATCGCCCCGGGCCGCGACCTTCACCGAGTACGCCTTGCCCCCGCCGCCGGGGGTGTTGGCAATGAGATTGTGCCGAAGCCACAGCCACGAGAGCCCGCCGTTGACGATGTCGAAGCCACCCCAGAACGCACAACGTCTCTGCACCTTCGACATCACGTCCCAGTCGATCAGCCAGTCGGTGAACATCTCGGGGTGGTTGGGCGCGAAGTACACCGCGCCGTCTTGCACCGCTTTTTGGGCGCGCAGCACGTCGGCGGCGGGGAGGTCGAGGCCGGTCATGTCCATGCCCCGGAGGAACGGAATGAAGCGGCGCAGGCCCACAAAGAACCGCAAGAACGGCAGGCCCGCGTAGGCCAGGTGGTGGATCAAAAAGAGGGTCACCGCCATGATCAGCCGGTTGGCCTTCGGCTCGACAAAGACCTCGCCGATCTTTTTTTGGTGGCGCACGGTGGACAGGGCGGTCGGGGTCTTCGCTTGGCTGGTCATGGGGGTGCCCTCCTCACCCCCGGCCAAAGCGAGCCCCGTGCCAAACCAATTTATAAATAAAATCGGATACTTACATCGGCGTGCGCCGGGCCACACCAACCGGCCTCACACCCCCGCCGCGGGGCCCGCCACACGCGGACAACACCGGGCGCGCTCAGGCGCGGTCGCGCGCGGCCCGGCCCAACCCCTCGAACAACGCGTGGTCGCCATCGAGGCCGGACAGGGCCGAGCGGGCCGCGCCCACCACCTTGGCCGCGGTGCTGCGGTACCGCTCGCGCGGAAACGAAAACTCCGCCTTAAAGTCCACCACCCGCAAGAACACCTCGGTGACGGGCAGGTCCCGGCCCATGGCTTCGGCCAAAAGCGCGGTGGCCTGCACCTGCTTTTTGCGGGCCAGCCGCATCGCCTCCCGCACGTCGACGCCCAAGGCTGCGAGGTGGGGCTCGATCTCGCGCAGAATGTCGAACTGCATCAGGTAGCTCTTGAGCTGCCACCGGGCGAGGCTGAGCTGCTCCCGCCGGGACATGCGCCGCAAGACCTCCGGCAAGTAGAGCACCCCCAACGCCACGTGCCGGGCCTCGTCCCGCTCGTAGTAGACCAGAAGGTCGCCGAGCACGGGGTCCACCCGCCGCTCGCGCACGAGGTGGAACAATGTCAACGCAAGGGGCTCGATCACCAGCTGCATCCCGAGCAACAGCTTGGCCAGGTGGTCGGCCTCGAGCACCCGGAGCAACAGCTTGTCGGTGTGCTTTTTGACCCCGCCCGGCACCTCGCCCACCGCGGCGAGGTACTCGCGCATCACGTAAAAGTGCCGGGCCTCGTCGTGGGCTTGGCTGGTGGCGGCCATCTTCGCGTCCATCGGGACCAGCTCCATGGCCAGCCGGGCCGAGGCTTTCCAGGCCGCGAGCTCGCCCCACAAGATGATCGCGAACACCTCCTGAATCGCCGCGGTGTGGGCGGGAGACAGATGAACCCCACCATGTTTCTGCATGAGCTCGTCCAGGACCGCGCGCCCCTCCCAGGCCAAAGACTGCCCTTGGTGATAGATGCGCTCCAGCTTCTGGGCCGCGCGCTGCTCGCGCTGGGTGCGGTCGGCCACATCGTCAAACATGGAAAACGGCAACAGCCCCTGACGCTTGAGCCGCACCAGCTGGCGGAGGCTTTTGCGCTTCGCGCGGGACGCCGCGCGGCGGATGGGATCGGTCATGACCACTCCTTGGGTGGCCCGCCCCGGGGGGTCGCCGCTGGAGAGGTCGGCGCGGAAAGGGCGGGTTCAGCTTCATTGTACCGCGCGGTACGTCTCGCGCCCACTGTCCCGGGGTCGGCGCGCGGGACCGCAGCGGAATGCGGTGACAGCGTGTGGTCTCCGCGCCAAAGGTGGTACATGAGATCACCGAAAGAAGACGTGTGCCGGTGCCCGGCCACGGACCAAGGGCCGGTATCGCCCCCGGAGAGCGCAGTCGATGAGCCGCCGCACCCCTGACGCCGCCCTGAGCGCGAACCTGTTGGACATCGTGCGGCACTCGCCCATCGCCATCGCGGTGTTCGATCGGGACATGCGCTATTTGGTGCACAGCGAGCGGTACCGCGACCACTACGCCCTCGGGGATCAGGAGCTCGTGGGCAGAACCCACTACGAGGTGTTCCCCGACCTGCCCCCGCGAATCCGGGAGATCCACCAACGTTGCCTCGCCGGTCAAGGGGAGAGCGGCACCGCAGATTCCTTGGTGCGACCGGACGGGCGGGTCGAGTGGGCCAACTGGGATGTTCGTCCCTGGCACACCGAGGACGGCGCCATCGGCGGCATCGTCGTGACCACCGAGGTCATCACCGCGCGGAAGACGGCCGAGGGCGCCCTGGAGGAGGCCCACCGTCGTCTCGCCGAGGCCCAGCGCCTCGCCCGGCTGGGCTATTGGGAATGGGACTTGAACAGCGGGGTCGTGACCTGGTCGAAGGAGGTGTACGAGCTGTTTGGGGTCGACCCCCAGACCGTGCCGCTGTCGTACGACCACTACGCCCGCGCCGTTCCCGACGAGGAGAAGGCTTCGGTCGATGAGCGGGTGAAAGCGGCGATCAAAGCCGGTGGCCCCTTCCAGTTCGACCACGCGATCGTGCGCCCCGACGGCACGCGGCGGTACGTGGTGATCGACGGCCGGGTGGTGCACGACGACCAGGGTGCCCCCACCATGCTGCTGGGCGTGGCCCAGGACATCACCACGCGCCGGCAGCTCGAGGAGCAGCTTCGGGAGTCGCAAAAACTCGAAGCCACCGGCCGGCTCGCCGGGGGCATCGCCCACGACCTGAACAACATCCTCACCGCGATCTTCAGCTTCTCGGAGTTCGCCCTCGCGGGGCTGCAAACGGGGCACCCGGCCGAAGGCGACATCCGCGAGGTGGTCCGGGCCGCGGATCAAGCCAAGGCGTTGACCCAGCAGTTGTTGGCCTTTTCTCGACGACGAACCGTGATCCCCCGGGTGGTGCAGATCAACCGGCGGGTGCAGAAGGTGGAAGCGATGATGCGCCGCATTCTCGGCGAAGACATCCACTACGCCACCCACTTGGCCGCGGACCTCTGGCACACCCGCATCGATCCCAACGCGCTCGAACAGGTGATCATCAACCTCGCGGTGAACGCCCGGGACGCCATGCCCCGCGGCGGCCGCCTCACCATCGAGACCGCCAACGTGTCCCTCGCCCATGAAAAGTCTGGCGCCAAAGGCCAGGTCATCCCCGCCGGGGACTATGTCGCGCTCATGATCTCTGACGACGGGGAGGGCATGACCGCCGAGGTCAAGGACCACATCTTCGATCCCTTCTACACCACCAAGGCCCCCGGCACCGGAACCGGTCTCGGCCTGTCCACATGCTATGGCATTGTTCGCCAGGCCGAGGGCTTCATGTGGGTGTACTCCGAGGTCGGCCAAGGATCGACGTTTAAGGTCTATCTCCCCCGGGTGCTGGACGCGCTCGACGCCGACGTGGTGCCTCCGGCCCCCAAGGCCCGCGGCGGGTCCGAGACCATCTTGCTGGCCGAAGACAACGACCAGGTCCGGCGACTCACCGTCCGGACCCTCGAGCGCCTTGGCTATGCCCTCATCGCGTGCGACTCCGCGGAGTCGGCCCTGCGCGCCCTCGACGACCACGCCGGGCCCGTTCACCTCTTGATCACCGACGTGATCATGCCGGGTCTCAACGGCAAGGAGCTCGCGGACCGGGTCGAGGCCGCCCGGCCCGGGGTGCGCGTGCTCTACATCTCCGGCTACTCAGAGAACACCATCGTCCACCACGGGGTGCTCGACGCCGGGGTGGAGCTTTTACAGAAGCCGTTCCGGCCGGGCGACCTCGCCGAACGCGTGCGACAGCTCCTCGACCTCGCCCCCGCCTAGGGCGCGACCGCTCAGGCCGCGCGCAGCTGGTCCCGGGCCTGCTCGATCTCTTCGGTGAGGGCGCGGCCGACGACGCAGACCTCATCGAGCCACGATTGCACCTGGTCCACCAGCGCCGCTTTGTCGTCCGCGGACCGGGCGTGGCCGCGGCCCAGCTGCCGCGCGATCGCCGACACCGCGGCCGCGGCGTGGGCGGGGGAGCGCAGGGTCTCCAGCTCTTGCCAGGCCGCGTCCAGCTCATGCACCCAATAGTGAATACCGTCGCGGGTGGCGTGGCCCATCATGCGCTCGGGGGTGCCGAACAGGCGGTTGGCCGCCACCGCCTCGGCCCCGGGCATGTCCTGGGGCTTGAACTCCACGAACACATCGTCGTCCCGGCCCAGGCTGGCCCCTTCGAGCACGACCATGAGCCGCTCGCTGCCGCGGCTGGCCACCCCGGTGGACCGGGTGGCCCCGGCCTCGACGATGCGGAACGCGGCCGCGGGGAGGTCACCCTCACAGGTGGCCGCGTATTGGGCCACGAGGTCCACCACCCGGGGGTCGTCCACCGGGAGGGGGTTTTCGCGCATCAACCGCGCGAGGTACGACCCCGCGTCGAGGTAGGACCGGGCCGAGGACAATGCCTCTGGATCCTGGAACAGCGAGGGGGACGAGGCCGGGGCGCGGGCGTCGGCCTCGGCCACGCCCGCGAGATAGCCCTCGCGCAGGGCGGCCTGAAGCTGGGCCTCGGTCCCGGGCCCAAAGTCTTTGCTCTTGAGCAACACCGACGACCACAGCCGGACCAAGTCCTCGGCGAACGCGCCGCGCCGGGTGCAATCGAGGTCGGACAGGCCGAACCGCGCGCCGTTTTGGACGTATTGCTCGACGTGGGCGTCCCCATGCAACTGCACCTGCACCGCGTGGTCGAGGTCGATGTGGGCCGCGAGCCGGTCTTGGGCCCGGGCCGCGAACACCTCGGGCAGGCGCCGCAACAGCACGTGGGCCCCGCCGGGACCGGTGATGTCCGCGCGGAGCTCGTCATCGAGGGGACCGAGCCCGGCCACAAACGGGTTGAGCCCGAACAGGCGCACCCCGAGGGGCGACTGGCCCGCGGCCCCTTTTTGGGCCAAGCCGGACAGCTCGGCCTTGGGGGCGGGCCCCCGCGGGGCGGGCGCGGCCGGCGCGGCCGGCGCGGGGTCCGTCGAGGGCCCGCGCACCACCCGCGGAGGGGTCACGAGTTTTTTGCCGACGCGCATCAATGCAGACTAGCAAACCGTGCGCGTCCGCCTACGGGGGCTTTGCCCGGCGCGCGGCCCCCGGCGGGCCGGGCGCCTTGGGCCGGCGCGTCGTCCTCGCCCAGCCAGTGGGCGAGCACCGCGACGTCGTCGCGGCCGGGGGCGATCGGGGGGTGGTGGGCCCCGGCGGTGACCGGCTGGCCCCGGTCGAAGATCGTCCAGCAAAAGCCGTCGGGGCTGAGCCGGTAAGCGACGGTCAACGACTGCACCGCCACCGAGATCTTGCGGGCGGTGTCCTCGCCGGCGCCGGGCTCGAGCACCCGGTGCCAATCGTCGTCGACGGCCTCGGTCGGGACCGCGCACTCGGTCAGCCACCGCAGGATTTGCGCGCGGCTGTGCCTTTGGTGGGTCAGGCGCACGAGTACGCCCCCGCGTATTCTCATCGGGACTCCGGTTTTGGCTGTGGACAGAATGACCATGCGCGACCGGGGGGGCGGTCGCGACCCAAACAACCGAAAACCCCCTGACGCGATTTCTTGAGCCAAGCTGGCGCGTCCGGTCACGGGGCCCGCGCTTGTGCGCGCCGCTCACGGGGGTACAGCCCAGGGCATGGTTCGTGTCGTGCCCTGTCTGGGCCTCGCCCTGTGCCTGGCCTGCCCTGGCCCACCCGGGGCAGACGCGGGCGCCGCCGACGCGGCCGGCCCGCGTCCCGATGCGGGCGCACCCGACGCCGGCGCACCCGACGCGGCCGAACCCGACGCCGGCGCACCCGACGCGGCGGGCCCGCGTCCCGACGCGGGCGCACCCGACGCCGGCGCACCCGACGCCGGCACACCCGACGCCGGCGCACCCGACGCGGGCGGACCCGATGCGGGCGGACCCTGTCCGGCCTGCTGGCGATCGAGCCTGTACCCGGACAACTGGACCCCGGCGCTCACCGACGACGAAGGACGGTTCCTCCACGATTTTTCCTACGCCGGGTACCGGCGCTCAGAGGCCCCGCTCCCCGACGTGACCGGGCCGGTGTTCGCCGTGACCGGGGCCGACCCCCTGGGCACCGCCGACGCGACCTTGGCGATCCAGGACGCCATCGACGACGCGGCCGCGGCGGGCGGGGGCGTGGTGTTGCTCGGCCCCGGCCTGTACCGCGTCGAGGGGCGCCTGACCGTGAGCAGCTCGCACACCGTCCTGCGCGGCGCCGGCCCGGACCAGACCCGGGTGTATTTCACCCAGACCGCGAACATGGCGGGCCAGAGCCACCTGCGCTTCGGCGCGGCCCAGACCTACGGCGGCGCGCGCCCGTTGGCCGCGGATGCCGCCCCCCGGCAAGGCTTTGTCGAGGTCGCGGACGTGGCCGACCTGTCGGTCGGCGATGAAGTGACATTGGGCCACGTGATCACCCCGGGCTTCATCGCGCGCCACGGCATGACCGGCACCTGGGTGGCGTTTGTGGACCAGACCAAGCACATCTACCGCCGGGTGATCGTCGCGCTGGACGACACCGTGACCCCCGCGCGGGTCACCCTCGATGTGCCCCTGCGGGACGAGCTGCGCACCGATGAGCAAGCGCAGCTCTTTGTGGTCAGCGGGGGCCTGGCCGAGGTCGGTCTCGAGGACCTCGCGCTGTCCAACGCCACCGCGGACGACGTCGCCTGGTCGCTCGACCGGGTGCACGCGGTGCGGTTTGAGAATGTGCGCGACGGCTGGATCAAAAATGTGCACAGCTTCGCGAGCCCGGCGGGCGAAGACGGAATGCACCTGCAGTCGTCGGGCGTGTACGTGCTCGACAGCCACCGGGTCACGGTGGCCGACAGCGTGCTCGCGTACGCCCAGAACCGCGGCGGAGGCGGCAATGGGTACCTCTTCGAGGTGTCGCGCAGCAACGAAGTCCTGTTTGTCGATGACGTCGGCCGCGCCGGCCGGCACAACTTCATCCAGAACTGGGACTTCGGGACCTCGGGGGTGGTGTGGCTGCGGTGCGCGTCCCACGCCGGGCGCAGTCTCATTGCGCAGTGGGATCCCATCGGCACGGTGGGCACCAGCGAGTTTCACCACTCGTTGGCCACCGCCAACCTCATCGACCAGAGCTTCGCCGACGACGGCTGGGCCGCGCTCAACCGCCAGGACTACTCGAGCGGGGCCGGCCACTCTGCCCACGAGAACGTCTTTTGGAATCTCACCGGCGGCGTGCTCGAGAGCTATCAGTACGGCCACGGCTACGTCATCGGAACCCTCGACGTGAACGTGCAGGCCGACCTCGGCGGGTTTGACCTCACCGGCAAAAAGCAGGGCACCGAGCCGGCGGACTTTGTCGAAGGCGAAGGCCAGGGACCGAGCCTCTGGCCAGCCTCATTGTTCGAGGACCAACTTGCCCGGCGCTTGGCGGGAGACTGACCTTCTCGCCCCCCGGAGCGCGCGTCGATCGCCAGCCCCTGCGCGCCTTCATCGTCGGTCACCGCGGGACCTTCGGGGGCTCAGCGGCCCCCGGTGAGCCAGACCCACACCGCGTACCCGATGTACGTCGCCACCAGGATGTAGCCGTTGGCCCGGCTCAACACCCGGCCGAACGACATCATGCCCACCAGCAAGAACACCGTGGCCAGCAGGATGAGCGTCGACGTCCACAGGCCGTCGACCCCGATGTCCACCGCTTGGTTGAGCGCGGCGATGGCCACCAGCCAAGGCACCCCGAGACCGATCAAGATGTCGAAGATGTTGGACCCAATGGCATTGGCAATGGCCATCTCCCCGCGCCCCTTGCGCGAGGCCACCATCGAGCTGATCATGTCCGGCACCGAGGTCGCCCCCGCGAGCACGGTCAGCCCCACCACCACCGGGGGAATGCCCAAGATCGACGCGAAGCTCACCGCCGCATCGACGAGGAACCAACACACCACCCCGATGATCGCGATGGAGAGCACAAACGTCCACAGGTAGTGCTTCACCGGGTCGCCGGTGAGAAGCCGGATCGCCCCCGGCACCACGCGCAACAACAGCGGCGGCCGGTGGTCGTCGACCGGCCCCGCGATCACGTCCTGGGTCTCCAACGTCACCGAGTCGTCGTCGAGCTCTTCTTGTTTCCAGCGCAACAACAGCACCAGGTAGCCGGCGTACAACCCGAGCAGAATCAGCGTCTCCCACCACACCACGTGTCCGTCGTAGATCGCCAACAGCAACGCCCCGATGGCGAGCACGTAGACCACCGCGTCGCGCAGCACCACGCTCAGGCGGGCCCGCGCGGGCCGGGCGATGGCCGAGGCCCCGGTGATGATCAAGATGTTGAACACCGCCGAGCCGACGATGGTCCCGATGCCGACGTCAGAGTGTTCGCCCCCGCCCTGAAACAGCGCGATGAGGGCGATGCACAGCTCCGGGGCAGAGCTGCCCATGGCCATGAGCGAAGCCCCCGCGACCGACGACGGCATGTTCAGCTTGAGGGCGATCTCGTCCAGCGAGACGGCAAAGAAGTCCTCGGTGACGACGCTGAGCACGTACACCGCGGCCACGATGATGACGAGACTGATGACCAAAGACAAACGTCGCGGCCCCCTTCGGCCTACGACATAGCAGGTCCGGGCGCGGGGGCAAGTCGTCGGGAACCCCGCCTCTACTCGTCCCCTCCGCCGGGGACCACCACCGAGGCCACCGTGCCCAGTGTCACTGCAGTGACCGCCCCCAAGGCGACCCCAAACGCGCACGCGGGCACCACCGCGAGGCCGGTCATCAACGACCACACGTAGTAGGCCGCCGGGCCCGCCTTCACCCCCCACGCGTGGTAGGCCAAGACCGTGGCCAAGGCGCCCAGCGGCGCGGTCAAGACCCCGCCGGCCACGCCCCCCACGACCGCGGCCCCCACCCCGGCGGTGGCGGTGGCCAACGCCGCCCCCCCGTCCCCGGTCTGTTCCCAGCGTGTCCACACCGCGGCGAGCAGCCCCCACACCGTGCCGAGCGCGGCCCACAGCGCCAGCGCGGCCGAGGCCGCGCCCCACCCCACCCACGCCGGCTCGCTGTACCACTGGCCTTGCCCGGGGCCCCACGCCGTGAGCGCCACCGCCGCCGCCGCCGTGCCCAGACCGGCCCCCACCACTGCGGGCAACACCCCGGCGACCAAGACCGCCCGGCCCACCGCGATGGCTTCGTCGCCGGCCGCGACCGCCGGCGCCTCGACCCCCGACGGCCGGTCCGCGGGATCGGCCGGCGCCCCCGCGGGCGCAGACGCCGCCACCACCCCACACCACAACAGCAAAAACACAGGCATCCCCTGGCCCGACCGGGCCGCTGGGGGCGTTCACCACCCGACAAAGCAAGCCCCACGCCACCGGGGCCAGGCCGCACCCCGCCGGGGCCGCGCCGCCGTCGTCACACCGCCGGCCCCGGGGCCTTCACACCAAGACCCCACCCCCGCTATCCACAATTGACCACCGGCCGGCCGGGTCCTGGGCTACCCTGGCGCATGTTTTGCGTCATCTACCGCTTCGTGGTGCACCCCGGTCAAGAGGACGCGTTCGTCGCGGCGTGGGCCGGCCTCACCGACCTCATCTACACCCACCGGGGCAGCCTCGGGTCGCGCCTGCACCGGGCCGCGGGCCAGAGCTTCATCGCCTACGCCCAATGGCCCGACCGCGCCACCTGGGCGCAAAAGACCGCTCTTCCCGACGAGGCCGAGACCCATTCGCAGGCCATGCGGGACAGCTGCGAGACCATCGAGACCCTGCACACCCTCGAGGTGCTCGACGGGGGCGACCTTTTGCGGGACCGGCCCCACACCCCCTAGCGCCGGCGATCAAAAAAGCCGTCGCGGCGGCGACGGCTTTTGTGGGGACACACCCAGGGCGCGGTCAGGGCTTCACGGCGTTGAAGCGGAACGTCTGCACCAGGTCGCCGTCGAGGTAGATGCGCATCTCGTACAGCCCCTCGGGGTCGCCTTCGGTCACGACCCAACCGTTGTCGATCCAGCCGTCCTCGGGGGTGACGTTCTTTTCGGTCACCGCCACCCGG
Source organism: bacterium (assembly GCA_030431455.1). Taxonomy (GTDB): domain Bacteria; phylum Myxococcota; class UBA727; order UBA727; family JAUIJE01; genus JAUIJE01. The sequence goes on along the minus strand of JAUIJE010000015.1, from coordinate 107,479 downwards.
CGGTCGGCGGTCACCTCGGTGTCCCGGGTCAGGCCCCAATGCGCGGGGGGCGCGGGGAGCACAAACTCCTCGGTGAGGCGCACGGTGGTGACGGGATTCTTCAACTTGATGCGCCACCCAAAGCTCGTGCCCGGCTCGAGCACCACGGTGTCGGTCTCGTCGTAGATGTAGCCCGCGTCGGCGTCCCAGGTCTCGATGCCGAACTGCGCGTCGCTGATCATCAGCTCGGGCAGGTCGTCCGCCAGGTGGCAGCGACACACCGCGCCTTGGAGGAACGAATACGAAAACAGCGCCACCGCGCCGATCATCAAAAGCCGCCCCAGCACCAGACGAACGCCGTACATGCCTGACCTCCTGCCGTTGCCGGGATTGTCGCACACCCAAATCACGGATCTCAACCCGCGACCGGCCCCGCCCCGGCCCCGGTCACACCCGCGGGCGCCGCGCGGCGAGAGGCGGCGCCGGACTCGACCACGAAGACGTACTCGGTGTTGCGCAGGTGCGAGACCCGGCCCACCTTTTCCCCTTTGAGGTTGTGGATGCCGATCTGGGCCCCGACGTACCGCTTGTAGTCGGTGGCCACCACCGACACGCGCCCCCGGCGAGACAGGATGTCCTCCAGCGCGGCCCGGTCGAGGTAGCCCTCGTCCGAGAACGACACCACCAAGGTCGGGGCCCTCACCGCCGCGACCAGCTCTTCAAACGCCCCGCGGAAGGTCGTCTTGCGGTTGAAGGGGCTTTTGCGGGTCTTCACGTCGACGCGTTTGTGGGCGATGCCGTACACCGCGGGCTCGTCTTGGGCGGCCAACGTCTCCCACACGTGGTAGTTGCCGAGGTAGCTGTGCTGGTTGTACGGCGGGTCGAGATAGGCGACGTCGGCGGGGTGGGCGCGCACAAAATCAAGGGCCTCTTGCCGGTGGGCAAAGCCCGGTCCCGCCGCGGCGCGGGGGAGCAGCGCGGGCACCCGAAGCTCGAGGTCGTTGTGGGCCCGCTTGGCCCATTTTTTCAAGAACGCCATCTGCACCCCGCAGGTGCTGTCCACCCGGTCGGCGGCCTCGATGAGCGCGGTCAAACACACCGCCTCGAGGAGCGGGGGCAACGCTTTGTCGGCGATGGCCCGGCGGATGGCGTCGACCCTGGCGCCGTTTTTGGGGTGTAGGTAGCGCGCGCCGCGGCAGTAGGTGGCGGTGAAATAGCCCTCTTGGCCCGGGAGCCGGTTGAACTCGGCGACGAGCTTGTGCGCGGCCGGGGCCCAGGTGTCATCGGCTTCGACGTAGGTCTGGGCCAAGCGGTATGCATAGGCATTGTGATCGTTGGCCCGCACCGCGAACCCCGCGGCCTTGAGGGCGTGGGCCACCCGCGCGGTCCCCGAGAACACGTCGAGGACGGTGCGCCCGTCCGCGGGCCCCATCACCTCCAGCAGCAGGGGGATGAGGGTGCGCTTGGAGCCCAAGTATTTGATCATCGTCGCTGGTTATCGCACAGCGGGAGATCGGGGGCGAGGGTCAAGGCCGGAGCGAACCGGGCTCGAAGTACTTCTTCAAATACGCGAGGGCGTCGTCGCCGGGGAGCGGCTTGGCGAAGTAATAGCCTTGGGCGTATTCGCAGCCGAGCCCCTTGAGCTTTTGACGCTGGGATTCGGTCTCGATGCCCTCGGCCACGACGGGGATGCCGAGGTTGCGGGCGAGCCCGAGGACCATGAGCACGATGGGGCCGGACACCCCTTGGGATTCGATGGCGTTGACGAAGCTGCGATCGATCTTGAGCCCGTCGACGGGGAACCGCGCCAAGTACGACAATGAGGAATAGCCGGTGCCGAAGTCATCGAGGAGCATGCGCACCCCGAGGTCCTGGAGGCCTTTGAAGTTCTCCTCGACGAGCTTGGAGCTGCCGATGAAGGCCGACTCGGTGAGCTCGATGGCGAGGCAGCTGGGGCTGACGTTGTGCTCCATCAGAGCGCTGGCCACCACCTTGTACAGGCGGTCGTCCTGGAACTGCCGGGCCGCGGCGTTGACCGTGACGTAGGTCTTGTTGATGTCGATGCCGGCCGCGCGCCAGTCGGCGAGGGTCTTCACCGCTTGGTTCACCATTTGTTGGCCGAGGCGGATGATCGCGCCCGACTCCTCGGCGAGGGGAATGAACAACGCCGGGCTCACCAGCTGTCCATCTTTTTCCCAGCGGGCGAGGCTCTCGAAGCCCGCGACCCGGTCGTTCTCGAGGGAGATGATCGGCTGGTAGTGCAGCTTGAACGACTCGGCGTTGAGCGCGCGCAACAGCTCGGCTTCGCGCTCGGGCCGGCGGAAGCTGCGCGAATGTTGCTGCTCGAAGGTGACCATCCGGCCCCGGCCGAGGTTCTTGGCGCGGTAGAGCGCGGTCTCGGCGTCCTTGAGCACCTCGCGGGGATAGCCGTCGAAGCTGTCCGCGTAGGCCAGCCCGCAGGCGGTGGAGAGGATGACCTCGGTGCCCTGCACCTCCCGGGGACGGGACACGATGCGCTGCAGACGCTGGGCCACCGCCTCGGCGAAGGCCACGTCCGGCACGTCGCGCAGCCAGACCACAAACTCGTCGCCGTCGAGGCGGGCGAGCACGTCGTTGGGGGTCAGGGCCTGGCCGAGGTCGGCGGCGATGGACAGCAGCGCCCGGTCGCCGGCCACCTGGCCCAGGCTCTCGTTGATCAACCGCAGCTGGTCGATGTCGAGGGCCACGATGGCGAACCCGTCGCCGTCCTCTTGCCGCGGGTCGACGTGGGCCAAGGCCCCCAAGAACCCGTTGCGGTTGGGCAGGCCGGTGAGCGCGTCGATCTCGGAGCTGCCCCCCGGACCGGTGCGCGGAATCGCATCGTCTTCAAAGGGATTGTCCGGGAACGACGACATTCCGTGTTGTACCGTGCACCTTTCAAGTCTGTCCGGTTTGTCTCGACACGATGCGCCGGCCTTTCAAGCCCGCCCAAAAGATGCGATGCGGGGCTGCGCGCCCACGCGCACAGGAGCGTCGATGTCGAACAGCTTGCCGTTGCGTTCGTTTTTCGCCGAGGCCGCGATCCGCGGCCGGCCGGCGGATGGGTTCGACGCCGAGGGCGTGACCCTGATCGCGCGCGCGCTCTCGACCAAGGCCCGCCGGCTGAAGCTCGCGGGCCTGCCCTTTTGTCTCGCCCAACACGACGCGAGCACCGCGGCGGTGCGCGAGGGCCTCTGCCGGGGCGTGGTGCTCGCGGGCCAAGCGGTGATCGACCTCGGGGTGGTCGAGCCCGCGGTGCTGCACGAGCTCGCCGGGGACACCGCCCGCGCCTACGTGCGCCCGCAAGACGACGGCACGGTGTGCGTCGATGTGTGGTTCGGCAAAGCCGAGATGAGCGAAGACGACACCTCCGACGTGCTGCGCTTGTGCGAAGCCCGGCGTTTTTCGGCCGGCGCGGGGGAGCTTTTGGTGTGCGGTCCCGACGAGGCCCGGGCCCGGCTCGAGGCCGCCCGGGCCGCGGACGGCTTCGAGGCCAAGGAAAAGACAGATCCCGCGGCCAAGTCCGGCGCCGACACCACCCTCGTGGACGCGGCATGACCCGCCTGGTGTGGGCCCTCGCGGCCGTGCTCGGCGTGTGTCCGGCCTGCAAGACCGGCGGCGCGCGGGGCGAAGCGACCACCCCCGATTTCGTCGAGGAGGACCTGACCCTGTCGGTGCCCGTCGACGCACAGACCACCGCGGCGGTGCGCGCGGTCAGCCTGCGCCTCGACGATGGCGACCTGCACCCGGGCATGGTGTTCGTGCCCGGGGGCGGCAACATCTCGCGGCGGGGCACGCGCACCAGCAACGGCACCGACAGCTACGACGGGCCCGTGCACGTGACCCAAGAGCTCTCGCGCTATTTTGCCGCCCAAGGGTTTTTGACCCTCGCCTACGACAAGCGCTCGTGCGGCCCGCGCGACGACCCCGCGTGCGACAAATACCCCCAAGCCGACATCGACGCGGAAGGCCCCGCGGCCCTGGTCAAAGACGTCGACGCGGCCTGTGCCGCGCTGCGGGCCGACCCCCACGCGGATGGCCGGATCGTGCTCTACGCGCACGGGCAAGGCGCCCAGGTCGCGCTCTCGAGCACCTGCGCGAAGACCGCGGCCGCGCTGGTGTTGGTCTCGCCCATCCCCCGGCGGGTCGACCGGGTGATGACCGCGGCGCTGTATGCCCGGGCCGAGCGCGAACACCGGGCGGCGCAAAAATCCGGCGACAAAGAGGCCGCCCAGCGCGCGCTCGACGTCAAAAACCGCGCGGCGTCGTTGGACGAGACGTTCAAGGCCTTGGCCGGGGGCAAGTTTCCCGAGGACACGCGGCTGTTCGGGGCCACGGTGCGGTTTTGGAAAGCGTGGATCGAGCTGACCGGGCAGGTGCCGGGCGAGGCGATGCCCGCGGTGCCGTGGGTGGTGGTGCGCGGCGGCGACGACAAGCAGTTCGCGCGCCCCGACCAAAAACAGATCGATGCCTGGGGCAGCCGGGAGGGCGCCCAGGGCCTCGTGCTCGAGGGGCATGACCACCATCTGGTGCCCCTTGACGAGGACGCGCTGGGGCGCATTTTGGAAGCTCTGCAAACGCCCCTGGCCGCGTCAGAGGAAGACCATGTCGGATAAGCGGGATTATTACGAGGTCCTCGGGGTCTCGCGGGACGCCGACGAGCGCACCCTGAAAAAGGCCTACCGGGCGCTCGCCCACCAGTTCCACCCGGACAAGAACCCGGGCGACAAGGCCGCCGAAGACAAGTTCAAAGAAGCGTCCGAGGCCTACGCGATCCTGTCCGACGCCGACAAGCGCGCCCAATACGACCGCTTTGGCCACGCGGGCCTCGGCGGGGACGGGATGGGCTCGGGCTTCGGCATCAACATCCAGGACATTTTCGGGGACATCTTCGGGGACATCTTCGGCGGGGGACGACGACGGGGCGCGGCCCGCGGGTCCGACCTGCGGTACCACATGGAGATCTCGTTCGAGGACGCCGCCTTCGGGACCGAACGCGAGATCACCATCCCGCGCTTGGAGAACTGCGGGACCTGCAACGGCTCCGGGGCCGAGGCCGGCACCGAGCCGGTGACCTGCCAGACCTGCGGCGGGCTGGGCGAAATCCGGGTGAGCCAGGGGTTCTTCTCCATCGCCCGGACCTGTCACGTGTGCGAAGGCCGCGGCCGGGTGGTGCAGAACCCCTGCGACGACTGCCGGGGCGCCGGCCAGATCGAGGTCGAGCGCTCGATGGCGGTCAAGGTGCCGCCCGGGGTGTCCGAGGGCACGCGCCTGCGTTTGGTCGGCGAAGGCGAGGCCGGCCGGGGCGGCGGGCCGCGGGGCGACCTGTACGTGGTGTTGTCCATCGAGGCCCACCCGCTGTTCGAGCGGGAAGAGGACAACGTGCTCTGCCGGGTGCCCCTGTCGTTCACCCAGGCCGCCCTGGGCACGAGCATCGAGGTGCCCACCCTCGACGGCAAAGTGAAGCTCAAGATCCCGAGCGGCACCCAACCGGGCACGGTGTTCCGCCTGCGCGGCAAGGGCATTCCCCATTTGCGCCACAACACGCGCGGCGACCAGCTGGTGACCGTGCGGGTCGAGGTCCCGACCAAACTCGACAAGCAACAGCGCGACCTGCTCGAACAATTCGCGGAGCTGTCCGGCGAGGACAGCCACCCCGAGCACAAGGGCTTTTTCGACAAGGTCAAAGAGCTGTTCGATTAGCCACAGGGGGGAGTTCCTCCCCCCTCACGGCTCGCGAGCTCGCCGAATCGGGTCTCACCCCCGAGTCGGCCCTCCAAGGGCCTCCGGCCCGTCGGCCCGGGTCGCATCCTGTCGGATGCAACCAGCGGCTGGAGGGGATATCCCGTCCCCTTCCCGTGCGGAGGCCCACCCACCCAAGCGCAATGTATCTGTATAGAGCGGCTTGGGGGCTATTTCTTCTTGAAGCGGCCGCGCACCCAGTAGGCGTCGTGGCCGTCGATGCCGATGTGGATCTTGCCGCGCTTGGGCTTGTTGTTGGCGCGTTTGGACACCACGAACTTCTCCCCCGGGGCGGGCACGGCGAAGATGTAGTCCAGCCCGCTGCCGCCGATGACCCTCGCTTTGGGGTGCAGCGACTTGGGGTCCCACGCGGGGTTGCACTTGGTCTTGCGGCGCAACCGGTTGAAGTCCCCGGTGACAATGACATTGCGGCCCTGCTGGCGTTCGTGCTTGACCGCGTCCTGGATCGCCTTCCAGCCTTGTTTCCAGTACCGGCGGCGCTTGGCGCGCTCGGACTTGCACGACCACGCGCCCGCGATGAGGTGGGTGTTGAGCACGGTGAGGTTGCGCTCCGGATAGTGCGCGTGCGTGACCCAACGGGTGGCGCTCACCTTGGCCCAGCCCGGCGAGACAAACGTCGCTGTGGCCCGGTGGGGGCCGCCCCCTTTGGACGTCACCGGCACGGCCACGCGCTCCTTGGTCGAGTCACCGCGCACGCCCCGGGGGCGCGCGTTGCGCCACTTCTTCGCCCGGCTGAACCGTTTTCGGATCTCGACAAACTCGCAGTTGCCGCACGGGTCGTTGCCGCCGATCTCTTGCCAGCCAATGTATTTGGGCACCGGCTTGCTGCCGATGACATCACCGATGCGATCGATGGCCTTTTCCATCTTCGCCCGGTTGCCTTTGTACTCCCGCCCGATGTTCGCGGTGACGAACACCGCCTCCTGCCGGGCCGCGGCGGTGCCGGCGGCGCTGCCCGCGGCCTGGGCCTGCTCGTTGCCCCACGGGTCGGGGCCGCTGTCGCCCTCGCCCGGTTCGGGCGCCGCGAGCACCGTGCACACCCCGGGCGCCTCGCCGAGGTCCTCGCCCACGCAGTCGAGTCCGCCCCCGCAGGCCAACAGGCCGGCCACGCAGGCCTCTCCCTCGTCGACGTCGAGGCAACCGCCGGCGTCACATCCGGTTCCGCCTTCGGCCACGCAGTCCACCGCCAGGGGCATGCCCGCGGCGGTGCACCCGAACACCAACACGTCCCCGTCGCACACCGGCGCGAAGTCCGCCTCGTCGTCGGTGGGGGTACACGCGGGCAACGCGTCCGAACACGTCCCCGTCGACAACAGGCACCCCTCGCCCCCCTCGCAGGGCAACACCCCGGTCTGTTCGACGCACAACGCGCCGCGCTCGTCGACCCAGTCGTCGTCGGGGTTGTCCACCGCGGGCGCGGCCGCTTCCCCGGGCACCGGCTCGAGGCCACACCCTGTCCACAGGCCACACATCCCCACCAGGGCCAAGCTGGCCACTCGCTCTCGCCGTCGCATCTGCGCTCCGTCCGATTGTGCTGGGGAAGTCACACCACCCTAGCGGGGTGGCGGTGGTTTGCATCGGTTTGCCGACCGATGAGACCTCGAGGCCGCAATCGCCCGGGGCCGGCTATCCGTCGAGCAGCTCGCGCAGGGTCTCGGCGTGCACGACCATGCCCGCGATTTGGCCGATGCGCAGGCTCGCCCCGTCCTGGGCGGTGCCCTCGGAGGCGAGGCGGATCCCGTTGACGAACGTCCCGAACGACGAGGCCGCGTCCCGCACCACCAACCCCTCGTCGGTGACCGAAAACGTGCAGTGCTGGCGCGACACCGACGCGTGGGGCAACAACACGTCGTTGTCGCTGCCGCGGCCGAGGGTCGCCACCGGCCCCGGGTCGAGCCTTGGCCGCAACGAAAAGACGTACATGCCGTCGCGGCCCATGGTGACCCCGACCTTCACCAGGCTGCGGCCGCCTTCGCGGTCCACCCGGGCGATGTCGTCGACGTGCACCACAAAAAACCACCGGCCGTGTTTTTCTTCGAACGCCGCAGGGGCCAAGCCGCGGTCGGACGCGAGCTCGTCCGCCGGACGCCCCGAGCCGAACGCGTCGAGGTCGACGATCGGCCGCGGCCGGGCGCTGCCGGTCTTGGAGAGCGAATCCTCATCTTCATCGTGTTCGATCTTGGTCGGCTCCACGGCGCCTCCACCGGTAGGCATATCGGCCCGGCCGGTTGAAAAACGAACCCGCCCGCGCCTGTCTCAGGCTGCTGCATGCGGGCAGCACCGCACAACGTACTGATCTTGAACGTGAAATTGGCAAGATCGGACCCCCTTCGGGGTTGGCGCTCCGGGCGTGGGTGAGGCAGACTGACAGGTATCGGATGGATCGCCCCGACGACGTGTCGACGGGGCACCGAGGAATAAAAAATGAACCGTTTGACTGGAATGATCGGCATCTGGGCCGCGGCGTGCGCTGGGGCGTTCCCGGCCGCGGCACAATGCAACATCGAGGGGTTTGACGCCGAGACCGTCAGCCTCACCGTGCACCCCACCGTCCAGGTGGTGCAACTTCTGAGCGGCACCGCCCAGCCCGTGGACGAGCTCGTGATCGAGCTCTACGGCGCGGAATACGGCGGGGCGACCCAACCGGGCACGTACGCCATCGAAGGCAACGACACCCAATACGCCACCTGCGGCAACTGCGTGCGCGTCTCCGAGAGCTGCGTGATGCCAGGTGGGTGCGAGCGCACGTTCATGGCCCAGTCGGGCACGCTGCAGATCGACACCTGGGTCGAGGACACCCGCATCATCGGCAGCCTGCAAGGGGTGGAGCTTGTCGAGGTGACCATCGCGGATAACTTCACCAGCACGCCGGTGCCGGACGGCGACGGGTGGTGTTTGGAGAACATCGCGTTCGACGCGTATGTGCCCGGCGGCGACGGGGACGGGGATGGCGACGGGGACGGGGATGGAGACGGCGATGGCGATGGAGACGGCGATGGAGACGGCGATGGCGACGGAGACATCAGCGGAGACGGGGACGGGGACGGGGACGGAGACGGCGACGGGGACGGGGACGGAGACGGCGACGGAGACGGGGATGGGGATGGGGATGGGGACGGCGACGGCGACGGCGACACGTCGGGGGGTTGCGCCACCACCGGATCGTCCGGCGGGAGCGCGGCTTTGATTTTGCTCGGGCTTTTGGTCGCCCGACGACGACGGGGGGGGCCGAGGTCGAGATGAACAAGCTCGTATGCGCCGTGGCCGGCCTGATGTTGTGGACCGCGGCGGATCGGGCGGAGGCCCGGACCAACTACGTGGTGCAAATCCCATCTGCCCCTCTGGTGTGCGACACGTGCCACACCGCGGGGGACGGCTCGCCTCGCAATGTTTTTGGATTGGACGTGCAGGCGACGCTCGACGCGCAGAACAACGTCGACTGGGCCGCGGTGTGCCTGCTCGATTCGGACAGTGACGGCGCCCTCAACGGCGAAGAGCTGGGCGACCCGTGTTGTACCTGGACCCGCGGGAGTTCGCCCCGGATGCCCGCGGGGGTGCCGGCGGACGACACCAACACGGGCGGGGCCGGCGACGCGGCCAACTGCGACATGGGGGACGGCGACGGGGATGGTGATGGCGACGGCGATGGAGATGGTGACGGTGACGGTGACGGTGACGGCGATGGCGACGGGGATGGCGACGGCGACGGCGACGGCGACGGCGACGGCGATGACGATCCGATGGCGGGCTGTACCTGTGACGCGCGCGGGCCGGGGGCGGCCTCTTCGTTTTTGATCTGGATGGGTTTGGCTGTTCTGTGTCGTCGGTGGCGACGGCACCGACCGCGGGCCAAGGAGTGTGGTGAATGATCCGGCAAGTTGCCTTTTTGATGTGTGCCCTCGTGGTGAGCCTCGCGCCGGATGCGATGGCCAAAGCCCAGTACGTGCTGCAGATCCCCGGCGTGCCCACCGGCATCCTCAACTGCAACACCTGCCACCAAAACGGCGGCGGCACCCCGCGCAATGTCTTTGGAGCGGACGTCGAAGCCACCAATGATGGGTTCTCGGTGGACTGGGCCGCGGTGTGTACGCTGGACTCAGACAGCGACGGCGCGCTCAATGGGGAAGAGCTGGGCGACCCCTGCTGCACCTGGACCAACGCCGCGGGCACCCAGATCGCCCCCGGCAACCCCGCCGACAACACCAACACCGGCGGGATGGGGGACGCCGCCGGCTGCGGCGACGGCGACGGCGACGGTGACGGCGACGGCGACGGTGACGGCGACGGCGACGGCGACGGAGACGGAGACGGGGACGGAGACGGAGACGGCGACGTGGTCCCCGCCGGCTGGCTCTGCAACCCCGACTGGTACGGCGACGGCGCCGAGCCCGCGGGGGGATGTGACTGTGGCTGTGGCGCGCTGGACAGCGATTGCACCGACGCCACGATCAACAGCTGCGATTTCAACAGCTGCCCCGACGCAGACAACATGATGCCCCCCGACAACTGCCCCGATCCGGCCGACCCGACCCAATGCATCGACAACCCCAGCGGCGGTGACTGCACCACCACGGGCCCGGGCGACGGCGACGGGGACGGAGATGGCGACGGCGACGGAGATGGCGACGGCGACGGAGATGGCGACGGCGACGGAGACGGCGATGGCGACGGCGGCGGGCCTTTCGGTTGTGCCCACGCCGACCCCGTGCGCGCTCCTGCGACCGGCGCATTGGTGCTATTGCTGGGCGGGGCCCTGGCCGTCCGCACCCGACGACGGCGTCGCTGACCACGAGGTCGGGGCCGGGGAGCCCCATGGCCTACGACCTGACCCGTGTGAACTTGCCCCGCTTGCGGGGCACCCCCCTCACGATCTTCGCCAAGGCGGCGCGCAGCCCCGTGGTGGGCCCGGTGCTGCGCCAACAGATGGCCGACGCCGCGGGCTTCGAAGCGCTCCGCGCGGCCCGGCCGGACGCCCCGCTCGCGTTCGGCCCGGTGTTGCACCCGCGCGAACGCGACCTGCCCCCGACGAGCCTGGACGCCTTCGCCCGCGACGACGCGCCTGGCCCCGCGCCGTTTGTGACCGCGGATGCGCTCACCGCCGCCTACCGGGACGGGACCGTGACCCCGGTGGACGTGGCCGAACGGGTGATCGCCCACCACGAGGCCCAGCGCGCGCACCGGCCCCCCTTGCGGCACTTCATCGCCGCCGATTTCGACGACATCCGACGGCAAGCGGGCCTGAGCGCCGACCGCTATGCCCAAAAAAAGCCGCTCAGCCCCCTCGACGGGGTCATGGTCCCGGTCAAAGACGAGCTCCACCAGACGCCCTACCCCACCACCGTGGGCACGTGTTTTCTCGGTGACGCCCCCGCGCCCTTCGACGCCACCGTGGTCGCGCGGCTGCGGGCGCTCGGCTGTGTGCTGGTGGGCAAAACCAACATGCACGAGCTCGGCATCGGCATCACCGGCATCAACCCGCACCACGGGGCCCCGCGCAATCCGTACGACCTGGCGCGCTTCACCGGCGGCAGCTCCAGCGGGACCGCGGCCGCGGTGGCGGCGGGGTTCGGGCCGTTCGGGGTGGGGGCGGACGGGGGCGGGTCCATTCGCATCCCCGCGGCCCTGTGCGGGCTGGTCGGGCTCAAGCCCACCTTCACCCGGGTGAGCGAACACGGGGCCGCGCCGCTGTGCTGGTCGGTGGCCCACGTCGGCCCGCTCGCCGCCACCGCGCGGGACTGCGCCTGGGGGTATTTGGCCATGGCCGGCCCCGACGAGAACGATCCAGCGACATTGGACAATCCCCCGGTCGCCCTCGCCCCCGAGCCGGCCGCGGTGGTCGAGGGGCTGCGCATCGGCGTGTTCCGCCCGTGGTTCGACGATGCGGACCCGGATGTGGTCGCCGCCTGCCAACGCACCCTCGACGGGTTTGTCGAGCGGGGCGCCACCGTGGTCGAGGTCGAGATCCCCTCGCTCAACCTCGTGCGGCTCGGTCACCTCGTGTCCATCGCGGTGGAGATGGCCACCAGCCAAATGGCCCACCGCGACCGCTTTTCACAATATGCCGGCGACACCCAGCTCAACCTCATCCTCGCCGAGGGCTTGCCCTCCACCGACTACGTGCAGGCCCAGCGCATCCGCAGCCAGGCCTGCGCGTGGCTCGACGACATCCTGCACACCGTCGACGTGGTGGCCACCCCGTCCACCGGCTGCACCGCCGGTCCCATCCACGCCGGGGCCGAGGCGGTGGGCGAAAGCGACCTGTCTTTGCTCGAAGCGGTGATGCGGTTCGCGGTGCTCGCCAACTTCACCGGCCTGCCCGCGATCTCGATGCCCGCGGGCTACGACAAAGACGGGCTGCCCATCGGTTTTCAACTGTTGGGCCGGGCCTTTGAAGAGGACGTGCTGCTCGCGTGCGCGGCGGTGGCCGAGACCTTTGTCGAACGGCGGGCGCCGGTCTGGCACCGGCCGTTGCTCGGCTGACGACCCGGCCTCAGCGGGGCGCGGGCTCGCCCACCAGCCACACCCCGTCGTGCTTGGACGCGGTGACGGTGAGGCTGCGCGCTTCGGGGCCTTTGGGCCCTTTGGAGGTGAGCTCGATCTCGACGGTGCAAAACGCCCGGTCGTTGCGACAACGCTCGACGAGACCTTTCACCTTGGCCTCGAGCTCGGGGTTGGCCAACTGCTGCAACCCCGCGCCGTAGCTCGAGGCCACAAAGCGGGTGAAAAACTTCGCGTCGGTGAGCGCGGCCAGCTCGGCCTCGGACGCGACCTGGAGCTTTTTCAATGTGGCTGCTTTTTGCGCCCCGGTCGCCTTCTGCAGGTCCCGGCTGAACTGTTGGCGCATGGGCCCGACAAACTTCGGGTGCACAAAACTCCCCGCCCGGGCGAAGTCGCCCTTGATCAAGGCGTTGTAGTAGCCGAGCACCGCTTCGCGCGCGCGGTCACCGTCGTTCTTCGCGGTCTTGCCCTTCTTTTGCGCCACCGCGGCCGGCTTTTTGCCCTCGTCGGCCACCGCCACCGAAGACACCCACATCGACGCCACGCACGCCACCATCACCACACGAAACATGTCACCTCCCACATCCCGGGCTCGGGTTCGACGGGACCATCATAGACGCGATTCACCGACGGGAGCGGGCCTTTTCTGCCACGTCGAGACGCGGCGCCGGGGTCCGTCCCCGGGCGCGAACACAGGTTGTGCGATCGGGGTCAGATGAACGAGTCGATCACCCAGGTCTTGCCCACCTTCTTGAGCCGCACGCTGCGCGCTTCGTAGGGCTCGCCTTTGCGGTTGCGCAGGACGTACACGGTGGTCTGGTCGCTTTTCTCGAGGGTGTCGATGCACCGTTCGCGCAGCTGGGGGGTGTGCGCGTGCTGCGGCAACATCCGGTAGCTGTACTGGTTGCGCTCGTCGTAGCGCTTGTTGCTGTCGTAGCTGTTTTCGGCCGTGCGCCGCCGGTCCTCGACGAAGAAGCTCAGGAACCGGTCGCGCTGTCCCCGGTCGTAGGCGGCGAGGGCTTTCTCCGCGACCTTGCGGGCGGCCAGGCCGGCTTTCCAATAGCGCACGAAGGCTTGCTCGCTGTGGCGGTCGTAGGGCTCGGGGTCTTCAAAGCGCAACGGCCGCGACGACGGCACGATGCCCCGCTCGCGGGCCCGGGCCCGGATCTCCACCACCCGGCCGTGGTCGTGGCGCAGCGCGCTGTAGGTCTCCATCCCGCGCAGGTAGTGCTCGAACAGCTCTTTGGTCTTGGCCCCCAACGCCAACCGCTCGGCCTCGCCCCAGCCGCGGCGGATCTCGAGGTCGAACATCTCCAGCTTCGGGGTCGCGTCGTAGTCGAGCTCGGTGTTGACGAGGTCGAGCACCACCCGGCGCCGCGACGAGCGGGGGTCAGACCCCGGGGTGAGGATCGACTTGCGCAGCCCGGCGAGGGCGGCCTGAAACCCCCGGCGCGACAACGACGCCGGCCCCTTGAGCTCGTCGGGCAGGCCCGAGCGGAACACGTCGAGCACCGCTTCGGTGACCGCGTCCTGCGCCCCGGACTTGTCCCGGGCGGTCCCTTTGCTGCGCTTGATCACCCGGGCCTTGTCGACGTCGAGCAGCGACAAGGTCACCACAATGCTCTTGCCCACCTGGCTCACCGTCGACGAGAGCAAGAGCTCGGCCCCGAGGCTGCCGGCCATGTCCGCCATGCAGGAGACGTCGTCACAGCCCACCGCTTGTTTGGTCTGTTCGAGCTCGAGCAGGGCGCGCACGTCGTCTTGGCTGACCACGCTCATCCCGTCCCGGCGGCCGACCTCCGCGACGAGGATCGGGGTCAAGGACGCGGCCAAGCTGGCCTCGCCCGCGGTCGCGGGCTTCATGTCCAGACACACGATCTGGGCCGCCATCGCCCCCTGGGACAACAACAGCCAAGGCACGATCACCAAAAGCGCGCGGCGCATGATCACTCCCGGATGAGGGCGGCGTCCAACGACTCGACGTCGGTCCCCGACAAGTAGGCTTCCAAGGCCCCGCTGCCCCACGCGATGCCGGTCAAGCCGGCGAACACCGCGCCCACCCCCCACGCGGCGTTGGCGGTGGTGCGCAGCCCGTCGAGGCGCTGCTTTTGTTGGGCGAAGGTCAGGGTGTCTTTGTCCGGCTGGGACTCGCGGTCCCAGAACAAGTACGCGCCGGTGAAGTAGGTCGCGACCCCGGCGCTGACGAGCGTGACCGCGGCCAGCGCCCCCACCGCGCCGATGACGAGCCCGGCCTTGACCGGCTCGGCGTTGTAGACCTGGCCCCAGCCGGGCGCCACCGCCGAGCGGAAGAACGCCCCGGCTTTGCTCTTGAGCACCACCGCCTCGGTGGACACCGCGATGAGTTCTTCTTTGGGCAGGTCGGTCTCCTCCGCGAGCAGCACCGCGCCCGACTCCACGTCGAGCACGCGGGTGGTGACCTTGAAGTTGTTGCCCGCGTCGGCGATCTGGCCGGTGACCAGGGCGCGGACCCCGAGCACGCCGCCGTACTCGACCGCTTGGCCCGCTTCGATGGCCCCGGTCTGGCCGAGGGCGATTTCGCCGATCACCGCCGAGAGCCGGGCGCGCTCGACGAGGGGGAGGTTGTGGTCGCGCACCAAGTTGGTGACCACCAGGTCGCTGACCACCAACCCGAGCTGGCGCTGCTTGGCTTCGTCGCTGACATCGTCAAACGGGAGCACGGCAAATCGTTGGTCGCGGTGGTCGCCGGGCAGGCGCTTGAGCGACAATGCCAATGCATCGGACAGCCGCCGGGTGCGGGCGTCGAGGCCGCGCGCCTCTTGGGCGGCGTTGGCGGCCGCGAGCTGTTTTTCCCGGGCCGCGTCGGCCGCGGCTTGGGCCGCTTTCTGTTCGGCCGCGGCGGCCGCGGCGGCTTGCTCGGCCGCGGCGCGCTCGGCTTCGGCCCGGGCCGCGGCTTCGGCCTCGGCTTTTTGTTGCTCTTGCGCGGCCGCGGCTTTTTCCGCGGCTTCTTCGGCGGCTTTTTTCTCGGCCTCGATCTCGGCTTTGGACTTGCGCGGCTTGCGCTTGGCCAGGCGCCCCTCGGGTGCGTCGAGGCCCGCTGCCGGCGCCTGGTGAGCGAGCCCCGGCGCGCTCAGCAACCAGATCCCGGCCAGCCCTGCCCCGATCGTCATCCGCAGTCTTCGCATCCGCGCTCTCCCCGTTCGAACTGTCAGCGGTGGTCCTGATGGATAGCACGCGGCCCCCCCTGGGTGCGACGTTCCGCCATCGCCCGGGTGATGGCCGACACGGGGCGGCTGCGTCGTCCGTGAGTGGACTTTCGTCGAACTCTCCAGGTAGCTTTTGCGAAGGGAGCACGATGCGCGCACTTTGTCGTACATGTTGGGGACTGCTCGCGGCGGTGTGTTTGATGACCGCCTGCCAGACGGCGCAGACAAAATCACAAAAGGCCCGCCAAGGCTCTCGCGCCACCACCGATTGCCAGTCCTGTTACCGGCTCTGCGACGTCGGGGGCTCGGCCCAAAAGAACAGCGCGGCGGCCCAGAAGTGCCGCGCCGACTGCGATCAAAAATGTCGCTAGGAGCGGGCCATGCCGAACCTCGAACTTCGCAAAAAAACGCAGCTCTCGAGTTTTCGTCGCATCGCCATCGGCACCTGGAAGACGGCGTTTGACCCGAGCGTCTACGGCAGCCTCAAGCTGTCCATGGACGCGGCCCTCGCCTACCGGGACGCGTTTCGGGAGATCACCGGTCGTCATCTCACCCTCAGCCACATGATGGCCCGGGCGGTGGCGGGGGTGCTCCACGACATGCCCGACGCCAACGCCATCCTGCGCTTCAACCGCATCTACCTGCGGGACCGCATCGGGGTCTTCTTCCAGGTCGCGCTCAAGGACCGAGACACCGGGGAGATCGATCTCTCCGGGGCCACCGTGCACGACGCAGACCAAAAGTCGCTGCTCACCATTTACGATGAGTTCAAGGCCACCGTCGACAACGTGCGCTCGGGCAAGGACAAGGAGCTCGAGAGCACCCGCAATCTGTTCAAGAGCATTCCGTACTTCTTCTTGAACATCTTCCTCAACACCATCGGCTTTCTGTCCTTCACCCTCAACCTCGACCTGCGCTTTTTGGGCATGCCCAAAGACCCCTTCGGCTCGGTGATGGTGACCAACGTCGGCAGCCTCGGTCTCGAGGAGGCCTACGTGCCGCTGGTGCCCTACAGCCGGGTGCCGCTGTTGTTGGCGATGGGGGCGGTGCGCGAGGAGCCGGTGGTCGAAGACGGTGAGATTCAGGTGCGCAAAACAATGCGTGTGTTTGCCACGTTCGATCACCGCATCCTCGACGGGTCCCATGCGGCCAAGATGTCCAAGAACCTCAAGGCGTGGTTCGAAAACCCCGAGGACCACTTCGGATCTCTCGACGACCTCCGCCAAGCGGTCCGGGCCGACGAGGACGAGGTGGTGGACGCGGACGAAGCCGAGGACATCGCCGCGGCCGCGGAGCCCGCTCATGCGCATTGAAGCCGCCGGTCTCACCGACGTGGGCAAAGCCCGCGACCACAACGAAGATTACATTCTCGTTCGCGACGACATTGGCTTGTACGTCGTGTGCGACGGCATGGGCGGTCACGCCGGCGGCGAGGTGGCCTCCAAGACCGCGGCCGAGCGGGTGGCCAAAGAACTCGAGGCGTTCATCGACGCGTTCCGCGATGATTTGACCGACAGCCCCGAGGACCGCCGCCGGGTGAGGCGCTTCGTCCGCGAAGCGGTGGAGCGGGCCAACCGCGAGGTGTTCGACCTCGCCAAGTCATCGGGCAAGGCGGGCATGGGCACCACCTGCACGGTGATGATGACCCTCGACGAAGGCCGCGCGGTGATGGCCCACGTCGGCGACAGCCGGCTGTACTTGGTGCGCAACGGCGAGCTGCACCAGGTCAGCGACGATCACAGCTACGTGCGCGAGATGGTGCGACGGGGTCTCATCACCGCCGAGGCCGCGCGCACCAGCCCGTACTCCAATGTCATTACCCGGGCGGTGGGCATTCACACCACCGTCGACGTGGACGTGACGATCTTCGATGTCGCCCCCGGCGACACCTACTTGCTCTGCTCCGACGGTCTGCACGGCTACTTCGACGACGACGAGGACGAGCTCGGGCAGATCCTGCGCAACGACTCGCTCGACGCGACGTGTCAGCAGCTGATCGACCTCGCCAACCAGCGGGGGGGCAAAGACAACATCTCGGCGGTGGTGGTGCGCGCCCTCACCGCGGTGGAGTCCACCGAGGCGGCCACCGTCGACCTGCTGCGCAGCACGGAAATCAACCTGCGCATGGAGACGCTCAAGTACGTGTCCATGTTCCAGCACCTGTCCACCAAGCAGCTGATGCAGGTGCTCGAGGTGATGCGCGTCGAGGTGTGCGAGCCGGGCGAGACCGTGATCCGCGAGGGCGAGACCGGCAACAGTCTCTTTGTCATCCTCGAAGGCAATCTCGAGGTGCGCAAGGGCGATCGCGTCGTCGCCACCCTCGAGACGGGTTCGCACTTTGGGGAAATGGCCCTGCTCAACCAGCGGCCCCGCTCGGCGACGGTGACGACCAAGACCAAGGCCCGACTGCTGGTCATGGACCGTCCCCGCTTCGAGGAGCTGATCAAAAAAGAGGCCCGCCTCGGGGTCAAGCTCCTGTGGACGTTCGCCCAGGTGCTCAGCCTGCGCCTCGACGAAGCCAACACCTGACCGATGATGCGCCAGACGGTGTTTTGGGCTCCAAGTTGAGGGCCCTGGGCGCTATCGTTGGGGGGTGTTGCGCCATCGCCGACGACCGCGCGGGGCCGTATGAGCCGAGACCGCGCCTCCGATTACATTCCCGAGCAAATCGGGCCGTACACCGTGGTGAAGATGATCGGCAAAGGCGGCGCCGGCGAGGTGTTCGCCTGCCGCGATGAGGCCCTCGGCCGGTTGGTGGCGGTCAAGATTCTGCACCGGGAAGCGTCGGCGGACGCGGTGCGGCGGGAGCGGTTCGTGCGGGAAGGCCGCATGATGGCCCGCATCAGTTCGCCGCACGTGGTGAGCATCTTCGGGTTCGGTGAGCTCGACGGGCGGCCCTACCTGGTGATGGAGTTCCTCGAGGGCGAGGACCTCGAGAGCTGGCTGATGCGCACCCGGCGGCCGCTGGCCCCGGCGGAGGCGTTGAAATACACCGCCGACGCCGCGCGCGGGCTGCAAGCGGCGGCCCGGCTCGACATCGTGCACCGCGACGTGAAGCCGGCCAACATCGTGGTCGTCGACGGACAGGCCAAGCTCACCGATTTCGGGCTCGCCCGCCCCCAGGACGGTTCTGCCATGGTGACCAGCGAGGGGCTGGTCACCGGCACGCCCGCGTTTTTGGCCCCCGAGCGGGCCCGGGCGGTGGGGGACGATGTACGCAGTGACATTTACTCGCTGGGCGCGACCCTGTTCACCCTCGTGGTCGGCCAGCCCCCCTACGTGCGGGACACGCCCATCGACGTGATCACCGCGCATTTGCGCGAGCCGGTTCCGTCGGTGAAGGCGCGCCGGCCGAGCGTGACCGACGCCCTCGACGGGTTCGTGTCCCGCATGATGGCCAAGGACCCGCGCGAACGGTTCTCCAACTACCAACAGCTGCTCGGCGAGCTCGAGACCGTGCTCGCCCACGAGGTGGTCGGCATCGCGCCCCAAGCGACGCAGAAGAGCCCGGCCTCGCCCTTCGACGCGTTTGCCGACAGCGAAGCCGCCCAGGTGGGGTTGCCCACCGGGGTGATGGGCTCGCTCAAGCGCATGGGGCTGATCGAGATCGTGCAGATGCTCGAGTACGGCAAAAAGACCGCCCGACTCGACGTGATGCCGATGGGGGGCGCGCCCCGGGGGCAGGTGCACATCAAGACCGGGCAGGTGCTGTACGCGGAGATGGGCAAGCTGTTTGGCGAGCCGGCGTTCGTGGAGCTGTCCCAGGTCAGCGACGGCAGCTTCCAGATTCATTACGGCCAGGAGCCGGAAGACATCAACATCAGCCAACCCACGCAGTTCTTGCTCCTCGAGGCCCTGCGCCAGGTCGACGAGCGGAGCCGGGCGATGGAGAGCGCGCCGGGCCTGCTCAGCGACGAGTCCGCGGGCTTTGTCGATCTGCGGCCGGCGGATTCGCGCATCCCCGTGTCCGCGGACGACCTCGACCCCGCCTCCGGCCTGTTCGACTCCGACCCCAGCTTGTCACAGTCGCTGTCCGACGAAGACATCATCGACAACGACCCCACCCTGGCCAGCCCCATTGTGCGCCCCGCGCTCGATGTGCGCACCGACCGCACCCACGAAGAAGGCGACGCCGACCTCGACCGCACCCTGATCGCGCCCCCCCAGACCCCGGTGGAGGCCCCCTTCGAGGAGGCGCCCTTCGACCAGCCCCCGTATGAGGACGCGCCCTTCGGCACCGAGGCCACGGTGGCGGACCAAGCCGCTCGACCCGCCTGGGACGAGGCCACCGACAACTTCGATGAGGCCGCCACCGATCCCGCCGCCGCCGCTGCCAATGTGCCTGCACCGGTCACGATCCCAGCCCCCCGTCCACAGATGCGGCCCACCGCCGCCGACGACGAGGACCCCTTCGAACGGGGGGACACCCTGATCACCGCCGGGCCCCACTTTCAAGATCCCCGGCAGGGCCCGAGCCACAACACCCGCGACACGCGCCTGCACCAGATGCCTTCATCGGCATTGGGCCAGGCCGCGGACGCCGCGCTCTACGACCTGCCCTTGCGCGCCCTCGAGGGCAGCCTCCGCGTCTACGACGCGATCCGGCACTCGGCCACCGCCCGCCACACCCTGGAGACATTCCCGTTCCTCCGCCGGGTCGAGGACGTGCTCGCCCGGGGGCTGCGGCCGATGCTCGAGTTCTGCCGCTCGGTGCCGGTGGTGTTGTGGGTGGTGCCCGCTTCGTTTTTGATCCTGTTCGTGGTGGTGGTGGCGGTGTTGGCCTTGCCCCCCGCGCCGGCCGCGGGGCCATCGGTGTCCCCCGACAACGCGGCCGCGGTCCTCGAGGATGTCGACGCCATCCCCGCCCCGGATCGCGCCGGGGCCGATTGGCTGCGGCGGGGGCACGCCCTGCAAGCGCTGGGGGACGTGGACGAAGCGGTCGATGCCTACCGCGCGGCGTTGGGCAAAGGCGAGGTCGACGACCGCGCCCTCGGCGTGGTGATCGAACGCATCAACCAAAAGGACGTCGGGCTCGAGGTAGAGATGCTCACCCGCTGGCCGGGGGACGCGGTGAGCGCGCGGCTGGCCCAGAAGGTCAAGCACGGCGAGTACCACGAGCGCATCAATGCCTATGCAGCCCTCAAGGCCCGCGGCGAAGACGACCCCGTGGACGTCGCCGGCTATGCCCTGAAGAATCTCGCCGAGGGGCCCACCTGCCTGGATCGCAAAATTGCGCTCGAGCAGCTCCGGGACGTCGGGGCCAAGTCGGACAAGGTGGGCAAGGCGGTGCGGGCGGCGCAAAAGCGGGGCGACAACGAATGCATGGACCGGCTGTTCCGGGACATGCTCCCCGATCGCTACGCACGCTGAACGTCACCAAGCCCGTGGCGCTCTTCCCCAAAAAAAGAACCGGCCCCTCGTCGGGGCCGGTGGGTGTGGTGTGTCGGAATCCGGGGGCTCAGGGCATGAACGGCGACGTGGCCATGTAGTCGGCGTCCGGGTAGTAGCCGAACATCAGCGCGCCCTCTTTGATGGTGTTGACCAAGCTCGCCACGTTGGCGTCGGACACCGCGGGGCAGCCGAGGCTCCGGCCGGTGTAGCCATTTTGTTGCACAAAGCTCGGCTCGGCATACCAGGCGCCGTGGACCACGATGGCCCGGGGCCGCACGTTGGAGTTGGCGGGTTCGAGACCGTCGAGGCGAAGGCTCAAGCCGTGGCTCCCGAAGTACGACTCCGCGGTCTTGACCAGGCCCAAGCTCGACTTGTTTGACCCATTGACATTGGAGAAGCTGTTGGAGCGGCGGATGTCGGCGGGGTCCCCGCTGTTCTTGCCGTGGGCGGCGAACTCGTGGAACAAGAGCTGCCCGGTGGCGAGGTTGATGGTCCAGAGCCGACGCTGGTCCGAGGGCAACGAGAAGTCGACCACGGTGTACTCGGGCCGGTCGCTGTAGCCCTGCGCGTAGGCGGTGCCGTAGGCGTGCAGGGCGGCCTCCGCCGCGGCTTGGCTCAACCCGTGCCCGGTGAGGGTGCTGGTGGTGGACACGGTGATGTCCGCCTCGAAGGGCCCGGCCATGTTGTCGAACGAGTCGAACACCACCCAGGCGTCCCCCGCGGGCAAGAACGCGCCCGCTTGCACATTCCCGCGGTCCACGCAGGTCGAGGGGGTGGCCCCGGTGAGGATGTGCACGTCAACGTCGACATCGGCGCCGTCGGTGAGGCTCACCCCGAGGAAGCCGGGCTCGGCCAACGTCACCCGCACGACCTTCTCCGGCCCGCTCTCGTCGAGGTCGGGGGCGCAGGCGTAGCCGTCGAGATCGCTCGGCCCGCCCACGGTGGTGTCTTCGATGGCGGCGGGGAAGGTGTTGAGGCAGGTGACGCCGGTGGGGCATTCCCCCATCGGGGGCGGTTCGGTGTCGGGCACATCGGGGGTGAAGGTGACGTCGAGGTCAAAGTCCCCGGCGAACACGGTGCCGCTCCCGCTCACCCAGCTGTCGAGCACGATGTAGACGTCCCCGGCCCCGAGGTGGGCGGCGGCTTCCCAGTGACCGCGGCTCACGCAGGCGTTGTCGTCGAGGCTGGTGAGGATGTGCACGTCGATGTCGACGTTGTCGGGGTTGACCGCGCTGTTGAGGGTGGCGGTGATGACGCCGGTGGAGGGCAACGTGGCCCGCACCACCCGCTCCGGTCCCGCTTCATTGGTCCCAGGCGCGCAGTTGTACATGTCGAAGTCGTCGCTGCCGCCCACGGTGCTGGCGGTGTAGTTGAACGGGAAGGTGTCGGTGCAGGCGTCGGCGTCGCACACCGGGGTGGTGTCGCCGGGGTCGTCCTCCTCGGGCACGAAGTCGATCACCGCGTTGAACGCGCCGTCTTGCACCGCCCCGGACTGTTTGACGTAGCTGTCGAACACCACGAAGTACTCGCCCGCGGTGACCGCGGCTTCGGCCGAGGCGTCGTCCCGGTCGAGGCAGGCCCCCGCGGAGTGGGCGGACAGGATGTGCACGTCGATGTCCACCCCCGCGCCGTCGGTCACGGTGGCGGACAAGGTCCCATCGCTGGGCACGGTGACCTGCACCACGCGCTCGGGTCCAGACTCATTGGTGCCGGGGGCGCAGCTGTAGTTGTCGAAGTCGTCGCCCCCGCCGGTGGTGGAGTCGTTGTAGACGAAGGGCAGCTGCGTGGGGCAGGCGTCGTAGGCGCAGCCGTCGTCGTCGATGGGATCGTCGTCGATGGGGCCGTTGTCGCAGGCGGCATTGGGGAACGCGTCCTCGGCCCCGGGGCCGGCGGTGCAGCTCCAGGAGCCCGCGGCGCAGAGGTACCAACCGCAGGTATCGAGCCCACACCCCGCGTAGGTCACCTGCACGGTGGAGCCCGACGGCACGTTGGTGCCGACGGTGGCGGAAGAACAATCGGGTTCGCCGATGGGATCGTCATCGATGGGTCCAGTGCCATTTTTGGCCATGTCGATGAACGCTTCCAGGTGTCCGTACATCGCGTGACCGGGGCAGTCGGTGACGGTGACGCCCACCTGGCGGTGTCCCTTCACCTTTTGGCGGTTGAGGGCGATGCCGTACTCGTCGGCCACCATCTTGAGGATGGTGGCGCCGGCCTCGCGCATCTGGGCCGAGGGGAGCGCGCCTTGGTAGTTGCCCATGAACGAGATCCCAATGTTATTGGTGTTGGCCCCTTTGGCGTGGGCCCCCACCCGGGCCCGGGGCCGGCCCTCGTAGACCTTGCCGTTCTGGCCGACGATGAAGTGGTAGCCCATGCCGCAGAAGTTGCGGCCGAACACCATCTCGCTTTCGATCTGGCGCAACCGGGCCTCCACCGAGATGGAGTCGTTGGTGGGGGTGGCGGTGTGGTGGATGGTGATCTTGTTGGGGCTGTGAAAGCCGCCGCAGGTCGCGGTGGCCGCGCGGCGACCCCAGGCCGAACCGGGGACGACAAAGTCCGAGAAGCTGAGCGCGGCCTCGGTCTCGCCGTCGGCGGCGAGGTCGAGCCCCTCTTGCTCGTCGAGCCCGGGCGCGCCCTCGGGCACGACGTAGAGCGCCACCGACAAGGCGGTCACGGTGGCGGCGTCATCGAAGCGCACCTGGACATGGGTGCCGCCCTCGGGCGCATCGGCCAAGGCCACAAACGCGCCTTCCTCGTCGAACACCGTCTCGGTCGCCGCCCAGGCTCCGTAGGTCCGGCCCCCGTCGTCCGACACCCGCATCTCCGGCCGGCCGTCGGTGTTGGCGTCGTACAGGATGCTCACCCGATCAAACGGCACCCCGTGCGCGGCCACCGGGGGGGCGAGCACGTGGCCGTCCATCTCCTGCAGCAGCGACGCGAGATCGGGGCCCTCGGCGAAAAAGGACGGATCGTGCCCGGACTCTTCTTCGATGGTCACCAAGGTGCCTTCGTCCCCGCACCCGATGCTCCACACCAACAAACCCAGGACCCAAAAACGCCGCATGTGACCTCCCGTTGCCTCTCGGTACCGGCTGGAAGTACGGGCGCGCACCGCCCCAAACATCGGCCGCCCGTCCTAGGCCGCTGTATTTCAACGGGTTTTCAGGGTTTCTGGCGCGTTTGGACCAATCTGTGGCGCGTCCGAACCATGACGCGGCGCGCCCGACCGAGGGCCGCGGGGCCGTTGGCAATGTCATTGCACCGCCGCGCACGGCGTCGCGCGAGACCCGGCGCGGCCGCAGCGGGCGATCTCCCTCACCCGGTGGGGAAGCTGACCCAGGGCAGAGGGCCCGCGGCGAACGCGCCCCCGCGGGGGAATCACAGGGTTTCGACCCGGCCGGGGGCGCGCTCTAGAAGGGATCGCTGCCGTAGTTCTCGCCGCGAAAGCCGCCGGTGACCACCGCCAAGGGCTCGGCCAACGCGCTCCACACCGTGACCACCGGGCGGCGCAGGTCGATGTAGTCGGTGACCAACAGCTCGCGCACGTCGACGGTGGTCTCGCGGTTGTAGAACAGCTCACCGTTGGCGATGGCCCAGCGGAAACGGAAGTTGACGTAGCTCGATTCGCGCGACGCCTCCTGCGGCAAGGCGTCGATGCCGTAGGTGGGGGGCATCGACAGCGTGACCCGGGTGTTCTCCACGAACCGGAAGGGGAACACCAAAGGGGTATAGCGAACCTCGCGCCACAAGAACGGGAACGGCCGGCCCACGATTTTTTCGACGGTGACGGTGAAGCCCGGGCCTCGCTGCTGGCCGATCTCGCCGGGGGCGAGCACCACCTGAAGCTTGAGGGTCTTGTCCGGGTCCTTGGCCTTTTCGCCCCCCACCGCGAGCACCTCCCGCCACACCATGCCCTTTTTCTCGGAGGGCGCGAGCAGGGTCGCGATCCGTGCAGTGGCATTCTCGGGGTCCCAGAACAGCGCCTCCCGGGCGGCCTGGGCGAACAAGCCGTCGAGCTCGACCCGGACCTGGCCCGAGGCGATGCCTTCTTTGTTCACCGCGAGGTCGTAGTTGAGCACCGAGCGGTTGGCCCCGGGCGGGTCCTCGGGCAGGTCCACCAACTCCGCGCCGGTGGGGGTGACGAGCAGCCCGCGCTGCCCTTGGAGCGCGCCGGGCAAACGACCGGTGGGCAAAAATGGCGTGGCGGGATCGATGTATGAATAGCGACCCCCGGACGGGACCGCGAGGATGACGTGATTGAACGGCGCGGGGGTGGCGAGGTCGGGCACCGCCGCGAAGGTGCCCACCCGGGACACGAGCACGGGGAACGCGCCGATGCCCATCTCCGCGAGCATGGCCAAGCCCAATGAGGCTTGGTCTTTGGAGTCGCCGAACTTCGCGTTGATGATGTCGCCGGGACCGCGGGCGGGGAGCGCGGCGAGGTTGAGGAAAGTGGGCACATCTTTGATCTCGTTTTGCAGGAACTGCTGCACCCGCTTGAGCTTTTGCCGTTTGGTGCCGCCCTTGCCCCCGAGGCCCACCACCGTCGAGCTCACCGTGCCGTCGGGGCTGGTCTTGCCCGCGGTGAGCTCGCGGTACCACGCGGCCACGTCGTCGAAGTTGCGGAACCCCACGTAGCGTTTGTTCTGCAGGGTGTAGCCCTTGAGCTGCACGTGGACCTGGGTGGCCAGGGCCGCCACCTCGGGCTGCCAGGGTTCGTCGAACAGCGCGCGTTCGTTCTCGAACAGGAACACGTGGCGGGTGCCGCGCACGCCTTCGCCGGTGTCCTCCGGGCCCTTGACCCGGGTGGGGATGCGGGTGGGCTTGACGTCGGCGGTGCGCCCGAGCTTGGTGACGCGGAAGTCCACGTCGTAGGTCACGGGGTGGTCGACGACGACCTCGCCGCGCACCACCGGCAACGGGCCCGAGACCCGGATGGGATCGACCCAGCGGGGGTCGCGGTAGACCCGCAGGTAGCTGACCTCCATCACGTCCCCGACCTCGACCCCCGAGACCTTGGTCAGCTTGTAGCCTTTGTCGTCGTAGAGCTTGGCCGCGACGCTGCCGCTTTTGAACCGCATCATGTCCACCGCGCGGTCGTCGGCCATGGGGATCATCTCCCCGTCTTGGGTGATGCGTTTGGCCTGGACGTACAGAATGCGGCTGCGGTCATCGAAGGGGATCATCACCCGGGCGAGGTCGAGCGCCTCGGGGCGGAGAATCTGGATGCGCCGGGTGTGCAGCGACGCGGCGTAGGGCCGGCCCATCTCCGCGGCGAAGGTGAACGTCAGCTCGGTGCGGTCGAGCAGCACCACCGCGGGCACGTCGGGGAAGTCCCGGGGGTCTACCCGGCCCGAGGTGTGGAACCGCTCGATCTCGGGGCGCGACGGCCCGCAGGACGCGGCCAGCGCGGCCCCCAACAAGGCCAGCGGAACGGCGCGGAGACGGCGCAGCAAGGCGGGATGCGACATGGACATTCCTTCCCGGTGACGGTCGGGGGCGACCTTACATTCTTCGCGCCCGGGGCGGGGGCCCGGGGCTTTTCCTTGCCAAAGGGCAATTGAACTCCGCGGGGCCGCATTCGGCCGTGGCTGTTTCCTTGCCTTTAGGCAAGTCTACGTGCGGTTTCTGGCCCCACCCGGTTGCGTCTCGCCCGCGGTCGCGCACAATGCAGCTTCATCATTTCCGACGCCTCTCACCGCCCAGGAACGACATGACCCACCACCCTTCCCCGTCCTTCGCCCTCCCGCTGCTGTTCGCGACCCTCGCCGGGGCCATGGCCTGCGACACCGGGACCGGCACCGAGCCCGAGCCCTCCGACGACGACGTCGTCGACCACCGGGTGGACCTGCCCGCGCCCCAAGACCACGTCATCCAGTTCGCCCAGCCCGAGACCGTGATCCAACCCGGCGAAGAGAAGATGATCTGCTGGATCCCGGACTGGGTGCCCGAGCGGTCGTACCTGGTCTCGCAGTTCGTGGGTCTGCAGAGCCCCTTCGGCCATCACGTGGTGGCGCTGCAATCGGCCATCCCCCGCCAGGCCGGTGACCAATGGGACTGCACGCAAAACGAAGCCATGACCTCGGTCAACCCCCTGATCCTCCCCGACCTCGCCACCCAAAAGCTCCTCCCCGAGGGCTTCGCGGTGCGCCTGCCGGTGGACAGCCAGATCGTGATCCAATCTCACTACATCAACTACGGCGAGGACCCGATCCGGATCTCGGACGTCGCCCAGTTCATCACTGTGCCCGAAGAGGACGAGGCCGCGCAGACCATCGCCAGCTACTTCATCGCCAACCACGGCCAGCTCAACCTCCCCCCGGGGGAGAGCAGCGCCAACATCGAATGCGACATTGACGAAGACCTCAACATCATCGTCATGCTCGGCCACATGCACGAGCGCGGTAAGAGCTTCTCCGCCACCCTGTCCGACGGCGCCGACGACCAGATGCTCTACGAGATCGACGCCTGGACCAACGAATACCGGGACGTGCCCCCGGTCTCGCTGTTCCCCGACACCGACCCGTTGGTGATGGACCAGGGCAAACACCTCACCGTCACGTGCAACTATGACAACCAGACGGGCGAGAACATCACCTTCCCCGAAGAGATGTGCGTCCTCGTCGGCTACTACTTCCCCGCCCGCGATGCCGAAGACCCCATCGTGTTCTGCAACTGAGGAGGTCACCATGCGTCATCTTTCATGGGCCCTCCCCGGATTGCTGCTCTGCGCGCTCGCGTGCACCGGCGGTGAGACCGGAGCCGACGCCGGGGCCGCCGACGCCGCCACCTGCAACACCGACAACCTCCCCGCCGCCTCCGACCCGTGTTTGGCACAGAACCCCTGTGGCAACGAGTTGGCGGTGGGCCAGGTCTGCACCCGCGGGGGCGCCGAGTGTTCGGGCAACGGCATTGGCAACGCGATCTTCTGCTCCGCCGATTTCAACACCGAGACGGTGCTGCACTTCTGCACCCGCCCCTGCGTGCTCGACGAGGACTGCGGCGCGGGGGCCCGGTGCACCGTCGACCCCGACGACCCCGACTCCGAATCCGGTTGCCTGCCCCTCGCCTGCGACGAGACCGCCGACGGTGGGTCATGATCCGGGCGCGGCTGCTGCTGTGTTCTCTGGGGCTTTCGTCGGCGTGCAGCGGTCAGGACACCGCCGACGCGGGGCTCATGCCCCAGCTGAGCGTGATCCAAGCCGAGATCTTCTCCCCCAGCTGCTCGGCCACGGTGTGCCACGGGGGAGACGGGCCCGCGCGGGGCCTCAAGCTCGACGCCGACGATGTGTACGGTGAGCTGGTGGACGTCGAGTCAAGCCTGGTGGGGAAACACTACGTGGTCGCGGGGGACGTCGACGCGAGCCTCCTGTACACCGTGCTCACCGAAGGCGCGGAGGGCATTCGCCAGATGCCGCCGGGGGCGCCGCTCTCGGACGAAAAGCTCGACCTGGTCCGGACCTGGATCGAAGACGGCGCGAACAACGACTGACGCGGGCTAGGGCCGCGCCTCGTCGGCGTCGGCCAGGGCGTGAAGCTGTTTGGCGATGCGGGACAAGAACTCGTTGACCTCATCCTTGTGGGTCATGTTCACCAGGTGGCCGGCCCCTTTCACAATGTGAATGGGGCCGTGCACGCTGGCGTCTTTTTTCGGCAGGATCAGATCGTTGCCCCCGTGCACCCGGTACACGGGCACGTCGTCGAGGGTGGGGGCTTGCCAGCGGCCCACCGCCCCCGCGGCCCAGCGCAGAAAGTCGGGTTCGGCCTCGCGCAACATCCGCAAGAACAGCTCGCGCTCGTCCTTGTGCTCGTGGACCCCGAAGGGCCGGGTGAGCAGCCGGCCCAGGGGCTTGGCCCGTTGGTAGATGCCCTTGGACATGACCCAGGCGACGTTCTTGGACAGGTGCCGGGCCAAGGCGGGCACGTGGGTGGGGTGGTGGGCGGAGCCGATCAACACCAGCGCGTCGGGGTCGAGATGGCGCGCGACCTCCCGGGCGACCATGCCCCCAAAGGACGCGCCCCCGAGGAGCAAGGGCCGGCCGTCCTTGACCGGCAGGGTGTCGGCCAGCCGCTTGGCATAGTCAGGCAACGACTCCTTGGGCCGGGGTTCGATCCAGTCCGGGGTGTACAACAGGGGAAAGCGCTCGCGCTGCGCGTCGAACATGCGCTTGTCCCCGCCGAGACCAGGCAACAACACAATGTGGGTGTTCTGCTCAGGCATCGCGCAACCCATCGTCGAACGTGGTGGGCAAAAAGCGCCAACGCTTGGGGTCGGTGCGCCGCTCGATCAACAACTGGGCGATGCCGGCCTCGATGCGGGCCTTGGTCTCGGCCCATACCTCGTCCACCGCCTCGTCGGTGACGCGCCCCTTGTACCCATGGGTGCGCACCGGGTCCAAGAACCGAAAGTAGATGCGCGCGGGTTTGGGCAGGGGCGTTCGCCCAATGCCTTTGATCACGGGAAAGAACAGATCCTTGCGCCACCCCGCCCAGGCCAACGCCCGGCCGATGCGGGTGCGCTTGATGTCGTCCTTGTCCATCACGATGTCGAACACGTCGTCGCCGCCCACCGTGGCCCAGGGCACGATGGTGCAGCCATGCTGGATCGCCAGCCGCGCCCACCCAGTGCGGCCTTGCCAATGCAGCGTGTACTTCTCGCCTTTGCGCCGGGTGACCTCGCGGGCCCCCCCGGGGAACACCAACACGCACGCCCCGCGCTCGAGCAAGCGGTGGGCGTTGCTGCGCGTCCCGTCGACCGCCCCGAAGCGCCACAACACCTCGCGCATGTAGGGCACCTTGAAGTGCGCGTGGTCGCCGAGCCCGCGCAGGATGATGTCCTTTTTGAACAGCAACTCCCGCCACAGCAGCGGCACGTCGAGCACCCCCCACAACGTGTGGTGCCCGACGAACAGCAGCGGGCGCTCGGCGGGGAGGTTCTCCCAGCCGTCGAACCGGGGGTTGGCCAGCACCCGCCACGGCTCGAGGGCGCGCATCCAGGGCCGCAGAAAGGCCGCCTCGGGCCGCTTGAAATCGACCACGGGATCGAATTCGCTCGTCATATCGCGAACCTAGCATCGTCCAGGCCCTCTCGGCGCGCGGCCTTGCCCCTCGTGCACCCCATCACGCGGTGCGGAATGCGGGCCCACCGGCGAGTGTTTATGATGGAGCTTGTCCCTGGGAGGTTCGATGCACCGCTTTGCTCTGTTCGCCGCTGCCCTCGCCACGATGTTGAGCGCGCCCGCCTGGGCGTGTGGCCCGAGCGGCGACGAGGCGTTCGTCATCCTCGGCCTGTTCGGCGGCACCATCCTGTTCGCCACCGTCGGGCAGTGGGCCGCGGTCCGGCTCTTGGGCTACGCCGCGGCGAGCCCGGTGCACCTCGCCTGGAAGATCCTCGGCGCCCTCCCCGCGGCCAGCATCGTCGGGGCCGGTCTCGCCATCGGCTTCACCGCCCTGGCCAAAGGGGCCACCGGCTTCGGCATCACCTTGGTCTGCATCGAGCTGCTGGTGCTGATCAGCGCCCTGCGCGCCGCGTTTTGGAACCACCGCCTGAGCCGCGCCCCCATCGACGTCTGAAGCGGAATACGCGGGTGTTCTCCCCGCGCAGATTTTTGTATGCCGCGCACCATGCGGTGGTGCGCTTTTCCGGTCCTGGCCCTGTGCCTTTGCTGCGCGTCGAGCCCCGAAGGCGGCGTCGGCGACGTGCCCCCCCTGTCCACCATCGACTACCTCGACGACGAGGGCGCGACCCACTCCATGGCCGAGCTGCTCGGCAAGGTCGTGGTGCTCGACGTGTGCGCGGCCTCGTTTGACCCCTGCCTGCTCAACGCCAACATGGTCGACAACGCCTGCCAAGAAGTGTGCGGCGACGACGTGGTGATGATCTCCATGTTGCTCGACGACGGCCTGATGGGACCCCAGGCGGTGCACAGCTACCGCGAGGTCATCGGGGTCCACCAACGCGTGGTCCGGCCCGGGCCGGTGACCGAGCAGGGCCGGTCCGCCCTCGGCCAAGTGGCGATCCCCCAGCTCATCATCTTCGACCGGGACGGCGCCGCCACCGAGCAGCTCGCGGGGGCCACGGTGTCCGCGGTGGGCATCGTCAAACGGGTCAAAGACCTGCTCTGACCGCGATCAGCCCCTGGTGACAAGCTGCGTCAGCTGACCTAACAAATGGGGTTTGGAGGAGATCCCCTTGTCGGACAACCGTTCACTCGACCTGGCCCAAGCCTGCGCCTCGCTCGCCCTCGACAAAAAGGGCGACGACCCTGTGATCATCCACGTCGAGGGGGTGACCTCGTACACGGACTTTTTTGTGGTCGTGTCCGCGCCGTCCGAGCGGCAGGTCAGCGCCATCGCCGGCGCGATCGAAGACGGCATGCGCGAGTGCGGGGTGCGCCCGCTCGGGGTCGAGGGCAAGGAGTCCGGCGCCTGGGTGCTGCTCGACTACGGTGAGGTCGTGGTCCACCTCTACCTCGACGAGGCCCGGCAGTATTACGACCTCGAGGGGCTCTGGGCCGACGCGCCCCGGGTGGACGTGGTCGAGGACGACGGGGTCGCGATCCGCAAGGCCTGGGAAGAGGCCCACCGCGACGAGGTCGCGGCCCGCCGCGAAGCGCTCTGAGGCCCCCGCGTGGCCGAGCGTCTTTGGGTTCTGTCCATCTGTGACACCGCGCGGGACGCGCTCATCGAGGCCGGCGACGCCTACCTCGAGCGGTGCCGGGGCCCGTTTGCCGCCGCGCGCACCTCGCTCAAGTCGGCCAAACACAAAGCCGAGGACGCCGCCGCCGCGGACGAGGGCCGGCGCCTGCTGGACAAAAGCGCGGGCTGTACCCGGGTGGTGCTCGACGTGTCCGGGCAGATGCTCGACTCCGAGCAGTTCGCCCGCACCGTGCGCGGCTGGCTCGAGCGAGGCCGCAAGGTCGCGTTTTTGCTCGGGGGGGCCCAGGGGCACGACCGGTCGGTGATCGAGCAGGCGGACGCTGTGATCTCGCTCTCCCCAATGACATTGCCCCACCGGCTCTGTTACGCTCTACTGGCCGAACAGCTGTATCGCGCCCAGGAAATCGACCGCGGCGGTCCCTACCACAAGGCGCGACGACCGATCTAACCGACCGGCTTGTGGGGGGCGGGTTGTCCAAAAAAGTCCTGCTCATCGACGACGACCCCGACGTGCACGCCACGGCCAAGGTCGCGTTGGAGCTGGTCAACGGCTGGTCGGTGTTCGCGTTGCGCGACGGCACCGAGGCGGTCTCAATGGCATTGGCACACGGGGTGGACCTGGTGCTGCTCGACATGCTCATGCCCAAGGTCGACGGCACCGACGTGCTCGCGGCCCTGCGGGCCGATGACCGGACCCGGGACCTGCCGGTGGTGTTCCTCACCGCCGCGACCCGGCCCGACCTGCACGCGCTGGCCGACCGGCTCGGGGCCCAGGGGGTGATCGAAAAGCCCTTCCACGTGAAGACCCTGGGAGAGGCGATCGAACGCCTCGTCGGGTCTTGAGCCTCACCGGCCCTTTTCGCGGATGGTGATGTTGCCCGCGAAGGTCGAGATGTTCACCGGGACCCCATCGTCGAACGAGCCGACCTGCTGCTGCACCCGGCCCGAGAATGTGCTGGTGTCGATCTTCAACCGCGCCCCCGGCTGCACCGTGAGGGTCACATCCGCCGCCTGGGTGGACAACGAGAACGGCCCCCCGCCCACCAACGGCGCGTCGACGTCGATGTCGCCCGACACCGTGCTCATCTCGAGCTTGGACAAGGCCGGGGACGCGACCTCGCTCTTCCCGCTCACCGTGGTCACCGAGAGCTCCTTTTCCACCGACCGCAACGTCACGTTGCCGCTCACGGTGTTGACCTCGGTCCGGGGGCAGCGGGTGGACAAGGTCACGCCCCCGCTCACGGTGTTGACCGACAGCTCGGCCGCGCTCCCCGCGGCGACCACGCGCCCGGACACGCTGTTGAGCTGCACCCGGCGCAGGGCGCCGCGCAGGTCGATGTTGGCGCTCACGGTGTTGCCCGAGAACGACACCCCGCCGGGGAGCGCCACGGTGAGCTTGGCCTCGAAGTTGTCCTTGGGTTTGTCCGGGGAAAACCGCACCGCGAGCACGTCGCCGTCCTGCTGGAAGTAGACCCGCTCGATGTCGTCGGACACCGTGCCGGTGACGTGCACCCGCTTGTCACTGGAGGGAACCACGTCGAGCTTGCCCTTGGGGAAGGCGATTTGGACGGTGGTCTTCCCCGATGCGTCGTGGACCATGTCCACCGGCTTGGCCCCCGCGGGGCCGGCCACCCCCAGCGCCACCGCGTGAACCAACACGGGCCAGAACAATCGACGAACGAATTTGTGCATAGCGAATCTCCTAGGAGCGGGAAAAGGTCTGTACCAACCGGCCGAGCACCGCCACCCGCTGTTGGTGGGCGGCGAAGGCAAAGGACAAAAGGCGCGGGTCGGCGGGGTCTTGGGCCA
Organism: bacterium; assembly: GCA_030431455.1. Classification (GTDB taxonomy): domain Bacteria; phylum Myxococcota; class UBA727; order UBA727; family JAUIJE01; genus JAUIJE01. The sequence goes on along the minus strand of JAUIJE010000015.1, from coordinate 74,177 downwards.
GGGCGGCCTCGATCTGTTCGAGCTGGGCATCGATGTCGCGCAGGCTCTGCGCGACGTCGCGCCAGACCGGGTCGGGGATGTCCTCCCGGCGGGCCTCGAGGGCCTTTTGCAGGGCCGCCCCCGCCTGCCGGTAGGTGGCGAGGGCCTCGGCCAAGGCCGGATCGCCCAGCGCCGCCGGGTCGGCGTGCGCCACCGTTGGCGGGGCCGGCGGGGGTTGGGGCATCCACAAGAAAAGCCCGAGGGCGGCCGCGGCGGTGGCCAGGCTCAGGCCCACGCGAACCCGGAGCGCCCGGGTCAGGGCCGCCAAGGGGGATTGCACCCGGCGCTCGATGTCCGCGAACAGATCGCGGCCCGGCGCGATCTCGGTGGCGAGCCGGTCGAGGCCGGGGATCGGATCGTGGTCGGTCATGCGGTCAACCTTTCCCGGAGGAGGGCCCGGGCGCGGGACAGCTGCGCCTTGGAGGTGCCGTCGGTGATGTCGAGCCCGGCCGCGATCTGCTGGTGGGTGAGGCCGTGCACGTCGTGGAGCAGGAACACCATGCGGGCCTTTTGGGGCAAGCGGGCGATGGCGCGTTCGAGATCGATGGCGGCGTTCATTTCGCGGTGGCGGGGCGCGGCCGGCTCTGCGGTGTCGTCGAGGGAGATGTCCCCTTTGGCCTTGCGGTAGTCGTCGCGGATGAGGTTGAGGGCGATGGAGAACAGCCAGGTGGACAGGGCGCTGTCGCCTTTGAACGCGCCGAGGTGTTTGTAGGCGCGCACGAAGGTGTCCTGGGTGAGGTTCTCGGCGCGGTGCACATCCCCGCAGCTGCGCAAACAGAACGCGTAGATGCGCCCCACGTGGGCCCGGTACAGGGTCTCGAAGCTCTCGACGTCGCCCCGCTGGGCCGCGCGCACGGCGTCGTCGAGCACGGGGGGTGGGGGGCGGGAGCGCAGGGCCATCGACATCGTGCACCCTATGACGCGACCGGACCCCAAAGGGTTGGAATCAGATCCAAACGCAACCGGCCGGCGGCGTCTCCGGATTCAGTGGAGAAGCGCTCGTGACCAGTCTGATTTGCCGCGACAAGCGGTCGCCGGGAGGGGTGCACCCTCCGACGGGTGGCGTGCAATTTTTGCCCCACCCAAAAAAGGGGTGGGGGGCCGGAGGTGGGCGTGAATTGTATAGTTTGCCAACGCCATACCAACCGGGCGCGCGCCGCCACGGGGCTTCGCGTTTGCTTCGCAACGTCGGGGCCAGAGGGTGGGCTGGCCCGAGCAAGCTCCGGCTTGGCCCCACGCTTCGCGTGGGGCGTGAATTGTATAGTTTGCCAACGCCATACCAACCGGGCGCGCGCCGCCACGGGGCTTCGCGTTTGCTTCGCAAACGTCGGGGCCCGGGGGGTGGGCTGGCCCATGAGCCCACGTCCATGCCCGGCCACGCGAACCGGCTGCGCCGCGCGGTCCAGTTGGTACCCTCTCGTCCTCCACCGGGGGGGGTACCGCATGCTCAGCTACACATTTTTGGGGAACACCGGCCTGCGGGTGTCCGAGCTGTGCCTCGGGACCATGAGTTTTGGCCAGGCCTGGGGCTTCGGCGCGGACGAGGCCGAGAGCCACCGGGTATTGGACACCTTTTTTGAAGCCGGGGGCAACTTCCTCGACACCGCGAACATGTACCACCAGGGCCAGACCGAGAGCTTCGTGGGCAGCTGGCTGCGGGGGCAGCGGGACCGGGCGGTGGTGGCCACCAAATACACGCTCTCCATGGATCACCACGACGCGAACAAGTCGGGCAACCACCGCAAGAACATGGTGCGCGCGGTGGAGCAGAGCCTCGAGCGGCTTGGCACAGATTACATCGACGTGCTGTACGCCCATGCGTACGACGGGGTCACGCCCTTCGAAGAGATGATGCGCGGGTTCGACGACCTCGTGCGGGCGGGAAAGGTGCTGTACGTGGGCATCAGCGATGCCCCCGCGTGGTGGGTCAGCGCCTCGCAGGTGCTCGCCGAGCTGCGCGGCTGGAGCGCGTTTTGTGCCCTGCAAATTGAGTACAGCCTGCTCGAGCGCACCGTCGAGCGCGACCTCCTGCCCATGGCCCGGCACTTCGGCATCAGCATTGTGCCTTGGGCCCCCTTGGCCGCGGGGGTGCTCACCGGCAAGTACACCCGGGCCGGCGTCGACAACGACAGCCTGCGCACCGGGGGCAACGAGCACCGGGGGCGCACCTCCGAGCGCGCGCTGTCCATCGCGCGGGTGGTGGACGAGGTCGCCGACGACCTCCAGGTCAGCTCGGCCCAGGTCGCGTGCCGGTGGGTCATGGACCAAGGCCGCGGCCACGACGTGATCCCCATCGTGGGGGCCCGCAAGGTGGAGCAAATCAAGGACACCCTCGGCGTGGTCGACGTGCAACTGCGGGACGAACACCGGGCCCGGCTCGACGAGGTGAGCCGGGTCTCGCTCGGTTTTCCCCACGAGTTCTTGGCCTCCGACGGCGTGCAGAACGTGCTCTTCGGCGAACACGTCCGCGACCGGATACGGCGCCGATAGTCTCCTGCGCGCGGCCCGGGGCGCGCCCGCGGCCGGATCATGTCGGCTCCGTCCCCCTTCGTGTCGATGACACCGGGAGGAGGAACGCGCATGGACGGAGAGCACATCGGGGGCGCCCCCGCAGGTTGGACGGAAGACGTGTCAGGGCTCCTGCAGGCGTGGTCCCGCGGCGACTACACCCGGGTGCCCACCGGGCAAGACCCGACCTCCGCCGCCTTGCGCGCCTTCGCCCAGGCCCTGCGCGACCAACGCACCGACGAGCTCTCGCACACCGTGGGTCTGTCGGTGACGCTCAACGACACCGCCCGGGTGTTCGTCGACCTCGTCACCGACCTGCGCAAGGTCGACGACCAGACCGCCCAAAGCGCGGCCGCGGCCGAAGAGATGCAGGCCACCAACCAGAACATCCTCACCACCACGCGCTCCATCGCCGCCGACGCCGAGACCACCCGGCAGAAGATGGACGCGGGCGCGGCCAGCCTGCAGGCCAGCAGCGCCCACATCGAACGCATCGTCACCGCCACCAACGAAGTGCAGGGCAAGGTGCAAGCGCTCATCGACCTGTCCAAGGCGGTGAGCCGGATCTCGGGCACGATCAGCCAAATCGCCAACCAGACCAACCTCCTCGCGCTCAACGCCACCATCGAGGCGGCCCGGGCGGGGGAAAGCGGGCGCGGCTTCGCGGTGGTGGCGGGCGAGGTCAAAGAGCTGTCCCAAGAGACGGCCAAGGCCACGGTGGAGATCGAAGAGATCATCGCCCGCATCCAAGAAGAGACCAGTCACATTGCGAAGGCCGCCCACGAAAACCACCAAGCGGTGAGCGAGGGCCAATCCGCGATCCACGCCGTGACCCAGGAGGTCCTCGAGGTCAAAGACCGGGTCGACCACATGGTGGGCGAGGTCCAAGAGATCGCGGACATCCTCGATGAGCAGCAGCTCGCCTCCAGCCAGGTGGCGCAGTCGGTCACCGCCATCGCCGGCCTCAGCGACGCCTGCGTGCGGCGGGTGGGCGCGGTGGTCGATGCGGTCGACGACATGGAGAGCCAGCTGGTGAACAAGCTCACCGACCTCGCCGCCCTCGACCTGCACAACAAGGTGGTCAAGCTCGCGCAGTCCGACCACGTGATCTGGAAAAAGCGCCTGCTGATGATGATGATGGGCCGGGCCCAGCTGAACCCCAAAGAGCTCGCCGACAACCACAGCTGCCGGCTGGGCAAATGGTACGACGGGGTCAAAGACCCCGCGATGCGCGGCCACCCCGCGTTCCAGCAGCTCGCGGGGCCGCACGAGCGGGTGCACACCCACGGCATCAAGGCCGCGCAGTTCATCACCGACGGCGACTTCGAGGCCGGGCTCGCCGCCATCGTCGAGATGGAGCGCGCATCCGAAGATGTGATGCGCTTGCTCCGTCAACTCGACGCGGAGCTGTAGCCCGCGCTTACTGCCGCGGCGCCTGGCGGGCGTCGCGGATTTCTTTGGCCAATGCCTTTGCTTGGTACACCCGATCCAGGGCGTGCAGGATGGCGCGGCTGTGCACGCTCACCGCCCGACCGCGTTCGATGCGGTACACGAAGCGGTTGGGCAACATGTGCAGGTTGCCGTCGAAGATGAGCCCCACGATTTCGCCCGCTTTGTTGAACACCGGGCTGCCGGAGTTGCCGCCGATGATGTCGTTGGTGGAGATGAAATCAAAGGGCACGGTGAAGTCGACAAAGCCCATGCGCGCTTTCCATTTGGGGGCGAGGGTGTAGGGCTCTTTTTCGCCTTCGCGCTTGGCCTTGATGTAGAGGTCGCCCATCTGGGTGCGCCAGTTGACCTCGGTGCCATCGGGCTCGGTGAAGCCCTTGACCTCGCCGTGGTTGAGCCGGAGGGTGAAGGTCGCGTCCGGGTACACCCCTTTGCCGTAGACCTTGGCCCAAGCTTCGGCGATGCGACCGGCGTAGCTGTTCTCCACCGCCTCGACCTCGGTCTCCTGCCGCTTGCGCACCGCGCGGGCGGCGTCATCGAGGGCGGCCACGTAGGCGAGCATGGGATCGTTGGCCTTTTTGTGAGCCGCTTCGCCGCCTTGGTAGAGGCTCTGGCGCACGCTCACGTCCTTGAGCCGGGTGCCCTGCACCAACTCCGTGGCCCGGGCCCGAGGGGCTTTGCCCGCGAGGGCGGCCTTGACTGCAGGATCATTGGACCCGAGGGTGAGCACGAGGTTCTCGAGGTAAAAGGTGAGCTTTTCGATCTCGAGTTCGTTGTCGATGGGGGCCTCGCTGAAGAGCTGAAGCTCCAAGCTCTTGAGGTTGCTGTCGCGGTATTCGCGCAGGCGTTCGCCCCCAGGCTTTTTGAGCTCGGTCTTCAGCCGGTACAGGTGCCGGGCGATGGACGCGAGGTGTCCCCCGGGCGCGAAGTGGCGGCCCTCGAGCAGCGTGTAGCGGGTGTAGATTTCGCTCTTCTTTTTGTACGCCTCCGACAGCCGGGGCCAGGCCTGCAGGAGCCGCGGTTGGTCTTGGGGATCGACCTTTTGTTTCACCAACTGTTGCACTTCGGCCTGCCGCGAGGTGGCCTGGGCGAGCATCGCGGGGTCGGTGAGCCCTTGCAGATAGCCGGTGATGGCCTTGATGCCGTTTTCGACGCCAAAGAAATCGTCGCGGGCGGCTTTGTATTGCGCGTCACCTTTGTCCATGTGGGCCTTGAGCATGTCGCGTTCTTTTTTGAGCATCGCGAGCAACCATGGATAGGCGACGTCCCGCAGGTGCTCGAGCTCGGCCACGGTGGAGAAGCGGCCGGTGGCCCCGGGGTTGCCGGACACGAACACCAGGTCGCCCTTCTGCGCGCCCCGACGTGAGAAGGGCAAAAACGCGGGGCTCTTGACCGGCTTGTCGCCTTCGTAGGCCCGGAAGAAGGCCACGTCCAAACACATCCGGGGGAAGTCGAAGTTGTCGTTGTCCCCGCCAAAAAACGCCGCCTGGAACTCCGGGGCGAACACCAACCGCACGTCGGTGAACTTCTTGTACTTGTACATGTGGTAGGCGCCGCCCGAGTACAGGCTCACCACGTCGCAGCGCAGGCCGGTCTCGGTGGTGCAGGCTTGCTCCATCGCCGCCTTGGCCGCCTTGCGCGCGTCCTCCTTGGCCGCGTCATTGGGCATGTCCCGGGCCGCGCTCTCCACGGTGGCGGTCACGTCCTCGATGGCCTGAAGCTGGTTGAGCTCGAGGTCCGGGCACTTGAGTTCGCCATCTCGACCCTGGGCCACAAAGCCGTTCTTCATGTAGTCGGCGTCGCCCTGGCTGAGCTTCTGAATGCAGTCCGCGCCCACGTGGTGATTGGTCATCACCAGGCCGTCGGGGGTCACGAAGCTCCCCGAGCCCCCGTTGTTGAACCGAACCGAGGCGAGCATCGCGTTGTCCAGCCACTGCTCCGACGGAGAGAAGCCGTACTTCTGCTTCAGCTCTTCCTTGGGCACCATGTTGTACGGCCACATGCCCTCGTCCGCGACCGCGGGCAGAGCCAATGCCATTGCCAAAATCACCATCCCCCATCGCGCCATCACGTCCTCCTTCGCTTTCTCGCCTTTTTGGCGCCCTCGCGCCGTTCGCGCCGTTCGCGCCGTTCGCGCCGTTCGCGCCTTTGCGCCCTTGCGCTCGTTCGGTTTTCTCGGTCAGTTCAAAATCTTGAGCAGCTCGATGTCAAACACCAGGTCCCCCGCCGGCGCCCCCGGCCGGGCCGGTCGCTCCCCGTACGCGAGGTGGGCCGGGATCCAGAACCGGGTCTTCTCCCCTTCGCGCATCTGCTGCACCCCCTCCCGCCAACCCGGGATCACCTGGTCGAGGGAAAACTCCGCGGGCTGGCCCCGACGGACCGATGAGTCGAACATCGAGCCATCCCGCTGCCAGCCGGAATAATGCACACGCACCCGGGAGGTCGACTCGGGCCGCTCGGTCCCTGAGCCCTCGCGCATCACCGCGTACACGATGCCCGACTCGGTGCGCTCGGCGTCGGGCGGCGGGGCCAACAAGTTGTCGGGGGTGCGCAGCGACTTGTCGACCGCGAGCAGCTTGATCTCGTAGACCAGCGGGCCGGCGGGCGCACCTTGGCGCGGGTTTTCGCCGTAGGCCAGGGGCGCGGGGATCCACACCCGCACTTTGTCGCCGGGGGTCATGTGCACCACCGCGGCGGCAAACCCGGGGATGACCGCGTCGACGGGAAAACGCGCCGGCCGCCCGCGTTTGATCGAGGAGTCGATCAAGGTGCCGTCGGTGGTCCACCCGGAGTACTCGACCTCGACGATGTCGAGGGGGGTGGGCTCCTCGCCGCCGGCCTCGCCTTGTTCGAGCACGAGCACCTGGATGCCGTCGTCGGTGACGCTGGCCTCCGGCGGGGCCTCGGCCACGTCGGGGGGCGGGGGGATGTACGCCTGGTGGGGCTTGCGGGCGCTGCCGCTGCACCCCACCACGAACAGGGAGGCGACAAGGGTCGCGCAATACAGGGTCGGTCGCGCCATCGGCCCCGTTTAGCGCGAAACCCACGCATTGGAAGGGCTTTGAGCCGCGCCGTGGGCTTTGTAGGGTCGCGGCGCGGGGGTACGTCATGAGCGACGATGGATGGGCGCTGATCACCGGCGCGTCGGCGGGGCTGGGCACGGAATACGCACGGCTGTTCGCCGCGGCGGGGCACCGGGTGGTGCTGGTGGCCCGGCGCCAGGACCGGCTCGAAGCGCTGGCCACGACGTTGCGCGCCGATCACGACGTCGACGTGCGGGTGATGGCCGCGGACCTGAGCGACCGCGACGCGGTGCGTGATCTGCACCGCCGGCTCACCGACGACGGCGTCACCGTCGAGTACCTGGTCAACAACGCGGGCTTTGGCCAGACCGGCGCGTTCATCGACCTCGACGTGGACGGCGCGCTCGGCCAGGTCGACGTGAACATCGCCGCCCTCACCCACCTGTGCGGGCTCTACCTCCCCGAGATGGCCGCCCGGGGCCGGGGCCGCGTGCTCAACATCGCGTCCACCGCGGGCTTTCAGCCCGGGCCGTACATGGCGGTGTACTACGCGACCAAGGCCTACGTGATCAGCTTCTCCGAGGCCGTGGCCCACGAGCTCAAGGGCACGGGGGTCACGGTGACCGCGCACTGTCCCGGCCCCACCGCCACGGAGTTTTCCGCGGTCTCGGGCAACGACCAAACCACATTGTTCAAAAAGGGCAGCGTGGCCACCGCCCACGACTGCGCGGTGCACGGCTACAAGGCGATGATGGCGGGCAAGTCGCTGTCCGTGCACGGGGTGACCAACAGCTTGTTGACCCAATCGGTCCGCGTGTCCCCGCGCAGCTGGGTCCGGGCCATCACCGCGATGCTCAACCGGCCCGGCGCCTGAGACGCGCCTACTGGGGCTGTTGGGCGTAGCGGCTCTGCACAGTTTGCCAGGTGTCGGCCTCGGCCACAGATTTGTCCGGGCGGTACCCCTTCACCCGCGCGAACCGGAGCGCCAACCCCCCCGGGTAGTGGGGGCTCTCCTGTAAGAATCGAACGCGATCTCGACGACGACCTCGGGGCGGACGGTGACCACCCACTCGGATTGTTCGGTGGCGAGGGCCAAGAAGCGTTCGGTCTGCCAACGCAGCATCTCATCGGTCATGCCCTTGAACGTCTTGCCCAACATCACGTACCCGCCGCTCTGGGGGTCCCGGCACCCGAGGTGCAGGTTGGACAGCCAGCCCTTGCGCCGGCCTGAGCCCCACTCCACCGCGAGCACCACCAGGTCCAATGTGTGTGCAGGCTTGACCTTGAGCCACCCCGCGCCCCGCCGGCCGGCCTCGTAGGGGGCGGTGAGGTCCTTGACCATCACCCCCTCGTGGCCGGTGCTGAGCACCTCGTCGGCGAAGGCCTCGGCGGCGGCGGCGTCGGGGTCCAGCACCCGGCGCACCTGGTGGCGCGCGGGCACCGCTTGCCCCAGTTGGGCGAACCGTTCGCCCGCGGCCTGGTCGAGGATGTCGCCATCGAGGTGCAGGGCATCGAAGAACCGCACCGACAGGGGCAGCTGTTCGCGCATCTGGGCCACGTCGAGCTTGCGCCCGAACCGCCGCATCGTGACCTGAAACGGCCGCGGCCGCCCGTCGCCGGCCAGGGCCAACGCCTCCCCGTCGAGGATCGCGCTGTCCACCCGCAGGGCGCGCACCGCCTCGACCACCTCGGGGACGCGGTCGGTGCACTCGTTGAGCCGCCGGGTGAACACCCGGACCTCGTCCCCCTGCTTGTGGGCCTGGACCCGGGCCCCATCGAGCTTCTCCTCGAGGGCGAACCCCTCGAACCGGCCCGCGGCCGCCCCGATGCTCTCCCCGGTCTGGGCCAGCATCGGCTGCACCGGCCGCATCAACAGCAGGCGGTACCCGTCGAGACTGGCCGGCCCTTGCGCGGCCAACCCCGCCGCCACCGCGGCCAGGTCGCCGCTGAGCATCACCGCCCGCCGCACCCGGTCGCCGCTCACCTCGTGGGCCGCGGCCAGCCCCTCGACCACGATGCCCTCGAGCGCGCCTTGGCGGATGCCCCCGACGAGCAGGCTGCGCAGCAGCGACCGCTCGGCCTCGGTGCACCGGGCCATCAGCTCACCCAATGCGGTTGTGCGCGCCGCCTTGCTGCCTTTGCCGGCGATGGCCTGGATGTCGGTCAGGGCCTGGTCGACCTCGCCCACGGTGAGACGCGGGGCCGCCGCCGCCGCCCCCTGCCCCACCTCCTGCACGGTGCGGTGGCCGATGCCGATCTTGCCCTGGTGCAGCTCCCCCGCGAGCATCTTCGCCACCACCCCGGCCTCCGGCGGCGAGGCCAGACGCAACGCCCGGGCGATGGCCGCGGTCTTCTTTTTGCGGGAGCGGGTTTGGGCGACCTCCTCGGATGCCTCAGCCACGTCGAAAAAACGCATGGCCTCGGCTTAGCAGATGGCACCGGTCAGGGCAGCGGCGTGTAGACCTCGACGTGACTGAGCTGCAGGTATTCGCTGCCCGCGAAGGCGTCTTTGCGGACACGCACGTACCGGCCCGAGACCGGGGCCGCGGACAGGTCCACCTCGAGGCGCGCGGGCTGGGCTGCCCCCGGGGCTTGGCCGTTGCCGTCCCAGGGCAAAAACGCGGGGTGGGCGTAGACGAGGTTTTGGCCCTCATCGAGCACCTCCACGACGAGGTTGTAGTCGCGTTCGGCGCAGCAGTCGGGCCGGGTGGTGAGCTGCACCCCGCTGACCGGCCAAGTCGCGCCGAGGTCTACCCGCCACCAGGGGGCGAGGTCACCGTTGCCGGAGTGAAAGAGGCCGCCGTTGTTGCCGTCGGGGTGTTCGGCCCCGTCCACCGCGTGGCCGGCCTCGAAGTCATTGAACGTGCTCGAGGCGGTGGCGGGCTGGCCGATGGCGATCTCCAGCGTCCCGGGTGGGGGCGGCAACAGCGACGACAAGTAGTCGTAGCGGCCCTGCAGGAAGTTCGCATTGGCATTGCGGGCGTTGTCGGGGTTGCAGTCCAGCCCCACCGCGGATTGGTCGGCCTCGGCCCAGTCCGCGGTGTCAAAGAACGCGTCGAGGATCGGCACCGTGGTGTCGGGATGGAGCTGGGACTGGAGCAGGGTCAGGATGCGGTCCCGCAGCTCCACGCGGTAGGCCTTGATGAACGCGTCCTTGAACAGGTTGGTCACGTTGCCATTTTGGTTCCAAGGGTTGCCCACCTCGCCCACGTAGGGAGAGCTCTCGGGGCGGCTTTTGCCTTGCCGCCCGAAGGACAGGTCGAGGTCCCAGCCGAACAGCGACCATTTGCCGGTGGCCCCGCTTTGGTAGAGGAAATAGTTGTGGATGCTGTCGTCCCAGGGCGCGGAGAACTGCCGCACCGCGAGGTAGTTGAGCGTCCGCTCGATGTCGAAATGTTGTTGTATGAAGTCGCGCAAGGCGAGCCGGTCTTGGGCCCGGGCGAGGTTCATCTCCTCGATGAGGGTGATGAGCTCGGTGTTGTCGCCGAAGGTGCGGGTGGTGCGATCGTAGGTGTAGGCGTAGCGCTCGGCCGCGGGGTAGCCGCAGGAATCGGGCAGCACGCTGCCGTTGCCCGGTCCCCATGGGCCCTCATCGCCGAACAGGCCCTTGACCTTGTAGAGGTTGCCCAGGGGCTCAGGCTCGGTGCCGGCGGCGGCGGCCTCGCCGGCCAAGAAGCGCTCGATCATGACCTCGCCCATGCGGTCGAGCTCCAGCGCGTGGTTGTAGTAGCCGCCGTTGATGTGAAAGCGGGCGAACCGAACGTGCTCGGGGGCCGGGACCCCCGCGTTGCGAAACAGGGAAAAGCCGAGCCCGGCTTCGGTGCCGGGGCAGGTCTGCTTGAGCTTGTTGAGCAAGATGACGCGGCGCTCGTCGAACCGGGCATAGCGGGGGAAGGAGACCCGCCAAGACAGCGCCTTGAGCGGGGACGGGGCCGCGGGGCCGGGCGCCGGCCAACTGCCGATGTTGGTGCCGTTGGCGCGCTGGTAGCGGCTGCCTTGGTAGCGGACGAACACGTCGTGCACCCGGCCTTGGTGCACGAACACCGCGGGGACCTCCGCGTTCCATTCCGGGCGGATGTCGCAGCCCGCGACCCGGCCGTTGTCGACGTTTTCGTACATCGTGGTCCACTGGGCGGGATCGATGTGCAGCTCGTAGGTGCGGGTGGCGGTGCCGAGGTCGGGGCTCACGTAGCGGCTGTGGTACCGCATGGGATCGGTGGGGCGCGGGCTGATCGCCGCCACCCCGGCGCCGTCAACATCCGCGCGGACCTGGAGGCGCAGGATGGACGCCGCGGCTTGGGCGGGGAGCACCGCGGTGAAGACGCGGTCACCGGCGAGCAGGTCGGGGGCGACCCCGTCGTCGAGCAGCGGGGTCTCGGTGACCGCCTCGCCGGGGGTGGCAAGGTCGTCGACAAACCAGGCCAGGACCGCGTCGGTGACCGCCCCCCGGTCGGAGAACGTGACCTCCACCCGCACCGGATCCGTCTCGCGCACGATGTCGTCGGGGAACGTGACCCCGCCCTCCGGGCCGGTCTCGAGCCCGAGCACGATGTCCCGGGGCACGTCGCGGGCCCCCGCGTTGGGCCCACCGGGGGTGGCGCCATCGAGCGGAGACGGGGCCCAGTTTTCCACCGCGGCGCCGTCGACGGTGAAGCTCACCCGCTCGAGGCTGTGCCCTTTTCCCGCGTGGTCGGCCAAGGGCAGCAAGGCCGGGTCCAGCCAGGACGTGCCCGCGCCCAATGCATCTGGACCGAGCGGCCAGGGGAACGCGTCCTCGTACGCCACCCGGTCCACCACCGTGCCGTCCGGGAGCCGCAGCTCGAGGGTCTCGCCCCCGTTGCGCAGCCGGCCCGCGAAGGTGCCCACCACCGCGGCCGCGTCCAGGGCCGGAAACAGCGCGATCAACCGTGCCGGATCTTTGGCCACCACCCAGTACGCCCCCGCGGGCATCACCGTGTCCGGGCCGAAGGTGAAGTCGACCCCGTTGATGTCCCACCCGCTGACGTCGACGGCCACCGCCTCGCGGTTGTGCAGCTCGACCCACTCGTCCCGCTCCTCGTCGCCCTCGTCGAGGACCGCGTGGTACATGATCTCGCTCAGGCGCACCTGCGCGGGGGGCGCGACCGATCCGCACCCCGGCTCGCACAAACCAAACCCGCCCGCGTTCTGTCCGTCGTCACACACCTCGTCGCCGTTGCGCACCCCGTCGCCGCAGGTGGGCCCGAGGTTGTCGCACCCGACGCCGCACCCGTCATAGGCGCCGATGTTCTCCCCGTCGTCGCAAAGCTCCCCGTCGTCGACGACCCCGTTGCCGCAGAGGTCGCCGTCGCCATCCCCATCCCCGTCGCCATCACCGTCACCGTCGCCGTCGCCGTCGCCGTCACCGTCGCCGTCGCCGTCGCCAGAGCCCGCGTCGGGGCTCACCACCCCGCCGCAATCGCACGCCGCCGCCAGCCCCAAAAGCAGGGCCAGCCACGCCGCTGTTCGCCACCCGATGCGTTCCCTCATGCAGCCAGGGTACCGCCCGGCCACCACGCCCGGCCACGTTCAGGCCTTGGTGCCTCGCTCGGACACAGCCCGGCCGCGGGCTTGTCCCACCGCCCACCCGAGCAACCGCCGTTCGTCGTCGCTGCCGTCGAGCAACCGCCGCGGCACCAGGCCGGGCTCGTCGGCCAACGCCCCGATCCATTGGTGCACGCTGACCTCGTCGATCACGGTGCGGAGGCGCCGCCCGAGCTCGTGTTTGTCCGCGGGGGGCCCAAGCTGCGGCCCCGGCGCCGCCGGGGCGGGGACCATGCGCGCCCGGATCGCGGCCCGGACCGCCCCCGCGCCGAACACCTCGTCGGGATCGGCGGCCGCGGGATCGTAGAGCAGCTGAACGTACTCCAGGCTCAACCGGCCTTTGCCCAGCAGCGCCATCCGCCGGGCGTTGTAGTCGTCGAACGCCGCCCGTGCGCCGGCGCATTCGGCGGGCACTTCCAAAAGCTGCACCACCGGGCGCACATGGCCGGACACCGGGATGTGGGGGTCGAGGTCCTCGAGCACCACCCCGAGGTCCCGGGCGAGGCGCCCGCGGGCCCGCTCGTCGAGGGCCCCGGCCCGGACCAAGATCTTGATGTCTAAGTCGGAGCTCGTGCGCGGGTCCTTGCCCAACTCGCGCAGGCGCCCCTTGCCCCCCACCCGCAATGTACCTGCATGGTCGGCGAACACACCGGGGTCGATGCGCTTGAGGCGCTGGCGGGTCACCACCCGTGACCCACACACCCACATGCCGGCCAGCGCGCCGTTCAGCGCCCCCCGCACCTCGTCCACCGCGCGGCGCGCCGCCGCCTCGGTCAGGCCCACCACCACCTCATAGCGCCAGGGCAAATAGCCCGGGAGCACGACGTGGCCGCGGGCCATCGCCGCCGCCCGCGCGGTCTCGTAGTCGTACGTGCCCCACGGGAGCTGATGGCCCTCGTCCTCGACGACGGGGGCCACGTCCGGGACCTGCCCCCCCGGGCCGCCCATGTCTCTGCATCGCTGCGCCCCAGGGCCACGAACGGCTCCACCGCGGCCTTCTCGCACACGTGGCACATCGCGATCTGGTCCCGCCGCCCCTGCTGCATCTTCGCGCGCAGGGCCCGGGCCGCGGGGTGGTTGTACGCCTCGAACAGTGACATGTCGGCGAGGTTGCCCACCGGGTGCCGCTTTTCGTTGTCGCGACAACAGATGTGCACATCCCCGTTGAACGCGATCGCGGCCTGGGTCCACAGGCGATGGCAGGGCGCGTCCGCAGGTTGGCTGGGCTGGCTGTAGTCTTCGACCCAGTCCTGGTCATGAAACTTCTCGTTGATGTGCCAGACCGCCTCGTGCTCTCGCCCGTCGGGCATCGCCGGCTTGCGCAGCCGGCCCGGCATGGCGATGAGGTGGCCCGCCCCGCTCTGCACAATATCCAGGCGGCGCTTCGCAAACGCCCGGTGAGCGCTCTCAGTGTACAGATTCACCGCCACCGCGTCGAAGCTCTGGGCGAGCCGCCGGGCCTTGTCCTCGTCGAGAAAGTCCCCATTGGTCTGGACCAAGAGCCGCACCTCGGGGCAGCGGGACCGGGCCAGGGCCGCGTAGTCGAAGAACGCGGGATTGGTGAGCGGCTCATCGATCCACTGGAGCGAGAGCTTCACCGGGACCGGGGCCCGGGCGATGTCGTCGAGGGCCCGCTCGAACAGCCCGAGGTCGAGGAGCCGAGGCGGGTGGGCGGGCCGGTCGCGCTGCACCGGGCAGAACGCACAGCCCCGGTTGCAGTGGTCGCTGGTCTCGATGTTGATGTGGCGGGGGAAGTACAGCGGGGTCATGTTGTCGCGTTCGCTTGGCACAAAAAGGCCAGCCACAAAAAAAGCCCCGACGAAGCGGGGCCCTTTTCGTGAACCGCCGGCTCACTCGTGATTGAAAAAATCGTAGTCGAGCAGCTCATTGGTGCCGAGGATCTTGCCGTCCTCGTCGAAGGTCACGTCCACGGTGCCGCGCAACCGCATCGCGGGCAGGCCCCCCTCGGTGTCCGGGGGACCGGCCACGTCGATGACGCTGAGGCTCCCGCCGGCCTCGGAGTCGGCGGCGATGGCGAGCTCGGAGTCCCCGCCCACGGTGAGGGTGACCTCGTAGGTGGCCCGGTACCCGAGCACGTCGTCGCCCACCTTGATGCGCTCCACGTTCTGGGCTTCGACCGATTCATAGGTCGCGTTGAAGTTGGTGCTCTCGAGCAGGTCCATGCTGTCTTTGAGGCCCGAGGTCCGGCGCCGGACCACGCTGATGTCGAGCTGGTCGGCGTCGAGGAGGAAGCCGTCCCCGAGGCGCACGTCGATGCCCTGCAGCAAGAGGTGTTTTTGGGTGTTGTTGAGCCCGTCGAACACGTCCTTGTTGAAGTCCGCCCCGGCATCGCCCACGTGACGGAGCATGCGGGGGAGGGTCTTGGCGTTTTCGATCCAGGACTTCACCGAGGCCAGGCTCGGGCGGCGGCTGGTGATGGTGCGGCCCTCGGTGGTGTTGAGGAACGAGGTG
The DNA here is from genome assembly GCA_030431455.1 of bacterium. Lineage (GTDB taxonomy): Bacteria > Myxococcota > UBA727 > UBA727 > JAUIJE01 > JAUIJE01. Next base: position 59,124 of record JAUIJE010000015.1, on the reverse strand, counting down.
ATTTGGCGGCGAAGGGCCACGCCGTTTTGGGTGGCGAGCTCCTGCACGTCGTTGATGCCGATTTTGTTGAGCACCGCGGCGTACTTCATGCCCACGCCGACGGTGCGGGCGAGGTCGGCGTGCTCGGCCAACGTCGTGACCAGCGCCTTGTCGAGGCCCGCGGCGGTGGCGAGATTTTTCCGGTCGGTGTCGGTGCGGGTCTCGGCGAGCAAGGCCGCGGCGGTGCGGATGCCCTGGGCCTCGAGCTGGTCCCCGACCTGGTCGGACACACCGAAGATTTGGCCCGCGAGGTTGGGCTCGAAGCTGCTGCCCAGGCTCAGGAAGTTGCTGATCGCGCGGCGGGCCTCGGGGGTGAGCTCGTTGTAGAGGTCATTTTGCACCTTGCGCAGGTCGGCGGCCTCGGAGCGCGAGAGCTTGCCGTCTTCGAGCGATTTGGAAACCAGCTCGCCGATTTCGCGGGTGGACAGCACGCCGTCGCGCGCGAGGTTTTTCGCGGTATTGAGAATGACACCCATGGATCAAGCCCTCCTGCAGGTTCGCCCCGTCTATAGCAGCCAGCTCCCGTTTTCGGCGTCGGCCACGAGGTCATTTGTGTGACAAAGCCGTCCCAGCCCGTCCCCGTGCCGCCCGGTGTGGCCCGTCTGCTGGATCCCACGGTCCAGGACCGCTTGCCCCTGATCGGGGTCGGGACCGCGGCCCAGGTCCGCCGCGCCGGCCGCTATGTGGTCAAGATCGCTCACAATTCCGACCGGGACCGCGCCCGGCTGGGCGACGAGATCCAGGCCTTCACCACCCTCGGCCCTAAGGGCCGGGCGCTTTGTTGGCCGCGCTTGCGGGCGCACGACCCCCGCGCGCTGGTGCGCGATCACGTCCCGGGGCCGCCCCTGTTGGCGCGGCTGCCCCTCGACGACGCGCGGCTTTCTTCGATCTTTTTTCAGGCCCTGGGCGAGGCCCGCACCCACCAAGCCACATTGGGCTTCCCCCTCGACTTCTCCCCCGCCAACCTGTGGTGGGACGAGGACCACGCCCGGCTGTGGCTGTTTGACCTCGGCCGCCGCCTCGACGCGCCGCTGTTCGGCGAGGTGCAGCGGCCAGACCAGGTCCCCGCCGCCCTCGAGACCTATCTCGCCTGGCGCCGGCAGACGTTCTCCGCGGCGCGCCCCACCCGCCCCCACCTGCCCCCGAGCGGACGGTTCCACGTCGAGGTGCCCTGCGGTCCGCACCCCGATGCCCAGCTGCTCTGGGAAAACCGCACCGCCCGGGTGCGGCACCGCGCGTTCTTGTCCAAAGACCAGCTGTTCGCCCTGACCAATCAAGTCACATTTGGGCCGCGGCGCGATCGGACCTTGCCCGCGACCCGCTACCAAGACGCCCCCGGCAAGGGCGAAGGCTTCGCTCAGGGCGACGGCCGCTCGGTGCTGGTGGGCCACGCCCTCGGCCGGTCCCTGATGGCCAAGGGCTGCGGTCCCACCCCCCTCAAGTGGACCGGCAACCCCTACCACGAAGACGGCCTGGTCTCGTTCCCGCGCACCCTCTGGGAGACGTCCATTTGTGACGAGCTGCTGCGCCTCGGCTTTGACGTGCCCGAGGTCTGGGCCATCGCCTCGGCACCGGGCCAGCGCACCGTCGACCAGACCGACCTCGAGTGGCCCGCGGCGGTGGCGCTGCGGGCCGCCACCAGCCACCACCGGCTCGGGCACCTGCTGTACTTCTCCGACGACCGCGACGCGTTCTTGGCCCTGGTGCAACACATCGCCGACACCGATCCCCACCTGTCCTGGCTGCGCCCCACCGAGCGCAGCCTGCGGCGGCTGTGCCGGGTCTTTGCAGAGACACTGGGACGCGACACCGGCCGGGCCGACGCCCTGAACATCCAATGCTTCAACCCCACCGTGGGCAACGTGCGCGTCGACGGCCACCTGCTCGATTTTTCCACCGTGCGGTTCATGGACCGGTACGTCACCGACTTTGTGTACATGAACCAAAACCGCCGGGTGCGCGAAGCCCGCGTGGCCCACCGCGGACACGTGCGCGGCCTGGTCCAGATTCTGGCCCGGGTGTTTGGCTGGTCAAAGGCGGTCACCGCCGCGCATCTTCAAAAGATGTTGCGCGGGTTCGACGCGGGCTACACCGAGGGGGCCGCGGCCGCGCTGGCCCTGTACCTCGGGCTCGACGAAGACGCGGTCCTCGCCCTCGGCCGCCGGTCGCTGCGCCCCCTCGTCGACGCCTTCCGCCAGCTGCGCAAACCCCGCGGTCCCGACGATGTGGTGTTTGCGTTCTGGGACCAAAAAGTCCGCGAGCCACTCTACGAGTGGGAACGCTACGCCCCCCGGTACCTCGACGCGCTGGGGCAGAAGGCCCCGCGCCCCCACGAACGACTTGTGCGCGACGGGGTGTCGATTCCGGCGCGGCATCGCGCCGCCGGCGCGCGATTTGACGAGGTGTGGCGCCGGCTCTTGCCCCGCCTGCCCGGTCTCGAGCCCCGGGCCTGGTCGGGCATCGTGCGCCCGTTCATGGAGTGTGAAGCGTTGGCCGACCGCATCTACCGGCGCAGCACCCCGGCCCGGTTCGGGGCGTGGCGGGTGGCGATGGCCTCCGGCCGGGCGCTGCCCGAGGGCCGCTATACACAAAAAGACGCGGCGACGCTCGCCGCCGCCCGCGGCCACGTGCACCTTTGGGGCGCGGGCGGGTCCACCCCCCGCCCGGTGGTCGGCCTGGTCCCCGAGGTGCACGAACGGGCCCAAGACGTGTTCGCGGATTTGCTCGGCCCGCGCTTGGTGGCCGCCTACGCCGGGGGCCCCCGGGTGGCCGGGCCCGGCCCGGTGGTGGAGCGCGGACCCGATGGGGCCCACACCACCCCGATGTCACTGCACGTGGTGGTCGAGCCCGGCCCCGACCCCGCCGAGGCCGCGGCCGAAGAACGTATGGTCGCGCAGCGGTTGGCCGGTCTGTGCGCGCTCTACGCCTGGGACCTGACGTTTGTCCCGCTGGCGAAAGGCTCGGCCACCGACCGCAGAAGCTTGGGCTCGGCCGTGGCCCGAGCCCTCGGGGTCGACGACGACGCGCTGGCCCTGTTCGCCCACCGCGAGGGGTTGCCGGCCTCGCCGCGGGGTTGAGCCCGGGTCGTCAACCGCCGCGCGCGATGCGGTCGGCCACCTTCATGCCGTCGATGGCCGCGCTCACGATGCCGCCGGCGTAGCCGGCGCCCTCCGCGCAGGGGTAGAGCCCCTGAAGACCCGGCGCTTGCCATGATTCCTTGTCGCGCACGATGCGCACCGGCGAGCTGGTGCGCGACTCGGTGGCGACCACCACCGCGTCACCGGTGACAAAGCCGCGCATCTTCTCGCCGAACGCGGCCAGGCCCCGGCGGAGCGCGTCGGCCACCGGCACCCCCGCCCCGTCGAGCACCGGCTCGAGGTCGGCCGCGGCCAGGCCCGGTTGGTAGCTGGTGGACGGCAGGTCACGCGAGACCCGGCGGCGGAGAAAATCCGTGACCCGGGCCGCGGGGGCACGAAAGCCCCCGCCCCCCTCGGTGAACGCGAGCTGCTCGACCCGGGCCTGGTAGGCCACCCCCGCCAATGGGCCTGTATAGCCGGCGGCGGCGACCTGGTCAGGGGAGATGGCGGCCACGATGCCGGAGTTGGCGTAGCGGCTGTTGCGCAGCGAGGGCGACATGCCGTTCACCACCACTTCGCCGGCGGCGGTGTTCGCGGGCACGATGAAGCCGCCGGGACACATGCAGAACGAAAACGTGCCCCGTCCGTCCTCGGTGTGGGCGAGGCGGTAAGCCGCGGCGGGGAGCTTTTCGTGGCCCGCGCTCTGGCCGTACTGGATGGCGTCGATGATGGGCTGGGGGTGTTCGATGCGCACCCCCAGCGCGAACGGCTTGGGCTCCAGCAATGCCCCTGCACGAAGCAGCATGTGGTGCACGTCCCGCGCGGAGTGTCCGGTGGCGATCACCACCGCGCGCCCGTCGAGCACGGTGCCGTCGGCGAGTTCCACCCCGGTCACGGCGTCACCTTGTTTGGCCACGCCCGTGACCCGGGTCCCGAACCTGAACTGGACCCCCACCGCCTCGAGCCGTTCGCGCAGGGTGGTGACCACCCGGGGCAGCTTGTTGCTGCCGATGTGGGGGCGGGCGTCGACGAGGATGTCCGCCGTGGCCCCGCAGTCGACCAGGATGCGCAACACGTCCTGGACGTCGCCGCGTTTGTCCGACCGGGTGTAGAGCTTGCCGTCGCTGTAGGTGCCCGCGCCCCCCTCCCCGAAGCAGTAGTTGCTCTCGGCGTCGACCTGTCCCTTTTGGTTCACGAGGTTCAGGTCTCTGCGCCGGGGCTGGACCTTTTTGCCCCGCTCGAGCACCACCGCGGGGATGCCCCGCCGCGCCAATGCATAGGCACAAAAAAGGCCGGCCGGACCCGCGCCCACGATGAGCACCGGCGGCCCCCCTTTCGCTTCCTGCAGCCCGGGCAAGGGGGCGGTGTCATCGGGTCCCAGCCGCACCACATACACAAACCGCACCTTGCCCTTGCGGGCATCGATGCTGCGCTTGCGCACGCCCCAGCCCGCGGGCAGGTCGTCCACCGTTCGCCCGAGTTTTTGGGCCAAGCGGCGGGCGAGCGCGGCCGGGTCCTCGGCTTCGTCGAGGGGGAGCGTCAGGGTTACGTCCACGGGCGGGGGCACGCTTGCTTGTACCGCGCCGCGCGCGGCTTGGCCCCTCCCCTGCGCGCCCCACGCCCAAAAGCGGGCCGGGGCTGAATCGTGCGCCATCGCGCCCTGCGCTGGGCTAACCTCGCCCCATGAACCGGCCGCGTCTTCTGACCACGCCCGAGCTCGAGGTCATCCGCACCGCCCCGCGCACCGGGCTGGAATGGCCGCGCTGGCCGCTGTACGTCGCGGGGGCTTCGCTCACCATCGACGTGCTCCTGGCCTGGACCGGGGTCTCGCTGTTCGGCATCCCCACCGGGTTGTTGTTGCTCGCGGCGCTGTTCGGCTGGTTCGCCCTCGCCCGCCACGCCGAGCAGCGGTTCTTTTACCGCTTTGCCCATTGGGTGTACTGGCGCCGGTTGGCCATCACCGGCCTCGCCGCGCTGTTCGTGCCCGTGCTCACCGTGGCCCTCGGTTCGGTGATCATCTTCTTGTTGCACCAGGTGCAGGTCGACAGCGCCCAGCCGGTGCAGGTGTTCTTCGGGGGCCTGTGGTTCTCGGCCGCGTGCGCGGGCTCGATGGTGGTGCTGACCATGGACCGCTTCATCGGGCTGTTCCGCCCGCTGTTGCGCGACCGGGTGCTCTTCGTCGTGCTCGGGCTCGGCACCATTGCGCTGCTCACCGCGTTCTTCTCGACCAGCCTGATCGAGCTGCTCCGGGCCCAGCTCGATTGGTGGTCCCACTCGGACATCCACCCGTTCCAAGACTTCTTCGAGCTCGAGGAGCTCAAGCTCGCGCGGGACTTTCTCGACGGCAACCTCCTGCGCATTTCCCTCGGCGCGCACATCGTGTCGTTCCTGCTCGCCCTGCCCGCGGCGCTGGCCGCCATCGACAAGCTCGCCGCGTCGGTGGTCGAAGACCTCGAGCCCTTGGGCGAGGCCTTCGACCGCGTGGCCCAAGGCGACCGCCACGTGAAGGTCGAAGCCGGCAAGAGCCGGGACATCGAAGAGCTGGTGGACCACTTCAATGACATGGTGTCGTCGCTGCGCATGGCCGAGCGCATGGAGCGCGCCTTCGGCACCTACGTGAGCAAGTCGGTGCTCGAACAGATCCGGGCCCAACACGGCCAGGCGGTGATCACCGCGCGCCAAGTCCACGCCTCGGTGCTGTTCGCGGACATTCGCGGCTTCACCTCGATGAGCGAAAAGCTGTCCCCCGACGCGGTGCTCGGGCTGCTCAACCGCTATTACGCGCGTGTCACCGAGGTCATCGACGAGCACGACGGGTATCTTGACAAGTTCATCGGGGACGCGGTGGTGGTGGTGTGGAACGCGCCGGTGGCCCAGGTCGACCACGCCAGCCGGGCGGTGCGTTGTGCCATCGAGATGCAAAAGGCCATCACCGAGATGAACGCCAAGGGGGCGTTCCCCGAGATCGGTGAGCTCGAGGTCGGGGTGGGCATCGCCACCGGCAACATGGTCGCGGGCAACGTCGGGGATGCGTCGCGGCAAATGGAGTACACCGTGATCGGCGACACCGTCAATGTCGCTGCACGGCTGTGCGGCTCGGCCCCCGCGGGGGAAGTGTGGCTCAACCCCACCTGCGCCCAGCTCGTCGACGCCGGCCGCACGCCGCTGAGGTCGACCGCCCTCGACGCGCTGCAGCTCAAGGGCAAGAGCGAGCCGTTGGTGCCGTACCGGGCCTGGCCCGCGCCGGCCTGAACCAGATTCAGGACCTTTTGGGTTCTTTCCGTTGGCCTTGGCTCGACGACGGGTACGGTCACACCATGCGTGACATTCCCGATCTTCCCGCGCTCTCTGACCCCGAAGCGGTGCAGACCGCGGCCCATTGGCGCGGGCTGGCCCCGGCGCTGACGCTGTCTCCCGAGGTGTCGTTCGACGACGGGCTCCACCACCGGCTGTCGACGGCGGTGCTCGATGGCGCCCAAGATGACATGTGCGCCGACGGCGTGTTCGCGCTCCCCCGCCTGTGGGACGACGGCCCCGCCCGCGCGCTGCGCACCGGCATCGATCAGCTCCGGGGCCAGGGCGTGCATGAGGTGTTCGCCCTCCTCTACGACGAGCCTTGGCGTCTGCTGGGCCAGCTTCGCCCCCTGCTGCGGCGTTTGCTGGGCCCGGGGTGCCGGGCGGTGCCGCTCCCCTTCGTCAACGTGGTGCCCGGCGGGGACGCGGGCTTTGGCCCCCACCGCGATCGTTGGACGGACCCGGTCGACGACCAGGGTCTGCCCAAGATGCTCACCACCTGGGTGTCGCTCACCGACGTGCCCGCGGAGCGTGCCTGCCTGTCGGTGCTGCCCGCCTCGGCCGATCCGCACTTCCCCGACGAGCTGGCCACGCTGGCCATCGGCGACCTGCGCGACATCCGGGCATTGCCCGTGCCCGCGGGCTCGCTGGTGTGTTTCAACCAAGCGATCGTTCATTGGGGCGGCAAGAACTTCACCCCTGACACGCGCATGAGCTTTGCGTTTGAGCTCGAACGCGACGGCATCGAAGGTGCGCGTGAACCCGCCATCGTGCTCGACGAGGGCCGGGTCACCTTCGCGCAGCGGGCCGCGTTCTTGGCCGCGGTGGTCCCCGGCCTGTACCGCAACCAGACCCCGATCCCGCTGCTCGACGTGGCCCGGGCCCGGGCCTTGTGTCCCCCCGCCACCGCGGCCGCGGCCTAACGGGTTCGTTCAGCCGCCGAAGGGCACGCCGCCCTCGGCGTCGCAACAACGGACCGCGGTCGTCGAGGTCACCTCCACCGGGGTCTCGGCTTCGACCTGCAGCGGCACCCCGGGGACCAGCCCCGCTTGGGGTCCAGTAACTTTGGCCTCCACCACCTGGTGCCCGGTCGAGGGGTCGACCCCGGGGGGCACATTCTCGATCACCGCGCGCGCGAGCACGTCGCCCTGGGTGAGCCGCAGGCTCTGCCCCACGGTGAGCGTCCCCACCTGATCGCCGGGCACCGCGACCTTGACGGTGTGGGCTGCTTCGTAGGCCATGCGCACCACCAATGTGCCTTGATCGATGTGCGCGCCCTCGGACACCAACACCGCCATCACCGTGCCGGCCCGGTCGGTGCGCACCACCCGCTGCTCGAGGCGCAGCGCGAACAGCTCGGCCGCCGCCTTTCGTTGCGCGAGCGTGCTCTTGGCCAACGACAGCGCGGACCGCGCGGCCTGCACCGCCCGCGCCGCCGACCGGCGCCGCGCCGCGGGCGTGTGTGCCTTGAGCGCCACCGCCTGGTTGTACAGATCCCGGGCCTCGGCCAGACGCGCCTGGCGTAACCGCACGTCCGCGTCGGCCGCGTCCACCTCGGCCAGGGCTGCCTTTTGGGCCAAGCGGATGTCTTGGTCGTCGAGCTGGATCAACGGGGCGTTGGCCTCGACCACGTCGCCCGGCCGCACCAGCACCGACAGCACCCGGCCCGCCTCGTGGTTGGGGATGTCCCGCGCCCCCCCGGTGAGCACGCCCACGAAGCGGGGCGCGAGGGGCACCGGCGCCGGCGACGCGACCACCTCGGGAGGGGCGTACGTCGGGGCCGGGCGGGTCTGTTCCACCACCTCGACGACGCCGGCAATGACGAGCAGGGTCACCGAACAGAGCAGGATCACCCGGGGTGTCATGACGCCTCCGCGCTGAGCTGGGCTTCGACGAGGTCGGCGTAGATGCCACCGGCGGCCACCAGCTCGGCGTGGGTGCCTTCGGCCACGATGCGCCCGGCGTCGAGCACGACGATGCGATCGGCGTGTTTGACCGTGGACAGCCGGTGGGCGATCACCACCTTGGTGCACGCGTAGTCGTCGAGGTTCTTTTGCAGCCGCCGCTCGGTGTCGGTGTCCAGCGCCGATGTGGCCTCGTCGAGGAGCAAGACCTTGGGGCGGCGGAGCAGCGCGCGGGCCACGGCCAGCCGTTGACGCTGGCCCCCGCTCAGGCTCCGGCCGTCCTCGGCGATCTCGGTGTGCACCCCGGTGGGCAGCCGCTGGACTTCGTCCCACAACAGCGCGTGCCGCAGCGCGGTCTCGACCTGCTCGAGGGGGACGGAGTCGTCGAGCAGCGTGACATTGTCGCGCACCGTCCGGGCGAACAGCCGGGTGTGTTGCGTCACCGCCGCGACTTGGTGGCGCAACGACGCGAGGTCGAGGTCTTCGGCGCGGTGGCCGTCGTAGCGCACCGTGCCCGCCGAGGGTTCGACCAGGCCCGCGAGCACCCGGCCCAGGGTGGTCTTGCCGCTTCCGGTGGGTCCCACGATGGCCACGAACGATCCCGGGGCCACGTCGAGTGACACGTCCTGCAGCACCTCGGGGAGGTCGGGTGAATAGCGGTACGACACCTGGGAGAGACAAACGCCCCCCTGGAGATCGACCGGGGCCTTGGTCTCGCCGGTCTTGCGTTCCCGGGGTTGGCTGAACACGTCGTCGAGGCGCTCGGCGTGGATCTTGAGCGCCCCGAGTTGCATCAGCTCCATCGCGGCGTGGCCGAGGGGATTCAAGAACGCGACCCCCATCGCGCTGGCCGCGAGCATCGTGCCCACCGACACCTCGTTGTGCATCACCACCCAGCCCCCCGCGAGGAGCACGGCGATGGGCCCGAGGAACCCGAGGGCAAGCTTGGTCGCGGCGAGCATGGCTTCGAGGCCCCCGCGCCGGGCGAGGTTGTTGGCGGTGGCGGTGTAGAGGTTGGCCCAATCGCTGAACGCGCGTCCCTCGGCCCCCGCGAGTTTGATCGTCTCGATGCCGCCGATGAACTCCATCAGTACCCCTTGGGACTTCATCATCAGCTCGAGGTCTTGGCGCCACGTCGCCATCAGGCGCCCGCGGATGCCGACGAGGATGCCGACCTGCACCGCTCCGGCCCCGAGGGCCACCAAGCCCATGAACGGCTGGACCCCAAACAACGCCACCAACGCGACGACCGCGAACACCGCGTCGAGCAACCCCGCGGTCACCCCCGCGGAGATCGCGTCGCGAATCCACGCGGTGGAGTGAAACCGGTGCGCGAGGTGGGCTGTGTCCCGGGCCTGAAAGTACGAAAACGGCAACGACATCAGGTGCTCAAACAATCCCATGGTCAACGAAGCATCGAATCGTACCCGCAGGACCACCATGAGCTGTTCGCGCACGTACACCAGCGCGCAGTAGTACGACGCCAACGCCACCGCGCCCACCGTCATCACCCGAAACAGGTCGTGATCGTTGTGGGGCAACAACCGGTCCACCACCAGTCCGGTGACCAGGGGCAGGGTCAACGAGACCGCTTCGATCACCAACGAGAGCAGCAACACCCGCCGCACCAGGGGCTCGCCGGTGAGCACCTGGCGCAGCAGGTGCCACGTGGCGTTGGGCAAGCGCCGCCGCTCGAGGGTGGCGGAGGGCTCGAAGGTGAGCGCGATCCCGGTGAAGCGTTTGCTCACCTCGTCGGGGGGGAGCACCACCCGGCCGGCCCGCGGATCGTTGATCACCACCGAGCCGTCCCGGTTGACCCGATCAAACACCACGTAGTGGTTGAACTCCCAGTGCAGGATCGACGCGCGGGGCAGCGCGTCGAGGTGCTCGAGGTCAATGCGCACGCCCCGGGACTGAAGCCCGAACCGGCGCGCGGCCTCGAGAATGGTGCGGGCGGCCAACCCCGAGACCCCGAAGCTCATCTGCTCCCGGATCTCGTCGAGGCGCGTCTTGCGTCCGAAGTGGGCGAGCACCATGGCCAAGCTGGCCACGCCGCACTCGGCTTGGTTGACCTGCTCGACGTAGGGGACCGGGCGGATCCGCTCGAACACATCACGAAGCGTCGTCTGGGCACTCATGTCACAGCCCTGCTTTCTTCGTCCAGGGAATGAGCGCCTCGATCACGCGCTCGCGCCGGGCCTGGACCATGACCTTGGCTTGCATGCCGTCGTAGAGCTCAATTTGTTGCCCACGGCTTTCGAAGTGGGGCGGCAACTTGACCACCACCTGGGTCTGCGGCCCATGCAACTGCACCGCCGCGGTGCCCCGGCCGAGGATGCGCGCGGCCTCCTCCGGCGCCATCACCAGCCCGCCCACCTCGGCGGTGACCAGGCTTTGGACCGCGTCGGGAAACCCCGCGAACTCCACCCGCACCGGCTGCCCCGCGCGCAGGTGGGGGCGGTAATCGCCGGGAACCGCCGCGACCAAGATGTGCCCGGCGGTGCCGGGGTCGACCCAGGCCAACCGCTGGCCTTGGGTCACGGGCTGGCCCACGTGCACCGCGAGGTCGGTGACCCTGCCATCGACGGGCGAGCGCAGGGTCCGCGCGTCGAGGCGGAGCTTCGCCGCCTCGAGGTCGGCGTTGACCCGCGCCAGGTCCGCCCGGGCCTCGTCATCGGACGGCACCACGAGGATTTTGGCCAGCAGCGCCTCCTGCTCGCGTTGGTGGCGTCGAACCAGTGCCATTTGTTCGCGCCGGTCCAAGCTCACCATCACGTCGCCGGCCTTGACCCCTTGGCCCACCCGCACATGGACTTGCTCGACGTGGCCGTCGGTGCGGGCGGCCACCAACCGGCGGCTCGGCTGGTGCACCACCCCTTGCCCCACCGCGTCGTCGCCGACCCTGCCCACCAGCGCGACCAGTGCGATGCCGAAGGCCAGCACCAGGCACGCCTGGTACCCGGTGCGCAGCCCCGGCGGCTCGGGCACAAACGCCGGGCCATGGGCCTCGCGCCCCTCGAGCATGTACGCCACCGCCTCGGGGCGAAACTTCGCAAACCGCGGGTCGCTCATGACCGCCTCACCGCGACGATCATGCGCCACGCCTCGGGGGCGTTGACCCCCACGTGGGGGTCGAAGGCCCCCCAGCTGTTCACAAATGAAAGGCCATCACAGGCCGCGACCTGGTGGCGCCACTCGCGCTCTTCGTACACCCGCTGGGCCGAGTTCGCCTCCACCACCCGGGGCGCCCCGTCGCGCGGGGTCCAGGTCAACCGGGCCTGGGCGATGACGGTGCGCTCCCCGGGGCTTTCGGCGTCCGGGGCCTCGGCCCAGGACACGTCGAGCACCCCGTCGGGGCCGTCCATGGTCCACTCGTTCTGGGTGCGGCCCCCGTCGGCGTCGGCGGGGATGTCGCCGGGGTGCGCGAGCTCGGCCAGGTACAAGCCGCCCGGGCGCAGGAGGTCGCGCACGGTGCGCAGATGACGGGCGAGGTCGTCCTCCTCGACGAGGTAGCCCGCCGAACACAGCATGCACACCACCAGGTCGGCCGGGGGCTGCAGGCGGATGTCCCGCATATCACCGCAATGATATTGCACGTGGACGCCGGCGGTCTGCGCGGATTGTTGGCCGAAGGCCACCATCGCCGGGGCCAGGTCCACCGCGTGCGCCGACACCCCCCGGCGCGCGAACTCTTGGGCGTGGCGGCCCGGTCCGCTGGCGAGCTCCACCATGCGCCGGGGCCGGGCCGATCCCGTGGCCTCGGCGTACGCCGCCTCGATGAAGTCGACCTCGGCGGGGATGTCCCGGTAGCTGAACGCGAGGTCGTACAGCGGGGCCTCGTCGTAGATGCGATCGTGGGGCAGGGCGTGCATCATGATTCCACCTCGACCACGCCGGCGGCGGCGAGGGCGGCGAGGCCGTCGGGGTCATGGGCGTCCACCGTCGACCACCCCTCGTGGATGTCGTCCAACACCCGCGCACACCGCTCGTCGACGTGCAGCAGCTCTATGCCGCGCAACAACACCGCGCCGCGGTATTGCCGATCCACGCACACCCCCTTGGTTCGCCTCACCCGAGCCATGCCGCCACCTCCTCCAGCAAGGGGTCCAACACCGCGACCTGGGCCGCGGCTTGGGTCACGCCCTCGCGCATCGCGTTGAACTCGACCACGTCGGCGGCCACCACGTGGCCGGTCCGCAAGCGGGCCCGCACCAACGCACACACCGCGTCCATGTCGAGCCCGTTCGCCACCGGGTCGGACACGTGCGCGAACACATCGGGCTCGAGCACGTCGACGTCGATGCTCAGGTACACCGGGGCGTCACCACAGAACGCGTCGAGCGCGGCCTGGGTCCCGGCCAGGTCGTCGCGCACCGCGGCGGCGCGGATGGTCTGCACCCCGTCGCCGGCCTGGTCGAGGTCCTTGCGCACCCCCACCACCATCGTCGGGATGCGCAGGTCTTGGGCGACGAAGCCGAGCACCGAGTAATGCGACAACGTGGGCGCGTCGTAGGCATCGTGATGGGCATCGAGGACCACCAACCGCACATCGGGGTGGCTCTGCCGCAACGCTTCGATGCGTGGGAAAGTCACGAAATGATCGCCGCCGAGCATCAACCGGGGGGCGTGGTCCCGCGCCGCCCGGTACAGCCGGTGGCCCCACACCTGCGAACTTTTGCTCGGCCCCGACAACACCAGCGGCGCGGTCTCCGCCGCCCGGGGCCACAAGGTGCGCAGGCGGCGGTAGAGCAGGACCGCGCCGGCGGCTGCGCCCGGCACCCGCGAGGTGCCGTCGTAGCCCGCCACCAGGATGGGCGACGGCGCGCTCACGCCAACACCGTCAACGCCCGCGGCGCGGCACGCGGCAAAGGCGCGGGGCGGGGCGGAAGCTCGCCCCGGGCCCGCATGTCCTCGTAGCGGGCGAGCATGGGGACGTACTCGTCCCCCTCGTTCTTGTTGAGGTTGCAATACATCTCGTCCGGGGAGTCGAGCCGCCCGTGCAAGAGGTAGGCGTTGGATCGGCAACCTCCCCCGCAGTCGGCGCCCGAGGGGCACACCGACACATTTTCGCACTGCATGTGGCGGGTGCGCACAAACGTGGGGTGTTGTTCCCACGCCTCCCGCAGGCCCTGGTCGACGAGGTCGGCGTGGGCGAACGCGGTGCTTTCGGCCTCGGTCATTGTGGGGCACAGCGCCAACGTCCCGTTGTGTTTGATGAAGGCGTAGTTGGCCCCCACCCCGCAGAACGGGTCGATGCGCGCGGCCCGGGCGTGGCGGTTGCCCGCGTCACACGCCTTTTTGGTGGCCAAGGCCGAGCCCTGCCCGAACACCTCGCGCATCAGGGCGAAGTAATCGGCATTGGACAAGGCGATGGGGTCTTCGCTTTCGGTGGTGCGCCCCGCGGGGATCACCCGGTCGAAGTGAAACGGCACCTGCAGCTCGTCGCGGAACAGCCGCACAATGTCGTGTACCTCGCCGGCGTTCTGGCGGTTGAGGCACACGTTGACCCCGACGGGGACGCCCACGGTCTGAAACGCGCGGATGCCGGCCATGGTGCGGACAAAGGCCCCGGCCTTGCCGCGGAACGCGTCGTGCAGCGCGGGGGTCGCGGCGTCGACGGAGACCAGCGCCTCGGCCAAGCCCGCGTCGCGCAACGCGCGGGCCCGGGCCTCGGTCACGAGGGTGCCGTTGGTGTGAATGGTGGGGACCATGCCGCGACCGCGGCTTTGCCCGATCAAGTCCTCGAGGTCCTTGCGGATGAGGGGTTCGCCCCCGGTGAAGTCCACGTGGATCACGCCCATGTCCGCGGCCTGGTCCAGGAGAGACGCAAAGAACGACGTCTCTCGGCCCGCGGCCGCCCGGGGCGACGAGCTGCAATAACAATGGGCGCACTCCAGGTTGCACACCAGGTTCAGCTCCACCTGGATGCGCGTGAGGTGGGGCTCGCTGTCCACGATTCGAACCGTGGCCGCCGCGTCGCTGGGGGCGGGCAACACCCACCCCGCGGCTTGGGCCTGGGCGAAGAAGGGCTGGTACGCGGGTTCATGAACCGACGCGAGGCCGGGTTCCAGCAACAGGTCCATGGCGTCGTCGTTGACCAGCGCGGTGGCCCCGTTGTGGGCGATCACGTACCCGACGCGGGTCTTGCGGTTGTGCAAAAAGGTGAAGGCGGGGTTCAGTTGCATGGGGTGCTCCCAGCGCGCAGCCGCGCGAAGTAGCGTCCGGTGACGTCGCCGGCGCGGACCTGGCCGGTGCGGTCGAAGAGGACGAGGTCGTCAAACCCCGCGGCGTGGGCCGCCGCGCCCAGGCTCGAGGCGGTCCAGAGCCGCTGGGGTTGCTCGGCGACAAATCGCTCGGGCTCGCTTTGGTCGTGGGGTTGGACCGAGATCGTGGCCCGCTCAAACGCGTGCTCCGCGGTCACCCGGTCCACCGTCCACAGCGCGGTGACCAGACAATGCTCATGGTGCACCTGCCACCCATTGCGCGCCGGGGGCACGGGCGGGCGCGGATGCAAGGCCAACTCCATCACGTAGACGCCACGCGGCTTGAGCCGGCGGCGCACCGCCTGGAGGTGGCGGGAGGCGTCCTCGCCGGTGGCCAAATACCGAAACGAGTTGCAGAACGTGAACGCCGCATCGACGGTCTCGTCCCCGAGGTCGTCGCGCATGTCGCCCACCCGATACGCCACCCCGGGGTGGGCGCGGTGGGCGCGCGCGAACCGCACCATGTTGGGCTCGAGGTCGGACGCCTCGACGACAAAGCCGCGCTCGGCCAAGCCCAGGGCATAGCGCCCGGTCCCGCACGCGGGCACGAGCACCCGCGCGGGCGGCGCCACCTCGGCCAAGCGCGCGGCGAGCTGAAGGTCGGCGTCGATGTCCCACGCGAACGCCAGGTCGTAGGCCCAGGCTTCTCGGAACACGGCATCGCGGCTTGCATCGGGGGACGAAAGGGTCATGGCTGCTCTCGGGGAAACTGGACCCCTCAGAAATCTGCGACTCCTGAGAGGTCCTGGTCAGATGCGATCCGCGATCACATCTTGGGCGGGCAACGGCCGGCGCCGAAGATGTCATCGAGGTCGGTCTCGGGCATCGCGATGATCACCGGCCGCTTCACCGTGTTCTCGACGGTGGCGGTGGTGGTTTGGGGCTTCTCTTGTTGACGGGTTTGCATGGCAAATCTCCCTTTTCTTTTCTTGGTTGAGGCCAACACGGCCAGGAACAGAACTTGGTGCTCCATCGCCGCACGGCGATGGAAAGGTTCTGAAAGAAACGAAACGAACACGTACGCTGCGCACCGGGTGGCGCCTGTGCACGTCCCCCCATGAACACTCCGGAACCGCCGCGGCGAACCCGGAGGGTCAGGGTCAAACCGCGACCGGCGTCAGCGCACCTTCGGCGGGCAACGACCCGCGCCGAAGATGTCGTCGAGGTCCGTCTCCGGCAGCGCGATGATCACCGGCTTCTTGGCCGGGCCTTGGGCGGGGGTTTGATGGGTCACGTCTTGTTGTTGCGTTTGCATGGCGACTCTCTCCTTTGTTGAACGCGAGGCCGAATGACCTCGAACAAAAGAGTGCCAGCGCGTCGCGGGGCAACAACGCAAAGCCCCTAAAAGGGGCTGGTGACAGTTCAAACTTGGGTGCGGGCGTGAACGAACGTGGCCTTAGTCACGTCCACACAAGGCGGCCCGGGCCTCCTCGGCCCCCGAGGCCCGGAACGTGGCCGTCAACCAATGCTCCTGGACCGGATCATAGTGGCGGCCGTACAGCTCACCATCGCAAGTGACCGCCCACAGGTGTCCTTGGTGCGCGCCCACCGCGTAGTCCGCGGGGTCGGACGCCTCGAACCGCTTGGCGTCATCTCCCGGTCGCCAAAAGCGCGCGCCCGGCGTGCCGGGGTAGACCACAAACTGCGTGTTCGGCATGTAACTGGTCTGCACCGATTGGATCACCACCGTGTGATCGAGCGCCTCGACGTACACCGTGCGCTCGGCGGTGACCTCTTCGTCCGCGGTCAGGGTGGCCGCGAACGCCAGGCAACCGCCGACGCAGAACATCCCGGACAACGCCAGCGCCCGCGTGTCCTTGAACGTCGGGGGCAGAAGGAACGCCCCGAGGGCGGGACCGAGCACCCACGGCATGAGCCACACAAATCCGCCGGCCAGACAGACGCCCAGCGTGGCGAGGGTGACGATCACCAGCCACAGGTTGGTCGAGCCGTACAGGCGTGGCCGGAGAAAACGCATCAGCCGCGAAGCCGGGGCGCGGAACGGGGGCGGGGGCGTGGTCGGGGCGAAGATGTCACGGGCCATGCCGCGAATGTATCATCGGAGCGCGTGGGCACGCGGTCTATCCGTCACAACGCGGCGCGTTAGGAACGATTGTCCAACTCCCTAAAAAGTCCGCATTTTCCCCCGCATGGGCTTTGACACCGCGCGATAGGCCCGCATAGCGTCCCGCCGATCAGCTGACGACGACCAGGAGCTCGTATGCCCGCCAATCCCGCCACGGCCGCCGCCTCGACCCAGGACAAAGACCCGGCCGAACACGTGCGCCAACAACAACGCGACCGCCTCGACGGCCTCAATGAGTCTGCCTTCGAAGGGGGCGGTGGCGACCGCATCGAAAAACAACACGCCGCGGGCAAGCTCACCGCCCGGGAGCGCATCGAGCTGCTGCTCGACCCCGGCAGCTTTGTGGAGGTCGACCGCCTCCGCGTGCACCGTTGCCGCGACTTCGGCATGGACAAAAAGCACCACCCCGGCGACGGCGTGGTCACCGGGTACGGGCAAATCGACGGCCGCCAGGTGTTCGTGTTCGCCCAGGACTTCACCGTGTTCGGGGGCTCGCTGTCCGAGACCGTGGCCCAGAAGATCTGCAAGATTTACGACCTGGCCATGAAGGTCGGCGCCCCCGTCATCGGGCTCAACGACTCCGGCGGCGCGCGCATCCAAGAAGGGGTCGCGTCCCTCGCGGGCTACGCCGACATCTTCTGCGCCAACACCCTGGCCTCGGGGGTCATCCCCCAGTTCTCCGTCATCCTCGGGCCCTGCGCCGGGGGCGCGGTGTACAGCCCCGCCCTCACCGACTTCGTGATGATGGTGAAGGACACCTCCTTCATGTTCCTCACCGGTCCCGACGTGATCAAGACCGTGACCCATGAAGAGGTCACCATGGAAGAGCTCGGCGGCGCCCTCACCCACAACCGCCAAAGCGGGGTCGCCCACTTCGCGGTTGACGACGACGCCCGCGCCATCACCACCCTGCGACAGCTTCTCAGCTACATTCCGAACAACAACTCCGAGAACCCGCCTGAGGTCATCTGCCAAGACGACCCCGAGCGCCGGGATGACGTGCTCCGCACCATCATCCCCACCAACAGCAACAAGCCCTACGACGTGCGGGAAGTGATCAAGCCCATCGTCGACGACCGCCACTTCTTCGAGGTGCAGTCGCATTTCGCGCAGAACGTCGTCATCGGCTTTGCCCGCCTCAACGGCCAGTCCGTGGGGGTGGTCGCCAACCAGCCCCAAGTGCTCGCCGGCGCCCTCGACATCGACGCCTCGGACAAGGCCGCGCGCTTCGTGCGCTTCTGCGACAGCTTCAACATCCCCCTCATCACCCTCGTCGACGTGCCCGGCTTCTTGCCCGGCACCCGGCAAGAGTACGGCGGCATCATCCGCCACGGGGCCAAGCTGCTCTACGCCTACGCCGAAGCCACCGTGCCCAAGCTCACCGTCATTTTGCGCAAAGCCTACGGCGGCGCGTACTGCGTGATGGCGCCCAAGCACCTGCGGGCCGACGTCAACCTGGCCCTCCCCACCGCGGAAATTGCGGTGATGGGCGCGTCCGGCGCGGTCAACATCGTGATGCGCGGCGAGCTCAAAGGGGCCAAGGACCCCGAAGCGAAGCTGAAGGAGCTGTCCGACGACTACGCGGACAAGTTCCAAAATCCGTACAAGGCCGCCGAGCTCGGCTACATCGACGAGGTCATCGTCCCCGAGAACCTCCGGCCCCGGCTCTGCCAAAGCTTGATGATGCTCAAGAACAAACGCGACGAGTTGCCGCCCAAAAAGCACGGCAACATCCCCCTCTGATTTTTGGCGTACGAGACAAAAACGACATGAAGAACGGTCAACCCAAGGTCACCAAAGTGCTCGTCGCCAACCGCGGCGAGATCGCGGTGCGGGTCATGCGCACCTGCCGCGAAATGGGCATCCCCACCGTCGCGGTCTATTCCGACCCCGACCGGGTCGCGCTGCACACCCGCTACGCCACCGAGGCGTATCACATCGGCCCCGCCTCCCCGTCGGAGAGCTACCTGCGCATCGACAAGCTCCTCGACGTGGCCAAACGTTCGGGGGCGGACGCCATTCACCCCGGCTACGGTTTCCTCTCGGAGAACAGCGAGTTCGCCCGGGCGGTGGCCGACGCGGGCCTGACCTTCATCGGCCCGCCCCCCGAGGCGATGGACGCGATGGCGACCAAGACCATGGCCCGGCAGCTGATGGCCAAGGCCGACGTGCCCATCGTGCCCGGCCTCGAAGAGGGCATCGACGACGAGGCCGAAGCCAAAGCCTACGCGGTGAAGATCGGGTTCCCGGTGATGCTCAAGGCCTCCGCCGGCGGCGGCGGCAAGGGCATGCGCAAGGTCGACCGCGCCGAAGATTTCGCCTCCGCGTGGCGGGCGGCCCGCAGTGAAGCGGCCAAGTCCTTCGGCAACGACGAGGTGTACATCGAGAAGTTCCTCGAGAAGCCGCGTCACATCGAGATTCAGGTGTTCGCCGACGGGCACGGCAACGTGCACCACCTGTTCGAGCGCGAGTGCTCGGTGCAGCGTCGTCACCAAAAGCTCATCGAAGAGGCCCCGAGCCCCTTCGTCACCCCCGAGATGCGCAAGGAGATGGGCGAGGTCGCCTGTCGCGCGGCCCGCGCGGTGAACTACCTCGGCGCCGGCACGGTGGAGTTCCTCGTCGACGCGCACCGCAACTTCTACTTCATGGAGATGAACACCCGTCTCCAAGTCGAGCACCCGGTGACCGAGATGATCACCGGCTTTGACCTCGTGGAGGCCCAAATCCGCGTGGCCCGCGGCGAGGCGCTGCCCTGGGGCAACCAACCGCAAAGCCAACGCGGCTGGGCGGTGGAGGCCCGGGTCTGCGCCGAAGACGCGATGAACAACTTCGTGCCCACCCCCGGCGTCATCCGGCACTTCCGCACCGCGGAGGGGCCGTACGTCCGCAATGATACTGGGGTGTACCGCGGGTTCGAGGTGTCCATGGACTACGACCCGATGATCGCCAAGGTCATCGCTTGGGGCCCCGACCGCCAGACCGCGATCCAGCGGCTGGACCGGGCCCTGGCCGAGTTCACGGTCAAAGGCATCACCGTCAACTCGCAGTTCTTGCGACAGATCCTCCAGTACAAAGAGTTCAAGGAGGGTCACTACGACACCGGCATCATCCAGCGCTTCCAAGACGAGCAACCCCAGTGGTTCACCGAGGAGCACGAGCAGGTGGCGATGATGGCGGCGGCCTTTTTCCTGTTTGAAGAAGAGCAGCGCAAAGGCGCGCGGGTGGTCACCGGCCAAGGCACCGGGACCTCGGGGCGCGACCTTCACGCCTGGCAACGCAGTGTCGGGGTTCGTCCCCCGTTTCGCTGGTAGGAGACGACGATGCGCAGCATGAAGTTCATCGCCGAGATCGGCGGCCGGTCCCACACCATCGAGGTCGACAACCACGGCGCCGACGACGGCTACTACACCATGGTCGTCGACGGCGAGCGCCACGAGGTGGACGCGCAGCTCTTGCGGTCCCACATCGTGTCGGTGCTCATCGATCACAAGAGCTATGACGTGGACATCGAGAAGTCGGGCAAGCTCGACGACACCCTCGACGGCCGGATGAAGGTCCGGGTCCGGGGCCGGGTGGTCAACCTCGACATTCTGTCCGAGCGCCGCAAGAAGATGAAAGAAGCGGCCACCGCCCACCTCAGCCAATCCGGGGTGGTGAACATCGAGAGCCCGATGCCGGGCAAGGTGTTCAAAATGCTGGTCAAAGAGGGCGACGAGGTCGAAGAAGGCCAGGGCGTGGTCGTGGTCGAGGCCATGAAAATGGAAAACGAGCTGAAGAGCCCGAAGGCGGGCACGGTCACGTCGGTGAAGGTCAACGAAGGCCAGGCGGTGGACGCGGGCACCTCGCTGGTGATCATCGAATAGCCTTCGCCCCGCGACGACAAAACGCCCCCGTTGGGGGGCGTTTTTGTTTGTGCCGAACGGGACAGACCGTGGTCACCGCACCGGTTCAGGGGCGATCGGCACCGTCTGGGGCAGCTCCGCCGCGTCGATGAGCGCGAGGTCCTCAAGGCCGTACACGGCCAATTGGGCATAGGTGCGCACATACAGCGCGTCCTCAGTCAAGAAGTACGCCACGATGGGCGCGCGGTCGCTGGCACTGGTCGCGGGGGACACCGCCCCCAGGCGGGTCAAGGTCTCGCCCTCGACCTGGATCACCACCAAGCTGTGCTCTTCGAGCCCCACCTGGGCCACTTCGTCGAACGTGAACACGCTCAACGGGTACAACAAAAGCCCGTGGGCTTCGTCGTAGCGCGGCCCCACCGCGGTCACGTCGTAGACGTCCACCACCGCCACGGGCTCTTCGGGGCCGGGGGTGGGCGCGGCGGTCTCGGCGGTGAACACCTCCGCCTCGCTCAACGCCACCCCGTCGTCGTCGACCACCGCCGCCCGCAGACCGCCGTCGGGGAGCCGGGACACGGTCAAGAGCCGGTCGGGGGACAGCTCGGCCGCGAACGACAGCGCCCCCGGGGGGAGCGGCCGGGGCACCAGAGCGTCGCTCTCGACCGCCATGCGCACCGGCGCGCCGAGGTCAAACCCCACCACCGCGCTGTGGCCCGTGCCCACCGCGTAGGTCGGCGCGGCCAGGGGCCGCAGCAACGGGTACGGGGTGGGCGCGCGGTCGAGCCACACCAACGCGGGGTCGGCCAGCGCGTAGCTGTACACAGATCGTTGCCCGGTCGACAGCAACACCGCGGGGCGGCCGGCCACGACCAGGACCTCGCGCCACGCGGCCCAGCCCTCTTGGCGGTGGTTGCGCGCGGAGAGATCGTCGTCGTCCAGGGTGACTTCGTGCAGGTTGCTCATGGGCGGCTCGTCGGTGCCCAGGTGCCACGACGGGCCTTGGGCCGCGGTGACCATCACCCAGTCTTCGCCCACCCGGCCCAGGGTGGCCGATTCGGTGAGCACGTGGTCAGTGGACACCGGGCCCCCCTCCGCGGGCAGCCGGGCAAACGTCACATACCGGTAGCCGGTGCTGTCCCGGGTCGAGTCAATGTTGTTGCACGACTCCGGCACCGCCGCGTCGAGTTCATCCAGGGCGGACGCCACCCGCGGCAACACCTGGTCGCGGGTCACGGTGGCGAGCGCGAGGTGGTTTTTGCTCTGGGTGTTGATCACCGCCTGGGCGGTTCCCCCCACCCCGAACAAGCCCTCGTACCGAGGCGAAAAATCCAACGGGGGCAGCGACGGCAGGTACTCGGTGACCACGGTCAGGCCCTCGTCGGTGGCGTCCACCGCGCGCAGCTCGCCGGTGATCACCCAGCGCCGGGCGTCCACCAGCGCGGCGCCGGCGGGGTCGAGCACGTCGACCACGGTCACCGTGCCCGGGCTGTAGCCCTTGACCGAGCTGTCGTCACGCCCGCTCGCGGTGGTGATCACGGTGGTGCTGATGACGTACACGGTGCCGTCCGGACCGACCACGAAGCCTTGCACCGTGCCCCACAACGTGGCGTCGTACACCGGGATGCGCACGAGGGGGCCGAGGCCGCCGGCGTCGACGTCGAACAGGAACACATCGAGGTCACCGGCGGCGAAGACCCGGGCCCCATCGCTCCAAAACGGCGACACCCCGGGGACGGCGCCCCCGGGGGGCATCGCCACCGCGTAGGGTTCTTCCACATACAGCGGGGGGCCGGACGGGCCGAACAGCCCCGCCTCCATGTCTGCATAGGCATTGGCCAGCACCCGGTCGTCAGTGTCCCGGGTCAACCGCTCGACGAACGTGGCGAACACCTCGTCACAATCCCCCACCGGCACCAACGTCGGCCCGGTGCGCACCCGGGGCGCGACATCCGGGGTGGGGGCGCAGGCCAAGCCCGCCCCGAGCAGGGACAGGGACAAAAGCCGGGTCACCATGTCGCCGCCACCCCGTACACCGGAGCCAAGTCGCGCCCGTCGCGGGAGGGCACAAACGACACCGCGGGGGCCACGTCCACCGGCAATGTGTCTGTGCGCATCACCGGCGCACCGGTGAGTTCGTGCCAGACCAACAGCCCCGCGGTGGTGGTCAAAAGGCCCGCGCCCATGCCCGCGGCCACCGCCACCGAGACGGTGGTGGTCGCCATCTTGCCGAACAGCTCCTCGTCCTTGGTGCCCAGCACCGCATACAGCCAAGGCTCGGCCACCGGCGAGGTCAGGTACGCCACCGACGTGGCCCCGAACAAGATGATGCCCAGCACCGCGCCAAAGTCGCCGAGCAGGGTCTCGCCCCAGGTGTACCCGAGCAACTGCGAGGCCCCCGCCCCCGCCAGCAACCCAATGCTCTTGCCAAGGCCATAGGTGCTCGCGTTCAACAACCCGACCTTCAGGTTGCGCGGCCCCCAGGTGGCGATGTCGATGCCCACGATGAGCCCGGCCACGCCCCCGATCCAGCCCCCGGTGTTCATCATCGAGACCTCGGCGATGTCCGGTCGCACCAGGTGGGCGAGGCCAAACCCGGTGAGCGCGCCGAGGCCCCCGCCGAGCAGGGGCAGGCCGAAGGTCAGCTCGTCTTCGATGTACCAAGGCACGTTCACCAGGTCGTAGACCGCGGGCAGCGTCGAGATCGCATAGGACAGGCCCCAGGTCATGCCCGCGGTGAACGACCAGGCATAGCCCCGGTCGATGTGCACCTGGTCGGCCACGACGTAGCCCGCGCCCGCCCCGGCCACGCCGAGGGCCACCGCGCTCACCCCCGTGCCGAGGATGATGGCCCAGGGGTCGACGCGCAGCATGTATTGGTCGGCGTTGGTCATGGCCAGGATGCCGCCGGTGACCCCGGCCCACACCCCGTACACGCCGCTCACGGTGGCGAGCTCGAGGTACCCGGGCTTCAGAAAGGACGGCATCAACGAGGGCGCGAGGGTGCTGCGAGGCTGGGCCACGTCGAGCACCCGCAGGGCGGTGCCCGCTTGGTTCGCCTCCAATGTCCCTGGGTAATCCTGCTGCACGGCGCGGAGACAGCCGCGCACGTCCAGATCCGGGGACGCGGGATTGAGGCAGCGGTCGAGGGCCAGCGCCGCGGGGGGGGCCTCGTCCGCGGGGGCGGGCGATTCTGGCAATGTCTCTGCTTCCCCGTCCCTCGCCGCGGGGGGGGGCCCGGGGTCGTCGGCGGGCGCGGCCGCGTCTGGCGAGGATGCGGGCGCGGGGGGAAGGGGCGGACCCTCCCCGGCGGGGGGGTCGGCCAAGCCGCTGGTCAGCAGCAGGGCACCGAGACACACCGGCAGCACGGTCATCGCGTCACCTCGTCGGGGGCGCAGCCTTCAGCGCCCGAAAAAATGTGTGGAGTTGGCGCGCCTCGGCCCGGGTCAAGTCGTGCTGGGGCGGCATCATCAGGCCCGCTTGGTAGTCGTCGAGCTTGTGGGTCGCGACCTGCGCCTGCAGGCTCTCGACGGTGTAGCGGTCGGCGAGCGGGACGCCCACCAGCACGTCGGTGCCGAAGGACGCGCCCACGTCGTTCACTCCGTGGCAGTACACGCAGCGCCGCACGAACAGATCCTGCCCCGTGCGGGCCGCGGTCGCGCCCTCGGCCGGCGCCTTCTTCGGGGCGATCCGGTCCACGAACGCCCGCGGGCTCATCACCCGCGCCTCGACGAGACTCGACGTGCGCGACCACGGGGTGAAGCCATGGCCCACCGGCGCGGGCAGACCGCCGGCGTTGCCTTTGCTCACCACCGCCTTGTTGTGGGCGAACGTCACCGGGCGCGGGTCGAGGTTGAACTCCGGCGCGCGCGGCACGGGCGGAAAGGTCTTCTCGACCACACCGTCGGCGCGGGTCCAGCTCGTCGCGATGAACACCTCGCCCGCGTGCGCCGCCTGCACGGGCACGATCACCCCGTTGTCGAACCGCAGGACGATCAGCTGCCCCGACGGGGCGCGGACCAGCCGGTCGAGGGGCACGCCGGTGACGGTGCGGGTCACCCCCGCTTGCATGTCGAGGAGCGAGCGCGTCTCGGCCCCGTCGGTCAGGGATCGGGTCACGCGCTTGCCCCCCTGGTGCACGACGATGGGGCCGGGGGCGGCCGAGGGCGCGATCAACAACAGGGCGAGCACAGCAGAGGTCAGCATGCCCCCGGTTGTGCAAAAGCGGTGCCGCAGGGTGGGCCCGGCTCCCACCGCGGGCCGGTGTCGTCCGACGACCAAGACAAGGGCGCGCTGACCCAGGCTTGGGCCAAAAGCCCCAGGTCGGGCCGGGCCCAGTACTGCTCGGTACCAATGCAAAAGCCCGGCACGGGTGTGCCGGGCCTTTGCCCACCGCGCGGGGTGCCGCTCAGACGCGGTCCGCCGCGCAGACGCGGTCCGCCCCTCAATTGTTGGGCGGGTTGTACTTCTTGACCACCTCGTCGTAGAGGGCTTCGGCTTTCTCGACGGAGAAGGTCCGCACGTAGCCGATTTTGGTCGCGCCCTTGCCTTTGCCAGCGTCGTAGGCCGCCTTGGCCTCCTCTTGCATGGTCGGCCGCTTGCAGATCCCGACGAACTTCACGTCGGTGTTGTCGTCGACGAAGAAGAACAGACCAAAAGCCTGGGGAAGGTCTTCGAAGTCGTCGTACCAACCGTCTACTTCGCGAACGCGGGGATCCTTCTCAATGCTCATGTCGATCTTCACGGGGGCCTCCTGCGCACTCCGGCGTCGCAGGGGTTGTACCGCTGGGGCCTGGCCCCGATCAAGCCGGTTGTCCGCCCTCCCCGGGCCGGGCGCACGAATTTGGGTCACGAAATTGCTTTTGCCCAAAGAAGCGGCTCCAATGTGCGCGATGGGAGTCCAAAAGCGCCCCGAGGGGTCGACCGGCGACAGCCACCCGCGGTTTGTGCACCGGCACGCCACCGGGCTGACCACCGTGCTGTTCATCGGCTTGTGTGCCGCGTTGGGGTCTTTGCCCCACCTCCCGGCCTGGACCCCCGAGGGAAGTGTCAAGCGCGCGTTGGAGAAGCTTGGCTGGGACAGCCCGGGCCTCGACTTCGACGAGGTCGTGCGTCCGGTGGACCTGCGCAGCCCGGAGTCGGTCACCGCGATGATCGACCGGGTCCTGCGCCAGCCGAAGATGACCTTCACCATTCCCGACGCCGAACCCACCGAGGCCCCCGCCGAAGACAAGGCCTCCCCCGACGTGCTGCCGCCGCCCGCGCCCGTGCTCGTCTCGGTGGTGCCGCAAGACCGCGTCCGCGATCCCAGCCGTCCCCGGCGAGACCTCGAAGCGACCGCCGAGGTCAAGCGTCTCCGTCGCATCGCCAAAGCCCTCAAGGCCCCCGGCGCCGACGTCGACAACCCCTGCGTGCAACAAAACGCCGCCGGCTGTCTCGAGACCGCGATGGACGCGTTTTATGGGGCGCTCGACGACGTCGCCGCGGGTGTTCCCGGGTCCCACGCCAGCGTGCTCACCCTCGGCAACTCCCTCATCGCCTCCGACCACGTCACCGACATCGTGCGCGAACGCCTGGTCGAGACCTTCGGCGACGGGGGCCGCGGCTTTCTGCTCCCCGACCGCCTGTCCAAGGTGGCCGGCCGCCGGGTCCGCACCGGCCGAAGCACGCCGGGCTGGCGCATCAACACCTTTGCCCAAAAACCGCCCAAGCGCGCCCACTTCGGGTTCACCGGCAGCCACCACGAATCGACCCGCAAGGGCGATCGCGTGTCCTGGTCGACGAGGGGCGCCACCGAGGCGAAGCTGTTTTTCCTCGACCACAAAAAAGCCGCGTCCTTCCGGGTCCAGGTCGACGGCAAGACCATCGAGAAGGTCGCGTCCCAAAGCCCCGACGAGCCCTCCGACCGCGTGCTCACGTTCGACCTGCCCGACGACGCCAAGAAGCTTTCGGTCGTCGCCGACGGCAAAGGCGTGGTCCTGTACGGCGTGTCGCTCACCGGCGACCGGCCCGG
Organism: bacterium; assembly: GCA_030431455.1. Lineage (GTDB taxonomy): Bacteria > Myxococcota > UBA727 > UBA727 > JAUIJE01 > JAUIJE01. The sequence continues at coordinate 32,609 of JAUIJE010000015.1, read as the reverse complement.
GGTCAGCTGGGACACCATCGGGGTGCCCGCGTCCGACGCGGAAATGTACGTGACCAAAGCCGACCCGGGCATTTTCCAGCGCCAACTGAAAGAGCGCGATCCCAACCTCGTGGTGGTCATGGTCGGGGGCAACGAAATCCGCTCCCTCGCGTTCGGCTGGACCACCCTCGAAGAGGTCCGCAAACACTACAGCACCTTGATCGACCGGGTGCAGGACGCGCTCCCCGACGCCAGCTGCCTCGCGGTGGCGCCCATCGACGCGGCCAAGGCCACCGCCGCGGGCGCCCAGCTCACCACCCGGAAGGAAGTCGCCTCCGTCGTCGCCCTCGAGCGCGAGATTGCGCTCGAGAAGGGGTGCGCGTTCTTCAATCTGTGGCAAGCGATGGGGGCCAAAGGGTCACTGCACCGGTTCCATCGCGCCGGGTTCGTCAACGACGATCTCGTCCACCCCAAGGGCAAAGGCGGCGACGTGCTCGGTGAGTTCATCGCCGATGGCCTGTTCGCCAACTACCTCGCCACCCCGCGCCCCCAGGTCAAAAAAGAGAAGCGCCGCCGCCTGGTGTTCCCCGCGTTCGCGGGCTTGAGCTTCCCCGGGGTCGAGCGCACCGCCCCCCTCGACGAGCACCCGTTGGCGCCGGTGATCAGCGCGTTCAACCAAGCCGAGCGCCGCAAGGGCCAAGGCCGGGTCGCGGTGGGCATGTTCGGGGACGAACACGTCGAGGGCCAGCTGTTCGCCGACCGGCTCAAGACCCGCCTCGCCGAGCGCGTCGGGGACCGGGGCCGCGGCTTGGTGGGGATTGGCGATCACGATCCCCGCCTGCTCACCGCCCGGGTGGTGCGCCGCCTGCGCGGGCCGCACAACATCGTCGACGGCCGGGACGTGGTGCTCGGGGGGGCGATGAGTCTGTTCGGCACCTCCACCCAGCTGCAGCCCGGGGCCAAACTCGAGCTGCGGTTCTGCGACGGCTGCCGCAAATCCCCGGTCCTGCCCAAGGGCCGGCTCGACGTGAGCTGGCTGTACACCCCCGACATGGGCAAGGCGGTGGTCCTGGTCAACGACGTCGAGGTGGGCACCATCGAGCCCGACCAACGCACCCGCCGCGACAGCGATGTGCAGGTCCTCACCGTCCCGGTGCGGGGCGAGCGGCACCGGGTCACGATCCAGGTGCCCAACGAGGACGACAACCTTCCTGTGACATTGTTGAGCGTGGCCCAAGAACTCGACCGCCCGGGCGTGGTCGTGGACGCGGTGGGCCTGGCCTCGGCCACGGGCATGACCATGCAGCGGTGGCAGCAGGACCTCTTGCTCGACCAAGCCGAGGCCCGCGACTACAACCTGTTGGTGCTCGGCTGGGGGGCGGTGGAAGAGCGCATCCCGGGCCTCGATGAGGTCACCTACCGCCATCACTACCGGCGCACGGTGGCCACGCTCAAGAAGTCGTCCCCCCACGCGGCCTGTGTGTTGGTGGGCCCGTTCCCGCAAGGCCCAGACGAAAACGACGAGTCTCTGGTCGCGGTGGTGCAAGCCAGCGTGGCCGAGGAAATGGAGTGCGCACACTTCTCGCCCCGGCGCGCCCTCACCCGGGCCGCGCGCCCCGATGGGCAGGCCCCGGTGTTCGTCGACGGCGAAGGCCTGTCCCCGGCGGGGCTGCAGCTGGTGGGGGACGCGCTCGCCCACGACCTGTTGTCGTTCCTCGACTACGCCCGGGAAAAAGCGGTGCGCGACGCCGAGGCCGAACAAGCGGCCGAGATCGACCGCAACAACATCGCCAAGGCCCCCCCCGCCCCCGGCGCCAACCCGCCCGCCGCGCCCCAGAAGAAAGGGGACAAGAGCTAAGCCATGCTGTTTCATTCGCTTCAGTTCTTGCTGTTCCTGCCGTTGGTGTTCGCCCTGTATTGGTCGATTCACCAACACCGCCGCGCCCGTCAGGTGCTGCTCCTCATCGCGAGCTTCACCTTCTACATGGCGTGGAACCCCGCGCCGGTGGTGCTCATCCTCTACCTCTCCACCGTCGACTACGCCCTCGCGCGGTTGATGGTGCGTACCGAATCACCGCGGTGGCGCAAGTTCCTCGTCACCGTCAGCGTGACCAACAACCTCTCGGTGCTCGGGGTGTTCAAGTACGCGGACTGGATCACCAAGAGCGTGGTCGACGCCGCCGGCTACTTCGGGGTCGAACTCGTCTACCAGCCCCTCGGCCTCATCCTCCCCGTGGGCCTGTCGTTCGTGGTGTTCCAGTGTCTGAGCTACACCATCGACGTGTACCGCAACGAGCTGGAGCCCCGCGAATCCTGGCTCGAGGTGGTGCTCTTCATCTCGTTCTTCCCCCAGATCGTGGCCGGCCCCATCGTGCGCGCGGCCGACTTTCTGCCCCAACTCGACAAGACCCCGGAGCTCAACGAGAACGACGGGGCCCGTGCCCTGTTCCGCATCGCCTCGGGCATGTTCAAGAAGCTGGTCATCGCCGACCTGCTCGCGGCCAACATCGTCGACCGGGTGTTCGCCCAGCCCGACAACTACACCGGGATCGAGGTCTGGGCCGCCGCCCTCGCCTACACCTTACAGATCTACTACGACTTCTCCGCCTACTCCGACATCGCCATCGGGGCCGCGGCGTTGTTCGGCTTCTACATCAAAGAAAACTTCGATAAGCCCTACCTATCCACCAATTTGTTCGAGTTCTGGCGGCGCTGGCACATCTCCCTCGGCCGTTGGCTGTTCGACTACCTGTACGTGCCCCTGGGGGGCAACAAGAAGGGCAAGATCTTCACCCTCTGGAACCTCTGGGTGGTGATGATCCTCGGCAGTGTGTGGCACGGCGCAGACTGGCGCTTCGTGGTCTGGGGCGTGATCCACGGCGTGGTCCTCATCTGCAATCGCATTCTGTGGTGGACCTTCGGCAAACCCAAGCCCGGCGAGCGCCCCCTCTACATCACGCTGCTGTCCTGGGCGGCCACGTTCTTCATCGTGATGGAGGCGCGGGTGGTGTTCCGGGCCCCGGACATCAGCATGGCCTGGCGCTTCTTCCTCGAACAATGGAAATGGAGCTTCGCCGCCCCCAACCTCACCCCCCTGGTGCTCACGGTCATGGTGCTCGCCATCGCCGGCCATCTGATGACCCACAAGATGTACGAGCGCATGGCCCAATGGTTCATCGCCGTGCCCATCCCCGCCCGGGCGGTCAGCCTGGTGGTCATCGCCCTGTGCATCAAAGAGGTGTCCTCGTTCGAGGTCCAACCCTTCATCTACTTCCAGTTCTGACCACCGCCGGCCAACCTCCTGGGGGTGGGGGCGTGCGGCGGGAGGCGCCATGAGCGACGCGCTGTTCGACGAGCTCACCCACAAGACCATCGGCAAACGGTTCGCCGCCCTCGAGGCCCTGCCCGCGACCCTCGACGACGACCACGTCGAGGCGATGGTGCGCGCGCTGTCCGCCCCCGCGGTGCGCAACCGCCCCCACCAGGACTTCCTCGCCGAGCTGTACGACGTGCTCGCCCGCGCCAAAGGACCGGCCGTCGACGAGGCGCTCGTCCACGGTCTCCTGCGCGAGCCCCGCATCGTCTATCTGATGATGCGCGGTCACCTCATCGGGCGCAAAGGTGCCGTCCATCGCGCGCCTGCACGCCGCGCTCACCCAAGGCGACGCGGGCGCCCTGCCCGACGGGGCCGTCAAGGACGCTGAAGCCCGGGAGCGGCTCACCGAACTGCTCACCAAGCTCGACCGGCACCAAGTCCACGAGCACGATTGGAACGCCCTCGGCGACGAGGGACGCGCCGCGTTCTCCTGGACCGACGACTTCGCGGCCAAGCGCAAATGACCGCTCAGGCCAACATCAGCCTCTACGGATACCGCACTTCCTCGCACAGGCCGCAGCAACGGTCGGCGAGCACCTGGCCGGGCCCGCCGTCCTCAGGGACCAACACGCCGTAGGTTGCGTTCGGCGCGGCCAAATCGAGGGCCCCGCTGACCATCTCCTCGCAATCGCCGCGGCTCATGCCATCGGGAAACTCGTCTTCGTCGACGTACCACCAACTTGTCGCGGTGGGGCAGTCATCGGTACCGCTCCAATTCGATGACATCGTCTGGCGACCCTGTTCGTCCCAATGCGATTCATACCCCGCACTGTGGTGCCCATCGATAAACGAAGGGCAGCTGGCCTCGCTGCACCCTTGCTGTACCCACCAATCGGGCTCGCGCACGACCAGAGTGCGCGTCAATGGGGTCAAGACGCCCGTCGCATACGCAAACGTGGCGTCCCGCACCTGAAACTCCCCCTGGGCATTGGATCGCCGCCAATGGACCTCGAGCAACCGACCTTCCTCATCGTGCACAAAGGTCATCGCGTCCAAGGACGCCTCGCCGTTCCACTCTTCGGACCGCAGCGGCAACCCATTGTCATCGACCTCCATCCACACCACGCGGCCTCCCAGGTCCAGGGAACACTCGTGCGTCCACCCGTCGGCGGGGTCCCCGTTGTAGGGCTGGCATTCGCCGGGAATGATGTAGTCGTCGGCAGTCTCGATGGAGGCAGCACCCGGGAGCACGAAGTCTTCGCAGCTTTCCTGACCTGACCAGTCTGCACACGCCACCACGTCGACGCAGATGTCCGCGTCGTCGTCCCAGGCACACCCCTCCTCCTCCCCAGGAGCGTTGTCGCCGCTGTAGCGACATCGGTGTTGGGCCGGCCCGCACGCCCACACCCCCACGGCCATCGCCGCGACCATGGCGAACGGGAACGACCCGGCACCCACCAGGCGCCGGCACCGATGTCCGTCACACCCCGCCGTCATTCGCTCGATCCCCCGCGCGTTCGACGACGAACGAACAGGCCGATGAGCAGGGTGATGGCCAACCAGCTCGCGCCCCCGGCGCCGACGACATCGCATCCCGGGCCGTGGTAGGTCCCCACCTGGACCTTCTCAAACTCATTGCCGAGGGTGAACGACACCAACCGTCCACGCTCCCCCGTGAACCGATCGAGCGGCGACACCCACAGCACGAACGTGCCCGCGTCGCGCACCACAAATGGATCGGGGAACGTCTCCGCCGAGAGCAGGCTGCCTCCCGGAGGCGCGTCACCGGGCCCCTCGGTGGTGGGGTCGGCGCTGACCCACACGTCGTACAAGAAGCGCTCTCCGCCGGGGAACAAGAACCGCGAGTGCAGCTCCAACGTTCGATACAGCGGCGCCACAACCGCGCACCAATCGTCGGGCTGATCGACTTCAACCACCTTCTGCCCGGAAAGCCGCAGTGCACCGTCCGCCGATTCGTCGCGCGACACCTCGCCCTCGATCACGGTCAGCAACGTTCCGCTGGAGCTCTGCCAGGCATCCCCGGGCGCGGCGTCGTCCGGCACCCGCACCGCCGTGCTCACGCCGTCGGTGTGGATGGTCGTGGGCAGGTCGACGGCCGAGGTGTTGCCGTCGCGCGGCGACAGGTCGCCCAGCGGCACACTGCGGTCGGTGGTCCACCACACCCCGTCAGGCGGCGCCTGTGTCACCTCAGGGGGACTGCCCCACAACGCGTCGCCGTCGGCGTCGTCCACCCGATCGATCGGCACCGACGCCCCCCACCGCTCGATCTGCACACAGGACCACGCCGCCCCCGCGTGCCCGTACGCCAACACCGCACCGATCACCGCCGGGCCGAGCGCCAACCTCCACTGTTTCATGTCTGGCTCCCCTGCCTGCGAATCCCGCGCGTGGACGACGCTGGTTCAGTCTCGCACGAGACCCCAGATCCGCCACCCGCCGCGCCAGGCCGACGACGAGCGGTCGCCGACGACAGCAGTACCCGCGAGTTCCCTCCGTGTTCTGGACCATCGCCCGCGGGTCACCGCCGCGGGGCGAGGTCACGGTCCCGCGGGCTCGAGCACCAGATCGACCGTGATGTCGGCGTGCTCCTCGAAGGTGAACACCAACGTCAGGGTGCACGCGTCCTCGCCCACGTCCGCGACCACATCGAATGCATAAACATCTCCCCCCTCGAGGTAGAGCGAGCCGGGGATGTCCTCGAACATGCGGCCTTCGGACGACACGGACGGACACGTGGTCTCCCATGTTCCGTCCCACAGATGGGCCGTGGCCCCGCCCACGTTCGCGAGCGCCCACTCCAATGTCACTGTACTGGCAGCATCCACCGACAGCGCCAACGCGCAGCCACGCACAGACTGATCGCAGTTCGTGGCCGCCTCGCAGCTCTCATCCACGATTTGCTCGCGCCCCCCGAGCAGCAAGAGGTCGACCGACAGCGCCGCGGACGGCACCCGGATCGCGCGCGGTCGCCCAGACGCGTCCCGGACATCCAACGCCGCGGTCAGCGCGTCGTCGGTGGGACACCCGGCCGACGGCGTGGCCGGCAAGCGGGTGGGCCGCGGCTCGTCGCAGGCGGTCATCACCGCCAACCCCACCATCACCGCCAACCCCACCATCACCGCCAACCCCACCATCACGCCCATCCCCCCCGGGCTCGACGTCACCCGGTCCCGCGCTCGACGACCAAGAGCGTCTCGCCCCCGCCACGTGTTCATCCGTTTCACCCTCCGGCGCCGACCGCGTCGACGGCCCGCCCGGCCGACGGCCTGCCCGCAGGTTCGCACCGCCGGCCCAGACCGCGCCCGGCATCAGCGTACCAGCCCGGCCCTTCACAATGCTCACGAACCACACACGCGACGCCGCGGTGAGATTGCGGGCACCGGACCGAAACCCTCTGTGCCATGCAGACCGCCCCCGGCACGGCCCCATCTCTTTTTTGCTTCCTGGCCGGGCATGAATGTTGCCGTTGTCCCCCGGCATGTCCGACGAACCCCCCGCGCTCCGCCCCCTGCCCCGCTACGTCCCCGGCCAACCGCCGCCGCAGGAAGCCCCTGACGTATTTGCCGATTGGGACCCCACGCCCCGCGAGTTTGTGGAGTGGGTCAGCGAAGAGCTCCGCCTGCGCTTCTACCGAGAGAAAACCCTCCGCAACTACGTCAAGGCGCTCAAGACGTTTCTCCATTGGCGCGCACTCCGTCCCCGCGACATTGCCGAGGAGGACGTGCGCGACTACCTCCTCATGCTCGTCGACGCCGGACGCGCGTCCGCCACGGTGTCGCTCTACCTATCCGCTCTCCGGACCGCCTTCGACAAACTCGCCGGCCGGCACCTCACCCAGAATTTCCGCACCCCTCGTCGTCCCCGCCGCCTGCCCAAGGTCATGGCCCGCGGCGAGGTCGTGCGCCTGCTCACCGCCGCCCCCGCCCTCCGAGACCGCTTCGCGTTTGCGCTCATGTACGCCTCCGGGCTGCGCGTCGGCGAAACCGTCCGCCTCCAGCGCGGCGACATCGACAGCCAAAACGGCTACATCTTCGTCAAGGACGGCAAAGGCCGAAAGGACCGGCTCGTGTTGTTGCCCGACCGGCTGCGCCCGCTGTTCGACGAGCTCCTCCAGGGCGCCACCGACGATTGGTTGTTCCCGTCGAGCCGCCACCCCGGGCGCCACATCAGCCCCCGCACCCTGCAGCGCGGGTTCGAACGCGCGGTCTACCTCGCCGGCCTCCGTCCCGAGTACTCCTGCCACAGCCTGCGGCACTCCTTCGCCACGCACATGCTCGAGGCCGGCACCGACATCCGCTACATCCAAGAACTTCTCGGGCACGTACGCCTCGACACGACCACGATCTACACCCACGTCGCCAAACGCGAGAAGCTCAAGGTGCGCAGCCCGCTCGACGCCCTCGCCCCCTCACCGCCGGGCCCCCGACAGCTGGCTCCCCATCCGGCCGCCTCGCTCCAGGTCATCTGGCAATCGGAGGGCAAAGGGTCCGCCGTCGTCTTGCTCGGGTCAAACACACAACTGACCGGCATCGAACTCGTCCGCACCGATGACGGCATCGGCATGACCTTGCCAACCCTCGACCGCTGGGCCACCGCCTTCGCCACCGCCCCACCCCACGAACGGGCCTACGTCGTCTCCCCGCGCTTCTTCGCGTGGCTCCGCTCCGCCGTGGCCGATCTCACTGCATAGCCGACATCTACCACGCCCATACACTGGTCAACGGACAGCAAAGTCGTCCATAATTGCATTGGGCGACAGGATCATCGGATTTGATCGGAAGGGGTGGGCCCCGGGTTTGCGGGGTCTCCGCGCCCCTTCTTCGTTTACCTCGGGCCTCAGCTCGCCGCAGACCGCCGGGTTTGGATTGGATTCTTGGTTCAGGAGGAATGGCCGCTGGCCTTCGGAGTCCGCAGGCAGCCCCTAGCGCAGCGGCCATCCTACGGTCTTACGGCGGCTTGCGGCCGAGGGTTGGTCGGACGCCCTGCCTCGCGGTTTCGGGCGAGCCGCTGGCGGCCTCCGTGCACCCAGGGCCCTACGGAGAGCGGGTTTGGTCGGGCTGACAGGTTTGAAGCGGCCCGGGGAGCCCCGGAGGGTCGGGTGGGGTCAGAAGCCTACGAGACGCCCTCGGCGCGAGCGATTTCGGCTCCCACGACGACGAACGCAGGTCAGCGAACACGAATACAACCACCTGGGGCACTTTGGCGACTCGCTGTCGCCCAATAGAGAATAGCTGCTGAGCCCCTCGCTTCACGGCTCGTACATGAACCAAATGAACTCAGCACATCTTGTGCGCAGATGCCCGCCAGGCCGCTGGACAGCAAGCGCCACTTCCGATTCGCGCTAAAGTGGCGCTCTTTCACGGCGACCTGGCGGGCCAAAACACGCTCGGGGTCCTCCGCGGAAGACGGAGTTGTGGTTGAAGGCCCTTCGGGCCAGAATCAGCTTGTAGCGACATCCGGGCCCGCTCCGGACAGCTATTCTGGAGCATTGGACGTCAGGAGAAGGGGATGATGGACCTGACCATTCAGTTCCGCGACAAAGACCCGGCGGTCGCGGACGCGCTCACCCGTTCCTTCGAAGATGTCGATGCCGTCGATGTGTCCTGTGGCGACATCTTCGACTTGACGGCGGATGCCGTGCTGAGCCCGGCGAATAGTTTTGGCTTCATGGACGGCGGGATCGACGCGGTCTATCTCATGAAGTTCGGGACTGCCCTTCAGCCGCGAGTCCAAGCCGTCATCCGAGACCGATTCGACGGGGAGCTCGCTGTTGGTTCAGCTTTTGTTCTCGACACAGAGCACCACTCGATTCCGTTCCTCGTTTGTAGCCCAACGATGCGGGTGCCTCTAAACATCCAACGAACGGTCAATGCGTACCTAGCGTTTCGGGCAGCATTGCTCGCAGTACGGCGGTTCAATCGCGAGGCAGACGGCGGTCGCCAAATAGGCTCCTTGCTTTCCCCTGGTTTCGGGACCGCTGCCGGTCAGATGGACCCACTGGTGTCTGCTGTCCAACTACGCCGCGGCTACGACGCGATTGTGGGCGGCAAACCTATCCGGCCCGACTCGACGCTTTCAGCCTTTGAGATGCACATCGCACTCAGCCGCGGCAAACCCGACACCTGAGGCGACCCGCTGACGTCCAATAGAGAATAGCTGCTGAGCCCCGGCCTACGGAACTGTCCGAAAACTGAACAAAACTAAGCACATATCGTGCGCGGATGCCCGCCAGGACGCTGCGCCACGTACGCGCCTCTTCCGATTCGAGCTAAAGAGGCGCTCTACCAAGGCGTCCTGGCGGGCCACATCGGCGGCTCGGGGTCCTCCGCCAGGGCAAGATTGGGGGTCGAAGGCCCTTTGGGCTACAATCAGCTCGTAGCGATTCTGGTGCCTGGCTCCGGACAGCTATTCTGGAGCATTGGCCGACAGAACTGTCGGTCGGTTGAGTTATCCTTGCCGCTGCCGGAGCGCACGTTCAACCATGTCTTCCACCTGGCTGGTCATGTTGACGGGAACTAGTTCCGTTTCTGGATGGCCCGCGGCGAAGACACGAAATGCCTCGTCCGCGAACGCCTGCCCGACCATGTCGACGCCTTCGAAATCTAGAATGGCTACGCGAAACTGGTTCACGCGGGCGAGCAGTCGTCTCGCCTGGGAACGACTCACGAGGGATGTACCCTCGTAGGTTGCCAGCCGAACGGGCACAATGGTCTTTGCAAACGTATACTCTTCGGGCATTGCAAACTCGTCAAAGATCTCTTTCATCGTCTGTTTTCCGTCCAATGCGACGCGCATGATGACGCTCGTTCCCTCCTGGTACTTGTCAGCGTCTCGGTGGAGAAGGAAGTCGTTGTCCTGCCCATCATGCGAGATGTAGTTCAGATCGTGAGAGACGATCGTGAAGTAGTCAGCCGCTCGAGAACTGAAGAAGATCCCTTCACCCGAGTGATTCTCTTCATCGGTGGTGAGCTTACCCTTCGACAATTCGAGGAGCGCGTGTCGCTCGTCCTCAAGCCCCTTATCTCGCTGGATTTTCGCGAAGATGCCGACGCCTTTGTCCTTCACGCTTACGGTGAAAAGTTCTTCCGATTCATAAGCAAGGATCTCAGCTTCAGTCGTCTCGGAATGGTCGATCGCATTGTTCATGATTTCTGTGAAGGCGAACTCAAGACGCGCCCTTGCCTCCTGCGTCATCCGGTCTGGAAGAAGGGGCAGAATCCTCAGGCGCCAGACCTTGTCTTCCTCGGCTTCCGCCAGGTCGACCGTAAAGGCGTCGCTGGCGTTGCGGATCCACCTACGTGACCGCGTCTTTCCGCTGGTGCGCAACAGGCCGACATCGACCAGCGCGCGAAGGTGCCGCTGCACAGCCTGCCGACTAATGGAGAAGAAATCTGCCGTTACTCTGGCGATTTCCTGAGGGTGGGCATCAACGTTGGCGAGAATGAACCCCCTAATATGTCTCGTCTTTTCACGCATATGCAACAAATCCGTCGTTTTAGCAACATCACGTAGGTCATTTAGCAACATCGTTCGGTTCTCGCAACCTCAGGCCCACGGCAGCGCACCTACGCCAGCCTTCGGCACCGGTGGCTTGCGACTGAGCCTCAGCCCGCCTCCAACCGGAGCAGTCCTTGGGTCCGGCTGGGTTCGCGCGGTATGTACCTATACTCGTGGGACGGGGCGACGCGCTGTCGGCCAATAGAGAATAGCTGCTGAGCCCCGGCCTACGGAACTGTCCAAGAACTGAACAAAGCTGAGCACATAGCGTACGCAGATGCCCGCCAGGACGCTGCGCCACGTACGCGCCTCTTCCGATTCGAGCTAAAGAGGCGCTCTATCAGTGCGTCCTGGCGGGCCACATCGGCGGCTCGGGGTCCTCCGCGGAAGCGACAGTTGTGGTTGCAGGCCCTTCGGGCCAGAATCAGCTTGTAGCCACGTTCGGGCCCGCTCCGGACAGCTATTCTGGAGCATTGGGCGACAGGATCATCGGTTTTGATCGGAAGGGGTGGGCCTCAGGTCAGCGGGGTCTCCGCACCCTTTCTTCTTTTGCCTCGGGCCTCAGGTCAGCGCAGACCGCCGGGTTTGGATTTGATTCTTGGTTCAAGGGGAATGGCCGCAGGCCTTCGGAGTCCGCAGGCAGCCCCTAGCGCAGCGGCCATCCTACGGTCTTACGGCGGCTTGCGGCCGAGGGTTGGTCAGAGAGCCCTCCCCCGCTCTGTCGGGCGAGCCGCTGGCGGCCTCCGTGCGCCCAGCGGCCCTCCGCAGAGCGGGATTGGTCGGGCTGACGGGTTTGGGAGCGGCCCGGGGGAGCCCCGGACGGCTGGGTGGCCCGAGAAGCCTACGAGACGCCCTCGGCGCGAAGGAATCCGGCTCCCACGACGACAAACGCAGGTCAGCGAACGCGAATACAACCACCTGGAGCACTGTGGCGACTCGCTGTCGCCCAATAGAGAATAGCTGCTGAGCCCCTCGCTTCACAGCTCGTACACAAACCAACTGAACTCAGCGCATCTTGTACGCGGATGCCCGCCAGGCCGCTGGACAGCAAGCGCCACTTCCGATTCGCGCTAAAGTGGCGCTCTTTCACGGCGACCTGGCGGGCCGAGACACGCTCGGGGTCCTCCGCCAGGGCAAGATTGGGGTTGAAGGCCCTTCGGGCTACAATCGGGCTGTAGCGATTCTGGTGCCTGGCTCCGGACAGCTATTCTGGAGCATTGGGCGACAGGATCATCGGTTTTGATCGGAAGGGGTGGGCCTCAGGTTGACGGGGTCTTCGCACCCTTTCTTCGCTTGCCTCGGGCCTCAGGTCAGCGCAGACCGCCGGTTTGGATTGGGTTCTTCGTTCAGGGGGAATGGCCGCTGGCCTTCGGAGTCCACCGGCAGCCCCCAGCGGAGCGGTCATCTTGCGGGCTCACGGCGGCTCGCGGCCAAGGATTGGTCGGTGAGCCCTGCCCCGCGCTTTCGGGCGAGCCGCTGGCGGCCTCCGTGCGCCCAGGGGCCTCCGTAGAAAGCGGGTTTGGTCAGGCTGACCGGTTTGTAGCGGCCAGGGGAGCCCCGGACGGCTGGGTGGCCCGAGAGGCCTACGGGACGCCCTCGGCGCGAGCGATTTCGGCTCCCACGACGACAAACGCAAGTCAGCGGACGCGAATACAACTACCTGGGGCACTGTGGCGATTCGCTGTCGCCCAATAGAGAATAGCTGCTGAGCCCCTCGCTTCACGGCTCGCACACAAGCCAAATGAACTCAGCGCATGCTGTTCGCAGATGCCCGCCAGGCCGCTGGACAGCAAGCGCCACTTCCGATTCGCGCTAAAGTGGCGCTCTTTCACGGCGACCTGGCGGGCCGAAACACGCTCGGGGTCCTCCGCCGGAAGCGGTATTGGGGTTGAGAGCGCTTCGCGCTACATTTGGGCTGAAGAGATGTCTGGGGCCGGCTCCGGACAGCTATTCTGGAGCATTGGGCGACAGGACGCTTCGCTTGCTGGTTGTTGAAGAAGAGTTTGGGCTCGGGTCAGCCAACTCTCCGCACCCCTTCTTCGTTTGCCTCGGGCCTCTCGTCAGCGGAGACCGCCGGTTTGGATTGGGTTCTTCGTTCAGGGGGAATGGCCGCAGGCCTTCGGAGTCCACCGACAGCCCCCGCCGCAGCGGTCATCTTGCGGGCTCACGGCAGCTTGCGGCCGAGGGTTGGTCGGAAGCCCTGCCCCACGCTTTCGGGCGAGCCGCTGGCGGCCTCCGTGCGCCCAGGGGCCTTCGGAGAGCGGGTTTGGTCGGGCTGACGGGTTTGGAGCGGCCAGGGGAGCCCCGAAGGGCCGGGTAGCTTGAGAAGCCTACGAGACGCTCTCGGCACGAGCGATTTCGACGCCCACGACGACAAACGTAGGTCAGCGAACGCGAATACAACCACCTGGAGCACTGTGGCGATTCGCTGTCGCCCAATAGAGAATAGCTGCTGAGCCCCTCGCTTCACGGCTCGTACATGCACCAAATGTACTCAGCGCATCTTGTGCGCGGATGCCCGCCAGGCCGCTGGACAGCAAGCGCCACTTCCGATTCGCGCTAAAGTGGCGCTCTTTCACGGCGACCTGGCGGGCCGAAACACGCTCGGGGTCCTACGCCGGAAGCGGCATTGGGGTTGAGAGCGCTTCGCGCTACATTTGGGCTGAAGAGGTGTCTGGGGCCGGCTCCGGACAGCTATTCTGGAGCATTGGGTGACACTCATTCTGGGTTCGAAGACATCTATCCAATGAGCTTCGCGATTTCCTTTCGCGTAACTCCCAGAACGAGCAGCCTCTCGACGAGCATTTCAGCTGACGCCGTGCTCTCGCCGGCCTCCATCGTTGCGACTCGCGGTCGGCAGGATTCTATCAGACCAACGACCCCGCTCGGCGTCAGCCCCAACTCCGCTCGCTTCGATCGAAGCGACACGACGAGGGCGGACTTGAGTTCCACATAGGACACCTCCTCATCGGAGAGCTTCAGGAAGTCAGCCCCGTCTCCCACTCGCCATCCGGTCGTTTCAAGTCTCTTCCTCTTGCTTGCGTGCACTGTCTGCCCCTCGACTGCATCCACATGTTCGACGGTCCGCTGGCGGCCGTCGGTCCTGGCCACTTGTTCGATACCGGCGGCTCCAGACGCTATTCGACCACCATGTTGTCCAGCTCGTCGGGGCCCTGGGTACTTATCGAGACGTCCGCCAAGCCCTCCTGTCCTTCGAGGTCGTCACACCTTAGGTGGAAGTGGCCGACCTCACCGTTCTGTAGCTGGCGCAGGCGACGGCACAGTTCGTCGATCTCCTCACTCTTCAATGCGAGCGAGACTCCGACCCATCCCGTGCCGTAGTTGTGGAGGATGGCGTTCATTCGGTTCCCCAGGTTCGATTGGCCTTCCGATTCATACCACGCGCCGTAGCGGCCATGAAGCTACCGGGGTGCATGGCGGTGCCATTTGAGGTGGCAACATGCGGACCGTGTCACCCAATAGAGAATAGCTGCTGAGCCCCGGCCTACGGGAATATCCAAAAACCGAACAAAACTGAGCACATACCGTGCGCGGATGCCCGCCAGGACGCTGCGCCACGTACGCGCCTCTTCCGATTCGAGCTAAAGAGGCGCTCTACCAGTGCGTCCTGGCGGGCCACAGGGGCGGCTCGGGGTCCTCCGCCAGGGCAAGATTGGGGTTGTTGGCCCTTCGGGCTACAATCAGCTCGAAGCTATTCCGGTGCCTAGCTCCGGACAGCTATTCTGGAGCATTGGGCGACAGGATCATCGGTTTAGATCGGAAGGGGCGGGCCTCAGGTCAGCGGGGTCTCCGCACCCCTTTTTCGTTTGCCTCGGGCCTCAGGTCAGCGCAGACCGCCGGTTTGGATTGGGTTCTTCGTTCATGGGGAATGGCCGCTGGCCTTCGGAGTCCACCGGCAGCCCCAGCGGAGCGGTCATCTTGCGGGCTCACGCCGGCTCGCGGCCAAGGATTGGTCGGTGAGCCCTGCCCCGCACTTTCGGGGGAGCCGCTGGCGGCCTCCGTGCGCCCAGGGGCCTCCGTAGAAAGCGGGTTTGGTCAGGCTGGTCGGTTTGTAGCGGCCAGGGGAGCCCCGGACGGCCGGGTGGCCCGAGAAGCCTACGAGACGCCCTCGGCGCGAGCGATTTCGGCTCCCACGACGACAAACGCAGGTCAGCGAACTCGAATACAACTACCTGGGGCACCTTGGCGACTCGCTGTCGCCCAATAGAGAATAGCTGCTGAGCCCCTCGCTTCACGACTCGTACATAAACCAAATGAGTTCAGCGCATCTTGTGCGCGGATGCCCGCCAGGCCGCTGGACAGCAAGCGCCACTTCCGATTCGCGCTAAAGTGGCGCTCTTTCACGGCGACCTGGCGGGCCAAAACACGCTCGGGGTCCTACGCCAGGGCAAGATTGGGGTTGAAGGCCCTTCGGGCTACAATCAGCTCGTAGCGAATCTGGTGCCTGGCTCCGGACAGCTATTCTGGAGCATTGGGCGACAGGACATTCTTTCGTTTGAGAAGGTTCATTCGTCTTCAAAACCCGAAGGTCTGTCTTCGGGCGCTCCTCCGGCTCACTTTGTGATCCTCTATCTACGCCACTCCGTTTCCTTCTAAAGGTTGGGGTTCTTCTCAATCGGTGGAGCCGGTAGTCGCTTCGCCTCGGTCCATTTGTCAGCGCGGGTCGCCGGTACTCGAGGACTCTCTTGGTTCAGGAAGGCCGCCGCCCAGCGCCCCACGCTTCCTGGCCTCGCCGGACAGGTTTGGTCGGAGCGAGCCGGGTTTGGCGGCCGGGCAGCCCCCCGAAGAGCCGGGAGGGCGTGGGAAGCCTACGGAAGGACCTCGGCGCGAACGATTTCGGGACCCACGACGAGGAACTGGATGTCGCAGACCCGAATGCGACCCACCTGGGACACTGTGGCGAATCGTGTCGCCCAATAGAGAATAGCTGCTGAGCCCCGGCCTACGGCACCGTCAGAAAACTGAACAAAACTGAGCACATATCGTGCTCAGATGCCCGCCAGGACGCTGCGCCACGTACGCGCCTCTTCCGACTCGCGCTAAAGAGGCGCTCTACCAATGCGTCCTGGCGGGCCACATCGGCGGCTCGGGGTCCTCCGCCAGAGCAAGATTGGGGTTGAAGGCCCTTCGGGCTACAATCAGCTCGTAGCGGATTCGGCCCCTGGCTCCGGACAGCTATTCTGGAGCATTGGGCGACAGGATCATCGGTTTTGATCGGAAGGGGTGGGCCTCAGGTCAGCGGGGTCTCCGCACCCTTTCTTTGTTTGCCTCGGGCCTCGGGTCAGCGAAGACCGCCGGGTTTGGATTGGATTCCTGGTTCAGGGGAGTTGGCCGCTGGCCTTCGGCGTCCGCAGGCAGCCCCCAGCAGAGCGACCATCTTGCGGGCTTACGGCGGCTTGCGGCGAGGATTGGTCGGTGAGCCCTGCCCCGCGCTTTCGGGCGAGCCGCTGGCGGCCTCCGTGCGCTCAGGGGCCTCCGACGAGCGGGTTTGGTCGGGCAGACCGGTTTGGAGCGGCCGGGGGAGCCCCGGAGAGCCGGGTGGCCCGACAGGCCTACGAGACGCCCTCGGCGCGAGCGATTTCGGCTCCCACGACGACAAACGCAGGTCAGCGAACGCGAATACAACCACCTGGGGCACTGTGGCGACTCGCTGTCGCCCAATAGAGAATAGCTGCTGAGCCCCTCGCTTCACGGCTCGTACACGAACCAAATGAACTCAGCGCATCTTGTGCGCGGATGCCCGTCAGGCCGCTGGACAGCAAGCGCCACTTCCGATTCGCGCTAAAGTGGCGCTCTTTCACGGCGACCTGGCGGGCCGAAACACGCTCGGGGTCCTACGCGGAAGCCGGAGTTGTGGTTGAAGGCCCTTCGGGCCAGAATCAGCTCGTAGCTACGTTCGGGCCCGCTCCGGACAGCTATTCTGGAGCATTGGAGGACACCTGTTTCTTTCGCTTCGTACTGGCCGTTTATTGCTAGGACTGTTGGGCTTCGCACTGCACGGCTGCTACCTACTCGGGTCCGGCGCGGCTGATGGCCCCATTAGTCCGCCGCCGGAGGACTGCCACCAAGTGCTGGTTCAAGCTCACGCAGCGGGCGACGCCCTGGTTCTCGGCGAGGGAGACGAGGTGCTGGGCGCGGCGATTTCCCCCATTCCCGACGGCGGCCTGCCGGATGGTTCCCTGGAGCCCTGTGAGTGCCCACCCGGTTCCGGCGGCGTCATCAACTCCGGCACCGCCATCATCATTTCTGGCTGGCTCCAGGTTCACCAAAGTTGGGTCACCGACGTTGACGACGGGACGCGCATACACGCCATGCTGCCGGAGACACTCTTGCTACCCGAGAGAGGCTTCTTTCGAATCTACCGTGCGACGCCCCAAAGAGTTCTCGACGCCGACGGCAGGCCGCCGTTCATTGCTGAACGGGTCGTGTTCCCGAGCTGCCTCATCGGGCAAGACGAGGAAACAGCTGAACGAAGGTTCGTTCAAGCAGGGTTTCCGCCAAACGACCCACCCGAGCGCTTTCCGCCAGGCGACGCCAGGTCGTGCGAATGTGGCGAGTGACCGGTGTCCTCCAATAGAGAATAGCTGCTGAGCCCCGGCCTACTCAATCGCTCAAAAGCTGAACAGAACTGAGCACATACCGTGCGCAGATGCCCGCCAGGACGCTGCGCCACGTACGCGCCTCTTCCGATTCGAGCTAAAGAGGCGCTCTAACCAATGCGTCCTGGCGGGCCACGGGGGCGGCTCGGGGTCCTCCGCCAGGGCAAGATTGGGGTTGAAGGCCCTTCGGGCTACAATCAGCTTGTAGCGATTCTGGTGCCTGGCTCCGGACAGCTATTCTGGAGCATTGGATGACGAGAGAATGACTCCCGGAGCCGACTCAGCGTAGTCTTCCCAGGACAGAACCCAAACTGGTAGGCGCCGATGATCGTAAGCCTTCTCGCGTTCGCGTTGTTGCTTCCTTCCTTTCCGCTGGGGTCGCGCACGCTCGGCGAAAGCTGCGAGGCTGTCGGCGAGTGCGGCGCGGGGTACATCTGCCTCGAGGAAGTCTGCTCCGTTTACGGTGGCGAGTGCATTGAGGGCAAGCTGTGCGCGAATGGTCAGTCTTGCACGAACGGCAAGTGTCTCGCGCCTCCAGGATCGCTCGCGGAGTTCTCCGATTGTACGGTCAACTCAGAATGTCTGTCGGGGCTCTTCTGTACCGAGAAGCACTGTCGCAACCCCAAGGTAGCTCCTTATCTTCCTTGGCAAACGGGCTCCTCCACGGAAGGGGCGCTCGCCTCTGTGCCCACCTTCTCCGAAACCGCACACACAGATTTCCAGACTTGTGTCGACATCAAGCGAAAGGCGGCCCGTGGCAAGTGCTTCGATGACTTTGCTGAACGAGAAGGGTTCCAGCGACGCACGGTTCGAGCTGTAGCTGGGCGGTGGAAGCTGACGACCGGGCGCTCGCAAATCGACGACTCACCGACCGTCACCCTTTCTCTTGATGCCAATACTAAGCTCATCGGCAGTCTCGGCCGTGCCTATAGGCCGACCCTTTTCCTCCGGTGTTTGGAAGGCGAGACGGAGGCTTATGTTGTTACAGGCCATTCTCAACACACCGAATCCGGGAACTACGACGGAGCGACCGTCACGGTCAGATTTGACAAAGAGGCTGCCGTCACGCTCAACACGAACGAAAGCACCAGCGGCCACGCATTCTTCCTACCCGACCCTGAAGGTTTCATGCGCCGCGCGACGATGCACCGAACCATGCTCTTTCGATTCACGCCGTTCAGCAGTTCCCCGCAGAATATCTCGTTCAACATTGCAGGCCTCGGTTCATCCCTCTCACGAATCGCCGAGGCCTGCCGCTGGCAAAGGCCATTCAAGCAGAACAACACGTTTCCACCCTGGTATCTGTCGCCGCTGTGAGTCTGAGGTGGCCCCGTGCGCCCCAAGTCTCGTCATCCAATAGAGAATAGCTGCTGAGCCCCGGCCTACGGAATCGCCCGAAAACTGAACAAAACTGAGCACATATCGCACGCGGATGCCCGCCAGGACGCTGCGCCACGTACGCGCCTCTTCCGATTCGAGCTAAAGAGGCGCTCTACCGATGCGTCCTGGCGGGCCACATCGGCGGCTCGGGGTCCTCCGCCAGGGCAAGATTGGGGTTGAAGGCCCTTCGGGCTACAATCGGGTCGTAGCGAATCTGGTGCCTGGCTCCGGACAGCTATTCTGGAGCATTGGCTGACGTCTTCAGACGTGTACGGCTCTCTTGCGTACTCAGCGCTTTATGGGCAAGGGTCATGAACATCCGTCAGCTCCAAGCCGGCACATGTCAGGAGGATCGTCGTCGCAGATGTCATCAGGGACATCGCCCACGTTCATAGCCCCATCCTCACACTTCGCGTGGTCGCGAATGAATGCGTAATACCTGTCGCAGGAGGCACATCCGTCCTGGAGGACATTACATTGCAGGTCCACCCGCGATGATGCTGAACACTCGTCGGCAGCATCGTCCAGCACATCTTGGGCTTGCCGACAGACACACGGCGGTGGCTCGGTTCCGCAGCCCGCCGGCACGACCGTGAATGCCATCCATGTGGCAGCTATTGTTCGACCGACCCAACTGGGGATGGCTGCCGAAACTGCTCCAACGCGGTCATGTAGCCCTGGCATTCCCATATCCTAGCAGTTCCTGGCCCGGGGCTCCCGCTTCGTTGGGTCCCACGCAGGTTCCGACAGGCTCGCAGATCGACGTCAGCCAATAGAGAATAGCTGCTGAGCCCCGGCCTACGGCACTATCCAAAAACTGAACAAAACTGAGCACATATCGCACGCGGATGCCCGCCAGGACGCTGCGCCACGTACGCGCCTCCTCCGATTCGAGCTAAAGAGGCGCTCTACCAGTGCGTCCTGGCGGGCCACGGGGGCGACTCGGGGTCCTCCGCCAGGGCAAGATTGGGGTTGAAGGCCCTTCGGGCTACAATCGGGCTGTAGCGGTTCTGGTGCCTGGCTCCGGACAGCTATTCTGGAGCATTGGCCGACAACGTGGTTCGAACGTCCCAACCGGCCGCTATCAGGCCTCAAGTCCGTCCATGACCCAACCATGGTATTCTCCGCGGATGGCCGAGCAGTTCTCCGAGGCCTTCGTGACCGACGCGAAGCTGATTCTAAACTCCGAGGGTCAAGTTCTAGAGTTTCACGGGTTCTGGCGTGCCGCACTCATGCAACCAGGCGTGCACGAGGCCATTCAATCTCGTGTTGGGTCCGCGAGCTTCGTTCTGGTCAACGTTTTGGAGGCTGGCTTCAACACCCCTGCAAAACGGGCGCTCAGCTCTTCTTTCGGCGAGCTCCTTTTACTCACCGACTTTGTGCAATCCCGCGAGCAGCTTTCTGCGAAGATTCTCGCTCCCGGGATTGCCTTGGCCACGCATGCAACTGCCGCATTCGCGGCGTCTGTATCGCTCATGAACCTCGGGCTTCTTGACTACCGTCCGAGCAAGCACCGAATCTGCATCGGTACGCACTGCTTTGATCTTCACGTACGACAGGACCCAGACACGTCCCTGTGGTCGGGGAGCGTGGAGCCCGCGTAGGGCGAGCCGGCGTCACTTGGACTCTTTTGTTGTCGGCCAATAGAGAATAGCTGCTGAGCCCCGGCCTACGGGACTGTCTAAAAACCGAACAAAACTGAGCACATATCGTGCGCGGATGCCCGCCAGGACGCTGCGCCACGTACGCGCCTCTTCCGATTCGAGCTAAAGAGGCGCTCTATCAATGCGTCCTGGCGGGCCACGGGGGCGGCTCGGGGTCCTCCGCCAGGGCAAGATTGGGGTTGAACGCCCTTCGGGCTACAATCAGCTCGTAGCGATTCCGGTGCCTGGCTCCGGACAGCTATTCTGGAGCATTGGGCGACAGGACGCTCCGCTTGCTGGTTGTTTGGAGGAGGGGTTGGCCTCAGGTCGGCGGGGTCTTCGTGCCCTTTCTTCTTTTGCCTCGGGCCCCGGCTCAGCGCAGACCGCCGGGTTGGATTGGGTTCTTGGTTCAGGGGAATGGCCGCTGGCCTTCGGAGTCCGCAGGCAGCCGCCAGCGCAGCGGTCATCCTGCGGGCTCACCACGGCTTGCGGCCGAGGGTTGGTCGGACGCCCTGCCTCGTGCCCTCGGGCGAGCCGCTGGCGGTCTCCGTGCGCCAAGGGGCCTCCGTAGAACGGGTTTGCTCGGGCTGACGGGTTTGAAACGGCCGGGGGAGCCTCGGAGAGCCGGGTGGCCCGAGAGGCCTACGAGACGCCCTCGGCGCGAGCGATTTCGGCTCCCACGACGACGAACGCAGGTCAGCGAACGCGAATACAACCACCTGGGACACCGTGGCGACTCGCTGTCGCCCAATAGAGAATAGCTGCTGAGCCCCTCGCTTCACGGCTCGTACAATAGCTAAACGAACTCAGCGCATCCCGTGCGCAGATGCCCGCCAGGCCGCTGGACAGCAAGCGCCACTTCCGATTCGCGCTAAAGTGGCGCTCTTTCACGGCGACCTGGCGGGCCAAAACACGCTCGGGGTCCTGCGCCGGAAGCGGCATTGGGGTTGAGAGCGCTTCGCGCTACATTTGGGCTGAAGAGGTGTCTGGGGCCGGCTCCGGACAGCTATTCTGGAGCATTGGATGACAGGGCAGCGAGGCGAATGCGCATGCTGAAAGACCCCAGTACGTGTACGCCAGCTACTCTCGTCAAGACGGACGGCCCGTATCTCGAAGCAGTTCTCGAGGTGGGCGGCACGCATGTCACGGTCATGGATGAGCTGGTGAACGTGAGTCCCGGCGACCGGTTCGTGGCAGCGTTGTCGATTCTGGAAGCGCGGCCGGCGCTTGCCTGGGATACGGGGAACTTCGGCCCTCCTCCAGACAAGCAGACGTTCCTTGAACAGCTCCGCGGCACCTGGGACTACTCGGCCGGCGGCCAGATACTTCGGATTCAGCCAACCATCATTGATGTGGGGCCATTCAAACTGGACCTGGGTGACGAGCTCACGGATACGCGCGCTGTTGGCAGCTTCGCGACGTTCGGTATCGCCAGGCTTGGCGCAGCTGTCGTCTCGCGCGAGGCGAGTGAATGAGCTGCCGAATAGCCCTGTCATCCAATAGAGAATAGCTGCTGAGCCCCGGCCTACGGGACTGCCCAAAAACTAAACAAAACCAAGCACATATCGTGCGTGGATGCCCGCCAGGACGCTACGCCATGTACGCGCCTCTTCCGATTCGCGCTAAAGAGGCGCTCTAGCAATGCGTCCTGGCGGGCCACATCGGCGGCTCGGGGTCCTCCGCGGAAGAGACGGTTGAGGTTGAAGGCCCTTCGGGCCAGAATCAGCTTGTAGCTACGTTCGGGCCCGCTCCGGACAGCTATTCTGGAGCATTGGACGACGTCTGAGTTGACTCGAAAACAGTGAACGCGACCTTGCCAACACCGAGACATCAAGAAGACACACCGCCGCGGCCGGTTTGGTTCGGCATGGCCCCCCTTCTTCCGCTGGCCCTGTTCATCGGTGCGCTAGTCTGGTTCGCACTCCCTGCGTCCCAAGACGCGGCGGACGCTCCGGGGGAGTGGGACTATTACGTGTCGCGCGTCGAGGACGCACCGGCATCCATCCTTCTGAACCTGGCGTACTGGCCCACAGCTCCGCTCCCGGGCTACCCCACGTTGCTTGTGTTGACTCTTTCAATGGAGGCCGGCGGCCCCAATGGTTTGGGTGAGACCAGCGAGATGAATCGCGTCGCGCCACTGGAGGACGCGTGGCTCCGCGGAGGCAGCCAGAGCCGTCTCCACTACGTTGGGCGACTCAGGAATTGCGGACGGTGGCAATGGTTCATCTACGCCCCCTCGTCGGCGTCGGCGTCGGAACTCCGCGAACGCCTTCCCAATGAGTTCCGAGACCTCGTCGATATCGAGTCCCGCTCCGACCCGAACTGGCAGACCTTTCGCGAGTCTCTCCTCCCCGACCCGGAGCGCCGCCGCTGGATGCTCGATCGAGAAGTGGTCGACGCGCTTGCGGCTCGAGGTGATGCACATGACGTTTTACGTCCTGTCGACCACTTCGCGTACTTTTCCGATGCTGGACTCCGGGCACAGTTTACAGCGAGCGCGAAGGCCCTCGGTTTCGAGACTACGAACCTTCCCGCGGGCGAAGAGCCAGGTTCTCTGGGCGTGCAGGCAGTACGTACGGAGGCCGTGACCCTTGATCACATCCACGCGGTCGTCATGGAGCTCACAAAGCTCGCGGAACGCCACGGCGGATCTTACGACGGGTGGGGTTGCGAGGTGCGGACGCGCCAGAATGCAGGAACGACGTCGTCCAATAGAGAATAGCTGCTGAGCCCCGGCCTACGAAATCGCCAAAAAACTGAACAAAACTAAGCACATATTGTGCGCGGATGCCCGCCAGGACGCTGCGTCATGTGCGCGCCTCTTCCGACTCGAGCTAAAGAGGCGCTCTACCAGTGCGTCCTGGCGGGCCACGGGGGCGGCTCGGGGTCCTCCGCCAGGGCAAGATTGGGGTTGAAGGCCCTTCGGGCTACAATCAGCTCGTAGCGAATCTGGTGCCTGGCTCCGGACAGCTATTCTGGAGCATTGGGCGACAGGATCATCGGTTTTGATCGGAAGGGGTGGACCTCAGGTCAGCGGGGTCTCCGCACCCCTTCTTCGTTTGCCTCGGGCCTCAGTTCATCACGGACCGCCGGGTTTGGATTGGATTCTCGGTTCAGGGGAAGTGGCCGCAGGCCTTCGGAGTCCAGCGACAGCCCCCGGCGGAGCGCTCATCCTGCGGGCTCACGACGGCTTGCGGCAAAGGATTGGTCGGAGAGCCCTGCCCGTGCTTTCAAGCGAGCCGCTGGCGGCTTCCGTGCGCCCAGGGCCTCCGCAGAGCGGGATTGGTCAGGCTGACGGGTTTGAAGCGGCCGGGGGGAGCCCCGGAGGGTCGGGTGACCCCAGAGGCCTACGAGGCGCCCTCGGCGCGAGCGATTTCGGCTCCCACGATGAGGAACGCAAGTCAGCGAACGCGAATACAACCACCTGGGGCACTGTGGCGATTCGCTGTCGCCCAATAGAGAATAGCTGCTGAGCCCCTCGCTTCACGGCTCGTACACAAGCCAAATGAACTCAGCGCATCCTGTACCCAAATGCCCGCCAGGCCGCTGGACAGCAGGCGCCTCTTCCGATTCGCGCTAAAGTGGCGCTCTTTCACGGCGACCTGGCGGGCCAAAACACGCTCGGGGTCCTACGCCGGAAGCGGCATTGGGGTTGAGAGCGCTTCGCGCTACATTTGGGCTGAAGAGGTGTCTGGGGCCGGCTCCGGACAGCTATTCTGGAGCATTGGGCGAAAGAACGTCGGGCGGGTGATTATCGTGCGTTCGGGATTAGCCGATAGTGCTCATCCACCGCGCTCCCAAGGTTTGGCGGATTCGCTACGTGACACAAGGCTACGGCTGCATAGGCAGCCGCCATCTGCTTTGCGCAGTCCTCAGCTTTCATCCTTCCGACAGCGGTCCCCAAGCCCGGGCACAGCAGGGTTCGAATCGGGGTGTCCGGCTTCTGTGCGTTGAAACGTCGGACACTTTCGAGTGCCGCCTTGAACGCCAGATATGCGTTGATTGTTTTCGAGACGTCCATCGGGATACGCATGGTCGGCGCCGACACGAGAAACGGAATTTCATCATCATACGTTGCCACAACAACGGCGTGCCCCACCGGTAGGTCACCGTAGTGCTCTTCACGAATCTTTTCCTGCAGTCGCTCCTGCAGCTCCCACCCAAATCGCTGGCTGTACACCAGGTCGATACCTCCATCCATGAAGCCGAAGCTATTCGCAGGGCTGACGATCGCGTCGGCTGTGATGTCAAAGATGTCACCGGTCGAAATCTCGACATTCGCTAACCCCGCAAAGTGCTTTGTCCACGCAGACGTGATGGGAGCGTTGCGATCTCTGAGCCGGACAGAAAGGTTCATCATGTGCCGAGACTACAACAGGCCCTGGCATCAGGATGGCTCGCCGGCCTACCCGGAGATCCGGGCGACCCGCTTTCGCCCAATAGAGAATAGCTGCTGAGCCCCGGCCTACGGAATCGTCCAAAAACTGAACAAAACTGAGCACATATCGTGCACGGATGCCCGCCAGGACGCTGCGCCACGTACGCGCCTCTTCCGATTCGCGCTAAAGAGGCGCTCTACCAATGCGTCCTGGCGGGCCACGGGGGCGGCTCGGGGTCCTCCGCCAGGGCAAGATTGGGGTCGAAGGCCCTTCGGGCTACAATCGGGTTGTAGCGGCTCCGGCGCCTGGCTCCGGACAGCTATTCTGGAGCATTGGGCGACAGGATCATCGGTTTTGATCGAAAGGGGTGGGCCTCAGGTTAGCGGGGTCTCCGCACCCTTTCTTCGTTTGCCTCGGGCCTCGGGTCAGCGAAGACCGCCGGGTTTGGATTGGATTCTTGGTTCAGGGGAAGTGGCCGCTGGCCTTCGGAGTCCGCAGGCAGCCCCCAGCGGAGCCGCCATCTTGCGGACTTACGGCGGCTTGCGGCCGAGGATTGGTCGGTGAGCCCTGCCCCGCGCTTTCGGGCGAGCCGCTGGCGGCCTCCGCGCGCTCAGGGGCCTCCGTAGAGCGGGTTTGGTCGGGCTGACCGGTTTGGAGCGGCCGGGGGAGCCCCGAAGGGCCGGGTAGCTCGAGATGCCTACGAGACGCCCTCGGCACGAGCGATTTCGGCTCCCACGACGAGGAACGCAGGTCAGCGAACGCGAATACAACCACCTGGAGCACTGTGGCGACTCGCTGTCGCCCAATAGAGAATAGCTGCTGAGCCCCTCGCTTCTGAATCGTTCGCGAACCAAATGAACTCAGCGCATCTTGTACGCGGATGCCCGCCAGGCCGCTGGACAGCAAGCGCCACTTCCGATTCGCGCTAAAGTGGCGCTCTTTCACGGCGACCTGGCGGGCCGAAACACGCTCGGGGTCCTCCGCCAGGGCAAGATTGGGGTTGAAGGCCCTTCGGGCTACAATCGGGCTGTAGCGGTTCTGGTGCCTGGCTCCGGACAGCTATTCTGGAGCATTGGACGACTCGACCTCGGAAGCGGAATACACCGCATCCTTGGCTTGTTTTTGCGTCCGTGCGGCCCCTATGTCTCCCAGCTCTTTTCGCTCTGCTCGGGGCTCAGCCAACGTCAGCGGCGAGTCAGCGAGAGCCCCTGCCCCACGACATCCCCGACCTCTCAGCCCGTTGCCTTGCCACGTCTGAGACGGGCTTCGCCTTCATCGTCGTGCGCCACCGTGTGGGCGGTTGCGGCCTCGCGCCCACCTACCAGGGGTTCGCCTCGCTCGCTTGGTCGGGTTCGCGCCTGGTAGTGGTCGGCCAGACCATCCCGGAGGTCGCCGGCGGTCAATCCGTGCCCTACGTGCTCCTCCTAGTGGGAGCGCAGGCAGCCGTCGTCCGCGCGGAGTTCGCCCAGAGCCTCGATACCCTTTCAGAAACCGAGCCCAAGCACTTCTCCGGCCTGTCCACCGCCACTCGAACCTCGCTCACCTGTGAGGGCCGCGATGTCTTCCATGAGGTCGGTGGAACCTCCACGCTTCGCCAGACTCATCGCAGCTCCGCTATTTTGCGCGCCCTCCGCTACGTGCCGGCTTGTTCGTCACCTCGCCTGTGGGCTCAACATCAACCCGTCAAATCGGCGCTCGTCCCGCCTGACCTTCGTCTCTACGACCCAGACTTGCCGGCTGACCCCATCGTGCACTCAACGGCCAAGGTGAAACCGGAACGATTGAGTCCGGTTGTCTACGACCGAACCACGCTTGTCGCAAACCTTGTGGCGGAGCTGCAGGAGACTGGCCGCCCTCGCTTCGCGGACCCGGGCACATCGCCGAGGTCGAGTCGTCCAATAGAGAATAGCCGCTGAGCCCCGGCCTACGGGACTGTCCAAAAGCTGAACAAAACTGAGCGCATACTGTGCGCGGATGCCCGCCAGGACGCTGCGCCACGTACGCGCCTCTTCCGATTCGAGCTAAAGGGGCGCTCTACCAGTGCGTCCTGGCGGGCCACATCGGCGGCTCGGGGTCCTCCGCCAGGGCAAGATTGGGGTTGAAGGCCCTTCGGGCTACAATCGGGCTAAAGCGATTCCGGCGCCTGGCTCCGGACAGCTATTCTGGAGCATTGGGCGACAGGATCATCGGTTTTGATCGGAAGGGGTGGGCCTCAGGTCAGCGGGGTCTCCGCACCCTTTCTTCGTTTGCCTCGGGCCTCAGGTCAGCGCAGACCGCCGGGTTTGGATTGGATTCTTGATTCAGGGGGAATGGCCGCTGGCCTTCGGAGTCCACCGGCAGCCCCGGCGGCGCGGTCATCTTGCGGGCTCGCGGCGGCTTGCGGCCGAGGATTGGTCGGAGAGCCCTGCCCCGCGCTTTCGGGCGAGCCGCCCGCGGCCTCCCTGCGCCCAGGGCCCTCCGTACTGCGGGTTTGTTCGGGCTGACGGGTTTGAAGCGGCCGGGGGAGCCCCGAAGAGGCGGGTCACTCGGAAGGGCTACGAGACGCCCTCGGCGCGAGCGATTTCAGCTCCCACGACGACAAACGCAGGTCAGCGAACGCGAATACAACCACCTGGGACACTGTGGCGACTCGCTGTCGCCCAATAGAGAATAGCTGCTGAGCCCCTCGCTTCTGAATCGTCCATGAACCAAATGAACTCAGCACATCCTGTGCGCAGATGCCCGCCAGGCCGCTGGACAGCAAGCGCCACTTCCGATTCGCGCTAAAGTGGCGCTCTTTCACGGCGACCTGGCGGGCCGAAACACGCTCGGGGTCCTACGCCGGAAGCGGCATTGGGGTTAAGAGCGCTTCGCGCTACATTTGGGCTGAAGAGGTGTCTGGGGCCGGCTCCGGACAGCTATTCTGGAGCATTGGGCGACAACGCATTCCGGCTTGACTGGAGGCGATAGTTTGAGTTCGCTGCTTATGGCTCGTGCGGTTCCGGTGCCTGCGCCGCCCCTGGCTCCGACTTCGCACCACAACACCTACCCCTATATATTCGACGTACCGCGACCAGCATTCTACGAGGGTGAAGGGAAACTCTGATGGACGCCAAGCATCGATTCTCGAACTCCTCTCACGCTGGTGTCCAGGTCGCTGTCGATTGGTTCAGACAGGTCGGACCTGAAGAACTTGTCCGAATTCTCGAGTTCGACCGAGCGATCATGAACTGGACAATCGAGTTCGGTGGATATGCCGCCAAGATGGATACAGGCGAGGACGTCTTGTTCCTGCTGGAGGCGGCAGCTGAGTTCATCGACGGCAACATTGACGATGGATGGTGGACGAACGTACCGATCCATGAGATGACTTCGGAGCTGTTGTTCAAACAAGCCGGTGGATCATGCCAAGTCTGCGTTCATGACCTTCTTCCTGAGCGGCCCGCTCGGGTGCTTCTCACGTTTTCGCCTGACGAGCTTTTCTCAGCATTTTTGAACCTAATTGCCTTCGCTGTCGGCCTGGCACGCCCGGAAGTTGGCAGGTAGCTCAAACGCTCCGCTCGGGGGCTGGAGACAATATCGAAATCATCTGCCGCGACCGTCGGGCTGCGCTCTCCCGACGGATTGTGGAGCGCAGACGCCTGGGAAGCTGTTTTGCGTACCGAGGCGATACCTGTTGTCGCCCAATAGAGAATAGCTGCTGAGCCCCGGCCTACAGGACTCTCCAAAAACTGAACAAAACTGAGCACATATCGTGCGCGGATGCCCGCCAGGACGCCGCGCCACGTACGCGCCTCTTCCGATTCGAGCTAAAGAGGCGCTCTACCAATGCGTCCTGGCGGGCCACATCGGCGGCTCGGGGTCCTCCGCGGAAGTTGGAGTTGTGGTTGAAGGCCCTTCGGGCCAGAATCAGCTTGTAGCTACGTTCGGGTCCGCTCCGGACAGCTATTCTGGAGCATTGGGCGACAGAACATTCTTTCGTTTGAGAAGGTTCATTCGTCTTCAAAACCCGAAGGTCTGTCTTCGGGCGCTCCTCCGGCTCACTTTGTGATCCTCTATCTGTGCCACTTCGTTTCCTGCTAAAGGTTGGGGTTCTTCTCAATCACCGGAGCCGGTCGTCGCTTCGCCTCGGTCCATCAGTCAGCGCGGGTCGCCGGTTTTGGAAGACTTCTTTTCGTCTAGGAGGGCCGCTGCCCAGGGCCGCACGCTCCTGGCCTCTCCGGACAGGTTCTGGTCGAAACGACCCGAGGTTTGCGTCCGGGCGACCAGAAGACCCGGGAGGGCTTGGGAAGCCTACGGAAGGACCTCGGCGCGAAGGATTTCGTGACCCACGACGTAAAGCTGGATGTCGCGGACCCGAATGCGACCACCTGGGACACTCTGGCGATTCGTGTCGCCCAATAGAGAATAGCTGCTGAGCCCCGGCCTACGGGACTGTCTAAAAACTGAACAAAACTGCGCACATAGCGTGCGCGGATGCCCGCCAGGACGCTGCGCCACGTACGCGCCTCTTCCGATTCGAGCTAAAGAGGCGCTCTACCAATGCGTCCTGGCGGGCCACATCGGCGGCTCGGGGTCCTGCGCGGAAGTCAGAGTTGTGGTTGAAGGCCCTTCGGGCCAGAATCAGCTTGTAGCGACATCCGGGCCCGCTCCGGACAGCTATTCTGGAGCATTGGATGCCATCACGGCAGTTCGTAATGCTACTACCTTGTGCACGTCCAGCTCATTCCCTTGCGCACCGTGGTTGCGTGCGTCACCACCGATAGTGCGAATGGCCCGCTCCCGCTCTTCACCATCGATCGAACGATCCGCCTCAGATCCCCGACATCCGTCTCGTCGATTCTCGTTCGTCGTCCAAGGACCGGCTGTGCAATGAGCGCCGAAACGGTTGCAGGAACCGCAACGCACTTGCCCTTACCCTCGAGGTCGTCCAGCTTCTTCATCACCCACCGAACATCTTCTTCGCCTGCTACCCAGCGGTTCAGCGCAGGCATCACGTGGCCACCGGATGTGCTCGTCAGCTCGTACATCTCCGGCGCTGCCCGAAATGCGCGCTGTACATCGACAACGATTGCCTCGTCAAAAAGGAGCAGCGGGCTACTTGCGTCCAAGCGCGTTGTAAGCGCAACGGAATCGTTGGCGACCAGTGTGACGTCCAACCATGGCGAAGCGGTTTCGCCCACCAACCCAATGCCGCGGAGTGCGTCCCGTAGTCGAAGTTCAAGCGATTCTACCTGCCGCAGCTTTTCGATCGTAATGCGGCCCATCGCGTCAAGGTCAATTGCGTTCAGCTCAAATCGAACGGTCCTCCATTCACCGTCTGCACCGCGATTCTCCCTCCCGACGACCGCCGTGGACTCTAATGAAAAGGCGATTTCCCGTCCGCCGCTGCGGATCCACCCTCCTCCTGAGCCGACTGTCACCTCTCCGTAAGGGTCGCTTTCCTTCGCCCTCCACTCGCCTCGTACTCGAAACGCGAGAGAGTCTACCGCCGTTGTCTCGATCGAGACCGGCCCTTGGGGACGTCGGTCCTCTGTCAGTCGTGATGGCTTTTGCCTCGATGTCCAACTCAGTGTCCCGACCACCGCGCCGACGAGCAATGCGACAAGTACGCCAGCCGCTAGCTTTCGGGGTCGGGCTCGGCCTTTTTTCCGTCCGCCTCCTCGGTAGCGAAACTCGGGCGGGCCCCCAACGGGGGTCGGTCATGTATCGGTACCCCGTGGAGCACATGGGCCAACTCCTCCACGGATTTCTCGAATGCGTCGTCACTATCGTCACGAAAATCGACGAAAACTCGGTTCTTGAGAAAGCTCGGGACCGCCTCTGCGTGTGAGCCACTGCGAAGGAGTGGAATGAATTTCTCGCGGAAGCCTGGTGTCGCCGACACAATCTCGCCGGTAATCACTCCCTTCTCATACCCGACCCCACCACTATTGCTGTTCGCCTTCTCAGCGTAGGCCGGAGTGCAGACCTGCAGGACGAAGTCGGTCTCGCGCACCGCTGATTCCATATAGTGCGCGAGGTCGTGGCCAGGCTTTAGGTCGTACTGGTCGAGACGGACCACCACGTGCTTCCCCGATAGCGCCTCAGCGAGCTTTCTAACCCAAGCCTTATGATCGTCTGTTTCATGAGAGTAGCTCACGAAGCATGTTGGGGGAGGTTTCACCGCCGGTCCTTTCTTCAACTTCTCACACCTGCCCGCACATTGATGGCATCCAATAGAGAATAGCTGCTGAGCCCCGGCCTACCAAACCGCTCAAAAGCGAAGCAAATCCAACCACATACCGTACGCGGATGCCCGCCAGGCCGCTGCGTCATGCAGGCGCCCTTTCCGAATGGCGCTAAAAGGGCGCTCAGCCGATTGCGGCCTGGCGGGCCACAGCGCGGCTCGGGGTCCTCCGCCAGGGCAAGATTGGGGTTGAAGGCCCTTCGGGCTACGATCAGTTCGTAGCGATTCTGGTGCCTGGCTCCGGACAGCTATTCTGGAGCATTGGAGGACACCCTCGAGCTCTGGTCCGGGATGCAAAGCTGCGAAGAGTTCGTTGTTTCCGGAGACGGGTTGAAGTGAAAAGAGCCAGGCCCTGACGTGCCCAGGACGATTCGCGCCTCGCGCAGTCGCGCTCGCGACGTTGGGGCGAATGTTCGTTGGGACGGGCTCAAAGACCATGGGTGGGTGTCCGCCAATAAAGAATAGCCGCTGAGCCCCTCGCTTCCCGGCTCGTACACGAGCCAAACAAACTGAGCGAAAACCGTGCGCGGATGCCCGCCAGGCCGCTGGACCACGGAGGCGCCCCTTCCGACTGCACTAAAGGGGCGCTCTTCCGATTGCGACCTGGCGGGCCAATGGACGCTCGGGGACCTCCGCCTGGTAGTGTTGGGGAGATTCGCTTGCTTCGCGCTGCGCGCTCCGGTGAAGCCGAGATGCAAGCGACACCCGGGCGGGCTACGGTCGGCTATTCGGGAGCATTGGCAGACTGGGGACTGTGGTTTCGAACGATGCGATGAAATGCCATCTATTGCTCCTTCTTTTACTCGTCACGGCAGCCTGCGACCCTGGCCCCCAGGGCGTCACGATGTCGGCGTACGACACGGCCTGCGAGGTTGATGAAGACTGTTCCGTGGTTTCTGGGAGCTGCCCTCAGGCCGGTTGCAACTGCCCAAACCATGCGCTCGCCTCGGCAGCGCTCGGCCAGTACAGGCAAGACATCGCCGACCTCAACTGCGTCCAACCGGCAGAGCAAACCATCTGCCGTTGCCGCGATATACGCGCAGAGTGCCGAGAAGGCGCGTGCTCAACCTGCGAGATTGATGGGGATTCTGCCGAGGACATTCCCGCCTGCATAGCGACCGGGAGCAATTGAGCCATTCTGGGTGCTTTTCGCACTTCGTCCCAGTCAGCCAATAGAGAATAGCCGCTGAGCCCCTCGCTTCACGCGCCGTACGGGTCCAGACTGGACTCAGCGAAACCGTGCGCGGATGCCCGCCAGAGCGCTGAACCATGTACGCGCGCCTTCCGAATGACGCTAAAGGCGCGCTCTCCCAGGGCGCTCTGGCGGGCCGGGGGACGCTCGGGGGCCTACGCCAGGGCGAGATTGGGGTTGAAGGCCCTTCGGGCTACAATGAGGCCCTAGGAACGAGTCTGCCTGGCTCCGGCCGGCTATTCTGGGACATTGTATGACGCCTGGGGCGCCTGTTTCTTTGAGAGAGAGGGCTTCGCGTGTCCGAGGGCTCTGCTCAAGTCGCCGGCACGACATGACGAGGCGAACGGACTCGACGAGCGTCCTGTAGGACCGTA
>JAUIJE010000014.1 GCA_030431455.1 bacterium | reverse complement strand
CGAGGAGCCCCCCACCCACAACCTGCCCGAGAAGACCAAGGCGCGGCTCATCGTGCTCGACCTCGCCGACCAGGGCGCGGGCCCTGAGCTTGTCACCGCCTTGAGCCAGGCGATGCAGCAGCAGGCCCGCCAGTCGTTCCCCGGCGAAACAATGGCACTGGATCAACTCCGGCTCGCGGTGAGCGCGGCCGAGATCCAGGCCGCGATGGGCTGCACCGCCCCCGAGTGTATGATCGCGTTTGGGCAAAGCGTCGAGGCCGACCTCGTGCTCGGCGGGAGCGTGTCCAAGGTCGGCGACGATGTGTTGATCAGCGTGCTCACGGTCAAGCCCGGCACCGGCGAGAACGTCGCGTCCTTGCAGCGCAAAGTCCCGACCTTCAAAGACCTGTCTTATTACGCGGTGCGCGACATGACGTCGCGGGTACTGACCGGTCTGGCCGTCGACGACCGGGTGCCGGTGCGCATCACCGCCAGCGACAGCGACGCGGGGTTGTTCATCGACGGGGCGCCGGCGGGCTCGTTGCCCACCGTGATCAAGCTCGCCCCCGGCCGCCACGAGCTCGAGGTGCAAGCGAGCAACAAAGCCCCGTGGCGCACCACGCTCAACGTCGAGGAAGGCCAGCCCCTCGACGTGCACGCCGAGCTCGCGTTGGGCCACTTTCCGCTCTGGACGGTGGGCATGGCCCTCGGCGGGGTGGGCGTGTTGTTCGCCGCCGCCTGGGCGGGCATGGCCCTGTACACCCTCGAGGCCTACAACGGCGGCACCGGGGTGTTCTCGACCGTCGGCGTGGTCCAGAAGAACAGCGACTACTGGCACATCACCCCCGCCGACACCGCGCTGCTGTCGGAAAAACGCACCCAGGTGCAGCTGCTCGCGGCGGGGACCGACTTCCTGGCCGGGGGCGCGCTTTTCTTCACCGCCTTGGCCATCAGCGTGCACGTCGCGGATGTGGTCTGGCTCGCCTTGGAGTGACCCCATGCCGTACATCGACGCCGGATCTGAGCGCTTGTATTTCGAACGCACCGGGGAGGGTCCCCCGGTGGTTCTCATCCGCGGGCTGTCGAGGTCGATGCGGTTCTGGGAACCGTTTTTGCCTCACCTGTCCGACCACTTCACGCTCATCACCTACGACCACCGTGGCATCGGGCGCTCGGGGCTCCACGACGGGCGCTTCTCCATCGACGACCTCGCCGACGACCTCGCGCGGTTGATGGACGCCATCGATCTGCCCAAAGCCCATGTATTTGGCTTGTCGCTGGGCGGCATGGTCGCCCAAAAGCTCGCCATCCGGCACCCCGACAAGGTCTCCCGCTTGGCCCTGGGCTCGACCACCGCGGGGGGGCTCAAGAGCCGGTTCCCCCGGGTCGACACATTGCTCAAGCTCGCCGCGTACTCTGCTCTGTTGCCGGTGGACGCGTCGGCCCGGGCCCAGGGTCCCTTGCTCATGAGCCCGACCCACCACCAGGGCAACCCCCACGTGGCCCAGTCGTGGGCGCCGCACCTGCACCAAGAACCCCCCGACCCCAAGGTGGTGTTCCGCCAAGCCCTGGCCGGGGCCCTGCACGACGCCAAACCCGACGAGATCGCGGGCATCGACCACCCGACCTTGGTCATCACCGGCGACGCGGATCGGTTGATCAACGCCGACAATTCCCGGCGCCTGGCCCGCTGGATTCAAAACAGTGAATTGGTCGAACTCCCGGGCAAGGGACACGACATCGTGGCCGAGGCCCCCGAGCTGGTCGGGCTTCACCTGCGCCGCTTTTTTCATTGAACGCGGTGAGATGAAAATGGGTTCTCCTTTTGAACAATGCGCATGCGCTCTTGCATTCGCGCAAAGTGAACCCAATGCTCTGGGTACCGCATAGGGTACTCAGGCGTTTTGTCGTCGAGAAAAAAGCGCCGCTCGTCGTCCGTGCACCGACGGAATCCTGTATACGAGACGATTTGTGAAACACCGTCGGATTGCGACCCAACTGACGCTAAGTTGTCCAAGTGCAACCCAAGAGCGTCATCCCGGAACCCGAAGGCCAAGACATCGCCGCCGCCGTCGAATGGAACATTCGGTTTTGGGTGTGGCGCCGGGACCTGACCCTCAAACAGACGGCGAAGGCCGCGGGGGTGTCGCTCTCGTCGTTGCACCGCGTGCTCGGGCGCGAGTCCGATCCCACCACCCGGTGGTTGCAGAAGTTGGCCGCCGCCCTCGACGTCGACGTCGCCGACCTCGTGGCCTGGGACGGCGAGGTGTTCCGCCTCGGTCTGCCCAAAGAGGCCTGGCCTCGTCGCTACAAGCGGCTGGCGCCCCGACGTCCCCCCGAGCCCGATCCGGGTCTGCCCCGGCGCAAACGGTTCAAGAAGCGCCCGCTGGGGCCGCCCCCCACCGCCACG
Source organism: bacterium (assembly GCA_030431455.1). Classification (GTDB taxonomy): domain Bacteria; phylum Myxococcota; class UBA727; order UBA727; family JAUIJE01; genus JAUIJE01. The sequence goes on along the minus strand of JAUIJE010000014.1, from coordinate 202,945 downwards.
GAAGATTGAGCCCGACCGGTGAACGGGGCCCGTTCACACCGGCGTGATTCGATGCAGTTTCATGGTTTTGGCCGGCGCGTCGCCGCCCCTCGACCACGCCCGGAGGGGCGGTCGGGACGCAGGGTTCGTGCCCGTGGCTACACGTCCACCACGATCACCGCGGCGGGGTCCGCGGGCCGATCGAGGGCGGCTTTGGCCCCGCGGTAGCCGGCGTCAAAACACGCCGGGGCCTTGTCGAGGTCATCGGGCCCCGACCGCGGCAAGTTGCGCATCTGCAGTCGCATTGCCCCGTCCCGGCGCGGGACCTTGGCCGGGTCATCGAAGTAGTCCCGCCCCGCGGGCAGGTGGTGGTAGAGGGTGCGCATGTCCGCGGGCATGCCCGCCCACCCTGGCCGGTCCCGGGCGCCACCATCGAGATAGGGCCGCCGGTCGATCCACACGGGGTGGAACATCAATGGCACTGCACAGCTCGCGCGGATCGCGCTCACCAAGTCGCCGGTCTCGAGCACCCGGGTGCGAAACCCCCACACGTCGAACACCGAGATCGAAAGCGGCAACCGGCCGTTTTCGATCTCGTGCACCGGCAACATCGTCTCCAGCAGCGCGTGAAAGCGCCGGCCCTTGAGCAGGCCAAAGCCGAGGCCGGGGTCCCAAAAATCGCTCTTTTTGACCTTGAGCATCTCGGCCTGAAACGTCGGGGGATCGACCCCGGCGGCGTAGCCCCCGCACACCAACGCGCCCGCGCTCGAGCCCGAGAGCCGGGCGGGGGCGAGGCCGGCATCGAGCAGCGCGGTCAACACCCCGGCGTGGGCGAAGAACCCAAAAAAGCCGCTCGACAGGCACAGCCCGTAGGGCGCCTCGGCCAGCCAATCGCGGAGAAGGGGCGTCGCCATGCCCCCGCGGTTAGCGCCTGCGGCGCCGGGGGCAAACAGGCGATTTTGGGCAGACCCTGGTACATTGACCGCCGCGCGAGGTCTGGATGAGCGTGAGTGCGAAGGTACAAGTGGCGTCGGGTGACGACGGGTTTCCCCGGGGGTTTGGCAATTATGTGTTGCTGACCAACTTCGCCAAAGGCGGCATGGGCGAGGTGTACCTGGCCAAGACCGGGGGCATCGAAGGCGTCGACCGGCTCTGTGTGTTGAAAAAGCTCCGGCCCGACGTCGGGCACGAAGACGAATACGTGCGGCGCTTCATCGACGAGGCGCGCATCGTGGTCCAGCTCAGCCACGCCAACATTTGCCACGTGTTCGACGCGGGGCAGGTCGGGGCCGAGACCTACCTGGCGATGGAGTACATCCCCGGGGCCACCCTGCGTGACATCTTTTTCCGGGTGAAGAAACAAAAGCTCGACGTGGACCCGGCGGTGTTCGTCTGGATCATGTGCGACATCCTCGACGCGCTCGATTACGCCCACCAGCTCAAACACCCGATGACGGGCAAGCTGCTCAACGTCGTGCACCGCGACATCTCCCCGCAGAACGTGATGGTGAGCTTCGACGGGGCGGTCAAGCTCATCGACTTCGGCCTCGCCGCCTCCGACCTCAAAGAGGAGCAGACCGAGAGCCAAGTGGTGATGGGCAAGGTCGCCTACATGTCGCCCGAGCAGGCCCGGGGCGAAGACGTCACCGCCGCGTGCGACCAGTTCGCGGCCGCGATCTGTCTGTACGAGCTGCTCGTCGGGGAGCGCTACTACGGGGAGTTCTCCAACTACCAAATCTGGCAGGTGGTGGGCCGCGGGGGGTTTGTGCCCTCGAAGTTCACCTCCCTCGACCAGGACGTGACCCGCATCCTCGGGCGGGCGCTGTCCCCCAAAGCCGAGCTGCGGTTCAAGACGTGCGGGGACTTCAAAGAGCAGCTCGAGCTGTACGTGAACAAACACATGCCGGGCAGCACCCGCCGCAAGGTGCGCGACCTGATGGCGACCCTGTATGCCCAGGACCAGCAACAGGAGCGCAACTTCCTCGCCCAGTTCGCCGAGGTGAGCGCGGCGAGCCTGCGCGCCCCCGGCGGCCCCGCGGCCAAGAGCTTCGTCACCCCCGAGCCGAGCGCGTCGGTGAGCGTGGCCCAGGCCCCCGCCGACGAGGGACCGGCCGAAGGCACCGCGGTCACGCCCCCGGGCGCGCTGACCGAAGACCAATCGCGCAAGGTCGAGGTGGGCCAGACCCGGGCCCCGCCGCCGGACCGGTTCACGATGTCCGACGACGACGACGGGCCCGCGGTGACCGAGGCGGTGCCGCGGGGGGACAACACCGCGGCGGTGATGCGCGAGGCGTTCGAGCGGGACCGGCAGCGCAAACGGTTGGCCGTGGCCGGGGTGCTCGTGCTCCTGCTGTTGCTCATCGCCGGCTACCTCGTGCGCAACCAGCCCGATTCCGGGGCGGTCGTGGCCGCCGCCGCCCCCGCCGAGGCCGCGCCCCCTGAAGCCGCCCCCGCCGAGGCCGCCCCCGCCGAGGCCGCGCCCGCCGAGGCCGCGCCCCCTGAAGCCGCGCCCCCCGAGGCCGCGCCCCCCGAGGCCGCGCCCGCCGACGACAAAGGCCCGGCGAAAAAAGCCGCCCCGGTCAAAAAGCGCCGCACCGATCGCACCCCCCAAGACAAGACCGCGCCCGGCGACGTGACCGACGACGAACGTCCCGCCCCGGACGCGGACGACGCCGCCCCCGACGACGGCACCACCCGGCCCGGGGTGCGCATCACCCAAAAACCCACCCTGCCGAAGTTCAAGCTCAGCGCCAACGCGACCTGGGGCTCGGTGTTGCCCTATCTCGAGGCCTGCCCCAACAAGTGCACCGACCACATCCACCAGGGCTTTGAGCGCAGCGGGCTGAGCCGGAGCAGCCTCATCGACCGCAAGCTCCTGTTCGTGGTCGGCGACTGCATCAACCGCAAATGCGGCATGTGACCGGCGGGGCGCGCGGGGGCAGATCGCCCTTCTAAAACCCGCGGCCCGTCGTTAAGCCGAGGGCATGACCGACGCGCGACCCATCGGGGTGTTCGATTCCGGCATCGGCGGGCTCACCGTGTTGCGCGCCTTGCGCGACCGGCTCCCCCACGAACACTTCGTGTACCTCGGCGACACCGCCCGGGTGCCCTACGGCACGCGGGGGCCGGACACCATCGTCCGCTATGCCCAAAACAACACCCGCACCCTACACGAACAAAACGCGCTCAAGGCCTTGGTCGTGGCCTGCAACACCGCCTCCGCGGTGGCCCTGCCCACCTTGCGCGGCGACTTTGATTTCCCCGTGCTCGGGGTGATCGGCCCCGGGGCCGCGGCCGCGGCCCAAGCCTCGTCGGGGGGCGGCATCCACGTGCTCGCCACCCGGGGCACGGTGCTGTCCCAAGCCTACGACCGGGCCATCGCCGCGCTCGGTTACCCCGGGCCGGTGAGCGCCACCCCCGCGCCGCTGCTCGTGGGCCTGGTCGAGGAGGGCTGGACCGCGGGGGACATCCCCCGGGCGGTGGTGGACGCCTACCTGCGCGACATGCCCGCGGCCGCCGACGTGGTGGTGCTCGGCTGCACCCACTTTCCCATGCTGCGCGACATCATCGCCGCGGCCACCCCCGGCCGGGCGGTGGTGGACGGGGGCCAAGCGACTGCAAACACATTGTACGACCTGCTCGCCGCCCGCGACCTGTTGCGGGACGGGGGCGCGGGGGACCTGTCGGTGTTCGTCACCGACGGGGCCGATCACACCCGGGCCATGGCCGAGCGGTTCTTGGGCGCCCCCATCGAGGACGCGCGGTTTGCGCTCATCGATGTCAAGATGTCGTGACCGGGCGGTGATGGCGGCATGACTGCACTGCCATTGTTCGGCCCCGCCCCCGACCGCGTCCTGTGCCAGACCGACCGCGCGGGGTGCGCGGCCTGTTGCGGGACGTACAACTTCGACGACCGCCACACCGAAGCGTTCGACGCGCGCCTGCTCCGCCGGCGGGCGCTGGTCCGGGGCGCGGGCTGGGACAAAGTCCGCCTGGCCGCGGTCCGCGACCAGCTCCTCGCCGAGGAAGCGCCCCACCGGCTCACCGACATGATCTTGTCCTGCCCCTACGCGGGCCCGCTCGACGACGCGGCCGGGCCGGGCGACCCACTGGCCAAGGTGGGCTGTCTCATCCACCCGGCGCGGCACCCCACCGGCGAAGATGTGCGCGACCTCGCGGTGCACCCCCGCGAGGTCTGCGCGGGCCACTTCTGTGCCCCCCACGAATGGCTCACCCCCCGCGAGAAGGACTTCGCCGCTCGCGGCACAAACCGCGTGTACGCCAACGTGGTCACCGACGCGGGGCTGTGCAAAGCGCTGGTGCGCTGCATCGAGTGGCACGCGGACGGGCCGGTGTCGTTTGTCGGGCCCGACGCGGCCCAGCCCGCGCTGGATGCGCTCTTTTCCCTGCTGCAACATTGGCCCCACCGCGACCCAGACCCGCGGCGGTTTGGCGCCTATGTGCTCGACGAGCGCGCGGACGAGCGCCGGGTGGACGACCCCCTGGCCGCGGTGGGGGTCGAGGCCGAACGGTCGCTTGCCACAGTTGTCGCCGCCCTCTCGTCGCGGTTCGCGGACGCCGACGCGGCCCGGCGGGCGCTGGACGCGTTGGACGATGCCTGCGCCGCGGTCGCCCGCGCCCTTCGCCCCCCGGGCGCAGGGCCTTGACCAGACCGCCGCCACCCCGCAGGGTCGGGCCATGCTGACCTTGACCGAAACGACCCTGGGCGGCCTCACCTGCCGCGTTCTCGACGGACAAGCCCGCGGGAGCGCGCCCCCCGCCCAGGTGGTCGTGCTCAACCACGGCTTCGGCGCCCCCGGCACCGACCTTGTCACCTTGGGCCCGGCCTTTTACGAGCTGCACCCCGGCTTGCTCGAGACCACCCGCTTCGTGTTCCCCGAAGCGCCCCACGCCGCGGCCGGTGCCCCCGGGGGCCGCGCCTGGTGGCACATCGACATGATGGCGATCCAAGAAGCGCTCATGCGCGGCGAAAAACGCCAGCAGCGCGACGTCGAGCCCGACGGCTTGCCCGAGGTGCGCAAGAAGCTGCTCGCCCTCATCGACGAGCTCGGCCAGATGACCGGCCTGCCGGTGTCGCGGTTTGTGCTCGGGGGCTTTTCCCAGGGCGCGATGTCGACCTGCGACCTCGCCCTGTCCCTCGACGAAGCCCCGGGGGGGCTCATCCAGTTCTCGGGCACGCTCTTGTGCGAAGACCGCTGGGCGAAAAAAGCCCAGAAGCGGGCCGGCCTGAAGGTGATGCAATCACATGGTCGCTACGACCCGCTGCTCAGCTTTGAAGAGGCGGAGGGGTTGCGCGACCTGCTGCAAGCCGCGGGGCTCGACGTGACCTTCGTGCCCTTCGACGGGCAACACGAGATTCCGCCCCCCGCGCTCATCGCCGCGGGCCAGCTCATCGCCGCCCACGCCGGGGTCTGACCCGGCCCTCGTCGACGTAGGCGTCCATCAGGCGCTGGCGAAACCAGCGGTGTGCAGGGTCATTGTCAAAGCGGGGATGCCAGGCCGCCATCAGGGGCACGTCGGGCAGCGCCACCGGGCTCGGGTACACCTCGAGCCCGTAGGTGCCGGCAAGCCGGCGGGCGAGCAGGTCGGGCACCAGGGCGAGCAGGTCGGTGGCCGCCACCAGCGCCGGGACCGCGCTGAAGTAAGCGACCTGGACCACCACCTGCAGCGGCGGGAACGCGGCCAGCGCCTCCTTGGCGAGCTGGGACACCGGCTCCTCGCTGCGCACCACGATGTGGCCGAGCTGGCTGAACACCCGGGGGGTGAGGCCCTTTTTCAACCCAGGGTGACGACGACGGGCCAGCACCGCCCACCCCGGGGCGAGCAGCGGGGCGCTGAGCAGCACCGGGTCGACGAGGTGGGGCGGCAACATGCACACATCGACCCGCCCCGCGGACAGCGCCGCCACCGCGTCGTCGGGGACCGGCCCCACCCAAAGGCAAAGCCCGGGTGACTCGACCCGGAGCGCGGCGAGCAGGCCGGGCAGCACCACCTGGGCGAAGGCGTCGCTGGCCCCGATGACAAAACGCCGCTCGGTGCGCGCGGGGTCGAAGCCCGGCGGCTGGTTGATGGTGTCCTCCAGCGCCCGCAGCGCGGTCCGCAGACGGGGGGCCATCGCCTCGGCGAACGGGGTGGGGGCCATGCGGTTGCCCACCCGGACGAGCAAAGGGTCATCGAAACGATCCCGCAGGTGTCGAAGCGTATGGCTCATGGCCGGCTGGGTCAGCCCCATGGCCTCGGCCGCCCGCCGCACGCTGCGCGTCTCGAGGAGCGCGTCCAGGGCCACGAGTTGGTTGACGTTGAGCTCGCGCAGGTTCATGCCCGCAGCATAGTCATGCAAACAGTGCATGACCACATGAGAACAATTGCGGCTGCTGCATCACCTCGTGGCCCCTACGGTGGCGGGAACAGGAGGTAGAGATGACCGTTCGTGGTTCCCGATGTGCGCCCCCCGCCCCCCTCACTTGGTTGGCCTTGCTCGCCCTGGTCGTCGGCACCGGCTGTCCCCCCACGCGCACCGACGCCGAGCGGGAGGCGCTGGTGCTGTTTCCGCTGCGGGACGATTTCCCGCCCCCCGCCGCGCTCCCCGGGGCCCCGTTCGACGCCACCCTCGACGACGGCGCGGCCAGCACGGTGGTGGTGCAGACCTTTCGCGGTACCGCCGGCCACGATCACATGGTGCAGCTTGTGACCTTCGACGGGCGTTTTGCCGTCCGCCCCGGTGGGGCCGGCCCCGCCTGCACCGCGTCCTTGGACGCGGCGGTGGACGACCTGGTCGTCGACGACGACGCCCTGCGCGAGCGGGCGGGGTTCGAGCCGGTGTCGGCCGGTGACCGGGACATGATCCGCGAGCACATGTTGGCCGAAGGCCAGCTCGACGTGGCCCGGTTCCCCCGCGTCACCCTGCGCACCACCGGCTGCCGGGCGCTGAGCGGCCTCTCGTCCGCTGGCTATGCCCAGTTTGAGGTCGACGGTGTGCTCCAGGTGCACGGGCAGGACCACGCCGTGACCGTCCCGGTCGAGGTCGCGGTGGCGGGCGATCGCTTCGCCGCCCGCGCGAAGTTCGCGGCCGCCCACGCCGACTTTGGTCTCGAGCCCTACCGGCTGCTGGTGTACGAAAATCTGGCCCCGCTCTCGTTCGCCCTCGACGTGCGCGGGCGCGTGACCGCCCCCTGACGGTCACGCGTCGGGCGCGCCCGCGTCGAGGCCCGCGTCGAGACCCGCGTCGGGCGGGCCCGCGTCGAGACCCGCGTCGAGACCAGCGTCGAGACCCGCGTCGAGACCCGCGTCGGGGGGGCCCGCGTCGAGACCCGCGTCGAGACCCGCGTCGAGGCCCGCGTCGAAGCCGGCGTCCAAGCCCGCGTCGGGGGCGACCGGCGCCCCGATGGGCCAGATCTTGTCGTACAGCCGGCGGCAGCTGGTGGCGCGCGGGCACCGGGTCTCGTTGTCCGGGCACCGGTGGGCGCAGATGCCCATGGTCTCGCCGGGTTTGCCCACGCAGGCGTAGCCGTCCTGTTCGCGGCAGTCGCTGTTGCGCTCGCAGGGCGCGCACAGCTCCCCGACCTCGACCCCGAGGTCGGGGTCGCAGCGACCGGTGTCTTGGTTGCACGCCACCGCGCCTTCGTAGCAGTCCTGGTCGACCTCGCACGGCTTGTCACAGGCCAGGGTCGCGGTGCCGGGCACGCAGTACGACAGCGGGGTCAAGGGACATTGGTCGGTGCCATAGTTGACGCAGCCGTTTTCGCAGTCCCGGCAATCGATGAGCACGTTGATGGTGTAGCCCCCGGCGTCCGCGTCCTGGTAGTCGTCGAGGTCGATCTCTTCGCTTTGCCCCCACCACAGCCACCGCTCTTGGTCGTTGGGGTTGGCGCACACATCGGTGCCGGGGGCCAAGCCTTTGGTGTGCAGCCCGCGCACCTCGAGGGTCGCCTTGCCCTGGTTGGCCAACGACCCGATGAGCACCTCGGAGAAGCCGCTGTTCACCAAATCGTCCAGGTTGTCGGGCGGGGCGATGGCCGCGCACTTGGTTTGGTTTTCCAAGGAGCGTTCGGCGTCGATCGTCAATGCCACTGCACCAAGACAGCTGGTGTCGTACTGGCGCGGGTCGGTGCCGCAACTTTGGGAAAACGCGAGGTTGACGAAGATGCGCGTGGGGTTGCGCCGGGTGGGCACGTCGTACAGCGGCGGGCAGCCCGCGAGGGACAAGAGCCCCGCCCCCACCGCCACCAGCAACAGCCATCCCCAGCGCGGTCTCATCAGTCGCCCTTCGGTCCGCAACAAGAAATGATGATCGGCCGGGTGGGCGGTTCGGGGTTGGCCGGTCGCGACAGCAACCACCACAAATACCCCACCGTGCCCGCCACCCCGCTGGCCACCGCCACCAGCCCGAGCCCCCCGGCCGCGGCCGAGACCCCCACCACCACCTGCACGGTGGTGCCGTCGTCCTCGGGGGGCGCGACCGGCCCGAGGCCGCTTTGGGTGCTGCGCAGGGCGGTCTGAACCGGGTCGGGCGCCTGGGCCAACGCGGTCAGCACCGCGGACGCGTCGTCGAGGGGGGTCTTGCCCCGGGCCAAAGGGCCCACCAAGCGGCCGCGCTCATAGACATAGATTTCTTCCACCCCCCGCCACACCAACGTAGTGGTGCCGGTGGTGTCCAACAATGTCTCTGCAGACGATTGCCGGGCATCGGGGAACATCTCCCCCCGCATCGCGTCCCGGGCCGCGGTGCGCGCTTGCCCCGCCCCCTCGGGGGGCAGAAACGGCTCGAGCACGGTGGAGCTGCCCCCCACCACGTCGAGCCGGCGGGTCACGGTGAGCCGACCCGCCGCGCCCATGGACAACAGGTGGGGCCCCGCCGGCAATGTCAATGTGGCCCGGCCGTCCTCGACGCGGCCCCCGTCGAGCCACACCGCGGCCCGCTCCTGGGGGGGCACCCGGGGCACCACCACCACCACCCCGGTGCCCGCGGTCTGGGCCTGGGCCACCACCTTGGCGTAGGCCTCGACCAGCGGCGGCGGGTACAGCCCCGGGTGCAGCTCCTCGAGGGTGGGATCGATGCGCGAGACCAACAACAGGTCGTCCTCGGCCTGGCGGGCGTCGCCCTCGACGACGTCGAGGCCGGCCCGCATCAACAACAGATCGCGGTAGAGGGCCAAATGCAGCTCAGGCCGCTCGGCCCGCAGCAGCAATGTCTCTGCATCAGCCAGCGCGGTCCGCGCCTCGGGGTAGCGAAACTCCCGCAGCGCGGCCTTCGCCTCCACCATCCGGTCCCGCACCGCGTCGATGCGCACCCGGTCGAAGGCCCCCGGCGGCACCGGTTGGTCGACCCCGTACCGATCCGCGGGCTCGGCCACCTCTTCGCCCCGGGCCGACAACGCCCCGTACAGCGCGTCGGTCCCGCTGAGATCTTCTTGGGGGGTCACGATCAACATGCGGCGCTTGACCGGCGGCCCCGGCTGGCCTGGCAGGGCCGCATGGAGCACCACAAACAGCGACAAAAACGCGGCCATACGCCGCGTCAGACTGCCCCATCCGCCGGGAGAATCAAGCGCGGGACGTTTTGTTCGCGACGGGGCGTTGATTTCGGCAGAATCGCGCTCCGAATGGCCGACACCCCGCCCCCCGCCGAAAAACGCGACCGGTCGCGCCTGCGACTGTGGGTGGTGGTGTTTTTGGTGCTCACCGCGGGCCTGGTGATCGTGGCCCTGACCCGGTCCGCCGACGACGATGCGGTGGCCGTGCGCTTGGCCACCGCCCAACGCGAGAGCCTCAAGAGCGTGGTCCGGGCCCAGGGCCGGGTGCGGGCCCGCCGGCAGGTGTCGGTGGGGCCGGAGATCTCCGGCCGCATCAAGTCCGTCGACGTGGCCGAGGGGCAGACGGTCGAACAGGGCCAGGTGCTGTTCACCCTCGAAGACGAACAGCTCCGCCAGAACCGGCGCACCCTGCGCGCGGCGGTGAAAAGCGCCGAGACCGTGGTGCAGCGCGCCGAGCTGGTGGAAAAAGAGGCCGCGCGCCAGCTCGATCGCGACGCCAAGCTCGTCGAGCGGGGCGCGGTGAGCAAAGAACAAATGGTGATGGGACAGAACCGCCTCGCCCTCTCCCAGGCCGACACCGCCTCGGCCCGCGCCAACCTCGAGCGCACCCAGATCGAGCTCGCCCGGGCCCAGGACACCCTCGAGAAGTCGGTGGTGCACTCGCCGTTGACCGGCACCGCGGTGGCGGTGGGGGTCGAGGTCGGCCAAGTGGTGGGCTCGCTCGGGACGAGCGTGACCGACACCGCCGCGCTCGGGGGGCTCGGGTTTGGCGCCACCGCGTCGGCGAGCACCGATGAGGTGGTGGTGGCGGACCTGACCGACTTGGTGGCCGAGCTCAGCGTCGACGAGATCGATGTGACCCGGCTGGCCGCGGGGCAAAAGACGGTGCTGTCCCCCCAGAGCGGCAAGGACGACGCGGTCAGCGGCGTGCTCGAGCGGGTGGGCCTGCTGGGCAAAGAACAAAGCGGGGCGGTGTTTTTCCCCGCCTGGGTCAAGCTCGACCCCGGCGAGAAGTTGCTGAGCGGGATGAGCGTCGACGCCGAGATCGAGGTGGCCCGGCTCGACGACGCGGTGGTGATCCCCCTGAGCGCGGTGTTGCCCGCGGACAAGGAAAAGAAGGACCGGGTGTATGTGGCCAGCCAAGGCGCGTTCGGGCTCGCCGTCGCCCTTCGTGAAGTCACATTGGGTCCGGCCGACGGCGACCGGGTGGCGATCGAACAAGGCCTGGACGCCGACGACCGGGTGGTCACCGGGCCCTACCGGGCGCTGGTCTCGCTCCACGACGGGGACGCGATCAAGGTCATGGACGACACCGACAAGACCGGGGACGCGGACCGATGAGCCTCATCGAGCTCGACGACGTGTACCGCACCTATGAAATGGGGGGCGAGGTGGTGCGCGCCCTCGACGGGGTGAGCTTGCGCATCGAAGCGGGCGAGCTGGTCGCGATCATCGGCCAGTCGGGCTCGGGCAAGTCCACCCTCATGAACGTGCTCGGTTGTCTCGACAGCCCCACGTCCGGTCGCTACGCGCTGGCCGGCCAGGACGTGAGCGTGCTCGACGACGAGCAGCTGGCCCACGTGCGCAACCGCACCATCGGGTTTGTGTTCCAGAGCTTTCATTTGCTCCCCCGCCAAACGGCATTGGAGAACGTCGCCCTGCCGTTGCTCTACCGGCGCGAAGGCCGGCTCACCCCCAAGGCCCGGGAGGCGGCGGCCCAAGAGGCCCTCGGCATCGTCGGGCTCGCGGACCGGGCCCTGCACCGCCCCAACGAGATGAGCGGCGGCCAGCGCCAGCGGGTGGCCATCGCCCGGGCGTTGGTGGGCAAGCCGCACATGATCCTCGCCGACGAGCCCACCGGCAACCTCGACTCCAAGACCAGCCTCGAGATCCTCGACCTGCTGGTGGCCCTCCCCGAGGAGCAAGGCCGCACCGTGATCATCGTGACCCACGAGCCCGAGGTCGCCGAGCGCTGCCACCGCACCATCCGGCTGCTCGACGGCAAGGTCGTCGAGGACACCCGGGACGGGACCCCCTTGCCGGAGAAAGCCGCCGCCGCCGAACGCGAAGCCCGGGGGGCCGCCCATGTGGATTGAGATCCTGCGCGAGGCCCTGCGCTCCATCGTACAGAATCGCCTGCGGGCGTTCTTGACCACGCTTGGCATTATTTTCGGGGTCATGGCCGTGATCGCGGTGGTCTCCATCGTACAGGGCGTTTTCTTCATCTACACCTCCCAGCTCGAGGGGCTGGGCGCGGGCTTTTTGTTCGTGGTCAGCGGCAACCCCTCGGCCACCAAACAGATCAAGACCCGCCCCGAGCTCGACGACGAAGACGCGGACGCGATCCAGTCCCGGGTCGAGACCGTGCTCGCCACCAGCCCGTTCTTTTTTGACCGCCGGGCGGTGCAGTTCCGGGGCCAGACCGTGTTCGACGTGGTGTTGATGCCCACCTCCGCCCGCTATCCAGAGATCCAGAACCATTATGTGGACCAAGGGCGTTTTTTCAACGCCTTCGACGACAAGGCCAAGTCGCGGGTGGTGGTCATCGGCCCCGACCTCGTCGAGGACCTCGGCCTCATCCGGCCGGTGGGCACCACCGTGCGCCTCTATGGCGTGCCCTTCGAGGTCATCGGGGTGATGGAACAGAAGGACGGCATCAACGCCTTTGGCCAACCCTTCGACCGGGCTGCGATCGTGCCCCACCAGACCGCGGTGAGCCTGGGGGGCAAACGCGGCGGGGGCATGTTGCTGGTCAAGCTCAACACCACCGACGACGTGGAGCGGTCCACCGAAGAGATTCGCCGGGTGCTGCGCAGCACCCACAACATCCCCCCCGGTGACCCCGACGATTTTCAGATCGTGACCCAGTCCGAGCTTCTGTCCACCGTGGGCAACATCACCGGCATCGCCACCTGGGTGGTCATCGCCATCGTGGGCGTGGCGTTGCTCGTCGGGGGCATCGGGATCATGAACATCATGCTCGTGTCCGTCACCGAGCGCACCCGGGAGATCGGCATTCGCATGGCATTGGGCGCGACCCCCCAGGACATCCTCGCGCAGTTTTTGGTGGAGGCGACCCTGCTGGGACTTGTGGGGGGCGTGATCGGGATTTTCGTGGGCTACGGCGTGAGCTGGATCGCCACCCTCGTCGTCCCCGACTTCCCCCCGCCCTACATTCCCCTGTGGGCGATCCTGCTCGCGTTTGTGTTCTCGGCCAGCGTGGGCGTGGTCTTCGGCCTCTACCCCGCCGCCCGCGCGGCCCGGCTCAACCCCATCGACGCTCTCCGCTACGAGTAGCGGTCGCTATTCCCTTTTGCGCATCGCGGCCCCGCGGCCCCCTTGGGCGAACGCCACCTGCCGCTGCATCTGGGTCACCGGGGTCCAGACCTCGACGTCCATCCGGTCGAAGCCGGCCTCGGCCGCCTCCGCCACCGTCCACATCAACGGCAGGGCGATGTTCTCCACCACCACCACGCCCCCCGGGCGCACCAATTGGGCCAAGCGGGACAGGGTCACGTCCGCCTCGTGTTCGATGCCCGACCCCGCCTCGAACAGCGCCACCGCCAACACCGCGTCAAAGGGCGCGCCCGGGAACGTGGCCTCCAAGAAGTCGCCGGCGACAAACGCGTGGCGCGTGGTCTGCGGCAACACATCGTTGCCCGTGACCTCCGCCCCCCGGGCCGCCATCTCGTCGAGGAGCGCGCCTTCGGCGCAGCCGAGCTCGAGCACCCGCACCCCCGACAGCGACCCCCCGCAGGCCTTCTCCAACCGCCGCAGCCCGGCCAGCTCCAGCGGCGACCCCGGGCAGCCGGCCTGCGCCGCGCGCACCGCCGCCATGTCGTCGACAAAGGCCGCGGCTTGGGCCGCGATGGCGCGCAGATCCTGGGCCAGACCCGCCGCCCCCGCCGGCCCGGATGTGCCCACCGCCGCCCGGTGCCGGGCGGCAAACGGCGCGAACAACAACGCGTCCTCGACGGGGAGATCCCAGCCCCACGCGTCTTGGAGCACCACCGCGTAGGCCTGGGCCGCGAGGTCTACCTCGCCCGCCCAGGGGCCTTCGGCGTAACCGGCCACGGCGTCGGGGGCGTGGGTGTGCAATGCCTCTGCAATGAGCTGGAGGTTGGCCTCGTCGTGACCGAGCTGGGACCGCAACGCATCGGCGGCGGCGGCATCGCCCGCGGCCGCGGCGGAGGTCAGATCCACGAAGCTCTTCATCGGGGCACCGCCACCGGCGTCAGTTGTAGCAATGCTGGGTGAAGTCGGCCCGGGCCATCATCAGCGCGGCCACAAACCCCAGCGACGGAAACACTACGTTGAGGGCGACCACCGCCCACAGGGTGTCGCTGTGGATCTTCCCCCCGAAGACCGCGAGCAGCATCACCCCCAGCATCAACAACTTGAACAGCCCAAAAAAGATGAACACGAAGTAAGTCATGCGGGCCCCCGCCACCCGGCGGTGCCACAAGCGCACAAACGCCGCGCCCAACACCACCAAGAACACCACCCCGCCGAAGCCGCCGCCGGGGGACATCAGCGCGAGCACGACGTTGACCGCTTGCCACAACAGCATGACCCCGAGCACCGCCTGAGCGAAGCGCCAGGCCCGGCGAAACCGCTCCTCCGCGCGCTCGGCCTCGACTTGTCGATGGTCCACCGACGGCGTGGCCGCCGAGCTCCCGCTATGCCCCATTTCCCCGCTCACATCTCCCCCTTCAAAGCCGCGCCAGCTGGTAGGCGCACCACGACACGAAGCGTTGCCACAGTGTACGCCGTTTGACCTCGTCGAGGGTGATCTCCACCGCCCCGGCCACGTCCACCGAGAACTGCTGCTCCAACGACTCGGCCACGTCCACATGCAAAATCGCCACGTTGACCTCGTGATTCCGCCGGGCCGACCAGTAGTCGAGGTTGAAGCTGCCCACCGACGCGTACACCGCGTCCACCACCGCGGTCTTCGCGTGCAGGGTGCGCGCATGGTATTCGAACAGCCGCACCCCCGCCTTCAACAACGGCCGGTACACCGCCTGCGACGCCGCGTGCATGATCGGCACGTCGCTGACCCCGGCGGTGAGCACCCGCACATCGACCCCCCGACGGGCCGCGCGCATCATCGCCTTCATCAACCGTTTGGGGGGCAGGAAGTACGGGCTGGTCAAATAACACCGCACCACGCTGCGCTGGATGACTTGGCGCAGCGCGCGTTGGATGTGCAACCGACCGCGCACGACGTTGGATCGCAACACCTGGACCATCACCGCGCCCGGCCGCCCGTCCGGGCCCCGCCGGGGATCGAGCGCCACCCGATCGTCCGCGTCCTGGGCGCTCTCCATAAAAATGTCCATCAGGTCGCGCACCCCGGGGCCTTGCAGACACATGTGGGTGTCGCGAAAGCGGCCGTTGCCGAGCTTCTCCCCCGCGTAGTCCTCGGACACATTCATGCCCCCGGTGAAGCCGATGTCGTCGTCGACGATGAGGATCTTGCGGTGATCGCGGGTGAGCCGTGAGGTCACCCGCCCCCCGCGGGGCCGGCGAAACAACCGCGCGGGGTTGAAGCGCAGCACCTCGCCCCCCGCCTCGCGCAACGGGGCAAAAAACTTCTCCGGGGCGGTGCCCGACCCGATGTCGTCGACGATGAGCACCACGTCCGCGCCCCGCTGCCGGGCCGCGACCAGGGCGTCGAGCACCTTGTGGCCAAGCCGGTCGGGCTCGTAGATGTAGGTCTCGAGCCACACGCGTTTTTGGGCCTTCTCCATCGCCGCGAGCATCGCGGCGAAGGCGTCGTCGCCATCTGTGTAGAGCGTGACCCGGTTGTGATCGGACAGTCCGCCCAGGCGGGTGAGCCGGGCCAAGGTCGTGCCCCACAACCGAATGAACCGGTCCCGGGCCCGGGAGCCAGGGTGCTGGCGGCGGTCGAGCAGTCCGATCAGGTCCCGTTGGTTGTCCGAGGGCATGCAGAGGCGGCCTTCCGCGCCGGGCCGCGCCCGGGGCGCGGGGGGATCCAGTTGAACAATCAGGGTGGTGCGATACCACCATAGGGTTGCCGGAGGCGGAAAATGAAGTGTTGGCGAGGACTTGGCCTGGTGTGGGCGGCGGCGCTGGCCGCGTGTGCGCCGTCTGATTGGGACGTGGCGCAACAAGCCCAGACCGACCAGGCGATTTACAACGGCACGCTGACCAGCGGGTATCCCGGCACCGTCGGGCTGGTCAACGGCGGCGGCAATGTCTTCTGCACCGGCACGTTGATCCATCCCTGGGTGGTGATGACCGCGTCGCATTGTCTCGACGGCAACAGCGGCGGGTTTTTGAATGTGCTGTTCGGGGACTCCATTTGGGAGGGCGGCCAACAGGTCACGGTGGGCCGCGAGGTCCTGCACCCCAACTGGCAACAAGGGGACGGCGCGGGGGCCTGGTACGACGTGGGCTTGCTGCGGTTGAGCCAAGCCGCGCCGGTGGACCCGACCCCGTTTCGCACCGCGCCGCTCAACAACAGCCACTACGGCGACCAGGTGACCATGGTCGGGTTCGGCCGATCCAATGACAATGAATTCGAAGGCCAAAAACGCGAGGTGCAAAGCCCCATCGAATGGATGAACGAAGCGTTCTTCACCACCTTTGGGGGGCAAGGCGGGTCGTGTTTTGGGGACAGCGGCGGTTCGGCGTTCCTCGAGGGCGAGGTCGCGGGCATCATCCACGCCGGCTCGGTGTGCGGCCAAGACACCACCATGGTGCGGGTGGACATCCACGTGGACAGCTTCATCCAGCCGTTCCTCGACGAGACCGACGAGCTTTTGGCCAACCAGCCCGAGCCCGAGGCCCAGCCCGAGCCCGAGGCCCAGCCCGAGCCTGAAGCCCAGCCCGAGCCCGAAGCCCAGCCCGAGCCCGAAGGCGACGGCGCCGGGTCCGGCTGCCCGGTGGGGGGCGGATCGTTCGCGGCGGTATTGCTCCCTGCGCTCTGGCTGCGCCGGCGCCGGATGGCGCCGTGAGGGCCCGCCCCGGCCTCGCCACCTGGGTGCTGGCCGGGCTCATCGGCTGCGCCCCGTCGTCGTTTGACGTCGACCACGAAGCGCGGGGCGAACATGCCATTTACAACGGCACCCTCACCAGCGGGTACCCGGGCACCGTGGGCCTGGTCAACGGCGGGAACAACATCTTCTGCACCGGCACGTTGATTCACCCCTGGGTGGTGTTGACCGCGTCGCATTGTCTCGACGGCAACAACGGCGGGTTTTTGAATGTGCTGTTCGGGGACTCCATTTGGGAAGGCGGCCAGCAGGTCACGGTGGGGCGCGAAGTGCTGCACCCCGACTGGCAACAAAACGACGGCGCGGGCACCGCGTACGACGTCGCCCTGCTCCGCCTCAGCCAAGCCGCCCCGGTGGACCCGACCCCGTTCCGCACCGCCCCGATGACCAACAACCTGTTCGGGGCCCCGGTGACCATGGTCGGGTTCGGCCGATCCAATGACAATGACTTCGAAGGCCAAAAACGCGAGGTGCAAAGCCCGCTGCAGTGGCTCGACGAGGACTTCTTTGTCGCCGCGGGGGGACAAGGGGGCGGTTGTTTTGGGGACAGCGGCGGCTCCGCGTTCGTCGACGGGCAGGTCGCGGGCATCATGCACGCGGTGTCCACCTGCGGCGAGGACACGATCATGGTGCGGGTCGACGCCCACGTCGACGACTTCATCCAGCCGTTTCTCGACGAGACCGACGAGCTTTTGGCCAACCAGCCCGAGCCCGAGGCCCAACCTGAGCCCGAGGCCCAACCTGAGCCCGAGGCCCAACCCGAGCCCGAGCCCGCCCCCGACGACCCGCCGGATTCGGGCTGCCCGGTCGGGGGTTCGTTCGCGGCGGTGCTGTTGCCCGGGCTGTGGCTCGGCCGCCTGCGCCGCCGCCGCTGACCGGCGCGCCCCGACCGCCGGCCGGAAGAGGGCCCGCTATTTCGTCAAGTCGACGAACTTGCGAATCGCTTGGTCCGCGCCCACGTCCACGGTGAAGGTCCGCTCGAGCTTGTAGTGCGGGTTGTACAGCCGCACCGTGTGCGGTCCCGCAGAGAGCTTCTTGCCCGCCAGCGGGGTCACGCCAAACTTCGCCCCGTCGACGTAGACCTCCGCCCACGGCTCACTGGAGATGAACACCTCGCCAAACCCGCTCGCCACCGGGCGGCGTTTGTCCACCGGCCGCGGCGCGGCGTCGGCCTGGGCCACCTTCACCGGCCGCGACCGCGCCGGGCGCGGGCGCACCGACGGGCGCGCGGGGGCGGGCGCCGAGCCCCGCACCGGGTCGGCCAACACCGTGGTCGAGACCGTGACCTCGGTGGGCCCCGGGGGGGTCAGGTCCGGCGGGCCGGGGGTGAGCACCGGCGGGTCTTGGCCGGTCACCGCCGACGGGGGCAGGGGCCGCTCGACCACCGCCGCGGGCCACGCCAAAGCCGCGCCCACCCCCACGACGAGGACGAGCACAAAGGCCCACGCCCAGACCGGCACCCCGCGGCCGCGGTCGGGCACCACGGTCAGGCCCGCGTCGGCCCCGAGCACCCGCTGGGTGTGACGGCGGCGGGCGCCGCTGTCCTCGGCGTTCTCGACCGCCCGGGGGTGCTCGAGACAGAGCCGGGTCACGTGCCGCTTGTGGCCTTGGTCCCAGCAATACAGCTCGGCGATGTCTTGCAGGCGCTCGACGACGGCGGCGGCGGAGGCCGGGCGCGCGTCTTTGTCTTTGGCCAACATCTCGCCCACCAAGGCGGCCAGCTCGTCGGGCACGGCGGGGTTTTTGGCGCGGATGTCCGGCACCGCCGAGGTGCGCACCGCGTGCACCACGTCCGCGTCGGTGGCGGCGTCGAACAAGTGCTCGGCGGTGAGCATCTCGTACAGCACCACCCCCGCCGAGAAGATGTCCGCCCGGGCATCGACCGCCTCGCCCCGGGTCTGCTCGGGGGCCATGTAGGCGAACTTGCCTTTCATCTCGCCGGCCACGGTGGCGTCGGTGCGCAGCGTCGAGGCCGCGACCCCGAAGTCCACCAGCTTCACGTCCCCGTTGTCCCCGAGCAGGACGTTGCCCGGCGACACGTCGCGGTGCACCACGCAGAGCGAGGCGCCGTCATCTGCACAGACATTGTGGGCGTAGGCCAAGGCCCGCATCAGCGGCAACGCCACCGCCAGGACCTGGGCCGGCTCCAGCGGGCGGCCTTCGGCTTGCCGTTGCTCGAGGACCACGCCGAGATCGGTGCCCGGTACGTACTCGAACACCAGGTACGGGCCGCAGTCGTCTTCGCCGGCATCGAGCAACTCGACAATGTGTTTGTGTGACAGCCGCGCGCACAACGCGCCTTCGTCCGCGAACAAGCGGCGGTGGTCGTCGTCGTACAGGAGGTGGATGCGGATGCGCTTGATCACCACCGCGCGGTCGTCGGGGCCGGTCCCGGCGCGGATCTCGGCCATCCCGCCCTCGGCGAGTTTGTCGAGCTCGCGATACTGCCCCGCGGTCATGGCCGTATCCTCGCACACCGCGCGCGGGGCGCGGCAGGCCCTGTGCGGCGCGTCACAAGATATTGATTTTGTTGCCATTTTTGTCTTGACCGCGCCACCCACGAGGTGGCCGGCGCCCACCGCGCGACCGCCAACGTGGTATGCACAACGTTCGCATGGGTGGGGCATGATTCGACAGTTGCTGGTGCTGGTGGGGACGTCTTTGTGGGTGTGGGCCGCGGCCGCGCAAGAGGTGCCGGCCGACCCTGCGCCGGCCCCGGCCGAACCCGCGCCCGCAGACCCGGTGGCCCCCGCGCCCCCGGCCGAGGCGGCCGCGCCTTCGCCCGCCGAGGACCAGCGCATCCTGGTGCTCCAGTTTGCGGCCGGCGCGGTCGACGAGAACACCGTGCGGGTGTTGAACGAGCTGGTGGTGGCCGAGCTCGGGGCGTTGACCCCGCGGGAGATCGTGACCTTCGCCGAGATCGAAAACCTCGTGAACCTCGAGGTGTCCCGGGCGGCGATGCAGTGTGACGCCAGCGCCTGCCTCGCCGAGGTAGCAGGAGCATTGGGCATTCGCTACGTGGTGTTCGGGTCTGCGGGGCAGCTCGGCGACCGGACGGTGTTGACCGTGAGCTTGTTCGACTCCGACGAAGCCCGCAACCTCAGCCGCGAGACCCTGCGGGTCGACGACGTGAACGAGTTCGAAGAGGAGCTGCGCCCGGCCATGGCCCGGCTCATCGCCCCCCTCGACGGCGAGGTGGTGCTCGAGGACGAAGGCGGGCTCGGGAGCGTGTGGTTGTGGGCCGGGCTCGGCACCGCCGGGCTTGGCACAGTGGCATTGTTGTCGGGTTTGGCCTGCTTTGGGGCCAGCGAGGCGATCTTGTTTGCCTGGCCCGGGGCCCCCGGACCGCTCAAGTCCGGCGCGGTCATCGGCGAGCTCGCGGGCCCCGCGGCGGCGTTGGCCGGGGCCGTGGGGTTGGCCGGCGGGGTGGCGTTGTTGACCGTGGCCGCGGTGGGAGGCGAATGATGCGCGGGTGGTGGCTGGTGTTTGTCGCCCTGTGGCTGACCCCGGGATGTTACTGGGGGCTCAACGTCAGCCCGGTGTGCAACAACACCGCGGACTGTCCCTTCTCCCAAGTGTGTGTCGACGGACGGTGCCGCGTGGGCGACGGCGACGGGGATGGCGACGGAGACGGTGATGGCGATGGCGACGGAGACGGAGATGGCGACGGCGACGGAGATGGCGATGGCGACGGCGACGGCGACGGAGATGGGGATGGCGACGGCGACGGAGATGGCGACGGGGATGGCGATGGCGACGGAGACGGTGATGGCGACGGGGACGGAGATGGCGACGGCGATGGCGACGGCGACGGCGACGGCGACGGAGATGGAGATGGCGACGGGGACGGGGATGGGGATGGGGACGGCGACGGCGACGGGGACGTCAGCCCCGAGGAGGAACCCACCGGCACCTACGGGTACGGCTACGGGCCGTACGGCCCGTGTGGGCCGTGTGAGGCGGGCGAGACCTGCACCAATGGGACTGTGGACGGGCTCGATCGGTCGACGTGCACCACCGCGTGCACCAGCAACGACACCGCGACCTGTCCCGCGGTGCCGGGCGGGCCCGGACCGGTGTGCATCGAAGGCGGCTGCTACGTGGGCTGCAACGGCAACACCGACTGCCAGGATGGCGCCATCTGCAGCACCGACAACCGGTGCGTGTTCCCCGCGACGCGGCCGATCGAAGACATGTTCGGCGCGTTGGCGCTCGACACCCCCGTGACCGTCTCGGGCACCGTCACCGCGGTGGACGCCAGCCTGCCCCGCACCGGGTTTTGGATCCGGTCGGGCACAGGCGCCCACGAAGGCATCTACATCCACAACCTCAACGACGTGTACGCGATCGGCCGCCTGCACATCGGAGACGAGGTCACCGTGGTCGGCACCCTCGTCGACTTCAATGACCTCACCGAGGTCGAGCTGCTGCACTACCGCATTCGCGTCCCGTCGACCGGGGCCCCTTTGACCCCGTCGATGCTGTGGACCCCGGGGTTCGATGACGAAGACTTCGAGGGCCAGTTCGTCGAGGTGTGCGGCGCGTGCACCGGGGGCATTCCCGACGGGTTCGGGGTCTCCACCGTGAGCTGCGACGCCGGGGCCCTGAGCATCCGGGTCGGCTCCGAGATGTTGGCCACCACCATGTCCGACGCCGATTCGTTCGCGTGCGTGTCCGGGGTCTTGACCTATTCTTTCGGCGAACACCGGTTGCTGCCGCGGTCGAGCGCGGACTTTGATTGTGGAGGCGGCAACGTCTGCCCCTTCACGAGGAGCACCGCCTTCGTCGGGGTCAGCGCCGGGGCCGCGCACACCTGCGCGATTCGCAAGGACAACCGCCAGGTCGAATGCTGGGGGGCGATGAGCGAGGACCCGCCGCCCGGGGTGGCGTTTTTGTTCCTCGACGCGGGGGATGGCTACACCTGCGGCCAGCGGGCGAGCGGGAACTTCGCGGAGTGTTGGGGCACCGACCTGTCCGGGCGCGCGGCGCCGCCGGCGGGTTTTCGCGCCGATTGGGTCACCACCGGGGCGCTCCATGCATGTGCATTGCGGCAAAGCGACCGCACCCCCGTGTGCTGGGGCGATGGCGGCTCATCGGGGGTGACGTCCCCGCCCGCGAC
This sequence comes from bacterium, assembly GCA_030431455.1. GTDB lineage: Bacteria > Myxococcota > UBA727 > UBA727 > JAUIJE01 > JAUIJE01. Next base: position 181,271 of record JAUIJE010000014.1, on the reverse strand, counting down.
CGCGTTCTCCCAGATCCAATCCGGGCCCGATCATGTGTGCGGGCGCGAGGTCGGGACCGATGTTGTCACCTGCTGGGGCGACAACGCCGACGGCCAGGCGACCCCCCCGGCGGATTTTGCCTCCCATCAGGTCAGCGCCGGCTACGACCACACCTGCGGCCTCACCCTCCTCGACGAGGTCTTGTGCTGGGGCGACGACAGCTTTGGCCAAATCACCGCGGGGGGGGCGGCCACGGTGAAACAAGTGAGCGCGGGGGACCGCTTCGCCTGCGTGGTCCGGGTCGACAACGACAAGGTCGAGTGCTGGGGGGACGACGCCAACGGCAAGACCGACGCGCACGGCGGGGACTTCGCCGCGGTGTCGGCGGGACAAGACCATGCCTGCGGGCTGCTCCTCGACGAGACCATCGAGTGTTGGGGCAGCAACGCCGACGGACAGACCGACGTGCCCTGAGCTATGCCCGGTGGCGCCACCATTGGCGCAGGCTGAGCAAGTGGGTCACGTGGGCGAAGCCGACGCACACCATCGGCAGCCACACGTAGGGAAAACGCGCCGGCAACACCAAGGGCACATCGGTGTCCACCCAGGCGAAGGGGGTGGGCAAGGAGCCGAGGGCGGTCACGATGATGACCGCGAGGGCGCTCAGGCCAATGCCATTGAATACCACCGGCACCCAGCGTGCGCCCACCCCGCGCCAGACCAGAGCCGCGCCGACAAGCGCGGTCACGCCGGTGACGATGTCAAAGTTGACCCCGCGGAAGGTCATCGCGGTGGGCAGGGCCCCTTGTTCGTTCCAGCTCGCGAGCACCAGCTCGAGCGGGAGCCGAAACCCTTGGACCCCGATCAGGGCCCAAGCGGGGGCGGCGTCGACGAGCCGGCCCCCCGCGGGGGACCGGGCGAACCACACCGCGGCCCCGGTCATGCTCAGGAGCAAGAACAAGATCGGCGGGGGCGGCGTGAAGCGTTCGAGCAGCCCGGCGGCGGCCAGGCCCGCGGTCAGGCCGAGCCAGCCGAGCAGCGCGCCGAGGGCCAGGGGACGCCGGCCCCGCGTGGTGGCAAGCCACAGGCCCCACCCCGCCCAGCCGAGGCACCAGGCGACCAGGACCACGAACACCCAGGTGGACAGCGCGGACGGATTTGGAATGTTCTCCATGCCGCGACGGTTTCACGATTCACGCCAAGCCGCCCGGGGACCTTCGCTCGCGCCACGCGGGATCGGAGGGGGCGGCGGGCGGACAGATTGCCGCGGCGAGGCCGCGCCCGGGGAGGGACCATGCCGCAGGGCTTTTTTGGTTCGCGCGCCGACCTGTTGGTCGACATCGTGCTCGTGTTCAACTTGGTCGCGCCGGTGTGGGCCTACGGCGCGGCCCGCCTCGCCCGGCGGGGCGACTTTGTCACCCACCGCCGGCTGCAGATCGCCCTGTGCGTGATGTTGTTCGTCTGTCTGTTCTCCCTGGAGGGCAGCATCCGCATGCACGGGGGCTCCGGCAGTCTCATTGCGGGCAGCCCCTACGCGGGCACGGCCCTGCTGAAGGGGGTGTTCATCGCCCACATCGGGCCCGCGGTGATCACATACATTGTGTGGGCCTGGCTCACGTTCACCAGCTACCGGCGCAAAGACGCGCGGCTGCCGGGCGACTTCTCCGCCACCCACCGCCGGCTCGCCTACGGGGTGATCGCCGGCCTGCTCTGGACCGCGGTGTCCGCGGTGGCGGTCTATTACTTCGGCTTCCTCGCCACCGGATCGACCCCGACCCCATAGCCCGCGCCCGGCCAGTCCGCCGGGTCCCACCCCGCCGCCCGCAATGTGTCTGCGCTTCTCTGAAAAAATGCCGCCTCGCGGCGAAACCCTTCCTGCTTCATCCACGCCGCCAACTTCTCGAACCGAGCCAAGGGTTCGACCCCGGTGGCGTACACGAGTTTGGCCAGACAGTTCGGCCCCAGGGCCACCGGGGTGCGGTCGGATTCATCGACCCCGAGCCGGCCCTGCAGGTTGCAACGGTAGGCGGTGCAGTGAAGCATGGAAAAGGTGTGACCGATCTCGTGCGAGGCGGTCTTGAGGGTGCGCAGCAGCGTGCGGCGCTTGCCGGCATTGCCCAGACGATACAACGACCAGACCCCCACCCGCTGTTCATAGTTGGCCATGCCGTGGAGGTAGTTCCACCCGCCGCCCTTCCAGTTTTCGCCGGGCCAGAGATCGTGGGCGGTCAAGGCCACCAGCACCGCGGCGTCGTCGGGCACCATCGGCCGCAGCCGGTGCTTCAGAATCCAGTTGGTGTCGATTTGGCGATCGCCCCACTCGGGATGGCGCCGCTTGGCCGCCGCGGGAACGTCGCCGAAGGGCTCGGGGGGGAGCACGGTCACCGGCAAGCCAAAGTACAGCGGCAGAAATGCAGTGACTTTGTCAACAATGCGCCGCTTGGCCTTGTTCAAAGGGCCGAGCGGCAACACGTAGATGGTGTGGCGCGCGGGGGTGGCCACGTGGGGCGGCCGGGCCAACCAGCGGTCGAAGGTCTGGCCCGGCTCATCGCGAAAATCGAGCCAACCACCAGCGCGGTCGTCGTCGGTGAGGGGGCGATGCAGCGGTCGCACCAGCTCGGCCAGGACCCGGGCCCGGGCGAGCCGAAGGTCGGGCGGGGGTGGGGTCTTCGGCGGGGGCTCGACGACCGCGCGCTCCTCGGCGGCGACCACAGATGGCGCGGCCGCCGCGGGTGGGGCCGCAACCGGCGCGGGGTCTGTGTGCCCGCAGCCGAGCATCCCCCCCACCACCAGCGCGATCACCCGCCTCACGCCACGAGCCTACCACCCGGCGTGCCCTCGACAGGCGAGGGTCAGACCCGCGTGGGCGGGGTGGGCCGTCCTTGCTCGTCGACCAGCCCCTCCGCCACCAGCGTGGCTTGGGCCGCGGGCCGGGCAAAGTAGGCGCGCCCGATGCGGCGCAACTTGGGCCAACGCTCGATGTCCAACTGGGCATAGCGGGCCCAGGCGGAGAGGGTGGCGATCACCGGGTCGGCCACGGTCACACCGTCGCCCAGCGCCCACCCTTCGTCGGCCACGATGCGTTCGATCTGGTCGAGCGCGGCGGCAAAATCGCGCCGGCCCGCGGCCCGCACCGCCTCTTGGGCGGCAGGGTCGCTGTCCGGTCCCAACACCCGGTCCGGGCGCATCACCATGCGATAGCTCGGCTGGGCCGCGGTCAGGGCGCGGCTCAGGATCTCATCGAGCCGGGCCCGGTCCTGCGCATGCGCCGGCACCAGCCCCGCCTCCGGATGCCGCGCAGCCAAGTAGCGCAGGATCGACCACACCTCGGTGAACACGCGCCCGTCCAGGGCGAGCGCGGGCACCCGCCCGGCGGGGTTCACCGCCAGATAGGCCGCGGTGAGGTGCGCGTCGTCGCCGGTGGGGGTGCGCTTGAGCTCGGGGTTGAGGCCCAGTTCGCGCAGGACCATGTGCACCGGCATCGACACCGAGCCGGGGGAAAAATAGAGCAAAGGTGTGTTCATCTCTGTCCTCCTTGCGCCGTACTGTGCCCGCCGGCTAGGATGATGAAAAGCGATGGTTTTTCATCAATCGTTCGGTCTGGCTCATCTATGCAAAGCCCCGCCCTCGACAGCCGCGACCTGGTCTTGATGTGTGCGCTTCACGAGCACGGGGGCGTGACCCGCGCGGCCCGCGCCCTCGGCCTCACCCAGTCCGCGGTCAGTCACCACCTGGCCCGCCTCGAGGGCAAGCTTGGCTTGGCCCTGTTTGTGCGCGAAGGCCGCGGCCTGTCCATCACCCCCGCGGGCCGCACCCTGGTGCAGGGGGGCGCGCCCCTGATCGAGCAGCTGACCGCTCTCGAGCGCGCCCTGCGCCCCACCAAGGCCACCCGCATCCGGGTCGCGACCCAATGTCACACTTGTTACGACTGGCTCGCCCCGGTCATCGGCCGCTTTCGCCGCGCGCACCCCACCGCCCAGGTGGTGCCCAAGATCGACCACCGCAAAGACCCGATGAAGGCCCTGCTCGGCCGGCGCATCGACCTCGCCATCGCCCACGCCCCGGCCCCGAAGGAGACGGTGGTGTTCGAGCTCGGGCAGGACGCGTTTGTGGTCGTGCTTCTGCCCAGCCATCCCGCAGCGGGGTCACGGGGGGTGGGGCCGCGCGACCTCGTCGACGACACGCTCATTGTGCACGACCTGCCCGTCGACGAGCTGGTGGCGATCGGGCGCGACTGGTTCGGCAGCGAGCAGCCTGCACACACATTGCGCATGCCCTTGACCGAGGCCATGGTTGAGCTCGTGGTCGCCAGCTGCGGGGTGGCGCTGATTCCGCGCTGGGCGGCCAAGGCCGCGCGGTCCCGCGACGACGTGGTGGTGCGGCCCTTTGTGCACCCGCGCGCCCACCGCACCTGGCGCGCGGCGATCCGCGAAGCGGACCAGGATCGGGCGGACCTGCAGGCGCTGATCGCCGAGTTGTCGACCTGGTTCGCCCAAGAAGCCGGCTAGTGTCCAGCGACGACACGCCCGCGCCGCACAGAGTCGCTAAGTGCCTTCCAGGGCGTTCCAGCGTTTCGCTGGCAAGGCCGGACTGAGCGCGACGAGGTGAGCGACCCGATGGTCGTGAACCGAGCAAGCGAGGGAGAACGCCGCCAGCGGAGGGCTGGGGCGTCCTGGGAGGTGCTTAGGCGGCGGACGGCCTACGACGTCGCGAAGCGACGTCAGGCCGCGAACCGCTTACGACGTCGCAAAGCGACGTCAAGCGGCGTCTTCGTCGTCTAGACCCAAGTCTTCGTCGCCGAGCGCTTCGGCCGCTTCGGCGTACATGGCCTCGGCGAACTTGTGGCTGACGGACTCGAGCTTGGTGATCGCTTCTTTGATCGCGTCGGGGTCCTCGCCGTTGAGGAGCTCTTTGAGCTCGGCGAGGTACTCCTGGATGTCGACGCTGTCCTGGTCGTCGAGCACGTGACCGTACTCTTCGATGGACTTTTCCGTGGTGTAGATCAGACCTTCGGCGTTGCCGCGCACGTCGGCGAGCTGCTTTTTCTTCACGTCGGTGTCGGCGTACTGCTCGGCCTCGGCGATCATGTTCTGGATTTCGTCCTCGGTGAGGCCCGAGGACGAGGTGATGCGCACGGACTGTTGCTTGCCGGTGCCGAGGTCTTTGGCCGACACGTGCACAATGCCATTGGCATCGATGTCGAACGTAACCTCAATCTGCGGCACCCCCCGCGGCGCGGGGGGAATGCCCACGAGCTCGAAGCGGGCCAAGGTCTTGTTGTCCTCGGCCATGGGGCGCTCGCCCTGGACACAGTGGACCGACACCATCGGCTGGTTGTCGACGGTGGTCGAGAACACCATGCTCTTCTTGGCCGGAATCGTGGTGTTCTTCTCGATCATGCCCGTGGCCACCCCGCCCGCGGTCTCGACGCTGAGGGTCAGGGGGGTCACGTCGAGGAGGAGGACGTTCTTCACCGTGCCCGAGAGCACCGCGCCCTGCACCGACGCGCCCACGGCCACGACCTCGTCGGGGTTGATTTCTTTGTTGGCTTCGCGCCCAAAGAACTCGGCCACCCGTTGCTGGATGCGGGGCATGCGGGTCATCCCGCCGACGAGGAGCACGTCGGTGAGCGCCTCTTTTTGCAGGCCCGCATCGGCGAGGGCGATCTTGCAGGGCTCGAGCGACCGATCGATGAGGTCCTCGGTGAGCTCCTCGAGCTGGCTCCGGGTCAGGGTGTGGGTCAGGTGCTTGGGCCCCGAGGCGTCGGCGCAGATGAAGGGCAGGTTGATGTCGGTCTCTTCCGACGAGGACAGCTCGTGCTTGGCCTTCTCCGCGGCTTCGCGCAGCCGCTGCAGGGCCATCTTGTCCTTGCGCAGGTCGATGTCATTCACCGACTGGAACTCGTCGGCGAGGTAGTGGATGACCCGCTGGTCGAAGTCTTCGCCCCCGAGGTAGGTGTCGCCGTTGGTGGCCTTGACCTCGAACACCCCGTCGTTGAGCTCGAGGATCGAGATATCGAACGTGCCGCCGCCCAAGTCGTAGACCGCGATGATGCCGTTGCCGCCCTTCTTGTCGAGACCGTAGGCGAGCGCCGCGGCTGTGGGCTCGTTGATGATGCGCTTGACGTTGAGACCGGCGATTTGGCCGGCGTCTTTGGTGGCCTGGCGCTGGGAGTCGTCGAAGTAGGCGGGCACCGTGATCACCGCGTCGGTGACCGCTTCGCCGAGGTAATCCTCGGCGGTGGCCTTGAGCCGCGAGAGGATCATCGCGCTGATTTCCGACGGGCTCATGCGCTTGTCGCGCACCTCGACCCAGGTGTCGCCGTTGTCGTGCTCGATGAGGTTGAACGACGCGGTCTCGCGGACGCGCTTGGTCTCCTCGGACTCGAATTTGCGGCCGATCAGGCGCTTCACCGCGATCACGGTGTGCTCGGGGTTGGTGATCGCCTGGCGCTTGGCGATCTGACCGACCAGGCGCTCGCCGCTCTCGGTCACGGCCACGATCGACGGCGTGGTCCGGGCCCCCTCGGCGTTGGGGATCACCACCGGCTCGCCCCCCTCGACGAACGCCACACAACTGTTGGTGGTGCCCAAGTCGATGCCGACAATTTTGCCCATGTCGTCCTCCCCCGCGAGCCGGAGAGTGTAACCCATCGACCCGCACCTGCTGTAGCGTGTTGCATTTCGCCGCGGTCACGCCCCCGCGGGTCGGTTATTCGTCGTCCTCGGCGCCCGGTGCCGCTTGCACTTTCCCGGACGCGCCCCCCGTGGAGACGATCACCATCGACGGCCGAACCAACCGGCCATTGAGCTTATACCCACGCTGGTATTCCTCGACGACCGTATTGTTGGGAACCGACGGGTCTTCTCGCGCGCTCACCGCCTCGTGCAACGAGGGGTCAAATGGTTGACCCAACGCGGAAAACTCCTCGACCCCGACCTTGGCCAACGTGTCCTTGAACTGCCGGGCGACCATCTCGACGCCCTGCAGCATGTTGGCCGCGGCCGCGCTGTCCTCGGCGCTCGACTTCATGCCGGTCAAGGCCCGGTCGAAGTTGTCCAGCACCGGCAGGAGCTCTTTGAGCAGCCCTTCGTTGGCGAACTTGATCGCGTCCTGCCGCTCCCGCGATTGGCGCTTTTTGTAATTGTCGAACTCGGCGCTCACCCGCATCAGCCGCTCGCGCATCGACGCGGCCTCTTTTTGGGTCTGCTCGAGCGCGCCGACGGCTTCGTTCTTGGCCTCGATCATCGATTGCAAGATCGCGTCCTGGGCGGACGGCTTTTTCGGCGGCGGGTCGTCCCCGTCGTCCTCGAGCAGGATGTCCTCGTCGAGGCCATCGACCGCGAGGGGGGCGGCATCGCTCTTGGCGTTGGGGTCCGCGCTCGGCGGCAGGTCGTCCGCCTGCAGAACCTGGATGCTGTCGGGATCAAAATCTTCGTCACTGGACGAATCGGAGGACGCGACCGTGGCCGCAGGCTCGGTGTTTTCCAAGCGCTCGACGCTGCGCAACGCTTCGGCCACCGCATCGTCCATGGGATTTTTCTTGCCGCTCGACAACTGATGCTCCTTCAGGCCGCTGGAACATAACGCCATCGGCTCAAACGAAAAGGCTTTTTCACCCGCGGCCGCGCCCGCCGACAAGCCCTCACGACTGCCCGAGATAACGAGACACCGCGTCGGCGGTGAACGTCACCAGGGGCACCACCCGGCCGTAGTCCATGTTCTGTGGGCCGATGACCCCGATGGAGCCCAGCACGCTCGCCCCCCGCCCGTAGGTCGCGGTCACCACCGAGAGGTCGGCGAACTCTGAAAAACCGCTCTCCTCCCCGATGAAAATGCGCACCCCCTCGGCGGTGGACGCGCTGTCGAGCAGGTCGAGCAAGCGCGATTTCTCCTCGAGGGCCGCGTAGAGCCGCTTGAGCCCATCGGGCAAGGTGGCGTCGGCCAGGTGTTGGCCCCCCTCGACCTTGAGCCCGATTTCGCCCTGAGCGGCCAGCGCCTGCTGCAACAGCTTGGTCTCCCAGGCGTCCTTTTCCTGCTCGTCGCGATCGAGCTCGCCCTGCAACACCGCGCGGGCTTCGCTCAGGGTGCGGCCCCGGACCCGGCCGGTCAGTTCTTGGGACAAGGCCTGCAACGCGGCGGTCCCCACGCTCTGGCCGAGCAACCGGTCGGGGAGCTCGAGCAGGCGGTTTTGCACCAGGCCGGATTCGGTCACGAGGATGACGAGCACCGTGCCCGGGCGCAGCTCGACGAGCTCGATGCTGTACATGCGCACGGAGTCCTCGCGGGGCGTGCGGATGAGGCAGGTCTTTTGGGCCAAGGTGGCGAGCACCCGGCCGGCCTCGTCCATGGCGCGCTCGACGTTGGTCCCGGTGTCCATGGAGCGTTCGATGATGCGGCGCTGGTCCTCGGGCGGGGCTTTGTACTCGAGGAGCGAGTCGACAAAAAACCGCAGCCCGCGATCGGTGGGCACCCGGCCCGCGGACTTGTGCGGCTTGTGGATGAGCATCTTTTCCGAGAGCGCGGCCATCACGTTGCGGACCGTGGCCGCGGACATGTCGAGGTCGAGCCGCTCGACCAGCGTCTTGCTCCCGACCGGCACCTTCTCCTCGATGTGCAGCCGCACGATGGCCGACAGCACCAGCCGTTCGCGCTCGTTGAGCTCCAGAGAGGCCGCGGGGTCCATGCGTTTGATCCTTCGGTGCCGAAGGGGGCCTGTCAACATGCGCGGCCTCGGCAGGCCGGCGCCCGGGGCGCGGAAAGTCGCCTTTTGGCGCGAGGATGGTAACGTCCCGGCATGCGGTGGGCAGTGCTCTTCACCCTGTGCGCGGGGGCCATGTCGTGCGGTCCCGACAACTACGGGACCTGTTCGGATTACGTGCAGAGCTACAACGCCGCCGTCGCCCAGTGCAACCAAGCCGACCCCGCCAATGAGTACGCACCCCTGGACGAGGCCTCCGCCTGTCCCGCGCACCTCAACTCGGGCGGCATCGATTGCACCCTGTATTACGAATGCTTGGCCGACGCGTACACCTGCGTCGGCGGCGTACTTCAGGGCACGCCCGACCAGTGCACCGGGTGCATCTGAGCGGCGGCCTCGAGGAGATGTGGACATGAAGCGGTTGTGCGTGCTTGGCATTGGGTGGGGGCTTTTGGCCACCGGATGTGGCCCCGACAACGTCGCCCCCTGCCGGGCCTACGTCGATGCCTACAACGAGGCCTACGAAGACTGCGGCTTGCCCAACTCCCTCGACGAGCAAGAGACCTGCCCCGAGACGCTCAACGACGGGCGGGACTGCGTCGACTACTACCAAACCCTCGCCGACAGCTACGCGTGTGACGACGGCTCGGTGGTGCACGACCCCGCCCCGTCCTGTGGCGACAGCGGCGCTTGATGCGCGGCGGGTTCGTCCTCGTCGGCCTGCTTTTGGTGTCCGGGTGCGGCTCGACCAACCAGATGGCGTGTGAGGCCTACGTGCAAGAGGTCAACGGGGTGTACAGCGACTGCGGGTTCAGTCCGCCGTACGACGTGGAGACCAGCTGCCCGGCGTCGCTCAACGAGGGCGGCGATTGCACCGCCTTGTACGAATGCCTGGCCGAGGGCTACACATGCACGGACGATGGGGTACTGTACGACGTCGAGGGGTGCAGCTGTGCGGGGTAAGGTCGGCCGCTTGTCGGTGTGGTGCGGGGTCATCGGGGGCTTGGGCCTTGGGGCCGCGGGCTGTGGCGTCGAACAAGCCCCCGCCTGTGCCCAGTACGTCGAGTGCGCGGCCCATTACAGCACGGTGTTCGACCTCGACGAGCCGGACGTGACCGCCTACCAAGCCGACGGCAGCTGCTGGGAGGACGCGGAGCTGGCCACCAAATGTGAGCTCGCCTGCGAAGAGGCGCTCGCGGCCCTGAATGCGGCCTTGCGGGTCGCCGGAGAGGACAGCGGCCCATGCGCGCCCGAAGAATCCTGACCGCCCTGGGAGCGGTGTTTGTCGTCGGGGGGAGCCTCGCCGCGTGCGGCGTGGGGCAGACCCCAGAGTGCGAAATCTACGTCAGCTGCCAAGAGCATTTCGACCAGGTGCGCAACCGCAACCCGGCCAACGTCAACATCTACCGCCCCGACGGGGTGTGCTGGGAAAATCGCGAGCTCGCGGACGATTGTACGTTGGAGTGCATCGAAGGCACCGAAGACCTCGTCGAGAAACTGACCAACACCGACGACGACCTCGGGCCCTGCGGGAGCTGACCGTCAGCCCGCCGGGGCCGGCCGCCACGCCGCCGCCGCGGCCACCGCTTTCACCGGGTCGAGCATGCCCACCCCGTCGCGGGTGTCCCCGGGGATGTCGCGCGTGACCTGACCCCCGAGCAAGATCTCTACGATGGCCTCGGCGGTGATGACGGGGTTGGCCTTGACCATCAACGCCGCCACCGCGGCCACCATGGGGCTGGCCAGCGACGTCCCACTTTCGGACCCGGCGGGGCTCGACATCGACGGCACGTCGCTCCCCACCGCCGCGATGTCGACCTCCCCGGGCGACGAGTGCGCGGAGACTTTGTCGTCGGCGGGGTCATCCACGTCGTTGCCGAGCCACACCGACCCCACCGTGATCAACCCCTCGATGTCGCGGTCGATGGGGGCCAGGTGGTCGAGGTCGTGGTCGGCCCGATCGCCTCCGTTGTTGCCCGCGCCGGTCACCAGCAACACCCCCCGCTTCTGCGCATCAGCCACGTCCTGGGCCAAGGCCGCGCGCGCTTCGGCCACCGCCGCGGCGGTGGCCGGGTCCTGGAGTTGGCGGTCGAGCTGGGCGAGGAGGAACTTGACCACGTCGGGGCTGCCGATGGTCCCATCCGCGGTCGTGGCCCGGATGGCCTCGGCCAGGGACCCGTCGGGATCGTCCTTGGTCACCCGCCGGGCGAGAAAACGCGTGAGCAGCTTGGCCCCCACCAAGGGGACGTAGCCGTAGGACATGTTGAGGATCGCCACCGGACCGTGGGGGTCCTTGTTCGCCACCGTGTCCGCGATGTCCGCCCGTCGACGGTGAATGCCCTGAATCAGGTAGTTGACCAATGACTGCCCCAGCTCGGCGGGGTCGGTGAGCGTGCCCGCCCGCATCGCTTGGGGGGCCTGGCCAAACTGTGCACAGCGGGCCCTCTGGTCATCGGACAGCTGAAGCCGCTCGCCCCAGTCCGCCACGAACTTGTCCACCGGCAGCGAAATATGGGTGGCGTCGAGCCGGAGGTCGCAGTTCTGGGCGAAGCCGTAGGCACCGCCCACCACCCGGGCGACCTGCGATCCATGAGCATTGATGTAGCCGTCCTCGAGGAAGTCCACCACCCGCACGGTCACGCCCTCGGCCGAAGTGGGCAAACCCGCGGCCGCGAGCGCCTGCCGCGCCTGGTCGACGTAGCGCACGTAGGACATGTTCCGCACCCACACGGCATCCCGGGGGTTGGCTTCGTGGTCGACGGCGAGGGCGTCCCGGGCGCGTCCGCGCGATGCCTGCAACGCGACCGCCTGCTCGTCGGCGGCGACAAACCGGGCGCCCAGGGGCGACAGCCCAGTCCGGGGCGCCGGGGGCGCCGGGGTCGCGCGCGGGGGCATGGCCGCGATGTGTGCGGTCGGCACCTCCGCCGGCGACGGGCCGGGCGCAGGGCGCGACGTGGAGGACGCGGGGGTGGTGGTCGTCGACGGCGCATCGGTCGTCGTCGACGGTGCACGCGGGGACGGCGGGGTGGGGGGGAAAAGACCGCTCAACCGGGAAGGCATGGCCGGACTCTAGTCGGGTGCCCACCCCCCGCGGCTGAAATCTCGCTGTGGCGGGACGCGCTCAGCCCGGCCGCTCGATGCCTTGCTTTTCCATAAACGTGAACAGCTGGCGCCGGGCAAAGTGTTGCATCGTCTTTTGCAGCAGCTTCGACTTGGACAACATCCGGCCGAGCCCGCCGAACCGGTCGAGGCCGAAGGCCTGGCCGGCCCATTGGGGAAAGCTGAAGCTGTCCTTGTGGTCGATGATCTTGCCGTCTTGGAACTTGAACTTGGCGTCAATGGAATTGTGTACCTTGTTGCCGGTGGCGCTGAACGTGTAGTCGGCGTCCCAGTGGGCCACCCCCTTGTCCGGCTTGGCGCCCACCTTGCTGGCTTTGACCGACAGATCGCTCGACGCGCTCGTCAGCATCATCCACATCGCGCCGATCTCCGGCCCGCGCAGCACGCCGAACGCCGGGTCCTCGAACACCGCGTCCGGGTGGTACAGGCCCGCCATCGTCGCGCCGTCGCCCGCGTCCATCGCCGCGTAGAGCGTGCGGATGGTCTCTTTGTTCTGCGCTTTCTGATCGTCGGCGGTGACCTCGCCGGCCGCGGCGGTGGACCCGACGAAGCCGTCGCTGGACACCTCGGCGCGGGTCTCTGGCGCCGTCTCCGCCGCCGGCGCGGCCTCGGTCTGCGGGGGGGCGGTCTCGATCGGCGGCCGGGCCACGAGGGGGGTGCGGGGGGCGGCTTTGGACACGGTCATGGCGAGCTCCTGCGGGGGCGGTTGATCAAGTAACGATATCGTTACTTAGGATATCGGCGCGCCGCGGTCAATGTTCTCTGATCCGCTTTGACCCCTCAGGGAGATTTGTCCGCGGCCCGCGCGCGGCGCGACATCACCTCCCGGCCGGGATCGGGGGGGGATCACCAACGATTGCTGTTTGGGCCGCCGCGACCGGTCAGCCGGCGCACAAAGTAACTGCAGAGATACTGCAGAGGAACTGCACGGCCGCCTCGGCGACGGCGTGCTCGGTGCGGCCCCCCCGCGCAATACTGGCCAGGACCGAGTCCACCTGCCATACCAGGACGCCCCCTGTGAGGATCGCGCGTGGAGTTTCCCCAGGACCTCGAGTCCCCCTTTGAGTACATCGCGGTCGAGCCGACGTCGGCACGTCGACTCGACGCCCCCGCCCCCGAACGCATCCTGGTGTACACCGTGCACGACGGGGCCGCGCTTCCCGCGCGCTACGTGCTCGACGACCAAGAACAGATGCGGGTGCCGCTCATCGATCTCGAGGAGCGCTTCAACACCATGCGCGACTGGGGCGCCAACCGGGTGGCCCATTGCCTGGCCGCGGCCCTCGGCCTGTCCAGCTACGCCCGGGTGCGCATCGCGCGGGTGCTGCTCGACTTCAACCGCTTCCCGGGCACGACCCCAAAATCGGCCGAACACGCGCTCGACTTTTTGTCCATCTCCGAGCCCTTCGGCGAGGTGCTCGCCCACAAAGAGAAGATGGACCTCCTGCACGTCTATGACCGGATGAGCGACACCATCGAACAATGGGTCGAGGGCTCGCTGCTCAACATCGGCATCCACACCTACGACGCGCACAACCCGTCGGAGACCAAGCGCCCCGACGTCTCCATCGTCACCGTGCCCAATCACTACCAGCACGAGTCGCGCATGCCCGTCGGGCTGTTCGATCCCATCTACCCGGACATGCTCGCGGAATCGACGTGCAACCGCGCGCTGCGCGACCGCTTGAGCCTCAACCTCGAACGCTCGGGGTTCCGGGTCAGCCACAACCAGCCCTACCCGCTGCCCGAGGGCAGCGTCGAGGTGCGCGCGCAGGTGTGGGCGTTTTTTAGGTTCTTGAAAGAACGCTTCGAGATCGCCCACCCCGATTCCGTGGGGCGCGAAGACTTTCGTCTGGTGTGGGCGATGTTGCTCAACACCAACCTGCGCTCGCAGGAAGGCGATGCCTTGTTCGGCTATTTGCATCGCTATCGTCGACCGTTGCCGTCGCAGGAAGCGCAGTTTGAAAAGGCGCGCGACGCCTACGCGGTGGTCAAAGAGTTTGTGGATGGCTCCACCGTGGTGCGCGACTACCGCCGCTCGCCCCACCGCCCGAGTTCGCTCGCCATCGAGGTGCGCAAGGACCTGCTGGTGAGCTTTGACGACGACGGCCGCCCCTTGCCCGCCACCCCCGAACAAAAGGCGTCCGCGGCCCGGGTGGCCGAGGTCATGGCCGGCGCGATCGAGACCTATCTCGACACCGACCGCCAATACGACCTCGGCCGGCACTTTGACCCCATGGTCTCGCAGACCGGCGGCAAGCCGGTGCCTTGACCGTCGCGGTCAAGTCGCGTCCCCCGCCGGGTTCTTCTCGAACCACGCCGAGATGCCGGGCATGTCCGCTTCGAACCCGGCCTGGCTGTTGATGTTGAGCAACCCCGCGCGGGCGTTCGATCGGTTCTCGAAGGTGTGCATCATGCCGCCGGGCACGAGCACAAACGAGCCCGCGGGCGCCTCGATCCAGTCCTCGCCGAGCAGCACGTGCATCGTCCCTGCAATGACATACCACACGTGGTCTTCGTCATTTTGGTGCGGACCGGGGCCTTCGGTGTTCGGATCGAGCCACCACTCGGACACGGAATAGCCGTGACCGGTCTCGGCGTGGTCGGCCTTGAACACCGCCGACAGCCGGCCCATGGCGTACACGCGCCCGCCCCCCGGGGGCAGAAAAATGGCCGGCCGGTCGTCGTCAGCGTGTGGTTTGCCCATCGTCATCTCCCACCGTGTGCAAAAGCCGCCCCCCCAGCCCGCACAACGGCACCAGCGAGGCGAGGAACAGCACATGATACCAAACCGGGAACACGGCCCAGAGCGTGACATGCTGGGGCACAAACAAGACGAGCAGCGCCACCCCCGTCGACCACGCGACCCACCGGCTGCGGGGCGCCACCCGCGCGGCCACCGCCCCCGCCGCCCCCGTGGCCAAGGCCCCGAGCGCCAAGCGCGCACCGAGCATCGGCCCGGTAAAGGCCATGGTCGCGGCCGCGGCCGCGTACGCTGTCCACAGTTGGCGCATGACCGCGCCCGCGCCGAGGGCGATGACCATCCACGCGGCGATCGCCAACAGGATGCCTGCGATTGTTCTGCCCATGAACAGCAGAACTACGGCAGGTCGTCACACAGGGTCTTGGAAAAATCGGACACGTCGTCGTGCAGCCGGCCGGGCGGGTCCCCCGCCAACCGCGCCAGGTCTTGGCTCAGGTGGGCTTGGTCGTAGTAGCCCTGGTCCACGGCGAGCCCGGCCGCGGGCTCGTGCGGGGCTTCGTGCAGGCGGTGCAATGTGGCTTGGCAGCGCACGATGTTCGCGTGGCGCTTGGCCCCATAGCCAAGCCAGGTGCGCAACACACGGTTCAACTGGCGGGGGCTGCAATGACAATGGGCCGCGAGGGCCTCGACGGTGACCGCGCCACGGGTGCGTTCGATCTCTTCGAGGGCCGCGGTCACCACCGGGGGCAGCACCTTGTGCAAAAGCCGCGCGCGCAGCCAGCCCTCGAGGACCGCGATGTCGTCCTCGGGACGCGGCGTGGGCGCGCGATCGTCCCACGGCCCGCGGGCACCGGCGAAGACCTCGCCCGCGGGCACGCGCTGGTCGACGAAGGGGTGCTGTTTTTGGCCGGTGAGCAAGCCGGCCGTGCCCGGCCGCAGCCGAATGCCCACCAGGTGGCCGGTGCCGGAAAAGCGCCGCGCGTGGGGTTCGCGCAGGGGGCCACGCAGCCACCAGGTCGGGTCCTGCCCCGCGAACCGCTCGACGTAGAGGGTGCTGCTCCCGTCGGGCACCAACCGCATCTGCGCGTCAGGCTCGACGGTGAGGACCCAAAAGCAGCCCACCCGCGCGCGCAGGCTCTCGTGCGCCTGAACGAACCGGATGTGCGCGCGCTCCACGCGGGTGCTGCTGATGCTCATGAAGCTCCCGGCCGCCGCCCGGCCCGGCGAGGGCCATATCGCCGGCCCTGCTATCCGCAATAGCACCGTTCCCAGCGAACGAATCAGCCGCGACGATTTTGTGCGGAACCTTCCCGCGCCCCCCCTCCTGCGGCCGACCTGACCGGACACGCCGCCTTCCCGTCCCCTCTTGCGCCCGGGCAAAACCCGAGTAATCTCTGACTTTTGCGACCGGGCGTGACCAGCGCCGGGCTCATCCGGGGGTAACCATGCGAAACTTTTATGCTTTTTGTCCGGCCCGCACGGCCCTGCTCGCGGGGGTGATCGCCGCGGCCGCCGGCTGCCCGGACCCCGTGCCCACCGACCCGATGCCGGCGTTCACCTATGACGTGCCCCTGCGCGCAGGCAGCCCCTGGCCGAAGTTCCGCCGCACCGCCCGCCAAACTGGGCATAGCCCGGTGGCGCCGGAGCGGGACGAAGAGGCCGCGCTCTGGGTGTTCCCCACCGGCAAGGGCATCTTTTCGACCCCGGTCATCGACGAGAACGGCACCGTCTACGTCGGGTCCGCGGACCGGCACTTTTACGCCATCGACAAGGACGGCGCCGAGAAGTGGCGCTTTTTGACCGGCGAAATCATCGACAGCTCCGCGCTGCTCGACGACCAGGGGCGCGTCTACTTCGGCTCGGGGGACGGCCACCTCTACGCCCTCGACGCGGACACCGGCGAAGAAGTCTGGACGTTCGCCGCCCACGACCCCGCCGAGACCGATGCGATCATCAACTGGTTCGAGGGCAATGTGTCCATGGGACCCGACGGCACGCTCTACGTGCCCAACGACAACTTCCTGCTCTACGCCATCGACCGCCACACCGGCGAACAGGTCTGGACCTTTGAGCTCCTCGACCAGACCTGGTCCGCCCCCGCGGTGAACCCCGAGACCGGCGAGATCTTCTTCGGCAACAACTTCCTGCTCGGCGGCCTTGACTTCAACGTCATTGGGCTCACCGCCGACGGGCGCGAGGTCTGGAGTCAAGGCACATTGGGCTCGACCGCGGCCTCGCCCTTGCTCACCGACGAGGGCACCATGGTGGTCGGCAGCTTTGACGGCTTTGTGCGCGCCTACGACCAATGGGACGGGACCGAACGTTGGGCCGTCGGCACCCGCGACCACATCTACGCCTCCCCCGCGGCCTTGTCGGACGGCACCATCATCCAAGCCTCCGCCGACGGCACCGTGTACGCGCTCGCGCCCGAGGACGGCGCGGTGCGCTGGACCTACGACACCACCTTCACCATCCGCTCCTCCCCCGCGGTCGACGGCAACGACACGATCTACTTCGGCACCGGCGGCGGCCGGCTCATCGCGCTCGACGCAGACGGCACCTTGCGCTGGTCGCTCACCCTCATCGACGGCGAGCGCGACGACCTCAACGCCTCCCCCGCGCTCGGCACCACCCACATCGTGATCGCGGGCGAAAGCGGCGAGGTGTTCGGCGTGCCCTACGACTATTGCCTCGGCGAGACCGGCCAAGCCGACGCCCGCTGCGCCACCGGCGAAAGCGTGCTCGACGACGACGGGGCCCAGCTTCTGTACACCGACCCCTTCGGCGCGCTGCACCGCGCGGTGTCCGCCGCCATCGAGCCCACCGAAGCCCTCGCCTTTTCGTTGGTGTGGCGCGACGCGGGCCGGACCGACCTCGCCTTTGTCGATGCCGACACCTTGAGCGTGGTGAGCGATCCTGTCGCCGACCTGACCGCCCAAGTCTCCGGCGACCGCAAATACATTGTGCTCACCCCCCAGACCCCGCTCCCCACCGGCACGGTCACGCTCACCTTGGCCGGCGATGTGCTCGTCGGGGCCGAGCGCCAGGGCATGCACTTTTCCGGCGGCACCCCCGGGGGCGCTTTTGTGCAGAGCTTCGTCGTCGAGGTCACCGACACGGGCGGGACCGCGCCCAACTTGGTCCTCCCCGGCGAGGGGCCGGCCACCACCTGGGAGTTTGCCCGGTTGGCCGCGCCGCTGCCGAGCATCTTGCCCAGCTACAACCAAATCGGGTTCGACTCGTTGCATTACTTGATCAGCCTGGTCGAAGGCCAAGGCGACGACTACGTGGCCTGGCTCGTGGGCGCGACCCTCGACGAGCAAGGCCGCACCGTGCGCGACCCGGGCACGGTCTCGGTGTTCCCCTTGGCCCTGTCTCGACGGGGCACGACCCTGACCATGACCAACCAGGAGGGGTTTGTGCTCAACGTGATGGGCGCGGACATCGCGTTTGACCGGTTCCGCATCGCGGGGCCGAACCCGGGCGCGGACCACGCGACCTCGGCCACGGTGTCCGCGTCGGCCATCTGCGGGGGCATCTATTTTTACGGGGACTTTTTGCGCACCCTCGGCTTTTGCCACCCCGACACCGACGAGCTCGTGGCCTACGGCACGTCTTTGTTGCGAAGCCACCCGCGCACCGACGTGGCCGGCCCGGTGTCCGCCACCGTCACCGTCGAGGACGGGCTCGTGCGCGCGGACCTCGCCGCCGGGCTCGACCAGACGGGCGGCCCCTATGCCCTGTTGTTGCTCGATGCCGCCACCTCCGCGCCCGTGTCCGCCGACTACGGGCACACCGCGCGCACCCTCGACGGCGCGGGGCGCATCACCGGGCTCACCCTCGACGTGGAAGGCCTCGCGCTGCCCACGTCGTTGCGCGTACACGTCATGGGCGGCCTCGATGTGCTCGCCACCGCCACGGTTTCGCCTTAGCCTGCGCCCATGGCGGCCCGCATCCCCCAACAAGAGCGCGCCCGCCGCAAGGTCGAGCAGATCCTTGCGGCCGCGCACAAGCTGCTGGTGCGCGATGGCCCCGAGGGGGTCACGACCAATCACATTGCGGCCGAAGCCCAGGTCAGCATCGGCACGCTCTACGAATACTTCCCGAACAAGCGGGCCATCGCCGACGCGTTGATGGAACGCTTCGCCGGACAAGAGGCGGCCGCGGTCTTTGCCCGACTCGGCGAGGTCGGCACCGCCGACCT
Source organism: bacterium (assembly GCA_030431455.1). GTDB lineage: Bacteria > Myxococcota > UBA727 > UBA727 > JAUIJE01 > JAUIJE01. The sequence continues at coordinate 162,562 of JAUIJE010000014.1, read as the reverse complement.
CTGGGTCACCATCAACACCATCGTGGACATGGCGGTGCGGCTGCGCATCGAGAATCGCCCGCTCTACTCGGCGCTGCTCGCCTTCGGCGGCCACACCGGGATGGGCAAGGACGAACGCCCGGGCGAACACACCATGATCGACGCCCTCACCGATCTGCTCGCGGCCCAACCGGCACGCACCGCGGTCGAAGACCCGGCGCTGGCCGCGTACTTTTTGTTCCACACCGTCGACGCGCTCGCGATGCGCGTGTCCATCGATCGCGCGGCCGACGACCCCGCCCGGTTGAGCGCGGAAATCGCCACCATCGTGGGGCGCTACTTGGGCGTCGCCCCCCGGTGACGGATCTGCCCCGCCACCGCCAATCTCCGGTGTCCGCTTCGGTCCTGGAGGTCCCGTGGTTCACCCCGCGCAGTTCACGCTTGGATTCTGTTTGCTCGCCGCGCTGTTCGCGGGTGGGGCCACCGCCTACACCGCGGTGGTCGACGACGGGCCCTCGGCCGGTGTCCGCCAGGCCGCGACTCAATGCACCGGCGGCAGCAACACCCCGTAGCCCACCCCGCCCATCTGCCTGCCCTGGTGCAGGGTGTACCCCCGGTTGATGAGGTAGGTGTACTCGCGCTCCATGAACGACATGGCGCCCCCGGCGCGGCGCTCAAAAAAGTCCGCGACGGGATTGGCCAACACCACCGGGGTTCGGCCGCGGACAATGCCTTCCACCCACGCGAGGTTCATGTGGGGCGACCAGCCCGTCTTCCGGGTGAAGGTCTTGATCGACGTCGCCCGCAGCCCGACCGACTCGAACTGACCGCGAAGCGACGTCCAGGCGCTCAAGAACGCGGGATTGTCGTCCACCATGCCGTTGGAGAGAGTTCGGCTGTCCTTCCCGATGAACGCTACGTCGGCGTCGCGACCGTCTCGGATCGCAAACCGCATGTGGTCTTCCATCTCTTGGCTGATGCGGGCCCGGCGTATCGAGACCCCGGATTTGATTTGCTCCTCCAGATTGCCCCGGTGGCAGTATTCGAAGTGGGTCATCTTGCTATCCATCAATGGATGCGGCCGGGTGATTCGCTTGGCCTCCCAATGGATCTGATCGAGGCTCACGGCCCGCGAGCGCGGGGGCCGTGGTTCGCCCCAGGCACGCGGACGCATCGCCGCGGCTTCTTCGGGGAAGGCGTTGCGCCACATTCGTCTTCGAAGACTCTGCATCTGGCGACTGACGCCGGTGCGCGGCTTGGGGGGGCGAATCTGGTTCAGCGTCGAGCGGTAGCCCATCAGCGACAGCCCCAACGTCGCGGCCATGAACACCGCGTTGCCGCTCAGCCCGTTGAAGCGCACCTCGCGGTAGAGGTCGGTCGCGCTTTGTACATCGAGCCCCACGCCAACCGCGGCCACCGCCACCCGCAGCCACAAATAGGGCATAGCACCGGCGATGAGCACAATGGGCGTGGTCACCAGCGCCACCACCAACGCCTGGGTCTGGGCCAAGGTGGTGAGGCGCAAAAGCTCATGTCCGTGGTGCGGGTGTGAGGTGAGGTCGAGCTGGTAGCCCAGCGCGGGGCTGTAGCTGCTGCCGTCGAAGGGCACGACCTCGGCCCCGGCGGAGGTCTTGCGGAAGTAGTTCTGGCCGTCGGGCAGACTCGGGAACGGGGTCATGAACGCCGCGGTCAAAAAGGTGAACAGCCCGGTGTCGTTGTCGGCCTGGAGCGCGCTGGCGGTCTTCAGGTAGGGCTGACTCTTGAACGCGGTGCTGGCGGAGGTGGCTTGCGAGAGCCCGGTGAGCTCTTCGGCGGCCGCGTCGTACCCGGCCACGAAGGTGCCGGACACATCCTCGAACAGCGCCTGCTCCCCGAAGTGCAAGGCGGCCCAGGGCAAGTCACCGGCCGCGCCGAGGATGTGGTGATCGGCTTGCTCACCCCCGCTGGCGGGGAAGTTGTGTTCGCTGACCATCTGCTCGTCGAGATAGACGAAGCGGCGACGTTTTTCGGTGGTGAGGGGGCTGCCCCCCGGGCCGGTGGCGGGGGTGTTCAAGAACCGTTCGTGGAAGCGGCGGTCGAGGGCGTCCCAGTCGTTGTATTGCACCTGCGCGCGCTCGGGGGTGATGCCGATGACCTGGGCCGCAATGCCATTGGTCATGCCGTCTTCGATGCGGGTGCGGTGATCGAACACCCCGTACCCGATGAGGTTCTCCCCCGAGAAAGCATCGTCGGAGGAAAAACCGTGGCGCGCGGCCTGCTGGCTTTGGGTGTAGAGAATGTCGTAGTCGCGCACCGAGGGAATGGTGGTGCTCCCGTCGTAGGTCTCGGGGCGGGGGAAGGCGCTGAGGTTCACCGATGGGGGCGAGGGCAAGACCCGGTGGGTCACGCCGATGATGCGGTCCTGGGGCGCGATGTCGGGGGTGGCGCCTTCGTCCTGAAATTCCATCGAACGGTGGTGCCATTCGGAGAACTGCCCCGACGCAAACGGGTCGCCGAACACCGTGCCGAGCCAGGACACGGTCTGCACGTTTTCGATGCGGAAGCTGTCGGGGGCGCGCTCTTTGAACGTGAAGGAGATCGAGGGCCGTCCTTCGAACGGGGAATAGCTGACCTGATCGACGCGGTCCTCGTCCCCCATCAACGAGCGTTGGTACAGGCTGTACGCCGCGGGCCAGGGCGCGCCAGGGTAGAGCGTATAGTCGGCGCCGAGGCTGTCCGCCCCGGGCGGGTACTGGGTCAAATGCGCATAGCGGTTGCCCCCCTGGCCATCGTCGGCGCGCAGCCCGTCGAGCACAGGGGAAAAGCCGCCCTGTTCGACGCCGGCCAGCACCGGCACGGTGTAGGTCGCGGCCAAGTCCAGGCCGACCATGAAGCGCCGGCTGGTCATGAACTTGTCCGTGAGCTGCGTGCCCCCCTGGTAGTGGTCGATGCCCATGCGTTCGCCGCGCTCGTCGTGGCGGTAACGGGTAATGAAGAACGCAGTACCATTTTGCGGGGTGACCCGCCGCTCGGTGACCTTGTCCCCGTGGTGGTCGTACTCGATGCGGTTGAGCCCCGCGAACAGCGCCCGCCCCCCCGCGGCGGTGACCTGGGTGAGCCGGCCGAAGTCGTCGTGGGTGAAGGTGAGGTCGGGGTCGTCGGGGGCGGCCCCGTCGTACATCAGCGCGGTGCGCACGCCCTGGCTCCCGTAGGTGGCGCGCACTTCGTGTCCGGCGGACGTTCTTTCTTCGATGACCTGCCCGCGGCTGTTGCGCCGGAGCAGGACGTTGTGGGGCAACGTCGGCCCCGCCTCGTCGACGCTGGCGAACGTCAGGTGGCCGAGGCCGTTGTAGCGGAAGGTCCGGGTGGTGCTGACCGCGTCGGCAAAGCCGATGTCCGGCACCGTCGGCGCGGTGGCCTCGACCACGATGGGCTCGCCGTGGGCGAGCACCTCCCGGCGGCGGATGACCCCGTCGAGGGTGCGTTCGACAAAGAGTTGGCCCCGCTCGTTGTACACGGTGGTGGCGGCGCGGCCGTCGGACCGGCCATAGGGGAAGTGGAGCACCGGCTGCCCGGTCACGTCGTAGGCGAAGGCCTCGAGCGACCGGGGACCGGCCCCGTCGCCGATGGTGCGGTCGAGCAGGAAGTCTTCGCGGTAGGTGAAGGTCTCGGTGCGCACGTCGGTGCCGCGCAGCGCGGGCGACGGCGTGTACGAGTAGCGGGTCTCGGACACGCGGTGGTCGAGGGCGTCATACGTACGCACGGAAAAGACCCCGTAGGTCTCGCCGGTGCCGTAGACGTCGTGGCCGCGCGGCTCGCGCACCGCGCGTTCGCGCCCGAGGGTGTCGTAGTGGTAGCGGTGGGTCATGCCCACCCCGTTGGTCATGCTCTCGATGCGGCCGAGGGTGTCATGGGTGTACGTCGACGCGACCACAATGGGATTGGACGAGCCAGGGGCCTCGTGGCGCTCTTCCCGGGCGGTGACCAGCCCGGCCTCGTCGTGGGTCTCGAGCACGGCCTTGACCCGGTCGAGCCCGATGAACTCCTGGTGCGCGCAGAGCTGGTCCCCGGGGGTGTAGCGATCGGTCTCGATGCGCGACAAGAACGAGCGGAAGGTGCGCCGGTCGAGGTCGTCGTACGCGTACTGCGTGCTCAGCGTGTAGGCGGGGTGCAGGTCGAGCAGGGGCGCGGCCACCGGCGTGACCTCGAGCGATTCTTGTTGCACGCGGCCCCACGCGTCGGTGTCGAAGGTGGTGCGCTCGAGCAACGACGGGGTCTGACAGATGGGGGGCGTGGACTGTACGTCGACGGTGTCCGACCGCGAGCCCCAGCGCTCGACGGTGTGCGGCACGTCGTCGAGGTCGTAGGCGAGGTAGCGGGTCTGGATGAGGTCGCCCCCCGCGGGGCACGCGGGGTCGGTGAGGCTCATCTGGGTCAGGCGCCCGTTGCCGTCATAGGTGGACACGGTGAACACGCCCGGCCGGTCGGTGCGGCCGGGGTCGTGCACCACCACCTGGCCTTCCTGGTCCCGGTAGAACCGCTCGGTGTACGTGCGCACGAAGTCGTCACCGGGCACGTCGCTGCTCACCTCGCGCACCGGCCCGCCGTCGCTCACGGTGCGGGCGAGAAGCTGCCCGCGCGCGTCCACCTCGAAGTGTTCCCAGATGCGCACCGGCCCGCGGGTGGCGTCGAACATGTCAAGGGTGGGCACCAGGCTGTCCGCGAGGTCGGCGGGGTCCGCGCCCCCTTGGGCCGCTTGCCACAGTTCGTCGAGCTGGGCGGTGGTCGCCCCCGGGCCGGGCCGGAAGGTGTCGATTTGGTTGCCGTCCGCGTCGTGCAACGACACCGCCACCGACGCCAAGACTTGACCTTCGCGCACCGCGGTGGCCAGGATGCGCCCGAGCCGGTCGTAGACGGTGTGGGTCTCGCGCAGGGTGGGGCTTTGTTTGTCCACCGCGGGGTGATCGAACATGTCCTCGACGAGCATGCGGTCACGCACCAAGAAGCCGCGGATGTCGTAGAGGTGTTCGACCTTGCTTTTGCGCGCCCCCTCGCCGTGGGTCTCTTCGATCACGCGGTCCTTCATGTCGTAGACAAACGTGGTGACGAGGTCGCCCGCGGCCCGTTCGATCCGGCGCTCGAGGAGATTGCCGCGCTCGTCGTTGACGTAGGTCTCTTCGACGGTGGGCGCGCTGGTACAGGGGCTCGGCATCGGGCCGGTGCGGGTCTTTTTTGTCGGGGTGCCGAGTTTGCGCATCGGGGTTTGGCCCGCGGGGCTTGTCGGCGCCCCCACGATGACTTCGAAGTCGTGATCCCAGGTGTCGCTGCGCACCGCCACCCCGTCCTGGGACGTGGTGGCGGTGAGCGTCTGGCCGCGGTTCCGGCCCGCTTCGACATATGTGAAAGAGTCCACATACGTCACCGCCGGCCCCCCATCGGGCCCGCGCACCGCGGCGCGGGTCTCGCTCGCGATCTGGCAGCGGCGGCCGGGGGTGGCCGCGGTCCAGGCGTCCACCGTGCGGGTGGTGACCCGGCCGGTGGGCGCGGTGGTCTGCACCACCAGGTGGCAGTCGTCGTCGTAGGCGTAGGCGGTGGTCTTGGTCTGACCGCCCGCGGGGCCCGGGGTCTCGGTCCGGGTGAGCACCCCGCCGCGGTCGTCGTGGGCAAACGCGACCTCGCGGCCCGAGGGGTAGTCGATCTGGATCACCGCGCCGTTGTCGGCGTGGGCATAGGCGGTGACGAGGTCGAGCGTCTGGTGGCTGGGCTGGGGCGCCGGATCGTCGAGCACCGTGCCCGGTGACGCGATTTGCGTGACCACGGGGATGCCGAGCGGGGTCGCGCCCATCGTGTACGTCACCGCGTCGCCGCGCCCGGTGGTGACCGTCACCGGGCCGTCGCCGGAAAAGGTCGTGACCACCCGATCGGTGGGCGTGGCCACGGCACCGCCGACCCGGTCCCGGCCCAGCTCTTGGCTGGTGACCTGGCCGGCCGCGTCGTAGCTCACCGCCATCTCGCGCTTGCCGTCGTGGCCCACCACGGTCAGAAGGCGCCCGTCGTCGTCGTAGGTGTAGCGGGTCTCGGCCTCCACCGTGCGGTCATCCCCGGCGAACCGCGCGAACACCCGGGCCAGCCGCACGTGACCGCCAAACTGTGAATAGCCGTAGGACACCGTGCGCCCGAACGGGTCCTCGAGCTTGGTGATGCGCCGCGCGACCGCGTCCCCGCTCCCGGTGGGCGCCCAGGACACGGTGGTGGTCCGGCCGTGGCTGTCGACGACCGCGGACAGTTCGCGGGCCCCGAGCAAGGGGTTGTGGGCCCCGTCGTACAGAAGTTCGGTCTCGCGGTACTGGGCATCGTAGAGCCGGATGAGCTGCCCTTGGCAGTTGAACACCCGGCGCGTGCCGTCCGGCCCATCCAACGTGAAAAAGCGGGCTTCATACGGCCGCACGCTCGACGTGGCCGCGGCGTAGAAGGGGTGTACCGCGCTCGGGGCCATGCCCGCGGGCACATCGAGATGGAAGGCGCGCAACGTCTCGAACCGGCCCGGGGGCGTTTGGTAGGTGACGACTTCGGCGTCAAAGGCCTGCGCGGCGAGCGTGCCGTCCCCGTGGTCGACGGTGTAAAAGCCGTCCGCGCCGGTCTCGGTCCCGTTGTAGGACACCGCGCTGGTGGTGCCCGGGTGCGCGAACACATCGGGCCGGCCGGTGCCGTCGTACAGCACCACGTCGTGGCCGGCGTTGAACGCCACGTCCTGTGAACAGTGGCCGCCCCCGTCGCGCTGCTCGACCAGGCGCTCGTCGAGACCGAAGGTCCAGCCGCCGAGAATACCGCCGTCGGTCAGAGGCACCGCGCTTCGGTACGCGCGACCGAAGGACAGGTCCCCGGCAATTGTGGACAGCTCGAGATCCACCGTGCTCAGCTTGAGCGAGCGGTCGTGCAGCAACACCCCGGTGCCCGCGGTGGCCGGCGACACCCGGCTTTCATAGTCACCAAGGCCCGTGGGCCCGTCGTGGGGGGCGCGCTGGCTGCACGCAGAGAAGCCGCCCCCCGCGCCGTACGCGCAGGCGGTGGCGGGGTCGTCGACCGCGATGGTGACGGTGACCGTCTCGGAGGTGCCGTCGTTGTAGGTGACCACCACCTCGATGGTGATGGTGCCCGGCCCGTCGGCGGTGACGGTGACCGCTTGGCCCGCAAACACCGCCACCGGGTCGCCCCCCGACGTGGTGGTGGCGCCGTTGGCGTCCAAGGTGGCGTCCCCGCCGACCACCGCCCCGGTCATCGCGCCGTCGGCGGTGATGGTGACGCTTGTGTTTTGGCCGGGCGTGATCACGCTGTCGGTGACGTCGACGTCGACCGGCCGCTTGTCCACCAACACCGCCCGCGCGGCCGAAGGCTGGACCACGCACATCGACAGATCGTCGGCCTGGTACCGCACATCAAAGCCGACCACGTAGCTGAGCACCCGCCCGTTTTGTCCCTCGCCGGGCACGAAGTGTTCCTCCCACCGGCCGCAGCGCACCCGCTCGGTGGTGGTCACGCACTCAGGGTCCTTGTTGGGGGTCTGCACCGTTCGGGTCTCGTGCTCGAGGGTGCTGCGATCGCACACCACGCGGATGTCGCCGCCGGTGTACTGCTCGGCCCAACGCACGTCGCTGAAGGTCTGGCCGGCCCGGTAGCGTTCCCAGTCGCGCACCATCTGTTCGGTGTCGCAGGTGTTGGTCTCGACCCCCGGGCAGTTGGTGCCCGCGCCCCCGAAGCGCCGGTAGGGCACGCAGGTGGTCCACACCCGGTCGACGGGCACCCCGCGCACCGACAGCGAGCCCAACAGACCGCCGGGGTTTGGCACCGTCCCGGGCAAGAGGTCGTCGTCGACCCAGGGGTCGCCGTCGGGGATGGCGGCGGTGGCGTAGCCGCCCACCCCGAGCGCCACCGTCTCGCAGGTGAGGGGGTCGGGGCAGCTCGGCAGCAGCGGGGGGGCCTGGTCGACGGGCACGGCGGCAAAGTCGTATTCGCGGGAGGTGGGCTCGAACAGCATCAGGTAGCCCCCGTCGACCCGCCGGTCGGCGTAGAAAAAGAGCCCCTCGGAGGATGTGGGGAAGGACCGCAACATGTTGGTGCTCGTGACGGTGGCGAAGTCGAAGGCGGCGTACGCATCGAGTTGTGCAGAACCATCGAACTCTTGCATCGTGCCGCGTCCGGTGATGGCCCGGGCGTCGTTGTCGGTCAGCGTCCCGGGCAACGGGAGCGGGACATCGGCCCGGCCGGTCTGGGTGGTGGGGGCGGTGTAGCCCGACGCGGCGAAGAATCCCCCCGTCGAGGAGAACGCCATGCGCTCGGCGAGCTCGTCGATGGGGGGCCAAGCGTTGAAGCCGCCGAACTTGGTGGGGGCCAACGGGGTGAGGGCCTCGCTGATCAGGCTGTCGGCGCCGAGCAGCGGGGTGTCGTCGAACCGCAAGGTCAGCGCCCCGTTGATGCTCACATAGAAGTCGTCGTAGGCGCAGAACGAGCCCACCGGGGCAAAGTCATTGCACCCCTGGCAAGGGCACTCGAGCCCGGGGCAGATGTCCGCGAACATGCTGGGGCAGCCCACGTCGTCATCGGGGTTGTCCACGAAGGTGTTGGGATCCTTGTGGTAGTGCCGCCGAAAGTCGATGCAGGGAGGGGTCGGCAGAAAGCCCACGATGCGCAGCACGGTTTGGTTGTTGCCCCCTGCGTCACGCTCCTGGTCGACCACCAGGTGATCAAACGTGCCCATCTGGTCGTCGACGTTGCGTTCGAACGCGAGGGTCAGGTCCTGGTGGTAGCCGCGCAACCAATGGGTCTGGCGCGAGAGGTAGCAGACGTCGGGACGCGGGTTGTCGTGGTCGGCGCCGAGCACCCAGAGCCGGCCGTGCCGGTCGGTGGCGATGTGTTTGGCGCTGAACGCCAAGCCGGTCGACGACGGCAAGCGCACGAACGTGGCCACGCCCGCGTCGCCCTCCGGGGGCGCGGTCACGAGGCTGACCCCGTCGTCGGTGAGCACGGCGAAGCGCCCATCGGACAGGCTGACCATCTCGAAGGCGTTGCCGTACGCCCCCCGCGGCGACGGGCTCCCGAACACCAGGCCGCGGGTCAGCGGCGTGGCCAGCGCCGACCACGCCAGCTCGCCCGCGGCGACGTCGAGGGCGAACACCACCGGGATGGGGACGGGCTGGTCCCCCGGGCCCAGATCGGACAAGCGCACAGACTCCGCGGTGGCCAACACCACCACCAGGCCGTCGGCCAAAAGCGCGGTGTGGGGGTGCAACGCGGTGCTGGGCTCATCCTCGGCCACCAGCCCCAACGGGGCGAGGACCTCGGCCACCGTCACGTTGACGTGGCCGGTGGTGGTCAAGGCTCCGGCGGTCGAGATTCCCAACACCCCCACGGTGCCGCCGTAGGTCGGATCCGCGCCCCGCATCCCGTAGGTCAAGTAGGCGTCGTCGTCGTCGCCCGTGGTCCAGAACTCCTCGCCGATCTGGGTGGACAGCAGCGCGGGGTCGGTGGCCAGGTACATCGAACACACCTGGTCGGGGTCGGCGATGCACACGTCGGTGGGCCCACACGTCGGGCCGGGCGTGAGCGCCAACGGGGTGCCCGCGGGGAGCACAAACGCGGACGCGTCGAACGACACCGGCCGGTAGCTCTCGGCGAGGGCAAAGTCCGCGCGCTGCACCTGGGACTGCGTGCCTCCCCGCGGCCAGGCCCCGGTGGGCGCCAATGTGTCTTCATCGCACACGTCGCCGCGGCCATCGTCGTCGGCGTCCGCTTGGTCGGGGTTGGCCTCGCCGGGACAGTTGTCGACGCTGTCGTCGAGCCCGTCCCCGTCCCGGTCGCCACACGGGCCACAGTTCTGCGGGCAGTTGGCGCAGGTGAGCGGCGCGTAGCACTGGCCGTTGTCGGTGCAATCCGGATGCACCGGCCCGGGGCCGATCACGTCCTCGACGCGGATGGTGCCAAACGGCGAGAGGTGGTCGGTGGTGCCGCGCACGGTGCCCGCGGCTTCGTCCAGCGCCGGCGCGGGCAACGCCACCCACACGCCCCCCTCGACGGTGGCCACCCGGGCCCGGCCGAGCTCGTCGACGTCGAACACATCGTCGACGACAAATGTCACCGTGGCCGGCGCCGCGAACGCCGTCCCCGACGGCCCGATGTCGTACGTCGGCCCCACCGTGCCCGGCACGCTGGTCCCGCCCAGCCGCACGTACAGCCGCACGGACCGATCGAGGGCGCCGGCGGGAACATCCAACGTCACCCGCCCGTCGACGCTCTGCACCGCGCCGCCCGCGGGGCCGATCTCCGCCTCCCCCGGGACGGCCGGCACCGGCCCCGGACAGCCGCCCAAAGCCGCAAGCACCACGCCGGCGGCGATCGTCAACCCTCGTGTCGTCATGTATCCCCCAAGTCGAGGGGGATTTTCACCCAGCCACGCACCCCAAACCAAAGCTGTCTCATTGCGGACTGCCGCCGACGACAAAAAGGGCCGTGGTCAGTCGGCCACCGACGCCAACGCCAACTGGCGCCGGGTCATGGTCACATGGCAACGCGGCCACGAGTCGATCTGGAAATCCGCCGGCACCTCGAGCACGTACAGCCCCAGATCCGCGTCAAGCGAAATCGCCGCCTCCGGCCCGGTGGCCGCGGTGTGCACGAGGAGCGCCCGCCCGTAGCGGCGTCGCATCACCATGCCCGCGACGTCGTCGAACAGCACCGGGACCCGGCCGCCGGCGGCCGCGGCCGCGAAGGTCCATTCGAAGTTGCCCCGGGTGGTGAATCGAAAGTTGGACTTGGCGAGCTTTGCCCAGCCGGCGCGGAACGCGCGCCGGTGAATCGGGCACAGCGGCGGGTTGTCGACGTCGGCCACGCACCCGGGGGCGGCGCATTGGGTCTCGTGCACGATGCGCCGCGCGGTCTGGCTTTGCAGGTAGGGACACGCCGGGGCGTCCTGGGTCAACCACGCGAGCAGCGTCGGGGTCGCCACCCCATGTTGCTGCGCGACCTGGGCGACCTCGGCATAGGAGGTCGCGCCGGCGGCGTCGCGCACCGCTTGGGCTCTGAATGTCGCACTGTACCGGGGGGGGCTCAACCTGACCTCGCGTCGCCGGCATTGTTGACGAGAGCCGCGTGAATGAGAAGCGAAATCAAAAAAGCGAGCGGACCCAAAGGTCCGCCCGCCGGTGTTGGTTGGTCTGGGAAAGGTCAGGTCAATGTATTTGCGTTACTCCGCGCTTTCCTCACCCGCCTGCACTTCGTACCGGGGGGTCTTGAGGGTCTCGACCACGGTGGACTGGGTGAACTCCACGAAAAGGGTCGCGTCGGAGTTGTCTTTGGTCGCCGAGGTGTAGCGCACGCAGCCCGCGCCGGTGTCTTCGAACCACTCGTAGCCGTAGTCGGTCACGCTGATGTCGACATATTCCTTCTCGGATTCGACGAGCACGTTGCCCACCCACCACTCGGTGCCGACTTGTTCGTGGGTGAAGCCGGTGTCGCAGCCGGGGTCGAGGTGCGCGGTGCGCACGGTGCCGTCTTGTTGGTCGGGGTGGTTCGACTCGAACGTCCCCACCACCTCTTGCACGCAGGTGCCGAGCAGGCGGCTGTCCGGGTTGGCGTCGCCGACCGCCATCACGCTCACGCGACGGCCATTGGATTTTTCACCCCCGACGCTCACCTCGTCCATGCCCTCGGCCATGAACAACGTGTTGCCGTCCACCGACGCCCAGATGTCTTGTTCTTGGGCGTTGTTGCGGGTGACCAAGCGGGGGGACAGCTCGGCTTCGGGGTCGTCGAGGGACGCCCAAAGGTCGCCCAAAGAGGACAGGCCGACCACGTACTCGTCGGCGGCCATGCCTTCGTAGGCCGCGGCGGTGGTGCGGGCGACCTCGCTGGTGGTGGTCTCTTCCCAATCGTCGGGATCGCCGTTGGGATCGCGGAAGGTCTCGTGCACCGTGGCGGTGCCTTCGAACACCGAGGTCATCTCGGTGATGGACACCCCCATCGCCCCGTAGCTGGCGGCGCCGGGGACCAACGGGTGGTCGGACTCGGTCTGGCCCACCACACGCCAGGTCGTGGTCAAGGTCCCGACCTCGGTGGTGGTCAGGGTGCCGGCCGAGGCCCGGGCCTCGTTGCAGCTGTCGCCGACCCCGAGGGTGGCTTTGCGCTCCATGACGTCGCCGTCTTCGCGCAGGGTGAACAGCTGGGTGGTGCGGACCTGTTCGGCCTCTTGCACGACGACCAAGCCGGTTTCGTAGGGGCCTTGGGGGCCGAGCAGGTTGCAGCCCGACGTGCCCAGAATCAGCACGGCGGAGGACAAAGAGAACAAAGAACGGCGAAGCATGGCGAACTCCAAGCGGGTGAACGATCGGTTGTGGATGGTCTGGGGAAAGGTCAGCCGGCGAAACTCGTCGTGGCCACGAACGCAGCCGCGGGGACCATGCCGGAGCTCGCGGACAGCGCGGCCACCCCGAGGGCGGCGGTGAGGGCGAGGTAGATGGTCAGCGTTATGCGAACGAACATGGAAAAGCTCCCGACGTGGACAACGTGGGCGAAACGGCGGCGTCGGGTCCGGTGGCCGAACCAGGTGGGAGATCTCGTGACCGCTCGCACAAGGGACCCCAGTGTCGGCGGGCGCGACAAGGCTGAATATCTCGCAAATGACTGATTTTGCTTCGCTTTTACATCACACCCCGGACGTGATGCCCGCGGGCCCCGCCCCCGTCTCAGGCCCACCACCTCAGGAGGCTCGACATGCGGCTCTGGCTGTTCCCCATTTCCCTGACCATCGGCGCCCTCCTGGCCGGCGCCTCCCTCGCCACCACCACCGCCGGGCCCGGGGCCGCGTGCGCCGACGCCGCCCCCACCGACCTGCCGTTCCAGCTCAAGGGCGCGTCGGTGTACAGCCAGCCCGGTCAGTCCATCGCCTCCATCGCCACCTACGGGGCCCGGGGGGAAGCGTCCTCCGCCCTCTACTCGGTCAACGCCTGCACCCGGCGCACCCGCCGCGCGGTGGGCCCTTGCCAGCGGCTGCCGGGCGGCCACAACGTCGTCGCCATCGGCCGGCAATCTGTCTGCATCGAAAACGCGACCACCCACGAGCTCGAGCGCGTCACCACCGCCCGCCCCGCGACGGTGACCGCCGCCGCGCCCCCCCGCGCCCCCGCCCGCAAGGCCCGGCGACCGAGCCGCCGCCAACAACTCACCGACGAGATCGCCGCCGGCATCGAGCGCACGTCGGACCACTCCTTCTCGGTCTCGCGCGCGTCCATTCAAAAGGCCCAAGAGAACCTCGCCCAGCTCTCCACCCACGGCCGGTTCGTGCCCGCCTATGAAAATGGACAGCAGGTCGGCTTCAAGCTCTCCCGGGTGCGCTCGGGGGCGGTGTTCAAGGAGCTTGGCTTGAAGCGCGGCGACGTGGTCACCGGGGTCAACGGCTACGACATCAGCTCGCCCGACCAAGCCCTGATGCTCTACCAGAAGCTCAAGGACGGACAGGACTTCTCGGTCGACGTCAAACGGCGCGGCCAGAACATGACCCTCGACTACCAAGTGCGGTGACGCAGGTGCGTGGTTGGACTATGAGGGGCGCATGATGACCCGCACGTTGCTCGCCTTGTCCTCGTTGTTGTTGTTCGCGTGTTCGAGCCCCGACGAAAAAGCGGACGCCCCCGCCGCGTCGGCCAGCGCCGAGCCCCCCTCGGGGGCGGTGGCCCCCCTCGTCGAGTACTACGTGGGGGAGGTCAGCATGCACTCCCCCGACGGCAACGTCGCCCTCGGTCCTGCGCGCCCCACCGTGGCCAAGCGCGTGCTCTACTTCAACGAAGGGCGCATCGAAGAGTGGGTGTGGGATGAAGGTACATTGGGCCGGACGACCATGACCCGCACCGAGGGCAACACCTTCGCGGTGTCGGAGGACCAAGGTCGGTTCACCGGGAAAGTGGTGTTCGAGGGTGAGCCGTGGAAGTGGACCAAGTGGAGCTACGACCTGGTGATGACCGACGGCTCGGGCAAGCTCTGGGGCGTGGGGGAAAAGATCGACGGGGGCCTGCACACCAACAAGAAGTTCCTGAGCCCGGAAGGTGAGGTCCGCGTGCAGATCCGTGATCACCTCACCCTCGTCGATGAAGGTGCGTTCGCGGCCCGGGTCAAGGAGCTCGAGGCCGCGGCCGCGGCCATGACCAAGCCCGATGCCCCCCCCGCCGAACAACCGCCGCAGCCCGTGCCCGCCGCCCGTTGATGTTCGGCTTTCGGCCCGACGGCGACAAGGTCAAGGACATGCCCGCCACCCGGCGGATCATGCCCTACCTCATGCGGACCCGGAACGAGTCCGTGGTGTACTTTGAGCAACGCATCGAGGTCGCCGCGGCCAAAGCCGCCCTGGATGGTTTTGTGGCCCGGACCGGTCTTCGTGCCACCCTGTTGCATTTGATGATCTTCGCCGCAGGCCAGGTGCTCCACCAGCGTCCCCGGCTCAACCGGTTCGTGTCCGGGGGCCGGCTCTACCAGCGCCGCGGCATCTGGGTCAGTTTCTCGGCCAAAAAGCGCAAGTCCGACGACGGGGCCATCGTGGTGCTCAAGCGGCGCATCGACCCGACTTGGTCGTTCGCCAAGCTGGTGCGGCACATCGAAGGCGACATCGACGAAGGCCGCAGCGACAAAAAAAGCAGCACCGACAAGGAGCTCGGGTTGGTGCTCGCGTTGCCCAACCTCGCGGTGCGCTTCGCGGTCTGGGCGATGCGCACCCTCGATGACTGGGGCCTGCTCCCCGGCGCGGTGCTGCGCCAAGACCCGCTCTACGCCAGCTTGTTTTTGGCCAACCTCGGCTCGATCCAGCTCGATGCCGGCCACCACCACTTGTACGAATACGGGAACATCCCGGTGTTCGCGGTGGCGGGACAGACCCAAATGGACGTCGTGGCCGACGGCGCGGAGGTCAAGGTGGTGGAGCGCTTGCCCATCAAGTACTCGTTCGACGAGCGCATCGAAGATGGGCTTTATTGTGCCAAGGCGATCGACATCGTGCGGCACATCATCGAGCAGCCGGCGCCTTACCTCGACGAGCCGGCGCCCACCGCCTGACCCGGCTGCTCACAGATAGTCCGGAGGCCCCAGCGCATCCGCCAACCGCAGAAGCTGGGTCTTGAGCCGCGACAGCTCATCCGCGCCGAGGACCTCGGCCCACCCCGCCTCGAGCTCGGCCACCACCTCGCCCGCGGTGGCCAGCGCCTCCCGTCCCCGGGGGGTGTAGCGCACCCGTTGGGCCCGGCCGTCGTCGGGGTCGGGGGTGCGCTCGACGTACCCGCGCGCGGTGAGGCTGTCGACGAGCTTCCCCACCGCTTGTTTGCTGATGCCGATGCGCTGGGCCAGCTCGGTGATGCGCGCGCCCTCGGCCACCGGCAACCGCGCGATGATGGACACGTCCGCCTGCTTGAAGTCCTCAAAGCCCCGGGCGTGAAACAGCACCAAGAACTGCTCGTCGAACATCCACTGCACCCGGGCCAGGGCGCGCCCCAGGTGGTGCCGCCGGAACGCAAACGGGTCGTGGGGATCAAAGCTCATGCCTTCCTCTAGCAGGCCGCGGCCCCAACCGGCAGGGCCCCGCCGCGACCAGCCCGGGCCCCGGGCGCCCGGGCATAAGGTAAATCATGTTGACCATATTGGTCAACTTGGTTTACCAATTGACTACAGGAGGTTTTATGTTTGATCCCCCTCGTCGCGCGCGCTGGACCGCGCCCGCGCTGTCGTTCTTGCTGGGTGTGGCCGTCGTCGGCGCCTGTGCCCAGGCCACCCCCCAAAAAGACCCGCCCCCCGGAGGCTCCATGACCACGTCCGCCCCTGCCAATGCCCCATCCAAGATGGTGATCCGTGTGCAGCTCGATGTCCAACCGCAACACCGCCAGGCGTTCATCGACCACATGGCCCAGGAGTCGGTCAAGGTCCGCCAGCTGGATGGGTGCGAGCGCTATGCGCTGTTTGCGTCCACCGACGCGGAGAACACCTTCCTCTTGTACGAGGAGTGGGCCACCGCCGACGCCTTCGGTGCGTACCAACAGAGCGACCTGCTCAAGAAGAGCTTCGAGGTGCTCGGGCCCATGATGGCGGGAAAGCCGGACAGCGCCTACTACGCCGCCCGGCGAACCAACTAGTGTCGAGCGACGAGACGCCCGATCGGGCGCTCGTCGTGGCCCTGGCGAGCGCACGGCATCTTTGATTTCAAGATGCGCTCTCGTGTCCAGCGACGAGACGCCCGATCGGGCGCTCGTCGTGGCCCTGGCGAGCGCACGCGTCTTTGATTTTGGGATGCGCTCTCGTGTCCAGCGACGAGACGCCCGATCGGGCGCTCGTCGTGGCCTGGCGAGCGCACGCGTCTTTGATTTTGAGATGCGCTCTAACTTAGCTTTCCACCATTTCCGCCAACTTGGCGAGGCTGCCGTTCCAGCCCACCTGCTGGCCGGCGGCGGCGTTCTTGTCGCGGGGCACGGTCTGGTTCACCACCAGGCGCGTGCGGTCCCCTTCGGGAATGAAGGTCACCGTGGTCAAGATCGGTTCGCCCGCGCCGATGTCGGCGTCGAACACGATGCGCTCGTTCTTCACAATGTCTTTGTAGGTGCCGTGGAAGGGGTACTCTGTCCCGTCCGCGCCCCGCATCGTCATGCGGTAGGCGCCCCCGACCCGAAAATCGATCTCACACCCGGGCAACGTCATGTCCCGCGGCCCCCACCACGATCGCAGCCCGCTCTCGGTGCTCCAGGCCGTCCACACCTTGTCCACCGGTGCATACACCAGGCGAGACAGCGTCATGGGACGCGGATCTTGCGCCACACCCATCAGATAGCCGGCCAAACACGCGAGGGTCTCGTGCCCACCGCGGTCCGCCTTGTACTTGTTCACCACCTCTTCGCGCATCGCCGCGGAGGGGAACACCGAGCGCATGGTCACCTTGGTGCCCCCTTGGGCGTCCTCGAACGTGACCACGCCAAAGAACCACGCGGGCTCGTCATCCTCCGCCCCGTGGGCGTAGACCATCCGCTCCTCGGCCACGATGTCGAGGTATTCGATCCAGTTGGGGAAGTCGGTCCCGTCCTCGGCGTGCATGGTGTAGCGCCACCGGCCGCCGAGCCGAAAATCGAACGAGTGCGTCTCATTCAAGAAGCCATTGGGGCCCCACCATTTGTCGAGGTGGGCGTCGTCGGTCCAGGTCTGCCACACCAGGGCGCGGGGCGCGCGCACCACCCGCTCGACAACCATGCAGCGCTCGGGGGCGGCATCCATCAAGTCTTCCAGGGAAGGGGAGGAGGCGGGCACGGAGGGAGCGGGATGGGCGGCCATGGAATCTCCTGATGACTCAGTCATCGGTGGGGGGGGTCGGGACGGAATGTCCCTGGATCGATTGCAGATAGTCTTCGAGCCGGTCCAAAGAGCCCTCAAAGAACGCGCGGTAGCTCTCGACCCACGCGGCAATGTCTTTGAATCCCTCGGGCTCGAGATGGCAGGGCCGGCTTTGGCCGGCCCGGCGGCGGGAGATCAGCCCCGCCCGCTCCAGCACTTGGAGGTGCTTGGACACGGCGGGTTGGGTGATGGGGAACAGCGCGGTGAGCTCGCCCACCGCCGCGTCTTGTTCGGCCAGGTGGGCCACGATGGCCCGGCGGGTGGGGTCGGCGAGGGCGGCGAAGACGAGATCGAGCGAGGCAGACATATCACCAGATATTTATATAACTATCTGGTGATGGTCAAGCCCAGATGTGGCCCGGGCGATCCGCGGGGCAGGGGCGGAAGGTGGCCGAATAAAAACTAATAAAAACAGCAGGTTGGCGAATCTCCCCCGAGGGCCCGCCCCCGCCGCCGCCACGGTGCCGCCGCAGGACAAACCTGTCCCGCCCCCCGCCCGCGGCGGGTGACACCTGGGTTGGCTTCCGAACGTGTCGCTCCGGCGCGCGGCGGTTCGGCCCCTCTGTCACTGAATCCGGAAACGGGCCGGCCGGGTTGCGGCACACCGGATCAGGGCGGGCTTTGCTGGGCCCGGGCCAAGGCCCACAGCCCGGACGCGACCAGGGCCATGCGCGCGGGATCGAGGCGGTCGGGGGTGTCGGTGGGCTCGTGGTAGTGGGCGGTGCGGAGGTAGGCGGTGTCGGTGACCATCACCGCGGAAAACCCCGCGTCCCAATAGTTGAGGTGGTCGGAGAAATCGACGCCGGGGATCGCCGCGGGGGCGGTGCCGCCGTAGACGGGCAGGCACGCGTCGACGCTCATCGCCGCGGCGGCGGTGTCCACGAGGTCGCCGTCGTCCGGGCGCCCGATGACGGCGAGGAAGTTGCCGGTGTCGGGGTAGCGCCACCCGAGGATGGCGCTGGGATAGTCCTGCGTGCCGGGTGCGTCGTGGTAGGTCCCGACCATCTCCACCGAGACCATGCCGCGTACAGTGACATGCTGGTCGACAAGCGCCCGGGCGTGCACCGCCGAGCCCATCTCCCCGGTGCGGAAGTAGGGCGGCTCTTCGAGGGTGTAGAACACCAAGTCGTGCCGGATGGACGCGCAGGGACGAGCGTCGTCCCGCAACAGCCGGGCGAGCTCGAGCACGGTGGCGGTCCCGCTGGCGTTGTCGTCCGCGCCGGGGGTGTGGGGGTGAGAGTCGTAATGCGCGCCGAACACGAACCGCGGGGCGTCCTCCGGCCCGCAGTGGGCCAACAGGTTGTCGAAGGTGCCGGCATCGGTGCGCACGGCTTGGCGGGTGACGGTGTACCCGGTCTCGACGAGGCGGGCCTCGATGTGGGCCGCGGCCGCGTCGAGGGCCTCGGGGGTCTGGGGCGAGCGGGGCCCGATGCGCCCGGCGAGCACGTCGACATCGTGGGCGATGCGCACCGGATCGGCGGCGGGGGGCCGGTCGAGCGCGGCCGGGTACACCCCGGGGTCGGCGGTGAGGCAACTGGGCAGAGCCAGCGGCACGCTGAGGAGACCGGCGATCCCGAGCAGGGCCAAGCGACGACGCATGATGAACAAAACCCGTGGGGAACTTCGTTCGTTCCCCACGGGTGCACAACCGGGTGAAACGCCGGGCGTGCTTTTTATGCCCCGCGTTGCCATGGGCACGCCCCCGGTTTGGGGCGGGCCCGGGCGAGCGCTCGGCATCTTTGGTCTTGAGATGCGCCCTAGTTCCGCAACGCCTCGGCCGCGCCCAACCGCTTGGCGCACGCCGCGCGCGCGTCGCTGTACCAACCGGGGCCGCCCAGGCTCATCGCCTTGTCGTACATCGGCAATGCTTCATCATAGCGACCTTGCGCATCCAAGAACACCGCCAGGTTGTAGTGACCGGACGCGCTGTTTGGATTTTCTTTCACAAACGCGCCCATGTCCTCGGCCGCCTGCGCCACCGCACCGTTCTCCGCGGTCTTGATGATCGACGCCTGCTTGTCGTCGCTGTCATCGACGCGCACCTCGTTGGTGACCTGGCGGGGGGTGATGCTGGCCAAAAACTCTTTGACCGCCTCCTCGGCCGCCCCTTCGATCGCGACCTCCCGGTCGACGTCGCCCGAGAAGCTCTTCATCCCCTCGAACTCCTTCTCCGCCAAGAGCGCGCGCCCCTTGGCATCGGAGACCGTGACCTGCAGCAACACCCGCCCCTTGAGCACCGGTCGGGTCTTTGTGACCTGCCGACGGTTCTTTCCCGTGCCTTGGGTCTCGGTGTACTCCTCGACATCGCGGTCCGCGCTCCACTCGAGCACGTCGGCGCGCACGAACAGCTCGTTGCCCTTCATCTCTTGTTCGTAGTGTTCGATGGTCGCCTCCCGACCGTGCACGTCGATCTTCACCCCGTCCGCGGACAGGTCGTCGACCTGGAAATAGCCCATGCTCTGGGCGTTCTTGGCCAACAAGATCGCCACCGTTTCGCGCGCGCTGCGGCGGCCCTCGGCGTCGGCCACGATCATGCGGTCGGCGCCGCCCACCGCCACCTCCCCGGGCTCCCAAGATTTGACGTTGAGGGTGGTGGAACATCCCGCCGACACGGCGAGAGCACCCAGGATCAGAACAGCTGTCTTCTTCATGTGGTCTCCTCGAGGCGAACACGCACGCCGGACGCACGTCGGCGTCGACGGACGCAGCCCGCCTCCGATGGTTCGTGATTGACTTGTTGCCGGACCAGACGTTTGTGCCCGGTGGATGATTTCCGCCGGTGGGTCTGACTCACGTGTCAGCGTGTGACCCGCCCCACAATGGAACTGAATCGATTCGCCCCCACCGCGTACCGCTGCGCTTCTGTCCCCCGCGCGCGGCGCGTGGCGACGAGATCACCGCGGGGCCGGCCTGCGTTGTGCGCTGCGCACCCGCGGCCAACCGCGCAGTCGACTGCGCACCCTCGGATGACAAATCCGTGACAAGCGGAGGCGGCGACGCGTGCTGACCACGCGCGACGTCACCTCCGATCGAACGTGGGCGTCAGGCCGGGGCTTCGCAGGGCTCGGCCGGCAACGAGAACGTCACGTCCT
The DNA here is from genome assembly GCA_030431455.1 of bacterium. Taxonomy (GTDB): domain Bacteria; phylum Myxococcota; class UBA727; order UBA727; family JAUIJE01; genus JAUIJE01. The sequence goes on along the minus strand of JAUIJE010000014.1, from coordinate 142,112 downwards.
CGCCCGTGCACATGTAGCTGTCGCCGAGCTCGTCGAAGAAATCCAGGCAGTCCCGCCCATCGTTGAGGTCGGCGGGGCAAGTCTCGACGGGGTCGATGACGATGTTCTTGCCGCAGTCCTCGTAGGCTTGGTTGGCCTTCACCACGTACTGCTTGCACGCGGTCACATTGTCCGGCCCCGGGGTGCCGGTGCCCCCCACCGCGGCGAAGGCCAGCGGGGGCAGCGCGAACGCCGCGCAGCGGGCCGCGTCGCTGTTGCGGATGCGGATTTCGCAGGCATCGGCCGCGAACGACACAGAGACATTGCCGGCGGCATCACCGTCCTTGTCCTGAAGCGCGCCCTCCCCGTTGCCGGTCAAGGGCTCGGTGCCGTCGATGGTGAGCCTCCCGCTTTGCAGCAGGTAGACGTCCAGGTCGCCTCTGAGGTCTGGGTCCGCGCCGCAGCTGTCTTCGTCCCAGGCATCGGCGAACGCGTCGAAGGGGTTGGCGGTGAACAGGTCGAGCCGGAGCGCCACCCCATCGTCTTCCGGGTCCGCCCCCGCGGTGTAGGCTTGGGCCGCGGGCTCATCGAACACGCCGTCGCCTTCCCAGAAAAACGCCGTGGCGGTGCGGTGGCCTGCGCCGTACAGCGGCTCAAACGCGTCAGCGAGATCTTCGTAGAGGTTGTCCCCCAGCTCACACCGCTCGGCCGCGGTCAGTGCGCTGTCCTCATCCACCGCGTCTTCGCACGCGTCGATGGCAGCGGTGAGGGTCGCGCACCCGTCCGCGTCGTCGGTGAGCAACACCGCGTGGGCGACCTCGCCCGCGGTCAACGCCCCGGTGGCGTCGTCGTCCAGGTCGAGCTGCACCCACACCGCCGACCCCACGGGGCCAAAATCAACGCTGTCCGCGGTGAGCGACGACCCGCCGCACCCCGCGCTCAGCAACAACAGTCCACATCCCATGCGCCAATTCATAGCCCTGACGTTAGCGCGCCCGGTCGCGGGCCGGGTCCCCCCTTTTTCCGATGGGCCAGGCCACCCACGCGGCGTGGCGCCGCCTTTTCAGCCGGGGGTGGGGACGATATCGCCCGGGCCTGGAGGCTTTTATGGGCAAGACCCCCGCCGCGATCATCGGGTCCGGCAACATCGGCACCGACCTATTGGAAAAGATGCGGCGGCGCTCCACCGTGCTCGACCCCGCGGTGTTGGTCGGCATCGACAAGGACTCCGATGGGCTGCGCCGCGCCCAATCCCATGGCATTCGCACCACCCACCGCGGCATCGAAGGGTTGTTCGACGACGAAGCGTTCGCCGACATCGGCGTCGTCTTCGATGCCACCTCGGCCAAGGCCCATCTCCACCACGCCAAGTTGCTGCAAGCCCGCGGTAAAAAAGTGGTCGACCTCACCCCCGCGGCGGTGGGCCCGTACGTCGTCCCCGTGGCCAACCTCGACGAGGGCCTCGGCCACGACAACGTCAACATGGTCACCTGCGGAGGCCAGGCCACGATCCCCATCGTCAAGGCCATGAGCGACATCGGCACCGTGCATTACGCCGAGATCGTGGCCAGCATCGCCAGCCGGTCGGCGGGACCGGGCACGCGGGCCAACATCGACGAGTTCACCGTCACCACCGCCCGCGGGCTGGAGCAGGTGGGGGGCGCAAAAAAGGGCAAAGCCATCATCGTGCTCAACCCCGCCGAGCCCCCGCTGATCATGCGCGACACCGTGTACGGATTGGTGGAGAGCGACGACGAGGCCGCCCTCACCGCCTCCATCCGGGCCATGGTCGAGCGGGTACAAGGCTACGTGCCCGGCTACCGGCTGAAACAAGACCCGGTCTACGAGCGGGTCGAGCAACGGTTCGACGACGGGCGGGTGGTGGCCGGCACCAAAGTGAGCGTGTTCCTCGAGGTGGAGGGGGCCGGCGACTACCTGCCCCCCTACGCGGGCAACCTCGACATCATGACCTCGGCCGCGCTCAAGATGGGCGAAGAAATCGCCATCGCGCAGGGGAGCCAAGCATGACCGCTGGACGCAAAATCATCGTCAACGACGCCACCTTGCGCGACGGCATGCACGCGCTCGCCCACCAATACACCGTCGAGCAGATGGTCGCGATCGCCCAAAAGCTCGACGAGGCCAAGGTCGACATCATCGAGGTCAGCCACGGCGATGGGCTCAACGGCAACTCGTTCAACTATGGCTTTTCCGCGCACACCGAGGAGGAATACCTCCGCGCGGTGGGCGCCGCGCTGTCCCACAGCAAGCTGGGGGCCCTGCTGTTGCCTGGCATCGGCACCACCGCTGACATCGCCCGGGCCAAGGAGCTCGGGGTGCACACCATCCGCATCGCCACCCACTGCACCGAAGCGGACGTGGCTAAGCAGCACATCGAGTTCGCCCGGGAAGCCGGGCTCGACACGGTGGGCTTTTTGATGATGTCCCACATGATTTCGACCGCGGACCTCGTGGCCCAGGCCAAGCTCATGGAATCCTACGGGGCCGAGACCGTCTACGTCGTCGACAGTGCAGGGGCATTGCTGATGGACGACACCCGCGAGCGCATCGACGCGTTCAAACAGGCCCTCGGCTGCGCGGTGGGGTTTCACAACCACAACAACCTCGGCCTCGGCGTGGCCAACACCGTGATCGCGATCCAAGCCGGCGCCGACCGCGTCGACGGCAGCGTGGCCGGCATGGGCGCGGGCGCCGGCAACTGTGCCCTCGAGGTGCTCATCGCCGTGCTCGACCGCATGGGCATCGAGACCGGGATCGGGCTCTACCCCCTCATCGACTGCGCCGACCAGCTCGTGCGCCCGATGCAAAAGCGCCCCGTCCAGACCGACGGCAACGCGCTCATGCTCGGCTACGCCGGCGTGTATTCATCGTTCTTGCTCCACACCGAGCGCGCCGCCCAACGCTACGGGGTCGATCCCCGCGACATCCTCGTCGAGCTCGGCCAACGCCGGATGGTGGGGGGCCAAGAGGACATGATCGTCGACGTGGCGCTGTCGCTGTCCAAACCCTGAACGCCGACGATCAGATCTCGACGTCGACCGCGTACTCCCCATAGTCCGACGTGGCCGTGCCCGTGACCTGGGTGGTGCCGGCGGCGCGGGTCACCTTCTCGGCATCGTCCGCGTCGGGGTCGGTCTCGCCATCGATGGCCAGGTCGAGCACGAGGTCGCCGGTGAGGTCGCCGGTCATCACCACCGTGCCGCTGACGGTGCCTTCGAGGGTGCCGTCGGGGAAGTTCTTCAACTGCAGGTCACAGTCGAGGGGCGCGCCGTCCGCGGTGCTGTACACAATTTCGTACGCGGTCTCGTCGTCGTTGGCGGGGCTGTCCACCGGCCCGTCGAAGTAGTCGTCCAAGGCCACGTCCAGGCGCATGCCCTTGTTGTCTGAGTTGCCCTGGTCCACCTGTCCGTCCACCGCGATGGTGCCGTCACCCGGCGCGTCATCCTCCTGGGTGGGGATGTTCGCGCTGCCCGCGGCGTTGAAGCCGGCGAACCCCAGGTCCATGATGTGGCTCAAGATCGGATCGAACCCCACGTAGGCCAGCTCGGCGTCTGCTTCGGTGTTGACGTCGCCGCCGGGACAGCCCGCGCACAGGAACGTCACAGCGGCCAGGGCCACGCGGGTCTTCTTCAAGGTGCCGGTCATTCTCGTCTCCTCGGGCGTCGCCGCCCCATGTCAGTGCTGGACCCCAACCGGCTGGATGGAGCATGCCATCTGTGCGCCCCGTGGCCCACCTCACGTTCGACCGCGTCCGCTGTGGTACGCTCACCGCATGCTTGAATCGTCCGCCAGCGCCGGGGTCGCGGTCCGCGCCTGCTCTCGTCACGCCGAGTACCGCGGCGACCATTTCTGCATCAACTGCGCGGGCCCGTTGTGCCGCGCCTGCGCCAAGACCCGCCAGCACAAAGAGTGCGACGCGTGCCGGTCGGCCCGGGGCGAGGGCCCCGCGGAGGCGGGGGCCAACCTGTACGCCGCGTTCTATTTCGACGCCCTGCGCCAGTCGTGGCCGCTGCTGGTCAAGCGCCTGCTCCCGGCGACGATGGTGCTCACCGCCCTGTCCCTGGTCTTCGGCCTCGGCCCCGTGTTCGCCGCGGCCGACGTCAGCGAGTCGCTGGACGAGACCCTCCCCGGCTATGCCTGGTTGTTCTTGACCATTCACGTGCTGGTCGCGACCTCGCTGTTGGCCGCGCCGCTCCCCCGCAAAGTCCAGGACCACTGGGTGGGGAGCGCGGCCCGGGCCGTCCTCTGCGGCACCTTTGGCTATGCACTGTTTCTTGTCGCGGGAGTGGCCGGTCTCAGCATCGGCAACGGCGTGCTCTACGCGGTGCTGTTCACCGGATTGCTGTCCCTCGCCCCCGCGGTGGTGGCCCCCTACAGCGCGTTGGTGGCCCATCACCGGTTGGGCCCCGCCGAAGCGGCCCGGCGCCTTGTCCGCGCAGGCTGGGTGCCGCTTTTGGGCGGCCTGCTCGCAGGCTTTTTCATCGTCACCGGGATGTTCTCGGTGCTGTACCCGCTGTTCTTGGTGTCCGCGGTCGCGGCCGCATTGGTGCACAGCCTCGGCACGTTCTTGCTGTTGGTGAGCACGGTGGTGAGCTTGGTGGGCTTTGGCTGGTTCATCAGCGTCACCGGGGCGGCCGGCGCCCGGCTGGTGCTGGACCGGACGCGGTGACCCCGGCCGCGCTCGAACAAGCCGCGGTGCGGTACCTGCAGCGCTTCGCGTCGTCAGAAAAAAACCTCGAACGGGTCCTGTTGCGCAAGCTGCGCCGCCTCGGCCCGGTGGGGGACGACGACCGGGCCCACATCGCCGAGGTGGTGGACACCATGAAGCGGGCCGGCCTCATCGATGACAATGCCTATGCGCGGGGCGTGGTCCAGTCCGCGGTCTCCTCTGGCAAGTCCCTGTTCGCCGCGCGGCAAAAGCTGCGCCAGAAGGGCGTGCCCGGTCCGATCATCGATGCCGCCATCGCCGTGCGCACCGACGACGACGAGCTGCTGAGCGCGCACCGCTACGCCCGCCGCCGCCGCCTCGGCCCCTACCGCAGGACCGCGCCCGCGGGCGCGGGCCAGCCCGACGCGGGCAGGCTGGACGCCGACGAGCGGCGCAAAGACCTGGCCAAGCTCTGCCGGCGCGGTTTCTCGTTCGGCCTCGCTGCCCGCGTGATCGACGCGGACCCCGAGGACCGCATCGGAGAGTGGGCATGAGGGCCCGACCACGCTGGCGCGGCGCGTGGGGCGCGGGCCTGTGCGCCATCGCGCTCGCGGGCTGCCCGGGCTCGACCCAAAAAGCGGTCAAGGAGCGCCAACAGGAGCTGGAGTTGGTCAAGGCCCTCACCCAGGGCGAGGCCCCCGAGCAGGTCAAGGAACAGTTTCGGTACCAGTTCGTGGTTCACGAAAAAGCGTTCGCCTGCCCCACGGTGGCCCAGGCCCGGACCCAAAGTCATTGCGAGGGGGGCCACGGGTTCATTCGCAACGAAATTGTGGATACCGTGGGCCAACCCAAAAACGGCGTCGCCCGGGTGCTGTACGGCACGGTGCACACCGGGGAAGAGGAAGGCTACGTCCCCCAAGAGCACCTGGCGCCTCTCCCCGACCGCAAGGCCTTCGTGAAGGGCGTGTCCCAAGCCCGGGCGGGGTTCGACGAGGACTTTGGCGACGAGCTCACCCTCGATGCGATCAACCTCGCCCTACGCGAGAAGCGCACCGCGACCCACCTGCGCACGGTGTTCAAGCGGGACCTGCTCGGCTTCTCCTTCACCCGCAAGGGGCTCTACTTTGCGATGTTGGTGCCCGAGCGGGCGGGCAGCTCCAACCGCATCCCGGTGACGTTTGTGCTCGAGAGCGAAGAACTGTTGCGATCGCTGCAAGGGCAACGCTACGTGTGCGAGACCGAATACTGCGACGAGTTTTTCTTTGCCGCGGTCGCGGACACCGATGAAGGGGGGCAGCCCATGTTCCGGATTCTGCGCTTCGTGGATCGGTTCGGGCTGCACCTGGGCAAACCGCCGGCCCCCGACGACCCGTCCCGCTGAGGGCCCGGGCCGGCGGGGCCGCGACACCGGGTCACCGTTGCGGAAAATAAGGGGACAGCGGTGACGCGACCTCGCCCATCGCGTCGAACCCCGACAACAACGCCCCCACCGCCTCCTCGAGACCTTCGGTGGGGGCGACCTCTTGGGCGGGGCCGTTGGCGAGGGCGATGCGTCCCGCCACCAACGCCCACAATGCAAATGCAGCCGCCTCCGCGCACAGCGGCATGACCGCCTCCACCTGGTCGCGCACCAGCTCCCACACCCGGTCCCAAGGCGCCTCCCGCTCGTCCCCCGGCGCGGGCAGCGCCTCCATGAACACCCGGTAGGCGTCGGGCCGGGTGGTGGCGAACGCCACGTACGCCCCCACCGCGGCCTGTACCCGGGGCAACCCGTCGAGCCGCGCGGTGGCGCGATCGATGGCCGCGTACATCAACCGGGCCGCGGCCGCGCCGACCTCGGTGACGAGGCCGTCTTTGTCGCCCACGTGCCGGTACAGCGCGTTGGGCGCGACCTCGAGCCGGCGCGCCACCTGGCGCAACGAGAACTGTCCCCACCCTTCTTCTTCCAGCAGGGCCAAGCCGGCTTGGCCGATGGCTTCGGCATCGATCTGGGATGGATACGGCATGTGACCGACATCATCACACACAAGGTGGACAACGTCCATCTTGCTGATATCAAGGTGTACAGTGTCCACCTTGATCCCCGGCCTCATCGCCGCGCAGTGAGGAAACCATGATCCTGCCCCCCGCCCCCCTTCGGCTGTTCCGACCCGCGATCTCGCTGTTGCTGGCCCTCGTCGCCACCACCCTCAGCGCCGCCTCCGCCGGCGGGGGGGCCGAGGGAGAGGCCGTCGCCGATGGCGGCCCCACCGGTGACGCCGGCGAGCCGGCGCCCCGCTCTTTCGCCGACCAGTACCCCGTGACGTTGCGGGTCGACATCTACGACGACGTCGGCTTCACCTGGGTCTCCGGGTTCTTCGACGACGACGGCTGGCGGCGCGCGCCCCCCGCCGCCGACGTCTTCGAGGCCACCTGCGGCGACCAGCACGCACCCCTCGAGCGGCACAGCGGGGCGATCATCAGCTGGGGCGAAGAGGTCCCCGACGGCGCCTGGGCTGAGTTCGAGGGGGCGCTGTCCGGGGGCACGTCCTGCGTGTTCCGGTACGAGGCCGAGGCCGGCTCCAGCGCACCGCTCTCCCCAATTTCCCTGCCCGCGGCGCTGGTGATCGCCATGCCGGAGGACACGGTGTTCCTTGACACCGACGACCTGCGCATCACCTGGACCGGGGGCGAGGCCGGCGATGTCGTGCGCTTCACCCTCGAGGATGCCGAGCTGCAGGACGAACCCTATGTGTTTGAAGCCGACGCGGCCGCAGGTGAGCTGGTGATTCCCGCCGGCACCCTCGTGCCCATCGACGACTCCTTCAGCTTGTTTTCCACCAACGCCTGGCCGCGCATCGACCTTCTGCACACCGAGGCCACGCTCGACGATGGCTATGCCCACGGCGGCAGCATCACCGTGGCCCGCCACCAAGACCCTGAGTTCCAGTTTCGTCCCTGATTTCGCCTGTCCACGGCCCTTCCCTGAGGAGTACCCCATGACCCAAATGCTCATGTCCGTTCGATTTCGTTCTGTCTTGTCCGTCTGTCTGCTCGGTGCCACGTCCGCACTCAGCGTGGCCTCGGCGTCCGACCCGCTGTCGTTGGCCGACCGCTACCCCGTATACCTGAAGGTCGAAGTCGACGACGCCGACGACTCGACCGTGGTCAAGGCGGTGTTCATCGACGAAGAGCGGGGCACCACGTGGACGCCTTCAGACGACGAGGAGTTCATGGTGACGTGCGGCGACGAGACCCTTCCCTTGAAGGACAGCGACGTGGTCACGGGGTGGGGCGCGGTGTTTGATGGGGCCTACGCGATTTTTGAGACCGCGCTCCCGGCGGGGACGGTGTGTGAGGTCAGCTACCAGACCGAGTACGGAAGCAGCGCGCCCGCCTCGACCGTGACCGTGCCCGCCCCGCTCGACCTCGTGGGCCCCGAAGGCAATGTGTCTGCTTCCGGTGACGACATGGTGTTCTCCTGGACGCCGGGCGACGCCGACGACCTGGTCCGGGTCACCGTCGCGAGCAGCGCCTTCGGCTCAGAGCCCTACGTGTTCGAGGCCGCGTCGAGCGACGGCACATTGGTGGTGCCCGCCGGGACCCTGGTCGCATCCGAGGAAGGCATCTTTGTCGAGGTCGGCGCGGTGGACGTCGAGCACATCCGAACGGGGACCTTGGATGAGGGTTACGCCCAAGGCGGCGAGTTCTTCGCCGCCCGCGAAGCCGAGGTTGGCTTCTCGCTGTCGCGCTGAAGGCGCCGCCCGCCCCCCGGTGGCGGCCGCCTTTCCACGGCAGCCGGCACCGCCGGGCCACAACTGTGGACAGCGACCGCCCGGTGATCTGCGATGTTCTGTGCGTCCCGTCACGCCGGGGAATATTCAACCCCGGCGTGTCGCCGGCCACACCGCGGCCCAGAAGCCTGTGCGCGCCGGTGGCCGCGGAGATCTCGCCCCCGGGGCCGCCGACCCTGCGCCCGCGCCCGCCGACCCTCGCCCCCCGGCGGGCAAAATCGTTGGCGCCGCCCCTCGTCTGAGGCCCCACGGGAGGTGTGTATGACACGTTGGGGTCTTTGTTGTTTTTTGGTTTTGTTGGGTTCGACGACGGTGAGCGCGGGGTGCCGTGTCACCATCGGCGGTGGCGATGAAGATGCGGGCGCGCCCGACGGGGGTGACGGCGACGGCGACGGCGATGGAGACGGAGACGGCGATGGCGACGGAGACGGAGACGGAGACGGAGACGGAGACGGAGACGGAGACGGAGACGGCGATGGAGATGGCGATGGAGACGGAGACGGTGACGGTGACGGTGACGGTGACGGGGATGGCGACGGCGATGGCGACGGAGATGGAGATGGAGATGGAGATGGCGACGGTGACGGAGATGGAGACGGCGACGGCGACGGCGATGGAGACGGCGATGGAGACGGCGACGGAGACGGAGACGGAGACGGCGATGGGGATGGGGACGGAGACCCCAGCACCTGCGCGGAGATTGGCTGCGGGGTGTTCAATGCGGGCAACGCCTGCCAATGCGACGCCGCCTGCGTGTCCGCGGGAGACTGCTGCGCCGACTACGTGGCCTCCTGCCAGACGCCGCCCCCGGCGGGGTGGACCTGCGCCGCGGCCCAGTTCGACGATGGACAATGTGACTGTGGTTGTGGCGCGGAGGACGTGGACTGCGCCCCCGGCGCGGTGGTGGACGACTGCGAACGGTGCACCAACTGCGACGGCCAAGCCGCCTGCGCGGCCCCGACCGACGTCGTTGACCTCGATGACCTGACCCAATGCGCGGCGCCGCCGGTGCCCACCCTGCCCGCGGGGTCCTACTTCGGCGCGTACGGCGGGATGGCCTCCCTGTCAGACGGAAACTTCGCGGTGGCCCACGGGTGGCGTTTCGACATCGTGGACGACAACGGCGCGCGGCTGTCCCGCACCGTGACCCGGGAGCGGGTGCGGTTGCTGTACGCAAGCGGGAGTTCCCTGCGCGTGGGGTTCGCCGACGGGTCCAGCGACGAATACAATGTCGCTGACCCCGCCGCGCCCGCGCGGGTGGGGTTCGGTCCGCTCACCACCCTGCGCAGCCCCGCCGCGACCTTGGCCAACGGCCGGGTGATCGGCCGCGGCAACTACGACGTGCGCGTCGAGACCGCCGATGCGCAGAGCGCGGTCAGTCTCGGCGGCGACGGCTACGTCCTCAACGCAGACCACACCCGGGCCGCGGTGTACGACACGTTCTCGGACCTGGTGGAGGTGTTCGACGCCACGGTTGCTCCCATGACATTGTTGTACGAGGCGGTGGTCGATGGCCCGCGGACCGGGGCGTTCGACGGCGACGACCTCTACATCGTGGGGGCGGGCAAGATCTTGTGGCACCTCGACACCGCCGCCCCGGGGTCGGCCCCGGTCAACATCGGCAGCGTACAGCCCACCTCGCCCACCAGCGCGGTCGTCGTCGAGGGCATTCTTCATCTCGGGTACGGCAGCATCGAGCGCATTGACCTGAGCATCCCCGGGGTGGCGATCAACCTCGGGGTCGTGACCCCGGACGACCCGGTGGCCCACGAGCTTCGGCTCGAAGCAGGCACATTGCGGGTGGCGGGCGGGCCCGGCTACGGGGCATCGCCCACCGGCAACGCCGCGGATTTGATCACCACCTTGACCAGCGATGATGTCGCCGGCCTGGTGATGGACGGCGCCGACCTGCTCCTGTCCCATGACCTGTACCGGCTGGCGCGTTACCCCACCACGGGCACCTCCCTCGACCTGCTGGCGGGCACACCGTTCAGCGGCGGGGGATGGGACGGCCGCATGCGCTTGACCGGCAACGGGGCGCTGGCGGTGAAGTCGAGCTTCTACGTCGAGGTGTTCAACCTCGAGACCGACAGCGGCATCGGCCGGCTCGACTGCGTGGTCCCCTTCAGTGACCACTTTGATGCCGGGCCTTTCTTGGTGGCGAACTACACCGAGTGGACCTCGGACGACGAGGCCGAGCTGTTGGTGGGGGACGTGTCCGACCCCAGCACCTTGACCGAGGCGTTCCGGGACAACACCACCATCCCCCTGGGGGCGAAGTCGGTGATGGTCACCGACGACCGCGTGTACCTGGCCTACGCCGGCCGCACCGACGTATACGGACCCGACGCCGCCACCGGCGAATGGGGGCTGCGCGACTCCATGGACATTGGGGCGCAGAAGATCCTGCGCTGCGGGCCTGACCTCGCGTGCGTGGCCAATGGCACCACCTTGGTGGCCCGGGCCCTGAGCGACTTCAACACCCCGGTGTGGGCGGTCAACATCGGCTTCACCCCCAGCGCGCTGGAGCCGGCCGGCGACAGCATCCTCGTCGCCGCGTCGGGCACGGTGCGCCTGATCGATCCCCTCACCGGCGACACCCGGTTGGGTCTCGACCACGCCGACAGCTGCCACCAGGCCTCGCACCAGGGCGACCTGCTCTGGCTGTTGTGCGGGGCCAGCGGGGTGCTGGTCTACGACGTGAATTCTCTTTGAAGCACCGTTCTTCACGACGGTGAACTGCATAGGCCGGTCGTCGCCGAAACGCGGCGGCCGGCCGCCCTTGTTTGTGCGCGGGCAGACTCAGGCGCGCTTTTCCGCCCAGGCGTACACCCGCTCCGACGGAAACTCGCTCGGGTAGGGCGCGCGCACCTCGCAGCGGCGCACCAAAAGGTCGGCCGCGTGCAGCCAGGACGCGACCTCGTCCCGCTCGTACAGGGTGATCGCCATGGGCACGTCCCGGTCGAACACCCGGTCCTCGCGGTGCGTGCCCGCTCCGCGGTGCACCGCGAGCAGGAGCTGCCCCCCCGGCACCAAGGCCCGCGCCCACCCCGCCACGGCCCTGGCGGCTTCCGCCCGCCCGAGGTGAATGAGGCTGTACAGCGCGACCACGCCCCCCCATGTGCCTGCATCGGGCAGAGGCGCGCGCATGTCGTGCACCGCGAACCGCAATGAAGGTGCATCCTGCGCGGCCCGCGCGACCATCCGGGGACAAAGGTCGTAGCCCCCCACGTCGAGGCCGAGCCCCGCGAGGTGCCGCGTGATGTGGCCGGGTCCGCAGCCCACGTCCGCCACCGGGCCCCCCGCCGGCACCGCCCGCGCGAACGCGGCCAGCCACTCGACGTCGAAGGGTTTGCCGGACAGCTCGTCACCGAGGCGCGCGGCGTACTCGTCGGCGAGGCCGTCCCAGTTGAGCGCGAGCTGGGTGAGGCGGTCCTCGTCGAGGTCGGCGGCCCCGGCCACGGTCAGCTCAGCAGTTCGCGCATGATGTCATTGTAGAACGCGAACACCATCACACACGCGAGCACGGCAAAACCAAACTTGAACGCGCGCTCTTTCTGTTTGATCGAGAGCTTCTTCCGCTGCACCGCCTCGATGATGAAGATCAGCAGGTGGCCCCCGTCGAGCACCGGGATGGGCAACAGGTTGATGAGACCGAGGTTGACGCTGATGAAACAAAGCACCTCGATGAAGCGGTCCCAGCCCTGCTCCATCGCGTTGCCTGCCACCCGGGCGATGGTGAGGGGGCCGCCCAGCGACTTGGGGCTGACCTGCAGGGTGAACAGCATCTTGAGGCCCCGCCAGGTCTTGTCCACCAGCATGCCAGTGGCGGACACCGCGCGCCCCACCGCGCCCTGCAGCGACACCGGGCGGGTGATGCGCTCCCCGCCTTCCACCCGGCTATCCACAGATGCGCCAAAGGTGCGAATGCTCTCGAGGCCCCATTCCTTGCGCGGCCCCATGCGGAAGATCGCCGCTCGCACGTTGGCCCCGTCGAGGAACAGCATCACGTGAATGCCGCGCGGGTCCTCGGCCAGCCGCCCCGCCGCCTCCCCCGCGTAGGTCAACGCGTGGCCGTCGACCCAGAGCAGCCGGTCGCGTTTGCCGAGGCCGATGTGCTCGGCCGCGGTGCCTTCGGCCACGGACTCCACCCGGCCTTCGTAGGGGCCGAGGCCCCGCCGGGCGATGAGCCGGTCCGCGACCACGTCCTGGTGGGCCTGGGCCTTGTCGAGCAGCACCGCGATGTCCCCGTCGATCTCGTCGCGCATCACCGCGTAGCGGGCGACCTCGCTCACCACCTGCACGTTGAAGTCGGTCTGGACCGGGACCACGACCTCGGTCTCGTCCTCGAGGGATTGGTCGGGCAGCACCTTGCGCACGGTCAGGTGCCAGGGCGCCGCCGGGTCGGCGGCGTCGAGGGCGGCGAGCAGCTCCTCCTGGCGGTTCACTTTTTGGCCGTTAACCGCGAGCACCCGGGTGCCCGCGCGCAGGCCGGCGGCCCAGGCCGCGCTGTGTTCGGCCACGTCGACGACGGGGGCGCGGTGGTAGGGCATGACCCCGATGCGGCCGAGGGTCTTGTCCGGCTCCACCGGGTCATCGGAGCGCACGCTGCGCGGGATGACGGTGAGGTCCACGGTCTCGTCGCCACGGCGCACGGTGACCGCGACCTCGCGCCCGGGCCGGGCCTCGATGTGGTTTTGCAGGTCGGCGAAGCTGTGCACCGGGGTGTCGTCGAGGGAGACGATGGTGTCGCCGGGCTGAAGCCCTGCGCGGTCGGCGGGCCCCTCGGGCACCACCGTGCCCACCCGGGCGGCGAGCAACGTCTCGGACCCGTAAAACACCACGGTGAGCACGGCGATGGGCAGCAGGAAGTTGGCCACCGGGCCGGCCGCGGCGATGGCCGACTTTTGCCAGAACGGCTTTTGCAAAAACGCGTACTGTTTTTGGTCGTCGGGCACCTCGGTGTAGACGTCGTCGCCATACATGCGCACGTAGCCGCCGAGGGGCAGCAGGCTGAGCCGGTAGTCGGTGTCGCCGATGGTGATGCCGACCAGGCGCGGGCCAAACCCGAGGGAAAAGGTCAGCACCCGCACGCCACAGGCCTTGGCCACCAAAAAGTGACCAAGCTCGTGCACAAAAATCAAAAGCCCGAGGAGGAGGACAAACGCGATGAGGGTATTCACGCCCTCAGGATGTCGATTTCACGGGGCGCGCGCAACTCTTTGCCCGCCCCTCGTCGGCACTCGCGCTCACCGGGGCGAACCCCGCTCGTCGTCGAGCGCGGCTACAGCCAAAAACGCACGCCCAGCTGCCCGCCGAGGCCGATGCCCACCGCGGGAAAACAAAGCACCGACGGGACCAGCGCCCCGTAGAACTCGAGGGGCAGGTCCTTGAGCATGAACGACAGGCCCACCGGCACCCGCACCCCCGCCGACACCCCGAACACGGGGAACGGCAGGTAGGTGTAGCCGTAGTAGGTCTGTGTCGGCAGCCAGAACCGGAGCGCGTCAAAGCCGAGCCACAGCCCCGCCCCCACAAACCAGCTGAGCAGGTAGCCGCTCCCCTGGGCCAGGGTGTGGGGGTGCCACACGACGTCGACGTGGGCCGAGATGATGCCCCCGATGTGCCACCACCCGACGCCGACCCCGACCCCGACCTCGAGGCCGATGCGCTCCATCAACATCACCTTGAGCACAAACGCGGTGGGGTAACCGATCTGGCCCCCGATGCCGATCTGGGTCCCGGGGGGGCTGACGTCGCCGTCCATGGTGATCTGCGACCCGCCGCCCCCGCTTTTGCGTTTTTTGGCTTTGACCTGGCCGACGTCGTCGGTGAACGCGCGCCACGCCTTGGCGAACGCGGGGTGCACGTCGTGTGGCCCCGGGCCCCCGTCGTCAAAGGCGAACACCGCCGGCCGCAACGTCAGCGTGGGCGAGGTCGTGGCCTGGGCTGCCCCCGCCGTTATCAACACCGTCAGAACAATCATCGCGCGCTTCATGTCCGCGGTTTTACCCCAGCTTTCCCTTCGAACGGAAACCGCCCATTGCCCCGCCCGCCCGGCTGCGTCACAACGACACGATGGGCTCTGCACCAGCGCCCCTGACGAGATTGTGGCAGCACCGGGCCGGCCGGGTGCTCGCCCACCTCTTCGTGCTCGGCTGGATCCTGGTCACCCTCGGGCTGCTCGTGCGCGGGGTGTTGCCCGACCGGGTGCCGGGGCACGGGTCGTTCCCCTGGGGCATGTTCAAAGACCCCAACCACAAGACCAAACGCCTCGTGGTCACCGGCATCCTCGACGACGGCCGTGAGGTCGAGATCGATCCCGGCCGGTACTTTCACTACGCGCGCGGCTTCACCGACCTGCGCTTTTACGACCACCACGTGGCCCTGCGCAAAGACCGCGGGTGGGCCAAACGCGAGGTCCGCCGCTTCGCGCTGTTGCTCGCCGAGGCGGCCAAAGAACAAGACGGCATCGACGCGGTGGCCCTGCGCCTCGAGTGGGAGCGGGTCCATCTGCTGTCTCACAAAAAGCAGCGAAAGCGTGTGCACGACGTCATCGTCGTCGACAAACGCCGCTACCGCCGCATCCGCAACCTCGCCGAACGGCAGGAGCGCCGCCGCACGTTCGAACACAAAAGCCCGATCCCCCTGCGCACCCCGGCCCTGTCCAAGCCCGGTCCAGGTCCCCTCGCCCCCCAGCGGGCCCCGGGGGCACGATGAGCGAGCAAGTGGCCGCCCCGTCGCTGTGGGCCCGCGCCCGAACGCGGTACCGCACGTTCTTTTTTGACGACGAGCCGGTGACCGCGGCGGTGGTGTTTCGTCACTTTTTTGCCCTCTGGACCCTGGCGTATTTTCTGCCCCGGCTGCGCCACGCCTGGGAGCTGTATTGCCGCCCGGTGCTGCGCAGCACGGCCAAGGTCTGGCAGTGGCTGGGCGAGCCGTTGCCCCCGCTGTGGCTGGTGTATGGGCTGTTTGCGGTGTTGCTCACCGGGCTTTTGCTCCTGGTGGTGGTGCGCCGCTATGCACGGTTGATCCATGTCGCAATCCTCGCGCCGATGTTGGTGCTGTTCGCCCTGGACACGATGATGCCCCGGGCCTACGGCGCGTTGGCGTTGACCCAGTGGTTGTTGTTGCTGGCCGCGCCCTACGACCGGCTGCGGGACCACCCCGGCGGGCCGGTGTTGCGGGCCCCGCGGTTCGGCCTGCGGATCATGCGGCTGCAGTTCTCGTCGGTGTACTTTTTCACGGTTTTGTCCAAGCTCGTCGACGGCAACAATTGGCTCAACGGCCGGGCGTTGGAGTTCGCGTTCAAAAATCCGCGCTACGGCGACTTCCTGTTGTCCCAGATCGACCTGCCCCGGTGGGGCTACCAGGTGATGGGCATCGGCACCCTCGCCTGCGAACTGTTCGTGGCCTTCGGCATTTGGGCCAAGCCGACCCGGCGCTGGGCGATGCTGGTGGTGGTGGGCATGCACACCATGATGATGCTCACCCTGCGGGTCAGCCCGCTGTTTCACAGCCTGATGATCGGCCAGCTGTTGCTGTTTGTGCCCGCCTCGACGTACGCCCGCTGGTTTCCCCGGTGGTTTTCGGACCCGCCCCCGCCGGATCCGTCTGCTACACTCTCGTCGTGAACCGCCACAAGAACCGCCGCACCCAGCCGTTTTTTGAACACCCCGTGTTCAACCGGTGGGACGTGGTGCCCGCGGGCTGGTACCACGCCCTCCCGTCGAACAAGCTGGCCAAAGGCCAGGTCAAGTCCATGGTCCTGTGCGGCCAGCAGGTGGTGCTGTTTCGCGGGGACGACGGGACGGTGCGCTGCCTGGATGCGTTTTGTTCGCACATGGGGGTCGACCTCGGGGAGGGCAAGGTGGTGGGCAACACCATCCAATGTTACTTCCATCACTGGCGCTACGACGGCACCGGCGCGTGTGTCGACGTGCCCTGCGGCGAGCCCATCCCCAAGAACGCCCGCCAGCACCGCTGGGCCACCGAAGAAAAGTACGGCTTCATCTGGGTGTTCCCCGCCACCGAAGCCCCCGTCCCCGTCATCGACCTCGCGGACCTCGAGGACAAAGGCGAGCTGACCTTCCTGCACGGCACCCCCTACACCCGGCCTTGCCACCATCACGTCACGATGATCAACGGGCTGGATGCCCAGCACCTCTCCACCATTCACGGCATGGAGATCGAAAACCCCTCCCTCGACGCCACCGCGGCCGAGGACGGTCACACCTTCACCTTCGAGCTGCGCTGGAAGATCCCCGGCAAGACCCTGCGCCAACGCTTCGTGCAGTTCATGCTCGGCAAGACGTACGCGTACGGCATGCGCTACGGCTTCGGCAACCTCGGGGGCCTGTCGCTGGCCAAGCGCACCCGGCTGTTTGGCCGGTGGCCGTTCATCGGCTTTCACATGTTCTTCTCGTACCGCCCCGTCGACGAGCACCGCTGCGAGGTCCAGCCCATCTACGTGACCAAAAAGCGACGAGGCCCGATGGCGCTCTACGCGCTGGCCCTGATGTGGATCACCCAGCTCATGTTCATGACCCTGCGCGACGAGGACGGCGCGGTCTACGACAACGTGCGCTTCAACCCGCGCAACCTCTTGAAGATCGACGCGCCCGTCGCGCGGTTTGTGCAGTACATCAACCGCCTCGCGCCCTCGTTGTGGTCGGAGGCCGACCTCCCCGGCGAGTCGGTGCGCACCCTGCAGGTGGTGCGCGAGCCCGACCCGCCCCCGGTGTCCGACCGGGCCGCGCCGTGACCTTTCTGCGCCGGGTCCAAGCCTTCGCCGCCGGGGCCGAGCGGCCCGCCCACGAGCTGGACCGGGACGCGGTCCACGTCGAGCACCCCTGGCCCGGGGACGTGTCCGCGCTCAACCTCATGTTGCGGGCGCCCATGGCCCACATCGGGGCCGAACATCTCGATGTGTTCGTCGAGATGTTCGACGGGGACGAGAAGGTGCGCGGCTTGGCCCAGGGCGGCCGGCCCGCGCGCACCCGGGCCCCGGTGTGGTTCGACCAAATCGTGGAGGGCCTTTGCGTGTTCGCCGCCGACGAGCCCCAGGTGCAAAATCGCGCGCTCGCCTTGCACGGGGCCGCGGTGGCGGTGGCCGAGGTGTACGCCCAATGCCATACCATTGGGCTGGCCCCGGACGACGACGGCCGGGCTTGGCCGTGGCCCTGGGCTTGGGCCCGCTGCTGATGCCGAGCGTGGCCTGCCCCGCGGCCACCCTCGACGAGGCCCGCGGCGCGCTGTTTGGCCCCTGACCGCTTGCTCAGCGGGGCTTTTTTCCGTAACGCGCGGTATGCGCGGCCCGCACGACCCATGCGCGGCTGCGCGCGACGGAGAACCGATGCGCACGATCTCGATGTTCGCCCTGCTTTCGCTCGCCCTGTCCGGCGGATGTGCCCAGAGCGCGCCCGCTCCCGATGAGTGGCAAAAGCCCGAGAGCCTGTTTGCCCCCGTGCGCCCGGCCGCCCTCGACCCGCACAGCCACGCCCGGCCCGAGCTCGCCCGGGTGCGGCACCTGTCCTGGGACGCGCGGGTGGACTTTTCCCGGCGCCGGATCGAGGCGGTGGCCGATCTCACCATCGCCCAGTCCCCGGGCGCCACTGAGCTGCACCTCGACGCGCGCGACCTCGACATCCGCAATGTCTATGACCAGGCCGGCATCGCGCTTTCGTACCACCTCGGGCCCGATCACCCCATGATGGGCCGCGACCTGGTGGTGCGGCTTCGCTCCGACACCGATCATGTGATCGTGCGGTACCGCACGACCGAGGGGGCCCAGGCCCTGCAATGGCTGACCCCAGCGCAGACGGTGGGCAAAAAGCTGCCCTACCTGTTCACCCAGGGCCAAGCCATCCTCACCCGCACCTACATTCCGCTGCAGGACAGCCCCGGGGTGCGCATCACCTACGACGCCACCGTGCGGGTGCCCAAGACCCTGGCCGCGGTGATGAGCGCCGAGCACAAGGGCGACCGCGTCGACGGCGACGAGCGGGTATTCACCTTTGCCATGCCCGAGGCGATCCCCCCGTACCTCATCGCCCTCGCGGTGGGCGACATCGCGTTCCAAGAGCTCGGCCCCCGCACGGGTGTGTACGCCGAGCCCGGGGTGCTGCCCGCGGCCGCCGCCGAGTTCGCCGACGTCGAGAACATGATGACCGCGGTGGAGGAGCTGTACGGCCCTTACCGGTGGGGCCGCTACGACATCCTGGTGTTGCCGCCGTCGTTCCCCTTCGGGGGCATGGAGAATCCGCGCCTGACCTTCCTGTCCCCCACCACCATCGCCGGCGACAAATCGCTGACCTCGGTGGTGGCGCACGAGCTCGCCCACTCCTGGTCGGGCAACCTCGTGACCAACGCCGCGTGGGCCGATTTCTGGCTCAACGAGGGGTTCACTACCTACATCGAGAATCGCATCCTCGAGAAAATCTATGGCAAGCGGCGGGCGAAGCTGGTCGAGAGCATCGGCCGGCGTGACCTGCTCGAGGAGCTTGACGACCTCGGCCGCGACAACCCCGCCACCGCGCTGTGCCGGCCCATCGACGACGAGAACCCGGACGACTCCATCAACTCCATTCCCTATGACAAGGGCTCGGCCTTCTTGCGCATGCTCGAGGTCAACCTCGGCCGGGAAAAGTTTGACGCGTTCTTGCGCACCTACTTCGACGACAACGCGTTCTCGAGCATGACCACCAAAAAGTTCTCCGCCCGCCTGGAGAAGAGCTTCGGCGCGGACAAGCTCGACGCCCTTCAGGTCAATTCCTGGCTCTACCGCCCGGGCCTGCCCGACAATGTCCCTGCGGTCGAGTCCGACACCCTCACCCAGATCAAGACCGCGGCCGGCGCCTTCGCGAAGGGCCAGCCCCTCGCCCAGCTCTCCACCCAAGACTTCTCGTCACTGGAGTGGGTGCTGTTCATGCGGGCCCTGCCCCGCTCGCTGGACACGCAGAAGCTCGCCGCCCTCGACCAGAAGCTTCAGCTCTCCACCACCAAAAACAGCGAGCTGCGCTTCGAGTTCCTCAAGCTCGCGGTGGCCAATCACTATGACCCGGCGGTGCCCAGCCTCGAACAGTTCGTGACCAGCCAAGGCCGCCGCCGCCTGGTGCGCCCGATGTACGACGGCCTGATGAAGTCTGATTGGGGCCGCGACAAAGCCCAGCGCATCTACCGCACGGCCCGGGCCAGCTATCACCCGCTCACCCAAGAGACCCTCGACGGCATCGTGGGCGAACCCTGAGCCCGGGGCCCTGTCCGCCGCTCACCACCGCGCGCGGTAGACCACCCGGCCCCGGGCCTCGTCCTCGTCGACGACCGTGACCTCACCGGCGATGTCGAACAGCGCAAAGATGCCGCGCAACGATCCCTGGGTCCCTTCGCGGTAACAGCTGAACCGAAAACGGTCCGCGGGAAAGCCGTCCAGGGTGACCTCCGCGGTGTGCTCGTCGGGCGTGACCACCTCCACCGTGCCGAGGTTGCGGGTGGAGAAGCTGTACACCCAATCAAACCGTTTGAACGTGGCCATCGGCGAAGCCCCGAACACGTTCTTGGCAGTGCTGAAAAACTTCTGCAAGAACCCGCCGCCGTAGGTCTGCCGCGCCCCCTCTTCCCAATAGGCGATGTTGGCCTCGGAGCCGATGACGTCTTGCACCACGTTGCACACCGTCATGTGGTCGACCATGTCGACCCAGGCGGCCAGGCCGTCGCCCCGGGCCCGGGCCACCTGCTCCTCGCTGAGGGCGTCGCGCACCCGGCGGGCCGCCTCGGCGGGGAGTTCGTGCAGCCGTCCCACCACCTGCCGGCTGATGTGGGCGCGGATGCGCCAATGGCTTTGGTTCAACGAAGCTCCATGCGATACAGTGCATAGCCGAGGCCGCGCGCCTTGACGTAGTAGACCCAATCGCCCGCCACTCGCACCGCGTTGAGGGCGGTGTCGTCCGACGAGGTGAGCGGCCGCAGGCTGCCATCCACCGGTTCGGTTCGGCCGTGGGTTTTGGACAGGCGCCACAGCACGGGCACCGGCGCGCCGATGTCTTGCACGATCAGGTCACCGCTGGCGGTGGGGGCCACCGCGGGGAAGCGGTGGAAGTAAGCGCCGCTGGGCATGGTGCCGAGGGGCAGCTTGGCGTCATCGCCGAACACCAACGCGGCGAAGCTGAGCTCGGCCACGTCGAAGAACATGGGGGTACGGCCGGTTTGGATCGTGACCGGCGGCTGCAAGAAGATGACCCCGGTGTCGGTCAGGCCCACCGCGCGCTCGTCGAGCCCATCGAAGTGGCGGTGCACCACCTCGGGGTTGGCGTCGTCGAACAGCCAGAGGTCGGCGCTGCGATCCGCGTAGGTCACGAGCAGCCCGCCGCTCTTCATCACCAGGTTGCGCACGTTGCTCGACGCCAAGGGTTCGTCGAGCACCGGGACGAGGTCGGCGGCGGGCAAGCCGGCCGCCCCGAGGTCGAACACCTGTACCCCGGGGTCGGACAGGGCGGCCAGGTAGCGGCCGTCGGACGCGAGGTGGTGTTCGCGCCCCACCCGCGCGGGCTCGTCGGGGGAGAAGCCGGTCACGCCGGCCACGGTGGCGTTGGTCAAGGCCACCGGGGCGTAGGTCGCGCTCACCGGCGCCACCACCAACTGGGGCAAGCCGGTGCCCGAGCTGCTGTGCGAAAACGCCGCGAACCGGCCCGCCCCCGCGAACCGTGGTTGGCTCACCACCGTCTCCGCGGGCAGCTCGACGTCGAGCACCGCGACCGCCGGCTCCAAATGAAGTTGCATCAGCCGGCCGGTGCCTTGGGCGGTGTCGTACATCGCCAGGAGCAAGGCCCCGTCGTCGGCGGCGTCGTAGCCGATCACCCCCCGGGCGCCCCCGGGGTAGACCGGGCCCGACCGGCGCAGCTCGTGATGGGCGGCCCGCGCCCCGGACACGCCCTCGAGCACGGCGAAGGCGTCGCCCCCGGATTGGGCCACCCCGCGCATCTCCTCGGCGGGGTAGGTCTTGAGCCGGCGCAACGCCCAACTGCGACAAGCGCCCACCTCGGCCGGCCCCTCGCGTTCGTAGACGCGCAGCTCGGCCCCGGACACGCCCTGTCCGCCCACGGTGAGCACCGGCCCTTCGAACACCGCGTCGCGCAGCTGCAGGAAGGTGGGCTCCTCGTTGAGCACCAGACACGCGGGCTGCACCTCGCTGAGGGCGTCGGTCCCGATGTCAAACTCCCGCACCCGGGCGAACTGCCCCGCCCGGGTGGCGAGCACCGCGGTGACCCGGGTGCCGCTCACCGACAGCCCCCAGGTGGTCAGCGCTTCATCCGGCAACGGCCAGCTCTGGTCGAACACCGGCCCTTGGCTGGCCGTCTCGTCGACGGACATGACCCGCAGGCGCTCGGTGACCGCACCGTCGGGGCCGGTGCTGCGGTAGGACGCGACCGCGTACTTCTCGTTGGCCGCCACCCGGGTGATGGTGGGCGCGGCGGTGAGATCGAGGGTCACGTTGCACACCGTGCCCCCCTCATCGATGGCGGGCACATCGAAGCGGTCGTCGACGAAGTCCGCGCCGATGAAGTAGCTCGGGGACACCGGCGCGCCCAAGACCTTGACCGCCCCCGCCCCGGGCTGGGCCGGCCCGGTGTAGATCCCGGGACCCGACGTGGGCCACTCGGCGGGGAAGCCGTAGCTCGCCACCGTCATCAGGTAATAGCCGGGCTCGAGGACGCGGGACGCGTCGGTGCCGTAGGGACCGGGGTTTTCGGCTTCCACCCCGGTGCACCCGGTGGCGGTGACCACCCCGGTGACGTCGTAGGTGGCTTCGCCATCGCCGTACTCAATGCCAATGTACACCGCGTCGCGGTCACCGGAGATGAGCAGTTCGCACGGGTCCGGGTTCGCGGTGTTGAGGTTTTCTTGGCAGACGTAGTCGCTGGTGGTGACGGGGTCGTTGTAGCCCACGCGCAGGCGGCCGGGCCCGGTGGGGGCGGTGACGACGACGTTTTGGCCCGCCGCCACCGGCAAGCTGCCGACCTGAAACACCGGGGTCTGGTCGTAGCGGGTGGTGGCGGTGACGGTGGTGGTGTCGTGGGGCACCTCTTGGTCGACGTAGATGCGGTAGGTGAGAGCGTCGTCGGGGATGGCGATGAAGCAGCTGTGGAATGTGTCGTAGTAGCCGCTGTAAAAACCACATTGGTCACCCGAGAAGCCGAGATACCCTTGGGGGTAGCCGGCACCGGTGTCTTCGAGCACCAACACGCTGTGGTTCTGGGTGCCGGAGCTCGACACCGTGAGGTCTTCGCCGGGGAGGGCGGTGATCTCGCTGACCTCGACCAGGCGGCGCACGGACACCTCGAAGTCGCTGATCGGGTCGTAGGCCTCCATCGCCACGTACAGCTCGGTCACGCCCGGGGGGATGACAAAGGTGCACACCTCGTCGGACAGCGCCGCGTAGGGACGGCAATCGTAGTCCGCCACCGCCGGGGGCGCGCCGAGCTTGACGTACATGTCCGAGTCACCGCTCACCTGGGTCATGTACACGCGCACCACCTCGCCGGGGGTGACGGCGTAGGGGGTGGCCATCAGGGGGTCCGGCACCGTGGCAAACTCTGGATAGGTGACGGTCCCGGTGCTGACCTCGGCCGCGGTCCCCGCCGGGGGGTTGACCGAGACTTGGTCAAGTACGTTGGTGGGCACGGTGACGCTGAAGGTCTGGTTGACCAGCTCGCCGCCGTCGATGTCGTCACAGTTCGCGATGCCTTGGGCTTGGTCGTACTCCACCGGCCGGAACGCGAGGTTCTGGCCTTGGGAGAAGCTCCCGCTGAAGAAGGTCTCGTAAAACGGCTGCGGAGGGGCGTAGGTGCCAAGCGGTCCCGCCGCGAGGGGCCGGTGAAAGAGCCGCACATAGGCATTGTCCATGAGGCCATTGCCATTGAACGAGATGTTGTTGACCGTGACCGGCTCATCCACCCGCATGGCGATGCGGCAGCTCTCTTCGGGCACAGTGAGCAGGGTGTCCGACGACGTCGAGAGCGAAAAATCGATGCCCCGCTCGAGGCCGCGGTTGGCCATGTGCACCGGGCTGGCCGCGGCGGGGTTTTGGCTTTGGGCCAACGGCATCGCCACCGGTTCGCGCCCGTCGGCGGTGCGGACAAAGCTGAGCCCGTTGAAGCGCGGCTTGTACTCGTAGTCGGGGGGCATCACCGACATCTCGAAGGCCAGGGCCAACCCCGGCTCGGTGACCGCGTCCACCGCGGCCGCGTCCAAGCTGCCGTAGGGGGCGGTGAGGGCCCCAAGGTCGAACTCGACCAAGCCGGACAGCCACAGGGTGTCGGTGGTGGGGCTGATGCCGGTCGGGACCCCACCCACTTCGTCGTTGGTCCAGCTCACCACCGGCACATCGACGGTCATGCCCGCGGGCACCAACAGCCCCACGATGACGTCGCCGTTGCCTCCCCGGGTGGCGTGGCCGTTGAAGTCCTGCACCAGCTCAACCCCCGCGCCGGAGAGCAACACCTCGCCGTAGATCAGCTGATTGCTCGGCCGGTTGCGGTCGTAGGTCAATCCATTGCCATTGATTTCGTAGATCCCCACGCCCGCGACCTCGCCCGCGGGGGCGTCCATCACCAAGCGCAGCGAACCGATGCCCCGGATAATGTCACTGGATACCCGGGTGCCGATCAAGACCGGCCCGGTGATGGTGCGGGTCTCCACCACCGGCTCGTCGGTGGTGCGCACGAGTTGGCCGCCCATGCCCCCGACCACAAACCCGCCGTCCCCGGTGGGGGCGGCGGCGAGGGTCGCGCGGTCGAAATGGCTCCGGTACGCATCGGTGCTCACGCACCGGACCGGGCCCGCCACCCGGCAGGACTGGCTCTCGAGCACCGCTTGCCCGTCGAACCCGTCGTTGTCCCAGGTCGGGGCCGGGACCCCCTCGGGGTCGAGCCCGCCGAGGTACGCGTTGATGGGCGCGATGCTGATCACCCCGTTGCCGTCGAAGGTCGCCCAGTTGTGCCGGCCCAAGCTCGTGAACACCGACGGGGTCCACTCCACCCAATGCATCAAGCCCGCCCCGTAGGCGAGACCCGCGGCCGAGCGCTGGCTCTGGTTGTACTCGAGGTCGCTGAACGAATCGACGTGCAGCTCGAGGTTGAGCTTGCGCACCATGTCCGGCCGCGACGAGGTCAACGGATCGGTGCCGACCTGTTCGGTGCTGACCGGCTGGCTCACCAACACCGCCGCGTCCTGGAGCGGGTCGGCGAGCACGTGGTGGGGCACAAGCTGGGCCAACAGCGTGCCCCCCCCGGCGGTGAGGCTCGGCCGGTGCTCGGTGCGCAGGACCTGGTCGGAGGGGATGTCGAGCACGGTCCGGTCGCGGGCTTGCCGCACCGTGACCCGGCCGATGCCCGGCGAGGGGTTGCCCGCCGCGTCCACCGCGCGGACCTCGATCTCGGTCTCGCCCTCCTCGAACACCGGGACCACGAACGGGGGTCCAGCGACATTGGCAAAGTCCGGGTACGCGGGGCCGCCGCGCACGTAGAACGGGTTGTCCCCCGGGTTCTGTTCGCAGATGAGGCCGCAGTCGTAGGCGTCGAGCCAGATGAGGGCCACGTCGTCGGTCACGGTGATGTCGGTGGCCGCGGGCAAGGGGGTGCGCGGGGGCGCGGCGTCGCGGATGACGTCAAAGGCGTACGCGGTCACGGGCTGGCCCGCGCCGTTCAAGAAGTAGGCGGTGTTGCCCGCGAGGTCGGCGATGGCGGCCTCGAACCGGTAGGTGCCCTCCTCGGGCGGGACCACGAGCACGTCCCGCACGGACACGAGGTTCTCCGCCGCGGTCACGGTCTGATCGAACACCGTGGTGCGCACGGGTTGGCCCGCCACCTGTTCGACCGCATCGATCACCAAGCGCACGCCGCTGGCGTCGAGCGCGTCGAGGGCGATGGCCGCGGCCGGGCTCGCGTCTGCGATCACCGCCGCCGGCACCCCGTCCTGTTGGGCCAAGACATCCGCGGGCCCGACCTGGAACGCCACCAGCAGCGGCGGCTCGGGGTCGACCAACACCGGCGCGGCGTACAGCGGAGAGTCGCCGCAGCTCGAGGAAAACCGTGCATAGAGGGCGGTCTGGCCCACCGTGCGCATGATCTCGTCGTCGGCCGCGGGGTAGGTGAGCGGGTCCTGGGACGAAAAGGGCAGCTCTTCACTGTATCCGCCAAAGGTCGCGTCCTCGGACAGCTCGACGGTGTCGGCCCAGTCAAAGGTCTCGTCCCCCGCGAACACCACCCGCTCGGTGCGCGACACCCCCGGGGGCGCCTCGGGGTCGGTGCTGTTCACGCTCAGGCGGCCGGCCACGCTCGACAGCGAGAGGTCAAAAAAGAAGTCGTCCCCCGCGTAGTCGCAGGGCAGCTCCTGGCCCGGGCTGACGTCGACGGTGAGCCCGGGGGACTTGGCCGCGGCCGCGTAGTACCCGCCCGGGAGGTTGCCAAAGCTGAACCCCCCGCCGGATTGGGTCACGGTCTCGGCCACCTTCTCGGTGCAGGTGGCCCCGGCCCCGGCCGCGTTGGTCCGGTAGAGCTCGACGGTGATGCCCGCGTCGTTGGCCAGCGCGCCCCCGGTGCTGACCCGGCCTTTGACCGCGAGGTCGCCGCGCACCTGATCGATGAACACCACCCCCAGGTCCACTTCCTGGCCGGGGGCGATCTCGCCCAATGGTTCTGCATGGATCGCGCAGCCGAACTCCCGGAACTGCACATGGGTGGCGCGCGACGGGCCCGACACCCCAAAGGCGCCGTTTTCGGTGGTGGACGTCCGCCCGAGCACATCCCCGCTCCCGGGGTGCGGCACCAAGCGCACATCGAGCCCCTCGACATTGGCCCCGTCGCGGTCGACCCGCCCGGTGATCGTCACCGGGGCCTGCAAGTCGTCCGGCGCGTCGGGGTCAAAGGGGTTGAGCGGGGGCAGCGGCCCAAAGTCACACGCCGCCGCCAGCGCCAGGGCCAAAAGCCCGGCCAGAGTGATTCCATTCCGCATACCCACGCCTCCCGCGGCCCACGATACCAACCGGAGGTGAGCACGCGACGTGACCGAATCCAACGCGGTCCGGGGTTTCGAAAAAGCGCCCGCGGCGATGCTAAGGTCAGCGCGTGGTGTCCCACCCCAGTCCGTCCCCTGCTCGTCTCGCCCGCCGCGCCCACATCATCGAGGCCGCGCGGGCGTTGGTCGGGGTCGCCGCCGACGGCGGGTTCAACCCGGTCAAGAGCGACATCTGCGCGGTCGATGTGGTCATGGTCGCGGGCAGCCCGTGGCTCAAAGACGGCATCGAGCGCGATTTTGCCCGCGACGAGAACGGCTACCGCAAGCTCGGCGGCTCGGCCAACACCCCGGCCCAGAACTACTTTTTCCGCTCCAGCCAAAACCTCGTGCACTACTTGAAGCGCGCCGGGTTCTACATCCCACGCGGCAGCCAGCCTGGCCCCGCGCCGGGCATGGCGTGTTTTTTTGATTGGGAAGACCGCGGGCGGTTCAACTTCAAGCCCGACACCAGCGGCATCGTGCTCGACGTGCGCAAAGGGCGCGTGGCCCGGGTGGTGTGGTCGGCGGCCGAGGGCGACGATGCCTACGTGGTCCGCGCCGAGGTGGTCAAACGGGGGAGCTTTTTGGACCAAGCCCTCGTCGGGTACAGCGACCTGCCCTGACCCACGCTGACCCATTGGTACCTGGCCCCGGTCACTTTTGTTTGCCCGCCAAACGTGCGACGCACCGGGCTCGGCGCTCGGCCGTACAGGAGTTTTTATGCACAAGCTGTCCGTCTTGTCTGTGTCCGGCCTGGTGGCCGGTTTGTTGTTCAGCCCCGCGACCTGGGCCGAAAGCGGCGAGGCCCCCACCGACGGACAAGACGACGCACAAGCGGGCGAAATCCCCGCCGAGCTGCTCGGAGAAGACGGCCAAATCGACGTCAAGAAATTGCAGGAGGCCCTCGAAGCCAAGCTCGAGTGGAAGACCGGCACCGTCGAGCTCCCCGGGGGCAAAGCCAAGCTCAAGCTGTCCGATCGATTCCGTTACATTGGGCCGGAAGACGCGGCCTTCGTCCTGGAGAATCTCTGGGGCAACCCCCCGGGCCCGCGCACGTTGGGCATGATTTTCCCCAGCGACGTGGGGCCCATCGCCGACGACAGCTGGGGCGTGGCCATCAGCTACAGCGAAGATGGCTACGTCGATGACGATGACGCAGAGGACATTGACTACGACGACCTGCTGAAAGACATGCAAGAGTCCACCGCGGACGCCAACCAAATGCGCCGCGAGCAGGGCTACCCCGCTATGACGCTCGTGGGCTGGGCCGAGCCGCCGCACTACGACAAGGCGGCCAAGAAGCTGTACTGGGCCCAAGAGCTCAAGGTCGAGAACGACGAAAAGAACACCCTGAACTATGACATTCGGGTGCTCGGCCGCCGCGGCTACCTTGTGCTCAGCGCCATCTCGAGCATGGAAGCGCTCCAACCGGTGAAGACCGGGATGCAAGACGTGCTCAAGTTCGTCGAGTTCAACGATGGGCACCGCTACGAAGACTTCGACCCCGAGCTCGACAAGGTCGCGGCCTACGGCGTCGGCGCCCTCGTCGCGGGCAAGCTCGCGGCCAAGACCGGTCTGTTCGCGGCCCTCGCCGCCATCCTGGCCAAAAGTGGCAAGCTGATCGTGCTCGCGGTCGCGGGCATCGGCGCGGCGATCGCGAAGTTCTTCGGTCGCAGCAAGAACTGACCGCTCAGCCGCCGGAACGCAGGTGGGCATCGGCCAGCGCGTCTTTGACGTGCTGGCGGGCCCGGTGCAGGCGGCTTTTGACGTTGGGCAGGGTGATGCCCAGCTCGTCGGCGATCTCTTGGTTGCGCAGCCCATGGTGCATGCGCAGGTACAGGACCTCGCGCATCTCCTCGGACAGGCTCGCCACCGCCGCGTCGATCGCGGCGGTGACCTCGTGGCTGAGCACCATGTCGTACGGGCTCACGTATTGGGCCGAGAACACGCCCTCGTCGGCGTCCGGCTCCTCGACATCGCGCTGGGGGGACAGCTGGGGCCGCTTTTTGCGCAGCCGCATCAGGCAGTGATTCATCGCCACCCGGTACACCCACGAAAAGAACGCGCTCTCCCGGCGAAACCCGTCGAGCTTCTCGAACGCGGACAAAAACGTCTGCTGCACCACCTCTTCGGCGTCGGCGGGGCTTTTCATCATCGAGAGCGCCACCTTGTAGATGCGGTCCTGGTGCTTGTGCATCAGCTCATCGAAGGCGTGCCGGTCGCCCTCTTGCGCTTTGATCACCAAGGCCAAATCCAAATCTGGCGCGTCTTTGCGGTCTTCTCTCATCTCATTCCAGCCGCCCCCGGTGTGTGGCGAGGGCTCCTTTGATAATGGCCACCGCGTGGCCGAAGACAAGCCGTGCCCCCTCCCCCCGCCCTACCGCGACGACGCCGCCCGCGCCGCGGCCGCGTTGGCCAGCGCGGGGCGCAAGATCCACCTCGAGGTCATCACCTCGTCGTACGACACCGCGTTCGCCGCGATCGGTCCCCAGGTCGTCGACAAAGCACAGCAGCTCGCCGGCGTCTTTCCCCCCGGGGGCCCCGTGCACGTCGGCCTCGTGGTCGTCGACGACACCGATCAAAAGACCAACTTTGGTCCCGCGGCCCGGCAGGGCGCCGCGCGCGCACGCGGCCTGCTCGCGGGGGGCATCGAGGTCCAGCCGCTCTTCTACCGCGCGCCCGGCCCCCACGGCCAAAAGGGGCTGGCCCTGCGCGAAGGCATGCTCACCGCACTCGACCGCGGGGCCGACGCGGTCTGTTACGTCAACCTCAACCGCAAGGTCGACGCGGCCCAGGTCGCGACCGCCCTCGACGTGCTCGTGCGCGGCCCCGCCGACGTGGTGATCGGCACCCGCGCCCCCGCCGACGGGGGCCGGGCCCAAGGCGCGGGCCGCATCGGCCGGGCCAAAAGCCGCGCCTGGAGCCGGTTGGTGCGCGCGACCTTTCCCGTCCTCGACCGGTTCGCCGACCAGAACGCCCCCCTCAAGCTGCTGCCCCGCCCCGCGGCCCAGCACCTGTTGCGCACCGCGCGCATCGACGGCGTGACCCTCGATGCCGAGTGGTTGGTGGCGCTGTTGGACGGGGGGTACCAGGTCGCGCAAGTGCCGATCTGCTGGCAGCAGCAGCCGCGCAGCAAGGTGCCGTTCGGCCTGGTGCCGAGCATGCTCGTCGATTTGGGCCGCCTGCGCCGGGCCCGAAGCGCGGGCCGATTTCGTCCAACATCTTGAGTTTCCGCACTTTTGGCGACAAAGTTTGCCCGATGTGGCGGCGGCTCCTTCCTTTGGTGCTGCTCGGCGCGGGCTGCGCCGAGCAAGTGACGGTCACGGTCAAAGGCACCGGGACGGTCGCCGACGACACTGGTGCATTTTCCTGCAGTGACAGCTGCGTGCTCGAGTCGTCCGCCGACCAGGTGGTGCTCGGGGCCAAGCCGGCGCCCGGCCAGTCCTTCATCTCCTGGGGCGGCGACTGCGCCGGGCAAAAGGCGTTGTGCACCCTGGCCCTCGATGGGCCCAAGACCGCCGAGGTCAAGTTCGCCCCCCAACGCAAACTCGTGGTCAAGGTCATCGGCGAGGGCCGCCTGTCGAGCGAGGACCGCCGGCTGAGCTGCCCCGAGACCTGCGACCTCACGCTCAACGATGTGGAGAAGGTCGCGCTCATCCCCACCGCCACGGGCACGGACGTGTTTTCGCGGTTCGAGGGCGATTGCAGCGGCAAATCCTGCGACCTGGTGATGGACAAGGACAAGACCGTCACCGCGGTGTTCGAGCAGCCCCCGGGCACGGTGGTGACCGGTGAGCTCGTGGGCCCGATGGACGATGAGCCCAAAGTCAGCATCGCGATCCACGAGGACGGGGGCTTCGTCGTGGCCAACGCGCACGACGAGGCGGTGTCGCTGCGGCGGTTCGACAAGGACGGCAAGACCCTCTTTTACGAGATGCACAAGCTCGGCAAAACCGAGGCCGCGCCCGGGGTGGCCTTCTTCGGGGACGACGTGGTGCTGGTGGTCGGGGGCAAAAAGTCGTCGACGGTCGCGCGCATCACCCCGGACGGAAAAACCGCGCGGTTCAAAGAGAAGCTCAAGGGCTGCCCCGGCCTGTCGATGGCGCGGGTGGTCGACTCGTCGGTGTTTATGGCCGGGACCTTCAGCGGCCAGCACAGCTGCGGGGAAGCGAGCCTGCTCGCCGCGGGCAAAAACGACGTCGCGGTGGTGCGGGTCTCGCTCGACGACGGGCGGCTGACTTGGGCGGCCCAGACCGGGGGCAAAGGCAAAGTGGACCTGCGCTCCATCGTGGTGACCAAGGTCGAGGACACCTTCGTGGCCTTCAACCTGAAAAAGGGCGCGCGGGTGGTGAAGTTCAACCCCGCGGGCAAGGCGTTCCCGGTGGAGAAGATCGGCGACCAAAGCGGCATGGTCAGCATCCGCGACCTCGGGCACCGCGACGACCGGCTGCTGGTGTCGGCCAACATCGACGCCCCGGTGGATTTCGGCGGCGGGGCCTTGGGGGCCACCGGCCAAGATGTGCTGCGGCTGGTGCACGTCGAATACGACGACGAGTTTCGGCACCAGGCGTCCAAGTTGATCTCGCGCTCGACGTGCGGCGAGACCGCGGTGTGCACCTTCGACAACCGGGGTGGCTTCTTGCGGGCGCCCAAAGGCGGCGACGGGACCTTCGGCAAGAAGGGCAAAGACGTGGCGCTGTCCGCTCTGGTCAGCCGCACCGGGCCCGACGGCACCGACGTGTGGTCGGTGCGGGGCAAAGGCGAAGGCGCGCTTCGGTTGGCCGCCGCGCAGTTCCACCACGGGCGGGCGCTGTTGGCCTTCGCCGCCCGGGGGGACATCAAGCTGGAAAGCATCGAGCTTTCGGGAAAAACCGACCAGGTCTTCATCGTCGTCGTGCGCGATTGAGACCCGCCCCCGCGTGTGACCGGCGCGTCTTGTGCGCGGCCCCCCATGCGGTACCGTAACGCGACCTTTCGAGGTGCCGGGGGAATCACATGTTGGATGTACCGAAGAAGCTGGCCTCGCGGCTGGCCTGGAGCGTCAAGCGGCGCGGGGTCCGCGACACCGTCAAGATGGTGCCCCAGGTGGTGGTGGCCCGGCTCAAGCACCGGTTTCACCCCGAGGGGCGCGCCTACGTCCAGGCGGACCGGGCGTTTGACGAGCGGTACGGGGGCATCGACACCGCGGGCTTCATCTCGCCGGTGGAGCTCGATTTTGAGGGCAGCGCCAAGGACGGCGCCAACGGCTACCAGGCGGTGGGCGAAGAGTCCGTGCGCGAAATGATGAACAGCGTGCCCCTCGAGCACGAGAAGTTCACCTTCGTCGATTTCGGCTCCGGCAAGGGGCGCGCGTGTCTGCTCGCGAGCGAGTTCCCGTTCGAGCAGATCATCGGGGTGGAGCTGTCCGAGTCCCTGCACCAGGTGGCCTGCGACAACGTGGAGAAGTTCACGCCCCCGTGGCCTCAGCGATGCAATCACATTACGCCGGTGCAAGCCGACGCCACCACCTACGCGCTCCCGGAGAAGCCGTTGGTGATCTTCATGTACAACCCCTTCTTGGCCGACATCATGCGCAAGGTCGTGGCCCACATCGTGCGCGACCTCGAGGCCAAGCCGCGGGAGGCGTACCTGTTCTACAACCGGCCCAACCACGCGAACGTGCTCGAGGAGTTCGACGCGATCTCGCTCTTGGACGAGCGCGAATACTGGAAAGCGTACCGCATCGGGCAGGCCTGAACCGCTCGGGCCCCGGGTCGGCTACACACAAAAACGCGCCCCGGTGAAAGGGCGCGTTTTTGTTCTTGGGGGTGTGGCCGCGCGCTATTCGAGCGGGTTTTGCGAGGTGAGCCGCACCGTGACCCCGGTGAGCTCGGGGAGGGTGGCCGCGATCTGGTTGATGTGGGTCTGAAGCCGCTCGGCGGTGTGCCACATGACCATGGAGGGGAGGACGAGCTCGCCGCCGTCGCTGATCGCGGCTTCGAGCACTTTGTTCTCCTGGCAAAACGCGTCGGACCGGAGCGCGGCGTCGAGGGCCTTCTTCGCCGCCGCGAGGTCGCCGGCTTGGTCCCCGGCCGCGGTCACCGACTTGCTGTCGATGGTGTAGCTGCCGTCCGCAGCGAAGGTGAGCGTGGCCGAGGCCAGGGTCTCGGTGAGCAACACCTCGAACGCAGAGTCATTGGGCTTGGGTTTCCACACCCCGAGCTCGCCCACGACCTCGCCGTTCGGCCCTTGGCTCAGGTTGAAATTCAACTGGTGGGACTCGCGGCCCTGCACGACCTCGGGGCCGAACACGTCGGTGAACAGCTTCATGCGGTCGCCGTCCCGGGCGCCGTACTTTTGCCAAATCGCGTCGCTCTTGGCCCGGAACGCCTGGCGCTCAAGCTTGTCGTCCACGCCCAGGTACTCGGAGATCTCGGGGGCGTTGTCGTTGATGAACCCGTCGAACGCTTTTTGCGCGTCCGCGCTCAACGTGCCCAGGAACGCTTGGTACTCGGCCTTGATCTCACCCAGCGGGGAGTTCTTGGCCTCGTCGACGAACGCCCGGGCGATGGCTTTTCCTGCAATTTGATTGGCTTGGGCACTGTTGATTTGGGCCATGGGTTCTCCTCGAAGGGTTGGGTCGGAAACGCCGACCGTTCGTTTTGGTCTATCGCAGATCCCACCATTTGGCGCCGCTGCCGCCGCGCTCCCCGACCGGAATGACACTGGAGGTCTGGCCGAGGCGCTTCTCCGCTTGGCGCTGTTGTTGGTCGGCCAGATCGCCAAACTTGTGGCCGAGCCGTTGCAACGTCGCGGCCGCCGTGCGCGCCAGCGCCACCACCTGCATCGCGGGTTCGCGCAGCTTCTTTTTGACGTCCAAGAAGAACGCCACCCCCAACACCTCTTTGGTGAGGGCCACCGCGTCTCCCGCGGGCAGCGCGGCGACAAACCGCCGCTGCACCGCGCTCAGCTTGTCGGGGTCGAACCGCACGGTCTCGTCGTCCTGGACGAGGGCATCGAGGATGTCGGACGCGATGTCGGTCATGCGCGGTCTTTAAGGTGCGCCCGGCCGGCCTGCAAACACCGCCGCCCCGCACGGCACCGTCGCCCCCGACGACGACCGCGGCCCCATGCGGCCTGGCCGACAATTAAACGATGCTGAAACCCCACGCGGGCGGCGCGGGCGGTGGATCACCCGCGGTGATGGAACTGCCGTCGTCCGTTCAACTCAGCAAGTGGATCTTCCCACCCAGCCCATGCCTCGAACGCGCCCTCCCGTGCCGTTCCCCGGGCTCGCGGTGCCGGTCGAGCGCCCCGGGGCAAACCGCCACGCGCCCGCAATGCTCTTTCCCGCGGCGGCGACCGCCGTCGTGACCGCAGACCAAATCAACCTGCACAATTCTTGAACGATCCCGTTGGTGCGATTTTTCACGCGAAGCCTGACGGAACGCGCGCCCTCTGGCCAAACCTCCGGTGACGACCCACCACAGGAGAGAACATGGTCCGCGTCCCCTATGCCCTATTTGTCCTGCTCACCCTCACCCTCACCGCGTGCGGCAGCGACCCGGTCAGCGACCTGCTCTTCGGCGAACACATCGGAGACGACACCGGCCGGTCCGACCTCGAGGACGGTCCCGTCCAGGCCCCGGCCTACCGCGACCTGATCGCGGGGGGTGCGGTCTACGCCGGGGACCGCGACAGCGCGGACACGGTGGCGCAATATCTCGCCTTCCTCGACGAGACCGGGGCCGCGTCTTGGACCGAGGTCAAGGTGAGCTTTGACCGCGCCGAAGGCCACCGCGCGTTCTGGTTGAGCAGCACCGTAGCCTTGGCCGACCTCGCGGACCCGGGCACGGTGTACCTCGGGCTCGACTGGGCCGGGGCCGACGCGCCCCCCGCCCTGTTCCCGCAGGGCTTTGTCGACGCGGACGACACAACGACATGGGCGCCGGTGCCGGTGGGCGACGACGACGCGCTCTACCTGGACCTGGAGGTGGACGACACCGTGGCCACCGTGACCGGCTATGCCCTGCAGGTGCGAGACGTGGCCGGGGACGCCGGCCACGTTGAGGTGCGCATCACCGGCCAGGCCGCGCGGCTCGATGACGCGGCGGACCTGGCGTTCAGCTTCCGCTACGTGCTCGCCCCCGAGGCGGCCACCGCCGACCACGAAATCAACGGCGGGCTGTTGCGGCCCCATGACCCCTGAGCCCGGCGGACCGGTCGCGGCCGCGGATCGGTGACAGATCCGCGGCGGTGACGCCAAACCTCCTGTGCGCACACACGCCACGACCAGGAGACGCCATGATGGTCCTTCGCCCCCTCGCCCTGCCCCTGCTCACCGTTTGTGTCGCCTGTGGGCCCAACCCGCTGGTCGAGTTCCTGTATGGGGAACCGGTCGCCAGCGGCACCGGCGCGTCCGACCTCGAGGAGGGCCCGGTGCGGGCCCCCGCCTACCGCGAACGCGGCCCGGACGGCGCCCCCCTCTCGTCCAGCCCAGACGTCGCCGCCACCTATGCCCAGTATCTGATCTTCCACCAAGGGGACGAGGCGTTCACGCAGACCTCGGTGGTGTTCACGGCCGACGAGGACGACGACGCCCGCGGCTTTGTGCTCGACACCGGTGCGGACCTCCCCGCCCTCGCGGATGAGACCACGACCTACCTGAGCGGTGAGTGGGCCGGAGAGGACGCCATGCCCGATGCCTTCCCGGACGCCTTCGCCACCGCCGGGCCCGACGCCTCATTCTCGGCGTTCGCGGACGTGGATGACGAGGCGCTGCTCCTCGTCGAGTTTGGCTTGGGACGGTACGCGGACGCGGTGGCGTTTGCCCTGCAGGTCCGTCCGGTCGAGACCGCCGACGATGACGTCGTTGACGTGCGCATCAACGGCGAGGCCGAGACCGCGGAAGGCCTCCGCTTCCCGTTCTCGCTCCGGTACCACCTCGCCCCCGGCGCCGCGACCGATGACCACGACATCGAGTCAGGGCTGTTCCCGCCCCAACGAGAGTAGCTCAGCCCGGGCTGCTGTCTTCGAGATCGTATTTTTGCATGCGGTACCGCAAGGCGTGGCGGCTGATGCCCAAAAGCTCCGCCGCCTTGCCGCGTCGGCCCGCGGACAGCTCGAGGGCTTGGACCAAAAAGTCCTTCTCCACGTCCTCGAGGTTGATGCCCGCGGGGGGCAGGCGGAACCGGCCGGAGCCGTCGGTGGACGCGCCGGGGCTGAGGGGGGCGGGGCGTTTCTCCGCGAACCGGATCTCAGGGGGCAGGTGGCTGGGCAGGATGCCGCTGGCCATGCCCCCGAGGATCACGATGCGCTCGATGACGTTCTTGAGCTCGCGCACATTTCCCGGCCAATGATACTGGGACAGGATCGCGACGGTCTCGTCGGAGAACGGCGGGGTGTCACGCCCCAGCTCGCGGTTGAAGCGCTGCAGGAAGTGGTGCACGAGCAGGGGGATGTCCTCGGCCCGTTCGCGCAGGGGCGGCACTTGGATGGGGATGACGTTGAGCCGGAAAAAGAGGTCTTCGCGGAAGTTGCCTTTTTCCACCTCGGCGCGGAGGTCGCGGTTGGTGGCGGCGATGATCGCCGCGTGCAGCGAATGGTTGACCACGCCCCCGAGCCGCTTGAACTGGCGGTTCTCCAGGGCGCGCAAAAACTTCGCCTGGGTGGCGAGGGCCATCTCCCCGATCTCGTCGAGGAAGATGGTCCCGTCCCCCGCGACCTCGAACAGCCCGGGCTTGGTTTTTTGGGCATCGGTGAACGCGCCGCGCTCATAGCCGAACAGCTCGGCCTCGATGAGGTTTTCCGGGAGCGAGGCGCAATCGATCTCCATGAACGGCCGGCCCGCGCGCGGCCCCTGGGTGTGAATCGCTTGGGCCACGAGGTCTTTGCCCGTGCCCGACTCGCCGTGGATGAGCACAGTGGGGGCGTTGACCGCTTCAAGCCGGCTCAGCGTTTCATACACATTGCGCATGGCCGGGGCTTTGCCCACCAGCTTGCCATAGTCTTCGCCGTGGGTTTTTTCCCGGAGGCGCGACACCTCTTGGCGCAGACGGGTCTGCTCCACCGCGTTCTGGACTTGGATGTAGACTTCGTCGAAGTTGAGCGGCTTGGTCAGGTAACAAAACGCGCCCAGGTGGGTGGCCTCGATCGCCGACTCGATGTCGCCGAAGGCGGTCATCACCAACACCGGCACGTCCACGCCCGACTCGCGCAGCTTGCGCAGGGTGCCCAGCCCGTCGAGCCCGGGCATTTGGATGTCGAGGAGGATCGCGTCGTAGCTGTTGCGCAACGCGCGGTGCACGCAGGCTTCCCCGTCGGGCACGGTGGACGCCTCGTGGCCGGCGGCTTCGAGCTGGGCCGAGACCGCCTTGCGGATGAGGTCGTCGTCGTCACAGATGAGGATGTGGTGGCTCATGCGTGAGATCACGCATAACCGACCCGCCCGAACATGCAAAGGACCCGTGCGTTATTTCGCGCCATCGACCGCGGCAAAGTCTGGATCCGCGCCGCGCAAAACGGTCTCGATGTCCCGCACCACCGTGCGGGCGGTGGCGGTGTCCTTCTGGTGACCGGCCTGGTTGAGCGCGGCCCCGAGGTCGGTCAGCTCGGGGAAGCCAAAGGTCGACCCGGTGCCGGCCAGCTGGTGCCCGATGAAGCGGAACACCTCGTGGTCCTCGGCGGCGAGGGCCTCGCGCAGGCGCAGCACGTCTTGGCGGCGGCGCTCAAAAAACTCGGGCAGGAGGTTGGCGATGGCGTTTTTGACCGTCTCGCTTGGGACCTGGGGCAACAACGAGCCGGTGGGGGGCAGCGGCGCGGCCACCTCGGCCACGGGGTGGGGCCCCGAAGGCTCGCCGTCCGCGGGCCGGGCGAACCGGTCGACGACCTCGGTGATGCGCTGGAGCGTGATCGGCTTTTTCACGTGGGCGGTGAAGCCCGCGGCCAGACAGGCCTCGACGTCGGCGGGCGAGCCGCTGGCCGAAAACGCCACGATGGGGGCCGGGGCGCGCTCCACCTCCCGTTCGTGGGCCCGGGCGAGGGCGACCACGTCGTAGCCCGAGCGGCCCGGCATGTTGAGGTCGAGCAACACCAGGTCGAAGCCGCCTTCATTGATGCGCTTGAGCCCCTCGTCGCTGTCGATGACCGCGACCGCTTCGTGTCCGCCGGCTTCGAGCATGGCCTGGACCATGAGCAGGTTGTCCGGGTTGTCGTCGACGATGAGCACCCTGCGCCGCAGCCCCGAGGCGGGGCCGTACAGGTGCACCAGCCCCCGGCTCACCGGCCGCGCGCTGGTCGATACAGTGGCATTGATGGTTTGGTACAGCTCAAGCCTTCGCACCGGATTGAGCACGTAGGCATCCGGCTGCTCCCCCCGCGCCTCCAGGGCGGTGAGCTCGGTGGGGGTCGCGCAGTACATCACCCGGGCCGGCCCCGCCGAGCGGCGCAGGTTGGCCCGGGCGGTGGTCGACAATGCATCTGCATCGACAAACACAAACTGAAACGGGGTCCGGGCCGCGCTCAACTCCTGGGCCGCGCCCTGGGCGTCGTCGGCCTCGGTCACCGACAGCTCAAAGCTGCGCAGCATGCGCGCCATCGCCGCCCGGGGCCGCGGCCGGTCACACACCAGCAGGGTGCGGGCCCCGCGCACGTCGGGGGCCGGCTCCACCGGGTCTTTCACCGTCGCGTCCGCCGGCGGCAGCTTGGCGGTGAACGAGAACCGGCTGCCCCCCTCGGGCCGCGGCTCGTACCAAATGTGGCCGCCCATGCGCTCGACGAGCTGGCGGGAAATGGACAGGCCCAGACCGGTGCCCTGGCTGCGCTTGGCCCGCTCCGAGCTGAACTGCCAAAAGGGCATGAACAGCTTCGAGACCCGGTCCGGCGGCACCCCTTGCCCGGTGTCCTCGACGACGAACAACAGCTGCGCCGGGCGCGGCCCCCGCCGCACCGACAATGTCACGTGACCGTGATCGGTGAACTTGGCGGCGTTGGCCACCAGGTTGAGCAACACCTGGCGCAAGCGGTGGGCGTCGCCCTCGACGCGCAACGGGGTGCCCTCTTCGATCTCGGTGAGCAGGGCGAGACCCTTTTGGTTGGTGCGCATCGAGGCGATCTCGACCACCGCGTCGAGCAGCTCCCACAGGTGAAACGGCGCGGCCTCGATCTCGAGCCGGCCCGCGTTGAGCTTTTGCATGTCGAGGAAGTTGTTGATCAGCTCGAGCAACCCCTCGGCCGCGGCCCGGCACACCCCGACGTAGCGGCGCTGCACGGTGTCGAGCTTGGTCTGTTCGAGCAGCTCACCCATGCCCACGATGGCGTTGAGCGGGGTGCGGATCTCGTGGCTCAAGGTCGCGAGCCCGGCCGCGGACAGCCGGACCTCCTCCTCGACGGGGAGCGGGTTGAACAGCGCGAGGATCTCATCGCCTTCGGGCCCCCGCTGAAACTCCACCCACCGGCCCGCCTCGATCCCGCCCTCGGGCAAGGGACCGTCCGCAAAGCTCGCCGCCAGCGCGCCCTCTTGGTCGGTCAGATGCGGGAATACCTGGGCAAAACTCGCCCCCACCTTCGCGCGCTGCAGCACCCGACGCAGCCGCGGGCTCGACCAGGTGACGCGCAGATCACGCCCGAAGCACACGCAGGGCGCTTCCATCACCTCGTCCCAGGCTTCCATCCAGTGGGGACCGCCCATGGCCGGCACTGTACCCCGGCTGCCCCGCTCTGTCGTCGGCGGCCGGGATTTTGAAGTCGCCGCCCGCCGCGTGAAACACTCCCCCGGTTGGCTGTCCCCGTGCCCCGCCCCCTGCCCGCCCTCCTGTTGCCAATGCTTCTGTGCACCCCCGCGGCTGCCCAGGAGGCGCCCAGCGATTTGCCCACCCCGCAATGGACCAGCACCGAGGCGCCGTTCTTTTTGCAACTGCCCAAGGCCCCGGCCACGGTGCAAGCCCGGTTCACCCCGGTGCCCGGCGCGGCCCGGTACCAGGTCATCCTCACCGACGACGAAGGCCGGCCGGTGACCGATCGCGCGGTGGACAAAGACGCCCGCCGGGTGACGTTCGACAACCTCTCACCCGGGCAATACCGGGCCACCGTCTTCGCCATCGACGCCGCCGGCCGCCCCACCGAACCGAGCGATGCCCTGTCGATCACCGTGGCCGCGCTCACCGTGCCCCAAGGGGCGACGGGCCTGCTCGACGACCGCGCCGCGCCCACCGCCCTCCCCGGGGCCACCTTCCTCGCCCCCCCCGGCTCTCTGTGCGCCGCGCCCGAGATGGCCTTTGGCCCGCGGGTGGTGCTGTTCCGCCCCGGGGAAAATCTCATCGTGTGCAAGCCCCAAGAGGGCCTCGCGGTGGGCAAGGTCGCGGTCCAGGTGTTGCCCATCACCGTGACCCGGCGCGGCGACGAGCCACTGTTCCCCGGCGGGCGCCACACCGTGACCCTCGACGTCAAAAGCCCGGTGGCGGTGGACCTGCACACCCTCGACGTGCTCGGTCCCCCCGGGGTGACGCTCGCCCGCCGCGCGCCCGACGGCAACCCGACGTTGGTGCTCGATGTCGCCTTGTCCGAGACCACCTTCGACGACGTCGCGTTGCTGATCGAGCGACAGGGCGCGCCGGTCGCCGACATCCTGTTGCGGGTCCGCCACGACACCACGCCCCCGAGCATCGCCAACGTCGGCGTGGTCGGGGGCGGCGCCGAGGGCGAGGTCACGGTCACCGCCCAGGTCGTCGACGACACCGGGGTCGGCCGCGTGCAGGTGGCCTATCGGTTCTCGTCGAGCGGGCCCTTCGAGCACCGGCCGATGCACGTGCTCGCGGCCCCCACCTACGCGGTCGACATCGTGCCCCCCGCCGAGGTCGCGGCCATCGAGTATTACGTCGAGGCCAGCGACATCGGCGACAACGGCCCCACCCGGGTGGGCACGCGCGACACCCCGCTGCACCACGCGCTGGGCCCGCCCCCTGCGCCCCCCGCGCCGTGGTGGACCTACGTGCCGCTCGGGATCTCGGCGGCGGGGGTGGTGGCGTTCGTGGGGCTCGGCGCCGGGTTGCTCGGCACGGCCTACTGGTCGCAGAACGCGCGCCTGCAGGTCGACGCCGGCACCCTGTCCCCCGCCGAACACGAAGCGCTGCAGGCCCGCTTGATGGTGTTGGCCATCGCCGAAGCCGCCGGCCTGTTGGTGGCGGGCACCGTGGCCGCCCTCGGCGGGGTCGGCACCGTGGGGCTCTATTTGCTCGACGAGTAGATCCAAAACGCAAGCCGCGCCCGGCGCTCCCGGGTTCAAAGCACGAGCGCTCGAGACCAGAACGCGGGGGCCAGATCCGGAGTGTCCCAATGCCCCACTGGCGCATGTGCGATTTCGCCCAGGCCGTCTATCATTGTCCTAAGCCCCA
This sequence comes from bacterium, assembly GCA_030431455.1. Taxonomy (GTDB): domain Bacteria; phylum Myxococcota; class UBA727; order UBA727; family JAUIJE01; genus JAUIJE01. The sequence continues at coordinate 101,271 of JAUIJE010000014.1, read as the reverse complement.
GGGGTTTCGGGCTTCACGAGAGTACAGATGGGCGCAGAACCAACATCACACCACCACCTTCCCGTCGGGGTCGGGGGCCGCGGGGACCTGATCCCGCACACGCAAAGCCACACCCGGGTCCGCATCGACAAACGGTTGTTGTCCGAGCAGGGCATCCAATCGTGCGGTTGCGCGCAATGCGGCCGGGTCACGGGCTCGCGCCGCACCACGGTGCGCTTTACCCAATTGCCCCCGATGCTGATGGCGTTCTTGCCGCTCTCGGTGGCGATCCCGTTGCTCTTCCCGGTGCTCACGGGGTTGATCGTCTCGTCGCGCCGCAAGGCGGACATCGACATGCCCTTGTGCCGGGTGTGCGCGGATCGGCACCTCGCCGGCAAACGGTGGCGGGACGTGAGCGCCACCCTCGCGGGCGGGTTTGCGATGTGCGCGCCGCCCCTCGCGCTGTTCGTGCCTGCGCACCATCTCGTGGTGGCGTGTGCATGGGCATTGATGATGGCGCTGTCGCTGTGCGGGTTCATCGCCGCGCGGCGCGCGTTCCGCGGGCAGGTGATGTTGGCCGAGAGCATCGACGACGACGAGGTCGTGTTCACCGGGTCGGACGCGTGGCGGGTGTTGTACGGGGGGCGGGATCAGCCCGGGGTCGCGCTCGAGGTCGTGCGGGGATAACGAGACCCCGCCTGAACAAGCGCGCCCAAGCCGCCGACGGCACACGAAAATTTCTCCCCGCGGGCTGGTACTAAGCGGTTTTTTTTGAACAATTGGGCCGGCCCGATGGTTTTCTGGTTTGTCCGGCCAGACCGGGCACCTATACTCTGGTCAAGCTGGACCAAACAGCGTGCCCACGAAAACGAGAATCCAGAGCGAACGGCATGGGGGCCATTCGCGGCGAACAGGATCCGATCTGTGGGCTTTTGGATGGAGGACAAATGGGTTTTCGCGGACGACGCGAGGTTTCCACCGCCACCCTGCCGGACCGTGTGCGCATGGACGGCAAGACGAGCGCGGCACCCGACGAAGCAAGCCTGAAGGCGCGCGTGGCCAAGGGCACCGCCTACGACAAGTACAAGGCGCAGCTGCACGAGTTTTTCGACGGCAAGCGGGAGCTCCCGCAGAACTTGAAAGACATGCTCGCCACCCGGCCCGGGGCCGAGGACTTCGGCTTTGAAAAGGTCGACGAGGAGCCGCCCCCGGCCCCCGCGGCCAAGGGCAAGAGCAAGAAGAAGAAGGCCGCCGCCGCGGGCCCGTCGTCCCGGCGCCGCATCGCGGGCGGGGGCAGCAAAAAGGCTGAGCTCGAAAAGGCGCTCAAGGCCGCGGTCTCGCCCGTGCAGACCGAAAAAGCGGTCAACGAGCTGCGCGACGCCGGCTTTGCCCTGCCCGCGGATTTCGACGTGCTCAGCCGGGTGCTGTCTCACCCCGACGACGATGTGCTCCGCGAAGCCCTCCAAGGCCTGCTCGGGCTTGTCGACGGCCCGGCCACCAAGAGCAAGAATCTGCTCAAGGGACGCATCCAGAACGTGGAGCTGACCACCGGCTCCAGTGAGGTCCGCGACCTCTGCGCCCAGCTGAAGGGCGCCCTGGGCTGAACGCCCCGGTACCGTTTCATTTCGACACAACCTCGAACATGAACCGGCCCCTGTCTCAGGGGGCCGGTGTCCGTGTATGTCGGCAAATGGCGTCGACGCGGCCCGCCTGGCGTCGATCCGTCCGCAAACTCGCGATCCAGATCCCAGCAAGCTAGCGTGATCGGTTGTGACCCATTTAGGGTCATGCGCGTATGCTTTCTATGAACGCGGTACCTTCAAAGTGAGACAGCGGGGAGCAAGATGATCAGGTCGCGTTGGGGCGTTCATGACACTTCGCTCACTGCTCGTGGGATGGCACCCGCCGGGGCCCCCGCGACGCGGCGAGCACCGACCCGGGGCGGCAAGGCCCCGCGCGGATTTACGTTGGGCGAGATCATGCTCGTCATCGCCATCAGCGGCCTGCTCGCGGCGATGGCGGTGCCCAACTTCACCGCCGCCATTCGCAAACAACGCGCCCGCAGCCAGATCGAGCGCTATACCCAAATGATCCGCCTGGCCCGCAACCAAGCCCGCACCACCCTGTGCGACATCGACGTGACCGTCGACGGCAGCAACGGGACCATCACCGTCGGGCCCGAAGCCACCACCGGCGACTGCGCCTCGCTCTCCACCCTGCAACAGTCGGTGGACACCAAGCTCGTCGAAATCTCGACCCCCACCGTGTCCGGCGCCCCGCAGACGCCGTTTCAGTTCGAGCGGCGGGGGGGCACGGCGTACGACGAGTACGGGGCGTTCGCGATCACCAACAAAATCACGGGCAAGACCACCACCGTGAAGGTCTGGCCCGCCATCGGCACCGTGGAGATGGAATGACCAGACCGGCACCCAAGGGGTTCACCCTCGTCGAGGCGATGGTCGCGGGCACCGTGTTCCTCGCGGTGTTCGCCGGGCTCATCGGCGGCTTCATCTTCGTCGCCCACCAGTACGCCCACCAGCAAAAGATGACCGAAGCCCTCGCGGTGGGGGAGCAGGTCATGGAAGAGCTGCTCTTGGTCCAGCGCGACGACGGCAGCATCGTCGAGGGCGGCACGTTCTCGCGCACGTACAATGCCAATGGGATCGAAGTACCCGGCGGCGCCTACACCGTGACCTGGAACGTGGTGGCCGCCGACCCCGTCCCCGGGGTGCGCAGCATCGACCTCCGCGTGCAATGGGCGGAGAAGCTCGGCAACCGTCAACTCCAGCTGCAGAGCAATCGACCATGACCCGACGATCGATCCATCCCCGCGGCTTCACCCTCATCGAGCTCACCGTGGCCACGGTGGTCAGCGGCCTCATCGCCGCCGCCGCGGTGTCCGCGTCCATGCAGCTCATCGCCCAAGGCAACCGCCTTGGCCAACAGGCCACCGCCGATGAGGAAGCCAAGATGCTCCTCGATGTCCTCACCACCGAGCTCCAGCAGGTCGGGGGAGGCTCGGTCCGGCCCCAGTCCGCCCTGGTCGTCGACGACGACTGCGGGGCCCTCACCATCGAGAGTGTCTCGCTGGCCGCCTGCGACAGCTCCGACCGCATCCACTTCACCAGCTTTGAGGCCCGACCGTTCTCGATCTCGTCGGTGACCGGGGACCAGGTGCTGATCAGCAACCGCATCGATGCCGACAACGACGGGTCCGCGGACGACTGCCCCACCCTCAACGGCGACACCTTTGACGTGTTCATGCAGGACCAGGTCATGGTCCTGCACCAACCCAATGTCACGGCAGGGTGGGCCACCCGCCGGTGCAACAGCCCCATCAACGATCCCAACGGCACCGGCTGTGGCTGTGACCTCGCCACCACCGCCTCCGGCTACGAGACCGAACCCGACGTCACCAACGCCAACTACGACGGCGGCACCATGACACTGGGCGCGGTCTACACCGTGTTCCGCGATCCCAGCGACAACACCCTGCGCATGGTGCGCCCCGACGACGCCGGCGAACCCTCGGTGGCGATGCTCGCCCCCCACATCTTTGACATTCAGTTTGAGTACGGGTTCGACACCGACTCGGACAACAAGGTCGACACCTTCGCCCCCAACTACGACAGCAACTCTCCCGGCGGCTTGCGCACGTTGCGCATCGGGCTCATCACCGGGGCCTTCGCCCCCTCCCGCACCACCGCCAGCGCGGCCCAAATTCTCAACGGGCCCACCCGCAGCAAAACCAAAAGCTGGTTGATGCGCCCGGTGGTCGGCACCACCGGGTTTCGCAACCTGCTCCTCTTCTTCTGATTCCCCTTTCCTCGTCGAAAGGACCGTGCATGTCCACCCGACCCGTCTCGTCTTCTGCGCCCCGCGGCTACATCCTGCTGCTGGTGATGATGCTCGCCGCCCTGCTGTCCGCGGGTCTCGTGGTCATGCTCATCCAGGTCGAAAAAACCGCCAACACCGGCGGCAAGATGCTTCAGCGCAAACAGACCTTCTACCAAGCGGACGGGGTGCAACGCACCGTGGTCGCGCTCGCCGACCAGTTCTTGTCGTCCAACCCCGAGCCCACCCAGGCCGAGCTCGACGCCTACTTCAACGCCACCCTCAAGAGCACCATCACCCCCGCGGGCTACGACCTCGAGCAGCTCGCGATCGAGACCGGCGCCCCCGCCCGGGCCGACATCCCCAACGGTCCCTTCCGGGGCATGACCTCGCGCCAGATTCCCATCAGCATTGGGTTGCGCCTGCGTGACCAAGCCAACTACACCGCCGCCGAACAGACCGCCGACGTCGTGCTGGGACAGCTCTCGGTGTTTCAGTTCTACATCTTTGCCGACACCTGGGCCCACGATCACCCTGGCCCCACCATGAACTGGACCGGCCGCGCCCACTCCAACTACGGCTGGTGCCTGGCCGGCAACAGCGGTCTCACCGTCGACTGGGTCACGACCTCGGGCGAGATCTACAAAAATGGGGACAGCCACTGCACCTACAACCACTCCGGGTCCAACACCCTCAAGGTGCGGCTCGCGGACAACTCCACCGTCAGCATCGGGAGCAGCGATGACCACGGCTGCACCAACTGCAAAAGCTCGGGCAAAAACTGGAAGCAATGGACCGACGAAGACCTCGAGGGCCGGCTGCAAGACTCCTCCCACGGGGTGAATCCGCTGCGCCTGCCCATCAGCGGCGACCCGCACTCCCAAGCCGGCTGGAACTCGTCGCTGCGCTACTGCGATGCCGCCGACGCCCCCAACTTCAACAACTGCACCTACAAAAATGGCTCCGACCCCGACGCGGGCAAGTCGGCCAACTCGCGCTTCGTGATCGACCCGGTCCGGTCGCAAGACACCGGCGACATCCGCAACCAAAAGTTCGCGTTCAAGGCAGACATTCGCATTGTGAACGGCGTCTGGTACATCAAAGAGGACGGCTGGACCTGGCCGGGCAAACCCATCTGGTCGGACCACCCCGGCAACCACACCGAACTCGACCTCGAGGGCATCGAAGGCATCGCCGGCGTGGGCCAGACCGACATCAACTCGTTGCAGACCTGGGGCAACGCCGAAGCCGACGTGCCCGACCGCTTCTCCTATTACGGCACCCACCAAAACGGCGTCGGGGTGATGAAGATGACCTACGACCCGTCGACGGACGCGCCCGCGGTGGTCAGCTACGGCCCCATCCACCGCAAAGACCACGGCAGCGGCGACCTGTATTGGTACCCCGGCCACTACGTGGGCAAGACCAGCTCGACCAGCTCCGGCGAGTTTGCCCGCTCCACCCTCGGGGCCTGCCCCGCGACCTACGACGAACTCGACGACCAGTGCGGCGACAGCACCGAGGGCTGCCTCGTCGACGCCTCGGGCCTCACCGGCGACCGCGCCCGGTGCGAGCAGTCGCTCGGGGTGCTGCCCAAGGTCGACCTCGACGTGCACGCCGCGCTTCTCAACGGCAGCCGGTCCGGCTACCGCAGCCCCCAGACCGAACGCACCGGCTGGGCCGAGAGCAGCAGCAACACCGGCAACAAGGACTCCAAGTTCAAGTCCGACCGGGGCAAGATGTTGCCCCTCAACTTCGACGTGGCCGCGTTCCAAGCCGCGCTCGCCGACTGCACCGGCTCCGAGCTCGGCAGCTATTTCCCCGGGACGTGCAACGGGTCCGGACGGGAGTTCAACGGGGTGGTGTACATCACCAACACCTGGGACGGCGCCATGGACGGCTTTGGCAAAACCGAAGCCGCCCAAGGCCACCCCCAAGAGTGGCCGCGGCAAGGCTCGTTCAACGACACCGTCCCGGGGTTGAGCGGGGGCGAGAGCGCCGACTACCAAGAGCTGCGCAAGCTCTACCCCTGGCTCGTCGACTACACCGACCCCGCCAACCCCACCAGCTCGGCCATCAACCAACCGCTGCCCACGGTGACGTTCAACACCAGCGACTCCAACGACAACCGCCGCGGGGCGGTGTCCAACCACGCCCTGCTCTACAACCTGTGCTCGACCAGCCTGGCCGGTCGACCGTTTGAGGAGCTCGGCGCCCCCGGCATCCCCACGAGCACCAACGCCTTCACCATTCCCGATTGCGCCCGCTACAACTACGACGTCGACACCAACCCCATCCGGGCACGCACCAACATTGTGCGGGTGATCAACGCCCGCTACGTCAACCCCAAGGTCAACCGCAACGTGGCCGGGGGCAAAATCACGGTCAAAAGCGGCATCCTCCCCAAAGGCCTGACCATCGCCACCAACCTGCCCATGTGGTCGGTGGGCAAGATCAACATCGACACCAACCCCGACGAACTCGACGAGACCGACAGCAACTACCACTTCGTGCCGTTCCTGCTCGCCAACGACCGCCTCGCCGCGGCCTCGGACAACTGGGAAGACGACGAGGCGCCGTGGACGGACATGGCCGCGGACTCCACCCACTACAACAAGCGCAACGGCAGCGCGATGACCTTCAACGCCGAGGTCTTCACCGGCTGGATGCCGGCCACGTCGGGCAACTCCTCGGGCGGCATCCACAACCTCATCCGCCACGTCGAGAAGATGAGCAGCTACCGCATTCGCGGCTCATTGGTCATCGGGTTCGCCTCTGTGTATAGCCAAGAGGACTTCTTGTGCTGCGGCGGCACCGACGAGTACACCTACAGCGCCCCCAGCCGTGACTTCGGCTTCGACGAACACCTCAACACCCTCGAGAACCAACCCCCGGGCTCGCCGCGCTACACCGTCAGCGCCACCCAAGCCTGGACCAACGAATAGCGCTCTAATCGACGTCGTACTTGGCGCGGAGGTGGGGCATCAGGTACCGGCCGTAGCCCTTGTCCACCACTTGTTCGGCGGTGGGCAGGAAGTCCTCGACGGTGGCGTCCAACCGGAACGGCTTTTCGCAGGCCGCGCAGGTCAGCGGCGGGTCCTCGTCGAACTCGCGAAAACACGAAAACCGTGCATTGAGATTGTCGAGGTTGATGAACCAGGTGTGACAGCTCAGGCACTCGGCCCAGATGTGGCCGCACCGGGGGCAGCGCTGCAGGACCACGTCGACGTCGTCGCAACAGTCGAACGCGGAGGTGTCGAGGTCTTCGTCGGTGAGCAGGTCTTCGGCGTCGGGTTGGCTTCTTCCCATGCTGGACCTCACGCGGGCTCGTCGTCCTCTTCGAGAATCGACGTGAACACCGTCTCGCCGGTGCGCAGGCAGCGGCGCAGGTAAGGGTGGCACAAACCGCAGCCGGTGCCCACGTCCATGTGGGACTGGAGTGCGACCAGGCTCACCGCCCCCACGCGCTCGGCCCGGGCCCGGGCCGCGGCGAAGCTGACCTCACAGCACAGGCAACGGTCGATGCGCACAGGGGAGGAGTCGCGAGCCAATGGCACTGCCTGGGAAAACAAGCTGGGGGACACAAACCGGCGGGAACAGACCGTGGGGAACAAAAAGCCCCTCGCTCAGCGAGGGGCCTTTTCGGGGCGAGCCGGCGGGGCCGGGGCCGGTCAGTCGCGGGTCATGGACGCGATGATCGTGAGCAGCCGCAGAATCTCGACGTAGAGCCAGGCCAGGCCGACGATGAGACCGAACGCGCTGTACCACTCCATGTACTTGGGCAAGCCTTGGTCGGCGCCCTTGGTGATGAAATCGAAGTCAAGCACGAGGCGGAACGCGGCGAGCCCGACGACGAGCAGGGAGAAGCCGAGGCCGATCCAACCCGCGGAGAACAGGCCGGGGATGCTCATGCCCAGGAAGAACGACAGGCCGATCTGCACCAGGTAGATGACCATCACCGCCATCATCCCGACGCCGACCATCGCCTTGAACTTCTCGGTGACCTTGATGACGCCGGTCTTGAACAGCGCCAGCATCGAGAACATCACCGCGAAGGTCGCCACCACCGCCCAGAAGGGAATGCCGGGGAAGCGCATGTTGATGTAAAAACTGAGACCACCGAGGCCGAGGCCCTCGAGCACCGCGTAAAGCGGCCCGGTGAACATCGCCCACTCTTTTTTGAACCCGGCGAACAGCGCGACCACAAACGCGGCGATGAACCCGCCGATGAAAAACGGGTACGCGGCCGCGGGGCCGGCGGTGAGGGCGAGATTCCACACGAAGGCGAACGCGGCCGCGGTGAGGATGAGCAGCAGGCCGGTCTTGTTGACCGTGCCCTGCACCGTCATGCGGACCTTCTCGGTCTGGGCCGCGTCGTGGATGTTCGCGCGGAAGTTGGCAAACGTGGATGTCTGGAGCGCGGGATTGGAAAAACGCATGGGAAACCCCTGGGAATGGGCCGAACCGGCCCGACAACGGGCTTAATGTAGCCTTCTGCGAGCCGCGGTCAACCGCACCCGACCGGGGACAACCCGGCGACTTTATTCCCGATTCTTTCCCGAATCCGAGATCAGGAGCCGGTCAAGGCCGCCCGGGCGTGGGCCGACGACACGAACGGCTCTTGTCCGGGCTTCCACGGCATCGACGCCTCGGCCCGGGCCTGTGCGCTGGCGTTGGCGGTCATGTCGCTCGGCAACGCGTCGATGGCGCTTTTGAGCGTGCGGTACTCGGGGTCGTCGCGGTGGTCTTTGTCGCCGAGCCGGGCTTGGAACTCGCCGAGCAAGGTGTCGTCGCGCATCAACAGGGGATAGGCGGTGGTGTGGCCGGTGAGGGCTTGCTGGATCACCGCCACCGAGTCGTTGCACACCCCGGTCACGCCGTAGCCGGCGGCGACGAGGTCGAGGCTGGCGGAGGCGTCGTTGATGATGTCGGTGAGCAAGCCCGCGAGCTCGACCGCCTTGAGCGCGTCTTGGCCGGTGAGCACGTCGGCGGTGGTGGCGCCGGCCCACGTCGGGGTGCGGTTGATGTCGCAGGGGAAAAAGCCGGTGGCGCTCACCCCTTGGTAAAACTTGATGTCCCCGTCGAGCTTTTGTTTGCTCTCGGGACCAGACTTGATGGAGATGACCAGCTCGGAGTGGACCGCGGGCACCACCGCCTCTTGGCCCGCGGCGTCTTTGACCCCGGTGCGCACCATCAGCGGGGCGGGCACGTCGAGGAGCTGGCCGGTGGGCGCTTTGGTGAACAGCCCGGCGAAGTTGGCCACCCGGTGGTCGACCTTGGCCTCGATCTCGTAGCCGTCTTTGGCCAACGCCCCGAGGAAGGTGTCCACCCGGGTGTAGTTGCCGCCGCCGTACTGAATGGTGAACTTGTCGCCATCCTCTGCAGTAGCATTGGCAGAGAGACGATCGAACACCTCGGCCAACGCGACGTTCATTTTGGCTTGGTCGTCGGAGAGCGCGTCGTTCTTGACGTCGCCGCGCAGCAGGCCAGGGGCGAGCTCTTTGACCGCGGTGTCGGGCCGGTCGTACTTGACCTTCGCGAGGTCGGCGAAGTCGAAGGTCTGGGGCAACCGGTGGGTGCGCGGCTTGGTGTCGGGCACCTTACCCGCTTGGTGGGCGGCGTTGAGCGCGTCGATGCCCGCCGACATCTGGCCCGGGGTGAGCTGGAGGATGTTCGCGAGGTGCTGGGGGTTGGCCATGGCCGCGGCCACCATCGCGTCGGGGACCTTGACCCCGGTCTTTTGTTCAAACCCGGCGATGAGCTGCTTGACCCCGGCCTGGCCGGCGGGGGTCTTGGGGATCTGGGCGAGCACCACGTCGAGACCCACCGCGTCTTGCAGCAGGCCGGGCCGCAGCGAAAAGAGGTTGGGGCCGCCCAGGGTCTGGGCGAAGCGGGACGCGATGGGGCCGACGCCCGCGCCGAGGGTGGGCGCGCCCGAGGCCGGGGCGCCCGCGTCGTGGGGCACGGTGCCCGCGTCGGTGGCGGCGTCGAGACCGGACGGACCCGGGGGCGCATCGGGGGCGGTGACGTCGGCGGGGGCGCCCGCGCCGGTGGTCGCGGTGGTGGTGTCCGCGGGGCGGGGGGTGATGACGGGCCGGTTGCCGCTGCGCTCGATGGGCATGTGTCCTCCATGGGTGCTTTGGGTGTAGCGCGTTGGGGGCGATTTTGGACCGCCCGGTGCGTCGACGGGGGGCGTACGGCGGGGCTTGAACACTGCTGTTTTGTTCAGTACCCTCGGCGCACGATGGTCGCGGTGCAAGCAGGACTGTTCGGGCGCTCGGCGCCCCGCTTCGACGAGGCCTTCGCCCGGCTTGAGCGCCTCGAGCTTACGCACGGCGCGTGGGTCGACCGCTGCCCCGGCTGGCTCGACGGCCACGAAGCGATCTTCGACGAGCTTGTGCGCCGCGCGCCCTGGGTACACGAGCAGCGGGCGATGTACGACCGCATCGTCGACGTGCCCCGGCTGATGTCGCGCGGGCCCGCCCACGGTCCGCTCGGTGACCTCGTGCGGGGCATGGCCGACGCGCTCAGCGCCCGCTACGACCTCGCCCTGCGCCACGTGTCCATGGCGTACTACCGCGACGGCCGCGACTCGGTGGCGTGGCACGGCGACGTGCTCGCGCGCAACCTCGCCCACTCGATGGTGTGCACGGTGTCGGTCGGCGAGCCGCGCAAGTTCTTGCTGCGCGAAAAGGGCGGGCCGGCCGCCCACAGCTTTTACCTCGGGTGGGGCGACCTGTGCGTGATGGGCGGGACCATCCAGCGCACCTGGGAGCACGCGGTCCCGAAGTGCAAACGCGCGGGCCCGCGCATCGCGATCATGTTCCGGCCGAGCCCCGACCCCCAGGACCCCTACGCGGTGCTGCCCCCGCTGTTCCCGTCGTAGCCAGGCCCGACCCAGCGACATTGTCCTTGCCAAGCTCGTCGCAACGTGTTGCAACAGGTCATGGCCATCCGTCGAGCCCCCCGCACACCCCCGCGCAACGTCTTCGGCATGCTCACCGTGGCCCCGGAGATGAACGATTTTTTCGAGACCCTGGAAAAGGCCGCCCGGGCCGAGGCCAGCGTGCTCATCCGGGGCGAGACCGGCACCGGCAAGGAGCTCGCGGCCCGGGCCATCCACCAGCTCTCGCGACGGGACAAGGCCCCCTTTTACGCGGTCAACTGTGCGTCCCTCACCGGGGAGATGCTCGCCTCCGAGCTGTTCGGCCATGTGCGGGGCGCGTTCACCGGGGCGGTGCGAGACCGCAAGGGCCTGTTCCGGCTCGCCGACCAGGGCACAGTGTTTCTGGATGAGATCGCCGAAATGCCACTGGACATCCAGGCCCGGCTGCTGCGGGTGCTGCAGGAGCGCGAGTTCGTCCCCCTCGGGGGCAGCGAAAAGGTCTCCATCGATGTGCGGGTGGTCAGCGCCACCCACGTCTCGTTGCGCGACGCGGCCGACGCCAACAAGTTCCGCCGCGACCTGATGTTCCGCATCCGGGTCCTGCCCATCTTCTTGCCCGCCCTGCGCGAACGCACCGGCGACATCGAGGCGCTGGCGTTCCACCTCATCGGGGAGTTTTCGAAGAGCGAGGGGGACTTCGCCATCGAGGGCATCGAGGCCGACGCCTTCGACGCGCTGGTGTCCTACGACTGGCCGGGCAACGTGCGGGAGCTGCGCAATGTCATGGAGTACGCGGTGGTGATGACCGATGGGCCCATCATCGGTCTCGACGCGCTCCCCCCCGAGCTGCGGGGCGAAGCCCCGCCCAACCAAAAGGGCAGCCCCGCCCCGTCGGAGGTGGAGCGCATGCGCCGGGCCTTGACCCGGGCCCAGGGCGACCGCGAACAAGCGGCCGAGATCTTGGGCATGAGCCGCTCGACGCTGTGGAGAAAAATGCGCGAGGCCAACCTGAGCTGGCCTCGCGCCAAGCGACACTGACGACCCCACTGTGGGGGACAGGACCGGGCCGTCAGCCTCGCTTTCGACCTGGCGCGGGTCGACCCACGCCACGTCGAGAATCGGTCACATCCGGCCCTTGAGCATCCCGTGCCAATAGAGGTCGGGGAGCATGTGGGCCTTGAGCGCGTACATCGAGAACCGTTCTTTGGCTTGGCTCATGGGGAAGGTCTCCATGATTTTGCCGTCGTAGCCAAACTCCGCGAGCACCACCCGGCCATAGCCGGTGACCAGCGGGCACGAGGCATAGCCGTCGTACTTGCCGGTGAGCGTTTGGCCCTTGCGGAACGCGAGCACGTTCTCGACGAGGATCGGGGCCTGTTTGCGGATCGCGGCCCCGGTCTTCGAACAGGGCAAGCTGCTGCAGTCGCCGAGCGAAAAGACGTTCTCGTACTTGTCGTGCTGCATGGTGTGTTTGTCCACCGCCACCCAACCGCCGTCGCCCGCCAGGGGGCTCTCCACAATAAACCCTGGCGCGCTCTGGGGCGGGGTCACGTGGATCATTTGGTAGTTGAGCACCAGCTCGTCACCCCCGGCCACATCCGCGAACACCGCCTCTTTGGATCCGGGGCGAATCTCGATCAGGTTCTGGTTGAACTTTGGCTCGATGCCCCGGTCCGCGACGATGCCGTCGAGCACCTTTTTGTACCGGGGAATGCCGAACATGCCCGCGGTGGCGGTCGCGTAAATCACATTGGACTTCTCGCGCACCCCTTGGCGCCGGAACGCCTCCTCCGCGAGGTACATGATCTTCTGCGGCGCCCCCGCGCACTTGATGGGGGTGGCGGGGAAGGTGAACACCGCGTTGCCCCCGGGGAAGGTGCGGATGAAGTCCCAGGTCTTGGACACGGTGTTGTAGTCGTAGTTGGAGGTGACCCCGTCTTTGCCCAGGGCATCCTTGAGCCCCTTCACCTTGTCCCAGTTGAGCTGGATGCCGGCGGCCACGATGAGCTGGTCGTACTTGACCACGTCGCCATTCGCCAATGTCACTTGGTTCTTCTCGGGCTCGAAGGTCTTGGCCTTTTCTCGGATCCAGGTGACGTCGTCGGGGATGAGGTCGGCCTCGTCCCGCTCGGTGACCTCCCGGTCGAACACCCCGCCCCCCACCAGGGTCCACAGGGGCTGGTAGTGGTGCTTCTCGGAGGGCTCGATGATGGCGATGTCCGGCTTGGGGGCGGACTTGGCGAGACGCGCGGCCACGGAGATGCCCGCGGTGCCGCCGCCGACGATGACGATGGAGTGTTTGTGTTCGCTCATGATGCTGTCCTCGGGGGGAGACGGCGACGCTCAGGCGTCGTTTTTGGGTCCCAGTTGTTTGGAAGGGGCAGAGCCGCCGAGGGCGCTGCCGACGCTGCGGGCGGCGCTGACCCCCGCGTTCAATGCCATTTGAATCTCGGGCTCGCGCAAGAGCCGGAAGAACCCGAAAAAGCCGATGTGTTCGTGGCGCACGGCTTCTTTGGCCCCGGCCAACGACTGCACCACCCCGAGGATGGCGGCCTCGAGGGCGCCGGTGCGCAGGATCTCCTGCAGCTGTTGGTTTTGCACCAGGCGCAGCACCATGTGCACGGTGGCGTCGGCGTTTTTGATCACCTCGTCGACCTGGACCCCTTCGGCCTCGGCCCGGGCCACGAAGGCGTCGATGATGTCCACGGTGGTGGCGGTGGTGCCGGGGGCTTTGCCGGCGATGTCGAGCAGGCCGAACAGCTGGTCGAGGACCGCGGGCTCGGTGAGCTTTTCCGCCAGGGCCATCAGCCGGGTGAACCGTTCGTCGAGGTCGCCGGTGCGCGCGCCGAACTCGTCGAGTTTGTCGACGGCCATGCCCAACGCGCCGGGCAGTTGGTCGACGGCGTCCAGCACCGGGGCCAGGCGGGTCTCGAGGTTGTCGAGCCGCGACTCGATGCGCAGCAACGTGGCCAGGACCGGGTCGTCGGGGATCGCCAGCCGGCGGTTGCCGCTCGAGGTTGTGGACACCATGTTTCCCCCACGGTGGCGGCGCGGCCCGGGGCCCCGCCTGGTTCGCCGAGACCAATCGCAAGGACCAGGCCATCGCCCGCCCCCCGCAGACGCACGCCACCGGCCCGCCCCGCGTCCCGGTTATGTCGCAACATGTCGCAACACGTTGCCGGGCCGCGCCCGCGCCGCCCCCGCCCCGGCGTAGAATGGCGGCCAAAAGGCGCCCGCCGGGTTGGCACGCGGTTGGCATTTTAGGTGTGCAGACATTCCAACCCTCGGGACACGCGGCATCCGCGCCCCGCCCAGGAGTCCCCGATGTATTTCCGCCAACTCTTCGACGACGCCACCAGCACCTTCACCTACGTCCTCGCGGACGAGACCACCAAGGAAGCGGTGATCATCGACCCCGTGCGCGAACAGCTCGACAACTACCGCGCGCTGCTCGACGACGAGGGCTTCAACCTCAAGTACCTGCTCGACACCCACGTGCACGCCGACCACGTCACCGGCGCGGGCCTGCTGCAAAAGACCCACGGGGGCCAGACCGGGGTGTCCGCCAAAGCCGGAGTCAGCTGCGCCAACCTCTCGCTCGACCACGGCCAGACCCTCACCTTCGGCCACCACACCCTCGAGGCCCGGGCCACCCCCGGTCACACCGCGGGGTGCATGACCTACGTCGTGCCCGACGCCAAAGCCGCGTTCACCGGCGACACCTTGCTCATCGAAGGCTCGGGGCGCACCGACTTCCAACAAGGGGACGCGACCACGTTGTTCAAGTCCGTGCGCGACCAGATCTTCAGCCTGCCCGACGACTTCACCCTCTACCCCGGCCACGACTACAAGGGCCGCACCCAGACCACGGTGGCCCACGAAAAAGAACACAACCCCCGGGTGGGCCTGAAGGTCACCGAGGCGGAGTTTTTGACCATCATGGACAACCTCAAGCTTGCCTATCCACGGTTTATCGATGAGGCGCTCCCGCTCAACCTCCAGTGCGGCATCCTCGACATGAGCGGGGACTGGGCCAACGTGCGCATCTCCGCCACCGGGGTCCCCGAGGTCACCCCCCGCTGGGTGCTGGGCAAAAAGGGCGAGGTCAAGATCGTCGACGTGCGTGGCCCCGACGAGTTCTGGGGCCCACTGGGGCACGTGCTGCACTCTGAGCTCGTGCCCCTCCCCGAGCTGATGGGCGCCGCCGAAGGCTGGGACAAGGACGACACCTACGTGCTCGTGTGCCGCTCGGGCGGACGCTCGGGCAAGGCCGCGATGATGATGAAGGAGATGGGCTTTGCCCACGCGGTGTCCATGAACGGCGGCATGCTCCGCTGGAACGACGAAGGTCTGCCCATCTTCCACAACGGCCTCGACGCCCCCACCGAAAGCACCGAGGCCCACGGGTGAGTTGGGCGGCGCTTTCGCCCTACCTCTATCCGCTCTCGCTCGCCGGCATCTCGTTGTTGCTGGTGGTGCTGGAGCGGGTTTTCCCGTGGCGCCGGGACCAGCGTCAGCTGCGGCCCCGGCTGTGGTCGGACGTGCTGCACCTGGTGTTCAACGGGCACTTCCTCGGCGTCATCCTCTACGGGATCGCGGTGCACCGCGTGCTCCCTCACGTCGACCGCGCGCTGCAAGCCGGCGGCCTGTACGAAGGGGTCTACCGCAATGCGGCTGCATCGTGGCCGGTGTGGGTCCAGATCGTGGTCGCGCTGTTGGTGATCGACTTCCTGCAATGGTGTGTGCACAACCTCCTGCACCGGGTCCCGGTGCTCTGGGAGTTCCACAAGACCCACCACAGCGTGCAGGACGGGGAGATGGACTGGATCGTCTCCTTCCGGTTTCAGTGGACCGAGGTGGTGGTCTACAAGTCCGTGCTCTACCTGCCCCTGGCGTTCTTTGGGTTCGGCTACGAGGCGGTGATGTTCCACGCCATCTTCGGCACCCTCGTCGGCCACTTCAACCACGCCAACCTCAACCTCGACTGGGGTCCGCTCAAGTACGTGCTCAACAGTCCCCGGATGCACATCTGGCACCACGACTACGACGGGGACAGCAAGACCACGGTCAACTTCGGCATCATCTTTTCCATCTGGGATTGGGTGTTCGGCACCGCCAAGATGCCCGACGAGCCACCCCGTCACATTGGGTTCGACGGGGTCGAGACCTTCCCCGACACATTCTTCGCCCAGATGGCCTGGCCCGTCCGGCTGCCCCAGGACCGGGTGTGGCTGCCGACGTTGGTGGGCGCGGGCCTGCTCGCGGGCGGTTGGTACTTGGCCCAGCCGCCGCCGGTGGCGATGAGCACCCCGTTGCGCGGCGAGGTCGCGGCCGCGTCCCAGCCCGCCCCCCGCACCGACTTCGATTACCCCGCGTCCCCCGACGAGGCCGCGGCGGCTTTGGGCGCTTTGGGCCACCAAGCCCGCGCCGCCGGCTACGCCCACCCCGAGGCGATGGCGAGCGTGGACGAGGTCGCGGCCGCCCTGCTCGCCCCGGATCTGGTGTTGTTGGACGTGCGCCCGCCGGACCGCTTCGAGATGGGCCACATTCCGGGCGCGGTGCGCATCGACCGCCCCGATTACAGTGCCAACAATGACATTCCGGGGCTGTCCCGGACCGCGCCCGAGCTCCAGGCCGCGCTGCGGGCCCGCGGGGTCAACCAGGACAGCGTGCTCGTGCTCTACGGCGACGGCGGGCCCGAGCCCTACCGGCTGTGGTGGACACTGCGCACCCTCACGGATCGGCCCGCCCGGGTGCTCGACGGGGGCCTGCAGGCCTGGAAGCAGGCCGGTCACGGCGTCGCCGAGGGCCAGGGCCTCTGGCCCAAGGTCGGCGACGTGCGGGTGGTGGCCCAGGGCAGCCCCGACCAATCGCGCTGGGCCACGGTGCATGCCCATTGGGATGGCGCGACCTTGGTCGATACCCGCAGCGCGGTCGAGTACACCGGCGAAGAGCAGCATCGCAAGGCCGCGGCCAAGGGCCACATCCCCGGGGCGCACCATCTCGATTGGCCCCGGGTGCTCGACGATAAGTCCCACCGGCTGCTGCCCCCCGACCAGATCCGCGCGCTCGTCGCCCCCCTCGGCATTCGGGCCGAGACCCGGGTGGTGACCTATTGCCAGTCGGGCACGCGTTCGGCTGCTCTCTATTTTGCTTTGTGGCAAGCGGGACACGACGCGTCCCGGTTGCTCAACTACGACGGGTCGTGGGCCGAGTACAGCCGCCTCGGATTGGCGGTGGCCCTGGGCCCCCACCCATGACCCCCTGCTCGTGAGGCGCCCATGACCCAACCTCCCCGTTCCCGGTATCACAAAGGGCGCCGCGGCTTTCTCGCCGACTCCGGCGCGGCCGCGGTGGGCACCGTGCTCGGCCTGTCGGTGCCGTTCGCGCGACACTTCCCTGCGGGTCTGGTCCCCGTGGCCCTCGCCGCCGAGGGCTTGGCGGGCAAGGACCCAGGGCTCATCACCCTCAACGACCGGCCCCTCAACGCCGAGGTCCCGGCCCATCTGCTCGACGACGAGATCACCCCCGCGCACCGCATGTTTGTGCGCAACAATGGCATTGCCCCGGCAACGGTGGACCCCGCGACCTGGACCCTGACCATCGACGGCGAAGCGGTGAACGCGCCGGTGACCTTGACCCTCCAAGAGCTCCAGAAACGATTTCGGGCCTACACCTACCAGCTCACGTTGGAGTGCGGCGGCAATGGCCGGGCGGAGTTTCGGCCCAATGCCAAGGGCAACCAATGGACCACCGGCGCGGTGTCGAGCGCGGAGTGGACCGGGGCGCGGCTGCGGGATGTGCTCCAGGCCGCGGGGGTCAAGCCCAACGCCAAGTACGTGGGCTACTACGGCGCGGACACCCACCTGTCGGGCAACAAGGACAAGGTCGTGATCAGCCGGGGGGTGCCCCTGGCCAAAGCCAACCAACCAGAAACATTGGTGGCATGGGCCATGAACGGCGAGGCCATCCCCGCGCTGCACGGGGCCCCCTTGCGGTTGGTGGCGGGGGGCTTTCCCGCCTCGGCCTCGGGCAAGTGGCTCACCCGCTTGGCGGTCCGCGATCGGGTGCACGACGGGCCCAAGATGGAAGGCCATTCCTACCGCGTGCCCTGCCGCCCGGTGGCCCCCGGGGAGGACGTGCCCGACGAGGAGATGTGCATCATCGAGTCGATGCCGGTGAAGTCCTTGATCACGTTTCCGGGCTCAGGCCTGGTGCACCCCGCGGGCAAACCCATGTCACTGCGCGGTCACGCCTGGGCCGGCGAGCTCGCGGTCAAACAGGTGGAGGTGTCCATCGACTTCGGCGCCACCTGGCAGCGGGCCAAGCTGCGCAAAGCCAAAAACCGCCTCGCGTGGCAGCACTTCGAAACCCGCGTGGCCTTCCCCGAGGCCGGCTACTACGAGGTCTGGGCCCGGGCCACCGACGCCCGCGGCCAAAGCCAGCCCATGGTCGTGCCCGGCTGGAACCCCAAGGGATACTTGAACAACGCGTGTCACCGCATCGCGGTGCGGGTCTCGTGATGCGCGGGGTGCTCCTCGGCCTGGGCTGCTTGGTGGCGTTTTCCGCCTGTACCCCCTCGGCCGCGCCCCCGCCCCCGCCGGCGGTGCAGGCCGCCCCCGCCCCCGCCCGGCCGGTGCTCGGCCAAGCCCCCCCGTCGGACAAAGCCGGCGCGCTCCCGGTGGACGCCGACACCGGGCTGGTGGTGGCCGAGGGGTTCGAGTTGGTCAAAGGCCAGTGCACGGTCTGTCACAGTGCCAAGCTGGTCATCCAGAACCGCGGCGATGAAGAGCATTGGGTGGGCCTCATCCGCTGGATGCAAAAGACGCAGGGACTTTGGCCCTTCGATGAAAAGACCGAGCACACCATCGTCAGCTATCTCGCCACCCACTACGGGGCGGAGGAAGGCGGACGGCGCCCGGGCCTGAGCGCGCGGTTGATGCCGCCCCCCGCCCCCCGCCCGCTCGACGACGCCCAGGTCCAAAAGGGGAAAGCCGCGCTCGGCCCGCTCAAACAGGGCCTGATGGGTACGTTGCAAAAGGCCATCCAAGCCAAGGGCGCGGCCGGGGCGGTGGACGCTTGTCACCTCGACGCGCCCAAGATCGCGCAGGCGGCGTCGACCACGGTGAAGGTGGGCCGCGCCAGCGAGCGGCTGCGCAACCCGGGCAACACCCCCCCGGCGTGGGCCGCGCCGCTGTTGCGCAGCCTGGGACAATCCCGGGACGTGCCCTATCTGACCGCCGACCTGCCCGGCGGCGGGCTCGGCTACGTCGAGCCCATCGCGGTGGGGCCGCTCTGTCTACAATGTCACGGCACGGATTTG
This sequence comes from bacterium, assembly GCA_030431455.1. Lineage (GTDB taxonomy): Bacteria > Myxococcota > UBA727 > UBA727 > JAUIJE01 > JAUIJE01. The sequence continues at coordinate 82,249 of JAUIJE010000014.1, read as the reverse complement.
GCCCCAGGCGTACAGGCCGAACTGGCCGCGAAGTACCCGGACGATCACGCCACCGGGTATGCCGCGGGTGATTTTCGCGGGGTGTTCTGGGCCGAGGTGCCCGCGGGCTAGGCCCGGCGGCGACGACGACGGGTGCGCCAGCCGAGCGCCACCAGCGCGAGCACGCCCGCCGGCCCCCCGCGCCCGGTCTCGACGTGGGTGCAGCCCCCCAGCGCGCCGAGGATCGCGCCCCCCACCTCGCCGCACACGCGCTCGCTGCGTGGGGATTCGTTGCCCGCGAGGTCGACCGCGCTGTACTGCACACACACCTCGCGGGCTTCGGCCGGGTCCGCGACCGCGGTGCGCAGGCTTTGTGTGCCGTTGGCGCCGGGCAGAACCGCGGTCACCGGGGACAGCTCCGCCTCGTCGGCATCGCCCATGAACACCAGGAGGTGGCCGAGCCCGCCGTCGTCGACCGCGTTGATCGACGTGACCACCACCGTCGGCTCGAACTGCACGTCGGGCGCGCCGAGCAACGGCGCGTCAGGGTCGTCGAACGCGTCGGCCCCGAAGCGGCCCTCGATGAACGCAAAACCCTGCGGGGGATTTTCGAGCTGTACGCGCACCACCGTGCCCGGCACCAAATCGCCGGGGAACCGGTACCGAAACAGGCAGCCGTAGTCGTCGTCGCACACGAGCGCCTCGCGGGCCATCGATTGCCCTTCGCAAGGCTCCCCGATGCCGTCGGGATCGTCGCACCACGTGGCGGTGGCCTCCGCCCCGAACTCCGGATCGCCCACGCCGTAGACATGGGGACGGTTGGGCGGCAGCCGCGTCTCGTCGAGGGGCGACAGGGAATGTACGCCGAGCGGGAGGGGCTCGGCCCATGCCCCCGACGACGGCCCGACCGCCGCGAGCATGAAAAGGGCCAAGCCGAACCGACGGGAGAGCACAGCAACGGACATCAGGGACTCCTGCAGAACCGGGGGGCGCGACCGGTCCACGGAGTGTGCCACGCCGCCTGGGTGCAGCCACAGTTTCGTCCCCGCCACGCCGGCCGGGGCCGCGGACGCCCTGGCTAGAACGGGAGGGGGGTGTTGACCGTGGTGTTGATGGTGTTGTCCCCGGCGGCGTCGACGGTGACCGAAGCGTTGAACGGTGAGATGCGGTCACCGGAGCTGGGGAAGAAGTTGGCGTCGGCGTCGAACAACACGTTGAGCGAATAGGGGCCGGGGTGCACTTGATCGAGGGTGAACGCGGTGGAGGTTTCGCCCCCGGCGAGGATGACGAGGAAGGTGCGGCTCACCGCGCAGGGCGACAGGGGATTGAGCGGACAGGGGCTCACCGACAGCGACAGGATGAGCTGCGCGCCGGCGGGCGCAGGATCGTTCCACCCCAAGGTCACGTCGACGCTGGGCATGTCCGGGTAGGGGCCGGTGCCGTCGTCCTGGGGGGTCAGGTCCACCGGGAACGGGGCCGGGGCGTCGCGGGTCTCGATGCGGTCCGCTTGCCACAATACGTGGGGCTGCCCACACACGGTCACGTCGAGGCTGACCTTGTCGTCCCCGTCGAACTGCCACACGGCGTCGATGTAGTCGCAGCCGGGGTTGGGGTTGCAGAACCCACCGTGGACGGCGCAGAAGCGATAGGTGCCGTTGACCGGGTCGGCGGTCTCGATCTTGGTGCGCGAGTCGCGCAGCGCGCCGGCGAAGTAGCCCCCGTTGCGGTAGATGAACAGGTCCTCGCCGTCGATGGTCTCGACGTCGAACAGGAATCGAATGCTGTTGTCCCCGTCGAGGTCACCCCGCGCGAACAGCGTGTGATCGGAGATGGGCCGCGCGTCCATGGTCATGATCGGGAAGTCGCCGAGCGCGGTGCTCGAGTCCGCCGGCCCCGACCACAACCCGACAAAACGTTCCATGAACGACACACCCGCCAAGGCCTCACCATCGCCGTCACCGTCGCCGTCACCGTCGCCGTCACCGTCGCCGTCACCGTCACCATCGCCGTCGCCGTCGCCGTCACCATCACCGTCACCATCGCCATCGCCATCGCCATCGCCGTTGCAGGAACATTCCCCAAAACTGCCGTCGTCCAGACAGACCTGGGCCCCATCATCACCGTCGTCGCACGCGCAGGCTTGCGATTCGCCCGGCACACACGTCGCCGGGCACGCGCTGAGCCCGAGCAACCACCACGTCCCCAGCGCCAAGGCCCCACATCCGCTCCACCACCGCACCATGTTCGCCTCCCGCCGCCTGAATACCCGGGACCTGCGCGCACACAAACCGGGGTTGTCCGCCTCTGATTGGCGCCAAGCCCCGCGATCCATGCGTGATCTGGCAGGGTTTGGGCCTCCGGCTACACTCTTTGTGGATTGGGGGCTTTCCTGAGGTGGCGATTTTTTGTGCGCGGGGCGCGCCCCGTTGGTCTCACCTTGCTGGTTGTGCTCGCGGGGGCCGGCTGCACGGGCGGGAGCCCGGGGGAAGAGCCCGGCGAGCCGGAGGCCTGCCCCGCGCCCTCGGACGACATCACGTTGGCCGAGATCGACACCCTGTGCTGTGACTATCCCGATGACAACACCGCCGAGCCACCGTTGCGGCAGGCGTACGACCGCGCCGTCGACCAGGGCGCGTTGGCGTGTGAGACCGACGCGGACTGTCACTTGGTGTGCACCGGCTGGGCCTGTGAGTGTTCGCTGTGGTTTTTCTACGACCACTGCGCGGTGACCAACACCGCCTGGCAAGAACGGGTCGAACGCATGACCGAACGGTTCTTGGAGGACGAAGCATGCGCCCCGATGCGGGAGCGGCACACCGGCTGCGACGGCAATTACACCTTCGAGCCCCGCTGCGCGGCGGGGACTTGCGTCGTCGACCAAAGCGAGTCTTGTCTCGAGCCGTTCTGATCGGCATTCGCCCCAAGCAAAAAGGGCACCCCGCAGGGTGCCCTTTTTACGCTCGACCCAGCCGGGGCTGGGTGCGATCGCGGCTCAGAAGATAAAGAACGACACCAGCCCCCAGATGCCGAGGCCGATGGCGACCAAGCCGAGAATGCCCTGGTAGGGCGCGAGCTTGGTGACCATGTCGTTCATCTTGGCCTGCGCTTCGGCTTGTTTGACGAAGGTCTTGATCACGCCGACCCCGAGCAGCAACCCGAGGCACAGCTGCACCCCGGCCACCGCGGCCAACGTCGCCCAGGCGATGGGCGCCGAGGTGAGCCAACCGATGTTGAGCACCGCGTAGATGATCCACCACACGCCGCCGAGCGCGGAGATGGCGCCGATCCAGCCTTGGTACGGCGAGATCTTGGCGATGACTTCTTTGGCATCGGGCTTTTTCGCGATGATGAGATTCGCCGCGCCCAAGACCCCCAACAGCAGCATCCACACCGAATATCCAATCGCCATCCCAATCCTCCTTGTCCGGCCCTCACCGCCGAACGCGCTTGTGTTGAAGCCAGCAGTCTCGGTCATTTCCGCCCCAACCTGCGTGAGGGGGCGCACGACGTGATCTGCACGCGGTTCAGCGAGGTTTCAGCCCGTATGCCATTGCAGCAAAAACCCAAACGTGAGTTCGAGAAGAGCTGGCGCTTTGCGACGAGACGCCGACGGGGCGCTCGTCGTGGCCAGATGCGTTCTAGCTTTTTTTGAACGGCGCGAACAACGACGCCACCTCATTCAGCTCGGTGGGGACCCGGTCGAGCAGGAAGCGCACGGTGCTGTCCGCCACCCGGGCGAGCAGCAACATTGTGTCAATCCGGGCGATCACCGCCTTGTCCGCGCCGTCCGCCTTGGCCAAGTCCCGGGCCTCCTCCAGCGAGGCCCGCACGTCGCTCACCAGGTTGAACTCCCGGCGGCGCACCACGTGGGCCACCATCTTGAGCAGCTCGGCCTCGGCCTCGTACCGCAACAAACCGTCGCCCAGGTCCCGGCGGCGCTTGAGCACCCCCCAGCCCTCGAGCTCTTTGGTGAGGATGCTGACCGCGCCTTTGCTGATCGCCAGGGCGTCCATGATCTCTTGGGCGGTGAGCGGGTGACCGCGCATATAGAGCAAAGCCCACAGCCGCCCTTGGTTGCGCTTGAACCCCCAAAACTCGATCACCCGGCCCACCGCCTCGCCGGCCACGGCTTCGTAGTCAGCGATGTCCGCCCTGGATTCGCGCGCTTTGCCCATATTCCATCCTACTGCACCGGGCCCCGCGGCCGCACCTGACCGCTCGCGCCCCCGCCCGGCTCAGGCCGCTTCCGACACCGCCACCGGGGCCAGCTTGGCGAGGAGCTCGTCGAGAATGTGCGCGCACCGGGGCAACCCCGCGTCCACCATCGCGGCCGACAACCCGCCCCCCGCGGCCAGGGCTTGGTCCCGGGACCGCTCCCAATGGGGCTGCAGGGCCGTGGCCAGCGCGCGGGCCGCGGCCTCGTCCGCCACGGGCAGGGCCAACGACATCCCCGCGGCGCTGGCCGCGCTCAGCACCCGGTTGGGGTTGTGCTCGAACAGGTCCGCGAACCGGCGCTTGCCCGTGCGGGGCACAAAGTCGAGCAGGTCGTCCACCCACTGGTAGAGCACGCCCAGCTCTTCCCCGAACTGGCTCAGGGTGCGGTACCGCTGCTCATCGATCAACACCCCGGTGCCGCCGAGGCAAAAGCGAAACAGCGCCCCGGTCTTGCCCCGGGCGATGCCCTCCCACACCGACACCGGGCACACCTCGCGCTTTTCGCGCCAGTAGATCTCGTCGGAGGCGGCCCCGCTCATCTTGGCGAGGGTTCGGGCCGACTCCACCGTCCACACCCGCGGCCCCCCCGCCACTTGGCCCACCGCGAGGGCGAGCAACATGTCGCCGCCCAAGATCGCCACGTGGTTGCCGTACCGCACGTGGGTGGCGGGCACCCCCCGCCGGGTGTCCGCGTCGTCGAGCACGTCGTCGTGCTGCAGACTGCCCGCGTGCACCATCTCCGCGGCCGCGGCGAGGCTGACCACCTGCTGGGGCTCGACCCCGAGGTCGTCGGCGCACAACCCGATGAGGCGGCTGCGCACCCGCTTGCCGTGGGCGGCCACCGCGGTCTCGGCCAACACCGAACCCGCGAACGTCTCGGTGTAGGCGGCCACCGCCTCCTCCATCGCTTGGTCCACCGCGGCCACGAACGCTTGGGTTTGCATGGGCTCGTCCTCTCGGGTTCTTTGTAGTTTATAACGTCTTAAACTCCAAGAACCATCCCCGCCAAAGGCCGCAAACGCCCGCCCCAGGCCGCCTCCCGCCTGGCCGGGCCCGCGCGCCGTTGCCGGCCGGCGCTGCGCATTGCATGCACACAAAAGCGCCGGACGCGCCCCGCGCCCGGTCCCGCCGCCTGGAGCCCCCATGTCCCCCACCGCCCCGCCCCGCACCCTGATCGTGGCCCACCGCGGGGGCGCCGCGTTGTTTGTGGAAAACACCCTCGCGGCCATCGACGGCGCCTACGGGCTGAGGGGCCAAGACCGCGTGGACGGGGTCGAGGTCGACGTGCACCTGTCCGCCGACGGGGCGGTGATCGTCCACCACGACGCGACCCTGGACCGCATGACCGACGCCACCGGCCCGGTGTCGGCCCGGACCGCCGAAGAGCTCGGCCGCGTGCACCACGAGGACGGGAGCGTCGTGCCCACCCTCGACGAGGCCCTGTCGCATTGGCCCGACGACGGGTCGGTGATCAGCATCGAACTCAAGCGCGACCACCAGCGACGGCGCCACCCCGGTCTCGCCCGGGCGGTGGTCCGCCAGCTCACCACCCGGGGCCTGGGCCACCGGGCCTACCTGCACGCGTTCGATTGGGGCTACCTCGACGAGCTGCAGTTCGCCGACCGCCACCTGCGCCGGGCCGGCAATGTGGATGCAGAGGCGATCCAAGCCGAGGGCTCGTTCGCCGCGGTGATCGTGCACCTCCTCGGCCTCGGGGTGCGCGACATCAACATCGACCACCGGCTGATGACCGAGGACCTCATCCGGGTCTGTCACGACGCGGGGCTGTGCGTGACCCTGTGGACGGTGAACGACGACGAAGACATCGCGCGGTATGTGCGGGCCGGGGTCTACGCCATCGCCACGGATCGACCCGACCGGGCGCTGGCCCTGCGCGCCGAGTATGCGCAGACATTGCCGCAAGACCTCGACGTGGTCACGGACCGGTTGTACCTGTGCCCCATCACCGAGCACCACCTGCCTCACCTCGCCCGGCTGCTCGACGACGAACAGACGGTGCGACATCTGCTCAACAAGCAGCGCCAACTCGACGCCACCCGCCGGTGGATGACGCTGTACGAGGCCCAAGGCTGGGGCATGCTCACCGTGCTGTCGCGCACCACCGGGCAATGCCTCGGGCGGGTGGGGTTCAACCTGCAACCCGACGTCGCCGGCCGCGACCGGGTGGAGATCGGCTGGGTCATCGACCGCGCCCACACCGGCCTCGGGTACGCCACCGAAGCGGCCCAGGCCCTGCTCGACCAGGCCCGGGCCCGGGGCTGGTTTGACGAGGTCATCGCCCTGATTTTGCCGGACAATCTCGCCTCCATCCGGGTGGCGGAAAAGCTCGGCATGTCGCTGGAGCAGCGCGTGCCGCGGTTCGGCTACGACGAGGTCTTGGTCTACGCCCGGGCGGTGTAGGCGTCCGCATCCACGCTGGTCGTCGTGCGGTTTTTTGGCCCGGGGGGCGTGGGTTTTCTATGATTGGCGCGGATCATGTCACGTCGAGCGATCGTCCCCCTGGTGCTGATTTCGTTGCTCAGCGCGGGCCTGTGGGCCCGGGCCAACCGGCGGCAAGGCGACGCATCCACCCGTGACGACCCTGCAGACACATTGAAAGAGCCAGCCTACGCACACACATTGCGCAGGCTGATCAGAGACCGCATGGCCGGGCACGACGGTCTGATCGCGGTGTACGTCAAGGACCTCGACCGGGGCGAAGAGTTCGCCCACCACGCGGACCGGCGCATGTATCTGGCGTCGGGGATCAAGATGCTGTTCCTGGTGGAGCTGTTCCGGCAACGGGACGCGGGCTTGCTCTCCTTCGACGAGGCTTTGCACTATAGCTACCGCGACTTCCGCGACGGCGCCCCCGCGATGAACCGCCGCCGGGCGGGCGAAGACATCCCCATCCGCGAGCTCATCACCTACATGATCCGCGACAGCGACAACGCCGCCACCGACATGTTGCTGTCCCGCATCACCCCCATCGCGGTGGAACGAGGGCTGCTCCTCGATGGGCGGCGCGCCTTCGGCCCGGTGGTGACCATGCTCGACGCCCGCCTGGGGGTCTACACCCGGCTCGATCCCCGGGCCGCGGACCTCAAAATGTGGCAAGTCCGCGACACCCGGTGGCGCGACGGCCATCACCCCCGTCTCGACCTCCTGCAAAAACACATCGGCCCACCCTACAAGCACTATGACGAGGCCGACCTCGACGACGCCTACACCGACTACTACGCGCTCGGCCGCAACCACGCGTCGATGCGCATGATCGGCGACATCTACACCGACCTCGCCCGGGGCCGCCTCATCAGCGCATCCACGTCCCGCGAAATTCTCGATGTACTCGAAGGCGCGTGGTCGAGCGGCAACCGCATCCGGGGGGCGGTGCCATCTCAATATGCAGTGGCGCACAAGACCGGCACCCAACACCGCCGCATCTGCGACCTCGCCCTCACCACCCTGCCCGACGGGCGCCAGCTGATCATCGCCATCGCCATGGAAGGCCTCCCTTACGACCAGGCCGAGCCCATCATGCAGGCGGTGGCCCGCCGCGCCTGGACCCTCGCCGCCGACCAGAAGCTCGCCACCACACCGTCGTCACACGACACCCGGATGGCCCGGCGCGCGCCCTGATCTTTTCTGCCGATCCGGTGACGGATCGATCCCCCCGACCCCAATCGCAGATGAACCCGACGGCCGCCGCCTTTCGCCGCGCGCCGCAACCTGGAGAATTCTGTGATCAATCGACATGCGCTTTGTGTGGGGGCCGCCTTTTCGTTCGCTCTGACCGCCGGGATCGGCTGCGACAAGGACGGCCACGAAGAATACCTCGCCTGGGAACTCGAGCAGTGCATCGAGGAGTGCGAAGACGGCAACTATGACTACCGGTTCGATGCCGGTCGTGACGACGACGACCTCCCGGGTGGCGACGGCGACGGCGACGGCGACGGCGACGGGCCGGGGGACAACGACGACACCGGGTCCGACGCGTCCGATGACAACGACGACCTCGGTGCCCTCGACGAAGACGAAGAGGAAGATGTGCAGCGCGCGGTCTGCATCGCCCGCTGCATCGACGACTATGAGGACGCGGTGGACGCGCTCGAAGAGTTCGACGATGACGGCTGGAACCTCGAAGAGTGTGACGACGACGGCGTGCCCGACGACCTTGAAGTGCTGTGCAACACCTCCCCCCACGAAAGCGACACCGACGGGGACGGAATCCTCGACGGTGACGAGGACGCAGACGGCGATGGCTACACCTGCCTCGAAGAACTCGAAGCCGGCACCGATCCCGCCGACGGCAACGACCACCCCAACCCCGAGCCCGTGGACACCGACGGCGACGGCGTCAGCGACGACGAGGAAACCGCCCGCGGCTGCGACCCGGAAAACCCCGACACCGACGGCGACGGCGACACCGACGGCGAAGAGATCGAATGCGGCAGCTCTCCGCTCGATCCCTTCTTCACCTGCGGCAACCCCCCGGGCGGTGACGGCGATGGCGACGGTGACGGCGATGGCGACGGTGACGGCGATGGCGATGGCGACGGCGACGGCGACGGCGACTGCCCCATCGACGAGGAGACCGGGGAAGAGTGCACCTGTGACGACCCCGCGGACGACCCGCAATGATGTGTGCCTGAGTTGATGTTGGGGCTGCCCTCACCAGCCCGAACAAGAGGACCCGCGCTTCGGCGCGGGTCTTTGTTTTGGGGCGTGCCCACCCGGCGGGGGCACCACCGCGTCAGGATCGCGGGCCCCGGTGGTCCCGTGGGTCGGGCAGACGGGGGACAAGCGCGGTGCAGCAATTTCAAGCTGACACACTCTCAACTTGGACAACCGAATGCGGGTGTCCGGCGGCCGGGCTGGTGTGCCGATGTGACGGGTGCGTGAAGAAGTGATCCACGCCCGGCTTTACCGTTTGCGGCCAACTTACCGGTTGGTAAGTATGCGGGACCAAAGCAAGGAGCAATGGAATGATCGATATCACCGAAATGGTGGTCAAGCTGTCGCGGACCGGTGCGGGCACCGCGGTCATGTGGTTCATGGTGGGGCTTTCGGTGATTTCGGTGGCGTTCATGATCGAGCGCTTCATCTTCTTCCAGAGCAACCAAGGCAACGTGCGCGACCTCGCCAAACGGTTGAACGATCTGTTCCTGCAGCAAAAGTACGGCGAAGCCAAAGAGCTCCTCGCGGGGGTCAAGGGTTTTGAAGCCCGGGTGTTGTCGGCCGCCCTCGAGGGCGCGCCCATCGGCGCGCACGCGGTGCGCGAGCTCGCGGAGAGCGCGACCCTGATCGAGAAGCTTCGCTACGAGCGGTTCCTCGCGTTCCTCGGCACGGTGGGCAACAACGCCCCGTTCCTCGGGCTGTTCGGCACGGTGCTGGAGATCATCTCCGCGCTGTTTGAGCTCGGGAGCCAAAGCGGCGCCAACGCCTCGGCCGGGGCGGTGATGGCGACCCTGTCCGCCGCGCTCGCGGCGACCGCGGTGGGTCTGTTGGTGGCGATGCCTGCGGTGGCGGTGTTCAACTACTTCAACCGGCGGCTCAAGGCGCTGGAGGCGAGTGCAGAGGCATTGGTGCACGTGTTGCTCGCCCACCTCAAGCCCGTCGACGAAGACGACAGCCACTGACACCTGAGCAAAGGGAGCCCCCATGGCCGGCGGAGCCAAATCCTCAGACGGCGGCGTCATCAGTGACATCAACGTCACCCCGCTCGTCGACATCATGTTGTGTCTGCTGGTGATCTTCATGGTCACCACCAGCTACGTCGTGGCCGACTCGATCAAGATGGACCTGCCCGAGGCGTCCACCGGCGGCGGGACCGAACCTTCGACGGTGATGATCGCGTTCACCGTCGACCAAGCGAGCGGGGCGCGACAGCTGTACCTCAACGGCGAAAAAACCGACGAGCCGAGCCTGCGGGCCCACATCCAGGGCCTCAAGGACGACAAAAAAGAGGTTCAAGCGGTGATCGCCGCCGACAAAATCGCCTCCCACGGCGAGGTCATCCACATCATCGACCTCGTCAAACAAGAAGGCATCCTCAAGTTCGCCCTCAACATCCAATCGCCCGGGTCGTGAGATCGACGACCGCGTCTGACCGTTCATAGGATTCGATGACCTCTCCCCCGATGCCCAAAGATCCCTTCAGCCTCGAGGTCGACCCCGAGGCCGAGACCAAGGCATCGCGCCCGGACAACACCGACGACGCGGGCGCCGCCGAGCCCCCCGCGACCTCGGCCGCCCCCGCCGATCCCGGCCACCCCGATCCCGCCGCCGTGCGCCGCAAGGCCGTCGCCGCGCTGTTCCTCTCGACCCCGCCGGGCATGGCGTCCACCCCGCCGGCGGCCGCCGCCGCCGCCGCCGCCACCTCCGCCGCCGGCGCCACCGCCGCCACCAGCTCCAGCGCCGCCGCCGGCGCCGCCCATGTCGCGACCTCGGCTGAAGTCGCCGCCGCCACCGCCGTGGCCACCGGCCGGGCCATGGACGTCATCTCCCAAGGCACCGGCGCCAACTGGATGCTCATCGTCGGGGCCCTGGTCTTGGCGGTGATTTTCCACGGCGGGGTCGGCGTGGGCACCTCCAGCCTGGCCGAACCCAAACCCCTCGACGAGCGCGTGGAGATGGCCATCTTTGAGCCGCCCCCACCCCCGCCTCCCCCCGAGCCCGAAATCGAGGAGCCGGAGCCGGAAAAGCCCAAGCCCGAGCCCAAAAAGAAGAAGCTCCCCGAGACCAAGGTGAAGGAGAAGCCGGCCGAGCCGCCCCCCGAGCCGCCCCCCTCCAACAGCGATCCCGAGCCCGTCGACGAGGAGCCGCCCCCGCTCGTGACCGGCATCTCGATGGAGTCCACCACCAAGGGCAACTCCGGGTTCAAGGTGCGCGTGGGCAACACCGCCTACGGCGACCCCAACAAAGAGAAATTCACCGACCCCGACGACGTGAAAAAATACCGCGGGGGGTCGGCCAAGAAGTTCAAGCCGGTGCGGCAGGCGTCGATCAGCACGCCCCCGACGGTGATCAAACGCTCGGTCCCGCGCTACCCCAAGCAGCTCAAGGACGAAGGCATCGAGGGCGTGGTCGTGCTCAAGATCCTCATCGACGAGGATGGCCGCGTGCGGGGCACCAAAGTGATCAAGGGCCTGCACCCGGTCCTCGACAAGCTCGCCCGGGCCGCGCTGAAAAAGACGCTGTTCTCGCCGTGTAAGGTCGACGGCAAGCCGGTCACGTGCCCGTATACCTACCGCTTCAAGTGGGAAATCTACGACTGAGCGGTCGGTCCGGCGCAACCGCGCTGTTGAGAACTGAGAACTGTTATCATAGTATCGGGGCATGCCGACCGCGCCGGCCCCGCCCTCCACACGCCTCACCCTGGGGGCGGCACTGCTGTTCGCGCTGGGCACGCATGGCGTGATTGGCACGGTCGCCGGCCGGCTGGCTTTCGCTCCGCAGGCCGCCGACCCGGTCGTCGAGCTTGCCCTCGTGCCGAGCGCGCCGGCCACGCCCGCGCCTTCGCCCCCCGCCGCTCCCCGGACGCCGCGCGCCCGGCCCCCGCGGCCCCGGCCGCCCCCGCCCGCCGCTCTCCCCCACACGCCGTCACCGTCCGCTCCCCCGGTGCCGCTCCCCGCCGACACGCCCCCGGACCAGCGGCCGTCCCCGCTCGTGGCGACAACCTCGGCCAGCGTGACCCGCGCCGCGGCGCCCGCGCCGGCCGACGCTGCCGGCACATCCTCGCCGCGCCGCGTCCCCCCGCCGCGCCGCGCCGAACGGTTCGCGCCGACAGCCGGGGAGGACGTGTCCGCCCCTGAAGTGCTCGAGCGGTTTGTGCCGCGCTACCCACGCCGACTGCGCGAAGAGGGCATCGAGGGCACGGTGGTGCTCGAGCTGCTCGTCGACAAACGCGGCCGGGTGCGGGGCACCCGGGTGGTGCGTGGGGTGCATCCCACGCTCGACCGGCTGAGCCGGGCCGCGCTCAAACGCACGCGGTTCGCGCCCTGTCGCCGGGGGTCTGAGCCGGTCGATTGCCGCCATATGTTCCGGTTCCGGTGGCGGCTCGGGCTTTAGCTCGCTGTCAGGAAACATCCGACATGTTCAGGGGCGGGCCTGCGCCGCAGCCCGTACTCGTGGGGGGTGCTGTCGAGGGCATGGCCCGTGGAGGATGTGATGCAGCGAGCGATGTGGTGGGTGGTGTCGGTGTTGGTCCTGGGGCTGTCCGCGTGTGACGGGGGAGGCGATGGCAACCCACAGGATCCCGACGACGAGTGCCGCATCGGTGCAGAGACATGTGCCTGCACCGACGGGGGCGCGTGCGACGCGGGCCTGACCTGCGCCAGCGGGTTGTGCGTGGCCTTGAGCGGTGATGGCGACGGGGGGGATGGAGACGGCGACGGCGATGGCGATGGGGGGGATGGAGACGGAGACGGCGACGGGGGGGATGGAGACGGCGACGGCGACGGCGATGGGGGGGATGGAGACGGAGACGGCGACGGCGATGGGGGGGGTGGAGACGGCGACGGCGATGGCGATGGCGACGTGGTGTTCATGACGTTGGCCAATACGTCGATTCCCTGTGCGGGCACGGCGGGCTCCACCTGGCCCATCTTGCCCGCCGAGGCCGGCCACGTGGCCGCGACCCGTCTCGATCCCGGCGGCCCGTTCGTGGTCACCACCGTGCGGTACCGCACGGCCGGTCCCCTGGGCAATCCGCAATGCGCCGGGGGCCTGGCCCACACCGTGGACATCTTCGTGGGCAGCGGCACCCAGCCCCCCGCGCAGCCGAGCGCCACCATGGTGCAGAGCGTGAACCAACCGCAGCAGGCCAACGTCCAGACCTCGCGGGTCTACACCGTCGAGCTCAACCCGCCGGTGACGCTGGCCCCGGGCGAATCCATTTTCATTGGCGTGCACATGGCCGCGTCCAGTGGCTATTCACTGTGTCTCGAACACTGTGACGAAGGCTCGGCCCAGACCGGGGTGGATTTCTGGTCCAACAGCGCCACCGAGGGCGCGGGCTATCCCTGGGACGACATGGTCGCGGACTTCGGCTTTCCCAACAACTTCATGATGGAAGCCGACGGCTACGTGCCCTAGCGTCCCGCGACGAGACGCCCGATGGGCGCTCGTCGTGGCCCTGGCGAGCGCACTGCATCTTTGATTGAGTAGGCGCTCCACACCCCGCGAACGGGCGAACGCGTGGGCGTTCGTGGGGGACGTCACGTCCTCGCCGCGAATCCGGCGGCGGCCGCGCGCGTCCCAGGGACCTTCTGTTTTACGGTGGGGGGCCGCCCCGCCCAGGAGTTTCCCGTGACGCCCACCCTGCCGCTGCTGTGCCTCGCCCTCGCTGCCCCCTCGCCCACCGCGCCGCCGGCCCGCGGCCCGCTGACCGCGCCCGCGGTCCGGGTCGCGCGGTCGTTTGATGACGCGGACAAGGCGTTGGACAAAGCCGCCGAGGACGTGCGGCAGAAGCTCGACGCCCTCGACTTCGCCGGCGCGGTGCAGGTGCAGACCGCGGCGCTGAAAAAATGGGGCAAAGCCGCTGAGCTGTCCGAGTCCCGGTCCCGGCGCGCGCAGAAGCTCCTGGCCGCCGTCCGGTCCCTCGCGTCGCTGCACCCCGCGGCCCAGCGAGGGGACCTCGACGCGGCCCGGGGCATCGCCCGGATGGCGGGGTCGGCCAAGAACCTCGGCACCCACAGCCCCAAGGGCCTGCGCGCCGAAGCCCTGCGTCTGCTCCGGGCCAATGACGCTGCATTCGCCCGCGCGTTCGACGCCGCGCTGCCCAAGGCGTTCGCGCTGCACCTGAAGGGCGCGTCCGCCGCCGACACCGCCGCGCTCAACCGGGGTCTTCTCGCCGGCGCGGCCGCGGAGTTCGCCTCGTGGGGCATCAAGACCGGGGGCCAGACCGTGGTCGAGGGGACGGCGACGTTCAAGAAGATCCCCAAAAAGAACCAGGCCGCCCTGCTCCGCCACGCCGCGATGAAGCCCTTCTATCTCGTGCTCGACACAAGGTGGACCGGCGACGATGGCGCCGCCGCGGTGACCGCGACGGGCGAAATCAACTTCCTCGCCCTCGACCGCGCCCACGCCCTCCAAGGCAAAACTGTGGGCAGCCAGTGGATGGACAAGTGGTTGACCCACCAGCTCGAAGCCGCCGACGGCCGCGTCGACCACCCGCACCTGCGCAAGGCGGGCGACAACGAAGAGATGCTCCGCCTGCAAAACGCGTTCGGCCGCGGGGGGCGAACGCGCTAACCGGGCGAACGCCGAAGGCGTTCTGCGAACGCCTTCGGCGTTCGTTGGAAGAACGCCGAACGCCCAAGGCGTTCAACCTTCTTCTCCTCGATAAAAAAAAGGCGCCGGCGAACGCCTTCTTCATCTCGACAAAAAAAGGCGCCGACCTTGCGGCCGGCGCCCACCCATGTTCCGGCCTGGTTGCCCAGGACCGAAAACCTTGTGAATCACATCATCAGTTGCGGAACGCGGCGCGCTCCATGCGCAGGTACTCGAGGCGGTCCTGCTTTTCCTTCGGCGGGGTGTCGGTCATGGTGTCGATCAGGTTGTTCACGACCTTCTCGGCTTCCGCGTTGACCTTCTCCCGCAGGGGTTGGCACTTTTTCTCCATCTCTTTGTCGATCTTCGCGTCGAGCTCGGAGAGGGCGGCTTCGGCGGTGAGGTTGATCAGCTTGGCGTCACGCGCGGCGTCGACCTTCTCTTGCAGACGGTTGTAGCGCTTTTTGTACTTCTTCCAGATCTTCTCCTCGCACTTCTTGATGCGCAGGCCGTTGGACGACTTGGCGAAGTTGACGTTGCATTTCCAGTACCCGTACTTGCTCGCGAACTCGACGAGGTTGGGCACATCGTGGCTGGCGTTGCCGGCGTTGCTGCCGTTCCATTTGGTGCTCACGACGTTGAAGTAGCTGATGCTGCCGTCGCCCGCGCCGCCGCTGCCCGCGATGAGGACCGGCTCGTGCTTGCGGTAGGCGATGGTGCCGGGAATCGGGTTTTTCCAGAGGCTCGCCCACCAGTCCAAGTCACATTGGTCTTCGACGACGATGTCGAGGTGCGCGGTGAGGGTCACGGGGACTTTGTTCCGCGGAATCTCGATCACGGTGTAGTTGTAGGGGTTGCGGCTGCCGGGGTATTCGGCTTCGGCGGTGGCGGTCATTTTCGCTTTGTGGGTCGCGCACACGCCGTGCACCGTCGAGCCCACCGAGTTGCGGCCGGGCCGCACCACGAACACTTGCGGCAGGGCGCCTTTGCCCCGTTGCGACCACTCCCACTTCTCGAGTTTGGTGTTCTTCGGCTTGTCGAAGCGGGAGAACACGAAGTAACAGTTGTCCTTCTTGGTGTTGAACGACAGCTTGATGTTTTTGCTCTTGTTCTCACCCGCGGCCACGGCTTTGCCGCCGACCATCTTGGCGATGACCTTGCCGGCTTTTTTGCCGTCGCCGCCTTTGAAGGCTTCTTCCCGCTTCATGTGGAAAAGTTCGTGCTCGTAGAACGCCTTGTGCGCCGGGGTCAGGGTCTCGTCTTTGATCGCTTCTTCGTAGGCGGCGATGAGGTCAGAGTCGATCTCGCGTTCGAAGGCGGAGCGCACCGCGGCGGCGGCGTCGTTGACGCGCTTGATCGCGGCGGAGGCTTTTTGGCGCGCGGCTTCGGCGGCTTCCTTCTCCGCTTTGGCCTTCGCCCGGGCGTGCAGCTCGTCGTTCTTTTCTTTGACGTACTGGATGCGCTCGGTGAAGAAGGTCACGATCTTGTCGAACCCTTCGGGTTTGGCGGATTCGAATTTCTTGACCGCGTCCTCGAGCTTTTTGAAGTCCGCGTCCTTAGCGCCCTCGGGCGACTTTTGTTTGCGATAGATCTCGAGCAGCGCCTTGGTGCACTCGTGCGCGAGCTTGGCGTTGGCGATGCGTTTTTCGGTGTTCTCGATGTCCTTGAGGGTGGCTTGGTAGCCGCTGGCCATCCGCAGGGTGATGCCGGTCTTGGACTTGGCCTGCTTGATGAGGTTTTCGGCTTTTTGGATCGACGACAGTTCGCGGTCGGCGTCCTTGCCATAGTTGATGTAGTTGAGGGCGCTGTTGGCGTCCTTCACGTCACCTTGGATTTCGCGGAGGGTTTTTTCCGCGCCTTCGGGCCCGAGGCCCCCGGGGATTTTCACCGGCAGCTTGAGCCCGAAGGCGGCGGCCGGTGTGGCCGAAAAGACGGCGAGGACAGCGATGAGAGAAATCAGACGGAACATGGGTTGTTCTCCTTTCAAAGTGTTGGTCAGCCCGCCGGCGTAACGGCCAAGGGAGCCAACTTGGATGGAATGTCGGATCTGGGCGGATGTGGGCCTTGACCAGACACGACGGCCTTTTGCCCTTTGGCGACAGGCTAAGGGTCTGACTTCGCTACATTTTCTGAAAAAGCCGAGCGCTCTTCGGCGCTTGGGTAACGCTAGTGTGACACGTCACGCCAGCCGGGCGGGGCCCCCGCGCGGGTCGCGGCCGCCACACCGACCCAAAAGACGAAGACTGGTGGTGGGGAGGTTGTGCCGGGAGCGGGACTTGAACCCGCACGAGGGGTGACCTCGGATGATTTTAAGTCATCTGCGTCTACCGATTCCGCCATCCCGGCATCGCGCTCATTCTGTGCAGGCCACCGCGGCGTTGTCGAGCGAAAGCAGAGGGAGTAGGCGGTGCTCCCCAAAGGAGTGTTCATGCGTGCTTTGATTGTGATCTCTGCGTTGACGACGGCACTGTGTGCCTGTGGCCCCGACAACCAAGCCTATTGTGAAGAGGCGCAAGCAGACATTGTGGCTGCGTACGACGAGTGTGGCGACACCACCGACGACATCGATCTGCAATGCGAGCTGTACGCCGACACCGCCTCGGATTGCAGCGAGCACTTCAGCACGATCTCCAACACGGTGATGTGTGAGAACGGTGTGGTGACGTTCGAATACGGCAGCGCCTGCCGCTGACGACGACGGCGCGGCGTTTTGCCGCGTCTTCAGCGCCGGACCATGGTCACAAAAAATCCCGGGGATCTCATTTTTGGGGTTCCCATTTTTCGTTTTGGGCGGCATCTAAGGGATGCTTTTTGCCAAATGGATCAGGCGTTCGATGCCGGATTCGCTTAAGGAGATTGACCATGAAAAAGATTCTTGCTGTCGCCGCCCTCGGTTGTGCCGCCCTCGCCATCGCCGCCTGTGGCCCCGACAACGTGGGTGCGTGTGAAGAAGCCCAGACCGCCCTCGACGATGCGTACACCGCGTGCGAAATCGACACCAACATCGACCTGTCCTGCGAAGCCCTCTCGGAGAGCACCCTGGACTGCACCGCGTACTACCAAGGCGTGACCGACTCGGCGACCTGCAACGACGACGGCACCGTGGACTTCGACTACGGCGACGCCTGCGCCTGATCCGATTTCACATCGGTTCTGAAAGAAAGCTCGGCTTTGCCCGGGCTTTTTTTCTGCCCGGAGTTTGTGGCGAGATGCATAAGTATCTGTTTTTCATGGTTTTTTTGACCGTTCTCACCCTCGGGATGGGGGCTTGTGGGCCGGACAATGTGGCTGAATGTGAGGCGGCCCAGGCCGCGCTCGATGATGCCTACGAGGCCTGCGAGCTCGAGCCCATTTCCCTCGACTGCCCGTCCTTCGCGGACAAAAGCGGCGACTGCACCGACTTCTTTTCCCGCATCGCCGACAGCGCCACCTGCACCGAAGACGGCGACATCGACTACGACTCCTCCGGGGTGTGCGTCTGATCCGCCCGGTCGTGTCTGCGGGGGCCTTGGTCGTCGTCGGCCTGAGCGCGGGCGCGTGCGTCGACAGCCGCGACCCCTGTGGCACGGTCGTGTTCGACGACGGGAATGTCTGCGATGCGTAGCGCCCGACGCCAAGGCCGGGTGTGGCTGATGGTTTTTGTCGCGGGTGCACCCACCACGCTGGCATGCGGCCCGGTCGATGGGCGCACGCCCTGTGAACGGGCCCAGGACAGCCTCAACGAGGCGTACGAGGAGTGCGAAATCGACGCCCGCATTGACTTGAGCTGCAACGCCATCATGGGGGACGGCGACCAATACGACTGTGCCGAATACTACGGCACCGTGGCTGAAACCGCGCGTTGTGAAGACGGTGAAGTGACGTTTGAGTACGGCGGGCCCTGTGAATAGCCCCATACCGCACGCAAAGCTGCAGCCACTCCCCGGCAGAACTTTGAGGAGCGGCTACTCCGGGGCCAAGAACGGGTTGAGGCGCTCGAGGTCGCGGTCCTCGACGTGCTGGAGCACGCGGTCGCAGTCCGCGTCGTCGTCGGTGCGAATTTCTTGGAACCAGCTCTGTTTGGGATCGGGGTGTTCGGTGCGCTCGAGTTGGTTCTCGAGCAGCTCGTTGTCCGCCCCCAATGTGATTTGTTCGTACTTGTAGTCGGGGATGAGCCCGCGGACCTCGTCTTCGGCCACGATCACCCCTTTGAAGTCCACCTTCTTGCGTTGCACGAAGTAGACGTTGCCCTGGGCAAGTCCCTCCAGTTGCATGGTGGTGCCGAGGTGGCCGTCGTTGTCCGCGTCGTAGATGCGGCTCTTGTGCGGCTCGGTGTTGGCGTCCTCGGCGTCGGCGGGCATCTCGTCGTTGATGGGGTCGGGCAGGTCGATGGACCACAGCTCGATGTGGTTTTTCACGTCGAAGGTGCCCAGCCCGTCGTCGATGTTCACCGTTTGCCAGGTGATGAGCGGTACCAGCTGCCACTTCTCGTCCTCGATGAACGAGCTGGTCCCGCCGGTGTCGTAGATGCGGCCCCCGCACACCTGGGTGGTCTGGGTGTAGCCGCCGTCGTCGGTGACCTCGCGCTTGACCAAGTGGTACGACTCGCCCCCCGCGAGCTGGTCGCCGATGAGCGGGAGGTTGGCCACGTTGACGATGCTGTGCTTTTGGGCCCAGGTGCCGGCCATGGCCCCGGGGTCAACGCTCACCGCCTGCAGGTCGAGCTCTTCGTCGTAGACCGGCTCCGGACCGGGACAGGCGGCGGCGCACAACAGGGAAGAGCAGAGCACGGCACGGGTAAAACCAATCATGCGTACGATTGTAGCCGGCGCGCCGCGGTGCTCAAGGGGGACTTGCCTGGCCCCGTGCGTCAATCGAGCACCAGCGTCGCGCCTCCCCGGCGGCGGTCGGCGCCCGCGGCCCGGCCCGCGACCACCGCGTGCACCCCGCCAAAATAGAGGTCTTGGCTGGGCCACACGTTGACCGGGGCGAGCGGGGCCAGAGATTGCCGCACTGCGTCGTCAAAGCCGGGCTCGAGCTGGAAGCGGTCGTCCTCGATGTGCAACCGCGGCGCGTCGATCGCGTCCTGCAGCGCCAACCCGTGGTCGACGACGTGACACAACACCTGCAGCACCGCGGTGCGGATGCGCTTGGAGCCGCCCGAGCCGAGGCCCAAGGTGGGGCGGCCCTGCTCGTCGAGGATCACGGTGGGGGCCATCATCGAGGCCACCCGCTCGCCCGCGGGGGCTTGGTGAAAGCCGCCGGGGTGCAGGTCGTCCTCGCCCATCATGTTGTTGAGCATGATGCCGGTGCCGGGGATGAAGTGGCCGCACCCTTCGCCGTTGGACGTGGTCATGCTCGCCACGTTGCCGTCGGCGTCGGAAATGGTGCAATGCGTGGTGCCGCCGGTGGACTGCCGGCGGGCGAACGCAGCCCGGGCCGCGCCGTCGAGTTGGTCGGGGTGGGTCACGCCTTGTGCGCGGAGCCGATCGACCTCGTGCATCATGCCCCCGAGGGCCCCGATGTGCCGGGCGCTGCCCCACGCAAAGGTGGAGAGCGGCACCTCGTCGAGCAAGGCCAAGCTCAGCCCGATGAGCGAGCCGCCCAGTGAGGGCGGTGGATTGAGCAGGGCCGTCACCCCATGATACTGCACCGCGAGGGGCGCGCGTTCGATCACGCGGTAGGCGGCGAGGTCTTTGGCGGTGAGCAGGCCGCCCTTTTGGCGCATGAGCCGCGCGAGGCTTCGTGCGGTCTGGCCCTCGTAGAGGGCGGCGGCGGTGCCGGGCAGCCCGCGCAAAAACGCGCCCAGCGCCGGGTTGTCGATGTGGTCGCCTTCGCGCTTGGGGCCGTCCCCCCGGCCAAACATCGCGCGCCCCTCGTCGTCGGCGGTGAGGATGGGATGCAGGATGTCGAAGGTGTAGGCCATCATCGCGTCGACCGCGCAGCCCTGCTCGGCCAAGGCGATGGCGGGGGCGGTGACGGTCTCGAGGGGCACCCGGCCGAACTGCTCGTGTACGTGCAGCAGGCCGCGCACCACCCCGGGGACCGCGGCCGCGCCGTAGCCGATGTTGAACGTCTGGCGGGCCCCTTTGAACTGGATGTCCACCGGGTCGA
Source organism: bacterium (assembly GCA_030431455.1). Taxonomy (GTDB): domain Bacteria; phylum Myxococcota; class UBA727; order UBA727; family JAUIJE01; genus JAUIJE01. The sequence continues at coordinate 61,690 of JAUIJE010000014.1, read as the reverse complement.
AGTGCGGCACGTGGTCGGCGTCCGCGGGCAGGCCCGCGCCGGGGGTGTCGACGAAGAAATCGACGAGGACCGGCTCTTGTTGGGGGCGGACCGCGAGCAAGAACCCGCCGCCGCCGAGGCTGGTCAAGGCGGGCTCGACCACCGCGGAGGTGAACGCGGCCGCGACCGCGGCGTCAAAGGCGTTGCCCCCCGCGTGCAACACCTGCGCCGCGGCGCGGGTCACCGCGGGATGACCGGTGGCGATGCACGCTTTCATGACCGGGAGGTTACTCGGTCGCGGACGGCGGGGTCGACAGTTCGATCAGGGTGCCCAGGCTGGCCTTGGGGTGAATGAACGCCACCCGGCAATCGTGGGCCCCGGGGGCGGCGGCCTCGGACGTGAGGCGCACCCCCTCGCCCTTGAGCGCCTCGACATCGGCGTCGACGTCGTCGACGCGGAACGCCAAGTGGTGCAACCCCCCGCCGCGCTTTTGCAAAAACCCGGAGACTTCGCTCTTGTCGTGCAAAGGCGCGATGAGCTCGATGCGGGTGTCCCCGATGGGCAGAAACGCGACCTTGATGCCGCGGTCGGCGAGCTCTTCAATGTGTGAGCATTGGATGCCGAGGGTCTTTTCGTAGAACGCCAAACCCTCTTCAAGGTCGGGGGTGACGATGGCGATGTGATCGAGTGCGCGTACCTGGGCCATGCCCTCGGTATAGCCAGGCCCGGCCAAAAAGAAAGCCCGCTACCGCGCGGGCGGCGGTTTGTTCGGCGGGGGGGCGGCGGGGGCCACCACCGGCGGCACCGGGGTGCCGGTCGGCGCCGGCCGGGTCAGGCGGTGCACGTACAACACCGCGCCGTCGTCATCGAACAGGCCGATGTCGCACGCGGCTTCGCCGCACCGGAGCTTGGCAAAGCCGCCCCCGGTGGCCGCGAACGCCCCCGGGGTCTTGGTGCGCAGCGGGTAGGGGTTGTCGTCGCCCGCGCCCCCGCCGCTGACCACGTGCACCAGGCCGGTGTCGTCGACGGTGACCTCGAGGGTGTGTTCGTGACCGGCGAGGTAGACGTCCACCGCGCCGGTGGCAAAACGCGGGCGCAGCACGGGCACGAGGTCGTCGGTGGGACCGTGGGGCCCGTGCGCGATGAGCGGGTGGTGGCCGAACACCACCCGAAACGTCGGCCGGTCCTCGGCCAGGGCGGCGTCGAGGAACGCGAGCTGGGCCTCGTCCCCGTCGAGCAGCGCTTGGGTGTCGAGGGCGATGAACTGCACCGTGGCCGCGCCCACCGCCCGCCGGACCGTGTAGTAGCGCCCCGGCATCTTCCAGCGAGGGAAACGCGCGGCGTACGCGACCTGGGCCAGGGGATCGCCGCGGTGATCGTGGTTGCCCAGCGTGGGCCAGATGTCGACCCCGAGTGATGCATAGACATTGCGAATGCGTTCGTCGAGCACGGGGTCGTCCGCGCGGGTGACCCCGTGCGGGTAGATGTTGTCCCCCACCGTGAGCAGCACGGCCTGGGCCGCGTCCTCGACGTGGGTGGCCATCACCTGCGCCACCCGCCGCTGGCCCGGGCCCCCGGTGCCGAAGTCGCCGAGCACCAACGCGGTCAGCGCCGGGCCGGTGGCCGCGGGCCAAGCCGGAGCGGGCGCGGCCGGCGGCGCGGCGGACGCGGCGGACGCGGCGGGGCGCGTCTCGGTGCACGCCGCCGAGGCGACGACGAGAGCGGACAAAAAAACGGCCCGGTGCAGGGTCTGCATCGGGCCGTTGTAGCCGGTGACGCCGCGCGCGTCAGCCGTCGATCGCCCCGTAGACGGGCACGGTGATGGTCTGGCTCAGGGTGTCGTTGGCGCTCGAGCACTCCAAGGTCAGCTGCACTTCGTGTTCGTTCTGACCGATGGTGGTCGGGCCGTAGTAGAAGCCCTCGGGGCCGGGGCTCGCGGGGTACGCCACGATGCCGGCGGTCGAGGTCAAGGTGACGCTGCAGCTGTCGGCGCCGGGCACGTACCATTCGGTCTCCAGGAACGCTTCGGGGCCGAAGTCGGTGTAGACGTAGCCGTAGAAGTATTCGGGGTAGAGCCCCACCGTCACCGAGCGCACCTCGTGGATGGTGCCGTCGTCGCAGTCGAGCACAAAGTCGGTGTCGTTGGTGACGGCCACGGTGTGGGTGCCGGACAGGCCGGTGCCGATGGTCTGGCCGCCGGCGCTCAGGGTGCAGGCGTTCACGTAGGCCGCGTTGTAGGTCACGGTCACGTCGCCGGCGTCCTCGAGGTGCTCGGGGGTCACGGTGAACTCGGTGACCCCGGGCCCGACGACCACGGTGCCGCTCTCGCTCGCGTAGTCCTCGCCAAAGCCCCCGCCGTAGCAGGACAGGGTCAAGGTGGTGGTCTCGAGCACGGGCACATCAAAGCATCCCACCGCGGGGGGAACGCTCACGTAGCCGCCCGTGGAGTACTGCAATTGGCATTGTTGCGCGCCGGTGGCCTCGAAACACACCTGGGTGATGCCGGGGCCGGGGAGGCTGTTGGGGGTGATGGTGAAGTCGCGGATCACGATGCGTTCGTATTCGCGGGTCTCGACGAGCTGGTTGCCGTTGGCGTCGGTGCAGGTGAGGGTGGCGGTGATGACTTCGCCGTCAAAGATCTGCTCGGTGTAGACGCTGTCGTTGCCGTCGAGGTTGTTGAACACCAGGGGGCTTTCGATCAGGTTGTCATCGACCTCGAGGCTGCAGCTCTCGGCCCCGAGCACGCTCCAGTAGGCCTCGAGGCCTTCGCCGCCGTAGCTGTACAGCTCAAAGTATTGCAGTTGCATACCCACGGAGACGCTGCGCTGTTGGGTCAACGGCGGGAATCCAGCCGCGGCGCAGGTGAGGGTCACGATGCTCGCGCTGTTGATGGTGAGGGCCTGGGTGCCCGACGAGCCCACGTTGTATTGCTGGCCGGTGCTGTCGACGTGCAGGGTGCAGCTGTCGGTGAACGCGCTCGACCAGCTCGCGGTGGTGGTGCCGCCCCCCGCGGGGAGTTGGTCGGGCGACAGCTGGAAGGACGTGATCGCCGGGCCCACCGGCACGACGAGCTCCGCGTTGTCGTAGCTGCCGTTGTTGAAGCTGTAGCACTCCAGGTAGAGGTAGCTCGTGTACTGGATGTTGGTGTCGACACAACCATTGCCGCCGTACTGCTCTTCATCAAAGAAGCCGTCGCCGTACAGGTAACACGCGTCGAGCCCGGTCGAGGTCCAACAGATTTCCGCGGGGCCAGGGCTTTGCAGCACCTCGGGGTTGGACGTGAACGACGTGATGTGGCCGTCGCCATCGCCGTCGCCGTCGCCATCACCGTCACCATCCCCATCGCCGTCGCCGTCGCCGTCGCCATCCCCGTCACCGTCGCCATCTCCATCCCCGTCTCCATCCCCATCGCCGTCGCCGTCTCCATCCCCATCGCCGTCGCCGTCTCCATCCCCATCGCCGTCGCCGTCGCCGTCACCGTCGCCATCTCCATCCCCGTCGCCGTCGCCGTCACCGTCGCCATCCCCATCCCCATCACCGTCGCCGGTGTCGGGCACACAGAAACCGTCGCTGCACATCTCCCCGGTGAAACAATCGTCGTCGGACGTACACTCGCTGACCAAACCGTCACAGGCGGCCAGCCACAGCGACATCAACCCCAGGGCGAACAAGACCATTGATTTCTGCATGACAAACTCCTTGCGGGCACCGTTCGCAAGAAGCCGGCCAACCAGACCGCCTTGCCCCGCCCCTCAGGGGTACAGGCCAGGTGCCGCGGCAGCAAACGGATCAGGCCGGGCCAGGCACCATCGATGTGGGGACCGGGCGTACACCCACATCTAAACTCCGCGACCTGCGATCTGCAGATCGCACCCGCGGCGCGCTCAGAGTCGCTTTCCGTCTGGGGTCAAAAACCGCATGTCGGTGTACCCGCGGTCGGCCAGCGCCCGCCGGGTCGCGTCCACCGCCGCGGCGAGCTCATCGTCGCCACGCCGGGCGGACTCGGCGCTCAAGTAACAAATGCCGTGCGGGGGGGCGCCGATGACCTTGGTGCAGCCGGCGTCATTGTCCGCTTCGGGCAACACCACCTGGGCGGCGGCGTTGTCGTCTTTGACGAAGTAGACGAACACCGCGACCCCGCTGAGCAGCACCAGCACCGAGAGCATCGCCACCAGGCGACGGCCGCCGCCGGCTTTGCGCTTTTTCTTGTCGTACGACGGCAGGTCGCTGGCGATGGGACCCGCGGGCGGCGGCTCGGGCCGGCGCTTGGCCATGTACGCGTCGGTGGTCTGGCGCGCCATGTTCAACGCGATTTCGTTGCGTTGCTCGTCGGGGATGTGCAGCAGCGCTTGCGGGAGCTCGAGGTTGAGGTTCATCATTTCGCGCCGGGCGTGAAAAAAGAACAACACCTCCTGGAGGCTCTTGTCGTCGTACCCTTGGTCTTTCATGAAGTCGTACAGGGGATCGAGAGGAACCGGCTGGCCCTCCCCCACCTGATCGAGCAACTGCGCCAGGGCCAACGCGATGTGTTGGGCATTGGCCTTGGGGGCGGTGGGGCTTTTGCGGATGGCATTGCCAAACATCGCCACCGCGTTCTTTTTGATTTCTTCAAAGTCCATTGACCCCACCCTGGACGTCTGCGCTTGAGGGAAGGTAGGTTCGGTCAGTCTCCGGGGTCAAGAACAGGACAAGCAGCGTTCCATGCCGACACGAGACAGAACCAACGGCGCCGATGTCGTCGTGGTCTACAAAAAGTCCAAGCTCGACCTCTACGTCGGCGAAAAGAAAAACGCCCGGTACGCGGCGCTGCTCGAGCACAAAGACCCCACCGTGCGCGCGTTTCAGGCCTCCCACGACGCCCACCAGCGCGGCTTTGAAGCGGTGCTGCGGCACCTGGACAGCACCGGCCTGCGGTACCGAACGATGTACCGGGCCAACTTCCGCACCGAAGGGAAGTACGTGGTCACCGTCGGCGGGGACGGCACGCTGCTCGACGCCAGCCGCCGGGTGGACAAAGCCTGGGTCCTCGGGGTCAACTCCGACCCCGCCCACTCAGGTGGGTTTTTGTGTGCAGCCGACGCCGAGACCTTTCCCCGGTTGTTCGACCGGATGCTCGAAGACAAACAGCGCCCCCTGCGGCTGACCCGCATCGGGGGCGACGTCGACGGCACCCCCCTGCGGCGGCCGGTGCTCAATGACATTCTGGTCGCGCAGAACAACGCGGGGGACACCACGCGGTACCACATGTGCGTGGGCCGGCGGCGCGAGCCCCAGAAGAGCTCCGGGGTCTGGATCTCCACCGCGGCCGGGTCCACCGGGGGCATTCGGTCCGCGGGCGGTCCCATCCAAAAGCTCGACGACGAACGCATACAGTTTTGGGTCCGGGAGCTGTACGCGGTGGGCGACGGTCCCTTCACCCAGCGCGGCTTCATCGGGCGCCGCCAATCGCTCAAGATCGTGAGCCAGATGCGCGAGGGGCGGCTGTTTTTGGATGGGCCGCACAGCCGCGTGCCCTTTGAGGTCGGCAGCACCTTGACCGTGCACGCGCGGGTGCCGCCGCTGTGGCTGATGGTCACGCCGGAGATGCGCAAACGCCGCCGCCGCCGCACCGTCGCGCACAAGGTGCCGTCGCGGTAGCGCGAGATGCCGACACATTGGGCCCCCGGCCACGTTGCCAACCCGCGCCCCCACTCGATATAGCTGGGGCGTGGCCCCCATCCCCGTCCAGTCGGCCTCGTTGGCCTTTCGCACCCGCCGGCTGCGGCCGCGGTGGATGTGGCACGTATTCTTGCTGTTCAGTTCGTTTGTGTTTTCGCTGCTCGCGGTGAGCCTGCTGTGCGCGTCCGCCGAGGTCGACCGGGGGCGCGCGCTCCGCCGGTTGGACCACGAGCGGGCGCAGTTTGACCGGGCCGCGTGCACCGACCTGGCCGAGGCCCAGCGCCTGCGCGGGCTGTGGGACGAGAGCCAGCGCACCCTGGACGGGTTTGAGCAGGGCATTGTGCACCGGATGCGCGACGTCCTGTTGCGGGCCATCGCCCCCCGCGACCACGAGGTCACCGCCACCCCCGCGCGGCGGTTGCGCGTCCCGCCCGAGCCGTGCGCCGCGCTGCACACCACGGGGTCGGTGACCGCCGACGCCGCGGCGCAGTTCGGCGACTGGGCGCGGCTGTGGGGCCGCTGCCTGCTCACCCCCGCGTGTGTACACGACGAGACCGGGTGGGCCGCGCTGCCGCCGGACGCCACCGATGCGATCGTCACCGAAGCGGTGCGGCTCGTGCTCGACCACGCCACCGCCGCGCTCGACGACGCGGCCTTCGTGCGGAAATCGCGCCCCGAGCAGGACAAGATTTGGCGCCGCGCGCTGCAACAACTCGACGGGCTGTTCGCGGCCGCGCCCGACGCGGCCCTCGCGGCCACCGCCCCGGCCTGGCGCACCAGCGAACACCCCCGGTGGGCGGCCCTGCTGCACGCCTCGGCCCTGCGGGGCCTGGCGCAGACCCGCCCGCTCACCGACGACGAATGCCGCGCCGCCCACGCCCTGTCGCTGGACGAGGCCGCGGACTTCGATCGGCCGGTGGAGATTTTGTACGGCGGCATCCGGGGCCCCCGGGCGCGCACCGCCACCGGCGACATCGGGACCGCCCTCGACGAGGCCTGCGCCGCCAAAGGCCGGGTGGTCACCGTCGAGACCTGCGCCGACGTGCTCGAGCTCGAGCGGGCCGCGCCTGAGGTCAGCCCCCTGATGGCGCTCCGGATGTCACTGCATTGCGATGTGCAGGACGCCCTCGACGCGCTCCGCGCCACCCACGGCGTTGACTAGCCACAAAAGGGGAGGAAGGCCCCCTTTCGTGGTCAGCGCAGCTTTTCTTTGGCCAACGGGTCGTAGCCGGTGGGGGCCTCGGGCGTGCGGTCGCGTTTGACCTCGGTGAGCAGCGCGTGTTTGACCGCGTCGGTGCCTTCGCCGGTGGCCGCGCTCATCCGGTACAAGGTCTGGCCGTTGTCGCGCAGCATCTCCTCGAGCTTGTGCACCGCGGGGTGCGACAGCGCGGGCTCGCCAAGGTCGGACTTGTTGAGGCACACGACCTCGGGCAGCCATTGGAAGTCGGGATTGAACGCTTCGAGCTCCCGGCGCAACGTGCGGTACCGCTCGACGAGGGCGTCGTCGGTGAGCTCTTCGTCCCACTCCGCGGGGGCCTCGAGCAGGTGGCAGATGACCTGGACCCGCTCGAGGTGTTTCAAAAAACGGATGCCGAGGCCGGCGCCTTCGCTCGCGCCCTCGATGAGACCGGGCACATCGGCGATGACGAAGGTCTCGGCGTCGCCGGCCTGGACCACCCCGAGGTTGGGCACCAAGGTGGTGAACGGGTAGTCGGCGATCTTGGGCCGGGCCGCGCTCACCGACGACAAGAACGTGCTCTTGCCCGCGTTGGGGAAGCCGAGCAGGCCGACGTCGGCGAGCAGCTTGAGCGACAGCCGGAGCGTGCGCTCCTCGCCGGGCAGGCCGGGCTTGGCAAAGTCGGGGGCTTGCCGGGTCGCGGACTGGAAGCGGGTGTTGCCCCAGCCCCCCGAGCCCCCCGCGAGCACGATTTCGGTCTGGCCGTCTTCGGTGAAGTCGCACAGGAGTTCGCCGGTCTCGGCGTCGTAGATCTCAGTACCGAGCGGTACTTTGGCCACCGCGTCGGCCCCGGCGGCGCCGTACTGGTTCTTGCTGCGGCCGGGTTCGCCGTTTTTGGCGGTGAGGTGGCGTTGGTATTTGAAATCGAGCAACGAGCGCACCTGGCTGTCGGCCACAAACACCACGTTGCCGCCGTTGCCCCCGTCGCCCCCCGCGGGGCCGCCGCGGGGCACATACTTCTCCCGGCGCCACGACACACAGCCGTCGCCGCCGTCGCCCGCCTTGGCGTAAATCTTTGCTTCGTCGATGAACGTGGCCACGCCGCACCGTGGCCCACCGCTCTCGACTGCGCAAGACCGATGCGCCGCCCGCGATGCGCCCAGGTCCCGGCCCCAAAAAACAAACCCCCGCCGGGGCGGGGGTCTGTCGTCGTCGAACGCGGCGGCTACAGCTGAATGGTGTCGCCGGGTTTCATGAGCTTGAGCTTCTTCTTTTGTTTTTTGAGCGCCTTTTGCACGTCGGCCTCGGTGGCGAGCGGCGGGAACGTGCCGAAGTGCATGGGCACGATCGCCTTGGCCTTTTTGAAGTACTTCTTCATCGCCAACCCGCAGGTCGCAGGGTCTTGGGTGTAAGGACCGCCGCCGCAGTTCATGAGCAGAATGGTCGGCTTGTGAATTTCATTGATCAGGGCCATGTCGGAAAAAATCCAGGTGTCCCCGGTGTGGTAGAGCACCTGCCCGGTCTTGAACTTCAACACGTAGCCGACGGGCCGGCCGCCGGGTTGGCTGCCGTGCACCGCGGGCACGATGTGAACCTCGACGTCGTCGAACACCATCTTGCCGCCGACGTTGCCGCCCATCTTGCGGTCGTCTTTGAGCTTGAGCCCGCTGACCATGTCGTAGTCCCCGACGATGGGCGCGCCGCTGGCTTTGGCGATCTCCACCGCGTCGCCCAGGTGATCGCCGTGCGAGTGGGTCACGAGGATGGCCTTGGGTTTGTATTGGGCGAGGTCTTTTTTGGCCTCGGGGGTCGCGGGGTTGTTTTTCAAAAACGGGTCGATGAGCACGCGCGTGCCCTCGCCGCTGATGATCTCGAACGCGGCGTGACCGAGCCAGGTGATGGTCACCTTTTTCGACTTCTTGAACGCGGGTTGTTTGGGCGCGTCCTTCGCCGGCTCGTTGCCGGTCTTCGCGTCCGCGGGTTTGTCCGCGGCGGCTTTGTCGTCGGCGGGCTTTTTCTGTTCGCCCTTGGCATTGGGCCCCTTGCCCCGCCCGGTGCGTTTTTTGGCCTTGTCCGCGGCCGGGGTCTTGCCGGTCTTGGCCTGCGCCATGACCGGACCTGCGGTCATCAACACCGACAAACAAACTGCGAGTCCTACCTTCATCCCTGTCCTCCCCTGCGCCCCATTGCGCTGTGACCCGGCATCTCTAGCACGGATCCAAAGGCGCGTTGGGGCGTGCGGCCCGCCAAGACACCGGCCGCGCGCCGCCGCGGCACCACCATTGTGTGCGGCGATGTGCGTGCTACCGTGTTCGGCATGCGCGTGACCAAGAAGTCACACCTTCACAAGCTCCTGGCCGACGTCACCAAGCGGACCACCCCCGAGTCGTCGCCCGCCGCCGCGTCGGCCGACCCCCCGCTGCCCCCCGCGCATCCCCCCGCCGCGCCCCTGGCCCGGGACCAGCGGACCTCGCCGCTCGATGTGCAGCTGCAACCCGACGCCCCCGGCCGCGCCAGCGCCCGCACCGCCGCGCTCGACCCCGGCACCCGGGCCGCGCTGCTCGGGCTGATCAAGACCACCCCCGCGGCGACCCGGGCCGACATCGACGCGGTGTTGCAGGAGCTGTCCCTGGTCCCCCCCGCGGTGCTCGACCAGCTCGCGCGCTACGGGGTCAAGATCGTGGTCTGCCACGACACCATCACCGAACACCTCACCGAGCTGGCCGGGGTCCGCCCCCGCGGCTGGCCCCCGGGCAGCACCTGGGACGACGTGCCGGGCCTGCACCTGCCCGGCCGCTACGAGGTGGTGGTCGCGGCCGAGATCAAACGCGACCGGACGGTGCTGCACGAGCTCGGTCACGCGTTTGACTATGTCACTGCATTGAAGCTGCGCCAGTCGGACGCGTACACCACCGCCCGCGACGCCGACCACGCGCGGCTCGGCGGCTACTTTGCCGGACACAGCCCGGCCGCGGACGAAGAGACCTTCGCCGAGAGCTTTGCCCAATTCCTGCGGGGCGAGGCGACCTGGCCGCACCTGTTCGCGTTTTGGGCCGGGGTCCTCGACCCCGCGCGGTCATGACCACGCCCATCGGCACCGCCCGCGTGGAGCCCGACGGCACCTTGGTGCTCACCCTCACCGCCCAGCTCGACGACGGCGGACTCGGCCAGGCCCAGCTGCGGTACCCCCAGGACCACCCGGATTATGCGCGGGTCCGCGCCCACATCGGCGACCTGGCGGTGGGGGACGAGGTCCCGGTGATGCCCTTCGACGATTGACCCGGGCTGTACACGACCACGTGGGGTGCTAGCCTGTTCGGGCGGTGCGCAGGGGCGCCGACCCGTAGAAGAAGTCTTCACCCTGTGTTCATTCGGCCATCGCGCCTCATGACAACCCAACCCTTCGCGCAGCCAACAGTACGGGGCCGGCTGCGAACGAGGAGTCGTCATGCATGATGCGATCACTGAACTGAAAATCCGCGCCAAACATCGGCGCAAACACGACGTGTCCCTGGCCCATCAACAGAGCCTGGACAAAGAAGCCCAGGCCTGTGGCTTTGCCCATTTTGCCCACGCCCGCCGCGTGTTGAACGGCGACGACGGGGGACCGCTCGGGTGGGGCAAGCTGTTGGTGCCAAGCCGCTGTGGCGGGTTCACCAACGAATGGTGCCGCAGCCTCGACGAGGCGGTCGAGCACCAACGCCAGACCGGGGGCTACGTCCTGCCCTACCAACGCCAAGGGTTGGTGGTCACCCGGGACTACGTCGAAGCGTTGGGGCTCGACCCCGACGCGCCGGATTGGGGCCCGGCGCAGAACAACTTCGCCCACCCCGAGGCCGGCGGGTTCCGCCAGGCCAGCTATGCACAGTTGTTGGCACGCCTCGACGACCTGCGCTGAGCCAAAAAGCCCCCGCCCCGCGCGGGGGCTTTTTTTTCAGGTGCGGTCAGGACCCGTCGCGGGTGCGTTTGCCCTGGCGGGCGGTGGCGCGGTAGGTCGCGTCGGGGGTGCCGGCGAGCTTGCGGGTGAGCAGGTCCACCGCCGCGTCGAGGGTGAGCCGCTCCCGCTCGTCGAGGTCGCCGAGCACGTCGAGAATGGCGTGGAGACGATTTTTGCGGGCCCGGTCAATGAGGCTGAACGCCTTGGCGGTGGCCCGGAGGTGGGTCTTGCGGCGGTCCTTGGTGTCCACCCGGCGCTCGACGAGGCCGGCCTCCTCCAGGCCTTTGACCAGGCCGGTCATGGTCTGGGGTTTGATGCGCTCGACGCGGGCGAGCTCGCCCATGGTGGTCTCGCCGTCGAACACCAACACCGACAACGCGCTGAGCCGGGCCTGGCTCAGGCCGGTCTTGCTGTCGGGGACCCGGGCCCGCCGGAGCAAACGGATCGCGCTCCAATGCAACTGCTCTGCGAGGTCTTCGTCGGGGGTGTTGAGGTGGGTGGTGAGCCGTCGGGCCATCGAACATCCTGGGTCGGCGGGGGCGGCGCGACCGCGGTGACCTTCGGCGACAGCGCGTGATTTTTCAAGGTCATTCGCGCGGTCTATTTGTGGACAGTGTCCCTCGACGCGGACGGCGCCGGGGGCGCGCCTCTCGGCCCCGGCCCGGCCGCGGCGGAGCGCCTACAGGGCGTTCAAGAAGACGAGCAGCGCTTGTCGATCCGCCACCGGCAGGTCGCACCCGTACTCGTGGCCGGTGGCGGCGTTGGGCTCGGGCCAGCTCCCCCGGGGGCTCAGGCACAAGAGCTGGGCGAGGCTGTCCAGGCTCCCGTTGTGCAAAAAGCGGCGGTGACCGTGCAGGCCGAACAGCCGGGGGGCTTTGACCCCCCAGGGCAGCGCGGCCTCGGCCTCGGCGTCGAGCAGGATCGTGCCTTGTCCCCAGTAGGCCATGGCCCCGTCCGTTCCAATGTCACTGTATTCATAGATTTGGGTGCTCTCGCCCCGGGGCCCGTCGTGACAGTCCACGCAGCCGGCCCCCACGAAGGTGTTCTCCCCCCGCGCGCGCAGGGTCTCGTCCGCGGCCACCGCTGGCGGCGGCGACCGCAGGGTCATGATGTAATCGCGCAGCGGCGACAGCCGCTCCGGGGTCCATTCGGTGGTGTCCCCCCCGCCGATGTCGACAAAGCCGGTCAAGAACTCCTCCAGGCTCTCCGCGCCGCCGGTCCAGGCCAGCAACGCGTGGGGCATGCCGAACGCGGCGCGCTCGTCGTCGGTGGGGATGTCCCAGAGGGGGATGATCTTGCTCACCGTGTGCAGCTCGTCGTCGAGGGGGAGCGGGGCCATCACAAAGTCGAGGGTGCCCCGCGGCCAGCTCGCGTACGCGGCCTCGAGCGCGGGGGTCACCGGCGGGGCTTGTCCCGATTGGAACACCAGGGGCAGCAGGTCGAACAAGAGCTGCCACTTGAGCCCGGGGGTGTTCTCCAGTTTGTCGATCATCGGCTGGACCCGGGCCAAGGCCGCGGGGTCGTGGTCGGCGGGGTCGAAGCCGGGCTGGATCACGCCCGGGACCACGAACAGCGCGAGCTGTTGCCCGCCGTAGTCGTAGTCGTGGTTGGGCGCGCCCACCGCGTACCGGCCGTCGGGGAGCTGGCCGAAGTGGCAGGCCGCGCAAGTGTACGCGTAGCTGGCCACGTTGCCGGTGGGCGCCCCTTCGCCCACCCCGAGGGGCAACGGCATGTCACTGTAGGGGTTGCGGATGAGCCCCAGGCCGGTCTGGCCGAGCCCGATCTCGTCTTCAAACTCCGCGCTCATGAACTCGAACAGCGGCGCGGGCACGCCCAGGGTGCCGAACCCTTCGAAGAAGAACATCCACTTGCCGCAGCGGAGCTTCTTGGCCTGGTCGTCGGGGTCTTGCGCCCAGGCCGCGCACGCCCCGTCGAGCGAACCGTTCTCCAACACCGCGTCGAGGTCGGCGGACACGTCGGTCAGGCCGCTCGCGGGGGTGGCGGGCTCGACGTAGGGGACCAAGCCCGCGTCGAAGCCCGAGGGGGGCCCCGCGTCCACCGGGTCGGGCCAGGCCGCGTCCGGCCACGCCGCGTCGGGGGAAGCCGCGTCCAGCAAAGCCGCGTCCGGCCAAGCCGCGTCGGGCCCGTCGAGCCCGCTGTCGGGGCCGCCGCCGGCCGCGTCAAAGGCCCCGCCGCCATCGGACGGGGTCCCGGCGTCGAGACCGGCCGGGGTGGGGCCACAGGCGGCGATCACCCAGGGCACAACGAGGACGAAGAGGGCGCTTCGGGTCATGGGGAGCGTCTAGCCAGACGGGGCCGCGGGGCCAAGGCGGGCCCGGTCGGGTTCTCGGGGGGCGCGCCGGTGCGGTAGCGTGCCGTGTGACGGGGCTTGTGCTCTTGCTGTGCAGCGTCGGGGCGGCCGCCCCGGCCGCCGACGTGCCCGGCCGGGTCGCGGTCCAGGTCGACAACGACCTGCCTTTTTACGACCGGCACTACACCAGTGGGCTGTTCTTCGACGCGCGGCTGCCGGGCGCGGCCAAGGTGCCGTTCAAACGGGTGGTGCTCGAGCAGCTCACCCGGGCCACCGGGCCCTGGGCCGGGCCCTTGCACCACCTGCGCCCGCTGCTCGTCGTCGGGCAGGAGCTCTACACCCCCAAGTACTATTGGTACCGCTCGACCCAGCTCGACGACCGGCCGTTCGCGGCCTGGCTGTTCGGCCGGGGGGGCGTTGAGCTGTGGGGGCCGCGCCAGCACCTGGAGGTCTGGACCGCGGCCGGCCCGGTCGGGCCCAATGCCCTTGGACGGCAAACGCAGGACTTTAGCCACAACTACCTCTCGGTGCGCTCCCCGGCGTCGGGGGGCTGGTCCCACCAGCTGCGGCTCGGGCTCGGGGTGCAGACCCATGGGCGGTGGGCGTTCGATGTGTTCGTGCTCGAGCAGAGCGGGGTGCGGTTTTTGGCCGTCACCGCCGCCGGCGCCCTCGACGTGGGCAACCTGCGCATCCAGGCCGGGCCCGAGGCGCGGCTGCAGGTGGGGTGGTTTGGGCCGCGGCGACCCACCGACGACCAGCTGGTGCGCCGCGCCTTGGCACGGTTCGGGGTGAGCGATCTCACAGTGTTGCTGCACCGGATGGAGGTGGCGTTTTTCCTCGCGGGGTCGGCCCGCTGGGTGGGCCACAACGCGTTTTTGCAGGGCTTGCCCGGGGTGCGCAGCGAACACACCGTCGAGGCCTGGCCCGCCCACGCCGACGTGAGCGGCGGGTGGCGGGTGGGCGCCCACAACGTGCGGATCGAGACCGCGCTGCACTGGCTCGGGCCCCGCGCGCGGGTGCCCACCGACGTGGGGCACCATTATTGGTCCGTGCGCGTGGTGGTGGGGCGGTAGCGCGCGTGGGCGTGGCCCCGGGGCAACCCCCCGGGAACACACGACGTGGTCACGGGGTCGGGAATCACGTACGCTCGCCGCGACTTATCGCGTAGTACGCCCGGCGCAATTTCGGGGTCGCGGGGCGTATCAGCAAGGAGGCGCTTGTGGTGCTGCGGTGGCGTTCGACGTTCGTATGGATAACTTTTTGTACCGCCGGGTTGCTGGCGAGTGCGTGCACGCCCCCGACGGACAAGGCCCCCCCGGGCATGACCGAGGTGCGGGTGCTGGAGTTTTTGCCCGCGGGGCTGATTTCGCCCACCTCGGCGGTCGAGATTCGATTCGACCGCGACGTGGCCGAAGAGCCCGACCTGCACCAAGACCTGACCAACGTCGGCATCAAGGTCACGCCCCCCGTGCCCGGCGTGTTCCGCTTCGTCGAGAAGAATCGTCTGGTGTTCTTGCCCCAAAATCCCCTCAAGCCGGGCGAGGCGTTCACCGTGTCGTTGCCGGAGAAGTTGTTCGCCGACCAGAACCTCTTCCTCGTCGGAGATCGCGAACACGAATACGCCACCGCCACCTTCGAGGTGAAATCGGTAGAGCCCTTTTTCAACACCACCTCGGGCAAACCCCGGATCGAAAACGCCTACGTGAACATCGAGTTTTCGTGGCCGGTGCGTCCCGAGGACGCGGACAAGTACGTGTCGTTCATGACCACGGGCAAACAACCGCTGCCGGCCCAAATCGACACCAAAAACGCCCAAGCGGTGATCGCCTACAAGCTGCAACCCAAAAGCGGCAACCGCCAGGACGGGGGCTTCATCATCGTGGTCGACCCCGCGCTCACCGCGGCCGCGGGGGGCAAACCCCTGCCCGGTCGCTTCGAGAAAGAGATCAGCGCCAAGACCGCAGAACCAGTGACATTGAGCAGCACCAACGTCTACCAACACGGGGACGGCTGGGCCATCAGCTTCCGCTTCTCCACGTCGGTGGTGGTGGAATCGGACTCACCCTACGTCGACGTCGAACCCAAGGTCCCTTACCGCGTCGAGCGCAGCTACCGCGGCCTGCAGATCGTGGGGGACTTCGAGTCCCTCAAGACCTACACCGTGACCATCCAAAAGGGCCTGCCCGCGGTGTCCAGCGGCGGCGCCCTCGAGGAGACGATCAAAAAAGAGTTCACCATCCCCGACCTGCCCCCCCAGCTCGCGTGGCGCGATCAGGGCACGGTGCTGTCCCGCCGGGGCAACATGAACATCTCCCTCGAGACCGTGAACCTCGAGGCGGTGGACCTCGAGATCCACCGGGTGTTTGACAACAACATTGTCCACTACTTGCCCTCGCCCCCCGGCGCGGCCAGCTCGTCCAACGACTACGACGACTACTACTACGAGGACTACTACTACAGCGACTACGGCCGCCGGGTGGACCCCAGCCTGGGCCGCAGCATCTACTCCCAAAAGATCGCGGTGGCGAAAAAGACCAACCAGAAGGTCCACACCACCGTGGCCCTCGAGGACGTGCTCAAGGACAAGGGCACCGGGGCCTTCGTGGTCACCGCCCGCGAGCGGGACAAGCTCTGGCAAGACATCTACAAGGTCGTGCTCGTCACCGACCTCGGCATCACCGCCAAGCGCACCGCCGACGAGATCTTCATCTCGGTGCGATCGCTCAAGACCCACAAGCCCATCGCGGGCGCGGACGTGCGGTTGCTCTCGAGCAACAACCAGACCTTGCTCACCGGGCGCACCAATGCCAATGGCAACGTGCTGCTCTCGGGGGTGCGGTCCGCGGCCGACGGCTTTGTGCCCTTCCTCGTCACCGCCACCAAGGGCAAAGACTACGCCTACCTCGACCTCTCCAAATCTCTGATCCCCACCGCGGACTTCGACACCGGCGGCATCGGGGGCAGCGCCGGGTACGAAGCCTACGTCTACGCCGACCGCGGGGTGTTCCGCCCCGGTGACGTGGCCCACCTCGTGGCCGTGGTCCGCGACGACAAGCTCCGCACCCCGCCCGCCTTCCCCCTCGCCCTCGAGGTCAAAGACCCCCGCCAGCGCACCTTCGCCCGGGCCCGCGGCACCACCAAAGACGACGGGGTCTGGGCCTACGACCTCGAGATCCCGTCCTACGCCGCCACCGGCCGCTACGTGGCCGAGATCCAGATCCCCGGCCGCGGCGACATCGGGCGCCTCGCGTTCCAGGTCGAGGACTTCATCCCCGACCGCATCAAGGTCGACCTCACCTTCGACAAGGAGCGGTACTCCAAAGGCGACACCATCACCGCCGACGTCAAGGGCACCTACCTGTTCGGCCCCCCGGCCAAGAACCTCCCCGTCGAGGCCGAGTGCCGCGTCGACGCCGCCCCGTTCCGGCCGGCCAAATACAAGAGCTTTGCGTTCGGGGCCGGGCGCCAACCCTTCAAGGGCTGGCGCGAAGACCTCGGCGCCACCACCCTCGACGACGGCGGCCTGGGCAAGGTCAAATGCGCCCTGCCCTCGTCGATGAAGCCGCCGTCTCGGGCCCGGGCCACCATCACCGCCACCGTGACCGAACCCGGCGGCGGGCGGGGCGTGACCCAATTGCAGTCCGCCCTCGTCGACGTCTACCCGGTGCACATCGGGGTCCGGCGCAACACCGACCACTTCGCAGAAAAGGGCGAGGACGCGGGGGTGGAGTTCATCGTGCTCGGCCCCGACGGCGACCCGGTCAAGGGCCGCAAGCTCAAGGTCCGGGTCTCGGAGGTCACCTACAAGACCGTGCTCAAGAACGTCCGGGGCCGGTACCGCTACGTGTCCGAACGCTCGGAGTCGCCGCTGTCCCAAGCCGACCTCACCAGCAACGGCGACGTGCAGGGCGCGCCGTTTTCGCCCAAGCGGTACGGCAGCTACGTGGTCGAGGTCGAAGACACCGCGTCGGGGGCCTCGAGCGAGCTTTCGTTCTACGCCGCCGGGCCCGGCTATGCCCCGTGGGCAATGGAAGACCCCGACCAGGTGGAGCTAGAGCCCGAAAACGACGCCTACGCGGTGGGCGAGAACGCGGTGGTGATGGTGCGCGCGCCATTTGCAGGCACATTGGTGGTGTCGGTGGAGCGGCAGTCGGTGCTCGACACCTTCACGGTGAAGATGACGGGCAACACCGACAAGATCCGTATCCCCATCAAGCCCGGGTACGCTCCCAATGTGTATGTCACCGCTCAGCTGTTGCGCAGCAACGACAAGCGCGACCGGCGCGCCCCCCTGCGGGCGTTCGGCGCCACCCCGGTGTACGTGAAGTACGCGGACAAGAAGGTGGGGGTCAAGCTCGACGCCCCCGACGTGGTCCGGCCCCACACCAAGATGACAGTCGACGTGTCCGCCACCAACACCGTGGGCAGCCCGGTGCTGACCTTGGCCGCGGTGGACGAGGGCATCCTCCAGCTCACCAACCAAAAGTCGCCCAACCCCCTGCGGCATTTCTTTGCCAAGCGCCGCCTCGGGGTGGCCACCCACGACATGTACGCCGACGTGCTCCCCGAGGTCAGCGGGCAGCAAGCCCAGTCGTCCAGCGGGGGCGACGGCGAGCTCGAACGCAAACACCAAAACCCCGTGCAGGTGAAGCGGGTCAAGCCAGTGGCATTGTGGTCGGGGGTGGTGCACCTCGACGGGGCCGGGCGGGGGCGGGTCACCTTCGACGTGCCCGAGTTCCAGGGTCAGCTGCGCCTGATGGCGGTGGTGGTGAGCGGCGATCGCTTCGGGGCCAAGAGCGCGCCGGTGACGGTCCGCGACCCCATCGTGGTCACGCCCACCTTTCCCCGGTTCTTGAGCCCGAAGGACAAGTTCGAGATCCCGGTGATGGTCTACAACGGCACCAAGAACGGCGGCTCGTTCAAGGTGTGGTGTGAGTCCAAGGGCAAGGTCGCCATCGACGGCAAAGGCAGCGAAACGCTACAGCTCAACGTCAAAGAACAAAAACGCGTCATCTTCCACGGCACCGCCGCGGACGGCACCGGCAAGGTGCAGATGGCGTGCATGGCCGAAGGCAACGACGAAAAGACGGTGAGCACCGTCGAGCTGCCGCTCCGGGCCGCGTCCCCGCTCGTCACCGAAGGCATCAGCAAGGTCGTGCCCGCGGGCGAGGAGATCACCTTGTCGCTGTCCGACCAGTTCTACCCCGAGGGGGCCAGCGTCTCGCTCACCGCCTCGGGTCTGCCCGGGCTCAAGCTCGCGGCGTCGCTCGCGGGCCTGGTCCGCTATCCACATGGCTGCCTCGAACAGACCACGTCCAAGCTGTTCCCGCTTTTGTATTTCAACGACGTGGTGCGGGTGGCGCAACCCGACCTGCTCGACGGGGGCTCGGTGGACGCCTACCTCGAGGCCGGCATCCGCAAGCTCGCGTCGATGCAGCGCGGGGACGGCTCGTTCTCCTACTGGCCGGGGTCCGGCTATGGCTACAGCTGGGCGTCGGTGTACGCCTCGCACTTCCTCGTCGAGGCCGCGCGCCAAAGCCACGCGGTGGAGCAGCGGGTGCTCGACCGGCTCGCCACCCACCTGTCCTTGGTCGCGCGCCGGGCCGACTACAACACCAGCTTCTATCGAAGCGGGCGCAGCCTGCGGGTGGCCGTCTATGCCCAGTATGTGTTGGCCCTGCTGGGCAAACCCGAGCGCGGCGCGATGCTCTACGCCCGCGACCAGCTGATGAAGAAGGCCGACCCCGACACGCGCATTCTGCTCGGGGGCGCGTTCGCCCTCATCGGGGACATGTCCAGCGCGAAGAAGCTGATGCCCACGTCGGCCCAGGAG
Source organism: bacterium (assembly GCA_030431455.1). Classification (GTDB taxonomy): domain Bacteria; phylum Myxococcota; class UBA727; order UBA727; family JAUIJE01; genus JAUIJE01. The sequence goes on along the minus strand of JAUIJE010000014.1, from coordinate 42,794 downwards.
GTGAAGTTCTCGCCCGAGACCGGCGGCGACTTCAACTCGCCGCTGCGGCGGGACGCGATCTTGCTCAGCATCTTGCAGGATGTGCAGCCGGACAGCGACGCGGTCCCGACCCTGGTCAAGCGCGTAGAGCAGAAAATGACCGCCTACAACATGCGGTACTCGACCCAAGAGCTCGGCTATGCCCTGTTGGCCCTGGGCAAGGTCATGCGCGACGCGGCCCGCACCCCGGTGTCGGGCACCGTCACCGTCCAAGGCGAACAGAGCGCATTCGGCCAGGACGGCACCCGGCTGTCCGGGGTCGACCTGTTGGGCAAGACCATCACCGTGCGCGCGGACAGTGGCCGGGTCTACGTCACCGGGGTGATCACCGGGCTCAAAAAGGGCGACACCCTGAAGCCGGTGAGCGAGGGCATCACCCTCGAGCGCACCCTGCTCGACGAGGAGGGCAACGCGGTGAGCGGCACCGTGCCCCAGGGCCAGCTGCTCATCGTGCAGCTCAAGGCCAAGTCCAAGGCCAAACACGTGCGCAACGCGGTCCTGGTGGACATGCTCCCCGCGGGCTTCGAGATCGAAAACCCGCGGCTCAAAGGGCGCGGGGACACGAGCTTTTTCAAAGACCGGTCCACGCCCGACTTCATGGACATCCGCGACGACCGGATGATCTTCTTCACCGACCTGTCCAGCCAGGGCTCGACCTTCTACTACGTGGTCCGGGCGGTGACCCCGGGGACGTTCCAGCACGCGCCCACCCTCGCCGAGGCGATGTATGACCCGTCGGTGCGGGCGGTGGGCAAACCCGCGGTCCAGACCGTGGGGCGGGTGCAGTAGCTTTGGGGGCCCGGCTGGGCCGGCTTTGCCGCGCCGGGCTCGTCGCCGGCGCGGCCGGGCTCAGCTTGTTGTGGTTGGCGGTGGTGCTCGTGCCCTTTGACGAGGGCCTGCTCGCCCGGCCGCTGTCCACGGTGGTCACGGACAAAGACGGGGCCTGGCTCGACGTCGAGCTGGCCGCGGACCAACGCTGGCGGGTGGCGCACCAAGCCGCGGACATTCCCGACCACCTGGTCGACGCCATCGTCAGCTACGAAGACAAACGGTTCTTTTTGCACGCCGGGATCGACCCCATCGCGATCTTGCGCGCGACCTGGGCCAACCTCACCGCCGGCCACGTGGTGAGCGGGGGCTCGACGCTGACCATGCAGGTCGCGCGCATGATGGACCCCGGCCCCCGCACCCTGGGCAACAAGCTCGTCGAGGCCTTTCGCGCCCTGCAGCTCGAGTGGCGCTACGACAAACGCGAGATTCTGCACCTGTACTTCTCCCTCGCCCCCTACGGGGGCAACATCGAAGGGGTGGCCACCGCCGCGCGCGGCTATTTCCAAAAACCCTTGGCCCGCCTTGACCTCGACGAGGCGGCGTTGCTCGCGGTGGTGCCCAACGCCCCCACCCGGCTGCGCCCCGACCGCGCCCCCGACGAGCTGCAACGGCGGCGCAACATGTTGCTGGACCGCATGCACGAACGGGGGCTGCTCACCGCCGGCGCGGCCGCCGATGCCAAAGCGGTGCCCCTGGCCGCGCGCCCCTTCTCGTTGCCCCGCGGGGTGCTGCACGTGCTCGCCCGGGGCAAGGCCCACCACCGGGACCCGGCCAGCGGGGTCATCGCCACCACCTTGGACCGGCGCTGGCAAGCCTTGGCCGAGCGACATCTCCATGACCACATCCAACAGCTCAAGGCGGTGGGCATCGACAACGGCGCGGTGGTCATCGTCGACAACCGCACCAGCGAAGTGCGCGCCTACGTGGGCTCGGCCGATTTCTGGGACCGCGCCGCCCACGGCCAGGTCGACGGGGCGATGGGCGAACGCTCCCCCGGCTCCACGCTCAAGCCCTTCCTCTACGCCCGGGGCCTCGACCGGGGACTCATCGGCCTGTCCACCCTCGTGCCCGACGTGCCCGTCGACTACAGCGGCTACCAACCCGAAAACTACGACGGGCTCTACCGCGGCCTGGTCCCGGCCAAGGACGCCCTCGCCACCTCGCTCAACATCCCCGCGGTGCTGCTCGAGGAGCGCCTGCAAAAGCACGGCCTGCTCTCCTTGCTGCGCGAGGCCCGGCTCTCCACATTTTCCGACCCGGGCCGCGGCTACGGGCTGAGCGTGGTCATCGGCGGCTGTGAAGTCACATTGCGCGAACTCACCGCGCTCTATTCCAGCCTCGCCCGCGGGGGCCAATACCGGCCCGCCCGGCTGTTCGCGGATGTGCCCACCCCGCGGGACACGCGGCTGTTTTCCCCCGAGGCCGCGTATCTCATCAGCGAGGTGCTCACCGAGGTCAAACGCCCGGACATGCCCGAGGTGTGGAAAAGCCGGCGCGACGTGCCGCAGGTGGCGTGGAAGACCGGGACCTCCTACGGCCACCGCGACGCCTGGAGCGTGGGCTACACCCGCGACGTCACCGTGGGGGTGTGGGTCGGCCACATGAACGGCCGCGGGACCCCGGCCCTGGTCGGCAGCCAGGCCGCGGCCCCCCTGCTGTTTCACATTGTCAATGCATTGCCGAGCGAGGTCAGCGAACAGTGGTTGGAGCGCCCCGCGGCGGTCATCGAGCGCACGGTGTGCGCCCGGTCCGGGGCTCTGCCCGAGCCCTTCTGCCCCCACACCAAACAAGAGCTCGCGATCCAAGACGTGGCCCCCATCGAGCGCTGCCGCCTGCACCAAGAGCTGCTCCTCGACGTGCACACCGGCCACCGGCTGTGCAGCCACTGCCGGCAGGGCAAACAGACCCGCACCGACGTGCGCGTGGTCTGGCCTCCCGAGGTCGCGAGCTGGGTGCGCGCCCAGGGCATCGAGGACGCGGACGTGCCCCCCCACGAAGAGACCTGCACCCAACCCGCGGCCGGCCCCGGCCCCACGATCAAGACCCCGCAGGACGGTGACCGGTTCTTGCTGCGCGAGGGGGTGGCCATCGAGGACCAATCGATCCCCCTCGCCGCCGACGCCCACGCGGGCACAGGGACATTGTTCTGGTTCGTCGATGGCCGGCTGTTCAAGTCCGCCGCGCCCACCGCGCAGGTGCTGCTGCCCCCGCGGGCCGGGGCCCACGAGGTGGTGGTGATCGACGACGAGGGCCGCAGCCACCGGGTGCGCATCCACGTCGAGACCGATCTGCTCTAGGTCGCGTCCCGCCCGCGGGGAGGCCGCGGCGGGGACGGGTACCAGCCGGTATCCACCCCCGCCCTTTGCGCGGGGTCACGCTGCGCCGGGCCGGGCCCGGGTCCCGCTTGAAATGGCCTGTGCAGCGGCGTACAGGAATAGAACAGGAGATTAATTATGCCCATGACCCCCCTCGGCCTCCGCACCTCTGAGCTCTTTGGCCTCAAACCCCTCGGGCCCACCCTGGAGCAGGCCAAGCGGGTGTTTTTCGGGGACAAGACCCTGCCCAAGACCCGCATCGACACCACCAGCCTCAACATCGCCACCCCGCGCATGTCGCTGGGCACTTGGATGGGCAAGAAGGTCGCGGGCCGCACCCTGCCCATTCTCAACCTGTTCAACCACCGCCAACCGCCGCCCGAGCTCGGCTGGTCGGTCCGCTTCACCGACGTCGAGGACTTCCGGGGCAAACACCTGACCTACGACAGCCACAATGGCACTGACTTTGTCATCCCCCCCGGCACCAAGGTCACCGCCGCCGCGCCCGGCAAGGTCTGCGCGATGCGCCGCGAGTTCAACCGCGGGGGGCTCAAGATCTACGTCGACCACGGCGACGGGCTGGTCACCACCTACAACCACCTCGGCCGGCCCCTGTGCGAGGTCGGCGACCTCGTGCACCGGGGACAGGTGATCGCGCTGTCCGCCTACTCGGGCGCGGATGGGTTTTTGACCTTCCCCTGGGTCGCCCCCCACGTGCACTTCAACACCATCCTCGGGGGCGTGCTCGTCGACCCCTTCGAGTTCGAAGGCCAACCCGCGATCTGGCGCGAAGAGAACGACCCCCGCCCCGCGGCCGTCAGCGACCGCGACGAACCCATCAAGTTCAGTGACATTGATCCGGCCGGGGTCGACGACCTGATGAACGCCCTGGTCGATGACGACCGGCGCGCGGCGTTCGAGCGCATCGACGACCCCTACCGCCGCGGCATGGAACTGCTCATCGAGGCCACCACCTACCCCACGCGCTTTGCCGAGCCCGAGGCCGGCCGGCTTCTGTACCGCGGCACCGGCTATGCGCGCGCCGGGCGCATGACCCTGCCCTTTTTGGCCGACGACTACGACGGGATCGGCTTCGCCGACGAGCTCGGGTACCGCTGAGTCCGGCGCGCCCCCGCGCGCGGTCCCGCAGGGGCTTTGACAGATGTGACGGTTCCGTTACCATCGGGGCGGGGAGTCACATGGCCATCCGTCGCAACCCGCCGCCCGGGGTTCAAAAGGCGCCGCGCCCGACCACCACCGCGCCCACCAAGGCCAGCGGTGCGACCACGCCGGCCACCACCCCGGTGGCGGACAAAGCGCCCCCGTCGGATCCCGCCGCGATCTTCGTCGACAACCGCGAGGCCCCCCCCCGGGAGAACCTCCCGCAGACCGCGGCGCAGTTGGCCGCGATGCCCGCCGGTCCCGCCGCCTTCACCGGCCGCAACGCCGCCCTCGCCATCCGCTCGGCCCAGACGAAGGCGCGGCAAGAGACCTCGCTCTTTTCCCGGCTGTTCGGGGGGGGCAAGAAGGCGGGCGACCTCGAGCAGACCCCGGCCTACGCCGGGCTCGACGCCACCCAGCGCGCCCAGCTCTCCACCATTTCCGCGCAGGCATCGCCCGGGGCCCAGGCCGCGCTGCAGGAGCTGATGAGCCCCCCCGCGGGGCAGCCCAGCCTGCTGCTCCAGACCGCGAAGTCGGGCCAGACCCTGCTCGCGGTGCTCGCCGGCCTCGCCGACGCCAAGCTGCGCGAGACCAGCCAGACCGGGGTCCAGGGCCGCGACGTGATGAACGACCTGCTCGAGCACATCGCCGACCCCGGCACCATCACCCAGGGACATTTCGGGACCTGCAGCGTGACCTCGATGCAGTACGCATTGTGCAAGTCCTTGCCCGCGGAGTTCGCCTCGTTGGTGAGCGATCTCGCGCGTACGGGCAAGGCCACCCTCGCCGATGGCACGGTGATGGACGCGGGCTACCAAGGCCCCAGCGACGTGGGGTGCGGCCGGTCCCACCCCGGCCGGCTGTTCCAGACCGCGGCCATGGGCTTGTTCGCCCCCCCGGGCTTTCACTACACCCCCGCCGCCGACGGCTTCGTCAACATGCGCACCAAGGAGGTGCGCGCCTCGGCGGGGGCGCGGACCTCACGCATCGACGATGTGTGGAGCAAGATCCTCGGCGCCCCCGTGCCCGAGCGCATGGCCTCCCAGGAGACCAACAAACAGGTGCGCGACCCGGAAAAAGCGGCCGCGCTCTACCAGCTGCTCACCGAGTCGGGCAATGCCGAAACATTGCTGTCGGTGACCTGGACCACCTCCGGCCACCTGCTCAGCTTCGAGGGCATGGACGAAGACCGGGTGTTGATGCGCGACCCCAACGGCCACCGCAACCCGGGGTGGCTGACCCAGCTCGGCTTTGGCCTCGAGGTGGTCGATGACGAGCGCGGGCTCTTGAGCATGTCCAAAGAGACGTTCATCGCCCGGCTCCAAGGGGTGTTCATTCCTGAGCTGCCCGCGGGCTGAGGCGGCGGTGGACTTTGTGCACATCCCGGGCGGGGCCTGCACCCTGGGGCTCACCGACGAGCAGCGCGGGGCCTGGCTGCGCCAACACCCGGGGGCCTACCTCGCCGACGAAGACCCGCGCACGGTCACGGTGCAGCCCCATTGGTTCGGCCGGGCCATGGTCGACCAGGCCAGCTATGCAGAGTTTGTCCGGGCGGGGGGATACAACCAGGCGCCGCTCTGGGCCGCCGACCGCGAGCGGCTGGCCAGCCACCGCACCGATTTCGTCGACCAGACCGGACGGCCGGGCCCGTTCTGTTTTGTGCACGGCCGGCCGCGGCCGGGGCAAGAGACGCGACCGGTCACGGGGGTGAGCTGGTTCGAGGCCCGGGCCTTCTGCCGGTACGCGGGCGCGCGCCTGCCCACCTCGGCCGAGTGGGAGCGGGCCGCGCGCGGGCCGGACGGCCGGCTCTACCCTTTTGGCGACACCCTCGACGAAGCCGCGGCCCGCGGCGGCAAGAGCCCCGAAGGCATCGAACAACTGTGGCAAGCGGGCCACGAATGGTGCGCGGACCAAAAGCCCGAGGCCGGGCCCGGGGTGCACATGGCGTTGCGCTCGGCGCCCGATGGCGCGCCCCCCGCGGCGTGGCGGGCGACGATCACGACCTGGGCGCGGCCCGACGAGCGCAACCTCGCGTTTGGTTTTCGTTTGGCCCGGGACGAGCCGCCGCCGGCTTGAGGGCGCGCAGGGCCACGACGGGCGACCCTTCGTGTGTCTCGTCGCCGCCAGCGGGTACACTTCTGGGTGAGGCGCGATGGCCACGTGGGGGCTCCGGGAGGGTGGCGATGTTCTGGGTCACGAGGTTCCGTTCGATGTTGTTGCTGCTGCTCGCCTCCACCGCTTGCGCAACGGGTGAGATGGAGGACGCTGGCGTCGTCGATGACGCCGGAGAAGGCAACTCTGGCTCCCCCTGGGTATCGCGCAACTATGCCGAGATGCAGTTGAGAGGCAACACGCTGGGCGGGTATCCCGTCCTCGGGTGGGTGTCGGCGCTCCATGCTCCCTGCTACGTCGAACCGTCAGAGGACTCCTGTATGAACGACCACGCGTTCGAGATCGTCGAGTTCGAGACCATCTTCAGCGCCGACGAGGAAGCGTTTGCTGTGGGTTCGACCGCGTCCATTTTTCATGCGAACGCGTCACCGACGTCCATTCCTTTGTTCGATGATGACGTGGACCCGGTTGTCGGCACTGCGGTTTGGTTCTTCCCCAAGCGGACGCCAGAGGCGGTTGTTTTTGGGTGCAGCCCGATGGACCAGAACTTCGCGTTCGGTGTCCGACACATCAGGGAGAAGGTGTTGGTGGAGGAGACTGGCATGAGTCGCGAAGAGGTCATCGATTTCGTCTCCGACGTCTGGCTCCAGGAGCCAGGAGGTGATCGAGACGGCTTCGACCTCGCGAACTTCTTTTGTCCCCTGCCACCCACCGATGGGGGCACGTGCGTGACCGACGCCGGTCATCCATGTGGCCTCGATGCCGGCGACCCGGATTCGGGGTCCCTCTCGTTGCGCAGCGGCCCGGGCGATGGTCTTTCGGTGTTCGATGCCGGCCGGATCGTGCCCGCGTGAGCCGAACCCGCCCACCCCGGCCGCGACGTGCCGATCCGGCGGTCGGCTAGGCCCGGCCGATGAGTTTGAGCGCGCGCTTGGGCGCGACCATGCAGTAGCCCTCGAGCAACAGGTGCTCGGCCTTGGCCCAGTCGGTCCGGCCGTCGACGATCATGCCCAGCCACCCGCTCGGTCCCACGTAGGGGGGTTTGAAGAATGTGTCTGGATCGGACTCCATGAGGATGCCGCGCGCCTCCTCGGTGGACTTGATCCACAGGGCCACGTGCCCGCTGCCGTGGTGGTTGTCGGCCCAGGTCGCGAAGGTCTTGCGGCCGCCCCACCAGGTGGGCGCGCCGTGGGAGATCTTCTCTTTGGTCTCGGGCCACTGGGCGATGATTTTGCGGGTCTTGTCGAGGGCGCGCATGCCCCCTTTTCGGGGATTGGCCCGCCCGAGACAACCCCGCGTCAGCGCCCGTCGCCCTCGTCGTCCGTCCACGGACTGATGGGCTGGATGTCGTCCAGCGTGGGTTCGTCTTCTTGGCTCATGGCCACATCCAGGGTGTCCGCCACCACGACCAGATACCGGTAGGTCGTCGGGCGGCGCGAAACGATCTTGGGGAACATCGTCTCCTCCTCGCGCACACCCCAGGAACGAGACCTCCGCCGAATCCGGACGGGCGGTCGGATCGGCGGCTTGGCCCCGGTCACACCCACATGTCGGCACCGGGCGAGACAGGTTGACGGCCCCAAAATCCGCTCCGGCAGCGGCTTGCCGCGCCGCGCCAAAGACAGGTGCTTTTTGCCGCCAAATGCGCGAAAATGTTGGCCTTGGCCCGGATCATTCGCGTCCTGTTGCTGCTTTCGCTCGGTGCCGGGGCCGGGGCCTGGCTCGCCTTTGAGCCCGCCGCGGCCACCCCCGCCCGGCCCCCCGTGGCCCTCGCGCCCGTGCCCCAGCCGGTGGCCGAGGCCGAAGACCCCATTCGGACCCAGCCCGCGCTGGCCTTCATCCCCGGCCAGACCGCGCCCACCGCCTTCGGGCCCGGGCCGGGCCAGCTGCTCGACCGGCCCCGCTACGCCCGCAGCGCCGGGGTGCGCAAGCTCGATCGCATCGCCAAGCGGCTCAAGGCCCCCGGCGCCACCATCGACAACCCTTGCATCGCCCATGACGTGCAGGGACATTGCGAACGCACCGCGCTCTCGCGGGTGTTCGGCCGGCTGGACACGCTGCTCGACGACGACGAGAGCAAGCGCCAGCGCGTCTCGGTGGTCACCTTCGGCAACAGCCTCATCGCCTCCGACCGGGTGACCGACGTGGTCCGCCACCGGCTGCAGTCGGTGTTCGGCGACGGGGGGCCCGGCATCATGTACGTCCGGCCGCTGCACTTTTTTGGCCGGCGGGCCTGGACCGGCGACGCCACCCCCGGGTGGTTTCACGAGTACCTGACCCAGCACTACGGCGGCCGGCCGGAGCCGAAATACCCGCTCGGCATCACCGGCGGCCACCACGTGTCGTTCGAGCGCGGGGCCGCCACCACCTGGGACGTGAGCAAGGCCGAACGGTTCGAGATTTTGTACCTCGACCACAAGAAGTCGTCGTCGTTCAAGGTGGAGATCGACGGGACCTTCTACAAACGGCTGCGGCCCTCCGGGCGCCGGGCGCCCACTGCACAGACATTGGCGATCGACCTCCCCCCCGGGGCCCAAAAGGTCAAGCTCACCGCCGAGGGGCCGCGGGTGGTCATCTACGGCGCCACCCTCGAGCACCCCACCCCCGGCGTGGTCTGGGACACGGTGGGCATCGTGGCCGCCTCCGCCAACACCTACCTCCTCGTCGACGAGGACGTGCTCGCCGACCACATGGCGGTGCGCCAGCCCAACCTCGTGGTCATGCAGCTGGGCGGCAACGAGAACCGCCGCATCGACCGCAAGGTGTTCACCTACCAGCAGGTTGTGGACGACTTTGAAAAGTTTGTCGACCGCATGCGCGAGACCGCCCCCGACGCGGACTGCCTCACGGTGGGGCCCATCGAGGCGGTGTACAGCCACACCCCAAAGGGCAAGGAGTTCGAGACCCGCAAGTGGTTGGCCAAGGTCAACGATGCGCAGCGTCGCATCTCGCTGGAAAAGGGCTGCGCGTACTTCGACTTCTACCGGGCGATGGGGGGCGAAGGGTCGTTCTGGCGGTTCCACAAAGCCGGCTACGTGTCATCCGACCGCATCCACCCGCGCAGCTTCGGCCTCGACGTGCTCGGGGAGCTGTTCGCCCGCGCGTTGTTTGACGCTTACCAAGAAGAGCCGCGCCGCTACCGGCCGGCCACCCCGGCCCTGACCGCGCAGAGCGACGCGGACCTCGGCGGCGAAGCGGGCTGAGCGCCATGCGCCTGCTGTCGCTGTGCTTTGTCGCGTGTCTCGCGGCATGCCCCGCCCCCTCCAGCCCCGACGCGAACGACCCCGACGCGGGCCCGCACGACGCGGGCGCACAAGATGCGGGCGCACAAGATGCGGGCGCACAAGATGCGGGCGCACAAGATGCGGGCGCACAAGATGCGGCGTTTCCCGACGCGAACGAACGCGACGGGGGCGTTTTCGATGCACACACATTGCCAGACCCCGACGGCGGGCACGGCCCGAGCTGCACCGGCATGGGCTGTCTGCGCAGCGCGGTGTTGATCGGCGACTACGAACAGGCCGCGCTCGAGCCCCTCCTCGAGCCGGGGGTGAGCATCGACAACGGCTATTCGATCTGGGTCATCGAGTACGGCACCCGCAACGAGGAAGCGTTCGCCACGTCCACCGCCACGGTCGCGGTCCCCTATCCCCTGTTGCCCCCGGCGGGCGGTTACCACGTGGTGGCCAATGCCCATGGCACGGTGGGGGCGGCCGATGCCTGCGCGCTGTCGGGCACGGTCTACGGCTCGGGCCTGGCCGGGCTGTTCGGGGCCCGGGGCACGGTCTCGGTGGCCACCGACTACCTCGGGCTCGGCACCCCGGGGCCGCACCCATATTTGGGCAAAGCCGCGGCGGGGGCCTCGGTGCTCGACAGCCTGCGGGCCGCGACCTACCTCGCCCAGCTCGAAGGCGTACCCGTGTCGTTGCGCTACGCGGTGGTGGGCCTGTCCCAGGGCGGTCACGCCACCTTGGCCGCGGCCGCGATGCACAATGCCTACGCGCCCGAGCTCGACATCCGCGCCTTCGGCGCGGCCGGGCCCGCCTCGGTGTGGCTCGAGCAGTGGGCGGTGGGCGCGATGTTCGCCGGGCCTTATCTCGCGGTGCACGCCATGTTGCTGCACAGCTTCGCGGTCGACGAGGGCCATGACGGCCCCCCTCTGTTCGTGCCCGATTTGGCCTCGAGCATCGCCGGCTACGTCGAGAACCGCTGCACGTTCGACTTTGGCGGGCTCGTGCCCACCCTCGACGAGGTCATCGCCGACACCCCCGCCGGCGTGTTCGACCCGGCCTTTTACGCCGCCTACTCGAGCGCCGACCTGTCCGGCTATCCCGCCATCGACGCGGCCTTCGCCAAGAACCGGGTCACGCCCTTTGTGCAGACCGCGCCGCTGGTCATCTGGCAAGGGGACAGCGACCTCACCGTGCCCCAGGTGTACACCGACGAGATGGTGCAAGACCTCGTGGACGGGGGCGTGGACGTCGACTACCGCATCGTGCCCGGGGCCGACCACCTCGACGTCGCGTTTGGTTTTGTGGCCCAGGCCCAGCTGCGCACCGACGAGAGCGTGCAGTGGGTGCTCGCGCAGCTCGACGCGCCCTGACCCTTCGCGCCCACCCCGCGCTCAAGCTTCGCCGATGACCAAGCGCCCGTCGAGGTAGCGCACCGGCGCGCCCTCGAGCACGGCCTGGACCTGCCGCCCGGCGATGTCGTCGCGCCAGCCGCGCAACAGGGCCACGTCTCGGCGGCCGCGGGCCACGCGCTCGATCTCTTTGCGGGTGGCGAGATTTTTCGCGGCCACGTCGGCCTCGTCGGCGCAGGCCTTGACCACCAACCCGATCAAGTCCGCGAGGCGCTCCTCGGCGTCGGACAGGGGGCGCAGCTGCGGCCCCTCGTCGCTGTCGGTCTCCGGGGGGTCTTGGACCGCGGCCAAGATCTGGGGCGCGAACCGCTTGGCCCGCCCGGGAAAACGCCGGGTGTCGAGCACGTCCTCGACGGTGCTCGGCTGGCGCGCGGCGAGGTCGAGCAACACGTCGTCGGGCAACACCCACTTGCGCGGCATGTCGTATTCCATGGCCAGCTCTTCGCGGCGGCGGGCGAGACCCTGGGCGATGTGGCGCCGCTTGCCTTTGAGCCGGCCGAGGCCCTTGACCCGCTTGTGCACCCGCCGCACGTCGACGTCGTAGGTCGCGGGGTCGAGCAGGGTCTTCTGCTCCTCGTCGAGCCAGCGCCGGCGGCCGCGCGCCTCGAGCTCGGCCTCGAGGGTGCGCCACATCGGCACCAGGTAACGCACGTCCTCGGCCGCGTACTGCATGGCCTTGTCCGGGAGGGGCCGCTTGCGCCAGTCGAACCGGGTGTGGGACTTGGCCAGCTCGACGTCGCACAACTTGTGCACGAGGTTGGCGTAGCCCACCTGCTCCCCGTGGCCGAGCAGCGCGGCCGCGACCTGGGTGTCGACAAGATTCTGCGGCATGGCGTGAAAAAACTGCCACAGCACCTCGAGGTCCTGGGACCCCGAGTGCAAGATCTTGATCCGCTGCGCGTCGGTGAGCACGGCTTGGAGCGGGGCGAGGTCGGCGGACAACGCGCTCACCAGGGCGATGTCGTCGCCGAGGCCGATCTGGACCAGGCACAGGATCGGGTAGTACGTGTCCTCGCGGACAAACTCGGTGTCGAGCGCCACCACGGGCACGTCGGCGCGGGCGTCGAGCCAGCTTGCCAGGGCTTGGTTGTCCTCGATGTAGGTGGTGGCCATGCGGGCACCGTTCAGCCTGAGGCCACATTTTGCAACTGATATTTGGACCTGGAAAAGTGCTATCAAGACCGGGTCAAAAGACCGGCGGGAGACCCACCATGAACCATCTGCGAAACATGTCCTTTGTCGTGATGTTGGCGAGCTTCGCGCTCGGCGGGGCGCTGTGCGAACAGCCCGAGTGCACCGCCGACATCGACTGCGCCGAAGGGGTGTGCAGCCCCGAGCAGACCTGCGTGGCCTGCAACGCCGCGGGCGACTGTGGCGCGGGCGAGTTCTGTTGCCAGCACGAGTGTTTCCCCGATGACGAGATGGAACAGCATTGTGGTTGCGCCCCCGACGGGGACAACGAAGGCACGGTGTGCGGGGGCGAGCGCAACATTTGTCTGGTGGGCGATGCCCGGGCCGCCCTCGAGTTTGTCGAGGACGGGTTGTGCGGCTGCGCCTGCACCGCCATCGGCGGAGGCACCGACTGCGTGGTCGATACCGAGGCCGAGCTCGGCTACGGCTGCCAATGCAACCGCAACGACCCGGTGGGCACCTGCGAAGCGGTCACCGTCGACACCCAGGGCCGGCCCCACATCGCGGCCGACACCTGTACCGCGCAGAATCGTTGCCAGTGCCTGACCGAGGGCAACCCGTGTGGCACCGCCGGCCTGCCCCCCGACTGCAGCCTCGGCCAGTGCGTCTCGTTGCGCCAAGACGTGGCCAACTGCGGCATCGCCGAGCGCGATTGCTCCGAGCCCGACCAAGGCCTCGCGGACGGGACCGGGGTGTGCGTCGACGGGGGCTGTCAGTGTGACGCCGCCGGCGACTGCCAAGGCACCGCGCTCAACGCCAACACCTGCGCGTTTGTGGGGGGCGGGGCCGTCAGCCAATGTGTCTGCCAGGACTACACGGTGGCGGGAGAGAACGCCGCCTGCCCCATGGGGCTCGAGTGCGTCGAAGGCGGATGCAACTACAGTGGGCAGGTCGTGGCCTCCGAAGAGAACCTCCTGACCCTCATCGGCCAGTGACCCCGGCCCAAGAGCTCGCCCGCCGCCTCGACATCTCCGTCGAGGCGGTCGAACTCTGCCGGGCCTCGGACTTCATCGACCTGCACCTCGACGGGTTCATCCTCACCCGCTCGATCGGCTATGACCTGTTCAAAGAGCACCCCTCGCCCATCGGCGGGGGCCGCTTTTTTGGTCACCTCGACATTCCCCGCTGCGATGACGCAGGGCTCACCGGGGCGATGTGGTCGATCACCACCAACCCCCTGCGCCCGGCCCGCTCCCGCGACCGGGTGTTGCAAAAGAATCTCCGCGCCCTGCGCGCCCACATCGAACAGGGAAAGGGCGCCCGCGTCGTCCGCACCAAGAGTGAATACGACGCGGCGCGCGCCGCCGGCGAACACGCGGTGCTCATCGTGCTCCAAGGGGGCAACGCCCTGTCCGCGGCACAGGGCTACGCCGACGCCATCCCCGACGAGCTCGTCGTCGCCGTCACCCCCCTGCACCTCACCCACAGCTTCCTGGGCAAAAGCTCGACCCCGATCCCCTTCGCCCCCGCGGGCTTGACCTCGGCGGGCGAGGCGCTGATCGAATCGCTCAACCACCACCGCGTCTTCATCGACCTCGCCCACATTCACCCCGACGGGTTTTGGCGGGTGATGGACATCGCGGACAAGAGCCAGCCCATCCTCGACACCCACACCGGCGTGTGCGGGGTGACCCCCCATTGGCGCAACCTCGACGACGACCAAATCCGCGCCATCGCCGACACCGGCGGGGTGGTGGGCATCATCTTTCAGACCAGCTTCCTCACCCGGCCGGGCGGTCCCCGGGACGAGATGATGATCATCGAACACATCGAGCACCTCATCGACGTGGGGGGCGAAGATGTCGCGGCGTTGGGCTCGGACTACGACGGGGCCATCGTGCCCCCGAAGTCGCTGCGCGATGGCCGGTCGTTCCCGTTGATCGTCGACCGGTTGCTCGCCCGGGGGCACACGCCGGCCCGGATCGAGAAGCTCCTGGGCACCAACTTCCTCCGCGCGTTCGAGCAGCTGCGACCCTGAGCCCCACCCTTGTCATGCATCCACATTGGGCAGGCCGAGACAATTCTTGCCGGCGGCGAAGATCTCCGTACCCTTTGATCATGACCTTTGGGGGACCACATGATGAATGGAATGGACGCCGCGCGCGGGGTTGCGCTCGGGATGGTTGTTTGGGCGGGCGCGATGGGCTGTACCGGCCCGGGCGACGAAGGGCCGGGGGACGGCGGCCCTGACGCCGGCCAAGACGCGGGTTCGGCCGACGATGACAATGTGTCAGCGTGCCAGGCGGCCCAACAAGCGAGCGACACCCAGCTCGCCCAGTGTGGCGCCGATCTGGTTGACTTCAACTGTGACGCCTACGGCGCGCTGGACCTCGACTGCACCCCCGTGTTCGACGAGGTCGCGGAGACCGTGTCCTGCGACAACGGGGCCGTGTCGGTGAACCGCGAGGCCGAGTGTGTGGGGGACACCACCGCGGCCGACAACCTCGCCGCCTGCGCCGCGGCCGAAGCCGCGATGCGCCCCGCCTTCGAGGCCTGCGGTGAGCCCTTCCCCGACGGGTTTCTCGCCTGCTGGAACTACGACGACCCCAGCCGCGATTGCGTGGCCTTTTTCCAGAGCTACGAGACGTCTGTGACCTGCCAAGACGGCACCTTGTGGTGGGAAAACGACGCGTTCTGCGTCGACACCGGCCTGCCCCAGGTGAGCTGCTTGGTGTTTCCCGACAACGTGCGGGCCTGCACCGACGCCCAGGACGCGCTCAACGCCGCCCGGGTCGCGTGTGGCTTGCCCGGCGACGCCGACCTCCGGTGTCAGAAGTATGCGACCCGCTGCGAAGACTGCGACGCGTACTTCCAAGGGCTCGTCGACACCGTGACCTGCGGAACCGACGCCACGGTGAGCTACACCTACGGCCCCGCTTGCCAGTGATCGCCCGCCGCCGGCGCATCAAGCCCGCCCGCCGACACGGTGCCCGCCGACCAAAACGCGCCCGGCCCCGGCCGGTACCATTCGGTATTGGTGCGCCAGCGCACCATGGGATGTCCCCCCTGGACAAGTCCCACTTTATCCGACATGTAGGGACATGCTCTGGACGTTCGACGCCCGTGCCCCCGACCCTGCCGATGACGGCGAGGCGGGGCTCGACGCGCTCCTGTCCGACTACCTGCTCGACGACGACGACGGCGCCAGCGCCGACTTCATCTTGCTCGACCAGCTGCCGTCGGTGCTGGGCGACGAGATCATCAGCGCCACCATCGCGGCCCTGAGCGACCACCTCGAGTTGTCGCGGGCGGTGGACGTCGACCGGGTGCGGTCCTGTCTGCTCGACGAGTTTGACCGCACGGACATGGCCGCCCCGGTCAAGCTCGACGGGCTGGGCGCGTACATCACCGACATCGCCTACGCGCCGCGCGCCGGGCGCATGGCCATGCTCGATGTCGCCTGGGCGCTGCGGGAGCTCGGCTACACGACGTCGCTCGACAAAGAGGGGCTCAGCCCGGCGCGGCCCGGCGACCCCGCGTCGTGGCGGCGGCTGCGCCGGCCGCGGGGCGAGTACGTGGTGCAGGCGACCTTCGCGGTGGAGCGACCCTTCGACGGCCTGATCGCCAACACCGTGCGGTTGAGCCTGTGCCTGGGGGCGTGGCTGATTTGCTCCAGCTGCATCGGCCTGTGACAACCGTGCACAGCGGCGGCACGACGCCCCGCGTTTGATCCAGACACATTGGGCGGGTGATGGTGGGCTGGCGATGGCCGCGGGCTGTTCGGGTTTTGCACACCGCGTCCGTCGCCCGCGTGGCTTGGCGCGGGCCCTTTCCCTTTGGTGGGTGTTGGTGTGTCCATTGCAGACAGTGGGGATCCGGCCTATCCGGCCGACGAACACTTCTGGGAGGAATCGACCATGCAACGTTTTGTCTTCGCGCTGTTGCCAGCGCTGGTGCTCTCATTCTCGACACCTTTGGTGCTCACCGGCTGCCCCGGCGATGGGGACGGTGACGGCGATGGAGACGGGGACGGTGATGGCGATGGAGACGGAGACGGTGACGGAGACGGGGACGGCGATGGAGACGGAGACGGGGATGGGGATGGGGATGGGGACGGCGATGGAGACGGAGATGGCGATGGAGACGGCGACGGAGACGGCGACGGAGACGGAGACGGCGACGGCGATGGGGACGGCGACGGAGATGGAGATGGAGACGGAGACGGCGATGGCGATGGCGATGGCGATGGCGATGGAGACGGCGACAGCATCGGGGCGCCCTGCCAAGACAGCAGCGATTGCACCGTGGGCGAGGTCTGTATGGATCTGCTCGGCGGCGCCAACTACTGCACCCAGACGTGCAT
Source organism: bacterium (assembly GCA_030431455.1). Lineage (GTDB taxonomy): Bacteria > Myxococcota > UBA727 > UBA727 > JAUIJE01 > JAUIJE01. Next base: position 26,200 of record JAUIJE010000014.1, on the reverse strand, counting down.
CAACGACAACAACTGTGAGTTTGGCGACGGCAACGATTGGACCTGCGTCAACACTGGCCCCGGCGGCAACCTGTGTTTGCTCTCCTGCGACACCCAAGCCTGTCCCGCCGAGCACGAGTGTTACCAGACGGGGGTCGGGGGCCTGTGCGCTTCGTTCCAAGGGCAGCTGTGCGACAGCCAAGCCGATTGTGACCCGGGCGAGATCTGTACCCTCGCGGGCAACGGCGACAACAACGCGTACATCTCGTACTGCTCCTACCCGGACAATGGCATTGGTGACCTCTCGGTGGGCGACGTGTGCGACCCCAACCTCATCGACGGCCAGCCCTGCCTGACCAACGCCGACTGCCCCGCCGACACCACCTGCAACCTGCAAAACGGCACCTGCGAGGCCAACCCCGACACCCAGTGCGGCACCTTCATCTGTTGGACCGACGGTTACTGCGGCGGGCCTTGCACCCAAGACAGCGAGTGCCCCACCGACATGGTGTGCGCGGGCTATGAGTTCCGCCTGCAGAACAACACCCCCGACGACCCGCTCGACGACGTCAACGACCAGGTGAACTACTGCACCCCCTTCCCCGGGTCCCGAAACGCCTGCGACATCGACGCCGACTGCCCCACCGGCGAGGTGTGCTCGTCGTACAGCGACACCAGCCTGACCTTCACCAAGGCCTGCCGCACCGCCGAAGCCCCCGACGCGGCGCTCGGCGAAGCCTGCACCGACGACCCCGCCACCATCGACGTGCGCGAAGACACCATCCCGTGCGAGACCGGCACCTGTCTGGGCGCGGGCACCGGCTGCACCGCGTTTTGCGACGTGGACGCCGACTGCGGCGCCGGCTTCCGGTGTTTGGACCTCGCCGAGGACAGCGCAGGCCAACCCGTGGGCTACTGCGTGGCCGGCGCCGATTGCACCACCGACGCGGACTGCGACCCCGGTGACATCTGCGGGCTGCGCACCACCGTTGACGGCTACATCAACAACTGCACGCCCGCGGCCGGTGGCATCGCGCCGCTCGGGCAGTGCAACCCCGACCTGCCGTTCGTCGACACCGTGGCGTGCAATGACAACGCCGACTGCGCCGCGGTGGGGGACGGCAGCTGGGTGTGTGACGCGCTGACCTTCCAGTGTGCCCCGTCCGCGGCCGACACATGCGCATTGGGTGGCTGCTTCGCCGCCGGCGACACCTGCCCCGCGGTGTGTGGCGTCGATGGCGACTGCGGGACCGACTACGTGTGCGCGGGCCTGAGCCTGCTCGTCGACACCCAGGACAACTTCGATCCCACCGACGACACCGGGGACACGATCGCGATCTGCCAATACCTCCCGGGCTCGGGCACCGCCTGCACCACCGACGCGGACTGCGCGGTGGCGGATGAGTACTGCGTGGTCAGCCAGGCCACCGACGGCACCCTGACCCCGCGCTGCAGCTCGGCCGGCCTGGGCGACACCGGCGTGGTCAACGGCGACTGCGGCGAGGTCACCCCCGGGGTCGTCACCTGGTGCGTGAACTCCGGTGCATGCAACTTTGACGACGGCCGCGGCCTCGACCGCATCGGCACCTGCTCGGCGCTGTGCACCACCAACGCCGAGTGCGCGGTGGGCCAAACCTGCGTCACCGAGCCGCTGGGGCCCGAAGGCGACGGGTTGACGATCTCGCGCTGCGAGTACTGACCGACACCACGACGGGGACAAATGTCCCGTATCGTGCACAATGGCCACGCTTCGCGTGGCCATTTTTTTGGGCGGCGCGCGCCGCGGGACGAACCAAAGCCATTGGGTGGGCGAAGGCCGACGACGAACAAGTGTTGTTGCCGCGGGGGCCCTAAGATATTTCTTGTGGATTCTCCGTCGTGGGACCTGAATGAGCTTTACCTCACGTTTGCTCTTGTCGTCGGTGGGCCTGGTGGCCCTCACCGCGCTGGTGCTCGCGGGGGTGGCCGACTGGGTGGTGCGCGACAGCCTGACCCCGGCGGAGGTCGAGCGCCAACTCGCCCTCGCCCGGGCCCGGGCCCAGGATCTCGAAGACCGGGTGCTGGGCCTGCGCGGCGACGTGACGATGCTGGCCCACCTCCCGGTGGCCGCGGGGTTGGCCGCCCCCGACAGCGATGCAGAACCATTTGAAATGGTTCGGCCCGCGTTTCAGGCCATGATGCAGGCCAAGCCGTCCGTGCTCCAGGCGCGGGTGATCGCGCTGCCCAGCGGCGAGGAGCGGCTGCGTTTCGAGCGCGACGCGGCCGGGGGCGAGGTCCGCCAAGCCACCGCGCTGCAGAGCAAAGCGGCCCGGCCGTACGTGCAGGCCGGCATGGACCTCGCCGCGGGCGAGGTCCACTTGTCGCCGCTCAACCTCAACCGCGAACACGGCGCGGTGCAGCAACCACCCCGGCCGGTGCTGCGGGCGGTGACCCCGGTGTTCGCGGGGGCCACGCGGGTGGGGCTGGTGGTGATCAACGTCGACATGGGTCCCGCGTTGGCCGCGCTGTCCGCGACCCCCCTCGGGACGACCTATCTCGTCGACGAGCAGGGGCGGTTTTTGGTGCACCCGGACCCGGCGGTGGCGTTCGCCCACGAGTACGGCCCGGGGGTGACCATCGGGCAGCGCTGGCCGGCGGTGACGCGGTTGACCGCGGCCGACGCGCCCGGCGCCGCGGTGCTCGGCGGGCCCAACGACAGCGACGTGGTGGTCGCGGCGGTGCCGGTGCAGCTCGCGGGGGGCCCGCGGGTCACGGTGGTGACGGTGCAGCCCGCGTCGAGCATCGCGGGCGTCAACCGGAGCCGGGCCCTGAGCGCGTGGGGGGCGGCGGGGGTGGGGCTTTTGGCCGCGCTGATGGCGCTCTTTTGGGGCCAGCGGTTGGCGCGGCCGCTGCGGGCGATGACCGCGGCCGCGGACCGGTTCCCCACCGACGACGACGTGCCCTTGCCGGTGGACGAGCCGGGCGAGATGGGGGTGTTGGCGCAGGCCCTGGCCCGGATGAACGACAAGATCCAGAGCCAAAACCGCGCCCTGTCCGAACAAGAGCGACGGTTTCGGGCGGTGGTGGAAGAGTCGCCGATCGCGAAGTTCCTGGTCGATGACAAGCACCACATCCTGCTCGTGAACCGCCGCGCCGAAGAGCTCTTTGGCTATTCCCGAAAGGAGCTCTTGGGCTCGTCCATTCACCGGTTGGTGCCCGAAGGGCAACGGGACGTGCACCCCGGGTTCATCGACGGCTACCACCAAGATCCCGGGCCGCGGCCGATGGGGCCGGGCCGCGAGCTGTTCGGCCAGCGCAAAGATGGCGCGCTGGTGCCGGTGGAGATCGGGCTCAACCCGCTGCCCGAGCAGGGCGGCACCGTCACCCTCGCCACGGTCGTCGACGTGAGCGAGCGCAAAGGGCGCGAGGACGAGCTGCGCCGCAGCAACCGCGAGCTCGAGCAGTTCGCGTATGTGGCCTCGCACGACCTGCAAGAGCCCCTGCGCATGGTGGCGAACTACACCGAGCTGCTCGCCGAGCGGTACCAGGACAAGCTCGACGACAAGGCCCAGACGTTCATCCACTTTGCGTCCGATGGGGCCCGGCGCATGCAGCGGCTGATCTCCGACCTGCTCACCTATTCCCGGGTCGGGACCGAGGGCAAAGCCCCCGAGCGGTTCGACCCCGCGACCGCCCTGAGGTGGGTGCAGCAAGACCTGCGCGCCCCCATCGCCGCGACCGGGGCCGACATCTCCCACGACGCGCTCCCCCTGGTCTACGCCGACGGGACCCAGCTCGGCCAGGTCCTGCAAAACCTCGTCGGCAACGCCCTGAAGTTCTGCGGCGACGACGCCCCCCGCATCCACATCGGCGCGGCCCGGGAAGGCCGGTGGGTGCGCTTCTCGGTGCAGGACAACGGCATCGGCATGAACCCCGAACACACCGGCCGCATCTTCGACATGTTCCAGCGGCTGCACCCGGTGGGGACCTATGACGGCAGTGGCATTGGCCTGTCGGTCACCAAGCGCATCATCGAACGGCACGGGGGGCGCATCTGGGTCGAATCCGAGATCGGCGGTGGCACCACGTTCTTTTTTACTCTCCCCGCCGCGGAGGACGCGTGAGCCGTTCGGTGAATTTTCTGCTTGTAGAAGACAACGCCGGGGACGCGTTCTTGGTCAAGGATGCCCTCGAAAACGGCGCGATTCCGTCGACGGTGGCGGTGGTGCACGACGGCGCGGCCGCCCTCACCCGGCTCGGCGACAAAGCGCAGGCCTCACCCGATCTCATCATCCTCGATCTCAATCTTCCCAAGCTGGACGGGCGCCAGGTGCTGGACGCGCTCAAGGCCCACCCGGATTGGTGCCACATCCCGGTGGTGATGTTCTCGTCATCGGACGCACACAATGACATTGTAGAATGTTATCGCCGGGGGGCGAGCTGCTACGTGCCCAAGCCCATGGGCCTCGACCGCTTCCGGGCCGTGATCCGTTCGGTCGAACGCTTCTGGTTGGAGGTCGCGCGCTTGCCATGAACGAGACCCACGCCGCCCCGCCCCGGGTGTTGCTCGTCGAGGACAACCCCGGCGACGCCCTGCTGTTCCGTGAGCATCTCGACCACCGGGCCCGCCCCCACGAGGTTGTGCACGTCGAATGCCTGGCCGACGCCACCGCCGCGCTGCAAGCGACCGCGTACGACGCGGTGTTGCTCGACCTCCGCCTCCCCGACGGGGCCGGGGTCGAGGCGGTCAAGACCATCCTCGCCACCGCCGGCGATGTGCCCATCGTGGTGCTCACCGGGCTTGACGACGAGGCGCTGGCCTTGACCTGCATCCGCGCCGGCGCCCAGGACTACCTGTCCAAACAATCCGTGCGCCCCACCGACGTGGCCCGCGCCATCGGCTACGCCATGGCCCGGGTGGCCGAGCGCCAGGCCCGCCGCGAGGCCGGGGCGTTGGCCCACCGCCTCGCCGCCATCGTGCGCGGGTCCGCCGACGCCATCGTGTCCACCACCGAGGACGGGACCATCACCAGCTGGAACGCGGCCGCGATCCGCATGTTCGGCCACCCCGACGCGGTGGAGAAGGGGCTGCACCTCGACGAGGCCATTCGGCCCGCCCCCGGGCGCGGTGATGAAGCGCCCCCCGCCCCCGGCTTGCCCCAAGAGTTGACCCGGCTGCGCGCGGACGGCAGCGTGGCGACGTTCTTGGTGGTCTCGCACGCCCTGCGCGACGACGCCGACCAGGTCACCGGGCACGCGGCGATCTACCACGACGTCACCGGCCGCAAGGCGATGGAGCGTGAGCTGCGGGACCGCAGCCTTCAACTGCAAAAACTCGCGGCCCGGCTCAACGCCGTCCGCGAAGACGAGCGCACGCGCATCTCCCGGGAGGTGCACGATGAGCTCGGCCAGCTGATGACCGGTCTCAAGATGGACCTCACCCGCTCGCGCCAGCGGCTGGAGAAATCCGGCGCCCCCGCGCCCGAGGTGATCGAACGCTTGCACAGCGCCGAGCAAGTCGCCGACCACGTGGTGCGCGAGGTCCAGCGCATCGCCCTCGAGCTGCGCCCCAGCGTGCTCGATTCGTTGGGCCTGTCCGCGGCCATCCGCGACGAGGCGCGCCGCTTCGGCGACCGCACCGGGTTGGCCACCGAGACAGAACAACGCGTGACCAACGAGCCCGGGCCGGCGAAGGCCACCGCGCTGTTCCGGGTGTTGCAGGAGCTGCTCACCAATGTGGTGCGGCACGCCCAGGCCCAGCGGGTGCACGTGCAGTTCGACGACCACCAAGACGGCTGGCGCTTGGTGGTCGAGGACGACGGCGTGGGTCTGCCCGCGGACTGGGGCACGCCCCATCTCGGGGTGCTGGGCATGCAGGAGCGGCTGCACGCGGTGGGCGGCACATTGACATTGGCGAACGCCCCCGCGGGGGGCACGGTGGCCACCGCCTGGGTGGGGCGCGAGCGAAGGGATGCGACATGATGCGGGTGTTGATCGCCGACGATCACGAGGTCACGCGCCGGGGGGTGCAGGGGCTGCTCGAGGAGGAATTCGGGCCGCTCACGGTGGTGGAGGCACCGGACTATCCCGGCGCCTTGGCCGCGGCCGAGCAGGGCGGTTGGGATTTGATCCTGCTCGACGTGCTCATGCCCGGGGGCACGTTGGTCGACGCCCTGTCCCGGTTGCGCGCGTTTGATCAGCACGTGCCCGTGCTCGTGCTCACCGCCGCCCCCGAGCTCGAGTACATCGTGCAGGGCATCCAGGCGGGGGCCAACGGGGTGGTGCACAAACACCACGCGGCCGACGAGCTGTTGGACGCGGTGCGCGCCGTGCTCGACGGCAACATCTACTTGCACCCCGACGCGGCCGCGGCCATCGCCGGCGAGCTGCGCGATCCCCGGCGGGCCCCCCACGAGGCGCTGTCGGGTCGCGAATTGGAGATCTTCCGCCTCATCGCCGTCGGCCAAACCGTGAAGGAGATCGCGGCCGCGCTCAACCTGAGCGACAAGACGGTGGCCACGTACCTGGCCCGCATCCGGGACAAGACCGGCCTGACCACCCACGTGGCCATCGCCCGCTACGCGCTCAAGCACGGCCTCGTCGAGTAGCCGTCCGGTCACGTTCACGGACCCAATGCTGATGTCCGGTGTCATCAATTTTCTGACATAGAATCGTCAATCTCCGGACTGTCGCGCGGCCCGGGAATGCCCGATGTTCTTGGTATGCCACGGATTCCTCGTCCGACCATGCCGCCCCCGGGCCCCCGGTGCTGTGGACCTCGCGCCCCGGGGGGCCCACGATGACCGGCCCCGCGCCCTCGTTGGCCCGCCAGGTGCTGCTCGTCGAGGACAACCCCGGCGACGCCACCCTTGTGGTCGAACACCTCCGGCCGTCCCCCGACGACGACGAACGGTACGAGCTGGTCACGGTCGAGACCCTGGCCGCGGCCGCCGCCGTGCTCGCCGAGCGCACCTTCGATGTGGTGCTGCTCGACCTCACCCTCCCCGACGGACAGGGCACGGAGACCGTGACCCGGCTTCACCAGGTCGCGGGGACGGTGCCCATCGTGGTGCTCACCGGGCTCGAAGATCACCGCATGGCCTACGCCTGCATCCAGGCCGGCGCCGAGGACTACCTCGCCAAGTTCGAGGTCAAGCGCCACACCCTTCAGCGCGCGCTGGGCTACGCCATCGGCCGCCGCCACGAGGCGGAGATGCGCCGGATGCGCATGGCCCTGGCCCAGTACCGCGCGCTGTCGTCGGCGGGCCAAGGCACCAGTGTCACTGCAGCGCTGTCCAGATCGGGGGCGATCTCGTTGCGTCACCCCGACCTCTTCGAAGATCTCGTCGACGACTACGTGGCCGTGATCGGGCCCTACCTCAGCCGCAACCCGGACCGGACCGCCCACGCCCGGACCATGATGGAACGCATCGTCACCCGCGTCGGCGACACCAACGGGGGTCCCCGCGACCTGCTCGACGTGCACGTCGCCGCCCTCGACCGGGCCATCGCCCCAGACGGTGCCGACGCCGAGGCCGAACCCGGCGGAAGCTCGGTGCTGTTCGAAGCGCGCCTGCTCGCTCTCGAGATGATGGGCCTGTTGGTCGACCACTACCGCGTGGGTCACCGTCGATGGTTCACCGAGGAGCAAACCCCATGACCAAGTTCAAGCTGCGCCTCTACATCACCGGCCGCACCCCCCAATCCCAGCGGGCCCTCAGCAACCTGCACGAGATCTGCCGCGCCGACCTCGCCGGCCGGTTCGAAATCGAGGTCATCGACGTCCTCGAAAACCCCACCCTCGCCGAGAACGAAAAGATTCTCGCCACCCCCACCCTGGTCAAGAGGCTGCCCGAGCCGGTCCGCAAGATCATCGGCGACCTCAGCGACCGCTCCAAAGTACTGCTCGGGCTTGACCTCGAGACGCTCGACCCGGAGGGAGCCCATGACCACCAACGCACCCACTGACCCGCGCCCCGGTGAGCTCGAAAAGCTCGCCACCGGCATCGTCGGCTTCGACCAGGTCGCCAACGGCGGTCTGCCCAAAGGGCGCACCACCCTCGTGTCCGGCACCGCGGGCTCGGGCAAGACCGTGCTCGCGTTGCAGTTTTTGCTCTCCGGGGTGCGCGACTACGACGAACACGGCGTGTTCGTGACCTTCGAGGAAGCCCCCCGCGACCTGATGCAGAACGTGCGCAGCTTCGGGTGGGACCTCGAGGGACTGGTCGCGGACAAACGCATCGCGGTGGTCGACGCCACCCCCGAGCCCGGGGAGGACGTCGTGCACGCCGGGGCCTACGACCTGTCCGCGCTGCTCGCCCGCATCGAAAACGGCATTCGCTCGGTGGGGGCCAAGCGCGTGATCCTCGACGCCATCGGCGCGCTCTTCCCCCAGCTCACCGACGCCACCATCGTGCGCCGGGAGATCCACCGCATCGCCGCGGGGCTGCGACAGCTCGGGGTCACCACCCTGGTGACCATGGAGCGCACCCGGGAAGAAGGCGGGGTCGGCCGCTGGGGGGTCGAGGAGTTTGTCGCTGACAATGTCATTTTGTTGCGCAACCGGCTCGAGAACGAAAAGCGCCGCCGCACGCTGGAGATCCTGAAGTTCCGCGGGGCCACCCACCACAAAGGGGAATACCCGTTCACCATCGACGCCGACGACGGGGTCACCATCATTCCCCTCTCCGCCATCGAGCTCAAACAGAAGTCCTCCGACGTGCGCGTCTCCTCCGGCGTGCCCGAGCTCGACAAGATGTGCGGCGGGGGCATGTACCGCGACTCGATCATTCTCGTCAGCGGCGCCACCGGGACGGGCAAGACCATGCTCGTGGCCCAATATGTTCAAGCCGCGATCGAAAAGGGCGAGCGCGCGCTGCTGTTCGGGGCCGAAGAAAGCCGCGAGCAGCTCACCCGCAACGCCGCCTTCTCCGGCGTGGACTTCGAAAAGGCCGAGCGCGATGGCCTGCTGCGCATCGTGTGCCGCTACCCCGAGGTCATGGGGCTCGAGGACCACCTGCTGCAGATGAAGCGCGACATCCACGAGTTCAAGCCCGACCGCATGGCCATCGACAGCCTGTCCGCGTTCGAGCGGGTCTCCAGCGCCAAGTCCTTCCGCGAGTTCGTCATCGCGCTCACCAGCACGATCAAGTTTCTGGAGATCCCCGGGCTATTCACAAATACCACCTCGATGCTCACCGGGGGCGAGACCGTCACCGAGACCCACATCTCCACCATCACCGACATGATCATCCTGCTCCGCTACGTGGAGCTGCACGGCGAGATGCGCCGGGGCCTCACCGTGCTCAAGATGCGCGGCACCCCCCACGACAAGGGCATCCGCGAATACCGGATCGACAGCGATGGCATTCATGTCCTCGACCGCTTCCGGGGGGTGCACGGCATCCTGTCGGGTTCGCCGGTGTACTCCCTCGAAGCCGAGCGCAGCCGCCTCAACGAGATGTTTCGGGACGGGGGCGCCGACGCCTCACAAGGATGACCATGAACCGCGCGGCACAGTTTGTCCTGCACGGCAGCGGGCCCCTGCGCACCACGCCGGGCCAACAGGTCTCGGTGCTGGTGGTCGAGGACAACCCCGGTGACGCCAACCTCATCCGCGAGCGGTTGACCGAGGCTCCCTATGCACGATTTGACGTCGCGATGGTGCCGACCCTGGCCGCGGCCCGGGTCGCGCTGCCGCGGGTGCGCCCCGATGTGCTCGTCATCGACCTGCAGCTGCCCGACAGCCAGGGGCTGTCCACCTTGGACGCGCTCGTCGACCAGGCCCCCGCGGCGGTGAAGCTGGTGGTGACCGGAAGTGTGGACAGCGAGACCCGCACCCGCGCCATCGACCGGGGCGCGGACGACATCCTGGGCAAAGAAGACCTCCGCACCCAGCTGTTTTCCCGCAGCCTGTTGCACCTCATGGAGCGCCGCCGCGCCGACGCGGCCTTTCGTGAGCTCACCGGGATGCTCGACGCCACCCCCGACGCGATCTTGGTGGTGGGGCACGACGGGGTGGTGCGCTACGTCAACGAGGTTGCGCTGACATTGTTCGACCGGCGGCGCGAAGACTTCATCGGGGAGCTGCTCGGGTTTTCCGTGAGCGCGGGCGACCCCGTGCACATCGAGATCCACGCCCGGGGGGAGCGCCGGCAATGCGAGCTGCGCGTGGCCCCGCTGCAGTGGGACCAACACCCCGCCTGGCTGGCCACGCTGCGCGACATCACCGAGCGGCGCAAGATGGAGGCCCAGGTCGCGTTCGCCGATCGCATGGTCTCCATCGGCACCCTCGCCGCGGGGGTGGGGCACGAGATCAACAACCCGTTGACGTCGGTGATGGCCAACCTCGAGCTCGCCTTGTCCGAGCTCGAACACCACCGCGAAGGCGACCCCTTGCCCGCGGATCTGTTCGAAGAGGTGCACGACGCCTACGAGTCCGCCGACCGCATCCGCGCCATCGTGCGCGACCTCAAGTTGTTCTCCCGGGCCGAAGAAGAACAGGTCGGCCCCGTCGACATCCACCGCGTGCTCGACTCCACCGCGCGCATGGCCTCCACGGAGATCCGCCACCGCGCGCGCCTGCTCAAGCGCTATGGCGAGGTGCCGCCGGTGATGGCCAACGACGCCCGGCTCGGGCAGGTGGTGCTCAACCTGCTCGTCAACGCCGCCCACGCCATCGACGCGGGTGACCACGACAACAACCACATCGAGCTGCGCACCGCCGTCGACGACGAGGGCTGGGTCCTGATCCAGGTCAAAGACTCCGGCTCGGGCATGAGCGAAGACGTCAAGCGCCGGCTGTTTGCGGCGTTTTTCACCACCAAGCCGGTGGGGGTCGGGACCGGGCTCGGCCTCGCCATCAGCCAACGCATCGTGACCAGCTTCGGCGGCACCATCACGGTGCAGAGCGAACTGGGCGACGGCTCTTGCTTCACCGTGCGCCTGCCCCCGGCGACACAGGCCGCGGCCGCCGCCCCCGTGCACCCGGTGACGCGGATCGTGCCCCCCACCCGGGGCGCGCGCATCCTCGTGGTCGACGACGAACCGCTGGTGACCAACGTGGTGCGCCGGATCTTCCCGGTGCCGCACGAGGTGGTGGTGTGCCACTCCGGCGCCCACGCGGTGGGGCTGCTCGAGATCGGCGAGCACTACGACGTGGTGCTGTGCGACGTGATGATGCCGCAGGTCACCGGCCTCGAGCTGTACGACATCCTCGCCGCGCGCGGCGCGGGGCTCGAGGAGCGGATGGTGTTCATCACCGGGGGGGCGTTCACCCCCGAGGCGCGGGCCCGGCTCAGCACGCTGCCCAACCCCTGCCTGGACAAGCCGTTCAAGATCCCCGCCCTGCGCGACGTGGTCGAGGACATCATCGCCCGCTCGCGCCTCCCCGACGCCTGATCGCCCCGCGGCGGTGGTCTCGCCAGAATGCGAGCCCACCCCAGGTTGCCCCGGGCCGCCGGGTGCGCCATATCGTTCGCATGAAATTGCGCATCAACGGCAAAGACCACGACGTCGACGCTGACCCGCGCACCCCGCTTCTGTGGGTGCTGCGCGACCACCTGGGCTTGGTGGGCACCAAGTTCGGCTGCGGCATGGCCCAGTGCGGCGCGTGCACCGTGCACCTCGACGGGGTGCCCACCCGCTCCTGTGTGCTCCCCGCGATGCTCGCCGAGGGCAAGGCGGTGACCACCATCGAGGGCATCAGCGACGGCGACACCCTGCACCCGGTGCAGCAGGCCTGGGTCGAGGGCAGCGTGCCCCAATGCGGCTACTGCCAGTCGGGCCAGATCATGACCACCGTGGCCTTGCTGAAGAAAAAGCCGCAGCCCACCGACGAAGACATCGACGTGGCCCTCTCGGGCAACCTGTGTCGCTGCGGGACCTACCAGCGCATCCGCAAGGCCGTGCACCGCGCGGCGGAAATTGCGCAGAGCGGACCGGAGGGCACGCCATGAGTCGTGCGCGCTGGCTCGCTGTCCCCGCCGTGCTCCTCGCCACCTGGGCCTATGCCCAATCGGCCCCGCCCCCGCCGGCGCCTGCGGGACCGCACCCGTTCTTCGCGGTGCACAAGGTGCTGACCTCCCCCCGCTGCATGAACTGTCATCCCCAGGGCGACGCGCCCCTGCAGTTCGACCAGAGCAAGCCGCACGCGATGGGCATCAGCCGGGCCATCGACGACGTGGGCATGTCCTGCGCCACCTGCCACCAAGTCGTGCAGTATGATTTTCCCCACGCCCCCCCGGGCGCGCCCAACTGGCATCTGCCCCCCGAAGACATGCGCATGGTGTTCGAAGGGCAGACCGTGCAGTCACTTTGTGAGCAGCTGCGCGACCCCGCGAAAAATGGGGGCAAGACCCTCGACGAGGTCTTGCACCACGTCTCCCACGACCCCCTCGTGCTCTGGGGCTGGAACCCCGGCCCCGGCCGCACCACCCCCCCGCTGTCCCACGACACCTTCGTGGGCGAAATGAAGCGCTGGGTGGACATGCAGGGGGCTTGCCCCGAGGACACCCGGCCGTTCGTGCCCGCCCCGCCGATGCCCATCGCCGCGCCCGCGGCCGAGACACCGGCGGCCACGGACGCCCCCGCGACGGACACCCCCGCGGCGGACACACCCGCGACGGACACCCCCGCGACGGACACCCCCGCGGCGCAGCCCTGAGGCTCAGCCCGGGGTCTGCCCGCCGGCTTCAAAAATCTTCTGCAGCTCCGCGATGAACGCCGGGTTGGCCCCGGTGAACTTGATGCCCATGCCGGGCACGCGGTCGAAGTGGTTGTCCTGGTCGTACTCTTGGGCGCGCACCACTTCGCCCTCGAGCTCGTAGGCGCCGGCTTCGCCCTCGAGCAAGGGCGTGACCCGGACCTTCTTGCCCGCGGTCAGGGGCATCACCGTCTCGATGAAACACCCGGTCTCGGAGATGTCCAGCACCGGCCCGCTCATGAACCCTTCGCCGTCGTCGTACACGACCTCGAACCGGAAGGGGTAACGCTTCTTGCGCTGTTCGATGGCCATCACGCGACTCCTGGGGAAGGGGAATCCTACTGGATGAGGGGCTTGGCCGCCTCCGCACCCTGGTCGGTCAAACGATATCGCTTGCTGCGCCCTTCGGGGGCGGCGGCTTCGATCAAATCGGTGTGGTCCCGGCACGCCCGGCCGATGTTGGTGGTGAACACCTCGATGTCGGCCGCGTCGCTGAGCAATGCAGAGACATCCTTGGTGGTCATGCCCTCGGCTTCGCCCGCGCCCCGGGCCGCGGCCAGCGCCCACACCACCCGGGCGAGCACCTTTTTGCCTTCGGTCTCGTCGTCGACGGTGACCAGGCGGAGCTGCTCGGCTTTGACGTGAGCGGCCACCCGCTTGGCCCGCGGGGTGGAGATGTCCTTGCCCGAGCGGTCCACCGACCCCTTGCGCTTGGACGAGCTCGATTTTTTCTTTCGGCCGGCCTTTTTCTTGGCCCCGTCGGGGTCCGCGGCGTCCGCGACCGGCTTTTTCGCGGCCGGTTTTTTCTTCGCGGGCTTTTTCGCCTCAGGCTTTTTCGCCTCGGGCGGCGGCGCCGCGGGGGACGGCGGCGACTCTGGCGGGGCCGCGGGCGCGTCGGCGGGGGCGCCCGCTTCCGGCGGCGGCCAATCCACGGCCCAGGGATCGGGACGCGGCTCCCGGCCGAGCAACTGGTCCACCCGGTCCCGGGCGGCGTCGACCGCATCCAGACCGCGGAAAAACGCGTCGAGAAGTCGATGCACAATCATGGCCGGCCGTCTTGCATGACACGGCGCGCAAGAAAAGGCCCCGGGCTCAGGGCGCGGTCTCTTTTGCGTGCACCGCGGTGATCACCACCGGGGTCTCGGGGCAGTCGTGTTTGATCTTGGTGCCGCACGCGCCGGTGGGGCTGTTGGCGATTTTGTCGACGACGTTCATGCCGTCGCCGAGCACCTGGCCGAACACCGCATAGCCAAAGCCGACGCTGTCGTTGGAGGTGTGGTCGAGGTGGGGGTTGTCGCGCACGTTGATGTACCACTGGGCGGTGGCGGAATCGACGACGCGGGTGCGGGCGGCGGCGAGGGTGCCCCGGGTATTTTTGAGGCCGTTGCCGGCTTCGTTTTCGATCGGGTCCCGGGTGGGTTTGCGCTCGTAGTTCTGGTCGTAGCCCCCGCCCTGGATCATGAAGTCGCGGATGACGCGGTGGAACACGGTGCCGTCGTAGTGCTTGGCGTTCATGTAGGTCAGGAAGTTCTGCACCGACTTGGGCGCCTTGTCCTGGAACAGCTCGACCTCGATGGGCCCGGCGCTGGTCTCGATCACCACCACCGGGTTGGGGTTGGGCTCGTCGGGCTTTTTGTCCTCCGCCGGCGCGGGCGCGGGGGCGGGCTTTTTCGCCGGCGCGGGGGCGGGCTTTTTCGCCGGCGCGGGGGCGGGCTTTTTCTCGGCGGCGGGGGTCTCGCCCTGCGCCAGTGCGCTTTGGGATGTCACGACCGAGAGGGGGAGAAGGAAAGCGGCAAACAACAAGCTTCGCGAAGTCATGCGGGATGCTTTCTCAAAACCGGCGTGGGCCGCAAGCGGGAAGGGAGAGGTGGGAGGGGGATGGGGTTGTAGGGTGATGTGGTCGTGGACCAGACAGTGGCAAAAGGTGCGCAGAATTGCCGTTCTGCGGCACACTGTTGATGTGTCTAGATCGCAGACCCGCGCCGGCCCCGGACCGGCCCCGGCGCCCCGTCAGGGATCGGACACATTTTTGTCCGCGCTGGGCGTTGGCCCGGGTTTCGCTGCAGAATCAGGATCGCGACCCCGTTCGCGCCGCGTAGACAGTGTGAATGCCCTATGAATGACGATGACCAGACCCCACCTTCCGGCCAGACCATCGGGCCCGGCTTTTTCTCCAGCGCCCAGGCGCTGTCGCGGCCGGCCGACACCCCGGTGACCCCCGCGCCCGATCCCGCCTCGACCCCCACCGAAGGGGGCGGCACCGCGGAGTTTTCGAGCCCGGGCATCGCCAACTACTCGGGCCGGGTGGTGGGTGGCTACAAGCTGCTCGAGGTCATCGGCCAGGGGGGCATGGGCCAGGTGTACCTCGCCGAGCACGTGCGGCTCGGTCGACGGGTGGCGCTCAAGATGTTGCGCCCGGAGTACGCCTTCGACACCGACGCGGTGAAGCGCTTCTTTGGCGAGGCCCGCGCGGTCAACCAAATCTCCCACGACCACATCATCGAGATCACGGATTTCATCGAGGGCAAGGGCCAGCCCGCGTCCTACATCATGGAGTATCTCGAGGGGGAGTCGTTGGCCGGCACCTTGGCCTCGGTCCCCCGGGTCCCCGCCGAGCGACTCTGTCACATTGGCATCCAGGTCGCCTCGGCCATGGCCGCGGTCCACGACGCGTTCATGATCCACCGCGACCTCAAGCCCGACAACATCTTCCTCACCACCCGGGAAGGCACCACCGACTACGTCAAGCTCCTCGACTTCGGCGTGGCCAAGCTCACCGAAAAGAGCGACCTCGCCCTCGGGGAGGTCGCCACCACCCAAGCCGGGGTCATCCTCGGCACCCCCGAGTACATGGCCCCCGAACAGTTCGAGGCCAAAGAGCTCGACCACCGCACCGACATCTACGCCCTGGGGGTCATCCTCTACGAGATGGCCACGGGCCGAAAACCGTTCGTGGAAAACAGCATCGGCCGGCTCGCGGTCGCCACCCTCACCAAGATCCCCACCCGCCCCTTGGCCCTCGCCGACCCGCCCAACATCCCCTACGCCCTCGACGCGTTGATCACCCAGTGCCTCGAGAAGAGCCCGGACCGCCGGCCCCAACACATGGCCGCGATCGAAGAACGGCTATCCACTATTTTGCAGGAGATGCAAGCCGGCACCGCCCAGTACGGCACGCTGGAGGCCCTCGCCCCCGACGTCGGCGACCTCGACCGGCCCGCCCGGGGGCGCGGCCTCGCCATCGCCGCCGGGCTCGGCGCCCTGGTGTGCGTGGGCGCGGCCATCACCTATTTCGCCCTCGGCCAGACCGCGGGCCCGCCCCCCGCCGCGCCGGTGGTGACCGCCCCCGCGCCGGACCCCACCCCGCCCCCGCGCACCCCCACCACCCTGTCGGTGGCGGTGGTGAGCGCCCCGGTGGGGGCCACGGTGTTCATCGATGGCGAAGAAAAGGGCACCACCCCCTACCAAGGAACGCTCCCCGCCACCGACCAGCCGCACGACCTCCTGCTGAAAAAGGCCGGCCACCACGACGTGCAACAACGCTTCGCCGCGGGCGAGCCGCTGCTCGCCTCGGTCACCCTCGAACCGGTGGCGTCGAAAAAGCCCGCCCCCCGCCGCAAGACCTCGAGCAAGAAGGTGCGCCGCACCGACCGAGCCCCCGCCAAGGCGGACCCCAAGGCGCCCCGCGACACCACGCGCACCCCCCGGACCCGCCCCAAGCGCAAGAGCCGAAAATCGCTCCTCGATCCGTTCGCCCAGTGATGGCGCCGGCGACCGCCGGGCCAAGAAAGACAATGTCAATGAAATGGCTGTTGACCGCGGCGCTGTTGTTTGTCCCCCTGGGCGTGGCCGCGGCGGAGGACAACCCCGCGACCAAGCAGCGGGCCCGGGCGTTCTACGACGAGGGCGAAGAGCTGTACGCGGCGGGCAAGTACCGCGAGGCCCAGGCCAAGTTCGCCCGCGCCTACGAGACGCTCCCCCTCAAGGCGTTCTTGTTCAACATCGCCCAATGTCATTTCCAGCTCGAGGAGTACGATTCCGCAGGCGAGTATTACCGCGCCTACCTCAAGGACAACGAAGACGCGCCCAACTACGGCATCGTGCAAGAGTTCATCCTCGAGGCCGATTCGCGGGCCGAGGCCCAGCGCGCCCAGCGGGACGCGGAGAAGGCCCAACAAGACGCCGCCGCCGCCGCCGCGGCGGCGGAGAAAGAACAAGCCAAGGCCAAGGCGGCCCAAAACGCGGCCCGCCTCGCCGAGGAGGACCGCCGCCGGGCCGAAGAAGAAGCCGAGGCCCAGCGGTCGAGCTTGACCGGCCAATGGTGGTTTTGGCCCTCCATCGGCATTGGCCTGGCCGCGGCCGCGGTGGCGGTGGTGGGCGCGGCCGCGGGCGGCACCACCGCGGGGGTGCTGGCCTATTCCGACAGCCTCGCCAGCCAAGGTTCGCTCGGGTACGTCGACGGCCGCACCGGGAGCACGCCATGATCGGTTCGCCCCGGCTGCCGCGCGGTCTCGCCCTGGTGACGTTGCTCGGCGCCCTCGCCGGCTGCGGCACCTGCGACCCCCTCAGCGACACCACCCGGCTGCGGGTCACGGTGGTGTCGGGGGTGATCGAGATGAACCAGGTCGAGGTCTGGGTGCTGCAAGAGGGCGCGTTGGTGGTCGCGCCCCAGCGGGTCCCGGACTCCGCGGGCCCGGCCCTCGGCTCCCAGGAGTCGGTCACGGTGGTGGTCGACGACGAGCTCGCGGGGTCCTCGGTGCGCATCCGGGTCGACGGGCTCATGGCCGGGGCGGTGGTCAGCTCCGGCGCGGTGGACGCGCTCCCCGTGCTCGGGGAGCTCGTCGAGGTCCAGGTCGCGATGGGGGCCCCGGCCCTGGTCGGGGACGGCCTCATCGCGCGGGGGATCGAGGATTGTGACGACGGCAACGTGGAGGACGGCGACGGCTGCTCGTCGCTTGGCACCTTTGAGGCGGGTTGGTTGTGCAACTCGGCCGAGCCCACGGTGTGCGGCCCCAACTGCGGCGACGGCATCCGGGTGGGAATGGAAGAGTGCGACGACGGCAACGTCGACATCCTCGATGGCTGTTCGGGCTGTACGGTGGAGGCGGGCTGGACCTGCACCGGCTCGCCCAGCCAGTGTCTGCCCGGGTGCGGGGACGGGCTCATCCTCGAGCTCGAAGAGTGCGATGACGGCAACCTCGTCAACGACGACGGGTGCAGCGACAACTGCGTCAAAGACGAGGGCTACCAATGCCAAGGGGAGCCGAGCGTGTGCTTCGCCTGCGGCAACGGGCGCATCGAGGTCAACGAACAATGCGACGACGGCAACAGCGCGGCCGGCGACGGCTGTGGCGCGAGCTGCCGGGTGGAAGACCCCTACACCTGCGAGGGCGAGCCCAGCGTGTGCACCACCCCCTGTGGCGACGGGGTCCGGGCCGGCAACGAGGTCTGCGACGACGGCAACAACCAGCCCGGCGACGGGTGCAGCGACACCTGCGACACCGAGGACGGCTACCTGTGTGTCGACGACGCGGGGGGCACCAGCGTGTGCGCCACGGTGTGTGGCGACGGCGTGTTCGTGATGGGGGTGGAGAGCTGTGAGGACGGCAACACCGACAGCGGCGACGGCTGCTCGGCGGTGTGCGCCACCGAGCCGGGCTACAAATGCGCGCCCGCCGGGTGCACCCCGGTGTGCGGCGACGGCGAGGTCATCGCCCCCGAGGCGTGCGACGACGGCAACCTCTGGCCCGGGGACGGCTGCAGCGCGGCCTGCACGGTGGAGCCCAGCGACTGCGGCAACGGCGTGCTCGAGGGCTTGGAGGGGTGTGACGACGGTGACCTGACCAACGGGGACGGCTGTTCGGACCAATGCCGGCCGGAGTTTGGCTTTGCCTGCTTCGGCTCACCCAGCGTGTGCACCGCGTGCGGCGATGGCGCCCTCGACGCCCCCGAAGAGTGCGACGACGGCAACACCCAGGACGGCGATGGCTGCTCCGCCTGCCGGGTGGACAGTGGATACAGTTGCATTGACGACGGGTCCGGGGCCAGCCAATGCGTGGCCGAGTGCGGCGACGGCACCCTGCGGCCCTCGGTGGGCGAAGCCTGCGACGACGGCAACACCACCCCCGGCGACGGCTGCAGCGGCAGCTGCCAGGTCGAGCCCGGGTGGATGTGCGACGGCCAGGGCTCGTGCCAGACCACGTGCGGGGACGGCATCGTCGCCGGGGCCGAGACCTGTGACCCCGGCGCGGCCGCGGTCACGGGCTGCACCGCCTGCGCCGAGGACGTGGGCTTCACCTGCACCGGCGCACCCACCGATTTGTGTTTCCCCGACGTGTGCGGCGATGGTCTGGTCGGGGGCGGCGAAGGCTGCGACGACGGCAACACCAGCCCCGGCGACGGGTGCGACGCGGGCTGCGCCCCCGAAGCGGGCTGGAGCTGCCCGGTGGAGGGCGCGCCGTGCACCGGCCTGTGCGGAGACGGCGCGGTGGTGGGCCCGGAGAGCTGCGACGACGGCAACGCAGAACCCCTCGATGGCTGCAGCGCGTTCTGCGCCATCGAGACCGGCTTCGCCTGCGACGTCACGGTCACGCCCTCGGTGTGTGACGCCAACTGTGGCGACGGGTTGGTGCGGGGGGACGAGGCGTGCGACGACGCCAACCTCACCAACAACGATGGCTGCTCGACGATGTGCGCGGTGGAGACGTACTGGACCTGTGACGATGAGGAGCCCTCGATGTGCACCACCGCGTGCGGGGACGGGCACCTGGTGGGCGGGGAGTTCTGCGACGACGGCAACACCGTGTCCGGCGACGGCTGTTCGGTGGCCTGCGCCATCGAGGCCGGCTACGTGTGCACCGGGCAGCCCTCGTTGTGCCGGCGGTGCGGCGACGGGGTGGTCACCGCGCCGTTCGAGACGTGTGACGACGGCAACGCCAACCCCGGCGACGGCTGTGACGACAGCTGCCAACCCGAGCCCGGGTACACCTGCGTCGACGACGAGCCCGGCCCGAGCCAATGCTACATCTGCGGCGACGGCCTGGTCGAAGCCGACGAGGCCTGCGACGACGGGAACAGCTCGTCCTCGGACGGCTGCTCGGCCGGCTGTGCCATCGAACCTGGGTTTGTCTGTGTCACGCCGCCCGGGGGCGCGTCGTTGTGTGCCCGGTGCGGGGACGGTTCGATCAAGATGGGGGTCGAGACCTGCGACGACCAGAACCAGACCAACGACGACGGGTGCTCGTCGTTGTGTCAGCAAGAACCGGGCTGGTTGTGCATGGGCCAGCCCTCCATCTGTGTGCTCGAGGGCGGGTGCGGCAACGGCCAACGCGGCCCCGGCGAACAGTGCGACGACTTCAACACCGAGGACGGGGACGGGTGTTCGTCGACGTGTATGCTGGAGCCGGGCTACGTCTGCCCCGACCCCGGCCAGCCCTGCCTCGGCTGCGGTGACGGCATTTTGCAAGCCAACGTGCCCGGCCTCGCCGAAGAGGAGTGCGACGACGGCAACCTCATCGACGACGACGGGTGCGACGCCGATTGCACGACCACCCCCGGGTGGGCGTGCGAGCAACCCGCCAACGGGGGCGCGAGCTTGTGTGGCCTGTGCGGCAACGGCGAGGTCGAACCCAACGAACAGTGTGACAACGGCGAAGCCAACGACGACGCTGCCGCGTGCACGTCGATGTGCCAGAACGGCTACTGCGGCGATGGCTTGGTCGCCTCGTTGGGCAACCAACAGATGTTGGTCGAGGCCTGCGACGACATGAACGACACCGACACGGATTTTTGCATCGACTGCGCGCTGGCCTTCTGCGGCGACGGCTTCGTCAACCAAGCGGCCAACGAGGCCTGCGACGCGCAGAACCTCAACGCCGACCACGGCAACTGCCTCACCGTGTGCGTGGCCAAACGCTGCGGGGACGGTCTCCGCCAACCCGGCGAACAATGTGACCCCGGCGACGGGAACTTCGACGAGGCCTGCAACGATTCGTGCCAACGCGACACCGACACCTTCTGCGGGGGCGAGCCCAGCGTGTGCGTGAAGGACAGCGGGCGCATCATCAACGTCGGCAACTGCAGCTTGGGCATCCTCGGCGATTTCCTCGGGGCCGCGTCCAACTGCCTCGAGTCCAACGTGGCCGACGCCGAAAGCGGTGACGTGGTGTACTTCCCGTCCGGCGAATACGTCGGGGACGTGGTGGTGGCGGGGGACGTGCGGGTGCTCGGGGCGGTGGGCCCGCTGGGCAACGCGCTGGCCACCCTCGACGGGACCATGACCATCCAGAGCGAAGACGAGGGCAACACCTCACTCATCCACGTGCAGAACCTCAACATCATGTCCACCGACAACGTCGGCGCGGTGGTCGACGTCGAAGCCGACGCCTGGGCCACCCTGGAGCACGTGGTGATCGGTCCCGCCGAAGGCATCGGGGTGCGCACCACCGACGGGGGCCGGGTCACGCTGCGCAACGCGGTGGTCGCGGGCAACACCGGCGGGGGCATCGACCTGCAGGCCAACACCCCGAGCACCGTGACCAACACCCTGGTGCACAACAACGGGGCCAACAACAGCAACATCGGCGGGCTGCGGCTGGGGAGCCAAGCCACCGTGCACTTCTCCACCATCGTCAACAACCGCGCCAACGACAACGTCGCTGCGGGCATCGAGTGCAACGCGGACATCGACGTCATCACCCTGCGCGGCCTCATCGTGCACAACAACGACGACAGCAGCGACCTCGACGGCAGCTGCCCCGCCCCCGCCTACTCCAACGTGGGCGGCCCCAACCTCGGTGACCCCACCATCACCCACCAGCCCCCGGCGTTCGAGCCCAACACCATTTATCGCCTCAGCGCCCAATCCCCTTGCATCGATTGGGTGCCGGCCAGCCCCGGCGATCCGGTGATGGATGTCTTCCGCCACCCCCGGCCCCACCCGTCGAGCAACCTGCTCGACTGCGGGTGGGACGAGTCTGCGCACTATGAAGGGGTCGCGGGCAGCGGCCCGGTGATGCCGGGCAACTGAGCCGCGGGGGGCGCGCTCAGCAGCCCGAGCCCATGGCCTTGAGCGCGTCGCACACGTCGGGGCGGTCCACCGCTTCGGGGTTCACCGCGACGTGCTTTTTGTAATATTTGATCGCGTCGCGCCGCTGCCCCGAGTCTTTGTAGGCGTCGCCGAGCTTGCGGTAGGCCTCGGGGTGACGGGGCGCGAGCTTCACGCACTTCTGCAATGTCTTGCGCCCCTCGGCGAGGTGCTTTTTGTTTTCGCCGAGCCGCTCGACGAGGGTGAGGCCCATTTTGCACACCGGGTCGGGGTTTTTGGGGTCGGCCTTGACCGCCCGGCGGAAGGCTCGAATCGACGCGTTGGAGTCGCCCAAGGTGGCGTGAATCTCGGCGATTTGCACCCAGGCGTCGCTGCGCCCGTTGTCCAGCTTGGCACATTCACGGAGCGCCTTTTGGGCGTCGCGGTTGCGGCCGAGCTCGCGGTACGCGCGGCCCAACTGGAAATAGGCCTCGGCGAAGCCGGGGTCGATCTTGATCGCCTGCTGCAACAGGTCCACCGCCTCGGGGTACTGGCCCATGCCGGTGTAGGTCAGGCCGAGCTCGTAGCGCAGGCGCGGGTCCTCGGGGGAGCGTTCGATGGCCTGGGCGAAGAGGTTGCGGGCGGTCTTGGGATCGGTGCTGCGCAGCACCTGGCCGCGGAGGTTGAGCACCTCGGGGTTTTCGGGTTGGAGCTGGCCCGCGGTGTCGATGAAGCTCTTGGCCCCGGCGATGTCGCCGAGGTCGATGGCCGCGCTCGCCGCCCGCAGGTAGAGGGTGTAGTCGTTGGGGGCGAGGGAGGTCGCCTCCTCGAGGCGTTCGATTGCCTTTTCATTGTTGCCCACCGCGCTCTCCACCGCGGCGTCCGCGGCCATCACCCGGGGGTTTTTGGGGTCGAGGAGCAGCGCTTGTTTGGCTTGTTCGCGGGCTTTGTCGACCTGGCCTTGGCTCACCAGGTGGTCGACGTAGAGGACGCGGGCTTCGATGTTGGCGGGGTTTTCTTTGATCGCGGCCTCGAGCTCCCGTTTGGCCAAGGAGTGGCTGCGCTGGCGCATGAAGATGAGGGCCTTCATCACCCGGATGCGGTTTTTGTCCCCCGAGTCCACCGCGTCCTGGGCGTCGGCGGCCATGTTGAGCGCGGCCTTGAGGCTGCCGTTGTCGATCTGTTGTTGGATGAGCTCGACGTGGGGGCCGGGGAGCTTGGGGTCGAGCTGGCGGGCGTCGGTGAACAGCTTGAGGGCCTGGTCGTTTTTGAGCAGCTCCTTGGCCGCCTTGCCGAACCAGTAGACCAGCTGCGCATTTTTGGGCTGGGCTTTGACCGCGTCTTCCATCAATGAATAGGCACCAAGGGCGTCCCGGGCCCCGATCTTGGCCTGGACCAAGCCGATGAGGGCTTCGGTGTCGTTGGGGTTGACCTCGATGAGCTTCTCAAAGCTCTCGCGGGCGTTGGTGAACTCCCGGAGCTGCAGGGCGAGGTTGCCGTGGGCCACGCGCACCTCTTTGCTCGAGGGCACGAGCTCCACCGCGCGGTTCATGTTGGTGATCGCCTCGTCCCAGCGGCGGTCGCCGAGGGCGAGCCGGGCAATGCCCATGTACGCGTCGGCGCGTTGGGTGGGCGCGGCGTCGGACGCCTTCTCGGCCTTGGCGATGGCGGCGAGCATCTTTTCCCCTTCGGCCCGGGTCTCGAGGTCGTAGGTGAGGGCGATGCCCATCAGCAGGTTGGCCCGGGGGTGGTCGGGGGCCTCGGCGAGGATCTGCTTGATGTAGTCCTGGGCGTAATCGGGCTTGCCGATCTCGGTGAGGATTTTCGCCTGGAGGTACCGCGCGGCGGTGTAGTCGATGTGGGCCTGCATCGCCTCGTCGACGGCCTTCATCGCTTCGCTGGTGTTGCGCTTGCCGAGCAAGCCGATGCCACGCCACAACAAGACCTCGGCGAGGTCGCGCTCTTTGAGCCCCTTGGCGGGGTCGGCGAAGGGGTTGATGAAGGTGATGCCTTCGTCCCACTTGCGCTCGCTGTAGAGCTGGCCGACCTTGCCGATGACCCGGGCCACGTCTTCGCCCGGGCCGGCGGCGTCGAGGGCTTCGGCCAACTGCTTTTTAAACAGTGGCATGTCCTCGAAATGGATCAGGTAGGCATAAAAACGCGCTTGTTCGGCCGCGGCGGCGAGGGCGTCGGGCGGCATCTTGGGCATGGTCTTGCCCTGGGCCACGATCTTGCCTTGCTGCTCGGCCCCGAGGCGGTAGGCCTTGTAGGTGTCGGCGGCGAGCAGCTCGGGCACGGGCTTGAGGTCCACCGGCAAGTCGATGGGCGGCGGGGCCTCTTCGATGGGTTGTTTTTTCGGGTCGAGCAGGGGCGCGTCGGGGTTGATGCGCGCGAGGATGAACTTGTAGCCAAACCACCCAAAGTCGGTGGTGTACTGCACGGCCACGCCCGCCCCCACGAGCAGCACGAGCAAAAACAGAAACGCCACCATCAGCGGCCGGCCCTTGGACTTTTCTTTGCGCTTGCGCAGCGAGGCCTGGGCGCGCTCCTTGGCCCGTTCGGCCTCGAGCAGCTGCCCGGTGGACAGGCCCGCGGCCCGCGCCCGCTGCTCGAGCGGGACGGGCAGGCCCGCGTCTTGTCCGCGCAACCCGGGGAGGTCGGTGTTGCCGCCCCCGACGAGCCCGGGCAAATCCGCGCCCTCGGTGGGCAGACCGGGCAGGTCGACCCCGTCGAGGTCGAGACCGGACAATGCCGCTGCAGCCGCGTTCTGGATGGTCTCGGCGAAGGCCGGGATTTGGCTCAGCGCCCGCCAGCCCACGCCGTCGGCGGACGCCTCTTCGGCGCCCCCGAGTTCGCCTTTGCGGAACATCTCGAGGATTGTCGCCTCGTCGTACGGGCCGATGATGCGGCCCGAGCGTTTGCGGATGCGGAACAGCTGGCGCGGCGCCGACGTGGGCTGGGCGGTCTCGTCGATGAAATCGAGCAGGCCGTCCCCGACGTGGCTGCCCCCGTGACCGCCCGCTTGCAGCACGCTGTTGTTGCCGTGAAAGGGGCTGTTGGGCGTCGAGCCGCTGCCCTCTTTGTCGTCGCCAAAGATGTCGGACAGGCTCGCGGCCCGGCCCGGCGGGGCGGTGGGGGGCGGGGCCTCGACCCGGCCCGGCGCGGGGGCGGGACCGCGGCTGTCGGCGCCGCCAAAGATGTCGCCCATGCTCGGGGGGGCGGTCTTGGGCGCGGCGTCGGCCGGCCCGCCGCCAAAGATGTCGTCCATCGCGCCCTGGGACGCGCCGGCGCCCGGCAACGGCACCCCGCCCGCGGGCGCACCCGATCCCGGCAACGGCACGCCCCCCGCGGCCGCACCCGATCCCGGCAACGGCACACCACCGGGCAAAGGGGTCCCCGCGCCCGGCAACGGCACGCCCCCCGACGGCGCACCCGCGCCCGGCAAAGGCACACCACCCGACGGCGCACCCGCGCCCGGCAACGGCACACCCCCGGCTGGCGCACCCGCGCCCGGCAACGGCACACCCCCGGCTGGCGCACCCGCGCCCGGCAACGGCACACCACCCGACGGCGCCCCTGCGCCCGGCAACGGCACACCACCGGACGGCGCACCCGCGCCCGGCAAAGGCACACCACCCGACGGCGCCGGCCCACCCGGCAACGGCACCGCCCCGCCCTGCGATTTCACCGTGAACTGGTGCAGGCATTTCGGGCACTTGATGTTCACCCCCTGGGGGGGAATTTGAGCGTCGTCTACGTTGTACTGCGCGCTGCAACTGGGGCAGGTGATCAGCATGTTTGTCCTCGACGGGGTGCGGTGGAAGCATAGGGACAAAGCCGCGGCCAGGGCAACTTACGTGCCTGACCGTGCGGTTCGGGTCGCCCGGTCGTGTCGCGGGTGCATTCTCTGCTAGCGTGCCCGGCATGTGGGTGCTCGTGCCCCTCCTGTTGAACCTCCCGGCGCAGGTGTCGATCGAGACCACGCACCAGCCGGTGCACATCGAGGGCACAAAATACATCTGGGTCAAACCCGCCGAGCCGTTGCGCGCGCGGGTCGTGGCCGACGACGGCGACCGCCTGGCCATCGACTTCGCGCGGGTGGGCAAGGTCAAGACCCGCAAGCAAGACCTGGTGCGGGTGCAGCAGGGCAAAAAGAAAAAACGCACCGTGAAGCTGCGCGCCGAGCTCGTCGACAAACACGACGGGCGGCTGGGCACGCAGTACACGTCGCTGCCCGTGCGCCACTGGTTTGACCTCGAGACCGGCACCAACACCGTGCTCGTCCGGCCGGACAAAAAACGCGCCCCCGACGGCGTGCTCGTCCGGCTTTTTGTGCGGGCCAAAAAGAAATCGTCGCCCGCGCCGGGGGCGCCCATCGCGCTCGCCCCGCTCAAGCCCCCCGAGCCCGCGGCCGCGCCCCAGGCCCCGCCCCCGCCGCCCCCCGCGGCCGAGCCCGCGCCCGAACCGCCGCCCAAGGTGGTCATCGTCCGCAAAAAGAAGAAAAAGAAGCGCAA
>JAUIJE010000013.1 GCA_030431455.1 bacterium | reverse complement strand
CCCGGGCAACGACCCGACGGCCACGCACTCCATCGCGTACAACGTGTTCGACTTCACGCCTGACAACTAAAGGCTAGAGTCAAACGTTGACCGGAAGGCCCCTCGCGAAAGCGAGGGGTTTTTCTTTTGGCCCGACGAGATCATGCGGCTTTGCCGGCCGATGTACCCAACCCTGGCAACAGTGCTATGACGACGTATGCGGAATCGCGCGTGGGTCCTGGTCGTCGTGGTCGCGATGTTGCTCGCGGCCTCGGCCGACGCCCGACGCAAAAAATGCCGCCGCACCGAGCGCCGGGTGGACGAGGGCGTGGCCATTCTCGGCGGACCCGGGCTCGGCTTCGAAGTCATTCGCGTCAACGACAAGGCCGACTGCTTCAAAGTGCTGTCCACCACCGAGGACGGCGCCTTCGCCCTGATCGAACTCGAGAAGGAAAAAGCGGGCTGGGTCCCCACCGGGCTCGTCGACGAGGGCTTGTCGGAGACCGCCACCAGCGAGGTGAGCCCGCTGGCCAAAGACGAGGCCGACGCGGTGTTCGTCACCGTGGACTTGATTCTGCGCGACGCCCCGCGCTTCGACGCCAAGAGCGTGTCCACCCTGATCCAGAAAGGCACCCGGGTCGCGGTCGAGGGCCAGAGCGCGGATGCCCAGTGGTTGTACGTCAACAGCGCGGGGGTCAAAGGCTGGGTGCCCAAGTACCAGGTCGACGAAGCCGCCCTCATCGAGGGCAGCGACCCCACCGCGGGAAGCGGCGGATGGGCCGGGGCCCGGGCGGGGCGGACCTCGCAAGCCGACGCCGAACCCGCGCCGGCCATGCCCGACGACAAAAAAGCCGCCCCCCCCGACGGAGCGCCCGATCAGGCGGCCGCGCCCGACAAAGCCGGGCCCAGCGACCCGAACACAAACAGTGACAAGCCAGCCCCGCCGGAAGACCCGGTGCTGTCCGCGCCGGTGAAGCCGGTGGGTGAGCGGCTCGGCCAGCAACAAGAGCTCAACCTCCGCGCCGGCTATGCCTACTGGCAACAGACCTACAACAGCGACGCGGCCTACGACCCCTTCGCCCGGTACACCGTGGCCGCGCTCGCGGGGGGCCGGGTGGCGGGGCGCTACACCTACCGGGGCGCGTTCCCCGTCGTGGGCGGCATCGGTGCCTACGCCACCGCCACGGGGTTTGGGGTCACGGACCCCGACACCGGGGAAGGCACGTTCGTGCTCGTGACCCAAATGGGTCTGCACCCCGAGCTCGGCTGGCGCTTGGTCACCACCCCGGACGTCGACCTCGAGGCGGGGGCGCAGGCCGGGCTCGACGTGCTCGTGCCGTTGTTGGGCCCCGCCAACTACGTGACCGTGCCCCTCGGCCTGTCCTACACCGCGGGCCCCTTTGTGCGGGCCCGGGCGCGGCTGCTCGGCGGCACCCTGGGGTTGCTGTCCGCCACCGCGGGCATCGCCGCGGGGGGCTACACCATGCTGCCGCTGGAGAGCGACAACTACTACAGCACCGTGGCCGGCAACTGCGACGCCGGCGTCCCCGTCGACAAGACCGTCCCTCCGGGCGCGGACGTGACCGGGGTCCCCACCCACCCCAACTGCCCCAACGCCTTGGCGGACGCGTTCCCGCCGCTGCACCTCAACGCGGTGGCCGAGTTCGACGTGGCCTATGCCTATCCGGTGCTGGACTTTTTTTACGTGGGCGGGGGCTTCCACGCCCAGGTGCGCCAAGCGTCCATCCGGGGGGGCGGCATCCGCAACGTCGGGCCCAACGGGGAGGGCGCCTACAGCGAAGCGAGCAACCTCGACGTGACCATGTCGGTCACGGCTGGGGCGACGTTCGTGTTTTGACCGGCGCGCGCCGGGTGCGCACCAGCCGGGCGATCGCCTCGGGGTCGTCTTTGTAGTCGTCGACCACGGTGACGCCCACGAATCGAGCGGGGTTGTCGTCACCCCCCGGGGCCCGGCGCACGACGATGGCGTGCACGCGGGGGCCAAACCGGGCCCGCACCGTGGCGTAGATCTCGGGGTCGCGCTCCCCGCTGTCCCCGATGAGCACAAACCGCGCGCGGGGGAACGCTTCGATGATCGCGGTGATGCGGCCGACCTTGTACTCGTCGTGGGCGAAGAGATCGTCGTCGCCGAGGTTCTTCAAAAACAGCGGCCCGCGGGGGAACTGGTGTTGCACCAGGAAGCCGTCCAGGCGGTCCCACAATGCCAATGGGCTGCCGGACACATAAAAGAACCCCTTGACCCCCGCGCGCTGGGCCGCGCGGTAGGCGGCGGGGGCTCCGGTGACCGGGGTCAGCTGCGCCCGGTTCTTGGTGAACACCTCCACCAACATGCGCGGCTTGTCTTTGACGTAGGTGTTGCAGATGGTGTCGTCGAAGTCGCTGATCGCGAGCAGCACCGGCGCGTCCGGGACCACGAACACCAAGCCGTCCGCCGCGGGCGCGACGTGGGTGGTGCGGGGCAACAGGTGGGCGCTGAACGGCTGAACCCCGACGGGGAACGGGGTCTCGTCCAAGGTGAGCGGGAGGTCGAACAGTCCGTCGTCGTCGGTGAGCACGCCCAGTTGCTTGCCCAACACCCGCAGCTCGACGGGCACCCCTTTGGCTTCATCGGTCTCGAGCACCCGCACGGCGTCGACCACGTTGGCCACCGCCCCCTGCGCGGGGTCGTCGCGGGGGGGGCGTTGCTCGAGCACGCGGCCTCGCAGGCGCACGGCCGAGGGCGTGCCGTAGCCGTGGTAGAGCACGACGCGGGCCGGGGTCAGGGGCGGGGTGGGCCGGTCCGTCGGTGACGCTGGGTCGGCCCGGGTCACGCCGGCGAGCAGGCCGGCGCACACGGCGAGCGTGCCGAGGCGCGGGACCCACCGGGTCACGCGCGGCCCCGGAGCGAGACCACGTCCTCGCCGGCGGCGAGGGCGCGGGTGAGCGCGCCGTGCAACAAACAATGAAACTGGTGCATCGGGGCTTCGACCTGAGGCGCGTACCAGCCGCGCTCGTACGAGGACGAGCGGAGCCCCCGCTGCACGGTGTCACACAGGGCGATGTCCTCTTCTTGCACCCGATGGGACGCGGCCAGGCTGCGGGCCACGAAGTCCTCGTCGGCGGCCGCGGCGGGGGTGAAGAAGAAGTCGTACACGACCTCGCAGGCGTCAGGCCCGTCCGGGATCACGCGGTTGGTGTCGAGGATCGGCCCGTAGCGGTTGAGCATGAGGTTGGGGAACACCCAGGCGTAGAGCGCCCCGTCGCCGAGTCGGGCGGCGAAGTCCCCGGCCTCGTCGTCGTGCGGGTCCGCGCGGGTGCTCTGGATCGAATAGGTCGCGAACAGCTCGCTCCGGTACGCGTCGAGGTCGAGCTGGGCGGCGAGACCGGTGTGGGCGTGGGGCACGTGGTAGCCCCCGTCGAGGTAGTTGTCGACGTAGACCTTCCAGTTGCAGGCCAAGCGATAGCTGCGGCTTGAATGGTACTGGAGCGCAGACCAGCCGGTGGCGTCGAGCCGTTCGGTCAGCGTACGGAGCTCGTCCTCGAGGGGGCGGGGGGGCGTTCCCCGGTGAACGAGCACGTACGGGCCCCACGCCGCCACCGCCACCTGGGGCAGCGAGAGCGCGGCCCGATCGAACCCCTGCATGCCCGCCATCCGGGGCGCGCTCTGCAAGCGCCCGTCGAGGCCATAGCGCCAGCCGTGGTAGGGACACACGAACTGTTCGGTGCGGCCTTGGCCGACCGCCACGCAGGCCGCGTGGTGTCGACAGACGTTGTGAAAGCCGCGCAATGTCCCTTCATGGCGCACCACGACCACGGGGTCGGGGCCGAGCTGGCCGGTGATGAACGCGCCCTCGTCCTCGAGGTCGCGGGCCAGGCCCACCACCTGCCAGCTGTGCCCAAACACCGCGGCGCGCTCGACCTTGTAAAAGGTCTCGTCGACATACCAGCTCGTCGGTGGGGTGCGCGACCGCGCGATGGGCAGGGTGGGATCAAATCCGGCGAGGGAGGGGCGAAGGTCGGCCATGCCCGGCCTGGCTCACGCCATCAAATCGGATTCTGTCCGATTCCTGCCGCCTTCTTTGGCCTTGTACAAGAACTGGTCCGCGGTGCGCACGAGGTCCTTGGGGCTTTTGAAGTTCTTGTCTTTGAGGGTCGCGACCCCGACGGAGATCGTCACCGGCAGCCGTTCGCCCTCGTAGATGAACTCATGGGACTCCAGGGCCCGGCGCACTCTCTCCGCGATGAGGAACGCGCGTTCGCTGTCGGTCTCGCGCAGAATCAGGCCGAACTCCTCGCCCCCGTAGCGGGCGAAGATGTCCTCGGTGCGGAGCTGCTTGTGCACCACCCCCGCGAGGTTCTTCAGGACCATGTCGCCGGCGAGGTGGCCCCAGCCGTCGTTGAGCTTCTTGAAGTGGTCGATGTCGAACAGCAGCAGCGACAGCTGGGTCCCGTGCCGGTAGGAGAACGCGAACTCGGTCTTGAGGTGGTCGACGAAGTACCGCTTGTTGAACGTGCCGGTGAGGGCGTCCTTGGTGGCCGCGTCGATGAGCTTGCGCTGGTAGTTCTCTTCGACCTCGTCCTGGAACGAGAACTTCAGAATGGTGTTGGACCCGATCTGCAGCTTGTCGCCGTCCTCGAGCCGGTGCATGTTGATCCGGTCGCCGTTGACGAACACGCCGTTGGTCGACTGGTTGTCGATGAGGAAGTACTCGTCGTTGCGGCGCTCCACCATCGCGTGGTTGCGGCTGACGCCCTCGTCTTCGATCAGCACCCCAGAGTCCGGCGACCGCCCCAGTGTGGTCTTGTTTTCGTCGAGCTTGTACATCCGGCCGACCGAGCGGCCGCTGATCACGATCAAATACGCACTTCGATCGATCTGTTGTCGAAGCAGCTCGAAATCTTGCTGCCCGAGAACTGTTGTCTTCTCGACGTCATCGTCGAACTGGCTCATGGGCTTCGACATTCCTTGGCCGAACTTCCGAAACGAAAGGACGGTACAGCATAATCCGAGGGGAGCCTAGATTCAGCGACGTCCTGCCCTGATACAGGCTTGCGGCCCCCTCAAGCCCGAAAAAACGTCGCTTTTTCAATGGGGAAGCATGGGCTAATGAGCCCACAGACGGAGGTTTCATGCGGTTTGCCCCCATCGTCGTGCTGCTGGTCACCGCGGCCTGCACCAACGGCAATGACAAGAAGGCCGGGACGCCCGCCCCGGCCCCCGAGACGACCACGGCGACCACCGAGCGCGCCAAAGGCCCCGCGGCCACGCCCCCGAAGGCGCCCGCAGGTCCGCAAATCACTGAATTTGCTGCAGTTTCTA
This sequence comes from bacterium, assembly GCA_030431455.1. Lineage (GTDB taxonomy): Bacteria > Myxococcota > UBA727 > UBA727 > JAUIJE01 > JAUIJE01. The sequence continues at coordinate 206,505 of JAUIJE010000013.1, read as the reverse complement.
TTGAGGGGCTGCCCGACACCGAGCGGCAGACCTTTGTGCAGATCGTCAACGACGAGATTTGTCCCTGCGACTGCCCCAAGAGCTGGGCCGCGTGTCTGCAGAAGGACACCAAATGCCGGCCCGCGGTCATTTTGGCCGAATGGCTCATCGGTGAGCTGGCCGAGGGGGTCCCGGGCGACGTGCTCGCCGAGCAGCTCACCAACGAGATCGGCGCGTTCACGGGCATGCCGAAAAAGCCCACCACCACGGGCTACGCGACCAAGGGGGCCAAATCGGGCAAACACACGATCGTGGAGTTTGCGGACTTTGAGTGCGCCCACTGCAAAATGGCCGCCCCGGTGATGAAGACCCTGGTGCAAAAGCGGCCCGACGTGACCTTTGTGTACAAACATTTCCCGCTCTCCCTGCACCCCAACGCGGTGCCCGCGGCGGAGGCGGCGGAGGCGGCCGGGGCCCAGGGGAAGTTCTGGGAGATGCACGACGCGATTTTTGCCACCCAGAACATGCTCGACGATGCGTTGTTCGAAGGCCACGCAAAAGCATTGGGCCTGGACGTGAAAAAGTGGCAAGCGGCGCGGGCGTCGTTCCCGATCAAGGACCGGGTGGCCCAGAGCCGCAAGGAGGGCGAGGCGTTGGGCGTCGAAGCCACGCCCACGTTCTTCATCAATGGGCGAGAGTTCAATTTGATGCGCACCGAGGCGGCGTTTGAGACGCGGCTGAAGATGGAAGACGCCCGCGCGTCCTCTTCGTGCCGGTGATTTTTTGGGGTTGGGCGTCGTCGCACAGAGGGCGCCGGGGTGAAGGAGTCTGTATGCAGAAGATGGCGATCGCGATGGCCGCGGTGCTGTTGACCACGTTGGCGGCGGCGCCCGAGGCGCAAGCCCGCCGGCGCATCCTCGGGTCGGAGCCGCAGGAAGAAGAAAAGGAAGCGCCGAAGATCGACCCCGAGAAGGCGGCCAAGCAGCGCGAGGAAGCGCAGAAAAAAGAAGAAGAGAAGAAGAAAAAAGAAGCCGCCGCTCGTCGGAAAAAGGAAGAGGCGGCCCGGGCCGCGCGCGAGGCGGCGGAGAAGGCGGCCGAGGAAGCGGAAAAGAAGGCCGAGGAAGAGGCCGAGCGGAAAAAGCAAGAAGCGGTCGAGAAAGAAAAGGCCCGCCTCGACGCCAACGCGGCCGAACGGTTGAAAAAAGCCAAGAAGCTGCGGCGCCTGTGGCGCCAAGACGGCGACCTTGAGCTCACCGTGGCCATGGTGCCCGGGGCCCCCAAGGCCAAGGAAGTGGTGGAGCTGCGCTTTGAGCTGGTGCGCCGGCTGGAGGTGGCCAGCGCCCGGTTCGGCGAGCTCGAGCCCCAGCGCAAAGCCAAGATCGTGGTCGAGGTCCGGCCCCCCGACGACGGGGACGAAGACGAGCCGCTCGCCTACGTGGCACACCCCTTGGCCGGCCCGGGGGAGTTCGGGGTGCACTTCACCCCCACCATGGACGGGCCCCACGAGCTGACGGTGTCGGGCGTGGTCAAAGGCGGCAAGTCGTTCAAGACCAACCTGCGGGTGTTCGTCGGGGAGTGGCCGCCGCCCGACATCGAAGAAGAAGAGAAGATCCTGAAGAAGGCGAAGAGCGAAGGCACGGCCAAGCCCGGTCGGCGCATTCTGGACGGCTAGACCGACATGACACGAGGAGGGAGCAAGATGATGCGGACAATCACATGGGCCCTGGGGGCGTGCCTGGCGGTGGCCCTGGTGTCGTCGTCGGGCCTGGCCCGCCCCAAGGTGGGGGACGCGATCCACGGCGGCAAGGTGTTCAAACGGTCGAGCAAGCGGCCGGTGAAGGTCGATGGCGCTTGGATCAATGCGATCTCTGATTCCGGGGCGGTGAAGTACACCAAGGCGGGCAAGCGTGGCTTTCCCCGGGTCACATCGGACAACGTGCTCGACCATTACGACGTGGTCGCGTACGTGCGCTCACGCAACAGTGACATGCGGGACCTGATGGACGGCGGCTCGCACGTGCTGGTGGCGTCGGGCACGATGGACAAGTACGCCATCGAGCGGTTGAAAGAGCGCGCCGAGGTGGAGGTGTCCAAGTCCCAGAAGCAGGGCCGGGTGTTCGTGTTTTACGATCTCGGCAAGCGCAGCGACGGCCAAGTCACATTGGTGAGCCCCAAGAACTCGAAAAAACGCGACAAGCTCAAGCCGAACAAAAAGCTCGGCTACGTGGTGTTTCAAAAACTCGAGGGGCTGCGCGACGGCAAGTACGAAGCCGCGTTCGCGGTGAACAAAGACATTGAGATCACCGCGGTGGAGATCCGCGCCCCCGACGGCACCGTGCCCGATGACCTCAACCGCGCGGCCCAACGCTTGGTGGGCAAAGGCGGCCGAGGCAAATACGACCTCGTCAAGCTCGTCGGGGCCGGCAAAGCGGTGCGCGAGCTGGAAAAGCCTCTCTCGCACGCCTTCTTGGTGGGCATGGAGACGGTCTACATGTACGAGGTCAAAGAACGCGACTACTTCGCGTTCGATGTGGAGTGAGGTCCTGCCGAAGCGTCGTTACTGCAGGAAAACAGTGACATTCTGGGGGATGATCTCCCCCTTTTGCACCGCGGCCAAGAACCGGTCGTCGTCGTCGCCCACGTCCTCGAACTGCACGCCGAAACACGGCACGCCGTCGCGTTCGCTCCGCCACACCACTTTGCCGGCCAAGGAATGGGTCTCGCCGTCGGCTTGGACCTCGACGATGACCGTGACCCCGCCCTTGATCACCGTGCCCAGGCCCGCGGGGGCGCGCAGCTGCATGCCCCCGGTTGACAGGTCCACGATCTCCAACGTGACCGGGGGGCTCGACGAGGTCGACGCGTCCAGGCTCACCTTGGTGCGCTCGTAGTTGCGGGCCGGCTCATGGCTGTTCATCGCGAAAATGCGGGCCAGGGCGGTGCCGAGGGGGCCGCGGTCCTGGGCGAGCCAGTCGTGGTCGAAGTGCACCCCGATGTCGAACATGTCGCGGCCGGCGTGGGATTTGCGCGCCCGGCACCAGGTCACCCGGCCGGTGCCGGTGAGCTCCTCGTCGTCGCCGGCGTCGAGCGTCATGTTCAGCACGGTGCCAGGCTCCACCGAGCCTTCGGACTCCAGGCGCAAGCCGCGGGGGGACACGTCGCTGGCCTCGGCCTCGCCGGAGGTGCCGTCGCCCTCGAACCGCACCCGCAACCGCAGGTCGATCCGTGGCCCATCTCGTCGTTCGGATGCAGAACCCATCGCGTCCTCCCGTTCTGTTCGTAGCATACCCGGTCGGGCAGCCGAACCCCGGAAACCGGAGCGGCCGGCTTGACCTGGGTCAGGCGGCCTTCCGCCCTGCGCGCGGGGTCCCGCGCGGCCGGCCCCAGACAAAGTGGGCGGACAGGTCCTTGTCGGCCAGCCAAGCCTGGGCGGTGGCGCTCTGGGTGGCCGCGGCGTAGGCGGTCAAAAGCCCGCGCAGGCTCGCCTCGGCGGCCGGGTCCAGGGGGTCGCAGGCCAGGTATTCGCGGTTGACGCGGTCCTGCATGTCGCGGCGCACGAACACCTCGCCGCCGGTCATGCCCGCCCCCACGTTGTGCGAGACCGCGCCGAGCACGACCACCCGGCCCCCGGTCATGTACTCGCAGGCGTGCAGGCCCACCCCCTCGACCACCGCGTCGGCCCCGGAGTTGCGCACGCCGAAGCGGTCGCCGGCCCGGCCGTGCACGAACAACGTGCCGCCGGTGGCCCCGTAGAGCGCGCAGTTGCCGATGATGACGTTGTCCTCGGGGGGCGCGGCGAACCGGGGCGAGGGCCGGACGACCACGCGGCCGCCGCTCATGCCTTTGGCCACCGCGTCGTTGGCTTCACCGAACAGCTCGACCGAGACCCCCGCGGTCAAGAACACCGCGAAGCCTTGGCCCGCGCTGCCGTCGAAACGCACCCGCACGGTGTCGTCGGGGAAGTCGAACCCGCGGCGCGCGTCCGAGGCCTGACCCGCCTCCCGCGCGGCCCGTCGGCGGCGCGCGACCTCGGTGGCCATCGCCCCGCTCAGCCGGGCGAGGGCGGCGCGGTCGGTGGGGCGGATGGCGCGCGAGAATGTCACTGTATCCTGTGCGCCGTCGAGCACCGGCGCGGCCTCGTCGAGGACCGCTTGGTTGAGGGGGCTCACCCCGGTGGGGAACGCGGTGGCGCGCGGCTTGTGCAAGGGGCCGGAGGTGCGCAGCAGGCCGGACAAGTCGATGCCGCGGGCCCGGACCAGCCGGCGGGCGCTGGGCCGGACGTGCAACAGGTCGGTGCGCCCGACGAGGGCGTGCAGGCTTCGCACCGAAAGGCGCGCGAGGTGGTGGCGCACGTCGTCGGCGATCAGGCGCAGGAGGCGTTCGACGTGGGTCTGGTCGCCGCGGTACTTGGCCAAGAAGCGCGGGTCGTGGGTGGCGATGCCGCGGGGACAGGTGTTCTTTTCGCAGACCCGGGCCATGATGCAGCCCTCGGCCACGAGGAGAAGCTTGCCAAAGCCAAAGCCCTGCGCGCCGAGGATGGCCGCGACCACGACGTCCTCGCCGGTGGACAGGCCCCCGTCGACGCGGAGCTCGACGTGGTCGCGCAGGTCGTTCTCGCAGAGGGTGTGATGCACCTCGGACAGCCCGAGCTCCCAGGGCAGGCCCGCGTGGCGCATGGAGCTGATGGTGGCCGCGCCGGTCCCGCCGTCGCCGCCGGACACGAGGATCGCGTCGGCCCCGGCCTTGACCACCCCGACGGCGATGGTGCCGATGTTGGTGCCGCTGACGAGCTTGACGCACACCTTGGCGTCGGGCTTGAGCTGGCGCAGTTCGTAGATGAGCTGCTTGAGGTCCTCGATGGAGTAGATGTCGTGCAGCGGGGGCGGGCTGATGAGGTCGACCCCGGGCAGGGCGAAGCGGGCCTTGGCGATCTGGTCGTCGACCTTGATGCCCATGAGCTGGCCGCCTTCGCCCGGCTTGGCCCCTTGCGCGATCTTGATCTCGAACTCGTCCCCCCCGACGAGATACTCGGCGGTGACCCCGAAGCGGCCGGACGCGACCTGCTTGACCGTGGCGGTGGTGCCGTCGACAAAGTAGTAGGGGTTCTCGCCGCCTTCGCCGCTGCCGGCCCGGCCCCCCACCGCGCGCATGGCCTTGATGATGTCGCGCTGCGACTTGGCGCTGATCGCCCCAAAGCTCATGGACCCCGACGAGAACCGCGGAAGGATCTTCTCCGCGGGCTCGACCTCGTCGAGCATCAGCCCTTCGTCGGGGGCGATGGGCTCGAGCAGGTGGCGCAATGTCACCGGACCCTTCTCGCCTTCGTGCACGTAGGTGGCCCAGCGGGGATCGGTGGACGACGTGGCCGGGTCGTCGCTCATCACCGCGTCGTGCACCAAGCGGGCCCGGGCCGCGGTCATCGAGTGGCGTGGCCCGCGTTCGCCCTTGTTGTGCTCCTTGAGCAGGAACGTGCGCCGGGGGTGGTCGTCGTCGTCCAGCTGGGCGGTGTCGTCCAGGATGAGCTGGGCGACCTCTTCGAGGCCGAGCCCCCCCACCGGTGAGGTGAGGCCGCGGAAGTACGTGTCGATGATGTCATCGCCGAGCCCCACCGCGGAGAACAGCTTGGCCGACATGTAACTGCGCACCACCGAGATGCCCATCTTGCTCATGATCTTGAGCAGGCCGCCCTCGAGCGCGCGCTTGAGGTTGGCCTCGCGCTCGTCGGGCGGCAAGGCGGCGAGGCCGGGGTCGGTGGCGTGGCGGGCGACCTCGAAGGCGAGCACCGGGCACACCGCGTGCGCGCCGAAGCCGACCAGGCAGGCGACGTGGTGGGTGGTGCGGGCATCGCCGGTGGCGACCACCACCGAGGTGCGCAGGCGCTGTCCCCATTTGTTGAGGTGTTGGTTGACCGCGCGCAGGGCGAGCAGGCTGGGGATGGGGGGACGCTCGGGGCTGGCGCCGAGGTCGGACAGGATCAGGATGGTCACGCCCTCTTGCACCAAGGCGAGGGCGCGCTCGGCGATGCGGTCGAGGGCGTGGCGCATGCCCGCGGGGCCGCGGGCCCGGTCAAAACAGATGTCGATCTCGGCCGCGCACAGCGCCGGGGTCTCGCCCTCGTCGTGGGCGGGGCCGCGGCGGCGGTCCTGGCTGTAGGCCCGCACCGCGGCGAGCTGGTCGAGGGTGAGCACCGGGCTGTCGAGGAACAGGCCTTCCCGGGGGGGGATGAGCTCTTTGGGGATGAAGATGTTGGGGGACCGGCCGAGGTAGACCGAGAGGTTGGTGACCAACGACTCCCGCAGGTAATCCAGGGGCGGGTTGGTGACCTGGGCGAAGGTCTGGAAAAAGAAGTCGAAGAACGACCGCCGGTCCTCGCTCAACAATGCCAGTGCAGAGGTGTCGCCCATCGAACCGATGGGCTCCTTGCCGGTCTGGATCATGGGGAGCAGGAGCTTGTCGTATTCCTCGCTGCCCACCCCGAACAGCTGCTTTTTGTCGAGGAGCATCGGGGGCCCTGGCTCGCGCTCGGGGGTGAGCGGGGACAGGCGCGGATCCAGCTCTCCACTTTTGTTGATCGCGCTGTGGCTGGGGTCGCGGAACAGCACATCGCTCTTGCCGAGCACGACCTTAACCCCGCTCCCCGCGCGCAGGGTGCCCTTCTTGATCACGTCTTGGTCGTCGAGGTCGAACACCCCCGCCTCGGAGGCGAGATAGAACGCGTCCTCGGTCATCGCCCACCGACAGGGCCGAAAGCCGTTGCGGTCGGCCCGGGCCCCGATGGCTTGGCCGTCGCAGTAGGTGATCAACGCGGGGCCGTCCCAGGGCTCGGCCGCCCGCGACCAGAACCGGTAGTAGTTGTTGTCCACGTCCGCGGGGGGGATCATGATCGCCAGCGCATCCTCGACGTAAGGGATCGACGAGCGGAACTTCAGGGCCTCGACCATCTCGTTGAGGTTGCCCGAGTCCGAGACCCCGACGTGGGTGAGCAGTTCGTTCTTGGGCAGGCCGAGGGCTTGTTCGCGCGAATAACACCACGAGCGGTTGCCCGCGATGGTGTTGATCTCGCCGTTGTGCGCAATCAAGCGGAAGGGCTGGGCCTTGTCCCAGCTGGTGCGGGTGTTGGTCGAGAACCGCCGGTGAAATAGGGCAAAGCGGGTGCGGAACGCGCTGTTCACCAAATCGGGGTAGAAGCTCGCGAGGTCGTGCGAGCGGACCAACGCCTTGTACACGACGGTGGACGCGCTCAACGACGCGAAGCTCACCACGCCGTACAGGCCCTCTTTGCGCAGCTGGGTGCGCGACTTCTGCTTGGCGAGATAGAGCAGCTGGTTGAACGAGGCCTCGGTCCGGCACCACGGGGGCCAGCCGAACACCACCTGCAGCAGCTCGGGCAGCACCGACACCGCCTGGGGGCCGAGCACGCGGGGGTCGGTGGGCACGGTGCGCCGGGCGAGGGTCTCGATGCCCATCACCGAAAACGTGTGCTGCACCACCGACAACGCCCGGGTGCGCTCCTTGGCCCCGCCGAGCAACATCAGGCTCGCCAGCCCGATGCTGCCGGGGTCGTGGCCCAACAGGGCGAAGGGGATGTCGGTCATGATCCCGGTGCCGTCGCCGGTGCTCCGGTCCGACAAGACCGCGCCCCGGTGTTCGATGCAGTCGAGGGCCCCCAGGGCCTTCAGCAGCGGCATGCGCGCGGGCTCGGGCCGGCGGGTGGCCACGAACCCGACGCCACAGGCGTCTTTTTCCTCGGGAACCGAAAGCCGGCGCAGCGCCATGGGCCTGACCTAACGATTTTGGCGCGCCGCGTCAATCGGCCCGCCACCCAGCGCCCTGGCCGCCCGGCTCAGAAGCTGATGTCGAAGGTGCCGTTGGTGAGCGACAGGGTGTCGCCGCTCTCGCGGTTTTCGACGGTGACGCTGAAGGTCCCGGCGGCCCCGCTGTCGTCGAACGCGGTGAGCTCCACCGCGCCCGACCCGCGGTTCTGGTCGGCGGTGAACGAGGTGCCGTCCTCGGCCGTCCACTCCACAAACGCCGACGGCACTTGGCTCGCGCCCACGTCGGCGGTGCCCACCGCGGGGCCGGTGACGCGCAAGAGCACGCCGTACTCCTCGTTGTCGATGAAGTGCACCCCGAGCACGTCGAGGGTGGCCAAGGGATCGCCGGCGTTGCCCTCGCGTCCCCCCCCGGCCACGCAGGCCTCGAAGGTCCCGCCCTCGACGACCACCGACAGGGCCCCCGACGAGTCTTCCCCCGCGGGGGCTTGGCCGCTGTCGCACAAATCCTGGGCGGTCACGTCGGTGCCGGCGGCGCCGTCGCACCCGAGGGCGAGCGCAACCAGGGCCAGAGTCAAGCAGGTCAGCGTGCGCGCCATGGCACCTCCTCAGTCGACAGCGTACGTCACCGCGGCGGCTTCGCCACTCAGCCCGCGGGATCTTCGCGGGCTCTGTCGATCGCGGCCTCGACGAACTTTCGGTAATCGCGCGGCAAGTTGTTGAACAGCGTCTTGGTGGTGTGCGCGGCCACGTGCCGGTCGACCATGTCGAGGTAGCCCTCCATGCGGTCGACGGTGCGGTCGAGCAGGGCCTCGTCGTCGCGGCCGACCACGAGCAGGGCCGACGCGGCGAGGTCGAACGTGCGGTGGGCCAGGGCTTTGAAACACATGCCCCGCAGGTGGTTGGTCAACGTGCGCGACTTGCTCGACAGCCCGAGCTCTTGCTCGGCGGGCGCGATCTTGAAGCGGTGGTGGCGCAGGCTCGCGAGCTCGCGCATCTCCACTTCGTTCCAGAAGCCCTCGGAGTCGTCGAACTGGCCCGGGACCTCGGCCGCGTCCGCCTCGCTGGGCGACGGGGGCGCGCTGGGGCTCGCCCCCGCCGGGGCCGGGGTCTGGCTCTCGGGCATGTGCGCGGGGGTGAGCACGTTGTCGAGTTCGAACGCGGCCCGGCGGGCACACTCCCGCACGAACGAACGCAGCTCGCGCACGTTGCCCGGCCACGGCCGTGACACCAAAAGGCGCATCAAGCTCGGGGCGAACGCGGCCTCGGGCAGGTTGAACTCGTCTTTGCACTCGTCGAGAAAGAACTCGGCCAGGGCGGGGATGTCGTCCGCGCGTTCGGCGAGGGCGGGCACCGCGATCTGGCTCGCGGCCAGACGTTGGTAGAGGTCGAAGGGGAAGCGCCCCGCGTCCGCCTCTTGTTTGAGGTCGGCGTTGGTCGCGAACAAGAACTTCACGTCCACGCTCTTGGGCTCCCCTTTGCCCGCGGCGGGATGGAACGGGCGGTTCTCGATCGGGAGCAACAGCATTGCCTGGGCTTCTTGGGGCAAGCGGTGAATCTCGTCGAGAAACAGCGTCCCCCCGTCCACGTCCTCGAGGAGGCCGGGGCTGCCCTCTTTGGGCACGTTGGCCAGGCCCGCGTTCTTGCCGAAGCCGAACAGCTTGCCCAGGGTGATGGCCGCGTCCGCCGCGGCCAGCTCGGCACAGTTGACCACGCGAAATGGTTTGTCACTGCGCGGCCCGAGCCGGTAGAGCGCCTCGGCCACGCCGGTCTTGCCCGCGCCGGTCTCGCCCACGATGAGCACCGGGTCGCGGCCGGGGGCCCGGATCAAAATCTCGCGCAGCAACGAGAGCATGCGCGGGCTTTGTCCCACGATGGAGCGTTCGCGGATGGCGGCGAGGGCGGGGAAGCGCTCTTCCCAGACCGCGACCTTGGCGTACAGGTCGGAGGGGGACGGCGACTTTTTCCGTTCTTCCTCGGGCTGCTCGTCGAGCATGGTGCGCATGCGGCGCGCGAGGTTGGCCCGGCGGGCTTGGACCTGGACCCGGGCGAGGAGTTCCTCGAGGTCAAAGGGCTTGGTCAGGTAGTCGTCGGCCCCGACGCGAAAGCCCTCCAGGCGGTCGGCGGTCTCGCCCTTGGCGGTGAGGAACATCAAGGGGGTGTCGGCGTAGGCGGGCAGGGCCCGCAGGGCTTTGGCCAGGCCGATGCCGTCGAGCTCGGGCATCATGATGTCGCTCACCACGATGTCGACGTCGCTCACCTCGTCGGCGACGTGGGCTTGGGCTTGGTCGAGCCCGTCCTGGCCGTTGACCGCGGTGGTGACGCGATAGCCCGCGCGCTTCAGGTTGTATTGCAGGGTGGTGCGCAGATCGGGCTCGTCCTCGACGAGAAGAATGTGCACCGGGTCTTGCGATTCCGTACTCATGGGGTCCTCGCGCGCTGATGGGCCCTGATACCACGAAAGCGGCCGGGCACCGATGGCGATTGGTGCGGTACCGCAGTCTCGTGGGTCAGTGGCCGCCGTTGAGCCGGTCGATGCGGTTGGCCTGCAACAGGGGAATGGTGAACTGGTCCGCGTAGTGGGTGAGCGCGGCCAGCGCGTCGTACAGGTGCGAGTCGGCGAACCCTTCGGACGGCAACTCGACGGTGAGGAAGGCATCGCCCACCGGGTCGATGCCGACCTTGGCCATGTTCGCGAGGTGGTTGGCCCCCGCCATCAGCTTGAGGGCCACCGGGCCAAAACCCCCCTCGGGCCGGGCGCAGAAGGGGTTGATGGTGGCCACCACCCAATGTTCGGTCACGCGAACCAGGGCCACAAAGGTGCCGTTTTCCCCGCCCAGATGCGTGCGCAGCGTCAGGGGACCGTTGCGCTCGTAGGGCCAGCCAAAGTCGTCGAACATGCCCACCAGCCGTTCGCACAGCGCCGAGGGCCCCGGGCCCGAGCGCACGTCGTCGGGGTCGTTGAGCTCGTCGTCGCTCATCACACCACCTCGCCGCCGGTCTCGCCCATGGCTTCGTCGAACGCGCGGCGGTGCTCATCGGCGTAGTGCGACAGGGCGGTGAGCGCGTCGGCGAAATGGGAGTACGAAAATCCCTCGGCGGGGAGCTCGACATTGAGCGCGATGTCGCCGTCGTTGTCGACCAGGAACTTCGCGAGGTTCACCGTGTAGTTGAGCTCCAACAGCAAGCGCAGCGCCGGCGTGGGCAGCGGCTCGCCCTCGGCCCGGATGTAGGGGTTGATGGTGAAGTACACCCAGTTGTCGGTGGCCCGCAGCCAGATTTCGTACTGGCCCGTATCCCCAGCAAATCCGGTTCGGTACAGGTCGGTCCGGCGGCGCTCGAACTGCCAGCCGTAGCGGTCAAAGTACGCCGGCAGGGTTTTCGCCATATCTTCGTCCACGCCCCACCTTACCAATGTTTGGGCGCGGCCGGGGAGGCGCGGGGCGACGCGCCGGAGCGCCACGGCAGGCGCCATGGCGCGGGGCCAGAGAGCCCCAAAGGCCTCTCGGCGAGGATCCAGATGCGCGTTGGCGGAGCCAACCGCCAAGACCCTCGCTGAGGTTTGCGGCGCAAACCGACAAGCCACACGCCGAGAGCATAAGGCTTCTCGGCGCGGGGCCAGAGGGCCCGAAAGGCCTCTCGGCGAGGATCCAGATGCGCGTTGGCGGAGCCAACCGCCAAGACACTCGCTGAGGTTTGCGGCGCAAACCGACAAGCCACACGCCGAGGTTGCGGAGCAACCGACAAGCCACACGCCGAGAGCCGCCAGGCTTCTCGGCGCGGGGCCAGAGAGCCGCCAGGCTTCTCGGCGCGGGGCCAGAGAGCCAGAAGGCTTCTCGGCCAGGATCCAGAGGCGCGTTGGCGGAGCCAACCGCCAAGACACTCGCTGAGGGCCGAAAGGCCTCTCGGCGAGGATCCAGATGCCACCCCCCCCGCGGTTTGTTATAGGCCGAGCATGGTGCGCGTTGCTCTCCTGGTGGCCACGATGCTGGCCGCGTCGTCCGGCCTGGCCCTGCCCCTGTGCAGCGCGGACGAGGACGAGGGCCACAGCAGCGCCGAGGACCCCGCGCCCGAGCCCGCGATCGAAGACACCATGATCTTGCCCTGCGCGGCCCTGGAAAACGGCGTGTGGGGACAGGTTTGCCTGGACGGCCAGGGGTATCTGGTCACGGACGCCGGGGTGGTGTTGTGCCAGGTGTTCAAGGGCCCGTTTGGGGTCGAAGTCGGGGCCGGACCGGACCGGTTGGAGGACGACCTGCCCTACGGCGCGTCGTCCCCCATGGGGTCTTCCCTGGCGGCGGTGCTCGGTGACGGCCGGGACATGCCCCCGGTGTTGGTGGCGTTTTTGGCCCCACCGGCGTGGCCCGCCGCGACGGCTCTCGAGCGGTCTGTCGGCCCCGAGGCCGCGCCCGGGTAAGCCGGGGGCGTGTTCGCACGCCGCCCTTTGATTTTTTCCCAAAGTCCCTTATTCGCCGGGTCGGCATCTGGCCGTCTGGCATTTGGACGCCCGCGCGCGTCCATGGAGAACATTCTGATGAAAAAAACCCTGATTCTTGCCGCCGCTTCTCTGTCCGTCCTCGCCCTCGGCTGCCAGCCGCCGGCGGCGGGCGGCTCCAAGGAGCTGACCGAGCGCATTGAAAAACTCGAGAAGAAAGTCGCCGCCCTGGAAAAAGGTGGCGGGGCCCGCAAGCAACGTCCGGAGCGCAAGCCGCAGACCGAGGCCTACAAAATCCCCAACGGCGACAGCGCGCTGATGGGCAAAAAGGACGCCCCGATCACCGTGGCGATCTTCTCGGACTTCCAATGCCCGTTCTGCTCGCGGGTGGACCCCATGCTTCACGAAGTGGTCAAAGACCCCGAGCTGAAGGACAAGGTCAACGTGGTGTTCAAGCACTTCCCGCTGTCGTTCCACAAGGACGCCAAGCCCGCCTCCAAAGCTGCCCTCGCCGCCGCGGAGCAAGGCCCCGAGATGTTCTGGAAAATGTCCGAGAAGCTGTACGCCAACCAGCGTGCGCTCACGAGCGAGAACTTCAGCAAGTGGGCCAAAGAGATCGGCCTCGACGTGAAGAAGTTTGAGAGCGACCTCAAGGCGAACGACGCCAAGTATGAGAAGCAAATCCAAGACGACATCAAGCTCGGCCAGTCCGCGGCCAAAGTGCGTGGCACCCCGTCGATCTTCGTCGGTGGCTGGGAGCTTCGTCAGCGCAGCGTCGAAGGCGTGAAACAAATCATCAAAGAGAAGAAGCTCGACAGCTGAGCCCTTCGCTTCGATGCAAAGAAGGCGCCCCGCTCAGGGGCGCTTTTTTTTGGTCCCCGGACCGGGCGCGGGGGGCGTGCTTTTGACCGGCGGGGCCGGGGGTGAAAAATCCACGAGGTGTTGGGCGCTCTTTTCCTTGCAGGGCCATTGGTCGCCGTCCCCATCGGTGAGGGCAATGCCGCTGGTCTTCGACAGCGGCACGTAGGCCTCGGTGGACGCCGGGAGTGCACCAAGCTTCTCCAACCTGAGCGGGTTTTTGCCCCGGAGGGGGCGGGGGTCGAACGCATACAGCGCGTGGGGGCCTCCGCCGTCGGTCACCGGCCCGGCCACGACGTAGGCGCGGTCGGGGGCGAGGGTGGCGACAAGCTCGCGCACGCCGTGGCCGCCGAGGTCGAGCCACACCACCGCATCGAAGCGCAGGGTGTCGCCCGGGGCGACCCGGGCGAGCACCGCGCGGCCGCCGACCACCGGGCGCCGCAGCCCGAGCCAAAGGCGGCCGTCCGGGTCGAGGATCGCGCCCTCGGTGTCGAGCCCGGGGCAGGCCTGTTCGCGCATCGCTTGGCACACCGCGCGCGCGGCGGGCGGGGCCGGGGCAGTGAATAGCGTGCGCTGACACGCCGCGGTCGAGGCGCGGATGGCATCGAGCACGGGCCGGCCGTCCACCGACCGGAGGGGGGTGAGCACGTCGTCTGGGCCGAGGGTGAGGGCGCGGATTCGCGCGCGCTTGGGCGAGGCTTCGCAGTGTTTTTTGGTCGAGTGCGAACCGACCACCGCGAGGTCCCGGCCCCACAGCCCGAGCGCTTCGATGTCCCGGGGGCGGTCGTCGTCGGGCATGCCCAGCGTGCCCACCGCGTGCAGGCGTTGGTCCTGGCCCACCCGGAACAGGTACAGCTCCTTGTGCCGTTCGTTGTCGGCGACGAGCACCCGGCCATCGGGCAGCACCACCGCCGCGCTGGCCTCGCACACGCCTTGGAGGGGGACGGGGGGGGTCATGAGCAACAGGCTGAGGAGGGACCAGGACATGTCTCGCACGGTAGCCGACTGGCGCGCCCTTTGAAAACTCACGCCGTCTCTGTCATGACGACGACGAGATGGAAGGTGTTCATCCATGGATCAGCTGGACACGGAGGACCTCAAGGCGGTGCTCCGCGGTGACGACCAGACCGCGGCGGCATTCTTGCGCCTGGTGTCCCACCCCGCTGACGTGGTGGAGGCCCTCCGGGTCGTAGAGCCCGAGGAGTGGCCGGCCTTGCTCCGGCTGCTCCCCGAAGCCGAGGCCCGCGCCGACGTGGTCGCGCATTTCGACGAGGGCGAACGCGACGCGCTGTTCGCGCTGCTGCCCAAAGAAGAGATCGGCGGGCTCATCTCCGAGATGGACTCGGACGACGCCGCCGACGTGGTGGGCGAGCTCGAGCCCGACGCGGCTGCAGATGCATTGTCGCGGCTGCCCGCCGAGGACCGGGCCGCGGTCGAGCAACTCCTGTCCTATCCCGAGGACAGCGCCGGCGGCATCATGCAGACCGAGCGCGCCGACGTGAACATCGGGGCCACGGTGCGCGAAGCCATCGTCAAGGTCCGCGAGTTTGCCGAGGAGGGCACCGAGATCCACCGCATCTATGTGGTCGACGACGACCAGCGCTTGGTGGGGTCGGTCAAGCCGGTGGACCTGGTGCTCAACGCCGAGGGCATTCAGATCGCGGACATCATCGAGCCCCCGGTGGCCACGGTGACGCCGCTGGTCGACCAAGAGGAAGTCGCGCACTTGTTCTCCAAGTACGATCTGGTGGCGCTCCCGGTGGTCGACGACGAAGGGGTGTTGCTGGGGCGCATCGTGTTCGACGATGTGGTCGACGTGCTCGCCGAGGAAGCGGAAGAAGACGCCCTGCTCGCGGCCGGTACCGCGGCCGAAGAGCTCCTGTACCGCGACCAGGCCACGCGCATCGCGATGGTGCGCTTGCCCTGGATCGGGGTGAACTTGCTCGGCTCGTTGATGAGCGCGTATCTGCTCTCGCTGTACGCGGTGGTCCTCGAGCAGGCGGTGTTGATCGCGTCGTTCATCCCCGTGATCACGGCCATGGGGGGCAACGTCGGCACCCAGAGCGCGACGGTGTTGACCCGCGACCTCGCCATCCGCCGCCTCGACCGCGACGACCTCGGGCGGACGCTGTTTCGCGAGTTTCGGGTCGGGTTGTTGATGGGCCTTCTGTGCGGCAGCGGCGTGGGCCTCATCGCCGCGTTTGTGTTCGGCGGGGGCACGATTTACCTCGGGCTGGTGGTGTTCTTGGCCATGGTCTCGGCCATGACCGCGGCCGCGGTGGTGGGGGCGGTGGCCCCCGCGGCGATGAAGCGCTACGGCACCGACCCGGCCATCGCGTCGGGTCCGTTCGTCACCACCACCAACGACATCATTGGCATTGTGATCTACATGTCCACCGCGGTTCTGTTCTTGGACAAGCTCGCGGCGTGAAGGCGGTATTGGGCCTCGGCAGTTCGGTCCCCGAAGCCCGGCGGGTGGTGGACGCTTGCGTGGCCGCGCTCTCGGAAAGCGAGGCAGTGGCATTGCGAGGGCGGAGCCAGGCCCACGTCACCGCCCCCCTCGGCGGGGTGGCCCACAGCCGGTTCATCAACGCCGCGGTGGCGATCGAGACCCGCGCGAGCCCGCGCGGGTTGCTCGCTTTGTGCCAAGCCCTGGAGCAGCGCGCCGGCCGGGTGCGCACGATCAAGAACGCCCCCCGGACCCTCGACGTGGACGTGCTCTACATCGAGGGGGTGCGCACGGCCGCGCCGTGGCTGACGGTGCCGCACCCGGGCTTGTTCGTGCGGGACTTCGCCTGGTTGCCGTTGGTGGAGGCGGTGCAGGCCGCGGGCTGGTCGGTGCCGGCCCGGCCCTGGGCCGCGACCTAAGCCCGCCGGCGTCGCGGGCGCGCCACCACCAGGAGCAGCCCGAGCACCCAGAGCCCGCGGGGCAGGCCGCGCGGGGTCCGTTGGTGACTGCACATCCCGGGGTCTTCCTCGTCGGGCATCAGGCAATAGGCGCGCAGCGCGTAGAGCTCATTTTGGCCCCCAGGCTTGACCACCACCGCGTAGCTCCCCGCGCTCAGCCGGTCCACCGACGCCACCTGCAGGCCGGGGTCGGATCCGGGCTCTGAGGCTTGCACCAGCAAGCTCCCGTCGGCGTTGCGAATCTCGAAGGCGGCGTCCGGGCCGAACGCCTCGCTCGTCACCTGCAGGGTGGTGCCGTCCTGGACCGGGACCACGAACCAGTCTTGGTCGTCGTGCAAGGACAGCTCCAGCTCCTGGCCACACTCGAGCAGGGCCGCGTCGTTGGCGTCATCGTTGGGTTCGTAGGCGTCGTCGAGGTTGGGATCGCTGAGGCTGGGTTGCTCGGGCTCGGGCTCGGGCTCGACGCCCACCCCGGGTTCGGGCTCGGGGCTCGGTTCGGGTTCGACCACATTGCCATTGCAAGTGATGCTGAGGCCGTAGTCGCCGTCGTTGTAGTCGCCGTTTTGCTCGTCGAACCAAGGGTTGACGAGGTACGCGATGGCGGTCCCGGTCGTGGTGTAGGCGAGGGTTTCGTTGCCGCTGGCGGTCTCGGCCGCGGCGAGAATGTCGTCGGGGAAGGACATGCCTTTGACCACGTAGAGGTCGAGGTCGGTGTTGGCATCGGTGGTGAGGTTGACGGTGACGTCGACCCCCGCGGGCTGGTTGATGGAAAAGATGTCGAAGTCTTGGGGGCTGGCGTGCAGGTTGGGGAGGCTGGTGTTGCAGGGAAGCGGGGTGGCGGTGGAGAAGGTGTCGTTCTCTTCGTAGACGTCGTCGCCGGGCACGCTGGGTTCGGGTTCGGGTTCGATCACAATGCCACTGACCTCGGACAGGGCCAGGTCCATCTGCAGGGCGGGCACGTTGTTGCAGCCGCCGCAGGTCACGCCGCTGTCCAGGGCCCCGACAATGTCATTCATGCTGAGCCCGGGGTTGAGGTCGAGCATCAAGCTCACCACCCCGGCCACGTGGGGCGTGGCCATGCTGGTGCCGGCCTGGAAGGTGTAGTCGGCGATGCCGGGGCCGATGGTCGACGCCACCGCCCCGTCGTTGTCCCCCCCGGGGCCGAACACTTCCACCTCGGGGCCGGTGTTGGAGTAACTCGCGATGTCGCCGGAGGGGCCGAAGGCCGCCACCGTGATCACGTTGTTGCAGTTGCCGGGCGCATCGACGTCGGACGACTCGTTCCCGGCCGCGACCACGAAGAAGTTGCCGTCCCCGGTCATCTGGTTGATCACGTCTTGCCAACTGGCGGGGCAGTTGCCGTCGCCGCCCACCGAGAGGTTCAGCACCCGGGCGCGGTCGGTGGCGGAGATGTTGGCCACCCCGTTGATTTGATAGCCCGCGGCCCACGCGGTGCCGCTGATGAGGTCAAAATCGTCCCCCCCGCACACCCCGAGCGCGCGCACGGTGACGATCTGGGCGTTCCAGTTGACCCCGGCCACGCCCACGCCGTTGTTGGTGGAGGCGGCCACGGTGCCGGACACGTGGGTGCCGTGGTACGAGGCCGGCTCGTAGCCGAAGCCGCAATCCCCCGCGTCCCCGGCGTCGTCGTAGTCGCTGTCCCGCCCGTCCCCGTCGTTGGACCGGTTGGCGTCGGACACAAAGTCAAACCCCGCCGCGTCTTTGGCCGCGAGGTCCTGGTGGGCGCGCACCATCCCCGAGTCGATCACCGCCACCCGTTGGGTGCTCGACCCGGTGGTGAGGTCCCACCCGGTGGTGGCGTTGATGATCGAATAATGCCACTGCTCTGAGAAGTACTGGTCGTTGGGCGTGGCTTGCTTGGTGCGCCATCCGTCGACGGCCGCGCCCCCCACCGCGCGGTCTTGGGCCACGCGGGCCACCAGCGCCTCGGTCTCGTCTTCGGTGGGCATCGGCCGCGCCGACGGCGCCGCCGCGTCCCGGATGGAAAACAGGCTCCAGCCGAACACCCCCGGCCGCTCGAAGGAGAGCCGCACCCCGGTGCGCTGGGCGATGCCCTCGAGCACGGCTTTGTTGCGCGCGGCCTGGCGCGGGAACAGAAAACTCTCGGGGGCGACGTCGTGCAGTTTCACCAATGCCACCCCGCGGACCAGCCGCTGCGGGACGCCGAGCTCGAACGCCTCGCCCACCGCGGTCAGCGCCGCGGGTGACGCCGTGGCCGACCCCGCGAGGCCCGCGGAGACAAGGACCGCCCAACAACCCATGCGAAACCCATTCATGGGGAAAGGATACCGCCCGACCCCGCCGCGCCCGGTCGGGTGTCTCACCGAGGCGAGCGGGTGGGACATGTATACAAGTGTGCGCTTCTCGTCGGAGGGATGTCGCGGAGCGCGCAAGAGGGTATCAACACAGAGCGCGCACACCGCGCGCGGGGTGGACCGTGAAGCGACGCACTTTTTTGCACCACAGCCTGCGCTTGGCCCCGGGCCTGCTCGCGGCCGCGCCCGCGGGGGCGTTCGGCGAAGCCAGCCAGGTGGGCATGGGGCATGTGCGCCTCGGGTCGGCGGACGACCCGCGCCCCGAGGCGCTGCGGCGCGCCCTGTGGGAGACCGCGCGGCGCACCAGCATCGACGCGGCCCGCGACGCCAGCGAGGTGCGGTTGTCCGACCCCGCGCTGTTTCGCCACCCGCTGTTGGTCATGCACGGCGAAAAATCGTTCGCCCCCTGGCGGGAGGAGGACCGCGCGCGGTTGCTGCGCCACCTGCGCTTCGGGGGGCTTTTGTACATCGACGCGCAACGCCCCGACTGCGGGTTTGTGACCTCGGTGGAGCGAGAGCTCGACGCCATCTTTGGTGAGGCCCTCGCCACCGCGCCGAAAGACCACGTGCTGTTCAAGAGCTTCTACCTGCTCGACGAGGTGGTGGGCCGGACCGCGGCCGACACCGCGGTGCGGGGCCTGGGACTGAACGATCAGCGGGCCATGGTGCTGATGACCCGCTGCGATGTGCTCGGCGCGCTCGAGCGGGACCGCCTCGGCACGTGGACGTACGACTGTGAGCCCGGCGGCGCGCGGCAGCGTGAGCTCGCGATCCGGTTCATGGTCAACGTGATGATGCTCGCGACCTGTCTCGATTACAAAGCCGACCAAGTGCACATCCCGTTCATCATGAAAAAGACCCGACGATGATGAGCGCGCACCTCCTCCATGTCACTGCACTGTTGGCCCAGCAGGCGCCGGCGGAGGGCATGGTGCGCATCACCGAGTGGGTCTCTTTGTCGCGCTGGCCCGGCTATGCCCTGTGGGGGGCGGGCCTGCTGCTCCTCGGCGCGCTCTACTTGTCCTACCGCGCGGTGCGGGGCGCGCCCCGTCCGGTGGTGGTGGGCCTGCTCATTCTGCGCGCGCTGCTCGCGGGGTTGGTGTTCGCGGTGATCCTCGAGCCGGGGGTGCGCGACCTGGACACCACCCCCGAGCCCAATCTCGTGATCCTCGCGGTGGACAGCTCCGCGTCCATGGCCGAGCCCGACGGGGCGTCCGGCCGGCCGCGCTACGACGGCGCGTTGGCCGCGGCCCAGGCCCTGTACACCCAGCTCGAGGCCCAGCCCGCGCACCGGCCGCACCTGGTGCTGTTCGACGACGCGGTGCGGGCGATGCCCGAGGCCCCGCCGGCCACCGCCACCGGCGCGGGCACGGTGCTGCGCGGCCCGCTCGAGACCGCAGACACATTGGCCCGGGGCAAGCTGGGGGGCCTGGTGCTGTTCACCGATGGCAACGACACCGACGGGCTGCTGGCCGAAGACGTGCAAAAGCTGGTCGAGGGGTTGCAGGGGCCGGTGCACACCGTGCTCGCGGCCCAGCCCGAGGCGTTTCGCGATGTGGCCATCGATCGGGTGCTGGCCGATGAGTTCGCGTTCGTGCGCAACCCGCTCACCTTTCAAGTGGTGTTGCGGCACCGTGGCTTTTCCGGGCTGACCTTGCCACTGTCCTTGGCCGAGGACGGCCAGCCCATCGCCACCAAACAGATCACCCTCAGCGACACCGACGAGACCATCGTCGACTTCACCTTCGAACCCAAGACCGCGGGCAAACACATCTACACGCTGTCGTGTCCCCCGCGCCCCGAGGAACGCATCGTTGAAAACAACCGTTTCGACTTTGCGGTCAAAATCATCCGCGACCGCATCCGGGTGCTGCAGGTCGCGGGCCGGCCCAGTTGGG
This sequence comes from bacterium, assembly GCA_030431455.1. Lineage (GTDB taxonomy): Bacteria > Myxococcota > UBA727 > UBA727 > JAUIJE01 > JAUIJE01. The sequence goes on along the minus strand of JAUIJE010000013.1, from coordinate 186,320 downwards.
ACGAGCGCTTCGTGCGCCGGCTGCTCAAAGAGAACCCCTCGGTGGATCTGATCTCGTTCTTCATCCTGAGGTCCCCGTCCGACAATGCAGCTGCATCAAACCAGGAGCTGAGCCTCATTCCCTTCCCCACCCGGGAGCTGTTCACCGAACAGCTGCACACCTTCGACGTGGTGATCCTCCAAGACTTCAATTATCGCCCCTACCAAATGGGCATGTACCTCGCGAACATCCGCGACTTCGTGACCAAGAACGGCGGGGGGCTGCTCATGATCGGCGGGTCCTTGTCTTTCTCCGAGGGCGCCTACGACAACACCCCCATCGCTGATATCCTCCCTGTGACATTGTGGCCGGGGCCCGGGCACATCGACGAAGAACGATTCACCCCCCGGTTGACCAAGGCCGGTCGCTCCCACCCCATCACCCAGCTCGGCGACCTCGGCCGCGGCGACGATCCCTTTGCCCAGCTTCCCGCCCTCGCCGGCATCAACCTCGTGCGCGGGGTCGCCCCGGGGGGCGAGGTGTTGTTGTCGCATCCTTTCCTCAACGCCGACGGCGAGGCCCACCCCGTCATCGCGGTGCGCGAAGTCGAGAACGGCCGCAGCATGGCCATCCTCACCGACTCGACCTGGACTTGGTCGTTGCCCCACGTCGGCGCCGGGGGCCGCGGCGACGTGCACCGGCGCTTGTTCGCCAATGCCTTGCGCTGGCTCATCCGCGACCCCGAGCTGTCCCGGGTCCAGGTCGCGGCCGAACAGAGCGTGGCCTTCGAGGGCGAACCGGTGGACATCGAGGTGCGCACCTTCGATCCCAAGTACCGCCCCCAGGGGGACGCCGACGTCGTGCTCGAGGTGCGCCGCCTCGACGAGCCCGGGGCCGAGCCCGTGGTGCTGCGCGCCCAAAGCGGCGCCGACGGCACGGCGCGGTTTTCCTTCGATCCCCCCGCCGCCGGTCCCTACCGGGTTAACGCCCGGGCCTCGGAAAAAGGGCCCATCGGCTCCGACGTCGACGCCTTCGTGGTGCGCAAAGGCTCACTGGAGGCGCGCCACCTGCAGCCCCGCGACGGCTTGCCCCGCGCGTTGGCCGAGCGCAGCGGCGGCGAGGTGGTCGGGCTCGACGAAGCCACCAGCCTGCGCTTCGAAGATCACGAACGCCGCAAGGTTCACCGCCAGAGTTCGCGCCCGATTTGGGACCAGGCGTGGGTGGTGGCGTTGTTGTGTTTGGTCGCGGCGGCCGAGTGGTGGTGGCGCCGGCGGCGTGGTTTCGCCTGACCCGAGACCTGTCGTATGGTCGGCGGCTGCGGCCGTGCCACGGCCGAGGAGGCCTGATGCGAGGTGTGTTCATCGCCGCCGCCCTGTGGGGGGTGGTGGCCGCGAGCAGCGGGTGTACCGACCCGGGCTGCATGAACGGCGAAGTCGATACCTGTGAGGTGCCGTCGCCGTGCCAGCCGTTGTCCTTTTCCTGCGAAGACGGGTTCGTCGACCTGCGCATCATCCGCGACCGGAGCGAAGTGCCGGGCGGACTGGATTCGTTGGGGGCGGTGGGGGACGTGCTCCTCGCCAACGACCAGGTCGAGGTGGTGATCGAGGCGATTGGCAATGCCAATTACTTCGCCCCCAGCGGCGGGTTCATCACCGACTTCGCCACCCGGGGCGATGACAACGACAGCATCCCCCACATCGAGCACGTCACCGGCCTGCTCCCCGACGACGCGGTGCTGTACACCTCGATGCGCTTTTTCACCGACGAGGACAACGTGCGCGCGGTCCAGGTCATCGGTCACCTCATGGAGGACCCGCGCCAAATCGTGGCCACCCGCTACGAAATCCGCAGCTGCGAACCCGGCATCCGGGTGCGCACCGAGATGCTCAACGACAGCGACGAGGACGTGGTCTGGTCCAACCAAGAAGCGTTCTATTGGGGCGACCGGGCCACGAGCCCGTTCACCCCCGGTCCCGGCACCGGCTACACGCACCCGCCGTTTGGCCTCGGCACGGTCAACGCGGTGATGCGCAACGTGCCCTGGGTGGTGGGGGCGGCGTCGGTCGAGCCCGGCGCCAGCTATGCCCTGGTCGGTTGCAACGTCGACAGCCTCGAGGGGTTTCACGCCGCCCAAGTGTCCCTGGCCGGCACCGGGCGCGCGGTGGTGGCGCGGGGCGACTATGTGGTGTTCGAACGTTTCTTGGGGGCGGCCGCGGGCACGTTGGCCCAACCCGGGGTCGACCTCGCGCTCGCGGTGCGCGAACAGCTGTACGACGAAGCGTTCGTGACCGTGTCCGGCACCATCGACCTCGACGAATGGGCCGTGGCCCCCCGCCTCAACCGGGCGTCGGTGTATTTGCTCGAGGGCCAACCGGGACAACCCGACGGCCTGCTCGTGCCCTGGACCCACGTGGCGGTGGCCGGCGACGGCACGTTCGCGGCCCGGGTCCCCGCGGACAAGGCCTACGTGTTGCGGGTGGTGAGCTTTGGCAAGACCGCGGTCGAGCAGGCGTTGTCGGTGGGGACCGCAGACTTTGACGTCGGCACCCTCGAGGTTCCCGCCTCGGGGCGCGTGATCCTCCGCTCGACCCTCGACGGCATACCCCACGAGGCCCAGGTGTTCTTCACCCCCGCCGACGTGGACACCGCCACCCGCACCGCGGCCCGGTGGAACGGCCACCCGCTGGCCAACGCGGAGTGTGCGCCGCTGCTCGGGCCCACCTGGGGGGGCAGCCCCGCCTGCAACCAGGTCTTGACCTTCGAAGGGTACGACGAGGTCCATGTCCCGCCGGGGCGCTACGAGCTGTTCGCCACCGCGGGTCCGTTTGCCACCTTGGCCCACGCCGACGTCACTGTCGTCGCCGGTGAGGTCGAGGACGTTACCCTGTCGCTCACCTCGCTCCCCGACCTGCTCCCTGCGTTGACATTGTCGGCGGACTTTCACGTCCACGGGGCCAAGTCTTTCGACACCAACATGCCCGACCTCACCCGGGTGGGCTCGTTCTTGGCCCAACGCATCGACGTCATCGCCGCCACCGATCACGACGCGATCTGGGACTACCGCCAGGCCATGGACGAGCTCAACGTGGGCGACCGGGTCAAGCTGCTCGTGGGCCTCGAGACCACCGGCCACGCGTTGTTCAACTACAACCCCGCGGTCTCCTATCCCCAAGTCGTGGGCCACTACAACTTCTGGCCCTTGCGCATCGACCTGGACGCCCCCCGGCGGGGCGCGCCCTACGACGAATACGCCGAGCCGGGCCTGCTCTTCACCCGCATGCTCGGCGCCGGGCTCGACGACGACGGCGTGATCCAAATGAACCACCCCTGGACCGCGGGCTCGGTGGGACGCGACTTCGGCTTTCCCTATGCATTGGGGCTCAACCTCCTCGACCCCTTGCCTCTGTTCGACGACGGCACCGCGGCGGGGGTGTTCGTGCGGGTGCCCCCCGGGGCCACCTTCTCCAACGTCGACTACCACACCCAAGAGGTCATGAACGGCACCGACAACGGGTCGTTCTTTGCCTACCGGGCCTTCTGGTTCTACCTGCTCAACCAGGGCATTCTCCGCGCCGGCACCGCCAACTCCGATTCACACACATTGCGCGACAACGTGGTGGGCACCCCGCGCACCCTGGTCACCGCCGGCACCACCAAAGCCGACTTCTCGCCCTCGATCTTCAACCGCGCGGTGCGCGAGGGCCGCATGACCGGCACCAACGGACCGGTGGTGTCCATCAGCTTGGCCGACAACCAGGGCCTGGGCCGCGGCCCGAGCTTGGAGCCCTTCGTGCCCGGCAGCGGGCCGCTCACGGTGCGGGTCCAAGCCGCGCCCTGGGTGCCCGTCGACGAGGTCCGGGTGTTCGTCAACGGGGCGCTGGCGATGCGCATCACCGACGGCATCACCGCGCCCGGCGACCCCTACGGCACCACCGGCCTGCTCCGGCTCGAGCGGGAAATCGCCCTCGACGACATCCTCCCGCGCCTCGACGAGGACGCTTGGGTGGTGGTCGAGGCGGGGCGGGCTTTGCCCCCGGTGGCCGACCTCGACTGTGATGGTGTGCCCGACACCATCGACAACAACGGCGATGGCGTGGTCGACTGGACGGATGTCGACCGCAACGACGACGGCAGAGTCGACGACGACGACCTCGACATCAACGGCGACGGGACCCTCGACGACGGGGACACCCCGGAGAGCTGCGCGGGGGGCACCGGGCCCATCGCGGTCCGGGACCTCCCCCTCCGGGGCGAGCCCGGCCATCCCTTCGTCGCGGTCACCCCCGGTGGCTATCCCCTGGCGTTCACCAATCCTCTGATCCTCGACCTCGACGGAGACCCCGGATTCTCTGCCCCGGGCCTGCCGGAGGGAGACAACTGATGCGCACGTCGTTTGTGGCTTCGGCCCTGTTTGGCCTTCTGTTCGTCTTTCCCTCGTCGACGGCCCGGGCCGCTGGTCCCTGCGACCGGGCGGTGACGGGCATGACCACCGGGCCGGTCACGGTGGGCCTGTTGCGCAACGACCTCGGCACCGGGCGGGCGACCTGTCCGCGCACCGAGGCGAAGCTCGGCGGCCACCTCCAGGCCACCCTCGAGGCAGAAAAGTACGGATTGGACGTCACCATTCAGGTCGCGTCGGGCTCGCCCATTTACATTGTGGGCGCGGGCCGGGTCGAAGGCAGCCTGGCCCTGTCCAAGCGTTGGGAAGTGTTCGGCGCGGCCGAGGTGCCCCAGATTCGGTACCTCATCAGCGGCTACCAGGCCTACCACCTCGGGCTCGGCGACACCTCGGTGGGCAGCTCGTTCCTCGTCTACAACCGGGGGGCGTTCGCCGCCTCGGTGACCGGTCGCTTGACCCTGCCCACCGCGGTGGGCCTGTACCAAAACGCCTGGCCGGTGGGGGTCGACAGCGGCCTCACCGGGCTGTTCGAGCCGTTTTCGTTTTTCCGCCTGCACGGGCAGGTCTCGGGGGTGGGCTCGTACTCGGTCAGCCTCGGCGACCCCGCCGCGCGGGTGGGCTTGTTCGGCCTGGTGGGCGGCGAGCTGTTGCTGTTCGATTGGGTCAACCTCACCGCCGACGTGCAGAACCTCTCGTTCTATGGCGAGGGGCCGGTGGACCACCTGTCCGCCGCCTTCGGCCTGCGCAGTCGCATTTGGGGGGGCCTGGGGGTCGAGGCCCAGACCCTCGTGCCCCTGGCCGGCACCGACCGCAACCTCCTGGGGGTACGGGTGGCGCTGTCCTACCGGACCGGCGCGCTGACGTTGTGGTGAACGCATCTGCAATGCCATTGCGCAGTCACATGTGAAGGGGGCCCGCGATGCCGGCCTCACCGGCCCCTATTGCAGCCGCCGCACCATCACCCGGTCGTCGAACGTCATCGCGCAGTAAAGCTGGGTCATCTTGGTCAACGACCGCGCGGACTTGGCGAAGGCCTGGGCCACGTCGGGATGCACCTCGCCCACCATCGCCGCGGCGAGGTCGCGGGCGAACAGCTCCTCGAAGCCCCCTTCGCCACTGATCGCGCCCCCGTAGACCTGCACGATGTCGTAGAGCCGTTCGCTGTCGCCCCCCGCGACCTCCGAGAAGACCGCGTCGGTGAACGGATCGTAGGCTGCGTCGCTGAGGTACGCCCGGCTCTCGATGAACAGCAGGGTGATCGCCAACTGCCCCGCCTTGTACACAAGGTCGGTGCGGTATGGCATCTGCGCCGGCGCGGTCTGTCCCGTGGCCCGCCGGAACAACAGCCGTGCGTTGTCGTAGCTGAGGCCACGGCCCCGCTGGAGCAGGTTGACCAGGCGGGACACCCGCTTGTCGGCCATGACTAGGCGGTGCGCCGCCCACCGTGGCGGCGATCGACGGGCACATCCGGTTCGGCCCGGCCCAGGAAGTGTTCGAGCTCCTGCGACGACTGCCGGGTGCGCTCGGCGAGGTCGCCGATCTCGCGCGCGACCACGGCAAAGCCCCGCCCATGTTCGCCCGCTTGGGCGGACAGAATCGATGCGTTGAGGGCCAACAAGTGGATGCGCTTGGCGATGCTGCGGATGGACTTCAAGAAGTCGCCCACCGCCTGTTGCCGCTCGCGCTGGAGCTTCTCCGCGAGCTCGACGATCTCTTCTTGAATCGTGGATAGCCCGAGCAGGGTGGTGTTGGCTTCCGCGGTGAACTGCCCGCACAGCACAACCCCCCGGGCGTGGCCGTCGACGCGGATGGGCCGCGCGGCCACGAGCATGGGCCGCCCGTCGATGTCGACGGTGCCCACGAAGCTGTCGTCGCGCACCAAACAGGTGGTGGCCACATCGTCGGGAATGTCGAACCGGCCCCCGGTGAGCTCCCGCGGGGCCACCGCCACCGGCTCGTGTCCTTGAAACACCGCGCACAGCAGGCCCGTGCCCTCGGCCACCAGTTCGCACAGGGAGCGCGAGACCGGGCCGCGGAGGGGACGGCCCCCGACGATGATTTCGTTGCTCGGGGGGTAGCTGAGGTTGCCCTCGCGCCGCAGCAACGTGTGGGCGAGGTCGCAGGCGCGATCCGCGGTCGCGATGATCTGGTCACGCACGAAGCTTTCCAGCTTCGCGGCCAGTTCTTCTTGCAGTCGAATGTCACTCACGACGCGACCTTACCGCAGTGAGGCGCCGAGGTCGCGTTGTCGGACGACGATCAGGCGGGCTGCTCGGCTTCGCTCGGCGCGGGCTCGCCGTCGCCTTGGGCGATGGCGTCTTCTTCCGCTTCGAGGTCGGGCTCACCGTCGGCCCGCAGCTTGGGCGCGCCTTCCGCATCGGCGGCAGCTTCGGCTTCGGCTTCGGCTTCGTCCGCGGACACTTCCTCGGGGGCCACCACGACTTTGATCTGGGTGGTCACGTCGGCTTCGAGCCGGAGGTCGAGCTTGTGCAGACCCACGGACTTGAGCGGGCCTTCGAGGTTGATGTCCCGGTGGTCGACGACGTGGCCTTCGGCGGCGAGGGCCTTGGCGATGTCGCGCGAGGTGATCGAGCCGAACAGCTTGCCTTGCTCGCCGACCTTCGCGGTCAGGGTGACCTGCAGGGCCGCGATCTCTTGGGCGCGCTTTTCGCTCTCGCTGCGCAGCTGACGCCGGCGGTGATCGATCACGCGCTTTTGGTGCTCGAACTGCGAGACCCGCTTGGGCGACGCGGGGTAGGCGAGGCCTTGGGGCACCAGGTAGTTGCGGGCGTACCCGGCTTTGACCGCGACGAGGTCACCGATGCGGCCCAGGTTGGGCACATCGCGGGCGAGAATGAGTTGAACGCTGGCGGCCATGACTGAACTCCAGAAAATGCCAGATGATGAATGCGGTGCGAGCCGGCGCGACCTCAGTCGTCGCGGCTGTTGTCGTCGTCGTAGTCACGAGACGAGCGGGAGGAGCCACGGTCGTAGCCCCGGTCGCCGCGATCATCGCGACGGGGGGCCACCGGCTCCTTGGTCACCGGGGGCTTGATGGTGTCAGGCTCGGCCGCCACCGACGCCGGGTCCACCGCGCGCTGGCGCACGACGGTCTGGCGGAGGATGCAGTCTTCTTCGATGCCCAGGGTGCGCTCGTACTCGGCCACGATGCCCGGCTGGCCGAGGTAGCGGTGCTGCACGAACATGCCTTTTTGGTGGCGATCACGTTCCCAAGCGATCTTGCGGCGGCCCATGTTGGTCACCTGCACGTGTTGACCACCGTTCTTCGCGACCAGGCCCTTCATCTTTTCGATGAAGCTCACCGCCGCGTCGTCGTCGATCTCGGGCTTGAGAATGTAAATCGTTTCGTATTCGCGCATGTGCGCATTCGAGACTTGAGCCACGACCCATCTCCACAGGCGCCGCTGCGCCTCTAAGGTCCGCAAAATGTCGTGCGGCCGGATCGCGATCGATCCGAAGGGTGTACGTATCAGACGCACACGAAACGGCAAGGGCTTTCACCCCGGGGCACGGGCGGGCGGGGCGCTCCGCCCGCGGGGGCGGCGACGCAGCCTAAGGTCTTGAAAAGACACGTATTCTGCCGACTTCGTCGTCCTGCTGATCGCGCTCGCTCACCACCACCGCGTCCGGGGTGAGGGCGATGCCGTGCCCGGATTCGACGGTGCCCAGGCGCACCGGGGCTTGGGTGCCCCGCGCCGCAAACACCTCGGTGGGGAGCGTGGACCAGGTCGAGGCCGCCCGGACCAAAAACGCGTAGCCATCGGTGTCGGCGGCGATGTCCCACGCGATGGGGCTTTCGTCGGCGGGCAGCTCCTCGCCCACGCCGTCGACGAGGATCAGCTCGCTTCCGCCGTCAAAGCCGGTGCGCCACAGCCGGCCCCGGCCGTCGGCGCCGGCTTTGGTGGCGATATACAACCAGCCACCACCCGAGCCCGCGTCGTCGGTCACCCCCCGCATGACCCAGGGACGGTCGAGGCCCCCCGACGGCGACGCGATCGTCACCGGGCCGGGATCGCCGGTGAAGTCCGCGTCGATGCGCAGGATGTTGCCCGCCCGCCAGAAGAACACGTAGCCCCCGCCGGCGGCGACGTACTCCGAACCAGACAGCGACCCGCTCGCCGACACCGCGTCGCCATTTTGATCGATGCGCAGCACGTGCCCGTCGAACGACGCAAACACATAACCCGCTTCCAGGGCAAACCCGTCGAGGTCGTCGCTCCAGTCGTCGGACTGGTAAAACAACCGGCCGCTCCCCGGGGTCTCGAGGTCGAACGTGTAGATCTCGGCGCTTTCGATGTCGGTGGCGTACCCGGTGTTGCCGGTGGCGGCGAGGCCGGCGAGCAGGCCGAGCCCCGCGGCGAGGTTGTCTTTGTTGCCCCCCGGGGTCAGGGACACGACCTTGGAGTCGTCGCCGTAGTCGTCGCCCTGGTCGACGACGAGGATGCGGCCGTTGTGCACCGCCAACTCGCCGGGGGCGGAAAAGCCCGTGTACGTGTCCTCGAGGTTGCCGATGGGCTCGGGCTCGGGGGTGAAGCACCCGAAGAAGCCGCAGTTGGATTCGGGTTCGGGGTTGCTCCCGTCGCTCACGCAAAACTCGGTTTGGGCGTCGCAGACCATGCCCGTGGGACAGGCCCCCCCGTACTCCGGGTTGCACGCGACGGGTGGTGCGCACGCCCACAGCGTCGGCAGGGCGGCGGTGATCGCCCACGCGGTCGTCCAGTGCCACTGCATGGTCATTCCACCACAAAGCTGCCGGCCAGCATCAGCGTGCCGACGGGGATGGTCACCAGCGACACCGCCAGCACGGTGGCGGCGAACGGAAACACAAAGGACGCGGGCTGTTTGTATCCCTGAAACGCGGGGCGCCGCTCGAAGCTGATCAGGTACACCAACGCGCCGGTGGACGCGCCCCCGAGCACAAACGCGCCAAGCCCGACGAGCAGCGCGGAAAAGCCCCCCACCACCAAGAGCCGGTGGCTGAAACTCGAGCCTTCGACGACATCGACGTCTTCCTCGTCGAGCGGGGGCAGGTTGAACAGCTCCCGGGCCACGTCGCGGGCCGCCCGCCGCAGCAGGCTCGGGTCGTTGGTGACCGCCCGCTGCGAGCGTTTGATCACCGCGGACTGCTCGATGTCCACCATGCGGATGTTCATGGTGTAAATGTTGCCGAGTTTGCCCACGGTGCCGCTCACCACAAAATCGACCCCCAGGGCATCGCCGATCTCGGCCAGGCAGCTCGCGGTGTCGGCGCCGCAGGCCTGGGCTTGGGCCTCGTAGTCGATCATCGCCCGGATGTCGCGCTCGGTCACCACCCGACACGAGGTCACGTCGGCGATCTCGTGGGACATGGTCTCGCCCAGCAGCACCGGGATGTGCGCTTCCAGGGCCCCGATGCCCTCTTCGTCCAGGGGCATAAACGCGACCGAACAGGCTGCGTTCTCGTCGGCGGCCGCGGGCAGGGCGGCGGCGCTCACCATCACGAGGACAAACAGGGACAAGGAGCGCACGCTGAAATCAGACCTCTATTTGGCCAACCGCCAGATCGAACCGCTGGCGGAGGACGTCCAGTACACGAACGTATCATCGACGGTGAGGCCGGTGGGGTTGTTGGTCTCGGCGATGAGCTCAGGCTCGGCCCCGGCCGCGAGCGCGACGCGGTAGATGCGCGCGTCCGACGTCGTGATCGCGTAGTACAGGTGCGTACCATCGGAGGCGAGGGCGCTGGCCTTGGCCCAGTCCTCCGAGGACGTGTCGAGCGGGTTGACCTCGGGCACCATGAACTCGGTCATCGCGCCGTCTTTGCGGACCCGGGTGATGCCACCCTCGCGGGCGCTCGGGTTGGACCCGAAGTACAGCCAATCCTCGTCTTGGGTCCAGCTGTAGACGCCGGTGTGCCCGTCGGGGAGGTTGGCCAGCCCGATCGGCTCGGGGGTCGGCAGCGCGCCGAAGTTGGCGTCCACACGCTTGACCACGCCCGCCTGGACAAAGAACAGGTACCCGTCGTCGTACATCAGGCCCTTGGCGAAGGAGCCGCCGGTGTCGACCTCCTCGATCACCGCCGACTGCAGCCCGCGCCGGTGCAGCGCGCTGTAGTCCATGAAGAAGACATAGCCCTCGCCGGCGGCGAGCCCGTACAAGAACGACGAACCGCTGCCCTCGAGGTCCCAACCGTCTTCGATGCGGGAGGCCTCGGTCGGGGGGCCCGCCTTCTTGGTGTGCCAAAGAGCGTCGTCGACCTGGTAGCGCATCTCCATGAAGAACAGCTCGTCGTTGTCGATGGCGATGCCGCGCGGTGACTCCATGCCCGCGGCCAACGTCTCGATTTGGGTGGGGTTGGAGGTCGGGAACCGTTTGACCGCGCCGGACTCGCTGCCCGAGTTGCCCTCCTCGGCGAAATACACGTAGCCACCCTCGTGGTGGATGGTCACCGGGTACGACAAGTTCTCGTGGAGGGCGCCGGCGACGCAGGTGCCGCCCGAGCACACGCCGGTGGCGCATACATTCCCGCAGCTGCCGCAGTGGTTCGAGTTTTGGTTGAGGTAGTCACAGATGCCGTCGCCGTCGCAGTCCTGGGCGCCCGCGGGGCAGTCGCCGTCGCCATCGCCGTCCCCGTCGCCATCGCCGCCGTCCCCATCTCCGTCTCCGTCTCCGTCGCCGTCGCCAGGGCTGGGCGCGCAGAATCCATCGACGCAGGCTTCGCCTTCGAAGCAGGTCGCGTCATCGCTGCACGCCACCGGCGGGGGGCAGCCGAGGCAGACCAGCAACCCGAGGGAAAACGAGGTGAGGGCAAGGAGATGCTTCGACATGATGTGACTCGCTAGCGAAAGAGGTCCAAAACGGAAACGGCCGACCCTGGCGGATCGGCCGAAATTTTCCGCCCCAGATCACACTGGCGCGGCGGAACCCGCCGGGGACCGTGCCGGATCGACCTACAGGCAGAGCCCGGAGTTGGTGGGATCGACCGTCCCGCCCTGGCCGTCGCCCGGCGGGTTGCACCAGACATACGCGCAGGTGACCGGCTCGGGGCCGTCGCAGTCTTCGTCGCGGATGCCGCATCCGCAATCGCAGGACCCGCCGCTGTTGTACCAGGCCGCGGGACAGATCCACTGATCGAGGGACCCGCCATCGAGGGGGTCGCCCGCGTCCGGCGACGGGCCGGCGTCGGCGGTGCCGGGCGGGCCGGGGAGGTTGATGGCGATGCGGGGGGCGGACGCCGGGGGCACGCCGACGTCGATCTCGATGACGCTGTGGTCGTTGTAGGGCTGGGGAGCGTACAGTGCGGTACCGCTCCACCCGAACGTGCCGGTGCCCCACAGCAGGCCGTGGGTGTAGGCGTCGAACCCGCCCGTCCAGTATTCGACCGCTTGGCCGTGCCGGTCGACGCGGAAGAGCGTCGAGGAGAAGAAGTCGGGCACGTAGAGGTTCTCGCAGAGGTCGACGGCGATGGCGTCATGCCAACCGCCCACGTCGGTGGCGAACGGCTGCGGCGGACCCAAGGGGTTGAGCTGGTTGTCGAGCTCCACGACGAAGATCGTCCCGCTGTAGATGGTCCCGATGAACATCCGGTTGTTTTCGCGGTTGAACGCGAGGCTGTGCGGGTCGCCGTCCCCCGGCCCGTCGACGTCCCAGTCGAGCCACACCTCGGACTCGCCGGTGGCGGGGTCCACCCGGACCACGTCGGAGACCGGCGCGGTGTAGTCCTGGATGGTGTAAAGCAAACCGTCGCGGCCTTTGACCACTGCATACGCATTGAGCCCGGCGGTGATGAGTTCGGTTCCGCCGGACGCGTGCATGCGCTGCAACGCATCGTTCTCCGCGGCCCACGCGAAGCTGTCCGACGACAGCCACGCCATCTGTTGGCCCCGGCCGGCGCCGGGCACGAACAACTGCACGTCGCCGGTGCGGGTGGCGCGCATGAGGTTGCCGCCATCGTCCGCTCCGATCATCCAGCCGTCCTCGTCGATGAGCAGGCCGTGATAGCCCCGCGCGCCGGTCACGGTCTGGGTGACGGGGGCCTCCGGCACCGTGCTGCAATCGAAATACAGGTCCCCGTCGCCGTCCCCATCGCCGTCTCCATCGCCGTCTCCGTCGCCGTCTCCGTCTCCATCCCCATCACCGTCGCCGTCTCCATCCCCGTCTCCGTCTCCATCTCCGTCGCCGTCTCCGTCGCCGTCTCCGTCTCCGTCGCCGTCGCCATCTCCGTCTCCATCCCCGTCGCCGTCCCCGTCGCCATCTCCGTCCCCATCCCCGTCGCCGTCCCCATCCCCGTCTCCGTCCCCATCCCCATCGCCGTCTCCATCCCCATCGCCGTCTCCATCGCCGTCGCCGCTGGCGTCGACGCAGAAGTTGCTCAGACAGGTCAGCCCTTCGTCACAGGCGCCGCCCTGGGTGCAGGGGCAAGCTTCGCTCCCGATGGGGCATTCGTCGCCTGCATCATCCTCGGGCTCGGGGCCCGCGTCCGTGCTGCTCCCCGGGCAACCCGTGGACGCCGCGCCGATCATCACCACCAAAAGCCACCAAAACCGCATAGGACCCCCAACCACCGGTACTGTACCCGGCTGCGTCCCATCGGCCAGTCCACCGGTCAGCCGCCGAGCGGGGGACTGGCCGGGGCGGGCAGAATCCAGGCGTGGCGTGCGATGCCATCGGTCACCGTGGTGAGATCGACCCCAGGATCGATGAGGCGCGCGGCCGCGCGGCCATTGAGCGACACCAGCGCGTCGACGTAGACCGCGACGTCGCCGCGCCCGCGGCGGGCAAAATCCCAGGCGATGTGTTGGCCGAGCTGGAGAATCAGGTCGGGCTGGCCGCTCATCTCGTTGGCCTGTCGCCAGGTGAGGTAGTCGGTGGGCGCGACATGCCAGGTGCGGTGGCCGTCGCGGGCGACGACGCGATAGGTCACGCTGCCCGCCTTTTCGCGCACCATGACCTTCCACGCGTACCGCATGCCCTGTTCGTGCCAGAGCACGTCGCCGCCGTAGAGCACGTGCCGCGCGGGCAGAAGCACCTGCACGAGCAAAAACCCCATCAACAGCGGGGCGAGCCAAGCGGGCCGCCGCGGGTTTGTCGTCGGCGGGGCGCGGTGGGGGACAAACCGGAGCGGCCACGACGGGGAAAAGAAAAGCAACGTGGCCACGCTCATGATGCCCGGGAACATGCCGATGTCGAACAGCGCCCCGGTGAACCCATGAAAACCAAGCACGACGAGGTACGCCACCGGGCGGGTGCGCGGGATGCTCAACCAGAGGACGATGGTCGCGTCGTACAAAAAACCCGCCCAAGACATCACCAGCGGCGTCGCCGGCAACGTGAACAACGGACCCACCAGCCACATGTCGGAGCGGGACGAGAGCCAGATGTCGAGGGGCTGCCCATGCAGCAGCCAATCGGCGCCGACCTTGGCCCAGGCGGCGTACAGATAGACCACCGCGACCTGGGCGCGAAAGGTGACAAGCAGGAACAGGGGGACGGTGTGGCGGCGCAGCCGCGGCGCGCGCCAGGCGTCGAGCGACCACATGCCGTGCGCCGGGCTCACGCACAGCAACAAACAGAGCCAAATCACCAGCATGTAGTGGTTGAGGTAGTTGGTGACGTCCATCAGCTCGGCGTAGGCGAACAGCAGGGTGAACCCGACGGTGGCCACGCGGTAGAACAGCCCCAGGCAGATCAGGGCCGCGCACAATGCCATTGCGGAAAAGTGGAGGTAGAGACCGGTCGGGCTCCACACCTCGATGAAGGAAAAGCCCCAGTACTTGAAAAAGAACGTGGGCTCGACGTACTGCTTTTCGATCCAGCCGCGGCCGAGAAAACGCAGGGTGCCAACGAGCAGCACCGCCCCGAACAGGACGCGGAACGCGGCCAGCGAGGCGAGCGACACCTCGCGCTGCGCCCACCGACGCCACCGCCGGTCACGGCCCAGGGGTTGAGCAGACACCGCGTTCATCGTGGTCTCAGTCGTTGTCCCCGGCGCCTTCATCGGGAACGCTCAGGTTGAGCACGGTGATGAACTGGCTCTTGAGATCGTCGGTCACCGCCTTCACCGCCTCGTAGATGCGTTGCGCCTGCTCTGGGTCGGAGCGCACCAGCTCATCCACCGAGCGGGTCTCGGCGTTCACCAACGCGATGGCCGCGTCGAGGTGGCTGGTCATGCGGGTGGCCAGCTCCTCGGCGCCCTCGGCGACGAGCGCGTCCGACCAACCGTAGCCTCCGTTGCCTGAAAATGCGTCGCGGAACGCGATGAGGTTTTGTTCGATGTGGCGGGTGGACGCCGCCGACCACAAGGACTCCGCGAACTCGGGGCAGGGGGCGGCGGCACAATCCACATGCAGCCCGATGGGCACAGACAACTTGCGGTCTTTGGTGAACAGCTCCAGGTAGTAGAGCGCGGCGAACGCCGCATCGAGGGCGTCGCGTTCTGAGCTGAAGGTCTCGCCGCGGGCGAGGAACTCCTTGCGGAAATCGTCGCCCTCCGGGGACCAGGCCTGCACCAACCGTTGGGCCTGGGTGTGCAGATGCTGGCTCAATGCTTCGGCATAGCGTTCTCGTCGGGTGCCGAGCTCGGCCGGGGTCAGCGCGGCCCACGCGCCGCTGGTGTTGATGGTGGCGGGCGGCGGACATTGGTTGTCGGCCCCGTCGTAAAACAGCACGTACTCGAGGGCGTCCAGGCCCTTGGTGGGGATGAGCCGCTGGTCGAAGTAGCCGGCGGCGCCGAACTCGTTGGCCACGAGCTGTTGGTCCACCGCGCAGGGGTTGACGCCGTCGTGGAACGAATAGATTTCATCGCGGATGTTCTGGCCCCCGGGGCGGTAGGACGGCGCCGCGGGGCCGACTTGGTAGAGGTCTGCGCGTTGCCACACCGCGTGGGCATCGAGGAACGCGGTCTGCGCGTCCGCGCGGGCGGCGGCTCGGGCGTCCCCGGTGGCGGCGGCATAGGTGCGGGCGCGGTCGACGAGCACGCCGCTGGCGTCGACGAACCCCTGGTACGTGGGCACGAACACCCCATCGGCGAGGTTCTCGAGCAGTTGCGATCGGCTGAACGCGACCTCGGGCTCAGGCTCTTGGCCGGTGCTTTTGGGACAAGCGGCGGTGACACCAACCATCGCGACCAGGGGGAGCAAGGAGAATTTCATCGTGGCCTCCTACCAAGCTTCCACGTGGGCGGGGGAAAAGCCCTCGGCGGTGCCGAGGGCGTCGCGGGCGGCGAGCAGGCCCGCGCGGTGGTCGGCGACGGTCTGGGCGTCGGCGCCGGGCAACACCGGCGCGTCCCCCATCGCGGCGTAGAGGTCGGTGAGGTCGGCGGTGGTCAACGGGGAGTGCGGGTTGAACTGCAGAATCAGGGCAAAGCCCTTCATCTCCGACCAGTGTTTGGCGTGGTCGAGGAAGCGATAGCAGTCCTCCTCGTCGGGGGTGTCGCAGGGATTGTCGAAGCGGTCCATGTCCCCCACGGTGTCGTTGATGTAGTGGATGACGGTGGCGGCGATGGCGTGTTCCCACGCTTGCACCGCTTGGTCACGGTGGCCCTCGAGGGTGGCCATTTGGGCGCTGTCCAGGGCCTCGTTCTCAGCGATCAACGTGCGCCCGGCCATGAACGCGTCGAAGGCTTGCGCGGTGAGGTCCAGGCCGGTCACCCCCCGGTCGCGTTTGGCCGCGTTGACCGCGTGGCCTTTGTTCACCTCGGTGTAGAGGCTGATCTGGCCATCGCCGTCGGTGTCGTAGTAGCCGAGGCCCCGCTCGGTGTCGGCCGCGCCCGCGATTTCGTCGTCGGTGTACAGATCGTAGTCGCGGGCGGCGCCGAAGTAGCCGAAGGCTTCGTCCCACACGTGCTCGAGGGCGGTGTAGGGCTTGTCCTCGACCAGCGCGGTGTTGTCGCTGGGCAATCCCGAACCATCTGCGCCGTCGTCGATGTACTTGTCCGTGGCCTGGGAGTACGGGACCACCCCGAGGAACTTTTGGATCAGCTCGCGGTGATCGACGCCGGCGGGGCTGACGTAGGCCTTGGCAATGTCATTGCCGAACGGGTCCTGGGGCAAGTTGGCGCTGTCGAGGGCGCGGCCGTTCACCAGGGTGGCGTACTGGTCGAACATGTCGAGCACGACCTCGTCGGGGGTCATGGTGCCGTCCTTGTAGCCGAGCACGCCGGCGTCCCAGGCGATGTTGATGCCCGGCATCTTCTCTTTCAAGCTGGTGGTTCCGCCCACCTCCCCGAAGGTGGACTCCTCGAGGGAGCCGTCGCCGGGAAGCGTCACCGTCAGGGTGTCTTCGCCCGTGCCCCCCGCGTTGGCGTAGTCATAGAAGAACACCAACGACGCCATGATGTCCTCGTGGGCAAGCGCAATGGCACTGTTTTCGTCCAATGTGCCGATGAACCCCTTCATCTCCTCGATGAGAAGGTGGCGCGACGCCTGGCCGCCGTAGGACACACTGCTGCCGGTGCCGAACTTGCTGGTGAACGCGTAGGTGCCTGGATCTCCGTCTCCGTCTCCGTCTCCGTCTCCATCTCCGTCGCCATCTCCGTCGCCATCTCCATCTCCGTCTCCAGGCTCCGTGGGGCAGGCGGTGATCAGCAGGGCGCCGGCAGGGAGCGCGGCCAACCAAAGTGAGAACAAAACGCGTTGCATGGTGCGAACTCCAACCTCAGGCGAACGGTCACTTCCGTTTTTGTTGATTATGAGAATGAGAATCAACATTATCTTCCTGCCACACCACATGGACAGCGGCAAGCGAATCCGTCCGCGGCACGCCGGCACCGTCAGGGGGGCGGTCTCCCGCGGAAAGCCGCCCCCAGGGCCGGCCCCCGCCCGATTGACAGAAGTCGTTAGCGTGCAACTAGATAGCTAGATAACTATCTGGGGACCCCATGAAAACGCCCTTCCTGCTCTCCGCCGCCACCGCCGCCTTCGTCTTCCTCGTGCTCGCTTGCGGCCCCGACCACACCGGCGACAGCCCGGACGGGCCGATCGCGTGGGGGTTCGACGCCGGTGCGCCGCCCGTCGACGCCGGTCCCGGGCCTGAGGTCCTGCCCGAGCCCGAGCTCACGCCCGAGCCGGAGCCGCAACCTTCCCCCGAGCCGGAGCCACAACCTTCCTCCGAGCCGGAGCCACAACCTTCCCCAGCGCCGGAGCCGGAGCCCGCCCCCGAACCGGAGCCCGCCCCCGAACCCGCGCCCGCCTGTCCCTTCGTGCAGGTGACCGGCACCGCCGGCTATCCACTGAATGTTCGCCCGACGCCGGACACCTCCGGCGCGCCGGTGGGCACCCTCGTGGAGGGCCAAACCGTCGCCGCGCTCAGCGGCACAGAGGGCGAGGCCATCTCGGGCGAGACCTGGTGGTGGCAGATCGAGACCGCCGCCGTCACCGGCTACATCTCCGCGGTCTACGCCACCTGCACCGACGAGACACCGCCCGAACCCACCGCGGGATTTTTGCTCCCCCTGACCTGCGGCACCAGCACCACCGTCACCCAGGGCAACAGCAGCGCCTACTCGCACAATGGCATTGCCAACTACGCGTTCGACTTTGGCCTGCCGCTGAACACCCCGTTGCTGGCCATGGACCACGGCGTCGTGCTCATGGCCAAGACCGACATCACCCCTGGCCACCCCTGCTACAACGGCGGCGGCGCCGAATGCGCCAACCACGTGAACTACGTGGTGCTCGGCCACAGCGATGGCAGCGCCACGCTCTACCTGCACCTCAACCGCGCCGACGTGCAATTGGGGGATGGGGTCGTGCGCGGGCAGCTCGTGGGGCACAGCGGGGGCACGGGTTGGTCGACGGGGCCGCACACCCACGTCCAGCGGCAAAGCCAATGTGGGTCGTGGTGGTGTCAAAGCTGGCCATTGGCATTCCAGGATGTGCCCGGCACCGGCGTGCCGGTGGTGTGGCAAACTGTGACAAGCCAGAACGGCTGCGGCGGCTGACAGATCCGGGACCCGAGGCCATTCGCGAATCGCACGACGTGCCAGCAAACATCCAAGCGCTCGGCGCCGGGGAGTATGCTGCCCCGACGCAGGAGCAGAACGATGCAGATGCCGAGCATGCGGTGGTGGGTTCTTTTGGTGGCGGTGATGGCCTTCCTGACCGGGTGCGGTTCGGCCTGTGTCGATCCGACCTTGCTCGACGCCGGCGCGGGCGAGGACGGCGGCAACGGCGATGGAGACTGGCCGCCTGACGGCGGCTTGGAAGAACCGTCGGACGGCGGAGCCGCCGACGCCGGTTCTTCTGGCGATGGGGATGGGGATGGTGACGGAGATGGAGATGGGGACTGGCCGCCTGACGGCGGCTTGGAAGAACCGTCGGACGGCGGAGCCGCCGACGCCGGTTCTTCTGGCGATGGGGATGGGGATGGCGGGGTGATCGACGCGGGCGGCGTGGATGCCGGCGCCCCCGATGCGGGGGTCGACGCGGGCGTTCCGGATGCGGGTGGTCCGGATGCCGGGTTGCCAGCGGTGACGTGCAACGAGCCGGGCTTGGTGGTGGAGACGATTTCAGACAGTGCGTCAGTGGGCACGCCCGACAGCTATTTCCGGGACGTGACCCCCGGCGACCCGTTCTGCGCGTCCATCGTCGGCGGTGGGGGCGGCACGTGGACGGTCAACGTCAGCAACGGCACGAGCGCGGGGCTGCACTGCACCGGCAGCCCCGATTGCGCGATCTATGTGCCCCCGGGAGACACGACGTTGATCGTCACCGCGGTGACCACCGACATCGGCGGCTACACCCTCCAAATCTGGCGCATCCCGCCGTAGCCTGCCGGCACACCGTGCCGGGGCGCCCCACAGCGCAAGGGCGCCAAACAGTGCCACTGCACGCGAACGACCCGACGCGTGTGGAGCAGCTCGCACAAACAAGTTTGCGAGCCCCAGCGGTTCGATGGGGAATGGTCTCCGCCTCGCTCGACCCTCACGTGGCGCCAGCCACGTAGAGTCAGTTCACGAGGTCGTTGCCGCCTTGCACGCCGGGCTTCAGGACCACGCCGTGGGCTTTGAGGGCCTCGAGCAGCTCGGGGTTGCCGGTGCGGCGGTAACGGTCGACGAGGGCGAGGAGCTTTTCGTCCGAGAGCTGCTCGGCGGAGTTCTTTTCGCCGTGCAGGCTGACCGCGGCGAGCAGGTCCACCAGCCGGGTGAACTGGTCGGCCAGCTCGGCGAACAACGCGCTGGAGGTGGCGGCGCTGCTGCGCAGGAAGCTGGCGACCGACGAGTACGCGGTCTCGCCCATGGACAAGTAGTAGTCGCGACTGACCACCGCGTGGGCGGTGGCGTCGGCGAAAAAGCCGGTGAGGTAGAGCGAGCTGTCGCCCATGTGTTTGTAGATGCGGACCGCTTCTTGGGGCTCTGCCTCTTGGGCGCGCTGGAGCATCAGGGCGAGGGCGGGGCTCTCGCCGTGGTCGGTGCCGGCGAAGGCCTTGTCCGCGCGGGCAAACTCGCACAACAGATGGACCAGGTAGACCTGGGCCTGCTCGGTCAGGGGCACGGACCGCTCTTTCATCGCGGTCCCCAGGGCCTCACGGAAATACTCTCGAATGCTCGTCTGCGGCGTCAGCACGGAAACAACCCTCCTGAAGGCGAGTTTATCAGTCCATATTTCGGTCGTCACACTCACGGCGTCGCCTAACGCTTTGATTTAGCTCAACAAATCGTGTGGTCAGATGTACCGAGACCCCGCACCGGGGCCGGGCCCCCTCAGTCAAAACAAATCAGCATACTTTTTAGGGGCTTAGGGGGATTCGCCGCATCCCGCGATCCGGGGTTGACCCCCTCCTACATGGGTCTACGGTGGCCGCGTTGGCACTCGGGCGCGGAGAGTGCCAGATCTCCCGCGCCCCGCCCGCAGTTTCCCACGCGCCCTTTGGGGCAGGAGTTCTCATCATGGCTAAACCGAAGGTTCGTCCCCTCTACGATCGGGTCCTGGTCAAGCGTCTCGCCAGCGAGACCACCACCAAGGGCGGCATCATCATCCCCGACAACGCCAAAGAGAAGCCCCTCGAGGGCGAGATCGTGGCCACCGGCAACGGCAAGGTCCTCGACGATGGCAGCGTGCGCGAGATGAGCGTCAAGGTCGGCGACAAGGTGCTGTTCGGCAAATACGCCGAGACCGAGATCAAGATCGAAGGCGAGACCTTCCTTCTCCTCCGCGAAGACGACCTCCTCGGCGTCCTCAGCTGAGCCGCTTTTCCCTATTTCAACTCTTCGGGGCCACGCCCCAACAATGCCACTGAAGGTGGCGTGAAAGGTCTATCACATGGCTGCTAAAACGATTCTGTTCGACACCCGCGCGCGCGAAAAGATGCTCCACGGCGTGGACACCCTGGCCAACGCGGTCAAAGTCACCCTCGGCCCCAAAGGCCGCAACGTGGTCATCGACAAGAGCTTCGGTGCCCCCACCATCACCAAAGACGGCGTGACCGTGGCCAAAGAGATCGAACTGGAAGACAAGTTCGAGAACATGGGCGCGCAAATGGTGAAGGAAGTCGCCTCCAAGACCTCCGACAACGCCGGCGACGGCACCACCACCGCCACCGTGTTGGCCCAAGGCCTGTTCCGTGAGGGCAGCAAGTACGTGGCCGCCGGCCACAACCCGATGGAAATCAAGCGCGGCATCGACAAAGCCGTCGCTCACATCGTGAAGAACCTCGAGAAGATCTCCAAGCCCACCAAGGGTCACCAAGAGATCGCCCAGGTCGGCACCATCTCCGCCAACGGCGACGACACCATCGGCAACATCATCGCGGAAGCGATGGAGAAGGTCGGCAAAGAAGGCGTCATCACCGTCGAGGAAGCCAAGTCGCTCGAGACCACCCTCGAAGTGGTCGAGGGCATGCAGTTCGATCGTGGTTACCTGTCGCCGTACTTCGTGACCAACGCCGAGCGCATGGAAGCCCAGCTCGACAGCCCCTACATCCTCATCCACGAGAAGAAGATCTCCAACATGAAGGACCTTCTCCCCGTGCTCGAGAAGATCGCGCAGTCGGGCAAGCCGCTGCTCATCATCGCCGAGGACATCGAAGGCGAAGCGCTGGCCACCCTCGTGGTCAACAAGCTCCGTGGCACCCTCAACGTGGCCGCGGTGAAAGCCCCCGGCTTCGGTGACCGCCGCAAAGCCATGCTCCAAGACATCGCCATCCTCACCGGCGGCACCGTGATCAGCGAAGACCTCGGTCAGAAGCTCGAGAACGCCACCATCAAGGACCTCGGCACCGCCAAGAACGTGACCATCGACAAAGACAACACCACCGTCGTCGACGGCGCGGGCAAAAAAGCCGACATCCAAGCGCGCATCAAACAAATCCGGGCGCAGATCGAGGAGACCTCCTCGGACTACGACCGCGAGAAGCTGCAAGAGCGTCTGGCCAAGCTGGCCGGCGGCGTGGCGGTGGTGCAAGTCGGCGCCGCCACCGAAGTGGAGATGAAAGAAAAGAAGGCCCGCGTCGAGGACGCCCTGCACGCCACCCGCGCGGCGGTGGAAGAAGGCATCGTCCCCGGCGGCGGCGTGGCGCTCCTGCGCGCGTCCAAGGGTCTCGAGAAGCTCGACGCCTCCGACGAGGAGATGTTCGGGGTGAAGCTCATCGCCCGTGCGGTGCAAGAGCCCCTGCGTCAAATCGCGGAGAACGCTGGCTTTGAAGGGTCCGTCGTCGTGAACAAGGTTCTCGAAGGCAAGGACAACTTCGGCTTCAACGCGGGCACCGAAGAGTACGGCGACATGATCAAGTTCGGCGTCATCGACCCCACCAAAGTGACCCGCACCGCGCTGCAGAATGCGGCCAGCGTCGCCGGTCTGCTGCTCACCACCGAGGCGATGATCGCCGACAAGCCCGAGGACAAGAAGGACGCGGGCGCCGGTGCGGCCGCGGCCATGGGCGGCGGTATGGGCGGGATGGGCGGGATGGGCGGCATGGGCTTCTGATGGGCGTCTGACCTGCTGCGGCCGCCGAATGGCTGCGTTGGGTCCTGCGGTGCTCGCTCACGTGCGTCATGTACGCTCGGCAACGCTTCGCGTTGCTTGGGCGAACTTCGTTCGCTTGCTCCGCGCCTCGGACCCGCCTTGCCCTCGACGGCCTCGCGAGGCCCAAAAATCGAATCAGGTCCGACGACCATTCGTCAGAACCCAAAACGGACCCTACGGGGTCCGTTTTTTTTGTTTCGATCTATATAACAGAACTGTTATGTAGATTTGGCGCCGGCGACTGGTGCGCAGAGGAGTCGAGCATGCTGAAGAAGGTGGCGTTCACCGTGTACCCGGTGGCCGATGCGCAGGTGGCGCGTGATTTCTATGAGGGGCAGCTGGGCCTCGAGGTCGGGGCCCACGGCGGCCAGGGCGGAATGTTCTGGATCGAGTACGACCTGCCGGGCGGGGGCTGCTTTGCCTTGTCCAACGCCACCAAGGCCAAGCCGGGCGCCGAAGGCGGCGGGACCATCGCGTTCGAGGTCGAGGACCTCGACGCGCTCACCGACAAGTTGCGCGCGGCCGGGGCTCAGGTCGAGGTCGAGACCCCCATCCATGGGCCCAACTGCCGGATGGTGCCGGTGCTGGACCCGGACGGCAACGCCATCATCCTCCACCAGCTGAACAAGAAATAGGGCCAAGCGGTGCAGAACCTCGACGCCACCTTTGCCGCCCTCGCGGACCCCTACCGGCGGGCGATCCTCGCGCGGCTGAGCGCAGGGGCGGCCACGGTCACGGAGCTGGCCGCGCCGCTTCCCATCAGCCAGCCCGCGGTGTCGCGCCATCTGCGCGTGCTCGAGGAGGCGGGGCTGGTTTCGCAAGCGCAGGTGGGCAACTACCGGCCGCGCCAAATCGAAGCAGAACCATTGCAAGAGGCCA
The DNA here is from genome assembly GCA_030431455.1 of bacterium. GTDB lineage: Bacteria > Myxococcota > UBA727 > UBA727 > JAUIJE01 > JAUIJE01. The sequence goes on along the minus strand of JAUIJE010000013.1, from coordinate 163,103 downwards.
CGCGGTACTTGTACGGCTTTCGGCGGTTCTGGGAAGACAGCTATGCTCAGTTGGACGGGCTGCTCGAGGAGATGCAGCGGCTCACGCCCCCTTCTGACGAGGACGAGCCATGAGTGCACAAGCATTGCGGGTGGATTCGGTGGGCGAGCGCGCCATCGTCGTGACCCGGCGCTTCGCGGCCCCGCGCGAGCTCGTGTACCGCGCCCATCTCGAGCCTGCGCTGATTCAGCGCTGGCTCGGGACCGCGCGCATGGACTGGGCGGTGTGCGAGGTCGACGCCCGGGTGGGCGGCACCTTTCGCTACGAGTGGACCCGGGCCAGCGACGACTGGCGCATGGGCATTCGCGGGACTTTCGTCGAGCTTGTGCCCTGTTCGCGCATCGTGCACCGCGAGACCTTTGACGAGGACTGGACGGGGGGCGAATCGGTGGTGACCACGTCCCTGCACGAGGAGGGCCCGCGGGCCACGCGCCTCGAGCTGCACCTGTTGTACAGCAGTGAACAGGCACGTGATCGCGTGTTGCGCTCGCCGATGGACGAGGGGTTGGGCGAAGGCTACGACCTGCTCGAGGCGTTGCTCGACGAGGTCCGCGCCGGCTGACGGGCTGGTGCAGAACGTCGGCACACGATGGAGAACCGCGCGCGCGGCGGCGCCGTCTTGTGCGGGCGCGACGAGCCACGCGCCCCAGCTCCGGCTCCCGCGGGGGCTGGGGCTTTATCGCTTTGCGCGCGCCCGTGGCGCGGTGGGGAGGCATGCTCGCCGCTCGTGGGTCAGGGGGCGTATAGTCGTCGAGGTCTTTGTTATCGGCCAAGCCCAACCAACACGTGGAAACTGAGGAGAGCAACCATGATCCGTGCTGTATGTGTGTCGTCGGCGATTGCCCTCGCCGCCCTGATCACCGCCGGGCCGGGGCTCTCCGCCCCCAACGTGCCGGGTCCGCCGGGTCCTGCGGCCCCGCAGCCGGTGTCGCAGTTGGCGTGCTTCGCGGGCCGTTGGCAGGGCGAAGGCTGGATCCTCAATCGGCAGGGGAAGAAGGAACAGTTCGCCCAGACCGAGACGGTCGAACCGCGCTTGGGACATGCCTTGCTCACCATCGAAGGTGTGGGTCGAGACAAGAAGACCAACGACGTCGTGCACCACGCGTTCGCGGTGGTGAGCAACGCCCCCGATGGATCGTTGCGGTTTTCGTCTTGGCTCGTCGACGGTCGCCACACCCAGGCCCAAGGCAAAGTCCTCGGTCCGGGCTCGTTCTCGTGGGAGCTCAAGGTTCCCCACGGCACCGTTCGCTACACCCTGACCTGCCAAGGGGACACCTGGACCGAGGAGGGGGCGTTCTCGCCAAAACCGGGCGTATGGCGGCCGTCGTTCGGCATGTCCCTGACCCGGGTGAAATAGCCGAGATCGAATCGTGCGCGGCCCCGTTCATGGGGCGGCATGAAGATGTATCTATTTCATTTGGGGCTCTCGCTGAGCCTGGGGTTTATTTTGTTGGTGCCCGTGGCGCGGGCGGTGAAGGCGGGGGAGGTGGCGCAGACCGCGGCGTCCGCGCCCCCGGCCGGGGAAAAAGAGCCTGCGCCCCCGGTGGGCCTGCGGGCGGTGGCGACGCCCACCGCCTGCGAGGCGCGGGCCGATTGCGTGAGCTTCTTTGACGACGTGCTCGGCTTGTCGATGGACGCGCCCTACCGCCGGAGCGATGCCATTGAGCTCGCCGGGCACGACTTTTCTTGCGAACGACGCGAGAGCGACGACGGGCGCGGCCGGATCGAGTGCCGGGCGGAGACCAACGACGTCGACGAAGCGACCCACGAACAGATCTTGACCGACCTGCTGACCGCCCTCCGGGACCGCCACGGCGCCGAGCGGTCGGTGCGATCGACCCGGCAACAGGTGGCGGTGGAGCACACCTGGGATTGGGGGAGCCGGCGCAATGGGGACAAGCGGCGCACGCTGCGGGTCAAGGCGCGCTGGCGGTACAACCCGACGGGGCTGGGGGTGCCCAATGTCGTGCGGTTCAGTTGGCAGACGGTGACGTGGTGAGGGCGGCGAACGCTTCCAGGCACGCCTCGACGTAGTCCGCGCGCATGCCGGTGCGGGCGGCGATGCGGGTGGCCCAGGCGGCGTAGGATTCGGCCAAGGGTTCGTCGAACAGGCCGTGGTCGGTGCTGCGCCGGCTCTCGTGGTCGGCGAACTCCCAATGCGACTGGTCTGAAAAGTCACGCACCTCCACCAGGAGTTGCGCGAGGTAGGCTTGGTTGACCGCGGTGGCGTGGGCGAGCTCGGCGTCCGTCACGGCACGCAGACAGTAGGATTGGGACGAGGCCTTGTCCCCCGGGCGGTGGTAGGAGACGGTGAGGGTGTCGCCCGCGATGTGGTGACGGATGCGCGCCGCGGGGAACAGGCCGCTCACCGGGGTCGTGGTGTCGAGGTCGAGGGCCAAAGGGTGCAGCCACATGTCGCCGAGGTCGCACAGGAACGCGCGGCCTTCGACGTGGGCGAGCACGGCCACGTGGGCGTCTTTGTCGGCGATGCGGTCGCTGATGATGTCCGCGCCGAGGCCGGCTCGGTGCAAGCGGTGTTGCAGCCAGAGGGCGAGGTCGAAGCAGTTGCCGCTCGCCCCGGTCTTTTTCCGGTGACGCTCCATCTCCTCGACGGTGCGTTGGCGCGGGCCGTGGGTCTTGGCCACCCAGGCCTTGGTCAGGGTCTCCATGGGGAAGTCGTCGAAGGTGCGCCAGACTTCGAGGAGGGGCGCGGGCAGCGGCAGACCGGTCATGCCCCCGTCTGGCGTCGACGCGTACAGAAGAAAAGGGGGACGAGCACCGCGAGACCCCAAGCGGGACTTGTGGCCGGGCGCGCGCACGCGCAGGCGCCGAGGGGGTCCTCGGCGAGCAGGTCGGCGACATCGACGAACAGGGGGTCGTAGGTCGTGATGTTGCCCGCGATGTCCGACACGGTGACGCGGACCTGGAGCCGTTCGGTGGTGCCGGCGGGATAGAACACCTCGGTGTAGATGGAGACATCGTCGCCGCTGGCGCGTTCTTTCGGGGCCGCGAACGTCCTCCCGCCCCCCACGGCCCCGGCGGTGCTTCCCTCGTCAAACACCACCACGCCGTAGTAGGCCAACCGCGAGGCATCCGCGGCGGGGGGCACAATCACGCGGAACGAGTGCCACGTGGTCGGCGGGGGACACGTGCCCACCACCGGCGCGCAGAGCGCGCCGTCGCGCTCCCGGTTGCGAACGCCCTCGAGCCGCAGGCTGCCCTCGACCGTCGGCGGGTCAAGGTCCTCGACATCGCTCAACCCAAGCACGGTGTCGACGTAGTCGTCCGCGTCGGCGTCCTCGGCCCACCCGTGGGCGCGCACGGTGACCTCCCGGCGCAGGCCCACGTCGAGCTCAACCGACTGGCCGTACGCCAAGCGCTGGCCTTCTTCCCACAACAGAACGGGTTGGTCGTCCTCGGCCAAGCGTTCGATCTGAAACAGGGAAGAGGCGACCCCCGGCCCGAGGAACAGCCGCGTGTTCACCGGGAGATCGGTCTCGCCCGACCGCGGAACCGCCTCGAACACATCGTGGATGTCATAGGGCGGTTCGGGGTCGCTGCTCGTCGCCAGGGTGAGCAAGACAAGTGCGAGCATGGCTTGCCCCTACGGCGCGCGGGTCAAGGTCAGGGTGGCCTCGGCCTCGGCCCGGATGGACCCGCCTTGGAACACGGGATCGGCGCTGCCGGGCGTGGTGCGGCGCAGCTCGACGAGCACGTCGCAGGCCTGGCCGGGGGCCTCGCTCTCCTCTTGCAAGGTGCCCGCGGGGATGGTCACCGTGCCCTCGTCGGCCGCGGCGTCGGTGATGTATTCCTCGATGCAGGTGCCGTCGAGGGTGGCCACGATGTTGGTCCCGGCTTCGGCGGCCCAGGTCAGCACCAAGTCCTCGTCGATGCGGAAGGTCGCGCCGTCGGCCGGGCTGGCCAGGGTGGGCGCGGCGGGCATCGTGACCGTGGTCTCGTCGTAGACCGATTCGCCACGCTGAAAAACCAGCGCCAAGCTGTCGCCGGGGGCGATGTCCGCGAAGTCGTCGCCGTAGGTGATGAGGTCGGGGTCGATGATGTTCGCCACCGGGGGAAGCTCGATGCGGGTGCCGTTGTGCAGCCCGTACAGTTGATCGTCGCCCTCGATCTCCACATACACATTGGACTGGGGGCCACCGACCTTGAGCGCGGCGGACAGCGTGGTGTCGCTTTGGCCGGCCGCGCGGGTGGCCGAGAACACCGCGTACACCGCGCCGTCGCCGTCGCCGTCGCCGTCCCCGTCACCGTCGCCGTCGCCGTCGCCGTCCCCGATGTTGATGTCCTCCGACCCCACCCGTTCGGTGCAGGCCACGCTCCAAAGCGCCCCCACCGTCGTCAAACCCAACACCAACGACCGCCACCCCATCGCTTCATTCTTGATCATGTCATTCCTCCGCCGCACCCGAATGCAACCACCGCACCAAATCGCAAACCGCGCGCGGGCGCCGATGCGGGCGGTGCGTTGGGCGTTGGGCGGTCGAAACCGTGACAGGCATGTCGTGATCTGCGGGGCCAGCCCCCGTCGCTCACGCCGAGGTCGCGACCAGCATCGGGTAGAGCGCGGCAAACGCGGCCGCACAAATGGTGGCCACGGTCAGCGCCGCCGCGAACCGGGAGCCGGTGTGCCGCTGGACCACGGCCCCGAACGCTTCGCCGACGACCGCGGCCCCGACCAATGCCAGGGTGCGTTCGTCGACGGTGCTGCGGCCGTACGCGAGCAGCGCGGCCGCCCCCGCCCACAGCCCGCAGCGCAACAACAGGCGCGTCGCCCACGGTCCCGGCCGCAAGGCCTGCGGCCCGACGTCCTGCACCACCCGGGCAAAAGGGAAGAGCATCGCGGTGAACAGCGCCCACCGCCCCACGCGAAACACCGGCACCGACACCGGCGCGAGCGCGCCATCGGCGACCCCGAGGACCAGCACCCCGTGGAGGGTCACGGCGAGGAGCACCGCGAGCAAGGGCAGGGGGCGCGGGATGAGCACCGACCGTCCCTCCGGGTCCCCGCGGGTCTTGAGGAGCAGAGCCGTCAAATAGGGGATAGCGCCCCAGAGCAAAAACGTGAACAGCCCGGGGGGAATGAGCAGGCCCTCTTCGGCCCACAGCCAGATCGGGCCGCTGTCGGCCCAGGCCCCGAAATGGCGCGCGCTGGCGAGCAGGCCCACCAGGCAACAAAAGAACGCCACCAGCGGCCGGGCGAGGTTGGCCCGGCGGTCGAGCACGCGGGGGACCGCCTCGGTGAACAGCGAGAGCAAAAAGTGCAGACAAGCGAGGGCGAACAACAAACCGAAAAGCACCGCGAGCAGGCTGCGGCCGACCAAGGGGCGGAGGTCCGGCTCGTCGTCCCCATCGGGGGCGCCGGGGGGGGCGAGCCGCTCGCCGGTGGTGGTCTGGACCCAGTCCAGGACCCGGCGGTTGATGTCCTCGTCGTGCAGAAAGCCGGAGGAAGACAGGGAATGAAAATGCACCGCGTAGGCCTTGCCCGCCCGGGTGTCGCCCACGATCCGGCCCACCTTGATCCGGGCGGGGAGGTCACGCCGGGCGTGGCGCGGGGCGAGGATGAGGGCGTTGCCCGAGAAGCGGCGCTCGTCGATGTCGGTGGCCAAGGCCACCCGGGCGGTGACCGCGGGGTGCTGGGCCCGCAGCGCGGCCCGGGCGCCCAGCTCGTGGCCGATGAGAATGATCGGGCGCCCGGAGAACCGGCGCACGTTCTGCAAGGCGGCGAGGATGTTGTCCAGCTGCCGGCGCAGCACGCGCTCCTCGTCGAGGCGGCACGGCGGCGCGCGGTCGGGAGGACACGAGAGGTCGAGGGGGGTGCGGTGGGCGGAGTGGCCAAGCCAGTCCACGCTCACCACCTCGAGCCCGTTGCGCCCGAGCATGCGGGCGAAGGGCAGCATCGCCTCGTGCCCGCTGCGCCAGTCGTGGAGCAACAGGGCATAGGGGGCGGGGACGGTGTCGGTCTTGGGGCGAATGATGAACGCGGGGGTGAAGTGACCGTCCACCAACACAATGCGACTGTGCTCGAGCCCGAGGTGGGGAGCCCGCGAAAACACCAGGCCGATGACGAACACCACCCCGCACGCCGACGCCAACACCGCGCCCACCGTGCGGTTGGGTTTGGGCACCACCCACGCGGTGATGGTGGCCAGGCGTTTGTATTCGATGGGGGGGGGCTCGGGGGGGCGCCGTCGTCGGCGCCACCAGCCGATGAAGAACAGCGGGGCGAAGACCAGGACCTCGGTGAGCGCGATGCCCACCAGCGCGAGGCGGCGCGCCTCGGTGGGGTCGTCGTCGAGGGAGACCGCGGCGCGCTTGAGCAGGTTGTGGGTGGTGTCGTCGTCGAGAACCCGCTTGCGGTACCGCGCCATGGCCCGGCGTTGTTTCTCCGTCCACTGGGTGCGCACCAGCGTGGTGGACAGGGGCGCGGCGGGGAGCGGTCGCCAGGGCAAGAACGTGCGCGCGTCCGACACCGGCCAACCCAGCATCACCCCCTTGCCCCCGTCGGTCATCGCGTCGGTGCAGCCGTGGCTGGCGAACAGCAGCGAAAAGAACCCCGTCGCGAGCAGGAACGTGCGGCGGCCGCCGTTCATCCGGCCGGTGGCTTGCAGCCCGAGCACCCCGACGAGCGAGAGGGCGGCGCCGACGAGCAGCGAGTGGCTCAGGCCGCGGTGGGCGACGACGTGGTCGGGGTCCCACCAAATCGCGGAGAACGCGTCCAGGTCGGGCAGCAACGGCACCAACACCGCGAGCCAGAAAGCCCAGCCCTGCGGCAGACCGAACAGGCTCTTTTGGTGCCCCCACGGCCGCAGCGCGGTGTAGATCGCCGCGCCGGAGACGGCGTGACCGATGAGGGTCAAGGCGCGTGTCCTGTGCGCATGACCCGGTTATCGCACAGAAGGGCACCGGGCGCGGGCGGGCAAAAAAAGACCGGGCCGGGGCGCGCATCGCCGCCGGCCCGGTCGCGGCCAAAAAGACCGCTCGTCGGGGGGGTGTCAGCGGCCGCGTCGGCCGCGTTTGCCCGCGCGGTCGCCGTCACCGGGGCCGGTGGCTTGGTGGCGGGCCTGCCGCATCATGCGTTTGACGTCGTGGCGGATGCGCGGGGTGGCGAGCAGGAGCTTGGCTTGCTCCTGGGTGGTGAGGAAGCTCTCGGTGGCGGTCAACAGCTCTTCGGCCTTGCCGGCTTTGGCTTGGGCTTTGGCCGCCATCACCGCTTGCATCTGTTTTTTCAGGGCCGCGTCGGGCGCGCCGCCGTCGACCATCTCCCGCAGGGTTTTCATCTCCTCCTTGACCGCCCCGCGTTTGGCGTGGCGCTTTTCGCGCATGCCCTTGAGGGCGGCCGAGAGCTTGAGCGCCTTGTCATTGGACAGTCCCAATTCCGAGGCGAGCTCGACGGTGACGTAGGTGTCGATTTTGCGTTCGACCTCGGCGCGGACCGTGGCCTGCTGCTCCGGGGTCATCTGTTTCCATTTGTGGCGCTTGCCATGTTTTTTTCCGTCGCGTTGGGCCACGCGGACCCCGTCGGGGGAGGCGGCGTGCGCGGGGGCGGGGGCGAACAGGGCCAGGGCGGACACCGCGGCCACAGCGGCGAAGAAACGGTGGGTGTGTGTCATCGGGGGTCTCCAGTGTGTGGTCGCGGGTGGCGCGACAGTTTTTCATCCAGCACCGACGACAGGGCGAGCAGGGTCGCGGTGCTGGCGGAATCCAAGGGGTCCTCGTCGAGGAGGTCTTCGTCCTCATCGAGGGCGACGAGCTCGGCTTCGCCCAGGCCGTCGTCGAGGTCGTCCTCGTAGGCGAGGTCGTCGTCGATCCACTCGTCGACCACGGGGGCCGAGGACGCGTACAGCGCGGCCCCGGACAGCGCCTCGGGGGCGGGGGGGGGCTCGGCGGGGCTGACCAAAAACGCGGCCGCGGCGGCGGCGGCACCGGCGAGGGGCAGGGCAAAGGTGAACAGCGGACGCCGGGGCCGGTCGCGGCGCTGGCGCACCGCGGCGATGAACTGGGCGTCGGTGCTGGGGGGCTCTACCTCGCCGTACAGCGCATCGGCGAGGGCGCGCTCGTCGGCGTCGAGCAGGTCTGGGCGGGTCATGCTGCCTCCTGTTCGCGCAGGGTGCGGGTGAGGATCTTCTTGGCCGCGGCGAAGCTCTGGCGGGCGGCGTCCTCGCGCATGTCGAGGGTGCGGCCAATGTCTTTGAAGGACAGCTCGCCGAGCAGGCGCAGGCGAACCACGTCGCGCTGCTTGTCGGGGAGCGCGCCCACCGCGTCCCACAGGGCGGTGCGCCGGCGGTCCTCGTCGAGGGCCTGGCTCGGGGAGCGGGGGGCCTCGGCCACGGTGAGCGCTTCGGCGCTGCCTCGGTCTTCGCGCAGCAACGCCCGTCGTCGTCCGGCGTCGCGCAGGCGGTTCTTGGCGAGGTTGAGCGCGATGGTGGTCATCCAGCCTTTGACCGTGCCCCGGCCCTGAAACATCCAGCGCTTTCTGAGCGCGCGGACCAGCGCCTCCTGGGCGATGTCGTCGGCGGCGGCGGGGTCTTTGAGCACGGCGAGCGCGACCCGGTAGAGGCGGGGCCGCATCACCGTGCACAGCTCGGCGAAGGCGCGCTCGTCGCCCCCCTTGGCGGCGTCCATCAGCGGCTGGAGCGGGTCGTCCGCGTCCTCGGAGCTCATGCGGGGGACTCTTTCCCATGTGAGGGCGTGCGTCATCATCAGCCCAAAGACCCTCCGCCCTTCGCGGGCGTGAGTGATCCGGGGGCAAATCGGCCAGAGGGCTTGGAAAAGCGCTCTGAGGGCGTTAGCTGGGCACCCGGCGGAGGCCAGGTCTCCGTGTGTGGAGGCGGTCATGCTCGATCTGAAAGCCCTGGAAAAAGACCCCGAAGGCACCAAACGCGGCTTGCTGCGGCGCGGCGACATCGAGGGCCTGGACGACGTGCTCGCGCTCAACCACAAGCGCCGCACCCTGATCATGTCCACCGAGGCGCTCCAACACCAACGCAACGAAGCCAACCAAAAGATGAAGGGCGCGGACAAGGCGGTCATCGACCAACAACGGGCCGCCCTCAAGGATCTCTCCGGGCGCATCAAGGAACACGAGGCCGAGCTCAAGACCATCGAGCAGGACCTCGAGCAGATGTTGTTGATGATTCCCAATGTGCCTGCAGAAGGCGTCCCCGATGGTTCATCGGAGGAGGACAACCGCGAGGTCAAGCGCGTGCTCGAGCCGCCGGGGTTTGATTTCGAGCCCCTCGACCACCAGACCCTGGGCGAGAACCTCGGCATGGTCGACGTCGAGCGCGCCGCCAAAGTGTCTGGATCGCGCTTTGCGTATCTGCAGGGCGACCTCTGCCGCCTCAACCGCGCCATCACCACGTTCTTTTTGAACTTCCACCTCGACCACGGAGACACCGAGCTGTGGACCCCGTACCTCGTCGGGGAACAGGCGATGATCGGCACCACCCAGCTGCCGAAGTTTGAGGAGGACGCGTTTTCCCTCACCCACGGCGAGCGCCGGTTGTTCTTGATCCCCACCGCCGAGGTCTCGATCACCAACTTCCACGCCGACGAAATCCTCGACGAAGCCGAGCTGCCCAAGCGCTACGTCGCCCACACCCCTTGTTTCCGGGCCGAGGCGGGGTCGGCGGGGCGGGACACCCGGGGGCTCATCCGCCAGCACCAGTTCGACAAGGTCGAGATGGTGCGCTTTTGCACCGCGGACCAAGCCGAGGCGGAGCTGTCGCGCATGGTCGAGCACGCCAGCACCCTGCTTGAGAAGCTCGGCCTGGCCCATCGCGTGGTGGAGCTCTGCGCGGGCGACATGGGCTTTGGCGCCGAGCGCACCTTCGACCTCGAGGTGTGGTTGCCCTCGCAGGCGACGTACCGCGAGATTTCGTCGTGCTCCTCATTCGGCAGCTTCCAGGCGCGGCGGGCCAAGATCCGGTACCGACCGGCCGGGGACCCGGGGGCCAAGAAACGGCCCAAACCCCAGCCGATCACCACCTTGAACGGCAGCGGGTTGGCGGTGGGGCGCACGCTGGTCGCGATCATGGAGAACTTCCAGCGGGCGGATGGCACCATCGATGTACCGGCCGCGCTGCACCCGTATATGGGTGAGATCACCCGGCTTTCGCCCCGTTCGTAGGCCGGACTTTGCACGCCAAAGGGGACTGACCAGCGGGTCGGCCAAACGGTCGGGAATGGACACGACGTGCCATTCGTTGTCTTCTCTGCGCCCAGAGATCCGCCCAAACCGAAGATTTTTTGAGGGGTTGTCCGATCTGGGTCAAAATCGTCCCCACCCGGAAGAGGGTTTCAAGTTGGGGTTGGTGTGGTATACGCAACGCGTAATTTCAGTGCAGACCAGTGAAAACCCGCGGGTCAAACCGCAGCCCTTTCCGGTGTCTACATTGATGTAGGTGGATTCCTACCTGGACCCACCAACCGGCTCCCCCGGCCGGCAACTGTGCGAAGAGGTGGCAAGCGTGGCTGCAACGAAAGCAAAAGCGAAGAAGACAACCCAAAAACGAAAAGCCCAGACCAAGAAAACGACCGTCAAAAAGAAAGCTGCCAACACGTCCGCGAAAACCAAAACCGTCGCCAAGAAAACCGCCAAGAAAAAAGTCGCCAAGAAGGTCGCCAAGAAAAGAGTGGTGAAGAAGAAGACCGCCACCAAAGCCGCGCCCAAGCGCACGGTCAAAAAAGCCCGCAGCAAAAAATCCCAGACCGAGCATGTGCGTCTCGCCCCGGTGTCGTCGATCGCCGAGGAAATGATGATGCAAGAGCTCGCCGGCGAAGACGAGGCGATGAAGCGCGAGGCCAAGCGCGAAGCCCGTCAGAATGAAATTGCATTGCGCTTGTCGGTGAGCTGCAACCGCTACGACGACCTCCCCAACCTCGAGCTCGCCGCCGACATCTGCTTCAACGATGACACCGCGGCCATCGGCGCCCTGGTGGACATCCTCGAGAGCCGCGACGACGTGCACGGCCCCGACGCGGGCAAGGTGCTGGCCGAGGTCGGCACCCGCGAGCCCCACCTCATCGAAGACGAGATGGAGCGCCTGGTGCGCCTCATCAACGAGGGCGCCGAAGAGATGCTGCCGAGCATCATGTGCGCGCTGTCGCCGGTCGGTCACCGTGTGGTCGACGACCTGTGGGAGCACCGCGACCTGTTCTGGCAGTTCTTGGCCACCGCCCACGAGGAAGCCGACGCGGCCCAAGCCGCGGCGGTGCGCCTGCTCGCGGCGATGTGCGCGGCCGGCCCCGACTATGCACGGACATTGGCGGGCGGTCTGGTCGACCTGCTCGGCAAGTGCCTGCCCCGGGACGTGGCGCTCTTCGCCGAAGCGGTGCTGCCCGCCCTGGGCAGCTCGCACAGCCACCGGGCCAAGCCGGTGCTCGACCGCCGGATGAAGGAGCTGCGCCCCGCGGAGGTCGCGCGCCTGCGCCGGGCGGTGCGCCAGGCCCAGACCGGCCAGCGCTACTCGGCGGCGGCCTAGGCACACCCCACGCGTGGTGAGGACACAAGCCCGGCCCTGCGCCGGGCTTTGTCGTTGTGTATCGTCATCCCATGCGGGGACCGGCCACAGCATCGTTCGTCATCGGAATGCTGGGCGCGTCAGCGGCCTGGCCGTGCAGCCAGCCGCCGTCCGGGGCGCGGGGCATGCCGGGCGATTTGTCGCCCGCGCATGGCGCAAACCCCGTTCCCACAAACCTGATTCTGCGAGCGATCCAAAACGAGTGGGGGGCGCCGGTGGGGGCCATCGACGTGGTGGTCGAACGAGACGGCGAAGAGGTCGGCCGGGTCTCGACCAAGGTGGAAGACAACCGCACCACAACCGCGGATGTCTCCGAGGTGCTGGAGCCGTTGACCCGGTACACATTCCGGTTCGTGCCACCTTCAGATGTGAACGTGTTCCCGTTCCCTCCTCCGGACGAGTACCGAGCTCCGGTCACGGTGGTGACCGACGAGGGGGTCGACGACCGAGGGCCCCGTTTTGCGGGAGAACTGTCCGTGAGCATGCGGCGCGTCGACACAGAAGTGTCCGAATGCGGAAGGCACCCTGCACACCCCTACATTCTCGATTTTTCGTACGCCGTCACCGACGACGAAAGCTACGTGGCCGCGGTCGAGGTATGGGAACAACTCGACAGGGACGGCGTAGCCACCCGCCTGTCGCTGGCGCCCGGTGCCCCGGCGGAGGTCCGCGGCGCCATCTCGCCTGCGTGGAACGCCGGGTCCTATTGGCTGGTGGCCGTTGACGCGGCGGGCAACCGATCGCGCAGTCCCGCGCTGCACATCGATCCCAGCGACCTGACATTCGAAGACCAGACAACGCGCGGCGCCCTCCCCGACGAGACGCCGCCGGTGGAGGACGTGGGCGGGTGCGCGTGCACCCCACCGCGGGCGGCCCGCTGGCCCATCGGGGCGTTGGTTGGGCTGCTGTGTCTTGCGGGGCGGCGCCGGTCTCGGTGACCCTGGGTTGACCGGCTGACGTCTGGTACAACCGCGGCCGGAGGTGAGCCGCGATGTCCGACGCCCAGCAAAACGAAGTCCGCGCCAACAAAAAGAAGGGCCTGTTCGAGCTGTTCCAGCTCGCGTCCCAGCTCGACCGCAAGATCGTGTTCCAGGGGCCGGACAACATCCGCATGGATTCGCGCCACGCCATCTGCGAAATAGGCGTCGACTACGTGACCTTTCGCCTGCTCGGCGACGACGAGTTGGTGATCCCGTTCGCCCAGATTCAATCCGTGCGGGTCCAGCCCACCCAAATGACCGTGCGCTACGGCGGCAAATAGACGCCACCGCCGCGCGGCGGCAAAATCCGAACCGTCGGGTGCGCGGCCGCGCTCCCCCCGCCCGCGCCAGACACCCCGGTGGGCAAACCCGACCGGCCCGGTGGGGCCGGCCGACGCTGCGGAAAAACCCTTTTTTTATCAGGATGTTACCGGTCCCGTGGACCGGGCCGCCCCGCGCGCCCGATTTTGTGACCAGTGGTCACTATGCCACACTCGCCGTGGAGGTTGTGTATGCCCACGGTTGTCGCCCCCAAAGTGCAGCTCCCCTACCAACCGGTGATCGATGCGGTCCCGGTGCCGCCGCCCGCGGCCCGCGCGCCCGATGCCGCCGCGCCCGCGCCGGTGGCCGAGCCCCCAGTGCCCGCGCGCGCCGCCGGCGCCACGGTGGCCGGCAGCCGGCGCATGGCCCAAGGCCAGGAAGCGCAGCGGCGGGCCCAGCTCGAGGCGCAGACCGCGCCCCCCGAGGCCCAGGCGGTGGCGGACATCGAGGCCGACACCTCGACCATGACCGAGGCCCAGAGGTTCGATCACTACCGGGGCCTCATCGAGCAACACGGCGGCACCTTCAACGACGCGCCGGGACACAGAAACATTGTGTCGCTGCGGACCGAGACCGACGCGGACGAAAACGGCGGCCTGGGCCGCTACGACGACACCACCGCGATGTTGTGGCGCGATGAGGCGGGCAACCCCCACGTGCGGGAGTTTGCGTCCAACACCGAACCGAGCGCGCGGTACCGCGGGCGGCAGGGGGTGGACGTCAACGGCGACGGCCGGCGCGACCAAGGCCGCATGCCCGCAGGCTATTATGAATACCGGACGGGGCGGAGCCAGCGGCTCGGGCGCGTGCTTCGGCCCACGAGCGACTTCCGGGTCGAGCGCGACACCAACCAGGACGGGCGATTCAACGATGGCCGCACGTCGGGGGGCGGGAACTCGATGCTGTTCCACGCCGGGGGCCGCAACATGACCGGGAGCGCGGGATGCCAGACCTTGGCCCCCGACGATTTCAACCGGTTTTGGTCGGACCTGCACGCCGACGGCAACCCCGGCACCGTTGGCTATACCCTGATCAATCGCTGAGCGCGTCGTCGCGCACCGGCGGTCCGGATTCGGCTGTGGCCAGCGCCTCGTCGTGGCGGGCCCGGAGGAAGTCGACCTCGCTGCGCACAAAACGGAGCATGGCTTCGCGCAGCGCGGCCCGGCGGGCGGGGTCGGCTTTGCGGTACAGCTCGCCCATCACAATGCCACTGAGCGCTTCGGTGGCGGCGAGGGCGCTGTGCTCCGCTTGGGTGCGGCCGGCCCGGGGGTAGTCGAGCATGATGCGGTCGGCGATGAGCTTGGTGAAGCGGTCGCGCTCGCGGATGACAAAGTCCATGCGGTCGAAGCGCATCGCGGTCTTGAACGAGAACCGGGTCAACCGCTCGGCGTCGAGGTAGGCGGCCGCGCTCGCGTCCATCAGGGCCACGAAGGCCTCGTAGATCGGCTCGTCGGCGTGCTCGTCGAGCACCCGCGACAGCTTGCTGAAGTTGATGTCCGCGAGGCGATCGATGATCGCGTCGATGATGCCGTCGCGGTCAGAGAAATACTCATACACCGAGCCGATGCCGACCCCGGCGCGGCGGGCGATGGCCTTGACCGAGAGCTTGTTGGGGTCGTTCTCGCTGTCGGCCAACAGCTGGGTCGCGGCCTCGACGATGGCATCGACGAGGGCGCGAGAGCGGGCTTGGCGAGGCTGTCGTCGTCGTCCGCGGGCCATACCCGCTTTTGCCACGTTGGGCCCGGAAGGTGAAATCGGGCGTTCGGCGCTCAGCTGAGCTGCTGTCGCACCGCCCGGGCCACGTCGGCGGCGGGGGCGGGGAGGCGGCCGCGGGCGTTGTCGGGTTTGCCCCCGCCTTTGCCCCCGAGGGCCACGGCCAGCGCCTTCATCGTGGCCCCGCAGTCGAGGGCGGCGGGGTCGGGGGAGGTGAGCAACACGTCGGTGGCCTCCGCGGTCTGGTGCACGATGACCGCGGGGCGCTGGTGGGTGCGAAACACCCCTTGGAGGGCGGCGAGGTAAGCGGGGTCTTTGTCCGCGAGCTCGACCACCAGGACCGGGTCTTTTGCGGTCAGCCAGGTCCGGCCCTCGGCGTCGGCCAGCGCCCGCCAGAGCTGGCCGAGCTCCTGGCGTTGGGCCTTGAGCTGGGCGAGCTGTTTGTCGAGCACGTCGGGCAGATCGGGCGCGCCGCAGGTGAGCTTGTCGCACAGCTGCTGCACGATGTGGTCGCGGGCGAAGAGGTGGTCGCGGCCCGGCGGCCCGGCGGTGAAGTGCACGCGCAGCGACTTCTTGACCCGTTCGGTCTTGGTGAGGTGAACGAACCCAATTTGGGCGGTGCGCTCGACGTGGGTCCCGCCGCAGGGGGTGACGTCGAAGTCCTGGACCGCGATGACGCGGATGTTGTCGGTGACCTTGGGGGGGCTGCGCAGCGGCAGGGCGGCGAGCTCCTCGGGGGTGGGGAAAATCGCCCGCACGGCCACGTCGTCGTCGATGAGGGCGTTGACCGCCTGGGCCGCTTTGTCGAGCCCGGCGTCGGTGGCGTCGGCGATGTTCAGGTCGATGGTGGCGCTGGCTTCGGACAGCCGGGCGGAGACAGTGTCGGCGAGGAGCTCGAGATAGAGCGCCTGGGACAACATGTGCTGGGCGGTGTGCAGTGCCATTTGGGACCGTCGGTGGTGACGATCGACCACCCCGCGCACGCCATCGCCGACCCGGAGGCCGTCGGCGTCGGGCCATTGCACGGTGTGGACCACGGTGCCGTCGGCGTGCACCTGGACATCGAGCACCCGGTGCGCTTGCAGGGTCCCGCGGTCGGGGAGTTGGCCGCCCGACTCGGGGTAGAACGCGCTTTGGTCGAGGACCACGGCGAGGTGTTCGCCCGCGGGGGCGACGTCCCGCACGGTGGCATCGAATGTCATCAGGTGGGGGTCATCGAGGTACAGGCGCCGGGTCATGGCCCCCCTTTACGAGTCGGGCGGGCGCGATACAACGGAGGCACGGTTGGAGGCCCCATGCTGAAAAAACTCGTGTCGCTGCTGCCCTCGGAAAAGTCCCGCAATGTCGCGTACACCGCGGGGGGCATGCTCGCCCTGCTCGCGGGCCGCAAAGTGGTGGGCCTGACCATGTTCGCCAAAGGCGCGATGGGCATCGAAAAGGCGTGGCGCGAGGCCCACCCCGAGTTCGAGGGCACGTTGGCCGACCGCTGGGAAGAAGCGATCAGCTTTTATGAGCAGACCCACCACCACCCGGTGAACCGCAAGCTGCACGTCATCGGCATCCCCATGATCGTGGGCGGCGCGGTGGGGCTGTTGATCTTCTCGCCCTACCGCCCGTTGTGGTTCGTGAGCGCGAGCGCGTTCACCGCCGGCTGGATCAGCAATTTCATTGGGCACGGCTTTTACGAAAAGAACGCCCCCGCCTTCGCCGACGACCCGCTCTCGTTCTTGGCCGGCCCGATCTGGGACTTCAAGTACGGCGGCAAGGACCGCGGCGAGGGGGCCCCCGCCCCGGCCGCGATCAAGCACGAGGACATCAACGTCGGGGGCGCGCCCGCCCAGGCCTGATTCAGGATGGCCGCGCACCACCACACGTTCACCGTGTCCACCGCCGGGCGCGGAACCCAGAGCATCACCGCCGAGGTGCAGTCCGCGGTCCGGGCCGCGGGGCGCGACGTCGGCCTCTGCACAGTGTTTGTGCATCACACCAGCTGTTCGCTGATCATCAACGAGAACGCGGACCCCGACGTGCAGCGCGACCTCGACGCGTTTTTGACCCGGCTCGTCCCCGACGGGGACGCGCTGTACACCCACACCGCCGAGGGGCCGGACGACATGTCCGCGCACGTTCGGTCGGTGCTCACCGCCACGTCGCTGTGCATCCCGGTGGTGGGCGGGCGGTGCGATCTCGGCACCTGGCAAGGGGTGTTCTTGTTCGAGCACCGGGCCGCCCCCCACCGCCGCAAAGTCTCGGTCACGGTGGTGGGCTGATCGTCACCAAGGGTTGGGGATCTGCACGTCCGACCCCGCGTCAAAATAGAACCCCACCTCGACGGTGCGCCGGTCCCCGGGCCCGAGATCGCACTGTACAGTGACATGCCCATTGTCGTCGGCGGTCCAGGCCCCGCTGCTGTGGGCCTCGCTGGTCTTGATCCGCAGGGCGTCGATCTCGCTCACCGGGACCATGAGTTGCACGTCGACCAGCAGCGGCTCCTCGCCGTCGTAGACGACCTCCGCGCGCTGAACGAAATGGTCGCGGTCCTTGCCCAAGGTCCGCTTCTCGTGAATGCGCTCGCGGTGGAGCGCGATGTGGAAGCGGTCGTCCGAGCCAAACGGCAACGAGAACGACTCGTGCGCGCCGACGTAGGGGATGTCGCCCACCCCCATGTAGTTGCCGTCGAGGGACAAGGTGACGGGGCCGGCGAGGAGGGGAAAGGCGAAGGGGTTTTGGGTGTCCGCGAACACGAACACCAAGGACGACAACGTGGGGCGGGCGAGGCGGCGGGGGACACAGGCCGCGCTCTGTTCGTCGATGGTGACCGGCACCGGGCGGCCGTGGCTTTTGATCGTGACCCGCTCGGGCACGGTGAAGTCCCGGGGCTCGCCTCCGTCGTAGACCCCGGGGGCCACATCGGGGGCGGCGTCTTTTTGGGCCGCGGCAAATCGATGCTGCACCCGTACGGTTTTGCGCTCTTCCCGGGTCTTGACGCGGTACCGCAGCCGGTCCTCGTGGAGCTGGGGCAAGGCCGCGCCCTGGGAGGGGCGGGCGGTGGAGAGCACCAGCTCGACGTCGTGCCAGTCTTCGCCGGTGCGTTGCCACACCGTGGCCTGGGCGGTCCAGGTGAGCGTGGTGCCCACCAGCTGGGCGGTGTGCCGCGGGCGCCACACCGCGCAGGGAATGACATAGGTGACGAGGAGTTCGCCTTCCTGGGCGGTGTCGGACCACAGGGTGAACTCCAGGTCGGTGAACGTCCCGCGCGGCTTTTCGGTGGGGCGGCTTTGGGCCTCGAGGGCCTCGAGGGCGGTGAGCTGTTCGCGGATGCGGTCCCGCAGGGCCGCGAGCTGGTCGTCGCGCCGGCGCAGGTCGGCCTGGAGTGATTCCACCAACTTGCCCATCGCGGCCTCGTCGAGGGCCTCGACGAACAGGCATTCCCCGAGACGGGTGAGGGCCTGTTGCAGGGTGGTCAGGGCGTGGGCCCGGGCGTTGGTTTTGTCTTCGAGCTGTTGTTGCAGCACCTTGACCTCGAACGCTTGCCGGTCGCGATCGCGGCGCTGTTGCTCGCGGGCCTCGTCGTCGGCGGGGCGGGTGGCGCGCACGAAGGGGGCGAGCTGCACGTTCTCGAGGAACACATCGATGCCCTGGCCCTGGGCTTTGGTCCGGGTGGCGTCCACGAGGGCCGAGAGGCCCTGGAGCACGACCCGGTTGCGGCCCGCGCCCAAGCTCACCCGGCCGCGCCGCACGACCTCGCTGCGGTCCTCGTAGGCGGTCACTTTGACGATGGGGAAATCATCGGATTGGAACGTCACGGGGTCAGTCACGGCGGTTGCCTCCCACGAGCTCGGCCTTGGCCGGGAGGGTGATGGCGTAGCGGTAGGTCACCGCGGTGGTGGTGCCGGGCTCGACCACGAGGTGGATGGCAAACCCGCCCTCGAGCCGGGAGCCGTCGGGGGCGCGATCGGTGGGGCGGTGCTCGTGGCTGGATCCGAGCCACTCGACGTCGACCTCGTCGGCGGCCTGGGCCGCGGGCACGGGCAGGCGGCCGTGCAGGGCGATGGACACCGGGGTGGCCTTGGCCGAGCGGACCTGGGTGGAGACGTGGGTCTCGATGCGGGCCTTTTTGCCCACCAGGCCGGTCTCGCTCTCGTCGGCGCGGACCACGTGATCGACCAAGCGCACGGTGGGTTCGACCCCGAGGCTGAGGTCGATGGGCTCGCCCCCGCCGACCCCGGACAGGTTGCTGCTCACCAAAAAAGCGCCGCGCTCGTAGACCTCGAGGGGGCCGGCGGGGAGCGGGACCGCGGGCGGGGCGAGCTGGCACCGGCGGTACACGTCGAGGCCGGCTTGGGGCACCGCGAGCAGGGAGTGTTCGCTGGGGAGGGCTTGGGACCAGGCCAGGACCCGGTGGAAGGTGCCGTCGGGGCCAACGGTGGCGGGGCGCGAGGGGGCGAACACGGTGCGGGCGGCCCCGCTCCCCAATGAGACTGTGCCGCGGGGGAGGGGGCGGTTGTGGAGCCGGCGCATCGCGTCCTGCCGCGCGCGGTAGGCCCGGGACAGCGCGGCGGTGTCCGCGGGTTGGTGGTCTTCGAGCAGCGTGGCCAAAAACGCCTCGTCGTGGACGGCGACAAGTTGGCCCCGCCGGGATTCGTCCGGGCCGCTCATCCGCAGGTAGGCGGCGTTGACGTCGGGCCGCTGGTCGACGGCGACATCCGCGGCCAGGCTTTCGATGTCGTCGGCCATCGCCCCGCCGGCGGCGCCGCGCGGGGGCCCGCCCTTTTTCGCCGCCCGCCGGCGCGCGAGGGGCACGGCCGCTTCTTGGGCCATGATCGGGGCCGCCGCGGCCATCGCCGCCGGCGGCGGGCCCCCCGCGACCATGTCCACCGAGGCGGACAACGTCGGGGCCTCGTCAAACTCAATCGCCGCGTCGTCGTCGGACATGTCGTCAAGGTCCGCGGCGGAGACCTCTTCGACGAGGCCGCGCACCCGGTCGAGGTGGGGCGGGGGCGAGGGCGGGGACCGGGGGGCGGGCGACGGCGTGGGGGGCGGCTGGTCGCGCACCACCCGCGCGTTCTGAACCGCGTGGTCGTAGGCCGCGAACAGCGTCGAGAGGCCCGGGGGCAACGGCCGATAGGCCGGCTTGGGCGCGGGTTGGGCGCGCCCGATGCGCCAGCTCGGCAGGTCGGGGAGCCGGCTTTGGCGAATGAGGGGGGCGGTGGAAAAGGCGAGGTCGACGTCGGTCCAGCTTTCGCCGCTGGCCTGGGCCACCATCGCGAAGAGGTGCAACGTGGCGGTGGCGTCGTCGTCGGCGTGGAGGGCGTAGGTCGGCACCCAGGTGGCGGCGGGCACGAAGTAGTCGACCACCACCGGGCTGTCCTCGCTGAGGGCGAAGGCCAGCCCACGGGTGAACACCGGGGCGGGGCGGGGGGCGTCTTTGGTTTGGCGCAGCAGGGTCAAATGTTCCTGCAAAGGCACGAGCTCGTCCTGGAGGGCGCGCTGTTCGTCCCGGTAACGCTCGAGGAAAGAGTCGCGCAGGGACAAAAAGGACAGCCAGCCTTGGGCCTGGGGCCGGGCGATGGGGGCCTCGGTGGGCCGCGGCTGGGGGCCGACGCTCTGGAGCGCCTTGAGGGCGTCCTTGATGGTGCGGGCCCGGGCCCGGAGGGTCTCGAGCTTTTGGGTCAAGGTGATGATGTCCGCCTCGTGGGCATCGGGGGCGGTGTCGCCGTGGCGGGTGAGGGTGCAGGTCTCCTGCAGTCCGCTGACCCGTCCGCGTTCGGCCCGGACCCGCAGCGTGCCCGATGAGAACAGCAGGGGGAGGTCGGCGATCTGGTGGGCGCCGGCGGGGGCGGTGGCCCGGCGTTCGACCAGGGCCCCGTTGGGGTGCACGGTCACGCGGGCGATGGGGGCGGCGAGGTGCGCGGCATCCTGCATGGTCATTGTCCCAGGCCGTCGATGAGGGCGAGCACGTCTTCGGTCATGCGCGCGAGCAGGGCGGGGTCCTGCCGGGTCTCGAGGTTGAGACGGAGCACGGGCTCGGTGTTGCTCTTGCGCAGCGACAACCGCCAGGTGTCGTGCTCGAGCGAGAGCCCGTCGAGATGAGAGACGGTGGCGCCTTTTCCGTAGGTCTGTTCGACCAGGGCGATGGCCTCGTCTTTGTGCTCGGTGTGGCGGTTGATTTCGCCGCTGATGGGGTAGCGCGCCTTCATGTCGGCGATGTGGGCGGACAGGGGGCGGTCGTCTTGGGAGAGCAGCCCGGCCATGAGCAGCCAGGGGATCATGCCGCTGTCGCAGTAGGCGAAGCGCCGGAAGTAGTGGTGCGCGCTCATTTCCCCGCCGTAGACGGCGTCCTCTTGGCGCATGCGTTCTTTGATGAACGCATGGCCGGTCTTGCACGCCACCGGGGTCCCGCCATGTTGTTGCACGACATCGACGGTGTTCCAGGTGAGGCGGGGGTCGTGGATGATCTTGGTGCCCGGGGGTTGGCCCTCGAGCATCAAGCCCGCGAACAGGCCGACCACGTAGTAGCCGTCGACGAACGCCCCGGTCTCGTCGAAGAAGAAGCAGCGGTCAAAGTCTCCGTCCCAGGCGAGCCCGAGGTCGGCCCCATGTTGCTGCACCGCGGCGATGGTGGGGGCGCGGTTGTGCTCTTCGAGGGGGTTGGGCACGCCCGCGGGGAACGTGCCGTCGGGGGCGTGGTGAATGCGGATGAGCTCCAGGGGGAGGTGGGCGGCCACCGCGTCGAGGAACGGACCGGCCGCGCCGTGGCCGGGGTTGGTGACGACCTTGAGGGGGCGAAGCGAACCTTTGTCGACGTAGCCCAGGAGGTGTTCGACGTAGGACGCGGTGATGTCGCGGGTGGTGACGCCGCCCGTCCGGGTGGGGGCGGGGAAGTCGCGGGCGTGCGCGAGGCGTTCGATGTCGTACAGGCCGCTGTCGCCGCTGACCGGGACCGCGCCTTTGGTCACGAGCTTCATCCCGTTGTAGCCCATGGGGTTGTGCGAGGCGGTGACCACGATGCCGCCGTCCACGCCCTCGGCCTCGAGGGAGAACGCGCCAAAATACATGACCTCGGTCCCGATCATGCCGAGGTCGATGACGTCCGCGCCCTGGGCGCACAGGCCGCGGATCAGAGCTTGGGTCAACGCGGGCCCGCTGTCGCGCACGTCGCGCCCGACCACGACCTTGCGGGCGCCGAAGTGGGCCACGTAGGCGCGCCCGATGCGTTCGGCGATGCCCTCGTCGAGGTCCTCGGGCACCTTGCCCCGGATGTCGTAGGTCTTGACGCAGGGAAGCAGAACGTCGCGGGCCATCAGCCCTCCTTGTCGGCGCGCACCAACAGCGCCTCGGGCAGGCCCTCGACCACGCCCTTGAGCGCGCCGGACCGGCTCTTGTCCATCACCAACGTACGGCCCGCGGACCGCACCACCACGAGGTCAGAGACCCCGAGCAACACCACCGTCTCGGTCTCGTCCTCGCACACAATGAGATTGTGCGCGGCCTGCTCGGCGATGATCGCCCCCCGCCCGCGGTTGCCCTGCGCGTCGGGGACAAACAGCGGCTCGAGCGCCAAGAACGTGCCCAGGTCTTTCCACGAAAAGCCCGCCCGCACCGCCGCCACCGCGCTCAGTTTCTCCATGATGCCGTAGTCGATGCTGACCTTGGCCAGCGCGGCGAACGCGTCCCGCATCGCGTCTTCGCCCCCGTCCGCCACCGCCGGGCGCAGGGCCGCGAGGTGGCCGGGGAGGTGGGCGGCG
This sequence comes from bacterium, assembly GCA_030431455.1. GTDB lineage: Bacteria > Myxococcota > UBA727 > UBA727 > JAUIJE01 > JAUIJE01. The sequence continues at coordinate 140,762 of JAUIJE010000013.1, read as the reverse complement.
AACGCCTCGCACATGTCACTGGAGCGAAACACGAACATCCCGCTGTTCCACAGGTGGTGTCCGTCCTCGACGTACCCCCGGGCGGTCTGCAGGTCGGGCTTTTCCACAAACCGCCGCACCCGGCTGACCTTGTCCGCGCCCTCGACGTCGAGGTAGCCGAACGCGGTGGACGCGTGGTCGGGCACGATGCCAAAGGTCACGACCTCGCCGCTGTCGGCCCGGGCCAAGGCGGCTTCGATGTCGTCGTGCAACGCGGCCGCGGGTTCGATCACGTGGTCGGCGGTGAGCACCACCACCTTGCCCCCCGGGCGGCGCGCTTCGGCGAGGAGCGTGCCCCACAGCACCGCCGCGGCGGTGTCGCGGCGCATGGGCTCGCCGAGGATGTGGGCGGGGGCCAGCTCGGGCAGCTGGGCTTGGCACAGCCCGACAAACCGGGACGCGGTGATCACAAACACGTCGTCGGGCGAGGCCCGCTCGACGACGCGATCCACCGCCTGCTGCAGCAACGTGCGGGGCCCGGACAACGCGAGGAACTGCTTGGGCCGGTCGGCGGTCGACAGCGGCCACAACCTCGTCCCCGCCCCGCCGGCCAAGATGATGTAGGTGACGTCGACCATCGGCGCAGCGTAGCCCAAAACCACCGCCCGCGATCGTCGCGGGCCGGATTTGGCTTTGCCAAAGAGGGCAAATCCGTATGATGCGCCCATGTTCGGTCGTGTTCGCCTGTTCGCCCCCGTGGCCCTCGCCGTCGCGTTGTTCGCGTCCGGTCCCCTCTCGGCCAAAGAGCCCTTCGGTCCGTGGGACGCCGGGGCCAAGCGCTCGGTGACCCGGCAGAAGACCAAGGGCCTCGATCGGTTCAAACACCCCGCGGTGGGCGACGCGGGCAAGGTGCCCGGCGAGGGGCCGCCCCCGCCGCCGTTGCGGGCCGACCCCGACGTGCCCGAGACGGTGCTGGTCTCGGTCAACGAGTACAAAGGCTCGATGAGCAGCAACCCGATGTTCCTCGCCGCGCTGGTCTACTCGAACTTTTTGACCAAGGTGGACGGGGCCAAGTGCCAACACCTGCCGACGTGTTCGCGCTTCGCGGCCCAAGCGGTGGGGCGGTATGGGCCCGTCGGCATCCTCATGGGGCTCGACCGGGTGATCCAACCACCGGAGAGCTCGGCGGTGCGGACCCTTCCCCAGGTCGAAGGTTGGGGGCAGGTGCGCCACCTCGACCCGGTCGACAACTATGTGTTCTGGACCGACGACGCGAACTTCACCGGCTTTCCCCATCAAGTGCCCGAACAACCGCTGGAGATGTCCGACGACCTCGACACCAGCGTGCCCTCGACCACCCCGATCACCGTCGACTGACCGGCCGCGCGCACGCACCCCCGACGGTCCTTGACCAACGGGGCTGTGGGGGCCATGCCGGCACGCCGGAGGAACGCGATGCTCGCACTCTTTGCCGCTCTGGCGTTGGCCGTGTCCCAACAAGGCGTTCGGCCTGAAGACGACCCCGACCTCGTCAACCGCGAGCCCGCGGGGGGCGCGGAGATCGCCGACCCCACCGAGTCCCGCCCCACCCGCAGCGCGCAGCAGAAGACGCCGGGCCCGGCCGAGGCGGACAAAAAAGCCGACAAGAAGGCGGACAAAAAATCGGACGGGGGCAAGGCCGCGACCGAGGAATACACCTCTGCGTTCGACGACGAGGCGGGCGAAGGCAAACGCCCCGCGCCCCCCAAGGCCAAGCCGAAAAAGCCGGCTCCGCCCCCCGATCCGTACGTGACGCCCAAGGACGCCAAAGGCGTGCTCGCCTACGCCGACCACCTCTTCCTCGACGGGGACTGGTACCGCTCGATCAGTGAATACCGGCGCTTTTTGTACATGGTCAAAGGGCGCGGCGACCACGCCCCCCGGGCCGCCCTCGCGGTGGGCGAAGCGCTGTTGCGCGGCGAGCAATGGGACGCGGCCGGCCGCCAGCTCGACGGGGTCGCGGCCCGCACCACGAATTTGCAGCTGCGCAGGACCGCGCTGTTCGGGTCGGGCCGGGCCTACCTTCTCGACGGGCGCCCGGAGTTGGCCAAGCCCCGGTTCCGCCTCTTGGCCGAGGACAGCGACACCGACGTCGACCTCCGGGAAGAGGCCACCTGGCTGCTCGCCTGGGGCCACTTCGACGCCGGCGAGCTCGAGAAGGCCCGCGAGATTTTTGCCCAGATCGCCAAGGCCCAAGGCCACCACGCCGAGGAGGCGGAGGGCGTGGTGGGCCTGCTCGACAAAGAAGACTCGCTTGCCACCAAAAACGTGTTGCTCGCCGGGGCGCTCTCCCTGGTGCCCGGTCTCGGTCACTTCTATCTCGGGCAATGGATGATCGGCATCACCAGCCTCTCGTGGAACGCGCTGTTCATCGTGGCCGCGGTCTTGGCCTGGGTGCAGGGACAATGGGGCCCGGCCATCATCCTGACGTTCATGGAGCTCGGCTGGTACTCGGGCGGGGTCTTTGGCGCGATTTCCGGCGCGTACAAACACAACCGCGACGTGGTCCGCAACTGGCGCGACCAGATCATCGCCGACTACGGCCAGAGCCGTGAGCTCCCGACCATGGATGCGTTCGCGGACCGACACGAGGCGTTGCCCGGCAACCTGATCCGGTTCGGCGCCAGCTTCTGAGCGCGCGGCGCGGCCTCGCGCCAACCGGCTCGCGAGGTATCCAGTGACATTGGTCTCGGCGGTGTTGGGCCCCACCAACACCGGGAAAACCCACCACGCGATGTCGCGCATGCTCACCCACCCCACCGGGGTGATGGGCTTTCCCTTGCGGCTGTTGGCCCGGGAAAACTACGACCGCCTGGTGGCCCGGCTGGGCCCCGACCGCGTGGCGTTGGTGACGGGGGAAGAGCGCATCGTGCCCGCCCGTCCCGACTATTGGTTGAGCACCACCGAGGCGATGCCCGATCGGCCGGTGGCCTTTGTCGGCGTCGACGAGATTCAACTGTGCGGGCACAAAAAGCGTGGCCACGTGTTCACCGCGCGCATGCTCCAGGCCCGGGGCACGCGGGAGACGATGTTCTGCGGGGCGGACACCGTGCAGGATGTGCTCTCGGACATCGTGCCCCACGCCCAGGTCGAGCACCGGCCCCGGCGCTCGGCGCTTCGCCATCTCGGCCACGCCTCGCTCTCGTCGCTGCCCGCGCGCAGCTGTGTGATCGCGTTCTCCGCCCAGGAGGTGTACCGGCTGGCGGAGAAGGTGCGCCAGAAGCGCGGGGGCGCGGCGGTGGTGCTCGGGGCCTTGTCCCCGCGGGCGCGCAACGCCCAAGTGGAGCTGTTCCAGTCGGGGCGCGTCGACGTGCTCGTGGCCACCGACGCGGTGGGCATGGGGCTCAACCTCGACATCCAGCACGTGGCCTTCGCCCGGACCCGCAAGTTTGACGGGGAGCGCATCCGGGGGCTGTCCGCGGCCGAGCTCGCCCAGGTCGCGGGCCGGGCCGGCCGCAATCAGCGGGACGGAACCTTCGGCACCTGTGACGAGGCCGCGCCGCTGTCGGACGAGGTGGTGCGCGCCATCGAGGAGCACGCGTTCGATCCGGTGCCGTTCGTGTGGTACCGCAACACCGACCTCGACTACACGAGCATCGAGACATTGGTGGATAGCCTGCGCCGGCCGCCCCCCATGGCCCGGGCCCGGCGGGCCGCGGGCGGGGTGGACCAGCTCACCTTCGAACGGCTGGCCCAAGACCCCAAGGTGGCGGGGCCGGGCCTGCGCGAAGCCGACGTGCGCCGGCTCTGGGCGGTGTGTCAGGTCCCCGACTACCGGCGCAACCTCGACGACGGGCACGCCCGGTTTTGCCGGCAGCTGTACATCCACCTGCGGGACCGCGGGGCGGTGCCCGACGCGGTGATCGAGCGGGCCCTGTCCCGGTTGGGCGACGTCGACGTCGACACCGACGCGCTCACCGTGCGCCTCAGCGACGTGCGGACCTGGGCCTATGTCGCCCACCGCGCGGACTGGACCGCTCACCCCGCGCGGTACCAGGCGATGGCCGCGGAGGTCGAAGAGCGGGTGAGCGATGCCTTGCACGACCGGCTCACCGCGCGGTTTGTGGATGAGCTCAAGCGGGTGGCGGTGCGGCGCACAGACGACGAACTGTCCGGGCTGCTCGAGGTGGACGAAAACGGCACCGCCCGCATAGAGGGCCAAGTGGTGGCCCGCATCGACGGGCTCACCGTGACCAGCGACGGCGGGGCCGACCGGGACCGCCTCCGCCTGGCCCGGCGGGCGTTGTCGTCGAGGATGCACGCCCGGGTGGACGCGTTGCTCGATGCCGACGTAGACCGGTTCACGCTTGATCAAGACACATTGTGCTTCGATGGCGCCCGGGTGGGCCGCCTCACCCGGGGCAAGCGCCGCTACGGTCCGGAGGTCGCGGTCACCCTGGACGACCTGTTGGCCGAGCGCACCGAGGACGTGCGGCACAAGCTGCAGGCGGTGACCAACCTGCGCCTCGAAGAGGTGTTCGGGGCGCTGCCCGCGGCCGAGCGCGAGCGGTCCGGGGGCCGGGTCAACGCGCTGTTGTATTTGCTCGCGGAGCGGTTCGGGGTGTCGGGCCGCCGCGACCTGTCGCCCGCGCTGCAGGCGTTGACCCCCGACGACAAGCGAGCGCTGCGCGGCCTCGGGGTGCGCATCGGCCAGCGCACCGTGAGCCTGCGGTACCGCGCGGGGGTGGTGCCGTTCGCGTGGCGCTGGGCGGTGGCCAAGCTTTGGCACCAGCAGCCGGTGGGGCCGGTCCCGGTGGCGCCGACCCAGACCTCGGTGGGGCGCGACGCGGTGCGGGGGGACGAGGGCTGGGTGCTCGGCTTTGCTCCCATCGGGGGCAAGCGGTACCGCATCGACGCGCTGGAGAAGGTCGCCGGCTTGGCCCAAAAAGCCGCCCGAACCGGGCCCTTCGTCCTCGACGAGTCCTGGTGTTCGCGGCTTGCCGCCAGCCAAGCCGAGGTGGGCGAGGTCTTGGGCGCCCTCGGCTTCGCCGCCACCGACGACGGGCGTTTCAGCCGCCGGCCGGCCCGTCGCGGTCGTCGTCGTCGTTGACCGCCCCCGGCCCCGCCGCGGGCAGGTGGCTGAGCACGGTGGCGGCGAAGAGCCGCTCCTCCGCGGCGGCGCGTTCGGACAGGGGGCCGGGGTAACGGTTCCGCAGCTCGGCCACCGCCTGCAGGCCCGCGTCGATGAGCTGTCCGGGCACGGCTTGGCCGAGGGCGCGCGACAGGCTGCGGCGGAGATGGACCTCGAGCGCCACCCCGGCCAGGACCGGCGCGGGCACCATCACCCACAACAACAGGTCGGCCCAGTCCTTGGGGTGCAGCCCCCCGAAGCGCGCCAGCAACCAGACCGCGCACGCGATGGCGGGGCCGACGCCCAGTCCGTACCAGCGGGTCACCCGGCGGCGGCGGCGGTGGTGTTCGGCCAGGGTGCGCCGGCGGTCCGGGGCCGGGGCGTCGCGGGCGAACGCGGTGAGCGCGGTCGACGGGGGCGCAGGCGGAGCAGGGCCGTCCATGGCGCCATGATAGCCCAGGCCTGGTTGCGGCCGCCCCACGACGGTGAAAAGCGACCGGTCATGACCTGTCTGACCATCTCCCGCCGCGTCTGTTCTGTCCTCCTCGTGCTCGTCGGGGCATCCGCCTGGGGCGGGTGCGCGAGCACCCCGTCGGGGCCGGCCTACCGCCCCACCACCGAACCGGTGCGGGAGATTCCCGCGTCCCAAGCGAGCGCGGCGATGGCCACCCAAGTGGCCAGCTACGCGGCGCACCCGGGGGCGCCCCAGCTGATTCACCAACCGTTCCTCGACGCGCTCCCGGCCGAGCGCCGGGCCCAGGTCACCTACCTGCCCCACCTCGACCACGTCGCGCAGGTCATGGCCGCGACCGTGGCCGAGCGCAACCAGCTCCCTGCAGAGACATTGCAACAATGGCTGCTGTGGCGCTTCGGGCTCGGGACCCACTCGGTGGGTCTGCGCGCCGACGTGTTCACCGGGCCCGGGGCCGACACCCACCTCGACCAGCAGGCCGCGGCCCACGCGGCCCTGGTCAAGGACATGAAAGGGCCGGTGGCGTTCGGCATCGCCCGCGCCCCCGCGGCCGGTGACCGCACCGCCCAGGTGGTGGTGTTCGCGGGGTTGCCGGTGGTGCTCGGGGACATTCCGCGCAGCGTCGAGCCCGGGGCCGAGGTCACGGTGACAGGCACCCTCCAAGAAGAGGTCGAGGACCTGGCGCTGCTTCACCGCGAGGGGGGCCAGGTCGTGTCCGTCCCGCTCGAGGCGGTGGACGGCGTGTTCACCGCGCGCTTCACCGCGCCCGCGACCCCCGGGGCCCATTACGTCGAGATCATTGGCCGCCAGCGCGCGGTGTACAGCGACGACGACCGGTGGCAACGCTCGCTGGCGATGTTCCCGGTGTACGTGGGGCCGGCCCCGGATGCACCCGACGCGTTCATCGCCGCCCCCCCGCCAAACCCCGCGGGGGAGGGGGCGGTCAAGGCCCGGCTCATCGAGCTGTACCAGAAGGCGCGGACCGACGCGGGGCTGCCCGCGTTCCAGATACATTCCGGCATCCAGACCCGCGCCGATGGTCTCGCCGCCCACGCGGCGAAGACCGGCAAACCCCAGGCCGGCCACGCCATGGCCGAAGAAATGGCCCAGGCGGGTTTTCCCACCCGGCGCATGGGCCACCTCGCGGGGGTGTTCACCTCGGTGGAGGAGCAGGTCTGGTACGACCTGCTCTCGCCCTCGGTGCAGCGGGTGTTGCTCGATCGTCGCACCACCCACGTCGGGGTGGGGGTGGCTCCGGCCGAAAAGGGCCTCTACGCGTTCGACTTTGTCTACGCCCAGCCGGTGGGCAAGCTCAATCCCGAGAAGGAACGGGAGAAGCTGTTCAACGCGTTCAACCGGCGGCGGCAAAAAGGGGGCAAGCTGCCGTTCGCCCAGGACCCCAAGCTCGACGCGGCGTTGGCCGGCTACGCCGACCAGGTGTGCGCGGGGGGCGTCGCCCCGGACGCGTTTGAGGTGCTGGACCCGTCGCTGCAGAAGGCCGCGGGGGGCCGCTACGCCAAGGTTCGGTACAACTACATTGTGTCGAACGTGGTGTTGCCCGCCGACGTGTGGCGGTTCAAGGACATCATGCAGAGCGACGCCCACACCCTGTCCATCGCCACCTGCCAAGGCACGTTGCCCAAGCGGCCGGGGGGCGAGTACGTGGTGCTGGTCGAGGCCACCCGTCGCTGAGCGGGTCTGGGCGCGTCATGCGGTCTATTCGGGCGCGGGCTCGTCGTCGGTCGCCTCAGGGGGGGCGGGGTCGGGCCGGGCCGCGGCGGGGTCCGGCGGGGGGTCGCCGCCTTTGGGGGTGCCGTCCGCATCACAGCCCATGGCGTCCAGCATCAGGTCGCCGGGCAGGGCGAGGTCGAGCTCGAACCGGCCGCCGTCGGTGGGCTTGACCCGCGCTTTTTCCAAGAGCCGCTCGAGCACTTTGTCGTTCTCCTGGACCGCCTGCAGCCGGCCGGCGGCGATGAGGCCCCCGAGGGTGCGCGAGAGGTCCTCGGCCGAGGCCTCGTCGGTGGCGGAAAAGTCCATCGACATCGCGACGTGCTCGCCGACGGTGGCGCGCACCATGCCGTCTTGGATGAGCTCGGCCGCGCGTTGGGCCATGGGATTTTGCGAGGTGGCGAGCAGACCGGCGATGAACGGGCCCGACATCCGGCCGTAGACATCGCCCATCGCCCCTGACACCGGCAGGCTCGTGGCCGGGACCGGGACCTCGCCCCGCACCCGGCCCACCGCGTCCTTGACCTGCTTTTCACTGTTGCCGAACAACAGCATGTCATTGGACAGGCGGGCCACGTGCAACATCTCGCCGTTGTCGTCCTTGATTTCGTACAGGGTGGCATCGTCGCCCAAGGGGGTGCCCTCGCCCAGCTCGCTGGGCATGGTCAGGTTGTCGAAAAAGCCCGAGGCCGCCACCACCCCGTCGGTGAGCGCCACCCGATCGATGTCGCGGGTGGGGTCGAGGCCGATCTTCTCCTGAATGCGCTGCAGGGCCCCTTCGGCGTCTTGGCCCCGACAGCGCAGCATCTTTTTCACCAGGGGCGTCTCCTGGAGCGCGTTGACCTCCACGAACACCGCGCCCTTGTCGCCGCCCACCGCCACCGCGGCCTCGAGGGGGTCGGGCCCTTTGCGCCGGTCGCGCTGGGCCCGGGCCACGTCGAGGGGGGCGTCCCGGGCCACCGGTTTTTGGCGTGCTCGCTTGGGCAGCGGGCGCCGGAAGTCCTCCCGGGGGAACACCACGTCGGGGCCGGCGGTGGTCGGGGTCTCCGCGCGATCTTGGTCGCCTTCCCGGGCGATGAAAAACGCCAGGCCCAAACACACCACGAACACCGCCAGGGCAATGATTCTGCTTTTTTTCATGGGCTCCTCAATAGTCCTTGCCGGTGAACCAAAATGTGGCGAGCGCCAACACCGCGGCGGTGAAGGCCAGGGCCCCGAACACCAACGGGCCCGCGGCCACGGGGTTCTCGGGGTTGCGCAGGGCCGCGTCCCCCGCCACTTGGCCGAGGAGGGCGAACTTGGGCAGCAGGGACATCGCCCCCTCGATGATGTCACGGCTCAGGCCCTGCTCGAGCAAGGCCCCGATGCGCTCGGGGAAACTCGCGAACAGCCCCCCGAAGTACAGGCCGAGGCCCGCGGCGATGGCGAGCACGCTGCTGCGGACCACAACTGTGCAAAGCAGCATCAGCGCGTAGACGGGGGCGAAGGACAGCACCGCCATGCCCGCGCCGAACAGCGGGGCCGGGGTGACCACCCCTGCCTTGGCATAGATGATCGCGGTGGTGCCAAACACCGCGAGGCTGGTGCCGCACAGCGCGATGAACATCACCCCGAGGTAGGTGCCGAGCAACAGCTCCGTGCGGCGGATGGGCAAGGCGAGCAAGAACTCCACCCGCCCCGGCGCGAGCAGGTCGGCGGCGATGCCCCCGCTCACCACCGCGCCGAAGAACAGCCCCACGTAGAACACCACGTAGGCCAGCGCTTGGTAGATGTGCTGGATGGCCACGTCGACGGGGATGATGGACGTGTCGAGGTCTTTGCCGAACAGCCGTCCCGCGGCCAACGCCCCTTGGGTCACCTCGAGATCGAGGGCGAACAGCAGGCCGAGCAGACCCAATGTCACAGCACCAAACAGGGCGAGGATCATCTTGCGGGCGAAGGCCTCCCGCACCACGTCCATCGCCACCACCAACACGTTCATGCCGTCTCCCGGCTCATGCCGCGCCTCCGGCCGTCGCCGCCGGCGGCTTCGGCCCGGCCTGGCCCCGCACCGTCTCGGCCAACACCTGCTCGAGGTCGCGCATGCGCTGGGTGACCTCGATGGCGACCAAGCCTTTGCCGATCGCTTGGGCGAGGGCAGCGTTGAACGACGCCGCGTCCTCGGCCTGAAAATGCCACCAGCCATCCGGCTGCTCGGCGAAGCCGAGGGCCACCGCGTCCGCCTTGTCCCCGTGCTCAGGGGCAAAGCGCACCCGGAAGGCCCCCTGCGCGCAAAGTTGCTGCATGCCGCCGGTCTGGACCACCCGGCCCTGGTGCATGATCGCGACGTGGTCGCACACCCGCTCGGTCTCGGCGAGCAGATGGCTGTTGAGAAAAATCGTCGCCCCCCGGGCCTTGGCGGCCAAAATCGCGTCACGGATCTCGGCCCGGCCGAGGGGGTCGATGCCGTCGGTGGGCTCGTCGAGGATGAGCAGCGCGGGGTCGCCGAGCATGGCCGCGGCCAGGCCGGTGCGTTGTTTCATCCCCTTGGAGAACTTCCCGCACTTGCGCGTCCAGGCGGTCCGTTCGAGACCCACCAGCTCGAGCATCTCCACGATGCGCTGTTCGCGGAGGTTGCTGGGCAGCCGCTTGACCCGGGCCACACCGCGCAAAAACTGCACCGGGGTGAACGCGGGGGGCAGCGTCAGCCGCTCGGGGAGGTAGCCGACCTTGCGGCGCACGCCCACCGACTCGGGGTCGCCGCCGAGCACGGTGACGTCGCCGGCGGACTTGAGGGTGATGCCGAGCAGAATCTTGATCAGGGTGGTCTTGCCCGCGCCGTTGGGCCCGATGAGCCCAAAGCTACTGCCCTGGGGGATGGTGAGGCTCACGCCCCGCAAGGCCTGTACGCCCCCGAACCGCTTTTCGACCCCGTGCACCGCGACCGCGTCCATGACGCGCATGGTGGTGTCTTTGGGCCGCGCAGGCAAGGGCGCGCATGTGCTGGGTCACCAAGGTGAGATCGTCGGGAATGGATGGGCCCGCTGACGCGCTTGGGGCCGACAACCCCCACGCGATCAGTCGTCGATGATGAGGAGGCAGTCGGCGTCGTACGACGACGAGGTGTAGTTGAGGAGCATGAAGCCCGGGCTCGGATCGCCTTGGCTGGTGCCCCCCGGGGCGTAGAGGGCGTCGGTGAAATAACAGTCCCAGGCCCGCAGGACGTGTTCGGTGCTGCCGTCGCCGTCGGTGCCGGTGATGGGGGCAAACATGATGTTGGCGTCGGTGACCGTGCTCTCGGCGTTGTTGGGGATCCGCCAGGCGCCGTTGCTGGGGTTGACGTGAAAGTGCACCGGGGGGGCGGAGGCGTGGGTCTGGGCGATGGCGGTGCCGTTGTAGTTGGCCATGACCAGCCGGAGCCAGCACCCGTCCTCATCGCCGCACATGTCGTGCACGCGGGCCACGTCGAGGGGGATGGCCCGGGAGGTGCGGTTGTTGGTGCTGTAGGCCGGGTCGTAGTCGGCGCGCACGGTCCAACGCTTGGCACTGACGGGGTAGGCGCTCTCGTTGGCCGCGTCGTTGAGGGTGTAGATCGCGTCGACGGTGAGGGCGGCGGCGTGGCCGTCGTCGACGGTGAGGGTGGTGGCGGTGAGGTCGCCGACGTTGGCCGAGACCGCGCCGAGGCTGGTGGCGCTGATGACGTTGCCCGCGAGGGTCCCGGTGACGGTGGCCTCGGTGGCCTGGAGGTTGTCGGCCCGATCCGCGCGATGGGCCGAGGCGACGGGGAGGATGGGCTGGAGGCCGGTGAGCTGGCTGCCGTTGACGCTGATGCGGAGGTAGAGGGCGGCGGCGCGAAAGGCGTCGTCGGGGACGGGGGTGGTGGCCCCGAGGAGCACGGCGAACTTGCCCGCGGCGGGGGTGACCACGTGGGTCTCGTTCCAGCTGAGGGAGCTGCTCGCCGGGTTGGGGTCGTCGAACAGCTCGAACTGCAATGTCACTTCACTGTTGAGCGGGGTGCCGCCGAGGTCGAGGTGGCCCCGGTAGGGAATGGTCGCAGGCTGGGGCCCCGGGCCCACCGCGATCGCGAACGCGCTGGCCAGCAACACCAAGGCGGCGAAGCCCACAAAAAAACGGCGGCGGTAAGGCATAGGTCCCCTCCGCCGCCGAGTGTAGCAAGCCGGCCCGCGGGCCGGGGGCGTGTCACCGGTCGAGACGCATGTCGCCGACCTTCTCCTTGAACTCCGCCCACGAGCCGTTGAAGTCATCGTGCCCGCGCGCGCCGAGGGCGAGGATGCGGGTGGCGGCGGACTCGACGAGGTCGCGGTCGTGGGTCACGAAGATGACCGTGCCCTCGAACGCCTTGATCGCGTCCCGCAGCGCGGTGATCGCCTCGAGGTCGAGGTGGTTGGTGGGCTCGTCGAAGATGAGCACGTTGTTTTTCAGGAGCATCAACTTGGCGAACAACAAGCGCGCGGTTTCGCCCCCGCTGAGCACGTGGGTGAGCTTTTCGCCCTCTTCGCCCGAGAACAGCATGCGGCCGAGCAGCTTGCGCACGTCCTCGCGGGTGGCGTCCTCGTCGAAGCTCAACAGATACTGCCACAATGGTACTTCCTCGGGCACGCCCTCGCGGTGATCCTGGGCGAAGTAGCCGACCCGGGTCTCGTGGCCCCACACCACCTCGCCCGCGTCCTTGGCCACTTGGTCGAGGAGGAGCTTGATCAACGTGGTCTTGCCGATGCCGGACGGGCCGATGATCGCGAGCTTGTCCCCCCGCATCAACAGCAGGTCGAGGTTGTCGCAAATCACGATGTCGGGTTTGCCCTTTTCGACGAATCGTTTGGACAGGCCCTCGACCCGCAGCACGTGTTTGCCCGACGGCTTGTCACCAATTTCGAAGCGGATCCAAGGGCGCTTGATGTTCGATTTTTTGAGCGCGTTGGGCTGGAGCTTTTCGATCTCTTTTTTGCGGCTTTGCACCTGGCTGGCCCGGGTGCCGGCGCCGAACTTGGCCACGAACTCCTTGAGCTGGGCGACCTTTTTGGCTTTCTGATCGTTCTCCGACTCGACCCGGCCCCGAATCTGTGACTTTTGCAGGACCATGTCGTCGTAGTTGCCGGTGTAGACGATGATCTGTTCGTAATCGATGTCGGCGATGTGGGTGGTCACCGCGTTGAGGAAGTGCCGGTCGTGGCTGATCACGATCAGGATCCCGCTGTAGTCGAGCAGGAACTTCTCCAGCCAGTGGATGGAGTCGATGTCGAGGTGGTTGGTGGGCTCGTCGAGGAGCAGGCAGTCCGGCTTGCCGAACAACGACTGCGCGAGCAGGGCCCGGAGCTTGAGTCCGCCGGAGAGATTCTTCATCAGCTCCTGGTGTTGGTTCTCGGGGATGCCCAGACCCTCGAGGAGCTTGGCCGCTTCCGCCTCCGCCGCGTAGCCATCCTCCTCGGCGATGGTGCCCTCGAGCTCGCCGAGCTCGATGCCCATCTCCTCGGTGAACTCGCCCGTCTCCTCACTCTTCTTGAGGATCGCCTCTTTCTTTTGCATCGCGTCGAAGAGGTGCTTGTTGCCCATGATCACCGTGTCGATGACCTTGTTCTCGTCGTAGGCGTAGTGGTCCTGGCGCAGGATGGACGTCTTCTTGGGCCGCGACACGCCCCCCCGCTGCGGCTCCTCGAGCCCGGCGAGGAACTTCATGAACGTCGACTTGCCCGCCCCGTTGGGTCCGGTGAGGCCGTAGCGCTTCCCGGGGGTGAACGTTTCATTGACATTGTCGAACAACATCTTGTCGCCGTAGTTCTGGCTGACATCGCGCACGACCAGCATCGCGGCCTCCTGAAAACAAAACTCTCAACTGCAGAAAAATCGATGCGCCCCACCGGGCGCTCCGATTCTCGTAGCAAAGCGACAGCAAAAAACCACCCACCCGTCCGGGCGGCCAAGGCCGGGCAATGTTACGGCACGTGGCGCGCGGACCCGGGCCGCGGGCGCGGCCAGGCCGGGGTAAGACCCCGTAACTACTTAAAAATACATGGTTTTTGGCGCAGACCGGGCCGTCTTCTGCACCCGGCGGGGCGCCGCCGGCGCGGGCGCATCGTCCGCGAGGTCCGCGCCGTCGTCGACCAGGGCCCCCGGCGCGACCTCGCCGCCCCCGTAGACCGCGTCCGCCCCCACCGCGAGCGCGGCGGCGAGGGGCCCGGACAGCAGGGTGGCCAAAAACGAGACCGCCAACACCGCGCCCAGCGCCCGCATCTCGCCCTGGTTCATGCCCAGGGCGGCGGGCAGGAACGCAAACGTGGCCCAGGCCCCAAGGGCGGACCCGGCACAGGCCACGCCGAGGGCGGGCAGGGTGGCGATGACCGGCGCGACGACGTTTTTGCGCGGGCCGTTCCATTGGGCGCCGGCCAAGGTGCCGGCGAGCGAACCGCTGATCGCGGCCGGCCCCGCCAACGCCAGGCACGGCACCCCCACACAGGTGCCGGCGCCGAACAGCAGCACCGCCACGGGCGGGGGCAGGAGGCTGAAGAACGCGAGCACCCCGCCGACCCCGGCGGCCCCGCTGAGCAGGCCCACCAGCGTGGTCGGCCCCCCGCACGCGACGCACCCGGTGCCCGCGCCGATCGCGGGGTTCAGCATGTCCGCGGCCACCGGCTCGTGCAGGTCGAGCCCGGCGGGGGCGTCGGCCGCGCCCTTGGGCAACGCGGGGGGCGGGGTCAGCTGCGGCGGGGGGGCGCGGTCGGGGGCCGCCTGGGCAGGGGGCGCGCTGGGCTCTTGTTCGACCGGGTCCGCGGGGGTGGCGGCGGCGGAGCTCGCGAGGACAAGCCAGCAAAACAAGAGGGGGGCGCGCATGTACAACCTTTGACACGGTGGGCGCCGGCAGCGGAAAGATCCGGCCCACGCGCCCGCCCGGACCCCGCTGTCATCCCGGCGCCGCCCTGCTACACAAAAAAGGAACGCCCGGAGGTCGATCATGCGGAGCGGCGCCCTGTTGGCCGCGTGGAGCCTGCTGACCTTGTTCAGCGCCCCGTCCCAAGCCGCGGTCAAAGCACCGGGGACGGCCGCGTTCGCCCTGATCGTGGGCACCAACCAGCCGATGGACGAGGACCTGGCCCCGCTGCAATACGCCGACGACGACGCCGCGCGCTACTTCGATTTGTTCTCCGCCATCGGGGCGCGGCCCTACCTGCTCACCCGCTTCGACGAGAGCACCGCGCGCCTGCACCCCGACGCCGCGCGCATGGCCCACCGCCCCCGGGAGGCCGACTTCGCCGCCGTGCTCGGCTTGTTGCGGGGCGACATCGCCGAGGCCAAAGCCAAGGGCCAGACCACGGTGCTCTACTTCGTCTACGCCGGCCACGGCAGCGTCGACAACGGCAAGGGGTACATCACCCTCGAGGACGGGCGGCTGTTCGGCGATGACCTGCTCGACCGGGTGGTCAAGCCGATGGGCGCAGACCACATGCACCTCATCGTCGACGCCTGCCACTCGTACTTCCTCGCGTACGACCGCGGGGCCGGGGGGGCACGACGCTCCGCGGAGGGCTTTTCCAAGATGGCCACCCTCGCGGACGGGCGCAAGGTGGGGCTCATCTTGTCGACGTCGTCGGCGGCGGAGAGCCACGAATGGGACGCGTTTCAGGCCGGGGTGTTCTCCCACGAGGTGCGCTCGGGTCTGTACGGGGCGGCGGACGCCGACCAGGACGGGCGCATCACCTACCGGGAGTTGGCGGCTTTTGTGGATACCGCCAACGGGGCGATCCCCAATCAGAAGTACCGCCCCCAGCTGCACGCCCGGGCCCCCGCCAATGACTCTGTGTTGGTCGACCTGCGCGACGTGAAGGCCCAGGTCCTGGAGATCGATGGCGGGCTGGCCGCGCGGTATTTTGTCGAGACCGAGAGCGGGGTGCGGCTGGCCGACTTCCACAACGCGCCCGGGGTCGCGGTGCGCTTGTTGCGCCCGCGAGAGGATGTGCTCTTCGTGCGCAGCGTCGACGAGGACGTGGAGTATGAGGTGGTCCCGATGCCGGGCACGGTGCGCTTGAGCGCGTTTTCGCCGCGACCGCCCTCGGCCCGGGGACGGGGCGCGGCCCATCATGCATTTTCATTGGTGTTCGCGGAGACCTTTGGGCCCGAGGACGTGGCCGCCTTCGAGTTCTCGTCGGTGGGGGGCGTGGGCCCGGCCCAAGGACCGGGGGGCTTGGCCTTCACCGGGGTGGGTCTGCTCATCAGCGCGGCCGCGGTGGGGGCGGCGGGGGCGGCCATGCTCGGGGGGGCGTTCTTCATCGCCCAGAGCCTGGAGGCGGGGGTGGTGCCCTGGCGCCCGGGCGGGATGGGCCCCACCGGGGAAGACGCGGCCACCGCCAACGCGGTGATCCTCGGCCTCGACGTGGCCGGGGTGGTGGCGGTGGCGGCCGGTGCATTGACATTGGCGACGGGGGCGACCCTGTTGCTGTGGCCGGTGGAATGAGAGCGATGGTCGCGGCCTGCCTCGCGGTGGCGGGGGGGTGGCTCGGTGGCTGTCCGGTGGAGCTCGAGGGGCTGCCCTGTCCGTGCGGCGAGACCGGGTACGAATGTTGTGACGGGATCTGCGTGCTCGAGGGGACGTGCGCGGCTGCGCCCCAGGACGCGGGCCCGGCCGACCGGGACGGGGGGCCCCGGGACGCGGACGTGGTGGTCGACCGCGACGCGGGCGCGGCCGACGTGGCCCGCCAAGACGCGGCCGGGGGTGTGGATGCGGGGGCGGACGCCGGCCCGCGGGACGCCGGCTTTGGCGACGCGGCGGGGCCCGACGTCGGGAGTTGGGGATCGGGGTGTGATTTTCCCGGCGACGGTCCTTGGTGCAAGGTGATCGTGTCGTGGAACTCCAGCTGCGGTCTGACCAAATACGGCACCGTCCGCTGTTGGGGGCAGCCGTTGAACAGCCCCGCCAATGTGGATGTACGCGACATCGCGCTCGCGTCCGGGGACCTGTGCATCATCAAGGTTGGCGGCATCCACGTGTGTATGCCGATCTATCCCGACCCCGCCCCGGCCGAGACCGCCATCGCGGTGGTGGCGGGCAACGGGTACCGGTGCATCCTCACCCCCGAACACCGCGTGCGCTGTTGGTCGATCATGCCGCTGGAGCCCCCGGTCGACGACGGCGAGGAGGTGTACGCGTCGCAGATCAGCGGGAACCAGGGCGACTTCTGCGCGGTCTCGCTCGATGACCAAACGCTCTATTGCCCCACCCCCAATGTGGCTGATCCCCCCGGCGGGGTCTACAGCCAGGTCTCGGTGGGCTGGAACGGGGCGTGTGCGGTGGCCGCCGACGACGGACACATCGAGTGTTGGGGATTGGTCCCCCCGCCCGCGCCCGCGGGCAACGGCTACGACGCGGTCGCCACCGGCAACGAGTGGGGGTGCGCGCTGCGGGGGGGATTGGTGGAATGTTTTGGCAACCCGGACGAGCAGGTCGAGCCCTTCGTCACCGACGCGCCCCCCGCGGCGGAGGGCCCGTTCCGCATGGTGTGGGCGGACGACGACCACGCGTGCGCGGTGACCACCGACGACCACGCGGTGTGTTGGGGCATGAACGACCACGGCCAAATCGACGTCCCCGCGGTCGTGCCCCCGTGACGTGGCGGGGGATCACCCTGGGGTTGTGGCTGGCGTGGACGTCGGCGGGGTGGGCGGACGAGGCCCGGGACGCGCCCCCGGCCCCGCGTCAGATGACGCTCGACGACGAGATCGTCGTCGAGGCAAAGCCCCCCGCGCCCCGGGTGGTGTTCGTGGATGGCGGCATCGAGCAGGCCCGGCGCAAGATGCAGGCGCTGTTGGCCGAGACCCGGGCGGGGGCGATGTACGCCCACGACGTGTCGCGTCCCGAGGCCGGGGGCCGCCCGGTGGGGGTGGTGGTGGCGCGCTGGCCCAAACACGCCCCCGGCAAGCTCATGCACGAGGTGATCACGGCCTGGACCGCGGAGGCCCAAGTCTGTGAACGACACGCCCGGGCCCAGGGGGAGACGGTGCGCCTGGTGGGGCGGACCCACCGCGGGCACGTGGTGTTGCGCCCCGCGGGCGCCGCGAGCCAGACCGCGCTCGGCAAGTGCCTGCGCGAGCGGGGCCCGGTCCTCGACGACAAACGGTTGCGCGGGCCGTTGCTGCTCGAGCTCACCTTCGCCGGCCGGTGAGCGGTCAGGACCGGCGGGGGAACCACCGGGCGAGCACGCTGTACAGCACCGGGACCACGACGAGGCTGACCACGGTAGAGGTCAAAAGCCCCGCCACCACCACCCGGGCGAGCGGTCCCTGCAACTCCGCGCCTTCCTCGGTGGACACCGCCACCGGGAGCAGGCCGAGCAGGGTGGTGGTGCTGGTCATGAGGATGGGGCGCAACCGCCGCCGGGCCGCGGCCCGGGCCGCGTCGATGGCGTCGAGCCCGCGCTCGATCTGGAGCCGGGCGGCGGCGTCCACGAGCACAATGGCATTGTTCACGGAGAGGCCGACCAGGACCACGATGCCCAAAAATGAATAGGTATTGAACGTCGACAGGCCACTGCCGAACAGCAGCACCACCCCGATGCCCGCGAACGGCACCGCCCCCATCACCGACATGGGCAACACCAGCGACTCGAACTGCGCGGCCATCACCATGAACACCAACATCAACGCGAACAGCCCGCCGAACAACAGCGCCCCCGACAGCTCATCGGCTTTCTCGGCCTCGCCGGTGAAGGTCACAAACACCCCCTTGGGGGCCTTGAGCGCGGCGATCTTGGCGCGGGCCTCGTCGGCCACCTCGCCCACCGCGCGCCCCTCCACCGACGCACCGATGCCCACCCGGCGATACCCCTCCGCCCGTTCGATGGAGATCGGGCCTTCGCGCTCCTCGAGCTGGGCGAGGTCGGACAGCGGCACCACCCCCTGCTCGGCCGGGGCGTAGATCAAGAGGTCCTTGAGCTTGCCGGGGTCCTTGCGGTCGGCCTCGGTGAGCCGCACCACCACCGGCAGGTCCTCGAGCTTGGTCTGGAGCGTGCCCACCCGCCGGCCCCGGACGTAGGTCTCCACCGCGGCCCCGACGTCGGCGGGGTACAGGCCGAGCTCCACCGCGCGGCTCTCGTTGACCCGCACCCCGAGTTCGTCCCGGCCGTTGCGGCGGGGGATGATCACGTCCTTGATGCCCGCCACCGACTCCAGGGCGGCTTTGACCTGGTCCGCGTAGGCGAACATGTCGTCGAGGTCGTCCCCGCGCACCTCGACGCTGAGGCTGTCCTCCCCGCTGCCCCCGCGGATCATCCGAAGCAGGAAGAACCCCCCGCCCGGCCGCACCCCCACCTGGACCCCGGGGAGCCGGGGGAGCTTTTTGCGCAACATGCCCACAATGCTCAGGGTCTCGCGGGGCCGCTCTTGTTTGGGCGGCAGCTCGATGGAGATGTTGGCCACCTCACCGGTGCGCGACGACCACCACCCGCTGGGGCCGACCGTGGTCGAGACCCGGACCGCCTCGGGGATGAGCGACTCGGCCGCGGCCGCGATCCGGGCGCTGGCCGCGGCGGTGGTCTCGATGGGGGTGCCGATGGGCAGCTCCACCGAGATGCGGATCTCGTCCGCCTCGGGGGCGGGCATGTACTCGGTCTGGATCTGCGGCCACAATGACAGTGCACCCAAGAACAGCGCCGCGGCGATGACCAAGGTGGACCCCGGGGCGTGCAGGGCCCGCTGCAGGACCGCGTCGAGCCAGCGCTCGAGCCGGCCCACCACCGCGCCGCCGTCGGCGATGCGCGAACTTTTGGTGTAGAGCTGACCGGCCAGGGCCGGCACCACGGTGAGCGACAGCAACAAAGAGGCGGCCAGGGCCACCGAGACCACCATCGCCAACTCACCGTAGAGAATGCGTTGGTTGCCCTCGAGGAACAGCACGGGGATGAAGATCACCAACGTGGTGGCGGTGGACGCGAGCACCGCGAGGCCGACCTCGCGCGCCCCCCGGACCGCGGCCACGCGCCCGCTTTCGCCCTGCTTGAGGCGGACAAATATCGCCTCGAGCACGACCACGGCGTTGTCGACGAGCATGCCCACCCCGAGGGCGAGTCCTCCCAAGGTCATGAGGTTGAGGCTGAACCCCGCGCGGTCCATCAACAAGAACGCGGCCAGCACGCTGGTGGGAATGGAGATGCCCACCAGCAAGGTCGCGCGGAAGGAGCGCAAGAACAACAGCAGGACCGCGAGGGCGAACAGCGCGCCCACCAGCGCGGCCTGCTTGGCCCCGTTGAGGCTGTCCTCGATGAACCGGCTCTGGTCGAGGCTGATGGCAAAATCGAGCTGGGGGTAGTCGAGGGCCAGGCGGTCCGCCTCGGCCCGGACCCGGGCCGCGACCTCGATGGTGTTCTCGCCATCGATCTTTCGGGCCCCCACCCGCATCGCGGGCCGGCCCCGGCTCTCCACAATATTTTGGGCCTCCACCGGGCTGAGCACGACGTCGGCGATGTCCGCGACCCGGACCTCGGTGCCGTTTTTGTTGGCCACCACCGTGCGGCGGAGGTCGTCGAGGGTGCGGTGTTTGGCCAGGGTGCGGAGGCCGACCTCGCTGCCCCCGCGCAGGACCTTGCCCCCGCTGACGTCGACGGCGTGCGAGGCCACCGCCCGGGCCACGTCGTCGGGCGTGACCTGGAGGTCGAGCATGCGGGCGAGGTCGAGCTCGAGCCGGACCTCACGTTCGAGGCTGCCGCGCAGGTCCACCGCGGCCACGCCTTCGAGGCGCGCGATGCGGGGGCGGATCTCATCCCGCACGATGCGGGTGACCTCGAACAGGTCGTCGCCCCCGATCTGCAAAAACACGATGGGGAACTGGTTGGGGTTGAAGCGAAACACCTGGGGGG
Organism: bacterium; assembly: GCA_030431455.1. Taxonomy (GTDB): domain Bacteria; phylum Myxococcota; class UBA727; order UBA727; family JAUIJE01; genus JAUIJE01. Next base: position 120,637 of record JAUIJE010000013.1, on the reverse strand, counting down.
CTTCGATGTCGTCCGGAATGTTGCTGCGCGCGCGCTCCACCGCCACCCGCACGTCATCGAGGGCCACCGCGAGGTCGGTGTCCCAGGAGAACTCCAGCCACAGCACCGCGCTGCCCTCGCTGGTGCGGCTGTTGAGGTGGCGCAGCCCGGGCACGGTGGCCACCGCGTCCTCGAGAGGTTCGAGCACCAGCGCCTCCATCTCCTCGGCCCCGACCCCGGGATAGGGCGCGTAGACGCTGACGGTGGGGAACACCACCTCGGGCAAGAGATCCACCGGCAACCGGTACGCGGCGATGAGCCCCACCACCGCGATGATCGCCGCGAGCATGGTGGTCGCCACCGGGCGCCGCACCGCGGCCGCGATGGGGCCGTGCTCGACGTCGCTGGTGTCGTCGGGGGCGGTGGTCGCGCCGGGGTCAGCCATCGCCTTTGTCCTCCGCGACCTCGGTGCGTTCCACCGCGTCTCCGTCCGAGAGCGTGGTCTGCCCGCGGATCACCACCGTCTCACCGGCCTCGACCCCGTCCACCGCGGCGTGCACGTCGTCTTCGCCGAGAACAGTGACATTGCGCAGCGCGACCTTGTCGCCTTGGGCCACGAACACGGTGCGTTCTTTGCCCCGGCCCATCAGCGCCACCACCGGCACCAACGAATGCTCGGCGAACGCCCCGGTGGACAGGCCCACCTCGACGAACGCGCCGGGCAACACCTCGGCGTTCTCGTCGAGCAAGGCCTCCACCACCTGCCCGCGGGTGTCCTCGGTCAGGCCTTGGGCCACTTTTTGGACCGTAGCCGACATCGTGCCCTGGTGGCTGGTGACCATCACCCGATCCCCGGGCTGGGGCGGGGTGGTCAAGGTGGGGGGCACGGTGAAGCGCACCCGCCGCTGGCCTTGCTCGAGCAAGCGGAACACCGGGGTGCCCACCGCGACCCGGCCGCCGACCTCGACGAGCCGTTCGAAAATCGTGCCCGCGAAGGGCGCGCGCACCACGGTGTCGGCCAACGCCGCCCGGCGCAGCTCGAGGTCGGCGGTGACCCGGTCGAGCTCGGCTTGGCGCAAATGCATGTCGGCTTGGAGCAGCGCGGTGGCGGTCTCTTTGTCGCGCAGCTCGCGGCCGGACAGCGCGCCCTCTTGTTGCAGCTTGCGGTACCGCACAAGGTCGGCCTGGGCGCGCTCGAGCTCCAGCTTGGCGCGGTCGAAGCGGGCCTGTTCGCCTTTTTGCACCGCCTCGGCCCGCTTGACCTCGAGGAACGGCATGGTCCGGTCGAGCTTGAGCAGCACCTGGCCGGGCTTGACCATGTCCCCGAGCTCGACGAGCACGCTGTCGACCTCTCCGGCGCTGGCCGCGGCCAAATCCACCGAGCGCTGGGCGAGCACCTCGCCGGGCAGGCGCCGGGCGTTCTGCAGTTGGCCGCGCGTGACCTTGGCGACGTCGACCACCGCGGGCTCGCCCTTGTCCCCGCCGCCCCCGCCGTGCCCGGCGGTGGGGGGGGCATCGCTGCGCAGCAACGTCTGCCAGGCGAACAACGACCCGAACACCAACAGCAAAATGCCGGCCACCACCGGGCCCTTGGCCGAGGCGGTGTTCTTTGCCGCGGCCGCGTCCGGGGCCGTCTGGTCGTCGGTCACATCGTGCAGGGTCATGGGCTGTTCCCGGTGGTGAGCGGGCCGAGGCCCTGGGCTTGGCGCACTTGCAGAATCGCCCGGTAGTGCGCGAACTCGGCGCGCACCGCCGCGGTCTCCGCGTCCACCCGGCGGGAGGTGAGCAGGAGCATGTCCGCCGAGCTCATCAAGCCTTCGCGGTGCCGGGCTTGGCCGAGGTCGAGCGCGAGCTCGGTCGAGGTCACCCGCGCCTTTTCCGCTTCGCGCAGCCGGCTGGCGGCGTCGGCCCGGGCCCGGGCCGCGCGCACCAATGTCTCTGCTTCGTTGCGGGCGAAGGTCGCGGCCTGCTCCGCGCGGGTGGCCCGGCGATTCTGCAGGGCCGCGTCGGTGGCGGTGCGCCCCCCGCTGAAAAGCTCCCAGCTCGCCACCAGCCGGGCCGTCCACCAGATGGGCTCGGGCCGGAACAAGGTGGGCTGGCTCAGCTGCACGTCGCCCACCGCGTCGACGGTGGGCAGGAAGGTGAGCCAGCGCGCGGCCTCGCCCACCCGGTCGGCGAACGCGGCCCGCTCGAGGGCGAGCAGGTCGGTGCGGTGCTCGGTGCTCGGCGCGTCCGGGAGCGAGACGCAGTCCACACAATGTGTCTGCGCGGGCTGTTCGGGGTCCAACCCCGTGTACAGGGCGAGCCAGCGGTGGGCGGCGGTGCGCTGGCCCCGGGCGTCTTCGATCACGGCCTGGAGCCGCAACAGCTCGGACTGGGCCGCGGCCGAGTCCGCGGAGGTGGCTTCGCCGAGCTCGACCCGGGCTTGTTCGATCTCGACCAGGCGGCTGAGCACGTCCTGCGAACGCCGCAACGAGCCGAGCAGGGCCTCGGCCTCGGCGAGGTCGAGGTAGACCCCGGCCACGTCGTGCAACAGCCCATCGCGCTGCTCGGCCACGTCCGCGGTGGTGGCGCGGTAGCGCTGGGCCTGCTCCCAAATGCCCGGCACCCCGGTCCCGTTGAACAGCGGGGTGCGCACCGTCGCGCCCGCGCCGGGCACGAGCAGGGGGACCACCACGCGCTCGTCGGCGCCCGAGCCGATCTTGACCTCGCGGGCGTTGCGCAGGATGGACGCATCCAGGGTCGCGGTGGGCAGGACGTCGCCCACCGCGCGCCCCACGGAGATGGCCGCGATCTGTTCGTCGAGGTCGAGCAGGCCCGCGCGGGCGTCGTGGGCTTCGGCGTGCGCCAACGCCTGCTCCAGCGACAGCACCTCTGGTGCCGCCGCGAGCAACCCCGTGGCCAGGACCCAACCGATCACACCCAGAACACCCCCGCGGTGAATCTGACAAACCGACACGCGCCGCGCTGCATTCGTGACACGTAGATCAGTTTTTTTGGCCCCGCGAGGGCGTCAGGGGCAAAAGCTCAGCGCAAAAACTGGATCGTCAGCGGGTACTCGTAGGCCTCGCCCCGCGACGAGGCCATGGTGGCGCGAACGGCCACGATGACCTCGAGGATCAGCAGACCGAACAGCACCGGCAGGGCGAGCAACAGGCCGAAGCCGAAGGTCAAAAACGAAAACCCAAACAGCACCACGGCCACCAACAGCATCGTGAGCTGGAAGTTGCTCGACTGCCGGGCGTGCTCACGCACGAAGGGGTGCATGTCTTTTTTCCAGTACATCACCGCCAGCGGCACGATGAAGCCGAGCACGCCCCCGGTGAAAAACCACACCACCAGCGGACCGAGGTGGGCAAGGGTGCAAAAGTTGCGCTCGTCGGTGCCGATGGTGTTCATGCTGGACTCCTCTGGACATCCCCAGCATAGGTCGCGCGCGGGCCCAGGCAAGGCCGTCTGCGCGACCCGCGTGGTCCCCCCAAAAGGCAACGCCCCCGCGGGCGGGGGCGTCGTCGTGTCGTGCCGGGACCGGCTCAGAACGGCAGGTCGTCGTCGTAAAAGCCGCCGTCGTCCATCGGGGGCCCGTCGTCGCGGCCGCCTCCGCCGCCACCGCCGCCACCACCGCCTCCGCCGCCACCACCACCGCCGCCGCCGCCGCCACCGCCGCCGGGACCGCCGCTGGACAGGAACAGGACTTGGTTGGCCACGACCTCGGTGGACCACTTCTCGTTGCCGTCTTTGTCTTTGTACGAGCGGGTCTGCATCCGGCCCTCGACGTAGATCTGCCGGCCTTTGCTCATGTACTGGCCGACGTTCTCCGCGGTGCGGCCAAAGCAGACCACGCGGATCCACTCGGTGTGGTCGCGCCACCCGTCGCCTTCCTTCTTGCGCTCGCCGACGGCGACCGACAGGTTGCACACCGCGTTGCCGGATTGGGTGTAGCGGACCTCGGGGTCGCGCCCGAGATTGCCGATGCAGATGACCTTATTTACGCCTTGCGCCATTTCTCTACTCCGTTTGTCGTTTTCTGGGGGTGCTTCTCGTTTTCGTGGTGGTGGTCTGATCTCCTGTCACTCATGCGAGACGCAGGGCGCGATCTGGCTCGACCAAAACATTTGGTCAAGCGAAACGCGCGCTCCACTGGGTCCGGGCGCGCGGCCGTCGATCTGCGGCAACGCGGGCGATCCTCGTCGTAAGAGATTCAATTTGAAGCGAAAATTCGTCGCGTCGCGGGCGCGGATCAACCGCCCGGGGTCGGGATCACGGTGGGCACCAGGACGTTGGCGCCGCCGCCGTTGCCGACCTCCCCATCGAGGTTGCGGCCCCAGGACAACAGCACGCCGGCGCCGGTCAGCACCAGCACGTTGTTCGCCCCGCCGCTGATCAAATCGACGTCGTCGAGCACGCCGGTGCCGCCGGCCCCGAGGACCTGGGCGAAGGTGGGCAGGTTGGTGCCGGACTGGTTGTTGCCGAGCTGCCCAAAGTTGTTGAACCCCGCCGCCCACAGGGCCCCGTCTCCGTCGATGAACATCGTGGTGCCCATCGTGGTCGCGATGCGCACCGCGCCGACGTCGTGGCTCACCGGGGTGGTCTGGTCGGCGAAGTTGCCGTTGCCGAGTTGGCCGTACTCATTCCATCCGATGGTGTAGAGCTGGCCGTTGGTCCGCAGATACACGGTGTGGGCCCAGCCCGCGGCGATGGCGGTCACCCCCTCCATCGTCGAGCCCGCTTGGTGGTAGGGCGTGAGCTGCTCGACGCCGGTGCCGGATTGCCCGTTGCCCACCTGGCCGGTGGTGTTGGAGCCGAACACGTACAGGTCCTGGTCGGTGTTGCGCACCGCGGAGTGGTACGCGCCCGCGGCGATGTCGGTGACCGTGCCCACCCCGGGGACGACGAAGGGCACGCTGAGGTCGGCCTTGGCCCCGGTCCCGCATTGGCCGTAAAAGCCCTCGCCCCAGCAATAGACCACCCCGTCCTCGTCGAGGGCGAGGGTGTGGCCCATGCCGCCGGCGATGTCGACAATGTTGCTGAGCGTGCCCTGGCCCCCGGGGCCGAGCACCTTTTGGGGGGTGGGGCCATAGCCCCCGAACACCCCGCGGCCGAGGGTGCCGTAGGTGTTGAGCCCCCACATCCAGACCTGGCCGTCTTCGTCGAGGGCCACCGAGTGGTTGCCCCCGGTGGCGACCTTGACGATGCGGGTGGTCAGGCCGGGCACGAAGGTGGGGGCGGTGCGGGTGGCGAGGTCGGCCTGGGCCAGCTGCCCGGCGTCGTTGAGGCCCCACGCGTAGACCGTGCCGTCGCTGAGCGCGACCAGGGAGTGGGCCGCGCGGGTGCCGAGGTGCACGATCTCCGGGGGGGTCACGTCGAGGGTGGCGGTGGCGTTGAAGGTGCCGTCGAGGACCGCGGTGATGGTGGCGGTGCCGGTGGTCAGGCCGCGGACCCGGCCGGGCGGGCCTGCGAAGTCGGCCACCGCGGGGTCATCGGAGGTGAACACCACCGTCGGGGTCACGTCGAGCGAGCCGCCGTCCGACAGCTGGGCGGTGGCGACGAAGGTGAGGTCGGCGCCCTGCGGCAGGGTGGCCACGTCGGGGGTAAGGGTGATGCTCACCACCGTGACCTCGGTGACGGTGACGCTGGTGACGGCGTCGAGCCCGTCGAGGTGTGCGGTGATGAGGGTGGCGCCCGCGGCCTCGGCGGTGATCACGCCGGCGGCGTCGACGCTGGCCACCAACGGGTCGGCGCTGTCGAAGGTCGCGCCGGTGACGGGGGCGAGGGTGCCGTTGGAGAAGAGGCCTTGCACGTAGACCGGCGCGGTTTGGCCGAGGAACATGTCGAGCACCGCGGGGGCCACCGAGAGGTTGGTGACCACGGGGGGCAGGGCGGTGACGGTGGCGTCGGCGGTGAGCCCGCCGAAGGACGCGGTCACGGTGGCGCTGCCGGCGTTCATCAGGGCGGCGACCGCGCCCTTGGTGCCGTCTCCGTCGCTGACGGTGATGACGCCGGGGGCGGACGAGGACCAGCTGCATTGGGCGGTCACGTCCAAAGGCCCGTCTTTGAACGTGGCGGTGGCGGTCAGCTGGGCGCCGAGCCCCTCGGCGACATCGACGGACAGGGGCGAGACCGCGAGGTCGAGCGGGACCCCGGCGTCGCCGTCGCCGTCGCCGTCGCCATCGCCATCCCCGTCCCCATCGCCATCGCCGTCGCCGTCGCCGTCCCCATCGCCCACGCCGGCATCGACGTTGAGCAGCACACAACGCCCGTCGGGCGTGCACGCCTCCAGGGCCGCACAATCGCTGGACACCGCGCATTCGAGGTCTTGCGGACAACCGCCGCACAGCCCCAACACGACGGTCAGCAGCCAAGGGGAAGAGCGCCACCGCACGCGCAGACCATACCGCATCCCCGGCCGCCCGGCCGCGTCGCCGGCGAAGGGGCAGGTCGGGTTTGCCCGCGGCGGGTGCGATCTGCAGCCCGCACCTGCGGACCCGGACCTACAGCGACTTTTGATGCTGCCTGCGCCCCGCATCTTGCTAACTTCTTGATAAATATAATAAAAATGATCCGTCCAGGGTGGCACGACGCATGCTTTTACAGGGGCGTCTGCTTGGGAGGAAACCAATGAACAAACAACTCGGACAAACTCAGTGTCAGAAGCCCCGCGGCCGCATCGACGTGCTGCGCGGGGCGTACTTCGTGTTCACCGCCATCATGGCGTTCACCGTGCTGCCCGCGTGCGGCATCATCATCGGACTCGACGGCGACGACGGCGACGGCGGCACCTGTGAGCCGCTGGTCTGCGATCTCGCCTGCGACCAGTTCCAGACCGACGACGAAGGCTGCGAAATCTGCGCCTGCGAAGAGACCAATCCCCCGGGTGGCACCTGCTGGGGCACCGGCGATTGCGCCACCGGCCAAATCTGCGACACCACCAACTTCTGTGAGCCGCCCCCGGGCTGCGCCGACGGCGCCGATTGCCCCGCGGTCTGCTACGGCCACTGCGTCGAAGCGCCGACGGTGTGCACCACCGACGCGCAATGCGGCGCGGAAAAAATCTGCCGCACGCTGGCGCCGAGCCAAAGCCCCACCAACCGGCCGGGCCCGCAAGACCAGGCCCCGGCCTGTGACCCCGACGACGCCAACTGCGATCCGGGCGACCCCGTCGACCCCGACGGCGTGTGCGTGCCCGTCGACTGTGGCGAAGGCATCGTGGTCCTGCCGTCCTGCCCCCCGGGCACCCAGCTCGCCCTCGACTTCACCCAGGACGTGTGCGGCGAAGCGGTCTGCATCCCCACCGAGGGTTGCCGCGACCTCGACCCCAACCTGTGCCAAACCGTGCCGGGTTGCCACCTCGAGGAAGTGCCCGCCCCGTGTGAGTGCGACGGGTTCGACCCCGACCAGAACAACGAACAAGACCCCGCGCAGTGCTACTGCCCCGACGTGGCCGAGCTCATCTGTGTGCCCGACGGCGACGACTGCGGCAACCTGAGCCTCGACGAGTGCTACGCGTCCAACGCTTGCTACCCCGAGTTCTACGACTACGGCTGCGGCAACGCGCCCGTCGAGTGCGACGCGGACGGCAACTGTGACGAGCCGATGGTGGACTGCCTGGTGGCCCCGCCGGAAGAGAGCTTCGTGTGTCTGCCCTACCAGCCCGACCAACACTGCTACTCCAACGCCGACTGCCCCCCGGGCGATCGTTGTGACGCGCCCGTGGCCTGCACCACCGTGTGCTACGACGCCGAAGACGGCACCTCGGACTGCTTCGAGGAGTGCTGGCAAGAACCGGGTGTCTGCGTCGACGGCGGCAACGACGACTGTTACGCGCTGTCCCCCGAGGAGTGCCTCGACCGTCCCGACTGTCTGCTCGAGGACCTGCCCCCGCCGGGCGTGCCTTGCGACTGCGGCCCCGACGACGCGAACTGCGAATGCAACGGCATGGACCAACTCTGGGTGCCGGTGTGCGTGCCCGCTCCCAACCCGAGCTGCCTGTCCGACGAGGAGTGCCCCTACGGTTGGCACTGCGAAGTCCAAGACTACTGCCCGCCCTGCAGCGGCGAGCAAGGCGACCCGAACTGCCTCGCGCCCTGCTGGATCGAAGGCCAGTGTGTGCCCGGCCAACCGAACCCCACCGAGTGCCAAGGCGACGACCAATGCGCCCCCGGCTACCAGTGTGAAGAGGTGACCGTGTGCACCGGCTGCGCGTACCCGGACCCCGCGCCCTGCGACCCCGATGACCCCAACTGCGACAATGGTCAGATTCCCCCGCCGCCGTGCGACGAGGAATGCTGGGTCGAAGGCATCTGCACCCCGGTCAACAACGGCGAGTGCTACAGCGACTGGGACTGCGGCCCCAACGCGTACTGTGAGTACGACGACGCCAACTGCTTCGGCGAGCCCGGCATGGACCCCAACGGGGACGCGCTGATCGCTTGCCCCGGCCGCTGCGTCGAAGTGCCGCCGCCCGACGACCTCTGCTGGACGGACCAAGACTGTGGCGACGGCTTCCGCTGCAACACCGAGGACTACTGCGCGGTGCCCGGCAACCCCGGCATGCTCGTGGCCTGCCTCGGCGTGTGTGAGCCGCTCGACCCCAACGGCGAGTGCATGGACGACGGTGACTGCGGTGCCGACCAGTTCTGCCTCATCGAAGAGTGCACCCCCAACGGGGAATGCTACGGCCGCTGCGAGTACCAAGAGCCCCCGCAGGACGTGTGCCTCGAGGACGCGGATTGCTCGCAAGGCTTCCGCTGCGCCACTGAGCTCGACGTGTGCGCCTGCCCCGGCAACGACCCGTTCTGCGAGTTCACCAATGAGTGCTACTCGCTGTGCGTGCCGGTCGACCCGCCGGTGGGTGAGTGCTTCGTCGACGAGGACTGCCAACAGCAGTTTGGTCCCGACGCGTTCTGCGAAATCGGGCCCCAGACCTGCGACCCCGCCACCGGCGAGTGCTACGGCTTCTGCGTCATCCCCGATGACCCGAACCCGCAGTGCCAAGGCGACGCGGATTGCCCCGATGGCAGCGCCTGCATCGACGGCATCTGCGGCGGCAACGGGATGGACCCGAACCAGCCCTGAGGCCAATGGTGAAGAGCGGAAAAGGCCCTGCGCAAGCGGGGCCTTTTTCTTTTGGCCCCCCGTGGGGTCGCCCCGCGTGTGCACCCCGGGTGGAAGTTGCTACAACCGCCACCGAACCACGGAGGGTGCGATGAAGAAGCTGGGCTGGCTGTTGGGCTTGACGTTGTTGTCGGCGTGTAGCGAAACCAAGGAGCACAAAGAGCCGACCGGCGACGCCCCCGCGCCGTCCGCGGCCGCGCCCGAGGCGGCGCCCGACGACAAGGCCCCGCCGTCCCGGGCCAAGGCCGCGACGTTGGTGGGCAAAAAAGCCCCCGACTTCACCCTCGCCGACCTCGACGGCAAGGACGTCAGCTTGTCACAGTTTGCCGGCAAGACGGTGGTGCTCGAGTGGTTCAACCCGGAGTGTCCCTTCGTCAAGGCCTCCCACGGGCCGGGATCGCTCAAAGACGCGGCCGCCCGGCACGCCCAGGACGGGGTGGTGTGGCTCGCCATCAACTCCGGGGCCGCGGGCAAACAGGGCCACGACCCCGCGGTCAACCGCGACGCCAAGACCAAGTGGAAGCTCGCCCACCCTGTGCTCCGCGACGTCGACGGGGCGGTGGGCCGGACCTACGGCGCGACCAACACCCCGCAAATGGTGGTGATCGACCCGAACGGCACCGTGGTCTATGCCGGGGCCATCGACAACTCCCCCGACGGCGAGGGCCAGACCCCCGAGGGCGGAACCTTGGTCAACTACGTCGACGAGGCGCTCAAGGCGCTGGCCGCCGGCCAGCCCGTGAAGGTGCCCACGAGCAAAGCCTATGGCTGCAGCGTGAAGTACGCGTCATGACGCGCGGTCTGCTGTGGTTGGGCGTCGCCGCCCTCGCCGGGTGCCAGACCACCGCCGCCCCCGAGACCATCGGGCCGCGGTCGGCGCAGGCCAAAAAGAACTTCGTGGTGCTCGACGCACAGGCCCCGGCTTGTTCTGTCGGCCAAGACTGCGCAGTGACATTTGCGGTGGTGGCCACCGGCGACACCCACGTGAACAAAGAGTACCCCCACCGCTTCACCCCCGCGAAGCACCCGGCGGTGACGTTCCAGGACCCCGCCCCGGTCACGCACACCGACGAGCAGCACGCGTCGTGGACCGTGCCGTACCGGGCCAAAACCGCGGCCCCGCTCACCGGCGAAGTCGCGGTGAGCGTGTGCAACGAGTCCTCGTGTTTCATCGAAAAGCTCCCCGTCGCCTTGGCGGACAAAACCGCGCCAAGCGAGCCGCGCCCCGAGGACAGCGCGCCCCAGTAGGGCGGCGCGGACTAGTAGGCCCAGGACAGCGAGGCGCCGTATTGGCGGCCGGTCTGGATCTGGTCGATGGTGCGCTCGCCCTGGCGGTGGGTGATGGGGAGATTGAGCACGTTTTTGACGCTCACCCCGACGCTGAAGCCCGCGCCCAGCGGTTGGCTGACGAGCACGTCCAACCGGTGGATGGGGTCCTCGATGATGTCGGGCGCGCCTTGGGCCCCCACGTCGGTGATCTTGGGACCGGTGAGGTTGTAGGCCACCGACAGGCGCGTCCCCTGGGTCGGGCTTTGGTAGCCGGTCTGGAGGTTGAGCAAGTAGGGCGACTGGCCCTGCAGCGGGCGGGTCTGGGCGGTGGCGATGCCGAAGTCGTCCCCGAGGTCCACCCGTGAGTAGATGAGCGCGGCGTTGCCCGCGACGTAGAGCCCTTCGAGGAGGTCGTGCACAAACCCGAAGTCGGTGCGGGCCTCGACCTCGACCCCGACGTTGTCGGCCGCGTCGGCGTTCATGTACGTCACGGACTGTTGGGCGCTGACCACCACCACCTGCTCGATGGGACGGTGGAAGTGTTTGTAGAAGGCGCCGAGCGAGAGCTGGGTGAGGGCCACCGGGTACCATTCGACGCGGGCGTCGGTGGCGATGATCAGCGCGCGCTCCAGGTCGGGGTTGCCAAAGATTTGTCGGCCGCCGGTGACGTCGTTGAAGGTGGCGGGCGACAGCTCCCGGAAGTCGGGACGAGACAAGGTGACGTTGCCGTCGGTGCGGATCTTGACCGTGTCCATGATCGTCCACACCGCGCCCACCGAGGGGAGCAGGTCGGTGGTGACGAGGTCGGCGATGACCGGCTCGTTGTCGGGGTTGAACAATGCATAGGTGCGGACGTTCTGCCGGCCGTGCTCGAGCCGGAGGCCGCCGTAGAGGAGCAGGCCGAAGGCGATGGGGAGTTCGCCCCGGGAAAAGGCCCCCACCACCAGCTGGCTGGCGTCGTAGTTGTCGGTCTGGCGGGTGATCTCCTCCAACTGGAACCCGTCGCTGCCGATGTTGGCGGGGGTGAAGATCTGTTCGGGGGCCTTGGACAGGATTTGGCTGTCACCGCTCTTTTCGCCTTTGTGCAAAAACTTGAAGCGCCGGGTGTCGACCACCCGGGTCTTGTACGCGAAGGACAGGCCGCCTTGGACCAAGCCCCACTGGTCCAGCCACACCGGGAACTTGGACTTGAGGCTGGTCTCGACGTTGTGGCTGTGGTCGAGCAAGTCGCTGAACACCCGCTGGTTGCCCTCGGGGCGGTCGGACAGGCGCCACCGGTCGGACGTGCCCTCGCGGTCGTAGCGGGTCTCACGCCGGTCGGGCTCGTGCCGGGCGGCCAACGCGTATGTGTAGTGGGCGTTGAAGGTCAGGTTCCACAAGGCGGGCACGCGGCTTTCCACCGCAAACTGGGACAAGGCGAGGGTGCGCTCCACAAACCGCAGCCGGGACACCCGGATGTCGCCCCCCACGTCGCGGTTGTGGCCTTCGTACCAGCGCGCTTCGTTGTCGGTGACGCGCCCGAGCATGAACGTCGCGGTCGCCTTGTGGTCGTCGTACAGCGACGCGCCCAGGGTCGCGATCGCGCCGCCGGTCACGCGCCGGTTGAACGTGTCGAAGGTGTAGCGGTGGCCGTCCTCGAGCTGCTTGCCCTCGCCGAGCACGAAGTAATCGCGGGTGAACGCCTGCCGCGCGGCGCTGTTTTTGAACGTGGTCCCGAACAGTCCCCCGAGCTTGAGCGGGCCAACCGCGGTCCCGCCCCCGACCTCGGCGGAGAAGCCCCCGTCGGGGAGCACGAGCTGGTCGACGGGGGAGTACACGTTGTTCATCATCTCGCCGAAGGTCTCGAGCTCTTCGGCGGTGTAGCCCCGGCTGGAGAAGCGGTCCTTTTGCAGCAGGGCCTCGTCGGCAGAGGCCGCGGCCACCGGGCCCGGCAAGCCCCGGGCGACGTCGAGCCCGAGGGGGTCGAGCAGGCCCAGGGGGCTGTGCGGGGCCAGGCTGAAGGTGGTCCCGCTGCGCGCCCCCGTCGACAACGACACCCGGGCCACCAACGTCTCCGGAATCGAACGGGTCTTGAGCTCGACCACCCCCCCGCCAAACTCACCGGGCAGTTCGGGAGAGTAGCTCTTCTTCACGGTGATGCTCTCGAGGAGCGCGGTGGGGAACAGGTCGAGCGGCACCACCCGGCGCTCGGGCTCGGGGCTGGGCAACGCCGCGCCGTTGAGCCGCGAGCTCGCGTACCGCTCGCCGAGGCCGCGCACGTAGACGTACCGGCCCCCGACCACGGACAGGCCGGTGACCCGGCTGAGCGCCTTGGCCGCGTCCCCGTCGCCGGTCTTTTTGAACTCCTCGCGGCTGAGCACCTCGGTGACGGCGTTTTCGTTCTTGCGCTCGTCGAGGGCGGACGAGAGGCTGCCCGCGATGTGGGGCGCGTGCACCGTCACCGCCGCGAGCCGCGCCCCCGCCTTGACCATCTCCACGTCGAGGTCGTGCCCGGCGGGGCCGATGTCGACCTGTTGCTCCAAGGTCGCGTGGTCGGCCTCGATGAAGCTTACCCGCCTTTGCCCGGTGGGGACCTTGACCCGGAAACGCCCTTGGTCGTCGGTGGTGGCGGCATCGGGCACGCCCTCGACCAACACCCGCACCCCACCGAGCGGGGTGCCGTCCTCGCCGGTCACGGCGCCGTGCAACCACGCCTGCGCGGTCGCTTCGACACTCGCGCGAACGTCGACTTCAGCCACGGCGCGGTCCGCGGGGTCGAGCCCTCGCACGCTCGCCCCGGTGGGGCCGAGGTCGACCACATGGTCGGTGACCCCAACGGTGAGCTCCACCCGCACCGCGGCTTGGCCCGGGGCGCGCAGAAAGACCACCGCCCGTCCCGGGAAGGTCGCGCCCCCGACGTCGTCGGTCACGGCCACCGGCGCGGTGGCGGCCGGGCTGGCCAGGATTTCGACCCCGGGCAGGGGGGCGCCGGCCTCGTCGAACACGAGCACCGTGACCGGCGCGCGCGCGGTCGCTTCGACCCGGGCATGGGCCACGTCGTCGGGCTGGGACGCGGGCAGGGCGAGCACGAGGCCGAGCGCAGAGACTAGAAACACGCCGCTTCCCCCGTGCTGCAGCGGTCGAGGGCTTCGGTGATGGCCACCCGCTGTTCATGGTTGTGGATGTCGCGGGCCGCTTCGCGGGCATCGTCGATGGCCCCCACGCGCAGGTGCACGTAGGCGGCGGCGTAGCGCATGTCGTCGGAATCGAGCAGGCCGCGCCGCGACAGCCGCGGCAACAACGCGCGGGCCCGGGCGTCGGCGCCGGCGTCGACGAGCAGACCGAAGCGTTGCACCAAGCGTTCGTCCTGGTCGGGCACCCGGCGGTTGAGCACCAGGGCGCGCGAGAGCCGGCCTTGTCGTCGGTAGAGCTCGGCCGCGTCGCGGTAGAGCGCCCCGTCTTGGTGGGCGAGGCCCTCGAGCACCCGGGCCGCGCGGCTGAGGTGGCCCATGTCGATCAAGGCATAGGCGCGGCGGCGCACGAACCGCGCGTCGTCGGGAAACACCGTCATCAGGGCCAAGCAAAGGGCGTGGGCCTCGCGGTGCGCGCCGTGTTCGGCGAAGCGGCCGATGAGCGACAACCCCGCGTCCGCCTCTTGGTGGGGCGCGCGGGCCAGGGCCACGTCGAGGGCGGCTTGGCGCAGTTTGCGTTCGAGCAAGAACACCACCTGCTGTTCGCTCAGGGCGTCGGCGGTGAGGATGGTCTCGGCCCCGCGGCGCAAGGTCGCGTAGGCCGCGCCGGGCCGCTTTTGCTCGACGAAGCACCGGGCCCGCAGGCGGACCGCGTCGGGCCTTCGATACAAATCCGGGCCGTAGCTCTGCAGGGCATCGAGGGCCATCGCGCAGTCTTCGTCGTCGGCCGCGGCCCGGGCCAGGGCCAAAAAGAGCCGGCGGTCATCGGCCCCCCCGCGGGCGGAGAAGCGCACCGCGTCGCGCAGCTCTCGCTTGGCGTCGTGGGCTTGGTGCAGCCCGAGGTGTGCGAGCCCCTTCATGGTGTGAAACCGGGCGCGGGCGAGGTCCTCCTCCGGGGGGGCGGCCTCGTCGAGCACGGTGAGCGCGCCCTGGTGGTCGCGGGCCGAGAGCAGCTTGGCCGCGATGTCGACGGGATCGACGTCGTCGGCCGCCGACGGGGTCGCGCCCACGAGCCACAGGGCGAGCCAGAGTCCGGTCATGGTTGGGACAAGCTCCAGACGTAGGGCAGCTCGACCCGGGTGGACACGGGTTCGCCGTTTTTGGTTTGGGGATTGAATCGGGTCTTGTCCGCCGCCGCCAATGCATAGGCATCGAATACGCCGGGCGGCTCGGACGCGAGCACCCGCGAGGAGGTGACCCGGCCGTCGGGGGCGATGACGAGAGCGAGCAGGACCTCGCCTTCGACCCCACGCCGCCGGAGAGCGGCGGGGTATTCGGGGGTCGCGCCCTTCACGATGCGCGGCGGGCTGTCCACGGTGTCGGCGGTGAGCGCGATGTCCGAGGTGTCGCCCACGAGCTCGTCGGTGAGGCTGTCGGCTTGGGCCGCGTCGAGGGCCGGGCCGAGGGAAAAGCCCCCCGGGGTCAGCCCGCCGCCCACCGGGGGCGGGGCCAACGACTTGGAGGCCCGGGCCGCGCGCCGGCGCGTGCGCTGCGGGGTCTTCTTTTTCTGCGGCGGGGGTTTGGTCTTGGTGAGCACCACCGCGTGGGCGGCGGCGGTCTTTTTCGCCGGGGGCTCGGGCTTTTGCGACACCGCGTAGAGCGCGCCGGCGAAGGCGGCGACGAACACCGCCGCGCCACACAGAGCGGCGGCGGCGCGCACGAGGCGGGGCGGCCCCTTCACGATCATCCGCCGGCCTCGTCCGAGGTGGCCACACCGACGTGGGCGGCGCCGGCTTGGCGGCATTGGTCCACGACGTCGATGAGGCGGTCGGCGGAGGTCGTGCGGTCGGCGATGACCACCACGTCCTTTTGTGCGCCCGCGGACAGGGCGTGTTCGACCCGGTCTTTGACCATAAACGAGCGGGTGAGCACGCCCCCGACGTAGACCGCGCCATCGGCGGTGACCTGGACCCGGACCGCGGTGTCGGACACGGTCTCGCTCGAGGACGCGCTGGGGCGTTCGATGTCGAGCTTCTTGTCCTTCACGAACGTGGTCGTGACCATGAAGAAGATGAGCAGGATGAACACCATGTCGATCAGCGGCGAGATGTCGACGCCGGTGTCCTGGGATTTGCGTCGGCTCACAGACAGCGCACTCATGCCGCCACTCCTCGTCGTCGTCGGCGCGCGTCGGCCACCGCCGCCCCCAGCCGGTTGCGCACGCTCTCCTCTTGGCGGGTGAGCATGCGCGAGAGCAACACCCCGGGGGCGGCGATCACCAGACCGAGCTCGGTGGTGATCAAGGCCTGGCTCACCCCCGCGGCCACCCCGCCGCTTCGTTCATAGACTTCTGCATCTGTCAAAGCAGAGAACGTGTCGATCATGCCCATCACCGTGCCGAGCAGGCCGAGCAGCGGCGCGAGCACCACGAGCACGTGCACCACCGCCCGGTGTCGCCCGAGCAGCGCATCCAACGCGCCCACGACGTGGAAAAAACGCGCGGTGCCGTCCGCCGAGGGGGCGGGGGGCGCGAGCGCGCGCACCTGCCGTCGTGCCCCCCACAAGGTCAGCGCGCGGTCGCCGAGGGCGGCGCCGAGCAGCGCCGCGCACAACAGCAGCACCACCCCGAGGGGGCCGGCGAGGGCGAACGCGCTCATGCGTGGGCCACTTCCTTGGCCGGCGCCGACCGGCCGGTGTCGTTCGCCAGCGGGTGCCGGCGCACGTCGGCGCGCACCACGTGGGCGGGATTGTCCGCCAGGGCGTGGGCCACCGACAGGGCACAACTCTCGAGCCGGCCGAGGGTGCGCTGGCCGTACGCGGCCAACACCTGGCCCAAGAACAGCGAGGTGATGGCCACGATGAGACCGAGCTCGGTGGTGATCAACGCTTCCGAGATGCCGCCAGACAGCACGCGGGGGTCCCCGGTGCCGAACGCGGTGATGGAATCAAAGGTCGCGATCATGCCCGTGACCGTGCCGAGCAGGCCGAGCAGGGGCGCCACCGCGGCGATGACGAGAATCACCGTCGAGAACCGCTCGAGGGTCTCGCTGGCGGCGAGCACGCCTTCGCCCGCGATGTCCTCGCGCGCGTCCCAGTCGAGGTGAGCGGCGTCGATCACCGGGCCCACCGCGCGGCGCAACACCCCGTGCTGTTCGCACAGGGCACGGCACGCGGCGAGGTTGTGCGCGATGGCCTGCTCGACGATGCCGAAGCGGTACTTGTCGACCTTGCGCGCCGCGGACAACAACAGCCCCGCCCGCGCCAAGATGAGCAACACCCCGAGACAGAACAGCGCCACGATCACGCCCCCGATGGGCCCCGCCGCGCGCAATGTGTCGGCAAAGGTCTTTTCCGCCCGCGGGGTGAAGGCCACGTCTTTGTCCGGCCACAGCAGGACCGGCACCGTGCCCGCGGCGTCACCGCGCGCGATGCGTTCGATCGCCTCGGCCGACAGCGGGGTGCTGGCCTTGAGCGCGCCGCCGCCCACGGGGGTGAGCACGAAGCCTCGGCCGCCCAAAAGCCCGTAGGCGGCCACGCCCCCGACGTGGACCACGGTGCCGTTCACCTCTTCGCCGGCGGGGTTGAAGAACGTGCCCGGCGCCTTGGTCACGGCCCCGAGGGCGGCCAAGGCCGTCACATTGGTGTCCACCGCCGCGCGCAGCCGCGCGGCCAGGGTGTCCCCGCGGGCCGCGGCGACCAGGGTCTCGAGCTGGTCGCGGACCGCGTCGCGCTGGGCGGCTTGGTCCTCGAGCAGCACCAACGACCGTTCGAGCGCGGCCGACTCTCGGCGCAGGCGGGACAGCTCCGCGGTGCGGGCGGCGCGTTTTTGCGCGAGGTCGCGCTGGGCTGCTTGCAGCGCTTTGTCGAGGTCGTCGCGCAGGGTCTTGAGCGCGCGTTGCTCCTCGCGGAGGTAGGCGACCTCTTCTTGGTACGCGGCCTTGAGACGTGGGGTCTCGCCCCCGGCGGCCAGCGCCGAAGACGATCCCAAAAGTGTCGTAAAGATTGCGGCGGAGAGCGACCAGATGGTGGGCTTGTTCATGGCGTTGTCTCCACCACCGGCGCGGCGCTTTTCTGGGTGGGCAAGGGCCCCACCGGCAGGGTGAACTGGCCGGCTTGTTTGCCGTTCTTCATCGCCTCCAGGGCCTCCTGCACGAGCTGTGCGTCCGGTCCCTCGAGGGTGGTCCAGGCGTAGGTGCCGTCGGCGTGGGTGTCGCTGCGGAGCACGGCGCCGGACTGGGTCTCGGCGAACAGGGCCAAGGTGCCCATGCGCAGCGCGGTGCCGAGCCGGCGGGTGCCGTCGGGCCCGGTGACGTCCACCGTGTCGCGGCCGATGCGGGTGGCGAGGCGCCGGTGGTCGTCGAGGAATGAGAACAGCCGGGCCGCCACCTCGGCGGGGGGCGCGCCCGCGTCCAGGCTGGCGGCGAGGTCGTCGAGTTCTTGGGTGCGTTCGGCCACGCGGTAGGGCGCGCCTTTGGTGATGAGCGCTCGTGCCTCCTTTAGGCCGTACGAGACCGCCGCGCGCAGGTCGTATTGGTCATCGTCGCCTGGGGGGCGGCGGTCCCGCGCGCTTTGTTGCAGGTCGGCGAGGCGCCGGCGCTCGGCTTCGACATCGCCGTCGAGGGCGGCGAGCTGCGCCGCGCCCTCGATGCGCAGAGATTGGGTCTCGGCGCGCAGAAGAGAAATCTCCTGACCGAGGGATTCCACCTCGGTCAGGAGATCGGCCACCGCGCGGGGCAACGAGGACCCGGCGGCGACCGCGGTGCCCGCGGCCAGACAAAGAGAAAGTGCGATCCATTTGGAGTGCATGTGTGTGGCTCCTCGAGGTCCGGTCACGGGCGTGGGCATCAGTTGCGGTCGGCGGTGGTCCAGCCCGCGGTCCAGTCCGCGTCCGGGTCCATGGCGCCGATGTAGTCGACGGTGTCGAAGAACCCGCCGGACGGCATCGACGCGCCGGTGGCGGCGGGGGACCCGCTCGACGGGGCGAAGTCGCGGTCCATGCCGGTGGCGAACGCGTTTTTCAGCACCGGGTCGGTGTTGAGGTTGCCTTCGTTGGTGGTCATGACGAAGTCACCGACGTCCATGGGGTCTTCCGCGTCGGTGCCGAAGGGGGTGACGCAGTCGAAGATGGAGTTTTGGATGGTGAGGTCGCCGTTTTCCGCTTGGGTGAAGGTGGCGTCGTGGTCGATGTCGAGGCAGGACTCGCCGAAGCCTTGCACCACCATGTTGTTGATCTGCGCCGCGGTGCCTTCGCGGAGGAGGGCGCCGATGTCGCTGGTGTCGGAGCCGGGCACGCCGATGAGGGTGAGGTTGCTCAAGGTCGGGTAGCTGCGCGGGCTCGAGTTGTTGTCTTCGCCGTTGTTGTCCGCTTCGATGCCGTTGTCGCCCGCGTCGTCGTACTGCTGCGCGATGAAGAACTGCAGCTTGCCGCGCCAGCCGTCGGTCCAGTCGAGGTTGTCGTCGGCGGTGCCGGTGCAGAGGATGTGCTTGGCCTCCGCGGTGCCACCGAAGAACTCGACGCAGTCGTCTTTGGCCATGTGCACTTGCACGTAGTCGATGGTGGTGGCGCGGCCGACGCCTTGGAAGCCGAGGCCGTTGAGTTCGTTGTCGGGGCTGATGAGCGCGCCCGCGTACTCGATGCGGACGTACTTCATCACCCCGCTGTTGTCGTCTTCGTCGTCGCCGCCGTACACGCCGGTATCGCCTTCACCGATGGACTCACACACGCCGGTGTCGCAGCCGTTGACGGGGGCGCGGCCGTTGAGCACCACCCCGCCCCAGTCGCCGCGGGCGCGGGAGCCGGGCTCTTGCGACGAGGTGAACACGATGGGCGCGTCGCTGGTGCCTTCGGCCATCAGCTTGCTCCCCCGGCGCACCACGAGCATGCCGCGGGTGCTGGTCTCGCCAAAGATTTGGGTGCCGGGCTCGACGGTGAGCGTGACTTCGTTGTCGTCGTCGCCGATGAACACACCGCCCCGGAGCAGCCAGTCCACGTCGTTGGTGAGGGTCACGTCCTCGAGGACTTCGCCGCTGAGCACGCAGAAGGTGTCTTCGCACTCGTAGGGCAGCTCGCCCGAGGGCTCGGGTTCGGTCATGCCGGAGGTGCCGTCGCAGGCCACCGCCAGGGAAAGAAGGCTGAGCGAAACAACAGAGGAAAGAATGCGCATGAGAAAGCTCCTGAAGAAAAACCGTTGGGGGCTTTGTGCGCACACTGGGTGACAGGTGGATGACGGGTCCGAGACAGTCTCGATCGACAAGCGAACGCCGCTGAAATCGCAGACAATTTCATTGGGCAACAAGCGGGTGACATTTGCGTGCCCCCCTCGTCGCAAGCCGGGGCATCGCCTGAGCAAGCGCGGGCAGGTCCCTGACCTTGCACTGTTCTTGGTCCCCCGCCGGGGTCCGCGCTTGGTTGTGGTACACCCGCACAGGAGGTGGCACATGATGTCAACCAAGACCGCCCCGGTCCTGGCGCTGTTGTTCGTCGTCGGCTGTCGCACCGAGCAAGCCCCCCTCGCGCCCGCTCCCCCGTCGTCGTCCGCCGCTGCCTCGACCGCCCCCGTCGCCGACGCGGCGCCCTCGACCTGTCGCGACGACCTGCTCGCCTTCGGCGGCCGCTTCCTGGTCCGCCCGGACGGCACGAAGCTCTGGTATGACGTGGCCGGTCCCGCCGACGCGCCCGCGGTGCTCTTTTTGCACGGGGGCCCCGGCTACAATGCCCATTCATTTCGACGGGCCGTCGGGGCCGAGCTCGAGGCCCACCTGCGCATGGTCTACGTCGACCAACGAGGCGCGGGCCGTTCGCACCAATTGGGGGCCAAAGCCGCGCTCGGTCTCGCCCCCACCCTCGACGATCTGGAGGCCCTCCGCGGGCACGTCGGCGTCGAGGCCTGGCACGTCATGGGCCACAGCTACGGCGGGGTCGTCGCCGTCCAATACAAGGCCGCGTTTCCCCGTCATGTGGACCGTCTGATTCTCGTCGACACCGCGGCCAATCTCGAGCTCGCCCTCGGCCACCAGGTCACGACCCTCGCCCAGTCCGCGCTGGCCCAGGGCTGGGACGACGCCAAGCTCGCGGCGCTCGCGGCCGACGCCCGGCCGGCCATGGTCCGGCTCGCGGACGCGTACAGCCTCATTGGGCGCCTGCCGGTGCAAGCGCGCCTCCACTACGCCACCCCCGCGGCCCAGGACCGCATGGAGGCGTGGGACGCCGAGAGCCGGCTGTTGCCGTGCACCCGCGGGGCCCTGGTCGCGGCCTACACCGACGAGGGCGGCCTGTCCGCCGCCCCGCGCAACGTGCGCGTGGCCCTCGACGCCGCCATCGAGTTTCGCGGGGCGCGCAGTGAGGTGATCGGGGCCCCCGCGCACGAGGACAACGCCGCGGTGTGGGGCGCCCCCGTGGTCACCTTCCCCGGCGCTGGCCACTTCGTGTATCTCGAGGCGCCGGACAAGTTCGTGGCCGAGACCCGGGCGTTTTTGTCCCGCGCGCTCGAGCCCGACTGCACCCTCGACCACTTTGTGCTCCCGCCCACCCTCGGGAACAACCCCGGCCCGCACACCTGGTCTCGCCGCGGCCGGGAGATCACCGAGACCGTGACCCTCCCCGACGGCCGCCAGGTCACGCGCACCCGCGGCGGATGTGTGCACCTGCACGACGCGATCGAAATCCGCGCCCCCGGGCACAAGGCTTGTCCCGCCACCCGCCTCGACGAGGCCCAGGGCGCGCTCGACGCGCTCACCGGCCTGCGCGAACGCAGCGACGACGGGACCGACAAGCCCCTCGCGATCGAAGCGAACCTGCGCGCGGCGGTGGCGGCCAAGACGGTGCAGGAGGACGCGACGTTCCCCTGCGGGGACGCGACCTGCACCGCCAGCTGTGAACAGGCGGCCGGTGGGCCGGCGACGTTCGCGATACACTACGATTTCGCCCTGTAGCGTGGCCTTCTTCCCCGGGGGACCGATGCGATGGATGCCGGTGTGGTTGCTGACCTTGGGCCTCGGCTGCGGCTTGCCGGTGCCGGAGCGGGATGATGCCATGGACAGTCCAGATACATTGGACCCGGCCCTGGTGGACCCAGATGCCTACCTGCTCTCGGCGCGCCTCCCCTCGCCCACCAACGCCGACCGGCAACGTCCAGTGGTGATCACCGCCCACGGTTTTCAGGCCTCGAGCTACGAGTGGGTCGAGTTTCGCGAGTACGCCGAGGCGCGCGGGGCCCTGGTGTCCTTGGTGGTGCTCGGCGGACACGGCCGGAGCACCGAGGCCTGGGTCGAGACGCACCACCCCGATTGGGGCGCGCCGATCCTCGACGAATACGCGGCCCTCGATGCCCTCGGCTACGAGAACATCTCCATCTTCTGTTCATCCACCGGCTGTCCCCTGACGTTCATCCACCAGGCCGAGGGTCGGTTCGACGATTTCACCCCCCTGCGCAATCTCGTCATGGTCGCGCCGTTTTTGGCCCCGCAGAACGAGCTGCTCTACCAAGCCCGCATCGTCGGCCCCGCCATCGGCAATCTCCCCTCCGCCTCCACCGAGGACGAGATGCGGCACTACTACCACAACCGCCCGTGGACGGTGTTTGTCGACCTCGTGGACTGCATCAACCTCGCCCGGCCCGCGGTCGAGGCAGGCCTTGCCTGGCCCGACGGCATGCACGCACGCATTCTCCGCGCCAGCGACGAGACCACGGTGGCGGAGGTCAGCGCGGACGTCATCCTCGACGGTTTTGAAACCACCGAACCGGTGGTCTTGTCCGAGTACCAAAGCGAACACCACATTTTCACCCGCAAAAACGATCGCCTGTCGCCCGAGGACATCACCGACGAGCAGCTCGAGGCCGGCATCCGCCCGTGGGATGACGACGACGAGGCGAACTACCGCGCCGCGTTCACCGAACTGGTGGAGCTGCTCGGTCTCGACGACGCGCTGCCCTGACGGGGCTACGGGTCGACCCCGCGGTCGTCGGGGGGCAAGGCGGTGAGCACGCCGGCCAGGGCCGTGTCCAATGTGACTTCCCCGTCCAGGTAGGGACGCCAGTGGGCGTCGAGGGCGGGGGCAAAGCCGTCGAAGCCGCCCCGCGTGTACAGCCCCTGGGCCTCGGCGTAGGTCGTGTAGCCGGGACCGATGTGTTTTTGCACCACCCGGCCGGTGCCGTAGAAGAGCAACGCGTGCCAGAGCGCGTCGGGCACCGGACGCCCGGTCTTTTCCCCCGCCGCGGCCAGGGCCTTTTCCACCTCGGCAAACATCAAGTGGGACGCCTCGTGGAACAAGATCTCGAGCCCGGCATCCCCTTGGTGTCGCGCGTCCGTGCTTGCCAATGTCACATACCCCGCGTCGGTGGTGTAAGCCGCGCCCGGTCCCCCGACCTCGGCCGCGACCTCGACCCGCAGGGGGTGCTTCGGCCACGGCATGCCATAGAGCCGGACGAGGTCGTCGGCGATGGCTTGCCACAGTTCGGGGCGGGTCTTTTGCAGCCGGTCGATGAACGCCTTGTTCTTGGCGTCGTCCTTCGCCCACTGGTCACGCTGGTACGCCGGCCACAAGGCACACACCGCATGGGGCACCACCGGGGTCGGGTCGGGGGCGCAAAAGCGCGCGGCGTCGGCGCGTGACAGCCCCCGCTGCGCGGCGGTGGCCGCGGGGGAAAACATCGAGCCGAACGCGCGGGCGTACCCGCGCACCGCCGTGTCCCAGGCGGCGTCGAGCGCGGCCGGGGGGAAGTCCCTTGCGCTGCCCGCGGGGGGCGGAAAGCGGGCGGTGGCCGCGAGCAACACGCGTTCGTGCAGGTTGAGGGGCGCGCTGCTCCCAAATACAAACAGCGGGGCGGCGGTCGGGGGCGCGGCGGGCGTCGCCGGGACGGTTCTGTCCTGACACCCCAGCGCGGCCGCCAATGTCAGCGCACACAACAGGGACCGGGCGACGAGGGTTTTTGGCTGGTTCATGATGCCTCCCGTTCGCACATCCACCGGTGGGGCTGAAGCCTCGGCCGGCCGCGGCCATTCCCGCGCGCGCGGCGCGCACGTGTGTACACCTGTGCGCGACACGCACACCGGCGCCGATCGCCCTCTTGACGCTACATGTAACCCTTCGAATAAAAAGGACTTTTGGCGCTCAGGAGGACTGGGCGCGTCATTTGCAGTTCCGGCCCCCACAACCGATCGACAAGGGAGTGTTGTGCGTATGACCCGTGTGCTGTGTTTGTTGTTGTCGGCGTGTCCTGTGGTGCTCACCGCCTGCCCCGGCCCCGGTCCTGAGGATGCGGGCCCCGACGCGGGCGCCCCCCACGCGGCCGCGGCCGACGCGGGCGACGGCGCGGACGCGGGCGGGGACGACGCCGGCGACGGGGTGGACGCGGGACCGCCGGATGCCCAAGAGATTCCAGAACAGGACCTGGGCTGGGAATCGTTCGATCCGCCCGACGGCATCATGGACGCCCAGTGGGCCCACATCTCCGCCGACCTCGGCGACGGCCGGGCGTTTGTGTTCGGCGGCATCGACGTCGGGGCGTTCGGTGGCGGCAGCGTGCTCGGCCACACGTACCTGTTTGACGCCAACCAAGATCCGCCGGGGTTCACCGAGGTCACGCCGGCCATCGGCAGCTCGCCGGAGCCACGCTACTGCGGTTGCGCCGCCTATCACCCCGAGTACAACAAAGTGTTGCTGTATGGCGGACGCGACTTGGGCGCGTTGATGGGGAGCACCACCTGGGTGTTCGACCTCGACGACAACAGCTGGACGATCAGCACCCCGTTCGGCTCGGGCCCGGGGCTCGGCTGTTCGATGGCCTACTACCCGGGCGACGGGAAGGTCTACAAGTTCGGCGGGGCGTCCGCGGGGGGCTCGAGCAACCGGCTTTGGACCTATGACTTCAGCGACGACACCTGGACCGAGATCGAAGACGTGGATCCCCCGTCGGCCCGGTACGACGCCGAGCTCTTCGCGCTGTCCGACCGCTTGATCGTGGCCGGGGGGGCGGCGTCGGCGCAGAATGATTTCCGCAGCGACGTGTGGTCGTTCAATCCCGCCAACAACAAGTGGGTCGAGCTGTCCCCCAACGCACAAGAACCCACCGGCCGACGGGTGCCTTGGGTTCGGGTCGCCCCCGACCAGTCACATTTCTACTTCGGGTTCGGCAACAACTTCGGCGAGCCCCTCGATGACCTCTGGACCTTCGACCTCGCCGACAACACCTTCACCGCGGTCGACCTCGATCCCGCCCCCTTGGCCCGCAGCTTCAGCCGCGCCCTCCCCGGTGGGTGGGGCGAAATCGGCACGTTGATGTACGGCTACGACATGCTCGACATCGTGCCCGACCTCTGGACCTTGAACGCGTCGTCCGAGGCGCTGACATGGTGGTGAGCCCGGCCCGCCCCCGGTTCGTCGTGGTGCTCGTCGCGGCGCTGGCCGCGGCCTGCGCCTCCTCCCCGGTCGTCGACGACGAGGCCCCCGCCGACCGCGCCGTCGACGGGGCACACGCGACCGAGGCCGTCCCCCCGGGGGAGGCCGTCGCCCGCGGGACCGGATGCAGGCCGAGGGCGCGGCGCTCAAGCCCCAGGTCGCCCCGGGCGTGCACGCCTTCCTCGACGCCACCGCGGCGCTGCCCGACCCGGCCACGGTGTACATCGCGTGCCCCGACGACGGGCCGTGCGTGCGCACCGCGCCGGACGCGGCGGGGGCGAAGCCCTACGACGCGGAGTACTTCTTCACCACCAAGTACGGCTCGCCGCTCTCCTACGCCCGCCCCCTCGAGGTGCTCGACGCCGCCGGCTACGATGTGACTGCACCGGGACGGATCCTCGATTTCGGGTATGGCTACCTCGGCCACCTGGCCATGCTCTCGTCCTTGGGCCACGACGTGCACGGGGTGGAGGTCGACCCCATCCTGCCCGTGCTCTACGCCGACCACGTCGGCCCGCGGCCCGCGGGGGGGGCGGTGACCCTGCACCACGGGCGGCTGTTCGTGGACGAGGGCCTGTCCCCCGCGGCGCTTGGCACATTTGATCTGGTGATGAGCAAGAACGTGCTCAAGAAGGGGTACATTCACCCCCGCGTGCCCCCCGAGGGCAAGACCAGCTACATTGACCTCGGGCACGACGACGTCGCGTTCTTGCAGAAGGTGCACGCCCTGTTGCGGCCGGGGGGGTGGTTTTTGATCTACAACCTCTTCCCCGCCCAAGCGCCCCCCGGCGAGGCGTACATCCCGTGGGCCGACGGCACGAGCCCGTTTGCTCCCGAGGCGTTCGCGGCCGCGGGCCTGACCGTGCACGCGTTCGATGTCTCCGACGACGAGCCGATCCGCGCCCTGGCCAAGACCTTGGGGTGGGACGCGGACATGGATCTCACCGCCCTGTTCGCGCGCTACACCCTGGCCCAGCGCCCCGCGGCGCCGGCCCCGGGCGGTTGATCGGCGCCGGGCGGACGGCGGGGAACCGCCCGAGCGGGTACGCTGCCTCATGGGCATGACCGCGCCACGTCCCCGCCGGGCCCGCTGGGCACTTCTGGTCCTCGCCGTCCCCGCGGTGGCGTGGGCGGTGCCGCGCCTCGAGGGCCCCCTGCGCATGCCCGAGCCCCCCGCCGGGGCCGGGGCGAGCGCACCGGTGCGCCAACCCCCGGTGGCCGCGCACTGCCAGCGACCGGCCCGGCGGCCGGTGCCGTTCGCCCCGGGGGAGCGGTTGGTGTTCGAGGCCGATGTGCTCGGTCTCGACATCGCCGAGGTCCGCACCGAGGTGGGCGCGCCGGTGCTCGTCGACGGGCAGGGGATGTGGCCGCTGTCCGCGCAGGTGGCGTCGGATTGGACCATCCGGTTGGTGGCCGCGTTCGACGGCGACATGCGCTCGTGGGTCGACCCCGCGACTTTGGCCCCCGCGCGCACCGCCTGGCGCATGTCCGCGCGGACCCCGGAGTTCGATTTTTTTGGGGAGAGCGGGGTGGTGTTCTCCGCCCCCGGGCGGGTGGACGTCCAGAACCATTGGGTGCACCACGAGCGCGGGGGCGAACCGGTCGAGGAGCGCAAGGCCCTGGCCTACAAAAGCCAACCTGGGCTGCAGGATTGGTTGAGCGTGGTCTACGCGGCCCGGACCTTAGAGCTCGCGGTGGGCATGGTGGTGTGTCCGGCCCTGCATTTCGTCGACAACCCCGGGTCGCTGCGCGCGGAGGTCGTGGCCCGGGAAGAGGTGGACGTCGATTACGACGAGCGGTGGGCGTACAAGATCGCGATCCGGGACCCACGCCCCCGGGAGGAAAACGACCTCGCGATCTACGCCTGGATCTCGGACGACCGGGACCGGCTTCCCCTGCGGTTGAGTTTGACCCGGGGCCGGGTGGCGTTTGACCTCGAGCTCGACGACGTTGAGCACGTCCCACACGTCCCTCACAGTGTGCCACGACCGTGACCGGAGCCCCCTCGTCAAGCCGCGTCGATTGGGCTTAGATCCACCGCATGTGGACTGAGATCGGTGGCCGTCGCACGTTTTTTGAAACTTCCGGAGACCGGGGCACCCCGGTGCTGTTGGTGATGGGGTTCGGCATCTCGGGGCGCGCGTGGGCGCCCCAAGTCCGCGAACTCGAACAGCAACACCGGGTGGCGTTTTTCGACAACCGCGGCATCGGCGAGACCGAGCCGTCGAGCACGCCCTATCTCCTCGACGACCTCGCCGACGACTCCATGCGGCTGCTCGACATCCTCGGCTGGGACAACGCCCACGTCGTGGGGGTGAGCATGGGCGGCATGATCAGCCAACACATCGGCCTGCGCCACAAAGACCGGGTGCGCAGCTTGACCCTGATCGCCACCCACCCCGGGGGCTCCCCCCACCGGTGGTTCCCCACCGCCCGGGGCCTGCGCCTGTTCTTGCGCGCCAACACCTCCGCGGGCGACGTGCGCATCTCGTCGTTGCGCAACCTTCTGTACACCGACGAGTTCGTCGACAATCCCGCCCTTGATGACTTCCCCGAAGACAGCATCGAGATGTTCGCGGTGCCCGCGGATCGCCGCACCTTGATGTACCAGCTCCGCGCCATCTTCCGGCACCAGCCTGGGCGCCGCTTGGCACAGTTGCAGGACGTGCCCACCCTCATCGTGCGACCTGACCAAGACAAGCTGGTCCGACCCACCGCGTCCGATCACTTGCACAAGTTGATCCCGGGTTCGGTGCTGCTCGGGATTCAGCGCGGCGGCCACGGGGTGACCCATGAGCGGGCGGGTCTGGTCAACAAGCACCTGCTCGCCCACTTCGCCGAAGCGGACCGGCACCGCCCCGACACCGCGCACGCGGCCAAGCCGCAACCCGCGCCGGCCGCGGCCATGCCCGCCTGACCCCGAAAGATCGCCCTTGCCCGACGCCGCGCGCCGGGGTAAACGGAATCAGAGTTCCGATTCCGTATCACCCGGAGAGCAAGGTCCCATGCCGTTTGAGCCGCCCACCCAAGCCCGCAGCCGCGCCGCGCTGGAGCGTTTGATCGCCGCGGGGGAGGACTTGCTCGCGGTCCACGCGTTCGAGACCACCAAGGTCGCGGACATCGCGGCCCGGGCCCGATCCTCGGTGGGCACGTTTTACCGGGTGGTGGGGGACCGGGAGCAGCTGCTCTGTCTGATTCACGATCGTTTTATGGTGGATAGCCAGGCGTTGCTCGAGGAGCGCCTCGACCCCGCACATTTTGTTGGCCGCCCGCTGTCCACGGTGGTGCGCGCCTTTGTCGGCCTGCTGGTCGAGGTCTACACCGGCCGTGAAGGCTTGCTGCGTGCGCTCATCGTGCGCAGCTCCGCGGACCCGGCTTTTCGCGCGCGGGTTCACGCCCTCAACCGGCACGTGGCCGCGGCCCTGCATGCCCTGGTGACCCCCCGGGCCAAGGAGGTGGGTCACCCCCAAGGCGCGGCGATGTTCGCCTTTGGCACCGAGGTGGTGCTCGGGGCGCTCAACCACCAGACCTTGGTGGGGGGCAGCTTGCGCGACGACCCGGCGGCGTTGCGCGCGGAGCTGTCCCGGGTGCTGCTGACCTATCTCGGGGTCCGCGATGATGAGGAGGGGACATGAGGCGGTGGTTGATCGGCTTGGCACTGTTGTCCGTCAGCGGGTGTCCGGGGGCGATGGAGGGTCCCGACGGGGGCCCCCCCGACGCCGGGTGGTCAGACGCGGGAGGCGAGGCCACCGGTGCCCCGGATGCGTCGGCGGCCCCCGACGCCGGGGGCACGGCGGCCGCGGACGCGGGCCCCGACGGGGGCGGGGGAGGCGACGGGGGGCTCGACGGTGGCGCCTCTGACGGGGGCGGGCTCGACGCCGGGGCGCCCACGTCGCGGTGTGACCTGGGCGAGCACACCCTGACCTGCACCCGGCAGTCGACGACGGTGTGGACGGGCTTTTCCGGGTTGTTGCCGCGGGAGGTGCATTGGCAGACCCCGCTCGGCGAGCCCCCCGCGGCGGGGTGGCCGGCGGTGATCCTGTTCCAGGGTTCGTTGTTCACCGCCGAGCTGTTCTGGGTGGTGCTCGACACCGACACGTTCGGCTTTTGGAACCAAGGGCTGCTCACCAAAGCCCTGCTCGACGCGGGGTTCACCGTGATCACCCCCGAGGCCCACGCGGGCGGGACCACCGCCTGGGACACGAACATCCCCCCCATGTCATTGCTGTGGGAGACGGCCGAAGATCACCAGTTCATGCTCGACCTGTTCGACGAGATCGACGAGATGTCCTTCGGCCCGGTGGATCCTCTGCGCTGGTACGCGGCGGGCATTTCGTCGGGGGGATACATGACCAGCCGCATGGACGAAGCCTACCGCGACCGGTTTCAGGCCCTGGCCATCCACTCGGCGTCCTACGCGACCTGTTCGGGCCCGCTGTGTGACGTCCCCGATGACCTCGACGCGGCCCACCTCCCCACCATGTTCCTGCACGGTGAGGAAGACGACATCGTGCCGGTGGAGACGATGGCCGAGTACCGCGACGCCCTCGATGCCCTCGGGGTCGAGACCGCCACCGTGCTCGACGAAGAGGCCGGCCACGGTTGGATCGACGCCGCCCCCCAGGCGATTCCCCAGTGGTTCCAGGAGCATTGACATGACCGGGTCTGATCACGCCTTCGTGACCCCCGCGGGCCGCACCGTGCAGCTGCGCCACGACGGCACCCGGGCGGGCGCGCCCTTGGTGCTGCTCAACGGCGCCGCGTTCCATCTCGGCCAGTGGCAGCGCTTGGTGGACAAAGGCGGCTGGACCAAGGCCCATCACGTGATCCGGTACAACTACGCGGGCACCGGGGGGTCGTCGCCCCGGCCCGGCCCGGTCGGGGTCGAGGTCCTCGCCGAGGAGCTGTGCGACCTGCTCGATGGCCTCGGCATTCCCCGCGCGCACTTTTATGGCATCAGCCAGGGCACCATCGTGCTCCAAGCCTTGGCCGCCCGGGCGCCGGAGCGCATTCTGTCCGCCGCGGGCTACGGGTGGTTCTACGGCGGCCATTCCCAGATCGAACAGGTCGCGGCCCGCATCGCCGAACGCCTCGGCCCCCTCGAGCAGCTGCGCGATCTGTTCGATGCCCCCCTCGACCGAGGCGGGTTCGAGGCGCTGTGGGACAAGGTCTATCGCCCGGCGTTGACCGGCGCGTCGTCGTGGGCCGCGCTCTCGTTCGCCCAGCGCCTCAAGGATCCGGTGCTCCGTCACGTCCTGTACCCCCTGCTGCGCCCGACCCCCATCGGTCAGATTCACGAATGGTTCGCGTATTGTGCCGAGGGGTTGCGCGCCGACGAGCCGGTGCTGCGCGACGGCTTGGCCGCGCTCGCCTCGCGCCCGGTGTTGCTTCAACACGCCACCGCGGACGAGACCCTGCCGGTGGGCATGGCCCGCGAGCTCTCCACCGTTCTGCCCGGCGCGAAGTATCGCGAGTACGGGGCCGGCTACACCCACACCTCGATCGCGTTCAGCACCGCCCAGGCCCGCCAGATCGTCCAGGAACATTGCCGGTTCATGGCCGCGGCGGCGGGGGGGCCGCGACCGATCAGCGCGTCATCCAGGGCTTGAGCCCGCCGCCCGCGTCGTCGTCCCCCGCGGCGGCCAAGCGCGTGGTCTTGGTCCGCCAGGTTCCGGGGTCATCGCTTTCGAGCCGGTCGGCGACGTCCTCCAGCGTGTCGTAGAACATCGCCTCGCGGTCGTCGTCCCCGAGGGCCCCCCGGTACACCGACCGGGACACCATCACCACCGAGGGGGTCTGGGCCGCGAGCTCGTTGGTGAAGGTCACGTTGCGCCCATCGCCCACGTAGGACAGCGCGTGCAGCATGCCGTCCAAAGCCCAAAAGGACTCGTCGTCGGTGACGAGCACCGCGCGGATGCGCTCGATCAAATAGGGGGCAGCGGGACCGGCCCGCCGGCCAAACGCGGCCAACGCCTTGGCCACGTGCAGCGCCGACCGCAGGGTGGGGGCGTCGACCAGGCAGGCGACCAACACCGGCCAGGTGTCGTCATCGAGGGCCCCGGCCCGGGCTTTGTCGCGCAGGGCGCGGGCCGCGACCTCGCAGGTGGCGTCGTGTTTTTTCTGCAGCCCCTCCACGAACAGCGCGCACAGGGCCTCGGCGGGGAGGTCCCGGCAGCGCGCAACGAGGTCGGGGGCTTCGGCCACGAAGGGGCTTGTACGGGGTTGGCCGCGGGACGCCAATGGGCCGGTGCGGGGCAGGATCAGCCGCCAAAAGGCGCGGCCCAGGGCTAGATTCCTCACACCCTGCCGCATGCAGGCCGATTTCTGCCCGACGGGAGGGCAGACCGCCACCCAGGAGCACATCGTGAACATCATCGGAAAAGGCAAAAGCGTCATCGACCAAGACCTGCTGGGCAAGCTCGCCCTCGCGAGCCAGTCGGGCGGGACCGTCAGCAAGGCCGAGGTCAACAAGATCATCAAGAGCACCGTGCAGGACCTGAAGGACGACTTTCAGTACTCGTCCTCGACCCGTGGCTTGACCCGCTCGGCCGACGCCATCCGCAACACCCTCGAGCTCGCGGTCAACAAGGGCTTCATCCGCGGCAACTCCGCCCAGGACATCGTCGAGGCGTTCCTCACCGGCACCGACAAAGGCACCCTGGACGACGCCCTCGACGAGATCCGCGCCGACGTGCGCAGCTCGCGCAGCTCGCGCGTGGGGTACTCCGGGGGCGGCGGCCGTTCGCGCCGGTCGTACACCCCGCGCACCAGCCGCTACGCCGGGACCTGATCGGCGGTGGCGTTGCCCACCCCCTCACAACAGCGCGCCTTTGTGCGCGCTGTTTGTCGTTTGGCCGGGCTCTCGGCGGCCCGGGTGAGCGCCCCGTTGCCCACCGTGGGCGGGGCCAACTTGGTGTGGCGGGCCCGCACCGACCGGGGCCCGGTGGTGATCAAGGCCCGCGTGGACCGGCGCGAAGGCGTGTCCGACGAGGCCCGCGCGTTGGCCCGGGGCACACCCGCGGGCGCGCCCCGGGTGCTGTACGCGGGTGATTTCGCGGCGCGGTTGGAGCAGGTCTCGTCCCGCCCGTCCCGGGCGGTGGCCCGCGACCTGCGCGCGCTCGACATCGCGCTCGGCGGCAGCTTGGTGCTCGAGGCGTTGCCCGGCCGGCGCCCGCCCGCCGGGCCGGTGACGATGGCCGCGCTCGGTGGCTTGGTCGCGGCTTTGCACCGCCGGTCGCCGGGACGGCTTGGCCCCTTGCGCAGCGGGGGGCACCCGGGGGCGGTGTGGCGCCGGGTGCACGATCTCGCGGCCTGGACCGGTCCGGCGTTGGCGCCCCCCACGCGGCGAAGGTTGGGCCGGGTGTTGCGGGACCTCGAACAAGACCATGACACAAAAGCATTGGTCAAGGCCCCCCCGCGCCTCTGTCACGGTGACCTCCGGCTGCACAATGTGGTTGCTCACCGGGGGGCGCTCCGGCTCATCGACTTCGAGCACGCCGGCGCCGGCGACCCCGCGCTCGATCTCGCGCTCTTTCTGGTCCGGGAGCGGCTCTCGGTCGTCGACCAGGTGGTGTTTCTCGATGCCTACCAGGGGGGGCGGGGGCCGGGGCGCAAGGTGGTCGACCGCGCGATCCAGTGGCGGGGCCTGGCCGCGATGCTCGGGGCCCTGGCGGGTTTGCAGGCGTTGCTCGCGGTGCAGGCGGGGGCGCCGAGCGTGGGGGGGGCGCGCGGGTATGCACAGTTTCATCGCGCCCGGGTCGAGGACGACCTCGAGGCGGTGTTGGGCCAGCGGCCCCGGTGGGCCCCCGCCCCCCGCGCCCCCGGGCGCGGGGGGACAAAAAAGCGGCGCCGGGGCGAGGTGGTCACGGTGGACGGCCCCGCCGGGTCGGGCAGCTCGACGCTGGTGACCGCGGCCGCGGCCCGGTTCGGCCTCGGGCACATCAACCTCGGGGCCGGGTACCGGGCCGCGGCCCATTTGGCGTTGCAGAAAGATTGGGACCCGGCCCGGCCCGACGATGTGGCCCGGCTGGTGCGGAGCTTGCGCCGGCGCCGGTTGCGGTTGGCGCAGGGCATCGCGGTGGTGGGCGAGGACCCCCTCGACGGGCGGTTGAACCTGATCGGGGTGGAGAAGACCGTGGCCGCGTGGGCCACGGTCCCCGGGGTGCGGGATTGGGTCCAGGCCGCGGCCCGCGACGCGGCGGGGCGGGGCGGGGTGATCATCGAGGGCCGGGTCGCGGGCACGGTCATCGCCCCCGACGCGGCGGTGCGGGTGTACGTGGACGCCGACGAGGCGGTGCGGGCCGCGCGCATTCAAGAGCGCCTGGGCCGGGACGTCCCGGTCCGCACGGTGCGGGGTTGGGTGCGGCGGCGGGACGCCCACGATCGGTCCCGGGCGGTCGACCCGTTTGTGGTCCCGGCGGGCGCCGCGCGCATCGACACCACAACCAAGAGCGCGCGGCGCTGCATCGAGGCCTTGTGCCAGCTCATCGAGGGCCACGCACGGTGAACGTCTCGACCTTTCCCCGCATCGAGCACGTACCGGGCAGCCACGCGGACCGGGGCGACCTCGTGGCCGACCGCGAGACGGTTGAACGGTTTTTTCGCACCAAGGTCTGGGTGTTCGAAAAGCTCGACGGCATCAACGTGAGTCTCACCCACCAGGCCCGCGGCAAACTCGACGTAGGGCTGAAGCCCGCCTGGCGCCGGGCCCTGGGCGGTCGCCTGTTCGATTGCATTGACATTTGGGCGCGGCTCGAGGCGGACCGGCTGCGGTCGGCGGTCCGTCCCGGCAACACCCTGTTCGGCGAGTGGCTGCTGCACCGGGTGCACGTGGGGTACCGCGACCTGCCCGCCCCGTTTGTGGCCTTCGCCCTGTGGGACGCCCGGGCGCGGCGGTTTGTGCCCTATCCCGCGCTGCAGACTCATTGTGAAGCGGCGGGGTTGTCGGTGGTGACCCCCCGCGCGGCGGGGCGCATGACCTGCGCGGCGGCCCGCGCGGCGGCGGGCGGTTCGGCCTACGCCCCCCGGCGCATGGAAGGGCTCATCTTCGAGCGCGACGTGCCCGTGGCCGAGACCCGCTGGCTGAAGTGGGTCGACCCATCCTACCGCCACCCGAAAGCGGGACGTCTCTCCGGCGCGCTCAACCAAATCCGGCCCGAACCGTAGAGCACCAAAATGAGCTGTACGCGGCGACCCCCCGGACCGCCGCGTACAACTCACTCGAGTTCATGCATTCCATCTCTTGGTCATGGGTCGTCGACCACCGGCGTCACGCACGTGCAACAACCAGTCTCTGTTCGGAACCTCCCCGGAAAGACCTCGTTCGACGCAGATGCGCGCGCGCCGTGAAGCGGCGAGGGGGCCGATGCCCCCTCGCGAGGCTCAGAACCAGAACCTCATCCCGAGGTTGCCGCCGAGGCCGCCGCCGATGGCGGGGAAGAACAGCAGCGAAGGCACCAGCGACCCGTAGAACTCCAATGGCACTTGGTGCAGGACGAAGCTCAGGCCGATGGGCGCGCGGA
This sequence comes from bacterium, assembly GCA_030431455.1. Taxonomy (GTDB): domain Bacteria; phylum Myxococcota; class UBA727; order UBA727; family JAUIJE01; genus JAUIJE01. Next base: position 86,246 of record JAUIJE010000013.1, on the reverse strand, counting down.
CCGCCGCCGACAACCCCAGGTTGGTGTAGGGATAATAGGGATAGCCGAAGACGGTGTGTTTCTTTGAAAAGTATGGGTTGGGCACAAGCTCAAAGGGGGCGAGACCGACTTGACCCCCGATGCCGAAGTAGGGGCTCAGCCCGAAGTCGGGGTCGTCGAGAAGCATCACCGGGTGCCACACCCCGTCGAGGTGCAGGCTCAAAGTGGGACCGAGCAGCCACGGTGCGCCACCCCCGATGCCCCCTTGCACCCCGAAGCCGGGCCCGCCCATCGTTTTCAATGTGATTGCAGTCGGGGCGCCGACCTGAAATCCAACCCCCAGGGTGCGCCCCCCCGGGCTCACCCCCGGACCCGCCGAAGCGGGGGCGGCGAGGCCGAGGCTCAAGGCGAGGGCAAACGCGCATGTCGTCACAAGCCGGGTCATCGTTCACCCCGCCTTCTTGAACAGGCCGGTGACGGCGGTGACCACCGCCACGATGATGAACGCGATGAACAAGATCTTGGCCGCGAACGCCGCGGTGCTGGCGATGCCGCCGAAGCCCAAGAACGCGGCGATCAACGCCAACACAAAAAAGATCAGGCTCCACTTCAACATTCTTCCTCCATTCGTCGGGCCGCGGAGCGGCCGCTGAGTCACAGAGGGTCATTGCACTGGGCGGGCCAAGCCCCCGGTCCCGCTTGGCGGCGCGATCCGCGCGGGGGGCATGTGGCAAAAGACGACATCGCCCGCCCCGTGGGCGCAAATGTCTCGACGTGCGCCCGCGCACGCGGGATCGGCGATGCTTTGGCGCGTACACACACATGACGCACTCTCTTCTCCCGCCCGCCCGTTCCGTTCTCTGCGCGCCCCGTCTGGTTTGGGGCCTGCTCCCGCTCACCTGGGCGGCGGCGCTCTGGGGCCTCGGCTGTGGCCCGGGCTCGACCTTGGAGCCGTCCGAGGACGCACAGGACATCACCGACGCCATCTTCACCAACCGCTCCGCCGACTGTGCCGACTACGCGGGCGAATACACCGCCGGGGTCACCGACCTCCAACGCGAGATGAGCTTCACGTCGACCGTGATCATCGAGGCCGGCGACGACAGCTGCACCCTCCTGGCCGACACCATCCCCAACCATGACTTCAACGACAGCGGCGCATCCTTCGCCACGGCGGTGTCTGAGATCGATCGCAGCTACACCATTCCCCGGTTGCCGAGCGCGGCGTCGACCACCACCGCCTTGTCCCAACAGACCTTCGACGCGGTGCTGCTCAACGGCGTGGTCGTCGACATGCTCTCCGCGGGTTGTTACCGGCCAAACGATCCCATGGCCGACCCCATCGGCTTCGCCGCCGATGGGTTCCCCATTTATGGGCCGTACTTCGTCGACCCCGACACCACCCAGGTGCGGCGGGCCGAATCCGGCTACACGCTCAAAGGTGGCTCACGGCCGAGCGGGGCCAACGACCCCGGCGGCGCCTACGACGGCATGTACGTCGACGACTACGAACACACCGGGGCCGGCGACCTCGACGCCTGCAATGGCATGACCACAGGCGGCCAATACGGCTACTACGTCACCAACACCTACCCTTGGTTGGTCAAATGCCACCAAGGGGCGGTGGACGCATCGTTCCGCAAGTGACCACTACCCCATCGGCAGGACGCGTGGCCCTTCGCCGCGGTACCGCAGGCGGGGGCGGTACAGGCGCGGGGCGGTCAAGAGCTCACGCACGTGGGCGGTCCAGCCCGCGGCCCGGGCGAGGGCGAACACGGGGGTGAACAGCGACGTGGGGATGGCCAGGGCCGCGAACACCACGCCCTTGTAGAACTCGACGTTGGGCTCGATGCCGGGCTTGTTCAGGTGCTTTTTGGCCGCGGCCCGGATCGCTTCTTGAACCTCGAACACGGCGCGGATGGTGCCGCCTTTGTGCTTCGTGAGCGCGTCCGCCGCCGCCCGCAACGCCACCGCCCGGGGGTCGATGGTCTTGTACACCCGGTGGCCGAGGCCCATGAGGCGACCGCCCCGTTGCAAATGTTGTTGCACCGCCCGGTCGGGGTCCTGGCCACGTTGCACGATGCCTTTGGCGAAGCGGTAGGCGCGTTCGTCCGCCCCCCCGTGCAGGCTGCCGGACAGCGCGCCCACCGCCGCGGACAGCGACGCGGCGAGGGTGGCGCGGGTGGACGCCACCACCCGCGCGGTGAAGGTCGAGGCGTTCAGGCCGTGTTCGAGCTGGAGCACTTGCCCCATCTCAAACGGCGCGCGCTCCTCTTCGGTGGGGGCGCGTCCGTGCAGCAGGGCCAAAAACCCCGCCGGGGTCGCCAATGTGCCTGCCGGGACCGCGGACAGATCGAGCTTGTTGCGAAAATGGGCCAGCAACACCAAAAGCGGGAACAGCGACAGCAGGCGTTGCGCGTCCTCGTCATGGCCCGCGTCGTCCCCCGCCATCGGGACCAACGCACAGAGCGCGGCGAGCCCGGCCATGGGGGGCGCGTCCTGGGGCAGGGCCCGGGCCTGCTCGACCATCTCCGCGTACCGCGCGGGGGTGAACCAATCCGTGTCCCGGGGATCGACCAACCAGCGGGACCCACCGCCGGCGGCCATCTCGCCGTCGAGCAGCAGGTCCACACAGGCGGCGTAGCTTGTGTGGGCGGCGAGGTCCTCCACCGCGTACCCGCGATACCGCAGCACCCCCGCCTGCCCGTCGATGAAACACAGCGAACTGTCGTCCACCACCACATCTTCCAACCCTTTGCTCATGGGATGCCTCCTGGTTGCCTGTCACCGTAGGGGGTCCGGGCCCAGCAAGGAAAACGATAGATTTTGTTCAATCCATCAGTATTGCTAATATCCACGCGTGGACCTCGACGACCTGTCCGTGCTCCAGGAGGTCATCGACGCGGGGGGCTTTTCCAAAGCCGCCAAGCGCCTGCACCTCACCCAGTCCGCGGTGTCCCAGACCATCCGCCGGCTCGAGGACCGGTTCGGCACCAAGCTGGTCGAGCGCGCACGCCCCCCACCGCCACCCCCGCGGGCCGGCGCGTGCTCGCCTACACCCGGGACGCCCTCGAGGGCGCCAGCGCGCTGCAGCGTGACCTCGCCGACCTCTCGCGCCCGGCGCTCAGCCGGGTGTCGTTGGGCGCGTCGCGGGTCATCACCGAGTTCTTTCTGCCCGATGTGCTCGTGGCCCTGCGGCAGCGTACGCCCCACCACGTCGTCGACGTACGCACCCTGCCGAGCCGCGAGCTTGTCACAAAGGTGCGCCGGGGCGAGCTCGCGCTCGGCTTCGGCCCGTTTCAATCTCAGATGGAAGGGCTCAGCCGCCGGCCGTACTTTCAGCAGGCGTTTCATCTCTACGCCGCGGACCGCCATCCGCTCTTGGCCGCGCTCAAGCGCGGCGACGACGACGCGCTCAAACAGTGTGTGTTGCTCACCTCGCACCTCGACCCGCTCGAGCACCGCCCCGCCCGCCAGCGCCTGCGGTACCGCTTCGCCGGGGTGTGGGAGGTCACCAGCCTGGTCCTGCGCCTCGACCTTATCGCCGCCGGCACCGCCATCGGCTACCTCCCCGAGATCTATGTTCGTCGTCGGGGCCGGGGCAAAGGTCTGCGCCAACTCAACGCCTTCGACTTCGGCGCGGTGGAGCGCACCTTCGGGCTCTATTTTCAAAAACGCGCGGAGCTGTCCCCCGCGGCGACGTCGTTGGTCACCGAGCTCGACCACCGCTTCGGGTGAGTCTGTTTTGTGTGAGGGGCTGCCCGTCTATACCGCGCGCATCAGGCCGACGGTGGCGCGGGGGGCGACCGCGGCCGCGGCCATCATGCCGCCGAGCATCGCGCCGATGACCCCGACCGAACCGGTGTCGCAGCCCGCGAAGTAGAGGCCCTTCACCGGGCTGCGGGGGCGCAACCAATCACACTGGAACCGTTCGACCGTGGGCTCGAGCCCGTAGATCGAACCGCGCACCGGGCGCACGAAGTGGTCGGTGGACAAAGGCGAGCTCACCTCGACGTGCTCGACGAGGGGGGCGAGGTCGGGCAGATTCTCGGAAAGCTGCGCGAGCAGGCCCTCTTCCATCTTGTGCTTGAGCTCGCGGTAGGCCGCGGGGCGTTTCATCCACTGGGTGCCGCGGTGGGGGGCAAACGTCTCCCAGGGCACAAACGTGACCACCTCGCCGGTGTGCTTCTGCTCGGGACCGGCCTCGTGCAGAGGATCCACGCCGAGAGGCCTGCGGCCCTCAGCGTGTGTCTTGGCGGTTTGCTGCGCAAACGCGCTCGGGTCCTTCATGGAGGGGAACGACACGTAAAGCACCGGCGCGCGGTCTTGGTGGGCCACATCCCAGTACGCCGCTTCGGTGTCCCAGGTGTCGTAGAACCAGCGGTTGCACGACGTGGCCCCCGCTTGTTCGACGTCGCCTTTGAAGCCGAGGTAGGCGCACACATGGGCCGGCCCCGACGGCAGCTGCGCCACGCGCTGGGCCCAGGCCTTTTCGCGTTCGTCTTTCGGCAACAGCCGCTCGGCGGTGGCGCGCACCCCGGCCGCGCTCACCACCACGGGGGCGGCGATGACCTCGCCCGAGGTGAGCCGCACGCCCGTGACTTTGCCACGGCGGACCAAGATCTCGTCGACGTCGGCGCGCACCCGGGTCCAGCCTCCGGCGTCGGCCACGGTCTGCAGCAGGTGGCGCGCGATCTGTTTGGCCCCGCCCACGGGGTAATAGCCACCCCACACGAAGTGTTTGACCACCAGGGCGTGCATCGCCCAGGACGCGCGCGACGGGGTCGAGCCGTAGTAGCCCCACTGTCCACAGAGCACGGTCTTGAGCCGCTCGTTGTCGGTGAGCTCGTCGAGCACGTCCTTGACCGTGCGCTCGAGCCGGGTCTTGCCCTGGGCGTGCACCGCGCGCTCCATCCAACCGCCCACGCCTTTGGGGAAGAGCCGGGCCCCGAAGTGGCCGCGCATGGCTTTGGCCGACTCGCGCACCAATTCGAAATAGCGGTCGATGGCCCGGGCCTCGTCGGGGAAGGCGTCCAGCAACCGGTGGCGAAACCGGTCGGGATGGCCTTCAAAGCCGATGGAAAACCCGTCGGGGAAATCGAACTGGTCGTAGACGTCGCCCACGCTGGTCCACTCGAGCTTGCCCCGGGTGAGGTGACGCAACAGGCGCCCGGTCATGGACCGCTCGGTGACTTCGCCCACCACGTGCACGCCCACGTCCCATTCCCAGCCGTGCCGCTTGAACGCGTGGGTGAAGCCTCCAGGGACATAGTGTTGTTCGAGCACGAGCACGCGTTTGCCCTGGTCCGCGAGCATCGCGGCCGCGGTCATGCCCCCCATGCCCGACCCGATGACGATCACGTCATAAGGGCCGCCGCCCTTCGGCGGGGGTTTGCTCCAGGGTTTGTCATCGCGGGGAGAGGAGGCGCGGGTTCCGTCAGGCATGGGTCGATCAAACGGCAAAATGTAGGCAGTGTCAACATATGGCGCGGCCCGGTGTCCTCGGTTGTCAGGAACGCTTGCGGGTATGGCTTTGTTCATGTAGACGGTTGTCTACATGCCAAAACCCGCGTACCACCACGGCGATCTGCGCGCCGCTCTCATCGACGCGGCGGTGGATCTGATCGCCGAGCGCGGCCTGGAGGCGTTGAGCCTGCGGGAGGTGGCGCGCCGGGTGGGGGTCACCCACCAGGCCCCCTACCGGCACTTCGCGGACAAGCAGGCGCTGGTGGTGGCGGTGGCCGAGCTCGGGTTCGAGCGGTTGCAGGCACATTTGGGCGCGGCCCGTGAGGCGGCGGGCGACGACGCGGTGGCCCGGCTCGACGCCATCGGGGCCGGCTATGTGCGGTTTGCGGTGGCGCATCCGGCGCTGTTTCGGGTCATGACCGGGGCCCAGGTCGCGGACAAAGACGAGCTGCCGACCCTCAAGGCCAAGGCCACCTCGTCGGCGGCGCTGCTCACCCAGGCGGTGCTCGAGGCCCAAGCCGCGGGCGCGATGCGCCCGGTCGACGCCCTCGAGGTGGCTTTGTTGTGCCGGGTGTTGGCCCACGGTCTGGCCGACCTCGTGCTCGACGACCAGCTGCCGCGCAACCTGCGCGAGGTCGAGCCCGGCGCGCTGCTCATCCGGCTCGCGTCGCACCTGCGCGCCGGCCTCGCCGCCGACGAGGTCCGCGCGACGTGATCACACCCCGAAGCGATCGAGGGTGGCGCTCACCTGGTGCACATAGCCCCCGCCAAAGAGGCGCACGTGCACGAGCAGGGGATAGAGCAGGTAGAGCGGGCGCAGGGTGTCCCAAAAACCGTCGCTGAGCGGTCGCTGTTCGGCGTAGCGGGCGAAGAATCGATCGCCGAACGTCGAGAACATCGTGATGAACGCGAGCTCCATCTCCGCGTGGCAAAACGAAATCGCGGGATCGATGAACGCGGTCACACGCCCCCCGGCGCTGAGCACGTTGCCGCTCCAGACATCGCCGTGGATGAGCGCGGGGGGCACGTCGTCGGGGAGAAGCGCGGTGAGCGTTGCTTCCGCGCCGGCCAGTCGTTGGAAAAGGGCGTCGGGGAGCTGGCCCGCGTCGTGGGCTTGGCCGGCCATGTCCATGACCCGTTGGCGCAAGTAGAACGTCGGCCAATGCGCCTGCTTGTCATTGTTTTGCCAGAGGCCGCCGATCACGGTGGGAAAGCCAAACCCAAACGACGGGTGCGTGTGCCCGTGCAGCGCCGCGAGCAGGTCGGCGGCGTGGTCCTCGGCGGGGCCGCGCGCACCGGTCTCGCCGGGCACGAAGGTCATGACCAACCACGTCGCGTCGGTGCGCAGGACCTTCGGCACCGGCAGGTCGGTGTGGTCTGCCAAGTAGCGCAGCATGCGGCCTTCGGCCGCGAGGGGGCCGGCCCCGCTTCGGTCGCGTTTGACCACGTAGCGCCCGTGGGCGGTGGTGATCTCCTCGACCTCGCCCACGCAGCCGCCGGACAGCGGCCGCCGGCTCTTCACCGGGCCGAGCCGGGTCTTTTCAAAGAGCTCGTCGAGGGCGCTCACGGCTTCGGCGCGGGGGCGAAGCGGTACACGCGGCCCTTTTGGTGGTCGGTCAGGTACAGCTCACCGGCCTCGTCCTCGCCGAACGAGCTGATGTTCATCTTGGTCTCGGCGAGCAGGTGCATTTGGTAGCCGGTCTTTTCGCGCAGATCGCCGAACAGCCCCCACACCGTGCCCGTGCAGTAATCGCCGAACAGGTACACCCCGTCGAGCCCGGGCAACGACTTGCCCCGGTACACATACCCCCCCGTCACCGAACAGCCCTTGTCGTGGTCGTACTCCGCCACCGGCATCTCGAGGCCTTTTTGGGCACAGCCGCGGGGGGGCACAAAGCAATGGGAGGCCTCCATCACGTTCCAGCCGTAGTCTTCGCCGCCATTGCTCTTCGCCGGTTGGCGGTGAATCTCTTCGTACTTGTTCTGCCCGACGTCGCCGATCCAAAGGTCGCCGGTCTTGCGGTCAAACGAATACCGCCAGGGGTTGCGCAGGCCGGTGGCCCAGATTTCCGGGGCCACGCCCTTTTGCCCCACAAATGGGTTGGTCTTCGGCACTGCGTAGCCCTTGCCCGCGTCTTGTTTGTCGACGTCGAGGCGCAACATCTTGGCCAACAGCTTCGACTTGTCCCGGCTGTTCTTGAACTTGTCGTTGGCCGCGCCCCCGTCGCCGGTCCCGACGTAGAGATAGCCGTCCGGCCCGAACAGCAGCATGCCCCCGTTGTGGTTGCCCGCGGGGTCTTTGATCGAGAGCAGGACCCGCAGCGAGGCTTTGTCCGCCCGGTTCTTGTCCTTGCCGTCGACCTGCAGCTCGGCCACCGCGTCGTACAACCCTTTTTGGGTATAGCCGATGAAGAACCGGCCGTTCTCTTTGTACTGAGGGTGAAAAGCGAGCCCGAGCAGTCCCATTTCGCCCCGGGCGCTGTGCAGGAGATCGCTCACGTCCAAAAATGGCCGCGGCAAGACCTGGCCGTTTTGTACGATGCGGATCTTGCCGGTTTGTTCGACGACAAAGAGCCGGCCGGACCCGTCCCCGGCGTGGGTCACGTACAGCGGTTGATCGAAGCCGTCGGCCACCTTCTCGAGGGTAAAGCGCACCGGGGCGCTCTTTGCCGCGGCCGGCTTCTCGGTGCAGGCGGTGAGCAGGGCCAGGGCGGTGAGGGCCACCGCGTGCGGGGGGCGGGGCGCGCTCACGAGACCGGCTCCCGGGCCACCACCTCGACGAGCTCGAGCAGCCAACGCACGTGCCGTTCGATCATCTGCACCGACGTGAACTCCTTTTCGCTCTCGGGGGCGAAGTATCCGGTGCCGAGGTTGGCCACGAAGGTGCCCTGGGCCAAGAACGGATCCACCCCGGTGCTGCCCCGAATGGGCTGGCGCACCGCCGGGACCTCGGCCCGTTGGGCGGCTTTTTCCGCCCACGCCGCGAGCTCGGGGCAGCCGGCCATGGCCGGGCCCATGTTCTCGTATTGGTCGGTGATCACCACCGGCATCGGTCCCGGGCCCTCGGCCGCGACCTGTTCGACGTGGGCCTTGCGCGCCGCCAATGCGGCTGGATCAAAGTCGCGCAGCCGGTACTCGAGCCGGAGGGTGTCGCCCTCCGCTTCGACAAAACACGGGTTCGAGTAGCCGCCGTACCCGTCGCTGTCCTCGCTGAGCAACGGGCTTGGCCCGGTGGTGCGCAAGAAGGTCGCGAGGTGGGCGAACAACCGCATGCCCTGATCGGTGAACGGGCCGGTGAACGGCGCTTGCCGTTCGACCGTGACCTCGGCCCCGCGGAACGCGGCGGGGGCGAGCACGGTGGAGAACGCGTCGAGCAGGACCTGTTGTTTTTGGTCGACGTCGGCTTCGTGCTCGCCGCGCACCACAAACGTGATGCGGGCCGAGGTCTCGGCCAGGGGGTCGCTTTGAAACGACAGCGGGACAATGTCTGTGCGCCGCGACATGGGGGCCAAGGCCCGCGCGAACACCACGGTGGCGTTGAGATAGCCCTCGGCTTTGGCGGTGGCCCCGTGCGACTTGGCCCCGTGGACCAGGAGCGTGACCGCGCGCTCGACGGGCAGGGGCGGGAGCGCGCGCGCCGCCCCGTCGATGCGCACCGTGGCCCGGGCCCCGTTGAAGTTCTCGGTGTTGATCTCGAACGGCGCGAGCCCGTCGAGTGTGTAGCCGTGGCGGACCTCCTTTTGGGCCAAGGTCTCGGCCAGGCCGACCACCGCGGCCATGCGCCCGATCTCCTCGTCGGGGCGGCACACCAAGATGAGGTCGGGGTGGGGCCGGCCCGGCTCCTGGTGGAGCACGTCGGCGAGGGTCATCATCTGGCAGAGCCCGAGTTTGTCGTCGAGGCCGATGGGCGCGGTGCCGGGGCCAAACAACAGGTCTTGGCCCACATACGCCTCGGTCTCGGGGTAGTGGGCGGCGGTGACCTCGAGCTTGTGATTTTGTGGATAGGGGATGCGCGCCCCGGTCCAGCCCGGCAGACGCTGGAGCCGGTCGACGGCGGCGGTGCCTTGGGCGGTGTCCATGTGGATCATGAGCGCGAGCTTGGGGCCCCCGGTGCCGCGCTTTTCCGCGATCAAGTTGGCGCTGGCGTCGAAGGACACAGAGAAGCCGCGGGCTTCGAAAAAGCCGCCGAGGAAGCGGCCCAGCACGCGCTGGCCTTCGGTGGAGGGGATGGTCTCGCTCTTTTCGTCGCTGTGCGAATCGATGGCGATGACCTGTTGCAGAAAGTCGGCCCCGCGGGCGCCGAGGTCGGGCGTGGTCGTCATGGGGCAGACATACGGTCGCGGCGAGGAGAACACAAACGGCTCATGCCTTGAAAGCCCTGACCGGTGTGCGACCCTCCGGGGGGAGGTGTACATGTTGGTGCGGGTGGCGTTGTTGGTCGTCGTGGGATTGGGTGGTTGGATGACGGGCTGCGAGGACGCCCACGCCGGCGCGCCCCCGGCCGCGTCCCCGCCCGCGAAGGACCAGCCCGTCGAGGTGCCGGGCTGCACCCCCGAGCAGGTGCGCACCGGCGAGCGGTTGCACCGCACCCAATGTATGGCCTGTCACAGCACGGACGGTTCCCGTCGGGTGGGGCCGACGTTTCAGGATCTCTACCTCGCCGCGCCCGGTCCAAGGCAAGACCGAAACGGTCATCGCCGACGACGCGTACTTGTTGCGGTCGTTGCGGGACCCGGCCACCGACCTCGTCGCCGGCTACCCGCCGGCGATGCCCCCGTCCAAACACGTGCCCGCCGACCAAGACGCCATGGTCTGTTTCATCAAGAGCCTCACCGACCCCGCCACCGTCGAGGCCCGACGCCGGGCGGCCCCGTCGCCCCCGAAAAAGGCCCCGCCCCCCGCGCCCGCGACGCCCTGACCCCCTACTCAGACCGCGCAAAACGTGGTCTCTGCCCCCCGGGGAGGGACCATGGCCGACGCGACGCCAGACAACCATAAGCTGCTCTACGGCATCGACGACATTCCGCCGCTGGGCGAGTCGTTGACCCTCGGGTTTCAGCACTACCTCACGATGTTCGGCTCGACGGTGGCGATCCCGCTCATCATGAGCAAGCCCCTGGGCATCGCCGACAAGCCGGCCGAGCTCGCGATGCTGATTTCGACGATGTTCTTCGTCAGCGGCATCACCACCTTGTTGCAGACCACCTTCGGCAACCGGCTGCCCATCGTGCAGGGCGGGACGTTTTCGTTCCTCGGGCCCGCCATCGTGATCTGTACCCTCGACGGGGTCGCCGACCAGCCCTTCGAGGTGAAGATGCAATACATCTCGGGGGCGGTGATCATCGGGGCGTTCGTGCAGATCGCCATGGGCTATTCAGGGTTGGCCGGCAAGCTCCTGCGCTTCGTGGGCCCGGTGACCATCGCGCCCACCATCGCCCTCATCGGCTTGGCCCTGTTTGAGTTCGGCGCGCCCGAAGCGGGCAAACACTGGGGCATCGGCGGGCTCACCCTGGTGCTGATCATCCTCTTTTCGCAGTACCTGCGCGGGACGAGCCGCATTTTTGAGCTGTTCCCCATTTTGTTGGCCATCCTCATCGCCTGGGGGGTGGCCGCGGTGTGCACCGGGGTGGGGTTGTTCGAGCCCGGTCACCCCGCCTACGTGTCGACGGAGAAGCTCGAGCAGGCCAAGTGGCTGGCGATGCCGTACCCCTTCCAATGGGGCTGGCCACAGTTTTCCATCGCCGCCACCGTGGGCATGTTCGCCGGCTTCATCGCCGGCATGGTCGAGTCGGTGGGCGACTATTTTGCGTGTGCGCGCCTGGCCGGGGCCCCGGTCCCCAACGAACGCGTGATCAACCGCGGCATCGGCATGGAGGGCGTCGGCTGCCTGGTCGCCGGCGTGTTCGGCACCAGCAACGGCACCACGTCGTACTCGGAGAACATCGGGGCCATCGGCCTCACCCGGGTGGGCTCGCGGCGGGTGGTGCAGATCGGCGCCGCGCTCATGTTGGTGCTCGGCTTCGTGGGCAAGTTCGGCGGGTTGTTCACCACCATTCCCCAGCCCATCGTGGGGGGCATGTACTGCGCGATGTTCGGCATGATCGCGGCGGTGGGCATGTCCAACCTCCAGTTCGTCAATCTCAACAGCGCCCGCAATCTGTTCATCATCGGGTTCGCGTTCTTTATGGGCCTGTCCCTGCGCCACTATTTCAGCACCACGCCGTTTGAGAGCGCGTGGTTCACCGGGTGGGGGGCGTACTTCTCCGCGTACCAGGACGTGCTGGGCCAGACCCTCGGCGCCCTCCTCGTCGAGGTCCCGAAAATTGTGAATACCCTGGGCACGACCTCGATGGCGGTGGGCGCGGGCATCGCCCTCTTCTTGGACAACACCATTCCCGGCACCGACGAGGAGCGCGGGCTGGTGGCTTGGTCGCAAGGACACTGAGGCAGAACGGCCATGAGCGTGCACCACGACTACGAGACCGTGATCGGCCTGGAGTGTCACGTACAGCTCCAGACCGCGTCCAAGCTCTTTTCCCCCGCCCGCAACCGCTACGGCGACGCCCCCAACGAAAACGTCGACGTCGTCGACGCGGGGCTCCCGGGCGTGCTCCCGGTGCCCAACCGGCGGGCGGTGGAATTCGCGGTGCGGCTCGGGTTGGCCCTCGGCTGCGACATTCACCTCACCAATGTCTTTGCGCGCAAACATTACTTTTATCCCGACCTGCCCAAGGGCTACCAAATCTCGCAGTTCGCGCGCCCCATCTGCACCGGGGGGTCGGTGACCATCGAGACCGACCAGGGCGAGCGCGAGGTGCGGCTCACCCGCATCCACATCGAAGAGGACGCGGGCAAGACCTTGCACCGCCCCGGGGAGACCGCGAGCTTCTGTGACTACAACCGCGCCGGCACCCCCCTGCTCGAGGTCGTGAGCGAGCCCGACCTGTTCTCCGCCGACGAGGCCATGGCCTACTACAAGGCCCTCCGGGAAGTGGTCGTGCACCTCGGCATCTGCGACGGCAACCTGCAGGAGGGTTCGATGCGGGCCGATGCCAATGTGTCTGTGCGAAAGAAGGGCAGTGGCGCCCTCGGCCAGCGCACCGAGACCAAGAACCTCAACTCCATCCGCTTTTTGGGACAAGCCATCGAGGCCGAAGCCCACCGCCAGGTGGTGGAGCTGTCCGCGGGGGGCACGATCAAGGCCCAGACCCGCCTGTGGGACGCGGACAAAAAAGAATCGCGGGTGATGCGCGAAAAAGAGGAAGCGGACGACTACCGGTACTTCCCCGACCCCGATTTGCCCCCGGTGGTGCTCACCGCGGCCGACCTCGCCACCATCGAAAGCGGCATGTCCGAGCTGCCCCGGGCCCGCCGCGCCCGCTACCAAGACACATTGGGGCTGGCCCCCGAGGCCGCGGCGACGCTGTGCGCCGACCTCGCCCTCGCCGAGTACTTCGAGCAGGCCGCCGCGGGCCACAAAAACCCCGTGTCGGTGGCCAACTGGATCCTCAACGACCTGTCCCGCCTGATGGGCGAACGCCGGACCGACGACGACGAGGGCGGCTTCTCCGCGGCCACCGTGGGCATTCCCCCCGCCGCCATCGCCGGGCTCGTCACCCTCATCGACGACAAGGTCATCTCCTCGACCATCGCCAAAAAGGTGTTCGCTGAGCTCGCGGCCGACCCGGGGCTGCGCCCGGCGGACATCGTCGAGGCCAAAGGTTGGCGCGTCCAGCGCGACGAGGGCGCGCTGCGGGCCCTCATCGACGAGATCGTGGCCCAGAACCCCGACCAGGTCGCGCAGTACAAAGCGGGCAAAGACAAGCTGTTCGCGTTCTTCGTCGGCCAGGTCATGAAGCGGACCAAGGGCCAGGCCGACCCCGCGGACGTGCGCCGCCTGCTCCAAGCCGCCCTGTCCTGACCGCCCCGCGCGGTCTGCGAGGTTGGCGCGCCAAGCCGGCGACCGGGCCGATATACTCCCTGTATGGTCAAAATCCCCACCACCGACGTCGCCCACGTGGCCCGCCGCCTGGCCCAGGCCGCGGACCTCCAGGGCAACCGAGACGGGGTCGCTTCTCCTAGCGAAATCAAGGGCTTACGCGTACCGGACAACCTCCAGGACTGGACCTTGGACGGCGAGAACGACGCCGGACGGGCCGCCTACCAGGCCCTCCAGGGCACCGCCGAGGCCACCACCGTGCGCACCTTGGCCCCGGCGCTGGTCGCGTTGCCGCCGGCGCTGCGGGGGTTGGCGTTGGAGCTCGACGCGGTCTGGGGCGACAGCGACGGCCATCTGTCCGCGGCCGAGATCGACAAGGTCGCCCGGTTCACCCTCGCCGCGCTGCCCTTTTTTGTGCCCGACGCGGAGGCGATCATCGAGCTCGCGGGGGCGCTCGGCTACGGGGGCGAAGGGGACGGGGCCCCGCTGGCCAACGTGCTCAACCTGCGGCTCGCCTTGGCCCAGGTGCCGGCCGGCACCGCCGAAAAGAACGCCCCGTTCCGGGCGCTCCTCGACGAGGCGATTCAGCAGAGCGACGCGGTGGGCATGCCCGAGCTGCTGCGCAACGCCGCCCGGCACAACCCGCGGTACCACAGCCTGTCGGTGCTCGAGCACACCGCCTACGCGGTGAAGGCCATCGACGCCCTCAACACCGCGGCGGGCACGTCGTTCGACGCGGGGCCCGCGATCATGTTGCTGCATGACGTGGGCAAGATCATCGACCGCCAACTGTGGACCCACGACGACGGCAGCCTGCTCGGCTACTCGTTCAAGGGCCACGAGGCGGCGGGGGCGGCTTGGCTCGAAGCGCGGGGGTTCGACGCCGACATGCTCCTGCACGTGCGGTTTCACGGCGACTACCGGACGATGGACGCCGACGAGATCCGCGGCCTGTGCACCGATGAGCAGACCCTGGGCGAGGCGATGTTGGTGCTGCTCGCGGACAGCTTGGCCAAGGGCAACCAACCGGCCACGGTGGAGAGCATCGACGCCGAGCTGCCCAAGATCGCCACCCTCCTCGAGGAGGCCGGGCTCGACAGCGAGCTGGTGATCGACGCGTTCAAAGAGTTTCGGGCCAGCTGGTTCACCGCCGAGGCCATCCACGACGCCTGAGATCGTGCCCCGCTCCTCGCCCGGACCGCGGGCGAGGCGCGTCATCAATCGAGATCGATGTCGAACCCGAGGTCGTCCTCGTCGAGCGGGGCGCCCGAGGCGCGGCGCACCCCGGGACCGGCGCGCACCCCGACGACGTTGGTGCGGGTGGCGGTGGCCTCGTCGGGGCCCCGGTCGCGTTTGGCCTTGTCCAGCGCGGCTTTGATCAAGGCCTCGGGCACCATGGGGCGCGCGGCGGTGGCGTCGTCGAAGGCGATGTCGTCCGCGCCCAGGTCCGGCTCGGCGAGCATGTCGTGGTTGATGGTGGCTTCGTCGAAGGCGTTGTCCTCGTCGAACACGTCGTCGGCGGCGCCGTCGCTGACCGAGAAGCTGAGGTCGCTCTCGTCGAAGCCCCGGGGTTCGTTGGCCACGGTGCGGGTCGGGGTCAACGAGTCGCCCCACCCCGGGGGCTCGGCCTGGAGGGGGTTGCTGACCGCGGTCTTGGTGCGTTCGGGGAGGCCCTCGTCGATGCCGACCAACGACGCGTCGATGGCGCTCAGGGCCTGGCCGACCTTGGCCAACTCTTTGCCCGCGGTGGTGCGCTCGACGTCGTCGGGGCGCAGGGACAGCGCGGTGTCCCCGGTGGGGTCGATGTCGAGGTCGTTCCCGTCAAACCGCAGGCTCGCCTCGGGGGGGCGCGCGATCTCCACCGTGGGGGCGGGGGCCCGTTTGCGGCGGGGCTTGGGCGGGCCTTTGCCCGCGGGCGAAATCAAGTCGTGGAAGTCGCGCACGGGCAGGGCCTTGTCGTCGCCGAGCATGTCGTCGGGCACGCTCATCAGGTCGCTGTCGTCGTCTTCCTCGCTCACCCCCGCGAGCAGTTCGTCGATGCGGGACTCGCTGACCTCCTCCCCGGAGGCGAACTCGTTTTTGGCGGGGCCCACCGGGGGCGCGCCGGCCTCGTCGGAGTCCAGGGCGGCGGCGATCTCCAGCTGCAGCCCGTCGAGGATGCCGGTGGGCATGTCCGCGAGCCCCACCGCGCCGGCGATGGTGCCCTCCAAGGGCTCCTCGGGGGGGGCCGGGCGCTCGCCCATGGGCGCCTCCACCGGGGTGGGCGGCGGGGTCTTCGGCACCGCGAGCTCGAGGGGGATCACGTCGGTGCCGTCGTCGTCCTCGTCCGCGTCCGCGGCCTCGGGCCCGCCCCCGCCGCTGAGTTGCTGCATCGCGGCCTCGACCAGATCGTCGACGCTGTCTTGCACCATCTCGCCCGCGGGGGTGCTGGGGGCGTCGAGGTCGAGCAGCATGTCGTCGGACTTCGACGCGCCGGCCGCGTTGTCGCCGGGGTCGGTGCCCGGCCCATCGAACGACAGCAGCAGGCCGTCGTCGGACCCATCCACCCCCGACTCGCTGATCACCGACTCGCCGGTGGGCTCGTCGAAATCATCCTCGGCCGCGCCCACGTCGCGGAGCTTCTGCAACAGGCGGTCGCGCTCCTTTTTGAGCTCATCGTTCTCGCTCTCGAGGAAGGCGAGAAAGTCGCGCTTGGCCTTGAGGTCCTCGAGCTCTTCACGGGTGAGCTTGCCGGTCCCGGCGGGGGCCGCTTCGGTGGCTTCGGCGGCCTTGCGTTCGGCCGCGGCCACGTCGGCGTGCAGGCGCTCGACCTGCTCGGACAAGGTGGTGACCTTTTCCCGCTCCAGCGACAGCGCGGCCTCGAGGCTGTTGTTCTCTTCTTTGAGGGCCCGGACCTTGGCCCCGGTGGACTTGAGCATCTCGCGGTTTTTTTCGAGTTGGGCCTCGAGCTGGTCGTCGCGCGTACCCGTGCCGCCGCCCCGGGCCGCGGCCGCGATACAATGTCGCTGTACCTGCTCGAACAGCCGGGTCTCGTCCGGGGGCACGGGCACGTAGACGTCGACCCCGTGCACCAACGTGCTCACGATGTGGTGGGTCTTGGAGGCGTCCTCGAGCAGCATGAACGCGCTGGTGTGGCTGAGCTGCTGGGCGCGCTCCAAAAAGTCATGGCTGTCCACGTCCTCGAGGTCGAGCTCGAGGGCGACGAGGTGAAAACTCTGTTGCTGCATCGCGGACAGGCCCGCGCCGCCCGACGGCACCGCCTGCACCCGGTAGCCCCGCTGGGCAAAAAAGGGCTGCAGCCGGGACACCTTCGGCCCGGCGAGCAGGATGTCGTAGATGGAGGCGTCAAAGGACACCGATGAACCTCACGTCCCGGGGGCGTCTACGTCGAGAAAGACCTCTTGGGCAACATACCCGTTGGTGCCGGAACAATACAAAAGCGCGCCGCTGCTGGCGGACAGCTCGACCTCGGCGCAGCCCTGCACCGGGAGGGGGTAGAGATACACCACGCCGGGCTCGTGCAGCGCGCACCCCCCGTCGACCAAGCCGGTCGCCTGGTAGCACACATCGACGCCCCAGGGCCGCGGGGTGGTGGCGACCTCGACGAGGTGGGGCACCGGCGCGGCGTGTTCGGTCACGTCGCTTTGCCCCGGGGCGAAACACGCGAGCGCGAGATCGAGCGCGGGCACGCCCCCGAGGGGCCAGGTGATCGTTCGTGACCCCGCGGGCCCCAAGGTGGAGAGCACCCGGGCCGCGGTCCCGTCGTCGGCGTGCAGGCTGCATTGGGTCGCCCCCGGGGCCTGCCAGGTCACCATGACCTCGTCGAGGGCGCGATCGACATACGCGGACAAATGCAAAATCTCCGGCCCCACCGCCACCCACCGGCTGGCCACGGTCGCGCCGTCGCAGACCAAATCCACCGGCGTGCTCGCGGCCAGCTCGACGTCGGCGGCGCCGGACAGGCCCGTGGCCACCACCGCCTCGCCCGCGCGCAGGTCGCACGTGCTCGCCCCTGCGCCTTCGTAGGCCACGTGCACGCGGCCGGGGCGATCGAGCGCGGCGGGCACAACCTCGAGGCGCAGGGCCCCGGTCCCGCTCACCAGCGGCCGCTGGGCCACGAGGTCAAACGTGCCCTGGCGACACGCGACCCCGACCTGGCCGGACACCGCGGGCACAAACGTGCGGCACGCGTTGCCCCCGGGCACGTCGGAGGCGATGCCGGCCACGACCTGGCCGTCGTCGTCGAGCAGCCCCGCGCTGCAGGTCGCGGCCCCCGTCGTCGACCAGCACAGGGTGCGCGGCGTGCCCGGCGGGGCGACGACCGGGTCGAGGTCGAGCGCGGGCACCGCGGGGTAGGTCACCGCGCTCTCGTGTTCGACCCGCGCGTCCCCGGCCACACACAAGAGCGAAAACGTGATCGTGCGCGCGGCTGGACCCGGCGCCACCGCGAGCGACAGGCGGCCCTGTTGCCCCCCGAGGGCGGTGGCGAGCACCATCTCCCCCTCGCGCACGGTCATCGCGCAGACGCCGCCGGCGTGGTCGAGGGCGTAGCCCAGGGAGGTCAAGGCCGGCGCGCTCACGGGGGTGATGTGCAGGTCGCGAAACCCCAGCGGCAGCGGCGGCCGTTCGTCGTCGTCGTCGGCGGGGGCGGGGGCGGCGGGCGCGCGGGGGAAGGCGGGCGCCGGCTCGACGCCGTCGCAACCGGGTGCGAGGCCCGCGCACACGAGTGCAGACAGGACGGGGCCGGCGACGCGCAGCACCGGCCCAGGGTAGCGCGCCGGTGCAGGCCCGGCAAAACGCCCCCGGCCGCGAAGACGAGCGGCGGCGGGCCCGGGCCTACGTTAGGCTGATCGAGATGCGGGCGATGCTTGTCTCTTTGGGGGTCCTTTGCCTGGCCGGGTGCACCGACGACGCGGCCCGCTGGGCGTTCGCCCACGACGGGGTCGCGGTGGTGGTGCAAGGCCGGGGCGACGGGCTCCGCGCGACCGTGTTCCAGGCCGGCGCCGACGCGCCCACCCCCTTCGCGCGGGCCCACCTCGAGGACGGCGCGCTCGCGTTGCGCATCGGCGACGACGACGTGACCCGGGGCCAGGTGCCCGCGGCCCTGCACACCGCGGCGCTGATGGGCCCCTTGGTCTACGCCGCGGCTCGCTTGCGCGCGGCCTGCCTCCAAGAGCCCGGTTGCGAGCGCGGCGACGGCGACGGGGGCGCGGTCGAGGCCACCGGCTTTGCCCCGTTTGGCCAAGACCGTGCATTGGCATTGTTGGCGGGGTGGCAGCGCCCCCGGGACGCGCAGGCCCGGGCCGACTGCCGCGAACTTCCGCGGGTCCAGGGCGACCAGATCTGCACCGGTTGGGTCGGGGTCGCCTTCACCCCGGCCAAGGGCGTGCAGGACGTGTCCTATTGCTGTGCCGAACATGACGCGTGTTTTTACTCCTGCCCCCTCGGCGAGGACGGCGCGTGCCGGGGCACCGCGTGCATCCAGCGCTGCAACGCCCGCATCCGGCCGTGTTGCACCGAAGCGGGGGGTGACCTGTTGACCTGCACCACCTGGGCGGTGGCCACCCAGTTCGGCGGGGGCGGGACCAACGGCTGCGGCACCGGCCGGCTGCAAGAGCATTGTGACGAGCGCGACTTCTCGACCTGTGAAGACGACGACCGCTGCGTGTGCGAGGCCTGCAACGAGATGCTCGGCCGCGACGAGGACTGCTCGGCGTGCACCTGCGCCGACGAGTGTGACCTCAACGGCCCGGCCACGTGTGGGTCAGACGGCCGGGGCCATTTTGTGCTTCGTTGCGAAAATGCCGCCTACGCCGGGTGCGCCAAGTGGCAGGAGAACTTCTGCGACCCCGGCGAGCGATGCGTCTACGTCGACGGCGAACCCGCGTGCCGGGCCCAAGACTGCGCGTTGTCGGAGTGTGAGGCCGCGGGCGAGACCACCGGGGGATGCCGCGCCGACGAGGGCGGGGCCTATTACCAGTTGTGCGCCTACGACACCCTGGGGTGTTTGGCCTGGCACCGGGTCTACTGTGACGAGGCGGACGGGTCGGGGGGCGCCTGCGTGGTCGGCGCCGACGGTCCATCCTGCGCCGCGGCGTCGCCCCCGGGCTGAGCCGAGGCCGTGGGCGCGTCCGCCACCGGCGCGTCCGCCACCGGCGCGTCCGCTGCGGGTGTGTCCGTCGTGGTCGCGTCGGCCTGCGCCGCGTCGGGCGCCGCCCCCTCCTCGTCGGGTTGTTTGTCCGCGCGCTCTTTTTTGCGCCGGTCTTTGCCGGTGAGGATCGGCAACAGCGCAAACTCGTAGTCGGCCAGGGCCCGCAAGAACTCGGGCCGCACCTTGTGCACGTCGATGCACACGTCGCGCGGGACCGCGCAGTGGTTCATGCCGTTGAACCCGACGTAGGCGATGACCCCGGCTTGGCCGGCCTTGAGCTTCTCGATCAGGTCCGGCTCGACGGTGAGCCAGCCCACCTGCTTGTCCCCTTTTTCGAAAAAGAAGCGCTCGGCCTTTTCGCTCGGGAGCTCACCCGCCTTGTCGAGGCGGGTCTTGTCCACCCACTTGCGAATGACCTCGTACTGCTCGGTGCGGCCCTCTTGGGCGAGCTTTTCGATCCGGCGCGCCCACAGGGTCGCGTCGTCGGGCCGGTCTTTGCCCTCGGCCGCCTCGGGGTTGCCCTTGCCTTTGCCCCGGCCGCCGCCTTTGCCTTTGCGCGGGCCCTTGCCCTTGCCTTTGCCCCCCTTGGCGGGGCCGCCCTTCTCCCGGGCCTTTTGCGCCGCCCGGCGCTGGCGTTTTTTTTCGCGGGCTTCGGCCTCTTCCTGTTCGACCTTTTCCACCTGCTGTTCGGTGACCAGGCCGGCCTGCAAAAGCTGTTTTTTCAAATCGAGCATGGCTGTTCTCGCAAACCTCAGGGCGTGGCCCGCCCGAAGTTCTCCGGCTCCCCCCAGCGGGAACGTTCTTCCGGATCAAGCTTGCGCAAATAATCCCAACGGAAAATCCCGGTGTCGTGTCCGTCGGCAAAGACGAGCAAAACCGCGTACCGACCGACCATTTCCGCGTGGCTGATGCCGGTGACGTGGTTGTCGTGCCAGGCGATGGGCCCGCCGTGGCCTTGGCATTCTGCGCACGGGCAATACCCGCGCAGCCGGGTGATCGGGATGCGGCTCTGGTGCCCGTCGGCCCAATCCACGCGCATGACTTCGGCGTCGTTGTCGACGTCGATGTGGCGGGGGGTGAAGCTCGGCTCGCTCATGGCGCGAGGGTGGCCTCTGCCCGCGGACTTGTCCAGGCGGTCGGGCTCAGATGCTCTTCTCGACGAGCGCGGTGAGCCGCGCGGCGAGGTGCGGGCCGCGCACGACCTCGCCGTGGGCGGGCACGAGCATGGTCGGCGGCGCGGTCGCCAAGCGCGCGAGCAGGTCCCGCCGGCAGGCGGCCCGGTCCTGCACCGCGATGCGGGGAAAGCTCCAGGACACCCGCAGGCCGGGGAAAAAACCCATCGCCCGGTAGGCGAGCCCCACCGCGGTGGTCCACGGCTGGGCCAGGGCCATGAACGCATCCCCTACGATCCAGACCCGCTCGGTCCCGTCGTGCACGTCGACGAAGGTCTCGCCGGCCCGGGTCCCGGCCAGGGCGAACACCGCGACCCGCGCGTCGAGCGCAGGAGCCAGCGCGTCGAGACCGGCCACAGTACGGCCGGATTTTTGCGCCAACCGGGCGCGGGCGGGATCGGCCCCGACGATCACCGCGTCGGGGTAGCGGTCCTGCCACGGGGCGAGGCCGAGGTTGTGAAAATGATTGGGGGCCAGCAGCCAGCGCACCGGGCCGACCGCGTCGAGGGCGGCGGCGACCTCGTCGGTGAGCCCGCGCACGGGGCTTTGCACCAATAGATCGCCGCGGGCCAGGCGCACCACGGTGGCGCGCAGGTCACAGGCCCCGCCCTGGTGGCGCTCGACGGCAAACACCCCGCGGGCCTGGTCGAGGATCTGCCAACGAATGTCCATGCGCCCCTCAACCGCGCGGCCGCGTTGGGCATTCCCCGCGCCGGTCAGGCCGCGTCGAGGGCCGCGCCCATCCCGTCGAGCAAGGCGTCGAGGTGGAATGGTTTTGTCAGCTGGACCGCCCGCTCGATGGGTTCGGCCGCGCTCGCCGCGAGCAGCACCAACGGCAAACCCGCGAAGCGCTCGTCGAGGGTGGCGCGCAACGCCTCGATTTCGCGGGCGGTGATGTTGGTGTCGATGACCGCGAGGTCGAGGTGGTCGAGGCCCGCGAGCACCTCTTGCGCGGCCGGGCCGTCGGCGGCGGTGTGCAGCTTGAGTCCGTATTTCGGCAGGAGCAACGACAGGCTCTCGCGCAAGAGGGGGTCGGTCTCGACCAGCAACACCTGGGTGCCGGCGGGCACGGGCACGCGCGGGGGGGCGGGGCTGGCCTCGCCCGCGGCCGGGGGGAACACCAACGTGAAGGTCGCGCCTTGGCCGAGGGTGGACTCGATCACCAACCGCCCGCCGAAGCGCGCCGCGGTGAGCTTGACCGCGGCCAGCCCGAGCCCGGTCCCGCCCTCGTCGCTGCGGGTGGTGAAGTAGGGCTGGGTCACCCGCTCGAGGTCGTCGGGGGCGATGCCTTTGCCCCGGTCCTCGACCGCGATGCGCACCTCCTGCTCGGTGCCCGAGACCCGCACCACGACCTCGCCCTTTTCGTCGCTGGCGTGGGCGGCGTTGAGCAAGAGGTTGAGCAGGGCCTGCTCCAGCTCGGCGGGGTCGAGGTGCACGGTGGCGCTTTCGGTCACCGCCCGCACCCGCAGCCCGGGGAACATCTGGTCGGCGATGCGCGCGGACCGGGCCGCGACCTCGGCCACGTCGATGGCGCGGTCGGAGGCTTCCCGGGCCCGGGCGAAGCCGAGCAGGTCGCGGGTCATGCGCCCGCCGCGTTCGATCAGGCCCACGATGTCGTCGACCAGGGCCGCGCGGCGACCTTCGTCTTCGGTGTGCTGGTGGAGCATGGCCAGGGCCATCACCCCCTGCAGCAGGTTGTTCACGTCGTGGGCGGTGCGCGCCGAAAACTGTGCCAAGGCGTTGAGCCGGTGCGTGTCGTGCAGCCGCTGGGCGACCAAGGCTTGGGCTTCGCGGGATCGTTCGCGCTCGGTGACGTCGATGGCCATGCCCGCGAAGGCGATGTGCTCCCCTTGTTCGTTGACAATGGGATTGGACTGAAATCGCAGCCAGCGGGTCTCCCCGTGCAGCACCACCCGGAAGGTCTCGTCGAACGCCTCGCCGGTTCTGCGACAATGATGTTGCACTTCCATCACCCGCGGCAGGTCCTCGTCGTGGATCGCGGCAAACCAGGTGTTGAGATCCGCCGGGTCGCTCACCCCCATCACGTCGCGGATGGAGTCGGTGACGAACTCGACCACGCCCCCGGTGGGGGCGTCGGGGGTGACCCGCAGGCGGTAGACGACAAAACCCCGCGCGCTCTTGCGCAGCGCGGACAACGTTTGTTCGGCGGTGATGGGCTCGGGCACGGGCCGAGTCTAGCGCGCCTCGTGGCCCGCGGCCCACGCCGGCCCGCGTACCCGCGGGTTTGTCAGGTCAGGGAGGAGACCGGCTCCCCCTTGCGCGACCCCGGTCCGGCGAGGGGGCGAGGGCCGGGCGAACCGAGCGTGTGCCGTCCGCCCGGTGCGGCCCGGGCCGGCTTCGCCCCGCCCGAGGGTCAGTCGACCCAGGGACGGGCTTGTTTGATCACGAGCTTGCCTTGGGCGTCGACCTTGAACTCGATGTCCATGGCGAAGCTGTCGTTGCCCTGCTGGCGATAGACCTGTTTGAAATGGGACTGGATCTTTCGCATGGCCTCGCGCAGCTGGGTCATGTGCTCGTCGCTCATCACCGTCTCGCCGTTTTCGGTGAGGTTGCTGCGGCGAATAAACTGCGTCTCCCATTCCCGGTTGGGCCCGATGGCGGAGATGAGAAACTCCTCGGGCACCGCGCCCCCCTCGGGGTTGGTGACCAGGTCCTCGCCCACCTGGACGTTGACGTAGAACCCTTCCCAGTTGGGGTCGTAGATGTTCTTGGTCACCGCCACCCCATTGGACCGCTCGAGGTCAAAGTTGGGGTGAATGGCCACGCCCATCGCCGCGGTCATGTGATCGATGCGCCAAAACTCCCGCTCCTCGAACGCGCGGAACGTCCACAGCCCCGCCCACACCTCTTTGATGGTGTTCTCGAGGTCACCCTCGTCGGGCCGGTGGGTCTTGGACTCGTACAGGCCGGCCCCGTTGAAGCCCTCCAGGTCCTCGTTGTTGGTCGAGCTGCGGCAACGAAAGGGTTGCTCGTCGCCGTAGGTCGCTTTGAGGTCGGCGTGGACGGCGGCGAACTTCTGCGCGAGCGCGTCGGGCACCGGCGCCTTTTCGATCTTTTTGCGGAACGCCTTGAGCATCTTTTCGCGCTGTACCGGATCGGACTGGAAGGTGGCGTCTTGCATCATCGCCTGGGCTTCGTCGTACAGCCCGTTGGCCTTCATGAAGTCGTCGTACATCGAAAACGGCACCGCGTATCCATCGGGCACCATGCCCGGGGGCAGGATGTCGGCGAGCTCGCCGAGGTTGGCCGCCTTGGCCCCAAAGGTGGTCAGGTCGCGGGTGCCGACGTCGGCGAGCTTGGTGATGTTCTTGACCGCAAGGTTGCGGGCCGGGGTCTGCACCTCGGTGGGCCGGATGGACGCGAAGTGGTCTTCGACCTCCTGGGCGGTGGCCTCGCGAATCTGGTAGCCGTCACCGGTGACCTCGAAGCGCACCATCTTGCCCACCAGGGCCTGGACCTCGGGGTCGCTGAGCACGTCCTTGACATAAGCATTGGGCGTGTCGTTCTGTTTGGCCTTGAGGTTGACGTGGGACAGCGGGGTCTGGGGCTCGGCGGTGATGACCCCGCCCACCCGGGACAGGTCGTTGGGGATGTTCTTGAAGATCACCAGGTCCCGCGCGGTGGGGGGCACGGTGTCGCTGCCGTCGATGACCCGCAACCGGCCAAAGCCGACCCCGGGGTTGAGGGCGGAGAACGTCTGGTTGGCGAACAGCTCCTGGGTGGAGATGGTGTCCACCCCGGCGGCGTCGAAGGCGGCCTTGTCTTGCTCGTACAGGGCACGTTGGGTCTCACCCGCGGGGTGGTACACAATGTCGTTGCTCGCGAACGGGAGCGCGTCCTTCACGAGGTTCATGGCGGTGGCCACGTGCTGGGCTTTGACCGGGTCGGTGGGCCAGAACTCGAGAGTGTAGAGGCCTTTTTCGCCATCACCGATGCCCTCGCCCTCGAAGTTGTCGTGGGCGATGAGGGTGCCGGCCATGTATTTGCGGTTGTCGGTGAAGTAGGTCTCGGCGTTGAATTCCCGCAGCGACCCCGTGTACCCGAGCGCTTCTTTGGCGAAGTAGTAGTGGAAGTCGTGTTTGTTGTGGTTCATGAAGGTGACCTCGCCGGACTCGATGTCGACGAGGAACTTCACCTCCCGGACGCCGGCGGACCCCGGCACGTCGTCGGTGTGGGCCAACGACTCGAAGGTCGCCCGGTCGGGGATGACCACCGCCCCGTCCTCGGGATTGACCCGGCGGGTGGCCTTTTCGCTCAGGATCACGTCGGTGAGGCGCATGGTGCCCGGGGCTTGTCCGTAGGGCGTGGACGACGTGGCGTAGCTCCGCCAGGACTTGTCGAGCCCGAGGGCTTTGGCGGTCTCGCTCTGGTGGGTGAGATCCAGGGTCTGGCCGCGGGCTTCGCTCGTGCCCTTGACCATGTCGTCGAGGGTCTGGGCCAGATCCCGAAACCAATCGACCAGCGCGGCCGAACCGGACAGGCCGAGGCGCTGGGCGGTGCCGGTCATGTCCCCCACCGCGTCGTTGTAGAGGGCGACCAGGCTGTCCGCGTCCGCGATGGTGAGGGCGGCATCGCCTTGGCCCACCTTCACCGCGCTGTTCATCTCGGCGAGCTTGTCCCCCACCGAGCGCAGCCACTCACGCTCCTTGCCCGCGTAGAGCACCTCTTTGTTGAACTCGTAGCCCCGGTTCACGTGCAGATGAATCGCCATCGCAGCCTCCTGCCCATGATGTAGCGCGCGATTCGCTGTTTTGGAGCTGAAACTGTCTGGTGCATCTCGGTTGGTCGTCGACAGGTGCGAGGTGAACACCGCAACCGCGATGCCCAGGTCGCAGGCAGAACGCGTGGGAACCGGGTGGTCCAAACCAAAAAAAGACCCCGCCGAGGCGGGGTCTCTCCGGTGCGTGCCGCGGTCCGAGGTCAGGTGAGGAGGACCCAAGACCCCGGCGTGCACCGTGCGCGAGGGGGGGCGTGGTCCGACGAGGACCACGCGGAGAAATCACTTCTTTTTCTTCTTGGACTTCTTGCTCTTCTTGGCCGGGGCGGGCTTGAGCGACTTGATGGTGCGCTCAATGTTGTTGTTGGCCGAGATGAGGGTCGAGACCTGGGTGTCGAGGACTTGCATCGCTTCGGCGTTGTTGGTCGGTTGGGCCTCGAGCATCGCCTTCTGCACGTTGCTGTGCTTCATCGAGGCCACGTCCATGGCGTCACGGCGCTGTTGGGCCTTCGACTTCGGCAGCTTGAGCTTGGCCAGCTTGGTGATGTTGTCGCTCAGCGACTTGCTCTTGCTGTCGACCTCGTTGATGCGGTTGGTGAGCTTGGAGAGGTTGGCCGACGCGGCCCCGAGCTCTTCGGCCTTCTTCTCCTCGTCGGAGATCTTCATCGCCTCGTCCCACGCTTTGGTCGCGGTGGCCTTTTGGGCGTCGATCACGGCGGCGAAGTTCGGGTATTTGGTCTTCAGGGTGTCCGCGTCTTTTTGGTTGCGGTCCCAGGTCTTGACCCGGTCTTCGACGCTGGCGGTGCAAGCCACGCCCAGCGAGAGGGCGGCGGCGATGGCGGTGAGGCCGACACGAGAGAAAAACGAACGCGACATCTTGGATGCTCCCCGAGGAGCGCGACGCTCCACGTGTATAGGTGAGTGGTGGGCGGCTTTTGCGCCGCCGGACGCACATGGAACGCAGCGCCACCCACATTTGGACGTGATGTCGGACACGGAACCGGATCACCTGCGCCACCGGGCGCAACGGAGCGCATGCGGCTGCGGTGGAGCTCGAGATCTGCGGGGATCGATGGCGCGGAATCACCGGATCGCGCCACGGGTTGGCGCCGATGGACAAGCCCGGGGCCGGCGGAGCCGGGAGGGACGGGCCTCAGCCTTCGATGAGGGAGGTGTCCTCGAGGTTGCGCCGCAGCCGGTCGATTTCCCAGGCGAGGATGCCCTCCCACAATGTGGCTGCTTCGCGCTCGCTGCGCTTGCCCGCTTGGCAGAAGGCGTCGACGAAGGCTTGGATCTGATCGCCCACGAAGATGCACACCAGGTCGGTCAGGCTTTGTTGGTTGAGGCCGAGGAACCGAATGCCGAAGCCGGGGCGGGGGCCGTCGCGTTGGACCCGGGCGATCACCCCGCGGGCGGACGCGACCTGGCCCCAAGGGGCGTCGAACTCGATGCGCACCGGGGTGTCTTCGGGGATAAAGAACGTCGACTGCAGGAACATTCCGGACAAGCTCATGTCCGCGCTCTGGAGCGAGGCTTCCAAAAACCCCATCGCCGAGTCCCCGGCGAACAGCCGGACCTTGAGGGCCTTGGGCACCCGGCGAAACCGGCGGCGGTTGTTCTCGATGTCCTCGGTGGCGAGCAGCTCGGGGCGGGGCAGGCCGGACGGCCCCTGGCTGCCCGGCCGCTGGAACTGTTCGGCGAGGCCGGGGCGGCGCATGGTCCCCGACGACCGCCCGGCGCTGCGCGGGCTCGGCGGGGCCGGCCGGCGGGCGGGGGGCGGCGCGGACCGGTTGGGGGGGGACGCGCGGGGCTTGTCCGCCGCGGGGGCGGATTTTTTCGCGGCCTTGCTCTTGGCCGGCGCGGGCTTGGCGGTGGTCTTCTTCTTGGCCGGGGCGGGCTTTTTCTTCACCGTGCGGGGCGCGGGTTTGCGCTTTGATTTCACCTTCGACTTCTTCTTGGTCGCCATCGACAAATCCTCAGTTGATCACACCGGGGGCAGGCTGCGCATGGACAGGCCCTGCCGGCGGTTCTCTTCCGCCCGGGCCCGGCTCACGTCGAGAATGCGGGCCCGCACCGACGGGTGCCGGGTGCAAAACCGCTCGAACATCCGGCGGGACAGACGCAGGAGCGTGCAGTTTTTCAGGGCGGTGACGGTGGCCATCGCCGGCTGGTTCAAAAACAGGCCCATCTCGCCGAACACATCGCCCTCGGCGAGTTGGTTGAGGGTCTCGATGCTGCCGTCGTCGCGCTGGACGCTGACGTCGACCTCGCCGGACAGGATGACGTACAGGCCCTTGGGGTGTTCGCCCTGGCGGAGGATGGTCTCGCCCAGCCGCACGTCCTTTTTGCGGAACGCGCGCACCGCGTCGCGTTGGATCTCCTCGTCGAGGTCCGAGAACACCGGCGAGGTGCGGACCATGTTGGACAGCAGGCGTTCGGAGCAGAAGCGGTTGAGCACCCGCTTCACCGAGGGGTAGTTGCCGGCCACCGCGTCGACGGTGGGGCGCGTGATTTCGAACAGCTCGATGTCCGATTCCGCGATCACCGACGCGCTGCGCTGGCTGCGGCCGAGCAGCGCGATCTCCCCGAAGAACTCGCCGGGGAGCAAGCGCCCGAGGGTCTGGGTCGCGCCGTCCTCTTCGCGTTCGACCCGGGCGGTGCCGGTGACGATGACGAAGAAGCTCTTGCCGTAGTCGCCCTGGGTGACGATGTGGGCGCCCTTGGCGGCGCGAACTGTGGAGAGCGCGGGCACCAGCTCCTCGAACGCGTGGGTGGGCAGATCCGAGAACAGCGGAGACGCGGGCAGCCCCCCCACCGTGATCTCCGCGGTCTGGTACGCGTCGTCGGTGGCGACCTCGAGGATGAGGATGTCTGAGCCCTCGAGATCGATCTCCTGGGTGCTGAGCACGCCTTCGTCGTCGTCGAGCAAGGCCGCGTCCACCCCCTCGTCGTCGTCGAGGGGGTCACCGTCGTCAGATGCGGGCACCGGCGGGGTCGAGATCGCGTGCGGGGGCAGCGTGGGGGGGGCCGAGGTGGGGATGCCGATGAGGTCGCCGTCGTCGACCTCCATGGTGGTCTCGGGGTCCGCGTCTTCGAACACGTCGCTCTGTTCGGCCACGATGTCGTCGGCGTCGATGACGTCAAAGCCCGCGGCGGGTGGTCCGGACTGGGCCCGGGCCCGGGGCAGAAGCGCGGCGCTCATCGACTGGGGCAGACGGCCTTGGCCCATGCCCGCGGGGCCGCGCTTTTTGGCGTAGAGCGCGGCCAGGGTCTTCTGGGTCTGGGTGTGGCCGGGGTCGAGCTCGAGGATGGTCTTGCAGGCGGAGATCGCGCGCAGCAAAAGCCCGGCCGCGGCGTAGGCCCCGGCCACGGCCTCGAACTGGGCGATGGCCCGGGCGGTCTCGCCTTCCTCGGCGTAGAGCGCGGCGAGTTCTTTGCGGACCTTGAGATCGCTGGGGTCTTTGTCGAGGGCCTTTTCGTACAGCTCGATGGCCTTTTTGCGGTCGCCCTTGCGGCGCGCGGCTTCGGCCTTCGTTTTGTGGGAGCGCTGTAGGCCGGAAAGGATCACGTCTTCGCCTCGGTGAAGGACGGGTTTTCGCACGAGCCGGGAAAAAAACAAAACCGCACGGAAAACGCGGTCAAAAGGCCGCGGGCGGGGGCAAAGCCGTTGACAGCCGGGGACCAAACTGGAACCGCGGCCTCCCGTGGAGGAACGATGGCCCCGCGGAAAACCAAATACATCTTTGTCACCGGTGGAGTGGTCAGCTCACTCGGAAAAGGCATCACCGCGGCGTCGATCGGGGCTCTCCTCGAAAACCGCGGGCTCGACGTGTCCATCCTCAAGCTCGACCCCTACCTCAACGTCGACCCGGGCACGATGAGCCCGTTCCAGCACGGCGAGGTGTTCGTCACCGACGACGGGGCCGAGACCGACCTCGACCTCGGTCACTACGAGCGCTACATCTCGCAGCGACTCTCGGCCAAAAACAGCGCGTCGGCGGGCCAGATTTACTCCACCGTGCTCGACCGGGAGCGCCAGGGCGACTACCTGGGCAAGACCGTGCAGGTGATTCCCCACGTCACCAACCAGATCAAAGACGTGATCCGGAGCGCGGCCCAAGGCCATGACCTGCTCATCGGGGAGGTCGGCGGCACCGTGGGCGACATCGAGTCGTTGCCGTTCCTGGAGGCGATCCGACAGATGCGCATCGACGAGGGCGCGGAGAACGCGATCTTCGTTCACGTCTCTTATCTGCCCTACATCCGCGCGGCCAAAGAGGTCAAAACCAAGCCCACCCAGCACTCGGTGAAGGAGCTGCGCAGCATCGGCATCCAGCCCGACATCCTCGTGCTCCGCACCGACCAACCCGACGTGTCCCGGGAGGTCAAAGAGAAGATCTCGTTGTTCTGCAATGTGAAGACCAGCGCGGTGGTGAGCTGCCCCGACCTCCCCACCACCTATCAAGTGCCATTGCATCTGAGGGCGGAAGGGCTGGACGACACCATCACTGAACTCTGCAACATTTGGTCCCGGGCCCCGCGCCTCGACAAATGGGAACGCATCGTCGACCGCTTCAAAAACCCCAAGCACACCATCGACGTGGCCATGGTCGGCAAATACACCGAATTGGTGGAGAGCTATAAGAGCATCAACGAAGCGCTGACCCATGCCGGCATCGAGCACGAGACCAAGGTCAACATCCACCACGTCGACGCGGCCGACATCGAGAAGGACGGGGCCGCCGCGTGCTTGCAGGACAAGGACGCGATCCTCGTGCCCGGGGGCTTCGGGGAGCGCGGCTCGGAGGGAAAAATCGACGCGGTCCGGTTCGCCCGGGAGCACGACGTGCCGTTTTTCGGCATTTGCCTCGGGCTGCAGATCGCGGTGATCGAATGTCTCCGCCACAAAGGGGGCATTCGCGAAGCCACCTCGGAGGAGTTCGACAAGGACGGCGCCCACCGGGTCATCCACATCATGGAGGACCAAAAGGCGGTCACCCAAAAGGGCGCGACCATGCGCCTCGGCGGCTATCCCTGCGTGCTCCAGAAGGGCAGCCTGGCCCACAAAATCTACGGGCTCGACGAGATCCGAGAGCGTCACCGCCACCGCTTCGAGGTCAACAACGCCTACCGCGGCGCGTTGGCCGAGGCGGGCATGACCTGCTCGGGGCTGAGCCCGGACGGCGAGCTGGTCGAGATGGTCGAAATCCCCGCCCACCCCCATTTCATCGCCTGCCAGTTCCATCCGGAGTTCCTGTCCCGGCCTTGGCAAGCCCACCCGCTTTTCTCCGCATTCGTGCTTGCGGGCCTGCGCCACAAGGGTGCATCCTCCCCGTAAGTGCCTGTGCGTACACTGTTGTGGCCCTGTTTGCTGGCGGTGCTGGCGGCGCCTGGCGCGCTCGCCCAGGCCGCCCCTGCGCCCGGCCCCGCGAAGGACGCCACGCCCGCCCCGGCCGACGCCGCGGCCCCGGACGAGGCCGCCCCCGACGAGACCCCGGGCCCCGCCCCCGCTGCCCCCGTCGACGAGCCGGCCGCGGAAGCTGCCCCCGCCGAAGACGCGCCCGCCGAGAAGCCCCCCGCCGAAGACGTGCCCGCCGAAGGCGCGCCTGCCGACGACCAAGCGGACGCGGACCCGGACCCGGACCCGGCCGAAGCCGCTGCGGTCCCGGTGCTTTCGCCGGCCGCGGCCGCCGACGTGCGCACCCTGCGCGCCCTCGAGGGCCGGCTGTCCATGGGCGAGCCGCTCAACGACGCCGAGCGCACGTTCCTCGTCGACAAAGCCGGGCCTGGCCCCGCGGCGGTGCGCGGTCTGGCGATGGCGATTTTGCCCTGGCTCGGCGCGGGCATCGCGTTCGAGCCATTGATGGCCGGGGCCACCGCCGACGAGCCCGAGGTCCGGGCCATGGCGCTGTCCGGCCTGATCGCGGTGGCGCGCCAGATGCGCGAAGACCAAAAACAACGTGCAGGGACATTGGCGAGCGGGGCCCTCGATGACCCGTCGAACGAGGTCGCGTGCGAGGGGGGCCGCCTGTTCGCGGCCCTCGACCCCCAGGGCGCGGTGGCCGCGATCGAGGCGCGGGCGGACGCCGCCTCCGACGTGCGCTATGGCTGCTGGCGACAGTTGGCGTCCCTCCCCGAGCGGGACATCGTCGTGGCCCGGCCGCGCCTGCCGGAAAAGCCGGTCCCGGTCGCGCCGGGGCCCGCGGGGGTCAAGCCCCAGACCGACATCGACGGCGAGGGGTCCTGGGCCGGGGCCGGGGTGTTCATCGGCACCGCCGCGGCCACCGGGTTCATGCTCGGCGGCCTGATGCCACGCAGTTTCATTCAGCCCCGCGACACCCTGACGTACACCCGGCGCCAGACCAAGTTTGCCCGGGAGGAGCCGTCGCTGGTCCTCGGCGTGGCCGCGGCCGGCCTGTCCGGCGCGGCGTTCGGGGGCGCGGCGTTTGGGCTCAACTGGTTGGTGGGGGACATGGACTTCGCGCCCGCGGCGGGCACCACCATGATGACGCTGGCCGGGGCCTCGCTCGGCATGGGCATTGGGTTGACCACCGGCCTCTCCGAGCCGTGGGGGGGCATGACCCTCGCGGGCACCACCCTGCTCGGCCTCGGGGCGGGCACCGCGATGGGCTACCTGCTGCCCCCGTCGTTCAACGACCTCACGCTCATCGCCACCACCGCGATGCACTTCGCCCTCGCCGGCGGCCTGTTGGCGTTTGTGATCGTGCCCGTGGGGGTCGACTTCGTCCTCCCCGACGTGCTCAACAACGTGTTGCGCCTCGACTTCGCGGTGGGCTCGGGCCTCGCCACGGGGGCGGCGGGCGCGGCGGTGGGGCTCGCGGTCTCGCCATTCATTGACATTTCGCACGGGCGGATGCTGGCCGCGTCGGGCGCGGCGTTGGCCGCGGCGAGCACGGGGTTGGGACTGACCTATTTGTTCTTGCCCACCGGGGTTGTGATCCGGGGGCGGATTGCGTCGGGGGTCGGCTTGGCCCTCGGGGCGGTGGCCTCGGCGGCGACCTTCGTGCTGCTGCCCGATTCGTGGGCGCGCATCTTTGAACACGCGCGCACGTCCAAAGAGCCCGGCGCGGTGGCGATCGAGGACGGGGAAATCAAGGCGGGGCTGCCCGCGTTGTGGACCCGGCCGAGCCAAGCGCCCGGTGTGGAAGACGTGGCGTGGGGAATCAACTTGGTGAGCGGGCGGTTTTAGCCCCCGCAGCGTCGACGACGACGACGCACAAGGGTGGGAATCATGAGCAACAACAAGGCCGCGACGCGGCAACAAACGGTCGCGGTGGTGGGGGCCACGGGCGTGGTCGGCCGCGAGGCGGTGTCGATCCTCAGTGAACGGCGGTTCCCGGTCAAGGAGCTGCGGTTGTTGGCCTCGGCGCGCTCGGCGGGGGAAAAGCTCGAAGCGTTCGACGACGAACACGCGGTGCAGGAGCTCAAAGAGGACAGCTTCGAGGGCGTGGACTTGGTGTTCTTCGCCGCGGGCAGCTCGGTGACCAAGAAGTTCGCGCCGCTGGCCCAAACGGCGGGGGCGATCAGCATCGACAAGTCCAGCCTGTTCCGCATGGACCCGGACGTGCCTTTGGTCATCCCCGAGGTGAACCGCGACGCGCTGTTCCCGATCCCGGAGCGCAAGCTCATCGCCACCCCCAACTGCTCGACGATTCAGATGGTGCAGGTCCTGGCCCCCCTGCACCAACATTGGGGCCTGGACCGGGTGGTGGTCAGCACCTACCAGGCGGTGTCGGGGGCGGGCAAAGCCGGGGTGGAAGAACTCGAGAATCAGGTCCGCGACCTGTTCAACTTCAAAGACCCGCGCAGCACCGAGGTGTTCGGCCAGCGCATCGCGTTCAACGCGCTGCCGTGTATTCCCGGCAAGGAGGCGTTCGGCGAGGATGGCTACACCTCGGAAGAGCGCAAAATGATGGACGAGACCCGCAAGATCCTGTCGCTCCCCGAGCTGCGCATCGCCGCGACCTGCGTGCGGGTTCCGGTGTTCAACAGCCACTCCGAAGCGATCCATGTCTCGTTCAAAAAGCCGGTGTCACCCGACGAGGTCCGCGAGGTGTTGGCCGCCGAGCCCAACCTCCTGATCGTCGACGAGCCGAGCCAGCATCTCTACCCCTCGCCCCAGGACGCGGCCGGCCAGGACCACACGTTGGTGGGGCGCATTCGCAAGGACCCATCTGTCGACAATGGCATTGCCTTGTGGTGCGTGAGCGACAACCTGCGCACCGGCGCGGCCCTCAACGCGGTGCGCATCGCCGAGGCCCTCGTCGCCCACCAGGCCGAACAGGAGGTGGCGGCGTGAGCCCCAAAGCCCTTCCCGCGCTCCTGGCCGTGCTCGTCGCCACCCCGGGGCTGGCCCAGGTCAGCTTCGCGGACAAAATCCCGCAGAACTACACGTTCAACGCCGCGGACTGTGGCGAAGACCAGCTCGCCGACCTGCGTTACGAGTTCACCGTCGAGAACCTGACCATGGTCAGCTACGCCCTGTACCTCTACGAGAACTTCGACACCTGTCCCCAGCTGCAGACCGTCACCCCCACCCGGGTGATCCAGGACTTCGGCAGCTTCGTGTCCCTCACCGCCGCCAACCGGTTTTTGCCCAGTGACGAAGCCGAAGACGTCATCGCCCCGCGGAAGATCCTCGGGGACGAGATCTGCGACGACGGCGTGCGCAGCAATTACATTCTGTGTCTTTACCTCGCCGACGTGCAGCCCCAGGTCGACGCCGGCATCCCCATCGTGCAGAACAACGTGTTCCTCGACGAAGCCACCGAGATCACGGTGGACACCTCGATCCCGGGCCGGCCCACCTTGGGCACCCCGGTGGGCAAAGACAACGCGGTGACCTTGGCGATCGAGAACCGAGACGACATCACCGACGACGGCGAGAGCATCACCTACGTCATCCAGTACCGTTCGTGCGATCCCGACGCGGTCGAGACCGCGGTCGATGGCGGCACCATCACCGGCCCCGACGGCGGCGTCATCGACACCAGCTGCGGCGCGGTGGTGTCGTTGACCGAGGTCTCCCAATCGAGCCTCACCGTCTCGGGCCTGACCAACGATGTCGACTACGAGTTTCGCGTCGCCCTCGTCGACAACTTCGACAACCAGGGGCCGTTCTCGGCGTTCGTCACCGCCACCCCCGACCCCGGCTTCACCCCCGGCAGCACCTACAACGGCGACCCCAACCCCCTGAGCGTCAAGCCGCCGTCGGGGGGCTGCGATCCCGGGCTCGCCGCGGAAGAGGCCGATGCCTGCGGCCAAACCGAGTCCGAGCCGGGCTTTCCTGTGCTTCGGGTGTTCGGGGCGGCTATGCTCGCGGCCATGTTGATCCGCCGCCGTCGACGTCGTTCGTCCGCCGCCCTGCTGGGCCTGTTGGTGTTCGGCCTGGCGGGCAGCGCGGCCGCGTACCCGGGTCAGGTCACGGCCAGCTTCAAGGTCGGGCCCTACATCCCGTCCATCGACCTCGAAGAACACGGCGGGACCAACACCACCGGCACCAACGGGCCGTACATCTACCCCGTGTACCGGTGCTTTTTCCAAACGTCCGAGAGCTTTCCCCCGCGGGGCATCTTGCCGATGCCCGAGATCGACGTCGACTTCCACCTCTTCGATCTGTTCGGCAGCCTCGAGCTCGGGGTCGGGGTCGCGGGCATGCAAGCCCGCGGCAAAGCGTTCGCCAACACCCCCGAAAACGCCGCCCTGGTGTCGGACGGTCGGTGCGGCGTCCCCGGGGACAACGACGTCGAGTTCAGCTTGCTCTTGATCAAGCCGCGGCTGAGCTACCGCTTCGATGTGCTGCACGACTACCTCGGCATTCCCCTGGTGCCCTACGGCCGCGGCGCGCTCATCGGCGCCGGGTACGCGTTTTCCCGGGACGGCAAGTGGGACCAGAACCCGCTCCCCGCCGGGGCCAGCGCCAACGCCGGCGGTCACCGCAACCCCCTCGGGGCCCGCCTCGGTTTTGAAGGGGCATTGGGTCTGCAGGTCGGCGTGAACTGGGTCGACCTCGTGCACATGTGGACCCTCTCCACCCACCTGCGCAGCATCCTGCGCACCGGCAAGCTGCCCAAGGCGCGGCCCAAGTCCCGGGTGGGCAACATCTACTTCTTCCTCGAGGCGGTGTACTCGGAGATCGACACCTTCCGGCAGCCGGGCATCAAGCTCGGCCCCCGCGACCCCTTCTTCGGGGGCACGCTGCCGTACACCATCAACGGCGGCTTCACCGTCGAGCTGAACTGAATCTTCAGGGGGGCTGTCCCAGCCCCCCTCGGCCCTCACGGCTCGCGAGCTCGCCGAATCTGGCCTCACCCCCGATGTCGGCCCTCCAGGCTCCCGATGGTCGCGTCGGCCCGGTCGTATCCTGCTGTGGATACGACGAGCCAAGGATTTCTTGCCTGCGTCGGTGTCCGGGGGGTGCGTTCAAACCTGGGGCAAAGCGCGCTAAGCCCGCGTCGTGACTTCGGATCGTCGGTTTGCTTTCGGGGTGCTGGGGCCGGTGGCGCTGGCCGCGCTGTTCGCGGTGGTGCGCCTGGGGCTCGAGACCGCGGATGTGCCCGCGGACGATGCGTACCCCGCGCTCTACGCGGCGTTGGCCGCCGATGGGTTCGACGCCGGGCAGGATGCGATCGCGGTGTTCCCCGCCTGGTCGCTGCGGGCGTGGGTGGACGCGCCGGTGCGGCCGATTTCGTCCGACGTGCTCAGCGAGGACGATCTCTTGCGGTACCGCAGAGTCTACCTCGTGGTCGAGCCGGACCCCAGCGACGAGCACGAACGCTTCGTGGCCCAGCGGGGCCCAGGCGAGCTGGTGCACGAGGGGGGCCGGCTTCGCTTGGTCCGCTATGCCCTGTCTGGCCCGCGGGTGGTGTACGACTTTCGCGAACACCTCCAGGACGCGGTCATCGAGATCCAAGACCGCAGCGGGGAGACCCAGGTGGTGTGCACCGACGTCATCGCCCTCGGGGTGCACTGCGACGGGCGCAAAGAGTGGCAGCGGTTGACCCGCGAATGGCGCCTGGTCACCGAGAACGGCCGGGAGGTCATGTGGGCCCACCCCCCGAAAAAGCCCGAGCGGCTGGTGGTGAAATACCCCGGCGCGGGGGCGCAGACATTGTCGGTGGGGTGGGGCTTTACCCGCACCGGGTCGGAAAAAAAGGACGCCCCGGTGCACTTCACCGTGCGGGTGGGCGACGAGGTGGTGCTCGACGAGTCCGTGCCCCGCGCGTTCCGCTTCCGGCAAAAA
Source organism: bacterium (assembly GCA_030431455.1). Lineage (GTDB taxonomy): Bacteria > Myxococcota > UBA727 > UBA727 > JAUIJE01 > JAUIJE01. The sequence goes on along the minus strand of JAUIJE010000013.1, from coordinate 49,538 downwards.
ACCGTGCGCGCGGCGCAGCCCGGCCCGGTGACCTTTGAGATCTGGGCCGAGCAGAGCAACGCCCGCGCTCACTTCACGTTCGATGCCTATGCATTGGGCGACGAGGACCGGCCATGAACGCGGGCGGTCGCTGGTCGTGGCGCATCGATGGCGCGGTGTTCGTGGGGTTGTTCGTCCTCGTGGTGGGGCTGGTGTGGGCCACCGAGCGGGACGTGGGCTTCACCCGGGACGAGGGCTATTACTTCAAGGCCGCGCAAGACTACTGGGGCTGGTTCGAGGCCCTGGGCCGGGACCCCGCGAGCGCGTTCACGAAAAAAGTCATCGACGACAACTGGGAGTACAACCACGAGCACCCGGGGCTGGTCAAAGGGCTGTTCGCGGTCTCGTGGGGGCTGCTCAAAGAGAAGCTCGGCCTGTTCCAGTTGCATTCCACGGCGATGCGCTTCCCCGCATTCGGGTTTTCGGGGTTGTGCATCGCGCTCCTCTACGCCCTGGCCCGGGCGGTGCGGCTGCGGCGGGAGACCAGCCTGCTCGCGGCGTTGATGTTCTTGTGTATGCCGCGGGTGTTCTGGCACATGCACTTGGCGTGTTTTGACATTGCGGTGTGCGCGGCCCACCTCTGGTTGGTGCTCGCCTACCTCAAGGGCCGGCAGAGCGCGCGCGGGGCGTTGGTCATCGGGCTCGCCTTCGGCCTCGCCGCCGCGGTCAAACACAACGTGCTCGTGGCCCCGGCGTTTTTTGTGCTGCATTGGCTGCTCACCGAAGCCCGCGGTTTTGCTTTCTCTCGTCGAGGATGGCGGCTGCCGCCCATCCCCTGGTCGTTCGTGTCCATGGCGGTGGTGGGGCCTTTGGTGTTCATCGCGCTGTGGCCTTACCTGTGGCCAGACATCGGCCCGCGCATCGGCTGGTACATCAACTTTCACCTGAGCCACGAGCACTACCCGATCTTGTGGTTCAAAGAGCTGCTCACCGCCCCGCCGTTCCCGGTGAGTTTCCCCTTCGTGATGAGCGCCATCACCGTGCCGGTGGTCGCGCTCGTGGTGCTCCTTTTCGGGACCGTGCTCGGCGGGTTGGTGCTCGGCCGCGCGGTGGTGTGGCCCAAGCTGTTCCCCGCCGCCCCCGTCGAGCTCACCCGGGTGCGTTTGTTGTCCGGGGCGCGCGAGGGGAGCGCGTCGGTGGTGCTCTTGCTGTTGCTCAACGCGGCGTTCCCGTTCTTGTTGATCGCGCTGCCGAGCTCACCGATTTTCGGCGGCACCAAACACTGGCTCAATGCATTGCCATTTTTGTGCGTGCTCGGGGCGTGGGCGATCGAGGAGGCCGCGGTCCGGCTCTCGTTGCCGGCGCGGGGGTTGCAGCGCCACCGGGCCATGCCGGTGGGCGCGACCTTGGCGGTGGCGGCCGTGCTCGTGCTCGGGCCCGGGGCCTGGCTCACCGCCCGGGCCCACCCCTACGGTTTGTCGTCGTACAACAGCGTGATCGGCTTCACCCGGGGCGCGGCCAACGCTGGGTTCCAGCGTACGTTCTGGGGCTACGAGGTGCGCGAGGCCTTGCCGTTCATCAACGAGAACCTCGCCCGGGCCCCCTCGCGCCTGATGATGGGGGACACCAACCGCGACGACTGGCGCATGTACAAGCGCGACGGGCTTATTCGCAGTGACATTGTGCAGTCCAGTCACCCCCGGACCGCCCAAGGCGCGAGTGTGCAGCCCCAGGGCGAGTTCAAAAACGAGTTCATCAAGGTGCTCAACGAGATGGGCCGCACCGGGCCCCAGAAGGTCATTCACCTCGAGGGCGTGCCGCTGCTCACCGTCACCCTGCGCGAGGACGGCGCCCCATGACCGAACCCGCCGACGGGCCCGACGAGGCGTTGCGCGCGGACATCGACCGGCTGGTGGCGGGGGGGGAGCACGCGGCCGCGGCCCGGGCCTGGGAGCACGCCGGCTATCCCGCCCTCGCGGGTCGGGTCTGGGAGGACATCTTCGAGTTCGACCGGGCGTTCGAGGCGTACGACGTGGCCGGGGACGCGCGGGGGGCCTTGCGGGTCGCGCTCAAAGAAGGCGACGAGGACCGGGTGGATGCCGCCATCATCCGCGCCACCGCCCTCGGTGAAGCCCGCGGCTTGGTCCCCATGCTGGAGCGCCAAAAACGCTTCAGCGAAATCGGGAAGATCCACCTCGCGGAGAAGGCCCACGAGGACGCCGCCCGGTCCTTCGAAAAGGCCGGCCAACTCGACCGCGCCGCCCGCTGCAAAGAAGAGCTGGGCGAGAGCCGGGCCGCGGGCCTGCTCTACGAACAACACCTGCAGGAACATCCCGGCGACGCCGAGGCCGCGTATCGACTGGGCCGCATCCTCGCCCGCTTCTCCAAACACGACGAGGCCATCGCGCTGTTCCAGACCGCGCTGCGCGGCACCCACGACGAGGCCGCGATGCTCGACAAGGTCGCGCCGTGGTTGGTCCTGTCGTTCCTCAACCAGAGCTACCCGGTGGCGGCCCGCGCGGTGCTCGAGCGGTGGCGCAAACGCGCCGGGCCGGACCAGGACGTGCCCGCCACCGTCGAGGACTTTCTCGCCTCCGACCGCGCCCGGGCCCTGCTCATGTCCAAGCGCCACGGCACCGCGCTCGTCGAGGAGCCGGACCCGGCGTCGCCGGACTTTTTTGAGGTCGCGGACAAGGACGACGAGGAGGGCGCGCTGCTGCTCGGGGGGCGGTACTTGCTCGGCGCCCCCCTCGGCGGGGGCGGGGTGGGCCAGGTGTTCCGCGCGTTCGACGCGCTCATGGACCAGGCGGTGGCGGTCAAGATCTTCGGCAGCGGGGCGATGGGCAGCAAGGCGGTGCAGGCCTACGCCCAGGACGCGCGGGCCAGCCAGGCGGTGGGGCACGTGGCCATCGTGCCGCTCATCGAGCTCAACATGGACCAGGGCTATGTGGTCAGCGCCCTGTGCACCGGCACCCCCCTCGAGCAGCGCATGAAAAAGGGCGGGGACGCGGGCTGGTTGTTGCCGTTCACCAAGGCCTTGTTGCACATGCTCGCGGCTTGCCACCGGGTGGGCTTGGTGCACGGCGCGCTCAAGCCCACCAACCTATTCACAGTTCCCGGCGGCGTGCGGGTGGTCGACTTCGGGGCCCACCACCTGCTCGCCCTGCGCAGCACCGAGACCGGCGGTCTCGCCTCGGTGTGGCCCTACCTCTCCCCCGAGCAGCTCGTGGGGGGCCGGGCCACCCTGGCCTCGGACGTGTTCTCGGTGGGTGCGATCTTGTACCGGGCCCTGTCCGGTCGCCCCGCGTTCGCCGACGCCCTCGACGTGCGCGCGGGCGACATCGCCCCCCTCACCGCGCTGCGGCCGGGGGACGGTCTCGAGGCGTGGGACATGTTTTTGGGCAAAGCCCTGGCCCACGACCCCGCCGACCGGTTCGCGGACGCGTCGGCCATGGCCGAGGCGTTGCCCACCCTGCCGCCCGGCCTGGCCTTGCCCGAGGCCCCGTCGCTCGACGGGGCCCCCGACGCGGAGGGGCCCGCCACCGAGGCGTCGCGGTACAAAAAGGACGCGCTCGTGTTTCGGCACGACTCGGTCAAAGCCTTCGAAGGGTGGGACCTCACCCTCGACCGGCCGGTGTGGCTGCTCGAGCCCCAGTCCGAAGAAGCCTACGCCGCGTATGTGACTGCAGGGCAGCTCCTGGGGGGCACCCAGCCGGTGTTCGACCTGTCTCCGCCCCCCGGGTACGTGGTCGTGGCCCGGGCCGAGGGCCGGGTGGCGCCGGTTTGGTCGTCGTTGCTCACCGTGCCCCAAGGCCTGTTCCGGGATCTGTCCCAGGTCGCGAGCGCGCTGTTCGCGCTGCACCAAGCTGGCTACGCCCTCGGCGGGTTCGCCCCCGAGCGCATGCACGGCCCGGCCGGCCCCCGCCTTCGGTGGGCCCCGTTCGCGGCCCCGGTGGCCCAGAGCCCCGCCGACATCGGGGCCGACTGGCAGAGTTTTGCCGAGGGCCTGGCGGGGGCGTTTGACCTCGAGGTCGGGCCCAGCCTGCGCACCGAGCTCCTCGGGTATTTGATCGGCCGGGACCTGCTTTCGCGGCAGGGGGGCGACGGCTTGGTGGCGTTGATCGAAGCGGGGCAGCTCGACGCCTGGCCCATGTTCCTGCAGGAGGTGGCGGACGCCTTGGTGCGGGGGGCGGTGGACCGGGTGGCGGGCCAGCTCGCGGACGTGGTGTTCGCCACCGGAGGGGAGAGATGATGAAAAAACAGTGCATATGGATCTTGTGCGGGGCCTTGGTCGCGCTCACCGGTTGCCCCAAAGAGGCCGCCACCGACAAAGCCGCTGACGGCCAAAAGCCGACCAAGCCCGCGGCCCCCGATGACAAGGGCACGCCCCCGGGACAAAAAGACCCGCACGCCGGGCCCGGCCCCGGGGCCCCCCACGCGCAGACCCCGATGGTGCGGGACGATGAGCCGCACCTGGCCAATCTCGTGCAGCTCACCCAAGGGGGCGAGAACGCCGAGGCGTATTTTTCGAAGGACGGGACCGAGCTGACGTTCCAGTCCAAGCGAGACGGGCTCGCCTGCGATCAGATCTTTCGCATGGGCATCGACGGACAGAACGTGCGCCAGGTGTCGGTGGGCGACGGCCGCACCACCTGTGCGTACATCCAGGTCGACGGCAGCATCCTGTACAGCTCGACCCATGGCCACGGCGAGGGCTGCTTGTGGCAACCCGATCACAGCCAAGGGTACGTCTGGCCCATCTACCCCGAGATGGACATCTGGCGCGCGGACGCTGACGGCAAAAATGCCAAGGTGCTGTTCCAATCGGACGGCTACGACGCCGAGGCCACGGTGTGCCACAAAGACGGCCGCATCATTTTTACCTCGACCAAGGACGGCGACCTCGAGCTGTACACCATGGACAAGGACGGCAAGAACGTCACCCGCTTGACCCACACCCCGGGCTACGACGGGGGCGCGTTCTTCTCCGCCGACTGCAGCAAGATTGTGTGGCGGGCGAGCCGCCCCACCGGCAAAGACCTCGAGGGCTACCAAGCCCTGCTCAAGCAGAACCTCGTGCGGCCGAGCCGGCTTGAGATCTACGTGGCCGACGCCGACGGGGGCAACGTCGTGCAGGTCACCAACAACGGCGCGGCCAACTTCGCCCCCTACCTGCACCCCGACAACCAGCGGCTGGTCTACGTCAGCAACAAGGGCGATCCCCAGGGCCGCAACTTCGACATCTACCTCGTGGGCGTCGACGGCCAAGGCGAACAACAGATCACCCACAACCCCACCTTCGACGGCTTTCCCATGTGGAGCCACGACGGCAAAAAGTTCGTGTTCGCGTCCAACCGCCACAACCAGGTGCGCGGCGAGACCAACATCTTCATCGCCGATTGGGTCGAGGCCAAAGCCACCCCGTGACCGACGAGGCCGCGCTCTTGGCCATCGTGCGCGGCGCCTTCGCGGCCGCGGGGGCGCTGGGGGCCGGGGCCCGCGACCTCGGGGACGACGTGGGCGTGCTCGAGCCGCCCGCGCCGGGCACCACCCGGGTGGTCACCGCCGACAGCATGCACGAGGGCCGGCACTTCAGCGGGCAAGAGCCCGCGCCCTCGGTCGGGCACCGGGCCGTGCTGCGCAACCTGTCCGACCTCGCCGCGGCCGGGGCCCGTCCCGTGGGCATGATCTGGACCCTCGGCGTCGACCCCGACGTGCACGGGGATTTTCTGCGCGGCTTCTGCGCGGGGGCGGCGCGCCTGTGCGCGGCGACCGGCCTTTTGCTGCTCGGGGGCGACATCACCCGGAGCGCGCGGTTTTTGTGCAGCGTGACCGCCTTCGGCGACAGCCCGCGCCTGCCGGGCCGCGGGGGGGCCCGCCCCGGCGACAATGTGTGTGTGTTCGGCACGGTGGGGCAAGGGGCGGCCGGCCGGCGCCAGCTGGGCCAGGGCGGGCAGGGGCCGCTCGTCGAGGGCTACCTGTGGCCGCGCCCCCGGCTCGACGAGGGCGCGCACATCGCGCCCCGGGCCACGGCGTGCCTCGACGTGAGCGACGGTCTCGCGCTCGATTTGCACCGCCTCTGCCGCCGCAGCGCGGTGGGCGCGGTGTTGACCGACCTCGACGCGGCCCGGGCCCCGGGGGCCACGGTGGACGACGCGCTCTACGGCGGCGACGACTACGCGCTGCTGTTCACCTGGCCGGGGCCGCCCCCGCCCGGCGCGCACGCCATCGGGCACATCGAGGCGGGGTCGGGGGTGTTTGTCGAGGGGCCGCGCGGCCGCTGGCGGGTGCCCGCGCGGGGCCACGACCCGTTTTCGCGACGAAGCACAAAACCCTGCTAACGTCCGGCCTGCGCGATTCGCGACGGAGGACGCGTGCTGCAAAGCCGGCTCGGCCGCAAAATCCTGCTCGTGAACATGGCCATTGTGTTGCTGGCCATTTTGCTTTTCCTCGGCGTGCGCACCGCGGTCGACGACCCGTCGCAGCAGCTCGCGTGGTTCGCGTCGATCCTCATCGTGGTCGCGGTGGTCTCGAGCATCTATTTCACCCAGCTGCTGACCCGCAATGTGCACACGTTGTCCGAGACCGCGACCCGGATCTCGTCGGGGGACCTGTCGCACCTGGTGCGCTTCGAATCCGCCAGCCGCTACCCCGACGAGGTCAATGACCTCGCCGAGTCGATCAACAACATGCTCGAGAACCTCCGCGAGTTGGTGGGACAGCTCAAGCAGACCGCGCAGGACATCCGCAGTTCGGCCGACACCTTGTCCAGCGGGGCCGACGACGTGACCATGTCCAACAACGAGGTCAGCGCGTCGGTGGCCAACATTTCCCGCGGGGCCGAGCTCCAGACGGAGCTGGTGGCCAAGGCCGAGACCACGATGGGCGGCATCGCCACCGGCATCGACAAAAGCGCCGAAGCGGCCCAGGCCGCCAACCGGGCGGTGGCGGAGACGCACACCGCGGCGCGCACCGGGACCGAGGTCGCCAACCTCGCGGTCGACAAGCTGCACCAGGTGTTTGAGCGGGTCGAGGCCGCGTCCGAGCGGGTGTTTGCCTTCGGCGAAAAGAGCCAAGCGATCGGCAAGATCGTCGACGTGATCACCCAGATCAGCCAACGCACCAACCTGCTCGCGCTCAACGCCACCATCGAGGCCGCCCGCGCCGGCGAGTATGGCCGCGGCTTCGCCGTGGTCGCCGACGAGGTGCGCAAGCTGGCCGAATCCGCGGGGAGCTCGGCCGAACAGATCACCGAGCTGCTCAACGACCTCAAGGAAGACTCGGTGCAAGCGGTCGAGGGCATGACCGAGGCCACCAACGATCTCGCCACCTCGCGCGAAGATCTCGCCTCGATCATCCAGAGCCTCGACGGCATCGTGACCTCAGCATTGCGTGGCGCGGAGAAGGCCGAACAGATCGCGCTGTCGTCGGCGGGCCAGCTCCAAGGCGGCCAAGAGATGGTCAAGGCCATCGCCCACATCTCCGACCTGGCCAAACAAAACGCCCGGTCCACCGAGAGCGTGCGCAAGTCCATCAACGACCAGACCACGGTGGTCAAGCGCCTCACCTCGTCGGCGCTGGAGCTGTCCAACATCTCGCTGGAGCTCGAGGAGACGGTCAGCCGCTTCCGGCTCAGCGAGGAGCGGCGGGTCTCGAACCGTGAATGACGCCCCCGCGCTGTCCCGCGCCGCGGGCCGCGTGTTGGCGCTGTCGTTTCGCGTGGACGACGAGCGCTACCTGATGCGGGCCGAGGACGTGGTCCGGGTGATCGAACCCACCCAGCTCAATCGCATTCCCCGCCTGCCCGCGCCCCTGCTCGGGATCGCCCACCACCGGGGCCGCATCTACACCGTGTTCGACTTTGCCGCCCTGCTGTTCGACCGGCCGCGGCGGGCCCGGGTGGCGCCGAGCGCGCGCCTGTTGGTGCTCGATCACGGCCAGCGCAACCGCTGCATCGTGGTGGACGTCATCGACGAGATCGCCCCGGTGAACCTCTCCGCGTCGCGGCCCGGCGTGCATCCGGCGATCCAGGTCCTGTCCCACCGCGGACGGGCGGCGAACGTAATTTTGACCGAACGGCTCGGTGGGGCGATGCTCCAAGCCACAGCGGAGGCACCTTAGGATGACCGGGTGCACGGGGGGCGACTTCACCCCCGCTTCGGTTTGGTGTAGAAATGCACCGCGCGCAGATGTTGCGCAGTTAGGACGGGGAATCGCACATGGCCACCCGGGTACTCATCGTCGACGACGCAGTGTTCATGCGGGACATGATCAAAGACATTTTCTCGGGCGGCGACTTTGAGATCGTGGGCGAGGCAGTGCACGGCGTCGAAGCGGTGGACAAGTACAAAGAGCTCAAGCCCGACCTGGTGACCATGGACATTGTGATGCCGTTCAAGAGCGGCATCGAGGCCACCAAAGAGATCCTCGCGTTCGACGACAAAGCCACCATCATCATGTGCTCGGCCCTGGGCCAAGAGTCCTTGGTGATGGAAGCCCTCGACGCCGGCGCGAAGAACTTCATCGTCAAGCCGTTCAAGGCCGACGACGTGCTCGCGGTGGTCAAGAAGGTCCAGGCCGGCGAAGGCTGACGCGCGGGGTGAGCGCTGATGGATCGCGAGCGCTATCGCCGGCTGTTCGTCGACGAGGCCCGCGAGAACCTCGCCGCCCTGCAAAACCAGCTCGTCGAGTTCGAACGCAGACAAGATCAAGATGACGCCGGGGCCACCCGGGCGGCGATGGACGAGGTCTTTCGCGCCGCGCACTCCCTCAAGGGCATGGCCGCGTCCATGGGCTACGACGGCTTCACCAAGGTGTCGCACGCCCTCGAGGACCTCGCGGACAAGGGCCGGGGCGGGGCCCGGTTGCCGCCGGCCGCGCTCGACGTGTTGCTCGAAGGGGCCGAGGTGTTGGCCGGCATGGTCGAACAGGTCGCGGCCGGCGACGAGACCCTCACCGACGACGGGCTCGCGGATCGCATCTGGGCCACGGCGGCGGGGATCGAAGCCGCGCCCGCCGGAGGGCCGGCGGGGCCGGCGCTGCCCACCGAGCAGGACGGCGAGGTGCTCACCCTGCACTTTGTCGACGACAGCGCCGCCACCGCGGTGCGCGCCTACATGGGCCTCGGCCGCGTGTCCGAGCTCGACGGGTTTGTGCGCAGCGTGCCCGACAAAGAAGCGCTCAAGACCCCGGGCACCTTCGCCGGGACCCTGACGTTGTTGTTCGCGCGGGGCACGGATCTGTCCGTGCACCGGCCCGCGCTCGAGTCTCTCGACGGGATCGCGGAGATCGCGCTCCCCGCGCCGCGGGTGGGGGCGGCCGCGGCCGAGCCCGCGCCCGTTCCCCAAGGCCAATGCCTCGAGGTCACGCTCGACGACGAGCACAGCCTGTCCGCGCCGCGCGCGATGTTGCTGCACCGGATGGCCGCGGCCCACCCCGGGTACGTGCGCACCGCGCCCCCCCTCGACGTGATCCGCAAAGGCGGTCTCGCCGGCCGGGTGCGGTTTTTCTTTGAGGGGGCCGAGGGCATCGACGGCCTGGCCGAAGCGCTGTCCCAAGAGCCCGGGGTGCGCGAGGTCGAGATCGTGGCCGAGAAGGCCGAGGCCCGGGTGGCCGAGGGCCGCGCCCCCACCGTGGCCGACGAGCGCACGGTGCGGGTGCGCACGAGCCTGCTCGACGGCTTCATCGACTCGGTGGGCGAGCTGTTGTTGACCAAGAGCCGGCTCACCAAGGTCGCGCAACAGTCTGGGGTCCCGGATCTGCTCGCCCTCGTCGACGACATCGAGCGGGTCACGCGCGATCTGCACGATCGGGTGGTCACCGCCCGGATGACGCCCCTGTCGTTCATCACCGATCGCTTTCCCCCATTGGTGCGCAACCTCGCGCGCAAGCTCGATCGCAAGGTCGACTTCTCGGTCCAGGGCACCGAGATCGAACTCGACCGGTCGATCCTCGACGAGATGGCCACCCCCCTGATCCACATGTTGCGCAACGCGGTCGACCACGGCCACGAGGGCACCGCCGCGCGACTGGCCGCGGGCAAGCCCGATGTGCTCACGTTGTCGCTGCGCGCGCGCCGGGACCGCGACTTTGTGGTGGTCGAACTGCGCGACGACGGTGGGGGCATCGATCCCGGGGCGGTGGCGGACCGGGCCCTGCGGCGCGGGCTGATCAGCGCAGCGGACTTGGCCTTGCTGTCCGACGACGAGAAGGTCGAACTCATCTGCGCCCCCGGCTTCACCACCCGCGACACGGTGAGTGAGACCTCGGGCCGCGGCGTGGGCATGGATGTGGTCAAGGCCAGCCTCGACAAGATCGGGGGCAGCCTGCGCATTGAGTCCGAGGTGGGGGCAGGTACGACATTCACCGTCCGGTTGCCGCTGACGGTGGCGATCATCCAGGTCCTGGTGGTGCAGCCCACGTCTGGCCCGAGTGACGATGTCTACGCGATTCCCATCCACCGCGTGGATCGGGCGATCGATTTTGCGCCCGGGGCTTTGGAGCAGGCGCATGGCCAGAGCCACATCGTGGTCGGGGGGGCGTTGGTGCCGCTGTTCGACCTCGGGCGCGAGCTCGGGTTCGACGCCGCCGCGGACGGGAGCGGGCGGGGCAAGGCCGCGGCCGGGACCGCGATCCTGGTCAGCGACGACAAAGAGCAGCTCGCGTTTCGCGTGGGCGCGGTGGTGGGCCAGGAAGAGGTCGTGGTCAAGCCGCTGGGACCACCCTTGTCTACGTTTGAATACCTGTCGGGGGCCGCGTTGCTCGCCGACGGGCGGTGCGCGTACATCCTCGAGCCCACCCGGCTGGGCTGAACCAACAAATCGATCCGTCCTCCGTCCCTCGTTAAGATGACACCAGATGGACCACGATCTCGACGCGGCGCCCGCCGGTTCCATGCTGGCGGTGTGTCACCAAGCGATGCAGAGCAGCGCCCGGGCCCTGGCCCGGTTGTTGTCGACCGATGGCGATCACGTGATCGTCGACGTGCGTCCCTGGACGGTGTCGGAGCGCGCGCCCGAGGACACCGCCTGTGCAGTGGCATTTGAAGTGTCCGGCGCGGTGTCGGGCACGTTGATCCAAATCCTCACCGCCGACGACGTGGCCGGCACCGTGACCCAGCTGCTCGGGCACGGCGGGGTGAACCCCGCGGCCTTGACCCGGGCCGAGCGCGCGGCGTTGGCGGAGATGGGCAACATCGTGGTCAGCGCGTTTCTCAACGAGATCAGCGCGCACTTCGGGAGCGCGGTGGTGCCCAGCGTGCCCGACCTCGCCGACGCCGAGCGCGCGGCCGAGGTGCACGGGTGGTTGCGGCGGGCGCTGGCCGAGGCCGGGGCGGGCGCGGCCTGGCTCCGGGCGGATCTCGGTCCTCGGGGGCCGGGCTTTTTTGTCGCCTTGGCCCCGGAGCGCTGAGGGTCAGCCGCGGGTCAGATACGCGGACACCATGTTCATGAACACCGCGAAGAAGCCGTCGAAGTCGTCGTCGAACACGGCTTGCAGGTACGGGGTGCGGCGGGCGAGCAGATCCAAAAACCCGGTGGTGGCCATGGCCAACAGCGCCACCGTCTTGGTCGCGTCGTCGAGGGGGGCGAGGGTTTGGTCCCCGGCCCCGCGGGTGAGCGCCCCGTGCAACAGACCGAGAATCTGTGCATAGAGGGCCATGCAATCGGCCAGCGCCGGCGACGGGTCGGAGAAGTTGACCTCGGCGGCGTTGAAGAAACAGAACGCGTCGAAGTAGGGCCGCTGCTCGAGGGAAAACCGCGCGTACACCCGCAAATAGGCCTCAAGCTGGCGGCGGCCGTCGGGGGTGGGCGGGACCGCGTTCAACATGTCGAGCAACGTCTGCATGCCCCGGGCGGCGACGGCGAGGTAGAGATCCTGTTTGGTCTTGAAGTACCGGTAGACGGTGCCTTTGGCCACGCCGCAGCGTTGGGCGATGGTGTCGACGGTGGCGGACTCGAAGGTGCCGGTGGAAAACACCGCCTCCGCCGCGTCGATGAGATCTTCGCGGCGGTGGCCACGACCCCGGGGCGAGCGTTTTTCCTGCGTCATGACGTTTGTCCCACGATGCGCTCGAGCAACGCGGCGAGCAGACGCATCTTCTCGACGTGGGGCTTGAGCTGTTCTTGTTTGGCTGCGTACGGGGACAGAAAGTCGACCGCTTGCTGAAGCCCCCACAACATGGGGGGCAGGCCGGCGATGAGGGCCATGAGCTCGTCGGATGTCCCCTTGGGGGCGCCCGCGCTGCCCATGCGGCGCGCGAGCTGTTCGCGCAAAAACTCGAGCTCGGCTTGGAGGCTGGCCTCGGCCGCGGCGCGGTTTTTGTGTTGGGCCTCGTAGCGGCCGAGCAGCTCGTCGCGCCCCGCGAGCTCCTCGAGAAGTTGCGCCTCCCGCGCGGGGTAGGCCCCGAGGTCCCGTTTGGCGTCGGCGAGCTCGCGCACCAACTCGTCGAACTGCGCGCCCCCCCGGGCGAGGCGCTCTTTGGCCTGGGCGACGTCGGCGTCGCGCTTGGCCAGCCGGCGCTCGAGGTCGTTGACCTTGGTCTCGAGGCGTTCGTTCTCCTGTTGCAGCTTGTCGATCACCGCGCCGAGGTCGTCGCGCGGCGGCGGCTTGACCAGAAACAGGGTCGAACATTCTGGACACTGCAGCTGTGAGCCATCGGTCGCGACCTGCTCATCGCGGACGCGGTATTGGGCTCGGCAGTTGGGACAGGTGACAATCACAGGCGGCTCAATCGGGCTGGCGCCGTCCAGCTATCACATTTGGGGCGATGCCTCTGCACCGGGTGGGCGGCCCGCCCGTAGAAGTGGCATATTCCCCGGGTGAAGGAGGGCGCATGAGGCGATTTTCGGTTGTTCTGGCCATCGGGTTGGTGCTGAGCGGGTGTCCGGACGACGGGACCGGCCCCGGGGCGGACGCCGGGGTGAGCGAGAGCGCGGGGGTGGTCCGGGAGGGGGGCGAAGAGTCCGCCTACCGCATGAACGTGGCCGACAGCCAGTTTGTGATCATCGTGCCCAAAGAGAACGCCACCGGGTGCACGGTGTTTCACTCGCACGCGATCGAAGCGACCACCATCGGGCTCGAGTTTGTCGTCGACTACGACGACCCGGGCGCGTCCTCGATCACCGCCAACATCGCCGCGGCCGGGCTGATGCCCGACGACAACGCGCTGCGCGCCCAGTTCGAGGAGACCAACGACGTCGACCTGTCGGACAGCGATCGCTCGACCATTCGCGCGGGCATGTTGTCCGAGCAGCTCGACGCCCCCGACTTCCCGACCTTGACCTTCTCCGCGGCCAACATCAGCGGCGTCGACGGCACCGGCCTCACCGCGGACGTCACCGCCACCATCAAGGACACCGACAGCACCTTTGGCCTCAGCTTCGACGCCACCCGCGACGGGGACACGATCACCATCGAAGGCGAAGGCACCCTCGACGGGTCCGCCCACGGCATGCCCGCGGGCTTTGGGTCCAATTGTATTCAGTCCGACTTCCGGGTCGTGCTCAAGCTGGTGCTCGAGCCGGGCGAACAAGCCGCCGGGGTCGACGCGGGGGTGGTCGAGGAGTACGTGCCCGAGACGTTCCCCTACGAGGGCGCGTGCGACGACGACGTCGGCTTCCCCGAGGCGAGCCAAGCCCTCCTGAAAAACTGCGCCGGCTGCCACAAAGACACCCCCATCTTGGGCGCCACCGTGCCCCTGGTCGACTACGACGACTGGCGCACCGACAGCCTGCGCAACCAGGGCCGTCCGTTGTACGAGACCGCGGCGGAGCTGATGCAGCTCCACGTGGCCGAGGCGCTGCACATGCCGCCGTCGTCGACGTCGCCCATCGATGCCGACGACCTCTCGCTGGCGCTGCTGTGGTTCGAGCGGGGCGCCCCCGACGCCAAATGCGAGCCTGACATCATCGAGGGCTTCATCCCGCGCGATCCGTTGCCCTGCGGCAGCCCCAACTACAACGACGACATCAAACCCATCCTCTCGGTCAACTGCGAGTATTGCCACTACACCGGCGGCAACCCCGACGTGCCCCCCCTCGACAGTTACGCCGCTGGCCTGCTCGACGCCTCGCATCCCTTCTACCAGCCGGTCTCGTTGTGGGAGGCGTCGGTGCACCGCATCGCCGACCGCACCATGCCCCCCTACGGCTCGGCGGGGGACTACTACCCGGCGCCCCCGGCGACGTTCGAGAGCGACGTCCAAATGCTCACCACCTGGATCGAAAACGGCTACCCCGAGGAGGCCTGCCCCTGACCGCTTGACCCCGGCTGGGGCCTGAATCGATCCGGAGGCTGGCCCGTTTGTCCATCGTGCGGGCCGTTCCCCTGGAGGATCTTCCGACAGGGCAATCCTTTGTTTTCACACGCGGTTTGCGGCATCCTCCGCCGGGGTACGCGGTTTGGCGAAGAAGAACCTCCTGCTGGTCGACTCGGACGCAAAGTCCCTCCGCATGCTGGAAATCAGCCTGCGGAAGGCGGGCTTTTCGCTGACCACCGCGGTGTCGGCCGCGGACGCGCGGGCCAAGATCGAGCTGTCCGCGCCGGACCTGATCCTGGTCGAGACCCGTCTGCCGGACATGTCGGGGCTCGATCTGGTGGCGGAGCTCAAGACCCAGCGCCGCACCGAGAACATCCCGATGATCTTCCTGTCCAGCGAGGACAGCCTGGACCTCAAGGTCCGCGGTCTCGAGCTGGGGGTCGAGGACTACCTGACCAAGCCCATCTACCTCAAAGAGGTGCTCACCCGCGTGCGCATCCTCCTCGAGAAGTTGGAAAAAGAGAAGGTCGAGCGGCGCGACCGGTCCGCGACCTTCTCTGGGTTCTTGGGCGAGATGGGGCTCGTCGACCTCGTGCAGACCATCGAGATCGGGCGGAAGACGGGGACCATCACCATCGACACCGGCCGCCACAAGGGCGAGATCGCGTTCACCGACGGCAAGGTCGTCGACGCGCACACCGGGCGGCTGTCGGGCGAGCGCGCGTTCTACCGGATGTTGGTGTGGAACGAGGGCGTGTTCAACATGGAGTTCGGCCCCCACGGGGAGTCGGACGTCATCGAGCTGTCGACCCAGGGTTTGCTCATGGAGGGCATGCGCCGGGTCGACGAGTGGGGGCGCCTGCTCGAGCAGCTCCCGCCCCTCGAGCGGGTGTTTGAGATCGACTACACCGAGTTGGTGGACCGGCTCGCGGAGATCCCCGACGAGATCAATGGCATTTTGCGGCTCTTCGATGGGCACCGGTCGCTGCTCGACGTCGTCGACGAGAGCGATTTTGGCGATCTTGAGGCCCTCGAGATCGCGAGCAAACTGTACTTCGAGGGGCTGATCTACGACGTGGCCACCCGGGAGGATGCCTCGATGGCCCCCCGGGAGGAGCCGATCCAACAGTGGCTCGACGACGAGCCCGCCCTCGACGACCACGCGGCGGTGGAAAAGTCCGAGCCCCACCCGGTGGCGCCGGCCGTGCCCTACGAGCCCTTCACCCTCGCCCCCCCGGCCGACGCCGAGGCCGAGCTCGACCCCGACACCATCGAGATTCCCCCCGATGACGACGAGGTCTGGGACGAAGTGGCGGCCGCGGCCGCCGGCCCCGCCGACACCCAGATCGACATGGCGCCCCCGGCGGTCGACGACCAAAGCACCGGGGCGTTGGCCGAGGAACTTGGCCTGTCCAAAGACGAGGTGGCCTACGCGCTGTCCGACGAGGGCGCGCCGGTCGACGACGAGGCCCCGGCCACCGCGGTGGACGCCTCGACCCTGGTCAAAGACCCACCCCCGGCGCCCGAGGGCACGCTGGAGGAGGAGCTGGCCGCGGCGCTCCCCGACGCCGAGGTTCCGGTTCCCGCCGACGACCTGTCCCCGGCCGCCGGCGAGGTGATGTTCGACGAGGTGCTCTCCACCCCGGCGGTGGACAACGACCTCGCGCCCCCGCCCGGGCCGACCACCCCCGCGCGCCCGTCGGCGTTCGACGGGGATGACAGCGACTTGGCCGACGCGTTCGCGGACAGCTTCGACGTGCCCGAAGAGGACACCCCGGTGTCCCATGTGCGGGTGATCAGCGCGGCCGACGCGGCCTCGCAGATCGAGTTCGACACCTACGAGGAAGAGGCCGCGCCCTCGCCGCTGTGGCGCCGGGCCGCGGCCCTGACCTTGACCGTGTTGGTGGCGGCGTTGGTGTTCTATCTCGGCGCGCGCCTGCTCAAGGCCGACAACGGCGACGATCCGGTGGCGATCGGCCCCGAGCCCAGCGCCGCGCCCCCCGCCGACACCGGCACCGACCCCACCGGGACCGCGGTGGCCGGCGCCCCCGATGCGGGTCCGAAGGTCGCGCTCGCCGATCCCCCCCCGGGCGACGGCGACGGGCCGGCCACGACCGACCCGGCGACCTCGGACAAGCCGACCTCGACCAAGCCCACCACCGACAAACCCACGTCGACCAAACCAACCTCGACCAAACCCACCGCCGACAAGCCCGCCTCGGGCAAGCCGGCCACGACCAAGCCCGCCTCGGACAAGCCGGCCACGACCAAGCCGGACGACGGGGACAAGCCGGCCCGGGACCCCGAGGCGGACAAGAAAAAACAGTTCGCGTCGGCGTTGCGCAAGGCCACCAAGCTGTCGGACAAAGGCAAGTTCACCAAGGCGATCAAAGCCTACAAAGAAGCATTGCGTCTCAAGGGGGACAGCGCCGCGGCCCACCTCGGCATCGGCAACACCTACTACGAGCTCAACTCATTGGACGCGGCGTTGGTCCACCTCGAGCGGGCCCGGGCCCTCAACCCGCGCGATCCCCAGGTCTACGTGCTGCTCGGCGCGGTGTACCAGTCGGCGGCCAAACGCAGCAAAGCCATCGAGGCTTACGAGAAGTACCTGGAGCTGGCCCCCAACGGGCGGTTCGCCCGGGAGCTCAAAAATGTGCTCGCCTCGCTCAAGGCCCGCGGGGGCTGAGGCGGGTCACCCGTCGTCGGGGGCGAGGCCGTATCGCGCGGTGAGGGTGTCCCGGGTGGGGGCATCGGCGAACTGCAACAGCCGACGAAGATTGATGCGCACGTGGTCGCGCCGCTCCAGGTTGTAGCGGGGAGACCAGAACTCCAGGTAGCGGTTGAGGTCGTCGTTGAGGATGAGGCCATTGTCTTTGACGTACGCCCACAGGCGGGTGGCGGCCGCGTCGTCGAGCACGCGGGTGCCTTCCACCATGCGCGGATCAAGCAGGCGCCCGGCCCGGGGCACATTCGCGAACGCCGCGGTGAGCTGTTCGGCGGTGTCGGCGGCGTGGGCGGGATCGAGCACCAAGGGGCGTTCGCTGGCGAGGAGAATGCCCTGGCCGCCCACGAAATGCAGCTGCACGTGGGTGAACACATCGCGCAGGGTAGACACAATGGAGAGCAGCTCCCCGGTGCCGATGTGGTGCAGCTGCACCCACTGCTGCAAGACGCCGCCCTCGGCGAGACGGTCCTTGGCCAGGCGGTAGAAGTCGCGGCTGTACAGGTTGGTGGTCCCGGCAAACCACACGCTCGACAGCTCCAGGCTCATCACGTCGTAGTGGCCGGGGGGCGAGCGGGTCAGGTGGGTGCGGCCGTCCTCGACGAAGAGCGTGACCCCCTCGAGGTCGAGCAGGTTGCGGTTGATGTGGCCAAACCGACGCGCCGCCTCGGGCATGTGGGGGGACAGCTCAGCGACGTCCACCGCCCGAAAGCCGGCGGCGTGGATCGCGGCGGCCGAGGCCCCGGTGCCGAGCCCGATGACCAGGGCGCGGCGGCGCCCGTGGGCGTAGGCGGCGGGCAGATAGGCGAAGCCGAGCTGGGCGGTGACCTCGCCACCGTCGTTGCCCTGGAACTTGCCGTTGGTGAGCAACGTGAGCAGCGGCGGCCGCTCTGGGGTCCCCGCGCGGCGGACCACGGTGGTGAACCCAGAGACATTGTCCTCGGCCAAATACACGATTTTGTCGTCGGGGTTGGCGTGGCTGGGGGCGAAATAGACGTTCACCCCGGAGAGCAGGCGCGGCAGGTCCCAGCGCGGGGTGAGCCAGGGCAAGAGCACCAGCCCCGCGCACAGCGCGAGCAACAACTTGGGGTCGCGGGCGGTGCTCGCCCGGGCGGGGCCGATGAGCAACAACGCGCCCGCTCCGGCCAACACCGCGACCAAGCCCCGCATGGTCCACTCTGCCCCCAGGGTGTTGAGCAACACAAACCCGGTGCCGAGGGCGCCCACCATCGAGCCCAGCGCGTTGGCCGCCGCCATGTGACTGGAGACCACCGCGGCCCGCGCCCGCGGGAAGCGCTCCACCCGGAACAACAGAGGATAGGTGATGCCGAGCGCCACCGCGCAGGGCAGCAACACCACCGCCGCGGTGGCGAACCGGGCCCACTCGCCGGCCGCGAACGTCGTGGCCCCGTCGCCAAACCACAGCAAGATGTCGCCGGTGACGTCCCAGAGCTGCAAGCTGGCCAAGCACACCACCGCCGCGGCGGCGAACGCGCCCCCCAAGGCGGCGTCGGGGAGGGCGGGCCCCGCGGGCCGGATTTTCGCCACCACCGCGCTGGCCAACCCGAGCCCGAGGAGCACGCACACCAGCATCAGCGAAAACGAGAACGCGCTCATCCCGATCGCGGCCCCGATGAGGTGGATCCACAACACCTCGAACGAGAACACCACCGCGCCGGACACGAACGCGAGCAGGACCACCGCCCGGCCGGAGCGGCCCCCGTCGTCGGGCGCGGGGCGGGGCCCGGGGCCGTCGTCGTCGTCAAGACCGGGACCGGGGTCTTGGCCCTGGCTGCGCCACAGCACCGTGCCCACGATCGCGACCTGAATCGCCACCACCACCTGCAGCGTGCCGTTGACCCCGAGGTAGGCAAAGAACAAGTAGGGCGCGAGGAACGCGGCGGTGACCGCGCCGAGCAGGTTGGCCCCGTACAGGCTCGACATCTGGCTCGAGAGCCGGGCGTGGTCACCGCGTTGTTCGAGGGCGCGCACCACCGCGGGGAACGTCGCGCCCATGGCCAAGGTGGGGGGCAAGATCCACAGCGCCCCGACGAGAATGCGCACCCCCGTGGCCGCGGCCGAGCCCGCGGGCGCGGCCGCGACCAACCGGGTGGAGGCTTCGAGCAGGGGTTCGGGCAGGTACGCGAGCAGCATCGCGTACAATCCCACTGCACCCTCGAGCAGGCCGTAGAGCCGGACCCCGTCGCGCACCCGGCGCGACAGCGGGCCGAACAGGCGCGCGCCCAGGGCCAAGCCCACGAAGTACAGGGCGAGCACGATCGCGCCCGATTGCCGGCTGGCCCCGACGACGGTGCTCAGCCAGCGTTCGAAGCTTTGTTCGAGCAACAGGCCCGACAGGCCGGTGCCAAAAAAGAGCACCCACAAAAACGACGGGGAGGGCGCGCGCGCACTCATGGTCGGGTCGTGCCTTGTGGAGGCAGAAGCGGCAACCGGTCGCCGGTCTCGGCGAAGCCTCCGGTGGGCCAGTCCGGCCCGGCGCCGGGCACGACCAGGCGGTGCAAAAGCCAGCTCAGCCCGTCGATGGACCAGTCTCCGTCGGGCTGGCGGCCGCGCGCGTCGAGGGGGCCACCGAGCAGGATGAACACCCCCCGGGGCGAATGGGCGAGGGCGGAGGTGGCCCCGTGGTCCGAGAACACCAAGAGCACGTCGTCGTTGTCGAGCTGTGCATAGACATGGGCGAGGCGGTGATCGACGTAGCGGTACAGGTCCCGGAGGATGCTCACGTCGGCCTCCTGGGCGCCGGTGTCGAGCGGGCGCAGGTCATTGTGGGACGCGAGGTCGGTGGGGTCGACGTGGGCCACGACGAGGTCCACGCCGGCGTCGGCCACCGCCGCGTCCACCCGGCGAAACACCGCCGCGGTCTCGAACCCCCAATGTGAATGTTTGGCCGGCCAGCGGGCGAACGAGGGCACCACCCGCGCGATGTCGAGCGCAGCGGGGTCTTGGTGATCGGGAACCCGGGGGCTCGGCCCCTGGCCAGGGCGGTGCACCAGACCGGCCCGGGCGGGCCGCCCCGGGGCGGTGAAGTCGGGCACGAGGTCGACCGCGGTGACGCCCGCCTTCGCCAACGTCGTGAACAGGTGTTCGCGGGTGGGGCTGAGCCACGAAAAGGGCCGGGACAGCCCCGCGTCGGTCTCGAGGGCAAAGCCGACCTGGTTGGCGTGGTCGGCGAGGAACGTGGCGAAGGTGGGCGCTTGCTCGGCCCCGGGGTAGAGCAGCTTCTTCACCGACGCGGCGGTGGTCGCGGGCACGCAGCGCAACACCCCGTGCCGGCTGCGCGGGATGGCCCAGGACAAAAACGGCAGCTCACCGCGGGCCTCGACGTACCGAAGCACCGCCCAGTCGAACGAATCGAGCAACACCGCCACCACCCGCCGGCGCCCGTCGGCGACCCGGCGCGGGGGGGGCGCGTAGGTCGACACCGGCTGTTTGTCGCGGGACTCGATGGGGACCGTCACCGACGCGCCGGCCACCGGCCAGGCGCTGCCCCCGCCGCGCAACGTCTGGCCGTTCTCGTCGAGCCACGCCCACCGCACCGGGGTTGCGCCCACCGCGCGGGACACCGTGACCGGGCCGTGGGCGAGCTGCTCGACGAAGGGCGCCACCGGGTCCTGATCGGCCACGCGCAGGCGCCCTGGCCCGGGGGGCACAAACCGCAATGTCCCTGGACCGCCCGCGCCCGCGAACCGCCCCGATTGGGCCGCGGCCCGGCGCACGTCCGCGGCGGTGAGGTTGAACGCGGGGAACAGGCGCCGGGCCCGGTCGAGCAAGGCGAGGGCCTCTTCTTCGCGCCGCTGCAGGGCCCGGGTCGAAATCGCCCGCCGGAACACCGCTTCGAACACGGACTGCCCACGGGCGACCTCGTCGGGGACGTCGAGCGCGGCGAACAGGGCCGCGCGGTCCTCGTCGGTGAGGTTGGCCAAGTCTTGCGAGCGCTCGAACGCATAGAGCGCGACCGCCACCTCCGCGGGCACGCTCAAGCGCGCGGCGTGCGCGAGCACGTCGTCGAGCCCTTGTCGGTCGCCGACGGCCCCGGCCAGCCCGATCATCGCGCGCGCCCAGCGGTTGAAGGCCGCGTCGTCGTCGGGCGGGCCGAGCGCGCGCAGCTTTTCGAGGGCCAAGCCCGGGCGGCCGACCTTGCGCAGGCCGTCGACCAAGGCGAGCCCCCACCGCGCCCGGCGTGGCCCGGCGGGGAGCCGCGCGGCTTCGTCGGCCGCGGCCGCGCCCACGTCGTCGGCGGCGGCGAGCCGGGCCCACACCGCGGCCGCGTACACGGTGTGGTCGTCGGGGTACGCGGCCCGGGCGCGCCGGCCGAGCTCGTGCGCGGCGTCGGATTCGCCGGCTTCCTCCAGCGCGGGCAGGGCGACCGCGGCCACCGCGGCGTCGGGCACGTACGACGCATCACGCGGCACCGCCGCGGCCAGCGCGTCGACACAGGCGCCGCGGGCGGGGGAACGCAGGGTGGCCAAGCACAGACAGTCCACCGCCGCGCCGTCGCGCGCGCCGGGGGACAACTTGGCGAAGGCGGCCAGGGCCGCGTCGGCGCCCCCGGCGGCGGCCGCGGTGCACAGCTCGGCGCGGGCCCGGTCTTGGGACAGGGCCCGGAACGACCACCACGCGCCGCCGGCGAGGGCGAGCACGAGCACGAGCAACCCCCCCGTGCGCCCGCTCATGGCCGCGGCCCCGCAAACGGCAAGGTCACGTCGAGGTGGCCCGGCGAGAGCCGGGCGTCGACCCGGGCGAACGGGTAGGCGACCGCGGCCGCGCCGGGCCCGCCGAGGCCGGCGTCGATGGGCGCAAACGCCTCCAGTGACATGTGGAACGCGGCGGGGGCGGGTTGGTCTCGGCCCAGCGCCGGCATGCTCGCCGCGTTCCACCCCACGACCAGCCAGCGCCCGTGGGTGGTCAGGCACGGGGCGAACCCGGGCACCAGCGAAAGCCCGGTGGCGCATTGGGCGGTGCCGCCGCCGGGGGTGGCGGCGGGGGCGATGCCGAACCCGAACCGTTCGCGGAGGGCGTCGAGCTCGGTGCGCAGGCCCCGGGCGAGGAGGCCCGCGTCCCGGGCCTCGAGGGCCACCGCCAGGCGCAATGTGGCAGGATCGCCGCCGGGGGGGCGCAACACGAACGCCCAGCGTCCGGTGAAGAGCGCCTGGAGGGCCGCGGCCTCGAGGGCGTTCAGGTCGCGACCGAGGGCGTGCAACACGCTGGCGGGCAAAGGGAGCTCTGCGGCGTGGGCCTGGCCGAAGGCCACCGCGTCGTCGGGCCGGGTCCAAGGCACCTTGGTCGCGGGCTGGTCGACGACGAACAGTCCCGTCCAGCCCGGCGCGGCCGGGGGCACCGCCAGCGCCAACGTGAGCTCTGCGTCGGTGCCGCGCAGCTGACCCTGCAGCCGCGCCCCGGCGGTGGAGAGCACAGGGCCGAACACCCGGTGTTCGTCCTCGGCGCCGTCGGCGCAGGCGAGCTTGTCGAGCAGGGTGTCGAGGCGGCCGTCTTCGGCGTGGGCGCGGTACCCGGCGGGGCAGCCCGCGAGCCGCTCGGCCGCGGCTTGGGCGCTCAGGCCGAGGCGGGTGGGGCGCTCGCCCGGGGGCACGGTCCCGAGGCGCGCGAGCCAGGGACGGAGGCCCGCGGCCGGACCGGACACGACAAGCCCGGGGGGCGCGGCGGGGGCGGGCGGGTCGGCACACGCGGCGAGCAGCAGCGTCCAGGTCGACAGCAACAGGGGGCCCACGCGCGCCATCTGCTCCTTTTAGCGGCCTTTGCCCGACGGGCACAACACGGCGCCCAGGCCGCCACCGGCCGTCTGGGGGGCAACCGAGTACAGTGACATTGCTGGGTGTGGCCCGGCCGATGTCCGCCGCCCCCCGCCGACGCCGGAGGCCGCGGTGGTGTGCCGCCGGTCACCGATCCGGCCCCCTGTATCCGATCTGTACCCGGCCCCGCCGAGCCTTGAACCAGACCCACTTCGACCCAGCAGGAGGAAATATGTTCGTCCCCCGTCCCCATGCACGTCGTCTGCAGGCCTTGGCCGCCGCGGCGCTGATCTTTGTCACCGCCGGCCCGGCCCCGGCGCGGACCACCGACATCAAGACCATCACTCCGCGCGATCCCACGCCGGCGGGGCGCCTCATCACCGTGGCCGAGGAGACGTACACCATCGCCCCGTCCGCGCCGGTGGTGTCGCTGTTCGGTGACGACGGCGCAGAGCAGGCGTTCCTCGACGAGCTCAACGGCGCCATCAGCGACGACCTCGCCGCGTCGTTGGCCCTGACCATGATGGTGCAGTCGCCGGTCAAGACCCCGGTCGACAACGACCCATTCCTCCTCGACAACCCGGGCGCCACCGGGTTGATGGTGTACCTGACTGACTTTCATGACGGGGGCTCGTCGGGCACCGAGACCTACACCGTGTACCAAGGCACCACCCAAGCGGGGAACACCGTGGGCGACGGCTACGCCACCGAGACCCAGGCGTACGTGTTCCGGTACGTCGGGGGCAGCGGCCTCCCGATGATCGACGATCCCGACGCGCCCCTGGCCGACCTGTTCGACGTCGACAACCGGATCGCGACCCTCGACCCCAGCGAGCTGGTCCGGGTGGACGACACCCTGCCGGTGAACAACGGCGGACAGGTGTTGGTCGACGTCCAGCGCACCTCGGGCGCGATGGAGCGCGGGTGGTTCCCGTTGTTCTGGCTGCACGAGTCCCCCGGCGCGGACACCGAGGGGGACGTCAGCGTGGCCTTGGGCTACAGCGGCTTTTCCCGGGCGGTGGAAGGCGTGCTCGAGCAGGTCTTCTACGATGAATGCAGTGACTATGGCATGCACCCCTTCGGGGCGCCGTTCACCAATCCCGGCGCGGGCGCGGGCTACGAATGCGGCGAGTACCCCATCGGCAGCCTGAGCAACACCATGTGGGACGACGGCCTCGAGTACAAGCGCTTGGTGGGGCAGAGCTACACCCAAGAGGTCCCCGAAGTCACCTTCGGGATCGGGCTGAAAGGGGGCGAATCATGCAGCGCCGACGCCGAGTGCAGCAGCGACATCTGCCACGAGGGCAAGTGTGTGTTGTTCAAGCCTCTGGCGGGAATCAGGGCCACCGACCCGGTGACGGTGCCGTTCTACGTCGGGCGTCGCCAAGCGCGTGGCGCGCCGTACGACATCACGCAACTTGGCTACGCCTACCCTTGGGAACAAGGCGAGGAGGTGAGCCACCCGGTGTACGGCGTCACCGACGACATGCTCAACGACGACCAGGTGCGGGTGCACAGCAGCGATGTGCACTTCAAGTTCGCGTCCAGCCTCAACGAGGAGTACCCGGGTGAGCTGCAGTTCTGCGTGCGCATGTACCTGCCCGGGGTCGAGGTGCACACCGGGACGGCACCGGCCCACATCGAGCTGTGGCATGACCCGTTGCTCAAGGGGGAGAAGACCGCGGTGATCGATGAAGTGTCATTGGGGTCGGTGCAGATCGATTCCCTCCCCGTGGAGGTATGCGGCGCCTTCACCGTGGCGGTGGACAATGGACCGGACGACGACGACACCACCCGGGGTTTCGCCTTCGGGGATCCCACCTTCGTGGCCAACGGCGGCGGGACCATCAACACCAGCACCAACATCTCCATGCGCATCGCGTCGGTGAACCTGGTGGCCACGCCCGAGCTCACCTGGACCCGGGACGCGAGCTTCTCCTACGCGCCCGGATCCGAGGCCAGTGTCACCTCCGCCGTCCTCGGCGGGGGTACGGCGTTGAGCAATCTGGTGGTGCGCTTCTTGTTGCAAAGCGGCGCGGCTTGGGACGCGGCCGACGGCGAGACCCTCAACTTCACCGAGGCGTTCCTCAACGACTTCGATCCCCTCGGCATCAGCTTGTCCAACCTCGCGGTGTGGGACGCGGCGGGGACCAACCCCGGGTTCGACAGCGACGGCATCGGGCTCAAGTACGTGCTCCAGGACATGCTGCTCGACACCCTGCGGGACATGGCCGGGACGCTGTCGGCGAGCTTTCCCCAACCCAAGCGGGCCATGGTCCGCGGCTGCAATGCCATTTTCCCCCCGTCGTACCGGAAGATGACCTCGCCGTTTTACGGCCTGTACACCGAGTGCACCCGCTTCGGCGGCACCCTCGAGGTGCGGCCGTTCGTCAACCGCCCGGTCCTGGGCGCGGGCTATGGCTCGCCCACGCAGAACATCGAGGCCTGGGCCAACGTCGGCCAGCACACCACCGGGGCGGTGACCACGGATTCCCCGGCCGACATCTGCATCTGGCCCCCGGCCAACAGCGACGAGACCGGCAGCATCTGCGCGGAAGAACCGTTCTCGGCGGCGTTCGATCCCCACATCGACCACAATGGCGCACAGCGTTGGGGCACGGGCAAACGCCTCGAGGCCGAGGCCACTGGCCACGCGCACCCCGCGTGGTTCGACCTGTTCCGCTGCGTGGCCACCGAAGTGTCCGATTACGTCGACGACAACCCCTTGGCGGTGACGGTGGGGGGCGCGGCCAACCAGCTGCGCAACGAATGTCTCGGCGCCGCCCTCGATGGGCTGTGCACGGTGTACGGCGATGCCGATGACCTCATCGAGATGTGGAACGACGCCCACGGGACCAGCGGCGCGGTGGCCGGCTACCACACCTACTGCGCGTGGGCCGACGAGGTGAACCACCCGCCCGAGGACACCCCCGACTTCACCACCGGGGGTTAGGCCCGGCCGTCGTCGCCCAGGGGAAGGCTGGGCCGCGGGGCCAATGTCAACGCATGCTGGCGGCCCTGGCGCAACCGCGCGAGGGCCGCGGCCCCGATCATGGCCGCGTTGTCGGTGCACAGCGGGCGCGGGGGCACGTACACCGCAATGTCATTGTCGGCCCCCCGGCGCACGGCCTCTTCCCGCAGCCGGGAGTTGGCCACCACCCCGCCCCCGAGCACCAACCGGTGCACCTGGGTGCGGCGGCAGGCGAGCACGCTCTTGCTCACCAGGGCCTCGACGATGGCTTTGCGCAGGCAGGCGCACACGTCGTCGACGTCCTGGTCGCTCAAGGCCCCCTGCGCGGCCTGGAGCTTCTCCACCGTGAGGCGCACCTTGGTCTTGAGCCCGGAGAAGGAAAAATCGTACGTGCCCCGGTCGCGCAGCGAGACCGGGAAGTCGAACCGGGTGTCGTCGCCTTGCGCCGCCCGCCGATCGATGACCGCCCCCCCGGGGTAGCCGAGACCGAGCAGCTTGGCACTTTTGTCGAACGCCTCGCCGGCGGCGTCGTCGCGGGTCTCGCCCAGAAGCTGGATCGAGAGGTCCTCTTCGACCCGGTACAGCGCGCTGTGGCCCCCGGACGCGACCAGGCCGATGAAGGGGAACGCGAGGTCGAACGCGGGGTCCAGCGTCCCCGCCATCAGGTGGCCCTCGAGGTGGTGCACCCCGATGAACGTGGTGTTCAACCCTTGGGCGAGGCCCTTGGCGTACTGCAGCCCGACGAGCAGGGCCCCGATCAGGCCCGGGCCGTAGGTGGCCGCCACCGCCTGAAGGTCCGCGGGGGCGACCCCGGCTTCGTCGAGGGCCCGGCGGACCAGGCCGGGCAGCCGCGCGAGGTGTTCGCGCGAGGCGATCTCGGGGACCACCCCCCCATAGGGGGCGTGGTCTTTGATCTGGGAGTGCACCACATTGGACAGCACCCGCCCCTGGTCGTCGAGCACCGCGGCCGCGGACTCGTCGCAGGAGGTCTCGATCGCGAGCAGCGGACCCAATGTCATTGGGGCGTGGGGGGACGCGACAGGCGGGCCCGCACAAACAGCACCGCGGCGAGCAGACACAGGCCGATGCCGAGGCTGACCACCCCCGCGGGGTGGGTCACCAGCGGGGTGCCCGGGCTCGGGTGCCAGACGTGCTCAAAGCCGAACGCCACGAACAGGATGATCGACAACACCCCCAACCCGATGGGGATGAGCCCGTACTTGGCGATGTCGCGGCTGATGAACGCGATGGTGAAGAACTTGCCCGCCAGGGTGCACAGCGTCGCGCAGGCGGCCACGAACAACAGCACCGCGAGGTGAAACCGCTCAAACGACACCGCGTACGACGACAGATCGACCCCCTGAAAGAACCAGTCGCCGTTGTACCGGGTCAACACCGCCCCCAGGGGCACCGACACCAGCGCCACCGGGGCCAAGGTCGCGACCAGGGGCCAGCCGAGCACCTCCCCGTCGTGCATCATGCGCGGCTTGGCCAAGTAGGCGATCACCGCGCCATAGATGAGATGCACCGCACAGAAGATGGGGAACGTCATGGGGCCATGCTCGCGCGTGGGCCCAGCCCGTCAAGGGGCGTTTTGGCCCTGGGCCGCGAGGAGTTTTTCGAGCTTACCCACGTCAAAGCCCATCACCAACGTGCCCCCCCAGTCGATCACCGGGACCCCGCCGCCCTGCAGGCCGGCGTCGGCGAGCTTCTTCGACAGCTCGGCCGACGCGCCCGCGGTGCGCTCCACGTCGCGCTCGACGAAGGGCACGTTGTTCTGGCTGAGCCAGGCCTTGGCCTTCTTGCAGAACCCACACCACACCGCGCTGTAGAGCACCACCGTGCCCGCAGGCACATTGGGCAGCAGCTGGGGGGCCTCGCCCCGGGCCGCGTTGTAGCGGCTCACCACCACGACGTCGTAGGTCCCGTCGGGTTTTTTGGCGGTGAGGTCGGCAAAAAAAGCATAGCGGTGGGCCGCGCGTTGATCGGGGGTCTTTTGCAGGTCGACCACGAGCACCCGCTCTTTGACGTCGTCGGGGACCTCGGCCACGCGCGAGGCGGCCTGGATGCGGCCGCGCACGTCGACGTAGGAGAACAGCAGATTGGTGCTCTCATCGCGCACCACCGGCACCGGGACCGGGGCCTCGGCGTGACCGTCCTCGTCGGGGCCCGCGGCCGGCTTTTCGGTACACGCGAAAAGCGGCACCAACGACGCGACCACGACCAGCGAACACAACCATCGACCCATGCCCCGATGCTAACATCACGCCTTGTCGCTGGCGGCGTCGTTTGTGGGCGGACGCGGGAGCGCCAGACCCTGGCGCGGGCAGGGCCTGCGCGATGCCCCGACCTGGCGGGGCCGCGGCGCCCGGCCGCGCCCGGTCGAACGTGGCCGACACGCCTTGCCCCACTCCCCGCCGGCCCTTACACCTCGCGTACGCGCCGCGCCGAACGCGGGGCGGCGCGGGGAGGGCACGATGGGATTTAGCGCCAAGGGTCCACAAGAGTTCCAGGTGGATCCGCTCTTGATCAGCGCCGGGCAGCCCGATGAGGCCCGGCTGCGAGAGGTGCTCGACGAGGGCGCCACCGTGGTCACGCTCCGCCGGCCCCACGAAGACCCGTTCGACGAGGACCGGATGGTGGCCGCCCAGCGGGGCCGGCTCATCCGGTTGCCGACCACCCCCGCGTCGTTCACCGACGAGCACTGGAAGCGCCAGCTGTTCGCGATCTTCGACGAGGTCCGCGACGGGGTCACCAAAGTGTACCTGCATTGCGGCTCGGCCAACCGCACCGGGGCGGCCTGGGCGCTGTACTGGGCGGACAAGACCGCCGCGGACAAGGCCGCCGCCCTCGCCGAGGGCCGGCGCACGGGCATGAAGGCGATGGAGCCCACCCTCGACGCGGTGCTCGACAAATCGTGAGCAGCCTCTACGGGCCAGACCTCGCCCAAGCCCACGCCGCGGGCTACGGCTTTCATGGGGAGTCGGCCGCGCCCTTTGTGCGCCAGGTGCTCACCAACGCGCCGCACAAGGTGCGGCGGGTGCTCGACGTCGGGTGCGGGGCCGGGCAGTGGCTGCGCGCCCTCGCCGACCTGGGCTACGACACGGTGGGGCTCGACGTGTCCCCCTCGATGATCAAGCTGGCCAAAAAGAACAGCCCGCGCTCGAAGCTGCTCACCGGCTCGGTGCACCAAATGACATTGCCGGCGGTGGACGCGATCACCGCCATCGGGGAGCCGCTCAACTACCTCAAGGACCAAGCCGCGATCGCCCAGGCCCTGGACCGCATCGCGGCCGCGCTGCCCCCCGGGGGCGTGTTTGTGTTCGACGCCCGGCTCCCCGTGGACGACATCCCCCCCGCCCGGACCGCGGGCAACGTGCAGAAGGATTACGCGGTGTTCGCGTCCATCGCGTACCGCAAGGGCGGCCGCGAGCTGGTCCGCGACATCACCACCTTCACCTCGGAAGGCAAGAACTGGCGCCGCGCCGACGAGCAGCACGTGCTGTGTCTGCCCCCTGAGGACGACTGGGTGGTCTGGCTGCGCCGGCGCGGTTTTTCGGTGGCGGTCAAAACCAGCTATGGCCGGTACGCCCTCGACGAGGACGTGCGAGGGTTCGTGGCGACCAAAGACGCGGCCTGATCAGGGCGGCTTGACCAGGTTGGGCAGCAGCGTGGCGGTGTCGGTGTCGAGCACCAAGCTCCGCTCAAACCCTTCGGCCACCGACGGCGCGGGCTTCACCAACACGCCCATCGACTCGAGCACCGCGCTCTTTTCTCGGGCCCGCACCGGCGCGGTGGCGCCCGCCCCCGCGATGCTCGCGGCGAGGGCCGCGGCCCCGAGCACCCGCTGCGACCCCTCGGGGGGCGCGCCGGTGGGCGCGGCCCGGCAGCCGGTGATCAACACCGCGCGCCGGACCTCGTCTCCCTTGCGCACGGTGACATCCTCGAACGTGCCGCACCGCGCGGTGGTGACCTCTCCATGGACATTGCGCCGCACCCCATCTTGGCGCGCCACCACCCAGCCCTCGACGGTGACCACGCTCGCGCGTTCGGACTCGGCCTGCCGGATCATGCGCTCGACGTCGGCCTGTGCCGCCGAATCCGGCGCCGGCGCATCGCCGCGCAGCACCGCATCCGCGTTGCGCGCGGGCGGCGGCGCGGGCTCGGGCGCGGGGCGCGGGCTCGACGCGCAGCCGCCGGCCACGACCAAGACGAAGGCCCCCCACCGTGCCCCCCGTGTCATCTCAATACCCTTGGGCCGGCGGGGGCGGGGCGCTGCCGCCCGACAGCGGGGCGGGGGGCGTGGACCCGTCCGCGGGGGCCGCGGGGGGCGCGTCGTCGTCGGCGAACTTGTTCATGTCCGGCGGTCCCAACCAAAACAGCGGCGTGGTCAGAAGCTCGGCCGGCTCGCCGGTGGCCGTGCCCTGCTCGAGGTCGACCAAGACCGTGCCTTCGGCGGCGAACACGTTCATCGCCGCGGCCAAGGGCAAGATCGGGATCAACAACAGCGCGCACACCGCCACCGCGCCGCCCGGCACCGCCACCGCGGGACCCACCGCGACGAAGGTCAGCCCGGTCTGGGCGATCAACGCGGCCGCGCCGGCCAGCACCAAGCTCGCGCCCCCAAAGCCAAACGCGGCGAGGTAGATCGCCCGCCAGGTCACCTCCCGGCGGAACACATCGAAGCTCACCCGGCGCCCCTCGTGGTCGCGCACGTGGATGCGCGCCGCGGGGGTGCCAAAAAAGCCCGCCCCCGTGCCCACCGTGACCGGGGTCTTGCCCACCGGCACCCGGTGGTCGTCGACGTACACATCCGCGCCGGGGACCGCGGTCTCGACCCGGACCTCGCCGGCGCTGACGCACCCGCTCGCCGCCCCGCCGAGGGCGGCCACACACACTGTCGCCAAGAGGAGTTCGCGCATGCCACGGAGTGTACGCCCGACTTCAGTGGCTGCCCAGCACCGGCCGCATGATGTCGATGAACCGCCGCGCCGCGCCGGCCGCGTCGTCGAGGGTAAACGGCGGGGCGAGGCTGAGCCGCACCGTGGCCCGGGCCTCCTGGGGGCTGAGCCCGAGGGCCATCAACGACCGGCTCGGCTCCACCGCCAACGCGCTGCACGCGCTCCCGAACCCCACGTCGAGCCCCCCGAGATCCAATGCCATGCGCATCGCTTCGCCGTCGGCCCCGGCAAAACAAATGGCACTGGTCTGCGGCAGCCGCGGGCCCCGCGCGCCGAGCACGCGGGCGGTGGGGAAGGCCGCGCAGATCTCCTGTTCGAGGGCGTCGCGGGCGGGGGCGAGGCCGGCGTGGGCCGCCCGGGTCTCGCCGATGACCGCGCAGGCCGCGCCGAACGCGGCGATGAGCTCCTTCGCTTCGGTTCCGGGCCGTACGCCTTTTTCTTGGCCCCCGCCCGTCCACGGGGGGGCGAGGGCTTCGGCCCGGCCGCGCACCCCGAGGGCCCCGCAGCCGGACAGGCCGCCGACCTTGTGCGCCGAGGCCGCGAACGCGTCCGCCCGGGCGGGCACCGGGCCCAGCCGGGCCAGGGCTTGGGACACGTCGGTGGCGAACACCGCGTCATCGGGGAGCAGCCGCGCGAGGGCGTCGAGGTCGGGGAGCAGGCCGGTCTCGTTGTGGGCCGCGGTGCACAACACCGCCCGGGCCGCGCCGAGCCCCGCGGGGTCGAACACCAACCGCTCGTCCTCGACCGCCATCCAATGCAACTGGATTCGTCCGGCGTCGGCGTGGGCTTGGAGCGGTTTGTGCAGCGACGGGTGCTCGAGGGGCGAGCACACCACGGTCCAGGGCGCGCCCTCGTCGGCGGCGATGGCGTCGGCGAGCCACCGGTTGGCTTCGCTCGCCCCCGAGGTGAAAAACAGCCCCCGGGGGGCAAAGCCGGTGGCCTGCGCCACCTGTTCGCGGGCGCGATCGACGAGCCGGCGGGCGGCGCGGCCCCGGTCGTGGGGCGAGCTGGGGTTGCCCGGCACCGACAGCGCGGCGACCAACGCGTCCTTGGCCACGTCGAGCACCGGGACCTGGGCGTTGGCGTCCAAAAAAAGACGCGGGGCGGGACTCACGCCGCGCTCTGGGTCTTGCCGTTTTGGGTTTTGCCGTTGTGGCCTTTGCCCGTCGAGGACGGGGCGAAACTCTCGGGCTTTTCGTCCGCGCTCACCCCCGCGGCCATCAGCATCGCCCGCAAAAATCCGCGGCGGGCTTTGGTCCGGGCCTGGCCGCTCTTCACCGACGGGCGGTGCGGCAGCCGCGCGCCGGCCATGCTGCCGTGCCCGCCCGCGCTGCCGTCGGGGTAGTTGGTGATCACCTCGCGCACGAGTTTGCCCGCCGAGAAGCGGCGGTCGTTGACCCGGAGCGAGCAGTAGATCTCGTCTTGGTATTCGCCGACGACGATCGACCAGCGGATGCCCTTGGCGGTGGCGAGCCGATCCGCGGTCTCGGGCACGAGGTCGGGCACGTACACCGGGCCGAGATCACAAGCCACGACGTTGTCGCCGAACACCTCGGCCTTTTGGATCGCCCGCACCAGCACCGAAAAATAATCGCGGGGCAGCTTGGGGTGTTCGATCGCGGACACGGTGGGCATGTCGGTGAGCCCGACCAAGTGGGTGTAGGCCCAGACGTCCTCGGCCGACACTTCGCGCCCGAGGTCGCGGGTGTCGCTTTTGATGCCGTAAAAGAGCGCGGTCGCGAGCTGGCGATCGGGCACGACCTTGGCTTCGTGCAGGTAGTGGGTCAGCAGCGTCGAGGTCGCGCCGAAGTCGCCGCCCACGTCCGCGTACTCCGCGTCTTTGGAGTGCGCCCGGGCGGGGTGATGATCGATGCAGATCATCTTTTTGCCCTCGATGCGATCTTGGGTAAGCGCGTGGTTGCGCACCTCGGGTTGGGTATCGACGAGGCCCACGACATCGAATTCGGCGAGATCGATCCGATGGAAGGGCACGAGAGGGATCTTGAGCAGCTTCACCATCTCCCGGTTCTCTGCGCGCCCGAGCACGCCGCCGTACGTGAGGGTGAAGGTCACGCCCCGCTTGGCCTCGAGCAGTTTGCCGAGGGCGAAGGCCGACGCGATGCTGTCGGGGTCCGGGTTGTCGTGGGTGCAGATCAGCGCGGACTCATGCCCGTCAAACATCTTGAGCAGGACGCTGACGCGCTCGCGGATGGAGAGTTGTTGGTCTAACTCCATGGGCTTGTCGGGACGGTACACCACCGCGCGTCGGTGGGGTCAAGGTCCTGCAGGTACGGCGCGGTGCGATATTCTGCGTTCAAACTGCGTCTGCCCCGCCCCGCGCGCATCGGGCAGCCCGCGGAGGGAAAAAACGGGTCAGGAGCAGGCGTCAGCGGGCGAGAACCGCTATATTACCCAAAGGATCGGGCCACGCTGGCCCCGCTGCTGCAGGTTGAGGAAGTTCTGAGGAATGGCGAAGCGGGACACACAGAGCGGCAACCTTCGTTGCTCCTTTTGCGGCAAGAGCCAGCGGGAAGTGAAGAAGCTGATCGCCGGCCCCACGGTGTACATCTGTGATGAGTGCATCCACTTGTGCAACGACATCATCGCGGAAGAAGCCAAGGACCGCGCGCACGAGGAGAAGCTCGACCTTCCCCCGCCGCGTGAAATCAAAGACTTCCTCGACCGGTACGTCATCGGCCAAGAGCAGGCCAAGAAGGTCCTGAGCGTCGCGGTCTACAACCACTACAAGCGCATCAACTCCCGCGGGGACGCGGCCGGGGTCGAGCTCGAAAAAAGCAACGTGTTGCTCATCGGACCGACCGGTACCGGCAAGACCCTGCTCGCCCAGACCCTGGCGCGGTTCCTCAAGGTGCCGTTCACCGTGGCCGACGCGACCACCCTGACCGAGGCCGGGTACGTCGGCGAAGACGTCGAGAGCATCGTGCAGAATCTGCTCGCCGCCGCCGACAACGACGTCGACAAAGCCGAGCGCGGCATCGTCTACCTCGACGAGATCGACAAAATCGCGCGCAAGGGCGAAGGCCCGAGCGTGACCCGCGACGTGTCCGGCGAGGGCGTGCAGCAGGGGCTGCTCAAGCTCATCGAAGGCACCAAGTGCAACGTGAGCCCGCGGGGTTCGAAAAAGTACGGCCACCAAGAGGCGTCCGTGCAGGTCGACACCGGCAACATCCTGTTCATCTGCGGCGGGGCGTTCGTGGGGCTCGACCCGATCATCGAGCGCCGCATCGGCAAAAAATCCATGGGCTTTGGCGCCGACGTGCGGTCCATCGCCAAGAAAAAGCGCCTGGGCGAGACCCTCAAAGAGGTGAGCACCGAGGACCTGACCACGTTTGGGCTCATCCCCGAGTTCGTCGGCCGCCTCCCGGTGTACGTCACCCTCGAGGACATGACCGAAGAAGACCTGGTCATCATCCTGCGCGAACCGAAGAACGCCCTGGTCAAGCAGTACCAGAAGCTGTTCTCCCTCGAGGGGGTGAAGCTCACCTTCACCGACGGCGCGCTGTTCGCCACCGCCCGGGAAGCGATCAAGCGCAAGTCCGGCGCCCGCGGCCTGCGCAGCATCCTCGAGACCGCGATGCTCGACATCATGTACGAGGTGCCCTACCTCGACGACGTGGTCGAGTGCGTGGTCACCGAAGACGTGATCACCAAAGGGGCCGAGCCCCTGCTCACCTTCGAGAAAAAGCAGAGCGCCTGACGCGTCTTGGCCGCCGCTTTGGTCAGCGCGTGCCCGCGGAATAAAGAACATCCACCGCCATGTCGTCGAGCGCTTGGCAATACACCGCCGCGGTGTACACCGCCCCCAAGAACGTCCGCTGTTGGTTGGCCGACGTGTCGCTCCCGATCTCGTTGCCGAACACAATGAGGTTGTTTTGCCGGTCGAGCTGAAACGAATCCGCCCACCCCCAGCTCGTTTCCCACCACCCGTCGACGTAGATGTCGATGAGCCCCTCTGAATAGACGAACACCACATGGTGGGGCGCGCGGTCCTCGAACACCGTGGTGGCGAAGGCCTCTCGCCCCCCGTACGCCCCGTTGACATCCCCGTCGTAGCTCAGGCGCAGCCCCACCCGGCCGTGCTGGGCCACCACCGAAAAGCCCCGGCTGCCCGTCGACGCGCTGAAGCCCCACACCCGGGCCGGCCCCCCCACGTGCGCGGTCTCGAACGACAGCCAGGTCTCCACCGTGAGCTCCTGGGCGTTGTCGCAGGCGGTGGCGAAGTGGGGCGGGTTGATGATGTTGTTCTCCTCCCGAAGCAGGCCGGGGGAGTCGAACACCACGCGGCCGTTTTCGATCACCGGCTCTTGGTCGTTGGTCGCGGTGGGCAAAGCCTCGAGCTGGTCGATGTTGCCCTGGGCCAAGACGTGTTGGGCGTCGATGAGCTGATAGGGCCTGAACGTGTACTCCAGGTCGGGCGCCAGGGCGGGGTCGAGCGGGAATGGGACGGCTTGGCTGGGGGGAAACGGCGGCGGGGGCGCGGTCTGCACGTCGAGGACCTGGTTGCGCATGGCCAGCGCGGCGAACGCCAGCTGCACCGGGCTCGAGACGTTGTCGGACAGCCGGATTTCGTCGACGTCACCATTCATGCCAAGCCCGACGACAAATCGCTGGGCGGTCATCGCGTCGGCAGGGCTGGCGAAGGTGGCCGCGCCGTAGGACTCGCGGCGGTTGTCCACGAAGTAGCGGAAGTTGACGTTGTTCTCGACCACGAGCCAACTGAGGCTGAAGTTGGTCCACTCCCCCGGGGCGGCGTAAAAGGCCGTCCCCCAGTCGATGCCGGTGTCGTCCACGATGTGGAGCATGTACTGGTCCACGTCGGTGCGCTCGACCCACACCGCGTTGGCCACCCCGGTTTCACCGAATAAGACTTCATTGGCATTGTTGTTCGTGGGTCGAAACAAAAACTCCACCGTGCCCTGTTGGTTCTGCCACACCGCATCATTGAACACGCTGGCGTCGAGCATCGGCTCATCGTTCACCCCGCCGTTGCTGCGGGTGAAGTACGGCCCCTGCGCCCCGTCGGTGGCCCCGCCCACCAAGGCCCCCACCGGGACGCTCGCGGCGCTGACGGTGTTGATCGCGTTGTCCCCGTTGAGCGTCCCGTGAAAGACCGCCTCAAACGCCGAGAACACCCCGGTCGGCCCCGGGCCGGGATTGGGGTTGCCGTAGTACAGCCACAGCGCCTCGTCGGCGCGATGGGGCGCAAACAGCGGCGTGTCCTTCACCCACAACACCGCCTGCCGCTCGACCGGGTCGAACCGCTCGAGCTCGGCCGCGATCTCCACGAAGGTGCCCACGGGGTCTTCCTGCACCACCCGGAGGTCGTCCCCGGCCGCGTCGGCGATGGCAAAATCCAGGTCACAACCGTCGAGCACGACCTTGAGGGGGCCGCGCGCCGGGTTGGTCAGGTTGAGCGTGACCACCCGCAGGCGCGCCCGGTGCGAAAAATCTGGATGCCACCACGCCGCGGCGAACGCCGACCCGTCCTCGACGACGCAAGGGTCGCCATCGCCATCACCATCACCATCACCGTCGCCATCGCCATCACCATCGCCATCGCCATCCCCGTCGCCGTCTCCGTCGCCTGAAGAACCCGCGTCGCCGGCCCCGCCGTCGGGCGGCTCTTCCCCGCCGCCATCCGGCCCATCTCCGTCGCCATCTCCGTCGCCGTCGCCATCGCCGCCGCCATCCGGCCCATCTCCGTCGCCGTCTCCGTCTCCGTCCCCGCCAGCGTCCGGCGGCCCATCCCCGTCGACGTTCAGAAAAAACGAACAGCCGCCCGCCGCGGCGAGGCTTCCCGCCAGCGCCAGCACGAACATTCCCTGAACGACCCCACGCAACATGGCACCCCCGCCGTCGCTGGCGCGGGCCGCGCCAGGACAGTCCCTCGAGGGTATCAAGCCCGGCGTGGGTCTACGGGCTGGGGGCGGCCGCGACCTTGTACCCGAGCTCGGTGATCGCTTGGTGCAGCGCCGCGGGAGCGACCTTTTCCGGGTCGTACG
Source organism: bacterium (assembly GCA_030431455.1). Classification (GTDB taxonomy): domain Bacteria; phylum Myxococcota; class UBA727; order UBA727; family JAUIJE01; genus JAUIJE01. The sequence continues at coordinate 12,851 of JAUIJE010000013.1, read as the reverse complement.
TGACCGTGGCGCTCGTGGTCGCGAAGCTGGCGGTGCAGCTCTTCACGCCGTCGATGCCGCTGAGCTTCTCTTGGATGGCCTCGGCACACCCGTCGCAGACCATGCCCTCGACGGGCACGGTCACCGTCTGCACGTGGGTCGCGGGGGCGGCGCTCGATTCGGTCACCTCCACCGCCGCCGGGGCGGGCTCCTCGGAGCACCCCACTCCGGTGCAAATACCTGAAATCAAAAGAGAAACTGCTGTAAGCGTGCGCACGGGACACCTCTGTCCGCGATGTAGCAAATCGTGGTTGGCCTGCCCACTCCTCTTGACCGGCCGGACGCCGCCGATACAGTCGCCGCTTCCGATCCTCTGGCGCGGCAGGTCGCCCCGCGAATGATCGATGGAGACAACATGGCGCTCGGAATTCTCGCCACCAAGCAGGGCATGACCCAAATCTTCACCGAAGAGGGCGTGTGCGTCCCGGTCACGATCCTGAAGATCGAAGACAACATGATCATGGGCAAGCGCACCGTCGAGCAGAACGGCTACACCGCCCTGCAAGTCGGCTACGCGGCCAAGCGCGAAAAGCGGCTGAACAAGCCGGACGCGGGCCAGTTCAAGAAAGCCGGCATCGACGCCAAGCGCGTGGTGCGTGAGTTCCGCTGCGAGGAAAAAGACCTCGAGGGCCTGGAGCTCGGGACCCCGCTGAGCATCCAAGTGCTCAACGACGTGAAGTCGGTCGACGTCTCCGGCACCAGCAAAGGCAAGGGCTTCGCCGGGGTGATGAAGCGCCACAACTTCAAAGGGTTCCGGGCCACGCACGGCACCCACGAATACTTCCGCCACGGCGGGTCGATCGGTTGCCGCTCCGAGCCCGGCAAGGTGCACAAGGGCAAGAAGATGGCCGGCCAGATGGGCAACGAGCGCGTCACCACGTTGAACGTGGCCGTGGTCGAGATTCGGCCCGACGACGGGTTGGTGTTCCTCCGGGGCGCGGTGCCCGGGGGCAAGGGCGCGGTGGTGGAGCTGCGGGCGTCGACCCGCACCGCCAAGCGTGGCCGCGGCATCAGCGCCGAAGCGCAAGCCCGCTCGAAGAACCCGATGAAGGCGTCCAAAGCCGGCGGTCGTTGATCGGGACAAGGCACAAAAGGGGCGGCGCTTCGGCGTCGCCTTTTTTTTCGACGCGCAGGGACGAAGGACGAGAGGGATGCCGAAGACGGTCGAGGAGCTCACGGTCTCGTGGGTCGACGAGGACGGCACCGAGATGGTGCGGGAGTTGGACAAGCAGGTGCTGTCCGAAGGCTCGGGCTGGGCCACGGTGGCCTACCTGTTTTCGGAGATCGATCCCGACGGCGAGGTCAAGCCGCCCAAGATCAACCTTCGCCGCTATCGAAAACGCGCCGGCGCGTGGAACGTGCACAACAAGTTGGTGCTCACCAACCACGAGCAGATGGCCAACCTGTATGAAGCATTGGGTCGTTGGCTCGACGAGCGCGTCGAAAGCAACGACGAGTAGACCGATCGGGGCCCCGTCGCCTACTTCTTGAACCGCCCGAACAGCCCGCCCTTGTCGGACTTGGCCGCGGGGGCGTCGTCTTGGCGTTTGCGTTCGCGCATTTCGCGCAGCCGCTTTTCCTGGCGGGCTTCGGCGTGGCGCGGGTCGAGGCGCAGGCAGTCGCGCATCTGTTTGGTCGCTTCTCGTTCGTCGCCTTGGTTGCGGGCAATGAGGCCGAGCTTGTAGGCGGCGTCGCCGTGCTTGTGTTGGAACACGAGTTCCTTGAGGCGTTTTTGGGCGTCAGCGATGCGTTCGGCCTCTTTGCGGTCGGGGTTGAGATAGATGCACCACGCGAGCTTGGTGAGCAGCAGCGGGTCTTCCTCGTCGAGGCTGACCGCGGTGCGGAAGTGTTTCTCGGCGTTGGCGTAGTCCTTCCGGGTGAAGAAGGTATCGCCCTTTTTGGCCATCACCCGGGCCTCGGCGGGGCGTCGGACCTTCTTGCCCTCGGTGGGCGCGGTGGACGCCCCCGACTTGAGCTTGGCGTCGTAGTCCATGCGCGAGGTGGCGTCGGAGAGGACTTTGTTGGCCTCCTGCAGCCGCTTGAACAGGGCGGCCAGGCGCTCCTTGGTGTCCTCGTCGTCGGCGAGCTCGGTGCCGGCGATGACGTCGGGGTGATAGTCCCGGGCGAGCTCGACGTAGGCCTTGCGGATGTCGGGGAGAGCGGCGTCGGTGCGCACACCCAAAAATGCATAGTGATTCTGGCGGGCGAGTTTTTCGTGGGCCTCGAGGATGCGCTTTTTGATCGACCAGGTCTTGGCGTCGAGGGGGCCACGTTCGCCGGTGGGGGTGGGGGGCGGGGTCTTGACCGAGGCGCCGAAGTCCACCGCCGCGGGGGCGGGCTGGGTGGTGGTGCCTTGGTGGGTGGGGGGCGGCGGGCCCTCGGGGGCGCCCTCGCCGGACAGGCCGATGTCGGGGCGAAACACGCGTTCGTTGATCGCCTTGCGTTTGCTCGGGGGGCGGGTCGGGGCGACGCCTTTGACCGATTTTTTGGCCCGGTTGATCTCCAGGGGCAGGAGGTTCTTCGCGTCGGCGCTGTCGCGCATGTCGAGCACGTCGGCGGCGACGAGGCCGCGCAGGATGCCGCGGACCTTCTCCGCCGGGAGCACCCCGCAGGTCTCGATGTCTGAGTAGCGACGCGGGATGCGCATCAGCACCCACAGCACCCGCTCCGCCTCGGTGAAGCCGAAGGTGCCCTCGATGTCGTCGGGGGCCTCGGGCGCTTGGCACACCGCGTTCTTCGCCATCTTGGACGCCCAGCCGAGGTTGCCCATGGCGTCGTCCGCATCGCGGAACTTCTTAAACGTGTTCGCTTGCTCGCGGCTCAACGCTTCTCCCCTGCGCCGACCGTTCTGGGTCTTTGGTGTGTGTGCCTAGAAACAATACCCCAGATTGTTCACCGGGCTGTTGCTCACCGCGTTGCAAATCTCCCCGGCGTTACAATCCGGCTCGCCGGGTACGGTCGTGCACCAGGCCAAACACTGTTCGTTGATGCAGGCGAGCCCGGGCCCACAATCCTCTTGGTTGAGGCAGTTGTCGAGGCGCTGTCCGGGGCCCGCCTTCTGGCAGACCAGGCGCTCGAGGCTCTCCCGGGGCGCGCAGTTCATGACGTCGGGGGCGTTGTCGCCGTCCACGTCGTCATCGGTGCGGCAGCCCACGCACCCGCCCACCGGGTTGCAGTTGAGGGGGCTGCAGGTCTCGAAACACAGGCCGCCACCGAGCACGTCGGTGGGGTCGGGGTTGACGTCCTTGAACACACACAGCGCGTCGTTGCCACACTCGGTGTCGTTGCGGCAGTTGCCGGCTTGGCAGTAGCCGCTCACCGCCGCGACCCGGTCGGGAAAACAGAACTCGCCATTTTCGCACACCGACGTCCAGGACTCGATGTTGCTCGGGTCGCAGACTTCCCGGCAGGCTTTGCCCCCCGACAGGCTGTTGACCGAGCTATCCCCTGTTTCGCAAATGCGATCGTATTGGTCGTTCTCGCATTGGTTGGCGTCGTTGAGGTAGTGGTCCCGGCACACCAGGCCGTCTTCGCATTCGTCATCGATGGTGCAGGCCTGGCCCACCCCCTGGGCGTCGGCGAGTTGGCACAGCCCCTCGATGCACACGTAGCCGGCCACGCACGCGGTCTCGCCCGCTTCGAGGTTGGTCTTGCAGGGCAGCCCGGCGGGGTTGAGGGTCAGCCAGAACAGCACCTCGCACCCGGTGAGGCAGAACAGCGCCCCGAGGATCAGCAGATTTCGGCCCATGCCCCACATTACTCCACCCCGCCATCGAACGCCGCCGCGAGCGCGGAATCGGCCGGGATCGGTGTGGCCGCGAGCACATCATCGATCTCCGCTTTTTGGTTGAGCCCGATGACGATCAGGGTGATCCCGGTGGTCAACGTGGCCGCCGCCACCACCCACATCACGTCGGACAGGATCGACGAGATGCCGAGGGTGGCGAACAAAAACTGCGCGTTGGGATCGTTGACCGCGGTGGGCTGATCCGGGACCCCCTGGGGCGGCTCCCCGGTGATCTGCGCGAGGTACCGTCCCTGCAGGGCATAGGTGTCGTAGGCATAGAGCGCGTACACCCCGGACACGATCGCGACCAGCACCGGGACCACGGTGAGCCCGGCGATCACCCAGCCCGCGATGAGGATCCCGGGGGTGGGGGGCTCGACGGGTTTGTCCGGCAAGAACGATTCATTGCCATTGTTGCCGGTGGTGCCGCCGGACTTGCCGCCCCCCTCTTTGCGGAAGTTCTCCGCGACCCAGTTCTCGACCTCGACGCGATAGCGGGCGGAGGTGGCCACGAACGTCTTGTTGGCGCCCGCGACCTCTTGGCCGGTCACCCCGTCGATGAGCTTGCCGGTGACCTGCACGTTGTCGCCGTTGGCCTCGACCACGAGCACGAACAACTGCTCGACCTTGAGGAACGCCGCGAGCCCGGCGGGGGCGCGCTCGTCGTCGTTCTTGATCCGGCTCTGAAAACCCTCGAACTCGCTCAACGACTTGGTGGGGCGCAACGTGGCCTGCACCGTCTCCTCGCGCTTTTCCGCCACGTCCACCGTCTCCCCGAAGGGTTGGTAGCCGTCGCGCAGAATGCGCACCACGTGGCGTCCGGAGCGCAGGTCGTCGACGGTGAGGGGGGCGGACCCGCGGAACCGGCCGTCGATGTACACCTCGGCCGCGGCCGGCGCGCTGTACACCGTGACGGTGCCGGTGCTCATCTGCTGCACCTCGGTGCGGGCCTTTTCGAACAACGCCTTGGCCGTCTCGGGGAAGGCCGAGCCCTCCATGGTCGCGGCTTCGTCGAGAGCGAGGGCCCGCTTGAACGCTGCAGTGGCATTCTCCTCTTCGCCCTTGAGCGCGAACGCCGCGCCCTGGAGCATAAACGCCTCGATCAGGGGGGCGACGTCGTCGAGCCCGGCCACGGACTGTTCGTAGGCGACGATGGCCTCGGCCAAGGCCTCCAGCGCAGGGTCGAGCTCAAACGCGTCGTAGGCGGCCTGGCCCCGCTCCAGCGCATCCTCCGCGGCCTGGAGCCGCTGGGCGCGCGTGGCGTTGGTCTGGCCCTCGAGCGCGACCTCGAGATCGAGCACCGCGTAGCGCGGGCTGCGGCGGTAGCTGTCGCGGGCGACCTTGCCCACCACCACCGCCGGCACCTGCGAGGGGCTGTCTTTGGCCACCGCGACCACGGCCACGGAGACCCCGTCGCTGGCCTGACCGAATGCGGCGGGGGCACAGGCGATCAGAGGTAGGGCGAACCACCACATTCTTGTCGTCATCACCCTGAGTTACCCCAACCCCCCGCGTGCCCGCAACCGGCCGGGCGGGCCCGGTGTGGCGAGCGGGGGGCGGGTCCCCATTTTTCGGGCCTGCGATATCTATGCGCCCATGATGAGCCCCATTCCTTCCAAAGACGACCGCTACATCCACCGCTGGGAACGCAACGCCGACCGCGTGCCCGCCTTCATCGAGAAGTGGGGGCTGTGGCCGTTCTTGCTGCTCGGCTTCGGGCAGGTGGTGGTGGTGGCGGGGCTCACCAACCTGTGGTGGCCGTCGGCGATCTTGGGGTTGCCGGTCATCGTGTACTTCGTCGCCGGCATCAAGGACTACACCCAGACCCGCCACGCCATCCTGCGCAACTTCCCGTTGCTCGGGCGCGCCCGTTATCTCGCGGAGTCCATTCGCCCCGAGCTGCGGCAATATTTCGTCGAGTCCGACCACGAACAGAATCCCTACAGCCGCGAGAAGCGCTCGATCATTTACCAACGGGCCAAGAGCGTCCTCGACACGCTCCCGTTTGGGACCCGGCGCGACGTGTACGCCACCGGCTACGAGTGGATCAACCACTCCCTCGAGCCCAAACACCCCGCCCCCGAGACGGCACGCATACTCATTGGCGAAGGCCGGTGCGAAAAACCCTACAGCGCGTCGCTGCTCAACATCTCGGCCATGAGCTACGGGTCCTTGTCGAAGAACGCGATCCGGGCGCTCAACAAGGGCGCGAAGATGGGCAACTTCGCCCACAACACCGGCGAAGGCGGCATCAGCCCCTACCACCTCGAGCACGGGGGCGATCTGGTGTGGCAGGTGGGCACCGGGTACTTCGGGTGCCGGGCCGCGGACGGCGGCTTCGACGCCGAGAAGTTCAAGGTCAATGCCCAGCGCGAGTCGGTGCGCATGATCGAGGTCAAGCTCTCCCAAGGGGCCAAGCCCGCCCACGGGGGCATTCTTCCAGGCAAAAAAGTCACCCCCGAGATCGCCGCCATCCGCGGGGTCGAGGTGGGCAAGGACGTGAACTCCCCGCCGGGGCACACCGCGTTCAAGGGGCCCACCGGGTTGCTCGAGTTCGTCACCAAGCTGCGCGAGCTGTCGGGGGGCAAGCCGGTGGGGTTCAAGCTGTGCGTCGGCCACCCGTCGGAGTTCATGGCGATCGTGAAGGCGATGATGAAGACCGGCCTGATGCCGGACTTCATCACCGTCGACGGGGGCGAGGGGGGCACGGGGGCGGCGCCGCTCGAGTTCACCAACTCGGTGGGGGCGCCGCTGACCGAAGGGTTGCGGTTGGTGCACAACACGTTGGTGGGGGCGGGCCTGCGCGACCAGCTCAAGCTGCTGTCCGCGGGCAAGATCGCCACCGGGTACCACATCATGCATCAACTGTGCATAGGTGCGGACGCGTGCAACAGCGCGCGGGGCATGATGTTCGCGCTCGGTTGTATCCAGGCGTTGAAATGCAACTCCAACCATTGCCCGGTGGGGGTGGCGACCCAGGACGAACGGTTGATGCGCGGCCTGGACGTCGACGACAAAGCTGACCGGGTGCGCAACTTCCACGACAAGACGGTGGAGTCTCTGCTCGAACTCACCGGGGCCGCGGGCCTGGACACCCCAGCGGACCTGCACCCCGAGCTGCTGATTCGGCGCACGTCCCAGACCGCGGTGCAGCCGGTGTCGGACCTGTACCCGACCCTGGCCTGGGGCTGCCTCGTCGACGATGACTGCCCCGACCACTACCGCCGGTGGTGGGACGCAGCGGACCCTGAGTCCTTTACGCCACGCACCGCGCCAAACTTGAACCGCGCTTTGTCGGGCCGGACCAAACCGACTAGTCTGCCCTTGGCATGATTCGTTGGCTGTTTCCCCTGCTGTTGTCCCTGGCCGCGCTGGGCGTGGCCGCGTGCGACAATGGCACAGGAATGGGTGACGGCGATGGGGACGGGGACGGCGACGGTGATGGGGACGGAGATGGGGACGGCGACGGCGATGGGGACGGTGATGGGGACGGCGATGGGGACGGAGATGGGGACGGCGACGGGGATGGTGACGGCGATGGGGACGGCGACGGCGATGGAGACGGCGACGGCGACGGGGATGTGAATCACTGCCCGGACTACCTGCCGGACGCGGCGGATCCGATGGCGTTCTGCGAGCCGTTCCCCCGGTTGTCCTGGCCCCGCTATGCCCCGATGGACGGCGGCGGGGCGGTCACCGAAGAGACCTTGGATTTGCTCGACGCCTATTGCGGCGACAACACCGCCTGGGACCCGTTTGAGGTCCTGCTGTTCATCGCCATCCCCGCGTGGTGACCCGCGTGCAACACGCACGCCGGTTCGGTGGCGAACAAAGCTGACGAGATCATCGCCGCGGGGGCCCAGATCATCTGGGTGCTCGAGTACACGGGCCAGTTCGACGATGGCACCGCCGAGACTTGCTACACCTTCATGTCGAGCAAGCAGACCACCCGAGGCATCTGCGTGGGGGACAGCGAGACCCAGCCCAACCCCCTGACCTTCTGGAACAGCCCCTTCTCGGCCCAGCGGGGCATCGACGTGATCGTCGACCCCCGCCGCATGAATGTGGTGTTCACCGCCGGGCACGGGACCACCGCGGGCAACGAGAACCTCAACGGCGACGACATCCTCGCCGCGGTGGAGGAGGCGGTGGCAAACCTCCAGAGCGACGTGGACATTTGTGAATAGCGGCCGCGCCCGGTGATGGCTCAGCGCAAGGTGTCGACGGTGGCGGCAAAGACCTCGTCGGCCAACGCGTCGACCGCCCGGACCGCGTCGAGGTTGTCCCGCACCGCGCCGGAGAACGCGTACCGGACCAAGGGGCAGACCTCGAGGCCGGCGGGGTCGAGCTCCCGGTTGCGCAGCCCGCGCTCGAGCTTCACGAAGCGCAACTCGTCGAACTGGGCGAGCAGCCGGCCGGTGCCGGCCTCGATGAGCTCGGCTTGGAACCAGACCCCGGGCGCGGCCACGGTGAAGTCGTCGCACAACGAGTACTCCGCGTAGCTGGTCCGCTCCTGGACGTAGAAGTCGGGCCCTTCCTCTTCGCGGTTCTCCCGGACGGTCACCGCCAGCGGCAGGGGCCCGGCCTCGAGCCGGCGCACGGCGAGGATGGCCCGGAACGGCAGCGCGCCGTCTTGGCGGGGGATGGCGATGGCGCGCTCCACCCAGGTGCGGTCGCCGCAGTCCTTGCCGCAGTCGGGGGCGGCCGCGGGGGCGATCAGGGTCGCGCCCTTGTCGACCAGGCGCTTGAGCAGCCGCTGGCCGAGCGCCACCGACACCGGTTCGCCAAAGGGGTGCGAGGGCGTGGGCACGAGCTGCCCGCGGGCGTTGGGCAGGCTGGGGCCGCCGGGCTGGTCGAGGGGACCCACGGGACCGGTGGAGCGCGCGGCCTCGAACACGAGGTTGGGGCTGAGCACCACCCCGGACAGGGCCGCGGACAGGGCCGCGCCATCGGCGGCGAGCACGTTTTTGTGGTGGCCGTCCAGGCGCAGCTGGTAGTCGATCACGGTGGAGAACGCGGGTCGGGTGCGACGCCGGCGCGAACAGCCGGCGACGAGGGCCAGCGCCACCACCACCAACAGTGTATAGGCAAGACGACGGGCGAACGGCGAACGAAGGGACATGGCGCGCTCCTGGCTGGAGCGCGCGCTATAGCTTGTCGATGCCGCGGTGCCTAGGCACGCGAGGGTGGACGCCGGCTCGTCGGTCAGGCGAACCGGCGGTTGGTCTCGGGCCCCACCACCCGGTCGTGGGCGATGTTGCCGGCCATCAGCCCGGTCTGGGCGACGTCGTCCTTTTTCGACCGCCAGCGGTAGCCCGGGCCGAGCTCCACCACCGCTTTGACCACGTCGCGGCGCGAGACCTGCCCCACCAACCGCCCGTTGTCGAGCACCGGGAGCCGCCGGATGGGTTTTTGCACAAACATTTGTGCGGCCTGCATGATGCTCGCGTCGGCCTCGACGCTGATCACCTCTCGGGTCATGAGCAGGCCCACCGTCGGCGACGGCAAGCTCTCAAACGCGTTCTGCATCACCACCTTGAGGCAGTCCTTCTCGGACAAGATCCCCACCAATGCCCCTGCATCGGACACCACCGGCGCGCCGGAGATGGCTCTTTTCACCAGGGTGGCCATCGCCTCGTAGAGGTCGGTATCGGGTGTGAAGGTCACGAGCTTCTTGCTCATGATGTCGCGGATGGTCTTCGGCATATCGGAACCCCCAAAACATGATTGTACGGGAGCCCCGGGGGGCGGGAGCAATACCTCTAGGTACCTCGGTGTGGGCGGTGGCCTACAGGGGGCCGGCCTGCACCACCGCCGAGAACATCTCGAAGATGGTCTGGTGTCCTGTGGGATTGGGGTGGGTGCAGGAGATGTCGAACCAACGCTCTGCGTCAGGTCCGCGGTAGCACGGGGAGGTGGGGTCGTCGTAGTTGAACCCATGCCCACAGAAATGTTCCAGCATGAAGATCATGTCCGTGCCGGTGGACACCGCAATGTCCATGTATTGTTCGTTGGCGTAGATCACCAACGCGGCGAGATCGTCGGGGTTCTCCCAGGGGTCGAACCCCGCGAACTGCGCGGAGACGCAGGAGTCGATCTCACCGGTGCCGTCGGTGAACTCAAACATGTTCGCGAACACCACGTAGGTGGTCCCGGGCACGTTGGTGGGGTCCAGCATCCATTGCACCGCGTCGCGCATCAGCTGCACGAACTCCTCGGTGTTCTGCCAGATCTGGTCATAGGGGACGCCAGCGGGGCCGTCCTTGGTCAGCGCCGCAATGTCGTTGCCCCCCATGGTGATGACCACCAAGGTGGTCTTGTCGCGCTCCTCGGGGGGGAAACAATCGAGCACCTGGTTGTTGTCCTGCATGAGGTCGTCGGTGCGCGCGCCCCATTCCGCGCAGCTCCAAAAATCACCGGAATGCACCTGTCCCGCGGTGCCGTTGATGTAGTCGGCGATCTGCCAGCCAAACCCCGGCGCCTCGAGCCCGAACTGGGTGGCGAGCGCGTTGGCGAGCTTGGTGCGGTAGAAGTCGCCCGACGACGTCGGCGGGGTGCCCACGGTGACCGAGTCCCCGAGGAACACCACACGTTCGACCCCGGTGATGTGTTGGTGGTGCGTGCCGTAACAGTGATCGCCCACCACCGGGCCGAACCCGTCGTAGACCGGGCCCACGCCCCCCTCGGCGATGTCGGCGAAACACAGCCCGGCGATGGTGGACGGCCCGGCATCGCCCGCGGGGGGGCCCGCGTCGGGCGCGCCGGCCCCGGCGTCGTGAGGGGCCGGGCCGGCGTCGTCTGTGCCCCCGCTGGCGTCGGGCGCCCCCGCGCTGGCGTCGGGCGCCCCCGCGCTGGCGTCGGGGTGCGGTCCCGCATCCTCCGTCGCCCCTGCGCCGGCATCGACGGGGGTGGTGCCGGCGTCGGCCGGGGATGGCCCGCCATCCACGTCGGGGATGGCGGGGGTACAGGCCCAAACCGGCACGAGCAGCACGAGGGGAAGAGCGCGCGTCATGGTGGCATTGACGCGCAATCCCCCCGCCCGGTCAATCGGGCGACCGGCGCTCAGCCGTCACCGAGCAGCGCCTTCATTTGTTTTTGGATGATCTTCACCGCGCGCTCGGGCATCAGCCGGGTGAGCTTGTCCATCATGAACGCGTCGGTCCCGACGAGGATGTGGTAGTCGTCGTCCTCGACCCCGTCGAGGATTTTGTGCGCGGCCTCGTCGGCGGCCATGGGATGAAACTTCGACTCGTCCGCCCCCGATCCGGTGGGCGCGGCCACGCCGGAGTTCTCCGAGATGTGGGTGGCGATGGCGCCGGGGAACACCGCGGAGACGTGCACGTTGGTCTCGAGCAGCTCGGCAAACAACGCCTCGGTCATCAACTTCACCGCCGCCTTCGAGGCGCCGTAGATCGCCTGCCCGGGCACGGGCAAAAACCCGCCCATGCTCGAGGTGTTGATGATGTGCGCGGCCGGGCGCTCGAGCAGGTGGGGCAAGAACGCGCGGGTCATGTGCAGGGTGCCGTAGAAGTTGATGTTCATGACCCGCTCGATGACCGCGAGGTCGAGCTGCAGCACCTTTTGGAAGGGTTGGATCACCCCCGCGTTGTTGAACAGCCCGTCGACGGTGCCGTGTCGGTCGAGCACGCTGACCACCAACGCGTCCACCGCGTCCTTGTCCGAGATGTCCGCGATGTGGGTCGACAGGCGGTCGGTGGCGCCCGCCCGCGCGGTGGTCTCGTCGAGACCGGCTTGGCGGATGTCCACCGCCGCGACGGTGGCGCCGCGCGCGAGCAATTGCAGGACGAGCTCCTGTCCCATGCCGCTGCCGCCGCCGGTGACAACAAAGGTGTGGCCGTTGATTTTCATGCGAAACCTCCTGGGCTGCCTCCCCAACATGCAGACCCCGGGCCACGTGCGCAGGTCCCCCCGCGGGGTGGGGCCGCGAACCGCCGGGGGCGAGGCGGGCGCTATGCCCCATTGGCTGGGCGCTTTGGCCCGGCGCGGCGAAAGGGCCAGAAGAGGAGCGCGCCGTACCCGGCGGGGGCGGGGTCGGCGAGCCCGAGGGCGCCGGGGGGATGCCCGGGGTCGTGGTGGGTGCCGAACAACACGTCCGCCCAGGGGGCGAGGTTGCCGAAGTTGACCGCGCGGTCTCGGGCGTGGTGCCAACGGTGCAGGCGCGGCGCGCCGAGGAGGTAGGCGAGGGGGCCGAGGGGCAACGTGACGTTGGCGTGGATGAGGATCGACCACAGGCCGCGAAAGGTGATGAGCCCCATCACCGCCTCGAGGGGCAGGCCGAGCAGCACCGCGGGGAGGTTCATGCAGGCTTGGGTCATGAGGCCGTCGACGGGGTGTTCGCGGTGGGCCGCGACCCAATCCAATTGTTCGGCGGTGTGGTGTACGGCGTGAAAACGCCAGAGCAGAGGCACCCGGTGTTGCAGGCGATGATGCAGGTACATGGTGAGGTCGCCGCCCACCATGGCGAGCCCCGCGAGCACGACCACGGGCCAGCCGCGGGTGGTGGCGTGCACGGGGGCGAGCCACGCCGCGGCGCGCAGCGGCGCGAACAGCCAGGCGAGCACGCCGACGGCGAGGGCGCCCCACACGAGGTGTTGGCCGAACAGGAACAGGGCGTCGGTGATGAGGCCGCGGCGGCGGACGGGTTGGTCGGCCTGGGTCTTGAAGGCCCGCTCGAGGGGCACGAACGCCAACGCGAGCAACAGCACGCTGAGCACCGACGACAGCGCGCGGCCTTGCAGGGCATCCCAGGTGAACAGATCGAGCAGGGGCATCGGGTCTCGTCGGGCGGCAGGGCGTCGGCTCGGCCGACGGCGCCGCCGGGTCGGGCGGCTGGTTGTGGGGCTTTTGCGGTGGGGGTTTGGGTTTGTCGACGCGGAGGAGGGGAGAGCGGTTTAGGGGGCTTGTGGGGCTTGTTGCGGTGTCGGGGGTGGGGGTTTGGGTTTGTCGACGCGGAGGAGGGGGTGCGGTTTAGGGGGCTTGTGGGGCTTGTTGCGCTTGTTGAGGG
>JAUIJE010000012.1 GCA_030431455.1 bacterium | reverse complement strand
GCGGCGGCGGCGCCACCACCGAAGCGGTCGGCGAAGAAGACGGCGGCGTCATCAAGGTCCGCGCTGACGATCCCATCGACGTCACCACCATGGCCGTCGGCGAAGAGGACGGCGGGTTCACCACCGAGGCCCTCGGCGAAGAGGACGGCGGCGGCGGCGCCACCACCATGGCATTGGGTGAAGAAGACGGTGGCGGCGGCGCCACCACCGAAGCCGTCGGCGAAGAAGACGGCGGCGTCATCAAGGTCCGCGCCGACGATCCCATCGACATCACCACCATGGCGTTGGGCGAAGAGGATGGTGGCTTCACCACCGAAGCGGTCGGCGAGGAAGACGGCGGCCTGTTCACCACCATGGCGGTGGGGGAAGAAGACGGCGGCGATACCTGATCCGTCCCCGCGGCTTTCCAATCACGGACGGTGTTCGCACCGTCCGTTTTTCTTGGGCCCGACCCTGTGCACCTCCTCCGCCGAGGCCCCGCTGTGACCCGCCGACGCCGCATTTTTGTGCTCGCCCACGCCCCGATGGTGCAGACCAGACATCTGCTCGACGCCCTCGCCCGCCGCGACGTCGAGCTGTACTGCGTGTCGCCGACCGCCACATCACCCGCCCACGCCGTGACCTGGGACGAGCGCGGTCTTGCCGTCAGCGGCGTGCGGCTCGACGACGCCGACGCGGTGCTGGTGCGACAGCTGCCTGCGGTGGTCCCCGGCCCTGAGGTGTTCGCCGCCTCCGTCGACGGGCGCACCGATTACGCCAACTGGTTTCAGCGGTCGTGCCTGCAGCGTGACCGCCACGATGTGCTCTACAGTTGGCTGCTCAGCGTCGAGGCCCGCGGGGGCCGCCTGGTGAACAACCCGCGCGCGTCGCATTTTTCCCGCCGCAAACCATTCCAGCTCGACACCCTGCGGCGCCTGGGCATCACCCACCCGCGCACCGTGATCACCAACCGCTCGGACGAGGCCCGCGCGTTCCTCGACGAGGTCCCCCACGCCATCGTCAAACCCGCCGCCGGCGGCGCGCTCACACAAAACGCGCACCGGCTGTCCGACCACGACCTCGCGTACCTGCGCCAAAGCCCGGCGATCTTTCAAGAGCGCATCGACGGCAAAGACCTGCGCGTGATGGTCGTGGGGGACGAGGTCGTCTCCTGCGCGGGCATCGATGTGCCCGACGGAACGCTCGACTTCCGCGAGGACGACACCTACCGCACAGGCCGCATCACCTACGAGGACGCCACCCTGCCCGATGACGTCGCGCACGACGCGGTGCGCTTCGTGTCCACCATGGGGCTCGTGTTCGGCGGGGTCGACATCAAACGCACCGCCGAGGGCCGCTACGTGTTCCTCGAGGTCAACTCGAGCCCCATCTACCTCGATGTCGAGCGCAAGCTCGGCCACCCCATCACCGCACGACTGCTCGATGCCCTCCTCGCCTGAGCCATCCCCGCGCGTCGGGGTGCTCGCCCCGCCGAACGACCCCGACGCGGATGTGTACGCCGCCGCGCTCGAACGCGCCGGGGCCGAGGTGGTGCGGCTGTGGTTCCGGGCGGTGCCCGAGCGCCTGGCCCTCACCGTCGACCTCGACGATGTGCGCCTCGGGGATCGCAGCCTCGGCGGCCTGCGCGGCCTGTTGGTCCGCAAGCTGTACTTCTCGTTCCCCCCCGCTCACCTCGCCGACGTCGAGGAGCGCAACGGCCGCACCCTGCGCGCGCGTTTCGTGGCCGCCCGCGAACGCGCCTCGCTGGTGCGCACCGCCCTGCTCGAGCTCGAACGACGCGGCACCACCGTGGTCAACCCCCCCGACCGGGTGCTGCGCCACACCGAGAAGCTCGACCAAGCCATGCAACTGCATCGCGCCGGCCTGCCCGTGCCCCCGTCGCTCGGGACCTCGGACCCCGGCGCGGTGCGCGCGTTTTTCGCCGCGCACCAGGACGCGGGGGTCATCTACAAACCCCTGTCCGGCGGGGGCCAGGCCGCGTTGCTCACCCCGGCCGACCTCGACGAGGTCCGCTTGGCCCAATTACAAAACGCGCCGGTGCTGTTTCAGCGCCGCATCCCTGGGCCCGAATGGCGCGTCTACGTGGTGAACGGCCATGTGGTCGCCGCCGCCGAGCTCGACACCACCGACGTCATCGACGCGCGCGACAATCTCGCCTCGGCCACGCCCGTGGCGGTGGACGAGACCACCGGGCAGCTCTGCACAAAAGCCGTGGCCCATCTCGGGTTGCTGTACGCGGCCTGCGACGTGCGGCAGAGCCCAGACGGCCCCGTGCTCCTCGAGGTCAACCCCGCGCCCGCCATCCGTTTTTATCCCGCCCCCGTGCAGGACGCGGTCACCGCCGCGCTCACACGCCTTTTGCTCGGGGGGGCGGCATGATCTGGGACGACCCTGCGCCCCCGTTGCCCACCGCGCCGGACGGTTTTTTCTGCCGCTCGCTCGACGTGGACGCGCAGAGGCGTGACCAGGCCGCGACCTTCATCGCCCCCGCGTTTGTGCATGGTCGGCCCGCGCGCCGGTTGTGGCCGGTGTTCCAACATGCGCCCCACGTGCCCCACCTCTCGCTCGCCCCCGCGCTGCGCCCCGAGGTGGCCGCGGCGATCGCCAGAGACCTCGCCCAGGCCGCGTTCGCCCCCCACCACCACGCGGCCTACCGCATCGATGTGTGCCGCCGGCCCGCGCCGGGCTCGGTGCTGGGCCGGTTTTTCACCTGGCTGGCCAGCGCCGGTGCAGTGACATGGATACAGGCCCTGTTCGGCGCGCCCCCCTCCTTGCGCGGCTTGGTGCCCCGGCAGGTGCAGATCTCGCGCATGGTCACCGGCCAGGGCTTCGCCCCCCACGTGGACACCCTCGACGACGGCGTGACCGTGGTGTTCCAGTTCACGCGGGGCTACGCCGCCGCCCATGGGGGCGCGCTCGCGTTTGTGCCCGCGGGGACGGTACCGGTCATCGCCGTGCCCCCGGTGTTCAACACCGCGTTTGTGTTCCGGCCCGCGGGGGTGCGCCACACCGTCACCGACGTGGCCGCCGACGCGCCCGGGCCGCGCTACACCATCACCGCGTTCTTCTTGCGGCCAGACCCGTCGAACCTCGACGACAAGTGATCCATCAGCGCCCGCACCCGCGGGGTGTGGCGCTGGCCGGGCAGACACAGGGCGTGAATGGGCGGCCCCGGGGCCGCGCAGTCGGCCAGCACCTCGACCAGGCGGCCCGCGCGCAGGTCCTCCTCGACCATGAAGTCCATCGCCTGCACCACCCCGCCCCCCTCGCGCGCGGCCTGGACCACCAGGTCCCCGTGGTCGATGCGCAACGCCGCGGCCAGCGGCGGCGTGACCCGCTCTCCCTCCACGACAAAGTGCCACGGGGCGGCGATGCCGCGGGGCGAAAGGTACTGCACCAGGTGATGGCGGCCCAGCGCGTCCACCGTCGCGGGGGTGCCGGCCCGGGCGAGATAGGCCGGCGACGCGGCGGTGACCCACCGGGTGTCGGCCAAATTTCGCTGCACCAAGCTCGAGTCGTTCAGCGCCCCGATGCGCACGGCCACGTCCACCCGGTCGTCGACCAGCCGGCTCAGCCGGTCCGAGAGCCGCACCTCGAGCTGCACCCCGGGGTGCAGGCTGAGAAAGTCGGTCCACCCCCCGGTCAAGTAGCGGCCCAACACCGGCGACATCGACACCGAGAGCGGCCCGGTGACCGCCCCGCTCAGCACCGCCACCGCCTCCCGCCCGGCCTGGGCCGCCCGCAACGCGGCCTGGGCCGCGGGCAGCAGCGCCGCCCCCTCAGGCGACAGCCGCACCGAACGCGTGGTCCGCACAAACAGCCGCGCCCCCATCTCGTCTTCGAGCCGGGCCACCGCTTTACTGACCGCAGCCCCACTAATCGAGAGGCGCTCGCCCGCGGCCACGAAGCTGCCCTCTTCAGCCACGGCGACGAACGCGGGAAATCCGGCGAAGGGATCGCTCATCCCCATTCATAACCTTTTCTCATGAATGAACCCACCCCGGCCGGTCTTTTTCTCCCCCCCACCGGGCGTATGTTGGAAGCACCAACCAGGAGGCTCATCATGCGCATCGCAGTTCTCGGCACCGGCACCGTCGGCCAAACCATCGGGGAAAAGCTCCTCTCGCTCGGCCACCACGTCACCCTCGGCTCCCGCACCGCCGACCACGAAAAGGGCAAAGCCTGGGCCGACGCCCACGGTGACCACGCCGCCCTCGCCACCTTCCAGGATGCCACCCGCGACGCCGACCTCGTGTTCAACTGCACCGCGGGGGTGGGCAGCCTCGAGGCGCTGCAAGCCGCGGGCGCCGACAACCTGCGGGGCAAGGTCCTGCTCGACATCTCCAACCCCCTCGATTTTTCCCAGGGCTTTCCCCCCTCGCTGTCCATCGCCAACACCGACTCGCTGGGCGAAGCCATCCAGCGCGCGTTCCCCGACACGTTGGTGGTCAAGACCCTCAACACCATGGCCTGCCCGGTGATGGTGGACCCCAGCCGCGTGCCCGGCGATCACAATGTGTTTGTCTCCGGCAATGACGCGGGGGCCAAGACCCAGGTCACGCAGATCCTCACCGAGTGGTTCGGCTGGAAAAAGAACCTCATCATCGACCTCGGGGACATCACCACCGCCCGCGGCACCGAGCAGTGGCTGCCCCTGTGGGTGCGTCTGTACGGCACCCTCGGCACCGGGGACTTTAACCTTCACGTCGTCCGGGCGTAGTCTGCCCCCAGGAGTCCATATGTCATCGCGCATCGCCGTCGTCACCGGCGCCAACCGTGGCCTCGGCCTTCACACCACCGAAAAACTCGCCGCCCTCGGCCACACCGTGGTGCTCACCGCCCGCCACCGCGAAGACGCGGCGGCGGCGGCAAAGGAGCTGAAGGACAAGGGCCTCGCCGTCATCCCCGCCGGGCTCGACGTGGGCGACGACGCGTCGGTGGACGCCTTCTTCGCCTGGCTCGCCACCGAAGGGCCCGGCCAGGTCGACATCCTGGTCAACAACGCCGGCGCGGTGTTCGACGGGCCCGACGACCCAAAGACATTGCAAACGGCGTTCAACATCAACACCCTCGGGGCCTACCGCACCATCCGCCGGGCCCTGCCGGGCATGAACGAGCGCGGCTACGGCCGGGTGGTCAACGTCAGCTCGGGCATGGGCGCGCTCAGTGACATGGGCGGGGGCTATGCCGCGTATCGGTTGAGCAAGGCCGCGCTCAACGCCTGCACCATCGTGCTCGGCCACGAAGCGGGGACCAACGTCAAGGTCAACGCGGTCTGTCCCGGCTGGGTCCGCACCCGCATGGGCGGCCAAAGCGCGCCACGCGACCTCGACCAAGGCGTGGCCGGCATCGTGTGGGCCGCGACCCTCGACGTCGACGGGCCGCACCAGGGCTTTTTCCGGGACGGAAAGGCCATCGACTGGTGAGCCGCGGGCTCGTGCTCGCCCTGGCGCTCGCCCTGCTCGTCGGGGCGGGGGCCGCGTGTACCCGCGCGGTCGACCCCGCGCCCCCGGAGGGGGTCGCGCCCGACCCGGGCAAGGCCCGCTTGCCACAGTTGGACGAGATCACCCGCGCCGGCCACCCCGCTTGGCCGCGGGTCTCGGCCCACCGGGGCGGGCCCACCCGCGACCAAGCCGAGAACGCCCTCTCGACCCTCCAGGCCACCTGGCGCGCGGCCGGGGGCGCGCCGGTGATGCTCGAGATCGATGTACGCGCCACCCGCGATGGCGTGCTCGTGCTCATGCACGACGACGACGTGGCCCGGACCACGGACGGCACCGGACACCTCGGCGCGATGTCCCACCTCCGGGTGCAGAAGCTCAAGCTCACATCCCGCACCGGCCGCGTGCTCGACGAGGGTGTGCCCACCTTCGACGAGGTGCTCACCTGGGCCCAAGCCCGCGCCTACCTCGCGGTGGACATCAAGACCGACCCCCTCGACGTGGTCGTCGACCACATCGCGGCCCGCGACGCGTTTGGCTATGCCCAAATCATCGTCTACAACCTGCGCGACTGGGCCCACGTACGCCACAAGTACCCCGCGGCCACGGTCTCGGTGGACGTCGATGGTGTGCGCGACGTCGAGCGGTTGGTCGCGGCCGCCGACGGCCACACCGCGGTGTTCGTCGGGGTCGGCGACGTGCGCGCCGACTGGGTCCAGGCGTTGCGGGCGGCCGGCCTGCCCACCATCGCGGGCACGTTTGGCGACGTCGACCGGGCCGCGCGCGGGGACGCGGGCCACGCCTATGGGGGGCTGCTCGACCGGGGCGTGGACTGTCTCGCCACCGACACCCCGCGGGCGGCGTTCGCGGCGATTTTGGCCCGAAGCGGCCGCGGCGTGTCCGCGCCCGCTCAGTGAATGCGCGGCCGCACGGGCAGCTCGTCGAGCAGCCGGGCCTCCAGCGTCGCGAGCTCGTCGAGCCGGGCCCGGACCAAGGCCTCGGCCGCCGCGCGGGGCTTTTTGCCCACCCGCTCGCAGGCGCGGATCGCGAGGTCGACAAAGAGCGTGTGGTGACCGGCTTCGACCCGCCACAGCTCGTCGTACAGCGGCCGCAGCGTGGCGTCCTCGAGGTGCTCGGCCAACAGCTGGAGCCGTTCGCAGGACCGGGCCTCGATGAGCGCACAGATCAGAAGCCGGTCCACGCGGTGTTCCCAGATGCCCTCGCGGGTGGCGCGCAGCAGGCCTTGCACGTACTCGTCCTTGTCGGGGTGGCCGAGGGTCAGGCCGCGGGCGTTGACCACGTCCACCATCATCTTGAGGTGGCTGGCCTCCTCGGCCGCGAGGGCGGACAGGCGCCCCACCAGCTCGGGGTCGTCGGGATATTTGGACACGAAGGACAGCGCGGTGATCGCGGCTTTGTGTTCGCAGTGGGCATGGTCGACGACCACCGCGTCGAGGTTGGCGAGCGCGGTGTGCACCCAGGCGGGGTCGGTCTTGGACTTCAGCGACAGCACGCGGCCGGTCATAGCCGGCCATCGCGTGTGTTCAAAGGGGGCGCGAAGGCGCCTAACCCCCTTTGATAAAAAAGGTTTTGGCCCCTCCGCAGCGACCCTCAAGTGTTGGTAAGGTCCGTCTATGTCGAGGCGGCTCCGCCAGCCCGTCGGCGAGATGGAACCGCAGGTTCTGCCGCGTCGATTCGGGAACTACGTACTCGTTCAATCGCTGGCGCAGGGCGGCATGGGCGAGGTGTACCTCGCCAAGTACCAGTTCAATGGGGAAGAGGGCACGTGCGTGGTCAAGAAGCTCCTCAAGGAGCTGACCCGCGACCGCGAGTACGTGACCCGCTTCGTCGACGAGGCGCGGGTGGTGGTCACCCTCGAGCACGAGAACATCGCCGAGGTCTTCGACGTCGGCCGCGCCGGGCGCGAGTACTACCTCGCCATGGAGTACGTCTCCGGCACCGACGTCAAGTCCATCGCCGAGCGCTGCTCGGCCCGCGGCCACCCCCTCGCGATCCCCGCCGCGCTCCAGATCGTGATCGACACCCTCGCGGCCTGCGACTACGCCCACCGTCGACGACACCCGCTGACCAAAGAGAAGATGGAGTTGGTCCACCGCGACATCTCCCCGCACAACATCGTGGTCGACTACAACGGCGGGGTGAAGCTCATCGACTTCGGTCTCGCGAGCTCGCGGCTGAAGATCGAAAAAACCGAGCCCAACGTGGTGATGGGCAAAATGGCGTACATGGGCCCGGAGCAGGCACGGGGCGACACCGTCGACGGACGGGCGGACCTGTTCTCGGTGGCGGTGGTGCTCTACGAGCTGCTCGCCGGCGAGCGCTATTACGCCGGGCTCACCCCCAACGAAATCTGGAACACCGTGGGCAAGGGCGGTTTTGTCCCCCGGCGCTTTTCCGACATCGAGCCCGAGCTGCAAGAGATTTTGGGCAAAGGGCTACAACCCAAGTCGCGCAAACGACCGAAGGACTGCCGGACGTTCCGCAAGCTGCTCGTCGAGTATTTGCACGCCCACTTTGCCGAGTCCGGCGAGGAGGCCTTGCACCGCGAGGTCACCAGCCTGTTCGGCGAGGAGATCCGCGTCGAGAAGGCGCGGCTCGAGGCGGTGGACGCGATTCGATTCAGTGACTTTGGGCCGGCGGAGGCCCCCGAGATCGGCCGCGACCAAGCCGACCCCCAGATTCACGGCAGCGAGCACAGCATCCTCACCACCCGCGAAAAACAGCTCGTGCTCGAGGCCACCGAGATCGTGGCCCGCCGCGCCCCGCGCTTTCACGCCGGCATCATCGAGCCGAGCTCGCGCACGTCGGTGCAAAACCCCGTCGCGTCGCGCGGCATCAGCCCGGTGGTGTGGGCCGCCCTCGCCGCGGTGGTGCTCGCCCTGCTCGGCGGGGTGATCATGCTCTGGCCCGACGGCGACGCCCCCGCCGACGACAACGCGGTGGCGGCCCAGGAAGACCCCGAGGACGGCGACGACAACGACGCGGACGACGAAGACGACGACCCCGAGGTGAAGAAGAAAAAGAAACGCCGCGCCCCCGCGACGTCCTCGATCAAACGGCGGGTGGGCAAACTCAAGCGGTGCAAGTCCACCTGCGCCAAGAGCCTGCGCAAAAAAGTGAGCCGGTACAGCAAGCTCTCGCGCACCCGGAAGCTCAAGTTCGCGTCGGAGGTCCGCAGCTGCGAACGGACCTGTCGTCGACGCTGAGCACGGGCCATATCGCCCGCCGGGTTGGGCGATCTCGCCCGGTTTTTGACCCGTCAGCCCCCCACGAACCGCTCCGGAAACAGCTCGGTGTAGGTCTTGGACAACAGGTCCGCCTCCCGCAACGAGTGCGCCTCGAGCAGCGCATAAAAACGCATCACCGCGGGCTCCACCGCGGCGGTCTCGGCCGCGTCCACCGCCGCGCCGACGTCGCCGAGCAGGCGCCGCAACGCCTCGTGGTCGGCGACAAGCGCGTCGAGCTCGTCCCCCCAGCCCGGGCTCTGGCGGCGGATGTACGGAAACAGCGCGCCCTCCTCGTCGGCCAGATGGGTCAACAACGCGTCCCGCAGCGCGCTGTACGCCACCGACACGTCGTCGGCGCGGCCCTCGCGGACCACGCGGCGCAACGCGAGCGCGCAGTGTTCGACAAGGGTGTGATCGTGGGTGGTTTGGTCAATGTTCATGGACCCTCCCGTGCATCACCAGACTGCGAGATCCATGCCGCGCCCGACGCGCCCGGGCGGTTGGCACGGATCGCGCTAGGTCTTCAGGGCGCATCCTCATGTCTTCCTCCTCTCTCTCCCCTTGTGATCATGAGACGCTCCATGAGCGGGCCCTCGCGGGCGATGCGCACGTTCTCGATGCCTTGTTCCGGTGTATGGGCGACGACCTGCGCGCCTACCTGACCCAACGCTGCCGCACCCCCGCCGACGCCGACGACGCGCTCCAAGACGCGTTCGCCGCCGCCTTCGCGCACATCGGGGACTTTCGCGCCGAGGGGTCGCTGTACGGCTGGCTGCGCCGCATTGCCCAAAATGCGTGCACGCGCCGGTTCCGGACCAAGAAAAACAACCCGGCGGTGCACACCGGCCTCGTCGACGCCCACCTGAGCTACGACGGGGCCGCGCGCGTGGAGTCCCTGCTCGAGACGCGCCTGGGCGGTTTCGCCCAAGCCCTGCAGGACCTCTCCACCCTCGACCGGCGGGTGCTGCTGTTGCGCGACGGCCAAGAGCTGAGCACGGCCGAGACCGCCGAGGTCGTCGGCCTCACCGCGCAGGCGGTGCGTTCGCGGCTCACCCGCGCCCGTCGACGCGTGCGCGAGCGACTGGGCGGCCCCGAGGGCTGAGCCCCACCCCGCGCAGCCGGATCCGTTTGCCACAAAACGCGCCCTGCCTGGCTCCTTGGGGCAAGACCAAAACCACAGGAGCTTTCCATGACCATCGACATCAAGTCGTTCTACGACCCCGACACCTACACCCTGACCTACGTGGTCAGCGACCCCGCGACCAAGGACGCGGTGATCATCGACCCGGTGCGCGACTACAACCCGGTGGGCTCGTCGGTGAGCGACGCCTCGGCCAAGGTCGTCGGCGACTGGATCGGGCAGCAAGGGCTCAAGCCGCGGTTTGTGCTCGAGACCCACGCCCACGCCGACCACCTGTCGGGCTCGCCCTACTTCAAGGAACGGTTTGGCACCAAGACCGCCATCGGCGCCCCCATCACCCTGGTGCAAGAGACGTTCAAAGGGGTGTTCGCCCTCGACCCTGACTTCCCCACCGACGGGTCACAGTTCGACAAGCTCATCGAGCCCGGCGAGACCTTCGCTGCAGGCTCATTGTCGATCCAGGCCTTGCACACCCCCGGGCACACCCCCGCGTGCATGAGCTTTGTGATCGAAGACGCGGTGTTCACCGGTGATGCCCTGTTCATGCCCGACTACGGGGTGGGCCGGTGCGACTTCCCCAAGGGCGACGCCGCCGCGCTCTACCACTCGGTCCACGACGTGCTGTACGCTTTGCCCGACGACACCCGGGTGTTCGTGGGCCACGACTACCAGCCCGGCGGCCGGGCGGTGGCCTGGGAGACCACCATCGGCCAAAGCAAAGCCAAGAACGTGCACCTCGCGGCCGAGACGTCCGAGGCCGCGTTCGTCGAGATGCGCACCAGCCGGGACAAGACCCTCAACGCCCCGCGCCTGCTCTACCCGTCGGTGCAGGTGAACATCGACGCCGGCGAGCTGCCGAAGCCGGCCGGCAACGGCATGCGCTACCTGAAGATCCCGGTGGCGGCGAAATAGCCACCACCGGTCAGTCGACGCCCGCGGTCAGACCCGGGCTGCTCGTCGGTGGGCGGGCAGCCCGGTCTGGCGGTGGTGCCGCTTGGTCACCGGGGGCGCCGGGCGCGCCCCGCCGAGGTGGACCACCAGCCAGGTGGGCACCATGCCGCGGGCCAGGTAATGTTGCTGCACATCCGGGGCGAGCCATTTGAAGTCGGTGATGCGCCCGCGGCAGCCGGGGACCCCGCACTCGCACAGCAAGGTCCAGTGGTCCTCGTCCATCGACGTGGAGTAGTCGAAGAACAGCTCCTCGCCGGGACGAATGTCCCGGCTGGCCACCAGCCGGTCAGACGCGGAGAACCGGGTGTTGGGTTGGCAGGAGTGGTTGATGAAACACCCCGGGGGCGCCGGGTTGATGTAATCGTCGGGGCCGACCTGGACGGTGTAGGCCTCGATGGGGGAGTCGATGGTCTCGGCCCGGGTCAAATGGGGGCCGACAAAGACCAGGACCAGTTCGCCCGCGGAGATGGGGCCGGTGGCGAACAAGCCGCGCCCATGGGGGCCGGTGCCGACGACGATGTGAGGGTGCATGTGCTCCTCTGGCAGGGGTTGTGGGCGCCTCTGCAGCCCGCGTGCCCAGGCGCGGGGGCCCGGCCAAATGCCCTTGGAGCGCGAGGGGCGGCCCACCCCCGGGCCCCGCGGGGCGTTCGGCCGCGTCCCGTTGTGACCCGGGTGGGGCATTTCGGGGCGATCCCGGGTCCGGGCCTTGCCTAAGTGTTTGTCCGACACTATCCTTTGTGTATGCAAGACACGAAGAGACACGCCTACGCCCATGCCCGGCCCGCCCTGGCGGTGGACTGCGTGGTGTTTGGCTTCGACGAAGACCAGCTGCGGGTGCTGCTCATCCAGCGCGACCTGCCCCCCTTCGCCGGGGGGTGGGCGTTGCCGGGGGGCTTTGTGCGCATCGACGAGACCCTCGACGAAGCCGCGCGCCGGGAGCTGCACGAAGAGACCGGCGTCGACCGGGTCTATCTCGAGCAGCTCTACACATTTGGGGGTGTGGACCGCGACCCCCGGGAGCGGGTGGTGAGCGTGGCCTACTACGCGTTGGTCAAGCTCAGCTCCCACCAGGTGGCCGCGGCCACCGACGCCCGCGACGCGGCCTGGTTCGCCCTCGACGATCTGCCCCCCCTCGCGTTTGACCATGCGGACATCATCGAGACCGCCCACCGGCGGCTCCAGGGCAAGCTGCGGTACGAGCCGATCGGCTTTGAGCTGTTGCCGCGCAAGTTCGCCTTGTCCCAGTTGCAGCGGCTGTACGAGGTGGTGCTCGAGCAACCGCTCGACAAACGCAACTTCCGCAAGAAGGTGCTGTCCATGGACATTCTCGACGAGCTCGACGAGGTACAAAAGGACGTCGCCCACCGGGCCGCGCGCCTGTACCGCTTTGACGAGCGCCGCTACCGGCGGGCCAAAAAGGCCGGCCAAGAGTTTCAACTGTGAAGGAGGCCGCCATGTCCCATTCCCCTGACCTCGGCCTGCTCGACCGCGCCCCCATCAAAGGCCGGCTCCTGGACGCGGGGGTGCCCATCGAGGCCCGGCTCGTCAGCCAAGACCCCCCGGTGACGTGCACCGTCGGGGGCACGGCGCGCACCTTCGCCCCGGGCACGACCTTCACCCCGTTTGCGTCCGCCCGGGCGTGCTCGGCCCGGTGCCGGTTTTGTTCCGAGACCCTGGTGCACAAAGACGCCACGCAGCTCACCGCCGCGTTGCGGCCTGGCCCCGGCCACGCCGAGAAGCTCGCCCGTGCCCTGGCCGCGGTGCGTCCGGTGCCCCTCGGTCTGTCCCTGTCCGGCCTCGAGGCCAGCGACGACCTGGCCTGGCTGTCCGGGGTCCTGGACGCGGCCGATGCCCACCAAGCCGCCGGCGGCCGGTTCGTGTCCAAGGTCATGTATTCCAATGCCAATGGGTTCTTTCCCCGCGGAGACGGCCCCGCCCTGGTGGCGCGCCTGTCGCGGTTTGGGCTCGACCGGGTGGAGATCTCGCGCCACGCCGCCGACGACGCGCGCAACCAAGCGATCATGCGCTTTCGGTCGAGCGCCCAGGTCGCCGACAACCGCGCGTTCGCCCAAGCGGTGCACGCGGCCGCGACCGCGGCCCACGTGCGCCTGGTGTGCGTGCTCCAACGGGGCGGCGTGGCCAGCCTCGACGAGGTCCGCGACTACCTCCGCTTCGCCCGCGACCTCGGCGTCACCGACGTGGTGTTCCGCGAGCTCTCCCGGCTCGGCGACGGCTACGTGCCCAACGCCCCCTGGCGGTACGTGGCGCAGGCCCGGGCCCCCCTCGACCCGTTGCTCGACGCCCTCTGGCCGGCCCGCGGCCCCACCGAGGGCTTTGTCCCCGCGGGCGCGGTGGCCGGCTACTACTACTACAATGTCTATGGAACGATGCAGGGGGTGCAGGTGACCTTCGAGACCTCCGACTACACCGAGATGAAGGCGCGCCACCAGAGCGACATGGTGCACAAGCTGGTGTTCCACGCCAACGGCAACCTGTGCGCGGACTGGGACCCCAACACCCAGGTCTTGTTGCGCACCGACGAGGACCCCCTCGTGTCCCTGGGGGGGCGCTGAAAGTGGCCCACCGCAGCTGGCTGCACCTGCAGGCCCGCGTGGCCGGGCTCGCGCTCCCGCGAGACCTCGCCGCCCGCGATGGGCGGGCGGCGGTGGACGTGGGCTGGGCCGAACAGATGTTGCCCTTCATCGAGATGTTCACCGCCGAAGGCGAGGTCGTGCTCGACCCCTTCGCGGGGCTCGGCACCACCTTGGTCGCGGCCGCCCACCTCGGCCGCCGGGCCTTGGGGGTGGAGCTGTCCGCGGCCCGGGCCGCCCTCGCCACCGAACGCCTGCGCCGGCTCGGCCACGATGCGCTCGAGGTATGCCCAGGGGACGCCACCGCCCTGCCCTTCGACGACCAGGCCGCCCACCTGGTGCTCACCAATGTGCCTTACTTTGAAGGCGGCGCCGCCCGGGGGCCCGGTCCCGACGACGCGGCCCAGGTCTACGCCCTGTCCGGCTACGACGCCTACCGGGCGCGAATGGACGCGGTCGTCGACGAGGCCTGGCGGGTGTTGCCCCCCGGGGGCCGGGTGGTGTTCATGGCCCAAAACGTCACCCGCCACGGCCGGCTCGTGCCCCAGGCATGGGATTGGGGCGCGGCCTTGGCCCGCCGGTTTGTGCTCAAAGAGGAGCGCGTGTTGGTCTACGACCGCCCCGTGCCCGACGACGGCGACGTGTGGCGCACCAACCGCGCGCACGAGTACGCCTTGTGCGGGGAAAAGGCCCCCGGCCCCGCCCGCGCCGACCTCGACGAGGTGTGGGCGACGTTGGCCCCGGCCGGGCTCGACCCGGTGTTGATCGGAAGCTGGGCCGCGCGCCTCGACGGGGGCGCGCGCGTGCCCCACGACATCGATCTGTTGGTGGCCCCGGACCTCGACCGGGTGCGCCGCGGCTTGGCCCTCCTCGACGAGGCCGGCTATGCCCTGTTCAGCTGGGGCACGCCCATCGGCCCCGCGGTGGCCGATGAGGTCCTGCGCGGTCGCCACTACGTGCGCGCGGTCCGCGACCACGTCATCGTCGACCTCACCTACGAGTGCGCGGCCCTGCCCCACGCCGCGGCCCGGCCCGGGGCCGCCCACACCGGCCCGGTGGTGTTCGCCGCCGCGGCCCAGCGCGCCGTGCTCGACGAGGCCCGGGCCCGGGAGCGGGCTCAGTCCCCCCAATGAACCGTGGCGGGGGGCACGTTGCTCTCCGGGGCCCGGGCCCACACCCGGCGGGTCACGTCGTCGAACACCCCGCCCAGGCCGGCGCGGGTGAACACCGCCGCTTCGTGCGCGTCCGGGGGCCGCATACACATGGCGATGTACGGCATCTGTTCGGCGATTTGTTCGACCAGGGCCTCGAGCAACCCCCGCCGGCGCTCGGGCTTCACTTCCTCGTCGATGGCGGCCACCTGCGCGGCCAGGCCCGGATGCGGCGCGCCCCGGGCCTCGAGATAACCGAGCAAGGTGGTCAAACGCACAAAGGGGTCGCGCAGGCTGTCCACCAATGCCACCGGCACCGCGTCGACGACGCCATCGGCCAAGCTCTGGGCCAGGTCGCCCGAGGGCAGGGGCACGTGGGTGCAGGGGATGGCCGCCTCCCGGAGCTGGGCGCACATCAGTTCGATGCCTTTGTGATTGTTTAACGAACCGAGCTTGAGGGGGCGGCCGGCCCGTCGCACCGCCTGGGCCAAGCCGCGGCGCGCGACCTCAACGTCGGGGGCCGCGGGGGCCGGCACCGCCGCGGCCCACAAAAACGACGGCAGCGGCGTGCTCGTGGTCTGGCTCGTCTGAAACCCGTAGGCGGTGCACAGGGGGCCACGGTCGAGGGCCGCGGACAGAAGCCGCCGCGTCTCCGCCGCCGCGAGCGGCGAGCCCGCGCCCACCGCGGGCAGCATCAACTGCCAACGGTAGCGGCCGAGCCCCAGCCGCTCGCCGAACGCGACCCCCTCGAGCCGTTCGGCCCAGGGCGCGCGCAGGGTGAGGTCCGGGCCGCTCCGGGTCACAAACGCCGCCGCCGCCGGGAACGGCACGTCGCAGTAATCGACCCGGTCCCGGACCAAACCCGCGAGGCAGTCCGCGGGGTCCGCCACCCGCACATACGTCAACGGCACCAGCCCGGCGGAGGCGTCGCGCGGGGCGAGCACGATGCGATCGTCCTGGTCGTCGACGAGCCGGTAGGGGCCGCTGCCCGCGGGGTGCGCGAGGTGGGTGGGGTCATCGCAGGCCCCGTCGGCGGTGAGCTCGGCGGGGATGAGCAACACCTCGCGCAGGGCGGCCAAGGCCTGGGCGTTGGGGTGGCGCAGGGTCACGTCCACCCGGTCGGGCCCGGTGACCGCGGCGTGCTCGACCACGACCCGCAACGCGGCGAGTTCCTCGGCGGCCAGGGCCAAGCTCGCCACCAGATCCTGGGCGGTCGCCGGCCGCCCCGCGGGAAAACACGTCGGGTGGGGCGCGAACGCCGCCCCCGGGCGCAACCGCAGGTCCAGGTGGCGTTGGCTCTCGTCGAGGGAAAAGCTGCCCAAGGCCCCGCCCGCCAGGGTGTGGTCCGCGTTTCGCCGCACCAAAGTCTCGCCCAGCAAGCGCCGAAAGATGCTGCGCCGCACCGAAAAGGTGCCGCTGTCGACGCGCCAATGTCCCTGCCCCTGCCAAAAACCCACCCGCACCGGCCGCGCCGAAGACCCGGCCCGCGCGCGTTGGGTGCCCGCCGGGGCCGCGAGCCACCAAGCCAGCCCGAGCCCGACCCCGAACAAGAGCAGCAGGCCGAGCGCGATCCCGGCCGCGCGCACCGGGGGCCGGACCCGCGACGCGGCCCGCGGCGACGACGACGACGACGGGGCCAGGGACGCCGGCGCGTCCAACACCGCCAACAGGTCGTCCGCCGATTGCACCCGCTCGTCGGGGTGGATCGCCAGCAGCCGGTTCACGAGCACGGCGGTGCTGTCAGACACAGTGACATTGTCGGACACCACCGGGCGCGGTTTCATCGCGTGCGCCATCACCAGCCCCACCGGGGTCGGGGCATCGAAGGGCTGGGCCCCCGCCAGGCACTCGTAGGCCACCACCCCCAGCGCGTAGAGGTCGCTGCGGGGGTCGTCGCTGACCCCGTCCACCGCATACTCCGGCGCGATGTACCCGGGGGTGCCCACGAGGATGCGGTCCCCGGTGAGGCTGATCGCGTCCAGCGTCGCCCCGTCATCGATGTGCGTGCCTTGCTTGACCAAGCCGAAGTCGAGAATCTTGGCCGCGCCGGGGTCGCCGCCCGGCAGCACGATGTTCGCGGGTTTGAGGTCCCGGTGCACCAGACCCGCCTGGTGCGCGGCCTGCAGACCACGCCCCACCGCGCGGAGCAAACGCAGGGTGTCGTCCTCGGAGAGCGGTCCTTGCCGCAGCCGCTCCCGAAGGGACAGGCCCTCGACGAGCTCGGTGGCCAAAAAGGGCGCCCCATCGTCGTCGAACCCATAATCGAACACGGTGAGCACGTGTGGGTTGCTCAAGCGGGCCAACGCCGCGGCCTCCCGGCGGAACCGTTCGGCGTGTTCTTGCTGGTGGGGTCCGGTCACGTGCCGGAGCAGCTTGAGCGCGACCTCGCGCCCCAGCGGTTCTTGGCGCGCGACAAACACGCTGCCCATGCCCCCGGCGCCCAGGGGGCGCAGGATGCGGTACCGACCGGCGACGACGCGCTCACTCACCGCGGCGATGCTACACCGCCCGCCGCGCGCTCAGGCGTAGGTCTTTTTCATGTACGCGACGGACTTTTTGACCAAGCGCTCGAGGACGGCCAGGTCGATGTCCTCGAGGCGCTTCACGTACAGGCACGACTTGCCCGTCTTGTATGTCCCGAGCTTGGCCATCAACCCCGCGTGCCCGCTGAATCCCTCCATGATGTAAAGGGTGAGCGCCTGCTTTCGCGGCGAAAAGCCCACCAAGAACCAATCCACCACCCGCCCGGTGGCGTAGGTCATGGTCACGTCCCCGTAGCCCACAATGCTGCTGCCCCACAGCCGGCCGCGCGCGCCGGTGACCCGGGCCATCAACGCGTGCACCACCTCTGCGTCGCGCCGTCTGGCCTCGTCGGCCACCCCGCGCAAGAACGTGTCCACGTCGTGGCCGGTCGCCTTGGTCTTGTTGCCGGTGTTGTCCCGGGCCTTCTTCGCCGCGGGCTTCTTCTTCGCCGCGGGCTTCTTCTTCGCCACGGGCTTCTTCTTCGCCGCGGGCTTTTTCGTCGCGGGCTTTTTCTTCGCCGCGGCTTTCTTCTGGGTCGCCATGGGCCCTCAGTAGTTCTTGGGCAGTCTGATCAGAGACTTCTCACGCGGCTTGCTGTTCTCGAGGTCGCTCAGGATCGGGTTGCCGCCCGCGTCGAGCCGGGTGGGCCGAAAGGTCTCAAAGAACGTCTTCAAGTCCTTCACGTACCGGCCAAAAAACTCGAGCCGCGACTCGAAGTGCACGACGATGAGCTTGCCGTTCTGCACCAGGTACAGCGCCTTGACCCCCACCGGGATCTGCACATTGCCATAGTAGTCGTACGAGAACGTCGCGGCCACGCCCTCCACGCCGTTCAAGGTGACCCGCTCCCGTCCCAGGTCCTTGAAGTGTTCTTTCTTTTTGAACCGCTCCATCTGGTTGAGCGCAAACAAGTCCGCGGTCGCGCTCTGGGGCACGCTCTTGACGTCGATGGACAGCAGCGCCCGGTGGCCCCGGTTGCCCGCACACTCGAGGTGACCGGGCTTGGTCTGCTCGCAGTCAAAGCCCGAGGGCAACACCACCCGGTAATAGCCGTCCGGCTCGAGGTAAGGCTTGGGCCCCCCGCCGAAAAACTGCATGGGGTTCATCTCTTTGGCCGAGGCCGACCAAGCCAAGGCCACGGCGATCGTCAGGGTCCACATCCACGCGCGTTTCATGCGTTCAACCTATCATGTCGTCGGCGGATGTTCTGCCAGGCTCACCTCGCCGGCGCTGACCGGCACCACCTGGCCACCGTCCTGCTCGACGAGGAGCGCCCCATTGGGGCCGATCCCCCGGGCGCGACCGTGCACCCCGTCGACCACGACCTGCCGTCCGGCCAGGATCGATCGCGCCCACAGCCCCCGCCCCACCGCGGCGAAGGCCTCGTCGTCACCGGCTCGGACGCTGGCCGCTGCGATGCCATTCAGGACCGCGTGCAGCACCGCCTCGTCGTCGGGGCGCGTGCCCTGGGGCCACAGGGACCCGGCGCGACCGGACAGCGCGGGGTCGAAGCCGCCCGGGGGGGGCACGAGATTGAGCCCCACCCCGATGATCACCGCGTCCAGCCGCCCGCCGGCGAAGCTTCCCTCGACGAGGATGCCGCCCCACTTGCGAAACGGCCCAAACACCCCCGGCTGGGCGTGCGGCACCATCAAATCGTTGGGCCACTTGATCCAGATGTCCTCGTCGGCGAACGCCGACGCCACCCCCGCGGCGGTGCACAAGGTCAGGCGCGGGAGCTTTTCGGGGACCAGGGTGCCCCGCCACACGAGCGAAAACGCGAGGCTGCCCGCGTGGGTCACCCAGCTGCGCCCCCGTCGACCACGCCCGGCCGACTGCGCCTGGGCCCACACCACCGTGCCCGCGGGCGCCCCCGCCTGGGCCCGGCGCAGGGCTTCGTCCTGGCTCGACGACACATCCTCGACGACGTGGATGTCGAACCCGCCGGTCGAGCTCACCGTTGCAGTTCCATTTTCATGGACAC
The DNA here is from genome assembly GCA_030431455.1 of bacterium. Classification (GTDB taxonomy): domain Bacteria; phylum Myxococcota; class UBA727; order UBA727; family JAUIJE01; genus JAUIJE01. The sequence goes on along the minus strand of JAUIJE010000012.1, from coordinate 225,117 downwards.
GTCCACCGCCACCGCGGAATGGGTGAGCGCGCCCATGCTGATGATGTCCACCCCGAGGGCACACACCTCGGGCAGTCTTTCTTTGGTCATGTTGCCCGAGGCCTCGACGAGAATCGGCCGCTTGGCGGCGCGGATCTTCGCCACCGCGGCCTTGGTCATGTCGTTGTCCATGTTGTCGAGCATGATCACGTCCGCGCCCGCGGCGATGGCCTCGTCGACCTCCTCGAGGGTGGTGGTCTCGACCTCGATCTTGAGCAGGTGGTGGGCGGTCTGTTGGGCCCGCTGCACCGCGGCGGTGATGCCCCCCGCGCACGCGATGTGGTTCTCTTTGATCAAGACCCCGTCAAACAGCGCATAGCGGTGGTTGTGCCCCCCGCCGGCCCGGACCGCGGCCTTCTCGAGGTTGCGCCACCCCGGCGTGGTCTTGCGGGTGTCGACGATGCGGGTGGGGAATTCCCGGGTCCCGGCCACGATGTCCGCGGTCTTGGTGGCGACCCCGGACAGCCGCATCATGAAGTTGAGCGCGGGGCGCTCGCCGATGAGCAGGCTGTGGGCGTCGCCCGCGAGTTCGACCACGATGTCGCCTTTTTTGATCCGGTCCCCGTCGGAGAAGTGCGCGGTCAGCGTCACCGCGTCGCCGAAGCGGGCGAACACCGCGGCGAAGGGCCGCATGCCCGCGAGCACAAAGTCCTGCTTGGCCACCACCCGGGCCTGGGCCCGGGTGCCCTCGGGCACGCACGCCGCGGTGGTGACGTCGCCGGCGGCGACGTCCTCGGAAAAGCAGATGTCCAATAAGGCGTCGAGGTGGGGGTCGATGTGGCTCATGGTCCCTCGATCGCCCGCCGCTTCTCCCCGGTCAAGACGTGCCCGGCCTGTTTTGATCGGGAAAATCCTGCTAGCGGAGTCAGATTGAATCGAGGGGTACACAGATGGCGAACGAGCTGCCCAAGGAGTACGAGGCCCAAGAGGTCGAGGCCCGCTGGTACAAAAAGTGGAACGACGGCGGGGTGTTCGGCGCGTCGGCCCAAGACAGCCTAGAGGGTCAAAAAGAGCCCTACGTGATCATGATGCCGCCGCCCAATGTGACGGGATCGCTGCACAATGGTCACGCGCTGTTCGTCACCTTGCAGGACATCCTCATCCGCTACCACCGCATGCTCGGCAAGAACGCGATGTGGCTGCCCGGGGTCGACCACGCCGGCATCGCCACCCAAGCCGTGGTCGAGCGCGAGCTCAAACGCCACGAGGGCAAGTCGCGCCACGACGTGGGCCGCGAGGCGTTTCTCGAGCGGGTGTGGGCGTGGAAAGCCAAGAACGGCGACCGCATCGTGCACCAGCTGCAGACCCTGGGCGCGTCCGCGGACTGGACCCGCGAGCGCTTCACCATGGACGAGCAGTGCAACCGCGCGGTGCGCGAGGCGTTCGTGCGCATGTGGGACGACGGGCTCATCTACCGGGGCGAGCGCCTGGTGAACTGGGACCCCGCGACCCAGACCGCGCTCTCCAACGAAGAGGTCGAGTACGAGGAGAAAGACGGCGAGCTGTGGCAGTTCGCCTACAAGTTCAAAGAGGGCGACGGCGAGATGGTGGTGGCCACCACCCGCCCCGAGACCATGCTCGGCGACACCGCGGTGGCGGTGCACCCCGACGACGAACGCTACCAAGACGTGATCGGCAAGGCGTTGGTGCACCCCTTCTTTGCCGACCGTGACATCAAGGTGGTGGCCGACGATTACGTCGACCGCGAGTTCGGCACCGGGGCGGTGAAGATCACCCCCGCCCACGACCCCAACGACTTCGACATCGGCCAGCGCCACGACCTCGCGATGATCAACATCTTCGACTTCGAGGCCCGGGTGAACGAAAACGGCGGCGCCTACAAAGGCCTCGACCGCTTCGCCGCGCGCAAGAAGGTGAAGGAGGACATCGAAGCCCTCGGCCTGTTCCGCGGCACCGACAAGATCAAACACAACGTGAGCATCTCGCAGCGCAGCGGGGTGGCCATCGAGCCCATGCTCAGCCGGCAATATTTTGTCGAGGGCAAGCCCCTGGCCAAGCTCGCCATGGACGCGGTGAAGAGCGGCGAGACCCGCATCGTGCCCTCGTCGTGGGAGTCCACCTGGAACCACTTCATGGAGAACATCCGCGACTGGTGCATCAGCCGCCAGCTGTGGTGGGGCCATCGCATCCCCGTGTTCTACGACCTCACCCTCCTCGACGAGACCATCCGCGAGGACGCCAAGCGCAAGGGTCACGCCACCTCCGCCTCCGAGTTGCTCGAGGCCGGCGGCGATCGCCGGGAGCTGCTCCGCACCGCCCTGTTCATCGTCGACGACCAGCTCGTGCGCAAGATGTCCGTGGCCTCCATCGAAGACCTCGAGCAGCAACAACCCGATCGTTTCGTCCAGGAAGAGGACGTGCTCGACACCTGGTTCTCGGCCGGGCTGTGGCCGTTTTCGACCCTGGGCTGGCCCGACGACACCGACGACCTCCGCGCGTTCTACCCCGGCGCGGTCCTCGAGACCGGCTTCGACATCCTGTTCTTCTGGGTCGCGCGCATGATGATGATGGGCTGCTACTTCATGGGCAAAGCCCCCTTCGCCGACGTGTTTTTGCACGCGATGGTGCGCGACTCCCACGGCCGCAAGATGAGCAAATCGTTGGGCAACGCCATCGATCCCCTCGACGTGGTGAACGGCATCAGCAAGGACGATCTCGTCGAGAAGACCAAGACCTACCCGGTGCCGGAAAAAATGCTGCCCAAGGTGCTCAAGGGCCTCGAGAAGGAATACCCCCAAGGCATTCCCCCGTCCGGGGCCGATGGCCTCCGCTTCTCCCTCGCCGCCTTGAGTGGCCAAGGCCGCGACGTGAAGCTCGCGATTCCCCGGGTGGCCGGCTACCGCGCCTTCTTGAACAAGATCTGGAACGCCACCCGCTTCGCCCTCATGCGCATCGGCGACGACGCGGTCCCGGCCCTCGACGAGGTCAAAGGCGACCTGTCGGTGGGCGACCGCTGGATTCTCAGCCGGCTCCAACAAGCCACCGACAAAGCCCGCAAAGGCATCGAGACCTACCGCTTCGACGAGACCGCCAATGTGATTTACCAGTTCTTCTGGACCGAGCTTTGCGATTGGTACATCGAGTACGTCAAGGGCGCGCTGTCCGAGGGCGCGCCCGCGGCCGAGCGCCGCGCGGCGGTGGCCACCTTGGTGCATGTGCTCGACGCGAGCATGCGGCTGCTGCACCCGCTTTGCCCGTTCCAGTCCGAAGAGATTTGGCAGCGGCTGCCCGGTCGCGAGACCCGCCACCCCGGGGTGGCGTTTTGCGCCCAAGCCGCCTACCCCGCGTCCGAACCCGCGCTCGTCGACGACGGGGCCGAGGCCACCTTTGAGCGGTTCATGTCCACGGTGGTGATGATCCGCAACGCACGCCAAGAGTCAGACCTCGGGGCGCAACAAAAGGTCGACGTGCACGTGCTGTGCAACGACGCGGCCCAGCGCGATGAGCTCACCGACCTCGGCCCGGCGTTGACCCGGCTGGCGCACCTGACGTCCCTGGACGTGCAGCTCAAAGAAGGGTTCGCGGTGCCGAGGCTCGCAGCCATGAACAGCGACGGCCAAATCGAGGTGGTGATTCCCCTTGAGGGGCTCATCGACGTGGACAAGGAGCGGGAGCGCCTGGCCAAGGTGATCGAGAAAGCCCAAAAGGAGCTGAAATCGCTGTCCGGCCGGCTCAACAATGAGAAGTTCCTCTCCAATGCCCCTGTAGAGGTGATCGAAGAGGTCAAAGCCAACCAGCGCACGTTGACCGACAAGCTGGCGCGGCTGGAGGCGGCGCAGCAGCGCCTGGCCGCGTAGGGACCAAGACGCGGTAAGCCCCTGATTTTGTGGAACTATTGCCCCGGTCCGGCGCGGGACGGACCTCACGTTGTGGGTGTGCCCACATCCCGCGACCGGTCACAGGCCGCCCCCGTCCCGCCGGGCGATAACGGTCGTGCACATCAGGCTGACCAACCGTCCCGCAGGAGCCCCCATGATCCCCGTCGCGTCCGTCCCCCTTCTGTCCCCGAGCCACAACCAGGGCACCCTTCGCCCGACGACCATCGCCGCCATCGAGACGGTGCGCGGCCAGCGCCGCCCCTACGACATCGTGCACGACGACGTGCTCGAGGCGCTGCACCGCGACCCCCTGGTGCGGGCCTGGATCGGCGACCGCGCCGGCGAGCTCGCCAGCGAGCTGCTCCTGACCACCAATGTCACCACCCCGGTGCCGGACGTGTTTCGGGCGTTCGTGGACTGAGCCGCAATGCGGCTGATCTCGACCCGGTCTCACACGTTCCTTTCCTCGACGAGGGCGGCCGACTAGACTGAGAGCGATGATCGTCCTCTGTGCGTTGGCATTGTCGGCCGCGCTGCCCGGACAACTCGAAGAGGTTCCCTACTCGGCACGCCACGTGGCCGACGTCTGGACGGTGCGCGACGGGTTGCCCCAGGTGTCGGTCACCGACATCGCCGAAGACGACGCCGGCTTTCTCCTCCTCTCCACTTTTGGCGGCGTGGCCCGGTTCGACGGGGTCACCTTCACCCCCATTCGCCCCGAGGGCCTCACTCTCGACGGCGGGCGCTTCGTGTCCGTCGCCGCGCTCGGCCACCAAGTGGTCGCGGGCACCGAGCGTGGCCACGTCGTCCTCTTCGACCGCGACGCGTCCCGGGTCCTGTACGCCGCCTCCCCACCCGCCCCGGTCACCGACCTGACCCCCTTCGGCCCCGGCCAGCTCCGGGCCGCGATCGGTCCGCACCTCGTCGAGCTGTCGGTCACCCCGGGGGTCGCGCCGGTGGAGCGCCGGATGGACCCACCGGTCCGCGCCACCGTGCTCGACGACCAGGGCCGGCTCTGGGTCCGGGAAGACGACGGCGTGCGGTGTGTGTCCGCGGGCTGCGCCGGCCCCGCCCTCGACGGGGACACCGTCAGCGCCCTGCGCCGCCTCGGCCCGCACCTGGTCGCGGTGGACCGGCGGGGGGTGTGGCGTCTGGCGGCCACGGGTTGGCGGCTTTGGGGCGCGCTCCCGGGCGCGGCCGACGTGGCCCTGGATGTGGCCGGGCGCCTCTGGGTGGCCGGCACCTTCGGCCTGGTCGAGCTCACCGACGCGGGTCCCCGCCGCCGGGTGCGCCTGCCCACGCGGCACGCCATCGGCGGGCCGGAGCCCGGGGACCGGCTCAAGGTTCGGGTGTTGCACGCCACCGCCGAGGGCACGCTCTGGGTGGGCTCCGACAACGAGGGCTTGTTCGGGGTGCGGGACCGCGGCGTCCAACAGATCGCCCCGGAGGCGGGGCGGGGCCTGTCGTCCAAGCTCACGGTGTACGCCGCGGGCCACGACGCCCCGCTGGTGGCCGGGTACTGCGACGGCCTGCAACGGCTCGGCCCCGCCGACCGGTTGGTCCCGGTGGCGGCGGTGCCGCCCGACGCGTGTGTGCAGCTCATCGCCAGCGCGCAGGGCCGCGGCCTCTGGCTGGGGATCGACGAGACCCTGCAACATTTCGCGGACGGCGGGATACGGCCGGTGTTCGATGGCCACGAACTGCGCGTGGGCGGGTTTTTGTCCTACGCCGCGCTTCCAGACACATTGTGGTTCGGCACCGCCCGCGCGGGTGTGCTCGAGCTGTCGCCGACGCCCGACGGGCTCGTGTGGGTGCGGTCGTGGGGGCGGGACCAAGGCTTGCCCGACGAGGGGGTGGCGGTGATCCGCGCGTTGGCGAACGGGGACGGGGCCTACCTCGGCACCGGCGGCGGGCTCGTCGAGCTGCGCGCCGGGGCGGTGCGGCCCGTGCTCACCGCCGCCACCGACCGGCCCGCGCGGATCCGCGACATCCTGGTGGACATCGACGACACGCTGTGGGCGGCGACCTACGGCGCCGGCCTGCTGTATGCCCCGGCGGCCACGACGACCCAGCGCACAGGACGCTGGCTCGACGAGCACCACGGCTTTTGTGACGACAACCTCTCGCGCGTCTTTCGTCACCCCGACGAGCCGGAGGTGATGTGGTTCAACGGCAACCGGGGCCTGTTCTGGGTCGACCGGGCCGCGCTGGTGGCGTTCGCGCGCGGCGAACGGGCCGAGCTGGCCTGTCACTTTGTGCCCACCGGCGAGGGCAATGGCGGGGTCATGCCCGCCGGGGGCATCGATGCCCGGGGCCGCCTCCTCGTGCCCACCACGCGGGGGGTGGTCCGGGTCAACCCCGCCGACCACGTGGGGGGGCGCGGCGCCCACCGCACCGACGCGACCGTGATCGAACGCGCCGACGTCGACGGGCGCTCGGTGCTCACCGACGCGGCCAGCCCCCTGCCCCCCGGTCACCGCGACCTGGTGGTCGAGTTCGCCACCCCCCGGTTTCACGAGACGCGCCCCCCGCAGTTCGAGGTCACCCTCGTGTCCGAGGACCGTCACATCGTGCAGCGGGGGGGACCCGAACAGCGCTACGTCGGGTTGTCGCCCGGTGCCTATACATTGACCGCCCGCCGCCGGCACCCAGACGGCACCCGCGGCCCCCCCGCGGGGGTGTCGTTTGTGCTCGCCCCGAGCTGGACCGAGCGCACCGTGGTCAGGCTGGGCCTGCCCCTGCTCGGGCTGCTGCTCATCGGGTTGCTGCTGCGCCGGTGGGTCGACGTCCACCGAGGCCGGGCCCGCGCGCTGCAAAAGGAGCTCGACGAGCGGCAAGCCGCCGAGCGCGCGCGGCGCGAGCGCGACCGGGTGTACGAGACCGTGTTCCGGGGCTCGCCCTCGCCGCTGTTTCTGTTCGATGCGCGCCACCGGCTCGTCGACCGCAACCGCGCCGCCCGCGCCTTGGTCGGCGACGACGGCCGCGCCCACGATGGCGTCCCGGGGTTCGTGCCCGCCGCCCACCGCGAAAAGTTCACCGCGCTGTTGGCCGGGGACGCCCCCGAAGCCGACGCGGTGTTCACCGGCAAGGACGGGCGGCCCCACGACGTCCACCTCCACCTCGCCCGGTTCTCGTTCGGCGGGGCCCCGCACATCCTGCTCGGCGCCACCGACCTCACCCAAGAACGCGCCGCGGAGCGCGAGCGCCGCATGCTCCTGGAACGCAGCGCCAGCGCCCAACGCCTCGAAGGCCTCGGCCGCCTCGCGGGCGGCATCGCCCACGACTTCAACAACGTGCTCGCCGCGCTCACCCTGCACACCGAGCTTCTCGTCGACGAGACCATCCCGGAGGAGGACCGGCAGGCCTCCTTGGACGAAATGAAGTCGGCGCTGGAAAAGGGCAAAGCCCTCACCAACCGGTTCATGGTGTTCGGCCAGGACCACCCCGCCGCAGACACGGTCAAGCTCGACGACCAGGTCCGCGACGCCGAGCCTTTGCTGCGCCGCCTGCTCCTGCCCCGGATCGAACTCGTGCTCGATCTCGGCGCCCCCGACGCCTACATCGAGATCGACCCTGTGCACGTCGACCAGCTGTTGCTCAACCTGGTGGTCAACGCCCAGGACGCCACCCTGGACCGCGGCACCATCACCATTCGCACCCGGTGCGACGACACCCCCCGGGGCCGCACGATCATACCCGGGCCGGCCACGAACACGGTCACGCTCTCGGTCGCGGACCAGGGCGTGGGCATGGCCGACGAGGTCCTCGACGCCGCCTTTGAGCCCTTTTACACGCTGAAGGACGCCGGCCAGGGCACGGGGCTTGGTCTGACGGTGGTGCACGGCATCGCCCACAATGCCTCTGCTTCGCTGAGCGTGCAGACCGGGCCCCAAAAAGGCACCACCGTGTCCCTGGCCTTCCCGCGCACGCATCCCCCCGCCGATGTCGCCCGGCCCCGGCCCGCGCCCCGATCGTCCCTCGCGGCCGCGGCCCAGAGCGCCGCGCCGTCGCTGGGCACACCGCCGCGCATCCTCATCGTCGACGACGAGCCCTCCCTGCTCAACGGGCTGTCCGCGGTGCTGCGCGCGGGCGGATGCGAGCCCTTGCCCGCGGCCAGCGTGGCCGCCGCCCGCCCCCTGCTCGATCCCTTGCCCGACCTGGTGCTCACGGACTTTGTGATGCCAGGCGAAAACGGGGATGTGTTGATCCGGGAGGTGCGACAGCGATCGCCCGACGTGCCCCTTGTGCTGCTGTCGGGGTATGTCGCCGACCCCGACGCGGTCCCCGCGCTCCCCGAAGGGGTGCACCAGCTGAAAAAGCCCATCGACGCCCACGTGCTGCTCGCCCTCGTGCTGCAGCTCGTGCACGAGCGGCGGGCCGCCGACCAACACGCGAACTAGCGCCGGACCGCGCTATGCTTCGGCATGCGCAAAATCTCTTGGTTGTTCGTCGCCCTGCTGTCGTTGTCCCCCACCGGTTGCCCCACATCGCCGGGGCCGGGCGATGGGGATGGCGACGGCGATGGAGATGGGGATGGAGATGGAGATGGAGACGGCGATGGAGACGGCGACGGCGATGGAGACGGCGATGGTGACGGCGATGGCGACGGCGACGGGGATGGGGATGGGGATGGGGACGGAGATGGAGATGGAGATGGAGATGGAGACGGCGATGGAGATGGCGACGGCGATGGAGATGGAGATGGAGATGGAGATGGAGATGGCGACGGTGACGGGGATGGCGATTTGGGCTGTGATGTCGTCACATGGGCGGAGTCCTTCGCCGGGATGGACGGCGATGCCTGGCCCGCGCCTTGGAGTGTGGCCGGGGGGGTGGCCGCGGCCGACCTGCAGGGCGGCCGGGCGCGGTTGCGGCCCAGCCCGAGTGGCTATTCACTGGCTCGCATGACCCGGCCCGGCGACGTGGTGGACGTGGAGGTGCGGTTTACCCTCGCGTTCGAAGACCTGAGCACGCAGGGCGTCGGGTTCTACGTCCGACAAAACGGCGGATACCTGGCCGACACCGACCCCACCGGCCTCGGCTATGCCGTGTTCGTGGAAGGGTTTCGCGGGTTTGAGGGCATCGGCGTGTGGCGCGAGGTCGACGGGGTGGAGTCCGCGATCGACATCGATCAAGGGTTGGCCCTCGACGACGCCACGCCCTATCGGGTGCGTTTTCGTGTTCACCAGGTGGACCCCACCACCACGCGGCTCCGGGCCAAGATCTGGCCCGCGGGCACGGCCGAACCCGCCGCCTGGAACGTCACCGTCACCGACACCACCCCCGCCCTGCAAAACCTCGCCGGCGGTGTCGCGGTCGATTCTTGGAGTTCGTTCACCGCCGACCCCATCACCGCCCACACCTTCGTCGACGACATCGCGGGGGCCCCGCTCTGCAACCCGCTGGCCGACCTCGCCCCCACCACGTTGGTGGCGGAAACCTTTCAGTTCACCGAGGGCCCGGTCTGGCGCCCCAACGGGACGCTGCTGTTCTCGGACATCCCCGCCGACACCATCTACCAGCTGACCCCGCCCAACACGGTCGACGTGTTCGTCACCCCGTCCCGCAACAGCAACGGCCTGCTCAATGCCCCCGGCGGCGGGCTGCTCGCGTGCGAACACGGCTCACGGTCGGTGACCCGCACCAGCCCCGACGGCACCGTCACCCCCGTGGCCGACAGCTACCAGGGCATGAGCCTCAACTCACCCAATGACATTGCGGCGCGGAGCGACGGGACCCTGTACTTCACCGACCCGCCTTACGGGCTCCCCAGCCCCGGCGACCAGGAGCTGCCCTTCAACGGTTTGTTCCGCCGCACCCCGGATGGCACCCTGAGCGCCGAGTGGATGGGCCCGTTGGCCAGCCGCCCCAACGGCGTGGTCTTGTCCCCCGACGAGGCGGTGCTGTATCTGGCCGACACCGCGGCCAACGAGGTGCGGGCGTTCGACATCAACCCGGACGGGAGCCTCGACAACGAACGCGTCTTTGTCAGCGGCGTCCCCAACCCCGACGGCATGACCATCGACGAAGCGGGCAACCTCTACGTGGCCAGCGGCAATGGCATTGCGGTGATCGCGCCCGACGGCACCCCCTATGGCGCGATCCCGGTGGACCGAACCCCCGCGAACTGCACCTTCGGCGGCCCCAACGGCCGGATGCTGTTCATCACCGCCCGCGAGGGGCTCTATCGGGTGCCGCTCCCCTACGCGGGGGCGTTTTAGTCGCGCACCGGACGTTGGGCGACGCGGGGCATTTCCGCCCGGGCCACCCGCACCCCATCGGCGGTGTACACCGCGTCAAACACCGGGAGGTGCGCGGCGAGGTGCGTCAGGGTCGCGCGCAGCTGAACTTGGCCGAGCCGGGCCAATGTATCGGCATACGCCTGTTGTGACGCGGGCCGATCACGCAGGGCCGGCACCACCTCGAACAAGAACGCGGCGTTCTCCTGCCGCAGCCACGCCGCGACCTCGGGATGGTTCACGAACATCGCGCGGCTCCCGATGCGCGGGGCCACGGTGGGCACCCGGGAAAACGCGTGGACCTCGTGGCCCAGCCGAACGTTGACCACCGCGCCTTCGTGGTGGTCGCCCTCGAGGATCACAAAGTCGATCGGGCCCCCCTGCCACCAGCGTTGGATCGCGGCCTGGATCGTCGACCGGGCGAGCGCGGGCCGGACCTCGTACTCGTCGGGGTGCTCCAGGATCAGCCGCAAGTGACCGCACCCCACGTGGTCGGAGCGGCTCAAGTCGTCGAGCAAGGCCGGCTCCAGGGTCCGCGGGGGGTGGCGCAAAAAACGAGGCATGCCCACGTCCTCGATCCACGGGGCATAGCGGGGATCCTGGGCCAGAGGTGCCACGGCGTGCTCGTCGGTGTGCATGTAAAAGCGACCGAACGCGTCGAGGTAGGCATCGAACAGCGCGTCAATGTCCTCGGCACCGAGTTCGGTGCCCCGCACGTGCTCCAACGCGGCCAACGCCAACAGCAGCTCTCCCGCGTCCCCCCCGGGGGTGCCGACCACCCGGCGCGCATCGCGCCCATCGACGCACGATTCGCTCCCGTGCAACAGCAGCGCGGCCGCCTTCATCCATGTGGTCTGGGCTTGGTCCCCCAAATGCTCTTGGACGTCGACTTTGCCCAGCGGCCCATCCCGGGGCGAAGCGGGGGGCGGGGGCGAAGGCGCCGGGGGCGAGGCGTCCCCGCGCACCACCGGGCCGCCGGCGCGCTCCCAGGCCAGCACCCCGCCATTGACGGAGGCCGCGTGCGAAAAGCCCATCTTCTCCAATGTCAACGCAGCCCGGGCGGAGCGCCGGCCCGACCGGCAGACCAGCAACACCGGCTCGTCCGGGTCCCACCGGGCCGCGGCCGCGCCCACCTGGGCCAGGGGGATGTGCTCCCCGAAGGGCAGCCGGCCGGCCGCGACCTCCTGGGGTTCGCGCACGTCCACGACCCGGACTTGGCAATGGTGGGCGGCCAAGAACGCGAGGTCCACCTCGGGCACGCCGCCGGGGGCCCGCTCGATCGACGGCATGACAAAGTCGGGCGACGGGGTGCAGGCGGTGGACAGCGGGGTGGCGCGGCCCGGTGCCGGCGGCGGGTTTGATTTGTGACAAGCCGCCGCGCCCAGCGCCAGGGCGGCGATGCCAAGCGGGAGAAGGGGTACCGTGCGGGATGTGGCCATGGTTTGTCCTCCGGCAGCGGAGGTCCAAGTTCCGGGCCAAGGACCCGACGGGCCGTGTATCGACGTTTGGCCTGGTCGAAGACAAAATACGTCGCAACACGTTGCAACGTTATGGGTCAGCGGCGCACGTCCCCGTGGCGCAGCGTGCGGAACTCGCGGTCGGTGGAAAACCAACGGTCGAGCAGCCCCGTGGTCCCGAACGCCTCGCGGTACCGGAAATGGTGCCAATCGTGGTGCACCGACCACGGGGCCCAGGGGATGGCGTACCCGGCGTGGTGAACCAAAAACACGGTCATCGAGACCAGGGTGAACAGGTAGATCACCGGCAGCGACGGCGCGAGGGCCACCACCCCGATGGCGAGGGTGCCGAAGTTGCCCACCACGAACTCCACCGGGTGTGCATATTCACTGGCCCAGGCGGTGGTGGACCGAAACTCGTGGTGCACCCGGTGCACCTTGGCCATCCACCATTTCCGGTGCAGGAACCGGTGGCTCACATAAAAGAACACCACACTCAGCGCGCTCATCACCGCCAACTGCCACAGCGTGGTCACGGGCCCCGGCAGGCGGGCATCGAGGGTCCAGCCGCGCCACACCAGACATTGGTACACCAGCGCCAACATCACCGGGCTGAGCACAAACTGATTGATGAACAGCACCCGGAGCACCCGCCGGGTGGGCGGGCGCCGCACGTCCCCGTCTTGGATTCGATGCCGGCTGACCCACCCCGGGCGGTCGGTGTGGTCGACGACCAAAAAGAACGCCGTCACCAACCAAAACACCGCTTGGTGGAGCGCCCACAACCCGCCGATGAAGAGCGCGGGGGCCGAGGTGTGGGCGGTGATGTCGGCCCAGACCGCGGCCACCTCGGGCCGCGACCACGCCACCAACGCGAGGGCGACCAACCCCAACGTCAATGCGTGCTGGGACCAGGGCGGGCGGGTATAGCGAAAAGCCATCCCCCCGATGCTACCTCGACCCCTCACTTCTTCCCACCCCTTCGGGCCGGTGCTGAGAGGGGTCTTGCCTTTCCAGCTTTACATATTTTGACCAAACAGTGTACAGCCGAGCTTGCTTGGCATAGATTGGCTATGGCTGTGCATAATTATACACAGTGACTTTCGATGGAGTGCAAACTTGGCAACCAAGAAAAAGAAAAGACGCAAAAAGGCGAACACGATCAACGTCGGCATTGACTGGGACAAGCAGCCCCTCGGCAAGGTCCCGGACAAAGTCCTCGCCGCGAAGCTGGGCGTGTCCCGCACCAGCGTGCGCAGCGCCCGGCTGACCCGTGGCATCAAGCCCGCCCCGCGGACGACCTATGGCAAGCCTGGCCGTAAGCCCGGGGCCCAGTCGTCGAAGAAGCGCACCGCGAAGCGCAAGACGACCAAGAAGAAGGCCGCGAAGAAGAAGGCCGCGAAGAAGAAGGCCACCAAGAAAAAGGCCAAGAAGAAGGTCGCCCGCAAAAAGACCAAGAAGAAGGTGACCAAGAAGACCGTCCGGAAGAAGGCGGCCAAGAAGGCCACCCGCAAGAAGGCGGCCAAGAAGAAAACCACCAAGAAAAAGGCCAAAAAGAAGGCCGCGAAGAAGAAGGCCACCAAGAAAAAGGCCAAGAAGAAGACCAAAAAGCGCAAGCGCTGACGGTCTCGTTCTCGAAGACCCCGGTGGGAGGCCCAGGCGCTCACCGGGGTTTTTTGTGGGCGGCGAAGGAGGGCGCGCGGTCCGGGCCGCTCTACCCGATATACGGCACCAGCAGGCCCGAACGCTTCTTGTAGGCCGCGAACCCGGGGTAGCGGGACAGCGACACCTCTTTCATCATGATGTTCTTGGCGAACACCACGATCCACACCGTGGCCAAGATCGCCCAGGGCACCCAATGCCGCACCAAGAGGGCGAACGAGGCATACAACATCATTTCTCCGACGTAGTTGGTGTGCCGCACCACCTTGAACATGCCTTCGTCGATGAGTCCCCGGCGATACTTGAGCGTGAAGTACTTCTGGCAATCGGCGCACATCATCAACACCACCCCGAACACGTACAGGGCAATGCACCCCGCGATCAGCGGGGCCGAAGCCCCCGGGCGCGGACCGAGCACGCCCGAGACCAACAGGAAGGGGGCCACCCAATACGGCCCCAACACGCCGGCCCAGGCCATGACCGCCCCGGCCAAGGTGATGCGCTTTTCCCATCCGGGATCGGGGAACGCGAGGTGCTTGAGGCACCACAACACCCCGTAGCTTCCGTGCAGCGCGAGGTAGACCCACGCGTCGATGCTCCAGTTGTCGTAGGCCCACATCAAGGCGAGCACGAACAGTCCGGTGGCGCCTTTTTGGAAGTTGATGACCCAAGCGAACTTCAATACCCGCGGTCCGCCGAACAGGTCCTCGGACAGGTAAGCGACCACGGCGGCCCAGCGCGCGAGCCAACGCGGGGGACGCGGGCGCACGGGGACGGGGGCGGACGGGGCGACGGCGGCGGACGGTTCCATGGTTCCTCCGGGGACCAGGACACCGTTCTTTTCCGGTTCGGGCAAGGGGTGGGCGCTGACGCCCGACGTCACGCGGCGCTCAGCGCGTCATCCACCACAGTTGGGGGTTGGTGATGATGCCGACGTGGGCGCCTTTGACCTCGCCGCCGGGACCGACGACCACGGTGGTGGGGACGGTGGTCGCGTCGTAGAGCTTCGCCATCGCGGGGCCGCCGACGAGCACGGGGTAGTCAATGCCCCAGTCTTGTGCCGCGGCGCGCGCGGCCCGGGGATCGCGGTCGATGGCGATGCCGAGCAGGGGCACCTCGGGGTGGTCGGCCGCGAAGGCGTTGAGCATGGGGATCTCCGCCCGGCACGGCCCGCACCAGCTCGCCCAGAAGTTGAGCACCACGGTCTGGCCGGAGAACTGTGCCAAGCTGACCTGGTCTCCGGCCAAGGTGGGCAAGGCGAACGCGGGCGCGGCCGGCGGCAGATCGGGGGCGCGCAGCCGGCCGAGCACAGTGGAGAGCAACAGCAGCGCGACCCCGGCCACCACAATGTCCCTGAGCAGCCGGCCGAGCCGGCGCGGCCAAGGGGCGCGCGGCGGGGGGCTCAGCGCTTCTTCTTCTGGCATTGGCAGCGCTGGGGTTCGGGCACATCACCGAGCACTTGCTCGACGTGGGCACCACAACCGGCGTAGGTGGGGCGTTGGCACTTGGGGCAAACGGTGCGGACACACATGGGTTCCTCCTGGTTGTACACCATGGACATAGCGAGGATCGGGCCAGCGCCCCAGACAGGCCAACCCTTTGTTTTTACTCGGTGTTTGTAGACCCTCGGGCCCGGCCCCGGCAACGTGTTGAGACATGTCGCAACGTCAGGGACCGGGGTCGATGGGCACCCCCACCCCGAGCCGGCTGACAAAATAGCGCGCGCCGTCGGCGGCGTCGTACAGCGAGGCAAATCCATAGGGGTAGGCGCTGCTGCCGGTGAGGGCGAGCGCCATCTCGTCGCTCATCTCGAAGTAAAAGACATTGGCGGCCACGGGGATGAGCTCGGCGAAATGGTCCCATTGATCAAACTGGGCCGCGAAGGTGCTGCCCACGTGCGAGGCGGCGAACAACCCGAAGGTGCCGGGCGCGTCGAACACGGTGGTGAACTCGTCGAAGCCGGCGATGTCCGGGTCGGCGGGGGGGAACGCGAGGTCGAAGGCGCCGAGGGCCACCCCCGCCGCCTCCCAGGGCGACACCCAATCGCAGTTGAGCATCACCCCCACCGCGAGGTCGATGTCTGGGGCCACGAGCACCAAGGCCGCGACCCCGGGGTAGCCGCCCGAGTGGATCGCCCACTCGACGCCGTCGGCGGTCTGGTGGCGCAGGCCCGGCCCCCACGTCCCCTCCGCGGGAAAGCCCGCCCCCGCGACCGAGATGGTCCCCTCGTCGAGGAGCGCGCTCCACGACGCGGGGGACAGGACCTCCTCGGGCCGGTCGAGCCACGCGGTGAGCAGCCGCTCCACCCCGCGGGCAGAGAGGTACAGCCCCCCATGCCCGCGGCCCATCACCGCCCAGGCCAGCGGCGGGGTGGGCGACACCCCGGTGCTGTGGTTGTGCACGATGTTGGCCCCGGACAGCGCTTGGCCCTCGAGGTAGCCGGCCATGGTGGCGTCGATCCCCAGCGGGGTGAGCAGGTCCTCGACGAGCAAGGTCTCGAAGGGCGTGTCCGCCGTCTCCTCGACCAGGTGGGCCAACAGGGAATAGCCCTGGTTGTTGTAGTTGTGGACCACCCCCGGCGGCACCCACACGGGGAAGGCGTGGTCGGCAAAACCTTGGGCCCGGGTGGCGCGGTGGCTGCCCTGGTAGGTCACCGCCCCGGGGTCGAACAGGTACGCGGGGTAGCCGAGGCCCGACGAGTGATCGAGCAGGTGGCCCACCGCAACGTCACTGGATTCGGGGGCGAGACCGGTCGCGGTCTCGGGGCCCAGGGCGCCCACCGTCGACGCGAGGCTCAACGCCCCCCGGTCGGCCTGGCGCAGCAGGGCCATGGCGGTGAAGGGCTTGGTCACCGACGCGGTCTGAAACCATGTGTCTGCATTGACCGGCGCGACCTGGCCCTGCCGCCGCACCCCCGCGGTGTAGATGTGGCTCTGCCCCCCGGTGCGCACCACCACCGCCATGCCCGGGACCGCCTCGGCCTCTTGCCAGGCGGCGAGGTCGGCATCGAGCGCGTCCCACGCCACCGGGGGCCCGGCATCGGGCGCTGGCCCCCCGGCGTCGGGGGGAAGGCCCGCGTCGGGCCCGCCGCCGTCGGTCTCGGTCCCGGCATCGAGCCCGGCGCCGCCGGCGTCGGGTCGCCCCGCGTCCCCCCCGGGATCGCCCCCCGGCGCTGCGGGACCGCAGCCCCCCACGACAAGAACCGCCCACAGGCAAAGAGCCCCCCACGTCACGCTGACGCGTCGTTCGCTGGTCATGATCACCTCGCGCTTGGGGGAGCGTGGGCGTTGCTATTTCAAGAGCCGGACCATGCCCGGATCCGCAATTTTTTTATTATATTTCAGGATGTTACGGGTGTGCGCTCGGCGCACGGTGCCGCCGCGTGCCCCCCGCGCACACTGTCAGGGCACGGGGACGGTGATGGGCAAGCGCTCGTCGGCGGCCCATTCCCACCAAGACCCGGCGTAGTTGGCCGCCTCGATGCCCGCGTCCCGCAACACCAGGGTCACGAACGCGGACCGCACCCCCCCGGTGCAGTAGCTGATCACCGGACGGTCGCGGGCCACGCCATGTTGCTGCAGGACTTTGTCGAGGGCTTTGCCCTTTTTCACCCGGCCGCGGGCATCGAGCAGGTCTTTGAAATGCAGATGCCGCGCCCCCGGCACGTGACCCCCGCGGGCGGCGAAATAGGGCGTGGCCCCCGCGTACTCGGCCGCGGTGCGCACATCGAGCACGGTGACCTCTTCGAGGGCTTTTGCCAGGTCCGCTTTGGTGGACAGCGGCCCCGTCGTGGGCCGGGCCACGAACTTTCCCGGGGCGGGGTCGTGGCCGAGGCCCCGCTCCACCCGCCGGCCGGCTTCGCCCCAGACCGCGCAGCCCCCGTCGAGGACCTGGACCTGGGGGTGCCCCAGCACGATCAGGGCCCAAGCCACGCGGCCCTCTTCGCCCCAGCCCGCGGCGGCGTCCCCGCACACCAGCACCGGCCGGGCGTTGTCCACGCCCGCGGCGCGAAACCGCGCCGCCAATGCTTTGGTATCCCGGAGGCGGCCCTCGCGCAGGCCGGACCGGGCGGTGTCGGTCCAGGCCATGCGCACCGCGCCGGGGATGTGCCCCACCGCGAAATCCACCGGCCCCCGGGTGTCGATCACCGAGACCGGTCCCGCGGGGGTGCGCAGGGCGGGAGCGACCGCCTGGACGTCGACGAAGATGGGGCCAGCGACGGCGGTGGACGCCCCGGTGAGGGCGACGAGCAAGACCAGGGACGGGGCGCGGCCCATGGACAAGAGTGTAACAACCGCGGCCACAATGTGGCTGTCTGCGGGCTCAGCGGTCCTGGAGCAGGCGCTGAATCTCCTCGCGGATCAGGGTCTCGGCGAGCTCGGGCACGACCTCCCACACCACGCGCTCGATGATTTCGCGGGTGGCGGCGTTGACCGCCTCGGTCGAGGGCACGCCGGCGGCGGAGACCTGTTGCTCGACGAGCTGCTCGGCCGAGGCTTGCACCGACGCGGCCATGGGGGCGGCCACCGGCGCCGGCGACGGGGCCGGGGTGGGGTTGGACACGCCGGGCGGCGACGAGGGGGCGCTCGGCACCCCGAGACCAAACGGGTCGGGGCGGCTCGTGGGCGCGGCCGGCGTGGGGGCCGGGGCCGGGCTCGCCGCCACCGGGGTCGGGGCCGGGCTCGAGGTCACCGGTTGCAGGGGGGCCCGGCTCGGCATCGCGTCGGGGCCGGCTTCGGCGCCGACCGCCTCGCGCACGCGGTCGATGAGCTGGGCGCACTCGAAGGGTTTTTTGATGTGACCGGCCGCGCCCGACGACGAGCACTTGCCCTCGTCGAAGGGGGCCGCACTCCCGGACAACAACAGCACCGGGATCTGCGCGGTGGTGGGATCGCCCTTGAGCGCTTGGGCGACTTCGTAGCCGTCCTTGCCTGGCATGACGTGGTCGGCGAGCACCAGCGACGGCATCACCTGCTTGGCCTTGGCGATGGCCTCGTCGCCGGTCTGCGCGAACGCGAGCTCGAACGGTTCTTTTTCGAACGCGATTTCGATCGCGCGCCGGATGGTTTTGGAGTCATCGGCCACAAGAATGGTGTGCGCCATTGTTCGCCCTCAGCAATTTTGGCCGCCAGAAACAGGGCCAAGGATCCACGCGCGTTTGCGATGCAAACCGCCAAGACACCGCCGACCGCCAGGAGGCGCCTCGGCGAGGAGCCCATGAGTACCGCGCCGCGGCCCCGCGCTCAAGAAACCGGTCCGGGCCGGGCCGCCTGGGACAAATCGAGTCGGGCCAAAAACGCGTCCGGGGAAAAGAAAAAGAACCGGCCCCGCTCGTCCTCGGCCAACGCGGTCACCGAGGACGCGAGCCGGTCGGGGAGCGGGGCGCGCGCGGCCCCCACCTCGTCGGCGTCGGTGATGATGCGGTAGGTGGCGCTGGTGCCGAGCAACCGCTCGAGGCGCAGCCCCACCGGGCCCTTGTCGGTGTCGAACAGCGCCACCCGCGCCCCCGGGACCGAGTCCCGCGCGGCCCCGGCGAGGCCGAGCAGGTCGAACACCGGCACCGGTTCGGTCTCGGTGTCGTCGAGCAGACCCGCGAGCGCGGGGTGGGCAAAGGGCACCCGCAACACCCGGGTCTCGGTCACGATGCGCCCCACCTCGGGCACAAACACCGCCAACCGATGCCCGCCGGCCTCGAACAGCAACGCCGGGGCATTGGGTCCGCTCACCGCGCGTCCCCGTCGGTGAAGGCCTCGACCACCCCGATCAGGACCTCGGCATCGAGCACGAGCTGCAGGCGGTCGCTGCGCAGCGTGCCCCGGCACAGCCCCGGCCAGCGGGTGATCACGGTGGCGGGCAACGGCCGCACCTCGGCCCCGGCCACGACCCCGCGCAGGCCGTCGCAGGACAGGACCACCGGCCCGGGGTACCCGTCGAACAGCAACAGGGCCGGGTGCGCCGCGTCGCTCTTGGCCCCGAGCACCTCGGCCAGCGGCACGGGCATGACCCCGAGGGCGCGGGGGTCGGTGGGCGCGGTGGAACGGGGCCCGCCCGCGTCGAGGATTTGCCGCACCGAAGACAGCGGAAGCGCCACCCGGAACGGGCCGGCGTGGAGGCTGAGGTGGCGGGCGCTCTGCACCCGCGGACGTTAGCGCACCCGACCGGCCAACCCCCGGATTCGTCGGGCCAAATTTGACGCTGATGGGCGGGAGGCGATAATCCCAGGGTCGATGTTTGTTTTGTACAGACGCGGGGTTGTGGCATTCGCGACGCTGACCATGCTCGCGCTGTCGACCGGCTGTGGCCCGGTGATTTCCAGCTACCTCATCTTGTCTGCGCAAGCCGAGCTCGACGGCGCGGAAGCGGCCGAGGCCGAAAAATACGCGCCCTATGAATACGCCGCCGCCGAGCAGTACCTGCACAAGGCCCGCGAAGAGCAGGGCTACGCCCATTTTCAACCCGCGATCGAGTTTGCGTTCAAGGCCCAAGACCTCGCCGAGCGCGGCCGGGTGGAGGCCAAAAAGCGCAAAGAAAAAGAGCTCCCCCCCGAGGGCGTGCCCGATTCCGGCGACGAGCCCACCGCCGAGCCCGCGCCACAGCCCGCGGTCAATCCCCCGCCGCAAGAGGCGCCCCCGTCGGGCAACCCCAACGTGATCATCAAGAAAAAGCCCGCCCCCGAGGCGCCGGCCCAAAAAGCGCCCGCCCCCCCATCGCCCGAGGCCAAGCCGCAGCCGCGCATCCAGATCAAGAAGGTCCCCGCCGAGCCCGCGCCCGCGCCCAATGCCGCTGCACCCAAGACCGCCCCCACGCCGCCCCCCGACGCCGCCCCCGCGCCCCCCGACGCGGGCGACGACACCGCGGGCGACGACACCGCGGGCGACGACGGAGCGAGCGACCCGGCCCCCGCCCCCGGGGCGCCGAAGGAGCCGTCCGGCCCCATCACGCCGATGCCCCGCCCCGAAGCCGGAGGTGGCGCGTGACGCGTTTTGGTGTGTGGGTCGTGGCCGCGCTTTCGCTGGTCTCGTGCGTCGGGCCCGGGGTGCAGACCCAGGTCGACGTGGTCCGGGCCGACATCGCCAAAGCCCGGGAGCAAGGCGCCTACGACTGTGCCCCCAAAGAGCTCGCGATGGCCGAGAGCCACGCGGAGTTCACCGAGATCGAGCTGTACCACGGCGACCCCCTGCGGGCCCAAGAGCACATCGACATCGCCAACAAGAACGCCAAGCTCGCCCTCGAGAAATCGAAAAACTGCGGGCCGAAACGCATCATCATCACCAAAGGCGTCGACCAAGACGGCGACGGCATCGTCGACAAAGACGACGGCTGCCCCGAACAAGCGGAGGACTTCGACAAGTTCCAGGACGCCGACGGCTGCCCCGACCCCGACAACGACCAGGACACGGTGCTCGATCCCTTGGACCGCTGCCCGCTCGATCCCGAAGACCTCGACGAGTTCCAGGACGAGGACGGCTGTCCCGACAACGACAACGACGAGGACACCCTGCTCGACAGCGAAGACCGCTGCCCCAACACCAAAGGCCCGGTGGACAACCAAGGCTGCCCCCTCGACGACATCGACGGCGACGGCATCGTCGACAAAGACGACCAATGTCCCAAGGACCCCGAAGACTTCGACGGCGACCGCGACGAGGACGGCTGCCCCGACGTCGACACGGACAAAGACGGCCTCGAAGACGACATCGACAAATGCCCGCAGGAGCCCGAAGACAAAGACGGCTTCGAGGACGAAGACGGCTGCCCCGAAGCCGACAACGACAAAGACGGCATCCTCGACGACAAAGACGAATGTCCCAACGACGCCGGGCCCCTGGAATCCCGCGGCTGCCCCGATCGCGACGGCGACCGCATCGCGGACAAAGACGACAAGTGCCCGGACGAACCAGGGGTCGACCAGCTCAAAGACCACCCCGAACGCCACGGCTGTCCGATCAAAGACACCGACGGCGACGGCATCCGGGACGAAGAGGACAAGTGCCCCGAAGAAGTGGGCGTGGCCCAGCCGGACAACCCGGATCGTCACGGCTGCCCGAAGCAATACAAGCTCATTGTGATCAAGAAAGATCGCATCGAGATCAAACAGCAGGTGAAGTTCGCCACCAACAAGGCCCGCATCAAGACCGCGAGCTACGGCCTGCTCGCCGAGGTCGCGGACGCGATCCGCAGCTCCAACATCGACAAGGTGCGCATCGAGGGCCACACCGACGACCGGGGGTCGGACGAGTACAACCTCAAGCTCAGCCAGCGCAGGGCCGACGCGGTCAAAGAACACCTGGTGGAGAAAGAGGGCCTCGACCCCGACATGCTCGAGGCGGTCGGCTACGGCGAGACCCGGCCCATCGCGTCCAACCGCACCAAGCGGGGCCGGGCCCAGAACCGTCGCGTGGAGTTCCACGTGGGGCGGAGCGGGTCGTCGATGCCGGACGACGGCGTCAAATAGGCCCGCCCCCGAGCGCCGCGTGACCCATTGACGCCGGCGGCCCGCGCGCGGAGACTTTCGGTTCTTCCCCGGAGGGTCCCATGGCCAGCATCAAGAACACGTTCCGCCAAATCTCCCGCGACGGTCGGGTGGGCAAAAAAGAAGTCGAGCAGCTGATCAAAAGCGCCATCGACGGCAAAGGCGTCACCAAGACCGAGGCCGCGGAGCTGAAAAAAATCCGGGCCGAACACGGCGACAAGTTCACCGCCGCGGCCGGGGCCGCGTTCGATCGGTTCCTGAGCAAAATGGGACGCAGCTGGTCGAACACCAAAGAAGTCCACCTCCCGAACTTCGACGACGCCGACCTCCAAGCGCTGTTCGCGGCCGACCCCCGGCTCGGCATCTACACCGGCCGCAGCAGCGGCGGGGGCGAAGCCTCGTCCACCCGGGGCCGCACCTCGGGCGGCGGCGAAGCCTCGTCGTCGCGCAGCCGCACGTCCGGCGGCGGCGAAAGCAGCCGAACCCCCAGCCGGCCCACCCGGCGCTCCACCGGCGGCGGCGAATACAGCCCGCGCCCCTCCTACCGCCCGTCGTACAGCTCCTACTCGTCGTACTCCTACGGCGGCGGAGAGTGACGTAGCCGGACGATGTTTGCGCGGGACACAAGCGCGACCCGGCGCGCCCTGGATGCGGCCATCGAGCACGCCCGGGGCGCGCCCTTTTATGCCAAGCGGCTGCCGGACAAGCCCCCCTCGAGCCTGGCCGCGTTCGCGCGGTGGCCGTTGCTCGACAAAGCCACCGCCGCGGCCCACCAAGAACAGCTGCGGGTCAAAGGCGTGCGCGGCCCCGACGCGATGAGCGCGGCGGGCACGGTCTCGTCCGCCACCACCCGCGAGGGCCGGCCCCTGCGCATCCTGCGCTCCCCCGACGAGGGGCCCGCGGGCCATGACCCCGCAGGCCACCCCCCCGCCCCGCCCCCCGCGGTGGAGCGCACGGTGCGCATCGCCAGCCCCCGCCACGGGGTGCAGTGGCCCACCCGCGACAACCAAGTGCTCCTGCCCGCGACCTGGCACGACAACACCGTCGACGTGTTGTGCGAGCTGCTGGCCGAGACCAAGGACCCCGTGCGCGGCCTGGTGGCGCCGGTGTCGAGCCTCAAGTTCATCACCGTGGTCTTGGCCCGGCGCGGCCAGCCGGTGCGACATCGACTCAAGGGCATTGGCACGACCGGCTACCCCCTCACCGCCCACGCCCGGGCCTGGATGGAGCGGGTGTGGAACGTGCCGCTGTACGACAACTACAGCCTCTCAGAGCTGCCCGGCTACGCCTTCACCTGCGAAGCCTGCGGGCACCAACATTGGGATGGCGCCCCCACCCTGTTCGAGCTGATCGACCCTGTGACATTGCGTCCCACCCGGGCGCGATGGGGCGAGCTGGTGGCCACCACCCTGCCCCCCGAGGTCAAGCTCATGCCCCTCGTGCGGTACCGCACGGGCGACCTCGTCAAAAAGGGACCGCGGTGTCCACGCCAGGGCGAAGCGGGGCTGCGCTTTTGCGGACGGACCACCGACAGCCTCGTGACCCGGCGGGCGGGCCGCGCGCACCTGGTGGTGGGGGGCCGCGATCTGCTCGAGTGGGGCGAGATGAGCGTCGAGGTCGGACAGGTCCCGCACCCCGCCGAGCGGCTCGGCCGCATCCCGCCGGGATCGGGCATCGGGGTGCCCAAGGTCGTGCTGCGGGACCGCACCATTCACGCCGAGCTGCGGGTCGATCCCGCGGTGTACCCCGACCGGGCCGCGGTGGTGCGACAACAGCTGCGGGAGCTGTGGCGCCCCCCGGTGCCGCGCGACGTCAAGGTCAGGTTGCACGGGCCGGGCGCCCTCGACCTCGAGCGCTGGGCGCTCAAGCTGTAAGCGCATCCAGCCCCTCTCGGCATCAAAGACGCAGCGCGCGGCCGGCCCGCGAAGAGCGACCCATGGGGCGTCTTGGCGCGGGACACCAGAGCGCACGCTCGCTACTTCTTGTTGGCGGTCTTTTTCTTCGCGGTCTTCTTGGCCGCTTTTTTCTTGGTCGTCTTCTTGGCCGCCTTTTTCTTGGTGGCCTTTTTGGTCCCGGCCTTTTTGGCCGCCTTTTTCGCGGGGGCCTTTTTGGTGCGGGTCTTTTTCACCGGGCGGGGATCCTTGCCCTGGGCGCGCATGCGCTCTTCGCGAGCGGCGATGAACTCAAGCGCGTCGTCGTACGTGATCTTCATCGGGTCCCGGGCCGACGGGATGGTGGCGTTGACCTGCCCGTCGGTGACGTAAGGACCGAAGCGACCGTTGCGCACCTCGATGGGCTTTTTCGTCACCGGGCTCTCGCCCAGGGTGTTCATCGGGCCTTGCACCCTCGACCGGCCACGTTGTTTGGGCTGCTTGTACAGCTCGATGGCCTTTTCCAAGGTCATGGTCCGCAGCGCTTCGTGGTCGTCGAGCGAACGCGTGTCGCGCTTGCCGGTGTCGAGCTCCATCGAGAGGTACGGACCGAACTGCCCGTCCTGGACCACCACCTCGGCGCCGGTCTCGGGATGCACGCCGAGCACCTTGGGGTAGCTCAGCAGGAACACCGCCTCGTCGAGGCCGATGGTCTCGATGGACATGCCCGGCCACAGGCTGGCCATGCGCGGCTTGCTGCCCTTTTTGATGTTGCCCTTGGGGGTCAGCTCGGGGTCGCCGTGCTGCACGTACGGCCCGTAGCGACCGGTCTTCAGGTACACCGGCTTGCCCGACTCGGGGTGGGTCCCGAGCTCGCGGTTGGCAATGTCACTTTGTCGAATCAGCTCTTGGGCGTGTTCGCTGTTGAGCTCATCGGGGGCGAGGTCTTCGGGGATGTTGGCCCGGCGATCGGTGTCGCCGACCTGGAGGTAGGGACCGTAGCGCCCCACCCGGGCCTCGATGGTCTGGCCATCTTTGGTCTGGCCCACCGGGAAGCTGCACACCGCGCGGGCGTCGATGTCCTCGACGCCGGAGCCAATCTTGCGCTTCAAGCCCACCTCGTTGAGAGGCAGCTTTTCGATGTCCTCGTTGGCCGCGATGTCCTTCTTCTCGCCGAAGTAGAACCGGCTCAGCCACGGCCGGGCCTTTTTCTCCCCGCTCGAAATCTGGTCGAGGTCGGACTCCATTTTGGCGGTGAACTCGTAGTCCACGAGCTCGGAAAAGTGCAGCTCGAGGAGATTGGTCACCGCGAACGCGGTGAGGGTGGGCACCAAGGCGGTGCCCTTCTTCCAGACATAGCCGCGGTCTTGCACCGTCTGGATGATCGACGCGTACGTCGAGGGACGACCGATGCCGCGTTCTTCGAGCTCTTTGACCAGGCTCGCCTCGGTGTAGCGCGCCGGGGGTTGGGTCTCGCTGCGCTTGGCCTCGAGGCTCTTGGCGTTGAGCTTTTGCCCCACCTTCATCGGGGGCAAGATGCGCTCTTTTTCTTCGAGCTCTTGATCGGGATCGTCGGTGCCCTCGACGTAGGCGCGCAAAAAGCCGGGAAAGGTAATGACCTTGCCGGTGGCGCCAAATTGCGCGGTGCCCTGGATCGGCTGGCCCGCTTTGTCGGCCAAACCTTGGTCGATGTCGACGTGGAGCTTGACGCTGGTGCGCTCACCTTTGGCGTCCTTCATCTGGCTGGCCACGGTGCGCTTCCAAATGAGGTCGTAGAGCTTCCAGCTCTCCTCGTCGAGCTCGCCGCGCAGGCTGTCCGGGGTGCGGAACTCTTCGCCCGCGGGGCGGATGGCCTCGTGCGCCTCCTGCGCGCCTTTGGCTTTCTTCGTGTACACCCGCGGGCTCTCGGGCAGATTCTCCGCGCCGTACATCGCCGCGATCTGGCTGCGGGCGGCGTTGATCGCCTGCTCGGACAGCGTGGTCGAGTCCGTCCGCATGTACGTGATGTAGCCGTTTTCGTAGAGGCGCTGGGCCACCCGCATGGTGCGCTTGGCGGTGAAGCGCAGCTTGCGGGCCGCGTCCTGCTGCAGGCTGGAGGTGATGAAGGGCGCGGCGGGCTTCTGGGTGAACGGCCGCTGCTGGACGTCGGCCACGGTGAAGGTGGCGCCGGTGAGCCCCTCGCGCAATGCTTCTGCAGCCTGGCCCCCGAGGAGCAGGATGTTGGATTTTTGGGCCTGCTCGGACAGCTCGCCGGTGTCGGGGTTGAAGTCCTTGCCGATGGCGATGCGGCGCCCGGCCAGCTCTTGCAGATTGGACAGCACCGCCTTGTCCCCGTCGAGCAACGCGGACACAGACCAGTACTCGCCCGAGCGGAACTTCATGCGCAGGCGCTCGCGCTCGACGATGAGCCGGGTGGCCACCGACTGCACCCGGCCCGCGGACAGGCGCGGCCGCACCTTTTTCCACAGCACCGGGCTGACTTCATAGCCGTACAGGCGGTCGAGGATGCGCCGCGCTTCCTGGGCATCGACCAAACGGTCGTCGATGTCGCGCGGGGCCGACAGCGCGGCTTGGATCGCCTTCTCGGTGATCTCGTGAAACACCATGCGCTTGACCGGCACGGTGGGCTGCAAAACCTCTTTGAGGTGCCACGCGATGGCCTCGCCTTCGCGATCCTCGTCAGTGGCCAGGTAGAGCTCGTCCGCGTCGGCGAGCAGGTCTTTGAGCCGCTTGACCTGCTGCTTTTTGGTCGCGGGCACGATGTACAGAGGCTTGAAACCGTTGTCGACGTCGACGCCGGTCCGGGCCCAGGGCTTTTTCTTGTGCACCGCTGGGATTTCGTCCGCCTTGCTGGGCAGATCGCGGATGTGGCCGATGGAGCTCTCCACGACAAAATCACGTCCCAAGAAGCGGGAAATCGTGCGGGCTTTGGCCGGAGACTCGACAATCACCAAGGCTTTGGACACAGAGGCATACCTATTAACTAAGGGTCGTCACCGCGGGGCTGTACCGAACTTTCGCCCCAGTGGCCAGCGAACAAATCGCTGATTCGCGCTCAACTACCATAACCGGTGAAAAACAATACTGTTTTTCGGTACCGGTGAGACCGCAGCCCGCGCCGGGATTGCATCCCTGTCAAAAGTGCAGGGCCTGCGCAACCGGCCAATCGTCGATTTGTCGCGGGGGCGCGCCCCCATGTCCCTGCATGAGGTGGCACCACCGGGCCGCGATGTCCCGGCCGGTGCGTTTTGTCCCGGACGGGAGCGCCCACTCTCCCCGCCCGCGCCTGGCGGGGCGGGGGCGCGGGTGGCCCGCGTCCTGCATCGATCAGGGCCGTGGCCGGATGCGGCCAGCCACCTTCGGCGATCGCGGCCTGCGCGCGTCGATGGCCGGTTCGAACGGAACACGGAATGCATTTACATTGCCGCACGAAAGGAATGACATGACCCGCTTGATCCCCCTCACCGCCCTCGCCTCCACCGCCGCCCTCGTCGTCGCCGGATGCAGCACCACCCGCGAAGACGTCCAGGCGTCCAACGAAGTCGCCCAGGAGACCCAGGAGGCGTACGTCAAAGACAAAGCCCTCCACACCGCGGGGGTGATCGAACAGCGCATCGATGACCTCGACGGCAAGATCGTGGCGGTGCGCGACCTTTGCCAAGGCGAAGACGGCCTGGTCAAGGCCGAGTACGCCGACGTGATCCAGGCGATGGAGACCCGCCAGGACGCCCTGCAAAGCCGCGCCCGCTACCTCCGCGAAAACGCCGACGAGATGGCGGACATGGAGGTGCAAGACGAATGGGAGAGCATCAACGGTGAGCTCGACGAGATCGACGCCCGCCTGAGCGGTTTGGAGAACCAAGTGACCGACGAATCCAACTCCTGATCGCCCGCGGGGGCGGGCGGTGGCCGACAACCCCGCGCGCCCGCACGCCCCGCTTGACCCTCCGCGCCCGACTCTGAGAACGTCGCCGCGGAGGGTCGTCTATGTTGTCGTCACATTGCCTCGCCGCGCTGCTGTGGGTGGCGGCCCAATCCCCCGACCTCGAAGGCCCGCCCCCGCCGCCCGCACCCGCGGCGACCTCCACAGACATTGCGCCCCCCGCGCCCGACGAGCCCGTGGCCCCGGACGCGGCGGAGCTGGACCCGGATCCGCCGCCCGCCCCGCCGCCGCCGCCGGGCGCCAACCCCACCTACGACCCCGAACACCCCCGGCGCTCGCAGCCCCGGGTCGAACACCCCGAGGCCCAGGGGGGCAAGCTCGCCGCGGGCAGCATCGAGATCTGCGACACCCTGACCGCGCCGTTGGGGCTCATTCCCACCGTGGGCAGTGCCATGGGGTTCGTGCTCGAGTGGGCGTGTCTGGTGCCGGGCGCGCTGGCCATGGACTACACCCAGCTCTACCACGGCGGCAAGGACGGTGACGTGTGGGAGGCCGGGGTCGCCCTGGTGTTGGCCAAGCTCTGGCGCGACCTCACCCGGTGGCCGGTGGTGATCGGCATCGGCGCCCTCGGGCTCACCGCCGCGGCGGTGGTCATCGCCCTCGCCGTCACCGGGGCGCTGGTGCCGCAGGCCAACATCCTGGGGGTTCCGCCCGAGTATGCTCCAGTGGCATTGACGGGCATCCTCGTGGGCAGCGGAGCGACCTTCATCGTGATGCGCAAGCTCCGCAAATGGGGACAAGCGAAGATCTTCGACATCGTGTACGGCCTGCTCGCCGACGACTTCGACTCGCCCCAGCAACAGCAAGCGGCCCAGGACGAGGCCTGGATGTACCCGCCCCTCAACGGCGCCGAGCGCTTGTGGGCGTTGGCGGCGATGGCCGGGGGCTCAGACCCGGACCGGAGCTGGTGGTACATGATTCCCATCGCGGGGCGGTACGGCAAGGCGTACGCCATGAGTGAAGAGCTGAAGACGGACATGCGCCAGGTCGCCCGCGACGGGCTGCACGAGGACCGCGACGACGAGAGCCTCGCGGGCATGGACACGATGATCGACGTGCTCGCCTACACCGAAGGGAGCTTGGCCGCGCTCGCCGACGTGCTGCTGCTCGCCGGGGGCGTGGCGTTCGCGGGGGGATCGGTGGTGGCGGCGGCGTCCTACGGCCAGACCCAGAACGTGCAGCTCTACGCGGGCCTGCTCCTCGGCATCGGGGCGGTGGGGGTGCTCAGCGCCGGCACCGGGGTGGTGTTGTTGTTGGCGCGTGAGATTCCGCGGTTCTTGCGCCCCATCCTCGTGCCCGTCGCGTACGGGGCGATGCCGCCGCCGGGCACCCCGTGGTTTTTCAAAGACGACGGCAACGATCCCGAAAAGAAGATCGACGCGCTGCTCGACGGCGACGAGTAGCCGGCGAGGCCGGTGTGGTGTGCCGGCATGACGCCGGCTAAGATGGCCCATGACCAAGGTGGGCCCCCGACCGAACGTGCCGCGGCGCAAGCCGGTGGCCGCGCCCGGTCCCGCCGCAGGGCCGGGGACGACCCCGACGACGGTCGAGACCGGTTCACCCCCGGGGCTCGCCCCGGGCACGCGGTACGAACGCAGCCCCGGCTTCGTCGAGCGGCCGGGGGCGGGGCACCCGCTGTCGCTGGATGAGGGCGCCCGGCGCGCCCACGTGGTCTCGGTGCTGTGGGCGGACCACGCCGCGGCCCGGGTCGACAACCCCGAGGGGGTGGCGGCCAAACTGAAAAAGCTCGAGGACAATGCCTTTGTGTTCTTTCGGGGGACCGCGGCGGTGTTCTACCGGGACCTCGCCGGCCTCGACACCACCGCGCCCCACGTGCTGCTCAACGGGGACGTACACCCCGAGAACTTCGGCATCGTCACCGACGCGCACGGTGCGCTCCAGTTCGGGGTGAACGATTTTGATGAGGCCACGCCGGGGCCGTTCACCTTCGATGTGCGGCGCGGCGCGGTGGGCTTCGACCTGCTCGCCCACCAACGCGGGATGTCCGACGACGACAAGGCCGCGGCGGTGGACGCCTTTGTCGACGGCTACGTCGACGGCCTGCAGGAGTTCGCCAAGAACCACGACGAGGAGGCGCCCGCGTTCGACAAGAAG
The DNA here is from genome assembly GCA_030431455.1 of bacterium. GTDB lineage: Bacteria > Myxococcota > UBA727 > UBA727 > JAUIJE01 > JAUIJE01. The sequence continues at coordinate 195,479 of JAUIJE010000012.1, read as the reverse complement.
AACGCCCCCGCGGTGATCGAAGACCTGTTTAAGAAGGCGGCCAAGAAAGACCGCGACGGCCTGCTGGAGCGCTTCGTCGACGACGGACGCTTCGTGTCGAGTGAGGACCTGACCCCGGTGTCCGACCGCGCGCCGGCCTTCGCCTTCGCGTTGCGCGCGGTGCGCGATGCGAACAACCTGCGCTTGGTCAACGGGCTGACGTCGACGGGCAAACGCCCGGTGGTGAAGGACGTCGCGATCAAGAAGAACAGCGGCACCGGCGCGCTCGACAAGGCGCGCTACTACGTGCTCGTGGAGGGCCCGAGCAAAAAGGGCGACGACGATGTGATCCTCGAGTTCAAGGAGGAGGGCCGCAGCGTGATCGACCGGACCAAGAACCAATCGCTGTTCCACACCCGGCTGCAGCACGCCCAGCGGGTGGTGCACGCCCGGCACACCCAGCTCGCGGACAGCGCCGGCGTCTCCGGGCACACCGTCGTCGACGGCAAGACGTTCTTGGTGCGGGAGCGGAGCCCGCACAAAGCCAGCGTCAACGTCGACAAGCTCGACGCGGGGGCGCTCCGCGACTACGCCGCGGCCTGCGGCCGGGCCCTGGCCCACGCGCACGCGCGGGGCGAAATCGGAGGGGACCCCCACGAGATCGAGACGCGCATCCTCAAGAGTTTTGACGAGCGCGCGTTCGAGACCGAAATCGTGCAGTGGGCCGATCAATACGCGACCCAGGTGGTGGCCGACCACGCCGCGTTCGTGGCCGCCCGGGAGGCGGGCGCGCTCTGAGGCCAGGGTTATTTCATTAATGAATTGTTCATCGCAGACGGGTAGCCTCGGGCCGGAGGTGACCATGCGCGTGACTTGGACCTGGGCAATCTGGAGCAGCCTGACCGTGGCCGTGGCCGTGGCCGGCGGGTGCGGCGGCACCGATCACAGCGATCGCATCGACGGCGTCGTGGGACTGTACGCGGCGGTCCAGGAGACCGAGAGCGCGTGGAGCAGCAGCATTGCGCGGGGCGAGGACGTGTACGAGACCTCGTGCGCAGAGTGCCACGATGCGGGGACCATGGGCGCGCCCGACTTTCGCGAAGGGGGCGGCGACGCCCACGCGGACGACGAGTACGTCGACGTCGTGTTGCACGGGCTGTTCATCCGCATGCCCGGCTTCGGCGACGAGCTCAGCGATCAAGAGGTCGCAGATGTGCTCGCCGCCATCCGCGCGCGCGAAGCCGGCGGCGCCTAGCGGCCAGGCGCGATTGTACGGCGCAGGCGGACACGGTTCGTCGCGGATCCCCGCTTCCCTGCGGGCCGGGGCTTGGCACCCTGCGAACAGGAGGTTCGTATGGTGGGTCGCGTCGGGTTCGTGGGATGGCTGGTGCTGCTCCTGGGCGGGTGCCCGGACGGGGCCGGTCCCGGCGACGCGGGCGCGCAAGACGCGGGCGCGCTAGACGCGGGCGCGCAAGACGCGGGCGCGCACGACGCGGGCGCGCAAGACGCGGGCGCGCAAGACGCGGGCGCGCAAGACGCGGACGCGGGCCTGGTCTCGTTTCAGCAGGACATCGTGCCCATTTTTCAAGGGCATTGTCTCGACTGCCACTTCACCGGGGCCTATCTCGACCTCACGCCCGAACACGCGGGGGACAGTCTCTTTCAGCCCCCGCAAAACACTTGTTTTGAAAACGGCACGACGGTGACCAGCCCCCGGGTCGACCCGGGCGAGCCCGACAACAGCCTGCTCTGGATCAAGATCGCCGACCTCGACTTCTCGTTGGAGTGCGGTCGCGAAATGCCGCTCGGCCAACCCGAGGGCCGCTTTTACAGGGCGCGCCCGACGAGGCGCAGCGCATCTACGACTGGATTGTCCAAGGCGCGGTCATCGACGCGCCCTAGACGATCACGCTCCCGCGGACCGATGACCGCAGCACCCGACGCTCACGGCCCGGCGCGCCGCCGGCGCCGCGTCCACATGCCCCCCACCAGGGCCAGGGCCAACAGCCCCACCCACGAGGGGGGCGCGACCCCGCCGCAGCCGAGGAACGAGCCCCCGCCATCGCCGTCGCCGTCCCCGTCGCCACCGTCTCCATCACCGCCGTCGCCATCACCGTCGCCATCACCGTCGCCATCGCCATCGCCATCGCCATCGCCGTCCCCGTCACCATCGCCGTCGCCGTCACCATCACCGCCCCCGCACGCGGCGGCGTAGTCGGCACAGCAGTCCCCGTAGGATGCGCATTCAGGGTCGCATTGGCATTGCGCGCCGTACAGAGGTTCATCCCCGCAGAGGTCCACGCACGACGTGGGCGCCGCCGCGCAGTCCCCGGCATCGTCGAACGTGGGGCTGGCCCAGCGGCCGCACAGGGCGTCGCAGTAGCCGTCGGCTTGCCACCCGCACGGATCGCTCGGGTGACACGTACAAGCGGTGTATTGCATCAAGGAACACTCGTCGTCGCACCCCGGAGGCGGGTCGCCGTCGCCGTCCCCATCGCCGTCGCCGTCGCCGTCCCCATCGCCGTCCCCGTCGCCGTCCCCGTCGCCGTCACCGTCACCGTCTCCATCCCCATCGCCGTCGCCATCGCCCGCGTCGATCGGGCCGGCATCGATGCCACTGTCCGGCAGACCCGCGTCCGGCCCGTCGGGCGCGGCCAGCACCAAATCCGCACACTGGTAGTACAGGTCGTTGCCGGTGGCGAAGTAGCCGGTCACGTCGTAGGGCGCCTTGTCGGTCATCACCTGAATGACCTGAAGCGTGCAGTTGTCGCACTCGATGTTGGGCAGGGTCACCTGCTCTTCATAGATGCCGCCGTTCTGGTCGGCGATGTTGTCGAGCAGGATGGTCGGGTTGGACCCATCGGTGATCACGTCGTCGTACCCGGTGGGCACATAGAAGCTGTCCTGCCCATCAGCGTCGAACGAGATGCGGAAGTGTCCGGGGTGGTTGATGGTCTCGGCCCACCGCACGGTGATGGTCTCACCGGGCAAGAACGTCGTGACGTTGTCGGTGCGGACATCGTTGTTCTTGCCGCAGGGGCCGCTTTTTTGGTCGGGGTACCGGGGCACCGGCAACTCGAGTTGGATGTGGGCCACAGCGGGGACGGCCAAGAGCGCGGCCATCGCCGCCCCGGCCCATGTCGTCATCGATTTCATCTCGCCTCCGTCGACGACTATGCCACACCCCCCTGCCTTTACGTTCCTTTCCGGGCGTGCCACGGATGTAGGCATGAGACGCACATTACTGCCGACGCGCGCAGCCATGCCGACCGGGCTCTTGCTCGCCGCTCTGGCCTCCGCGCCGGGATCTTGGGCCCAGGACGGCGGCCCCGACGCCGGGCCGATCGACGCGGCCACCCCGAGCTTGGACGCGGGCCTCCCCGACGCCGACGGCCCCGACGCCGCGGTCTCCGGCCCCGACGCGTCCATTCCCGACCCGGTGTGGACCTGCGAGCCCAGCTACTACAACGCCGCCGACGGCTGCGATTGTGAATGTGGCATCCCTGACCCCGACTGCGATCTGCCCAACCAGGTCGTGTACGGCTGCCCGGCGGACATCGCTTGCTCCGACCAAGGCTATTGCGAACTGCCCGGGTGCGGCGACGGGGTGGTCGAGAGCCCGCTCGAGACCTGCGACGACGGCAACACCGTGCCCTACGACGGGTGCAGCCCGGGATGCAAACCGGAAGCGGGCTACAGCTGCACCGCCGACCCCACGACCTGCATCCCCGTCCCCGCGGGATGGTCCAGTGCCATTGGGCCATTTTGCGTCGACGGTCGGTACGGGGACGGGATGTTCTGTGACTGTGGCTGCGGTGTTCTCGACGCCGATTGTGAAGACCCCGCCGCGCTCTGCGACGGCTTGCCCCTGGGGTGCATCCCCGAGGCGGCGGTGGACCAGGACGGCGAAATCTTGTGGGACACGTTGACCTTCGTGCCGGACACCACCGACAACACCGCCTGCGTGGCCAACACCTGCGGCGACGGGTACGCCGTCGGGGCGGAAGAGTGCGACGACGGCAACACCACCGCCGGTGACCTGTGCGATGCCCAATGCGTGATCGAGACCCCGCCGGGCTGGACCTGCAACCCCGAGTACGTGCTCGACCCCGAATGTGACTGCGGCTGCGGCGCGCCTGACCCGGCGTGTCCCGGCCTGGCTCTCGACCCCGCGACCGACTGCGCGTTTGATGAATGCCGCGGGCCCGCCCACGTCGATCCCACCGACCACAGCCAATGTCTCCCCGACGTGCCCGCGGCCCCGGACGCCGGCACCCTCGACAGTGGCATGGCGCCGCCCCCCGATGCCGGCGTCGGCGCCGACGCCGGGGACGCAAACGAAGAGCCGATGGATTGCGGCGCCGTACACGTGCCCCGGGCCTCGTGGCCCCTCTCGGGGTGCCTGGCGTGGGCTGGCTGCCTGTGGCTCTCCCGTCGACGAAAAACCGCCCTCACCGGAAAACGAGACTGACATGAACAAGACCGTATGGGGCATCGCGTGTGCCCTCCTGACCTGTGCTTCCGCTTGCGACACCGGCTCTGGCGACCCGGTCGAGCCAGAGCCCCAACCCACCGTCGAGCCCGAGCCGGTGGCCGAGCCCGAGCCCGCCCCCACCGAAGGCCCGCTCCCCGACGTGTGGGGACTCTCCCCCATGGAAGACGAAGCCCCCGCGGTGGGCGTGGTCGAGTACACCCTCGACATCAATGAAACGGCACTGACGCTCTACCCCGGCACCAACCCCACGTTGGTCTACGCCTACAACGACACCATCCCCGGGCCCTTGCTCCGGGCCCGGGTGGGCGAAACGGTGCGCATCATCGCCACCAACAACCTCCCCGAGCCCACCACCATTCACTGGCACGGGCTCCGCATCGATTGGCGCATGGACGGCGTGGCCCACGGCGAGCTCCCCGCCATCGCCCCCGGCGAGACCTTCGTTTACGAATTCGTCCCGCCCGATGCAGGCACATACTGGTACCACCCTCACATGCGCACCCAGGTCCAGGTCGAGCGCGGGCTGTACGGCATGTTCATCGTCGACGAAGCCGACGAAATCCGCCCCGAAGTAGACACCGACCGCGCGTTTGTTCTCGACGACATTCGCTTGGCCGAAGACGGCAGCATCGCCCCCCACGCCGCCACCGGGCCCGACATCGTGCATGGCCGCAGCGGCAACGTGCTGCTCATCAACGGGCGCACCGACCCGCTGGTGTTTGACCTCGCCGAGGGCGCGGTGGAGCGCTGGCGATTGGTCAACACCGCCAACGCCCGAGAAATGTTGCTGGAGTTCCCCGGGCTCGAGGTTCGAGAGATTGGCGCCGACGGCGGACTCTGGCCGCAGGCCGACACCCGTGTGATCGAACAGCTTTCGTTGCCGGTGGGGGCCCGGGCCGAACTCGAGGTTCGCTTGGCCCCGGGGTCCACCGGCGGCATCATGAACAGCCTGGTGCTGACCCAGAACAACGCCGGCCAGGTTGTGCTCTCACCGTTTGAGATGATCACGGTCAACGCCACGGGCACCGTCGAGACCGCTGACCGCCTCAACGGCTTCACCTTCGACCTGCCGGCAGAACCCATCACCGCCCGGTTGGACATCGACAAGACAATGGAGCTGGAGGCGTTTAACATTGGCGGCCAGATCGTCATGCAGATCGCGGGTGCGCCCTTCGATCAGGCGCCAATCTGGTACGTGAACCAGGACGAGCTTCAGGTGATCAGGGTCGTCAACCGCATGCCCCAAAACGGCCACCCCTTTCATCTCCACGGCCAGTTCTTCCAGGTGGTGGCCCGGGACGGGGCGCCCACGGACGAGCCGGGTTGGCGCGATACCGTGATGCTGCCTGCCGGCGCGGGGCGCTCGGTGACGGTGGCGACCTACTTCGACAACCCTGGGACGTGGATGTACCACTGCCACATTCTCGAGCACGCCGAGGCGGGAATGATGGCCTTGGTCGAGGTCACCCCTGCGGACTGAACTTGGAGGACACATGAACGCCCGTCGCCGCCGCCCCCTGCCGACAATGCTGCTGCTCGCTGCTGCAGCCTCGGCCTTGGCCGGCTGCGGGCCCGCGCCCACGCTGGCCAACGTGCAGGAGACGGTGTTCACCCCCCGTTGTGCCAACGCCGCCTGTCACGGGGGGGACAACCCATCGCAAGGCCTGAACCTCGAGGCGGGCCAAGCCTACGCCAACACCGTGGACGTCGACGCCGCGGCGGTCCCGGGGACGGTGCGGGTGGTCCCCGGCGACCCCGACAACAGCCTGGTCTACCTCGTGACCCAACAGGCCCAGGGCGCGGTGCGCAAGATGCCGGTGGGGTTCGATCTGGAGCCGGCGGAGGTCGACCTGCTGCGCGCGTGGATCGAAGACGGGGCGCCCGCCGAGTAGGTCAGCCTTCGCCCAACGGGTCGAAGCTGGCGGGGTAGATGAAGTCCCCGACGTCGAGGGTGACCTCGTTGGGCCCCGCCCGGTACAGAACGCCGTCGTAGGTCACGTGGGTCTCGAGGTCGAACATGCGGCCATCGAGGCTGTTGAGCTGAAAACCCACGCCAAACTTGATGGGGATTTCTTCGACATGCACGGCGTTGTCCCCCCGGCACTCGGTGGGGAACGTCCGGTTGAGCTGGTCGGCCAGCACCTGGGCGCACTCGCTTCCCTCGGGGGTGGTCAGGCACGTCTCGTTGGTGCCGTTGTCGCAGGGGCAATCGGGCCCGGGGCATGACGCGGGCTCGCAGCTGACCCCCGACCGGTCCAGCACCATCAGCGTGCGCACGCTCTCGAACTTGTCGTCGTCGTCCGCGACCCCGCTCACCTTCACGGTGTAGCGGGTGCCGATGCCCCCTTGGGGCCGAATCCAGCCCGGCATCGTGGCCACGGTGGGCATGGGGTAGAAACACTGCTCGTCGCGCTCGCAGGCTTCTTCGCCAAAGGCACAGCCGGTGTCGGTACAAGACGAAACGCCCATGTAGCCAATGTGCACCGCGGGTTCGCCGTCGGTGCAGGTCCCGGGCTCATCCACCGGCTCGGTCCCGGCGTCCTCTTCGCTGGTGCCGTCATCGCTGGTGCTGCTGCATCCTGTGCCGGCGAGGGCGGCGAGCATCAGGAGGGTGGCGCCGCGCGTCTTCGTCGTTGCAAATGTCATTGCTCATCTTTCGCGTAAAAGGCGAGTTCGGGGTGGCCATCCCCCGTGTAGGTCAGGTAGCCCTGGTCCAGTGGATAGCCCTGCAGGCCTCCCCCCACCGCCCAGTGTCCGCCGTCGGGGTCGCGGAACACCGCGTGGTAGTCCAGGTCCGTCTCCGGGGCGTCATCCACCGGGGTCCACCCCCCGTCGACGTCGCGCTGCCAAATGGCCCCGTCGTTGCCCACCGCCACCGCGGTCCCGTCCTCACTGACGAAAACCCCCTGCAGCTGGAACAAGTCGTCCGGGGTCACCTCCAGGCACTGCCCCGGCGACAACTCGACGATCAGCCCATCAAAGAACCCGCCCACCCCGATGATGGTCGAGCCATTGCCATGAACTGTGACAAGCCGCCCACTCGCGGGCACCACCAGCCGCTCCCACCCGCTGGGGGTGCGGTGCAATACCCCGGCCCCCTCCCCGACGATCCAGAGGTCGTCGGAGGATGCCCCCCACAGCTTGAAGTTCACGCTGCGATCCAAATACGCCGGGTCAAGGTCGTCGGGCACCGACCACGAGGTCCCGTCGAAGCGCCACACCACCGCCGTGCCCGTCTCCTCGTCGCCCCCCACCGCCCACACGTCATCGTCGGCAAACGGGAGCACGCCGAACAGCCGGATCGGCTCCGGGGCGGGCAACGCCTCAAAGCGCCCACCGGGCACGTGGCGGAACACCCGGCCGCCATCGCCCGCCATCCAAATCGTGCCCTGGGGCGAACGCCCCACCCACCACAGGTCGCCCTCATCGCCGGTCTGGTGCGACGTGAACTGGCTGCCGTTGTAGTGCAGTACCGTGGGCCCGGTCCCGTCCTGGCGGTCCGCGCCCACGATCCAGATGTCGTCGGTGCCGCTTCCGGTCACGGCCAGAAGCGCCCCCGGCTGGTTCTCGAGGACGACCCGCCAACCTTCGGCCAAGGGCTCGGTCGTTCCGTCGCAGGACGCCGCGCAAACCACCAGCGCCGAGGCGATCAGCCCCACGTACCATCTGTGCATCGTCTCCCCCTGCGGCGGCCCGCTCAGTTGCAGAAGATGTCGCCGCTCTCTTGTTTGGGCCAGTAGTACAGGAAGATGTTGCAATGCTCCTGGTACTCCACGTGGGGCCCAAACGTATAACAGCAATCACCCTGCTGCTCGTCGTCCTCGCTGTTCACGATATCGCAGCCGGTGGCCGGCTCTCGCCACTCGTATTCACACGTCCACCAGATGCCCCCACCCTCCTCGACGGGGATGTCCAGGTTGACGTCCATGACCGGGTCTTCCCACGAATAGCTGAGATAGAACTCGTCCTCTTCGGGCGGTGGGTCGAGGCTGACGCCGTCCCAGGTCGCGATGGAGAACCGCTCGCCCCGGAGGTGGAAGTGGCCGTTGATCGCGGCAATGCGAATGTTGTCGGCGGCGGGGAACGCACACGTGCCGTAGTAGGTGCTGTCCGGCGATGACTGGCAGACCCGGATGGACTGCTGTGTGCCGAACAGCGTGCCGAGCTCGACGGGGTCGGTCTCCTCGTCCCGGTAGAAGTTGATGTACACCCGGCCCATGTAAGGCGTGTCCTGGTGCGAGATGTTCACGTAGTGGGGTTGGAGCATGAGAATCTCGCCGGGGGTCAGCCGGAACGCGACGCCCTCGGGGAGCGTCCAGTCCAGATACGGGTTCTCCTCGGTGGAGGTCTGGCTGTTCACCACCAGGGGCCACTCATTGAAGTTGGAGCTGTCGAAGCAAGGGCCCCCTTTGACGAGCTTCGTGGGGGTACCGCCCATGTCGAAGTCGACCCCATCCTCCATGCGCAGCTCGGTCTCGGTGGTGACGCGGTGGATGTTGAAATGGTGGCTACCGGGATTCATGCCCACCAGGCTGCGGCCGATCCAAATGTCCGAACCATCGCCGTTGAGGTCGGGCACCTCCATGAAATAGCAGTCCTGGACCTCTTCGCCGTAGGGCACCTCGAAGGCGGGGATGCGCAGGCTGAGGCCTTCCTCGGCGGTGAGCTCTTCCATGTCGAGCGTGAACTCGGTGGGAGGGCATCCGGTGGCCAGCGCCAAACAGACCATGGCCGCGCCGACGACCACGGGGCCGACGCGCAGGGTGCGGTTTCGTTGGTTGGTGGTCCTCATCTCGTCCCCCTTGCCACGATGGTGGCCTATCCGTTGCCACCCGCGGCGTCCTCGACCGCGGATGCGTCGAGGGCGTGGGCCCCCGCATCGAGTGATTGCGCCGCATCCGGCTGGGCCGCGTCTTGGGCGGCGTCCTGGCCGCCGCCGTCCAGCACCCCGCCGTCCTCTTCGCAGCGGTCGCCCAAGGTGTAGTCCGCGCGGCATTCGCAACGACATTGTTCGCCCAAGAACCCGGGCTGCACGCACCGCGGCACGACCTGCATCTCGGTCTCGCCGACGTTGCCGTTGGTGTCTTCGACGTGCACATTCAGCGTGTAGCTGTTGCCATCGACCTGCTTGGAGGCGGCCCGGCTGGGACATGCAGGCACATTGGCCCAGCTGGACAACGAGGTCGCGCTCAAGGGCTCAAACCAGCCGTCCACCGTCTTCACCGGATATGGCCGCCCTTCGAGGCCCAACACCCGTCCGGAATCGTTGTCGATGAGCGCCGCCCGCAGCCGAAGCCCACACTTTTCGACGTTGCGGACCCGCGCGGCGGTGAGAAACACCTTGCCGCCCTGCGGGGGCCGGAAGAGTTGCACGTCGCCGCCCTCCTCGGCCTCGATCAACTCGCCGGTGACGGAGCGATGCACGATGCTGAGCTCGACCGGCTCGCCCTCGGTGCCCACAAACTCCGGGTCGCAGGTGCTCGGTTCTTCCGGCGGACAGCCGCCGCAGAGCAACAGCCACACCCCGCAGATCAGTGCCTTCGTCCTCGACATTTCTCTCCCCGATCAGGCTACCATGGTGCCATGCGCAACAAACAAGCGCTCGGTTCTTTGCTCTGCGTCGTCGTCGCCGGAAGCGCCGGGGGCTGCGGGGGGCGCTGTGTGGAGCCGCCGGCACACTCGGTGGTCCAACATGAGCTTTGGGAAGCGGTCCCGATGGAGATGGATCCCTTCGCCCAGGCGGACGGGCAGACGATCATGCCCTGCGACGCGTCGAACACCGAAATAGAGGACATCGACGGCCGCCACTCCTGGACTTTGGAGACCGGCACCTGCAACTGGGCCACGGTCCAGCAGCGGCTTCCGGCGGCGCTCCAGCCCGGCGACGAGCTTTCGATGGAGGTGTTCTGGTTCTCCCAGACCTCGTTCTTGGGCGGGGTCGCACATGTGGGGTTGGCCCTCGACGACGACGTGGTGTTCACCACCGACGTGCCGATCCCCAGCGAAGGAGACTTGCTCAACGCGGTGGTGCCGATCGAGGCGGCGTATCCCGCCGGGACCAACATCTGCTTTCACATCGGCAACCACGGCTCCAATACCTGGAATTTACTGGATATTCGGAAACGCGCGGCGCCGGTGTGTGAGGGCCAGCCTCAGTAGTCGACGATCGAGTCGAGCACGCGTCCGCCCACCGAAATGTGAATAGCGAGCCGCGCGGCGATGGCTCTTCTGCCCGCAGAACGGCACGCCGCCTTTGGCGCCGCAACCTTCGCGCGCGTGTGTTCCAAACCGGTGGTGTCCGAAGCGAGGGTTTCAGAGATTCCGCTTCGTCAGCTTCGCCACACCACAATGACATTGCTGTCGCCCCCAGAGACGTGAACGCCGCGTTTTTCGGGCGCGCCAAAACAAAACCTCCGCCGAAGCGGAGCGTCCTGTCGCGCACCGGAACCCCTTTTGGGGGTGAGCCGGCGAAGCCGGCGAGGGGGTCTTCCCAAGACCCCCTGACAAAACGTGAACGCCGCGCCGCAGGCGCGGACACGTTCGAGTCGTTTCGGGCGCGCCAAAACAAAACCTCCGCCGAAGCGGAGGGTCCTGTCGCGCACCGGAACCCCTTTGGGGGTGAGCCGGCGAAGCCGGCGAGGGGGTCTTCCCAAGACCCCCTGACAAGACGTGAACGCCGCGTTTTTCGGGCGCGCCAAAACAAAACCTCCGCCGAAGCGGAGGGTCCTGTCGCGCACCGGAACCCCCTTTGGGGGTGAGCCGGCGAAGACGGCGAGGGGGTCTTCCCAAGACCCCATGAAAAAACGTGAACGCCGCGCCGCAGGCGCGGACACGTTCGAGTCGTTTCGGGCGCGCCAAAACAAAACCTCCGCCGAAGCGGAGGTTTTGTGTTGGCGCGCCCGGAACGATTCGAACGTCCGACCTTCTGATTCGTAGTCAGATGCTCTATCCAGCTGAGCTACGGGCGCAGCGCGGCTTCTTCATCGCCCCCGCACGCGGCCTTGTCAAGGGATTCGTCCGCTTCGCTCAGCCTTTCCGAACCAGCACACCTTGGGCCTCGGCGATCTCGAGGAGCCTTCGGTAGACCGCGTCGGTCTGGGCGATGCGGTTCTTCTCGTGGCCCGCGTAGTGGGCGGCGGCGAACTGCTCGAGCTCCGGCTGTCCGGTGAGCCCCCCCGGCCCCGGGCCCCCCGCGCTGAAGGTGGGCACCACGTCGGTGAGCGCCAAGCACTCGGGGGCGTAGATTTCGTCGTCGCTGGCTTCGATGGGCGCGAGGGTCACCGGGGGATACGGCTCGCCCCGGTCGATGGCGTCCCGGTCGATGACGTCCCAGAAGGTGTTGGCCGCGGCATCGCGGGCGGTGAGCGGCTCCAGCTCCCACAGCGACGCCAGCGACGCGTAGATGGACGTGTGGTCGTACACGGTGTCGTCGACCGTCCCGGGCTTGATCCAGGGGCTGGCCATAAACGTCGGGACCCGAAAGCCGAGCTGGTCAAACCCATCCCCGGCGCGCTCGTCCGCGGTGGTCGGCGGCGAGACGTGGTCAAAGTAGCCCCCGTGCTCGTCGTACGTGACAATGAATAGGCATCGCTCCCAGTGGGGCGAGTCCACCAAAGCCTGGTAGATGCTCTGAATCAGCACCTGCCCGGCCAAAGGGTGCGCGGGGGGGTGATCGTCGTTGCGACCGTACACGGGGTCGATCCACACGAAGGGCGGGAGGTTGCCCTCGGCCGCGTCGACGTAAAACTGCTCGAGGTATTGAAACTCCGGGTCGGACAGCCGCAACCGGGCGTTGAGCGCGAAGAACGGGAAGTTGCCGTAGTAGTTGGCGAAGGGGCGCTTGCTGCGCCAGACCCGCTCGAAGTGCGTGGGGATTTCGTCGACGATGGCGTCGTTGCTCTTGTTGCCCATCGAGGTCGCGCAGCCCGCGTAGTAGCGATTGGGCCAGGTGGGGCCCATCACCGACGAGAACCAGCGCTGGCAGATCGCGCCTTGCTCGGCGAGGGCGTAGGTCGTGGGCTGCTCGGTCCGGGTCAGGTAGCTCATCGCCTCGGGCGCCACGTCGAGGCCGTATCGGTTTTCATGCACGGCCACGAACCCATCGTTGGCCCCCTCGCCCCATTGCCGGTGCGATGGGTTCCATCCGTGGGCCGGGTCCTTGGCGCAGAGGGTCGTCACCGGGGCGGGGAACACCGGGGTGCCATCGTTGAGCGGGTTGCTCATGTCCGCGCGCAGACCGTCGAGATCGGTGCGCCCCTCGTCGACGGTCAACCCGCCGTAGGTGTGATCAAACGAGCGGTTCTCCATCATGATCACCACCACGGTGTCGATGGCCTCGTCGAGGGGCACCCGCGCGGGGGGCTCGCCATCGGCGCCGGGGCCACACCCCGCCGCCGGCCACATCGCCGCGGCCGACGCCGCGGACATCGTCTTGAGGGCGTCGCGCCGGGTGATCGTCTTCGGGGCGTGGGGGCGGCGCTTGGTCATCGCGGGCTCCGGGGAAGGGGTCCGGTCTCCTGTAGCACCCCTGCCCCGCGTCGCCTGCCGGGGTCGGGCCGCCGGGGCGCGGCCGGCCGCGGACAGGTCGGGTTGGCGCAAAATGTCTGGCCGCGTCCGCCAGCGCGCGGTCTACTGGCCCCGGAGGTCACATGGAACGTGCGCGTGCGGTGGGTTTTGTTCTGGCGGTGTTCGTCGTGGCGGGCGGCTGTGCCGGCAGCATCGATCCCGGCGACGACCCCGATCCCGCGGACGCGGGCCCCCGCGAGCCCGCGCACCGCTGCTGCCTCAACGAGATGTTCTACGCCTGCGGCAACGACACCGACGCGGTGCAATGCGAAGAGACCATCGACCAGTCGTCGCTGTGCACCTGGGAGGGGGAGTGGGACGAGGTCTGCCACGACGAGGCCGTGCTCCTCTCGGGCAATTACATCACCGAGTCTGGCCAGTTCACCGACAACAACTGTGGCATCGACTACAACGGCTACTTCCCCAAAAACTCGACGCTGGAGACCTCGCCCCGGGCCATCCGGGTGGTGGGCCTCGACGAGGGGGAAGTCGACGACGACGGCGAGTTCCGGTTCCAAAACGAGTACGAGGTCAACTACGGCCCCGAGGGCTACGTGTGCACCCTGGAGTTCCGCACCGATTTCCGCGGCACCATCCGGTCGCGGACCGAGGCCGAGATCGAGTTTTTCATCGACATCGACGAGGTGCCGCTCGCCGATGACGACGACTGCCCCACCGTGGCCAGCGAGGTTCTTGGCCTCACCAGCTGGGAACCGATCATCGGCTGCTCGATCGACGGCGTGTTCACCCTCAGCCAGTGAGGCGGCACCGGACCAGGCGCGGGCCCTCGCCGGCGAGGGGCGCGCCCCGGGCCCACAATGTATGTGCAGGACGGTCGGGCCGGGCCCGGTGCGCCCACCCGTGCCGCGACCGGAAGTACCCGGCAGTTCTCACGCTGCTCGGCTCCGCTCGTGCATCTGCGCGCCGGCCGGCGTAGCGTGCCGCCATGGAACCTGTTGCTGTCGTCGACCGCCTGTACACCGCCTTTGCCGCCCGCGACGGGGACGCGATGGCCGCCCTGTACGCCCCCTCGGGTCGGTTCTCCGATCCGGTCTTCCCCGCGCTCACCGGGGCCGAAGCGGGGGCGATGTGGCGCATGCTCACCGCGCGCGCCGATGACCTGCGCATCGAGCACACGCCCCCCACGCAGCAGGACGGCCACGTGCGCACGCGCTGGCAGGCCTGGTACACGTTCTCCGCCACCGGCCGGAAGGTGCACAACATCATCGACGCGGACATTGTCGTCGAGGATGGGCAGATCACAAGCCACACCGACCACTTCGGCTTTTGGCGGTGGTCGCGCCAAGCCCTGGGGGTGCCGGGCTTGTTGTTGGGCTGGACGCCGATGCTGCAGGGCAAGGTCCAAAAACAAGCGGACAAGGGCCTGCGCCAGTTCCTCGCCCGGGACGGGTCCGGGGCTGCTTCAGGCTGACGCAAGCCGCCCGCCCCCGCGCCGGGGCCGCCCCGCGGCTGGTACCGTGAAGCATGGCGGAGTCCCCTCCCCTCATTCGCGCAATGCTGCTGCAGTCTAACCTCGACGCGTTGACGCTGTTGGGGGCGGAGGTCGCGGCGGACGTGCGCCGGGCGCTCGACCCCGAGGTCCTCGCCGAGGTCTCGTACATGCCGGGCAACCGGTGGGTGTCGATCGATGTCGACACCCAGCTCACCCACGCCATCGCCGCCCGCTGTGGGGTCGAGGCGGTGCGCAACTGGGCCCGGGAAGGGCTCGAGCGCGCGGCGGACACGCCCATGCTGCGCCCGTTGGTGGGGGCCCTGCGCGTGTTCGGCCTGACCCCGGGCGGGGTGGTGAAGATTTTTCCCCGCGGCTACGACGGCCTGTACCGCAACTGCGGGGTCATGCGGCGCACCGTGCTCGACGACCAGACCGTGGAGCTGTGCGTCGACGGCGCCCCCCCTGAGATGACCGGCTCGGCGACCTATGTCGAGGGCATGGCCGGCGCGTTCGACGCGTCCTTTGGGTTGTGGGGGTGCGGGGCCGCACGCAGGTCGCGGTCGACGACGGTCGGACCCTGCGGTTCACCTTGCACTGGACCTGACCCCCTGCGGTCAGAGCCGGTCCGCGGCCAGGGCCAACGCCTCGGCCCCGTCGCCCTCGAACACCTCGCCGTGGGCGCTGAGCACCCAGCGCAATGGGGAATAGCGACCGGGAAGGTCTCGAAAGAACGCCTTCACCGCCGCTTTGTCCCCCACCTGCCCGAACTTCACCACCCGCGGCACCCCCAGGCCCCGGGGCGGCCCCAGCCACCGCGCCACCAGCTGGGGCGCCCGGCCACAAGAGAACACGTCCGTGAACACCAATGCCCATGTATCCGACACCGGGATCGCGAGCATGACCTCCCCGTACTTCATCCCGGGCACGACCTCCACCTGGAGGCCACAAGCGGTCAAGTCCCGCGGAGGCCGAACCCGCGCCTGCAGGTCCTCGGGCAACCGGCCGGCCGCATCCGGGAGCGCGTAGACGTCCATCTGGGGATAGCGATGGGCGAACCACGCCGCGTCCCGGACGTGGAAATAGTGAGGCACCACCAAGTGCCGCGGTGTGCCCCACCCCTCCAGCTCGGCCATCGCGTCGTCACCCAGCGCCACCCCGCTGTAGATCACGAGTTCGTCTTGGGCCGTGCGCCACACAATCATATTGCGCGGAATCGGGAGGTCTTGGCTGCCGGTCACCATCCACAAGCCCTCGGTCACCGGGTGCCAGGGGCCGTGGGGAAAACGCGGGTGGCTCATGGGTCCGCCTTGTCCGCGCCGGCCGCTTCGGCCTCGACGGGGGCCGCGCGCTCCTGGTGCGCGGTGTCCGCCGGATGGGCCGCCGGCGCCGCCCGCAGGCCCGCCGCCGCCTTGACCTGATCGAGCGCGCTGTCGACCTGCACCGCCCCGGCCTCGACCAAGGTGTTGGCCTCCACCGCAGCGGAAAAAAACGCGGCCAGGCCCTCCGCCCGCCGTTCGTAAAAATCCTTGAACCGGTCATCGTAAACGTACATCTCCGCGACCTGGGCGTGCATCCAGTGGTCGCAGGGATAAAACCAGGTCTCGATGTGCCGGCGATGGCGCTCCGCCACCGCACGGGCCGCGCGGCTGTCGGGCGAGGCCCCGGTGTGCATCACCGCGGCCATGTCGTCGACGATCTCGTCGCTCTCTTGCTGCAGCGCCGCCTTGTCCTGTTCGCCGTAGCTCGACCAGCGTCGTTGCGACTCGCGATACGCCGGGGTCGATCCCCAGCGTGCCTCGGCCTCGCGCTCATTCTCATCGGTCATGATGACCGCAGAGGTTACTTGTCTTTTTTGGGCTTTCGCAGCGCAAACTTGCCCAGCCGGGCGGCGTGCGATTTGGACGGCACCCGCTCGGTGCCGTCGGGGCTGCGACAACGTTCGCCCTTTTTTGCTCCGCAATAGGGACAAGGCCGGCTCAACACGTTGCGCCGCACCTTCATCATGTTGTCGATTTCACGCTTGTTGCGGGCGCCGTACCGATCCGCCATCCCTGTCCTCCGCTCCGCCCGATCGGGCGGTACCGCGTCAGCATAGCCCGATGTTGTTGCAAGAACAGCAACGAACTTGAAATGGGGTCAACTTGGAACACAAGACTTTCGTGTTGTTCTCGTTCGCCGCGTGTACTGCATGTACATTGGCATTGCTGTATGCAGAAACGACCGGTTTCCGGCGTTTGAAAATCGTCAGCAAATCCCTGGCTGCGGCGTCGTTTCTCGTCGGGGGAGCCCTGGTGATGCCCACCGGTTCGGGCCCCCACGGATGGGTCCTGGCCGCGTTGGCATTGTCTCTTATTGGGGACGTAGCATTGCTCCAGTCCGGGGCGGGCAAAGGTTTCGTGCTCGGGCTATTCTCGTTTTTCCTCGCTCACCTCGCGTACGTTGCTGCATTGGCATCGGCTGGGGTGAATGCCCGCATGAGCGGGTTGGCGGCGGTGCCGTTGGTGGTGGCTGGGCTGGTGGTGGTCCGCTGGTTGTGGCCCAAGGCAAAGCCCAAGCTGCGGGGACCCGTTGTTGCGTATATCGGCGTCATCTCCGTGATGGTGGCGACCGCGGTCGGCCATTTCACGACGGGGGCGGCCGCGGGTGGCTGGGCCCTGGCCGGGGCGGTGAGCTTCTATTTGAGCGACTTGTTTGTGGCCCGCGAACGGTTCGTGCGCGCGGGGTTTGTCAACAAAGCGCTGGGGCTCCCGCTCTACTTTGGGGCCCAGATGCTTTGGGTGTGGTGGCTCGCGGCCCGGGCGTTGTGAGCGAAAAAATGAACATGCATGACAGGAATGTGAGACATCTCTTCACATCCCTGTCAGAAATTTCCTGACGCCGAAGTAGGGAAATCCCGCGCCACAAACAATGGATAGGGACCGGGCAACCCGATCAGCGCTTGGGATCGGCTTGGGCCTGGGCCCGCGCCAGCTCGGTGGGGCCGCGAAAGAAGCCGTAGGGCGCGGCGTTGCGGCGGTGGTGCTCTTCGTGGGCGTCCCGCCACCGGGCGCACATCGGCACCCGCAACAAAAACGCCACCGGCAACCGGCCGTGGACCATGCCGTCGTGGAACACGAAGTAGCTGATCCCGAAGGCGGCCATGCCCACCCCCACCCCGAACAACACGTCCCCCGCGGGCACCGGGCCGAAGGCGAACACGCCCACCGCGATGATCGCGATCGACACCGGCACATGGCCGGCCGAGAGGAGGTCGTTGGCCTCCCACCAGCCCCGCTTTTTCGCGTGGTGGCTCTTGTGCAAGCGCCACAGCCCCGGCCGGTGCCAGAGCCGGCGGTGGGCAAAGGCCGCCCACGGCTCCATCAGCACCGCCACCAGCACCGCCGTGCCCAGCCACCACATCCAGCGGGCGGTCACGTCGTCGGAAAAAAAGGACACCAGAGCCTGCATGGGGGGAGCTTGTCGTCTCGTGACCCACCCGGCAAGCGGCATCGTGCTCGCCGTGCATTGACATGGGTGTGTTCAGGCCGGGTCGGGGGCGTGCACGAAGGCGAACGCCTCCTCCACCGTGGCGCACGCCCGGACGTTGCGCCGCCCCGACACCCGCAGCAGGGTCTGGAGCACGAACCGTTGCATGTTGTCCCGCATGATCACCGCGGTCCGGGCCACCCGCCCCTGGTTGCCCCGCATCCAGCCCGAGGTGCGCCACCGCGCGGTGAGGGTGATGTCGTGCATCTCCACCAGGTTCATCACGAACCGCGGGTTCTCTTGGGACTCGATGAGGGGCTGGATCACCGCGATCAACCGCTCGACATCGGGGACGTCCCAGTCGTGGCGGCAGGTGCAATAGAACACGCCTTGTCGGTCCTCGATGGTGAAGTAGGGGTCCTCGGCGAGGGGCACGGCCAAAATGTAGCCGACCGCGGGCCGGCCGGGCCGTCGCTGGCTCAACGCGGACACACCGTACTGACCAATGGTCATTTGCGCGTGAGAACGCGCGGGCGGCGTGAGCGAAAAGACGCCAGGCGTCGAAAACCCCTTCTGGCACCAGCGCTTAGAGAACCCGCGAGGGACCGCCGGGTCCCGGTGGACGATCGCGTAAGTGGTTGATTTTGTCGGGCTGGGGCGGTGTGGGGCAGAAAAAAACCCGCCGGAGATGGGGGTCTCCGGCGGGCCAAGATGTGTCTTCATCTGGGGGGATGTGACGACACATCCAAATGGATGGGGTTCCGCCCGTATAGAGAGCAACTGCAGTGCCAACTTTTCGGGTAGCGGCTACAGTCGGGACATGCCTGGAGTTTGGTTCATGCGGTTGCTTGTTCTGTCCGTCGTCTCGCTGTTGTCCACCAGCGCGGGGGCCATCGCCCTCGACCATCTGCAAACCACCAACGACATCGGGATCAACAAGGTGCCCCACCGGGGCACGAGCAAGGTCCTGGTCATCCCCATGCGCGTGCAGCAGGAGCTCACCGCCTTCGAGCAGGAGGAGCTCGACACCGTGTTCAACCCCGCGGGGGGGCCGGGCACCTTCCGCGGCTTCTACCAAGCACAATCATTGGGTGCCTACGACCCGGTCCCCACCCTCGCCGAGGTGCTCTATTACGACGAGTGCCCGATCTCGTTGGCCAACGACGACTGCCACCTCAACATCACCGACTTCCAGACCTTCTCCGCCGGCGAGATCCGCGCCCTGATCACCGACATGCTGGAGCGGGTCCGGGATGAGCAGGGCGTGGACCTGTCGCAGTTCGACATCAACAGCGCGGACTGTCCCGACGACCAGGAATGCCCGGACGGCTATCTCGACGGCCTCATCGTCTCCACCAACATCTTCGGGGGCATCGCGTTCCCCCTCGCCGCCCTCTCCAGCGGCAACCCCGTCACCGTGCTGGCCGAACCCCAGCCCATCCCCGACGCCGGCCCTGGCCTCGACGCCGGCCCCGCCCTCGACGGGGGACCGACCCTCGACGCCGGTCCGCCCGACGCCAGCGTGCCCGACGGCCCCACCATCTCGGTGGGCATCCTCGCCCTGGTCAAGCCCTACATGCACGAGTTTGCACACACATTGGGATTCATCGATCACTACCGGCTCAACGTGGAGCTCAACCCCGGCCCCACCGTCAACGACCTCATGGCCCTCGAGGGGCGTGGCTTCTCCGCGTTCTCTCGGACCCAAATCGGCTGGTCCACGTTCACCGAGGTCACCGAGCCCGGGACCTACATGCTCGAGCCTGTCCTCCAAGGCGGCACCATCCTCAAGTTCGGCGGGGAGGAAAAGTTCGTGACCGTGGCCAACCGCCAAGGCGTGCTCCACGAGGATTACGACTCGAGCCCCCCCGGCATCTACCTGCACTCGGTGGACATGCGCCAGCTCCCCACCACCCCCCTCGGCTTCGTCGACCTCCTCGGGGGGCAGCTTTATTACCCCAACCAAAACCCGCCCTACCTCAACGCGTCCATGCCCCTCGATTGCCGCCTCACCGACGACATCGACTTCTTGCCCTGCCGCGCCATCGAGGGCTCGGCCCGCAACATCGAACACGCCAGCGACGGCCTGCTCGGTTTTTACATCACCGTGGACATGGTCAGCGCCGACGGCACCGCCCAGGTCACGGTGCACGAAGGCACGCGCGAAGAGAGCCTGCCCGACGCGGGCGCCCCCGACGCCGCCGCGGGCGAACCCGAACCCCAGCCCGAGCCCGAGCCCATCGGCAACAACTCCGACGACGACTGCGGTTGCGCATCGTCGCCGGTGGAGAGCTTGCCCCTCGCCGGGCTCTTGCTGCTGGTTGCCAGCCTCCGCCGCCGCCGCCATAACCGGCGGTCATGACCGTCACCGCCAAAGCCCTTCAGCCCTTCGGGACCACGATCTTCGCCGAGATGACCGGCCTGGCCATCGCGCACCAGGCGATCAACCTCTCCCAAGGCTTCCCCGACTTCGAAGGCCCCCCCGCCCTCGTCGACGCCGCCGCCGCGGCCCTGCGGGCCGGTCACAACCAGTACGCACGATCCGCGGGGGTGCTCCCCTTGGTCGAACAGATCGTTCGTCACAAAAAGCACTTCTACGACCTCGACTACGACCCCCTCACCGAGGTCACGGTGACCTGCGGGGCCACCGAGGGCATCATGAGCTCGATGCTCGGGCTGCTCGATCCCGGCGACGAGGTGGTGTTGCTCGAGCCCTACTACGACTCCTACCCCGTGGCCGCGGCCCTCGCCGGCGCCACCGTGCGGTACTGCACGCTGCGCTACCCCGACTTCGCCCTCGACGAGGACGAGCTCGCGTCGTGCTTTTCCGATCGCACCAAGCTGTTGGTGCTCAACACCCCCCACAACCCGTCGGGAAAGGTCTTCACCCCCGCTGAGCTATCCACCATTGCCCGGCTGTGTCAGCAACACGACGTCCTGGTCTTGTCCGACGAAGTGTACGAGCACCTGACGTTTGACGGCGCCCCCCATACCCCCATCGCCACGCTGCCGGGCATGCGGGACCGCACCCTGACGTTGTCGAGCGCGGGCAAGACGTTCTCGTTCACGGGCTGGAAGGTAGGCTGGGCCACCGGGCCCCAGGCGATGGTGGCCGCGGCCCAATCCGCGCACCAGTTTGTGACCTACGCGGTGGCCACCCCCCTGCAACACGCGGTGGCCGAAGGGTTGCGCATGTGCGTCGACGGAGACTACGTGGCCGGCTTTCGCGCCGACTACCAACGCCGCCGCGACACCCTGGTGGAGATCCTGCGCGGGGCCGGGTTCGCCCCTGCGGTCCCGCAGGGCACGTACTTCATCATCGCGGATTTTTCCGCCCTCTCCGACCTCGACGACCGGGCGTTCGCGGTGGAGCTCATCAAGACCAAGAAGGTGGCCGCGATTCCGCCCAGCGTGTTTTACGAAAAGGACAAAGCCGCGGCCCGCCACCTGCTGCGGTTCGCGTTTTGTAAGACCGACGCCACCCTCGACCAAGCCCGGGCCCAGCTGCGGTCATGACCACCCCGCGCGTCCTCTGGCTGGTGTGCGCCCTCGGGTGGACCAGCGCCTGCGTCACCGCGCCGGGCTACCGGCCCCCCACCCCGCTCCCCGAAGGGAAGTACGTCGAGGCCGGCGGTTCGGTGGGCGGCCACGTCGGAGACCAGACCGCGGGGGGCCTGGCCGGGGCCTGGGGGCGGGTGGCCCTGTTCGACAAAGTGGACTTTCTCGTCGGAGCCCACGGGGGGGCGGCGGCGGGCTTCGACCTGTTGTCGCGCCAACCGTGGAACCAGGTGGGCTTCGGGGGGTACACCTTCGGGGGTTCGCTGGGGGTGCGCTTCCGCTATGCGGTATTTGAATCGATGTACCTCGGGGTGGGCGGCTACCTGGAGTACCTCGAGCACAGCTACATTGGGCTGCCCGAACGGTTCGGGAGCGCATCGGTCACCATCCCGGTGGCCGAGCGGCTCTACGACGGGGTGTGGATCTACGTGCGCCCCACCGTGAGCGTGTCCTTGTCGTTGTACAAAGAGGCCCAGCTCCCGTTCTTCGGCAGCATGGAGAGTCCCGTCGGGGTGATGTGGCAAATCAACGAGTGGGTCGCGATCATGGGCGAAGGCGGCTACTACATGCCCTCGCGCGGGGGCTACGCGTCCTTCGGGACCGCGGTCTATTTTTGAGGAGCAGCGATGATGTGGAGGCGATGGTGTGGGCTGGCGTGCGTGGTGGCGAGCGGGTGCCTTCCCGATCCCTACCGCGAAGACTGCGACGCCCTCTCGGACGACTGCCGGACCTATGCCTACGCCGCCTGTGAGCGGGACGATCGCTGCGGCGACGACGACTGCACCGAGGAACACCAATACCTCTGGTGTCACGTCATCCTCGAGAGCGAACAAGACGGGGAATACGAGGGCAGCGTCACGTGTCAGGACCTGACCGTCCACACCCTCGATGAAGAATGTGACTGAAGCCGCCGCGCCCGCCCCTGGGGGGTACAAGACGTTGCTGACGCGCTACCCCGACGTGCTGTCGTTTGGGTTGTTGCATGCGCTGACGTCGAGCGTGGGGCAGACGTTTTTTATTTCCTTGTTCGCGCCCGCGGTGTGCGCGGCGTTTGTCATCGACCGCACCGCGTTCGGCTCGTACTACGGCGCGGCCACGATTCTGTCCGGCTTGTCCATCCCCGTCGTGGGGGCCTGGATCGACAAGGTCAGCCTGCGCGCTTACGCCGCCGGCTGCGTGCTGGTGCTCGCCGGCGCGCTGGCGGTGCTCGGCCAAGCCCCGTCGCTGTGGCTGTTTTTGCCCGCGTTGTTCTTCGTGCGGTTTTTGGGCCAAGGGGTGATGACCCACATCAACCTCACGTCGACCAGCCGCTTTTTCGAACGGTCCCGGGGCAAAGCGTTGGGCATCACCATGCTCGGTCACCCGCTGGGCGAGGCGGTGTTGCCCGCGGTGATCGTCGCCTCCATCGCCGCCCAAGGCTGGCGCACCACGTTGCTCACCGCCGCCGCGGTGGTGGCGCTGGTGGTGGTGCCCCTCGGACAAGCGTTGCTCGCCCGGCGCGACCCGCGGCCGGAGGCGTTCTTCGCCCCCGACGACCGGCGCCCGGACGAATCGACGACGAGCGCGGCGCCGGGGGCGCGGTCGTCGTCGTGGACCCGGGGCGAAGTGCTGCGCACCCCCGGCTTTTACTTGGTGGTGCCGTTTTGGATCATGCCCGGCCTGCTCCTGACCGGGTTCTTCTTCCACCAGCTCAGCCTCGCCGCGGAGATGGGCTGGACCGACACCTGGTACACCGCCAGCTTTGTCGCGTTCGCGGTGTGCCGGGCGTTGACGTCGTTTTTGAGCGGACCGCTGGTGGACCGCGTCGGGGCCCGCCGGCTGTTGCTGGTCTCGCTGGTGCCCCTGTTGCTCGGGGTCGCGCTGCTCGGCGCCTTCCGCGGGGCCTGGGTCGCCCCCGCTTACCTCGCGCTCGCCGGCACCATGGGCCTGTCCGCGACGGTGAAGTCGACGTTCCTCGCCGACCTGTTCGGCACCGCCCACATCGGGGCGGTGCGCTCGCTGATGGTCACCGCCGGGGTGCTCGGGACCGCGGTCTGCCCGCCGCTGTTCGGCCTGCTGCTCGATGGGGGCTGGACCTTCGTGGATCTCGCGTGGGCGAGCGTGGGGGCCGGGGCCGCGGCCACCGCTCTGTGCGCGCTGGGGCTGCGGCGGCTCGAGCGCGCGGCCGCCGCCCGCCGTGCCCCTTGACGAGCGAGCGCTTGCTCCGTAGTCCTACGATCGGTGTTATTCACCTTGTCGGGCGTTGGAGCGGTGGCCGAGTGGCTGAAGGCGCGCGCCTGCTAAGCGTGTATACGGGGTCAACTCGTATCGAGGGTTCGAATCCCTCTCGCTCCGCCACGCAGGCTCCCCTCGGGGAGCCTGTTGTTTTTTGTCCCTTGGTCGTCGGAGGTCCCCATGTCGCTGGTGTTGCTTCAAGTCCCGGTCTGGCGCGACAACTATGCCTACCTGCTCGCCCAGGGCACCGACGCGGTGCTGGTCGACAGCCCCGAAGCCGGCCCCATCGAGGCCGCCCTCGCCGACCGGGGCTGGACCCTGCGGGCGATCCTCAACACCCACCACCACGGCGACCACGTGGGCAGCAACGAGGACCTCGTGGCCCACACCGGCTGTCGGGTCTACGGGCCGGCCCACGATCGCGACCGCATCCCCGGCCTCACCCACCCGGCCACGGTGGGCGCCACCGTCGAGGTCATTGGCCTCAGCTTCCGGGTGCTCGACGTGCACGCCCACACCCGCGGCCACATCTGCTACGCCCTCGACACCCCCGTCGACGAGGTCTGGCGTTGGGGCCACGACGGCACCGCCACCCGGGTGGCGCGCTTGGAGCAACGCCCCCTGCTGTTCGTGGGCGACTCGTTGTTCCTCGGGGGCTGCGGCCGGCTGTTCGAAGGGGACGCCGCCGACCTCACCGCGGTGATGGCCACCTACCGGGCCGAGTCTCCCGAGGCCCTGGTGTGCTGTGCCCACGAGTACACCGGGTCCAACTTTCGCTTCGCCGAGAGCGTCAGCGCCGGTGTCCCCGCGGTGGGCGAGCGGCGGGCCCAGCTCGACGAGGAACGCGCGGCCTCGGGCAGCTCGGTCCCCGACACCCTCGGCCGCGAGCTATCCACAAATCCTTTCTTGCTCGCGTTTGAGGACGGCCCCCGCGCCCACTACGCTTCCGCCCTGGGCTGCGCCCCCGAGGTCACCACCGTGCTGGGCGCGCTGCGCGAGGCCAAAGACAACTTTTGATCGCGGGCCCGCTCAACGGTTGCGGGCGTGACAGCCGGCGCACTTGAGGGACTCACATTCGTAGCCCGCCACGTCTTGGTGCTGGGCGTTGCTGATGTCGCACTGGTGCGCGTGGCAGTCCTTGCAGGTCTGGTTGCGGGTGCTGCAGGTGTGGTCCACGCGGGTTCCGACCAGGCTGTTGTGACATTCGCGGCAGGTCACGCCCCGGTGGCTGCCCTGCAAAATCGGGTAGCAGGGCTCGTGCTGAAGCAACGTCGCGGGCCGAAAGCTCGTGGGCTGGTGGCACCGGCGACAATCTGTGGAGAGCCGGCTGGCGACGTGGTCGATGGAGTACACCGGCGTCCGCAGGTAGTCGTTCTGGTGGCAGTCGGTGCACTGGACGGTGGGCTGGCGGTAGCCCCGATCCCGCCGATCTTGGTGGCACTCGGTGCAGGCCAACGCCCCATGGCGACCGGTGAGCGGGAAGTTGGTCCACAGGTGCGCGGTGACGTCCATCTCGGTGCGCCAGGTCTGCTCGCGGTGGCAGCCCTGGCACATCACGCCGAACACCTGGCCGTGCGGGTCCTGGTGACACCCCGAACAGGTCGTGGGGATCGCGCGCATAAAGTCGGTGCCGTGGCAGCGTGCGCAGTCTGCGCTGGCGTGGGCGCCCTTGAGGGCGAAGCCGGTGCGGTCGTGGTTGAACCGGGCCGGCAGCCAACCGTCCTCGGTGTGGCAGGCCTCGCATTTGGTGTCCGGCCGGCCCGCGTGCGCGGCCTTGACCGCCGCGGCCGGGACCGCGGCGGGCGCCGGCTTGGCCGCGGGGTTGTTCGGGGCCTTGGCCGCGGGCTTGCCGTCTCCCGCCGCCCCCGCCGCGGCTGCGCCGATGGCGAACAACAGGATCAGCGCGCGTCCGGTCATGGCAAATACTCGTCGAACTGGCCGTGGTGTTGGTCTTCGTGACACCCCGCGCACTGGGTCGGCAACCCGCGGTACCGCACGGCCTTGACCTCGGGGTTGATCGCGACCTCCGCGTGGCACGCGGTGCACGGCAGCGTCGCGTGGCGACCCCGGAGGCCAAACTCGGTGAAGGCGGTGCTGTTGTGGTCAAACTTCGCCGCGGGGGCGAACGCCACCGCCCCGTGGCAGCGGCTGCAGTCGGTGTGTCCTGCCTGGTCGTCGAACTGCCGCACGTGCACGTCGCGGTGACAGTCCCGGCACTCCTGGGCCACGGGGCGGTAGCGCACGTCGTGGACGTCCACGCCTTTCTTCGCGTCCTTCTTGAGGGTCTCGTCCGCCCGGTGACAGGCGCGGCACTCGACCTTTTCGTGGGCGCCCTCGAGGGCAAAGCGGCTGTCGCGGTTGTGGTCGAACAGCAGCGAGCCAAAGGACGTGCTTTCGTGACAAGCGTTGCACCCCTTGGCTTTCACCGTCTCGTCGAACTGGCCGCTGTGCACGTCGTCGTGGCAGGTCTCGCAACGCTCGGTGGTCTCGGGGAGCTTCAGGGGGAACGTGCTCACCCGGAGGTCACGACCGGTGCGGGCCAGGTCGCGGCGCACGTGGCGGCTGACCTCGCGCACCAACCCTTTGTTGGGCTCGTGGCACGCCACACACGCCACCGCTTGGTGCGCGCCCTCGAGTGGATAGCGGGTCTTGCCGTGGTCCTCGAGTTCGAAAAAGACGGGGGCAAAGCCGCGCTCGGAGTGACACGCCCGGCAATCGGGGCCGCTGGTTTTTTTGTCCGCGGCCTTGGGCGTGGGGGGCGGCGACTTGGCCAAGGAGAACGAACGCCCCCAATCGGTGGCGCTGAGCTGCCCGACGTGGGCGTCGTGGTGGCAGGTGTCGCAGCGGTCGTGGTCGATGCCTTTGTAGACCGCCTTGCGTTGGCCGCGGAACGGTCCGTGGCACAGCTTGCAGTCGACGTGGAGGTGCTCGCCGAGGAGCGGGAAGTCGGTCTTTTGGTGAAAGCCGATGTCCATCGCTTTTTGGTTGAGGTGTTCCCAGCCTTTGGTGCTGTGGCAGCTTTGGCATTTGGTGCCGTGCTCCCCCCGGTGGGGGTCGCGGTGACACTCGATGCAGCGGCGGTGGGGAATCGGCTTGTACTGCGCAAACTGGACGTGTTTGGGCTTGGGGAACGCGTTGAGCGGTGTGGTGGTGTCGCGCTCCGGCTCATGGCACTTGCTGCAGGCCACGCGGCGATGCCGACCGGTGAGGGAAAAGCGGGCGTCGCGGTTGTGGCGAAAACCGGGCGCGGGCTTGAACTTGGATTCGTTGTGGCAGTCCTGGCAGCTGGTGTCCTCGAACTGCCCCCGGTGCTCGTCGAAGTGACAGGCGCTGCAGCGCTTGGACAGCCCGAGGAAGGTCTCCTTCTTGGCCGGCTTCTTGAGCAGCTTGCGCACGGACTTGTCTTTGATGAGACGGACCTCGTGGCAGTTGTTGCACTTGAGCTCGCCATGGGTCCCGAACAGCGGCCACCCGGTCTTCTTGTGTTGAAACCGTGATTTGACCGGGAACCAGCGCACCAACTCCGCGTTGCGGCCCTTGTGGTCGTAGTGACATTCGGCGCAGCTTTTGAGGCGGATGGGCCCACCGTGGTAGCCCTGCTTCTTCGCGACCCGGCGTTTGATCTCTTTGTGACAAGCGAGACATTTGTCGTTGTTGAGGCGATCGCCGCTGTCGTGACACTTGGTGCAGTTGGTCAGTCCCTCGAGGTCCGCGTGGGGTCGGGCGAGGTCGCCGGGCGAGAACACTTGGCCCCACGACGGCGCGGCCGCGGCCAAGGTCATGACCAAGATCGTCCCCCAACCGATGCGCGTCATGCTGACCAGATCCACTGATAGCCGAGATACAGGGACAAGCCGATGTGCCCGGCGATGAGCAGGACCATGAAGATCGCGAGGCTGACGTGCAGCCCGATCCAGACCCGGAAGATGTTCTTGAGTTTTCGGTAGGCCGCGACCTGGAGCCGGAGCTTGATCACGTTGCCGGCCTCGTGTTTGAAAAAGCGGTACTGTTCCTCGCTGAGGAAATAGGGACGCACCTTCTCCATCATCCGGCCCAGCTGCAGTCGTCGACGGGGCACGAGGGTGAGCAGTTGCCAGAACGACACTTCCGGCGGGGGCTTGGTCACCGCGTCGAGGGTCAGCCGCACCGAGCCGACATCGGTGGTGCCGTCCATCGCGTCCTGCAGCGCCTTGCGCTGCTCGATCCAACGCTCCTGCAGCGACACCAAGGCCTCGAGCTTCCCGTGGTGCGAAGGCACCAGACCGAACAAGAAGCGCCCGAATACGCCGGTGCCGACGACGACCCCGAGCGAAATCCACGTCCCCACCGCGAGGAGGTTCTCGGTCTGAAACGCGGCGTGAAAGGCGATCACCACCGGGCTCATGATGCCCACGAACATGTGGAACGTCAGCCAGGTGCGGATGGGGGCGGAGCCTTTGAGGAAACCGAGGCGTTTGCGCAACACGTAGATGAAGTTCGACATCATCACCAGGGTCGCGATGATGCCCACCCCGTGGCCCCACAGGCCCGCGGGCCGCAGCCACTCGTGCAACTTGTGCGCGCGCCGCTCCTCGAACGGCAGGGTGTAATAGTCCTGCCCCACCCACATCAGACCCGCGAAGATGGCCACGCCGATCACGGACAAAAAGATGCCCAGCCGGCGGCTCTGCCGCACGTGCACCGCGGTCTTGGGACGCTCCCCCGGCGCCGCGGAGCGTTTCTTTTCCTCGGCGTGGAAACGCCGCACCGTGACCCCGGCCTCCTTCAAGAACTTCGTGGGCAGCTCTCCACCAATACACACGAGAATGTTGTCGTTCCACAGGCCGCCGGACTTTCCGCTCGCGGTCTGGAGATGCACACGGTCCTCGTAGATCGCGGTCACGGACGTGCCCATCAACGCGCGCACCTTTTTCTTTTCGATCAGGTCGGCGATGATTTGGCGGTTGCGGGGCTTGCAGCGCGAGAACGAGTCCTTGCGGTAGGAGATCGCGACCTCGGCGTCGGTCTCCTCGGCGAGCTGAATCGCGGCCTCCACCGCGGAGTCGCCGCCGCCCACCACCAACACTTTGCGGCCCTGGTACTGGTCAGGGTCGACGAGGTTGTAGGTCACCTTGGTGGTGCTT
This sequence comes from bacterium, assembly GCA_030431455.1. Lineage (GTDB taxonomy): Bacteria > Myxococcota > UBA727 > UBA727 > JAUIJE01 > JAUIJE01. The sequence continues at coordinate 166,627 of JAUIJE010000012.1, read as the reverse complement.
TCCCCGCTGCAGCCGATCTTGCGCGGTGTCCCCCGCAGCCCGATGGCCAACACCACCATGCGCGCCCGCCGGGTGCCTTTGCTGGTCTCGACGACGAAGTCGCCTTCATCCCCCGTGATGTTGGTGACCCGGACCCCGCTCTCCACCCGCACGCGGTTTTTGATCATCACCTCGGACAGCTCGTCCATCAGCTCTTCTTTGGACAAGAGGCTCCGCCCGAACGCGCCGTAACCGGGGATGACGACCTTCTCGCTCATCACCACTTTGCCGCGGGGGTAGTTGGCCACTGTGCCCCCGACCGTGCCCTGCTCCAACGCGGCGTAGGACAGGCCCGCTTGGGTGCACCCCACCGCCGCGGCGATGCCCGACGGCCCCGCCCCCACGATGAGCACGTCGACCGCGTCCGGCGCCCCCGCCTTGAGCTTGGGGGCCCGAGCTTTGAGGGTCTCGGCCACGTCCAGCCCTTGGCGAATGGCGTTCTTGATGAGGCCCATGCCCCCGAGCTCACCGATGATGAAGATGCCCGCCTTGGTGGACTCGAACTTCTCGTCGGTCTCAGGGAGGTCCACGCCCTTTTCTTTGGTGCCGAACACCAACTTGATCGCGTCGACCGGGCACTCGGTGGCGCACTTGGAGTGCCCAATGCAATGGGAGGCCTCGACCAAAGTCGCCCGGCCATCGACCAGCCCGAGGATGTCCCCCTCGGGGCAGGCCTTCACGCAGGACAAGCTGCCGATGCACCGTTGGGTGTCGATGACCGGGTGCAACGACGGCGGGATGTGCTGGCCTTCGGCCACGGTCAGGGTGAGCCGCTCGGTGTCGCGCACGCCGCGGCGAAGGCGCCGCAGGTAGTACAGCACCACGATCGCGAAGGCGATGGTGACACCGGTGGTCAGGTACAGGAGATTGAGCGTGTCCACGACGAGTCGAGGTTGGTTTTGTCAAAACCACTCTGCAATCGCAACCACCGAAAGCGGCGTCGACCGGGCAATAGTGCCAAGCAAATCCGGAACCGGACAACACCAATGGCGGGCCGCGACCCAGGGCCGCAGCGTGCTCATCGGGTCCTGTCCTCAGTCGTCGTCGAAGTCGTCGAAATACACGTCGCGGAGCGCCCGGAGCCGGTTGCGGAGCGTGGCCGCGGTGCCGGTGCACCCCGTGACGGTTTCGTTCTGTTCGAGGTCCTCCCCCTCGTCGTCCAGTCGTTTGCGCTTGAGCCGAACCATCACTTCGGGGCCCGCGGGTTGCGTGGCGCACCCCTCTTCAAACAGTTCGTCGGCGTCCTCGTCGAGCGCGGGCAACACCACGAACAAGTAGTCGGCCAGACTCACCTGCGCGGACGCGGGCGGCTCACCCACGTCGCGCCACACCAGGGTGCGGTTGTTGTTGAGGTGCAACACCGTCTCGCAGTCGTCCTCGCCCCCGGGGCAATCGTCGCGGTAGACCTCCTCGATGAGGTAGACGAAGTCCGCGGCCTCGTCGAGCAGCCCGGCATCCGGCGCCCCCGCGTCTTCGCCGCCGGCGTCGGGCAAGCCCGCGTCGCCGGGGCCCGCGTCCTCGCCGCCCCCGCCCGCGTCCTCGATCGGGCCCGCATCGTCGACGGGACCCGCGTCCGCCCCGCTTGCACACGACGGCAGGTCATCCACGTCGACGGTGAGCACGGTCTTGTCGTCCGCGGAGGCGTCGAAGCGGTCCTCGCCGCACCACCGCGCGGCCCCCCGGGCGATGTACACCTGCAACCGGTGACTGCCCGGGGCGACCTCGTCGTAGAACCGGGTCACGTCGGGAAGCGGGTCGGCGATGGTCGCTTCGGTCACCTGCCCGTCGATGTCCAGGGTCACGACGTCACCGGGCAACAGATCGAGCACCCAGATCTCGACGTTCGCGGTGCGGGTCAAAAACTCCGGCCCGGGCAAGCACCCGACCAGCCCCACGACGAGGCCCACCAGGACAGCGCCGCGCGCGATCACGGACCCTCCTCGGCGAGACCGAGCACCAGCGCGCCCCCGCCGGCCGCGGCGAACACCACCCCGACGGCGGCCAGACCCACCGCGCTCACCCGCGCCACCTCCAGCTGCAGGGACAGCTGCGGGTCCAGGGTCCGGGTCTGTTCGAACTCGGCGCTCAAGGCCGCGAACAACGCGATGTTGACCACCGCGGCCGCGCCCGAGGCCGCCGCCGCGACCGCCGCCGCGCCCAATGCCGTTGTGCCGATGGCCACCCACGGCACTTGCCACGGCGCCTCCGCGCCGGGCGCGTAAGGGACCTCGAAGCGCTCCTGGGTGTGGGGGGCCAAAAGCCCGCTCTGGGCCAGGTACCCCGACAAGAACGACGACGAGAACGGGTCCCGCAACAGACCCGCGAAGGGCCCCGCGGCCTGGCGGCGCGCGGTCATCGCGGGGGTGAACGACAACGCGGAGACCGCGTACGCGCCCGGGGCCCGCGGCACCAACACCGCTTCTTCGGCGTCGGACTGGACCACAAAGTAGTCGCTCCCGGTCAGGGCGATGGTCACGGTGTTGTCGGCCGCGCGGTGGAGCTCGGCGTAGGGCAGGCCATGGGCGTCAAACACCTTGATGTGCCGGGGCGCGGTGCCTCCCACGACGAGGAAGTGCTCGGCCTCGGCCCGGCGTTGGTCATACAAGGCGGCGTGGGGCCGGGCCTTTGGCGCGGCGGCAAACATGTGCAGACTGGCGCGCGGGTCGTCGATGGTGGCGGTGCTGTGGGCCACGAACGCGGCCACCTCCGCGTACTCGACGCGGCCGTCCTCGTCGAGGTCAGCCGCCCCCGCGAACGCAGAACGCACCAGGTAGGAAAACACCCCGCCCCCGACCTGCACGGACTCGTGCACCTCCGCCGCGTCGCTGGTCGAAACCAACACCCCGGTGCGGCGCAACGCTTCGCGGTCGGTGACCCCATGGTGCGACAGCGCATCGAGCATGTCGGGGGTGAGCTTACGCGGGGTGGACGCGCCCCGCGGGACCATGAAGTAGCTCGCGCAGGCGTCGATGATCAGGTGGTTGACGTCGGCGGCGGAGGCTTCGACCACCTGATCTTGCAGCTGGGTCCGCGTGAACCGCCCATCCGCCAGCATCAGGTAGCCCTCGCCGCCCCCGTCGACGTCGCCGTGGCCGGCGAAGTAGAACACCAGCTCGGTGGGCTCGCCGCGCTTTTTGTGTTCGCGCATGGCCCAGTTCACTTCCCCCATCACCCGGGCCAGCTCCTCGACGGTGGGGGGCCGCGCGATGTCGGACAGCTCGGGGAACGTACGGGCCGAGGTGCGGTCGAAGGCGGTGAGCAACCACGCGCGGCGCGACACCCGATGGGCTTGATCAAAGAACCGCGCGGCGTCGTCGTCGGCGTACTGGAGCGGTTGACGCTCGCCCCCGTCGTCGCCGTTGTGTCCCACCACCACCGTGTACCGGACCGGGGCCGCGGCCGACGCGGTGCCCGCCCGCAACAACGCAACGGCGCACAAGGCGCCGCAGATGATGGTCCAAGGCGGCGACCAGCTCATGGCGACGACCCGCTGGACGCGTAGAGCTCGAGCCGGGCTTGGTGCTCGACGTCGAGGGGCAGCCGGGACAAGCGGCCGAGGCGCAGCTGTCCTTGGGCCGCGCGCAGCTCCTGTTCGATGCGCGAACCAGACAGCGGCTTGTCACCAAAAAGTGCGAACAGGGTCAGGTCAGAGCCCCAGACTTGGCCCTTGGCGTCGGCCACCGTGTCCACCAGGCGTTCCACCGTGCCCGGCCCCACCGGCAGCGATCGCGCGTCCTGGCCAAAGGGCGCGAACCAATGCAGCTGGTTGTCCTGGTCCACGCCGATCACAAACACGTGAACCGGCGCTTTGCTGAGGTTGGTCAAGGCGAACGTGTACAGCGCGTCGCGGGGACAGGACAGACGCTCGACCGGATCGAACACCCCGGCCACCGCCGCGCCCCGCACCCGCCACTCCTCGCCCGCGCCAGTGAGGCATTGGACCTTGACCCCCATCGCCCCCTGGGTCGCGGCCCGGGGGTGCGCCCCGTCGTCCCCCACCAAGAAGAACACCGCCGCCGCGGCCGCGGCCGCGGCCAAACCCCAGGCGCCGCCCCGGGCGCGCGCGGGCCCCCGGGCGGGCTGTAGATCCGCGAGCACCAGGCCCGCCTGTTCGGGCGAAAAGGCGCGGCCCGACAGCACCCGGCCGGCCCCTCGCAGGTCGTCGTACATCTCCCGCAACGCCGGCCGCGCGAGCACCCACCGGCGCGCCGCACGCGTCGACCACGCGTCCGGGGCGCCGGTGAGCGCACGCTCCAGCAACCACGCGGACAGACCGCGCGGCTCGCCAGGGGGAGGAGGAGAAGAATCGACCATTAACTCTTTTTACGTGACGGTTCGGGATCTGTGTGGCGGCGGTCCAGGACGCTGCCCCCGATGTGCACGGTGGCGTCGGACATCAGCCCACGTTGTCGGAGGAAGGCCAACAGGGCCCGCCGGATGCGCACATCGCGTTTGCGCAGACGAAACACCGACGTGCCGAGGGTCTTGGCCGCGACCCGCAGGCTCTCGCCCCGCACGAACCGCACGTCGACAAGCGCGCGATCCGCCTCGTCCAGGCCATCGAGAAAGGCGCGCAGCGCGGCGTGCATCTCCCGCTCGTGGGCGGCTTCGGCGGGGCTGGGGCCTTGATCTGGCGCGTCCAGGTGTTGGTCGTCGCGGTCGACGAACACCCGGCGCTCGACCGAGCGCCGGCGCCCGAGATCGATCAGGCAGTTGCGCGCGATGGTGCACAGGTAGGCGCCGTAGGGCCGCAGCCCGTCGTACGACAGCCGGGCGGACTCCTTGAACGCCCGAAGAAAGGTCTCTTGCACCAGCTGTTCGACGTCGGACTCCCCGAGGTCCGGGCCGAGACGGAGCGGCGCCCCGTCGACGCGCACCGTGACCCCGCGGCGCAGGGTGCGGGCGACGACATCGACGTACAGGGTGAACACCTCGGCGAGGGCGCGCTCGTTCCCCGCGCGAAACCGGTCGAGCAAGTCCCGCCGCGCGACCAGCGGATCGGCGTCCGCGGCCGGGTCGGGTGGGTGGGGGGACTTTTTCGCGGGGGTCACGGAGGCTGTTTACCCACCAGGTGCGGGTGGGGAAAAGTGAAATGCGACCCTGTCTCGGTCGCGGATCCTGGATGCACACAGGGGGAGAGTAGGTGCGTAAGGCTCTCGAAGGGGGAGGTCCTTTTATGGTGAATGGTCTGTCGAACCGTCCGCTGGTCCCGCACAACGCCACATCCCGGTGGGGGCTGGCGTTGGGTCTCCTCACGCTGGTGGCCTTCTCCCTCGGCTGCCCCCCCGAGCCCAACGGCGACGGCTTCGGCGTGCCCATGACCCGCGAGCAACACGAACCGTTGTTCCCGATCGTCGACGGCGCACACGGCGGCATGGATTGCGCGGCGTGTCACGGCGGATCCCCGTCGTTCAACGACTTCACGTGTATGTCCTGCCACGACCACAACGAAGAGGACACCAACACCCAGCACCGCGCGGTCCCGAGCTACATGTACGAGGCGGTGGCCTGCTACCAGTGTCACCCGCGCGGCGAGGCCGGCCCCCCGGGGGGCCACGAGCTGCTGTTCCCGATCGATCCGCCGGCGGTGCACGCCGACATCGGGTGCAGCGAGTGTCACCTCGCCCTGGAGCCCAACCAATACGGGCGCAACAACTGCGCGGGTTGCCACTATGCGCTCGACGACCACGACATCGACGCGCTGCACGGCGACGTCGGGGAGTTCGACGACGAGGGCCGGGTGATCGAAAGCGCGGACTGCAAGTCCTGCCACGCGGAGTCGCAGGTCGACGCCATCGCCGACCACGGCCCCTTCCTCATCCAGGGCCCGATGGGCCAACCTGTGCCCCACGAAAAATCCAACTGCATGGAGTGCCACGTCGACGGGCGCGCGGACAAAGCCTGGGCCACCGACTTCGCGCAGCAGTCATGCGCATTGTGTCACACCCAGCCCGACATGGACCCGGTGCACGCCCCCGTCGTCGGCTACGCATATGACACGCCGACTTGCCTCACCTGCCACCCCGACGGCTACAAGATCACCTACATCGAACACGAGGCGAACTTCCCCATCGAGCCCCCCGCCGCCCACCAAGAGATCGGCTGCGGCGACTGCCACATCCTCGGCGAGGAGCCCTCGGTCACCCGGTGCCGCGAGTGCCACGAGCTCGAGGAAGGCGACGACCTGCCCGGCATCCACCTCGACGTCGGCGAGTTCAACGGCCACGCCGCGGAGTTCCAAGACTCTGTGCAGTGCAAACGCTGCCACGCCGAGTCGCAGGTCGACCGGGTCGGCGATCACGGGCCCTTCCTCATCGCCCCCGACGAGCCCCACAACCGCGAAAACTGCCTTGACTGCCACACCGACGCGCGCCCGGACAAAGAATGGGCCGCGGACTTCTCGCAGAAGAGTTGCGAATACTGTCACCTCCAGCCGGACATGACCGACACCCACGACGGCATCTTTGGCTACGCCTACGAGACCACCACCTGCCTGACCTGCCACCCCGACGGCCGCAAGGTCACCGATGTGGCTCACGAGCAATACTTCCCCATCGCCCCGGGGGCCGAACACGACGAGATCGGCTGCGCGGAGTGTCACCTCGACAGCGCCGACGCCTCCCAGAACGCCTGCCGCCAATGCCATGAGACCGAAGACGACCTGCCCGCGATCCACGCCCAGGTCGGCGAGTTCCAAGACGGCGGGTTCGACGCCCAAGACTCCACCCAATGCAAGCGCTGCCACGCCGAGTCGCAGGTCGACGCGATCACCGATCACGGACCGTTCTTGATTCAGCCCGGCTCCGAACACAACAAAGAAAACTGCCTCGAGTGCCACACCCAAAGCCGCGCGGACAAAGACTGGGCCGCCGACTTCGAACAGCGCAGCTGCTTTTTCTGCCACGGCGCCACCGAGACCAACGCCGATCACAGCGGGGTCTTCGGCTACGCCTACGAGACCAACACCTGCCTGTCCTGTCACCCCGACGGGAGCAAAGACGTCAACCTCGACCACACCCCGTTTTTCCCCATCGCGCCCGGCAGTGAGCACGAAGGCGTCGACTGCAGCAGCTGCCACACCTCCAACACCGACCCCAGCCAGAACGCGTGCCGCACATGCCACGAGGTCGAACGCAACGAGGACCTCGCGGGCATCCACAACGACGTCGGGGAGTTCAGCGATGGGGGGGCGACGCTGACCTCCACCGACTGCAAGACCTGCCACGCCGAGTCGCAGGTCGACGCGGTGAGCGCCCACGGCCCCTTCCTGATCACCCCCGGCAACGAGCACCACCGCGAAAACTGCCTGGACTGTCACCGGGCCAAACGCACGGACAAGGACTGGGCCGCCGACTTCGAACAGCGTACGTGCCTGTTCTGCCACCAGCCCAATGAGACCAACGCCGACCACAATGGCATTGCGGGCTACGCCTACACCGACAACGCCTGCCTGACCTGTCACCCCGACGGCAGCAAGGACGTGACCATCGACCACGAGCCCTTCTTCCCCCTGGCCTTGCCCGCGGTGCACAACGAAGTTGGCTGTTCGGAATGCCACCTCTCGAGCACGGACCAATCCGTGGTCGGCTGCCAGGAATGCCACAACGGCCCCCAGGGCGATGATCTCCCCGGCATTCACATCAACGTGGGCGAATGGCTCAATGCCCCTGCAGCCCAAGACTCCGGACAGTGCAAACGCTGCCACGCCGATTCCCAGGTCGACAGCGTGGCCCTGCACGGCCCGTTCAACATCGAGCCGGACGCGCCCCACCACGGGCAAGAGTGTCTCGAGTGCCACACCTCTTGGCGCACCGACAAACCCTGGGCCGCCGACTTCGCCGACCAGAGCTGCACCGGCTGTCACCTCCAGGGCGAGACCACGCCGTTCCACAACGGCATCCCCGGCTACCAGTACAACACCCAGGTCTGCCTCTCGTGCCACGTCGACGGCAGCCGTGACGTGGACATCTTCCACGAGGACTTCTTCCCCCTCGAGCCGCCCGCGGCCCACGCCGACATCACCTGCGGCGACTGCCACCTGAGCGACACCGATCGCAGCGTGGTGGCCTGCCGCGAGTGCCACGAGACCACGGTGGGCGACAACCTGCCGGCCATCCACGGCGACGTGGGCGAGTTCGTCAACGACCCCGCCCTCCAGGACAGCAACCAATGCAAACGCTGCCACGCCGAGTCGCAGGTCGATCCGGTGGCCGCCCACGGCTTGTTCCTCATCACCCCCACCCCGGCCAACGAGCACTACCAACAGAACTGCCTCGAATGTCACAGCAGCTCACGGGCGGACAAACCCTGGGCCACCGACTTCACCGAGAAGAGTTGTTTTGCTTGCCACGCCCAGACCCCCACCGGGCAGATCCACAATGGGATTGCAGGCTACGCGTACGACACCAACACCTGCCTGTCCTGCCACCCGGACGGCACCGGCGCGGTGACCATCGACCACGAAGCCTACTTCCCGCTCGCCCCGCCCGCGGTGCACAACGGCATTGGCTGCGATGACTGCCACCTCTCGACCACCAACCGGGCCCAGGTCGCGTGCCGCGAGTGCCACGAGGGCACCGAGATGCAGAACCTCAACGCCATTCACAGCGACGTGGGCGAGTTCGCCAACAACCCCGGCGCGCAAAACTCCACCCAGTGCAAACGCTGCCACGCCGAATCCCAGGTCGACGAGGTCGCGGACCACGGCCCGTTCTTGATCACCAACGGCAACAACCACTTCCGCGAAAACTGCCTCGAGTGCCACGCCCAGTCCCGGCCGGATAAAGCCTGGGCCACGGACTTCAACCAGCGCAGCTGCTCAAACTGCCACGCCCAAAACGAGATGAACCAGGTGCACAATGGGTTTGCCGGGTACGTGTACGAGACCCAGACCTGTCTGTCCTGTCACCCCGACGGCAACGCCGCGGTGAACATCGACCACACCCCGATCTTCCCCATCGCCCAAGGCGACGCGCACGAGGACGTGACCTGCGGGGAGTGTCACCTCAACAGCAACGACTGGACCCAAAACGGCTGCCGGCAATGCCACGAGGGGACCATGGGCGAGAGCATCAGCAACATGCACAGCCTCGTGGGCGCGCCGAGCGGCGGCTGGGGGTCGGCCGATTCCAACGACTGCAAGATGTGCCACGGGGACGCCCAGACCGACGACCCCACCCAGCACCTCCCGTTCCGGATCACGTCGGGCAAACACAACCGCAAAAACTGCCAGCGCTGTCACGAGCAGGTCCGGGCCGCGCCCAAGGACTTCGCCACCAACTTCGACGAAGACCTCATCTCCTGCCAGCAATGTCACAGCGTCAACAAGATGAACGACAAACACTCTGGCCGGCCTGGCTATATCTCGGGCAACTACCCGAACTGCTTGAACTGCCACCCCAACGGGAACTGACCCGGCCACGCGCAGGCGCAGCCGGGAAGCAACGCATCGCCGCGCCCCCTGGCAGGGTGCGCCCCCGTCGACGGACGGGGTGTGTGGCCGCTATTCGAAGGCGACGATCTCGGGCGCGAACACGCCGATCGCGACCAAGCCCAAGCCGCCGGCGGTGACCACCGCCCCGGCCACGCCCGCCACGCTGGCCCCGACCAACAGTTGGTTGGACTGGTTGACCAAGCCGAGCACGTCACCGGCGAAGTTGTTCGGGTCTTGGGCCAACGCCGCGGCCTCGATGAACAACACCGCACCGACGCCCGCGGCCACCGCCGAGCCGAGCAAGACCACGACCCCCGCGGCGGCCATGGTGCTGCCCGCGGCCAACGGCACCGTGGCAAACCCGTCTGATTCCGCCGGGGCCGGGGCCGGAGCGGGTGCAGGGGCGGGCGCAGGGTCGGCCGGGGCCGGGGCCGCGTTTTGTTCCGCCCGGCGTTGGGCCGCGCTCGCGCGGGCCTGTTCGGCCAAGCGCGCCACCGCCGGGGGCGGATCCGCGAGCGGCATCGCCACCTCGGGGTCGGTCACGTAGGCGTCGACAAACGCGCGTTCGGCCGAGACCAGGTCGCCGGTGCCGGCGAAGCACAAGCCCACCCACATCGAGACCTGCGCCCGGTCCTCGTCCTCGAGCTCGGGGCTGAGCAAGAGCTTTTGAAACCGGAACAGCGCCTGTTCGTATTCGAGCTCTTGGTAAAAGGCCCGCCCCGCCTCGTAGTCGGGGCTGCTTTGAATGCCCGCGGCCAACCACACGGTGAGGAAAAACATTGGCATGGGCGGACCTTAGAGAATTCCGGACGCGGTCACAAACCTGCTGTGGGGACTTTTGCGGGCTCAGGGATCGCGCATGTCGACCTTGAGCACGGTGGTGTCCCCCGGCCGGACCACCGCCTCTTTGGTCACGGTCTTGTCGTCGTGGGTGAAGGTCAACCAGTAGGTTCCCTCGACCAGCGACACCGGCGGAAAGGGCGTGCTCCCGAGGGGGCGGCGGCCGACCTTGACCTCGGCGTAGGGGAAGACACGCACCGCGAGTTTGCCCTTTTGCAGCGCCGACGCGTCGGCGACACCGTTTTTGATCGGCACCCGCGAGCGTCCGCCGGTGCGGCGGTCGACCGCGTACAGCCACTTGGTCGACGACGAGACGCTCACCTTGCCGCCGTCGGGCTTGAGCCGCGACTTGGACGGCAGGGTCCAGCGCATGCCGTCGCCCACCACTTTGACGTCGATCTTGCGGGTGCGGTCGCGGCGGTGCTTGGTGCGCGGCGCCTTGCGGGCGGGCTCATCGGGGGGATCGGCCTCGGCCTTGGCCGGCGCATCCGCGGCCGCGGGCGGCTCGTCGGGCGGGGCCGCCGCGGGCGGGTCGGCGGCCGCGGGCGGCTCGTCGGGCGGCGGGGGGGCCGCGATCTCGATGGGGGGCGGGACCTCGCCGTCGTCGGTGCCGTACACCTCGAGATACAGGAACAAGAAGCCAGCCATGGCCGCGAGCAACAAGCCGACCAGCACCGCGGGCATCACGCTTTGTCGCCGGCGCGCTTCGGCGAGTTGGATGCGGGTGGCGTCGCTGGCCTCGCTCTGCGGGGCGACCGCGAGGGCATCCTCGGCCCGGGCGCGTTCGCGGATGTCATCGAGCATCAGCAACCGGGCCCGGCTGTACAATCGGGTGGGTTGGCGGTTCCAGACGGTGAGATCGGACCCGTCGAAGCCGCGGGCCCGGGGGGCGTCGCTCGGGTGGGGGGTGGCGTTGGCCGGCAATGCCATTGTTTCGCGGACAAACGCGGCGACCTTTTCGCGGCCGCCGACGAGCATCTTGGCGAGCTCTTCGGCCACGAACGCGCCGTCGAGGGGACGCAGGTCGGGCCGCTTGGCCATCAGGTTGAGCGCCCACACATCGAGGGCCTTGGGCACCTCGGGGTTGAGCTCGCTGGGGCGGGGCGCGGGGTCGCGCACGATGGCCTGCATCAACAGAAGGTCGGACTCCCCGCGGAACGGCCGGCGGCCGGTGAGCATCCAGAACAGCACCACCCCGAGGGCGTAGAGGTCGGATTGGTGCGACAGCGCCCGGCCCGCGAGCTGCTCGGGCGACATGAACGGGATCTTGCCCTTCATCTCGCCGGTCTTGGTCACGTTGCGGGAGTCGGCGGCCTTGGCGATGCCGAAGTCGAGGATCTTGGTGTGGCCGTCTTTGTCGATCATCAGGTTGTCGGGGCTGATGTCGCGGTGAATGAGCCGGAGGGGGCCGCTCCCCGACGGGGTGACGGTGTAGGCGTAATGCAGCGCCTCAGCGGTATCCACCATCGCGTAGAGCACAAGCTCGATGGGGACCGAGCGGCCGGCCCGCCACGCGCGCTGGGCGAGCTGAAACAACGTGAGACCGTCGACGAACTCCATGGCGATGACGTAGGTGTCATCGATGTGGGCGAGCTCCTCGATGTGCACGATGTGGGGGTGACGGAGCCGGGCCGCGACCTCCGCCTCCCGTTTGAACATCTCGACGTATTTTGGCTGCAGCGCCAGGTGCGGCAGCATTCGTTTGATGACCATGGGGCGCACGTCGTCGCCTTCGGCCTTCTCGGCGTAGAACACCTCGGCCATGCCCCCGGCCCCGAGCCGTTTGGTGAGGGTGTAGGGCCCGAGCACAATGGGGTTGGCCAGCAGCTTGGGCTGGGGCTCGACCGACGCGGGGGTCACGTCGATCTGCGTGGCCGAGCCCGGCACCGCCGCGTCGACGGTGAGATCGAACATCCCCTCGTCGTCGAACGATCCGGTCTGGTTCGCATCGGTCACTGGATCACGTACACCACGCGCCCTGCAGTTCCATTGGACGCGGGACAGGTTCCGGAGTTGTCGCCGCCCATGCCAGCGCCGTCCGCGTCAAAGGGATTGCCCGGGGCGGGACCGCTCCCCGCCTCCACGCTGTCGCCTTGGCAGCCGCCCCCGCCGCCACCGCCACCGCCGGTCGCGTCCGCGACGCTGGGCCGGTTGCCGCCGGGTTGTCCGCAGCCCGCGCCCCCGGTGCCGCCGCCCCCTTCTTGGCGCGCCCCGCCGCCGCCGCCGCCGCCACCGGCCACCGCGACCAACGTGCCCTCGACCCGGACGCCGGACGCGCCACCGCCCCCGCCGCCCGGCTCGTCGCCTTCCATCTCGCCGCCGCCGGCTCCGCCGCCGCTTTGGCCGGCGCCGCCGCTGAACGGCCCGCCCATGCCACCGACCCCCCCAGACAACGCGCCCGACCCGTCTTGGCCGGGGCCGCCCCCACCGGCGCCGCCCGCGCCGACGAACGAGTTGCCCCCCGCCCCCCCGCAGGCACCGCCCTGGCCGGGCGCGCCGATGTAGAACGAAACCTCGTCGCCCGGCGACACCGCCATCTGCGTGGTCGCATACCCGCCGCCGCCGCCGGTGCCGGGGGGATCGCCGCCGGAGTCACCGCCGCCGCCGCCGCCGCCCCACACTTCGACCTCGAGGGAGGTCGCGCCGGCCGGGATGTCGCATTGGCTGTTGCTGTCGACGACGGTCGACACCCCCATCACGCAAGCGTTCCCAGGATCGACATCGGGCGCGTCCGCGTCCGGGGTGTCCGCATCGGGCACGCCAGCGTCGAGGCCCGCGTCAACCCCCGCGTCCACACCCGCGTCGAGCACCACGACGTCGGGGAGCCCAGCGTCGAGATCACCGTCACCGTCACCATCACCGTCACCGTCACCGTCACCATCCCCGTCACCATCCCCGTCACCGTCACCGTCGCCATCTCCGTCACCGTCACCGTCGCCATCTCCATCACCATCGCCATCGCCATCCCCGTCGCCATCCCCATCCCCGTCGCCATCCCCGTCTCCGGACTGGTCGACGCAGTAGCCGTCGATGCAGGACGTCGGGGCGGTGCACGCGGCGGGGCCGTCACACGGCGTCAGCGTCGTGGGGTCGGCACAATGTCCGGCCACGCACTCGAGCTGGGCGCCGCACCCGCTGCTTCCATCACAGCGCAGACCGGTGACGTCCACGCGCAAACATGCCGCCGAGGCGCACAAAAGCACCACGACGCCGAACCGGGTCCAAGCATTCCACATTGCCCACACCATACTGCATCCAACGCGCTCGTGGTCGAGGTCAAACCGGCGGCTGTCCCGAGATCCGCACCCTGCACACACGACGCTGGGTCCTGCGTAAAGCTTCTTTAATCCCTCGCCCCATGCGCGCTTCGCCCCCTGCCCTGCCCTGCCTGCTGCCCGTCGCCTTCGGCGCGGCGCTGCTGTGGTCAGCGCCCAGCGCAGCCGCCCCCGCCAAGACCAAACGGGTCACGATCAAGGGTTTGGTCTCCTCGGTCACCCACAAGCGCGTCTATCTCGAAGGCACGCGCGGGCCCGACGCGCTCACGGTCGGGGACAAAGTGCGGCTCTACGCGCGCCGCCGCCGCCGCGGGGTGTGCACCATCGAGCACGTCGCGGGCAACCTGGCGTCGTGCACCTACACCGGCCGCCTGTCGGACGACGTCTCGCGCTTCGTGGCCCGGGTCGACCGGCCCCCCGCGGATCCTGCCGATCAGGCCCCGCTGCCCCCGCCCCCCGGCCCGGCCTTCGATGGACGCGATGCGCTGGCCCAAGCCCCCCACGACAAGGTCGGCTTCAGCACCGACCGGGTCCGGTTCCGCGAAGGGGTCACGTTCCCCATTGAAGTGGCATTGTGGCAACGCTCGTCGGGCCAGGGGCTCAGCCAGGGCCGGATGTTCCACCGGTCCCGGCTCGCCCTCGCCATCCACGGCGCCCAGCTGTACGTGCCCGGCCTTCGCCTCCACGTGCAGGCCAACATCGATGGGGCGTTGGTGCCCGCCGACGCCCGCTACCGCAAAGGCGAGAATCTCCGCGTCGAGGTTCATCAGCTCGCACTTTCCTACCGCCATCCCGAAACATTTGTGGCCGGCGCGGTGGGGCGCTTCACGCCCTGGATCGCCCCAGGGGTTCCGCTCCTCGACGGGGCCCAAGCCGGCGTTCACTTGTTCTCGGGTCTGCTCGAGATGGGCGCCTACGCCGGCTCCATCCCCTCGCCCACCCGGTTGTTTCCCCGCTTCGACCACCTCACCGGCGGGGCGTACTGGGCCGCGCGCTACGGCCAACGCAATTGGTTTGTGTCGCACCGTGGGCGGGTGGGGGTGGTCAGCGACCTCGGCCTGTCCCTGCGCACCGAGGCCGAAGCCCACCTCTCCGGCCGCTACGGGCGCTGGATCCGGGCCGCGGCCGGGGTCCGCGGGGGCATCGGCCTCGACGGGTTCACCCCCGGCGTCGACCTCGGCTACGTGCAGGCCGAAAGCCAGCCCGGGTTCGGCCTGCGCTTGCTCGGGGGCTACCGCTACACCGCGCCGGGTTTCTCCGATTACCGTCCCGGGGTTTGGCCGTCGTTGCTGAGCGGGCTCCACCACGCCAGCGCCGAGGTGGCGTGGGAACAATGGGACTGGTTCGGTCTGTCGATGCGCGCGATGGGGGCGGCGACCCCGGCGTGGGCGCTGCGGGCGATGGTGGGGCCGGAGATCGGTGTGCCACGCGCGTTTGGGGGAGCGATGGGGGCCTTCCTCGGCTGGCAGGAAGGGGTCGGCCACGATCCCGGCCGGTTTGTCTACTCCCGGTTCTATCTCCGTCCCGGGTTTGGCGCGTCCCTGTCCGCGCGCGCGTTCTACCTCGACCAGGCCCAATCGCTGAACGTGTACCGGGCCGCGGGGGGGAGCGTGTCCCTCGAGGAGCGCGTGGGTTGGTTCTCGGTGTGGCTGCAAGGCCGGGGTGAGGTGCCCCTGCCCAGCCTGTTCGGCTATGCCCAGCCGTCGTGGACCCTGATCAATGCCTATGCAGACCTGGGCATCTCCGCGACATTCTAACCCACGGCGCGGCGCGCCCTCGGCGCGCATCTCCAGGCGCCGCGGCGCTTTCGGGGCGGGCCTTCCTCGCGGCGCGGGTTGAGATGCGCTGGATGCGCTCTAGAAATGGTACGCGAGGGTGTAGTCGACGCAGGTGTCTGGCAGGGCGCCGTCGATGCGCATCCACACCATGGCATTCTCGTTGCCCCCACAGTCGAGGTCGTCGACAGCGAGCTCGACCGAGCTGCCCCCGGTGATGCAACATCCCTGGGCGCCCATGGAGCCGATCAGGGTCGAGGAAGCGGCGGGACAAGAAAAAATCGTCTCGGACGCGGTGACACATTCAATGAACATGCAGAGCCGCAACGACTCGATGCTGGTGAGCGTCGCGGTGGGGTTCACGATCGCGAGGATCTCATCGTTGCCAAAGTACCGGAACCAGTCGGGATCGGCCGCCCCGCCCACTGTGCCCATCAACGCGTCCCCGTCGTCGTCGTCATCGGTGATCAGACCGATCTCCAGAGGGTCGTTGGGGAGGTCGTTGGGCTCGTAGCTGTCCGCGCAAGCGGGCACCGGGTCGATCACCCGAACGCCACAGTCGGTGCAGTCCGAACCGTAGTCGCACACGTCGAACGCGGCGCCCTGGCCCCCGTCATCGCACTCCCCGTCGTCGGCAAACGTGCACAGCTCGTTGCACAACGGATCGATGTCCCCGTCGCCGTCGCCATCTCCGTCGCCGTCGCCGTCGCCGTCGCCATCCCCGTCCCCATCGCCGTCGCCGTCGCCATCTCCGTCCCCGTCGCCATCTCCGTCCCCGTCCCCATCTCCATCCCCGTCGCCGTCGCCGTCGCCGTCGCCATCCCCATCGCCGTCCCCATCCCCATCTCCATCCCCGTCGCCGTCTCCATCCCCGTCGCCGTCTCCATCTCCGTCGCCATCTCCATCTCCGTCGCCATCTCCATCTCCGTCGCCATCTCCATCGCCGTCGCCGTCGCCGTCCCCGTCGCCATCCCCGTCGCCGTCGCCATCCCCGTCGCCGAGCAAAGACGCGGTGCATTCGCCCGACCGGCACACCAAGCCGGTGTCACAGACGCCGCCGGTGCTGCACCGACAACCCTCTTCCCCGCGCACACACTCGGGCTCCATCGGGCCACACCCGACAAGCACAAACCCGAACGCCAAACCCAACCAGATGAAAATTGCCTTCATGCTTCCCAGCTTACGCCGTCTTCCAACCGAACGCTTGACCCATTGCGCCGATCCGATGAGGCTGATGGGGTGCGGTTCTTGGTGGAGGTTGTATGTCCGATCGCATTCCCACGTACGCTGAGTTTTGGCCCTACTACCTGCGCGAACACGCCAACCGCGCCTGCCGGGTCTTTCATTTTCTGGGGACGTCCTTCGGCATCCTGTTTTTGGCCGCGACCATCTACTACATGAATCCTTGGTACATCCTTGGCGGCCTCGTCAGCGGCTACGGTCCGGCGTGGATCGGGCACTTTTTCATCGAAAAGAACCGCCCGGCCACGTTCCAGTACCCCCTGTGGAGCTTGATCTCCGACTTCCGGATGTTCGGCCTGATGGTCCGCGGGCAGCTGTGGGGCACCAGCCCCGTGTTGCAGCAAGCGGGCATCACCGCCTGACGCGCGATGCGGTTTGGGGCGGTTCGCGCTACAGAGCCCCATGCGCCCTTTGTTTTTGATTTTTGTGTGGGCTCTCGCCCTCCCCGCGGCGGGACAGGACGTCGCCCCCGATGACATCGTCGACGACCGCGACCCGGTGGCCGAGCCCCCCGCGGACGACGGGGCCCCGGACAACGCAGCGCTCGATGACGCGTCGGATGACCCACCCGCGGATCGGGCCGAACCGACGACCGACGACGACCGGCCTGCCGACGGCGCCGCCCCAGAAGACGAGGGCGACGGCGGCCGGCGCGACGATGAGCGCTACGACGATGAGCGCTACGACGATGAGCGCTACGACGATGAGCGCTACGAAGATGAGCGCTATGACGACGACGCCGTCGCGGAAGACGAAGGGGCGGGCTGGACCCCGTGGATCATCGGGGGGGTCGCGGTCGCGGCCACGGGTGCTTCGGTGGCCGCGTTCATGGTCGGCACCGTGCTCAGCGGCATCGCGGGCGCGACCCAGAACGGCCCCGGCCTCCGACCCTCCGCGCAGAATCCCGGACCCGCGTTCTTGTATGCGTCGCTGGTTCCTCATGCTGTGGCATTGTTGTTGATCGGGCCGGTCGGGGCTCTGGGGATGACGCTCACCGCGGTGGGGTTGTCCGCGATCCTGGACGACGATGGGGGGCGCACCGGGTGGACCGGTGGGGCTGGCTTGTTGGGGCTGCTGGAGTCTGTGTGTGGCGCCGCGTGTTTTGTGGGGGGCACCGGGTCCCTGTTCGTGACCTACTTTTTGGCCCTCCTCCAGTTCGTCAGCCCGCTCTCGCTGGTGGGGATCGGCTGCGGGCTCTGTGGAACCAGCTGCGGCATGGGGATGTGCGTCACCTCGACCCTGGTGTCGGGGGTGAGCAGCGCCATCGCCAACGGGGTCACCGCCGGGGGCGACGAGGCGGGATACGACGACGGGCCCTATGACGATGACGACCCCCAGGATGGGTACGACGACGACCAACCCCGCCCGCGGGGCTCGAAAAACGCTGCCCCCCCCGCCCCGATCGACGACCAAACCGGGTATGATGGGCCGGCCCCCGTCGACGATCCCCCGCCGGCCCGGGACGATGACCCCGCCGCCCCCCAAGGTCGGTCCATGAGGTTCTGACATGTGGTGGTTGACGGTGTCGACGCTGCTGCTCTCCCCCGCCCAGACCGGGCCCGGCGAGTTGACGGTCCCTTTGCAGTCCGGGTTCACCTGCACCCAATGCCACAGCAACGACGACAAGAGCCTGGCCTCGGATGGGTACGCGGCCACGATGATGCGCCTGGCCAGCGTAGACCCCGTGTTCCGCGCCGCCTTCGAGATCGCGTACCAGGATGAGCCCGCCCTCACCGGCCTGTGCCTCAAGTGTCACGTGTACAGCGGCTGGCTCGCGGGGCGGGCCACGCCGAGCGACGGCAGCGCCCTGTCGGGCGGGGACAAGCACGGGGTGAGCTGCGATGCCTGCCACCGCCAAATGCTCGCCCCGCCCCCCCCGCCCGATGTCGACGGCGGCGTGCCCGACGGGGGCGGCGACTTTGACCCCTTTTCGCTCGTGTACGAAAACGCGAACCTCACCATCGTCGACGACCAAGCCAAGCGCGGCCCCTACGATGACGCCGTGCCCAATACCAGCCACGACTCGGTCCACGACCCCCTCATGTCCGAGTCGGTGATTTGCGCGGGCTGTCACCAGGTCAGCAACGCCACCCCCCGCAAGGACCCCGACACCGAGGAGGTCATCGGCCCCGCGGTGCCCGAGCAGCGCACCTTCACCGAGTGGCTGCAGTCGGATTTTGCCGGCCCCGGCGGCCAATCATGCCAAGCCTGTCACATGCCCGCGACCCCGGGGAAAATCACCCGCCAGGAGGAAGGTCCCGACCGCGAACGTCACGACCACACCCTGGTCGGCGGCAACACCGTGGTCCCCCTCATGGTCAGCCACCTGCCCGCGTCCGAACGCCCCGATGAGCTGGCCAACATCGCCGAAGCCGCCGCGGTGACGGTGCAGCGTTCGCGCGACTTTTTGATGGAAGAGGCCTGTGACCTCGACGTGGCCGGCATCGACATCGCCGGGGGCACGGCCCGGGTTCGGGTCACCAACAAGTCCGGCCACAAGCTGCCCACCGGGTATGCCGAGGGCCGGCGCATGTGGCTCGAGCACCGCGTCACCGCCGCCGACGGCACCGCGGGCCCCTGGACCGGCAAGCCCGATCCAGTCACATTCGACTTCGAGACCGGCAAGGACCCCCTCGTGGTCTGGGAGATCCTCCTCGGCCAGGGCAGCGACGAGAAATCGTTCCGCTTTTTGCTCGCCGACCGCATCATCAAAGACAACCGCATCCCCCCCGCCGGATTCCGCCCCGACGACGAGACCGCCCCGGTGCGCTACACCTTCGAAGACCTCGGCGGCGGCACCCTGGCCCACTGGGACGACGTCGCCCTGCCCCTCGGCGAGGCCGGGTGTTTTCCGCGCCGGCTGCAGGCCACCGTGCACTACCAAGTCGCGTCGGGGGAGTACTACCGCTTCCTCCGCGACAATGCCCCTGGATTTGGCGACACCCTCGAAGCCGCGTGGAACGCGGCGGGGGGCGCGGTGCCCGTGCCCTTGGCCGAGGTCGATGTCTGGGTGGACGCGGACGGCACCGTCACCGCCTACGACGGGCCCCGCGCCTGCGGCGCCGGCCCCGCAGACGCCGGCCCCGCCCCCGACGCCAGCGTCGTCGGAGGCGACGACGCGGGCGTGGCCGAGCCCGAGCCCACCCCCGAACCCGAGGCCCCCACCGGCGACGGCTGCGCCTGTGGCGCCCACCAGGGCACGCTGGCCCGCGCGGGCCTGCCCCTGCTCGGCCTCGGGCTGCTCAGGCTTCGTCGGCGCCGGGCGCGCGGCTGAGCGCCCAGGTCGTCACCACCGCGCCCGCCTCGGCCAGCACCCGCGCGGCCTCGGCCAAGGTCGCCCCGGTGGTCTTCACGTCGTCGACCAAGAGCAGCCCGCGGCCGTGCACCGGGGCCCGCACCGCGAACTTCCCGGCCACATCCTCGCGCCGGGCGCGCCCCCCCATCGACAGCGGCGCCTCGAACCGCACGCAGTCCAGAGCGTGGACCACGGGGCGACCCAACCGTCCCCCCACCCGCCCCGCGAGCAAGCCGGACAAATCAAACCCGCGCCCCGCGAACCGCCGGGGGTGAATGGGCACGTACGCCACCGCCTCGCCCGCCGGCCAGGCCTCGGGCCCGAGGTCGTCGACCAGCCGGCACAGCGCCCGGCCCCGGGTCTCGTCGGGATCGAACTTCGCGCGCCGGATCGCGGTCTGCAGCGCGCCCCCGAAGAGGTACCCGGCGGCGCCGGTCTCGTCGACGAGGATGCTGTCGGCGCAGGCCGGGCAGAACACCGCCCGTTCGCTGAGGGCGTCACAGGCCGCGCACCGGCGGGGCAACACCGCGTCGAGCATCGATCCGGGCCAGGCGCGCCAGTCCATGCGGCCATTGTGCCCCGGCGCAGCCGGGGCGGGGGGCTTTTTGCGCCGTGACCGCCCGGCCGGGAGATCGCGCCGCGCCGGGCCGTCCTTGACGCTCCAGGGGGGGCCTTTTACACCGAGGACAGGCTTGTCCTTGGAGCAATGATGAAAAAGTCCCCTTCCTTCTTTTTGGTTCTCTTGAGCGTGTTGTGCCTGTCTGTGGCCCTGCCGCTCGCCTCCGGCTGTCCCGGCACCACCGGCGATGGCGATGGTGACGGCGACGGCGATGGCGACGGCGACGGCGATGGCGACGGGGACGGCGATGGGGACGGCGATGGGGACGGCGACGGCGACCCCGGTGACTGCCCGGACGGCAACGAGAACTCCCTCAGCATCTGCACGGTGCAAAAGGACAGCAACCTGGTGGGCACCGAGGTCACCGCGCGCAACGTGGTCGCCACCACCGACGTGTTCGACGTGACCGCGACCCTCTCCGGGGTGTTCGTGTCCGACTCGCCGGCCGCGACCTGGGGCGGCGTGCTCGTCGTGTTCCCCACCGACCTCGGGTTTGTGGTCAACCGTGGCGACCGCGTCGACGTCACCGGGACCGTCACCGAGTTCTCCTCCCAGACGTCGGAAGGCTCGGAGACCCAACTCGACGTCGGTGACACCGGCTCGATCAACCCCCGCGGCGCCGGCACCGCGCCCGACCCGCTGGTGGTCAGCGACCTCGCCACCATCGGCGAAGGCTACGAAGGCGTGCTCGTGACCGTCTCCGGCGTCACCGTCGACAACCCCGACACCGGCGGGGGCCGCTTCGACGTCACCGACGGCACCTCGACCCTGCGCGTCGGCCCCAGCCTGTTCTTCTACGGCGCGGTGTCGGGCGAGACCTTCACCTCCATCACCGGGGTCATCCGGTACAACACCTTCGACACCGGTCTGTTCGAGATCTCGCCCCGGGACGACGCCGACGTCGTCAGCGAAGGCATCGACTTCACCACCCTGTCCATCCCCGAGCTGCGCGATCCGGCCAACCCCAACAACCCCGGGGAATGCCCGTTCAACATGGACTGCGAGACCTTCCTCCTCGAGAACATGGTGGTCACCTCGCCCACCATCACCGTGGCGTCCGATGACACCACCGGCGATCCCTACCTCTTCGGCTTTTACGTCGCCGACCCCACCGCGGTGAACGCCAGCGGTGAGCTGCTCCCGTATTCGGGCATCTTCGTGAGCATGATCCCGGGGGCCAACATCGTCCGGCAAAACGACTACAGCTTCGGCGACACCGGCGACGGCGTGTACGTCGATCCCTACGACGGTCCCGCGGACGGCTACCCCCGCATCGGCGATGTGGTGAGCGTGGCCGGGCAACACAAGCCCTACTTCGGCATGTCGCAGTTCAGTGACATTGTGATCCTCACCAAGGCCGGCACCGTCGACACCGTGGCCGAGGTCACCGACCCGCTCCCCGCGCAGTTCGACGCGGCCACCGCCGGCGACCTCAAGGGCGGCCGTCCCGAGTACACCGCCGCGGACTTCGGGCCCGCCGCCACCGCCGCCGACCCCGCCTCGACCGAGGTCGAGCAGTGGGAAGGCGTGCTCGTTCAGCTCAACAACGTACAGACCACCACCGCGTGTTACCCCGTGCCCTACAAGGCCGGCGGCGCCGCCCCCGACACCGCGTTCCTGCGCGACTTCGGCTACTGGCTGGTCGACGGGGACGTCGAGCTGGGCACCCAGTTCAACTTCTGGTTCGACACGCCCTTCGGCGGCTACTGGTCGGGCCTGCAAGGCACCGACCCGGCGCGCAACTGCGGCAACACCGCGGCCAAGTGCGGCGACTCGCGGGCCGACGCCCAGACCTTCACCGCCCTGCGCGGCGTGGTGAACTTCAGCTTCGACGTCTGGCGCGTGAACCCGCGGACCGAGGCCGACATCGAGCCCGACACGCTCTTCGTCGACAACACCTGCCAATAGACCGCGCCCCGCGCGTCACCGGCCGGCCGCGTCCCCGAGGACAGGCCGGCCGTTTTTTTGGGGGCGACCGTGTTGTCGCTTTTGCTGTTATTTTCAAACACTTAGGCAGAAGAGGCCACGCCCCGACGACTTTTTTGGCAGGCCCCGCCGCCCTGCTGTCGATTTCGCCCGATGCCGTTCGTAGTGGGTAAAACAGCGCCGGAGCACCCGGCTTCGAGGAGAATCCCATGAAACAGTACCTGCTCGCCGTCCACACCGATTTCAGCGCCCCCGTCGATCCCGCCGAGATGCAGGACGCCTTCGCCGCCGTCGAGGCGTTCAACAAAGAGGTCATGGACAAGAACGTCTGGATCTTCGGCGGCGGCCTCTGCCCGCCGGCGTCGAGCACGGTCGTGCGCCCCGAGGGCAAAGACGTCGTGCACGTCGACGGCCCGTACGCGGAGACCAAAGAGGTGCTCGGTGGCTTCTGGATCATCCGCGCCGCCGACCTCGATGCCGCGCTGGCGTGGGCCAAAAAAGCCGCCCTCGCCTGCAAAAACCCCGTCGAGGTCCGCCCCTTCCAAGACGAGGAATGAGTGCCCGCGTCCGCCGCTGACATCGCCCGGGTGTTTCGCGAAGAGTCCGGGCGCGCGACCGCCATCCTCATCCGCCACTTCGGCGACATCGACGTCGCCGAGGAGGCGGTGCAGGAGGCGTTCGTCACCGCCACCCGCCATTGGGCCGACCACGGGCTGCCGCCCCACCCCGGGGGCTGGATCACCACCACGGCCAAGCGCTGGGCCATCGACCGCCTGCGCCGCGAACACAAGCGCGACGCCAAGGAAGGGGTGGCCACCGCGCTGCTCGACATCGCCCGCGACGAGAACGATCACCCGATGCACGCCCTGCCCGATGACCGCCTGCCGCTGTTCTTCACCTGTTGCCACCCCGCGCTGGCCCGGCCCGCGCAGGTTGCACTGACATTGCGGTTGCTCGGCGGGCTCACCACCCCCGAGATTGCCCGCGCGTTCCTCGTCGAAGAGCCGACCATGGCCCAGCGCCTGGTGCGGGCGAAAAAGAAGATCAAACAAGCCGGCATTCCGTATCGCGTGCCCGACATCGAAGAGCTCCCCGCCCGCGTCGAGGCCGTGCTCGGGGTCGTGTACTTGGTGTTCAACGAAGGCCACACCGCCTCCTCCGGCGACGACCTGGTGCGCCACGACCTGTGCGACGAGGGCGTCCGCTTGGCCCGGGTGCTGGCCTTGCTTTTGCCCGACGAGCCCGAGGTGCTCGGCTTGCTCGCGTTGTTGTTGCTCATCGACGCGCGGCGGGACGCCCGCCGCGATCCCAGCGGCCGGTTGGTGTTGCTCGCCGACCAAGACCGGGCGCGGTGGGATCTGAGCCAAGTCGCCGAGGGGCACGCCATCGTGCGCCGCTGTCTTTCGATCAACCGGCCCGGCCGCTACCAACTCCAAGCCGCGATCCAGGCCGTGCACACCGACGCCGCCGACGCCGCGTCCACCGACTGGCACCAGATCGTCCAGCTCTACGACCAGCTGCTCACCGTCGACGCGGGCCCGGTTGTGCGGCTCAACCGCGCCGTGGCCGTGGCCGAACGCGACGGCGCCCAAGCCGGTCTCGACGCGCTCGCGCCGCTCCCCCTCGCCCACTACGCGCCGTACTGGGTGGCGCGGGCCGAGCTCTGTCGCCGCCTGGACCGCCCCGACGAGGCCCGGGCCGCCTACGACGAGGCCTTGGCCAGAAGCGAAAACCAGGTCGAACGGGCCCACCTCACCCGCCGCCGCCAAAGTCTCCCCCGGCCGCATTGACGGGGCGCGCCACGCCCGACGCCGCGGCGGTGCCGGCGGTATAGTGGGGCGGTGTTGCGCGCCTCGGGTCTGATCGTGGGTGCCTGCGCGACCGCCATCGTGTGGGTGGTGGGCTGCGCGGGGGGACCGGTGACCGCCGGCGCCCCCTGCAACGAAAACGCCGATTGTCTCTCCGACGAGCGATGCCTCGACGGCCTGTGCGCGCCCCGTGCCGGCGACGGCGACGGTGATGGTGACGGCGACGGTGATGGTGATGGTGATGGTGATGGTGATGGTGATGGCGACGGCGACGGCGACGGCGACGGTGATGGCGAGGCCCGGGATGCGGGGTCGCCGGATCAGACCGGGACCGGCGGGGACGGGGGCCTCACCGATGCGGATGCACCGGATGTGATGCCGCCCGGCCTGGACGCGGGGCCGCCGGATGCCGCCGCCGGAGGGTTGGACGCGGGGCTTGATGCCGGGTTCCCCGATGTCGCTCCCGCGGATGCGGGGTTCCCGCCCGATTGGCACCTGCCGGGGTTTTATGCCCGGGTCGAGATCACCGTCGACGGCACCGGACTGGGCGAGACCCTCAACAACTTTGTCCTCCCTGTGCGCGTCGGTACCGCCCACACCGGTGGCGCGGCGCTCCCCCCGAACAGCTATGCCCTGATCGACGACGCCACCGGTGCTTCGGTCCCGTTCGAGCGCGAAGCGACCACGGACGGCGCCCTGGTGCTGTGGGCGAGGGCCGACCTTGTCGACGGCGCCGAGGCCAGGCTGTGGCTCTACTACGCGCCCAATGCGATCACGCCCCCCGCGCCGAGCTCGCCCTGGGACGCGACCCACCTTGCGGTGTGGCACTTTGACCAGAGCGCCGCCGGGGGGGAGCAGGTGTTCGCGGACGCGGTGGGCACGTTGCCCGCGTCGGTCACGGATGCAGTTTCATTTGGGGTGGACACCCCGGCCCCGACCCCGGCCACCGCCGGGATCGTGGGCCCCGCCTACGCTCTCGACGGGGTCGACGACTACGCGCTGGCCTCGAACCATGAGGTGTTCGACCCCGACGTCGGGGAGGTGCACACCCAGGAGATTTGGTTTGTCACCGACGACCCCGCGCCGCTCACCGCCGGTCGGCTGCTGTTCAAGGAAGGGTTTTGCCGGGGCTCGGGCATCACCTTGGCCCTCAATGGCGACATCCATGGGCATTGTGGGTTCGGCAGCTGCAACGACCCGCTGCGGTTCTACGCCCGGGCGGTGGCGAGCAACCCGGGGTCCGCGGCCAACTTCACCGACGGCCAATGGCACCACGTCGCGGTGGTCCACGATCGGGTCGGTCACCTCGTCCACCTCTATGTCGACGGCGTGTGGGCGGACTCCAAGACCGGAACCGCCGACCTCCCGGTGAGCAATGACATTCCGCTCAGCCTGGGCACCAATTGGGACACCAGCGAACGGTTCCGCGGCGCCCTCGATGAACTGCGCGTGTCCACCGTTGAGCGAAGCGCGGCTTGGCTTCGGGCGGTGTACGAGACCGGCCGGGGCCAGCGCATCACCGTGGGCACCGAGCAGAGGGTCAACGAATGACCCGCCACGTCGACCGCGCGCCGTCCCCGCGTGGGGACGGCGCGTCGCCGGTTCGGGACGGACAGAAATCGACCGCGGCGCCGGCGACCGGGACGAGATCCGCATCCCTGCGTCCGGCGCGCGCGCACCTGGATCCACGCCCCGGGTGAGACCGGCCGCGGCCAACGCGTCACCGGGGGCGCCCCCGCGCGCTGGTGAGGCCCGTTTCGTCGGCCAAAACCCGGTGTTTTTCTCGGCCGCCAGCGGCTAGGCTTTTTCTCATGCATGCTTCGCGTTTCCTCGGCCTCGTCGTCGCGCTGCCTTTCCTGGGGTCGTGCATCATTCGCGCAGAGCTGCCCGAGCTGCGCGACACGGACGTGCAGCTGACGGTGTTTCACACCGCGGATTGGCACAGCCGTTTGATCCCCTACACCTACGACCCGCCCGCGCCGGTCCAGACCCTCGGCCTCGAGCCCGCCAACGCGCCCTTCGGCGGCGTGGCCCGCCTCGCCACCCTGCTCAAACAAGAGCGGGCCAAGAGCAACCGCCACGTCACCCTCGACACCGGCGACTGTTTCCAAGGCGCGCCCATCTTCAACATCTTCCAGGGCGAGCCCGAGGTGCGCATGCAATCGCAGGTCGGCATCGACGCGGCGGTGGTCGGCAACCACGAGTTTGACCTCGGGGTGAACAACTACTTCGACCAATACGACCAGTTCGGCACCTTCCCCGCCCTCGCCGCCAACTACAACGCCGAAGACCCCAACGTCGCCGGCAACAGCCCGCTGGGGGGCATCATCCAGCCCTTCGCCCTCGTCGACGCCAACGGGCTGCGGGTCCTGGTCATCGGCCTCGGCAACCTCTCGTCGCTCAAC
Organism: bacterium; assembly: GCA_030431455.1. Taxonomy (GTDB): domain Bacteria; phylum Myxococcota; class UBA727; order UBA727; family JAUIJE01; genus JAUIJE01. The sequence goes on along the minus strand of JAUIJE010000012.1, from coordinate 139,970 downwards.
AGCATCAACGAAGCCGGCAACTCCCTCGGGGTTCGCCCCCGCGAACAGAACTGGGTGACCCAGCACTACATCGACAAATACGCGGCCTACGCCGACGTGGTCGCGGTGATCACCCACCTCGGGATCGACAATGACATTGGGCTGGTCGAGGGCTACACCCGCTACGTGCCCGGCAACCAGCCGCTGCCCCGCCACGAAGACTGCGAGCCGGTCAAGGGCACCAACGGCGAGACCTTCGCCTGCAAGGTTCCCGGTGTGCGCGGCATCGACTTCATCCTCGGGGGCCATTTCCACATCGTGTTCAACCCGCCGCGCATCGCCATCGACGACGCCGGCCGCGAAGTGCCCATCGTGCACTCGGGCGCGTTTATGCAGTTTTTGGGCCGGCTCGACACCGTGTTCCGACACGCCAGCCGCCTGGGCCGCGACGAGTGGTACGGCTTCGAGCTCGTCGACCACCGCTACAAGCCCATCCCCATCGACAGCCGCCTAGAGCGCGACACCGAGGTCGTGCGCGTGATGGAGCCCTACTACTTCGACCTCGCCAACGCCGTCGACCTCGACCGCCCCATCGCGTTCTCTCCCACCGGCATCACCCGCACCGCGTCCGACGGGGGCGACAGCGCGATGGGCAACGTGGTGGCCGCCGCGATCCAGACCCGCAACCGGGTGGCCAGTGACTTTGCCCTCACCAACTCCGCGGGCATTCGCGACGCGTTCCCCCCGGGGGTGGTGACCCAAGAGATGCTGTTCAACGTGTTCCCCTTCGAGAACACCATCACCACGTTCTTCCTCTCCGGCACCGAGGTGCAGGAGGTGTTCGACTTCGTGGCCAGCCGTTCGGCCGGCCGGGGTTGCCGCTCGCAGGTCCAGGTGTCGGGCATCGAGTTCACCATCCGGTGCGACTGCCGCCAGAACCCCGAGGAGGGCTGCTGCCCCCGGGCCCGGGCGTTTGATGAGTTCCCCGAGGCCTGCGCCGAGGACATGGTCATCAACGGCGCGCCCCTCAACATCAACGGCCGCTACGAGGTCGGGGCCAACGACTACATGGCCCAGGGGGGCTCGGGCTTCAAAATGCTCCGCAAGAACACCACCCAGGTCGACAGCGGCATCTCCCTGCGCGACGCGGTGCAGGAGTACCTCCAGCGGTTTGGGCCCTGCACCGAGACCGACCTCGCCACCATCGGCCCCTGCCAGCGCGACGTGGCCCCCGACTCCGTGGGCTGCCAGTACGAAGACCTCGTCGCCCGCTACGGCAACACCATTCCCTGCGTCTCCCAAAATGGCCTCATCGACGGCCGCATCTCCCGGATCCTGCCCCAATGACACTGCGCAAATTCATTCCGTTCGCCCTGGGGTTGGCCGTGGCCGGTCTGATGCTGTCCGGCTGTGTCCGCTACCGGGACAAGCCGGCCGAGACCCTCGGCAGCTTCGCGGTGGAAATCGACTGGGACGCCACCGCGGTGCCCGGCGACCCCTACGCCCGCTGCACCTTCGGCCAGGTCACCGACCTCTGCCCCGGCGGCCCGGGCACCGAAGAGGACCCCATCGACTTCCCCGGCGACGACTGGGCCCAGGTGGTGATCAACGTCGAGGCGGTGGGCAGCGACGGCACCCGGCCGTGGCCCCTCAACGCCCCCGTCTCGTTGTCGCTGGCCGCGGGCAGCGTTTTTGGGCAAAGCCGCCAAATCGTGCTCGAAGAGGGCCGGGCCGAGGGCGTGCTCGCCCGCTTCCGCCGCACCCCCGGCCCCACCTTGCTGTGGGTCGAGGACAACCTCCCCCGCTTCGACGAGAACGACGGCGAGCCCACCTACGCGGTGGGCCTGACCAGCGAACACATCTATTTCAACCAGCCCACCCTCGCCGACCTCCAGACCACCTCCGACGAATGCTGCAACCCCATGCAAGGCCAGCGCATCGAGGTCACGTCGGGCGAGCTGTACGTGACGTCCATCGTCGGCAACGGGTTCAATGTGCAGGACGTGACCGCGCCGCAGTGGGGCGGCATCTTTACCTTCGCGTTCAACGGGATCGAAGGCCTGCGCGTGGGGAGCAAGCTGCTCGCCATCGGGGGCGCGATCACCGAGTTTCAGTCGTCGACCCAGCTCACCGAGCCGGTCTACACCCCGGTCAACGGGCTGTGCGGCGACCCGCGGGGCGTCACCGAAGGGGCCGAGACCGGCGAAGAGAACGAGAGCGGCGCGGCCCGGGCCCGCTGCCCCCGCGGCTCGACTTGCGAACGCGACGACGAGGGCATCGAACGCTGCACGCCCGATTCGGACGACTCCCTCGACGAGTTTGGTCGTCGGGTGTGCATCGGGGGCCAAGCCAACGCCTGCCCCGCCGGCACCTCCTGCCAACCCATCGAGGGCCAGGGCCAGTTCTGCCAGGTCATCCCGCAAGCGATGCCCGCGGTCGCGTTCCCCACCGCCCCCTACTGCGGCCCGATCAACACCCAACAGGAAGTGGACGGCAACGGCACCCTCTTGATCGAAGCCCTCGAAGGCTCGCTGGTCAAAATCGAAAGCACCGGCACGCTCGGCGTCCGGGTCGGGGGCTTGCCCGCGTGTAAACACCCCGGCGGCGACGACCCCATCCACGCCGTGCGCAGCTCTTGCAACCTCACCGAGGAGGACGGCGAGTCGGTCAAGGCCGTCGACTGCACCGTGGCCCAGGTCGGCGACGAGCTGCTGCGCGACGAGTTTGGCCAGGTCTGCTTCCGCAACAACCAAGCGTGCCTGCGCGAGAACGACAACCAGAGTTTTCTCGACGTGCGCTCCACCTGCAACGACGACCCCAGCGTGCCGCGCTGCCTGCTGGCCGAGCCCGGCGACCCGGTGCTCGAGGACGACAACGGCCGCATCTGCCGCAACACCCTCGATGACTTCCTGACCTCCGGCTACCAGACCTTCGGCCAAGCCAAGGTGTTCTTCGAGGACACCGGGGGGGCCACACGCTGCGCCACAGTGAACTTCGACGCCCTCACCGCCCGTGACCCGCTGCAGATGATGGAAGCGGGGGTGCGTTGGCGCTCCATCACCGGCACGCTCCGGCAGGTGCGGTTCCGTTCGGCCACCAGCTTCTGGGTGGTCGACGCCCGCTTCGACGAGGACCTCGAGCCCCTCATCCCCTGACGCCGTTTCATCCCCGGCACCCCGGGTTGCGCTGACAGAACGGGTCGGGCCGGCGCCCACCCGTGTAAAACCCTGATTTTAAATCATTATTTAGATGGCACGCCGCTCGCTTTGGGGGACGCATCACCCACACAGGAGCTTTCGATGCGGACCATCACCCTTTTCTCTCTCGTTTTCACCGCTTCCCTCTTCGTCGCCTGCGGTGGCTCTTCCTCGTCCGGCCCCACCGCGGACGACCGGGGCGACCGCGACGACCGCGACGACCGCGACGACCGCGACGACGACGACAATGGTGCCACCGACGTGCCCGGCAACGGCGGCGGCAATCTCCCCTCGCTCCCCGGGCTGCCCACCGTGGGCGACGACACCGGCACCGACGACACCGGCACCGACGACACCGGCACCGACGACACCGGCACCGACGACACCGGCACCGACGACGACGGGGGCGCGCCCACCCCGATCGGGGGGTCCCCGGGCAACGACGACGGCGCTGAGGACACCGCCTGCACCGCCGCCAACAACTGCACCGTCGTCGACGGCGTGTCCCAATGCGTCGAGGGCACCCTGCCCCGCTCCCCGGGCAGCGCCACCGATTTTGTGTGCACGCCGATGACCCGGCTCGAAGCGCAGACCGCGGTGTTCACCTGTGAGGGGACCGCCGTCACCATGGCCATGCTCTGGCAGGGCACGATCATCGGCATCATCGACCCCGACGCCCAAGAGCTCGACGAGGTCGGCTACTTCCGCCAACGACAAGACGGGCATCTCGACCTGAGCCTGGTCGTCGATGACGCGTTCCTCCCCACCGCCCCCACCACCCAGCACCACTATTTCTCGGGCATGACCTCCAGCTTCACCACCCCGCGGTTCGGGGCCTGCTCGCTCGCCTACCACCACAACGAAACCGAAGCGGTCTGGGAAAGCGACGAGGAAAACAGCTGCACCGGCGACCTCGGCTGCTCCTGGTGGACGCACCGCTTCACCACCGACGGCCAAGGGGGCGTGACCTGGCGCGAGCACTACGAGACCAGCGTCGGCAGCGGCGACACCATCATCAGCAACCGGTACGGAACGGTGCGGCTCGATGCCGACGGGTTCATCAACTTCGTGTTCCTCGCCACCGGCGATGACGACGCCACCGAGTTCGTGGGATATCTGGATGCCAACGGCAACTTCACCGACCAGCACCGCGACCTGTCGTTCTGGCTTCAATAAGCCGCGCCTGCGCCCTCCAGGCCGCCCCTCGGGGCGGCTTTTTTTTTGGCCTGCCGTCGCCGACGCAGAGGCCCGCCGCCCTAGGAAATCGTCGCCCGACACGCTAGACGCACCCCGTCCGGCGGCTCCCCCCGTCGGGGGAGGACACAATATGCGTGGAGTGCTCGTCACCGCCGCCGCCTGGTTGATCGCCCTGCCCGTCGCCGCCCAGACCGGCGAGGCCACCGCGACCCCCACCCCCGCGGAAACGCCCGCCCCAGCCGAAGCCACCCCGCCGGCCGACGCCCCCGCGGGTGACGATGTGCCCGCCGACGAGCCGGCGCCGGAGCCCGCGCCCGCCGATCCCACCGAGGCCCCCCCCGCGATCGCGGCCGAGGACCCGGCCCCGCCCCCCGACGAGGACAGCGGGTTCGATCCGGGGTACGGCAAGCTGCCCAAGACCGGGAGCGCCCGGGTGCTCCCGTCGCCCTTCTCCGGCGACCTCAACTCCCTGCAGAGCGAGAAGCTGCCCCTGGGCAACTTCATGGACACCCGGATCGCGTTCTCCTTCTCCGACGACAACTTCCTCGCCGGTCCCGGGGTCACCACCCCCTCGTCCCCGAGCGTCGACTTCTCCCCCCGGTCCAACAACCAGTTGTTCTTCGACAACCTCAACACCCGCAACACCGGGTACGAGACCCTCTCCAGCCTGGTGCTGCACCGGCGCCAGCGCGGCTTCATCCCCGGGATGGACACCGAGGCGGCGATCGTCTCCCGCTTCACCTGGACCGCCGACGACGACACCGGCCGCAACCGGGCCAGCTTCTTCGACGATGGCTCGTATCTGCGCATCCGCTACTTCTTCAACCAATCGGTGGAAGACGAGAGCGCGGCCAACATCGACCTGGTGATGTTCCCGTTCAACTCCAACCGTTTCCGGCTCGGCTACCTCTGGGACATCTCCTGGGGGGGCAATGACATTTTCCCGAGCGACAACGGCGCGGTCCCTGGCGCCAAGCTTCAGCTCAACATCCTCGACGGGTACGTCTACGCCGGGGCCAAGACCGCTCGGTTGCAGACCCAGGTCCAAGGCACCGCCACCATCCGTGAGATCGAATCGTTCTGGGGCTGGCTGATGGGCGCGGGCTATGACTTCTTCGACCTGTTGCAGTTCGACGTCGGGGGGGGCTTTTTCGCCCGCGGCACCAACCAGAACGAGGGCGTGCAAGACCAAATCCTGTGGGGGGGCGGCGGCTCGGCCCGGGTCATCTTCCACCTCGGGCGGGCGGTGCCGCGCTCCATCGACTTCCGCCTCTACAACTCCGATCCCGCCTTCGCCAACCTCTTCCAGACCGCGGCCCGGCCGCAGTCCGGCTTCCGTTTCCTCGCCACCGCCGAGGCCAGCCACCTCGAGCAGACGCTGCAAGACCCGGAGAACCTCCAGTCCACCAAGTTCCAGGGCTGGGGGGGCAATCAGCTGCTGGGCGGCGCCAATGCAGCTGCATTGTCAGCGCAGTTCGGGTGGGGAGACTGGGACATCCGGGCCGACGGCATTTACCGCGACCTGGCGTTCATCACCTATTCCCGGCCCGGGCTCACCCCCTACTTGGGCTTGCCCGCGGCGTCGGCCCAATCGCCGGAATTCTTGTTCGCGCTCCAGACCAGCTACTTCATCGAGTTTTTGCACCTGACCCCGGCGATCGTGGCCGGGGTGCAGATGCCGGCCAGCTACACCGGCTTTGATCCCAGCCGGCTCCCCGCCGACACCGGCGACGGCATCGAGGGCGCGGTGGGCCAAAGCGAGGTCATCCGCGGCAACGGGTCCGAAGACCTCCTGCCCTGCCTGGAGTACGGCACCGCCGACGACGGCAGCCGGATCTGCCAGAACGCCTCGGTGGCCGAGCCGATCTACGCCCTCCGCACCTCGCTCAAGTGGGACCTGTCCCGCATGCTGAGCGTCATCGCCTCGGTGGCGTTTCTCGTCGACAACAACGAGAACATCCTCATCAACTCCAGCGCCGGCCAGACCCGGGAGCGCTACGGCAACATCGGCTTTTTGCCGCCGATTCTCCTGCCCGGAACGACCCAGCCGCACAACCTGCGCATCGGGGGTGGTATCTTTGCCCAGGCCCGTTTCTAGGGCCTGGTCAGGAGCCTTGTGAGCGGACCGCCCCCTCTCCCCAAGCGCGGCGAAGAACGCCGCCAGCACCCCCGGCAAAAGGTGGGGCTTCGCGCGCGCATCACGTCGCCGAAGTCGATGAGCGGCCACATCGCCGACATCTCCCGGGCCGGCCTGTTGTTCTCGGTCGAGCGCGGGCCGCTGGTGCCGGTGGGCAAAGAGGTCCACTTGCAGTTCCAGCTGCCGGGCCAGAGCCGGCCGATTCGCGCCCGGGCCGAGGTCATGCGCCACCACGACCGGACCTCGATGGGGCTGCGTTTCGTGATGCTCCCCCTCGACGAAGTACAGGCCATCGAGGCGTACATCCAAAAAGCGGGCTGAGCGGGCGCGGTGCGTCCCCGCAGCGAGGGAGGGCTCGGCACCGCCCAGATCGGTGTCTGCGCGCTTGCGCGGATACCCCCTGTGGGTATAAAGAACATACCCATAGGGGGTATTGATGGACGAGCCCACCCGGCGAAAACTGCGCAACCGATTGCGCCGCGCCCACGGCCAGCTGGCCGCGGTGGAGCGATCGATCGAAGCCGACCTCGACTGTGTGGCGGTGCTGACCCAGATCGCCGCGGTGGAGGGCGCCCTGGCCAAGGCCCGGGCGGTGCTGCTCGGTCACCACGTCGAGAGCTGCGTGGCCGAGGCGATGGGGCACGGTGACCCCGCCGAGCGCGCGGCCCAAATCGACGAACTTTTGGACCTCATCGGCCGGCAGCTCGGCCGCTGAGCGGAAGGACACGACATGGGACACGGACACCACGAAGGCGGACACGCCCACCACGACCATGCCCAGGGAGCGAGCCAGCGGCGCTTGGCCATCGCCATCGGGCTGGCCGCGTCGTACATGGCCGCGGAGGTCGTGGGCGGGTGGTGGACGGGTTCATTGGCATTGTTGGCGGACGCGGGGCACATGCTCAGCGACGTGGCCGCGCTGTCGTTGGCCTGGGGCGCGATGTGGCTGTCCCGGCGGGCCCCGTCCGACGACAAGACGTTCGGCTTTCACCGGGCGGAGGTGTTGGCCGCGGCGGTCAACGGGGTGGCCTTGCTGGTCATCGCCGCCCTCGTGGCCCGGGAGGCGGTGGGCCGGCTCAGCGCGCCCCCCGAGGTCATCGCCGGCCCCATGCTCGGCATCGCCGCCGGCGGGCTCGTGGTCAATGTCATTGCGATGGTGGTGCTGTCCGGGGGCCAGGGCGACAACCTCAACGTGCGGGGGGCGTTCTTGCACGTGGTGGCCGACGCCCTGGGCAGCGTGGGGGCGATGGCGTCCGGAGGCCTGATGTGGGCGTTCGGGTGGCGGTGGGCCGACCCGGTGGCGAGCCTGCTCATCGCCGCGCTGGTGGCGGGCAGCGGGGTGCTGTTGTTGCGCCAGACGTTTTCGGTGTTGATGCAGTGGACGCCCCCCGGGCTCGACCTCCAGGCGGTGCGGGGGGCGATGGAGGCCTGCCCCGGGGTGGTGGGGGTGCACGACGTGCATGCATGGACATTGGCGAGCGGGCGCGACCTGTTCACCGCCCACGTGGTGCTCGACGACGAGACCCGGTGGCCGCCGGTGCTGGGGGAGCTGCACGCGGTCCTGGGCGAGCGGTTTGGGCTCGGTCACGTGACCCTCCAGCCCGAGCCCGCGACCCCGGTGGGCGCGCGCTGCGCAGGCTGTGCGTTGGCGGGGGGCTGAGCTGCCCGCGGACGGATCAGCGGTGTTCGGCCGCGGCCTGGCACGCGAGGCAAAAGGGCGTCTCCGGTCGGGCCTTGAGGCGCTTGTACGCGATGGGCTCGTCACAGGCCCGGCAATATCCGTACTCGTCGTCGTCCATCCGGTGCAGGGCGGCCTGGGCCTGGGTGAGCCGCGCGGTCATGCTCTGGCGGTTGGCTTTGGCCATGGATTGTTGCTGCAGAGCATCCATGCGCGACAGGCGGCCGATGGGGGCGTCGAGGTCGACGACCTGGGCCCCCTCGTCGAGACCGGCCAGGGTCGAGGCGAGGCTCTCGCACAGGGCGACGAGGTCGCGGCGCAGCTCGTCGCGTTCTGCGGCGGTGAGGTCTTCGGTCATGCCGGGCCAGGCTTTTTGGCGGTCACGATCACGTAGCGGTGCACGTCGTGGGCCCCGTGGTCCTTGGCCCAAATCGAACGCAACAGCGGGTGCACCCGGTCCCGGACCGCGGGGTCCTCCAGCCGCTTTTGGGCATAGCGCTTCCAAGGCTTGAACACGTGCGCGGAGATGTCCTCGAACACGATGTCGACAAAACCCGCGGCCTCGAGGTGCGCGCGGTAGGTGGCCTCCCCGTATAGGTTCTGTCGGGGGGTCTGCCACAGGCCGTTGCCGAAATATTGCAGGAGCCGCGACCACCACCCGAGCCGGTCGTAGGCGGTGACGCTGTCGGCCAGGGCCAGGCGGCCCCCGGGCTTGAGCGCGGCGTGGGCCCGAACAAAAAAATCCGCCCGGGTGTTGAAATGAAAGGCGCTCTCCAAGGCCAGGACCACGTCGTAGCGGTCTTGGTCATCGATCTCGGTGGCGGACTGGACCGCGAAGCTCAGGCCCTCCCGCTGGTGCCGCCGGCGCGCCTCGTCGACCTGCATCGCGGTGATGTTGATCGCGTGCAACGAGCGCGGGTGGAACTGGTCGACGAAATACACGTCCTGTTCGCCAAAGCCGCAGCCGACGTCGAGGGCCTCGTCCCCCGGGCCGAGCCCGGCCCGCTCGGCCAGAAGATGGGCCAAGGCCCGGCACGCGTCGTCGTAGGTGGTGGCGGTTTTCCAGTAGCCGAGGTTGAGGAACCGGGTGTTCTCGCCGAGGTTGTTGTCGGTGGCGAGCAACCGGTACACCCGGTCGGGGTGCGAGCGCACCGGGCTCACCAGCAGCCAGAGCAGGCGCAGGGAGGTCAACGCCCGCGATAACGCTCCGCGTCTTGGGCTCGACCAGGCGCCCTCGTGCTCCATGGCGCGAGCATACCGCCCCGCCCCTCGGCCGGTTTGCGGTTTTGTTTTGGACCGTTTCGACTAGTGTCCGAGCGATGGGGTTTTCCGACGCCGACCTGCTGATCGGGCGCGAGCACGACTTGGCGGCGCTCGCCGAGGTGCGCGCGCGCGGGCGGCGGCTGATCACCATCGTGGGGCCGGGGGGCGTGGGCAAGACCCAGTTCGCCAAGGCGGCCCTGCACGGCGCCGGCGACGATGACCTCGTGTGTTTTGTCGACCTCACCCGGGCCAAGTCCAGCGATGGCGTGCTCAGTGAAATCGGCGCCGCCCTCGGCATGCGCATCGGCGACGTGCGCAGCTCGGACGCGGCCAAAGAGCGCATCATCGAGGCGGTGGCCCGGCGCGGGGAGGCGGTGTTTGTGCTCGACAACCTCGAGCACCTCACCGAGCACATCCGCCCCCTGCTGCAGGCGCTGCTCGCCGGGGCCCCCGACGCGCGCTTCATCGCCACCTCGCGCGAGCCCATCGGCATCCGCGACGAATACCGTTTTGAGCTCGTGCCCCTCGAGGACGACGCGGCCATGGCGTTGTTCATCGACCGGGCCCACCTCGCGCGCCCCGACCTCAAGCTCTCGGACGACGACGAGTCCGTCGCCCGCGTCGTGCACAAGCTGTCCAACCTGCCGCTCGCCATCGAGCTGGCCGCGGCCCGGATGGAGATTCTCTCCCTCGAGCAACTCGAGCGTCGTCTGGCCACCCCGCTCGACCTGCTCAAAAGCTCCAACCCCGAGCTGTCCGAGCGGCACCGGACCCTGGTCGCGACCATGCAATGGTCCTGGGAGCTGCTCGACCCGACCGAACAACGCGCCATGACCTGGTGCTCGACCTTTCACGGCGACTTCACCCTCGAGCTGTGCGAGCGGCTGCTCCCCGACGACATCGACGCGGTCGACGCCCTGCAAAGCCTCAAGCGCAAGTCGCTCGTGAGCCTGCGGCCCGGCGCCGAGCAGCGCTTCTTTTTCCTCGAGTCGGTCAAGGCCTTCGCCACCCAAAAGCTCGCCGGTCACGAGGACAAAGCCGCCGCCGAGCGCGCCCACGCCCTGCTCTTCGCCGAACAGGGCGAGGCCCTCGACCCCAACCGCGAGGGCGACCTGGCCCGGGCCCCGGCGCTGCAAGACGACCTCATCGCCATGCTGTTCGAGCTGTGCCACATCGACGGCCCGCGGGCGGCCCGCCTGCTCGTGCACTTGATGCCGTTCCTCAACCGCACCGTCGTCGTAGACAGCCATTTTCGGTTCTACGACCGGCTGCTCGCGGCCGACATCGACGACGAGACCCGCGCCCACCTGTACACCGGACGGGCCCAGCTCGCGGTGGAGAGCGCCCGGCTCGTCGACTGTGAGCGCGACATCAACGCCGCCCTGGACCTCCTGGAGGGTCCGCTGGGGTCACCGCCGGTGGCCACCGCCCAAGCCCTCGGGGTCCGCGCCGCGTGGCTGACCAACAACGGCCGGTTCGAAGAAGCGCGCGCCGACATCCAGCGCTGCCTTGACGCCCTGCCCCCGGGCACCCCCGCGCACGCCAAGGCCTTGATGCGGCACTTTGTGACCTTCCTGTTCGAAGGCCGCTACGACGACGCCGAGCCCCTCGGGGGCCGGGCCCTGCTCGCCACCGAGCGCGGGGGGGACAAGCGGGACGAGATCTACATCCTGACCAATCTCGCCTACCTCCGGGCCGAGCGCGGCCAGCTCGACGACTCCCGGCGCGACCTCCTCGCGGCCCAGACCTTGGCCGAGCGCTTCGCGAGCGAAAATGTGCAGAGCATCCTGCTCTTCAACCTCGCCTGGTTGGAGCTCGAGCTCGAGAACCGCGAGCGTGCACTCACATTGTGCCAAGAGCTCGAAGAACGCGCCAACCGCTACGGCCTGACCCGCCTCGAGGGGCTCGGCGCGGTGGTCGAGGGCATCGTGCGCGCTGAACAAGGCGACCTCGAGACCGCCCAAGACCGGCTGTTGCACGCCGAGGCGCTCTCGGTGGAGAAGGACCTCGTCACCCGCGCGCGCTTTTCCCCGCGGGCCTACCGTGCCTGCGTGCTCGCCCGGCTGGGCCGCACCGCGGAGGCGCGCAGCATCCTCGAAGAGCTCGACGACGATCGGTCCATCGCCCCCCACTTCGCCGACGCCCGGCGCTTTTTGATGATCGCGGCCAAGATCCTCCTGCGCCGCGCCGATCACCAGCCGGAAGACGACCTCGTCGCTGCGGGCAAAGAGAAGCTCTCCGACCAGACCCCGCTGGGGGGCCCGGTGCGCATCGCCCGGCGGTGGCTGGTGCACGTGCTCGCCACCCGCGCCGGGCGCGCCACCACCCCCGAAGCGGACGCGATGGGCCCTTTGCTGAAGGTGGGCCCCGACTTTCACTGGTTCGAAATTGGCGGCGAGCGCACCGACATCCGCCGGCGGGGCGCGATGCGCCGGGTGTTCATGTCGTTGACCAACACCCTCGACAACAACCCGGGGCAAGCCCTGACCCTCGACGAGGTGCTCGAGGCGGGCTGGCCCGGTCAGACGGTGAGCCCGGAAGCGGGAGCCAACCGGGTCTACACCGTGGTGCGCAACCTGCGCCGCGCGGGGCTCGAAGACGTGCTGCTCACCCGGGACGATGGGTATCTCATCGACCCCACCGTCCGGGTGGCGCACGTCGAGGAATAGCCCTCAGCTTTCGCCCTCGCACACGTGGGCTTCGTAGTCGTAGCAGCAGCCGATCTCGCAGTCCCATTGGAAGCCGGAGCCGCACTCGGGGGTGCACTGTACCTCGAAGTCGCAGCCACAGCCGGTGCAGCACCCCGCGCCGGACTGGGCCATACAACTGTCACTGCACTCTGAGGTGTTGGCCGGGCAGTCGGCGTCGCAGCCGCAGTCGGCGGTGCAGGTCTCGTCGCTGTCGCACTCGCACGCGTCTTCGATCTTGGATTGATCGACGAGCATGAAGAAGGAGAAACTGTAGGTGGTCACCCGGTAGAGCCCGGCTTCGCTGTCGTAGGTGCCGGTGAGCAGTTCGTCCCAGCCGTCGGCGAGGTTTTCGCCGTGGGCCACGCGGAGGTTCTGCACCCCGATGGACTCGGCGTCCGCGGCGGACAGGGCGAAGGTGAGATCGGCGGTGAAGTTGATCGCGAGGTCACCGTCCACATCGACCACATAGGCGGGGGACAGGGAGGCGGCGGACTCGTTGGGGTCCGGGGTCTCGGTGACCTTGACGGTGACGTCCTCGACCACCTCGGCGGCGTCGAGCGCGAGGGCGAAGTTGCCGTCGGGGCTTTCGGCCACGCCGCCTTGGTCCGCGACGAGGTCGGTCTGCTTGACCGGGTCTTCGTTTTCGATGGGGTCGTCGGTGGTCTCGCCGGGACACGCGGTGAAAAAGAGACCAAAGACACTGCACAGGATCAGGGCGTTTCGTTTCATGAGAGCAAACCTCCAGTTGATGTCCGGCCGAAATGCAAACCGCGGTCCAGTTCGCCCGCGGGGCCACAGGCGGCGCGCCCAGGCAGCAATCCGTCAGATATTTGAGGGGTACCAGTTTGCCGTGGGCAGGCGAGGGCAAAGGTCCGGACGCGATTGTGCGCCCTGGTCGCACGGCGGCGGAGCGGCGGTCAGAGGGTCTTGAGGTACTCGAGCAAGGCGTCGCGATCGGCGTCGTCGAGGGCGTCGGCGAAGGTGTGGCCTTGGTTGTCATGGCCCGGGAGCGCGGTGTTGAACTGACCACTGTCCGCCGGCCCGTTGGCCACCGGCCAGCCGGGATCGTCCAGCTCGTAGGCGTCGGCGTCAAAGCTCCGGTAAAAACCCGCGGGTCGGGACGGGCTGTGCAGCACCTGGGACAAGCGGGGCACAGAGGCATTGTGGAAATAGGGAGCAGTGGCCCAGACCCCGTCCAGCGGCGGGGCGACGTAGCCGACCTCGGGGACGAGGGTGGCGGTCTCGCCGTAGAACGAATCGTTGAACCACTCGACGAAGCGGGTGGAGAGTTGGGCCGCGCCTTGGGCGAGCATGGGGTCGGTGCCCACGTCGGCCACGGGCACGAGCAGGTTGGGATAGCTCGGGTGGTCGCCGTAGGTGCCGTGACAGCTCGCGCAATGCTGCACGAACAGCCCCTCGCCAACCTCCGCGAGGCCGGCGTCGATGGGGCCGGGAAAGGGCGGGGGGGTCAACGACGCGATGTACGCGCGCACGTCGTCCATGTCCTCGTAGATCGCGGCCGCGGTGACGGTGTCGTCGACACACAATGTGGACGCGGTCATCATGATGCGAGAATGATCGCCCCGGCCGGCCCCGGTCATGAGCATCGCGTTCTTCTTGGCCATCAACCACCACGCGGGCACGTCGGTGGGCACGGGGGTCTCAGGGGGCGGCTCGAGCAGGGGCTCGTCCGACCACGCCAATGTGTCTGGGTCTCGGTGGGCGAACAGCGCCGCGGCGAGGTTGTCGGCGGGGTTGTGGCCCCGGGTCTGCACTTGCACGTAGTCGGCCACCGCGATCATGTGCCGGCGCCACTTCTGGTAGGCCGCGCGCTCGTCGACGTCGGCAAAGAAAAACGACAGGTCGTTGTTGACCACCGGCCCAATGTCACCGGACCAATCGCGGTTGACATCGCCGAGGCCCATCACCAGCTCGCCCCGCAGCGGGGCGGCGTGGCAGCTCAGGCAGTTGGCCGCGGCCAGCTCGACCCCGTCCTCGTTGACGAACACGTTGTAGTCGTAGCGCACGTCCGCGTACTCGTCGGGCCGGCCCTCGACCCGGAGCTCGACCGGCGCGGTCAGCCCCAGGGTGTCGGACACGAACGAGGCGGGCAGACCGCACCCGACGTAGTCGGCGCTCACCAAATAGGACAGGCCGGCGGCGGGGTCGCCGTCTCGTTGCTCGAAGGGCTCGAGCACCACGGGCTCGGACAGCCCCGGGGTGGGCTCTGGCTCGGCCGGCTCGGGCTCGCCCGGCTCGGGCTCCGCCGCGCTGGGCTCGGGCTCGCTGGGCTCGGGCTCGACCAAGCCCGGGTCGACGGGCACGGGACGCCCGGGCGGGGTCTGGGGCCCGAGGGGAAAGAACGCGGCGGGATCGCACGCGACCAAGCCCCCGCAGCACAATGTCAGCGCCCACCATCGTTGCCCGGCCATCGTTCGCCTCCGGCCCAAGTGGTGCCATGGGCTCTCGGCCCTGTCGAGGCGGACGGATCGCGGGGCGCGGTCAGGCCGCGGGCCGGGCGTCGAGGGGGGCGGGGGGCGAAGCCGGGACCGCCGCCGGAGCATGTGTCTGCGTCGCGCGCAGCACCTGGCCAAAGCCGGAATCTGTGCCTAGCCCCGGCCCGGGCACGCCGTGGGCCGACGCGAGCCGGCCGCTGATGAGCACCACGCGCACCGCCTCGTCGTTGCGCCGAACCAACCGGGACAAGCCGAACGCGGGCAAGGCGGCCTCGTGGATGTCCTCCACCGCGTCGAGATGTTGGGGATCGACCACGACCAGGTCCGCGCGACGGCCCACCGCGAGGGTCCCGGCGTCGATGCCGAGCCAGTCTGCGATCTCCGAGGTCAAGCGCTGCACCGCGCGGCCCACGGTCATGAACGGGCGGCCCTCGTCCTGCGCGGTCTTCACCTTGTGCAACATCCGCAGGGGAAAGTTGTAGTGCGCCATCTGCCGAAGGTGGGCCCCCGCGTCCGAGAACCCCACGAGGATGTCGGGGTGGGCCATGATGCGCTCCAGCCACGCGGGCCGGTCGTTGCCCATCACCGTGTACCACCGAAGAGCGTCGCCGTGCTCGAGCACCAGGTCGAGGAACGCGTCCACGGTGGAGATGCCTCGGGCCGCGGCGACGTCGGCGAAGCTCTGCCCCACCACGGTGTCGTCGGGGCAGGCCAAGATCTCGGTGTCGGCGAGGTTGCGGTGAAACGCGCGGGGGAGCAGGCGGTTTTGCCATTGGCGCTTGAAGCGCTTGCGGAAGGCGGGGTCGGAGAGCAGCCGCTCCCGGTCAGCGCCTTTGAGGTGCAGCGCCGCGGTCCCGGCCTCCAGCTCTTCGAACACCACGAGATCGATGCCGTCGGCCCAGAGATCAAACACATTGGGCAACGCTTGCATGCGCAGGTCGCCGCCCAGCCAACGGTTGACCACCCGGGCCATGACCCCGGCCAAACGAAACGCCAGGCGGTCGGCCTTCACGTCCATCATGGAGATGATGGTGGTCTTGAGACCCTTGCGGAAGAGACCCGCGCTCATCGCGAACAACAGCGGCACGTTGACCTTGGTGGAGATGTTGGGCACGGCCTGCAACACCCGGCCCCGTCGACGAAGCTGCCGGGCCAGGTGTCGGTATTCACGCCACCGGGCGAACACCGAGGGCATGGGCCGGGACCGGAAGATGTCGCCGTCCATCTTGTCCCACGGCAAGGTGGAGATCGACAGGCCGAGGTAGCCGGCGTCCAACGCTTCGTCGAGGAGCGCGTCCATGCGCGCCATCTCCTCACGGCTCGGCCGCACCCGCTTGGACAAGGCCCGCTCGATCCCCATCACGTGCGCGCGGATGGTGCTGTGGCCGAGCAGCAGCGCGATGTTGGGACCCAATGCCTTTTGATCGAGATGGTCCCGGTAGCCGGTCGGGCTGTTCCAGTCTTTGGTCTGCTCGAGCAGGGGCAACACATGTTCGCGCGGGATCGCCTCGACCCGGCAAAACATGTCCGCCAGGTCCGCGGGCTCCCCCACCGCCATGCCCAGCGAACAGCTCCCCATCACGCACGTGGTCACCCCGTGGCGCACCGACTCGTGCAGACCGGGATCCACCTCCACCTCGGCGTCGTAGTGGGTGTGCAAGTCGATGAACCCCGGCATGACCCACGCCCCTTGCGCGTCGATCACCCGCTCCCCCGGCTGGGCCACGAGGTCGGGACCGATCTCCGCCACCACCCCGCCCTGCACCCGCACGTCGGCGCGCACCGCGTCGCCGCCGCGGCCGTCGTACACCATCCCGCCCTGAATCAACGCGTCGTATGTCATCTCTGGTCCCCCTGACTGTGCAGATACATGGTGAGGCCTTGACGCAGCACGTCCAGCGCGGCTTGGCTCGATTCGTCGTCGTCGTCGAGCACGCGGTTGATCGCCAACCCGTTCATCAACGAGGTCAGGTACCGCCCCGCCCCCCGGATCGCCCGCGGGCTGCGATCCGGGAGCACGTCCGCCAACAGCGCGTGCACCTCGGCATAGAACCGGTCGTTGACCTCGGCGAGCTTCTCCCGCAGCGGCTCATCGGTGCGCGCCACTGTGCACAGCTCATTCCACACGTAGAACGCATCGCCGGTGTAGATCGCCCACAGGGCGTCCACGAACACGTCCACCGGGGGCATCTCCGTGCGGTCCCGCAGCATGCCGCGAACCACCGCCAGCCGGCGCTCCATCAGGTACTCCACCGCCGCGCACAGCATCTCGATCTTGGTCGGGAAATGGTGCAACTGCGCCCCGCGGCTGACCCCGGCCGCGGCGCAGATCGCAGGCAGCCCGGCGTGGCTGTAGCCCGCGCGCATCACCACCTCGACGCACGCGGTGAGCAGCTTTTCGCGGGTCCGCCGGCTGCGGGTTTGTTGGGGGACACGGGCTTCGGCCATGCTCACTTCGTAGGCGGCCAAAAACAATCAGTCAAGACTGATTGTTTTTGGGATTGGCCATCTTCTACATAGGTAGCTGTTTTTATTATGGTTCTTGTGCAACCGTGAGCGCCGAGGACAACAGATAACCGCCCTCTGCGGTCAGCAGCCAGGGGCCGAGCCCCAACCGGCGCAGCTCGCGGACCGCCGCGTACACCCGGTTGCGCGCCGACTGGGGGCCCACGGTCTGGCCGGGCCAAGCCGCGGCGAACAGCATGTCACTGGACAGCGGCGCGTCGGGCTCGGCGCGGTGCTGGGCGAGCAAGGCCTGGAACGTCCGGCGCGCCGGACCGCGCCGGCTCAAGTCGACCTCGTGGGCCCCGAGGGCAAAGCGACGCTGGTCCGCGGCCACGCGCAACACCGGCGCTTCCTCGTCGACGGGGGGCGGCGCCGGGGGGCGCAGGGCCCGCTCCAGCCAACGGCGGGCCAACCGCGTCGCCCCCACCGCGGGCAACGCCAGAGCCGCGGCCACCTCGTCGGGCACCGCGTCCCCGGGCGCGGGGGCCTCGAGCAGCCACCGCGCCGCCGGCAAGAGATAGGCCTGGGCGGGCGCGAACTGGGTGGGCGGCGGGGCGCGCGCGGCCAGCTCCTGCACCACCGCGAGGGCCGCCTCTCGTCGACCCAGGCGGGCCAACGCGCAGGCCCGGTATCCGCTGGGGCACAGCCGGGCGCGCCGCGCGTGGTCGGTCGCGGACATGGTGCGGTCGGCCTGGGCCAGCCAGAGCTCGGCCGCGTCGTCGTCGCCTTGTTCGGCGAGCACCAACCCGAGCAACAGGGCGCCCATGCCGGTCATCAACCGCGAGCCTGAGCGTTCGGCGCGCTCCAAGGTCTCGGAGGCCTGGGTGAACGCGGCGACGAGTTCCTCGTGCTCGAGCTCGATGAAGCCGAGGTTGAACCGGATGAGGATCTGGACGTCTTCGCTCGTGAAGTGGGCCGCCCCCGGCTCGGCTTGCCACAGTTCGGCCCGGGCCTGCTCGGTGTCGCCGCGCTCAAAATGGAGCCAAGCCAGGTTGATGAGCACGAACACCTCGTCGCGGGGATTGGCGAACGCCTGGGCCGCGGCGCGCACCTCGTCGGCCTGGGCCCCGGCCGCCTCGAGATCGCCCTCGTTGATCGCGGCCGAGAACTGCCGCCACAGCAGCCGGGCCCGGTCGAAGGGCGACCTCGCGAGCAGCGGCGCGGCCGCGGCGAACGCGGCCCGGGCGTCGTCGAACCGGCCGACCCAGGTCAGCCCGGAGCCACGAAGACTGTGCGCCCGCCCGCGCCATCTCTCTGCATCGGCCCCGGGGCGTGACGCCAACAAAGCCAGGGCGGCGTCCGCGTCCTCCCCGGCCTCGGCGTGACGCTGCCGGGCCAACCACGCTTCGCCCCGGGACACCCGGAGCGCGGCCTCAAGCCCGGGCTCCACGTCCGCGGCCAGGGCCCGGTCAAAGAGCCCAATGAACCGGTCCACCGGCAGATACGGACCGAACAGCAGGTCAAACCGTGGCAAGCGGTCGACCATCTCCGCCGGGGCCTGCGCCGCCCGGTGGGCCATCGCCTCGGTGACATCGTCGACGTGGGCCGCGGCCCAGGCGACGTCCGCGTCGTCCCGGGGGTCCAGGTCGTCGAACCAATCCAGGAAGGTGCGCGTGAACTCTGCGTCCGCGCGCGCCGCGTCGATCAAGTCCGCGGACCGTGTCGCCAAAAACGATCGCATCACCGGGAGCAGGCTGTGCCGCCCGTCTCGGCCGGCGGGGGCGACCAATGACTTTTGCACCAGGCTCTGCAGCCGCGCCCGGGGGTCGAGCTCGGCGGGCAACAACCCCGCGACCTCGTCGGAGGTGAACCCGCCGCGCAGCCGGGCGAGCCAGGCCAGCCCCCGCTGGTCGTCGGCCGACAACAGGTCCCAGGACCATTGGATGGTGTCGATCAGGGCCCGGTGCCGGGGCTCGAAGGTGGCGTCCTGGGACCGCAGCAGGGCCAGAGGCCTCTTCAGGCGCTCGGCCAATTGTGACAAGCTGAGCACCTCGGTGCGGGCCGCGGCCAGCTCGATGGCCAGCGGCACCCCCGCGAGCACGGTGAGCACTTGCGCGAGCTGCTCCGCGTCGTCGAGGTCGACCTGGGGATTGGCCTGCCGGGCCCGCGCCACGAACAACGCCGCGGCGTCGGCCGCCGACAGCGCGGTGAGCTCATGGGTGTGCTCGCCGAGCAGGCCGAGCTCGTCGCGGGAGGTCACCACCACCCGCACCCGGGGCGCGGCCTCGAGCAACCGCGGCAAGAGCGCGGCCAATGGCGCTTTCACGTGCTCGGCGTTGTCGAGCACCAGCACCACGTCCCCCCGCCCCCCAATAGCGGCCGCGAGCCGGGCCGAGGCTGCCTCGTCGGTGGGCCCGAGTTGGCCGATGCGCAAGCCCAGCGCGGTGGCGGCCTGGGCCAGCACCTCGCTGGTGCTGTGCGCGCCGACGAGGGGCACAAACAACGCCGCGGGGTGCCGCGCGCAGAACGCCCGGCACAGGCTCGTCTTGCCGATGCCGCCGGCGCCGTGCACGGTGACCAGCCGGTGCGCAGCGCTGGCCTGCACCAACTGGTCGAGGTCGTGGTCGCGGCCGACCAATGTGTGTGCTTGATCATCGGTCATGCGCGGCTAGTCCTGTACCAAGTCGAGCGACGGCGACAGCAGGTACCCATCCTCGCGGTTGACCAGCCAGGTGCCGAGCCCGAACCGGCGCAGCTCCCGCACCGCGGTGTACACCCGGTTGCGCGCGGTCTGGGGCCCCGCGGTCTGGCCCGGCCACGCCGCCGCGAACAACGCCGACCAGGGCAGCGCTTGGTCCGGCCGCTCCCGGTGTTGGGCCAACAGCGCCTGGAACACCCGCCGGGCGGGACCGCGCCGGCGGAGATCAACCTCCTCCCCGCCGATGGTGAACCGGTCTTGGTCCGGCCCCACCCGCAGCTGCGGCCCCGGCTCCGCCTCGGGGTCCGGTCCGACGTGGCGCAACGCCCGGCGCAGCCAACGGAGGGCGAGCCGGGTCGGTCCTTGGGCCGGGAGCGTCAGGGCCTCGGCCACCGGCCCGGGGACGTCAGCGAGGGGCGCGGCCTCGCCCCGCCTGTCCAGTAACATTTGCGCGGCAGGGTAGAGGAACGCCCGGGCGGGCGCGAACTTGACCGACGGGGCGGTGTCCGCGGCCAGCTCTTGCACCAAGGCCTGCGCCGCCTCCCACCGCCCCAGGCGCAGCAAACACACCGCGCGGTAGCCCTGGGGACAAAACCGCGCCCGCCGCACGTCGTCGGCGCCGGTCATCACTTGGTCGGCTTGGGCCAGCCAGCCCTCGGCCCCGTCGTCGTCGCCCTGTTCGGCCAACACCAACCCGAGCAGGAGGGCGCCCATGCCCATCAAGAGCCGCGAACCGTTGCGCTCGGCGCGCTCGAGCACCGCGGTGGCCCGGTCGAACGCCGCCGACAGCTCGTCGTGCTCGAGCTCGATCCAGCCGAGGTTGAACGCCACCAAGATCTGGATGTCATCGCTCGCGAAGTGCGCGGCCAACGGCTCGGCAGCGAGAAAATCGGCCCGGGCTTGCGCGGCCTCGCCGCGCTCGAACCGCATCCAGCCGCGGTTGATCAGCACGAACACCTCGTCGCGCAGGCTGCCCGCTTCCCGGGCCGCCACCAGCACGTCCTCGGCCCGGGCGTCGGCCGCGTCGAGGCGGCCCTCGAGGATGTCGGCCGCGAACAGGCGTCCCATCAGCCGGGCCCGGTCGCCGGGGGAGTGCGCCACCACCGGCTCGACCTTGGCAAACGCTTCGCGGGCCTCGGCAAACCGGCCCATGGATTTCAGGTAGGACCCGGACAGGCTCAAGGCCCGGGCCCGCAATGTTTCTGCTTCGCTGCCGCTGCACCCGTCGAGAACGGCCCACGCCGCGGCCGCATCCTCGCCGGCCTCGGCGTGCCGTTGGCGGATCAACCAGGCCTCGCCCCGGGCCACCCGCAGGGTCGCGATCAGCGCGGGGTCGTCGGTGGCCGCGAGCACCGCGTCGAACAGCCCCATGAACCGTTCGGTGGTCAGCATCGGCCCGAACAGGGGATCGAACTGGCTCAACCGGACCGTGACCTCCGCGGGCCTCAGACTCGCTTGGTGCCGCAACGAGACCACCACGTCGTCGACGTGGGCCAGCGCCCAGTCCACATCGTCGGCCCGTCGGGGGTCAAG
Organism: bacterium; assembly: GCA_030431455.1. GTDB lineage: Bacteria > Myxococcota > UBA727 > UBA727 > JAUIJE01 > JAUIJE01. Next base: position 118,697 of record JAUIJE010000012.1, on the reverse strand, counting down.
CTCGCCCACCCAGCGCAGAAACATGGTGGCGAACCGGTCCGCGGCGTGCTCCGGCGCGGGCAACGCCCGGCGCTCCCGCACAAACGAACGCACCACCGGCAACAACCGATGCCGGGGGTGGGCGGCGGTGGTGCCCACCACCAGAGACTTGCGCACCAGCCCGCGCAACAAGCGCTCCGCCTCGACCGAGGGCGGCAACAGCGCCGCGGCCTCGGCGGCGGTGAAGCCATTTTCGAACTGTGCCAACCAGGCCAACGCGACCTGCTCGTCGGGCTCGAGCAGGTCCCAGGACCATTGGATGGTGTCGGCCAACACCCGGTGCCGGGCCTCGAGGGTGGAGTCGGCCGAGCGCAGCAGGGTCAGCGGCTTGTGCAGGCGCTCGACGAGCTGGGCGAGGCTCAAGACCTCGGTGCGGGCCGCGGCGAGCTCGATGGCGAGGGGGTTGTGCCCGAGCATGTCGAGCACGCGACCCAATGGTTCAGCATCGCTGGGCTCCCAGTGGGGGTTGACCCGCTGGGCCCGCGCGACGAACAACCGGGACGCGGCCTCGACCGAGAGCGGCAGGAGCTCGAACGTGTGTTCGTCCGGCACGTCGAGGGGCTCACGCGACGTGGCCAGCACCCGGGCCCGGGGCGCGCCGGCGACGAGCCGGGCGAGGAGGGGGGACAAGGCGCCTTTGACCTGTTCGACGTTGTCGAGCACCAGCAACACATCGCCCCGGCCCGCGAGCGCATCGATGAGCCGGGTGACCGCCGCGTCGGTGGTGGGGCCGAGCTCGCCGATGCGCAGCCCGAGCGCGGCGGCCCAGGGCGACACCAGGTCGTCGAGGGTGCGGGCCCCGACCAAGGAGACGAACACCGCGCCATGGCGGCCGTGGCCCAGCGCCCGGGCGAGGGTGGTCTTGCCCACCCCCCCGGCGCCGTGCAGCGTGACCAGCCGGTGTCGGTCGACCGCATGGCCGAGCCCCCGGAGGTCGTCGTCACGACCGATCAACGCATCGTCGAGGGGCTCAGTCATCGTGCATATCAGTCCATCACATCGAACTCTTCGAGCATGCCCCCGGTGCGGCGGTCAAACACGAAGTGCACCGACAGCCCGATGCCGGCAAACCGGGGGAACATGTCGAGGCGCATGATTTCCAGGTCGTCAAACGGCACCGGGCTTCCGGACGCGTCGGTGTACGGCCCGGAATGTTCGTACTGCCACTCGATGCTGTCCACGATGTGTTCGTCCGGGGCATCGAGATTGAAGCCGTCGTCGAGGTCAGCCTGCATGTCTGCCAAAAGCTGGGCCCGCTCGGCCGCCCCATCCGCGTTGGCGATGTCGTCCTCGTAGGCATCGCGCACGTAGGCGTCGTACCACGCGGCCACGCCCGCGGAGATCTGCGCTTGGGCATCCGCGGGGTCGACGCTGACGTCGCGATCGATGGCCCCGGCCGCCTCCGCCGCGATCACAAACCGCGCCCACCGGCCGATGGTGATGTCGGCGTGCCCCAACGTGTTGAGGGCGTGGGCTCGCTCGTCCTTGCCGGTCATGCCGTCGTTGCCCACGACGAGAAAATCCACGTCCGGGCCCACGTCACTGACCACGCTGGCGCCCATTTTCTCCGCCCACTTCTTGCCCGCGTCTTTGTCCGCCACCGCCGAGAACACGACCTTCTTGCCCGCGAGGCTCTGGGGAAACACATCGCCCTCGTCGACCTTCTTGCCCGCGAGCAGCGCGGTGAACACGAACATGCGCCATTGCCCGTCGGAGAGGCCGAGCCGGTCTTTGTCTTTGTGATCCACCCGCCCGTCAATGTTGAGGTCCATGCTCCGCAGCAGCTTCTTCACGTCGGGGTCTTTGACCTCGGACAGCTTAAACGCCGTGGGCAGGTGCGACATGTCCTGCCCCATCACCGTCAGCGGACTTTGGCCGCCCCCGGCCGCGCCGGTCGAGATGTGGAACGTATTTTCGAACCGCGCGTCAAAGTCTCGCAGCCCCGCGGTGGTGAACTTGTCCTTGAACTCTTCGCGCAACGCCAACAGGTCACTCTGCGCTTGGGTCGTGGCCCCGGCGTCGACCGCTTCCTTGATCAGCTTTTTGGCTTCTGCGCCCGAGATCTTGTTGTTGCTCAGAAACTGCGTCTGAACCATCGAGCGAAGTTGTGCGATGCCGGCCATGATCACCTCCTGGGGAGCGCGACCTTGGACCGCCCGTCGTCGTCGGTCAATGCGCCCGGCAGGCCTCGTCGATCTGCGCCCACAGGGCGGCAGGGGTCATGCCCGGCGGGCCCTGGGCGGCCTCTTCGGCGGCGTGGACCAACGCCACCACCCGCTCGTTGGCCGGCGCGCGCAAGCCGTGCTCGGCGGCCCGGCGCACGATCTCGCCGTTGAGGTATTCGACCTCGGTGCGGCGCCCGCGGGTGAGGTCTTCCCACATCGAGGACCGCGCCCGGGGGTCCGGCTTCAGCTGGGTGCTTGCCACCAATCGCACCACCCACGTCGGCAGGCGCAACAGACGCGGCAACACCCCGATGGGGATGCCAAAGATGCGGCGGGGGCGAATGCCCGAGGCCCGCAACACCGACAGGCCCTCCTCGACGAGCCGGGCCACCACGCGGCGCGCGTCGGCGTCACCGATCAGCCCCGGGGTGGTGGTGTCGCAGAGCGCGATCACGGCGTTGTTCAAGTTGATCAGGAGCTTGGTCCATTGGGCCGCGACCACGTCGGCCTGCATCTCCACCTCGAGCCCCGCCCCCTCGAGGGCGGCCGCCACCGGTCGCAGCGCCGCGTCGTCCGGGAACACAATCGGGCCCCCGGTGGTGCGGCGAAACCGGGCCGGCGACTCGGCCACGACGTTGAACCCGACGATCGCGGGCACAACCTTGTGCCCCGGCAACGCCGCGGCCAACACCTCGCCGTTGCCCACGCCGTTCTGCAGGCTGATCACCAGCACGTCGGCACGGCCCAGTCGCGCCGCCAACGCGTCGCCGACCCCCGCGGTGTGCGCGCTCTTGACGCACACCAGCACCACGTCGCAGTCCGCCAGGGCCGCGTCGTCGAGCACGAACGTCACCTCGTCCGCGGCCAGCGTCGTCACCGGCCCGTCGAACCGCTGCAGTGACAACCCGGCGGCCGCGATCTCGTCGGCCAACCACGAGCGCCCCACGAGCACGACGTCTTCACCCGCGGCGGCCAACCGCCCCCCGACGTAGGCGCCGATCGAACCCGCTCCCATGATGCCGATGCGCAACCTGGTCATGCCAGGACCGTCTCATTTGTGGGCCGGGCGTACACCCCCTTTTTTGCCCCTGCGGTTTTCATTTCTGCGCCCCGGCTTGGCATGATGCGGGCATGACCCGCCTGCTGCTCGTCGCGTTGCCCCTCGCCCTCACCGCCTGCCCCGGCCCCGGCCCCGCCCCTGACGCGGGCGCGTCCCCCACCGAAGACGCCGGCCCCGGGCCCGACGCGGGGGACGGCGACGCCGACGCAGGACCCCCACCCGACGCGGGCGACGGCGACGCGGGCCCTCTCGCCCCCACCCGCAACGACGCACGCGACGTGTTGTTCACCGCGCTGGTGGTCGATGTCGCCACCCGGGCCGCCCAAGCCACCATCACCTTGGCCGCCACCGACCAACCCGGGGCCAGCTTCGAGGTCGGGGACCTCACCATCGAGGCGGTCACCTTCGCCGGCGCCGACTTGCCGTTCCTCGTCGAGGACGCCCGCCTGGACCTCGCCCTCCCCCCCACCGCCGCCGACCCCGTGGTGGTCATCGACTACACCTACGAAGTGCACAATGCCTATGACGGCGCCTTGGCCTCGGGGGTCACGCTGACCTGGCCGTACTATTGCGGCAACCTCTTCCCCTGTCGCTCGGCCCCCGCGGACGGCACCGCCTGGTCGCTCACCCTGTCCGGGGTCCCCGACGATCAGACCGCGGTCTACGCCGCCACCCTCGACGTCGAGGCGCCCGCCTACCAAGTGGCCTGGGCGGTGGGTCCCTACACCGAGTACGACCTCGGCGAGACCACCGCGGGCACCCAGGTCTATGCATGGGCATTGCCGGGGAGCGAAGCCGACACCCAAGCGGGCACCGCGTCCCTGCGAGACTATGTCGACTGGCTGGAACAAAAGCTCGGGCCCTACCCCTTCGGGGACGCGGTGGGGTCGGTGGAGGCGGACTGGGGGGTCGGCGCGCTCGGGGGCATGGAGCATCACCCGTTCTGGCACGTGGCCAAGGGGGCGATGGACGCCGCCGACGTGCACGCCCACGAAGCGGCCCACGGATGGTTCGGCGACGGCATTCGGGTGGCCTGCTGGGAGGACTTTGTGCTGTCCGAAGGCACCGTCTCCTACCTCACCGCCCGGGCCATCGAGGCGGTGGACGGGCAAGCTGCTGCAGGTGCATTGTGGGCGGACTATGAGGGGCGGCTCAACTACGCCCAGGTCACCGCCCTGGAGAAAGTGGCCTGGCCCCCGGGCTGCGACAGCATCGACATCCTCGATTACTTCTCCTCGATTCCGTACATGAAGGGGGCCTACTTCTACCGGGCCTTGGAGCAGGCCATCGGGCGAGACGACCTCGACGACGCCCTCGCCACCGCCTTCGACCGCCACGCGCTGGAGGCGCTGACCATGCAGGCGCTGCTCGACATCATCGAAGAGGTCTCGGGGTTCGATCCCAACCCCTGCGCGGCCCTGTGGTTGCAGCAGGAGGCCCTGCCCGCGGACCTCGACGCGCCCTGCGCGGAGTGACGGTCAACCCTCATCGGGGTGCAGCCCGGGCACCGGCAACGGCAGCCCCGACGGACGATGGCCCGGCTTGTCCCCCATCGCCGCGGACCAGTCCACCTTGGCCGTGACCTGCATGAGCACAAACAGCGTGATCACCGAGCCGATGGCCCCGGACAGCCCCGCGCTTCCTTCGAAAAAGAAGCTGTAGGAGAACATCACCAGGAACACCAACTGGGCGAGCCCGGCCTGCAAAAATGCCACTGCGTTGCCCGCCACCAGCCGCAGGTAGCTCACCACCAAGAACACGCTGGTGGCCGACGCGATGGCGAACGCCACGTGGATGCTCATGTGGTCGACGAGGTAGGCGAGCAGCAAGTGAAACGCGAAGAACGCGCCCGCGAGAAAGAAGTAGTTCATGGGGTGGAGGTTTTGCCGGCGGACCATGCCGAGGATGACCATGATGGTGAAGAAGAACAGCAGCGACACCGGGGCGAAGAACGCGATGCGCGACACCAACGGTCCGGGGTTCAGCTTTTCGGGAAGCACGATCTCGATGCGTTTGCCCGTGACCAAGGAATCGAACGTCCAGGTCTGGGTCCCCGCCCCCCGGGTGGTGGGGGAGATGGAGCCGGGGGCAAAGTCCACGTCGTCGAAGTTGGTGTGGGACACGAGGGAGAAGTTCTCCGCGCGTTGCACCCCCTGGCCCAGCACGTAGGTCCACCGTGACAGACCGCGGGACTTGTAGGCGACCTCGATGGTCTTGGTCTCCCCGGGGGCCACGGTGAGGCGGGATTCGATGCCCTGGGCGAGGTCACCCTGCGACGACACGGGCTGGCCATCGATGCGGAACACAAAGCCGTCGTAGACCGCGTCGTGCTCGGGCAGAGAAAAGCCGATGCGCACCGGCTGCAACATGCCGCTGACGTTCTTGAACGCGTAGGTCGCGCGGAAGTCGACCACGTACGTGGAAAACCACATCAACCCCTTCTTGCGGTGCTCGAGGTCGAGCTGCACATCGATGTTGGAAGACGCGAGGGGGATCGGGGTGAACACCTCCTTGTCGACGGTCTCGATGCGGGTGTGTTCGTTCCCCCGCCGGTCGGTCTCCTGGATCTCCTTTTTCTCGGAAATGGTGGATACCGCGTCGACGGTCGGGGCGCGTTGTTCCTGGGGGCGCCCCCACAGAGACTCGACCTCTTGGCGCAGGCCGTGGTCGCTCTCGCCGGTGCGGCTGACGACGGTGCCGCCGAGGATGGCCCACGCGATGGAGGTGCAGCCGAAGATGAGGCCAATGGCGATGAGTCGGGTCGGGGTCATGGGTGCTCGCAGACAGAGGTTCGGGGTTCGGGTACGCAAGGCACGTGCCGGCGCGTGCCGCCGCCCGGGCGGTCGCGGTCCGCTGATGCCGTGTCCGCGCGGACACGGTGGGGTGTGTCCGCGGGCCTTGTCGTTTGCGCTCGTGACGCACTGCGATTGCGCGTACACTGCCGACATGGAGGGGAGCAATCGTCGACGAGCCCACCGGGTGGGGTGGCAGTTTCGGGTCCGCATCGTCGGGCTCGAGAAGAAGCCATCGCTGCGGCGCGGCAATGTCAGTGAGGCCGGGCTGTTCTTCGAATGCCAGAAGATGCCCGCGCCCCCGGGCGCGGTGGAGCGCATCGAGCTGTCGGACCCCAGCGGCAAGATGATGATCAGCACCCTGGCGGTGCTGGTCCGGGTGGTGGAGTCCAAGGACTTGTGGGCCGGCGATCGCACCGAAGGGTTGGCGTTCGAGTTTTTCCCCGATGACGACGACGTGCGCGCCGCGATCAAACGCTTCGTCAAATTCGCCGCCCAAGCCAACGCCCAAGCCATCGAGAGCGCCGACGGCAAGCCCGTGGGCCCGGACGCCCCGGTGCCCTCCGGGTTTGAGCGCCGGGTGTACAGCGTCCAGCTCCAATCCAACTGGCCGGCCGAACGCGGGACCCAGGTCAAGCTCAGCCTCGACGCCAAGGAGCCGTTTGTGGTCATGGGCACGGTCCAGCGCACCACCCGCCTGGCCGACACCCCGGCCGGGCCGCGATTTTCCGTCGAGGTGCAGCTCGGTCACCCCGAGGCCGAAGGCGAGGACATCTCCCGGGCCATGGACGGTTTGTTGGCCAAGCTGGTCCAGCCCGGCGCCGACGACGACGCGCTGTTCTCCGCCGAGACGGTGCTGTCCGGCAACCTCTCGCGGGTCCGGCTCCCCACGCTGTTCACATTTTTGAACTCCGAAAAACTCACCGGGGTGGTCGAGGCCGAGGGCCCGTTCGGCACCGGCCGAATCTACGTGCGCCAGGGCGAACCGGTGGACGCGGTCTGCGACGGACTGGCCGCCCCCCGCGACGCGCTGCGCGAGATGTTCGCGGCCGAGGACGGGACGTTTCGGTTTGTGGTGCAGGACGTGGCGCGGGCGAGCACCCTGTCCGGGTCGGGGGCGTTCTTGTTGCTCGACATCGCGCGGGAGATCGACGAGAGCCACACCCTCGCCGACACCGAGCCCGGCCTCGACGAGAGCTAAGCCGCGAGCTGGAGCTCGACCTGCACGGTGCGGGGGTCGTGCCGCCGGACAAACGCGCGAATCATCTCCGCGTGGTCAAACTCGAGCCGCAGAAAGCGCAACCCCATGCCCCCGGTCGAGCCGTGTTTCTTCTGGCGGTGGCGGACGGTGGACCGGACCCAGATGCGTTCGTACCCGGTCTCGGTGGGCATGTCGAAGAACACTGTCAGCTCGGTGCCCACCGGCAGGGGGGACGCGCAGGAGACGTACAGGCCGGCCTCGGAGATGTCCTCGACGGTGGCGAGCTGCAACCGCGACGCCCGCACCGCCCCACGCGCGCTGATCCGGATGCGCGGGGGCCGGTCTTTGATCAATCGGAACGAGTGAACGATCTCCATCTGTCTCTATTGTGCAAGTGGCGCACTGACCCTGCCAGTGACCAGATGTGCTGCGTTGTTTTGATCCACTTGGGGAGAGAAACGTTTGGCGGACCTTAAGTGGTCGACGAGAAAAGGCCAGCCTGATCGGCTGGCCTGAGATGACAAACGCCACCGGTCGAACCCGACCCATGCTGCCCAAAGGCAGCACCTGTGACCTCAGTCGGGGTGGGCTTCGAGCCACTCCGCCGCGCGCCGCGGCGCCGAGGTGTGGGTGGCGTCCGGGAGCTCAATCACCTCCGCGCCCAGGTGACGGGTCATCTCCCGGAACTCCGGGGTGGAGCTGTCGACGATGTCGTCCCGGCCCCCGGTGAACACCCGCACCCGCACGTTGTCGTCGAAGCGGATGGCCTCCAGGTCGTGCTGGAAATCCGACTCCGACCCCATGTCCCGGCCGGGCTGGAGGCCGGCAATGCCATTGAGGACGTCGGGCGCGTTCGCGGCCCCGTTGGCCCGGTCGTAGCCGGTGAGCGGCGGGGCGACCATGTTGAGCTCGACCTGGTGGCCCTCCAGCCGGCCCTCCCGTTGGAGTTGGGACAGGGCTTGAAGGCTGACGCGTGACCCCATGGAGTGGGCGTCGATGGTGAGCGGCTCGCCGGGGTGCTCGTCGAGCCAGGTGCCGAGCTCGCGGGCCATGTCCTGGGAGCTGTCGGTGAGGCGGCGGCGCTGGTCGTCGTAGTGGAAGCTGCTCACCGCTTGGTCGGTGCCGGCGGCGTGATCGGTCAGGGCTTGAACCCCCTCGGGGGAGTCGTTGATGCCGTGGATGGTCACGCGCATGCCCGCGCCAGGTTCGCCGCCCACTTCGGGCACCAGGTGGCCGGGGCGGTTGGCGCCGCCGATCGTGGCCTGCTCGTCGCGCTCGGAGTAGACCGGGGCGACGTCGTCGACGTCGTCGAAGTAGTTTTCCCGGTGGGGGGCCGGGGTGGTGCGGCCTTCGGCCTCCGCGCGATCCCAGCTCTGGAGCGCTTCGTCGACGGTGTCGGTCACCGAGGGACGCCGGCGGGCCGGGGCCTCGTCCCCCCCGCCTTTGGCTTGGGGGGGCGCCGAGCGGGTGCGGGCGGAGAGCAGCTGGCTTTCGAGGGCCCCGGTGGGGTCGCCGGTGCGGGTGACGCCATCCCGGGCGCCGCTCTCGGCCGCGGTGGGGGCCCGCAAGCTGGCCGCGGTGGCCCGGGAGGTCTCGAGCCCATCCCCGGCGGGGGCGCGGGCGGTCTGTCCCGCGCGGCCGGTGTCGGCGACGGCCGTATCGGGCGAATTGCTGATTGTTTCCGGGCGATTGGGGGTGGTGCGAACCGGGGCGGGGGGGACCTTCATGCACGCTCCTGCGGTGTGTGGGGGCGTGAAGTTTCGGGTCCGACCCGCCGGGTGTCCGGCGTCGATCCACGCCCGCCCGTGGCCGCGGTCACGGCGACCGCACGAGACGGCGCCCCCCCGCCGCGCCCCGGGGTCTGCCCGCACAGTCATTCTGCAGCAGCATTGTGTCTTGGCCCCGGGGGGACAGCGACCACGTCCACCGGCCACGGCGGATCCAGGCGCTCGTTTCTGGTTTGCAAAATGATGTTGATTATGATTATCGTTTTCAAAACGATCCCGACCACCTTCTCAAGGAGCGATCGATGACCGCCGGCCCCTGCCATCAAAAACGTTTCTTGTCCGCCACCGCCCACGCCCGGGTGCAGCGCTGCAGTTGCGGCGACATCTGCGTCACCGTGGGGCGGACCACCTTGCACTTCGACCAGACGTCCTTCTGTGGCTTCGCCGAGGCCATCGACTTTGCGGTGAAGAACTTGGTGCAGACCGCCGACCTCCGCCCCCTGTTCGGGCCGGTGGGCGAAGCGTGATGTGGACACCCGTGACCGCCTCCCCCTTCGCGCCGGGACAGACCAGCCACATCGCGTTGCACGATCCCCGGTGGCGTCGCCCCGTGCAGCCCCTGGGCGCTGGCTGGGAGCTGCGTCGGGCCGACCCGCGCTGCCCCCTGGGGCGCCGGCTGTGCGGCGCGGGCGTGGAGCCTGCGCAACTGTGGCAAGCTGCGGTGGGGCTGTCGGTGCTGACCCCGTCCCCGCTCACCGGCGGCGCGTGGGAGCTTTTCCCCATCCTCGGCCGGCGGGAGCGGGTCCCCACCTGGCCCCTCGCCGACGAGCTCGTGCGCCTCGCCCACGACGTCGGCTTGCCCGCCCTCGCCTCATGGGCCCGCCTGCTTTCCGCGCCGCGCGCCCCCCGCCGGTCATCGCCGCGGTGCTTGCCCCTCACCCCGGAGATCGTCTGATGGGCCGTTCGCTCCCTTCGCCCCGCCCCCTGCACCCGTCGCTCCTGGTCGACCCCAGCCTGTACGGCGCGATCCGCCCCACCTGGACCGCGGCCATGGCCGCGCGCAAACAACGCCGCCGGGTCCCGGTGGGACCGCATTGCACTGTTTTGTTTGAAAATGCCCAGACGGTGCTGTTCCAAATCCAAGAGGTGCTGCACATCGAGACCGGCGGACGCCCCACCGCGGCACGGATCGCGCACGAGTTCGCCGCCTATGCTCCGTTGTCGGCGAACCCGGGCGAGCTGACCGCCACGCTGTTTGTGCAATCAGATTGTCGCGCCACCGGCGACCGCCTCGTCGCCGGCCTGCACGACGGGCGCGTGGGGGTGGCCCTGCGGGTCGGCCGGCGCCACCACCTCGCTCACGTCCATCCCGACGTCGACCCCGCCGACCCGGTGAAATACCTCCGGTTCTCCCTCGACCCCGCGGCCCGGCGGGCGCTGTGCGCGGGGGCCCCCGCCGCGCTTTTGTTGCTCGGGCCCCGGTTGACCGCGGTGCAGCCCCTCCGCCGCGCGACCCGGCTCGAGCTCGCCGCCGACCTTCTTGAAAGCCCAACCATTCAAAGTACTTAGGCTGGCCATCTCATGTTTCTGTCCCATTTTCTTTGACGGGCAAAATCACTGGCCCTAATTGAAAATGAGAATAATAATCAAAACCATCGGAGATCAGTTCATGCTGTTCCGCGTTGTTCGCACGTCGTTTGCCCTCTGTTCCCTCGGCCTCGCGCTGGCCTGCCCGTCCACCGATGACGGCGGCGCCGACGCCGGTCCCGATGTCGAGTTGCCTGACAACGTCGGCGATGTCGCCCAGACCTACGCCGACATCGTGCTCGCCAACTACGAAGACACATTGGCCGCGGCCCAAGACCTCGACGGCGCGATCACCACGTTCCTCGCCGACCCCACGGCGGCGAATCTCGCCACCGCCAAGGACGCCTGGCGCGCCGCCCGCGAGCCCTACCTGCAGACCGAGGTGTTTCGTTTCTACGAAGGCCCCATCGACGACGAAGAGACCGGGCCCGAGGGCTTCATCAACGCCTGGCCCCTCGACGAGAACTACATCGACTATACCCTCGACACCCCCGACGGCGCGGGCAGCATCATCGCGGGCACCGACACCATCGACGCCGCCACCCTCGAGAGCCTCAACGAGCAAGGGGGCGAAGCGAACATCGCCACCGGCTACCACGCGATCGAGTTCTTGCTCTGGGGCCAAGACACCGCCAGCGACGGCCCCGGCGATCGCCCGGTCGACGACTACATCGTGGGCACCGGCGCCAACGCGGATCGACGCCGGTTGTACCTGGAGACGGTCAGCGCCATGCTCGTGGGCCATCTCCAACACCTCGTCGACGCCTGGCAACCCACCGGGGACACCTACGCGGTCGACTTTGTCGCCGCCGCCCCCGAGGTGCAGCTGGAGCGCATCATGATCGGCATGATCGTGCTCGCCGGGTTCGAGACCGGCAGCGAGCGCCTGAAGCCCGCCCTCGACAACCACGATCAAGAAGAAGAGCACTCGTGCTTTTCGGACAACACCCACCGGGACATGATCCAAGACATCCAGGGCATCCAGAACGTGTGGCGGGGGAGCTACGACGGGGTGTCCGGTGACGGCGTCAAGGACGTGATCACCGCCCTCGACGAGGGCTTGGCCACCGACATCAACCAAGCCATCGATCAAGCGCTGGCCGACGCCAACGCGCTCCCCGTGCCCTTTGATCAAGCCATCGCCTCGGGCAACGACGCCGGCAACGCCGCGGTGCAAACCCTGATCGATCAACTCTTCATCGTGCGCGACCTCCTCGAGGACGCGTTCCGGGCGGCGGGGCTCGACGTTCCGCCGCGTGAATTCTGACCGCGCCGCGTCCCGCGGCGGGGGAGGACATGTGACTGCATTGGTTCGTGCTTCTGCTTCCACACTCCACGCTCCGCCGGGCTTCGTCCCGGCGGGGCGGCTCCTTTTGTCTTGGGCGTTGGCCGCGGGGCTGGGCGCGGGCTGCCTGCCCGGGGTGCCGGAGCTCGACGAGTCCGAGTGGCTGCCGGGCGGGGACGCGACCAACACCTTCACCCTCGGCAACCTCGCCTACTCGCAACCCTACGAAAACGCCGACCGCGACGACGAAGACGCGTTCTATTCGGGCAACTCGTTTTTCACCTCCGCGTGGGTGCAGGGCGTCTCGTCGACCTCCGCCCGGGACGGGCTCGGCCCGCTGTTCAACGCGCGGTCCTGCGCCGCCTGCCACCTGCGTGACGGACGGGGCCGGCCCCCGGTGGGCGACGAGGAGGTGACGGGGTTTTTGGTGCGCCTGTCGACGGGCCGCACCACCACCCACGGCGCGCCCGAGGCCCACGCGGTGTACGGCGGCCAACTGCAAAACCTCGCCGCGGGCGACGTGCCCGCGGAGGGCACCGTGACCATCGAATACGAAAACCAACCCTTTGCCTACGCCGACGGCCAACGGGTGGTGCTCAAGGCGCCTCGCTACGAATTGGCCTTCACCGGCTACGGTGACGTCGACGAGCCGGTGGCGATGTCCCCCCGGGTCGCCCCCGCGGTGATCGGCTTGGCCCTGTTGGAGGCCATCCCCGAGGCCCAGCTCGAACAGTGGGCGGACCCCGACGACGAGGACGGCGACGGCATCTCCGGCCGGGTGGCCCGGGTGTGGAGCGCGGAGCACGGTGAGATGCAGGTCGGGCGGTTTGGCTGGAAGGCCGAGCAGCCGTCGGTGCGCGATCAGAACGCAGGGGCATTTGCGGGAGACATGGGGCTGACCTCCTACGTGCGGCCGGGGGACGATTGCACGTCGGCCCAAGGTCCCTGCCTCGAGGCCCAGTCAGAGGACGAGCCAGACGTGAGCGATCACGTGTTCAACCGGGTCGCGACCTACGCCAGCTTGTGCGCGCCCCCCGCCCGGGAGACCTGGAGCAGCGAGGAGATCCTCGAGGGGCGGCGTCACTTTTACGAAGTGGGGTGCACCGGGTGTCACGTTCCGCAGGTGACGACCGGAGCCCACGACATCAGCGCGGCCCAGGACCAGCGGATTTGGCCCTACACCGACCTGCTGCTGCACGACATGGGCGATGACCTGAGCGACCACCGCCCCACCTTCTCCGCGTCCGGCAACGAGTGGCGCACCCCGCCGCTGTGGGGCCTGTCCGCGCTCCCCGGGGTCAACGGCCACATGCGCTTGCTTCACGACGGCCGGGCCGACGGGGTCGAAGAAGCCATCCTGTGGCATGGGGGCGAAGCCCGCGCCGCCCGGGACAACTTTGCCCAGCTCACGGCCGAACAACGCGCCCGGCTGGTGTCGTTTGTGGAGTCGCTGTGAGCGCGTGGGGCAAGACCTGGGCCTGGGCGGGGCTCGTCGGACTCGTGGGGTGTTCGGCCGGGACCGGAGACGGCAACGGCGAAGCCCAGCTGCTCACGGATTTTGTCCACGCCTACGTCGACGACTACCTGGAGCCGGCCACCGCGACCTGGCGCACCGAAGCAGACGCATTGGCGACCGCGGTCACCGCCTGCGAGGGGTTGAGCCCGGCCGGCTATGAGCTGGAGGCCCAGGCTGACATCGACGCCGCGTACCGCCGGGCCTTCACCGCGTACAAGCGCCTGACCATCGCGCGGTTCGGCCCCTTCGACGAGCAGCCCTACCGGATCGCGGTCAAGGCCGACTCTTGGCCGGTGGACCCGGCGCGCATCGAGCTCGCCATCGACGCCGCCCCCGACGCGGCGGGCATGCAGGACCTCGGGGCCGACCAGCGCGGCTACCCCGGTCTCGGCTGGGTGCTCTACGAACACCTGCGGGACCCGACCATGGACCAGGGGGCCTACGATGCCGGGTGCGCCTACGCCCAAGCCGCCGCCGCCGACGTGGCGTTCTTGGCCGGCCAGTGGCGCAAGGGCTTCTTCGACGACGACCCGGCCTACGTCACCGGCCTGACCGACCCCGGTCAAATCATGGACCTGGACGACGACATCGCGGTGTTGACCCACCTGCTGCAGAACATCCTCGACGCGGCCCAGCTCGTGCGCGAAGAGAACGTCGAGGCCCCCATCGGCGAAGCCCCCAGCGGGGCCCTCGCCCTGGACAAACTCGAGGCCCGGGCCGCGGGGCTGTCCTTGGCATCGGTGGACGCCACCGTGGACGCCGCCCGCCAGGTGCTGCTGACCAGCGACCGGATGGAGACCGGGGTGGACGCCCTGTGGGAGACCCGCAACAGCGATGCTTCCGCAAATATCGAATCGGTGTTCGCGGACATCGATGCCACCCGGGCCAACCTCGACGGCACCCTCGAGCAAGCGTTGGAGAACGACCTCGACGACGTGAACCTCTACGTGGAGGCCCTGCGGGGCCTGGCCACCCTGGTCCGCGCCGACATCATGGGCGGGCTCGGCCTGACCGTGAGCTTCACCGACTCCGATGCCGATTGACCGCGGGTCGTGGGCGCGGCTCGACGAGCCCGTGCCCGCCCGGCGCCTGGTCCTGTTTCGCGTCGGCCTCGGGGTCCTGCTCGCCATCGCCGCGGTCCGGTTTTGGGCTTACGGCTGGGTCGACGACCTGCTGCTCGCCCCGACTGTGCAGTTTCATTATCAGGGCTTTGGCTGGGTGCGCCCTTTGCCCCCGCCGTGGATGAGCCTCTGTTACCTGGCGATGGCGGGGCTGGCCCTCGGCTTTGCTCATGGGCGCTTCGGGCGCTGGTGCCTGGCCGGCTACGGGGTGCTGTTCACCTATGCCGAGCTCGTCGACAAGACCCTGTACCTGAACCACTACTACCTGGTCTCGATCCTGGTGGCGATGCTCGCGTTGTCGAGCGTGGCCACCGTGCGGTGGCGCGACCGCGGGGGCGCGACCGTGCCCCGGTGGGAGCTCTGGGCGTTCCGGGCCCAGGTGGCCCTGGTGTACTTCTACGCCGGGTTGTGGAAGCTCAACCGCGACTGGCTCGTCGACGGCGAGCCGTTGGCCTCGTGGCTGTGGGGGTTTCGGTTCACGCCGGGGGTGGGGCCGCTGCTGGCCGCGGACATGGTCCCGGTGTTGATGAGCTGGGGCGGCGCGCTGTTTGACCTCACGATTTGGATCTGGCTTTTGTGGCGGCCCACCGCGCGCGCGGCGTTGGTGGTGTGCGTCGGCTTTCACGCCACCGTGGGCCTGCTGTTCCCCATTGGGCTGTTCAGCTTTGTCATGGTCCTGGCCGCGACGCTGCTGTTGCCCGTCGGTGAGCCCCCCCTCGCGGCGGCCGCGCCCCCCGGGGGGCGCTGGCGCACGGTTGTGTTCGGGGTGCACATCCTGGTGCAGCTTTTGTTGCCCTGGCGCTTTGTGCTGCACGAGGGCGACGTGAACTGGCACGAACAGGGTTACCGCTTTTCCTGGCGGGTGATGCTCAACGAAAAACGCGCCGACGTGACGTTCGCGCGGGTCGACGAGCAGGGCGTGCGCCACCCCCTCCCGGTGCGCGACCTCACCGCGCTGCAGGCGCGCCAGATGGGCTTTCAGCCCGACATGTTGCTGGAGTACGCGCACCGCCTGTGCCGCCGGGTTCCCGAGGCCGCGTCCGGTGCCGCCGACGTGCGCGTGGATGCCCGGGTCGCGCACAACGGCCGCCGCGCGGTCCCGCTGATGAAGGACGTCAACCTGTGTGCCCTCGACGAGCCGATGGACGCGGTGTGGCCCCGGCCCCCGCCTGTGACAGGCGCGCCCCCGGTGCGGTAGCGTCCGTCGAGGGAGGCGACATGAATCGGATTTGGTTGTTCGCGGCGGTGGCGGTGCTCTGCGGGTGTGAGGACAAGGCAGCGCGACCCGCGTCGACGAGCGACGCGCCCCCCGCGGCGGCGAACGCCGACCCCGCGGTGGCGCCTGCGCCCGCGGCGGGCGATGCGGTGGTGCTCAGCGAGTTTGTGTTCCCGGGGGGCACGGTCACGGTGCCCAAGAGTTGGTCGCCTGCGTTCGTGAACGAGCCCCCCAAAGTGTCACTGCACGTCACCCCCGCCCCCGACGTGACCTGCGACCTCGCGGTGCTCATCGGACACGGCACCGACAAGCAGGCCGAAGACTACCTCAACGCAGGGGCCGCGACCTTCGACGGTGACCCCCAAAAGGCCCCCGCGATCACCGTCGGGGGGGCCGCGTTCCAAGGCATCCGGGTCCAGACCCCCAAGGCGCTCGCCGACAGCCCCGGGGCGTTCGTCGATCTCTACGCGAGCGTGAGCGGCCCGGACCTGATCACCCTGGGCCTGATGAACCTCTCCCCCGACGAGAACACCGCCCGCCGCACCGAGTGCCTGCGCGCGTTCGCCGCCCTGCCCCAAAGCCGGGCCGAGGCCGCGTCACCCTGACGAGGTCGCGAGGGCCTCGAGTTCGATCTCGACCCGCCAGCGGGGGTCGAGCAGCGCCTTGACCACGACCATGGTCGCCACCGGGGGGTGCGCCCCGAACGCGGCGGCGTGGGCCCGCCCCACCGCGTCTTGGTCACCCTCGTCCACAATGTACATGCGGGTGCGCAGGGGGACCCACCCGTCGCACAATGCATCTGCAGCCCGCGCGGCGATGGCGAAACACAGCGCGGCCTGGGCCTCAGCCCCTTCCGGGGGGGCGCTGCCGTCGGGGGGAATGGGGGCGGTGCCGGCGATCTCGATGCGATCGCCGACCCGCAGCCCGCGACAAAAGCCGTAGCGGGCCTCGAAGGGCGACGCGGTGTGTTCTCGACGGACAGCGGGGTCGTTCATGCGCAAAACCCGCTCAACAGCCGCCGGGGTTGACCAGGAAGTCGTCGAAGTAGAGACATTGGGGGGTGTTGGTGACGCTGAGCACGCTGTTGAGTTCGATGAGGTGCGCGAGGGTGAGCTCGAGGACGTGCTCGTCGGGCTGGTACACATTGGGGTAGGGATAGACGACGCCCGGGGTGCTGGTCATCTCGATGTGGGTGCCGAGGATCATCGCCGGGGGGTTGAGCATCGCGAAGGCGGTGAGGCGGGCGATGCTGTCCTGCAGGTCCGACCAGTCGGACACAAAGATGTTTCCGGGGTAAAACGTGTCCCCGGTGAACAGCAGCGTTGTGTTGCGATCGAACACCGCGATGGATTGCGCCTGGTGCCCGGGAATGCCGAACACGTCGAGCACCCGGCCGCCGAGGTCGTAGGTCACGGCCTCGTCGGGCCAGTCGCTGATGCCGAAAAAGTTGGCCACCGCCGCGGTGGAGGTGCCGAGCAGCGTGGTGTCGGGCTGGCCCGCGAACTGGCCGTCGCCTTGCACATGATCGCCGTGTGAATGGGTGTGGCCCACGATGAGCTCGAGGCTGTCTCGGGTGCGCCCCTGGCCGGTGAGCCAGGTGGTGAGCAGGCCCTCGACGGTGGTGCGCAGGGGGAACTGGTTGGCGTTGCTGGTGGCGCCGGTGTCGAGCAGCAGGGCGCTTTGGTCCCCGATGAGCAAGAACATGAACGGCGCCTCGAAGTTGAGGCAGGCGTTCTGGCGCAGGATGAACGTGGTGGGGTTGACCTCGTGGACTTGGATCGGGGGGTCGGTGTTGGTGTTGCAGTTGGCCGAGCCGTGGATCCAGTCGACGTTCAAGCTCATGTCCCCGTCTCCATCCCCATCGCCGTCTCCATCCCCATCGCCGTCGCCATCTCCATCCCCATCGCCATCTCCATCCCCGTCGCCGTCGCCGTCTCCATCTCCATCCCCATCGCCGTCGCCGTCGCCGTCTCCATCGCCGTCTCCATCTCCCGAAGAACCGGCGTCGACCGCTCCCCCGTCCCCGTCGCCATCTCCGTCCCCGTCCCCGTCGCCATCTCCGTCCCCATCGCCATCACCGTCCCCGTCGCCGTCACCCGGACCCGCATCTGTGCCCCCGGGGCCGTCCGCGTCACCGGGACACCCCACCCAGACAAGAGCCCCGACCATCAAACCCAAACAGACTGTGACCACACGCATGCCGCCACCCTACCAGGCCGCGCCCCCCCGCCGCCCTCGGTCGAAAGCGTGACCGCCCGCTCTTTGGCGCGATGGGCCTTTCCCCTATGCTCGTCCCGCTCATCTTCCGGGGGCCCCATGTTCCACCGTCTCGTCCGTCTCGTCACCCTGGTGTCGGCCTTGTCCACTGTGGCCTGCTTGCCCGCGCGCAGCCCCTTCGACCCCGAAGCCCCGCTCGATCTGCAGGCCAAGGCCGGTCTGTCCGGCGTGGTTCGCGCGAATGTGTCGGTCGGGGAAGACGACCAACGCCCCGCGGTCGAAGGCGCCCGGGTTCGCCTCGTCCTCGTCGACGGCACCAGCATCGACACCAACACCGACGAAGACGGGGCGTTTTCCCTCACCGAGTTCTACCCCGGCAAGACCGTGGTCGAGGTCGACCACCCCGCCTACCAACTGTTCACCGAGACCATCGAGTTCGCCCCCGGTGAACGCCGCAACGATCTCACGGTGTACCTCGCCCCCTTCACCGACCGAGACCCCGACCTCATCGTGGTTGACGGCTCGGTCTTGCGCGACGCCAAGGAAAACCACGCGGGCATCGAGGTGCGCTCGGCCCTCGACCCCGGGCGGGTGCTCGCCACCACCCAATCGGACGGCCGCGTCGAGGTGCGCCTGCCCAAAGGCACCCACACCCTGCTCGTCGACGACTACGGGTATGTCCCCACCGAGTTTGAGGTCGTGGCCGACGACGCCACGGGGGCCAACAACAGCTTTCAACCGGTGACGTTGGCCTTTGTCCCCGGCACCGTGTCGGGCGTGGTCAGCGTCGAAGACCCGGCGGTGGCCCAGGCCATCACCCTCTCCCTCGACAAGGGCGGCGTCGACGAAATCACCGCCGACGGCAACGGTGAATACGTGGTCACCCCGGTGCCCTTCGGGACCTACGTGCTCACCGCGTTCGCGGATGGCCACGACGCGGTCCAAGTCGCCGGGGTCGAGGTGTTCCCCAACGAGGACACCCCGATGCTGCCGCTCTATCTCCCCCGGTCGCGCGGCTCCATCGCCGGCGTGGCCCGCTATGCCCCCGGCTTCGACGACGACAACACCGGCATCACCGTGGCGGTGGCCGGGACCTCGGCCAGCGCGGTCACCGACATCGACGGCAACTTCATCATCGACGACGTGCCCACCCTCGCCGCCGGCGGCCACACCCTCACCGTCACCGCGGCGGACTTCTTGACCCAAACCGTTCCCGGTGTGCTCGTCACCAAGAACACCACCACCACCCTCGACACCGACATCGTGCTCGCCAAACAGGTCGGCGACTTTGACATCGTGTCCACCGACCCCCCGCCCCCCGGCTTTCCCGGCGGCTACACCAAGACCCCCGACGTGGTCCTCCGGCTCTCCCCCATCCCCGCGGGGGCCACCCAGCTTCGCGTCGGCGAGAGCGCGGACCTGTCCGCGCTGCCCTACGTCGACTTTCCCCTGGACGGCGGCCAGATCGACCCCGACGTGCCCTACACCCTCCAGGGCGCTGATGGCCAAATCGTGGTCTACGTGCAGTTCCTCCTCGATGACGGGAGCGAAGCCGGGCCGTTCTCGGCCGCGATCGTGCTCGACCAAGCCCCGCCCGTGGTGCAAGCCCCCACCCTGGGCAACGGCTCAGGCCTGACCAACCAAAACAACATCATTGTCTCGGTGGCCGCCACCGACGCCACCTCGTCCCCCCGCGTCTACGAGGTCAGCGAAGACATGACCTTCACCGGGCTGTCCCCCATTGTCAGCGAGGACTACGGGGTGCCCTCGGTCCTCGACTTCGTCGACCAGGTCAACGACGGCCCCCGCACCGTGTACGTCCGCGTCACCGACTCGGCCGGCAACGTCAGCGACCCGGTCGCGGGCATGATCGTGCGCGACACCGTGGCCCCCGTGCTCAACGCCTTCTCGCTCGACTGCCAAGGCGACATCGACGCCCCGGTGTGCCGCGACACCACCGTGTCGCTGACCATCGACTCCCCCGACGCCACCCGCTGGTACGTCAGCCTCCTGGAGAACCCGCCCGCCACCGAAGACGACTGGCACACCTTCGCCGAGCCGCAGTTCTTCGCTGGCCTCTCCCAGGCCCCCGGGGTCCAGACCCTCTACCTCTATCTCCGGGACGGCGCTGGCAATGTCAGCGCATCATTCTCCGACTCCATCGAGATCGACACCCAGGCCCCCACCGGCGCCAGCGTACGCATCGAAAGCGGCGCCACCTACATCGGGGCGGGCACCACCACCGTCGATCTCGAGCTGTTCGCCTTGGGGGCCGCGGACATGCGCATCAGCACCGACCCCGACACCTCCGACGACCCCACCGTGGCCTACGCGACCTCGTCGACGGTCACGCTCCCCGGGGGCTTGTCCGACGGCCCCTTCACCGTCTACGTCGCCTTCGTCGACGCCGCGGGCAACGAGATCACGGTCAACGACAGCATCATCTACGACAGCACCGCGCCGTCGCCGGGGGCCACGCCGGTGACCATCGACCAGGGCGCGGCCTTCGCGCGGGCCCTGTCGGTGAGCGTGAGCTTTGATGTGGACGACGCCACGGAAATGCAGATCGCCACCGATGGCACACCGGACAACGAGCAGTGGGTGCCCTACGCGGGCACCACCATCGTGTTGCTCCCCGCCGGGGACTGCACCGCGGCCCAAGGCGCGTGCAAGTCGGTGTGTGCGCGCTTCCGGGACGAGGCCGGCAATGTCACTGCCTCTCCGGTGTGCGACGCCATCGCCCTCGACACCACCCCGCCGTCGGTGCCGGTGATCACCGCGACCCTGCCCTTCACCGACCAGGCCACGTTCACCCTGCCGTTGGCCGGAGCCCCCACCGACGAGAACGCCATCACCTACGAGATCCTCGTCCAACCCGCCAACGGGGCGTTCACCCCCATCGCCCCCACCGTGGCCAGCCCCCCGACCTTCTCCGTGCCGCTGGCCACCGGCGCGGCCACCACCCCCGCCTACCTCGCCAGCCAAGACAATGTCATTCGCCTCCGGGCCAAGGACGCCGCTGGCAACATCAGCCCCGAAGCGTCCTACACCGTGGTCTACGACGCGGTGAACCCGCCCGCCCCCGTGCTCACCGGCGACGGCACCATCATCAACGCCGACACCTATTCCCTGTTGATGGCCCCCACCAACCAATCACCGTCCGATGCCACCTTTGCGTACTACGAGGTCGGCCAGGGCAACAACGCCGGGGCGTCTGCCCCCGCGGCCTGGAACGCCACCGCCCAAGCGGACGGGCTGCTCTTCAGCCTGACCCAGGGTGACGACGGCGCCTGCAACGCGCCCTGCGTGAACAAACTGTTCGTGCGCGCGGTGGACGCCGCGGGCAACATCAGCCCCACCTCGTCGGTGATCATCCGCGAAGACTCCACCGCGCCCACCAAGCCGAGCCTGACCCCCAAGGTCGCGCGCGTCCCCGGCCGGCTCGCCCCGATGCGACTGCAAAGCGGCTCGATGGACAATGGCTCGCCGGTGGTGGCCTACGAGATCCGGGGCGGGACCATCGACAGCTACACGTCGGTGCCCCCCAGCGCCACCGACTCGGTGGTGTTCGAGCTCATCGACAACCAGGTCAACGAGCTGTGCATTCGTGGGCGCGACGCCGCGGGCAACGTCGGCACCGAGGACTGCTCCGACATCACCCAAAGCACCGACCTCGAGGTGGCCAACGCCCAGGAGCTCGAGTTCTTTGACCTCGAGGGCAGCTTCTTCGCCTACGTTGACGACCGGCGCGACGGCTATGTGTACGACCTGCGCACCGACTCCGCCATCGACGGCGAGAACGGCTTTTTCGGCTTCGGCGTCGGGGACACTCCCTTCATCACCGTCTCGGTCGAGGGGGACACGGCCTACTTCGCGGTGGTGGTCAACGGCCCCGGGGGCTGGGTCTCTTTGTACAGCCAGCCCGCCAACCAACCGCTCAGCGCGCCCAGCTGTGACATTCCCAATGGCACTGTGTCCCAACCCTGCGAAACAGAGTGGAGCACGGTCGCGGGCTACGACGTTCACGGCGGCACCCGGGTGGCGCTCGGCGAGGGCCACATCGCTGCGTTCATCGACAATGGCGGCGGTGGCTACCTCATCGAGGTCTCGCCCTACGAAGACCTCGGCGTGCTCGACTCCCCGGGATCGGCCACCGAGGTGTGCCAAGGGACCCGGCCGCACATCGCGGGCGGGATGTTGGTGTGGTGCGACGACACCGGCGGCGGCAGCGGGGCGCGGGCGATGCGCGCCCCCCTCAGCGGCAGCGCTCAGATCATCGACAACAACATTGACCTCGAGGTGGGCGACATTTTCGACAGCCCCGAGGACTACCACGAGGTCGTGGCCAACGACGACGCGATGTTCTGGGTGAAAGGCGGCGTGGTGTACACCCTCAAGCACAGCGCCTCCCCCGGTGCGCAGACCGCCCTGCCGCTGCTCACCGATCGGGTGCAGCTGCTGCACGCGGTCGACGACGACCGCCTGGTCTATGTGGGCTGGGAAGCAGACAGCGGGCCCGGGCTCGGCAACGCCAGCGTGTACATCTACGACCTCGCCAACCCCACCGCCGAGCCCACCAAGGTGTCCGACTCGTTCTTGACGCCGTTCGAGGCCGGCGTCGACGGCCCCCGGGTGGTGTGGGCGGATCGCAGCGGCCTCGACGCCACCGGGTATTTCCGCGACCTGCAGGAGACCCATTGGCTCAACCACGGCCCCATGCTCACCGCGTTCGCCTCCACCGACGGCGCCTACACCACCTGGATCGACACCCGCTCGGGCGTGCCCGAGTACTACGGGTTCGATCACGCCACCAACGCGGAGTTCGCGCTGCCGATCACGCCGTCGTTCACCGGCATCGTCGAGGGCAGCCACAAGACCGCGGCTGGCCAGCGCGCGTTCGTGCGGGAGGTGGGCGCCAACTACCAAATGGCCACCATCGACCTCACCACCCTGACCCCGGTGTGCACCGTGTCCGCCACCGCCACCGCCACCGTCCCCATCGATGCCTATGCATTGTCCAACGATGGGGACAGCCTGGCCTTCGCCCAAGGCGATCGCATCTACACCGTGACCCGCGCCGGGGCCTGCTGGGGCACCCCCGTGCAACGCGCGCTCGCCACCACCAGCAGCAACCCCGACGAGACCAACGACATCACCTTCGCGGGCAACTTCGTGGTCTGGGAGCAAGAACTTGTCACCAACCAGAACGAACTCTGGTGTCACAACCTCAGCAACGGCAACACCCTGGAGCGCATCGTGCCCAACGTGGTGTGGTCCGAGCCCGACCTCGAGTACGTCGGGGGGGTGCCCACCCTGGTGGCCAACGAGTTCGACGGCAACGGGGGCGCGGGCGACATCTTTGGGCTCGCCACCTGCACGTTGGTGTGTTCGGGCGCGACCTTCTGCCAGACCGGCACCACCGAGGTGCAAAAGGCGACCTGGGGCGGGGGGCGCTTCAGCCGGCCCAGCCTCAACGCCGACGGCATGGTCATGGCGTCCGAGGAGGGCCCGGGTTATCCGCACCCCTCGCACCTGTTCGTGTGGGACTTGGTCACGGGCAAGACCCGCACCACGCCGCCCGCGGCCTACGACTTCCAGAGCGCCACCGACGTCTCGGTGGGCGACGGCCGCGCGTCCTACGGGAGCATCGGGCTCGGCACGGTGGACATCTGGACCACGACCTTGATGCGCTGATCGACACGAACGGTCTACGGACGGGTCTGGTCGAACCACGCCACGAAGCGCCGCAGGCCTTCGTCAAAATCGAACTGCGGGGCGTAGCCGAGGTCGGCGGCGGCGCGCTCGATGCTGGCGAAGGTCCGCGGCACGTCGCCGGGTTGCATGGGCTTTTTCACGATGGTGGGCGTGACGCCCATCGCTTGGCTGAGCTTTTCGATGAGGTCTGCCAATGTGACTGCGCGGTTGTTGCCGAGGTTGTAGATGTTGTAGCCCCGGCAGCGGTCAATGGCAGCGAGCACGCCCTGCACGATGTCGTCGATGTAGGTGTAGTCCCGTGACGAGGTGCCGTCGCCGTATTGGTCGATGGGCTGTCCCTCGCGCAGGAGCCGGGCGAACTTGTGGATGGCGAGGTCGGGGCGCTGGCCCGGTCCGTAGACGGTGAAAAAGCGCAGGCAGGTGACGTCGAGGCCAAACAGGTGATGGTAGGTGTGGGCGATGAGCTCGCCGGCCTTTTTCGTCGACGCGTAGGGTGAGATGGGGTGGTCAACGCGGTCGGTCTCTTCGAATGGGACCTTCTCGTTTTCGCCGTACACACTCGAGCTCGAGGCGAAGATGAACTTGGGCGGCGTGGGTTGTTGCCGCGCGGCCTCGAGCATGAGGTTGGTGCCCTCGATGTTGTGTCGCTGGTAGAGCAGCGGGTTTTGAATCGAGGGGCGCACCCCCGCGTAGGCGGCGAGGTGGACCACCGCGTCGGGCTCGCCTTGGTGGGCTTGGTCGCGCACGGCCGGGTCGAGCAAGGAGCCGCGCACGAGGGTAAACGCGTCGTGGTCGAGCAGCGCAGCCACATTGCGTTCTTTGATCGCGGGGTCGTAGAAGTCGTTGAAGCTGTCGAGCCCCACCACGGTGTCGCCCCGCTCGAGGAGGGCGCGGGCCACGTGAGACCCGATGAAGCCCGCGGCGCCGGTGACGAGGACCCTCATGAGCGGCTGCGGGCCGACGAGGACGCGGGGTCTTTTTGCACCCGGATGTGCATCACGAACGTCGGGGACAGGGCGCCGATGGCCTGCTTGATGGTGCGGCGGATGACCATGTACGGGAAATAGCCGTAGAGCTCGGCGTCGGGGGCGAGGCGCTCGATGTCGCGTTGGTCAAAAAAGTGAATGTGGTCATCGCGCTGGATGCGCTCGGGGGTGAGACCGAACACCGAGATCGCCCGAAACAACAGAGCATAGCTGTTGGGGGTGGTCATGATGATCTCGCCCCCCGGCCGGGTCACCCGGCGAAACTCCCGAATCGCCTTGTCCGGGAACTGCAGGTGTTCGATCACCTCCGAGCACCACACGAGGTCGAAGCTGTCGTCGTCGTAGGGCAAGCCCTCGTCGACGTTGACCACCTTGCAACCGTCAAAGCCGGGTTCGATGTCGATGGGCTCGACCTCGTAGCCGCGGGACTCGAGCCAGCGCGTTTGGTTGCCCTCCCGCGCGCCCACGTCGAGGGCGCGGCGACCTTGCCCGTCGGGCACCAGGTCGAGGGCGATGAGCTTGCCCTTGGTGGTGGTGCGCAGGTTGCCCTGGCCGAGGTCGAGGGGGATTGTGTTTTTGATCGTGGTGATCAGCGTCTTGCTCAGGCTAGGCACTTTGAACGCTCCGCACCGGGGTGGGCGTGGGGGGCACCGCGGTCTGGCCTTGGCTGACCACCTCGCGCACGTAGTACGACGGCCGCCCCTGGGATTCAAAATAAGTCCGGGCCAAGAGGTCGGCGACCAGGCCGATGCTCAGCAGCTGGATGCCGACCACGATGAGCAACACCCCGAGCAACAGCGCGGGGCGCTCGGCGAGGGGCACGCCGTAGATGAGCTTCATCGCCGCGAGGTACGCGCTCAAAAGCACGCCAAGCCCAAAGCTGGTCATGCCCGCGAGGCCAAACACCTGCATCGGCCGCACGAGGTAGCTCTGCTGGAACCGCACGGTGATGAGGTCGAGGACCACGCGCACCGTGCGCCCGATGCCGTACTTGCTCTCGCCGAACTGCCGCGCGCGGTGGTTGACCTTGACCTCGACGATGCGCGCGCCGACGAGCGCGGCCAGGGCGGGGATGAAGCGGTGCATCTCGCCGTACAGCTTGAGCTGCTTGGCCACCTCTTTGCGGATGGCTTTGAGCGAGCAGCCGTAGTCGTGGAGCTTCACCCCGGTGGTGCGCCCGATGATCCAGTTGGCGATGATGGACGGGAGCCGCCGGTTGATGAACGTGTCTTTGCGATCTGCGCGCCACCCCGCGACCATGTCGTAGCCCTCGTCGAGCTTCTGCAGCATCATGGGGATGTCCGCGGGGTCGTTCTGCAGGTCGGCGTCCATGAGCACGATGACGTCGCCCGAGGCGTGGTCGAGCCCGGCCTGCATCGCCGCGGTCTGGCCGAAGTTGCGCCGAAAGGTCACGGCCACGAGGTGATCGTCCTTCTCCGCGTGGGCCTGCAGCACCTCCCACGAACGGTCCTTGGACCCGTCGTCCACCAAGACCAGCTCCCAGCTGTCCACCGCGTCGTCCACCGCCGCGCGCACCTGCTCGATGAGGTGCGGGATGCTCTCTTCTTCGTTGTAAATCGGGACGACGATCGACAGGTCCATACCCTCGCCTAACAGGCCGTTCCCACAGGCAAAACCCGGTTTTCGCCGCCCCTTCCACGCATTGCTTGGGGCCTCAAACCGTGGCATCGCCGCCCCCGCATGACCGACGCCGACCACGCCCCCGCCCCAGACGCGCCCCCCGACGACGCCACCGCGAATCCCCCCGCGGAACCCGCCGCGTCCGAGGGCCCCATCGCGTCCTCCCCCGACGCCTACGTGCCGTCCGCGCGCTGGCTGTTCACCATGGGGGCCTGCATCATCGCCATCAGCTGCGCGATGGTGTTCTGGCACACCAAGGGGGGCGCGGTCCGCAACACCAACGTCGGCTCGCGCTACGCCACCGTCGAGGCGCTGGTCAACCACGGCACCTACGCCATCGACGACACCCAGTACAACCGCACCATCGACAAGGTCATGGTCGACGGCCACTACCTCTCGAGCAAGCCGCCGCTTTTGCCCACCACCACCGCGGGGGCGTACTGGGTCTACCGGCGCATCACCGGCAAGGACATCCGCCAGGACGAGCGCAGCGTTGTCACCTTCCTCAACCTGCTCATGATCGGCGGGCCCCACCTGCTCTTGTTGATCTACTTCCTGCGCTTCCTGCTGCTCTTTTTGCGACGACCGGAGGCGATCTTCATCGGGGTGCTCGGCGCGGCCTTCGCCTCCCTCGAGGTCGGCTACGCCATCGAGCTCAACAACCACACCGTGGCCGCGTCGGTGGCGTTCATTTCATTTTATTATGCCTACCGGATACGCAACAACATTGCGCCCAAGCCCTGGTATTGGCTGGTGAGCGGCGGCCTCGCCGGCTTGTTGCCCGGCCTCGATGTGCCCTCGACGTTCATCACCCTGAGCATCGGGGTGTACCTGTTCACCTTTGACCGCCAAAAAGCCCTCACGCGGTATTTGCCGATGTTGATCCCGGGCATCTTCACGCACTTTTTGCTCACGTATCTGTCTTCGGGCTCGATCATCCCCGTGTACCTGCGGGAAGAGGCCTATGACTACCCCGGCAGCTATTGGCGCAAGCCCCGCGGCATCGACGCCCTCGACGAGCCCAAGCCGGTCTACGCCTTCCATGTGTTGTTCGGCCACCACGGGCTGTTCTCGATGACCCCGCCCTTCGTGTTCGCGGTCATCGCCCTGTACAAGACCATCAAGGGAAAATGGGAGCGCCGGCCGGAGGCCATCCTCGTCGCGGCCATCGCGTTGGTGCTGACCACCTTCTACATTTTTTACACCAAGAACTACGGCGGCGGTTGCGTGGGCATGCGTTGGCTGATCGTGGCCATGCCCCTGCTGATGGTGTTCTTCGCGGTGTACGTCGAGACCTGCCCCCCCACGCCCTGGCGCTGGGTGCTCATCGTCGCCGCCCTCGGCATCGCCCACTATCACGTGGAAGATGCGATCCGGTCCCCGTGGCACAACAGCAACTGGCACCAGTTCGTCGAGGGCTCGATCAAACGCCTGACACGTTGAGCCGGGCGACGCTCTTGGCTCGCCTCAGAGCGACGCGCCGATGGCGACGTCTGACGGATTCAGCCAGTTGGACGTGAGGGTGAAGCCCCCGGGCTTGCGCCCCTCCACCTGCCCCATCACCTCCCGGGCCCCGCCGACCTTGATCGCGGCGTGAATCGTGGCGAGCGCGACCAGGGGGAACAGCGGGGGGTAGAGATTGGCGGGGTGTTCGATGCGGGCGGTGAGATGGTGGGGGCTGGTGTCGAGGAGGTAGAGCTTGCCCCCGCGGTGAAACCGCGACCAGGTGCGCGGCAACAGGCGGCCCGCGCGCTCCCCGATGAACAGCCGAAACAAGTTCCGGTACACCACGCCGGCGAACAGCGCGTCCGTGCGGCGCAGGCAGTGATCCATAAAGGTCTCATCGTCATCGAAGTGGGCCGAGCGCAGCGCGAGCAACAACGACTGCGCGTACACCTCCGGCACAAACCCGAGGTCCGGCGGCGGGTACAGCACCATGTACTTCACCTGGGTCGGCAGCTGATCGAGCAGCGCGGGGGTGATCATCCCGTCGTACAGACAGCGCAGACACGACATCTTGACCCCGGCCTGCGGGTGGGACGCGATGCCATCGGGCTGTTGGGCGAGGTACGCCTGGACGTTCACCCGGGTCCATCGACACGATCGCGCCCCGGCCCAAGGCGTGTGGCCCCACGCACGCAACGGCACCTGGAGCCACCGCCGAGGGCCCGCGGGGGCGGCCGAAGTGGACCCTGGGGATGCCAGGTACCGCGGTCACAAGGCCATTTTCTCATTCAAAATCAGACACTTACAAGACTGGCGACATTGGCCCCGCGCTTGCGTTGTGAAGGAGCAGTTGTTCACAACCCACACCAGGAGAATCCAACATGTCGACCCGTATGCCCATCGCCCGCGCCCGCCACCACGTGCAAACCCAGCGTGTCCAACACGGGGTGCAGAGCGGTCAAATCACGAAGAAGGAAGCCCAAGCCCTCAAAGAGTCCAACCAAGCGATCAAGGACATGGTCCACGACGCCAAAGCCGACGGCAAGGTCACCCTCCAGGAGCGCCAAGAGATCCAACAAGCGCTCAACCAGCAAAGCCGTGACATTTTTGAAGCCAAGCACAACGACCAGACGCGCGACAAGACACCGCGGGTGGACAAGCGGCAGGCCCGACAAACCGGCCGCATCGCCGACGGGGTCTTGTCCGGGGAGCTCACCAAGAGCGAACTCAAAGACATCCGCGCCAGCCGCAAAGACATCCGCGAAGCCGAGCGCGCGGCCAAAGCCGACGGGGTCGTGACCAAAGAGGAACGCCAAGAGCTGCACAGCATGCTCAACGACCTGAGCCAAGACATCTTCGAGGCCAAGCACAACAAGAGCAAACGCCGCCGCAATGTCTTTGTCTGAGCTTTGATCCCATCCGGCCCCCCGCGGGCCAGCGCGGTCCCCTCCGGGGGGCCGCGTTCCTTTTTCGCCCCGCGCTCCGATCACCCCGCCGCGTCGGGGGACGGCGCCTTTCGTCGGACCAGCGCCCACCACAACCGGACCCCGGCGTAGAGCCCCACCACCACCGACACGAACAAGACCGTCCCGTGCATCACGAAGCCCGACGCGGTGGCGCGCTCCATGTCGAGCCCCACCAGGGTCAAGCCCGCGGTCCACCCCGCCTCCAGCGTGCCCAGCGATCCAATGGCATTGATGGGCAAGCTCGGCAAGATCGCCGCCCCCGATCCCCCGATGAAGACCTGGGCAAAGCTGACCGGGATCTCCAGGAGGGTCATCACCGTCCAGAAGAACACGGTGTTGGTGGCCCAGATCAGCAGCGACACCACAAAGTTGAACAACGCCACCCGGCGGTCCTCGAGCCGGCCGGCCACCGCGATCATCTTCGCCCAGACCCCGTCGAGCCTCTGCGCCACCGCCGCGGGGAGGAGCTTGCCCGCCGCCGCGGCCGCGAGCTTTTGGCCCCACCGCGCGAACAGGTCGAGGCGCCACAGGGCGATGACCCCGACGAGGGCGGACGCAAACAGCACCGCTTTGACCTCGACCGCGAGGGTGATGAACAGGGCGGCCACCGCCATGCCCGCGAGCAGCCCGGTGAGGTCGCCGATGCGGGCCACGAGCAGGACCGCGGCCGAGTCGGTGACCGCGACCTGGTGTCGGGCTCTGGCCAGCGACAGGAACGCCAACTCCCCGGCGCGCAACGGCATCAGGTGGTTGAGCAGGTTGTTGACCACCACGAGGTCAAAGCTCGGCAACAGCGGCACACGGGCTTCGGACAACCAACGAAACAGCACGGTGAAGCGCACCGCGCGGATCGCCAGCGTCACAATGTAAATGCCCCCGGACAAGACCAGAGGGCCGCCGACCCCCGGGGGCAGGCCATCGCGAAAGGCCCGCCAGTCGACGAAGGTCGCCATCAGATACAAAAGGCCCGCGGAAAAGGCGGCCCCGACGAGCACGGCGATGACCTTCTTGGTCCGGGGGCTCACTTTTTCGCGCCTGGGGCCGGGGGCGCGGCCGGGCCGGGGGCGGGCACGGGGTCCGGCTCGGGTTCGGGCGGCTTTTCCCACCAATAGACTTCGATGTGCTGGTTGATGACGTCGATGCGCTTGGCGTCTTTGATCCACCGGTAGCAGCCCTTGTGGCGGCGGCGGTACAGGCGGGCCCGGTGCACCGCAATGTAGGTGGACTTGTCCGGCATCGTCTTGCAGGTCAGCTTGTCATAGTTGACCCCAAAGCGCTTGGGCTCGTATTTGGCGCCTACGCTGTTGGGCTCGTAGAGCAGAGGTTTCCATTTGCGCTTCTTGGCCTTGCGCGAAAAGCGGCTCGTGTCCTGGGACCAGTCCTCCCCGATGATGCTGATGTCGTGGCCCCCCTCGCGGCCCACCAAGAAGTTGAAGTCCCCCAAGTACTCGGGCACCAAAAACGACCCCACCACCGACGAGGCCACCGCGGCCACCACCAGCCCGTGCGCCCACCGCGCCCGCCGCCGGTCTTCCCAGATTTGGCCCGCGGCCCACGCCGCCACCACCAACAGGGGGACCAAGACCACCAACGCGTGGCGGGCCCCAATGTTGATGGAGCTGGCCATCATCGGAATCAAGAGCAGGCCCGCGAACAGCAACAACCCCAGGATCGCCGGCGGGGGCCGCTTGCGCCGCAACCACAGGAGCACCAAGGCCAACCCGAAGAGCAACAACGCCCCCACCGGGGTCTTGATCAGCAGCAACGTGGGGAAGTAGTCCCACCACCCGGTGCGGCGCACCTCCCCTTTGAAGTACGACTCGTGCCCGCCGGTGGAGTGAAGCCACACTTCGCTCATCCCGTAGACGTGCATGTAGGGAATGGGCATGGGCACGAAGTCGGGGAACTTCTTGAACGGCCCATAGTCGAGCACCTGCTTGCCCTTGCGTTGCATGTGGTGGGCGGGCTCCTTTTCCGCCCGCATCGCCCCCATGGTCATCATCGTGCGGTCAAACCGGTAGGCGAGGTTGATGACGAGCAGACCGGCCACCGAGATGATCGCGAG
Source organism: bacterium (assembly GCA_030431455.1). Classification (GTDB taxonomy): domain Bacteria; phylum Myxococcota; class UBA727; order UBA727; family JAUIJE01; genus JAUIJE01. The sequence goes on along the minus strand of JAUIJE010000012.1, from coordinate 87,452 downwards.
GTCCGCGAGCACGCGCTTGACCCGGTCCTTGGTGGCCAATGGGGCATAGCGCCGGCCCTTGAACCAGCCGTAGCCGAGCCCGAGGGCGGCGATGATGACGATGCCGAGGGGGGCGGAGTGTTTGGTCACCACCGCGGCCCCGACGAGCAGGCCCACGCGCAGCGGCGGGTGCCAGCCCGGCCGGTCCAGCATGCGGTAGGTCTCGCCGAAGACCACAAACATGATCGCGGCCACCGCGAAGTCGGTGGTCACGAGCTGGGCGTGGGCGAGGTACATCGGGGTGGTGCCCACCAAGAACACCCCCGCCACCGCCACCGGGAGCGAGAACTGTTCGCGCAGCCATATGAACAGGTAGAGCAGCAGCAAGGCCCCGAACAACAACGTGACCAGCCGGCCACGCACCACCAAGCTGCGGGCGTCCCGGCGCTCTTTGAAGAACACCCGCGAGGCCTTGTCGACGTTGGCCCGGCTCCAGCCGGGTTTTTCATCGAAGGGCCACTCTTCGGCGGTGGCCGCGCCGGGGATGCCCTGGAGCAGGTTGGCCAGCGGGGGGTGCGCGTGGGAAAAACGCGCGTCGTCTTGCCACCACCAGGCGAGGCCGCGGGTGATGTGCAGGTGTTCGTCGCCGGTGGGGGTGTTCTTCTCGAGCCCGGACAGCCCGAGGGCCAGGTACACGATCAGCGCCCAGAAGGCCCACAGACGAGGGGAGAGCCCGAGGAACCGTTCGGTCACGGCGTGCACCCCGCGGGCTCCACCACGCGGTAGAGCCGCGCGACTTTGTCCTTTTTGACCACCTCGAGCTTGCCCTCTTGGACCAGCCGCTCGAGGGCGTCGCGCGACGGCTTGGCGCTGCGCAAGAACTTCACCCAGTTGTCGTGCACGATGTGGCGGATGCCGAGGCGCCACATCTCGCAATGCATGTGCGCGCTCAGCTGCCCTTTGTTGAGCGGCCGGATGTCATCGAGGAACTTGTAGGCGGCCACCGGCGCGGTGGGCGCATAGCCATTGATGAACGGGCGCTCGAGCTCGGTGGTGATGCCCTGGAACGCGGCGTTTTGCGAATAGTCGGCGCTGTAGATGGGGAAGAACAGGATGGGGCCGAGCTGGTCTGGGGGCATGGCCCGGACGAGGTCGTAGACCTCGGACTGGACGTCGTGCTGCTTGGACAGCAGGGTGCGGGGGGCGAGCGCCACCAAGTCGACGAACACCGCGGTGATGAACAGCGGGAGCACCCACCGGGCGAGCCGGGGCCGACGGGTCGACCAGGCGGCGACGAACCGGTCGAGCAACACCGGCACGAACACCGCGAGCGCGGCGTGGGCAATGTAGATGAGCCGCGGCGGGGTGCGCGAGAGGTTCCAGAAGGGGAGGTGGTCGTACAGAAACTCGTACAGGCCGGGAAGCTCCGGCCGCATGCCCATCGACAGCCACAGGCCGAGCACAAACAGGAACAAAAAGAAGTACAGCACCCGGGTCGTGGGTGGCCCCCGCGGCGCGGTGGTCGCCGAGGCCGGCGCGGGCGGGGGGGGAAAGCCGCGCCGCCGCCGGCGCGCCCCCAAAAAGGCGAGCCCCGCGAACAGCACGACGAGCGCGCTGCCGACGAGGGACGCGTTGCCCAAGTACACCGACGGCTCCATGTCCCCGCCGCCCCAGATGTCGCGGGTGCGGTACCGCTCGGCGGCGACGAGATAGCCGAAGTTGGGCGAGCTGCGCTCCACCCGTTTGCGGCTGCGGTTGTCCTGGGCCCGGCTCTCGCTGATCACCGAGCTGTTGAGCCAAAAGGCGTACCCGACGCTAGAGGCCGAAAACGCAGCCAAGAGCGCGACCACGGCCCAGAACTTTTTGTCTCGCAGCAGGCGGGCCGCGCCGCAATGGGCGAGCAGGAACAAGAAGTAGAAGGGCAGAAACAGCGCGGTGTAGTAAAAACAATGCCATTCACCGAACGCGATGCTCACGATGGAGACGCCGGTGAGGGCGGCCCAGCCGAGGGAGCGTTTTTTCACCGCCAAGAACAGACACGCGAAGATGATCGGGAGGTGAAGGTAGAGCCACCCGTTGGCGTGGCCGCCGAACATCTGCACCCGCCGGGAGAGGGCGAACGCGTACATCAGGCCGCCGAGGCCGGCGGCGGCCCGCGAGGTGCCCAGCAAGCGGCACAGCCAGGCCTGGGCGAGGCCGGTGAGGGGGAAGCTCAGCAGCACCAGGAGGTTGAACGCCACGGTCCCGCCGAACACCCACGCGAACAACGTGAACGGGACTTGCAGTGGAAAGCCCCACAGGGCCATGACGTGAACGTGGTCGGGGTTGAGCGGCCCGTACTCGTACGGCGAGAACAGCGGCGAACGGAACGCCTCGAGGTTCTCTTTGAACAGCCACATCCAATAGTAGAGCTGGGTCGAGTCCCCGGGCCGCATGTGCTCGGGGAACACGTCGCGGGCGGTGGTGCCGAAGGGGATCGCCTCGCCGAAGTGCCACCCCAGCGGCCGGGTCACGAACAGCCCAAACACGGTGAGCACCGCGAAGTACGCGAACGCGATCTGCACGCGGGGCTCGCGCCAAAAGCGGCGCGGTTGGGGCAGTTCCTCGACGGACATGGCCCGCTCATACTCTGGAAAAGGCCCCGCGTCGACCGGCGCCGCCCGGCCACGCTGGTCGTCGACGAAGCCGGCGCGCCCCCCCCGCGCGCGGGCCGCCGGACAAGGCCCGCCGGGGGGCGGCTGGCTCATTTGCACCGGTAGAGGGTGGGACATTTCCCGGGCCGCGCGCGTGCATGTTCGAAAAACGCACACCCCGCGCGGCGCCGGCGGCTGTGCACTTTTGCGAACAAAAACGCATCGCTACACGGGTGGCATGTCGTCTGCTTTGTCCTGACCTGTCGGTGTGTCCACGCACACGCCGCACATGGAGGAGGAACAGATGACAGTGACCCAACCGCGCGCGTTCGCAATCTATGCCGCGCTCTTGGCCGCCGCGTCCGCCGGCTGCATCCAGGACGTCGACCGCACCCAGCCCGACAAGGTGCAAAAATGTGTCTTCACCCAAGGGGGCTGCGGCGGACCCGTCGCCGACAACACCCCCGCGGAGTTCTATTTTGGGCGCACCGTGATCGACGTGCCCTCCTCCGACCCGAGCACCATCGTCGGGGAGAGCGCCGACGTCGAGCGCGTGGTGTTCGAGATCACCGAGGACACCCTGTTCGTCTATCGCAGCCAACCCTGGCTGGTGGCGGACGACCCCGAGAGCGGCAACCCCGGCGATGACTATGTGCCCGGCTCGGCCGCGGAGGGCTACGGGAGCGGGGCCGCCATCGCCGCGTTCCCGATTCAGTCACATTTTGACGTGATCCGCGACTACAACCCCGCCACCGGCGAACAGTCCAACATCATCGTCGAGAACACCACCGACCGGCCCTGGTACGAGCGTGAGTACATGCGCGTGAACTGGGGCGAAAACCTCGTGTCCAACAACACCTGGTTCGGCGTGGCCCGGATCAAACCCATCGCCACCGTGGTCACCCCCCAGCAAGACGAGAGCCGCGACCTCGGCAAAGAGGCCACTCAGATCTCGCCCGACTACATCGACTTCGTGCAGAACTGGACCATCGAAGGCGCCACCCTGCGCGGCTCCGAGCAGTACTACGGCTTCCCCATTCCCCAGTGCTGGCTCTACACCCACCAACACGTCGACTGCGCGGGGGGCACGATCAAGGTGCGCTTCTCGTTCAAGCGGGTCGAGGACGGACACGACTACGTGCCGCTCAACTACGACGACCGGCGCATGCAGAAGTTCGGCATTTTCCGCACCGAGCGCTACACCACCGACGACGAATACGGCCTCACCGAGCAGGGCGTGGTCCGCCTCGGCCACCGCTGGAACCTGTGGAAGAACTGGGACTGCTACGACGAGGGCGCCGATCGCCCCTACGCGAGCTGCAGCCCCGACAACCTGCGCACCATCGTCTACCACGTGAACGATGCGTTCCCCGCCCACCTCGTCGACGGAGCCCAACAGATCGCCACCAGCTGGAACGACGCGTTCAAAGAAGCGCTGGTGGCCGGCACCGGCTGGGACCCCGCGGTCCTCGACGACAAGGTCATCTTCGACATCTGCACCCACAACCCGGTCAAACCCGGCGATCCCGCCTACTGTGGAGAGCCGAACGAAAGCCCGCAGATCGGCGACCTGCGCTATTCCTTTTTGTACTACGTGCCCGAGTTCCACTCCTGGGCCCCCCTCGGGTACGGGCCGAGCCACGCCGACTTCATCACCGGCGAGATCTTCGCGGGCCGGGCGTACTTCTACGGTCAGATGTCGCGCTGGATCGCCCGCCGCACCCTCGACATCTTCCTGTACGACGAGGGTCTCATCGACGGCCCCACCCTCGGCTACGGCGGCACCATCCGCGACCGGGTGGGCACCATCACCGGGGAGGACATCGCCACCAAGCTCATCCGCCAGCGGGGCAAGCTTGACCTCGAGAAGGTGCAGGACTCGTTCGACCAGCTCCAAATCCGGGAGAAGGCGGCCAACCTGAAGGACATGGTGCAAAGCGGCGAGGCGATGTTCGACCCCACCCCGCTGCGCAAGGCCGCCCTGCAACAGTCCAGCCTCAACCAGCTGCTCGCGTCCTTCGACGAGGTCCAGAAGGGCCAGAGCATCGCCACCGAGGAGGGCATGAGCCTGCCCGCGGAGATGTTCAACGCCGACCAGCTGCTCGATGACGAGATGTTCTGGATGTTCCAGGCCGAGCAAGACCGGTTCGCCAGCCACCGCACGCACATGATGCGCGCCGACGAGGTGCTCGAACAGATGTTCCTCGGCTTCGACGAGCGCTACGTGCCCTTGTTCGAAGATTTGCGCGAACGCTTCATGGACGCGGACGGCAACGTCGATGAGGACGGGGCCATGGACTACATCGAAGCCCAAATGTTTGTGGACACCATGCTTCACGAGGTCGGTCACAACCTCAACATGCGCCACAACTACGCGGGCTCGGCCGATGCACTCAACTTCGGCAAAGACTGGTGGATGCTCCGTCAGGACGCGGGATTTTTGCTCAACACCGGCACATTCGTGCTCCCCGAGTACCTGATGGAGGATCCCACCGCCTACGACGACGCCATCCGGCAAGGCCTGCGCAACAAGCAGTCCACCGCGGTGATGGAGTACATGTCCTCGTACGGCACCGACACCGAGATGGGCGTCTATGAAAAGGCGCTGCTCAAATACGTGTACATGGACACGGTGGAGGTGTTCGACACCGACAACGCCAACGTGAACATCGACGCCGAACGCGCGGCGCTGTTGCGTCCGGGGGCCTTGCACTATTCGTTCTACCCGTCGCTGGTGAGCAACGCCGCGACGTTCGAAGAGCGCGTGGACGCGATGTACGCCCGCAAGCACATCAACTACCGCAAGGTCGATCCCGCGGCTGGCGTCATCGAGGTGCCGTACAAGTTCTGCTCCGACGAGTACGTCGGGGGCTCACCGGAATGTGACCGGTGGGACCAGGGCGCGGACAACTACGAGCGGACGATCAAGAAGATCTCCGACTACCGCAACTACTACTGGCTCGACGCGTTCAAGCGGGAGCGGCTCGGCTTCGGGGCTTCGCCCTTTGGCTTCGTGTCCGCCCTCTACCAACGCACGTTCAAGCCGCTGACCAACCAATACAAACACTTCGTCAACGAGGAGTTCATCGTGCGCAGCGGTGAGCCGTGTGTGTTCTACATGAACGGACAACGGTTCGAGCATCCGGAGCGCATCTTTGCCCAGCCCGTGGCCACCGACATCGCCTCGCAGCTCGCGCCGTTGGCGTGTGGTCTGCACGGCTACGCCGCGGCGTCGGACGCGCTCAACCTCCTCGCCGAGGTCATCGCCACCCCCAACGTCGGCTGCTACGCCCGGCTCGAGAACGGCTGCTACGACGCCCCCGCGGGCGCGGGCATGGACGGCGGCATGACCGACCGCAACGACATTGCGCTGCTCGATGCCGACCCGGCGGCCTGCGACGCGCTCACCCCGGGCGCGGGCCGGACGTTGCTGAAGGTGACCGAGGACTCTGCGTTCCGGCACTTGGGGGACTCGACGTCGTGCCCGGTGGACGGCGATGGCGACATCGACTTCGCGGTGCTCGACAAGGACACCGGCGAGGTCATCTCGCGCCCCGCCCTGGAGGTGCCCCTCGGGGTGGGCAAGCCGGCGCGCACCGTCTACGACCGCGGCCAGTACGGCTACTACTTCTATTACAAGCCCACGGTGATGGGCTCGTGGTGGGAAAAGTGGATGGCGGTGAAGGCGCTGTACGACCACAACACCAACTTCATCGGCGTGGACGCCTCGGCGGACACCGCGAGCTACCTCATCAGCATCGCGAGCTTGTTCGGCGCGGATGTGGACAACATCGTGGCCGCGGCGGTGGGCGAGTCGGGCACCACCTACGGACCGAAGGTGCAAGATGGCAAGGTCGTGACCCCGATGGCGGTGCCGTTGTTCGTCGGCGATCAGAGCCGGTTCGACATCGACGCGCCGAGCCTCGACCCGGACCAGGAGTACACCTTCCGGCTCACCGCGATGATGAACGCGGCGTACCAAAGCGCGTCGGTGGCGGACACGTTCACCTTCGCCGAGGGCCTCCGGGTTGAGCGGTGCTTCTCCAGCTCGTGCCTGGAGATCCCCGACGACATCAAGAACGACCCCGCGCGGTATGTCGAGGTCACCGATCCGGTCACCGCCGAGGTCTGGTATGCGATTCAGCCCATCCGGCCGCTCGGAGCCAATGCTGATGTGTCCGCGTACGCCCCCGGCTTCGACCTCCTGCGCCGGGTCAAGCACGAGTACTACGAAGGGGGGTTCGAGGGCCCGGGCACCCAGTTGCGGGCAGGGGTCAACGCCGCGTTGCCGCGGGGTGAGTTCCGGTTCCTCAACATCATGCGTGGGGTCTACCGGGTGTTCGCCTACGGCGAAGCCTGGTCGGGCGACATCAACCTGTGAGCCCTCGCCGAAAGGGCGGGGCCCGGCCGGGCCCTGCTCTTTCGCTTGTCATGATTTCAGCTCTGGAGCGCACCATGACGCGTCACACGATTTTGGGCCCCAAGGCCCTCGCGCCCCTTCTCGTGCTCGGGCTGTTCGCGGCCTCGGCCCACGCGGACGGTGACCCCGCCGAGGACCGGCTCGAGGACGATGCCGCCAGCCCCACCGCCCCCCCCGCGGCGAAACCCGCCACGGCCAAGGACACCACCGAGGACACGGTGGCGGCCAACAACCCCACCCTCGCGGTGGGCCAAGACCTGTCCGGCGGGGCGATCATCAGCCTCACCCAGAACGTGGGCCAAGGCACGGTGGTGCCCTTCCCGCGCTGGAACCCGTACGTGATGACCCAGCTCGACGCCACCGCCTACGTCAATGTGTATGGACTCATCGTGTTCGCGTCCGAGTCCGTCACCGGCGAATGGACGCAGCCCGACTCCTATGGCGGCAGCCGGCTCAACCTGCTCGGCGACCCGCGCCTCGGCGCGCAGTACAACTTCGCCCTCCCCGCGGGGTTCATTCTGCAACCGAGCGCGGGGGTGCGCCTGCCCGTGACCCGGGTGTCGCGGGCCCAGGGCTTGGTGGGCGCGGCCTTCGTCGGCAACAATGTCATTTGGCAACCGGTCAGCGGCCTGCTCCTGCGCACCGGGGCGTCGGTCCAGGTCAACGCCGCGGTGCCCCAGCTGCGCGGCTTCCGCGGCCAAGCCGACGTCGAGACCACGCTCTTTCGCAGCAGCGACCGGGTGGCCTCGGGGTCGTGCCTGGCCCGCGCGGGGGAGAGCGTCGCCCAAGCCTGCGGGGCCATCCCCAGCCTCGGCCAAGGGGTGGCGAGCCTGGGCGCGAGCTACACCAAGTGGGGCTTCACCGGCGCGGCCTCGCTCTCGGTGCTCGGGCTCTTGAGTGGCTACTACGCACCCAAGGACCAGTTCACCAGTGACAATGCCTTTGTGGGGTTCTTTCCCCGGGTGTTCACCGCGGGATCGATGTCGCTGGGCTACCGGTTCACGTCGTGGTTCGCGCTGTCCGGCGGCATCTCGAGCTTTCAGCCCTGGTCGATGGCGGGCAATAACATTCCCCGCCTGCCGATGTGGGATTTCGTGAGCCCGGCCAACAACTACAGCACGGTCTTTGTGAGCACCACGTTCAACCTCTAGAGCCCCCCGCGCGGGGGCGATGGGGGCTCAGGCCGGCTATTCGAGCGCCACCGACAATGTCACGTCATTGAAGCCGGAGTTCTGGTAGACCTTGAGATAGTAGACGCCGTCGACGGTCACGGGGTTGAAGGTCTCGGTGGTCTCGTCCGCGTCCACCCACTCCGAGTCATGGTAGGTGGGATCGCCGGGGATGCCGGACTCCGCGTACATCGTGATCGACATGTCGTTCACGGTGGTGGTCTGGCGGGTGACGACCACGGTGTCCCCGGCCACGAGGTCGAGGGCGAACCACTGGTCCTCGTAGCTGTTCTCGTCGCACAACGTGAGCTCGAGGGTGGTGGGCAACACCACGGTGTTGGCCATGGTGGCCAGCGCGGGGGCGTTCCAGCCTTGGGGGTCGAGGGTGCAGGTGACGTCGTCGAGCTCATCGGTGAACTCGTCGCAGGCTGGGATCGCCCGGGGGTCGAGGTCCGCGCAGCTCGTGGCCGCGAGTTGGTTCTGGCAGTTGAGGGCGTCGTTGCCCTCGACCATGTCGTCGAGCTGGTAGTCGGCCCACAGACCATAGACGTAGGTCTCGCGGCAGACATCGATGTTCTCGCCGCAGTACTCGTCGGGGCTGTCGCACAGCTCGGCACAGTTGCCATGCAGGCGCGCGCACAGGTGGTCCCAGACCATGTTCAGCCCGGCCTCGCGGGTGATGGGCCCCGCGGACACACCCACGTCGAGGGTCAGGCCGTTGAAGTCGGTGTCCCAGCTCTCGATCTCGAGCAGCACCTTGCCCCCGTTGGGCACCGCCACCGAGCGGCTGGGGGTGTTGCCGTCGAGGGAGGCGAAGCCCACTTCCTCGAGCTGTACGCTGCCGTTGTTGCCCTCGATGGCGTAGCCCACGTCGATCCAGAGGTCGCCGGGGCCGGACAAGGCGAGGTCCACCTGGCCACCGACGGGCACGTCCACCAGGTAGTACTCGGGGACCTGCTCGCAGAGGTCCAAGCTCAAGGTGGCCGGGGTCTCGATCGCGGCCGCGATGTGGGGGGCGTAGTTGGGGGCGAAGCCGTCGTCGTCCTCGGCGCAGCCTTCGACCAGACCGTAGTTGCACTCGAAGGTGTCCGGCTCCAGGTCTGAGCACGACCGCTCGTCGATCTGCTGGGCACACATGTCGGTCAAGTACGGATTGGCCCAGGGCTGGCTCATGTCTTCGGTGTACAGGCGGATGTATTCCTGCACGCACTCCTCCAAGGAGTCGCCGCACACCACCCAGGGGTCGTCGCACCGCTCTTCACAATCACCGTGCAACCGCAGGCAGGCCGACAACAACGCCGGCCCGAGCGCGTCCTCGACCAGGCTCTCCCCGGTGACATACACATTGGCCGGGTCGCCATCGCCGTCCCCGTCGCCGTCCCCGTCCCCGTCCCCATCCCCGTCCCCGTCCCCATCGCCATCCCCGTCCCCGTCCCCGTCCCCGTCACCGCCGCCGATGATGCCGATCACCGGACAGCCGGCGTTGAGGGCCAAGGCCAAAATCATCCACGAAGACAAAACCAGGCGTCGCATGCGACCTCCAATCCGCGTACGCGGTGCGTGCTACACCGGGTCCTTCCCACCTCTGCCCACCACCTTCAGAAAAAGCGGCGCAGATCTCGCGGGGAACCACAAACACTGTGCGGCACCGCCTCCCACGCTGCAACGCGGGCGCCGTCAGCCGCCACACGCGGACAACGCGCGCTCGATGGCCGCCGGGGTCAGGCCGCTGCCGCCGGCCTTTTCGGCCCGGGCGTAACTCTGGGCCGCGGCGTCGCACCGGCCGAGCTTGGCTTCCGCATCCCCCCGCAACCGGTGCAGCTCGCCCCGGCGGGACCGGAGCGCGGGGTCTTTCAGCAAGCGGGCGGACAGCCTGAGAACCGACTGGTACTTACCCCCGCCCATCTGGGCGGTGAGGCGGCCCAGCTGCGCTTCCTCGCGCAACGACCCTTTGCCGTAGGCCTTCAGGTAGGCGGCGAACTCCCGTTCGGCCACCGCCCACTTCCGCGCTTGCAGCGCGGCCTCGCCGCGCTGGTACAGCGACAGCTCCGCGGCCAGGTCACCCCCGGGCGCGGCCTTCGGGGGAGGCCGGCGCTTTTTGCGCACCACTTGGGGCCGCCCCGCGTCCGCCGGGCCCGCGTCCGCGGCCTGCGGTCCCGCATCCGGCGCGCCCTCGTCGAGACCCGCGTCCACCGGGGCCACCACCGGCGCGGGGCCACGCGGTTGCCCGGCCACGTACACCACCGTGCCCCCCGCCCCCGCGCCCACCACCGCGCTCACCACCGCGGCCTTGACCGCCATCGACAATGTTGCAGTGTGCGCGGCGGTGGCGGTGACCGCGCCGGTGGCCACCGCCGCGAGCAGCTTTTGCTTGACCGGCTCGGCGGCCACATCCACGAACAGCTCCGCCTCGGCGGACAGGTCGATGCCGGTGCGCGACATGAACGCGGCGTCGTCGATGAGGCGGGGGGGCGCGTCGCTCATCGCGCGTCCTTCTCGAGCAGCCGCTTGTAGTTCTGTTCGAACCCCGCCCGGGCATGGTGCAGGCGGGTCCACACCGTGCCCTCGGGGATGTCGAGCATCGACGCAATGTCTTTGCCGGCCATGCCCTGGAGCTCGTACAGCACGAACACTTCGCGCTGTTTGATCGGGAGCTTGGACGCGGCGCGCTGGACGCGTTCGCCCATCTGACGGCGCTCGATGACCTTGTCCCCGTCGGCGCCCTGTTGCGTCGGCAGCTCGCGTTCGGCCTTGTCCTGCAGGCGCAGCTGCCGGGCGATGCTGCGCCGGTGGTGCAGCACGAGGTTTTTGGCCACGGTGTAGAGCCAACCGCGCAGGTCCTCGCCGTCGGTGAGCCGGGCGCGTTTTCTGTGCAGCACCAAGAACGCCTCCTGCACAATGTCCTCCGCCGCCGACCGGGACGAACACAGGCGTTCGGTCACCTGCAGCAGCCACGCCCCGTGCGCATCAAACGCCGCCGCGACGTCGATCCCGGATGCGCTGGGGGCGGCAATGGCGGCAAGAAACAGCAACATCCCCCCCATCCTTCCCGGCGGGCCGCGGTTCCTTCAAGAAAACCGAACCGGAGAGATCCAACAAGTGTCTCTGCGTGGATGCACGCCGAGACGCGCGCCCCGTGGATGTTCAGTCGCCGACCAAAAAACGCCACGAGAAGCCGACGCGCACAAACCCCCACACCAAGGGCAACCGCCCCTGGGCCCCGGTGCGGTCCTCGAGCACGATGCCGACCAAGGGCACCTCGACGCCCACCGACGCGAACACCCCGAACCCGGAGTACACCGCCATCTCAGGGGCGAGGCTGAGCCACGGCAACAGCGCGACCTCGTTGGTGGAAAACCGCGCGCCACTGGCCAGCACCCCGCCGAGGTTGCCGTCGAGGCGGGGCACGATCTGCAACCAATCCCAGGGCGCAAACTCGTAGGCCACCCCGAGGCTCAGCTGCAGCGACGCCGCTTGGGCGATGCCGCCGCCCACCTGCACCGGCGCGAACACCTGGGCCTTGAGCCCCACCGCGGCGTCGGGCCAATAGCCCTTGCCCACGGACACGCCCCCCGCGAGCCGCACGTCCCCCGACCAGGGCCACACCCCGCCGCCGACGCCCACGGCCAGGCGCGGCCGCACCCGCCACGGCGATGGCGTGGCCGGGGGCGGCGGGGCGGGCTCGTCTTTGTGCACGACCTCGACGACGGTCTTCTCCGGCGGGGGCGGTGGCCCCTCGAGGTCGGGGTCGACGCGGGGCGGGGGCCCGGCCCACACACTTTGGGGCAGGCCGTCGAGGCGCCGGCGCACCACGGTGGCGAGCAGGCGGGGCACGGTGGGGCAATCGCCGGCGGCCACGTCGAGGGACTTGTCGAGCAACGGGTCGGGACTTTGCGCCGCGTACAGCCTGGCCTCGATGGTTCGGCGATCGCCCACCGCGGCCACCTGCACCCGCACGGTCAGGCCCGAGGTGTCGACGTCGGCGGGCAACAGCGCGTCGAGGTCGCGGTCCATCTCGGTCTTGGACACGCAGCCGGCGGGGTCGTCGAGGACCACCTGCGGCCGCGCGGCCAACGCCAAAAAGAGCAGCACCGCGTGCACGGCGCCGACCATAGCCCGACCCGGGCGCGGGTGGGGGCCTCGTGCGGCGGCGGGCGCAGAGGCGGGCCCGGGCCGGCCGGACGTACAATGTATCTGCAGGCGGCGGGGGCTTGACCCATTGCGTCATCGCGCAACAGGTGTCGCGTCCTCGGGCAGGACAGGTGTTGCGCTGCGCGACACCTGTCCGGGCCAGGCCACCGCCGCAGGCCGCGGCCCCGCTTGGCACAAAACTCGCTTTTCCAGCCGCGGCGCGCACCGCGCCCCACCAACGGAGAGTGTATGACCGTCTACAAGGCCCCCCACACCAGCGGCGCAAAAGTGAAGTTCGAGAGCCGGTACCAGAACTACATCGGCGGCGCGTTCAAGGCCCCGCGGAAAGAGCAATACTTCGAGAACATCTCGCCGGTGAACGGCAAGCCGTTCTGCGAGGTCGCGCGCTCCACCGCCGAGGACGTCGAAGCCGCCCTCGACGCGGCCCATCGCGCCGCCCCCGCGTGGGGCAAGACCGCCCCGGCCAAACGCGCTGAGATCTTGAACAAGATCGCCGACCGCATGGAACAGAACCTCGAGATGCTCGCCCTCGTCGAGACCTGGGACAACGGCAAACCCATTCGCGAGACCCTGGCCGCCGACCTGCCGTTGGCCATCGACCACTTCCGGTACTTCGCCAGCTGCATCCGGGCCCAAGAAGGCACCTGCGCCGAGCTCGACGACAACACCGTGGCCTACCACTTCAAAGAGCCCCTCGGCGTGATCGCGCAGATCATCCCCTGGAACTTCCCGTTGCTGATGGCGGCGTGGAAGCTCGCCCCCGCCCTCGCCGCGGGCAACGCGGTGGTGCTCAAGCCCGCCGAACAAACCCCCGCCGGCATCTCGGTCTGGGCCCACCTCGTCGGCGACCTCTTGCCCCCCGGCGTGCTCAACATCGTGCACGGCTTCGGGGTCGAGGCGGGCAAACCGCTGGCCAGCAGCGACCGGGTGGCCAAGGTCGCCTTCACCGGCGAGACCACCACCGGCCGGCTGATCATGCAGTACGCGTCGGAGAACATCGTTCCCGTGACATTGGAGCTGGGCGGCAAGTCCCCCAACCTGTTCTTCGCGGACATCTTCGACAAGAGCGACGACTACGCGGACAAGGCGATGGAAGGCTTCGCCATGTTCGCCCTCAACCAGGGCGAGGTGTGTACCTGCCCGTCACGGGCGTTGGTGGACAAGAAGATCCTCGGCCAGTTCCGCGAGCGCGCCGTCGAGCGGGTGAAGAACCACGCCGTGCCCGGCAACCCCCTCGACACCGACACCACCGTGGGCGCCCAGGCGTCCAAAGACCAGCTCGAGAAGATCCTGTCTTACATTGACATTGGCAAAAAAGAAGGCGCCGAGGTCCTACTCGGTGGTGCCCGGGCCGAGCTCGAAGGCGACCTCGCCGGGGGCTATTATGTGCAGCCGACCATCTTCAGCGGCGACAACCGCATGCGGGTGTTCCAAGAGGAGATCTTCGGGCCGGTGGTGTCGATGACGTCGTTCGATGGGTTTGACGATGCGATCCAGATCGCCAACGATACGCTGTACGGCCTCGGGGCCGGGGTGTGGACCCGCGACGGCAACACCGCCTACCGCGCGGGCCGTGCGATCCAAGCCGGCCGGGTGTGGACCAACTGCTATCACCTATATCCCGCCCACGCCGCGTTCGGGGGCTACAAACAAAGTGGCATGGGGCGCGAGACCCACGCGATGATGCTCAACCACTACCAACAGACCAAGAACCTCTTGGTGAGCTACGACCCGAAGCCGATGGGCTTCTTCTGATTCTTCCCGAGGGGGCGCAGGCCCCCTCGCCCCTTCACGGCTCGCAAGCTCGCCGAATCAGGGGCCCCACTCCCCCCTCATATCCGCCAGGGACCTCCGGTCCGGCGGATCTGGGTTGTATGCAGTTGCATACAACCAGGTCGGGACGGCCTCGCCCGACGCGCGGAGCGGGGGCGTTTGGTTCGAAAGAGCTGCCGAAAAAGAACAGTCGAAAACAGCGGCCGCTTCTTCGCTCGAAGAGGCGGCCTCCGCCGCGGGTGACTTCGAGGAGGATGTATGGATGTGCCAGATCGTGTGGTGGCCACGCCGGGGGCGGTGACGCTCATCCGTGCGTTGCGGACCCGGCATGGACCGTTGATGTTTCACCAGTCGGGCGGGTGCTGCGATGGGAGCGCGCCGATGTGTTACCCGCGCGGGGAGTTCAAGGCCGGGCACAGCGACCTGTTCTTGGGCGACCTCGACGGCGAGCCGTTTTTCATCGGGGCCAAGCAGTACGATGTGTGGGGTCACACCCAGCTCATCGTCGACGTGGTCGAGGGCCGGGGCGCGGGGTTTTCCCTCGAAGCGCCCACCGGGATGCGGTTTTTGGCCAAGGCCCGGGTGTTCACCCGCGAGGAACGGGACCTGTTGGCCACGCAACGGCTCTTGCACGGGGACGAGGTCGAGCTCGCCCTGGTCACCGCCGGGGGCTGAACCGCCTCAGGTCAAATCGATGCCGTAGCGTTTGGCCTTGCGGTACAGCGAGCTGCGCGCGATGCCCAACGATCGCGCGGCTGCACTCACATTGCCGCCGGCCGCGGCCAGCGCCGCGCGGACCGCGTCCCCCTCGACATCGGCCAGGGAGCTGGCCGCCGGCAACCGCCGGGCCGGGCCCGCCCCGGGCACCGACAGGTCGGGGAGGTGGCGCGGCTCGATGACGCCGTCTTGCAGGACCAGCGCGTGGTGCAGGGCGTGCTTGAGCTCGCGCACGTTGCCGGGCCACGAATGCGCCAACAGCTGCGCCCAGGCCGCGTCCGACACCGGCGGCACCTGGGGCAAACGCTGGGTGCGGGCGAGCTGCTCGAGCAGCGCCCCGACCAGGCCGCGCACGTCGCGCCGTTCGCGCACCGGGGGCAACGACAGGGTCGCGCCCCGGATGCGGTAAAACAGGTCTTCGCGGAACCGGCCGTCGGCGACCATCGCCGGCAGGTCGCGGCAGGTGGCGCACACCAACCGCACGTCGACGGTGACCGGGGCATCGCCCCCGACCGCAAAGAAGGTGCCGTCCTCCAAAAAGCGCAGCAACGAGGCCTGCACCCGCACGGGCAGCTCGGCGACCTCGTCGAGGAACAGCGTGCCCCCGTTCGCTTGTTGCACCCGGCCCGCGCGGCCTCCCCGCCGGGCGCCGGTGAACGCGCCGTCGGCGGTGCCGAACAGCTCCGCCTCGACCAAGCCGTCGGGAAAGGCCCCACAGTTGAGCGCGACGAACGGACCTGCGCGACGGGGCGAGGCGGCGTGAACGCCGCGGGCGAGCAGTTCTTTGCCGGTGCCGGTCTCGGCCAGGAGCAACACCGGCAAGGTGGTGGGCGCGAACCGGGCCGCCTTGGTCACGGTCTCGACCACCGCGGGGTCCTCCGCGTACATGCCCGAGATCGCGCGGGGCGGGGCGGGGGCGGCCCGAACCATGGACAGCACCGGCTCGAGCCGCACGAGCACAAACGGGTCCAGGGGCTCGCAGACACATTGGAAGGCCTGGCCGCCGATGGTGACCCGTTCGGGCCACAGCGACGACGAAAACGGGGCCGCGGGCTGGACCGCGTGGTGCAAGCCGCGGGCGGCGGGGTTGGCGTACACCTGGCGGCCGTTCTCCTCGACCAGCCAGGCGGGTGTGTCGCTGGCCTCGAGCAGCCGGACCGCCGCCCACAAGTGGGGCACATCCGCCAGCGCCTTGTGTTGGCCCACCAACTCCAGGTCCCGGGCCGCGCCGAACACCAGCCGGGCGAGACCCGGGTCGACCCGGTCGACCCGGGCGGTGGCGTCGAGCACCGCCACGGGTTGACCGTGCAGGTCGCGAATCATCTGTGCATAGCAGATGATGCTGTGGTGATCGCGGGAGAAGTGGGCGCGCCCCTGGCAGATCACCGCGCGCCGCTCGGCCACGGCGGTGCCGATGGCGTTGGTGCCCCGCACGTTCTCCGCCCACACCGAGCCTTCGATGAGCCGGACCGCGTCGGCCTCGGGGGCGAACGCGCCACCGGCCCAGCGCCGCAGCACCACCCCGTCGAGGTCGCACAGCAACAACACGTGGTCCCGGTGGTGCAGCCGCCGCGCCGCCTCCGCCAACACCCCGTCGGCATCCTGCACCAAACGGTCGAGCTGGCCCCGGCGTACCCGGAGCGACGTCTCGTCGACCACCGCCTCGGGGGTGGGCGCATCGGGCGACACCCCCAGGGCCCGGGCCCGGCGCCAGGCGTGCATCACATCGTCGGGCATGTCGGGATCGGCACCGTCGACGAACCGTTGCCAGTGCGATTGGCTCGGGGCCGCGAGCAGCAGGGGCGCCGGGGTGCTGACCATGCGACATGGTCGCACGCCACCCCGGCGATGGCGAGGCGCCCGGCGCGACGCGAAGCGTCAGATCTGCTCACGGCGCGGGCGGGACACGGGTCCGAACGATGCGGCGCAGCAGCCGATACACTGTCCGGAGGAGGTCACGAGCACCCGATGGCAATTCGCGTGGGCAACCCTGGCCAAAACGCCGCCCCCCGCGGCCCCGACGCGGCGGCCGGTCAGCTGTCGCAGGACCTGCAGAAAGCCGGGTTCGGGGCCAGCACCAACGTGCAGCTGTTGAGCGGCCTGCTCGGCGCGCTCACCGGCAAGGGCTTCGCGGGCCAAGGGGCCGCACTCGGGGACCGGCTGACCTCATCGCTCAAGCAGTTCCAGGCCGCGCTGGGTCTGCCGGTGACCGGCCGGCTCGATGCAAAAACATTGGCGGCGCTGCAAAAACTCGGTCTGTTGGGCAAGCCCGGGGGAGCGCGGGGCGTGGCGGATGGGTTCGAGGGCGCGGCCGCGGGCAAGAGCGCCGCCGGCGCGTTGTCGACGTCACAGGATGCGTCCGCGGCCCAGCCCACGCTCAAGACCGTGCTCGCGGGCTTGGCCCAGGCCGCCCAAAGCGGCGCCCAGGGCGCGAGCCAAGCGTTGAGCGCGCTGCTCGCCCAACAGGTCCCGGCCGGCCCACAAGATGGCGGGGGGGCCAAGACCGCGGACGCGTCCGGGCAGGCCCACGCCCGCGCCGACGGGGCCCCGGCACAAAGCGTGGTCGCGGGCTTGTCCCAGGGGCTGGCCAACCCCGGCGCGGTCGTCGGGCAAGCCCAGGCCCAACCCGGCCAGGACGGCGGGGCCGAGCCGCAGGATGTGTCCGACCCGGAAAAAGCCCGCCAAGGTCGCGGGGGGGACGACGGCGAGGAGCAGAGCGACGACGACACCGGCAACCCCGACGGCGAAGGCGCGCTCTCTGTCGACGAGCAAGGCAACGCCCAGTCCGGCGACGCCAATCTCTGGGACCGGCGGCGTGGCCACGCGAGCCTCGACGAGGACATGTCCGCCCCGCCCGGCCACTACCGGGTCCCGACCTACCGCGGGCAGGTGTTGGCCGCGCTCGGCTCCATTCACAAAGACGGCGAGAGCGAGCGGGCGCAGGTCACGACCTATTCGTGGGACGTGATGCTGTTCAAGCCCGGGGTGTACGGCCGGGGCCAACCCGCGCCCGAGGTGCTGCACCTCGAGGTGCGCCGGGCGGACGCGTTCGACGCCGCGTGGTCCACCGCGGTCGAGGGGGTCAACCGCTTGCTCGACCTGCACGAACCGGACGCCCAGCGGGTCGGGATCGACCACATCCAGGCGGCGTTGCGCCGCGCCCGCGTTCGCGACTGACCAGACGTGTGGCCGCGCGCTATGCTCAGATCGATGAAGCTCGAGCGGACCCGTCTGATCTATGAAGACGCCTCCCTGTACGCGGCCGCGGCCGACGGGCCGGTGCTGATCTGCTTGTGGCACGCCCAGCCGACCCCGGATGGGCTCTACGCTTTCTGCGATGCCCAACGCGCCTGGCTCGAGGGGCTCGCGGGGGGCGCCTACAACCTCAGCGTGCTCGGCGACGACATCGGCCTCGCCCTCGACGACGCCACCAAACGGGCCGCTGCCGACATCCGCGACGCCAACGTGGCCTTGCTGCGGGGCAACGGCACCCTCGTCGAGCGCACGGGGTTTATGGGCGCGCTCGCCCGCAGCGCGATCAGCGCGGTCGAGTTGCTCGGCCGCGGCTCGATGAAAAACGAAGTGTTCAAGTCTGTCGACCAAGCCTGCGAACACATCGCCGCGGTCTTGGGCAAAGACGCCGCCTTCGCCGCCGGGCTGGCCGCGGACATCGCCGAGCTCAAACAGGCCCCCGGGGCCCAAGGCCCGATCTGACGCTCAAGCCTCGTCGACGGTGCGCACGAACCGCACCACGTGCTCGATCAAGCGGGCCCGGGCCCGGGGGAACGAGAACGTGTGGTCGGCCTCCTTGATGCGCTCGACCTCGATCAAGCCCGCGCCGTCCACCCCGTAGGCGTGGCGCCACAGGCGGCGGTAGCTATACCCAGATTCGCCCGAGTACACGAACAACAGCCGCGCCCCCCGCGCGGTCATGCGCTGGTAGTCCGCGGCCAGCGACGCGATGGTCGGCTCCTCCCGCACAAACACCGTCTCGTGGTCGGCGGCGCGAAACCAGCGCACCCGGCGGGCATCGAGCCCGAACCGGTCGGGGAACCAGCGCTTGGCCCGTTGGGTCCACATCCCGGGCTTGAGCGCCCGCCGCGCCCAACGCATCGCTTGGTGTCGCCGGATGCGGGGCACGTAGCCATCGATGAACACCGCGCCCCGGGCCGCGGGTTGGGACAACATCAGGGCGTGGGTGGGCTCGGTGCCCGAACAGTTCGATACGACGACAACTTTGTGAATGCCAAAATCACCCAGTTGGCGCACCGCGTGGTCGAGGTCGGCCCGGGCCCGTTCGATGTCGTCGTCCTCGTCGTCCGCGCGCGGGGGGCTGTCGCCCAGCCCCGCGGTGTCGAACCGCAGCGAGACAAAGCCCGCCGCCCCCAGCCGCTCGGCGAGCTCCACCCACGCCCGGCTCGGCCCCACCCGGTGGTTGAGCCCCACATTGGACAGCACCACCGCGGTGGACCGCCACGGCGCCGCCGGGGTCTGCACCACCCCACACAGCCCGGGCCCCGGGCCGAACACCACCGCCCGGCGGGTGTCGGCGCGCAGCGGCGCGTCCGCGTCGTCGGCCGCGCGCAGCACCGCCTCGTCCGGCGAGGTCGACGGGGCCTGCCCGGTGACCGCTTCGGTCACCACCCGGGGGCTGTGCTGCACGAGCCATTGCTCGCCGGTGCTCGGTGGCTCGGGCGCGCGGTGCACCACGAAGCGTTTGACCTCGTCGTGCAGCTTGGCCTCCAGCTGCGCGAGCGGGGCCTTCCGCGCGGGGGGCACGGTGTCGGTGCGCACCAGGTGCACCCGCGAGGCTTGGGGCGCGAACCGCTCGAGCAGGCTCTGCTGCACAATGTCATTCCAGATCTGGGGCCCCACCGCGATGCCCACGTTCTGTTTGATCGCGCCCGTCTCCGCCACCGGCGGCGCGTACACCAGGCGCGCGGCGAAGGCCTTTTCCTCGGCGCGCAGGTCCTCGGTGTAGACATCGCCGCGCACCACCGGGTCCCACAACACCAGCTCCCGCACCCGCTGCTGTTCGGCGGCGCGGGCCGCGACCATCCCCCCGAGCCCGAGCCCCACGAAGGACAGCCGCCGCGCCCCCGAGCGGGCCTTGATCACGTCCGCGGCGCGCACCACGTCGTCGACCCAGTCTTGAAAACGCAACGCCCCCCACGCGCCGCCCGCGTCGCCGGTCCCCCGGTAGTCCAGGCGCAGCACGTCGAGACCGGCGGCGGCCAACGCCTGCGCCGTCCGCCGCATCGCCCAATGTGACCGCATGTATTGCCAAAACGCGGGGGGACACAACACCACCGCGTGCCCGGTGGGCGACGCGGGCGCGTGATGAAACACGAACAGCGCATCGGCGCCCGACGGCACAAAAAAGGGCGTGCCGGTGACGGTCACGCCGCCCCCTCGAGGAGCTTGGCCACCTGCGACAACGAGTTGCGCAACACCACCCGCGGGTTGAGCCGAACCCCGGTGCGCTCCTCGAGCTGGGCGATGGCCTCGATGGCCAGGAGCGAGTGCCCCCCGAGGTCAAAGAAGTTGGCCCGGGCCGACACCCGGGAAAGACCGAGCACGTCGCTCCACACCTCCGCCACCACCCGTTCGAGCGGGGATGCGGGGTCGACGAAGCCGGCCGCGGCCGCGGCCGCGGCGCGCGGGTCGGGGAGGGCCCGCTTGTCCAGCTTGCCACTGTAGTTGCGCGGGAACGCCTCCACCACCACCACGTGCTGCGGGACCGCATAGGCGGGCAGCTCGGCCCGGGCCCGCTCGCGCAGCGCGTCCGCCGAGAGGACGTGGCCCGGCGCGGGCTGCGCGTACGCGGCCAACCGCACATCCGCGGGATCCTGTCCCAGCAACACCGCGACCACCTCGTGCACGCCGGGCACCCCCCGCAGCACCGATTCGATTTCGCCCAGCTCGATGCGGTGACCGCGCACCTTCACTTGGTCGTCGAGCCGGCCGAGACAGAACAGCCGCCCGTCGGGCAAGCGCCGCGCGAGGTCCCCGGTGCGGTACATGCGCGCCCCGTCCGGCCCGGTCACGAACCGCTCCGCGGTGAGCGCGGGCCGGTTCAGGTAGCCGCGGGCCAACCCCGGGCCCCCGAGGCCGAGCTCGCCCACCACCCCGGGGGGGACCAGCCGCCCGGCGGGGTCGACAATGTGACAGGTGTAGTTGGGCAACGGCCGGCCGATGCTCACCGGGTTCACGTCGGCCTCGACCCGCGCGCAGGTGGCGTACACCGTGGCCTCGGTGGGCCCGTACAAGTTCCAAAGTTCTGCAACTTTCGGAACGAGCACCCGAGCGAGGTCTTCGGGCAAGGCCTCGCCGCAGGACCACACCCGGAGCCGCGCGCTGCCGGCCCAGCCTTCGCCGACGAGGGCGCGCAACAGCGCCGGGGTGGCTTGCATCACGGTGGGGTCGTGGTCCTCGAGCAGATCGACCAGGGCCAACCCGTCGGCGACGTCGTCCTCGTGGGCCAACACCACATGGGCCCCCACCCGAAACGGCAACACCAGGTCACCGAGCGAGATGTCGAACGACGGGGGCGTCACCGCCACCATCACGTCCGCGGCCGAGATCCCGGGCAGGTCGGGGAGCGTCTCGAGCAGGTTGGTGATCGCCCGGTGTTCGATCTCCACCCCCTTGGGCCGGCCCGTCGACCCCGAGGTGTATATGACATAGGCGAGGTCCGACGGGCCCGCGTCGCGGCCGGGGTCCACGCCCACGAGGGGCGCCCCCGAGAGCGTCTCCCCCGCCGGGTCGTCCACCCACACCGGGGACCGGCCCACCCCCTCGTCCCCCGGCCACACCTTCGCCTTGCTCAGCACCGTCTCGACCCCCGCGTCGTCGAGCACGCGGGTCAGGCGCTCGACCGGCCACCCGGTGTGCAGGGGGACATACGCGGCCCCGCTCTTGAGCACCGCATGCACCGCGACCACGAGGTCCACATCCCGCTCGAGCAGGATGCCCACCTTTTCCCCGGGGCCGGCGCCGCCCTCGCGCAGCCGGCGCGCGAGCCGGTTCGACGCCGTGTCCAACTGTGCATAGCTGAGGGTGCGCCCGCGGTCGGTGGCCGCGGGCGCGTCCGGGGTGGCGGCGGCTTGCCGCTCGATGGCCCGGTGCACGGGCTCGTCGCGGGGCCCGTCCCGGGCGGTGTCGTTCTCGGCCAGGAGGGCGGCCCGTTGCCCGGGGCTGACCCACCCCACGTCCCCCAGCGCCCCGGTCCCCTCCGTGGGCAGCTGCCGCAACAGCTCCACCAACCCGTCGAGCCAGGCGCGCACAGTCTGCTCGTCGAACAGGTCGACGTTGTATTGCACCTCGAGCACGGTCTCGCCCCGGGCTTTTGCCGCGTTGAGAAACAGCTCGAAGGTCTCGAACGCCCGGGGATTGGACCACACCCGGGCCGAGGCCGGCCCGAAGTCGAGGTCACCCCCGTCGGCGTCGGGGTCGAGATTGAACGTGGCCGAGATCAGCGGCAGCCGGCCGGGGTCGCGCTCGATGGGCAGCCGCTGGAGCAAAGCCCCCCAGGTCAAGCTCTGGTTCTCGAACCCGTCGAGCACCGCGGTGCGCACCTGCTCGATGACCTCCGTGACCGGACGGGTATCCTCGACCTCGGCCCGCAGGGGCAACATCGACACACAATGCCCCACCAAATCGGTCTGTCCCGCCGCGGCTTGGCCCGCCGCGGGCACCCCCACGATGACGTCGCGGGCCCGGGCCAGGCGGCCCAGCCAGGTCTGGACCGCCACCAACATCATCGTCGACAGGCTCGCGCGCCGCGGGGCCCCGAAGGCGCGCAGTCGCTCGAGAACGTCGGCCGGGAGCGGCAGGTCGATGCGCCGGCTGGCGTAGGTCTTCATCGTCGGACGGGGCCGGTCGGTGGGCAGGTCCAGGACCGGGAGGGGGCCGGTCAGCGCCTGCTCCCAGTAGGCCGCGGCCGCCGCCTCCGCCGGCCCGGCGGCATCGTGCTCTTTTTGGGCATAGTCACAAAAACTTGGGCGCGACAGGGGCGCGGCCTCGCCCTCGAGCGCCGCCCGGTAGAGGGCCGCGAGGTCACGAAGCAACACCCCCATCGACCAGCCGTCGCACACCACGTGGTGGGCGGTGATGAGCAGGCACCCGCGGTCATCGGCCACCTGGCAGAACCGGCCCTCGATGAGCGGCCCGTGCACGAGGTCGAAGGGCGTCCGCACCGCCCGCCCCGCCCGCGCCCGGACCTCGTCGTCGGGCGCCGCCGCCCCCCGCAGGTCCTCGACCGGCAACGTGAGGTCGCGCTCGACGACCAGGAGCTGTTTGCCATCGGGCGAGATGGTGGCCCGGAGCGCATCGTGGCTCTGGCCCAACGCCCGCCACGCCACCCCCAATGCCATTGTATCTACCGGCCCGCGCAGCTCGACGGTGATGCTCTCGTTGAACGCGCAGTTGGCGTCATCGCCGAGCTGCGCCCCCGCCGACACCTCTCGCTGGGCTTGGGTGGTCGGCGCGCTCGCCACGATCGCAGGCTGCGCGAAGGGATCAAAATCCACCGCCTCACTCACGCCCGGCCCTCCTCGTCGTCATCGTGCCCCCTACCCTTTCACCGGGACGTACTTCCCAGGCTCGCTGTCGCTGGGCACGAACCAGGCGGGGTTGCCCCGTCGGTCCCGCCCCAGTCGCGCGCCCGGCACCGGGGGCTTGGCTGGATCGAACCCTGCCGCCCCCGCCGCGGGGGCCGGCCCGGTCGCCGCCCGGGGCAAGAACGCGCCGGCCTGCATCTCCCGGATCGCCTTCTTGAACGCATCGACGATGAACGCCACCTCCGCCTCGCCGTGGGCCGCGCTCAAGAAACAGGGAAATCCGTCCCAGATGTGCACCCCGAGGTCCCGGAGAATGCAGAACAGCAACTCACCGTGCGGGACCGGCTCGGTGTACACCGGCTTGAACAGCGACGTAAACCGCCGCACCTCGAGGGGCACACCCTCGCGTTCACAATGCTCATTGATCTCGCGCTGCAGCTCCGCGGTGAGCTCGGCCATGCCCCGCTGCAGGCCTGGGCCCTCGGCCAGCATCTTCTCCAGACACACCCGCACCGCGGCCATGGTCAACGGGTGCCGCACGAAGGTGCCGGCGAAGTACGTCACCCCCGCCTCGGGGCGGGAGTCGTCGCCGAACTGCCACATGCCCCCGTCGAGGGCGTCCATCCAGCGGCGCTGGCCCGCGATGAGCCCGATGGGCATGCCCCCCCCGGGGGCCTTGCCGTAGGTGGCCAAATCCGCCCGGACGCCGAAATGTTCCTGCGCGCCGCCGGGGCCGGCCCGAAACCCGGTGATCACCTCGTCGAAGATGAGCGCGGCCCCCGACGCGGCGGTGAGCTCGCGCAGCCGGTGCAAAAACGCCCGGGGCTGAAAGTCCGGCCGCCGGCTCTGGACCGGCTCGACCAGGACCGCGGCCAACTCTTCGCCGCGCGCGGCGATGACCTCGAGCGAACGGTCCTCGCCGTAGGGCAACACCAGGACGTTCTGCACCGCCTCGCGGAGGATGCCGGGGGCGGCGGGGATCGACCGCATGGTGTTCGTGTCCCGCACGATGACCTCGTCGAAGATGCCGTGGTAGGCGCCCGAAAACACCACGATGGTCGAGCGCCCGGTGACGGTGCGCGCGATGCGCATCGCGCCCATCACCGCCTCGGAGCCGGTGTTGCAGAACGCGGCCCGGTCCAGGCCGGTCAGCTCGCACACCAGGCCCGCGGCGATGCCCGCGTGTTCGGTCTGGGGGCCGATCTCGAACCCGCGGTCGACCTGGGCGTGCAGCGCGTCCTTGACGAACCCGGGGCTATACCCAAAAAAGTTTGACCCAAAGCCATTGAGGGCATCGACGTACTCGTTGCCGTCCAGGTCCCAGAGCCGCGCGCCCTCGGCCCGCTGGGTGACGATGGGGTAGGTGATCTCCTTGAGCAGCGGCTTGAACCCGCTGACCACCCGGGGGTCGGCGTGCACCGCCCGGTGCTGCTGGGTGTGGGCTTTGCTTGACTTGGTTTTGGCCACGTAGCGCTCGATGAGCGCGTCGAGGCGTTGGCGCTGTTTGGCGCTCAGGCCGTCCGAATCGGTGTGGATGCGCGCGATGGCCCCGAACGCGGTCTTGGCGTCGTACGTGACCTGCGCCCCCGACGCCAGGGATGCCCCGTCGGGCGGGGGCGGGGGCGTGGCCGGCGCGGAACGTCCCTGCAACAGCGCGACCTGTTCTTTCATGATCGCGAGCTGCTGCTCGATCACCGCGCGCACAAACCCGTCGTCGCCCGCGGCCCCCGTCGACGACAAGCCGGCCGGGGGCGCGGGCTGAGGCGCCACCGGGGCGGCGGGGGCCGGCGAGACCGGGGGCGCGGCCTGTGCCGCGAGCGTCTCGGCGAGCGCGGCCAGGGTGGGCACGCTCTCCATCAAATCCCGAAACCGCACCGCGGCACCGAACCGTTTCTGCAGCTCGGTCGCGGCCTGGGTGAGCAGCAAGGAATCGATGCCGAGCTCAAAGAACGGCACGTTCACGTCCTCGTCGGCGATGACCAGACCGCTCAGCTCCTCGAACATGGTGCGCAACGGAATGGTCCAGTCTCCGGCCCCGGTCTCTGTTGCCATGATCGCCTCCTGCGCGTTCTTCTCGCCGACGGGCACCGCGCCCCGCGGCGGCCCGGCCCAATGCCGGGTGGCCGCGAACACGTGGCCCGGCAACGACACCAACCGGCGGGGCTCGCCCGCGAACAGGGCCCGGCCCTCGACCGGGACCCCCCGCGCGAACGCCTCGCCCACCGCGCCGAGCAGCGCGGCCCCGTCGTCGTCGGCCGCCCCCTGGGCCAGGGTCGGCAACGCCACCCGGCCCTTGTTTCCTTGTTTGCACAGCGTCGACAAACCCCGGCGCGGGCCACACTCGAACCAGACCCCGCCCACCGCGTCCAGCGTCTCGGCCGCGGCCGCGAACCGCACCGGGCGCCGCAGCTGCGTGGCCCAGTAGCCGGGGTCGCAGGCTTGCGCGTCGGTCAGCCAGGTCCCGGTCACGGTCGACACAATGGGTATGCGCGGTGGGGACAGCGGCATGTCCGCCACCAGCTCGCCCACCGCCGCGGCCGCGGGCGCCATCGCGGCGGAGTGAAACGCGTGGGACGTGACCAATCGTTTGGCCGGCACCCCGGCGGCGGCGAGGCGGGCCGCGGCCTCGTCGACGGCCGCGGCGGGACCGGCCACGACACAGAGCCGCGGCGCGTTGTCCGCGGCCAGCTCCACCACATCGCCGACCCGGTCCATGACCTCGTCGGCGGGCCCGCGCACCGACAACATCGCCCCGGGGGGCATGGCCTGCATCGCCCGGCCCCGCTCGGCCACCGCGCGCACCCCGTCCTCGACGGAGAACACCCCCGACAAGGTGGCGGCCACAAACTCGCCGATGCTGTGCCCCAAGAGCGCCGCGGGCTCGATGCCCCAGCGCATCAACCGCCGGGCCAGGCCGAAGCCCACCGCGAACAGCGCGACCTGGGCGACGTCGGTCTGGGTCAGCCGGGCCGCCGCGGCCTCGTCGCCGGGGTCGGCGAACACGACCGCGCCGAGGGGGGTGCCGGTGAGGGGCGCGGCCCGCTCCGCGACCTCATCGAACGCGGCGCGGAACACGGGGTCGGTGTCGTACAGACCGCGCGCCATCCCGACACATTGGGCCCCCTGCCCGGGGAACAAGAACGCCACCGGGGCCGGGCCCCGGGCGGCGTACACGGGACCGTCGGCGCGTAAGCCCGCCACCAACCCGGCGCGGTCGGGGGCCACCACCGCGCGCCGGTGGCGCAGGTGGGTGCGCCCGGTCCACGCGGTGAACGCGACGTCGGCGACCGGTGGGTGCGGCCCCGCCCCGTCGAGGACGTCGGCCCAGGCCCGGGCGTTGCGCGCCACCGCGTCTTCGGTGTCGCCGGTGACGACCACCACCTGGGGCCCGGGGGCGGTCGCCGGCGGGGCCGGGCGGGCCGCGGGCGCTTGTTCGAGCACGACGTGGGCGTTGGTGCCGCCCACCCCGAACGAGCTGACCCCGGCCCGGCGCGGGGTGTCCCCGCGGGGCCAAGGCTCGCCCACCGGCAACAACCGAAACCCGGCCGCGGCGAGGTCGAGCCGCGGGTTTGGGGTGTGCTGGTGCAAGGTGGGCGGGAGGTATTCGTGGTGCAGGGCGAGCGCGGCTTTGATCAGCCCGGTGACGCCGGCCGCGGCGGTGGTGTGGCCAAAGTTGCTCTTCACCGCGCCCACCGGGCACGCCGGTCCGGTGCGCGGCCCGTGGCCGAGACGCAAGCCCTCGAGCTCGATGGGGTCGCCCAGGGGGGTGGCGGTGCCGTGCGCCTCCACATACCCAATGTCTTTGCCTGAGAGCTGGGCGTCGTCGAGCGCGGCCTGAATGCAGGCCGCCTGCCCGGCGGCGCTGGGGGCGGTGAAGCTCGCCTTGCCCCCCCCGTCGTTGTTGAGCCCCACCCCGCGGACCACCGCGTAGATCGGCCGGTGTTCGGCGAGGGCGTCCTCCAGCCGCATCAACGCGACCACCCCCGCGCCATCGGAAAACACCGTCCCCGTCGCGTCCGCGTCGAAGGGCCGGCAATGCCCGTCGCGCGACAACATGCCCCCCTCGAGGTAGCGGTGGCCGGACATCGAGGGGACGACCACCGACGCGCCCCCGGCGAGCACCACGTCGCAACGCCCGTCGCGGAGCTGTTCGACCGCGAGGGCCACCGCCACCAGCGACGTCGAGCAGGCGGTGTGCACCGACAGCGCCGGCCCGGTGAGCCCGAGCCGGTAGGCGACGCGCGTGGCCACGTAGTCCTTCTCGTTGGCGGTCATGGTCGCGAACGCCCCGACCTGGGCCGCGGCCGGGCTCTGGTCCGCCCAGGGGCGGTAGCTGTTGTTGTGCACCCCGGCGATGACCCCGACGGAACGGTCGCCGTCGCGGGAAAGGCCGGCATCCTCGAGAGCGTGCACCGCGAGCTCGAGCAGAATGCGCTGCTGGGGGTCGGTGACCGCGGCCTCGTGGGGCAGCATCTGGAAATAGCCGGCGTCGAACACGTCGACATCGTCGAGGATGCCGCGCGCAGTCACATAGTCGGGCGCGGCGCGGTCGGCGGGGGGCACCGCCGGGTCCAGCTCTTCGCGCGAAAAAAAGCGCGTGGCCTCGCGGCCCTCGACGAGGTTGCGCCACAGCTGGTCCTTGTCCCGCGCCCCGGGGAGGCGGGCCGCGATGCCCACGATCGCGCACGGTCCGCCCGTCGCCCGCGGCTTGGCCCGCCGCGGGGCCGCGGGTCCCGGCGCGTCGAGGCGGGCGGCCAAGCCCCGCGCGGTGGGGGCGTCGAACACCCACGCCACCGGCACCCGCCGGCCGAGGTCGCGTTGCAGCCGGGTCACCAATGTCATGGCTTTGAGCGAGTCGCCGCCCGCGGCGAAGAAGCTCTCGTCGACGTCGACCCCCGGCCGGCCGAGCACGTCGGCGAACACCGCCGCCACCTGCCCCGGGAGGCCCCCGACCGGCCCCGCCACCGCGCCCGGGGCGCGGGGCGCCGGCCCCGCGGGGGCGGGCAGGGCCCGGCGGTCGACCTTGCCGCTCGGCGTGCGGGGCAGCTCGTCGAGGGACACGATGCGCGCGGGCACCAGCGGCGCCGGCAACGCCGCCGCGAGCTGCGCGCGCCGCTCCGCTTCGGGCACATCATCGCCGACGACGTACCCGACCAGGCGCTTGTCACCGTCGTGGTCGACGTGCACCGCGGCGGCGGCGGCGCGCACGCCCCCCAGCCGGGCCAAGGCGACCTCGACCTCGCCCAGCTCGATGCGGTGGCCGCGCACTTTGACCTGGCCGTCGAGCCGGCCCCGCCACTGGAGGTTGCCGTCGTCGAGCACGGCCACGAGATCGCCGGTCTTGTACCAGCGGGCGCCGGCCTCGTCGGTGACGAACCGCTCGGCGGTGAGCGCGTCGCGGTGCAGGTAGCCCCGGGCCAGGGCGACGCCCCCGACCACCAGCTCCCCGTCCTCGCCGGGCCCGGCCGGGCTGCCATCGGGCCGTTGCCGGACGACCTCGACGCCGGGGAGCGGCCGGCCGATGGGGGGCAACGCCGGCCAACCCGCGGGGGGGCCGGTCAGGCGGTGGGCGGTCACGACGTGCGTCTCGGTGGGGCCGTAGTGGTTGTCGAGCACACAGCCGGGCAGCGCCTCGAACAGCGCGGTCACCGCGGGGGTGACCTGGAGCTGCTCGCCGGCGGTGATGACCTCGCGCAGGCTGGCGGGGGCCGCGGTGGTGGCCGCGGCCTCGGCGAGTTGTTGCAAGGCCACGAACGGCAGATGCAGCCGGGCGATGTTCTCCGCGCGCAACAGATCGAGGAGGGCGAGGGGGTCGGTGCGGGCGTCGTCGGGCACGATCACCAGCTCGCCCCCGCTTTGCCAGGTGGCGAACAGCTCTTGGGCGTGCACGTCGAACGACAGCGGGGCGTAGAAGGCGGTGCGGTCACCGGGGCCGAGGCTTGACCGGGCACATTGCCACTGGATCAGGTTGGCCAACGGGGCGTGCGGCATCGCCACCCCTTTGGGGCGGCCGGTGGAGCCGGAGGTGTACAGGACGTACGCGAGGTCAGCGGGGTCGATGGCCGGTGCGGGCCGCGCCCCGCCCTCGTCCGGTGGCGCGTCGACGTCGACCAGCCACCGGTCCGCGGGACCCTCCGCGGGGGGCGGGCGACGGGCCCCGTACAACAAAGCCCGGGGCCTGGCGTCCTCGAGCATGAAGCGGGTCCGGGCCGCGGGGTACGCGGGGTCCACCGGGAGGTACGCGGCCCCCGCTTGCAGCACCCCGAGGATCGCCACCACCGCGTCGAGGCCGCGGTCGAACCAACACGCGACCACGTCATCGGTGCCCACCCCCGCGTGGCGAAGCCGCCGGGCCACGGCGTCGGCGTGGGCGCGCAACTGTGCATAGCTGAGGGCACGCTGCCCCTCCCGCACCGCCGTCCGCGCCGCGTGGGCGTGCGCGGCGCGCACAAACGCCGACACCACCGTGGATCCCAACACCGGGCGAGCTTAGCGAGATGCTCCCGCACATCCCGGTTTCTGGCCGGCGGGCGCTGTTTCGACACACCCCGGGCCCTCCGGCGGCGCCGGCCGGGCGGCCCGCCATCCCTGAACATTGGGCATTTTTCGATTCAATTTCAAATGGTTAGGCGGAATCTCCGCGGCGCCGGGCGATCACCCCGCGGGCGAGCTGGGCCATTTGACCCAAGGGCAACGCGCCGGTTATCAGCCCGACCAGGATGTACACCGCGATGTCGATGGCCGATCGCCACGCGCCGAGCCCGGGCGGCAACAGGCCCCGGTGCACCGCGGCCATCGCGGCCACGGTGACGGCCAAACGCCACCCGATGCCCGCGAGCACCCGGCCCGCGACCTGCCCCCGCAGCGCCGCGTACAGCAACGCCAGGGCGACGCACTCCGCCGTCACCGAGGCGATGGCGGCGCCGATGCCCGCGCCCCCGTCGCCGAAGCGCGCCGCGCACCGCGGAATCAAGACCAGGTTGAGCACGGGGTTGAGCACCAGCCCCACCAACGAGGTGCGCGCCACCGCCCACTCGCTGCCGAGCTGGAACAGGTAGTTGGAAAACAGGATCGTCAGGTAGGTCAGCGGGGTCAGGCCCGCGAGCAGCTGCAGCGCGGGGACCGACGCGTCGTAGGCCCCCTCGTACAGAAGGGTCATGAAGTCGCCGGCGTTGATCACCAGCCACGCCGCCACCGGGGTGGTCAGGATCAGCGCCCACCGGCACGCTTCGCCCATCACCCGGCGCAGCTCGTCGGGGGACGACGCCCCGATGCGCGCGATCATCGGCAGCACCACCGCGTTGATCGCGGGGACCACCAACAGGGCAAACAACGTCACGTTGACCGCGGCGCCATAAAAGCCCACCTCGCGGTCCTCGGTGAACGCGGCGATCATCGAGACGTCCACCTTGCCATAGATTTGGTGTGCAATGTCATTGACAAAAAACGGCAGGCTCAGCCACAACGCACGCCGGGCCGCCCCCCAGTCGAACACCAGCCGCAACCCCAGGTGTCGACGACACGCCCACTGCAGGGCCACACACTTGACCCCCTCGGACACGCACAACGAGATCGGCACCGCGAGCAGGCCCCCGCCGAGCAGGACGCCCACCACCACCCCCGCCCCCCACACCACCTTGCCCACCGAGTTGACGATGGCGACCTCGTCGACGGTGCGGGCGGCGTGCAACAACGCGCGCTGGGTGGTGTTGAGCATCATCAACACCTGCCCCGCCGCGAACAGCGACGCGAGCAGCACCTGGTCGAGGCGGCCCATGGCCCAGAGGGCGGCGACCATCACCCCGTAGAGCGCCGCGCACCACAAAAGGCGGATCGCCATCACCCCGCCGAACACCTCGGTGGCGTGGGCCGGCCGCTGGGCCACTTCC
Organism: bacterium; assembly: GCA_030431455.1. Taxonomy (GTDB): domain Bacteria; phylum Myxococcota; class UBA727; order UBA727; family JAUIJE01; genus JAUIJE01. The sequence goes on along the minus strand of JAUIJE010000012.1, from coordinate 56,159 downwards.
CGTTGCAGGTAGACCTCGACCCCGAGGGTCGACAGGCAGAACACCAAAAACGCGAGCTCTTGCGCGAAATGCAGCCCGCCGAACCGCTCGGGGCCAAAAAACCGCGGCAGCCACAGCTGGATCGCGGCCGCCACCCCCAACGTCACGAACAATGACGCGGCGAGCTTGAGCGCGTTGGTCACCGCCACCAACACTTCGCTCCGGCTCTGTGACGCCGGATCGTCGTCGGAGCCGGGCGCGGCGCTCAGAAGCCGATGCCGGTCAGCCAGGTGTCGACCTGGTCCCGGGTGAAGGGACCGCCGTGGGCCGGCCAGATGGTGTGCACGTCTTTGTGCTCGTCGAGCAGGTCGCGCAGGGCCTGGTGGGACACGTCCTGGTCGACGTGGAAGTAGTGCACCAACGGGACCTCCGGCGCGACCAAGCCCCCGAGGTTGCCCCCGCGGAGCAGGTCGCCCACGAACGCGACCTTGTCATCGACCAGGACCACCACCGACCCCGCGGTGTGGCCCCCCACGTGGTGCACCGCGACCTTGAGGTCGGGGATGACAAAATCCTCCGCGAACAACTTCGGGGTCGACGGGGGAAACGGCCCGGTCACGAACAGGTCGAGGACCGCGGCCTCGAGGCCGATGACCTCGGTGTCGCTGTTCTGCCCTTCGGCCACCGCCGCCTCGTCGTCGGCGTGCAGCCAGACGTCGATGCCCGCGTCCTGCACCGCTTCAATGTCGCCCGCGTGGTCGCCGTGGCCGTGGGTGATGATCATCCGGTCCACATCGTCGACATCCACTTTGAGCGCCTCGAGCTCGGGCAGGAACTTCTCCCACGCGCCCTCCAGGCCGACGTCGACCAGGACCGCTTGGCCCCGGCGGTGGATGACCCCGATGTTGGTGGAGTCGATGCGCACCGCGTGCACTTCGATGTCGCCGAGGGCGGTCCGGCGGGGGCTGCCGCACGCGGACATCCCCAGCGCCAAGGTGAGACCGAACAGGACGAGTGATGTACAATCGCGCATGGTCGGACCCTGACAGCCCGACGAGGACGGGAAAAGAGGTATTGTGCCCCGCCCCAGGAGGCGGCTCACCCACGAGGAGGACACATGATCGAGCTCATCTGCAAAAAGACTTGAAGCACCTGTCGCAAGGCGGTCGCCTTGCTTGACCAAGAAGGAGCCCCCTACCGGTACCGTGAATACACCGTCGAGCCCTTGTCGAAGGCGGAGCTCAAGAAGGTGTTCGCGATGTTGGGCAAAAAGCCCAAAGACCTGCTGCGCAAAAACGACAAGGCGTACAAAGAGCTCGGCCTCACCGGCGACGAGTCCGACGCCGCGCTCATCGGCCACATGGCCGAACACCCCACGTTGCTGCAACGGCCCATCGCGATCAAAGGCAAAAAGGCCGTGGTCGGCCGCCCGGTGGACAATCTCTACGAGCTGATTTGACGGTCAGGCCCCCGGGGCCACGACGTCACCGGAATGTGACTGATTCGTCGAGGGGGCGCCGGCCGATCACCGGCACTTGGCACGCCGTCGACGGATAGCCCACCGGCATCAACACGTAGGGCCGCTCGTGGTCGGGGCGGCCCAGGATCTCGCCCAAGAACTTCATCGGGCTCGGGGTGTGCGTCAGCGTGCACAATCCCACTTGATGCAGCGCCATGATCAAAAACCCCACCGCGATGCCGACGGACTCTTTGACGTAGTAGTTGGCTTGTCCCGAATCGCGCACCGGCTGGCTGAACACCGCGATCAGCGCCGGGGCCTCCTCCAAAAACGGCTTGTCCGCGCCCAGGTCCAAGAACGACAAATCCTTGAGCCACTGGTCGGACGCGCGCCCGGCATAAAACGCCCGCTCCTCTTCCTCGGCCCCTTCGCGAATGCGCCGCTTCAGGACCGGGTCCTCGACGACGACAAAGCTCCAGGGCTGCAGGTTGGCCCCCGACGGGGCCGAACACGCCACCTCCAGGCACCCCCGCAACACGTCGTGCGGGACCTTTTCATCCGAGAACACCCGCACCGACCGGCGGGTCTTCATCTCGGCCACCAAGGACTGGGCCCGCCGCGTCATCTCGTCGGGGCTCAGCCGCGCAAAATCGAGCGGTCGGGTCACGGGAAAGGGCATATTCATAGGCTCCACCGTAGGGGAGACCCAGCGCAAGCTCTACGATCAATTCTCGATCACGCTGTGCACATTCTGTTCATGCCCGGCGGTCGGGTCTGCGCTCAGCGCTGCTTTTGGCGCAACGACGCGCGGTCGTTGTCGGGGTACTTGCCCTTCGCCCCGGTGAGCACGCGGTCCCAGGTCCCGTGCTGCCACGGATGTTGCAGCGCGTCTTCCACCGCCAACCGCCCGAGCAGAAGACACAGGCCCAGCCCCCACAGGGCGCGCCGGCCCGCCCCCAGGGTGTACAGCGCCGGGGCGATGAACAGCATCGTCCACAATGAAGCTGGAATCAGCCAGCGGAAGCCGACGCATTGGCCCCCGTAGTTGCGGTTCATGGAGAGGTACACCACCGTGATCACCACCACCGGCCAGAACACGTGCTGGGCCAGCCGCCGCCACCGCCCCTTGAACCACGCGTGCGCCACCAGCCCGTACCCCCCGAGGGCCACCGCCGGGGTCATGATCAAAAGCCCGTGGTGGCCGAACAGCAGGGCGTTCCAGGTGTAGGTCAAGATCCCAATGGTATTGGTCCACTCCTTGAGCGGGCGTTCGTAGAGGTCGTGGTGGAGGTAGGCGGGCAACAGGCTGTGCAGGACCATCCAGGTGAGGGCGAAATGCAGCGCCAGGGGCACCAGGGCCGCCCCCACGAAGGTGAGGGTGGCTTTGCCGCTGGCTTTGCCCCCGGCCCGGGCCACGTACAAAAACACCGCCACCGACAGCGGGGTGCTCGAGAGGTCCACGGTGCACAACAGCGCGGCGCACAGGCCGCTCAGGGCGGGCAGCAGCCTGGATTCGGGCTGGTCCTCGACCGTCCGGTGCGCGGCGTAGAGCGCGAACAGGCCGAGGGCCGCGGCCACGGTGTGGTTTTGCAGGTCGACGGCGTAGCCCACCCCGAGCCAGGTGGTGGCGACGAGCAACAGCGCGATGAGGGCCCGCTTGTCGTCGGGGCACAGCCGCAGCGAAAAGAGCCAGAACAGCCAGAGCATGACCGCGTGCGGCAGCACCACCGCGCAGACGATGGTCGAGGCCACCACGCGGGCCTCGTGGGCGTCCAGGGTCCAGCCCAACACGCGGTTTTCCAGGAAATAGACCGCGGCGGCCAGGGTCGAGAGCACCGGCGGCTTGCTCGAGTACAGATGACCGTCCTTTTTGACCCGGTCCATGGTGCCCTTGTAGGGCGACTGCTCGATGGCGAAGGTCCCGCGTTCGACGAGGCCCTCGATGGTGGCGAAGCGGCTTTTGGGGTTGGCCGAGCCCAGGGGCGAGGTCCGCACGTGGCTCAGCGTCGACGCCACCGAGAGGGTGACGATCAGGGCCGCGAGCTGGTGGGCGGTTTTGCGATCCATCCGGGACGGGCATAACCTATTGATTCAAAAAGAAAAACGCCGACCCGAGGGCCGGCGTCTAAACGCCCGCGGACGGCCCGCCAAGGACCGCCGCGGCGCTGGCGCAGCGATCAGAGCGCTTCTTTGAACGCTTTGGCCGGCTTGAAGCCCACGGTCTTGCTCGCGGGGATTTGGATCGGCTCTTTGGTGCGCGGGTTGATGCCGGTGCGGGCTTTGCGCTCGCGCACGGTGAAGGTGCCGAAGCCGGGGGCGGAGAACTTCTTCTCCTTGCGGACGCTTTCCCGGATGGAGTCGAAGAAGGCCTCGACGATTTCGGCGCCTTGCTTTTTGGTCAGCGCGTCGGACTTGCTGCAAACGATGTCGATGAGTTCGGCTTTGGTCATTGTGCTCTCCTCGGACGGGGTGGGACGAATCAGGTCAAAAGCGCATGGGCATGCGGTTTTGCGCGTTCTCCTCCGCAAACGGTTCAGAGTCAACCTGGTTTTTTTCGAATCCGCCGCATGGTTATGCGCTTTTCCGGAAAAGTCGGGCAATATCGGGGTGGTTGCGCGCCGCGTCACGCCGCCGATTTTTTGCGCGGGGGCCCGCGCCAGGCTTCGTCGCGGCCCGGATCGGACCGATGGACCGGGGATGAAGCTGCTGTTCATCGATCGCCTGGTGCGCGTCGAACACGATCCGGCCCTGGCCGCGGTGGTGCTCACCCGGTCGGCGGCCCGCCCGCGGGACGCCGAGGAGCTCATCCGGTCGCTCACCGCGTTCGTCGAGGTCACCGCGCCCCTGCGCCCCGGGTGCGCGCTGGTCGTCGACCTCCGCCAAGCCCCGGGGGACAACCGCCCCGACTTCGAGGCCGCGCTGCGCCCCGCCCGCCGCCGGGTGCACGAGGGCTTCACCCGCAGCGTCGTCGTGCTCCAGACCGCAGCCGGCGCGCTGCAGATGGAGCGCCTGGCCCAACGCCACGGGGTGCGCCCCGACATCGCCCATTCCTTGCTCGAAGCCCGCCACCTGTTGGCCCCACCCGCCGTCGCGGAGTCCGCCTGATGCCCGCCAAAAAAAGCCCCCCGCCCGTCCCCGCCGACGCCAGCCCCGACGCCCCCCCAAAAAGCCCCCCGCCTCGCCCCGCGGTGTGGAGCCCGTGGCCGGGGTTCGTGCTCGAGATCCCGCGGTAGACCAGCCCGGGGGACGGCCCAGTCCCATTGGGTTTTGAAAACGCAAACGAACCAGCCCCCCCGGGTGGACGAACCGGATCCCGGCCCGCGCCGGTTTTGGTGGGGCCCCTCACAATGTGACAGCATCTGAAACGATTCTCGTTGTCGCTCCCCGCGGCGCCGGATAGTGAAAAGCCTCCAACCAGGAGGAACCGATGGGACTGTTCGACAAGATCAAGAAGTTCGCGGGCGGGGCCAAGACCGCCCAAGTGGAAGTCACCGAGGTCGAGGGCGTCAGCCCCGGTCAGGCCAAAATCAAGCTCAGCGACACCAGCGTGTCCGGCAAGATGCGGGTCACGATCCAGGAGGATTGTGTGATGCTCGCGTCCAAAGCCGAGGTCGTGCTCCGCACCCGCGAGGGCGAAGACGAAGAGTGGACCGACGTGGTGGTCAGCTTCGGCAAGGCGGTCAAAGAAGAGCGGGCCTGCAAAGCCGGCGAGGTCATCGAATACGCCTGGACGGTGGGCGAGCTCGAGATCGCCCGCTACCTGCGCAACCAAGAATGGGAAGACCCCAACGACGCGGTGGGGGACAGCGACGTCAAGCTCATCGTGCGCTGCATCGCCGACGTGAAAGGTTCGCCGTTTGATCCCCAGGGCGAGGCCGAGGTCGCCCTCGCCGAGCAAGCGTCGATGGGGGTGGACATCACCGTCATCGAGGGCCGCCCCGCGGACAGCAGCCATTTCCCCGTGGGCGATTCGGTGCTCAAGGGCACGGTGGTGGTCACCGCCAACGAGGACGCGGTGCTGGCCGCGACCAAGTACGAGATTCGCTTGCGCCTCAACGGGCAAGACGTGCTCGTGGCCCAGGACCAGGACCCGGAGCTCGAGCCCAACCCGCTGAGCGTGAGCTTCGGGGGCACGTACATCAAGTTCCCGCTGCAGATGAAGCCAGGCAAACAAGCGACCCAGACCTGGATGGTCTCCGACATCGACCTCAAGGCCGCGCTGTCGAGCAACGGGTTCGACCCCGAGACCGCGATGAGCGACGAGCGCGTGCAGCTCATCGTGCGCTGTCTCGCCGACGCCGAGGGCGCGCCCAACGTGGCGTTCAAGGACGTGCGGGTGCCGCTCACCGCGTGAGCGATGGCCCCACATGGCAAGGGCGACCGTGAGGTCGCCCGGGTGCCGTGTCAGCGGGGGAGGCCTGTGACAGCCCCTCCCAAGGCCAGAGCGCATCTCAAAATCAACAGATGCCTTGCGCTCGCCAGGGCCACGACGAGCGCCCGATCGGGCGTCTCGTCGGTGGACACTAGTAGGCGAGCTGTGCGGCGGTGGGCACGAGGTCACGCACGGTGGCCATCGCCTTGCGCCGGCTCTTGCGGCGCTTCTTGCCGCCACCGCCCCCGACCGCGTGGCGGTTGAGGAAGTTGATGTACGAGACGGGGTTGAGCCACACCGAGCGGATCAGCATGGTGATGCCGCCGACGAGCATGGTCACGTACACGCCGACGATGAAGCACACGATGCCGACGTACATGAACGCGAAGTTGCCCGCGAACAGCGCCAAGTGCCAGAGCCAGAAGGTCAGCGCGTCGTCGTTGTAGTCGTCGTTGACGATGGTGGGGTCGTCGAGCATGACTTTGTGAATCCACAGCGGACCGCCGTACAGCCCGAAGAACACCCACAGCAGCCAGATGCCGACCTTGTTGTCTTCGATTTCCGGGTGGAGGTCATCGTCGGTCCCGAACGCGAAGAACTTGTCGAAGAACTCGACCTCGTCCTCGCTCATCCCCGCGGACACCACCACCCCGTGGGGGGCGCTGTCTTCCTGGATGACCTCGCGAATCAGGTGGCCCCGGTCGGCCACGACCTCTTGCCGGGTCATCGGCTTTTGGCCCGGCACCTCAAAGCTGCCCGCCTCGGCGAGGGACGCATCGAGCGCGCTGACCTCGTGCGCTTCGGGGGCGATGCCCACATCGACGGCGGCGCTCCCGGGCGCAGCAGAAATGGACAGGGCCAACATCACTTGGGTCAACATTCGATTACCTCCCCTTGGTGGCGGCGAAGAAAGCGCATTGGCCGGCCATCGTCAACCGCGCGCGGGAGGATGAGCCCCCGCCCACGGGGCGAACACCCCCACAACAACATTGGGAGACGGCGGGGGCCGCGCGGTCGTTCAGCGCGGCAACAGGGTGTGAAACGCGGCGTGAAGCTCACGCTGGTGGCGCGCCCGGGCGGGCAAAAACAGGTACCGCACGAGGCTGCGCCCGACGAGCCAGAGCTTTTTGACCGGCCCCACCACGGTGCGCCCGGCGAGGGCATCGCCGCCATTTCTGCGCAGCTGGTGTCCGATGGCGCGGTACAGCTCGGCCGCGACCACGATGGCGAGCCGGCCCCGGGCCGGGATCGCCCGCAGACCGCGAAACCCGCTTTCGTAGTAACGGTCGGCCATGGCGAGCAGATCGCGCACCACCTGGCGCACGGCCTCGCGCGCCCGCGGCCCGGTGATCGCGTCCGGGCCGAACGCGTCGAGCCGGGTCTTGGGCAGGTACACCCGGTCCCGGTCGAGGTCCTCCCGCACGTCGCGGCAGATGTTGGTCAACTGCATCGCCACCCCGAGATCGATGGCGTTCTGGATCGCCTCGCGATCGGTCACCCGCAGCACCCCGCACATGAGCACGCCCACGGTGCCGGCCACGCGGTAGCAGTAGCGCAACAGCTCGCCGTCGTCTTGGATGGTGACCGGCCCGGTGTCTTGGGCGATGCCGTCGAGCAGGTCCTGCACCGCGCTTTTGGGGATCTGGCGGCGTTCGACAATGTCACAGAATCGCTCAACAAGGGGGGTGCGGGGCGACCGCCCCTCGAACTGGGCCCGCAGGGCTTGCAGCGCCACCGCCCCGGCCTCGGGGTCGGCGGCTTCGTCCACCGCGTCGTCGGCCTCGCGGCAAAAGGCGTAGACCACCGCGGCCTCATCCGCGACGTCGGGGGGCAAGAAGAACTGCCCCCACCGGAACGAGCGCGCGTGGTGAGACAGCACCGCTTGGGCGAGCTGTTCGACCCCGGCCGGGTCGCCGGACGGGGGACGGGTGGGAACCAACGCGGTCGAGGTCACGCCGCCCCCTTCCACGTCGCCGCCGGGGACTGCGCGCGCGGGACCTCGCCCACCGCGTCGATGTAACGGTCGACCACCTTGGCCGAGCTGATCACCCCGGGCATGCCCGCGCCCGGGTGGGTGCCGGCCCCGACAAAGAACAGGCCCGCCACGTCGGGCGACTTGTTCTGGTAGCGAAAGCTCGCCGACTGGGTCAGCAACGGCTCGGGCCCAAACGCAGCCCCGTCCGCCGAGCGCAGGTCATTTTGGAAATAGCGGGGGTCGACGGAGAACGCGCAGGTGAGGTGCTCGCGCAGGCCGGGCATCATGCGCTCCTCGAGGTGGGTGAGGATGCGGTCTTGGTAGATGGGGGCCATCTTGTCCCAATCGATGTCGGACAGCTGGTTGGGCACCGGCGACAGCACGTAGAAGGTCTCGCGCCCGGCGGGGGCGAGGCTCCGATCCGAGGCGGTGGGCCGGTGGAGGTACAACGAGAAGTCGTCGGCGAGCACCCGACGCTTGAAGATGTCGTCGAGCAGCCCTTTGTACCGGGGACCGAGCACGATGGTGTGGTGCGCGATGTCGTCATAGAGCTTGTCGGTGCCGAAGTAGGTCACAAACAGGCTCATGGAGTTTTTGACCCGACCGACTTTGCGGTCGGTGTTCTTGCGGCGGTGCTCCCGCCCGATCATGTGGCGGTACACCATGCTCGGGTCCGCGTTGGCGACCACCACGTCGTGGGCCACGCGCTCACCTTGTTCGGTCACGATCCCCTGGACCGCGCCGTTGTCGACGTCGATGGTGCGAATGGGGGTGGACAAGCGCAGGGTGCCGCCGTGCTGCTGAAACAGCTCGACCAACGCGCGCACGATGGCGCCGGTGCCACCCTGGGCGAACCACACGCCCCATTTGCGCTCCAGCCAATGGATCAGCATGTAGATGCTGCTGGTGCGGAACGGGCTGCCCCCGACGAGCAAGGGCTGAAAGGTGAACACCTGGCGCAGCCGCTCATCCTGGATGTACTTGCTGACCAAGCCGTAGACGGTGCGGTAGTTCTCGAGTTTGATCATGTCCGGGGCCACCCGAAACATGTCCGCCAACCCTTCGAAGGGCACGTCGGCCAGCTCGGTGTAGCCCTTGTCGAAGATGCGCCGGGAGTGGTCGGCGAGCTTTTTGTAGCCTTCGACATCGCGGGGGCTCAGCTTCTCGATCTGGGCGAGGATGCGCTCCTCCTCGCCGACGTAATCGAAGGTCGAGCCATCGGTGAACTCCACCCGGTAGAACGGGTCCACCGGCATGAACGTCACGTGGTCTTCGCGGCGCTGGCCGAACAGCGCAAACAGCTCATCGATGAGATAGGGCGCGGTCACCACCGTGGGGCCGGCGTCGAACACGTGCCCCTCGCGCTCGAACACCACCGCCCGCCCGCCCGGCGTGTCGAGCGCGTCGTACAACGTGACGTCGTAGCCCTTGGCCAAAAAACGCAACGCCGACGCCAGGCCGCCAAGCCCTGCCCCGATCACCGCCACCGAAGATTTGTTGCCCGACATGGTCGCTCCTGTGGGTTGTCAGATGCCACGGATCTGGACGAGGTTGCAGAGTCTGTATCGCTCTATTTTTATTATGAAAACCGGTTCATGACCGGCGGTCTCGATCCGCCCCCGCGGCCCCCGCATCCGCGGGTCGGGCCGGCCACAGCAACAGCAGCGCCACCAGCAGGGTCACGTCAAACCACCAGGCCGCGCCCGCGGCCACCGCCCCGAGCACCCCGAACACGCGGTTGATGGGGAACGACGACAGCGCACACATGGAAAAACCGCCCGCCAGCAGCGCGGAGGTCAAAAACACCGACACCCCGGTGGTCTGCTGGGTCTCGACAATGGCATTGTCATGCCCCGCCGCCACCAAGCTGCGGTACCGGTGCAGCATGTGAATGGTGTCGTCCACCGCCAACCCCAGGGCCACGGTCAGGACCATCACGCTCACCGGGTTGATCGTGCCGGACAAGGCCCCGAGGGCCCCGAGGGCGCACACCAGGGGGGCGATGTTGACCAGCGCGGCCACCGCCACCTGCCGCACATCGCGGAACGCGACGAGCAGGATCAACGCGATGATCAGCGCGGCCCAGAGCAGAGACCAGAACAGCTCGCTCACCGCGCCGTAGAGCATGCGGTAGGTGAGCAGGTGGGTGCCGGTCAGGGTCAAGCGCAACCCCGTGCCCGCGCTTTTCTCGTCGAGCATATTCGTCAGCCGCCCCGCGCGCTCGACCATGCTGCTCGCGCCCTCGTCGCGCAGGTGCACCACGATGCGGCCCCGGGTGCGATCGCCGTTGCGGAAGGTGCGGGCTTGGCGGTCGTTGTCCGCGAGCAGATCCAGCTGGGCGCACAATGCCTCTGAAGCGGTGTAGGCCTCGTCGGGGGACAGGCCCCGATGGACCTGGCGCCAGAGGGTGGCGGGGCCGACCACCACCGAGACCCCGGGCTCGGCCCACAGCGCCTGTTCGATCTCGTCGAGGGCGCGCAGAGGGCCGGGGGCGCAAAAGTTGGACCCCGGCTCCGCCTCGACGTCGATCATGAGCCGCAGCACCCCCGAGAGCTGGCGGTCGATGTGCGCGTCGGTGCGCGTGGTCTGGTGCCCCTCGCCCAACAGCTCATCGATGGTGGTGTCGAAGTGGGTCCCGACGGCAAAGCCGGTGGACACCACCAGCAACACCGCCGCCACCGCCACGTGCTGGCGGGGGTGGCGCTGCACATGGGCGAACAGGGGCCCGAGCCAGAACCGCCGCGGGCGCGGGGGGCGCGGCGGGGGCGGAACGAACAACAGCAGGGGCGTGACCACAAACAGCTCGACCAAAAACGCGATCACCAAGCCGGCCGCGGCCAGCGCGCCGAAGCTGCGCAGCGCGGGCATGCTCTGAAAGGTGAGGGACAAAAAACCCACCGCGGTGGTCAGCGAGGTCAACGCACAGGCGCCGATGACCTCGCTGACGCCGTCGTGCACCGCTTGCTTGACCGTGCGGTCTGGGCCGCGGAGTTGGCCCACCCGGGCCACAATGTGTACGCAGTCGGCGATGGCCATGGCGGGAATGAGCGTGGAAAAAATCTGGCTCATCGTGGTCACGGGCTCGCCGAGGTAACCCATGAGGCCGAACAGCGCGCCGGTGGGCACAAACGCGCCCACCATCGGCAGCACCACCCCCGCCCGGTGCCGAAACAGCACCACGAGGAGCACAAACGACAACAACAGCGCGAGCACGATGAACAGCACCTGTTCGCTGACCATGCGCGCGATGACGTCGGCCCGCGCCGCCGGCCCCCCCCCGAGGGACATGACCAGGCCGTGCTGCGCGGTCTCGTGCAGAATCCCGCGCAGCTCGTCCAGGGTGTGGCGCAGGGTGAGCACATCCTCCTGGGCCTCGTGCAGCGTCATCACCAACACCGCGTGGCGGCCGTCCTCGCTGAGCATGCCCGGCGTGACCAAGCGGTCATCGCGCAGCTGGGCGCGCACCGCGTCGTCCTCGACCAACCGGGGCTGACCCGCGAGCCGCACCGGTTCGCCAGATTTGTCCTTCACCGTGACCAAGTGCAGCCCGACCACGTCGGTGATCGAGGCCTCGCGCTCCATGCGGCCCGCCACCGCCACCAGCTGGGCGAACCGCTCCGCCGTCAACAATGTATCTGGATGACTCACGCTGAGCAGCAGCAGATCATCGCTGCGGCCGAACGCTTCGCGGTACCGCATCAGCGCCTGGTGGTCGGGTCCCCCGCGGGGGGCGAACGCCTCGAACGAAAACTCCACCCGCAGCAGCAACGCCCCGGTGCTCAGCGCCGCGCACACCGTGCCCGCGAGCACGAGGGTGAGCACCGGCCGGCCCAACACCGCGCGGATGACCGCGTCGAGCATCCGGCTCAAAACGGCGCCCCCGCGGCCGACCGGGTCCCGGGGTAACGCACCGCGAACGCGGTCTTCATCATCCAGGACATGCGCGCATATTGGGCCAAGCCGATCTTGTAGAGCGCGGGGAGGGTGGCGGTGCGGTCCAAAAACGCCGACCGCTGCTCGGGCTTGAGCCGAAAAAACGACTCAAAGAACGCGCGCACCTGCCGGCCGTCCAGCCCGGCGAGAAGCGACCCACCCCGTCGGTAGAAGCGGTGCGTGCTCCGATCGGCGGGGGGCCAGATCGCGTCCCACACCGCGCGGTACCGCACATCCACGGGCTCGTCGATGTGCGCGGCCAGCGCATCGGCCACCCCGGGGGCGTGGCGCAGGGTGAAGGCCAGGGAATAGCCGGTGCCGGGGTGCACGTAACCGGCGGCGGCGCCGAACGCGAGGGTGGGCTGGCCGAGGACCGGGAGGGGCACGTTCATGAGGATGCGACAATGTTCCTGGGGCTCGCCGGTGTCGGTGGCCACGATGCCGGCGTGGGCCAGACGGCCCCGCAGGCGCCGCTCGAGCAACGCGAAGTCCACCCGCCCCGGGGCGGTGAGCACGGTCTCCTCCAAGAACCACCGGCCCTGGCCCCGGGGCATGGCGTACAAGAACGTCGGGGGGAGCGAGAGCTCGTCGGGCGCCGGGGTAAAATCCATCATCCGCATTTCGCCGGGATCGAACGGGTCCTCGGCGCAGGCCACTTCGATGCCGCAGGCCCATTGGCAATGGGGGGGCCCCGGGTCCGGGTGGCGCTCGATGCGCGGGGTGTTGGTGCCGGTGGCGTCGACCACCCAGCGGCCGCGCACCGTCTCGCCCCCGTCGAGGCTGACCCGGGCCTCAGCCCCCTCGTGCACGACGTCGCCCGCGGTGGCCGCGATGGTGCGGCCCCCGGCCGCGTGGAGCCGCGCGAGCAGACCCGCGCGAAACGCGTCCTTGTCGACGTTGGCGTAGCCCCGCTGCAGGTCGTGGCTGGACTCGGCCACGATGCGGGTGCGGTCCCACACAAAGGCGCGCGGCACGTCCGGGACCTCGTCCGCGAACACCCCGTAGTTGGGCGCCCAGGGCGCGTCGGGGCGCGGGGCGATCACCGCCGGCCGCAAACCGCGTTCGGCCGCGGCCACGGCCAGCGACAGCGCGGCCGGACCCGCGCCCAGGACCAGCACATCGTGCACAGAGGTCGCGGACATGGGTGCGGTTGTAGCAGCCCGGGGCGCGAACTACAGAAGAGCTTGCAAAGAGGACGCGCTGGCCAGCGCGGCCTCGACCCCGCCGATGCGCACCGCGGCCCCGTCTTTGACCAAGGTGGGCGGACCTTTGCGGCGGACCGCCACCGGTTGGTTGTCGACGAAGGTCCCGCCCGAGCTGCCCGCGTCCTGCAACCGCACGCCGTCGTCGTCGAGGCGGACAAAACAATGAAACCGCGACACCGTCGGATCGGGGATGTGCACGTCGTTGTCCGGGTGCCGGCCGATGGACACGTAGTCGAACATGCCCTCCTGGCGGCGCTTGAGCGCGAACACCCGGATCACGGTGCCCGCGTGGGTGCCGCCGGGGTCGCTCACGGTGAGACTCTGCCCCGCCCGATCGCTGCCCGGGGCGAGGTGCACGACCAAGAACCACCGGCCGTACTCGCGCTCGAACAACGCCGAGTCCATCGCCTGCAGAGGCTTGAACGCGCTGAGCGGGCTGCTGTTGCCAAAGAAGTCGGGGCCCTCGACGGTGGTCATCACATCGCTCCCGGCAGGTCATCGAGGGATTGCGCTTCGCCCAGGGTGACGTGGGCCAGGGCCGCGGCTTCGAAGGCCAGGTCGGCCACCGTGCGCACCGACTTGGTGATCCGCACTTCGTCCAGGCTGGCGTCGGTGTTGCAGCAGGATTGTCCCCCGAAAAAGAGCGCCCCGCTGGTGCCCCCCGACGGCGCGGGGCTGTAGGCCACCGGCGCCCCCACCGGCGCGCCGTTGACCAAGAATGTGTACGTGCCCGCGGTCGCGTCGCGCACAAACGCGAGGTGGTTCCAGTCGGTGGGCGATGCGTCGAACACCATGGCGCTTGGGTATACCCCAATCGACGACGCTTGGTTGGCGGTTTGGTGGGCGGCGAACAGATGGTCGTCGGCGGTCAAGCCAAAGCCGTACACCATCTTGTTGTGCGGCCCGTTGCCGTCGCCCTTGTGCACCACCAGGAGGTTGTCGAGCGCGGCGGGGGCCACGGTGCCGAAGCGGAACCACCCGCTCACGGTGAGGTCGCCGGTGCTGTGTAGGCCACTGTCGTCGACGGTGAGATGCGCGCCGGGGCCGGCGCGTCGCGCCGGACCGGTCACGCCTGCGGCGCCGCTCGTCCCTTGCGCCTGGGCGTCGGCCTGGCTGGGCGAGCTATCCCCCAAGTCCGGGCCCAGGTGCCACACCCCAGCAAAATCCGCGAACACCTCCGGCGAGGCGCTCGATGCCGCGGCCGGGTTGTCGAAATAGAGCCAAGCGGTGCTGGTGCCCGGGGGGAGGCCCGGGGCGCGCACCCACACCACCGCGCCCGCGGCGGGGTCGAAGGTCTCGACGTCGTGGGCCCAGGCCCCGGCCGCGCTGGTGTCATCGCTCGGGACCACGCGGATGTCCGCGCCCCCCGCCGCCATCTGGGCGACCTCGGCGGGGCCGAGCACCAGCGGCACCACCGGGTGGTCGGGGGCCGCGCCGGTGGGGTTTTCGATGGTCAGCGGCACCCGCCGCGCCCAGTGGCTGTCCCACCACAGTTGGCACGTCGCGCTGCAGCCGTCCTGGTCCGCGGTGTTGTCGTCGTCGCACCCTTCCCCGGGTTCGACAATTCCATTCCCACACACCGCATCCCCATCGCCATCGCCGTCGCCATCACCGTCACCGTCCCCATCCCCATCGCCGTCGCCATCCCCGTCCCCATCCCCGTCCCCATCGCCGTCGCCATCCCCATCCCCGTCGCCATCCCCATCACCGTCGCCGTCGCCGTCGCCGCGCACGTGCAGCGTGACGCGGAGGGGCACCACCTCGCCCGCGGCCACGGTGACCTGCCCCTCTCCCTCACAGCGGAACGCGCCGTCGAGGAGCCCGGTCACGTGCACGGCCAACTCGTCGCCGGCCGCGGCGTCGTCGAGCCGGACCAACACCGTCTCCTCCGCGCCCAACGGCCGCGGGGGATCGGGCACCCGGCGCTCGGGGAGCGCCGCCCCATCGAGCGCGCCGGTGAACACCAGCTCGTCGGCCACCACCTCCGGGGTGATCGCCACCGTGACCTCGACCGCGGTCTCCTGGGCGCAACCCACCACACACAACAGGGCCAAGCCGGCGCCCCCCCTCATGGCGCCGCCGCCGCGCGCCAGTCCACCGTGCCCGCGCTCGGGGCCGGGGTCTGCCGGCCTTGCCACACCACCACCGCCGCGACCGCGGATGCGGCCACAAATGTCGCCGCCGCCACCGCGCCCGCGGTGCCCGCCGCGGTCCACATCACCCACGCAGGGGCATTGTCATCCTCCGCCGCCGGGGGCTCGACGGGGGGAGTGGGCGTCACCGCCCGCCCCGCCGCGTCCCCCGCGCCGTCCTCGACGGCGCGTTCTTGCCGGGCGTTGTCGACCTGGGCCGCGAGCAACAACAGGCGTTCTTTTTCCTGCTGCTCGGCCCGCGCGGCCTGGGCCGCGGCCAGCTGCGCCTCGGCCACCTCCCGCCGGTCGGCGGGGGGGTCGGTCTCGAGGTAGGACTGGTACAAAAACGCGGCCTTGTCGAACCGGCCGACGTTGTAATGGCATTGGGCCATGTTGAACAAAAAGCCGGGCAGCTTATTCTGCCGGTAGGCGTCCTGGTATTTGCCCAGCGCCTCCTCGAACCGGCCCATCTCGTAGGCCTCCGAGGCCTCGGCGAAGAGCGCCCGGGCGTCCTTCGGCTCGGCCTGCTGGCCCTGGGCCGACGACGGCACCAGCACAAAAAGCGCGCCGCCCAAGCAAAGCATCCCCAACCGCCGGCTCATGGATCGATTGTACAGAGACGTTCGGCGACGACGAAAAACGTCTCAGCCCGCAAACGGATCGAAGATGACCGTGCGTCCAGATTTTTTCGCCGGGGGTTTGCGCGGCGCGACCGGGCGCCGCGGGACGGGCTTGGGCGCCGGGCGGGACGGGCCGGCCCTCGGCTTAACCACCTGTTTTTCTTTGTCTTTTCGGGCAGATGGGGCGGGGGGAAACACCGCCTGCACCATCGCCCCGGGGGACAGCGCCGCCGCCACCGCCACCCGGTCCGCGCCCCGCTGAAACACCACCTCGGCCCGGTCGGCGAACGGGACCTCCGCCGCGCAGGGGGTGGTGCACAACACGCGGTCCGGCTCCGCGGCCCGTGTCACCGCCGCGCCGCTCGGTTCGCTGCTGAAAAACACCCGGCCTGACGTCGGGGGGGCCGGCACCGGCGCCCCCATCTCGACCACCACCGGCGCGGGGTCGGCGGGGGCGGGGCGCGCCCCCCACCACAATGCCCCTGCAACAAGCACCGCCCCGGCCGCGGCCGCCCAGCGCCAGGGGGCGGCCCGCACGGGAAGGGTCATCGCCGCCAACGCGTCGCGCACCTCCGCCATGGTCGCGGGGCGATCGGCGGGGGACTTGGCCAGGCACCGGTCGGTCAACCGCACCAAGCCGCGGTCGAGCCGGTCGGCGCCGGGCACCGCGGCGAGCTGGGGCGTGGCCTGGGCGTACTGCACCAACAGCGCGCTGGCGTTTTTGCCCGCGGCGCACCGCGTGCCCGACAGCATCTCGTACAGCAACAACCCGAACGAGAAAATGTCACTGCGTTCGTCCACCTCGCGACCGGCGAGCTGCTCGGGGGCCATGTACGCGGGGGTGCCCACGATGGTCTGGCGGTCTTCGCCCCCCACCTCGTCGAGGCACGCGACGCCGAAATCGAGAAGCTTGACCACGTCGGTGGCCGGGCCCCGGGTGGTGAGGAAGACGTTGTCGGGTTTGAGGTCGCGGTGGATGATGCCCGCGCGGTGGGCCGCGGCCAGCGCGTCGGCGACCTGGCCCATCACCCGCAGCACCCGCGCTTTGTCCATCGCGCCGCCCGCGAGCGCATCACGCAGCGTCTCGCCGGACAGGTGCTCCATCACGTAGCAGGTGGGGCCCCCGGCGGGCTCGAGGAAGTCGGTGACCTCGATGATGTTGGGGTGGTTGATGCGGTTGACCGCGCGGGCCTCGTCAAAGAACCGGCCCACCACCCGGCGTTGGTCGGCCAACCCGGGGCGCAGGACCTTGAGCGCCACCACCCGGTCGAGCTTTTGGTGCACCGCGCGGTAGACCCGCCCCATGCCGCCCTCGCCGATGAGCGCGTCGACGCGGTAGGCCCCGATCACCGCGCCGGGGGCGAGGGGGGGCGGGTCGGTGGCCGCCGCGGGCTCGGCCCCGGGCAGCACCGTGGCGTCTCCGTCGAGCAAAGGGGCCGCGAACTCCACCCGCGCAGTCTACTCAGCCGCGCGCTCGACGACAAAGTCAGTACAGGTGGACGCCCAGGCCGCGGTAGGTGGGCGCGCGCTCCACCACCGCCCCGCCCTCGACGATGACCATGTGCGCGAACCGCTCGGCCACCTCGCCGGCTTTGGCGTGGCGGAGCAACACGAGATCGCCCAAGCCCGGCATCACGCCCTTGCCGGTCACCGGGGTCTGCACCTCCCCCGCCCCCTCCGCCGCGACCAACGAGAGCCCCGGGGGCCAGGCGACCTCCGGCAGCCGGTCGGGGCCCGCCGCCCCCGACGCGATGTACCCGCCGCCGGCGCAGGTCACAAAGCCGGGGTCGGAGGCGCGCGTCACCGCCAGCGCGATGAACGCCGCGGGCTCAAAATGCACGTGCTGGTAGTGGTCGAACAGGTGGGGACAAAAAAACGCGCTCCCCGCGGTCACTTCGGTGACCGCGGGGTCGAACGGGGTCGTGTCCAGCGACCCGCTGCCGCCCCCGTTGAACAGCTCGACGCCAAACCCGGCGGCCTCCAGCGCGGCCCGCACCGCCTGGCGACGGCTGTGGATGGCCCGCACCGACATCGTGCGCACCGCCCGGATGGGCACGTTCTTCGACTTGGTGTGCGGGCTGTTGTCGGCCAGGCCCGCGACCTGGGCTTCGTAGGCCATCACCCCCACCGGGCGGAGGGCCCCGCCGGTGTCGGCACAGGCCTCAAACAGTGCCACTGCATCTTCCGGCTGGCGCACCGGGCTGCGGCGCACCCCGAGGTGCAGACCGAACACCCGCAACGACGCGTCGAGGTCGACCACCACCGGAAGCGGCCGGTCGGTGCCCGCGAGCGCGGCCGCGAGCAGGGTGACCTGGGCGGCGTCGTCGACCATCACCTTCAGATCACACCCCGCGTCGTGGAGCCCGCGGATGGTCTCGAGGTCGCTGCGCCGGGACACGGGATAGGCGAGCAGCAGGTCGTCGATGCCCGCGGCGAACAACCCCGCCGCCTCGGCCGCGGCAAAACACATCACCCCCCGGTACGGGGGCCCAAAGTCGAGCACCCGCTGGATGAGGGCCGGGACCCGGAGGGACTTGGACGCCAGCCGCAGGGTCAGCCCCGGCCGGCCCCGGGCGAGCAGCTCGGCCACGTGTTGCACGTTGTGGTCGAACGCGGGCCGGTCGAGCACCCAAGCGGGCACCGCCTCGTCGTCGAGGGCACGGGCGATGGCGGCCAGATCACGTTCGACCATGGGCGGCAGTGTAGCCCGGGAGGCGCTCGACGGCGGGCCGCGCGCGGACTATGTGGCGCGCATGTTCTTGACCCGTCGCGCCATGCTCCGCTCCGCCGCCGCCACCTGCGCCCTCACCGGGTCGGGCTGCGCGTCCACCTTGGCCAACACCCTGTTCTGGCGAGACCAGCCGCCCCGGCATCCGCCCCCGGGCACCCGCGCGTTTGTGCGGCGCATGTTCGGCGACCTCGATCGGCGCCGGGTCTGGGACGCGCACGCCCACGTGCTCGCCGACGGGGGCGCCGGCTCGGGCGGCTACGTCAACCCGCGCTTCACCGAGAGCTACGGGGGCCGGCTCGAAAAAGCGCTGTTCTTGGCATCGGGGGGCATCGTCGACGACGAGAAGATGGAAGAACACTTCGTGGAGCGCACGCTGTCGTTCTGGCGGCTGACCAACCCCCAGGGAAAGATCGTGCTGTTGGCCTTTGACCAGGTGGTCGATGACCAAGGCCAAGAGGTTCCCGCCCAGTCGACGTTCTACACCCCCAACGAATGGGTCGCGAACATCGCCAAGAACAATGCCGATGTATTGTTCGCGGCATCGGTGCACCCCTACCGCAAAGACGCCCTCGACCGGCTCAACGCCGCCCACGAGATGGGCGCGGTGGCGATGAAGTGGCTGCCCAACTCGCAGGCCATCGACACCCGCGACCCCCGGTGCAAGCCGCTGTACCGCCGGTTGGCCGAGCTCGGCCTGCCGCTCATCGTGCACGCCGGCGAGGAGCAGGCGGCCGCGTCGGTGGACGAGGACGCCGGCAACCCCCTCCGGCTCCGCCACGCCCTCGACGAAGGCTGCCGGGTGGTGGTGGCCCACGCCGCGGGGCTGGGCGAGGCCCAGGACCTCGACGGGAGCGGGAGCATGGCCGCCTACGACCTGTTCCGCCGCATGCTCGACGAGAGCCAATACCAAGGGCGGCTGTTCGCGGACATTTCCGCCATGACCCAGTTCAACCGCACCGGCGACGCGCTCAACGCCACCATCCGCGATCAGCAGGTGCACCAATACCTGATCAACGGCAGCGACTACCCGCTCCCCGCGATCGACTTCTTGGTGTCCACCCGCTGGCTGGAAAAGCTCGGCTATCTCAGCGCCGAAGACCGCATCCAGTGCAACCGGGTGTTCGAGGTCAACCCGTTGCTGTTCGACTTCTGTGTCAAGCGGGCGCTGCGGTACGAAGAGGACGGCGTCGTCCACAAGTTCAGCGACATTGTGTTCGAGTCGGCCCGGCTGTTCGACCCCCCCGCGGCCTGATCCCGGCGGCGGCGATCAGGGCACGTAGGCGATTTCCACGAACTCCGCGTGCCAGTCGCCGTTGCCGTCGGCGACCTCGGTGATGCGCAGCCCGGCACCGGCGGTGAGGGCGTGGGTCCCGGGGGTGGCGGTGGTCTCGCTCCCCGTCGACCAGGACAGGTCCGGGTTGCGCTGCACCGACTGATTGGTGGACAGCTCGGGCGCGGGCCCGTCCACCGTGGCCCCGGCCGCGTCCTCGATGGAGAAGATCTCTTCCCCGTTGATGATCGGCGCCCCTGCGCTGGTGGCCTGGGCGTTGAGGTACTGGACGTGGCTGCCCAGGGTGACCCCCCAATGGGCCTCAAACGCGGCTTTGTCGGCGTCGCGTCCCACGATCAACATCGCGCCGGGCTCGAGGGTGCCGGACAGGACCTCGGACTGCGGGCTGCTCAAGTCGAGTTCGCGGTTGATCAACACCATGCCCGCGAGGGAGGCGGGGCTCGACTCCGCGATGCATTGCGTGGGGTCATCGGGGTCGAACACCTGATCGGTCCCGCACCAATCATATTGGCAGGTGGTGCCGGCGCAGTCGGGGTCCACCACGCCGCAGCCGCAGTCGCAGCCGTCGGCGGCGGCGTAGTAGGTCGGCGTGCAGGTCCATTGGGCCGGAACCGGCTCTGGCTCCGGCTGGGGCTCGGGCTGCGGGGTCGGCTCGGGTTCGGGTTGGGGCTCGGGCTGGGGGGCCGGCTCGGGCTCCGGTTGCGGCTCCGGCTGGGGGGTGGGCTCGGGCTCGGGTTGCGGCGTCGGCTCCGGCTCGGGCTGCGGGGTCGGCTCCGGCTCCGGGGTGACCGCGGGCTCCGGCTCGGGTTGGGGCTCGGGCTCGGGCACCACCCCGGGCTCGATGGCGTTGTCCGCGGCCACGCTGAACAGGTGGGGCACGCCCCCGTCGCGGTGGCAGCTGGTGCAGCTCATCAACCGGCCAAACTGCGGCTGGTCGTTGCCGTCGCGGGTCACGTTGCCGTCGGGCCCCGCCAGCGCGAACCAAAGGTCGGCGCCGTCGGGGTAATACCCGCTCTGCCCTTTTCCGATCGCGCTGAGGCCGGTGAGGGCGCCGTCCTGCCAATGCTCACGCACGATGAGGTCGCCCACCTTGAGCGCGGGCACGTCGCTGAGGTAGCCGTTGACCGAGCCGCTCGCGACCCAGATGTTCACCGTGGTGTCGGCGAGCTGGTCGGACACGATGGGCGCTTGGTTGACCTTGACGTAGCCCTGGGCCTTGTAGGTGAGCAGGGCGGCGAGCCAGCCCGCCTCGGTCTGCGGGTTGAGCGGCTGGGGCGCGCCGGTGGTGTCGATGGGCAGCGTCGAGGGGTCAGGCTCGGGCTGGGGCTCGCTGGTGTCCGGTCGCTCGTCGTCGGGGGTCTGGTCTTCGGGCGACAGGGTCGTGGGGCACGCGGCGGAGACCGCCAGCGTGGCCAGAAGAGCAACCCGGGAAAGATCGAACAGCCGAGCGGTCATATGACAATTCCTACACGGTCCTACCGTTCCCTACGTGACAATGTGTTGACGACACCGATCCAGTTATTCGAATGGCTTGACGCGACGCGGCTGACATCCCCCCCTTGGCGGATGGGGGCGGTGGCCGCGCCGGGGGCGTGGGCCAGATCTACCCAAAGACCTGTTTTCATGAGTCTTTTTGGCGCTCGAGGCCCGTCCGCCGCACGCGCGCCCAGCCCGGCCCGGATGACAAAAAGAGGGTCCGATGCCGCGCCACGCCCGGGCGCGCGGCGCCGGGTTGCCATTTCGCAGGGTCACCCGCGGGGCGCGGGGGACGGGACGGGTTTGCCCGGCCGGGACGCTGCGGCGGTGGTGGGGGTGGGCCCTCGGACACGGTCCGCTAAGCATCTGTTTTCAAAAGGTTTTTCAAATGGTCTGGGACACCTCTCCCGATCACACCCGGATGTGTTCCCAGCCCTGGCCTTTCCACATCCACCAGAACACCACCGACTGAAGGGCACGGTAGGCGTACTGCAGGCCCCAGATCGCGAGCAGGCCGCCGCCCCACACCGGCCCGATGAGGTAGGCGAGGGGCAAAAACAAAAGCCACTGCAACCCAATGCTGATGCCGGCCACGCGTTTGGTGTCGCCGGCCCCGAGCAGGGCGTTCATCAGGATCATGCCCCCGACGTCGATCCACAGCGCCGCGCCGGTGATCACCAAGGGCCACCGGCCCACCGCGATGGTCTGCGGCTCGGTGATGAACACCGAGAGCAAAAGGTCCGGGACCAAGACCATGGGCAGGCCGATGGCGACGAGGATCGCCACCCCGACCTTCAACACGTCAAAGCCCCACTGCCGCGCGTCTGCAGGATCATGGCGGCCGAGGGCTTGGCCCACCAACGAGGTGGCCGCGAGCCCGAGGCCGAGACCGGGCAGCAGGCCCACGAGCATGATGTTGACCAGCACGTTGGCCGCCGCCGCCTCCGACGTGCCCACCTTCTCCACGATGACCATGAAGCAGGTCAGGCCCCCGGCGAAGAACGTCTGCTGAATCCCGGTGGGGGTGGACA
This sequence comes from bacterium, assembly GCA_030431455.1. Taxonomy (GTDB): domain Bacteria; phylum Myxococcota; class UBA727; order UBA727; family JAUIJE01; genus JAUIJE01. The sequence continues at coordinate 33,955 of JAUIJE010000012.1, read as the reverse complement.
GGCGCAGGATCGTCTTCAATGTCTCTGTACTGGGCAGTCCCTGCAAGAAGCCCGCGTGCCGCGCGTGTTGGAGCGCGAGCACGACGTACATCGCGGTCCCCACGTAGGTCGACAGCGCCGTGCCCATGGCCGCGCCGGTGGCCCCCAGCGCCGGCGCGCCGAACTTGCCGAAGATGAGCACGTAGTTGGCCACCGCGTTGACCACGTGCATCACCACCAAGGTGCGCAGGTAGAGCTTCGAGAGGTTCACGCCGTTCCAGTAGCCGCGAAACGAGAAGTTGCACGCCACCGCCACCACCGCGAACAACCGCGTCTGATAATAGGGGATAGCGATGCGCTGCACTTCGGGTTCGCTCACCAGCACGTCGAGCATGGCCGGCGCGAGCAGGTAGAGCACCGCCGCGAGCGGGACCCCGAGCACCACCGCGAACAGAAGGCCCCCGTTGAGGGGCAAAGCCATCTCCGCCTGGTTGCCCTCGCCGTAGCGCCGGGCCACCATCGCCTGCACCCCGGTGGCCAACCCGATGAGGAACGCCTGGGACAAGAACGTCAAAAAGCTCGCCAGGCCCACCGCGGCCAAGCTCTCCTCGCCGAGCTGCCCGACCATGCCGGTGTCGACGAGGTTCATCACGTTTTGCGAGACCATCCCGCCCATGATGGGCAGGGCCAATGACGAGATGGTGCGGAGGCGGGATTTGTCCATGACCGGTCCCGCCACCGGCGGGTCCGGGACCCTACCGAATCGGCGGCCGCTTGGCAGCCGCGCGCCGGCGCAATCGCAGCGCGGGCCAGAGCAGCCCCAGCACCACCCACCACGCGAAGCCGGTCTTGGTGGTGCCCGGGGGCAGAGGCCCAGCGGTGCACGACCCCGTGAGCAAGCAGACGCCGGACGCGCACTCCACGTCGTTGAGGCAGGGCAGGCCGGCGGGACGCTTGGCGGTGCAGCTGCCGTCGTCACAGTAGGCGCCGGTGGCGCACAGGCCGCCCGGCCCACAGTCGTGCCCGGGGCCCGGCGGCGATTGGCACCGCTCCCCGTCGCAGTACAGCCCCTCGTCGCACCGGCCCGACGCGGTGCACGGCGCGCCGTCGCGGGGGGCGTCGACGCACGCGTCCTGCTCGCACAAGAGCCCCTCGAGGCAACCGTTGTCGGCCACGCACGCGTCCCCCGGGGCCCCGGCCACACAGGTCCCTTGGCCGCAGTAGCCCCCCGAACACGGCAGCGTGCCCGCCCCGCAGGGCGCCCCGAGCGGGGGCGGCACCTGGCAGCGCGGCCCGCTCACGCCCGCGTCGCCGGCCGGTCCCCCCGGGGTGCAGGACAACCCCGCGCCGCAAGGATGCTGGCCGTCGCAGGCCGCGTCGAGGTCACCGGGCAGGGCGCAGGTGTTGGTGTCGAGGTCGCAGTAGAGGTTGCGCTGACAGTCGTCCAGCTCTCCACAGTTGCCGCCGATGCTCTGGCGGGGCCCGCAGGCGGGCAGCAGGTCCGCCCCCGGCCGGCACACCGAGCAGGTGGTCTCGCACCGATCCAGGGCGTTGCAGCTCTCGCCGTCGGCTTTGAGCGGGGCGCAGAAGTTGGCCCGGCAGAACAGCCCCTCGGCGCAATGGTCGTCGAGCAAACACACCGCGCCGTCCGGCCGGGGCATCTCACACTGGGAGGTCGGGCCGCAGGACAGGGCCGGCTCGCAGGGGGGCTGATCGGGACCGCAGGTCGCGCCCAACCCCCGCGGGCTCACGCACAAGTCGAGGTAACACACCGTGCCCGGCTCGCAGGTGCGCACCGGAATGTCACTGCGCTCGGCGCAGGCTTCGCCGAACGCGGCCGGGGCCAGACAGAACCGGTCGAGGCTGTCGATGGGGTCGGGCTCGCACCGGGTCCCGTCGGGGCACTGCCACCCGAGGGTGCACGCGTCGCCCGCGCCCAGAAGCGGGCTGCTGATTTGGGTGCAGTCTTCGTCGCTGGCGATGAGGTCGTCCAAGGCGGCGGCCAGGGCGGCGGCGTCGGCCACGGTGCCCAGCGACGTCCGGACCGCGCGGGCTTTGTCCCGGCACGCGACCACCCGGTCGACATCCAGGGCCACCGCGTCGCCGGTGAGCGCCTCGAGGTAACGCTTGGTCAACGGCGAGGTGGGCAGGCACTTCAACGTCGGGTCCACCGCCAGGGTCGGGTCGATGACCGCGTCGCGGCGGGGGTCGCTGGCCAGGCACCGGTCGTCGAGCGGCGCGCCGAACCGGACCGCCTCGTCCTGGCCTTGGATCGAGATCTCACAAAGCATCCGGGCGAGATCCTCGACGGTGGGGCCAGACCCCGCGTCGGAGGCCGCATCGGGCCCCGCGCCCCCGTCGTCGGATCCGGCGTCGCGCGGGGGCGCCGCGGCGTCGGGGGCACCGGCGTCGAGCCCCGATGTGCCGGCGGGACAGGCGCTCAACAGCAGTGCGATGAACAAATGGGGAAGGCGGTTCATGCCCGATCAGTGTACGTCGTGGAGACGAGAAACGCTCAACAAAACAACCGGTTCGGTGCTTGCCAAATCTCCTTGAAGCCGCCACATAGGCCGGTGAACCCGCCCGCGTCCGCCGTGGGCGATGGAGGTCGACCGATGCGCTCCCAGGATCTGTTGCTCGCCGTTGCCGCCGCCGCGCTGCTGTCCGCGTGTGCCCCCAAAGAAGTGACCGTGGGCGGGGCGGGCGGCCAGGGCGGCTCGTCCACCCCCGGGCTCCAGTTTGATGTGAAGCTCAAAGCCGGCCAGGGCGAGACCGTGGCCGACGTCGGGGACAGCAAGCTCACCCTCGGCGACCTCCAGGGGCGGCTGGACCGCCAGAGCCCGTTTGTGCGGGCGCGGTACCAGAGCCAGGACAAGCGGGAGGAGTTCCTCGACAACCAGGTGCGGTTCGAGGTGCTCGCCCTCGAGGCCATGGACCGCGGCCTGCACCAAGACCCGGAAGTGGCCGAGGCGGTGAAGAAGATCATCGTGCAGAAGCTCACCCGCGACGAGTTCGACGGGAAGGTCAAGCTCTCCGATGTGACCGAGGCGGAGATGGAGGCCTACTTCAACCAACACACCGACGAGTACAACAAGCCGGAGATGCTTCGGTCGAGCATCATCAAGGTCAACTTCGGCGACGACAAAGCCGCGGCCAAGAAAAAAGCCGAAGAGGCCCAAAAGTTCGCCAGCAACCCCAAGAACCTCGAGGACCGCGCCCACTTCAAAAACCTCGTGACCCGGTACTCCGACGACATGGAGTCCAAACGCATGGGCGGCGACATCCGCTACCTCTCCGCCGACGAGGTCGCCACCGCCTACGGGCCGGCGGTGCGCGACGCCCTGTGGGCGCTGGCCAAGATCAACGACGTCAGCGGGGTGGTCGAAGGCCAGGATGGTTTTTACGTCGTCAAAAAGACCGGCCGGCGCAAGCCCATCACCCGGACGTTCGACCAAGTGAAGAACCAGATCCGCAACCTGCTCTATCGTGAAAAGCGCACCGCCGCGTTCGACGACTTCATCGGCAACCTGCGCAAGAAGTTCAAAGTCACGACCTACCCCGACAAACTGAAACAACTCGTGGTCAACACCGACGCCATGCCCGCGGGCATGGAAGGCGGCGACCCCCACGACGGCGCGTTCGGACATCCCCCGCCGCCGGCCCCCTGATCGAGTCTTTGATGCGCCCTTCGCCGCCCCGCCTGTCCCCCCGCACCGCTTGGGTGCTCGCCGCCGCCGTGCTCGCCACCGGCTGCCCCGAGGATCCGCGCGCGTCCCGCGCCCGCGAAGTGGTCGCCACCGTGGGCGAGGTGCCCATCGAGCGGCGCGACTTCCTCGCCGAGCTCACCTGGGCGGGGGTGGCCCGCAGCCGCGACGAGGAGGCCCGCCACCTGGTGTCCCGGGCGGTGCTCGACCGCATGGTCGAGACCGAGCTGTTGTTGCTCGGCGCCATCGACGCGAACATCGAGGTCAGCGACGAGGACGTCGAACGCGAATACAACCGCACCCTCGAGGCCTATCCGGTGGGGGCGTTTTCGCGGGTGATGCGCGGCGAACAACTCACCGAGGACAGCTTCCGCGAGCGACTCCGCACCCGCATCCACATCGAGCGCTTTTTGCAAAAGGCCGTGGGCGAGCGGGTCGAGGTCTCGCGGCACGACACCCAGACGTTCTTCGAGAACAACCGCGCCCCCGTGCCCGAGCGCGTGTGGGTCCGGCAGATCCTGCTCAAGACCGAAGAGGAAGCCCGCCACATCCTCGGGGAAATCCGCGCCGGCCGACTCACCGTCGAGGACGCGGCCCGCCGCTTCTCCCATGCCCCCGAGGCGGCCGACGGGGGCTCGCTCGGATGGTTCGCCAAGGGCGACCTGCCCACGGTGTTCGACACCGCGTTCGACCTCGAGGTGGGCCAGGTGTCCGAGGTGGTGCCCAGTGACTTTGGCTTTCACGTGTTCGAGCTCGTCGAGCGCCGCCCGGGGGGGATCGAGACCTTCGACCAAGCCGAGCCGCGCCTGACCCGGGCCCTGCGCGAAGAGCGCGAACGCGACGCGATGATGGCGCTCATCCGCCGCCTGCGCAGCCAGCACGCGGTGGTGATCGACGACGTGGCGGTGACCCAGGCGGTCAACCGCCTGCCCCCGCCCCCGCCGCTTCCGGTGGCGGACGAGCAGGTCAAGGTGGTGGCCCCATGATGTTCCGACGACGTGCGTGCGCGTTGGCCCTCGGCGCGGTGTTGCTCGCGCCCCCCGCGCTCGGGGCCGATCCCGCCGACAAGAAAGCCGAAGACGACGCCCTGGTGGTGGAGCGCATCGTGGCCGTGGTCGACACCGACGTGGTGTTGCTCAGCGAGGTCGAAGAGGCGCTCGACCTGTTGGTCAAAGCCCAGCCCCCGCCGGCGGGGAGTGACCGCCTCGCCTACCGCGACAAGAAACGCGCGGAGGTCATCGACACCCTGGTGGCAGAGAAGCTCCTCGAGCGGGAGATCAAGAAGCTCCGCATCGACGTGAGCGAGCCCGAGATCGAACGCGCGTTGGAAGCGACCAAGGCCCAGTACAACCTCGACGACGCCGCCTTTGAAATGGCATTGGCCCAGCAGGGCATGAGCTTGAAGGACTACAAGGACGGCATCAAAAAGCAGCTGCTGAAGCTCAAGATCGTCGAGCTCAAGGTCAAAAGCCGGGTGCAGATCCGCGATCAGGACGTGAAGAGCACCTACGCCAAGAAAAAGGCGGTGGCCCAGAAGGACTTCAAGGTGCGGGCGCGTCACATCTTGTTTGTGGTCGGGGAAGGGGCGGACGAGAACGCCAAGCGCGCCCTGGCCGAGCGGGCGATGGCCCGGGTCAAAGCCGGGGAGCCGTTCGAGAAGGTCGCCAGCGAGATGAGCGAAGGCCCGAGCAAAAAGAGCGGCGGTTCGCTGGGGGTGTTCGGCAAAGGCGAGATGTTGCCTGCGTTCGAAGAGGCCGCGTTCGCCGCCGCCCCCGGGGACGTGGTCGGCCCGGTCCGCACCCAGGTGGGTTGGCACGTGATCCTCGTCGAGGAACGGGTGGCCGGCCAGGTGGTGGCCGCGGACCAAGCCGAGCAACAGCTCCGCGAACAGCTCTACGAAGAGGAGATGGAGCGCGCCTTCCGCCGCTACATCGACGAGCTCAAGCAGCAGTCGTACATCGAGGTGCGCTCGGCCCAGCGCTGAGCGGCTCCCGCTTCATTGTTTTTGTCGAGAGGTCGCCGAGCCTGGCTACCAGGCCGGCCACGTGCCGTAGAGCCCGCGGTAGGCCATGGAGAGCACAAACGCGCCCAGGGCCATCACCCAAACTGTGAGCAGCGCCAGCACCGGTCGGGGGGCGTAGAGCGGAAACGCCCGGCTCACCCACGGGGCGTGGCGGGGGGTGGCGGCGGGGGTCACGGGACGGCGGCTCATCAACAGGTCCGGTCGGGGCACACAAAGGTGGCCAGGTCGTGGTCGCTCGGCGGGGCCCCGCACGAGTTGAGGACGTCGATGTACCCATCGACACCCCGGGACAGTTCATAAAGTTGTTCGCACGCTTCTTGGCTCAACCCGCGGGTCAGGCCCCGGCGGAAAAAGATCTCCTGGGACGCGCGCTCGACGAGAAACCCGGTGCCCACCGAGACCAGCGCCACCAACGCCGCGACCACCCCGAGCAACAAGTCCGCGCGCAGCACCAAGCTCAACGCCATGATGCCGCCGAAGGTCGCGCCCACAAACGCCAGCGCCATCCAGCCCTGGGCCCGCGCCGCCACCCGCCGGTACCGCACCAGGTCGGCGATGACCTCGTCGGTGGCGCGCTGCAGGGTGCGTCCGAGGGGCACATACCGCGACACCGCGAAGGCCGCGGTGGAGGTCTGCGGGCCGTTCATTTTGCGCGAGTGAACCATGGGATGCACACCTGCAGTCTATCGCCCTCCCGCGCGCGCCGCCCGTGTGTCACCGATTTTCCAAGGGAATTGATCACACCCACGTAGGCAAAAGTACGCGATGTACGCTCACAGCTCGCGGGACAGCTCGGTCTGCATCAGGCTGGCCGCGACGTCGAGAAAATCGGCCACGGTGAGGATGCCGAGCAGATGCCGGTCGGCGTTGACCACCGGCAGACACCCCACGTCGGGGCGCCGCAGGATCTCAAGCGCCTCCATCGTCGGGCAATCGGGCAGCGCGGTGGGGAACTCCGTCTGCATCACGTCTTTGACCGCGATGTTGTTTTCCCCTTTGGCCATGCCCTGGCCCACCATGCGCAGCACGTCGGCCTGGGTGAGCAGCCCCACGAGGACGCCGTTTTCGTCTTCTACCGGGAGGTAGCGGATGCCCTCCCAATCCATCACTGACGCGGCGAGGTCGATGAGGTCGTCGGGGCCAATGGTGAACAGGTCGTCGGTCATGATCTGGCCGACGGTCTGAAAGCTGTCGCGCCAATCGTCCTGCTCGTCGATGGTGGCCAGCTCCCAGGTGTGCACCGGGTCGCCCTGGCGCTGGCGCGCGATCATCGCCCCGGTGAGGGTGCGCAGCCGCTTGTCGCGGGTGCCGCGCCCGGCCATGCCCGCGAGGGACACGTGCATCCACTGCGCCCCGGTGCGGCCAGACTTGACCCGGTCCTCGATGACGGTGAGGTACCGCTCGATGTCCTGGGGGAGCACGTTTTGTTTGGTCAGGCCTTCGCGGGCCAAGGGCAACAGGTGATTGAGGATGAGCGCCCCCGCGGTGTACGTGCGGCCGTGCACCCAGGTGAACTGCGCCTGCAACCCGTGGCGCGCGGCGGCGAAGAAGTTCGCCTTGGCGTCGTCGAAGTCGAGCTTTTGATCGATGTGGCCGTACTCGTCGTGCATGGCCGCCATCAACCCGTAGAAAAACGCCGCGTTGGCCACTTGGTCGAGGATGGTGGGGCCCGCGGGCAGCACGCGGTTTTCGACCCGGAGGTGGGGAATGCCGTCGGTGATGCCATAGCACGCGCGGTTCCAGCGGTAGATGGTGCCGTTGTGCAACCGCAGGGCGTACAGCTGCGGCAAGATCGCGTCCGGCGCCTCGACCTGGTCCTCCTCGGTGGCGAGCACCACGTGAAAACGGGCCACGTCCTCTTTGAAGATTTCGATCACCGACTCGTCGACCCACTTTTCGCCAAAGGTCACGCGCGGCCGGGCCCCCCGCATCAGCTGTGACGACGACCGGTTGTCGATGGATTGTTGAAACAGCGCCACCCGGGTCTCGTGCCAGAGCCGCTGGCCGAGCAACGTGGGGCTGTTCACCGCGGCCGCGAGCACCGGCGCGGTCACCGCCTGGGCGGTGTTGTACAGCGTGGCGAACTCTTCCGGCCCGGTCTGAAAATGTATCTGGAAGCTGGTGTTGCACGACTCGAGCATGACGTTGTCGTGCACGACGTCGAGCTCGTCGAGGCCCTTGATGTTGACCCGGAACTGGCCCCCATGGCGCAGGCGGCGCATGGCCTCGTTGAGGGCGAAATAGCGCGGAATCGGGGCCATGTTGTCGAGGCTGAGGTCCGACAACTGAAGGGTGGGGAGGATGCCGGTGAGCACGACCTCGGCGTTGTGCTTTTCCGCCGCGTGGCGGACCTTCTGCACCACCTCGGAGAGCTCGCGCTCGAGCACGCTGAGGCAATCGCCGCCGAACACCTGCGGGGGCGCGTTGGCTTCCAGGTTGAAGCGGGCCAGCTCGGTGGTGAGCCGGGGGTCGTTGGCCTCCTGCAGCACCTCCATGGCCAACGGGGCCGGTCGACGCGCTTTGTCGACGAGGAACATCTCAAGTTCGGCCCCGACCCGGCGGATGCCGGTCTCGATCTTCCCGCTCTCGATCAGCCCGGTCAGGGCGCTGATGTCGTTGAGCAGTTGGCGCATGAAGCGGCGGCGCGCTTCCGGATCGAGCTGTTCGGCAACGTGGTGTTCCCCCATGAGCGGGGTTATGCCGCATTTTTTGATCGGTTGGGAAGCGTTCGACCGACCGAGGGGCGGGCCGCCCCGGCCCCGCGCTGGCTCAGTAGCGGGTCGCCTCGACGGCGCGGCCTGCGGTGCCGCGCGGCCGCGCCGCGTCCGGGGGCGGATCCCAGGGCCAGACCTCGGGCACCAACGGGGTCGTCGAGTCCTCGGCGCCGACCTCGGCGGTGATGTTGTACGCGGTGATCGCGCCCATCATCGACAACAACGGGGACAGCATGAGGGAAAACACCGCCGCGCCGAACACCCCTGGCAACGCCAGCCGCGCCACCGCATCGGCCCGGGGCGGGATCGGCAGGCCGCTGTTGCTGCCCCCCTGGGCGGCGGTGAGGGGAAAGAGCAAGGCGATCGACACCGCGGTGACCACCAGCGTCCAGGTCGCGGAGACCGCGACCGCGCCGAGCATCGGCCACAACGCCGCGCTCTGCCAGGTCGTGTTGAGGTTGTGGGTGACGCCGACGCTGTAGCCGAGGATCAACGGGAGCACGACGCCGCTCCAGCAGCCGCAGGTCGCGTAGGTCAACACCAGGTGGAAAGGCGCCAGGGCCAGCCCGCCGCAGGTCGCCCCCGCCAGCTCCACCGCGACGAGGCCGAGGTCTTCGGTCCACGGCGAGCGCAACAGGGCCGCGGTCTCTTCGTCGACGGGAGCGGCGTGGTCATCGGCCGCCACCGCGCCGGGTGCGGGTCCGCGAGCCCCCGGGGCCTCGTCGGGCAAGCCGGCGGGCAAGGACATCGCAGCGAACACCAACGCGCACAGCACCGGTGCATGCTAGTCCGAGCGAGTCGCGCAAACCACTGAAAGCACGGGGAGAAAAAGCCGTTCGGCGCCGCCGGGGTCCCATGTAGGATCGGGTCATGACCGAGGTCCGCGCCACCCTGTTGGTCGCGTTGGCGCTGTTGTGTGGCGCCGGCTCGTGCCCCACCACGCTCACCGAAAACCGCAGTCCCTGTGACGTCGACGCCGACTGCGCGGCCACCGAGACCTGTGACCCGTTGATCGGGTTCTGTGTGGCGGTGGCCGGCGATGGCGACGGCGACGGCGACGGCGATGGGGATGGCGATGGCGACGCCGGCGTGCTCGACGGGGGCGGGGACGGCGATGGCGACGGCGACGGCGACGGCGATGGGGATGGCGATGGCGACGCTGGGGTGCTCGACGGGGGCGGTCCCGACGGGGGGGTGTTGCCCCCGGATTGGTGGGACCCGGACTTTGGGGCCCGCAGCCGGTTGCGCCTGTCCAATGTGCAAGGCGCGGCGGGGGCCACGGACGTGATCGTGCCGGTGCGCGTCGACGACACCTGGGTCGCGCTTGACCGGGTCGCGCCCGACGGGGCCGACGTGCGCTTCGTCGACGACGACCTCACGGTCCTGCCCCACGAGTGGGACGAGCCGTTCAACGCCGCCACCGGGGGCCTGGCCTGGGTCAAGGTCGCCACCGTGCGCGCCCAAGACAGCGCCCAGGGCCTCTGGCTGTACTACGACAACCCCGCCCCCGGCGCGGGCCCCGACCCGTCCGCGGTGTGGACCGACTATGACCTGGTCTTGCACCTGTCCGAAGGGGGCAGCGCCGGCGCCTACACCGACAGCACCGCCGAGCCCCATGCTGCGACATTGGCGCAGCCGCAGCAGACCGAGCTCGACGACGGGGTGTTCGGCCCCGGGCTCACCCTGGTCGAGCGCAACACCAACCGGGTCATCGACATCCCCAGCTTGTCCCAGGACGCCTTCCCCGCCGGCGAGTACAACATCGAGGCGGTGGTGGCGGGCGACTTCTCCGCCCCCCCGGGACCGCTCAACATCTTCGAACGCGTGCCGGGGCCGGATCCCAAAGTCGGCGTCCGCATCGAGGACCCCAACCTCGTGACCTTCGTGGCCGTCGACGCCGACGAGGCCGACCCCGCGCTGCAGACCACCCTGATGAGCGAGAGCCTCGAGATCGACCCCGCCCTGCCCCATCACTACGTGCGCTTTGAGAGCAACGGCCCCGACACCCTCGACCTCTGGCTCGACGACACCCACGTGGCCGGCCAGCCCACCGCCCCGGTCAACCCCACCGCCACCGCGGCACAGTTCGCCCGCTCCTTCGTCGGCACCATCGACGAGCTGCGCCTCGGCCCGGTCTACCACGGGCCCGCCCACGCCCGGCTCACCGCCCGGGCCATGACCGGCACCTTGCTCGTGGTCGGCCCCCCCGCGGCGCCCCCGCTCGGCCCGAGCAACCTCGCCGCGCGCGCCCCCGACCCGGTGTTTTTGTACGCCTTCGACGAGGGGCAAGGCGCGGTGGTCGGCGACCTGTCGGGGCTCACCCCCGCGCTCGACCTCGTCATCGACGACGGCAACGCGGTGCGCTGGACCGAAGGCGGCCTGTCCATCACCGGCAACGCCCGCCTCGCCACCACCGAACCCGCGAGCCGGGTGGCCACCGACTGCGCCGCGGCGGGGGCGTTCACCGTCGAGGCCTGGGTGCTGTTCCACACCCCTTACCTCACCGGCCCGGCCCGCATCGTGTCGATGAGCACCGACTCGGCCTACCGCAACTTCACCCTCGGGCAGGACCACATCCCGGGAGCGGCCCCGCCGGACCAAACCCTCATCCGGCTGCGCACCACCGAAACCGACGACAACGGCACCAGCACCGCGGACGCCTACCGCCCGCGGATGGGCATCGACGTGCCCGCCACCACCCCGCACCACGTCGTGGCCACCTTCGGGGCCGGGACCCTCTCGCTGTACCTGGACGGTCTGCTCCAACAAAGCGTGACCTGGGCCGGCGACCTCTCCACCTGGGACGAATCCCAGCGTTTGCTCATCGGGGAAGAAGAGGCCCCCAACAAGCCGAGCCGGGCCTGGGCCGGGACCCTCTACCTCGTGGCCGGCTACTGTCGCGCGTTGAGCCCGGCCGAGATCCAACAAAACCTCGACGCCGGCCCTTGATCGTCGACGACCGGGCCCCCCGCGTTTTCATCTCGGGGGGCGTGGGGTAGACGGGCTTTTCACCTCCAAACGCTCCGGGAGACACATGCCACGCAAGGTCACGTGCGGTCTGATTCAATGCAGCAACCCCCTCAACGAAGACGGCGCCGACGTGCTCAAGGTGCGCGACGCTATGCACGAAAAGCACCTTCCGCTGATCCACGAGGCGGGCAAAAAGGGCGTTCAGATCCTGTGCCTGCAAGAGGTCTACAACACCCCCTACTTCTGCCCCAGCCAGGACGCGAAGTGGTGCGACACCGCCGAGTCCATTCCCGGCCCCACCGTCGACGAGCTTTCGAAGATCGCCAAGCAGTATGACATGGCCATGGTGATCCCCATCTACGAGCGGGCCCAAGCCGGCGTGTACTACAACACCGCCGCGGTGGTGGACGCCGACGGCACCTACCTCGGCAAGTACCGAAAGAACCACATTCCCCAGACCAACGGCTTCTGGGAGAAGTTCTTCTTCAAACCGGGCAACCTCGGCTATCCAGTGTTTCAGACCAAGTACGCCACCGTGGGGGTGTACATCTGCTACGACCGCCACTTCCCCGAAGGCGCCCGGCTGCTCGGCCTGCACGGCGCCGAGATCGTGTTCAACCCGTCGGCCACGGTGGCGGGGCTTTCCGAGTATCTGTGGAAGCTCGAGCAGCCCGCCCACGCGGTGGCCAACGGCTACTACATCGGCGCGTCCAACCGCGTCGGCACCGAGGCCCCCTGGAGCATCGGGGAGTTTTACGGGCAGAGCTATTTCTGTGACCCGCGGGGGCAGATGGTGGCGATGGGGAGCCGGGACCAGGACGAGATCGTCGTGGCCGAGCTCGACCTCGACGTGATCGAAGAGGTCCGCCGCACGTGGCAGTTCTACCGCGACCGCCGCCCCGACTCCTACGACGACCTCGTGCGCCAGCTCCCGTGAGCGACGACGCGACCGAGGCCCCCTCCGGGTGGCGAGACCGCCCTCTCTTGCCCGGGGGGTGGGTGTCCACCGAGCTGCTCGGTCGTGGGGTGCGCACCCTCGGCGCGGCCGCGGAGCATCTGCGCGCCCTGCCCTACGGGCGGGGCACCAGCCGGGCATTCTCCGCCCCGTTGCTCGACGGGCGGGGCACCTGCAGCACCAAGCACGCCGCGTTCAAGGAGCTCGCCCTCGAGCAGGGTTTCGACGACGTGGCCCTGGTGTTGGTGATGACCGCGCTGGCCCCCCCCGTGGGACCCGCGGTGGCCGCGGCCGCGGCCGCCCATGGGGTGCCGGTGATCATCGATGCCCACTGCCGGGTGGACGTCGCGGGCGAGCCGGTGGACCTGACCTTCCCCGACGATGAGCCGCCCCTGCGCCCCGGCGAGGAGCTGTCCCAGGTCCACATCGCCCCCGACGATGTCATCGAAGAAAAGCCGCGACGGCACCGCGCGTTCGTGTCCGAGTACGCCGCCGCCCACGGCCTGTCTGCAGAAGCATTGTGGGCGGCGCGCGAGGCGTTCATCGCCGCGTTGGCCTCACCCGCCGGCGTCCCCTAGGGCCAACAGCTCACGCTCCACCGCGAAGACGTGGGCATCGTCGAAGCCCAGGTCGCGCAACGACGCGGCCAGCCGCAGGACGTACTCCCGGTTGGCCCCGCTTGGCCCGGTCGCGCGATGGGCGTGGGCCGCGATCGCCGCGGGGCTGGCGGGCCCGAGGTAATGGGGGTTGTCGGGGGTGGCGTAGAACACCCACGCCGAGAGCGGCCCCGCGTCACCATGTACCTGCATGACTTCGCGGACGTACCCGCCCTGTTCCCGCTCGTCGAGCGCGTCGATGACCGCGCCGAACGCGTCCTCGGCGACCAAAAAACACATGCCCCCCACCGCGCCGGCGGCGTGAGGCTCCAGGGTCACCACCCGCCCGGGGGCGTCCGGGGTCCCCCGGTGGTCGGGTGAGCCCTGGAAAAACACCCGGCGGTGTCCGGGCAGCACCGCCCGCTGCCGGTCGAGGAACGCGAACCCCGGTCGAAACACCAGCGAGCCGTAGCCAAACACCCACGTCGTGCCCATGTCGGCATTGTCCCCGGCCGCCGCCGGCTTGTCACCACCCGCGGTTGGCGGATGGCGGATTTGGGTCTAGCGTCGGGCCATGTCGCAGACCCACGGACTCGATCGCATCGCCGACGTCATCGAACTGAAGGCCAGCACCCCCGACCGGTACGTCGAAAAGTATGGCCACCGGGCCGCGGAGTTCCTCAAGGAGCTGCCGTGGATCTTTCGCCTCTGCCGGCGGGCCGCGTTCGATCTCGCCCTGCCCCAAGAATGCAGGCACATGTGCTCGCTGGTGGTGCTCTACGTGGCCGAACACCGGGATTTTCTCGGCGACGACATCGAGTCCGAGGTGGGCCTGATCGACGACGTGTGGGTCGCCTTCCGCGCGGTCCAATACCTCGGCCACCACACCTCCCGCGCGACCCTCGCCGCCCATTGGAAGGGCCCCACGCCCTACGACGTCATGGCCGGGCTGGCGGAGAATCTCGACTACCTCGCCGAGCACGTGCCCTCCAAGGTGCTCGAGGCGGCCCAGGCCTACCTCGGCATCGTCGATGCCGCGGGGCCGGCGTGACCGCACCCGCCTTCGACGACCGCAACGGGGTGTCCCCGGTGTACCTGCACCGGCTGGTGGCCAGTGCCGGCGACATCGACGAGCTCGGCCACGTCTCCAACATCGTGTACCTGCGTTGGGTGCAGGACGCGGCCACCGCGCACTCCGAGGCGGTGGGCTGGGACTTCGATCGGTACAAGGCGTTGGGGTCGGTGTTCGTCGTGCGCAAACACGAGATCACTTACTACACGCCGGTGTTGGTCGGCGATGCGGTGACCTGCCGGACCTGGGTCGACGGCTGGCGCGGGGCCTCGTCACCGCGGTGCACGGTCATTGTGCGAGACAAAGATGACGCCAAGGTCGCGACCTGCACCACCTTGTGGGCGCTGATCGACATCGAAAGCGGACGACCCCGCCGCCTCACCGCCGAGATGCGCGAAGACTTTGCCCAAGAGCCCCGCCAGCCCTGAGGGCGTGACGCGGGGGCCCGGTCAGGAGCAGGTGCTGGGTTCGCCCAGGTTGTTGTCGTTGGTGTAGTCCGCGGGCGGGAGGCCACATTGGTCAGCGAGGTCCTCGACCACGCAGGTGTCGAGCATCGGGTTGCCGCTGATGTCAAAGGTCGACACGTCGGTGAGCATCGGCAAGCTGAGCGTCGACAGCGCGTCGTTGTAGGTGATCTCGATGGGACCGGTCACCGCGGTGAGCAACGGGGCGCTCAGGGTGGTCAGCGTCGACGAGTTGGCCACGGTCAAGCCCCAGGTGTCGCCCCCCACCGAGACGAGCTCGGGGAAAGAGAGGGTGGTGGGGCCATTGAGGTCGCGCAGCCACAGGCGGCCCCCGACCTCGACGAGATGGGGGAACAGCGCCACGTCGGGCAGCACAGGGAAATCCATGTCCAGGCTGTTGGTCACCGAGGTCAGCCCCTGCAGGTCAAACGTCCCCACCCCGGGACAGGGGTCGTCGCAGCCGACGCTGAAGTAGGTCAGGTCGGTGAGACCGGGGGCAGAGAGGGTCAAGGGCGCGGGGAACGTGGCCCCGTCCCCTTCGCTGTTGTAGTCGAGGGTAAACGACGCCAGCGTCTGCAGCGAAGGCAGCGAGACGGTCTCGAGCTGGCGGTTCTCGCTGATGTCCAATGATGTATAGCCGGGGCTCCCGTCCGCGTAGTACTCCTGCACCTCCTCGAGGGCGGGGAAGCTGATGGTGGTGACCGCGTTGTTCTGCTGGATGTAGAGGCTCCCGCGGATGGTCTTGAGATTGTCCCCGCTCACCACCGTGGCGGTGTCTTGGTTCTGGATGTAGAGGTCGCCGAACACGGTGGTGACCGAGCCGAGGTCGATGGTGGCGACGTCGATCTCCGCCGGGTTCGAGCTGGCGTTGGTGCCGACGTAGATGCCGTAATCGGACACGATGGTGTCGTAGCCCTGGAGGTCGGCCAACGCGTCCTCATCGCCGATGTAGAGGTAGTCGTCGGTGACCAACGAGGTGCCGTACACCGCCGGGCTCGCGCATTTTGATTGGTTGGGGATACAAAAACTCCCCGGGCAGTCCTCGTGCCAGGTGCAGTTGTCGGGGGCGAAGAGCTCGGGGTCGGTGCAAGAGCCCAGCCAGCAGACAAAGCCGTCGGTGCACCCGTCGTCGGCGGTGCACTCGGCGTCGGCGCTCAGCGGGTAACAAAGGAAGTCCGGGCTGTCGCCGAGGTTGTTGCAGCCCTGGCCGTCGCTGCAGTCCTCGTTCACGGTGCAGCTTTCGCCGGTGTACAGGGCGCTGACGCAGACCCCGGCCAGACATTGGTCGGTGATGGGGCAGTTGCTGTCGTCCTCGCAGGGGTTGTTGGTGGCGAAGAAGGCGAACGGTTCGCAGGCGATCAGGGCCCACGCCCCCACGCCCACGAGGACAACGGCGACGTGTTTACTCGACCACATAGCCCACCCCCGCACAGGTCCCGGCGAATGCCCCCGCGGCCAACACCGGCACCAGGGCATAGATGGACAGTGGTCCGATGAAGCGGCCGGCCAGCTTCATCCACCCGCTCGTGCTGGGGGTGAACACCGCATACAGTGACATGCCGATCACGGTCGCCCCCATCACCGCCATCACCGTGGTCACGCCCAGCGCGGTGGCGCCGCCGTAGAACATGATCGAGCCAAACACATTGTCCTCGTCTTCTTCCCGGGCCTCGCGGGCCCGGCGACGTCGCGCGCGGTTGTCCTCCATGACCTCCCGCGGCTTCTCCGCCAACGCCCGCGGCACCGGCTCGTCGAACGCGAGGTAGGTCAACCGGCTGGCCGCGTCCGCCATCAGGTCCGGCACCAACTCGATGCGCGACACCTTCAGGGTCTCGATGCCCACCAGCTTGGCGTCCTCGGGGTGAAGCATGGACAGCTTGATGGCGAAGATCTCGCCCACGGCGTTGATCTCGCCCACCGCCACATAGTCGGCCCCCACCGCCCCGGCGATTTCAGCCATGCATCCGGCTTCCTCGCAGCCCATCGCTTGCTTGGCCCCCTCGATCTCGACGAGGGTGTTGACGTCGGCCATGGTCAGCAACTCAAAGCGGTCGGTGGACTTGAACGCCGACGCGGCGAAGTCGGTGGCGGCCCGAATCACGCCCTCTTTCACGTCGTTGCCGGTGAACTGGTAGACCAGCAGCGTGGGCCGCTCCTCGGGCTGAACCGGGGTGGCGGCTACGTCGGCGGTGGCTTTGGGACCGCTGGGATCGTTGAGGTCACCGGGGGCGGCGAGGGTGGCGTCCTGCGCCCCCACCGGCGGACTGCAAATGGCGACCGCGAGACACACGAAGGGAAGAGTGAATCGGTTCATCGGTGGTTCTGCTCCTGGGCCCTTTGACGTGTCACGCCGGCATCGGGACCTCAACACCGCCCGGGGGACTCCGATCACACCGGCCCGCCCTACGCGCGTTCGTCGTCGAGGAACGCAAAGAACTGTTCTTCCAAATCGTCGAACTCCATCGCCGCGGCCCCGCACGCAGGACAGGGCGGCGGGTTCTGGATGCGCTCCCGTTCGGTCCCGTCGAGCGCGATCTCCTCGGTCAGTTCGTGGTCGCACGCCCCACACACAAACGGCGCCATCACGGACGTGATGGTGCAGTGGCCGCGAAAGTTGGCGATCATGTTCAGCTGGGACACCAGCGGGACCGCGCAGCGGTGGAGGGTAATGTCTTTGCCCTCCGCCTCGGCCGCGGAGAGAAAAGCCATCCAGTCGCGCACCCCACAGGAGTTGATGCGCCGCACCGCGCTGGTGTCGAGCTCGGTCGCCGTTCTCAGCGCCGCGCGCAGCCCGTCGAGGTCCGCGTCCTCGGTGATGTCCCCCTCGAGCACGAGGGTGTCGCGCCCCGCGTGGGTGGACGCATGCCATGCCAAGGGACCGGTCATGTCTCCGATCCTCGGTGAAAGGCAAAACCAACGCAAGGCACCGCCCCGGTCAGAGACAGCCCCCGCCGCCCGTCGGGCGCCGGCGTGGCCCGCGCTATATTTGATCCGTGGCCCCAGACGGCATTGATGTCCAACGAGAACTACACGGGACCGTGACCGCGTTGCGCATCGCCGGGGTCATGGACGAACGGTTCGACCGCAACCAGGTGCGCAGCCTCACCGAGGGCACGTCGGGGGCGGTGGTGATCGACCTCGACGGGGTCGTGCGCATCACGTCGTTCGGGGTGCGGGAGTGGATGGGGTTCATCGACGACATCTCGCACCGCTCGGTGTACCTCGCCCGCACCCGCCCCTCCTTCGCGGCCCAGTTCAACATGATCGCGGGCTTCGGGGGCAGCGCCAAGCTCGTGTCCCTGTACGCACCCTACGTCTGCAACGCCTGCGACCATGAGTTCGACGCGCCCATCGATCTGCGCGAGGACCACGAGACCGTGGCCCAGCTCGCCGCGCCGGCCCGCTCGTGCCCCAAATGCGGCGAGGACGACACCGAGCTCGACGACCTCCCCGACGCGTTCTTCGAATACGTCGCGTCGGTCCCCGCCCCCAAAGTCCCCCCCGCGGTGTCCGCGGTCATCGACGGCAAACCGCTCAAGCGCTCCGCGCTCACCATCCGCAAGGACGTCGACGGTGAGCTCACCGCGATCTGGCTCACCGGCACCGCCGGGCGCGGGGGGCAGCTCAAACGCCTCGGCGACGGCCTCGAAGGCCAGGTTCTGATCATCGACCACGACATCGAGCACGTGTCCGACGCGGCCCGGGACGCGCTGGTCGACCTGCTGCTCGAGGACCCCGACCACCGCCGGCTGGCCCGGGTCCGGGTCCCGCTGTTGGCCGCCTTGCTCGCCGGCGGTCGCCTCCCCCGCATGGTGTCGCTGACCTTCATCGCCGGGTGCGCCAACTGTGGCAAGCCAGCCCCGCGCGAGCTCGACCCCGCGCAGCTCGCGGACCGGGACGGGTTGCTGCACATGGCTTGTCCCCATTGCGGCGCCACCGCGCTGGCGTTGCGCGATGATGACCTCGCCCTGCTCAACCAGGTCCCCACCGAGCACCTCGTGGACCCCACCGCGCAAGCCCAGGAGTTCCTCGAGCAACACGCGGCCCCCACCACCGATCTGTCGCGGGTGCTCTCGGCCCAGCGTCTGCCCCAAGACCGTGCCTTCGGCCGCTACGAGGTGGGCAAGAAGCTCGGGCTGGGGGGCATGGCCGAGGTGTTCTTGGGCAAGCAGGTCGGCCCCGAGGGTTTCGAAAAGGAGGTGGTGGTCAAGCGCATCCTGCCCCACCTGGTGAACGACGAAGCGTTTGTGCAAATGTTTCTGCAGGAGGCGCGGCTCGCGGCCAAGCTCAACGACGCGCACGTGGTGCAGATCTTTGACCTCGGCAAAGACGAGGACAACTACTTCATGGTCATGGAGTACGTCGACGGCTGGGACCTGAGCCTGGTGTTGCGGTTGGCCAATCGCCTGCAGCTTCGCCTGCCCATCCCCATCGCGGTGCGCATCGCCATCGGGGTGCTCGCGGGGCTCGAGGCCGCCCACGGCCACGTGGGGGCCGACGGGGCCGCCGCCCCGATCATTCACCGGGACGTGACCCCCCACAACGTGCTCATCGCCAAGAACGGCCAGGTCAAGCTCACCGACTTCGGGGTCGCCAAAGCCCAGGGCACGATCCAGACCCGCACCGGGAACATCAAGGGCAAGGTCACGTACATGCCCCGCGAACAGATCCGCGGCGAAGACGTCACCGTGCGCACCGACATCTACGCCGCGGGCCTGGTGCTCTACACCGCGCTGTCGGGCAAAAACCCCTTCCGTCGACGGGGCGAGACCGAGACCATCTACGCGGTGATGCGCGAGGAGCTGCCCCCCCTGCGCAGCATCCGACCGGATGTGCCCGACGCCCTCGATCGGGTGGTGCGCCGGGCCGCGGCGGTGAACGCGGCCGACCGGTACGGCTCCGCCACCGCGTTTCGCCTCGCCCTCGAGGACACCATGAGCGGGCTTGGGCGCAACGCCACGCCGCAGGACGTGGGCAGCGCCCTCGCCGCGCTCAGCGAAGACGCCCGCCGCGCCGGTCTGGTCGACGACGAAGGGGGCGTGACCCCCACCACCCAGGTGCGGACCGGGGAGACCACCAAGGTGGCCACCCCCACCGACGCCACGGTGTTGCTCGACGACGTACGCACCGAGAATGCCCCCCAGGGGGAATCGTGACCGACGCCCCCGCCGCGCCCGGCCCGGGCCCCCTCGCCCAGGCCCGGTGCCTCATCGTCGACCGCAACCGGCGCACCGCCAAACAGCTCGGCGCCGCCCTCACCGGCGTGGCCGGCGAGGTCGAGGCCCAGGCCGAACTCACCGCGCTGCCCGACGACGGCCAATACGATCTGCTGTGCGCGTCGCTGGACAGCATCCCCGCCGAGATGCACACCGCGTTCCTCGAGCGGTTCGCGGGCCTCGACAAACGAACCAAGCTGTTGCTGTTTTCGGGACGGGACGACCGCGAACATCTCGTGCGGCTGTTCGACCGCTATGCCCTGACCAACCTCATGGCCAAGAACGGGGAGGACTTTCACACCGCGGACGTCATCGTCACCGCCCGCAAGGTGCTCACCGCGGATGTGTTCGGGGTGGAGAAGTACTTCTCGTGGGGGCTGACCCCGCGCACCCTCGACATCACCCGCTCGGCCCAAAAACACGATGTGGTGGAGGCGGTGGATGCCTACGGCCAAGAGCTCGGCATCGGGGGGCGATTTCGGCAGCTGCTCCAGACCGTGGCCGATGAGTTCGTGACCAATGCCCTTTACAATGCCCCTGTCGATCAGGACGGGGCCGCCCGGTACAGCCACGTCGACCGCAAGGTGGCGGTGGCGCTGGACCGCGACGAGCATGTGCGGGTGCAGTACATGAGCGACGGGGAGCGCATGGGCATCGCGGTGCGGGACCCGTTCGGCTCGATCGAACCCCAGCGCATCTTGCACTATCTCGCCAAGTGCCTGCGCGGGGGCAAAGACCAGGTCGACCAGAAGCGGGGCGGCGCCGGGCTCGGGCTGTACTACGTATTCGATGCGGTCTCGCATTTTGTGATCAACATCCGTCCCGGGCTGTGCACAGAAATGATTGGCCTGACCGACATGCGCGGGGGCTACCGAAAGTTCGCGGGCCGGGCCAAGTCGTTCAACCTGTTCGTGGTGGAATGACGTGCGGGCCGCATCCCTCCGCGACCGATACGACGAGTGGGAGCTGCTGGGCGAGGGTTCGTTCAGCCGGGTCTACCGCGTGCGGTCCCGCACCGACGGTCACCAGTACGTGGTCAAACAACTCAAGGAGTTCTTGCCCCTCGAAGCCGCCCTGCGGGTGCGGCAGGAGGCGTCCATCCTCGCCCAGCTCCGCCACCCCCACATCGTGGACTTCGTCGGGGTCGAGCTTGAGGACGGGCGTCCCTCGATCATCACCTCGTACGTGCCCGCGACCGACCTCAAGGCGGTGTTGGGCAAAGGCCGCTTGCCGGTGGGTGAGGCCCTGCGCATCGGGGTGCAGCTCGCCGCCGGCCTCGCCGCGGTGCACCAAAAGGGGGTGTTCCACGGCGACCTCAAGCCCGCCAACGTCCTGGTGCAAAATCCCCAGCAACCGGGCCAAGCCCACGTTCACCTGATCGACTTTGGCCTGTCCCACGCCTCGAGCCGCCAGGCCGACCAAGCGGTGCAAGGCACCGCCGCCTACATGGCCCCCGAGCAGACCCGCCTGCGCGACGCCCCGCTCGATCACCGGGCCGACCTGTACGCCGCGGGCCTGATCTTGTTCGAGCTGTTTTCGGGCCGTACGCCCTTCGTGTTCCACTCCTTTGCTGATGCATTGGAGAAGCACGCCTTCGCCCCCGCCCCGCCGCTGCGGAGCATCGACCGGGCGGTGCCGGTGGTGCTCAGCCGGGTGGTGGAAAAGCTCCTCGAAAAGGACCCCGGCGACCGCTACCGCTCGGCCGAGAGCCTGGAGCGTGACCTGCAACGCGTGGCCGAGGCGGACGACCCCGCGGCGCTGGCCGAGATGGTGCTCGACAGCCTGCCCGGGGAGCGCCAGCCCAAGCTCGCGGTGTCGTTGGCCGGGCGCCACCGCGAGCTCGACCAGCTGCGCGCGGCCACCACCCCGGCCGAGGCCGCCGCGCACATGGTGCTGGTGGGGGGGCGCTCGGGGGTGGGCAAGAGCCGCCTGATCTCGGAGTTCTTGCGGCGGTCCACCGCCCAGTCCGGGCTCACCCTGGAGACCAAGTGCCACCGCGGGTGCAGTGCCATTCCGTACCAGCCCATCACCGACATGCTCGATGCCCACCTCGAGGCGGTGGCCCGGCGGCCGGGCTTCGATCCCGCCCGGTTCGCGGGCCGGGTGCGGGAGGTGCTGGGCGAAGACGTGGCCATGGCGGTGCAGCTGGTGCCTCGGTTGCGCGCGTTGGGGGTGGGGGTGCAGGCCGCGGCCAACGCCGCCCCCGACGACCGGCAACGCGAAAACGAAGTCTTGCGAATGTTGCTGGAGGAGCTTCGCCCCGCCGAGGGCCGGTTGATTCTGGTGATCGACGACCTCCAGTGGGCGGACAACCGGAGCCTGCGGTTCGTGCTCGGGCTCGCCGAGGGCGCGGCCCGGGACGTGTTGGTGATCGGGTCTCTGCGCTCGGACGAGCTCATCCGCGGTGGTGACCTGGAGCGTTTGTACACCGGCGACCCCCGACCGGCGGTGTCGCGCATCCATCTCGAGCCGCTCACCGAAGAAGCGATCACTGACATTGTGTGCGAGGCCCTCGCCACCCCCGCGGCCCAGCTCCCCGTGGGGCTGCCCGCGCTGGTGATCCGGCAAAGCCAAGGCGCTCCCCTGTACGCGCTCGAGCTCCTGCACCGGCTGCACGTCGAGGGGGCGCTCGTCCACGACGACGAACGCTGGGTGCTTCACCGCGACCGGGCCGAGCAGCTCGACCTCAGCCTCGACCTCGTGGATCTCATCCGGCACCGGGTGGCCCAGGCCTCGCCCGCCTGCGTCGACCTGTTGCGCCACCTCGCGGTGGCCGACCGCGTGCTGCGCTTCGACCAGCTCGCCGCCCTCTGCCCCCTCGCCGAGCTCGATGTGCTCGCGGCGGTGGACGAAGCCCTCGCCGCGCGCATCCTCAAAGACCTCGGGGCCGAGGGCTACGCCTTTGCCCACGACAAACTCCAGGAGGCGGTCACCGCCCAGCTCACCCCCGACCGGGCCGCCGCGCTCCACCTGCGCACGGCGGCGTTTTTGATCGACGCCCCCGAGCGCCCCGACGGGGAGCTCGCCCCCGAGATCGCCGACCACCTCCACCACGCCCCCCGCCGCGAGGACACCCTCGATTGGCAACTGCGCGCCGCCGAGGTGTCCCTGCGCCGCTCCTTGGTGCGCGACGCCAGCCGCTTTCTGGTCCAAGCCGAGGCCGCCGCCGGGGGACCGCTCGACGACGCCACCCGCCTGCGGGTCGCGGTGCTGCGCGCCCATACCCTGCGCAAACGAGGCCGATACCGAGAGGCCGCCGAGATCTGTGAAGAGCTGCTCAATCAGCCCATCGACGACGACGCCCGGCTGGAGCTGCTCCAGATCTCCGTGAGCGCGTCGGTGTTCGGGGCGGATTCACAGCGCACCGCCGACCACTACTATTCGACGTTGAAGTTGCTCGGCTACCGCCTGCCCCGCTCGACCCTCGGGGCGTTTGTGTGGGCGCAGCTGATGATCCTCAAGGTGCTCTTGCGGTTGTTGCTCCCGGCCTGGTGTTTTCGCCGCGTCGCCCGGGGCACGGCGGAGGCGCGCCGGCTCAAGACCATCACCAATGTCATTGCAGACGGCAATCTGTTCTGGTACTCGACCAACGCGCCCAAGGCCCTGTGCGGGGTGTTCTCGTCGTTGGAGCTCACCCACCGGGTCCCCGACTTCAAGGGCGAGCAAGCCATCGCCCTCAGCTACGCCGGGGTGGTGGTCGCCTCCTTCGGCCTCCCCGGGGTCGCCCGCCGGGTCATCGACGCCGGACACCAGCGCGCCCTGGCCTCGGGCGACCCGGTGGCCATCGCGCTGTGCAAGAGCCTGTTCCCGGTGGTGGGCTACACCGTGGCCACCTGGGACGACGAGTTGCCCCGCCGCGCCCACGAGAGCCTCGCCATCCTCCAAGAGCTCGAAGACAACCAACTGTCGGTGTACGCCGCGAATTGTGTGGCCGGCTGCCACGTCTGGCGCGGCGAGTTCGACGAGGTGTTGCGGTTGGCCGAGCGCTACCGAGATCACTACGAGCGCATCCCCTTGGCCCACGCCTTCATCAACAACGTGCACGTGGTGACCCATTTCCAGCTCGGCCTCGACGACGCCCAACAGATCCACGACGCCAACCTCCCCATCATCCTCCGCACCCACAACAACCTCGAGCACTACAACCACGCCATCAACCAAGCCCGCTTGCACCTTTGGCGGGGCGAACACCGCGAAGCCATCGCCGCGCACAAGGCCGCGCTCTGGTTCGGGGCCAAACGGTTGGTCGCCACCCCCGCGCTCATCGTGGCCGGGGCGTCCCAGCTCGTCGAAGCTTGCCTGGAGCGGGTGCACAGCGGCAGCAGCTCCCGGGGGGAGCAGCGCCGGCTGCGCCGGACCGCCCGGCGCTTCGCCCGGCTCGTGCGGTTGGCGCGCTGGATCGCCCCCGGCCTGGTCGGCCTCGACACCTTCGTGCGCGGCCTGCTCGAGCTCGACGCCGGGCGGGCCGACCGAGCGTTCCAGCGCTGGGCCCACGTCGACGAAGGGTTTCCGTACCCCACGCGCCCCACCCAGACCCGGCTGTTGCTGGCCCGGGCCCGGTGGGCCCGCCGGCACGGCCGCCGGGACCTCGCCGTCGGGTGGCTGGGGGCGGCCCGCGACAGCGCAGAAACATTGCGGGCGCGGTTCTGGGTCCAAGAGTGCGTCAAAGAGGCCGAAGCCCTGCGCGCGACCTTCGGCCCCGACGTGGACGAAGAGCTCGGCTTTGCCCACCCGGGGGCGATCGAGGCCTTCCGCCGGGCGGTGGCCCTGTCGGCCATGGGCGACCTGCACGACGCCCAACGACACGCCCGGCAGGCGATTTCCTCGGTGCCCGGCCTGTCCCCGGACAGCGACTCGGTCCCGCCGGCCGCGGCTGGCCCCGGCGACAGCAGCGCCGCCCTCCAGCACACCCTGGGCCAACGGGCCGCGAGCACCCTCGCCCGCACCGTGGTGCTGGCCCAACGCAACAACAACTTTGAGCTCGCCGCCCTGGTGCAGGTGGGCCAGCTGGTGAGCGCGACCCTCGATCCCGACGAGGGGCTGGATCGCATCGCGGGCGCGACCTTTGATGTTCTGCGCGCCACCGCGGTGTTCGCCTACCGCCAGCACCGGGACGGTCGCTTTTTATGCCAAGCCAGCCGCGGCCCCCTCGGTCCCGACGACGAGGACGTGCAGGCCGCGTTCGGCGCCATCCTTCCCGAGGTGCAGGCGACCCTGCAAGTCCAGCGCGCGGAGGGCGCGGGCTGGTTCGGCGCGCCCATCGTGCGCAACAACCGTTGCGTGGGGGTGTTGATGGTCAAGGCCGACCACATCGGCGGCACCGCCCGCGACCTCCTCGAGATTCTCGCCGGCCAAGCCGCGGTGGCGCTCACCAACGCCGAGCAATACCAAACCGTGCAGGAGCTCAACGCCAACCTGGAGAAGAAGGTCGAGACCCGCACCGCCGAACTCGTGGCCGCGCGGGAGGACGCGCTCAACAAAGAGCTGCAGATCGCGCGACAGATCCAGCTCTCCATGGTTCCCCGCGCGGAGCCGCACGAGTTTTCCCATTCCAAAGTCTATGGATTGGTACAACCGGCCAGCGCTTGCGGCGGCGATTGCTGGGCGCTGCACGACGGGGGCGATCGGGGCGTGTTCGTCTTTGTCGGCGACGTCACCGGTCACGGCTTGGGCGCGGCGATGGTCACCGCGGTGGCCAAGACCGCGTGGGATTTGGCGGTTCGGCGCGAAGACCTCGCCGTCGACGGGGTGCTCGGCGAAATCAACACCGTGATCCGGGAAGCCACCGGGGGCGATCTGTTGATGACCGCCATCGCGGTGCACCTCCCGTGCGGGGCCGGCCCGGTCACGGTGGCGTCGGCCGGCCACTGCCCTCACTTCATGGTCCGGGGGGGCGGGGCCGCAGACCGCACCGTCAAGGCGGTCCCGCTTCGAGGCGATCCCTTGGGCATGTCCGCCTCGCCACAGTTTGGGCTCACCACCCTCGACGTGGCCGAAGGGGACCGCCTGCTGCTGTACACCGACGGCGTGACCGAAGCGGCCAACGCCGATCACCGCGAGTTTGGCCGGCGACGACTCTCGAAAAGCCTTCAGGCTCATTTCGGACACTCTTTGCCCGCGGCCATCGACGCCGTTTATAAAGATGTCATCGGCTTTTCCGGTGGCGATTTCGACGACGACCTGACCCTGGTGGTGGTCGAGTGCGGCGCGCCCGCCTCCCCGGCGGGCTGACGCACGCCCTGTGCCGATGAGGGTGGTGCGCGATGGGCAATCCTGCCCCCCGCGCATCCGAGGTAGAGCATGGACACGCTGCTCGATGTGCTTCACCACCGCGCTGACCACACCCCGGATCGGCCCGCGGTGACGTTCCTCGCTGACGGTGTGCAGGCGCTGGGCGCGCGGACCTACCGCGGACTGTACGACGACGCCCGCGGCCTCGCGGCCCAACTCCAAGACCGCGTCCGGCCCGGCGACCGCGTGGTGTTGCTCTACCCCCCGGGGCTCGATTTCACCCGCGCGTTTTTCGCCACCGTGCTCGCGGGGGGCATCCCCGTGCCCGCGGCCAGCCCCGCCAGCGCCCGGCCCGAACGCTCCCTCGCCCAACTCAACGCCATCGCCCGCGACGCCCGGCCCGCGCTGGTGCTCACCACGGAAAAGACCGCCGACCACATCGCGGCCCGCTTCCAACAACACCTCGACCCCCGGCTCGGCACCTTTGCCGCCCTCCCCGCCGACGGCCGCGCCGACGCCGCGCACTACCGCCGGCCCGACATCAAGCCCGACGACCTCGGCCTGCTGCAGTACACCAGCGGCTCCACGTCCGCGCCCAAGGGCGTCGAGGTCACCCACCACAACCTGCTCGCCAACATTCACCTCATCACCAAGGTCATCTACGACCTCGACGAGAACGACGTGGGGGTCACCTGGCTGCCCCACCACCATGACATGGGCCTGATCGAGGGCATCCTCGAGGCGGTGGTGTGCGGCTTTCCCATCTACCTGCTGTCACCGCTCACCTTCCTGCGCGACCCGCGGTCGTGGCTGCGCGCCATCGACGCCTACAAATGCACCAAGACCAGCACCCCCAACTTTGGGATGGCCCTCTGCGTCAAGCGCATCCCCGCCGAAGAGCGCGCGGGCTTCGACCTCAGCACCATGCGGTGCGTATGCATTGGCGCGGAGCCGATCCGGTTCGACACCCTCACCCGTTTTGCCGACGCTTTCGCGCCCGCGGGCTTTCGCCGCGAAGCGCTGTGCCCGGCGTTTGGTCTCGCCGAGCACACCGTCGGGGTTTGCTCCAGTCCCATTGGCGAGGTCCCCGAGCAGATTTTTGTAGACCGCCAAAAGCTGCTCTACGGCACCCTGGCCTTGGTCGACGCCGCGCACCCGGACGCCCAGTCGGTGGTCGCCCTCGGCCCCATCCCCGACGGTGTGGAGGCCGCGATCGTGGATCCCGACACCTGCGCCCCGTGCCCGCCGGATCGCGTGGGCGAAATCTGGTTGAAGGGCGCGAGCAACGCCCGCGGGTACCGCAACCAGCCGCGGGAATCCGCCCGCACCTTTCAGGCCACCACCACCGACGGGCGGGGTCCGTTCATGCGCACCGGCGATCTCGGCTTCCTCCACGAGGGCCAGCTGTTCGTGGGGGCGCGCATCAAGGACTTGATCATCATTCACGGGGCCAACTACTACCCCCAGGACTTCGAGGTCGCGGCCGAGGGGGCACACCCGTCGCTGCGCGTGGGCTGTGCCGCCGCCTTCGGCGTCGACGGGCCCGGGGGCGACGAGGTGGTGCTGATCAACGAGGTCGAGCGCCGCTCGCGCGATCGCCGGGCCGCGGCCGAGCCCCCCGCCGAGCCCCCGGAGCAGCGGTCGGGGTCCGATCGACGCCAACAGGAGGCCACCCCCGCGCTGTGGGACGCGCCCGGGTCACTGGATGCCGACGAGGCCATCGCCGCGACCCGACAAGCGGTGGAGAACGAGCTCGGCATTCCCCTCAAGCGGGTGGTTCTGATCCGTGCAGGTTCATTGCCAAAAACCACCAGCGGCAAGGTGCAACGGCAGAAGTGCCGGCAACTCTTTCTCGACCGCGCGCTCGACGTGGTGGCGGAGGGATGATGCCGACGTTGCTCGCCCGGGTGCAGCAATGTGTCATCGAGGCCGCCCCGAGCTTCGAGGGCGCGGACGTGTGGACGTCGTTCGGCGGGTTGGGCATCGACTCGGTGGGCCTGGCCGAGATCCTCGCCCACATCGAGAAGAGTTTTGACGTTCGGCTCGACGACGCCGCCTTCTTCGACATCGAGAACATCGAGGAGCTCACCGTGGCGGTGGCGGTGGCCCTGGAAGAGCGGGCCACCGGCCGCTGGCAGAAGGTGCGGCTCAAGGCCGGGCTCACCCAAGCCATCGACGAGATGATCCGGGCGGTGCGGTACCACCGGCCGCTGTTGATGTTCTTGATTCGGTGCCGCGTCCCCGAGGGCGAGGCGGAGATGCTGGCTTGGCCCATGGTGGCGGCGTTCCTCAAGGAGTTTGACCAACACCCCTGGCGCCGGTCCGACCTCGCCGGGGCGGTGAGCGCGGGACAGCTGCTGCTCATCTGCCCCGAGACCCCGGCCGAACACGCCACCACCGTGCTCCACAAGGCCGGGCATGTCTTCGACAACATGGACGAGAGCATGCGGCTCGCGCTCGAGGCCAGCGTCGTCGATCTGAGCGGCCAGAGCCCGGTGGGCACCCCCGCGTTTGTGTCCCTCGACAGCCAGGCCATGCCCTACACCCCCGCGGTCACCCTCGCCGCCCGGTGCCTCAACCTGCGCGGCGACGTGGTGCGCACGCTGCAGACCGCGACCCTGCGTGACAATGTATTGACATTGCGAGGGGTGCCGGGGGGCGGGGCCGAGGTCGCCCCCGGCGATGATGCGGTGCGCTTCGAGGTGGAGGGGCAGTTCTTCCGGGTCCCGGTCACCGCGTTGCGCTTCGAAGACCAAAGCAGCGTGAGCATTGTGCTCACCGGCGAAGCCAAGTCCACGGTGGGACCGCTGCTCAAACAGTTCATGACCCGGGTGCTGCGTCAGCTCACCGACGTCGCCCTCGGCGAGCCGGGGGACGGATGAAAGCGACGTTGGTCAAAGACGGGACGCCCCGCGCGTTCGACCTTGAGCCGCTGCTGTCGACCTATTTGCGCGGCGCCTACCGACACGAAGAGCCCCGGCTGGTCGAGCTGAGCGCCGACCTCGACCGGCGGCGGCTGCAGTCGGTGTGGACGGTGGACAACGCCTTGGACGATTTTCATGTCTCCAGCGTGCTCGGCGTGGTCATGGTCGGCCAACTCACCGTGGTGTACGCGATGCTCAGCCTGGGCCGGAAAGAGAAGGACCGGGAGGTGTGGGTGGAAGAAATCCGCGCCAACTACCTCGCGCCGATCGTGGACTGTGATCGGATCGAAGTGTCCCTGGAGTGTTCACTTCCCGAGGTGGTCACCGGGCCCAGTGGCCAACACCGCACGATGTGGAACTTCCGCGCGGACGTGGAGCGCCGGTTTCGCTTGTCGGGGCGGTTCTTTGTCGATGGCGACCTGTCTCAGATCGAGCGGCTCTAGCGACCCCGCCTGCGGTCCCGCGCGGGGCTGTATTCTGCTCCCGTGCTGAAAGTCCTCGACAAGCCCGCCGCGTCCAAACCCACCGCCCCCCGGCCCCCCGAGCGGCGTCCCGTGCTCATTTTCATTAATGATTACGGGGCATTAAGCGCGCACGACCGGTGGAACGCGACCTCCGCCGAGGCCTACGTCTCGGCCGAGGAAGTCGAGCGCCTGATCGCGGCTGGCACCCAGCCCCGCGACCTCCAGACCAACCTGCACACCGGCGAAGGGCTGTCCGCGGCGGTGGCCCTGGCCAATGCCCGCCAGTACACGTTCCATGATGGCAAAATCATGGATAGCCTGGACCTCATCAACCACTTGTCGTTCGGGCCGGATTGGTCACGCGGCACCCGGCCCCGACACCGCTGGGTGCCGTCCCAGGTCAACCTGTCGTCCGCCAACGTGGCCTTCCTCGCCACGTTCCTGGGCCAGCGCGGCTTCGACCTGCGGGTGATCGAGAACTACCAGCTCGATCGCGCGGACTTGAACGCGTACCTCGAGAACGAAGACGACGTGCTCGCGGTGCTCATCTCGACCACCCACGTGCACAACTTCCAAATGCTCGGCGACATCGCCCGGGACGTGAAGAACCGCCGCGCGGGCGTGCCCGTGATCGCCGGGGGCATCCTCCTGCGGCACTTTCACGACCTGCTCGAGAAGGGCGCCGACGCCCACGAGAGTTGGATCAACTACCACGAAGCCGAGAGCCCCAAAGAACACATCGAAGAGTCGCTCCGCTACGTCGACTACCTCATCAGTGAACAGCGGGGCGAGACCTCCCTGTTGGCCTTGCTCACCGCCCTCCGCGACCGCACCGACGTGCACCAAGTGCCCAACCTCTCCATCGTCAACAACCGCGGCAACATCGAGTTCACCTTCGTCGAGCGCGAGCCCCACGAGCTTTGCCTGCAAGAACCCATCTTGTGGAACCAGCTGCCCTATACGCCCCAAAAGGTGGTGTGCACCGTGACCAGCCGCGGCTGTCCCTATCGCTGCCGGTTCTGCGTGCTGTACGACAGCTATCCCAAGATGCTGTTCAAACCCATCGAGGTGTTCGCCGAGGAGGTAAAATCACTTCGCTCTTGCCGCGACGTGAGCTTCGCTTGGCTGCTCGACATCGAGGCCTTCGTCGGTCGCAAGCGCACCAACCAACTCCTCGACGTGCTCATCCGCCACAACCCCGGCATCCTCTGGGGCATCGCCACCCGGGCCGACACCATCACCGAGGAGGCCGCGGCCAAGATGAAAGACGCCGGCGTGGCCCTGGTCTACATGGGCCTCGAGAGCGGTGACCAAGGCCAGCTCGACCGGATGGACAAGCGCATGACCATCGAGGACAGCTACCGCGCCCTCGAGATCCTCAACAAGTACGGCATCGGGGTGTCCACGTCCTGGGTGGTGGGCTACCCCGGCGAGACCGAAGAGACCCTGCGCAATACCATTTCGATGATCGAACAGAGCCAAGCGCTCTACCATCTGTCCGTGCTCCATTATCACCCGGGCTTGTCCAAGCTCGCGGAGGTGCGCCAGGACTTCGACATCGAATACCTGGGCTCGCCGGTGCAGTGGAAACACCCGACCATGACCAGCGCCCAAGCCGCGCAGGCGGTGTTCGACATCCGCTCCCAGGTCAAACACGCGGTCAACGAGGGCTCGGACTCGCTGTTCGTGATGAGCTACCTGCTCGCGTCGGGGCTGTCGGTGGGCGAATGCTATGACCTGTTTCGCACCCACAACCAACTCGACGCGGTCAACCGCGGCCTGGGCAGCGGCAACCGCGACGCCTTGCTCCAGCGGGCCACCGGCTTCGCCCGCCGGGTCACCTGGGGGGGCGGGCCCCGCGACTGGGCCACACCCGCGCCCACCGTCACCGCGGCATGACCAAAAAGTATGCGCACCTCATCGTGCAGCAGCCCACGCCCTACCTCGACATCCCCGCCCACGAGGTCAAGGCCGCGCAGGGATTTCCCGTCGACCTGATGTGCTCCGCGGCGCAGATCCCCGGGGCCGCGCTCTGCATCGGGGTCCGCGACTTTCGGGCCCTCCCCGACGAGATCAAGGCATCCCCCGCCGACCACTTGCCCGTGCCCCACACCCACACCCACACCGTGCCCCAGACCTATCTGCTGGTGGGCGATCCCGGTGCCTATACATTGCGGGTCGAGCTCGACGACGAAGTGTACGAACTCTCGCCCCCCGCCACGGTGTACATCCCCCCCGGGGTGCCCCACCGCATGGAGGAACAATGGGTCAAACCCGGGGCGGTGGGCTTTTTGATCAACATCTTTCTCGACGGCACCTACGCCGCGACCAAGGTGAGCTGATCGCTCAGGCCATCATCGCGTCCACCACCCGGGCCCGCTCCTCGACCGCCGCGCGGTAGGCCTCGACATCGCCCCCGGGGGCAAAGTCCAGCACCAGCTCGCCCAGGGGGTTGGTGCCCCGGACCACGAACCCGGGATGTGCCTGCATCGCGTGACGGGCCTGGGCCACCGCCTGGGTGACGTACCAGAGCTGCATCGTGGTCACCCGGCGGCGGGGCACGCACAGGCGCACCGCCATGTGCTCGGCCAACACCTTGTCGTCGAGGGTGCCGGCCTCGAGCTCTTGCACGTACCGGGCGGTGCCCCGGCCTTGGTAGAAGCCGCCGGCGCGAACGCCCCCCACGAGGTAGAGGGTGTTCAGGAACGCTTCGTTGACAAAACGGTCCCACCGGACCGCGCCCCGCAGCGCGTCGCTGCTCACAAATACCGCGTGCCCCCCCGACGGGCGCCAGGGGGTGAGCCCGGCCCCGGCCAGCCACTGCGCGAACTGATCCACCTGGGCGATGCGCTGGGCTTGCCACCGTTCGTCGAGGGCTTCGCGCATGCCTTGCGTCATCACCGCCAGCATCATCAGGGGCAAGCCCCCGGTGTACTTGTAGCCGTACTGGAGGTGAATCTTGCCCGCCAGCTGTTGGTGCAGCGCGGGCTCGCGCACGAGGAGCACCGCGCCGGTGGGGCTCATCGCGTCCTTGGCCGCGGAGATGTACACCACGTCGGCGAGGTCAAAGTAGGCGCGGACCACGTCGGGCAAAGCCCGGTCGGCCAGCGCCGGGACCTGCTGGCGGGCGAGCGCGGCGTGTTCGGCGAACCGGCACGCGTCCATCACCACCCACAAACCGCGCTCATCGGCGAGGGCCCGGACCGCGCGCAGGTTGTCGATGTCGATGGGGTGGCCGCCAGCGGTGATGGTGGTGGTGACACAAAAGCCGCGCACCCGGGGGCCGTGCTCGTCGAGCAGCGCCTTGACCCGGTCGAGGTCGAAGTTGCCCCGGCAGGGGGCGGACACGGTGGGGGGACGCTGTCCGTGAACGCCGGCGTCGATGGCCTCGCCCCCCGAGTGGGCGATGTTGTGCACGGTGGTGTCGAAAAACCCATTGCCGAGCACGATGGGGGTCTCGTCGCGCCCTTCTGTGAGCAGCTGCCAAAAGAGCACGTTCTCGGCGGCGCGGGCTTTGACGATGGGCAGCACGTGGGGAAAGCCGAACTGGTCTTGCACGAAGGCGGCGAGCTCGTCGTAGGGGGCACCGTTGACCGCGTGTGCATAGCGGTTGAACATCGACAGCTGGGTCTCGGACAGCGCGCTCACCCCCGAGTCGATGACCAAGTCGAGCACCATGTCCTCGGCCCGCAACCGGGCGACCTCGTTCTCGGCCCGGGCCAACGCGTCCCAGCGGGTGGCGAAGCCGGGACGGTGCAGCGGCGCCACCGCACAAACTGAGAACGATTCGACCGACACGCAAACGCTCCTCTACAATGTGACGTCCCTTTTCAACGAGCCCCGCGATGCCCATCTACCTGCACGAGACCGCCCGGGTGCGCCCCGGCAAGATCGAGACGTACGTCGAAGGTCTCCAAACTATCTTTCTTCCCCTGGTGGAATCCAGATTGAGCAACGCCCGCCTGTGGGGATGCTGGGAAGTGGTGGGGTCCAGCGGGGGCGAATGGAGCCAAGTGGTGATGCTGTGGGAGCTCGACGACTGGGACGCCTTCGCCGCGCTCCGGGCCAAAAGCTACGACCGGTTTCGAGGCCGAGACGACGCCATCCACCTGTGGCGGAATGACATTGCCATCAACTGGCGCGACGGGGGCGCCACCCGTCTGCTGACCCCGCTCAGCCCGCCCACCACCCGGGCGGCGTTGGCCGACGCCGAGGTGCCGCACACCGTGGTGCACCAAGACTCGTTCGAGATCGTGCCCGGGGGACACGACGCGTTTTGCGCCTACATCACCGAGGAGGTGGCCCCCGCCTACCGCGCCCTGCAGTTCACCCTCCTCGGGGTCCACCGCGACGTCACCTCCGCCACCCGCACCTGTGTGCTCTACGGGGTGCCCAGCTACCAGCAATGGGGCCGCGCCCAAGAGGTGCGCATGGCCGCCCCCGCCCAATGGGAATGGACCGAAAAGGCGCTCGGCCTCATCACCCAATGGGACAGCCTGCTGCTCACCCCGGTGCCGTTCTCCCCCTGCCAGTAGCCGGCACGGCCCGACGGGCCAAAGGCCCCTGAAGGGTTCGAGGGGGGAGTGGGGCCCCCGATTCGGCGACTTCAGGAGCCGTGAGGGGGCGAGGGGGCCCACGCCCCC
>JAUIJE010000028.1 GCA_030431455.1 bacterium | reverse complement strand
GTCGAGCAGGATCGCTTCCCCGTGCTGCAGATGGCGGGGCCGGAGTCGTTCGGCCACCCGCACGCCGACGTCACCAGGCTGGGGCCCGACGACGTCCCCGAGATGCTCGCCCTGGTCGAGCAGGCCAGGCCCGGGCCGTTCGAGCGCGAGTCGATCCTCTACGGCGCCTACTACGGGGTCCGTGACGAGGGCAGGCTCGTGGCGATGGCGGGAGAGCGGCTCACCACGGAGCACTGGACCGAGATCAGCGCCGTGTGCACCGCTCCCTCGCATCGCGGGCGCGGACTGGCGACACACCTGATGGAGGTCGTGGCGCACGGAATCCGCGAGGCGGGAAGGCGTCCGTTCCTGCACACCGGTCGCGAGAATCCCGCGGCCGCGCTCTACGAGCGGCTGGGCTTCACCCACACTCCGCACGCGATCGCGGTGCAGGTGGTGGCGCCGCAGGCGTGACGCCTGGCGCGCCGCGAGCGGCTAGCAGTCGCAGGCGATGCGGTGACCGTCGGCCGCCGCGACCGCGGTGAGCGGGTCGGGCGCACGCGTCGTGTCGACGGTGGCGCCCCCGATGGTCGCGTCGACAGGGAGGCCCTCGCGGGCCCAGTACTCGAAGCCGCCGAGCATCAGGCGGACCGGGTAGCCCAGCTCCGAGATGATCAGCGCGGCCTTGTCGCCGCCGTTGCACCCGGGACCCCAGCAGTAGACGACGAACTGCGTGCCGGCGGGGTACTCCGGGATCCGGGCGGGCATGTCCGGCTTGGGCATGTGGACCGCTCCCCTGGCGTGGCCCTGGTTCCAGGCCCGCTCGTCCCGGGTGTCGATCAGGACGAAGTCGGCCGTGCCGTCCTCGAAGGCGGCGTGCACGTCGGAGGGGTCGGTCTCGAGGGCGAGCTTGGCCCGGAAGTACTCAGCGGCATCCATGACGCGAGGCTACGGGAGGCGGCACCAGGAATCGAGTGCCAGTTGGATGCCAACCGGCACCAGCATCGGCCCCGAAGCCCCGACACCCGCACCCTCCCCTGCCCCTCCCACCGTGCGCGATCTGCGGGTTGCGCGGCGACTCGCAGCCTCGACCGTCCGAACTGTCAGGTTCGCACCGCACGTCCTCCTGGGGACCCGCAAGTCGGGAACTGCGGCGGCAGGGACGCGGAACCTCAAAGTTCGCACAGAGTTGAGCGGACCAGACTCAACTCGCTTGACAAGCCGACGCCAGCCGCCATACTTGAGTGTAGGCGGCTCAACTACCTGAGCCGGACCCAAGACTTCGGGGCGGGACGCCCCGCATACAAGGAGGACCTCATGTCACGAGCAGTAGGCATCGACCTGGGCACCACCAACTCGGTGGTGTCCGTTCTCGAGGGCGGCGAGCCCACCGTCATCGCGAACGCCGAGGGCGCCCGCACCACCCCGTCGGTGGTCGCGTTCTCGAAGACCGGAGAGGTGCTGGTCGGCGAGATCGCCAAGCGCCAGGCCGTCACCAACGTCGACCGCACCATCAAGTCGGTCAAGCGCAACATGGGCACCG
>JAUIJE010000003.1 GCA_030431455.1 bacterium | reverse complement strand
GGCGGGGCGGGCTCCTCGGGGGGCGGCGCAGGCTCCTCCGGCGGGGGGGCGGCCCCGGGCGCGGGCAGGTCGACGGGGGACTCGAGCTCGGCCCCGGGGGAGGTCTCGTCCGCCGCGCCGGGGGGCGGGGCCAGCGGCGCGCTCTTCGTCGCGGGGGGCGGCGCGGGCGCCGGCGCGGGGGCCGGTTTCGCCGCGGGGGGCGGCGCGGGGGCCGGCTTCGCCGCGGGGGGCGGGGCCTTTTTGTCGGGGGCTTTGGGTTCGGCCGCGGGGGGCGCGTCGGGGTCGGGGCGCGCGGTGGGGCCGAGGGGCATCACCGGTTGGTCGTCGGTGGAGGGGGGCGGGGCGTTGTCCGCGGCGTTGTCCGCGGACAACAGCAGGGTCAACGAGAGGGCGAAAAGGCTGTTCATCATCGTCAGGGTCCGCAGATGTTGTTGGCCACGTCGCAGGATTCGTTCCCGAAACAGGTCTGGTCCCCGCCGCACACGGCTCCACAAGCATTGGCGCTGGCTTGGAATTCGTTGAGCGGAGGACCGGTGTAGCCCGTGTAACAGAGGGCGGTGTTGTTGGTGATGCTGAGCAGGCCCAGGCTGAAGTCCCAGCCCGAGAGGTCGAGGCTTTGCAGCGCGCCGTTGTTGGTGATGGTCACGCCCCCGGGGGCCCCGAACAGGGCGGGCAGGTTGAGGGTGGTGAGGTCGGGGTTGTTCTCGATCAACACCGGCCCGCCCGCGGTGAACAGCTCAGGCATGGCGAAGGTGTCGCCGGAATGTCCCTGCAGGAGCACGCTGGCCCGGATCTCGGTGATGTCGGCGAGGGTGGTGAAGTTTGCCTGGGTGGCGGTGGGGCTCGAGAAGTAGAGGCTCCCGAGGGCGGTCATCGCCGGCCATTCGATCACGCCCTCGACGTCACCGGTGATCGCGATGTCGTTGGACACGTAGGTCAAAAACGGGTCCGCCATCGACATCGTCGACCCCGTGAACCACAGGTCCCCGATGACGCAGTAGGACTGGTCGTCGATCAAGGGCAGCGGCTGGTCGTCGGTGACCTCGAGCAGGTTGTCATCGTTGGGCGCCACCAGGCGCGCCCCCGCCGGGCAGCGACCGGGCGAGAACACCAAGTCGTCCACACACCGGCACTCCTCGCCGATGCCCCAGACCTCGACGCACCGTCCGGTCTCGTTCACCGGGCAGCTCAGGTTGCAGTCGGGCACACACCCCACCACCACCCCCGCGTCTCCGTCCCCGTCTCCGTCTCCGTCGCCGTCGCCGTCTCCGTCTCCGTCGCCATCCCCGTCTCCGTCTCCGTCGCCGTCGCCGTCCCCGATGGGCCCGGTGCTGTCCTCGAACAGGCTGTCCGGCCGCGCTCTCCACAGTTTGAGCGCGCCATCGCTCTGGTAGGGGGGCTCGTAGGTGCTGCCCGCGAGCACGGCCAAGCCGTTCGGCAGCACCGTGCCGGTGATGGCAAAGTCGTCGGTGACCGCGCCGAACGCGGCGTCCTCGCGCACAAAACCGTCCGCGGTCCCGTCCTCGAGGTACCGCCACACCACCGCGTCCTCGCGCGTGCTGCCGATGCCCCGCCCCCCGCCCAACGCGAGGAACTTGCCCCCGGGCAGGGTCACAAGACCCCGCGCGGCCGCCGCCTCCTGCCCCGGGGCGGGCGACAACAGCACCGGGGGGTCGAAGCCGGGCAGCGCCGCCCCGGTGATGTCGAACCCGGTCACCCGCGACGACGTGTCCAGGCCCTCGTCGCCCGACGAGACCAGGGCGATGATGCCGCCGCCCGACCGGGTGATCGCAAGCGCGTCGACGGCTTCAAAGCCGCCGCCGCCGAACGTCCACACCCCGCCGGCGAAGGGGGCGGCGAGGCTGGCCGCGGGGGCGCCGCCGGCGGTCAGCACCACGATGGCCGCGTCCCGTTGCGCCGCGAGGGTGGGCTGGAAGCTGACCCCGACCCAGATGTCCCCGGTGTCGGTCACCACCATGCGGTGGGGCAGCGTGCCTTCGCCTCCGACGAGCTCGTTGAGCAACACGTAGCCCGCCTCGCCGAAGGTCGGGTCGAGCACGCCGTCCGGCGTGAACTTCGCCACCACCCCATCGGCCACGTTGTCGGCGGTGAAATATTCCGCAAGCACGAACACATCGCC
This sequence comes from bacterium, assembly GCA_030431455.1. Taxonomy (GTDB): domain Bacteria; phylum Myxococcota; class UBA727; order UBA727; family JAUIJE01; genus JAUIJE01. The sequence continues at coordinate 734,709 of JAUIJE010000003.1, read as the reverse complement.
GAGGGGGCCGAAGGCCACGTCGCGCCCGCGGGGCCGGGGTGTGGCATTGGGATTGGGCGGGGACAAAATCGCCCGTCCAGAATCATTGGGCCCGAAGCTGGTCACGATGCTGCCGTCCGGCCGGCGCATCCACACCACCGCCTGGGTCTGAAACGGCACCGGCTCGATGCTGCCGGCGATGGCGAGCTCGGGCCCGCTGCCCCCGTCCCGCGACGAGAGCCCGCGCACCTCGGCGTCGGCGCCGAGGTCCACCAGCTCCCCCGCGAGCTGCCCGGCCGGGGTCACGGTGTAGACCCGCGCGCCCCCGTCGCCGAGCAGGCCGTCCCCCAGGGGCAAAAGCCGCACCGCCACCGAGGCGGACCCGTCCGACAGCGCGGTGCTCTCTTCGATGAACAACAACTGGTCATCGGCCACGTAGAGCCGGCCGTCATCGCCGAACGTACGGTCAAAAAACGAGCCCACCGGGGGGCGGCCCCCGTCGAGACCGGGGGCGAGCTGCGGGTCCACCGTCCACACCCCCGCGGGGCAGCCGGACGCGGTGTTGTCCGGACATTGCGGGAACGCGTCCTCGCCCGAACACAATCCGTCTGCATCGAGATCCGTGCCCCGGTAAAAGCCCAGGCAGCGCGGGCCTTCCGAGGTGTCGCTCTGGCCGTCGGCGTCGTCGTCACAGTCGTACCGCTCGCCCCGGTACGAACAGAACGCCGACTGCAGCGCGACCCCGAGGCGCACCGCGCACACCGCGGTGCAGGCGTTCCACACCTCGAGTTCGTCCGCGAAGTCGTCGAGGCGGTCGGGGTCGAAGGGGGGCAGCTGCACCGCCCCGTCCCGGTCACAATCGAGCAGGCCGTCGACGTCACAGTCCACGTCCCCGTCGGTGCCGGCGTGCACCGGGCCGTACAAAGGGCGGGCGGCGGCGTCGGACACATTGAACACCCCCACGAGGTCGACCAGGGCCCCGCGCCCCCCCGCGCACACCCGCATGTCCCAGGTGCCCTGGGGCGCGGACAGCTCGACGATGGCGGCGGCGTTGGTCGGGGGCGAGACCTTGGCGTAGGCGAAGCGGGTGCCGTCGTAGGCGTCCTGGGCGGGCGGGTCGGGCTCGCAGGGTGGGGCTTCGCGGCCGGGGGGCACAAACACCGCATAGGCGTCGCCGGTGACCGCCCCCGCGAACATCACCCCGATGGGCTGGGGCCCGGGGAGGGGCGAGAGCTGCGGGTCCTCGAGGATGATGTCCCGGGCGACGAGGTCGGCCCCGGCGGTGCCGGACACGCGCACGGGCTCGGACACCGCCACCACCTCGCCCAATGTACCTGGAACCGCGCCGGGCTCGTGCACCACCGCGAACACCCTGACCGCCCCCGCGGGCACCGCGGACAGCTCGTAGGCCCCGGTGGCGTCGGACGCGGTGATGGCGAAGGCCGAGCCCTGCAGGCGGTCTTGGATCGGCGAGGTCTCGGACTCGAAATCGATTTCGCCGGTGGCGAACAGCCGCACGAGGTAGCCCGCGTCGGCGGGGGCGACCTGGTCTTGGTTGGCGAGCTGGATGCGCACCCGGCCGGTCACGCCCATGGTGCCGGTGATGGGGATGTCGCCGAGCAGGACCCCGGTGGCCTGGTCGGTGCCGGAAAAAGGCAATGCGCCATTGTGGCTGAGGCGGGCGAGCTGGGCCACCGCGGAGCCGGTGCGTTCGGGCCAGCCGTCCCCGTCCTGGTCGTCTTCGATGGAGAACACGTACAAGCCGAGATCGAGGTCGTCGAAGGTGAAGCTCCCCGACGTGGTGGTGCGGCGGACGAAGGGCCGGCCGGTGATGCCGACCTTGGCGAAGTTGGCGGGGGTGTTGTTCTCGTCGGCGCGCACCACGCGGCCTTTGATCTCGCCGCGCTCGACCTGCACCTCCCGGGAGAAGTCGAGCAACAACGAGAAACAACCCGCGGCGAACAACAACAGGCCACAGGCGAGCAGGAGCGGCAGTCGTCTCATGATGGGGTTGTAGCTTCCCGGGGAAAAAGCCAAAAGGGCCGGGTGGTTTGCCGTTTGGCCGCGGCGTCCGTACCATGAAAGGGCGAGGCAAAAGACATGGCGATCAAGGACATCCTCATCTGGCCCGACCCGGAGCTGGCCAAGGTCAGCGAAGAGGTCGAGACCATCGACGACGAGATTCGAGCCCTCGCCGAGGATCTCCTCGAGACGATGTACGCGGCCGACGGGGTCGGTCTCGCCGCCCCCCAGATCGGCATCCACAAACGGATGGTCGTCGTCGACATCTACGGCAGCGAAGAGGACCGCCCCTCGGGGGAAGAGCCGCTGGTGATCATCAACCCCAAGTTTGTGCACAAAGAGGGCGAGCTCACCTGGGAAGAGGGTTGCCTGTCGGTGCCCGGTGAGGTCGGCAAGGTCACCCGCGCGGGCAAGGTCACCATGACCTACACCGACCTCGACGGGAACGAGCAGACCATCGAGGCCGAAGGCCTCAAGGCCGTGGCCCTGCAGCACGAGTGTGATCACCTCGACGGCAAGCTGTTCGTCGAGTACCTGAGCCGGCTCAAGCGCAACATGATCAAAAAGCGCATGCTCAAGCTCAAGGCCGAGCGCGAAGAAGAAGACGCCGCGGCCTAAGAAGGCCGTCCGCGGCCTAAGAAGGCCGTCCGCGGCCTAACCCCACGCGGACAATCCCGGAAAAGCCGGCAAGACCGGCATAAAACGATACAACACCGCGAAAAGTTTGCGGTTTTGTCTCCGGATTGGACAATCTGACCACCCCTGTTTGTGGCCCTCACCGGGCCACCGCCGGGCGCCAGCGAGGCGTTCGGTGTCTCCTGGAGGTCGTTTGTCCGCCCCCGTCGCCGATCGCGCGGCCCGCCCGCCCCGCGCCCCCAAAAAGCCCTACCGGCGCCCCACCATCGCCTCGTCGGAGACCTACGAGCGCCTCGCGCTGGCGTGCACCGGGAGCTTCAACGACCAGTTCATGGGCTGTCTTTTGTCCAAAGAGGGCATGTTCTTGATGTGCAACGCCCCCTGCAACGGGTCCTGACATGCGCGCCCCGCCCGAAGAAGTGCCCGTGCCCCCGACGACCACGGGCAAGCGGCCGTACCGGCGGCCCGCCATCGCCTCGTCGGAGACCTATGAGCGCATGGCCTTGGCCTGCACCGGGAGCTTCAACGAGATGTTCATGGGGTGTCTGTTGCCCAAAAACAGCATGGGCACGCTGATGTGCGCCATCGCCTGCCAGGGCAGCTGAGCTCACCGCACCGCGGTCACCTCGAGCAGCCCGCGCGATGGGTGCTTGACCTCGTCGCCCACCACCTTGCCCATCAACGCTTGTCCCAAGGGCGCCTTGGGGGTGGCCACGGTGACGCGCACCCCGTCGATGCTGACCTTGAGCCCGCCCCCGGCCGGGGCCACCGCCACCCACAGGGTCTCGCCTTCGTCGTCCTCGAGCGCGACCAACGCCCCCGCGACAATGGCACTGTCTTCGGGCAGGGGCTTGTCGGAGATCTGTGACAAGCGGGCCACGGTCTCCTGCCACTCCAGCACCCGATTGGCCAAGCCCCGCGCCAAGTAACTGGACTCGAGCCCGCGGGTGTCCTTGTCGTTTTCCGGTTTGGACTCTTCGTGGGTCGCGCCTTGCTGCGCCGTCTTCTGCGCGCTGATGGCGTCGTCGAGCTGGCTCTTGGCCAGCTTTTGCAGGGCGGTCCACACCTTGGTCTTGTCGGGCGCGTTCATCGGCGGAGCCTACCCCGCGGGCCCCGCGCGATCCCAGAATACACCGCCGGACGTGAGAGAAAGACCAAACAAAACAAACACTTATCGTCTTGAGAACCCGGACCGTCCGCGCGCGAACGCGAGCCGGTTTCACCACGAAAAGCAAAGAAGAGGTAGGAGCCCTGCCTACCTCCGCCCAGACAAGGAGATGCCATGAATCCGCCCCCCACCAAAACGACCTCGTTGCCCCTCCGCCAGGGGCTGGTTCTGTTGCTGTTGGGGGCCGTCGCCTGCGACGGCAACATGGACGGCTCAGGATTCGGGCCGCGCGGTGAGCCCGGTCGCGGCGACGATCCCTGCACGGCCCAACAGCATTGTGTGCGGGATGATGACGGGGTGGCTTGGTGCGAGGACGGCCACCAGTGGGCGCACCCCGACGACGCCGAAGACTACCGGTGCGTGCCCGCCGGCTTGGGCGGCGATGGGGATGGCGACGGCGATGGCGGCTCTTCAGGCGACGGCGACGGTGACGGAGATGGAGACGGGGACGGCGACGCCGGTTCTTCAGGCGATGGAGATGGGGATGTGGTTCCTGCCGGCACCGGAGTCTACGACGGGGACATGATCATCGAGAGCCTAGACGAGTACGAAGCGTTTTTGCACTCGGGGATCGGCACTGTGACCGGGCGGCTGGAGGTCGATGCGGTGCAAGGGCTTGATGTGGTCGCCCTCGGCAATGTGCACACCGTCGGCGAAGGTCTGGTGATCAAGGGGGCATACCAAAAGGTGGTGATGCCCCACGTCCTTTCGGTGGAGCATGTCGACGTCTCGTCGTTGACGGTGACCCATGTTGACCTCCGGAAGCTGGAGTGGGCCGACTGGGTGGTGTTGGCGGATGTGCCGGCGCTGCAAGTGGTGGATTTGCGGGCGCTGGTCGGCAGCGACAACAGCACCGGGTTCGTGTTGGGGGTGGACATCGCCAATGCCTCTGCACTCACAACTTTGCGGTTGGACAGCCTGAGCCATACCGTGTTGACGATATCCGGTGCGGGCCTACAGGCTTTCTTGTTGCCCGCGCTCACCGAAGGACGGATCGAGATTCGCAACAATCCCCAGCTCGGCACCCTCTCCTTCCCCGCGCTGCACACCGGTGACGAGGTCGCGGTGGAGAACAATCCCCAGCTCACCTCGCTGCAGGCGCCGGCCTTGACCAACGGAAACCTGAACATCATCGGCAACGCCTCGTTGCACACGGTGTCCGCCCCCCTGTTCTCCACGGGCTTGATCCACATCGAGAACAATCCAAGTCTGTCGTCGTGCGCGGCGGTGGCGATCTACGAGCAGGCCCACGACCAGCCTGGTTCTTCCAGTTCTGTCGTTCGCGGAAATGGTCCTGGATGCGAAAGCGACCTCGCCAGTTGCCAGTACACCTGCTTTGGCTATTCGCTGGACCTGTCTTGCGGGTGCGGTTCCTTCACCAACGACAAGCCCGACTGCAGCGACAAACTGCAGCAATGCGGAAGCGGGAGCGACGCCGGCAGCGTTCCTGCGGGGTGGACGTGCAGCGCGTCCTACTACGATGAAGCCAACGACACCTGCGATTGTGGGTGCGGCGTGCCCGACCCCGACTGCAATGGGGTGACGTCGTCGTCGGTGTGCGAGTACGACAACTGCACCAGCGGCAGCGTCGACCCCACCGACAACACCCAATGCATCACTCCGTGACGTGGGCGGGGGCGACGTGACGTCGCCCACCACGCCTATCGCGGGTGCGCGTCATCCAGGGCGGCGAGGTGGGTCAACTCCGCGTCGAAGAAGCGCAGCATGCGCGCCATCGCGGCGGTGATGTCGATGTCGCTCTCGTCCCGGTACAGCGCGCTGAACACAATGCCGGTGAACATGTCGGTGGCGGCGAACGCGCTGTCGATGCACTCCTGGGGGGGCGCATCGGGGAAAGCAAGCTGCAGCCGGGCGCCCAAAATCTGCGCATAGCGGTCGCGTTCTTTTTGCACCCAGGCCATTCGGTCAAAACGAAACGCGGTCTTGAGCATGAACCGGGTCAGGCGCGGCGACTCCAAGTAGATGTCGCGGGTGGTGGTGGCGATCTGTTCGCACAGGTCGCGGATGGGCAGGCCGGGATCGGCGAGCAGCTTTTCCAGCCGGCGAAAGTTGCCCACCGCGGTGCGGTCGAGGAGCGCGTCGACCAGGCCGTCTTGGTGGGCGAAGTACTCGTACACCGACGCGACCCCGACCCCGGCCCGGCGGGCGATGGCCTTCATGCTCACCCCGCGCTCGTCGTCGCGCAGGAGCTGTTCGGTGGCGGTGACCATGGCGTCCACCAACGCCTTGGACCGGGCTTGACGAGGTTGTTTGCGGCGTCCGCGCCGGTCGGTGTCGGCCATGGGCGAGCCTACCCCGCGCGCAGGCCGAGGCGCACCATCTTGCGCTTCAAGGTGTTGCGGTCCACATCGAGCAAGCGCGCGGTCTGGGACAGGTTGTGGCCGGTGCGGGCGAGCACGTCGACGATCACCGCGTGCTCGGTGGCGCTCACCGCCTCGTCGAGGGTGAGCACCGCGGCCTCGTCCAGCATGTGTTCGGTGGGGAGGCGCGGGGGCTCGGCGGCCGCGGCCAGCTGCAGGTCGGGCCCGAGGTCAGACACGTCCACCACCTCGTCACAAAACACCGTCCAGCGCCGGACCTCGGCGCGCAGCTCGCGCACGTTGCCAGGCCAATGGTACTGGTGCAGCACGCGGTGCGCGGGCCGGGTCACGGCGAGGTCGCGGCGGCCAAAGTCGGTCAAGAACCGCTCGACCAAAGGGGCGATGTCTTCGCGGCGGTCGCGCAGGGCGGGCACCTCGAGCTCGGCCCCGCACAACCGGTAGTAGAGGTCTTCGCGGAAGGTGCCGGCCTTGACCATCGCGCGCAGGTCCCGGTGGGTGGCGGCCACGATGCGCACGTCCACCTCGGTCTCGGTCTCGGCCCCCATGCGCCGAAAGCGCCCGGTCTGGAGCACACGCAACAGGCGCACCTGGCTGGCGGGGGAAAGCTCGCCCACCTCGTCGAGGAACAGCGTGCCCGTGTCCGCTTGTTCGAACAGGCCGCGCCGGGCCCCGGCCGCCCCGGTGAACGCCCCCGCCTCGTGCCCGAACAGCTCGCTCTGCAGCGCGGTCTCGCTGAACGCCCCGCAGTTTTCGACCACGAACGGTCCCTCCCGTCGCGCCGAATGTTGATGCACCGCCTGCGCGACCCGCTCCTTGCCCGCGCCGGTCTCGCCGAGCACGAGCACGGCCACGTCGCTTTGGGCCGCGCGCACCAGGCGGCGGGAGAGCCGGGCCATGGCCGGGCTGCTGCTCACCATGTCCGTGCGCACCTTCTGGGCCAAGCGGCGCAGCTGCACGACCTCGTCGCGCAGGGCGCGAATCTCGGGAAAACCCTCGATGTCGAAGCGCACCTCGCGCACCGGGTGGGGGTGGGGCACGGGCACAAACTGCGGGGGGATGACCTGGAGCATGCGGGCATCGAGCAGGCCGGCCTGGACCAAAACCACCCACAATGTTTGTGCTTGGGGAGTGCCCGCGGAGAGCAACACGTCGAGGTCGGGCAGGGTGTCGCGCCAGCCCGCCAACCGCGGGGACAGCGCGTCGAACAGGGCCTCGTGGTCGGACGGGTCTTCGATGTCGATGGGCACCACCTCGACGTCGTCGATGTGGGCGCGCAGGTCGCGGGCCAAGGCCTTGGTGGCGACCCGGCTGCGGCGGGGGCAGAGCACCACGGCGCGCGCATAGGTCGCGTCGGTGACCGCGGCGAAGCGCAGCACGGGGCCCGGGTCTTTGCCCCCATACTTTTGCCAGCCGGCGGCGCGGTCCCCCCAGGTCAGCAACGAGCGGAACATCATGGTGCGAAACATATCATATGGTGAAGAACGCACCGATACATGCCGGTGCAGCGAAGACCAGTTATGCCGTAAGTCATTGAAAATACGTGATGGCACGGTGCCTGCGATGCAGTCCCGGCTATGGGCACTTTTCAACCACAACATGACCTTCCCGACCACGTGTCGGTCCTCTCCACCCCGCGCCTTTGGCTCGAGACCGAGGCGGTGGCCCAGCTGCTCCAGGTGGCGGCCCGACCGGGGTGCACCCAAGCGGTGGGCCTGCCGGACCTGCACCCGGGGCGCGGGGTGCCGATCGGCGCCGCGTTCGCGTTCGAGGACAGCATCTTTCCGCAGCTCATTGGGGGCGATGCCGGCTGTGGGGTGCGCCTCACCGTGGCCCGGCGCGCCAAGTACACCGGCGATGCCTTGCTGCGCCGGGTGGACAACGCCATGGCCGACGACCTGTTCGCGGCGGTCGATCCCGAAGCATTGGTGGTCGCGGCCTGCCGCTTCGGCGCCCGCGGTCTCGCCTTTGTCGACGGGGTGCCCGACCCCCTGCGCGATCTCGCCGGGCTCGAACCCGTGCACGCCCCCGCCGACCCCGCGTGGCTCGAGGACCCCGGTTTGTTCGCGCGACAGCTCGGCACCACGGGTGGGGGCAATCACTTCGCCGAGGTGGGGCACATCGGCGCTGTGGCCGAGAAAGCCGCGGGGGTGTCGCGGGGCATGCCCAGTGTCATTGTGCACTCGGGATCGCGCGGCGTGGGCGGCGTGTTCGCCCGGCGCTGGGGCGACGTGGCCCTGGACGACGAGGATGCCCGCGGGGCGTACCTGTCCGCCCTGCGGTCGGTGCTGCACTTCGCCGAAGCCAACCGGTTTGTGCTGCGGGTCCGCTTGCTGCACGCGGTGGGCGCGACCCGGCCGAACCGGTGGGCCCTCGACCTCGACGTGCACCACAACACCGTGCGCGAAACCACGGTGCGAGGCCGCCCGGTGTGGCTGCACCAAAAGGGGGCCGCCCCCGCTGAGCAGGGGGCGCTCACGGTGGTGCTCGGCACCCGGGGCACGCCGTCGAGCATCCTGCGCGGGACGGGCAACGACGCGCACCTGTGTTGTGTGGCCCACGGGGCGGGCCGCAAGCTCGGCCGACACGACGCCCACAACAAGATGCGCCACAAGTACACGCGCAAAAGCGTGCGCCGCACCGCCACCGGCGGCCACGTGCTCTACGCCGACGAGCGCATGCTCTTCGAGGAACATCCTGACGCGTACAAAGACATTGGCGACGTGGTGGACGCGCTCGTGCACCACCGGGCCGCCACCCGCGTGGCCGAGCACCTTCCTTTGATCACGGTGAAACAATGAGACCCGACATGCCCAAAGTGCTCGTGGAGCGCCCGCGACGGGGCAGCCGCAGCAAAAACGAAGACGTGCGCCGGGCCCGGGCGGCATGGCGCGCGGCCCGGGACATCGACCCGAAGACTGCCCTTCCTCGTCGACAGCGGATGCGGCCGCGGTTCGGCAAGTCGCTCAACGAGCACCTCGGGCCACTCCGGAAGTACCTCAACCGCCAGGTGGGCCGCCCCTGGAACGATGTCTACAGTGACATTCGGGCCTGCGTTCACACGCGGCGCGCCATCGACGTGCACATTCTCGAACACCTCTACGACTACGTGCAGCGCCGGCCGCGGGTCGAAGGCGACCGGGTGTTCCGGGCCCCGGACGACGGGCGCTTTTGGAGAAGCGATGAGCTGTTTGACGACCGGCGCACGTTCTACGTCGACCCCCGCGATGGGGTTCTCAAGCGGCCTGCGCGGCGGCGCCCGGTCCGCAGGCGCAACCAGCCCGCCGCGCCCCGCGCGCTCGGCCCCGGTGAGATCGCGCTGTTCTTGCATAACCATTGGTTCGCGGTGCGGCTCGCTCCCCTGGACGACGGCCTTTGCCGGGACGTGGTGCTGCGGCGGGCGGTGGACGGGCGCGACCAAGACGAACTTTCGGCCAGGTACGGTCGCTGCCGGGTCTACGCCGAGGCCAAGCGGCAGCTCTCGAAAAAGGACGTGCGCCGCTGGGGCTTGGCATGAATGCGCCGGGCGAGGCCGTGCACGGGCTGCGGTTGACCGCGGGCACCGCGCCCCCCGCGCTCTGGCCGGCGGTGGGCTACATGGCTGGTCTCGTCGAGCGAATGTGTGCCGAACGCGGTCTGGCCATTGAGACCGTGCTCCACCAGGGCGGCGAAACCGCCCCGCGCTCGGTGGACGTGTGGTGGGCAAAGGACGCCACCGCGGATGAACTGACCGGGCTGCTCGGCACCCACGCGGTGCGGCTGCCGAAGGGGGCCCGGGGCCGGCGCCGGGTCTACGTCGCGGTGGCCGCGCTGTTTTCGGCGCCGGACGCGCACGCGCCGGGGCTGCCCCCCGAGACCCTGCGCTGGGAGACGTGCCGCGCCTCGGGCCCCGGGGGCCAACACGTGAACAAGACCGAGAGCGCGGTGCGCCTCACCCACCTGCCCACCGGCCTGTCCGTGCGCGCGGCCGCGGGCCGAAGCCAACACCAAAACCGCGCGCTGGCCTTGCGCCGGCTGCGGGCCCGCCTCGTCGAGCTCTCGGCCGAACAGCAGAAGGACGCGCAGCGGGCGCGCTGGTTGGTGCACCACCAGGCGGTGCGCCGGGTCCCGGTGGCGAGTTGGCGCATGCCCGGGGCCTGAGGGCGCGGCCCCGGCCCGCATTCGATCTCGGGGCGGGCCCTGCTACACGCCGGGCATGATGCGCGCGCTCTTCCCCCTCGTCGCGCTGTGGAGTGTCTCGGCCGTGGCCCAAGGGGGGCCCGGTCTCGGCAACCTCAGCTATGCCCAAAATCAACTGTTCGAGCCGGTGGGGATTGTGCACAGCCCCCAGGGGCACGGCAACGTGACCATGGTGCAGGGCTACCTCATGGTGATCACCTCCTCCGACGGCGGGGGGCGCGACACCGACGGGGGCATCGAGTTCTGGGATGTGTCCAACCCCGCCGACCCCCAGCTGGTGGTGCGCCACGAAAACGAGGACACCCACGGCCTGCGCGAAGCCCATGGCTTTTCCCTCGCCACCCTCGGCGACGACCTCGTGCTCGCGGCCCAGGGCGTCGAGGGCATTCAGCTCTGGGACGTCACCGACCCGCTGGCGGTGTCGTTGCTTTCCTACCTCGACATCGAGGGCATCGATCGGGGCGATTACTCCGGCGACTGGTGGACGTTCTGGCAGGCCCCCACGCTCTACGTCGCGGGGGTGGACGCGGGGCTTTTTATCGTCGACGCCAGCGACCCGGTCGCGCCCGTGCTCGTCGAGCACCGCACCACCGGACAGCTCGCGGGGGTGAGCCCGTCTCAGGTGTTCGCCCTCGGCAACCTCCTGGTGATCATGGAGAGCAAAGGCCTCGCCTTCGCCACCCTCGACGTCTCTGACCCGCACGACCCGCGCATGCTGCGGACCAAAAGTGGCAAGGCCGGCTATTCGCATTTGTTCGCGGGGCCGGGCAAGATCTTCACCTCGGGCAACATCCCCCCGCGGGCCCACATCCACCAGGTCGACGCCCTCGGCAACATGACCCACGAAGCCACCATCGGCCTCTACTTCGATTCTGGGGGCTACGGCACCTACCAAGACGGCGCGTTCCACTCGGGCTTTTCCAAGAGCTACGTGAAGTTCGACGTCGCCACCGCCCAAGAGGTGGGCGAAGGCTCCTCGGGGCTCTCGGACCGCGACGAGGATTTTGCCACCGTGCTCGGCAATCTGGTGTTCGCGGGCGACGACCACGGCTCAGGCACAGCCCTGATTCCGCACCAAGCAGATCCCGACACCACGCCCCCGGCGGTGGACTGGCTGCACCCGCCCGCCAATGCCACTGGGCTTGCGTTGACCTCGCGCTTCGGCGTGAGCTTTTCCGATCACATCGATGCGGCCTCGCTGTCGTCGGCTACCCTCCGGCTTGAAGTGGTCGCCACCGGCGACGAGGTGCCCGCCACCCGCTCGGCCCAGCTCTCCCTCGTCAACCTCGCCCCCGCCGCGCCCTTGGCCCCCGACACCGAATACCGCCTCGTCATCGACGGGGTCACGGACGTGGCCGGCAACCCCGCGGCGACCGAGAGCTTCACCTTCACCACCGGCGACGGGAGCGTGGGCCTGTCCCCCGCGGAGATCGTGCCCAGCATCGACAACAACAGCCCCCTCAACACCGAATACGCGGTGGGCATCTTCGGCGCCGGCGCGCCGGTCTACATCGACCGCGACTTCACCTACACCGACGCACACCCCGTGCGCTTCGTGGGCGAGCCCTACATCCAGACCGCCAACAACGACAAGTTCGGCTTCTCCGCTGACTTCTTCACTTTCGAACTCATCGTACCGAGCGATGTCTACGTGCTCTACGACGACCGGGCCGACGCGTTGCCCGACTGGCTCGCGACCTTCGTGCCCACCGGCGAGACCGTGGGCACGAGCGATGCCGACTTCACCGTGCACGAAAAATCGTTCGCGCCCGGCACGGTGGTGCTCGGGGGCAACAACGCGTCGGGCGCCCAAGGGCAGGACAGCATGTACACGGTGGTGATCGTGCCCCAGCCCCTCGCCTGCGACCTCGCGCTCAGCCCGCAGGAGGCGGGCACGGTGAGCTTTTCGAGCGCGGGGCCCGCGGGGGCGACCTACGATTGGCAGCTCGGGGACGAGAGCCTGCTCGACGTGGGGCCGACCCCCACCGCGGTCCTGCCCGCGGGCCGGCACCCGGTGGTGGTCACCGTGACCGACGGGCCGCGCACCGCGACCTGCTCGGGCGTACAAATCGTGCACCGGCCGTTGGCGGAAGATGTGGGCCGTACGTCCGGCCCGCTCGTGCACCACGGGGGACAGATCCTGGTGGCCAACCTCGACCAGGGCACCGTGCGCGCGGTGGACGACGAAAGTGGCCAGCCGGTGTTCGAGACCGTCGTGGGCGGCCACCCGCGCAGCCTGGCGGTGGACAGCCAAGGCCGGGTGTGGGTGAGCGTCGAGGACGAACACGTGGTGCGCCGGCTCTCGTCGTCGGGCGATGTCGAACACACGGTGACGTTGCCGTTTGGTTCGGCCCCCGACGGGTTGGTCATCGACCCCGACGACAATGTCTATGTCACGCTCTCCGCCACCGGCGAGGTCGTGCGGCTCTCGCCCGCGGGCGTCATCGAACAGACCGCGTTTGTGGTGCCCACCGCGCGGGGCCTGACCTACTGGGACGGCGCGCTGTACGTGTCGCGTTTCATCTCGGGGCCCACCGAGGGCCAAATCGTCGTCGTGGACCCCGCGACGCTCGAGAGCAGCCACACCATCGTGCTCGCCTACGACGAAGGCCCCGACACCGAGGCGAGCGGCCGCGGGGTGCCCAACTACGTGAGCGCGCTGCACATCTCGCCCGACGGGGCGTTTGGCTTTGTGAGCGGGACCAAGGCCAACGTCACCCGGGGGCTGGCCCGTGATGGGGAAGAGCTGACCTTCGAAAGCCGGGTCCGGCCCTTCCTGTCGGTGATCGATCTGTCCTCGGACGAGGAGGTGCTCGAGCGCCGCCTGGACCTGAACGACCGGGATTTGGTGCAGAGCGTGGCGCTCTCACCCTACGGCGACATCGTGTTCGCGGCCTCGATGGGGGGCAACACCATCGACGTCTTCGAGACCGAAACCGGCCGAAGGGTCTCGCAGATGGACACCGGCCGCGCCCCCCGGAGCGTGGTCTTGTCCGACGACGGTGCGCGCCTGTTCGCGTGGGATTTTCTGGATCGGGCGGTGAGCGTGTTCGACACCGCGGCCCTGGTCGCGGCCACCGGCAACAACGCCCCCGGTGTGGCCGTGCACGCGGTGAGCGACGACGAGGCGCTGGCTCCAGAAGTGCTACAGGGCAAACGCATCTTCTACGGCGCCGGCGACTTGCGCATGAGCAAGGACGGCTACATCTCGTGCGGGAGCTGTCACTTCGACGGCGACCAAGACGGACAGGTCTGGGACTTCACCCAGGTGGGCGAGGGCTTCCGCAATACCATTGCGCTCAACGGCCGCGCGGGCCTGGGCCACGGCAACGTGCACTGGACCGCGAACTTCGACGAGATCCAGGACTTTGAACACGACATCCGGGGGGCGTTCGCGGGCCAAGGCTTTTTGTCCGACGAGGACTACGCGACCACCGGCGACCCCTTGGGCGCGCCCAAGGCCGGCCTGTCCGCGGACCTCGATGCGTTGGCCGCGTTCGTGTCCTCGCTGTCCACCTTTGCCGACAGCCCGCACCGGGACGCGGACGGGCGCATGACCGACGCGGGCCGACGGGGCCGCGCCGTGTTCGTGGCCGCGGACTGCACCCAATGTCACGGGGGCGCGGCGTTCACCGACATGACCCGCCACGACGTGGGCACGATCTTGCCGACGTCGGGGCAAGGCATCGGGGCGGACCTGACCGGCGTGGGGTTCGACACGCCGACGCTGCGCGGGATCTGGAACACCGGGCCCTATTTGCACGACGGTCGTGCACCGACATTGCAAGACGTGCTCGCGGTCCATGAAGACATCCCCGCGCTGTCCGCGGACGACGAGGCCGATCTCGTCGCGTACCTGTTGCAGCTCGATGGCCAGGCCGGTCCCGCCGACGAGGACTGCATGCCCTTTGACGAGTGTGTGGGCCAGGCGCCCGGCGACGGCGACGGTGACGGCGATGGGGACGGAGACGGAGACGGTGACGGGCCGCCTGACGGCGGCTTGGAAGAACCCGCGGACGGCGGAGCCGTCGACGCCGGTTCTTCAGGCGACGGTGATGGTGATGGTGATGCGGCAGAGCCCCCGGGCGGTTGCGGGTGCACGGGGGTGGACACCTCGGGCGAGGCGTCGTTGTGGGCCTTGGCCATGCTCGGATGGTGGTGGCGCCGCCGCAGGGGGAGGCCCCGCCCGGCGGGGCGGGACCGTCGTGCTCTGTTCGGCGCGGCGACCCCGGTGGGTCAGTCGGGCACGAATGCCAACGTGAGCTCGTAGTCGCCGGTCGCGCCCATGTAGCCGTCGACGGACACGTAGTAAGTGCCCGCGCCGCCCGCCCAGGTGATGACCTCGGGCACGTTGGTGGTCGAGGCGGTGCTCAACAGGGCACCAGCCTGGTCGTACAGGCGCATGTCGAGGTCTGGTTCAGCCAGGAAGGGCAGCGGGGTCAGGCTGAGGTCGATGATGACATTGGCCGGGAGCTCAAAAACGAAGTAGTCGACGTCCCCCGCGATCTGGATCGATGACGCGGTGGTGCCAGGCGTGATCGGCATGGCGAACGCCGCTTCATCAGGGATGTCCTCTTCGAACCAGACCGTGAGCTCATAGTCGCCCGTGGCGCCCTCGTAGCCCTCGACCAAGAACGTCCAGGCCTCCGGGGCCGTCGGTCCGATCAGGGCGCTGGTCTCGGGGTTGTTCACCGTGGTCACGAACTGGATCTGGCCCCCGTTGGTGTCGAACACCCGGAAGTCGAGGTCGGGGGGCACAAGCACCGGAAGGTTCATCAGCTCGGAGCGCACGATCCTGCCCGGGGGGACGGCGATCGCGAAGCAGTCCACGTCATTGGCGGCGGAGATCGCGCCGGCGCTCGCCACGTTCTCGGTCAGCACCACATAGGAACCGCCACACCCCGGGGGCAATACCGCGGGATTGGGGTCGCCGTCTCCGTCCCCATCACCGTCGCCGTCTCCGTCTCCGTCTCCGTCACCATCACCATCACCGTCGCCGTCGCCGTCTCCGTCCCCATCACCATCACCGTTACCGTCTCCGTCTCCGTCGCCGTCGCCATCACCATCACCATCACCATCACCGTCTCCGTCCCCATCACCGTCGCCGTCGCCGTCTCCGTCGCCATCACCGTCGCCGTCTCCATCACCGTCGCCGTCTCCATCACCGTCTCCGTCGCCATCACCGTCGCCGTCTCCATCACCGTCGCCGTCTCCATCACCGTCGCCGTCTCCATCACCGTCGCCGTCTCCATCGCCGTCACCGTCTCCGTCTCCATCGCCGTCTCCGTCACCCGGTTCGACACAGGCCAGGCCATCGGCCACAAACCCGTCATCGCACGCGCAGGCCGGCGCATCGTCGACGAGCACACATGACCCGTGGCCACTGCAGTCCTCGTCCGCACACACATCGACGGCCTCGCCCGGACAGCCGGACAGGGCCCACAACGCGACAAAGGCCGCCACGAATCGTACGCGATCAAACATCTTCAACCTCCACCTGACGGTGACGTGGGGGAAAAGCGTGCAGCCGACCGTCTGCCGGGGAGTTACACGTGGGCGCGCCTGTTCGTGAGGGGGCTTTGGTGATCTTTGGTGATGCGTGCCACACCCGCGCGGGACCCAACGCCCCGCCCGTCGTACCCCAAGGCAACGCTTCGCGTTGCGCAACCAAATCTTCGCGCTGCCCCATCCCCAGCTGGTTGCATCCGCCGGATGCAACATCGGCCCGAAGCGACGGGCCGGAGGCCCCTGGAGCTCGGCAACGCTTCGCGTTGCTTGGGCCATTCCTCCGGAATGGCTTCGACATTGGGGAGGGGGCGGCAACGCTTCGCGTTGCTCAAGCCAAGCATCGCTTGGCCACCCGCAGAACGCCGAGCTTGCGAGGCGCAAGCGGGGGAGGGGAATGGGACATTCCCCTCGGAGATTCAGTGCGTGCGAATCACCGGGTTGTCCTCGAAGATCTCGGTGACTTTGGTGAGCAGCACGTTGGGGGTGAAGGGCTTTTCCAGCCGGGCTTGGCCGGTCTCGACCCCTTGGCCGCGCACGCTTTTTCCGTAGCCGGTCATGACCAGGACCCGCATGTCCTTGAAGCGCTCGCCCACCCGGGTGGCCAGCTCCCAACCGCTCATGTGGGGCATGACCACGTCGGTGATGAGCAGGTCCGGCCGCACATCGCCGTTCTCGAGGATGCGCAGGGCGGCGCGGCCGTCGCTGGCCTCCACCACCCGGTAGCCGGCCCGCTTGAGGATGCGCACCACCGCCCGGCGCACGTGGCCTTCATCCTCGACCACGAGGATGGAGGTCTCCTCGGGCACAACCTCTGCAGCGGCATTGTCTTGCCCGGCATCGAACGGCCGGGCGATGGCCGGGAGCCACACCTCGTACTCGACCAGCGCGCCCCGTTGCATCGCGCGCACCGCGCCCCGCGCACCCTCGAGCACGCTTTGGCAGCGGGTGAGCCAGGGGGGAATGTCCGCGGGCTCGGCCGGGGTGGCGCCGGGGGCCTGGGGCATGCCCCGGGCCGCGTCCCAGTGGGGGTCGGGCTGGCCTGCCGGGGTCGGGCGCAGCCCGATGCACACGTAGGTGCCGGGGCCGCCCAGCCGGGGGAATGCTTCTGCTTGCTGGGGGGCGAGCAGGGTGGCCTCGGCCCGCACGTCGAGGGACGCGCCCGCGGGTACATCCTCGACCGCTTGGGAGGCGATGGTGACCAACACCTGCTCGAGGGCGGACGGATCGGTGAACACCGGGAGCAGGCCACTTTCGGCGTGGAGGTTCACGTCGACGTCGCGGCCGCCCATGCGGTCGAACACCGGGAGGAGGTTTTTCAAAAGGTCGCCCACGTCGATGAGCTGGGAGCTGCTGGCGGTGTTCTGGATCGCGGCGAGGAGCTGTTCGGTGAGGGCGGTGGCGCGGTCGGACGCGACCATGACCTCCCGAATGTCACTGGACACGGTGTCGTTGCCGGCCGCGCCCTCCAGCGCGAACGACGCGAAGCACTTGATCGCGCTGATCGCATCGTTGAACTCATGGGCGATGCCGTCGGCGATCCGGCCCATGAGCGCGAGCTTCACCGACGAGGGCACGTCCTTGTCCGACACCGCGGCGGTGGTGACGTCGGAGGCGTGACCCACCAGCGCCTTGTGTTCGGTGAAGGGGACCACGTCGCCGCGGAGCTGCAGGATGCGCGCCGGGCGATCCGCGCCGAGGACCTGGACGGTGAGGTCGAAGGGCACATGGGACTGCACCGCACACTCGAGCGCGGTGCGGAGGTCGGTCATGTCCCCGGGATGGACGGGGCCGAGCAGGTCGAAGAGGTCTTTGGGGGGGGTGAGGGGCGGGAGCCCGAACAGGAACAGAAGATTCTGTGAACAGCGGAGCGTGCGGGTGTGCAGGTCGTAGACAAAGTGCCCGGTGCCGCTCAGCCGTTCGAGGGCGTCGCGATCCACCCGGGGGGCGGTGTCGGGGGCACCGCCGGTGGTGTCGGGTTGTGATTTGTTGTTCACCAGCCAATCCTTCTGCAAGACAATCAGAGACATTCCAGCAATCAGAGGTTTCATGCCGTGCCCCCACACGGCCGGCCCGATGGCCTCACACGGTCGGCCTGATTGCCTAACCCACTGAAAGAACGACGATACCAGCGATCATGCCCCCGCCGAAGAAGCCGTCCCGGGATCGCCCGGCCGCTGTCCGAACGCCTCGAGGAAGACCGCATCCACCCGCTGACGCGCAGCGTCAAACTGGAGCTCGCTGAGGTCGAGGGCGGTGAGGGCCTCTTCGATGACCTGCTGAGGCCGCTCGTCGGGCCGGCGGCCGGTTTGTTTCATCGGGCGGCTGCCGCGCCGGGTGACCCCGAAGCCGCGCAGGTCGGCGAACACCTCGGCGAGGGCGAGCACCGCGAGTCCAGGGTGGGGCTGGCCGCCGAGCATGACGTGGTGGTGCTGCGAGAGCAGCAACGTGAGCTCGGGCGGCATGTTCCACCGGGTGCACATCAGGCCGTTGGCCTCCTCGTGGGTCGCAATCAGCGCAGGCCAGTACACCGCCGAGGGAAAGGGCGTGATCTCTTTGGGGCCGGCCAGGACCTCGAGGGCGCCGAGGCCGAGCACGAGCCCGACGTCGTGGAGCAGCCCCACCATGTACATGTACTCGGGGGACAGCGGGGTGTACTCCGCCACCGAGCGCGCGGCCAAGGCGGTCGCGAAACAATGTACACGCACGCCCTCCGCCTCTTGGCGGTAGATGCGCGAGCGGAACACGCGGAGGTTCATCGCTTCTTGGAGCACGAGGTTGCGGACCGTGCCCACCCCCAGGCGCACGAGGGCGTGGCGGATGGAATCGATCCGCCCCCCGGACGCGAACAGGGCGGTGTTGGCCGTGCGCAGCACCCGGGCCGCGAGCAGGGGGTCCTTCTCCAGCGACGACGCGATGGCCTTGAAGTCCGGCTCGGGGGTGCGCGCGAGCTGCATGACCTCCAGGGCCGCCCCGGGGAGCATGGGGGGGGTACAGCGGTGGCTGTTCATGCATTCGCGCATGTCGTCGGCGAGCTTGTCCGCGAGCGGGTTGTCGCTGCTGGTGATGGAAAAGTCGCCCTTGAACTCCTTGCGGTTGTACATAGACATTGTCCTAGCGGTTGGTCGAGTTGGGGCTGCGCGGCTCTTGGCGGTGAAAGACAAACTCAATGCGCCGGTTGCGGGCGCGGCCCTTGGCGGTGTTGTTGTCGTCCACCGGCTTGCTGTCCCCGTAGCTCACGATGGACATGCGGGCCGCGGGCACGCCCCCGGCCCCGACGAGGTATTGGGCCGCGCTGTTGGCCCGGGCCGCCCCCAGGGGCAGGTTGGAGCGGTGGCTCTTGCCCCGGGCGGTGGAGTCGGTGTGGCCCTCGACGGATACGTCGTATTCGAACTGCCGCATCACCGCGGCCATCTCGTCGAGGAACACGAACGCCGCCGGGGCCACGTCGCTCTCGCCGGGCCTGAACAACATCTTGCCGTCCACCCGCACGATGATGCCGCCCTTGCCGCTGAGCACGCTGACCGAGCCCGCGACCTGGTGTTGGGTGGAGATGCGCTTGAGCTCACCCGACAGCCGGTCTTCGTTCTCGGCCATGGTCTCTTCGGCCACCGACTCTTCGTCGAACAGGGCGACGATGGAGTCCGTGAACCCGAGGTGGTCGCCGGGGTCTTTGAACTTCACCCCGAAGGCCTCCTTCATGGAGCCGACCATGCCCTCGAACTTCATGATGTCCATGTTGGCGAAGGAGAGCAGAAGCACGAAGAAGGTGAGCAGCAGACTCATCAAGTCCGCGAAGGTGCCCATCCACGCTGGTAGTCCCTCTTCGACTTCTTCTTCCATCGATCAGCCCTCCGCCGCCTTCTTGGCCGCGCGCACCTTGGGCAGCAAAAATGCTTCAAGCTTCTCTTGGATGAGCACCGGCCGATCGCCCCGGGCGATGGCGGCAAAGCCGCGCAAGGCCACCTCCATCGACACCGCTTCCTCGTCGGTGCGGGAGGCGAGCTTCTCGGCGATGGGCTGGCAAATCACGAACGCCACCAACGCGCCGTAGAGCGTGGTCAACAAGGCCACGGCCATGGCCGGGCCGATGGCGGCGGGGTTGTCCAAGGTCTGGAGCATGGCCACCAGACCGATCAGGGTCCCGATCATGCCCATGGAGGGGGCGATGCCGGTCATGAACTTGAACACGTCGCGGCCGCGCTTGTGCCGGCGCAGCAACGAGATGCGCTCCATCTCCAGGGCCTCTTCGATTTCCTCCGACGAGACCCCGTCGGTGACGAGGCGGAGGCCCTTCTTCATGAAGTCGGTGGGCACCTCTTCGGACTCGAGGGCCAACACCCCCGACTCCCGGGCTTTCTTCGAGAGTTCCACAATTCTCGTGATGACCACGTCGAGGTCATGTCCCTGGTCGAAGATGGCGTTCTTGGCCACCGCGAAGGCCCCCATCACCACCTCCATGCGCTCTTTGGCCAAGGTGGTGGCCACCGTCCCGCCGAACACGATGAGCACCGACTGGACGTCGACGTACATCAAGATGGACCCGCCCAGCGCCATCGACCCCAAGATCAGGATCGCGGCGAGGATGAATCCAATGATACTGCCCTTGTCCATGGCTTATCGGTCTCCGTAGGCCCGGTGTCCGGCGGTGAATCCCCGTCCGTAGCGACGCACCGCGGAGCGGGTCTGGTGGTTGGCGTTGAGCTGCCCCTGGATGTCTTCCCGGCGGACCTCGGCCTCGTGCATCGCCGCCCGCAGGGTGTGGGCGATCTCTTCTTTGTCCTCGGGGCCGATGTGGGCCGCGTGCAAACAGGCCTCGGCTTCGCGCACGTAGGCCACCGCCCGGGCGTAGTCCTCGGCCGCGAGGCAGTCGCTCAGGCCCCGGAGGTTGTCGATGACGGCCTTGGCGTCCGCGCTCATGGCGACACCCGCGCGTCGTCGGGGGAGGGCATGGTGTCGCCGAGGTCCTCGATGACGTCCTCGAAGGCGTCGGCCACGGGGTTGAACAGCGACTCGGCTTCCTTGATGTGGGACGCGTCGTGGGTGGTCTGGGCCCGCAGCAACCGCGCACTGACATTGGCGTAGACGTCGGCGAGGTTGTCGCAGAGGGCCTTGTCGTATTGGGGGTCGAGGGTGCGACAGAGCTCGTAGACGATCTCCGAGGCCTTGTTGATCGGGTCCTGGGCGCTCTTGCGATCACCGTTCTCGAGGTGACGGCGGGCTTCGGCCATGTTGCGGCGGCAAGCGCGGAGGAGGAGGACCAAGAGCCGCGCCGGTGAGGCGGTGAGGACTTGGGTCTTGGCGTACTGTTCGGCCTTTTTCATCACTTATCCCCTGAGGAGAAGCCTGGGAACTTGAGCTGGGAGATGAAGTCGCTCATGGAGTTCATCCGGCTGACGATTTCTTCCATCGCGGTGAACTTCGCGATGAGGGTCTCGCGGAACTTCTCGATGCGAAGCTCCTGGTTGGCGATGTCGAGGTCGAGTTGCTCGAGGCGGGCGTTGAGCCCTTCCTGGCGCGCGGAGAGCACCCCGTCGTCGGCGTCGTTTTGCACATCGCGGAGGTTCTCGACTTGCTCGGCGATGCCCCCGGTGGCGGCGAAGACCGCGCGCACCGCGGACTCGTCCCGGGCCAGGGCCTCTTTGAGGGTGCCCTCGTCGAGGGTGAGGGAGCCGTCCTTTTCAGATTTGATGCCGATGTCGACGAGGGTGCGGATGTCGGTGCCCGCGGCCGCGACCTCGACGGTCATGATCTGCTTGAGCCGGGTCTGGAGGCTGCGCAGCGAGGGGTCCCCCGCCAATGTCTTTTGGCGGTCGGTGTTTTCGTCGACGTCGAGGTCACCCTGAATGAGCTCGTTGAGGGCGTTGTAGGCGTCGAGGAAGGTCTGCAGCGCTTCTTTGGTGCCCTCGAGGTCCCGTTGGATCTTGAGCTCCTCCGGCGCGGCGGTGACCTGGTTGAGGGTGAGGGTGGTCTTGGGCACCACGTCGGTGACGGTGTTGGACCGGCGCTCGATGGCCAGGCCGTCGACCTCGAAGGTCGCGTTCTCCGCTTGCTGGATGACGCTCAGTCCCAGGGGTTGGCCCAGGCTGCCGGTGGACGTCTCGGTGATGGACAGCGCCGAGCCCGGGGGCTGCCCGATCTCATGGCCGGTCTCGTTGGTGGTCACCGAGAGGTAGCTGTTGACCCCGTCGCTGACGATCGATGCTGTGACATTGGCGCCGGACTGGTTGATCTTGAACGCCACGTCCGAGAGCGCGTCGCCGTCAGCGATGGGCACGTCGGTGATGGTCCCGCCCACGTTGATCGAGAGGTTGCCGCCGGTCACCGGCGCCCCGCTGTCGGTGAAGCCCACCGCGGTCCGGGCCTTGGCCGCCCGGGCGAGGTTGGTGACCATCACGTCGTAGGTCCCGGCCACCGCCCCGTCCTCGGCCACCGCGGTGAAGCCCGCGGCCCCGCTGGTGATCGACGACGCGAGCACCCCGTTTTCCGACAGCTTGGACGTCGCGGTGTGCAGGGCTTCGATCTTGTTCTTGAGGTTGCCGATGCCGCTGAGCTGGATCTTGAAGGCCTCCTGGCGCTTCTCCATCTGGCGGATGGTGTTGCGCTGGATGTCGGCCAAAGAGTCGATGATGGAGTTGGAATCGAGCCCTGAGGCCAATCCACCCGCGCGAAATGTCGCTTCCATCTCTACCTCCGTCTGGGTCATCGGCACGTCACGCCCCGGATCGGAGACCCGGCCTGCGGACTTTGTTTCCCCTTCGGGGGGAAACAAGCGTCAAGGTCTTGACGCTTGTTGGTGCTTCACATGCATTGGGTGCATGTGGTGCACCAACCTTTGCTTTCGAGGGCTTTGCCCTCGAGCTCCCCTTGGTTTCTAGGGGCTGTTCGCCCCTAGGACCCGTCGTGACTTCACGTCTTTCTAGGGGGCTACGCGCCCCCTAGGACCCCTCGACGTCATTTCACTCTCTTCTAGGGGGCTACGCGCCCCCTAGGACCCTGCGCCAGGGGGCCTTGGCCAGAAAGGCCTGGGCGAACGAAGTTCGCCTTCAGCCATTCGGAACGAATGGCCACCCTGAGACCCCCGCTGGCCGGCTCAACGCCGCCGGGGGCTTGTCCGCAGCATTTGGATCGGAGGTCTTGTGGGTTCGATGCACACCGCCGAAAAGCAGGCGAAGCGACAAAGCAATGACATGGAGGGAGGGGCGCCAACGAGCTTTTCGGCTCGAGGCGCTAGACGCAGTTTCAGGAGCCAACGTTTCCCCGGCGTTTTGGGACTCTGTATGCGTCTGTGTGCTCTTGTGGTTTCGAACTCCAAACTCGCGAAGCAGGAGCCCGTCGGAGGCACAACCCTCAAGGTCGTGGGCCCCAGAAACATCCAATGAGATGGATCTCCTGCCCAATGGCCAGGACGTCTTTTCACCCCCAAGCCGAGATTCTTCCATGAAGGCGCCTCCGCTCTGCAATGACATCGGAGTCTTGGACGCCCTGAATCTCGGCGGTCCTCGTCGAAAGCAAAGTGTGCGCGTGCTCAAGCCCCCAAGCCCAAGCGGCGCCTGAGCGAAGGCCGGGGGTCCTGGGGGCCTGGCCGGAGGCCCCCAGGCGCGGAGCTCGAGGGTGCGTAGCCCTCGAGTGAAAAGGAAAGGGAAGTCACGACGGGTCCTAGGGGCGCAGCCCCTAGAAAGAGGGGTTTTAGGGGCCTAGCCCCTAAAAAAAAGTAGGTGGCCCCCGAAGAGACCACCTACCCCCGGACCGAGGTCCGCTAGGAGAGAATGCCCGTGATGATGGAGAGCCTTAGGTCCGCTGGGGCTCGACAAACCCAGCGGACCCAGAGGGCGCGGCATCAGCCGAGCAGTTTGAGCGCGACTTGGGGCGCTTGGTTGGCTTGGGCGAGCACGCTCACGCCGGCTTGCATGAGCACTTGGCTCGCGGACATGTTCGAGGACTCCTCGGCCACGTCGACGTCGCGGATGCGGCTGTTGGCGGCGGAGGCGGACTCTTTGGCCACCGAGATGGTGTTCACCACCGAGGTGAGCCGGTTGGCCACCGCGCCGAGCTCGGAGCGGAAGTTCGACACGCTGTCGATGGCGGTGTCGATGGTGGCGAGCGCGGCGCGCGAGGTCGCGGCGTCGGTGGACAGGTCCACACCGTTGACCCCGAGGCTCGTCGAGTCGACGTTCATCGCGGTGGTGTCGAGGGTGATGAAGTCGTTGGCGGTCTCGCGGATGCCGACCTGGAAGGTCAGGGCCGCGGCGGCGCCGAACAACGTCTGTCCGTTGAACTCGGTGACCGAGTCGATGCGGTCGAGCTCGGCGATGAGCGCGGTGTTCTCTTCTTGGATGTACGCGCGCTCGGTGGCGCCGATGCCGTCAGAGGCAGATTGCATGGCGAGTTCGCGCATGCGGGTGAGGATCGCGGAGGTCTCGTTCATCGACGCTTCCGCGGTCTGCACGACGGAGAGGCCGTCGTTGGCGTTGCGCACCGCTTGTCCGTAGGAGCGGATCTGGGCGGTGAGGTTGGTGCTCACCCCGAGGCCGGCGGCGTCGTCGGAGGCGCGGGTGATGCGGTAACCCGACGAGAGTTTGCTCAGCGAGCCGTCGAGTTGGTTCTGGTTGTTCATCAGGTTGCGCTGCGCGGACAGCGAGCTGACGTTGGTGCGAATGGACAACATGTCTGGATCTCCTGGTTGTTTTCCCTTGGGCCTCGGTCTTGTCGAGGAGGGCGTGTTTCTTGGATTGCACCAAGACATCGGCACGCGTTTCGACGGAACGAACCCATGGGTCCCCGACCCGGGATCAAGATCAAGCGCCTATATAAGCAGCCTCCGTTTTGTGCGGATCACGCCCCAACGATCGCGGATCCGGTTGATGTGTGGTGCGCCCGCAGGCGGCGCCAACCTGAGCTTCGGCCGGGAGCCGAAGCTCCTCGGCGATACCCGAAGCCGGTCGATTCCTCGTCAGGGTTGGTGCCCCGCGGTGCCCAAGAAGGGAGCACCGCGGAGCCCCTTGAGGGACCAGCTCAAATATCAACCGAGAAGCTTCAGCAGGTTCTGCGGAACCTGGTTGGCTTGCGACAACACCGACACGCCGGCTTGCGTCCGCACCTGGGCGGCGGACATGCGCGAGGACTCCTCGGCGATGTCCGCGTCGAGGATGCGGCTGTTGGCGGCGGAGAGCTCCTCGATGGACACCGCGATGGTGTTCATGATGGAGGTCACGCGGTTGGCGACGGCACCGAGGTCGGAGCGGGCGGTGGACACGAGGTCCAGGGCCGCGTCGATGGCGGTGAGGTGACCACGCGAGGTGGTGGCGTCGACGCTGAGGTCGACGGTGTTCACCGCGAGGGCGGCGCTGTCGACGTTGAGCGCGGTGGTGTCGAGGGTCACGAAGTCATTGGCGGTGTCGCGGATGCCGACCTGGAAGGTCAGGGCCGCGGGGGCACCGAACAGCTGCGCCCCGTTGAACTCCGCGGTGGCGTCGATGCGATCGAGCTCCTCGAAGATCTGGGCCGCTTCCGTTTGGATGAAGCCCCGCTCGGTGGCGCCCACGCCGTCGGACGCAGACTGCATGGCCAGCTCGCGCAGGCGGGTGAGCAGACTGGTGGTCTCGTTGAGCGACGCTTCCGCGGTCTGCACCACCGACAGGGCGTCGTTGGCGTTGCGGGCCGCTTGGCGGAAGCTGCGGACCTGGGCTTGCAGGTTGGTCGAAACGCCCAATCCTGCTGCATCGTCGGCGGCGCGCGTGATGCGGAAGCCGGACGAGAGTTTGCTCATCGCGCTGTCGAGGTCCATCTGGGCTCGACTCAGGTTGCGTTGCCCGTTCAGGGCAGACACGTTGGTTCGGATGGTCATCACCATGGGGTGTTCTCCTTGTTTGTGGCCGTTTTTGGCCGTACTGGTCCCTCACCGGGCAAAGCCCGACTTTGGGTGTTTGGCCCCCGAGGGGGTCTGGGTGAACCCTCTGCCCGAAAGCAAAGGGCGTTTCTCGTCGTCGTTACAGTTTGTCGAGCAACGACAACTTGAAGGTTTTGGCGCTCGCGGTCAGGACCGCATTGAGCGCGTTTTCAGCCTCTGCGAGAGCGGTGCCGCCCTCGACGAAATCTTGTTCCAAAAGTTCGCTCACCCGCAGGCGGCCTTGGTCGGCGACCTTCTCCGCTGCGGAACGCGCGGTCTCGAAGATGCGGGTGGTGTTGCCCACCTCGACCCGGGCCAATGTGACTTGGTCCAAGGAGGTGTCCAACCCGGTGAGCTGGGCGCGGATGGCGTTGGCGTCGTCCGCGAGGAGCGCGGTGCGCAAGCCGTCGAGGACCGCGTACACATCCACGCCCCCGCCCGCGCCTTTGATCGCGACGTCCGCGTTCACGTTGACCTCTTCGTACACCCCGGGGGCGACCTCGATCTGGCGGAGCTGGGCGTCGCCGGCGTAGTTGCCCGCGATGTCGAAGGGGGGGGCGTCGGTCTGGCTGCCGGCGAAGATGTAGCGGTCGCCGTAGGTGGTGTTCATCTGGGCGGTGAGGCTGGCGATGATGTTCTCCACCTCGAGGGCGGCCCCGGCGCGGTCGGTGGTCGAGTAGGAATCGTTGGCGAGCTGGACCGCGAGTTCGCGGGCCCGGGTGATGAGCTCGGTGACGTTGCCCAAGGTGGCGTCGGCCACGCCGACCTCGCCGAGGCTGTGCTCGATGTTGCGCGAGATGGCCTCGATTTGCATCACCGCGGTCTGTTGCTGCGCGGCCCGGGACGCGGCGATGGGGTCTTCGCCGGGGTGGGTGATCCGCATGCCACTGGACAGACGGTCCGAGGCCCCGACGAACCGGCCACGCGCGTTGTTGGTGTGCATGGTGGCGTTTTGGTAGATGGTGGAGTCGGCGACGCGCATCAGTTCCTCACTTCAGTCCGATCACGGTCTCGAGCAGAGAGTCGGTGGTGCGGATGACCTTGCCCACGGCTTCGAACGCGCGCTGGGCTTCGGTCAGTTCGATCATTTCTTCGTCCACGCTCACCCCGGACACCCCGAGGCGCATCTCGTCGAGACGGTCGCGCAGGGCGGTCTCCTGGGTGGCCTGGGCTTCAGCCCGTTTGGTGGCCGAGGCGAAGTTGGACGCGATGGACAAGAGGGCCCCGGCGGGGTCTTGGCCCGACGGCAGGGTGGACGACTCGAGCCCCACCAGGGCGAGCATGTTGCCGTTGTTGCCCGGGCCCGCGGCGGCATCGTCGCTCACCGCCAGCGCGCTGGGGTCGCCGGCCACGGTGGGGTCCACCGCGAAGTTGAGCGCGGCCCCCTGCAATGTGGCTGCAGGAACGAACAGGTCGAGGCCAGTCTGTCCCCCGAGGCCAAAGCCGGCCTGGTGCTGGGTGTTCATCAGGGTGGCGAAATCTTGGGCGAAGGTGTCGAGGCCGTCGGTGACCGCCTTGAGGGTCACGTCCCGGGCCGAGAGCTGGCCGCCGATCTGCCCCGAGAAGTCATTGAGCCCGAGGGCGGTGGTGCGCAACCCGTCGGTGGAGGTGAGCGACACCGCGAGGTGGCCGCGGTTGGCCGCGTCGGGGGCGTAGCTGAGCCGGCCGGACTCGGCCCCGACCACCAGGGCGTGGCGGCCGTCCAGGAACATGTTCACGTTGCCGTCGTCGTCGGGCACCACGCTGGCCCCGGTGAGCTCGGCGAGGCGGGCCGCGGCCATGTCGCGCTGGTCGAGCAGGTCGTTGGGCTCTTTGCCCACCGCGCGCTCTTGGAAGATGGCGACGTTGAGCGCGGCGATCTCTTGGGCCAAGCCGTTGGACTCTTCGGCGTGGGCCGCGATGTCGACGTCGAGCGCGGACCGGGCGGTCTCGGTGCTCTCCGCGGTGGAGCGCACCGCGTTGGCCAATGTTCCTGCCGCGCCCACCGCGGCTTGGCGCGAACCGATGCTCTCGGGGTCGCTGAGCACGTCCCGCATCGCGGCGAAGAAGCCGTCCAGCGCGTCTTGCACGTTGTGGGGGGCGTCGACGTCGAAGGCCCGGAAGCGCACCAGCGCGGTGTGTTCGGCCGAGGCCTGTCCGCTCTTGGCGTAGGTGGTGGTCACCTCGGCCTCGAGGAACCGGTCGCGCATCCGGGTCACGCTCTCGGCGATGACCCCCGCGCCCACGCGCGCGCCCATCACCATGTATTCGGGCATGTCCTCGAGGTTGACCCGGCGACGGCTGTAGCCCTCGGTGCTCACGTTGGCGATGTTGTGGCTGGCCACGTGGGTGCGCGCGCGGTGGGCGGCGAGGCTGTGCCGCGACGTGGACAGGATGGCGAACAAGCTCATGGCTCAGCCCCTCCTCGCCACGCGCACCGATTGGGCGGCGGCGGGGGTTCCGTAGGCGCGGGCCCGACGGCCCCGCGGACCATACGGAACCGCTTCAGGGGAGAGCGCGCGCACGGTGCCGCGGACCACGGACAGGGCCCGGGACAAGAGCGCGTGGTTGTTGGCGCTTTCGACCCGCAGGGCCGAGGCCGCGCCGCGCATTTTGTGCAGAGCCCGGGTGAGGGCGTCGTCGCGCGCGGTCGGGGGCGGGAGAATCCGCTTCAGGGCGGAGACCCGGCGCGCGACCTCGTGGTCGAACGCGGTCCGCTGTTCGGCCCGGCGGAGCAACATGCCGGTGTCGAGCGCGGCGAACGCGAGCTGTTCTTGTTGGGTGCGGACCGCTTCGGTCTCGAAGAGCTCGGTGAGCTCAGCGACCAAGGCGAGGATGGGCTGGCTCACTGGACACCCCCGAAAGCGTGGGGGCCAGTGCGCGGCTCACGGTGAAAGGGAGCGTCTAGCTCGGGTCGAACGCTGCTCGGAGCTGGGCTTCGAGTTCGGCCTCGCGCAGAATCTCCTCCGCGATCCGACCAGGATCCGGGCGGAAGGTGCCCGCGCGAACTTGCGCTTTGATGGCCGCGAGTCGCTCGGTGCGCACGCGCTTGGCGGTCTCCAAGGCTTGCTTGGTGAGCGTTTCGAGATGTCGGCGCTGCTCGGTGGTCACCTTGTCCACCGGAGCTGCCGCGGCCGCGTCCACGGACCTCTTGGTCACGGCTTGCACGGATGCATCGGGTTTGGTGGATCCGATTTTCATGGCGGTTCCTCATCGCTGCCCCCCGGGGGAGGCGGCGCCGAAAGGGCTTTCACCCACGACATCGACACCGACTCTGTACTTTTGAAGGGCCTGCGCCGGATCGGCGGCCAACCCCTTGTTTCTCAACTCAAAATGGAGATGTGGGCCCGTGCTGCGGCCGGTGGATCCGACCGCGCCCAACCGGGCCCCGGCCGCGATCGCGTCGCCGGGCTCCACCGCGATCGCGGAGAGGTGTGCGTACCGGCTGGTACGGCCGTCCTCGTGTTCGATCTCGACCACGTTGCCGTAGCCGCCGCGGGCGCCCGCGAACACCACCCGGCCGGCGAGGGCGGCCTTGACCGGGCTGCCTTCGGGGGCGGCGACGTCCACGCCGTGGTGGAAGCGGCTCTCGCCGGTGAGGGGGTCGTGGCGGTGGCCGAAGGCCGAGCTCACCCGGGCCCCGGCGTGCTCGACGAGGGAGGTCACGTCGAAGCCGGGCCCCGCGTCGCGCGGCGCGGCCAATGCCAACGCACTCTCGCGGGTGGGGGCGGGGCGGGCGGGACCGGCCTCGCCGAGGAGGCGTTCGGCCACCCCGAGGGTGCCGCTCTCGGCCAGGACCGACGCCAACGTCTCGGTGATGAGGTCGTTGAGCTGGGCCGCGCCCGGCATGTCACTGGAGGAGAAGGCACCGCCGGCTTTGAGCAGCTCTTGCAAGAACATTTGCTCGACCCCGGTCTGGGCGCGTTTTTGGTTGGTGGCTTCGCGCACGTCGAGCGCGGCCACCGCGGAGGTGATGGCGTTGAGCGCGGTCATCACATCACCTCCAGTTCGGCATCGATGGCGCCGGCGGCTTTCATCGCTTGCAGGATGCTCACGAGGTCGCGCGGGTTGGCCCCGATGGCGGCGAGGGCTTTTTGCAGGTCGGCCACGGTGGCGGCGGCGGGCACGAGCACGGGCTCTTTTTGTTGCTCGGTGGCCTCGACCGTGCGTTGGCGGTCTTGGATGCTCTGGCCTTGCAGAGACAATGGGCCAGGCTGGCTCAACACCGGAGACGCGTCGACCTTGACCGCGAGGCCGCCGTGGGAAATCACCACCGGGCGGATGCGGACATCGGCCCCGGCCACCACCGTGCCGGTGCGCTCGCTGATCACGATGCGCGCTTTCTGGTCGGCATCGACGAGCAGGCTTTCCACTTTGGACAGCAGCATCACGGGGTTGTCCTTGAACTCGTCGGGCGGGGTCACCTCCACCTGGGCGGGGTCGGTGGCCTTGGCCGCGCCGTCGCCGAGGGCGCCGTTGAGCGCGGTGACCAAACGTTGGGCGGTGGTGAAGTCAGGCTCTTTCAACGACAAGCGCACCGGGCCGGAGAGGTCGACCTTCACCGAGCGCTCGACGGTGCCGCCGGCGGGCACGCGCCCGTGGGTGGTTTGGTTTTTCACCCGGCGCACCTCGCCGGCACCCACGTCGTAGCCCCCGACCTGCACCGCGCCCTGGGCCACCATGTAGGTTTGGCCGTCGGGGCCGGCGAGGGGGGTCATGAGCAGGGTGCCGCCGGACAAGGAGCGGGCGTCGCCCACCGCGGACACTGCCACGTCGATCTTGGACCCGGGCCGGACGAAGGCGGGCAGGGTCGAGGTCACCATCACCGCAGCGACATTGCGGACGCGCACCTGGCGGGGGTCGACCCGGACCCCGAGGCGGGCGAGCATGGAGATGAGCGATTGTTTGGTGAACATCGCGCCCTCGGTGTCGCCGGTCCCGGACAGCCCCACCACCAGGCCGTAGCCGATGAGGGCGTTGTCCCGGACCCCCTCGACGTGAGCGAGGTCTTTGATGCGGACTTCAGCGGCCGAGACTTGGGTGGAGGAGAGGGCCATGCCAATGCCAATGAGAGCGGCGAGGAAGGGAGGGAAGATGCGGGGAGTGAGCGTGTGGGTGGTCATGTCGCTGCTCCTCAGAAGGGCCAGAGCCAGCCGAGGTAGCGCGCGGCCACACCCTGGTTGGCGTTGTCGGTCATCACCCCGCGGCCCACGAACTCGATTTCGGCTTCGGCCACGCGGCTGGACAAGATGGCGTTGTTTTGGTTGATGTCGACGGGTCGAACGATGCCGGACACGTAGAGGTACTGCTGCTCGTCGTTGACGAGGATGGCGCGCCGGCCTTCGATGACGAGGTTGCCGTTGGGCAGGACCTTCTGCACGGTGGCGGGCACGGTGGCGACGAGGGACTCGGTGCGGCCGCTGCGGCCTTGGGCGGAGAAGTTGGTCGAAGACCCTGCGTTGCCTTGCACGTCGATGTTGAGGTCGCCGAGGTTGAGGTTGGCCAAGGGGCCGATCACCGGGGTCTCGTTGGCGTACAGCGCGCTGTCTCCGCCGCGTTGGATGTCGGTGCCGCGGGAGCGCTCGGCGGTGGCCTCTTCCTCGACTTCGATGATCACGAGGTCCCCGACCTGGAAGGCGCGCACGTCGGCGTAAAACCGCGGGGCCACGTTGGCGGTGCGGAACAGCGAGCCCTTGGCTTCGTCTTCCTTGGCGTCCGCGGACGAGCCGGGGGAGGGGGGCATGGGCACTTCACGCTCTTTGGGGTGGTAGGCGGCGATGTGGGCGGACTCGCAGCCAATGGTGGAGAGCAGGGCGAGGGGGACAATGAGGTTGCGCAGGCACATCACGGCAGCTCCACGTAGACCACCCCGTCGGGGCGCATGCGGCCGGTGACGCGCATGCCGTTTTGCAGGCGCACACAGGCGATGTCGGAGGAGACCCGGCCCCGGCAGCGACGACGCTCGCCCGAGGTCTGGATGATGAGGCCGCCGGAGGCGAGCTCGACGTTGACCGGGCCGGTGCCGAGGCCATCGATGGCCGAGCGGCTCACGGGGATCTTCTTGCGCAGGCGGGTGTTGACCTTGCCGCCCACCGGGTTGCGCAGCTTGCCGTGGGCTTGGTCGACGGAGACCCAGATGGACTCGAAGTCCTTGGGGCCCACCGTGTCGCCGACGTTGACGTCGCGCTTGAGGGTCTGCACCTGGGTGACGGCGCGGATGGTGGCGCGGATGAGGGTCTGGCAGACCTGGCCTTGTTGGTTGACCCCTTCGAGGAGGAAGGGCACGGGCCCCGAGATCTTCAGCTTGCGGGGCCGGACCACGCTGTGGGGGTGGCATCCGTCGCTGGGGCGGTTGTGCACCTCGATGATCTCGACCCGCACGTCGGGGCCTCCGGACGATTCGATGAGGGCGCGCACGGTGTCCTGTTCGCTGGGGGCGGTCTTTTTCGCCTGCGGGCCAGCGGGCACGACGAGGACGAGGGCGGAGAGGGTGATGGCGTGGATCATGGCGTTACCCGAGTTGCGAGAGGCGTTGCATCATCTCGTCGGCGGCGGAGATGACTTTGCTGTTCATTTCGTAGGCGCGTTGGGTGGAGATGAGGCTGATCATCTCCTGGACGGGCTTGACGTTGGCCCCCTCGAGAAACCCTTGGGTGATGTTGCCCGCGCCGTCTTCTCCGGCGCGCACCAGCAGGGGGATGCCCGAGGCCGCGGTGGCGGTGAAGAGGTTTTCGCCTTCAGCGTGCATGCCCCCCGGGTTCTGGAACAGGGCGATTTCGAGGTAGCCGAGCTCGAGGGGGCGGTCGCGCCCAGAGACATTGGCGGTGATGAGGCCGTCGCCGCGCACGGTCATGTCGGTGGCGTCCTCGGGGATGGTGATGCCGGGCTGGACCACGTCCCCGGATTGGGTCACCAGCCGGCCGACCCCGTCGACGCGGAAGTTGCCCGCGCGGGTGTAGGCGAAGCTGCCGTCGCGGCGTTGCACCCGGAAAAAGCCGTCCCCTTCGATGACCATGTCCGTCTGGTTGCCGGTGGGGAGCATGTCCCCTTGGCGCAGGTCGCGGGTGCTGGCCGCGGTCTTGACCCCGAGGCCGACCTCGAGGGGGGCGGGCCGGGTGCCGCCCTGGGCGGTGGGGGCGTCGGCGGAGCGGATGCGTTCGGACAGGAGCGCCTCGAACTCGACCCGGCCCTTTTTGAACCCGGTGGTGTTCGCGTTGGCGATGTTGTTCGCGGTCACGTTCATGCGCGTCTCTTGGGCGTGCATGCCGGATGCGGCGGTGAACAGGGCGCGGTTCATGGTCTTTTCGTCCTCTAGCGGATGCGACCGATGTCGTTGGACGACGAATCAATCTGTGAATAGGTGTCGATGGCTTGCATGGCGTGGGCGAAGCTGCGCTGCACCGTGACCATGTCCACCACCGCCCGGAGGGGGTCGGCGTTGCTGCCCTCGAGGGCGCCGGTGGTGACCCGGGCCGCGACCTGCTCGGCCTGGCCGTTTGGCCCGAGGCGGATTTCGTCCCCGGTGGTGCGGGTCATCTCGCCGGACAGGGCGAACATGGGGAGCTGGGCCACCACTTGGCCTTGGGCTTGAATGGTGCCGTCATCGTGCAGGCGGACCTTGACCCCGGGGGGCACCTGCACCGGGGCCCCGTCGACGTTGAGCAGGGGGCGGTGGCCGACGCGGAGGGTGCCCTTGTGGTCGATGGTGATGTTGCCGGCGCGGGTGTAGGAGGGACCGCCGCGCTTGCTCTCGACCTTGAGGAAGGTGCCTTCGGGGAGGGCCACGTCGAGGTTGCGGCCGGTCTGCATCAGGGGGCCGGGCTTGAGGTTGACCCCGCCGTTGCCGACTTCGGTCATGACCTTGGCGTTGAGCTGGGGGCCGTCTTCGACCTGGGGACCCCGCTTGTCACTGTAGCGCTCGGCGACCGAGACGTAGCCCACCGTGTCTTGGTTGGCCAAGTCGTCCGCGATGCGCTCCAGCCGCCGCATGTCGGCGCTGGCTTGGGACATAGAAACGTAGATGCCGTGGCTCATGGAAACCTTTCCTCTGACACTCCTCTTCAAGGCACGAGCCGGGCCAAGATCGCGCGATCGCGCAAGGCATCGAGATCGGACAACTTTTTGGCGGGTGGGAGGCGCGCCCACCCCCCGGACGTCAAAACCGCGGCGTCAGGTGTCGGACGCTTGACGGCCCCTCCGGCAGGGGATCGTCAAATGTCCGCGGGTCTGACACACGGACATGACGGCGACCTGGCGCGGCCCGAGACGGTCGGTGTGCATGGCGGGGCGCGTGTCTATGCTGTGGCGGTGGGGGACCATCAGGAGGCAGAGAGATGGTCGAAGACCTGACGCAACAACAAGAGGTGGAGCACATCATGAGCGCCGAGGGCGGCTCGGTGATCGTGGATTTCTGGTCGCCCACCTGTGGCCCGTGCAAACGCATGGCGCCAGACTTCGAGGCGGTGGCCAAAGAGTTCGGCGACGACCCCATCCGGTTCGTCAAAATCAACACCGCCGACGAGTCGCACCTCTCCCAGCCCTTCCACATCCGGGCTGTGCCCACCCTGCTGTTCATCCACAACGGGGAGATCCTCGACGTGCGGGTGGGGGCGATGGGGGGGCCGGACTTGGTGAAGAAGGCCAAGTGGCTGCTCAAAAAGGCGAGCGGCGAGGGCTTTTTCTCCGGGCTGTTCGGCAAGAAAAAGGCGTCAGGGGACTGACCCACCCGAGCGTGGACCGCGGCATGGCCGGGGCCGCGCGTGGGGCAGGACGTCCCCAGGCGCCCGGTTCGGCGTGGCCGGGGGCGTTGATCCCAGAAATCAAAACGGGCGTGTAACAAATGCGACTGGTAGGTGCGTAGCCCACCCCGTACACATCCGGGTGGAGGAACCCCATGAAACGACTAGCGGTCAGTTTTTCGAGCTTGTTTTTGATGATCGGCCTGTCCGGCCCCATGACGTTGGTGACCGGCTGTCCCGGCGACGGCGACGGCGACGGTGATGGCGACGGCGACGGCGACGGCGATGGTGACGGCGACGGCGACGGCGACGGTGATGGTGACGGCGACGGCGACGGCGACGGCGACGGCGACGGTGATGGTGACGGCGACGGTGATGGGGACGGCGATGGTGACGGCGATGGGGACGGCGACGGGGACGGCGATGGCGATGGGGACGGCGACGGTGACGGCGATGGCGACGGTGACGGCGACGGTGATGGGGACGGCGACGGTGATGGGGACGGCGATGGGGACGGCGATGGGGACGGGGACGGAGATGGCGACGGCGATGGGGACGGCGATGGGGACGGCGACGGCGACCAGGCCTATTACGACGGACCGGAATCGGCCGCGTTGGGTGCGCCCACCAACGAAGCGACCTGCGCCACCTGCCACAGCAACGACGGCACCCAGCTGACCTACGCGGGCAACTCCATGATGAACATCGCGTACCGGTCGAGCTTCAAGGGCGGCGCGGCCCCGACCCTGCTCGACGGGGTGAACGCCTGCGTCACCGGTTGGATGGGCGGCACCGCCCTGACCACGGGCGATGCCGAATGGTTGGCCCTCGAGGGCTACCTGCAATCGATCTCGGACCCGGCGGTGACCGACCCCAATGAGATTGTGCCCGAGGTGCTCGCCGACCTGGCCGCCTACGGCACCGCCTACGCGGGCGGGGACCCGGCCAATGGCGTGCAGGCCTACGCCGACAACTGCGTGCGTTGTCACGGCGCGGAAAGCGGCGGCCTCGCCCCGCTCACCGTGGGCACGGTGACCGCGCCGGCCCTGTCGAGCCTGCGCGGCTTGACCCCGGACTACGTGGCCCAACACGTGCGCACCTCGGGTCCGCCGCCGTCCTCGGTGGCCGACGGCGCCAATGACCTGACCCCCGGCCCGATGCCGTTCTTCGAAGAGAAGGACCTGCCCACGTCGGTGCTCACCGACCTCGTGGCCTGGATCGAAGACGCCCCGGGCGTGGACTGGGTCTGCCCCAACGAATACTTCACCGACGGCACCTGTGACTGTGGCTGCGGTGAGCTCGACGGCGTGGACTGCGGCGGCGACCAAAGCGGCGCCGCCTGTGAGTACAGCAACTGCACGCCCCCGCAGGTGCCGGACGACGCGGACAACACCCAGTGCATCGACGACCCCAACGGGGCGCCGCCCGAGTGGTTCTGCCCGGAGGGCTTCTACGGCGCGGCCGACGGCTGTGACTGTGGGTGTGGCGCGGTGGATCCCGACTGCGCGGACACCGACCTGGCGACCTGCCAATACTCCGACGTGTGCGACGGCGGCGACTTTGGCATCACCGCCAACGTCGACCCCACCGACACCACCCGGTGTCTGTCGATCCCCACCGACCCCGACGACCGCGACAACTTCCTCACCGTCGGCGGCTACGCCAACTGGTTCGCGGAGAGCGCGATCCACAACAGCACCGGGCCCCACGGTCGGGTGCGCACCTTCATCAACGCGGTGCTCGACACCGCGTTGCCTGGCAGCACCGACCACCCGGTGGACGCGGCCGCGGTGAAGGAGCTGTACGACGCGGGTGACAATCTCATTGGCCACGCCGTCCTGCGCAAGACCGTCGACAACGCGGGCAGCAACGCGGGCGATTACTACTGGTACGAGATCATCAACGGCGGCGTCGTCGCCGACGCCAACGGGGCGGCGGCGTGCATCGGTTGCCACAGCGGGGGCAACGACTACTTCACCACGCCCTACCCGCTGCAGTAGGTCGGGTGACCGCGCCTTCGGGCGCACCCAACAAGAAACGCGCCCCGCAAGAGGCGCGTTTCTTTTTTGTGGCCAGGGTCGGTCAGGGCCCGGTGTTGTCCACCGGGTTCGCCACCGCGCCGCTCAGGTCCACCACGTCGTCGGGGTGGGCCAACCAATGGTCGGCGGCCGGGCCTGGCCCAAAGTAACTGCCCGCGGTGGTGGAGACATCGGCGTCGTCCCATTTCATCACCACCACGTCGACGCCGGTGCCCGGGCCCTCTTCGAACACGACCTGGGGGATGGCGTAGCCGTGGTCGTCGTAAGACGAGATGTCCAGGCTCACCTGGGGGCCCGCGGGCGCGCCGTACCAAAGCTCTTCGTAGGGCCCGGCGGCGAAGTACGAAAACTGCCGGTCGATGAGGTCCACCGCCGCCCCGTCCTGTTGTCCCGATGCTGTGACATTGGTGACGATGGTCCCGGTGGGGAACGACGGCAGCCGGCTGGTCTCGAGCACGAAGCCCACGATGGGTTGGGCGCTGGGGCTGGCGAAGGACGTGGCCACCGGGCTGAACGCCAACGCCTCGCCGGCGATGACATCGGTGGCTTGGCCGTACCCGACCTCGGTGGTGTTGTCGTAGACGTTGCTGTCGGTGAGGATGACGCCATCGTCGGCATCGAGCAGGGTGAGGCCGGCTTTGCGGTTGGCGACGATGTCGGTGCGGGTGACGGTGGTGAGGGCGGCGAAGGTGTGCACGCCCCCTTCGTTGCCGGAGATGACCGAGCGGTCGATGTTGACCTCGAGACCGAAGCCCCCGAAGCGGCTGCCGATCACCCCGATGCCCTGGTTGTTGGCGATGGTGCTGCGCGACACCGTGAGGCGGGGGGCGAGCCCGGCGGTGTTGGTGAACACCGCGGTGACCCCGGCGGCGCGGTTGTCGCTGACGTCGCACTCGTCCACGAACAGCTTGGTGTTGGTGCTGTCGACGTACAGGCCTCCCCCGGTGTTGTCGTGCACCCAGGTGCGCAAGTAGGTCGCCTCGAACGGCGCGATGCCGTCGGCGTATTGCCCCCCCAGGGTGCCGTTGTGGTCGACCTCGCTGTCGCGCACGTTGCCGCCGCGCTGGTAGTGGTAGATGCCCCGGTAGGCGTTGCGGTGTACATGAGCATTGTTGAGGTCCACCCCGTTGAGGGCGGCGCCGCTGTTGTTGAACCGGAGCTCGACCCCGTTGAGCTGAACCCCCAGGGCGTAGGCCTCGATGCCCCACTCGCCGTACTCCACCTGCGCGTGGTCGACGGTGCTGCCCGCGGCGCTGTCGGGGCCGATCCGCACCCCCCGCCACCCCCCGGGCACGTGGTCCTCGGGGTAGTAGGCGGAGAACACCACGGGTTGTTCGATGGTGCCGTCGATGCGCACGGTGCCCTGGACGCTCAGCCGGTACAGACCGCCGGCCAAAAAGGTCGTGCCCGGGGCGATGGTCAAGCTCGACCCCGCGGGCACGGTCACGCTCGAGGTGGCGACCACGATGCCCGACCAGGTCACGTCGCCGTTGATCGTCGACGGGACGTAGGTCGCGGTCTCCGCCCCCAGCACCGACACCGACCGGGTGGCGCTCACCACCGTGCCGTCGATGCGCTCGGCCTCCATGGTCACGTCGTAGGTACCGTCGGCCGCGTAGGTGAACACGTCGGCGTTGTCCCCGCTCCAGGCCGTGTCCCAGACCCCGTCGGAGTCAAAGTCCCAGCGCCAGCTGTCCGCGTCGTCGGTGAGCCGGCCGTCCACCACCACCCGGCGGCCGCCGGTCTTCAACACCACAAACGACCCATCGCCGTCGCCGTCTCCGTCTCCGTCTCCGTCGCCGTCGCCGTCCCCGTCGCCTGGCGAGGCGTCGACGTCTCCGCCGTCGGCCGGCTCTGACCAGCCACCGTCGGGCGGCCCGTCTCCGTCCCCATCGCCGTCGCCGTCGCCGGGCGCGGCGTCGACGTCTCCGCCGTCGGCCGGCTCTGACAAGCCGCCGTCGGGCGGCCCGTCTCCGTCCCCATCGCCGTCGCCGTCGCCGGGCGCGGCGTCGACGTCTCCTCCGTCGGCCGGCTCTGAAAAGCCGCCGTCGGGCGGCCCATCGCCGTCCCCATCCCCATCTCCATCCCCATCCCCGTCCCCGTCGCCATCCCCGTCACCGTCACCTGAAGAAGCGGCGTCGACGTCTCCGCCGTCGGGCGGTTCTGACAAGCCGCCGTCGGGCCCGTCGCCATCTCCGTCTCCGTCTCCATCTCCATCCCCGTCGCCGTCGCCGGCGTCGGGAGCGCCGGCATCGCCGGGGGGGTCGTCGCCGCCTCCTGTACATCCGGTGGCGCCGGGGAGGGCGCAGAGGCAGAGGCACAGGGCGGACGTCATCACACGCGAACGGGTCATCGGTGTCTCCTCGTCGACAAAAGAGGCCGCGTGCGGTGCGCACGGGGCGCTCGGTTTTTGGCGTTGCCGGGGCAAGGCCAGGGGCGTGGGCCGAAAAGTAACAGTAGTGTTACTGTTGGCCAGGGGGGAACGCGCGGGGTGTGACCGGTGGACAACCGCGGGCAGATCTGGCGCGGGCAACCAGGTGGGCGGGGGTGGGTCTGTGTCAGACTGCGCGCACCGACCGCGCGGGAGCAGAGGTGAACAACAAGCGCAAGCGGGAGCCGTCCCCGGGGGCCAAGAAGGCGTCGAAGCCGCCGGCCAAAAAAAAACAGGCGTCGCGGCAGGCGACCGAGCGGGACATCTTGCGCGCGGCCGAGCAGGAGTTCGCCGAGCGGGGCTTGGCCGGGGCGCGCCTCGAGCGCATCGCCGAACGCGCCGAGGCCAACCGCGCGCTGGTGTACCGCTATTTCGAATCCAAGGAGGGCTTGTTCGCGGCGGTGTTGCAGCGCCGGTTCGAGAGCCGGTTCTCGACGCTGGAGAAGGCCCCGCGGGGCATGGGGGACGCGCTGGTGTTCTGGGCCCGGGCCGTGACCCGCGACCCCACCTTTGCCCGGTTGCTGCAGCAAGAGTCGTTGGCCGACGAGGGGCCGATCACCCACCGGGCGTTGCGGCGGGCCTACTATGACAAGCAGGCGGCGGACTACCGGGTCCGGGCCGAGGATGGCCAGATGCCGGCCGAGCTCGAGCCGGACATGTTGATCGTGGCCCTGTCCGCGCTGGTGAGCTTTCCCGCGTTCTTCCCGCGCATGGTCGAGGTCATGACCGGGCAGGCCCCGGGCGATCCCGCGTTCCAGGAACGTTGGGAGCGGTTCTTGCGGTCGCTGTCCGCGCGCCTGACCGCGCCTCCCCCCGACGAGGCGTCGGGTCCGTCCTGATCACCCCGGGGGCATCAGCCCGCGCGGGACAGGGCGGCGGTCACGGCGTCCTCGTCCACGCCGGGGCCGGTGGCAGACAAAACTGTGCCAAGCCACTGGGCGGCGTCCGCGGGGTCACGGGTCATGTGCACCGGCACCGCGGTGCGGGCCGCGAGCAAGATCGCCGACGACACCGCCCGGGCCATGGACACCACAAACGGACCGGCGTCGAGCACCACCGCCCACCCCGCGAGCAGGTCGCGTTGGCGCAGCAGGTCGGCCACCGCCTCTCGGGTCGCGGCCGCGGGCGGCGCGCGCAGGTGTTGCAGGCGCACCGCCACCCCGAGCGGGGGGGGCGCCGGGACCGGCCACGGACGAGAGCGCGGTGCGCAGACCCATCACCTGCTCGACGGTGGGCGCGCCGAGGAAGTGCGCGACCACCACCCGGCCGTGCACGTCGAACGGCGCGGGCACGGCGGGGGCGGGGGTGGCGGCCATGGCCCACGCTAGCAACCTGGGCGTGGGATGCGACCCGCTTGGCTCAGTTTGGTGGGGCCGTGCTCAGAACGCGGTCTGCAGTTGCGTGCGCCACCGCACCTCGTCTTTGCCCCGGTCGGGGGCGAACGCGAGCGCCTCGCTCTGCCACTTGACCCGGTGCCCGACGAGGTAGACGACCACCCCCAGCCCGGCCTCGGTCCGGCCCTGCTCGTCGAGGGCGTGCACCCGGGCCACCCGGGCCAGGGGCTCGACCAGCCCCCCGACCACGTAGCCGGCCTGCAGGTAGCCACCGATGGACTCCGGCCGGCTTTGCCACAGCCCATGACCGCCGGCGACGGACGCGAGCACGGCCCCGGACAACGAGGCGTGGTGGGCCATGACCACAAAATCGGTGTAGGCCACGGTGCGGGCGCTGCTGTCCCCCCCGGAAAACCGTGAATAGCCACCGGCGGCCACGCTCACCCGGAGCGGGCCCCCGCAGAGGTCGGCCTCGTC
This sequence comes from bacterium, assembly GCA_030431455.1. Classification (GTDB taxonomy): domain Bacteria; phylum Myxococcota; class UBA727; order UBA727; family JAUIJE01; genus JAUIJE01. The sequence goes on along the minus strand of JAUIJE010000003.1, from coordinate 693,994 downwards.
GAACGCGGTGTAGCCGCCGTGATAGAGACTCACGCGACCGACCACCATCGGCCGGGGCGCGAGTTGGATGTCGTACCGCCCAGGGTCGGCCACGCCGGCGTAGGGCCGGGTGCCGTCGGCCAGCCCGCGACCGGCCGCGGTCCACAGGTGGCTCTGGCCGACGTAGAGCCCGAGGTCGTAGGTCAGCCGCCGGCCGAACAAGCCCCCGTGCACGGTGGCCCCGACGTCGCGGCCAGCCTCGTAGTAGCGGTCGGTGATCGCGCGGGACACAAACTGCATGCGCGCCGACGACAGGATCTGTTGGCGCAGGAACGGCTTTTTGTATTGGCCGGCCATCACCCGCAGCTCGCCGGTGGGCAGCCCCACGTCGACAAACGCGTCCTTGGCGGTGAGGTTGAGGTCGGCCCCGTCGAGCTCGAGCTTGTAGCGCACCACCCCGAACAAGGCCGCGCCCCCGACCTTGAGCCGGAGCCGGGGCACCGACAGCCGCCGCCGGTCGAGCAGGGCGCGCGGGGTGGCGCCATCGCGGCTCGACCATTCGTAGCGCGCCTGCAGGCGGGGGCTGGCCGACACCGAGAAGACCTCGCCCACCCGGAACGAGACCCCGGGGTCGAGGTCGAGGTGCACGTCGGCCGCGCGGGGGTCGGCTCTTGCTGGCAGAAAGACCAGCAAAATCAAAGAGATATGAAAAAAGAGACGCCCCCGGGGAGGGGCGCGGCCCCGCGCGTGCATCGGGCCATATTACAGGGCTGTCACCTGTTTGTCACATGGTGGAGAGGACGCGGGGCGTCAGGCGTTGGCGCGGCCGCGGGGGCGGGCAGGGCCTTTTGGGGGGCGTCCAGCCAGGTGGCGGCCTGGTCGGGCCGGCCGAGGAGATAGCCCTGCCCGAGGTCGCAGCCGTCAAGGCGGAGCAGATCGAGCTGCTCTTGGGTCTCGATGCCCTCGGCGATGACCTCGAGCCCGAGGTTGTGGGCGAGGGCGATGATCGCGGCCGCGACCTTGCGGTCGCTGTCCATGGTTTGGGTCAGCTTGTGCACAAATGACCGGTCGACCTTGAGGGCGTCGACGTCAAACCGCGTGAGGTAGGCGAGGGACGAATGCCCGGTGCCGAAGTCGTCGATCACCAGCCGCACCCCGAGTTGTTTGAGCCGCTGAAGGGCGGCGTTGGTGCGCTTGGTGTCGCGCATGAGGATGCTCTCGGTGATCTCAAGGTCCAGGCGGTGGGGGGCGATGCGGTGGTGGGCGAGGGTCGCGGCCACCGTGTCCACAAAGTCATCGTCCTCGAACTGGGAGGTGGTGAGGTTGACCGCCAAGCGCAGTTCCTGTGAAGGGCATTGGGCGAGGGTCTGGCAGGCGGTGGACAGCACCCACCGCCCCACCTCGTGGATGAGGCCGGTCTCCTCGAGCACGGTGAGAAAATCCTGGGGGGTGGCGAGGCGGCCCGGGCGCTTCCAGCGCAGCAAGGCTTCGACCCCCCGGATGCCCCCGGTGCGCAGGTCGAACTGCGGCTGGTACCGCAGCGCGAACTCGTCCTCGGCCAAGGCCCGGTACAGGTCGTGCTCGAGGGTCTGGCGCAGCTGGGTGGTGGCGGTGCCCTCGCGGGAATACACCCGAATGGTATTGCGTCCGCTGCGCTTGGCTTCGTACATCGCGGCGTCGGCCGCGGCCACCAGGGCGTCGAGGTCCTCGCCCCCCTCGGGATAGACCGCGACCCCCACGCTGGAGGTGATGACGAAGCGCTCGTCCTTGAGCTGGGCGGGCTCGCGCAGGCCGTCGAGAATGCGCTCGGCGATGGCGACGGCGTCGAGCTTGCCGGTGGGGGCGTCGAGCAGCACCGCGAACTCATCGCCCCCCAGGCGGGCCACGGTGTCGGTGTCGCGGACCGCTTGGCACAAACGACCGCTCACGGTCTGGAGCAGGATGTCCCCCGCTTCGTGGCCCATGTTGTCGTTGACCGCCTTGAACTTGTCGAGGTCGAGGAGCAACACCGCGAAGGGTTCTTGGCGTCGACGCGCCCGGGCCAGGGCGTGGGTCACGCGCTCGCGAAAGCTGGTGCGGTTGGCCAGGCCGGTGAGTTGGTCATGGTGGGCGAGGTGGGCCAGGCGGCGCTCGACCCGTTTGCGTTCGATGGCGTGGCGCACCGAGCGACACAGGGTGGTGGCGTTGAGCAGGCTCTTGACCAGATAGTCCTGGGCCCCGAGCTGCAAGGCCTCGAGCGCTACCTGGTCGTCATCGTGGCCGCTGAGCACAATGATCGGCACCCGAGGCACGGCCGCGTGCAGCCGCGCCACCGCATCGAGCCCGCGCGCGTCGGGGAGCGAGAGGTCGGAGAGCACGATCTCGAAGGGCTGGTCGTGGACCGCGGCGAGGGCGTCGTCGAGGCGGCGCACATGGGTGATGTCCTGGGGGGTCCAGCCCGCCTTCTCCAGCTGGGTCTGGACGAGCAGGGCATCGCCGGGGTTGTCCTCGAGGATGAGGGCGCCGCCGGAGGGGGCGACGCCCGCTTCGGCGGTGCGGGTCACCACCGGGGAGGTGGCGATGCGGACCGCGCGTTTGATCACCTGGTGCACGTGTTCGGCGTCGAACGGCTTGGGCACGATGGACGCGATGGGCGCCCCCGCGTGCTGGTGCCGGGAGAGGTCGACGTCGACCACCCCGGTCATGACCACGAACGCGGTGCGCGGGTGATGGTGGCGCATGCGCTGGATGAGCTCGACCCCGTCGAGGCCGGGGAGGTTGAGGTCGGTGACCACCACCGGAAATGGGCCCTGGTGATCGGCGGTCCGGAGCGCTTCTTCGGCCGAGGACGCCAACACCACCTCGTAGCCCCGGGCGGACATCGAGCGGGTGAAGGCGCGCCGGACCGATTCGTCGTCATCGACGAACAGCACGCGCGGACAAGATGAGACGTCGCCCATGTGACTCCCGGGCCAAAGCCCCCCAGTGCATTCCCATCGGCCCAGATCCCTTCGCGGCGAAGAGGCCAGGCCGCCCCCGTCCAGTATTGGCGACCCCACGGCGATCCAACAAAAAGCGGGCCGGGACTGTCCCGAAGCAATGCAGCTGCACTATGCGGGTGTGGCGCGCACGGTGGATCGGGTCGTTTTGCCACGCGCACCCGCACGCACACCCGCATTCCCAGGCGGTGGGACCGCCGGGGCGGGCTGGCACGTGGTTCGCAATCTTCTGGGGCGACCAACCGTCATCACGATGACGCCACGAAAGGACCCGACCATGGAAACCATCCGAGAAGCCATCGACCGGCTCGAAACCAAGGGTTTTCGCGACCGCATCGACGTGCGCGACGGCTGCCTGCGGTTCAACGCGCCGCGCGCCGCCGACCAACCCCCGGCCAAGCTCTGCGACCCCCACGACGTACACGTCGACGAAGTGGTGCGCTTCGAAGGCATGAGCGACCCCAGCGACTCGTCGGTGGTGTTCGCGTTGTCCGACCCCCGATCCGGCCGACGCGGCACCTGGACCCTCAGCTTCGGTCCGGACATGAACCCCGAGGCCACCGAGCTCGCCCTCCGCCTGCCCCACGAGGTCCATTGACCGACCCCGGCGCGCTCGCCTTCGCCGGCGCGTGACGATGTTTCCCCTGCGACCTGACCGGGCCAACAGAAAACACCCGGCGCGGGCCGGGTGTTCTCTGCAATCCAAAGCGGGACAACCACGTCCCACAACCAAGAAACTCACAAACTCACAAACTCACTCGATCTTGAACCGCCGCCGGAAATCTCCCGGCGACTCCGCCGAGGCCAGCGCGGTGCCCGGCGTGATGAGACGACCCTGCAACAGCTGGTACAGGGATTGATCGAAACTGTGCATACCCGAATCACCACTGCGCTCGAGGAACTTCGGCAACGTCCGCGTCTTCTGGGGATCCCGGATGTGTTCCTTCACCGAGTAGTTGTTCACCATCGCCTCGGTGGCGAGCACCTGGCCGTGGCCGTTGACCAACGGCAGCAGCCGCTGGACCATCAGGCCGCGCAACGAGTCCGCCAACCGCTCCCGGGCCGCGCCTTGGGCGTCGGGCGGGAACGCGGCGATGAGCCGGTTGATGGTGCTCACGCAGGTGCTGGTGTGAAAGGTGCTGATCACCATGTGACCGGTCTCGGCCGCGGACAGCGCCGCCTCGATGGACTCGGGGGTGCGCAGCTCACCGATGAAGAGCACGTCGGGGTCTTCGCGCATCGCCGCGATGGTGCCCACGGTGAAGTCGGGGGCGTCGCGCCCGACTTCGCGTTGGGTGATGCACGCGCGGTCGCCGTGGAGGCGGTACTCGATGGGGTCCTCGATGGAGACGATGTGGACCTCGTGGCTGCTGGCGATGAACTCGAGGATCGCCGCGGTGGTGGTGCTCTTGCCGCTGCCGGTGGGGCCGGTGACGAGGATGAGACCGGGTTTGACCTCGGTGTATTGCTTGACGATCGGGGGCAAGCGCAACTGTGAAAAGCTGGGCACTTGCAGCGGCACCACCCGAATGGTGATCGCCCAGCGCCCTTCCTCCAAGAACGCGTGGGTGCGGTACCGCGAGCGATTGCGGGCTTCAAACGAATACTCAAAGTGACCGGGGGGCTCGCCGATCACCGGCAGGTGGCGCTTGGCCGTCACCGTGATCATCGCGGCCACGTCGTCGACCGAGACCGCGGGCACCTCCAACCGGCGCAGCTTGCCCGAGGCCCGGACGAACACGCCCTGGTCGGCCCGGATGTGGATGTCGGACGCGTTGAGCTCGGCGGCCTTGTCCAAGATCGCGAGCATGCGCTCGGACGCGGCGGGGTTGGGCGCGGGGGGGTTGATGGTGCTGGCGGTGGACATCTGATTCACGGGGCTTCTCCCGGCAGGTAGACTACGAGCAGCGGCGCCTTGGCGGCGGGCGCGGGCAGCCCGGGAAGGACCATCGATTGGCGACGAAGAAGACCCCGTTCGATGGGTTGGTGCGGTTCCGCAAGACCACCGAAGAAGCGGCCGGGCGGGCGGTGGCGGAGGCCCATGAGCTCGTCGAGCAAGCCCGGGGCCGCGTGGGTGAACTTGAAGCCCGGCTCCGGGAACACGCGGCGATGGTGATCACCGACGCGTCGTTGCTCGCGACCCACGAGGCCGCTCAGGCGCGGTTGCGGCACGAGGTGCACGCCGCCCACGAGGCATTGACCAAGGCCCAACAAGCCCACCGGGGGGCGCAGGGCCGCTTGCTCAAGGCTGCGCAAGAGCGGCGCGCGGCCGACCGGTTGGTCGAGCGGAACCTGGAGGAACGCGACGAGCAGCGCCGCCGCCGCGATCGACGGGAAGAGGACGAGATCGCGCAACGATCGGGAGAGGGATTGCCCGAGCCCTAGCCCGGCGCTGGCGGCGTGGTGCAGTGTCATTGGGGGCCTCCTTCAGACGAGAGCGCGTCCCGGAGCAGCTCGATGGCCCGGCGGTGAAGTTGGGCCACCCGCGCGTCGCTGATGCCCATCATGTCGCCGATCTCGCGGTAGCTGAGGGACTCGGTGTAGCGGAGCCCGAGGATCACGGCCAAGCGTTCGGGGAGTTGTTCGATGGCGGCGCGGAGTTGTTCTTTGCGCTCGTGGTCTTGAATCAAGAACAGCGCGTCGGTGTTCTCGTCGGTCTGGGCCCCGACGTGGCCGAGGGCGTCGAGAGACACGGTGGGCTCGGCGAGTTTTTCCAGCCGCTGCACGTTCTCGATGGTGCACTCCATCTCCTCGGCGAGCTCCTCGACGGTGGGGTCGCGGCCGAGCTGGACCTGGAGTTGCTTGCGGACCTTGTCCACCCCTTTGACCTGGGTGCGCAGGCGGCGGGGCAGGTGGTCCATCCGGCGCAGCTCATCGAGCATGGCCCCGCGGATGCGGTGCTCGACGAAGCCGGTGAAGTCCTTGCCCGCGCTGGGCTTGAACCGTTGGGCCGCGTCGACCAAGCCCATCGCCCCCGCCGACCACAGGTCGTCGTAGATGCTGGTGATGCCGGTCTTGCGCACCAGGGCCCGGGCGCAGCGGTCGATGACGTGGCTGTGCGAACGGACCAGCGCGTCGAGGTCGAGCTGTTCTTGATACGCAGCGATGGCGCGGTGAGCGGCTCTCATTTTTCAGTCTCCCGCAGCAGGCGGTTCCACATGAACTTCAGGCCCCCGTCGAGCCCGACCTCGTCGGGGGCGTGGGCGAGCAACCGGTCCGCGACCTGGGCGTAGGACAGGGCGGCGGCGCTGCGGGGGAACACGTCGATGACGGGTTGGCAGCGGCTCACCGCCCGGGCCACCGCGGGGTCGCGGGGGATGGCGCCGACGAAGCTGAGACGAATCGGCAAATGTTTATGCGCGACATCGGCGAGGAGGCGGAACACGGTCCGGGCCTCGAGCTCGCTGTTGACGCGGTTGACGATCACCGAGAGGTGACGGATGCCGTGTTCGCCCATGACCTTGGCCGCGGCGTAGGCGTCGGTCATGGCGGTGGGCTCGGGGTCGAGCACGAGGATGCGCTCGTGGGAGGCGCCGATGAAGAAGCGCACGTTCTCGCCCACCCCGGCCCCGGCATCGATGACCAGGGTGTCGTACTCGTCCTCGATGGTGTCGAGGGCGGAGATGAGCATCGACTTTTCGTCGTCGGAGATGGCGGCGAGCTCGGCCACCCCGGAGCCCCCGGACAGCACCCCGAGACCGTGGGGGCCGTCGGACACGACCTCGGAGAGAGCCCGGCCGCGGATGATGTCCCCAATGTGGTAGCGTGGCCGAATGCCGAGGAGAATCTCGGCGTTGGCGAGGCCGAGGTCGGCGTCGATGACCAGGACCTTGCGGCCCCGCTCGGCCATCACACAGGCGAGGTTGACCGCGAGGCAGCTCTTGCCGACGCCGCCTTTGCCCGAGAACACCCCGAACACCCGAAGTCGCTGGTCGGCGGTTTTCGGTTGGGGGGTGGGTGCGTGGTGCAGTTGGTTCATGGTGTTGGTGTCCAGCATGAGGAACTCAAATCCTGGCTGCGGCCTAAGCCGAGACGGCGGCGGAGAAGTCGGAGAGGAGCCAATCCCAGGTGACGCGGCGGAGATCGTCGGTGACGCTCTGGCCGTCGCCCATGGCGGCGAGGGGGATCTCGAGGCGGGCGGCCACCGAGAGCACCGAGGCGGGGCCTTCGCTCTCGTCGACCTTGGTCACGATCATGCGATCCAGTCCCATGGGCAAGAAGCGCTCATGGACCCGGCCGAGTTGGCGGCCCGAGGTGGTGGCGGGCACCACCAGCACCCGCTCGACGTCGGGGCACAGGCGCAAGGTCGCGGCCTGCTGGGCGATGGTCTGGTGGTCGTGGGGCGAGCGGCCGGCGGTGTCGACGAGCACGAGGTCGGCGTCGAGGCAGTTGTCGAGGGCGCGGGTGAAGGACTTGGGGTCGGCGGCGGGGATGACCTGGACCCCCATGAGGTCGCCGTAGCGAAGGAGCTGGTCGGCGGCGCCCACCCGGTAGTGGTCGAGGGTGATGAGCACGACCTTGAGACCGCGCTCCATCATCGCCCGGGCCGCGATCTTGGCCGCGGTGGTGGTCTTGCCCGCGCCGGTGGGGCCGAGCAAGGCGATGACCGACCGCTCGTTGGTGGGGTCCGGGGTCCAGGGCGGACGCGACAATGTCACTTGGTTCTTGAGCATGCGGCGCGCGCTCTGGAGCACCCCGCGTTGGTCGTCGCGGGGGCCCATGTCCACCGACAGTTCCCGGGCGAGCAGGGGGTCGATGCCGAGGTCGATGAGGATGGACTCGGGGTCGATGTCCACCGGCCCGGGCACGCCGTCGTGGCTGGGGGTGCGGGGGATGGAGCGGCGGTTGGTGCCCGGGATGGAGCGGCGCTTGGTGGGACCCTTGGGGCCGTTTTGGGGGGCGAAGCCGAAGGCGCGGGAGGCGCGGGCCACCGACAAGGGGGTGGCGGTCTCGTCGTCTTCGCGGTGGGCTTCGGCGGTGTCGTCGTCGTCGTCGCGGCGGGCAGGGAGGGGGGCGGCGAGGGCGCTGGGGTCGAGGGCGTGCGGGGCGCGGGCCACCACTTCGATGGTGGCGGGCTTGAACAGGCTTTTGCCGACTTCTTCGCAGGACATGATGATGGCGTCGGGGCCGAGCGCGGCCTTGACCGCGGCGAGCGCCCCCTGGGGCGTCTTCGCGCGGAAGGTGCGGGGCTCGTCGAAGAAAGAAGCGGCAGGTTCCATGGGGGCCTCGTCAGTGGCGGTTCGACAGAGGTATTGCAGGGGGCGTTCCAGCTTTGAGACCCGCATGGCTATGCGCTTTTTCGGTCTCGCAGTCGCCTTTCTGACGACGGCGGCGTGACGCTGTCAAAGTCATGCCGCGCGGGCCGGGCGCAGGGTGATGTCCCCATGACGCTCGATGCGGGTGCCGGGGGCGAGCTCGCGGGCGCTGACCACGGTGAGGTCGGCCACGAAGCGCGCGGCGAACAGGAAGAGCGGGCGGCGGAGGTCGGGCGGGGCGATGACCACCGCGGGCAGACCTTGGCCGGCGAGCTCCGCGGTCTCGCGCTTGAGGCCGTCGAGCAGGCCGCGGGCGGTGTGGATGTCGGGGGCGAGCACCACCTCGCCGTCGTTGTGGCCGAGGGCGGCCCGGAGCGTCAGCTCCGTGTCGGGGGAGAGCACCACCGCGTGCACCACGTCGTCCTCGGCGATGCGGGAGGTGATGACCCGACAGAGGCGACCGCGCACCGCGTCGGTGAGGAAATGTGGTTCTTTGGACTTTTGGGCCGCGTCGGCCACCGCTTCGATGATGGTGCGGAAGTCGCGGATGCTGACCCCTTCTTGGAGGAGGTTGCGCACCACCACCGCGAGCTCCCCGAGGGTCACCACGCCGGGGATGACGTCCTCGACGAGCTTGGGGTTGGACCGGGCCACCACGTTGAGCAGCTCTTGGGTCTCTTGGCGGCCGACGAGCTCGTGGGCGTTGCGGCGCAACACTTCGCCGAGGTGGGTGGTGACCACCGAGGCGGGGTCGACCAGGGAATAGCCCATGCGCTCGGCCGCGGTGGCTTTTTGCTTTTCCACCCAACGGACCTGCAGGCCAAAGGTGGGCTCGATCTCGGCGATGCCGTCGACGTCGGGCACGGCCCCCGAGGGGTCGATGGCCATCTGGCGATCCGCGTAGGCGGTGCCGGTCCCGCACTCGATGCCGCGCAACAGCACCCGGTAGCGGTTGGGCTCGAGGGTGAGGCTGTCCTTGAGATGGACTTGGGGGAGCACGAGGCCGAGCTCGGATGCAATTTGTTTGCGCAGGGCGGTGACCCGGCCGGGGAGTTCGCCGCCGCCGGGCCCGTCGATGAGCGAGACCAGGCCCACCCCGAGTTCGACCTCGAGGGGCTCGAGCTGGAGCAGGTCTTCGATGCGGGTCTCGGCCGGGGCGCTGGCGGCCTTTTTGGCCTCAGGGTCGGCTTGGCGCTTTTTCTCCGCGTTGGCCGCGAAGCGCGCGAGCACGAACAGCAAGATGCCGATGACCCCGAAGGCGAGCAACGGCATGCCCGGGAGCAGGCCCATCGCCAATGCCACTGCCCCGACGCTCATGAGCACGTGGGGGTTGCCGATGACTTGGCGCTTGAGCTCGCCGGCGAGGTCCCGGCGGGTCCCGGCCTTGGTGATCACGATGCCCGCGGCGGTGGAGATGAACAGCGCGGGCATCTGGGACAAGAGCCCGTCGCCGACGGTGAGCACGGTGTAGGTGCTCACCGCTTGGGCGATGTCCATCTGCTCGCGGATGATGCCCGCGGCCAGGCCCCCCACGAGGTTGATGCCGGTGATGATGAGGCCGGCGATGGCGTCGCCGCGCACAAACTTGGAGGCGCCGTCCATGGCCCCGAAGAACTCCGCCTCTTGGGAGAGTTCGGCGCGCCGGGCCTGGGCTTGTTTGTCGTTGATCGCGCCGGCGGCGAGGTCGGCGTCGATGGACATCTGCTTGCCCGGCAACGCGTCGAGGGTGAAGCGGGCCGCGACCTCGGAGATGCGGGTGGAGCCTTTGGTGATGACCATGAAGTTGACCACCAACAGGATGAGGAACACCACCGCGCCGACCAGGACCGAGCCCCCCACCGCGAACTCGCCGAACGCGCGGATGAGGGCCCCGGTGGACCCTTTGTCCCCGCCCCCGGAGAGCAGGATGAGCCGGGTGGTGGCGACGTTGAGGCCGAGGCGGAACAGGGTGCTGATGAGCAAGAAAGCGGGAAAGACAGAGAAGTCCAGGGGCCGGTTGATGCGGACGGCGACGAGCAGGGCGAGGGTGGACAGCGAGATGGACAGCGCGAGCAGGCCATCCATGACCACCCCGGGCACGGGCAGCACCAGGATGGCGAGGATGCTGAGCATCAAAAAGCCCATGACGTTGGCGGTGGCGGCGGAGGAGGTGTTGGCGTCGGGCATTCGCTATTCCCTATTGCGGACGGCGGCCGGTGGTGCGGTAGACGAAGGCCAACACCGCGGCCACCGCCCGGTAGCTTTCCTCGGGCACGGCGCGGCCGACTTTGACCTGCTTGAACAGAAGACGGGCGAGAGGGATGTCTTTGACGATGGGCACGCCGTGTTCGCGCGCGGTGGCGCGGATTTGGTCCGCGCGGTGGTCTTTGCCTTTGCACACCACGGTGGGGGCCCGGTCGACCCCGGCCCGGTAGCGGATGGCGATGGCGATGTGGGTGGGGTTGACCACGACCACGTCCGCACCGGGCACGTCCTCGGCGATGCGGCCTTGGGACATTTCGCGGTGTTTGCGCTTGCGTTGGCTCTTGATGAGGGGGTCGCCCTCGTTGTCCTTGTGTTCGCGCTTGAGCTCTTCTTTGGTCATGCGCGCTTTGTCCATGTAGCGCCGGTGCTGGACGAAGTAGTCGATGCCCCCGATCGCCACCAATGCCACTGCGGCGCCCCGGAGCACCCCCGCGAGCAGGGCCGACCACGCCGCGGGCCCGTGCTCCACGGGGGCGAACAGCTGGCCCGGCCAGGTGCGCCAGGTGTCCCCCACCGAGAACAGCACCAGCCCGAGCAACGCGAACGCCTTGAGGAACGCGAGCAGCAGGTCGGTGACGAACTCGCGTTTGAACACCTTCGTGAGCCGCTGGACCTGAAACATCTTCTTCGGGTCCGGCTTGAGCTTCTCCGGCCAAAACCCCATCTGGGTCTGGGCCGCGGTGGCGAAAAAGGCCATCGCCCCCGCCGCGAGCACGGCCACGAAGGTCAGCCCCATCGGCATGAGGGCCGCGTCGAGCAGATCGCTGAGCCCATCTTTGGCGGTCTTGGGCAGCCGACCGGCCTGGCTCATCGACGTGCGCACCAGCCCGATGAGCTGCGTGGTCACCGTGGGCGCGGCGGAGATGATGGCCAGCGCCCCGGCCACAAACGCCAAACCGCTGACGATGTCCTTGGACATCGCCACATCGCCGTCTTTCCGGAGCTGGTCAAGTCTCTGTAAAGATGGCTCTTCTGTTTTGTCGTCGCGTTCGGCGTCTGACATCACAGAGATGTGTGCATCAGCTATGCCTGGTTTTTGCGGTCTTTTCCGACATTTGCGTGACGCCGACCGCTGGGGGGAGGTCCCCTCCCCCTCCGCGGCTCACGCTTCGCAAGCTCAGCGAGATCGCGTGGCCATTCCTTCGGAATGGCTTGAGCAACGCGAAGCGTTGCCGCTCCTCCCCGGTGTCGCCGCTCCATGCTCGCTGCGCTCGCGTCGCGGCGTGTCGTATGCTGGCGCATACGACACGTCGTCGCGGTCGGCGTCTGACATCACAGAGATGTGTGCATCAGCTATGCCTGGTTTGTTTGAAGCGGATCGTCAGATGTTTGACGATCTTCATCTAGGGGTGAGGCCCCTTTACGCCAAGGTCCACAGCCCGTGGACCATCGCCTCGGCCGCGGCGCGGCCGATGTCGTACACCGATTGGTAGACGACGACGCCGCCGGCGACGACGGCGATGGAAAAGCCCACCGCTTGGAGATTGAGCTGGGGGGCGGTGCGGCCGAGGAGGCCGAGGGTGATGTGGCCCAATGTCACCGCGCCGACGACGGGGAAGCCGAGGCGGACGGCGAGCACGATGCTGCCGAGGGCGTGGGTGACCAGGCCTTGGGACACCGCGAGCCACGAGGGGGCTTCGCCCACGGGGAAGACCACCAGGGAATGGGCGAGCCAGGCGATGGCCTCAGCGTGAAAACCTTGGTGGAGGGCGAAGGCCATGCCGCTGAGGGTGAGGAGTTTGCTCAGGGGGTTGGATTGGGTGCCGGTGACGGGGTTGAAGGTCTGGGCGAAGCCCATGCCCATGACGTTGCCCGCGGCGTGGCCCGCCCCCTCGAGGGCGAGGAAGAACATCTTGGTGATCAGCCCCGCGGAGATGCCGAGCCCCACCTCCGAGACCAGGGCCACGACCAAATGGGACAAGCGCTGGTCGGTGACCGCCGGGGGGGGCACGAACGAGACCACCGCGAGGGTGACCGCGACCCCGAAGCCGAGGCGGACCCGGCTGGGCACGCCCTCGCCCCCGATGACGGGCAGCCACATAAAAAAGCCCACCACCCGGACGAGCACCAATGTGACAGCAAGCAAAGAGCCGGTCAGATCCATCGCGGGCTAGAACCTCCCCGCGGCCCCGACGAAAAAGGCCACCAGGGTGTCGAGCATCCAGCCCCCGGCCGCGAGCAGCAGGGTGCCGAGGGCGATCATCCGGGGTACGAAGCTCAGCGCGGGGTCGTTGATCTGGGTCGCGGCCTGGAGCGCCCCCACGAACAGACCCACCGACACGATGGTGGCGAAGATGGGGCCCCCCACCACGAGGAGGAGGGTGAAACTCTCGCGCACCAGGGCAAAGGGAATCTCGACGGGGTTCATGGCGAATCAGGCCTCAAGCACAAAGGGTCACGAGAAGGACTTGGCGAGGTTGCCGATGACCAACGACCACCCGTCGGCGAGCACGAACACCCCGAGCTTGACCGGCAGCGAAATCATCGACGGGGGCACCATCATCATGCCCAGGGCCATGAGCAGGGCGCTCACCAGCAGGTCGATGAGCAGCAGCGGAATGAACAGGTAGAGCCCAATCGTGAACGCGGTGGTCAGCTCGCTGACCATAAACGCGGGCACCAGCACCCGGAACGAGACCTCTTCGGGGGTCTGGGGCGCGGGCAGGTCGGTCATGTCGTAGAACAGCGCGAGGTCCGTCTCCCGGGTCTGGCTGAGCATGAAGTCGGCGAGGGGGCGCTCGGCCCGGGCCAAGGCCTCGGTCATGGACACTTTGTCGTCGAGCATGGGCGCCACCGCGGTGTCGTATACGGTGGAGAGCGGCCCGCCCATCACGAACACGGTCATGAACAGCGACAAGCCGATGAGCACCGGGTTGGGCGGCAGCTGGGGCGTGCCCAGCGCCTGGCGGAGCAGGCTCAGCACAATGACAATGCGCGCGAAGCTGGTCACCGAGATCACGATCGCGGGCAGGACCGAGAGCGCGGTGAGCAGCAGGAAGATTTTCATCGGGCCGGACACCGCCCCGTTGACCGAGAGGGTCAGTCCTTGCTCGATGAGCGCGGGGTTCACGCCGTCCTCCGGGTGGGCCCTTCGGCGGACAGCGCGGCCATCAGCTTGCGCCGAATCTCCGCGTCCTCCGTGGACTCGATGGCTTTGCTCGACGGGGCCGGGCTCGGGAGCATGGGCTCGAGGGCTTCGTCGAGGCTGGGGACCCGGCCGTGCAGGGCGGTGGACAGGTGCTGCACCCAGGACTTGGGCACCGCGGGCGCGGCTTCGGCCGCGGCCTTGATGTCGACGTGGTCGCGCAGGATGTGCACGCCCTTGTCCGACGAGCTGAGCATCATGACCTGGTCGGCGACCTGGACCAGCAAGAGCTCACGGCCTTTGGCCAGACCCACCCGTTCGATCACGGAGATGGTGCGGGTGCCAATGCCTTTGCGTCGGGTCTTGAGCAGGACCAGGCCCACCGCGGCGAACACCCCGAGCAGCAGCCAGGTCTTGAGCGACCCCTGCATCGTCTCGGGGCCGACGTCGGACGCGGCGATGGTGGGGAACGGCGCCCGCTCGGCGGGGGGCGCGGCCTTCTTCAGCCGGGGCGCGGTGAGGGGGGCGGGGGTCTCGGCCTTTTGGGGCGCGGCCACCACCGGCACGGGGGCGGCGTCGCCCAGCGCTACAATGTCACTGAGCGAGGGGGCCCCGCTGGCGGCGGACCACATCAAGCAGGTGGCGGCGAGGAGGCTTTGCATCATTGCCCCCCGGCCAGGTCGTCTTTTTCGAGCACCGAGGTGAGCCGGACCCCGAAGCGGTCACCGACCACCACCGCCTCGCCCTTGCCGATGAGCCGGCCGTTGACGAGCACGTCGAGGGATTCGCCGGCGGCCTTGTCGAGCTTGATCACGCTGCCGGTTTGCATCTGCATGACCTCGCCGATGGTGAGGGTGGTGCGGCCGAGCCGGACCGTGATGTGAACTTGAACGTCGTCGAGATCGAGCTTGGCCAGCGGTGCGGTGGGCATCGCGGCCATGGCCAGGCTCTCGTCGGGATTGGTGTCAGCCATGGAAGCCTCGGGTAGGGCGGGGGACGTCCCTTGTTTTTCAAGGTCCGCGCCAGGTTGGTCCGCCCCCCCGTCGGGCCCATAACCAAGCGGAATGCCGTCGGGATCGCCGAGCTTGTCCGCCAGCGCGGTGACTTCGACCGCCAACGAACCGTCGCTCACGGTGGGGAAACCCCAGAGTTTCGTCAGACCGTTGACGCGCACCGCCAGGGGGGTGTTTTCGTCCGCGTCGAGGGCCACGATGTCGCCGGCCCGGAGCCCGGCCACCCGGGCCATGGTCGAGGGGCGGCGGCCGAGGTCGACGTCGACTTGGACCTTCACGTGTTCGACCGCCGAGCGCATGCGGGTGAGCAGCGTCGGCGGCGGGGGCACGATGTCGCGGGGGGGCAGGCGCACGAGCTCTTGGCGGGCGCGCTCGAGCACCGAGAAGGGCAGGGCGAGCTTGAAGCTGCCCTCGAGCTCGCCGCGCGCGGTGAACGACGCCATCAGGGCCACGTCGCGGGGGTCGATGACCTCGGCCAAGCGGGGGTCGCTCTCGATGCGCGCGACCTTGATCCCGAGCTTGGTGATGTCGCGGTAGGCGTCGAACACCGGGCGTTCGATCAGCGACAGGATGCGCCGCAGGACCAGGCGCTCGAGGTGGGTGAACTGGTCGTCGCCGGGCTCGAGCGCCTCGGCCCCGGCGGCGAGGCCGAGGCCGGCCGAGAGCAGTCCCTCGGCGAGGTTGCGCTCGAGGATAAGTAGGCCTTGGGCCCGGCTGTGCAGCACGTCGAGCACGGCGATGACCGCGGGGGGGGCCATCAGGTCGCGCAGCTCGTCGCCCCGGGCGCGCACGATGCGGCCCGGGTAGATGGCGAAGTGGCGCCGGGTCCGTCCCGCGACCGCCCGGGCGAACTGGGCCCCGAGCCGTTCGTGCGCCGCCTCGAGGGCGGGCATGGGCTCGGGGATGTTGCGCTCGGGGTTGGTGAGGTCGACGGGGACGGGCTCGGGCCCGAGGTTGCGCGCGGCCTGTCCCGCCTCCCCGATGGCGGCCATCAGGGAGCCGAGTTCTTCGGGTTCGAGGGGGGACGGCATGTTATTGCACCACGAACTTGGTGATGAGGAGGTTGTTGACCTTCTCGGGGGGAATGACCGTGATGAGGTGCTGGAAGAGCTCTTCTTTGGTCCGCTTCAGGCCTTGAGAGCCGCGAAGCTCCTCGAAGGTGCGGTCGGACAGGTAGCGGATGAAGTCATCGCGGATGATGGGGGCGTTCTTCTCGATGTCGGCGATGTAGTCGTCGTCCTTGACCTCGACGTGAAACCGCACGCGCACGTAGCGATCGAACTCGGGGTTGCGAAGCTGGACCACAAAGTCGTCGAGCTGAACCAGCGGGCCAGGGCCCTCGTCCTCTTCTTTGGGTTTGATCGGCTTGCCGTTCTCGTCGAGCGGGACCCCGCCGTCCCCCACCTGGTCGGCGGGGGCGGCGGTGCCGGGGCTGGACGGCCCGAGGCCGAGGAAGATGGCCGCGGCGAGGCCGCCGGTGACCAAAAGGTTGAGCACCCCGAGGATGAGGGGCACGACGCCCCCGCCGGATTTGGCGGGCGCGTCGTCGGCACCTTCGTCGGGTTTCTTGTCGTCTGCCATGGCATTGTCTCCTAGCGGCCAGGGACGGTCAGCGGAAAAATAGGGCCTAGCGCTTGAGCTGCATCAGTTCGCCGAGCAGGGTGTCGGCGGTGGTGATGGCCTTGCCGTTGGCCTGGAAGCCGCGTTGGGCGACGATCATCCGGACGAACTCGCCGGCGAGGTCGACGTTGGACAGCTCCAGGGCCCCGGCCACGAGGGTGCCGCGCCCGCCGGTGCCGGCCGCGCCGACGACGGGAGGGCCCGAGTCGCGGGTCTCACGGAACATGTTGCCCCCGAGGCGCTCGAGCTTGTCCGCCCCCGCGAAGTCGGCGATGGCGACCTGGCCGAGGGTGCGGCTTTCGCCGTTGGTGAAGGCCCCCACGATGTTGCCCTCGTTGTCGATCTGGATGTTGGCGAGCTCGCCCGCGGTGTAGCCGTCCTGGCTGATGAACGACGTGGCCGACGTGTTGGCGTTGGCGGTGATGTCCGACAGATCGATGTCGATGTCCTGCGGGGCGGTGCCGCCGGTGGAGAAGTCGAACGAGAACGTGGTGGCGGACTGGGCGGTGACCGCCCCGGTGGTGTCAAAGGTCAGGTCACCCTGGCCCACTTCAGTGAGCACGCCGGGGGTGCCGCCGTTGAGGTTTCCGCCGTCGGTGACGACGTGGAAGGTCCAGTCGTCGGGAGTGCCGTTTTGCACGAAATGAATCTGCGCTTCGATGGCGTTGCCGAGGCTGTCGTAGACCACGGTGGAGATGGAGTGCTCGTACGAGTCCGAGTCGTTGGGGTCGTAGGGGGTGTTGATTTGGTTGGGCGCACTCGCTTCGAGATTGCCGCGGGCGATGATCTCGGTGGTGGCGTTCGGCGGGGTGCTGGCGTTGCCCACTTGCAGCGAGCCGAGGGTGCCGCTGACCTGACCGGTGATCGGGTCCGCGCCGTAGCCTTGCACCTTGAGCCCCTCGAGGTTCACCAGGTCGCCCTGTTCGTCGACGGTGAACTGCCCGGCCCGGGTGTAGGCGGCGGTGCCGTCGGGGGCTTCGACCATAAAGAAGCCCGGACCCTGCAGCGCCAAATCTGTGGCAAGCCCGGTGGAGGTCAGGGCGCCTTGGGTGAGGATCTTCTGGATCGCTTGCAGGCGGGCGCCGAGGCCGCCTTGGCCGCGGGGGCCGTAGTTCATGCCGAGGATGTCTTGGAAGGACGCGCGGCTTCCTTTGAAGCCGATGGTGTTGGCGTTGGCGATGTTGTCGCTGACGACGCCGAGGTCCTGGCTGCTGGTGGTCAGGCCGGTGACGCTGGTGTACATCGCGCTGTAGAGGCTCATGGAGGGCTCCTTTGGGGGTTCAAACCGTTGACGGTTGCCCATGACACTGCACGAGAGGTGCCAGCGGATTTCGTCACCGCGCTGACGATCGCGGCCCCGGAAAGGTAGGTCGATGTACACGCCCGACGACCACGTGCCCGTGCTCGAACCGTTTGCCGACGGGCTCTGGGTGGCCAAGGCCCCCCAGCGGTTCTTTGGGCTGCCCATGGGCACGCGCATGACCGTGTGTCGTCTCCCTGACGGTCGGCTGTGGGTGCACTCGCCGATCCCCCTCGCCACCGTCAAAAACGACCTCGACGCCCTCGGGGACGTGGCGTTCGCCATCGCCCCCAACTTCATCCACCACCTGTACATGGGGCCGTTCGTCGCCGCGTACCCCGACGCCCGGCTGTTCGTGGCCCCCAAGCTGAAGAAGAAGCGGCGGGACCTGAGCCCGGAGGGCGTGCTCACCGACGAGGCCCCGGCCGGGACCTGGGGCGCGGTGTTCGACCAGGCCGTGACCCAAGGCTCGGTGTTGATGGACGAAGTGGTGTTCTGTCACCGGCCGAGCCGCACGTTGATCCTGTGTGACCTGCTCGAGTGCGTCGACGAGCACGCCCCCTGGTGGATGCGCTGGTTGGGCCGGGTGGGCGGCATCTACCAACAGCCCGCGCCCCCGTGGGACCTGAAGAAGAGCTTTCGCGACCGGGACAAAGCCCGCGCCTTTGTCGAGCGCGTGCTCTCGTTCGACTTTGATCGCATCATCGTGTCGCACGGCGCGCTCATCGAGGCCGGTGGCAAACAAACGTTCGAGGACGCGTACCGCTTTTTGCTCGCCTGAGGTCGACGGCTACTCGGCGCCGTCCCAGACCTCGGCCACCTCGTTCATCAACATGCGGGTGTCGCCGAGGATGAGCATGGGCACGCCCTCGTCGAACGAGATGCCGTCGACCTTGGCTTTGGTGAGCACCGTGATGTCGACCGCTTCCTTTTGTTCGGTGGCTTCGCCCCGCGAGGCGGTGACCTGGAGGGTGTAGGTGCCATCCATCACCCGGCGCCCGTCGTTGCCGATGCCGTCCCACGCGATGGGGATGGCCTCGCCCGGTCGGAAGTCGGCGGCGGGGATCTCGATCTTCGCCACCTCTTTGCCTTCCTCGTTTTTGACCACCACCACGATTTGGTCCGCGGGCCCGTCGAGCACCGCGTGCACCGGGTCCTTCATCGCCCCCCCCTCGAGGGTGACCTGGTCGGTCTCGAAGGTGACCTTCTTGCCCACCAGGTCCACCGCGCCGAGCTGGTTGGCCGCGGTCTGGGCCACGAGCAGGGCGTCGAGCTGCGCGGCTTGGGTCTGGCTCGCTTCGAGCGCGGCAAACTGCGCGAGCTGAGCGATGAACTCCTCGTTGCTCTGGGGTTCGGTGGGGTCCTGGTTGGCCATCTGGGTGAGCAGCAACTTCATGAACTCGTCTTTGCCCAGCGCGCTGTTGCCGATGGGGGTGGTGGACGTGGGCCCGGGGAGGATCTGGGTGCTGTTGATGGGGTCGATGGCCATGGGGGTCTCCTCAGGCGAGCACGCTGCGGGCGCCGCGGGTCAAGGTCGTAGATGCAGTGGCATTTTTGGTGGGGGCGGGGCCGCCCCTGGTCCGGCGCGACAGGCGCTCGGTGATGTCTTCGCGATGGTCTTGGGCCGCGCCGCCGTCGTCGGACTGTTGCCAGCCGTCGAAGGAAAAGCCCGCGTCGGCGAGGGCGCCGGCGAGCTCGCGGGTCTTTTTCATCAGAAGGTCCGCGGCCGACCCGGAGGCGAGGATGCGCACCCGGTCTTGGTCGACGTAGACCTCGAGCTCCAGCGGGTCCTTGCCTTCCAGTGGCATGGTGATGCGCGCGTGGGTCTGGTGAAGCTCCACGGTGAAGGCCGCGTCGTGGGAGGTCTGGGCCGCGTCGACCAAGGCCGCCTCCAGGACCTTGGCCAGGTCCATGGCCCCGGGGGCGCCGAGGTGGGTGAGCGCGTCGGCCACCGCCTGGGCCCGCATGGTGGGGGGACCGGCCATGGCCCCGTCGACCGAGCGCGGGGCGTCGAGGTCGAACAGCATCGCGTCGAGCTCGGCCACGTCGTAGCCGCGATCGGCGGCGGACGCGCGGGGGGCGTGGGGGTCGGGCTGGGGGATGTCGAACGGATCGGGCCGCGGGCTCTGGGGGGGCTCGTCGAAGGCGTCGAGCAGGGGGATGTTCTCCAGGCCCGGGGTGGGCACGGGGTAGGACAGCGGAAGCCGAATCTCCACCGTGGGTTCGTCGAAGTCCGACTCGACGTCGGTGGGCAACGTGCCGTCGAGGCGCGCGATGTGGCGGGCCATCGGGGTGGTGAAGGCGAGCACGAGCGGGTCCAGGCCGTGGTCGGGTTCGTCGTCGCGGGCGACCGGCCGGCGGGGCGCGGGCATCATGTCCGCGAGCCCGGCGCGGCGTTCGTCGCGCGCGGCCTCGTCGTCGGCGGCCGGGGTCCGGGGTCCGGTCCGCGTCGCGGTGGCGCCGAAGGGGTCTTCGAGCTCTGGGTCCCCGCGTCCCTCGAGGTCAAACCCGTGGTCGATCCGGGGGCGGGCCGGGCGCAGCGCGGGGTTGTCTCGTTGGGGAATCCGCGCGAACGCTCCAGAGGCATTGGCCTCGGCCTCGTCGTCGCCCGGGGTTCCGGGCCCGGGCACGGTGGAGAAGCCCGCGGGGTGGCGGGGGATGCGGCCCTTGAGCGGCGCGTGCACGTGCAGCGGCGAAGACGCTTCGTCGTCGGTGCCGCTCTGCCCAATTTGGGCGAGCAGATCGGCGAAGCGGCCGGCCGGGGTGAGGGCGGTGGCCTTGTCCCCGCGCGGCTCCGGCGAGGTGGCGGGGTCGCGGGCGGGGACTTTGACCAGGGAGATCTTGCCGAGGAAATGGTCGGTCATGGTTGGGGTCCTTCGATGGCGGTGGTGGTCAAGCGGGCCGCCTGTTGGGGGTTCATCGCCGCGAGGGTGGCGCCGGCTTGTTGGGGCGGCATGCGGCGGAGGAGGTTGGCAGCGAGCGCGGGGTCGAGCCCGGTGAGCACGGTGGCGGCGGAGGGCGGGGGCATCTTGGAGATCGCCTTGGCGAGCTTGGCCTGGCCCTCTTCTTTGGCTTCGGCTTGGCGCTTTTGTTCGGCCTCGTCCTCTTTGCGCTTGGTGTCGGCCATGCGCTTGTCCCACTCGTCGATGCGGGCCTGCAGCTTGTGGCTCTCCTCGACGAGCTCTTGCTTCAGCCGGGTGAGGTCTTGCTTGGCCGCCTCGATGCGGTCGAGCTCCGCGCGCTTCGATTTGATATTTTTAGAAATCTCGGACAAAAACGCCCCCGCGGCGTGGCCCACCGGCTTGCACGCGTAGCTGTCGTCGGGGCTCGGCCAGGCCTCGCTCCCCGCGGGCACATCCGAGGTGGGCTCGTCCGCGGCCCACGCCACCGCCGCGAACAACACCGCGCCGAGGGCGGCGGCGAGGGCCAAGCTCCGGCCGGGCGCGGTCATCGCAGCACCTCCCGCAAGCGGTCGATGGCCTCGTCGCGCGTGGTGTGCTCACCGGGGCTTTGGCGCAAAAAGCTGTTCAAGGGATCGCGCAGGCCGATGGCCCGGTCGGTGCGCGGCTTGCTGCCGGACACGTACGCGCCCACCTCGACGAGGTCCTTGACCTCGTCGTAGGCCGCGAGCATGGCCCGGGCTTCGCGCGCGACCTCGAGCTGGTCGGGACCGGTGATGTCGGTCATCACCCGGCTCACCGACTGCAACACATCGATGGCGGGGAAGTGCCCGGCCCCGGCCAACCGGCGCGACAGCACCCAGTGGCCGTCGAGGGTGGCCCGGGCCGCGTCCGCCACGGGGTCGGCGAGGTCGTCGCCCTCGGCGAGCACGGTGTACACCGCGGTGATCGACCCGGTGGGATCGTCCCCGTAGCCGGCCCGCTCCACCAGCCGGGGCAAGGCCGAGAACACGCTCGCGGGGTAGCCCTTGCTCGTCGGGGGTTCGCCCGCGGCGAGGCCGACCTCGCGGTGGGCCATGGCGAACCGGGTCAAGCTGTCCATGAGCAGCAACACCTTGAGGCCCTGGGCCCGGAAGTACTCGGCCACGCAGGTGGCGGCCAGGCTCGCCCGCACCCGGGTCAAGGGCGGCGCGTCCGACGTGGCGGTGACCACACAGGCTTTGGCCCGGCCCTCCTCGCCGAGGTCGCGCTCGACGAACTCCCGGACCTCGCGGCCCCGTTCGCCGATGAGCCCGACCACGACCACGTCGGGCTCGGGGGCGCGCGCGAGCATGCCGAGGAGCACGGACTTGCCCACCCCCGCGCCGGCCATGATCGCCACCCGCTGGCCTTCGCCGAGGGTGAGCAGGGTGTCGATCACCCGGATGCCGGTCTCCATGGGGTGTTCGATGCGGCGGCGCTGCATCGCCGAGGGCGCGTCCCGGCGCAATGCCATGGCATGGCCGGGCTCCTCGGAGATGGGCCCGAGGCCGTCGATGGGGAAGAGGTTGGCGTCCACCACCCGGCCCAGGAGGCCAAAGCTGGGGCAGACCTCGGCCCCCCCGGACACGGGCCGCACCGCCGCGCCTTCGCGGATGCCGGCCACGCCCCCCACGGGCATGATGAGCACGGTCTTGCCGTCGAAGCCCACCACCTCGCCGGTCACGTGCTTGTCTTTGCCCACCGCGATCTGGCAGGCGGTGCCGAGGCTCACCCCCGGCAACGTGGCGTGTACGATGATGCCGCTGGCCCGCGTCACCCGGCCGGTGAGCACGAACGGCTCGGTGGCCCGCAGGGCGTGTCGCACCCGTTGCACGTCGTGGAGGATCACCGTTCCCCCTCGTTCTGCCGGCGGCGCGACTGCAGTCGTTGGCGCAGGTCGTCGAAGCGGCGGTTGAGCCGCCCATCGACATAGCCGAACTCGGTCTCGACCTCGACGTCGCCGAGGGCGAGGTCGGGGTCGGCCACCACCTGGATGTCGGCCACCGAAAGCTGTGCCGACTTGTCGTCGGCGAGCACCGCCGCGACCTTCTCGGCGTGTTCGGGACAGAGCCGGACGGTGACCTGGCGGGTGGTGCCGGCGTGTTGCACCGCTTCGCGCACCAAGCGCAGCACCGGCTCAATGTTGGTGCGCAGCTCTTGGCCGATGATGAAGCGGGCGACCTCGAGCCCGAGCTCGAGGGCGTCGGCCCGGGCTTGCTCGGCCAAGGTCTCGCTCGTGGCCCGCATGACCTCGAGGGCGGCGGCGATGCGTTCGGCCACCGCGTCGTCGGCCCGCGCGGGGGCCGGCGCCGGGGCGGCGACCACCGGCGGGGCGGCGACCACCGGCGGGGCCGTCGCGGGGGCCGGTGCAGTGACATGCGGGGCGGGCGGGGGCACGGCCGCGGTCTCGGCCCGGGGCGGCGGGGGAGCGGCTTCGGCCGGGGCCGCGGCCGGGGCCGGGGCCGGGCGCGGAGAGGGCGCGGTGGCCTCGTCGTCGTCGGCGAACGAACGCGCCCCGTCCTCGGGGAACACCGCCGGGCTTGGCGCCCCCTCGGGCACGAAGCCCCGGGCCAAGAACGCCGGCGGCCGGTCGCGCACCGGGGCCACCCCGGCGAGGAACTTCGGCCGGCGGACCTTCTTGTTCTTGTCCTGCTCTTGGGCGTGGCGGGGGAGGGTCTGCATCAGAGCATCTCCTCACCGCCACCCACGATGGTGATTTTGCCATCCGCGGCGAGCTGGATGACCATCTGCGCGACTTGCTCGCGGGCGGCCTCGACCTCGGACAGGCGCACCGGCCCGAGGGTGGCGAGGTCGTCCAGCAACATTTGCGCGACCCGGGTGGACATGTTGGCCATGATTTTCTCTTTGACCGTGACCGACGCGCTCTTGAGCGCCACCGTGAGGGTGCTGATGTCCACGTCCTTGAGGATCATCTGCACGTCGCGGTCCATGAGGTTGGCGATGTCCTCGAACACGAAGATCTTCGACTTGAACTTGTCCGCGAGCTCGGCGTCCTTCTCCTCGATGGCGCTGAGGGTGTCTTTTTGCTCTTCCTCTTGCATGCCGCGGATGAGCTCCACCGCCGAGCCGAAGCCATCGATTTGGCGCCGGCCGTCGGCCGCGCCCATGTCCTTGAGCTCGCTGACCAACCCCTCGATGAGGTCGCGCAACACTTCGGTGGACACCGAAGTGAGCCGGGCCACCGACTCCACCACCGGGCCGCGCACGTCGCCGGGCAACCGGGAGAAGATCTCGGTGGACAGCTCTTTGGGCAGCGCCCCGAGGATGAGCGCGGCCACCGAGGCCTTTTCCTTGCCGAGCAACAGGGCCACGTCGTCGGGGTTGGCCACCAGCAGGGGGGCGATGAGCGCATCGGCGGGGGGCGGGAGCTCTTCGGGGCTGAAGGCCCGTTCGGCCGCTTCGAGGCCCAGGGCGTTGGCCACCAGGTCGCGCAGCAGGCCATCGCCGGCGGCGAGGTCGGTGCCGAAGCCCCCGAGGTTCTCGACGAACTGGCGCAGGGCGGTGGTCATCGCCGCCGGCTCTTCGTCCTTCAGGCTGCGCGCCCCGTGGGCGAGCAGTCGCATCTCTTTTTCGTCGAGGTGACAGAGCACATCTTTGGCCAGCTCCGGCCCGAGGGCGAGCACCACCGCGGCGGCCCGGCGGGCCCCCGGCCCGGCGGGGTTGTGGGCGAGCTCCATCTCGGTATCAGCCATGATGTGCCTCCAAGCTGTGGTCGGTCTCGAGCCAAGCGCGCAGCAGGTGCGCGGCCCGGGCCGGCTCTTGTTGGGTCAAGGTCCGCGCCCGCTCCAGCAACATTTGTTCGGGGGTGAGCTCGACCTTGTCGTCTTCGTCGTCCGCTTCGTCGGCGTGGGCGAGCAAGGGGGTGTCGCCTCCGTGGGCGCGGATCATCTGGGTCCGGTCGATGGCCGACTCCAGGTCCTTGACCGTGCCCCCGGCGGACAGCACCGCCACCGACACCTCGTCGACCGCGCCCTTGCGTCGCCGCAAAAACACCACCACCGCCCCGGCGAGGAGCAACAGCACCCCGGCCGCGACCAGCCCGGTCTGCAGGGTCGAGCCGTCTTCCTCGGCCCCGCGGTTGGCGGATTGGGCCGACGGGGGCAGCTCGGTGAAGGGCAAGGCGGTGACCTCGATCTGGTCGCCGCGCTCGTCGTTGAAGCCCACCGCCCGCCGAACGAGGTCCTTGAGCCGGGCGAGCTCCTCGGGGGCGCGGGCGGGGTCGGTCTCGTGCACCAGCACCGCCACCGACAAGCGCGTGATCCGGGGCAGGGTATCGACCTTGCGGACCACTTTCTTCGACAGTTCGTAATTCTTCACATCGTTGCTCGAGACCAGCTGGCCCCCCTGCCCGGTCTGGGCCCCGCCCACCATGTTGCCTTGGGCCCCCGCCACCCCTTGGGCCTGGCCGGGGGTCGCCTTTTGTTGCAGTGACGTTTGCACCGAGCGGGTCGCGGGGTTGTCCGCGTCGTAGGTCTCTTCTTGGCTATCCACCTCGGTGGCGTCGAACTCGGCGGCGATCTCCGCCACCACCGCGCCCATCCCCACCACCGGTTCGAGCACGCTCACCACCCGCTGCTCGAGGTCATTTTCATAGTCACGCTGGTACTGCGCGCGGCTGGTGGGGGAGCCCGCTTCTTCGGACAGGGGCCGGCCGGTGCCGTCGATGACGCTGACCGCGTCGACCCCGAGGCCGGGCACCGCCGAGCTCACCAGGTGTTGCACCCCGCGCACCTGGTCTGCGCGCAGGGTGCGCCCGGCGAACAGCTGCACCGCCACGCTCGCGGCCGCGCCCTCGTCGCCTTTTTGGAACAAGCGGCGCTCGGGGAACCGGATGTGCACCCGGGCGGACTTCACCTCGGACAGCCCCGAGATGGTGCGGGCGAGCTCGCCCTCCACCGCGCGCCGGAGGTTGACCTTCTGGGTGAACTCGCTGACCCCGAGGTCTCCGTGGTCGAAGAGCTCGAACCCGGTGCCCGCCTTCTTGGGAATGCCTTCGCTGGCGAGGAGAATGCGGGCGTCGAACACTTCCGACGACGGCACCGCGATGGCTTGGCCCTCGGCTTCCACCCGAAAGGGAATGCCGGCCTTGCGCAGGATCGCGGTGGCGTCGGTCTGTTCTTGTTGGTCGAGGTTGGTGAAGACGTATTCGTAGTGGGGGGCGAGGGACTGGGAGGCGACGGTGCCGACCACCACCAGACCGGCGAGCACCGCTCCGGCCAACAGCGCCGTCTTCTGCGCGCCCGGATCGGTCCGGACTTTCTCGACGAGGCTCTTGAGTTGGGCGATGAGCGGTTCCACTTACATTGTCTCCTTCACACCGGCATGCGCATGATTTCCTGATAGGCCTCGACCACTTTGTTGCGGGTCTTGACCATCAGGCGCATCGAGACATCGGCCTTCTCCAAGGCCAGGGCCACGTCGTGCAGTTGCACGTCGCTGTCGCCGCGGACCTGGGCCGCGGCGAGCTCGTCGGCGGTGGAGATCTTGCCGTCCACCGCTTGGAGCAGGTCGGTGAGGCTGCGGCTGAAGTCGGCCTGGGGTTTGTCCGCCACCGCGCTGGTCGACGACGCCGCGTCGTGGCTGTCGGGGGCGCGCAGGGCGGGAGCTGGGCCTTTGGGGATGGTGGTCATCAGGAGCCTCTAGCGGATGAGTTCGAGGGCGCGGTCGATGAGGGTCTTGGCGGTGTCGAATGCGGTGGCATTGGCTTCGAACCCGCGCTGGGCGCTCATGAGGTTGACCACTTCGTGCACGGGGTCGACGTCGGGCATCATCACGATGCCGTCGGCGTTGGCGTCGGGGTGGTCGGGCATGTACATCGGCCGGCCCCCCGATTGGTCTTGGGCCAGACCCGCGACCTGGACCCCGGCGCCGTCGTCGTCGTCGAGCGACTGCAAGATCGGGTCGATGCGTTGGTAGGGGCCGCCCTGGGCGGTGCGGGTGGTGTGGGCGTTTGCCAGGTTGGACGCCGCGGCGTTGACCCGGGTGCGCTCGGCGGTGAGGCCGGAGGCGCTGATGTTCATGGCGTTGAAGATGCTCATGGTCGGTCCTGCGAGAAAAAGAGAATCAGCCGAGGCCGTCGGAGGAGACGTAGCGGAGAAGGGCGAGGCGCTTTTGCACGAACTTCGTGGTCGAGCTGTACTGGGTGCCGTTCTCCGCGAGGGCGGCCATGGTGCGGTCGAGGTCGACGGTGTTGCCGTCGGCGGTGGGGGCGGACTCGGGCCCGCGGGACTCGACCACCGGGCCGTCGGGACCGTGGCCGATGTGGCCGGCCCGGGTGGTGGCCGCGCCTTCGGCGGTGGCGGCGGCGAGGCTGGCTTCGAAGTCGACGTCGACGGGGCGGAAGCCGGGGGTGTCGATGTTGGCCAGGTTGTGGGCCAGCCGCTGGTGCTTTTCGGTGCGCACGGTCAGCGCGCGCTCCAGCAGTTGAGAAGTCGGGTCCGAGAACATGGCGGGTCCTTTTGTCGTCGAGATTGTGGCGCCAGGCCGGTCTCGCTCTCTATTTGATCAACATTCGTGCCGGACTCTCGTCGTGCCGGGCCGCGTTGTACCGCCAGGTTTTTTGTCCCTGGCCGCGGCCCGTCACAAACCCGCGTCTACGGCGCCGGTTCTTTGACGCGTCCCTGACGCAGGCGCGCCAGAATCTCGCGCGCCTTCTGCACTTCGGGGGGCACGGGCTCGGCTTTTTGGGGCGCGGGCTGAAGCGCCCCTTCGATGGAGCCGAACGCGAGGCGTTGCTCTTTTTTGAGCGGCAATGTCTGTGCAAACTTGAGCACCATGCGGGCCCGCTCAAAGTCCTTGGCCTCGACGTACAGCTCGGCCGCGCGGTGCAGGTGGTCGGGCAGCTCCGCCGCGCTCACCTTGTCCGACACCCCGGAGAGCAGGGCCGCGCCGTAGCCGGGGGCGCCGAGCATGGCCGCCATGTTGGCGGCTTCACGCGCGGTGGGCACCGACACCGGGGTGTCGTAGCGGGCGGGCAGGGTGATGTACAAAGCGAGGGCGCGGGCCTTGGCGTCGTCGTCGCCGCGGCGAAACGCGGCCAGGGTCAGGCGTTGGCAGAGCGCGGGGGCGCGGTGGCACACGTGCCCCTCGGGGGTGGTGTTGCCCTCGGCGAGGATGTGGTCGATGGCGCCCTTGAGGTCTTCATTGAACGCGAAGATGCGCGCGCCCCGCAGCAACATTTCGTCGTGCAGCACCGGGACCAGGGCGGCCGGGTCCAGGGTGTCGTACCCCGGGGCGTAGCGGCCCTTTTCAAAACACGAGCCGCGCAGCTCACACAGGCGCACCAGTGCCAAGCGGCCCCAGGGCCCTTTGCGGCCCGCGTAGGTGTACATCTGGCCGGCTTGGTTCCACTCGTGTTGCTCGGCGGCCACGTCCCCGAGGCGCACGGCCGCGTATTCGCGGTGCTCGGTGGCGAGGGCGCGTTTCCAGTGCTCGACGGCCTTTTCGACGTCACCGGCCCCGTAGGCGCACTCCCCTTGGGCCGCGTCGGTGTCGCCGGGGCAGGGGCCCCCGATGCTGACCTCGGCGGGGTCGTACACGATCCGCCCAATGGCACTGCTGTCCGGCCACTGCGGGGGCCCGAGGGTCTGTTTGATCTCGAGCATCATGCCCTGGGCCCGTGGCAGCAGGCGGGCCTCGATCTTTGAGGTCTCGCAGCGCAGGGTCACCGCGTCCCGCGAGGCGGTCACGTCGGGACAGACCGCGCTCGGGTAGTCCCGGCTGGCGGCGAGGATGTGCTCGGGCCGTTGGTCCTTGAGCACGATCTGGCGGCCGAGGGGGTCGACGTGCAGCTCAATGCCGGTCGAGGCCCCGAGGGGAATCACTTCGCGGAGGGCGGTGCGCACGAGGGCGACATCCGCGGGCGAGGGCTGCGCGGTTTGGGCGGCGAGCAGCAGCGCCGCAGACAGGGTCCACATGGGTCACCTCAGGCGCTGGCAGAGACTTGGGCTTCGGCGTTGGCGGAGCGGATCTCGCGCTTGCGGCGACGGATTTTCTCGACGAGGGTGGTGCGGCCGAGGCCGAGCATGCGGGCGGCGGCTTGTTTGTTGCCGCCGGTCTCGGTGAGGGCGCGCTCGATGAAGCTCCACTCGAGGTCGCGGAGATACGCGGGCAGGTCGGCGGGGAGCGCCTCGCTGGCGGCCTTCACCGTCCAGTCCGCGGCCGGGCTTTTGGGGCCTTGGGGAATGGCGGCCGCGGGCACGTCGGCGGCGGTGAACCGGATGGGCTCGTCGGCGGGCAGGTCACGCGGGCCGTCGGCGACCTGGCGCACGGCTTCGCGGATGTCGGCCATGCCGCGGTCGAGGGCGGGCCCGGCGTGGTGGTCGTCGCGGTAGGTCAGGGGCAGGTCGCGCACGTCGATGATGGCGCTTTCCGCACACACGCTGATGCGCTCGACGAGGTTTTGCAGTTCGCGCACGTTGCCCGGCCAATCATACTGCGCCAGCTTGTCGAGGGCGGCGGTGGTGAAGGGGCGGGTCTCACCGAGCTGCGACCAGAAGTGTTGCACCAGGGGGGCGACGTCCATGCGGCGCTCGCGGAGGGGGGGCAGCTCCATGGGGAACACGAACAGCCGGTAGTAAAGGTCTTCGCGGAACCGGCCGGCGCGCACCTCTTCTTTGAGGTCTTTGTTGGTGGCGGCGACCAGGCGGAAGTTGGCGCGCACGGTGCGGGCGTCGCCCACGGGTTCGTAGGTGCGCTCTTGGAGCAGGCGGAGCAGTTTGACCTGCGGGCCGAGGGGGAGCTCACCGATTTCGTCGAGGAACAGGGTGCCGCCCTCGGCCATGGCCACGCGGCCTTTGCGGGCGCAGGTCGCGCCGGTGAACGCGCCTTTGGCGTGGCCGAACAGCTCCGCCTCGAGCAGGCTCTCGGGAATCGCCGCACAGTTGACGGGGACAAACGCGCCGTCGGCCCCGGTGGCGTTCTTCCAGTGGTTGTGGATTTCGCGGGCGAACACTTCCTTGCCGGTGCCGGTCTCCCCGGTGAGCAGCACGGTGGCGTCGGAGGTGGCGATGCGTCCGACGGTGCGGAGCAGGGCGGCCACCGGGGAGTGCGTGTCGCACACCACGTTGCTGTCGTTCACAATGTTGATGGAGGGGATGTTGAGCGCGCCGTCGGGCATGGGTGGTTCTCCTAGCGGGGGTGGCTGAAGACGTGATGTCGGTGACGCGGGTGTCATTACAAGGTCCGTGCCGCGTCAGAGTTCCGGCCCGGTTCGCCACAAAAATGGCCCTTCGCCACATGTCGGACGATGTCGCTATGGCGCAGTCACGCGGTTGACGACGGCGTCAGCGAGGCGTCGTGCGATTTCGCCCACCAGGGCAAATGAACGGCGGCTGAGACATGATTTGGTTCAGCCCGGGCGCGCCCCGGGCGCCCGGCCGCGCACGGTCGCGGGTTGAGACGCCTGAGACACGACGAGACAGATGTCTCAGCCGGTTTTGATTCGTTTGAGATCTTGTTTCACGTGCCGATGGACCGACGAACCAACTGCACTTGGAGGGTGTGTGGGCGCGGACGATTTCTTTGCCGTCGAGATGGACGTGAGCCTGCCGCTCGACATTGACGAGGCCATCGTCGAGTTGATCGCCGCGGACAAGGTGAAGGTACCGCCCGTCCCCGCGGTCGCGTTTCAGCTGCAGCGCATGTTGTCGGAAGGCAACGCCAGCGTCTCGTCGGTGGCGGACGTCATCGCCCGGGACCAAGGCCTGTGCGCGGCGGTGTTGCGCGCGGCCAACGGCAGCCGGTTCGCGGCGGCCAAGCCGGCCACCTCGGTGCCCGCGGCGTTGGCCCGCATCGGGTTCAAGGACTTGGTCGCCCTCGCCATCGGCAGCGCCATGTCCGGGACCGTCAACACCGGCGGTCCCCTCTCCGACGTGCGGCGCGTCCTGTGGCAACGCGGGCTCGCGGCCAGCGTGTTCGCGCGCGAGGTCGCCGGGTCGGGCAAAGTCCTCGACAGCGACACCGCCCAGCTGTGTGGGCTCCTGTACGACTTCGGTCGCATCATGGCGGTGAGCGCGGTCGAGCAGGTCATCGCCGACCACGACGAGGCCCGCGCCCTCACCCTCAACGACTGGCTCGACGTCATCTCGCGCTACCACGCTGAGCTGAGCGCGGCGGTCGCGGCCAAGTGGGAGCTGCCCTCGCCGGTGCGCGAGGTGCTCACCTATCTCGACGACCCCGACGGGGCCGGCCCCCACCGCGACGCGGTGCGGCTCATCCGCACGGTGTCGCGCATCGTGGACCATCTGTTCCGCGACCCCGGTCTGCCCACGTCGCTGCTCGAGGGTCTCGTCGCGGGAGAGTGCGCGTCCAAGGCCGCCTGTGACAAGGCCCTGGCCCGGTTGCCCACCTCTTTTTTGGCGTTGGTCGACGCGGCCAAGATGCAGTTCCCGGCCCGCTCGCCCACGACCTGGATCCAAGACAACATCCACGACGCGGTCGAGCCGGCCATGCCCGCGGGCGTGGCCACCGCCTGGGTCCAGTCCACCGGCACCGACCACCCGGTGGTCCAGGTCCAGCGCAACGGCTTCTTCATCCTCTCGGAAAACCCGCTGGAACCCAACTTCGTGACCGAGGTGCGCTTCGCCATCCAGGGCGAACAGCCATTGCCGCTGTTCTGCACCGTCAAGTCTTGCCGGCTTCAGGGCCGCCTGCACAGCATCGAGTTCCAGCTCTTCTGCGCCTCGGCCCAGGTCAAGCGTGACTTCTGGGCCGCGAGCCGGGTCCTGGAGCAGAGCGCATAAACCGGACCTTTCGGGGCGCGAATTGAGATCGACATGACCTTGCCGCTATTCTCCGTTGTCTACGATTTCCACTTTTGCCCTCCGCGGGGTGGGGCCCGCCGGGTCCACAACCACCGAGAACTGGCCGCCGCCCGGCGGCTGCGCCAATGATCGCCGCATGACCTACGTCCCTTCTTTCCACGAACTCCAGCAGCAGCGCGACGCGGCGCACCCCGATCGGGAACCGCCGCCCTCGCCGCCCACGCCATTGTGGCTGCAGACCTGGTCGCGCGTGGCCCGGCGCTTCTTTCACGACGCGGCCCAGCCGGTGAGCTACATGCTCGCGGGCGCCCAACGGCTGCAACAAAGCAATGACACTGTGGCGCAATGGCCGCCCCGCCAAGACCCTGACGTCGAGGATCTGCGCGCGGACTACCCCGAGGTGGTCGACGACATCGGCTACGGGGCCCAGCAGCTGATCGACTTCGTGTCCGCGGCCCGGGCGATTCACCCCGGCGGCGAAGACCCCGGCGACATCGTGCGGGCGACGTCCGCGGCGGTGCGTCTGTGCCACTCGGTGGCCCGCCACGCCGGGACCGAAATCCTCTGGAACGCGCCCGAGATGCTTCCCCCGGTGGCCTTGTCCACCGACCTGTGCGCCAACGTATTGGTGGCAAGCCTGTTGCACGTGTGCATGGGCTTGGCCCATCAGCCGGAGGGCGCCCGGGCGGTCTCGGTGCGCGCCGACGTCATCGGCGCGAGTGTTTGTGTCGCGGTGGGCGCGGTGGTGCCCTACGCCGCCGACCCCTCCGATCGCGACTACCTCGACCGCGCGTTCTACGCGCTGCGGGAGGCGGGCGGTCGGTTCTCCAGCGAGGGCGCTGACGACGACCGGCGCTGGGTGCTGCATTTCCCGCTCGCCCAGACCGGTGATGAAGGAGAGCGATGATGAAGACGATTTTGTTGGCCGACGACGAGCCCAATCTGCGCCTGTTGGTGTCCACCACCCTGAGCGATCCCGCGTACCGCATCATCGAGGTCACCGACGGCGAGAGCGCGCTCGCCACCGCCCGCAAAGAGCACCCTGACCTCATCGTGCTCGACTGGATGATGCCGGGCATGACCGGCGTAGAGGTCGCCGCGCGCCTCAAGGACGACCCCCTCACCGCCGGGATCCCGGTGATCATGCTGACCGCCCGCGGCCAAAAGGCCGATGTAGACGAGGGCAATGCCCTCGACGTGCATGCCTACCTGATCAAACCGTTCAGTCCCTTGGAGCTTCTCCAACGCGTCGACGAGGTTCTCAAATGAAAGCCAGCCTGGAAGACCACGACATCGAGCTCAACTTCGATGCCCCCCTCGACAACATCGTGCCCGGTCCGGTCCCGGTGTTGCCCAACACCTCACACCTCAGCCCCGAGGACGCCCTCAAGGTCGCGCAGCAACAGTTGCAGAACTACGCCGCCGACATCCGCGGGACCTACACCGCGATGAAAGAGCTCGCGGCCGAGCTCGAGGAGGCCTACTACGACACCATGTGCCGGCTGTTGCGCGCGGCCCGGTTCCGCGACGAGGAGACCGGCAGCCACCTGTTGCGCATCGCCTCCTATTCGCGGCGGGTGGCGCAGTATCTCGGGCTCGGGTCCGAGGAGGTCGACCGCATCGCCGCCGCCGCGCCCCTGCACGACGTGGGCAAGATCGGCATCCCCGACGCCATCCTCGGCAAGCGCGGGCCCCTCGACAAAGACGAGTGGGCCACGATGCAGACCCACCCCGGCATCGGGGCGAGCTTGCTCAAAGGCACCCGATCGGAGCTGCTCAAGTGCGCGGCCGACATCGCCTTCACCCATCACGAAAAGTGGGACGGCAGCGGCTATCCACGAAAGCTCAAGGGAGAAGAGATCCCCCTCGCCGGGCGCATCGTGGGGTTGGTCGACTGCTACGACGCGTTGCGTTCGCGCCGGTGCTACAAGCCGCCGTTCTCCGCCCAAAAGGCCTACGACATCATCACCAAGGGCGACGGGCGCACCATCCCCGAGCACTTCGACCCTGACGTGCTCGCGGCGTTCAAGGAAATGCACGACGAGTTCGCGGAGATCTTCGACACCCACAGCGTCCCCGAGGAGCGCTGACCGGTCATGAACCGCCGCTACACCGTACTGGTGTCAGACGAGGGCGTCGGGGTCGACCTGCCCCCCGCGGAGTCGTCCACCAGCGGCGTCCTCTCGGCCGCGGCGATCATCGAGGCCATCTCCGAGGCGTTGATCGTCACCGACCTCAACGAGACCATCGTGCACCTCAACGGGGCCTGTGAGGACGTGCTCGACGCCAGCGGCCTCGACCTGCGCGGGCACAACATCTCGTCCCTCGAATCCGCCGACCTCCGCCGCGTCATCGGGGCGATGAAAAACGGCGGCTTCGGCACCGTGGTGCGCAAGCTGACCATCAAGGAGCGCGAATACGAAGCGCGCTCGTCGGTGATCCGGCTGCCCACCGACGAGCCGGTGGGGGTCGTCACCGTGCTGCACGACATCTCCGAGCTGCTCGCGGTCGACCGCATGAAAGACGAGCTGCTCGCCACCGTGAACCACGAGCTGCGCACCCCGCTGACGAGCCTGCGTGGCTTCGCCGAGCTGCTCTACGAGCGCGACCTGCCCCGGGCGGACCAAAAGGCGTTCCTCAAGATCATCCTCGGCGAGACCGAACGGCTCACCGACCTCATCAGCGACTTCCTCGACATCCAAAAGATCGAAGCGGGCAAGATGCGCTTCCAGCTCGACGTCACCGACGACTTTGGCGCGCTGGTGCGAGAGCAGGTCGCGACCTTCGCCCTGCAGCGCGAGGACAAACACACCTTCGACCTCTCGGTCGAGCCGCGCCTGCCCAAGGTGGCCATCGACGCCGACCGCATCCGGCAGGTCCTGATGAACTTGCTGTCCAACGCGGTGAAGTTCTCCCCCGACGGCGGGCCCATCGGGGTCACGGTGTCACGCTCGGAAGATGACAATGTGATTGTGTCTGTCCGGGACCAGGGCATCGGCATTCCCGAAGAAGCGGTCGAGCAGCTCTTCTCGCGGTTTTTCCGGGTCGACAACCGCGCCACCCGTTCGGTGGGGGGCAGCGGCCTCGGGCTCGCCATCGTCAAGGAGCTCGTCGAGGGCCACGGGGGCCGGGTGTGGGTTGAGTCCACCCTCGGGGTGGGCACAGAGTTTTTCTTCACCATTCCCGACTACCGCGGGGGGCGCTGATGCACGTCGAGGACGCATGGCCGCCCGAGCTGCGGGCGCATTCCGCTTCGGCGCAGCTGGAGCCGGCCTTGGTGTTGGCGTTGCTGCAGGGGGCGATCCAGAAGGACGCGCTGGTGATGGCCGGGGCCCGCAGCGAGGTCGTGCTCTGGACCAAGGGCATGGAGGAGCTCACCGGGATCAAAGCCGCGGCGGTGATGGGCACCCGGGTGGACAGCTTGTTTCACCACTGGGGGCTGCGCCCCGCCCAAGACGGGGGCCGCGGGGTCACCGTGGCGGTGCCGGGGGTGGACGGAAGCCGCGACGTGCGTTGGCGGACCTTCCGGGTGCGACACTTGGGGGCCAACGCCGACATGTGTCTGCATCGCTTTACGCCGATTGAGCACGCCGAGGGCACCGGCGACGTCGACGCCCAGCTGCTGCGGTACGCGCGCGACCTCGCCGCGTCCCAGCTCGCCAAGCGCGCCACCGAGCAAGAGCTGAAGAAGGCCCTCGACGAGCTCTCCCAAAAGCGCCTCGCCCTCGAAGAAGCCAACCGCAAGCTGGAGCACCGCCGGGACCAACTCTCCGAGGAGGTCGCGGGCAAGCTCGACCTGCTCCAGGACGTGCAGCGCCGCATCGAAGAGGCCACCGGATCGTCCGACGAGTTTCACGGGATGCGCAGCGCTTGTCCCAAAATGCAGACGTTGTTTCAGACCATCCGCCAGGTGGGGCCCACCGACGCCACGGTGCACATCTGGGGCGAGAGCGGCACCGGCAAGGAGCTCGCGGCCCGGGCGCTGCACAAAGAGAGCCACCGCCGGGACGGGCCGTTTGTCGCCGTCAACTGCGCGGCGCTGACCACCACCCTGGCCGAGAGCCAGCTGTTCGGCCACGTCAAAGGGGCGTTCACCGGCGCGTCGTCCAAGCACGACGGCCTGTTCGTCCAGGCCGACGGCGGCACATTGTTTCTGGATGAGATCGCGGAGATGCCATTGTTGCTGCAGAGCAAGCTGCTCCGCGCGATCCAGGAAGGCGAGGTCACCCCGGTGGGCGCGTCGGGGTCGGTGCGCGTCGACGTGCGCATCATCTCCGCCACCCACCGCAACCTTGCCGACGAGGTCGCGGCCGGCCGCTTCCGCGAGGACCTGATGTACCGCTTGCGGGTGGTGCCGCTGTCCATCCCCGCCCTGCGCCACCGGGACGGGGACGTCGAGGTGCTGGTGCGCGGGCTGCTCCGCCGGGCCAACGCGGCCGGGGGACGGCAGGTCACGTCCATCGAGCCCGCCGCGGTGCGCACCCTGCTCGAGCACGACTGGCCGGGCAACGTGCGCGAGCTGGAAAACGCGATCCAGTACGCGTTCGCGGTGGGCACCGGCGCGGTGCTGCGCGGGACCGATCTGCCCACCGAGGTCCAGCGCAAGGCCCCCGCCCCGGCCGCGGCCCCCGCCCCCGGCGCGGCCCGCCCGGCGCCGCCGTCGTCGACGATGAGCGAAGCCGAACGCATCCAGGCCGCGCTCGCCACCACCAACGGCCGCATCTCCGAAGCGGCCAAGTTGTTGGGCATGTCGCGCGCGACCTTCTACCGCAAGCGCCAGCAGTTCGGCCTGTAGCCGGTCCTCCCCGTCACGTCCCGGACGCCATGTCTCACGCTTGAGACATGAGACGACCCAAGACACATCTGGCCCCCGACGATGAACCACGCTGATCGCGGAAAGCCCACGCCCAGGCCACGTCCTGCGTGGCACGTCGGTTGCTTTATTCAGGGCAGAAAAGGACCGACCCCCTCATGCCAAAGCCCGCCCCCGCTCCCATCCTCGTCATCGCCGCCTCCCGCGGCCTGGTGTCGATGCTGCGCGCGGCGCTCGACGAGAATCGGTACACCATCGAGATCGCGGCCACGCCCAAAGAGGCCCTCCGCCGCATCCTGCGCGCGCCCTTGGCCGCGGTGGTGAGCGTCTACGACCTCCCCAAAATGAACGGCCTGGAGCTGTTGTCGTTCTGCGCCCGCCGCCAACCCGACAGCTTGCGCATCTTGCTGGCCGACGACCGCCCGGCGGGCATCGTCGAGGCCTTGTCCACCGGCACGGTGGAGCGCCTGTTCGTGCGGCCTTGGCCGTCGGGCACCCTCATCGAGTGCCTGCGCCACAAGCTCCGCCACGCCGAAACATTGGACCGGCACAACCCGTTTCACGATCATCTTCTGCCGCAGACCGCCCCCGCGGCCTAGGAGCCTCCGATGCCCGACAAACACGACGAAATGATTTGGCAACGCCTGCAGCGCCGGCTCCGCCGCGCCGTCGACGGTTGGCTGGTGCGCGTGCTCGCCGACTCATCCCTCATCTGGGCCGAGTCCACCGCGATGAAGTGGACCCCGACGTGTGCGCTCACCGCCCGCGACGAGGGCCACCGCCGCATGCTCGTGACCGAGCTGGGCGAGGCGGTGGTGCAGCTTCGCCAGTATCTCGACCGGGCCGACATCGACACCCCCGAGGTGCTGAGCGACGCGTCCTGCCTCGAGGTCGGCGCCCGCCGCACGGTGGTGAGCCGCCAGGACCTCCTCCGCATGGGCGAGATTCACCACGAGATGCTGCGGCCGCTGCAGGTGGCCGAACAAGAGGCCGAGCGCGCGGGCGACAAAGAAGCCCAGCGCCTCTTCATCGGGCTCGCCGACCTCAACCACCGCATGGCCGACTGGTACGCCGACGTGGCCGCGGGCCGCCAGCCCGAGGTGACCGAGCCGAGCGCGGCCTTCGTGTGACCCACTCCCGTCCCGGGGGCGCGGTGTGCATTTGTCCACCCCTGCAAATGCATTGACCCTGTCCGCGCCCCCGGGCATTTTTCCCTCCTCACCGGGGAGGGACCGTGGCCAAGAAAGTTCTCATCGCGCTGGGCGTGTTGCTCGGCGTTTTGCTGGTTGTGATCGTGTTGCAGCCGGCGACCTACCACGTCGAACGCAGCGTGGTGGTCAAGGCGCCGCCCGCGGTGGTGTTCCCCTTCGCCAACAACTTTAAACAGTGGCATGTGTGGAGCCCGTGGTCGAAGCTCGACCCCGACATGAAGACCACCTACAGCGATCCCCCCGCGGGGGAGGGCGCGACCTATGAGTGGGTGGGCAATGACGACGTCGGCCAAGGCAAGATGACCATCATCGAGAGCGTGCCCGACGAGAAGGTCGCCATCGACCTGCATTTCATCACCCCGTTCGAGAGCCAGGCCCAGACCGACGTGCTGCTCGCCAAAGAAGGCGAAGGCACCAAGGTCACGTGGACCATGCACGGCGACAACACCTTCATGGGCAAAGCCATGGGGCTGTTCATGAGCATGGACGACATGATCGGCGCCGACTACGAAAAGGGCCTGGCCGCGCTCAAGCCTCTGGTCGAACAGGCCGCGGCGGACCAAGCCGCCCCCCCCGCCGAAGCCGCGGACGGCGCCCCGGCCGCCGACGCCCCCGCGGACGACGCCGACCCCGACGCCGCTGAATGACACGGCGTGCGGTTCGGCCCGGGCCGCGCCGTCGCCCGCGGACGGGTAAATACCCGATTTATAAGCATAAATGGACCGCCGCGGAACCGCCCGGGGCGGTGGCGCACCCCGGGTAAAAGGTAAGCCACCCGAAATATCCCCCTTGGCGGCCCCCCCCGGTCCCGCTACACGACCCGCACGCCCTTGTGCCCCGGCCGCCCGCCGGCGGCACCCTCGACAACTTGTTCGCGGAGTCTGCATGCCCGGTCGTGCCTTGTTCTTGTCCGCCGCCCTGGTCCTGCTCGTCGGCTGCCCGGGCACGACCCCCGACGACAACCTCGAACCGAGCGCCGAGCCCGAGCCCACCGTGAGCGGCCCCGGCCCCGGCAGCCTGCTCCCCTTCCGGCCCGCCCCCGACGACAACCTCGAACCGAGCGCCGAGCCCGAGCCCACCGCCGAGCCCGAGCCCAACGCGGGTCCCGAGCCCGAACCGAGCGCCGAGCCCGAGCCCGACCCCAATGATCCTGCTTTGTTGTGCGCGCCCACCGCGGCCCCGTCCCCGATCCGGCGCCTGACCCGCACCGAATACAACCATGTGCTGCGCGACCTGCTCGGGATCGAGTCCGCCCCCGCCAGCAGCTTTGTCCCCGACGAGACCGCCCTCGGGTTCGACAACAACGCGGCTGCGCTGTGGGTGAGCCAGATCCTCGCCGAGCAGTACCAGGAGGCGGCCGAGCAGTCCGCGGGACAGACCACCCAACAGCTCCTCGCCCTCACCGACTGTGACCCGGCGGTGACGTCAGAACAGACCTGCGCGGGCCAGCTCATCGCCGACTTTGGCCTGCGCGCCTACCGCCGGCCGCTGTCCCCCGACGAGCAGACCCGGCTGATGACGGTGTACGACGCGGTGCGCGCCGCCCCCGGCGAGACCTATGTCACTGCGCTGGCCGCGGTGGTCGAGGCCCTGCTGCAGTCGCCGCACTTTTTGTACCGGGTCGAGCACGGCACCGGCGACAGCGACGGCGATGGCCTGACCAAGCTGTCCGATTGGGAGATGGCGTCCCGGCTGTCGTTCCTGATCTACAACTCCATGCCCGACGACGAGCTGTTCGCGGCCGCGGCCGCCGGCGAGCTGTCCAGCTTGGCCCAAATTGAAGCCCAAGCCCGGCGCATGCTCGAGGACGACCGGGCCCAGCCCGCGTTCAAGAACTTCCACTGGCAGTGGCTGCACCTCGACCCCATCGACTACCTGACCAAGGACGCGGCCATGTTCCCCGGGTTCAACCAGACCGTGCGCGGCCTGCTCGAACAAGAGAACGAGGCCTTCCTGCGCGGCATCACCCAGGACGGCACCGGCTCCCTGGACGACTTGCTCTTGTCCCAGACCACCTACCTCAACGACACCCTCGCCGACCACTACGGGGTGGACAGCACCGGCCTCGGGGCCGCGCTCACTGAAGTGACATTGGACGAGCACCGGGCCGGCATCCTCACCCAGGGGGCCTTGCTCTCGGTGTTGGCCAAGACCAACCAGACCTCGCCCATCCTGCGCGGGGTGTTCGTGCGCGAACGCCTCCTGTGCGAGCCCTTGCCGTCGCCCCCCGACGACGTCGACATCCAACCCCCCGACCCCGACCCCAACCTCTCCACCCGGGAGCGCTTCGCCCAACACACCGAGGACCCCAACTGCCAGTCCTGCCACGAGCTCATCGACCCGGTGGGCTTCGGCCTCGAGGACTTCGACGCGGTGGGCCGCTACCGGACCACCGAGAACGGCCAGCTCGTCGACGCCTCGGGACAGATCCTCTACTCCTTCGAGGGGGACGGGATGTTCAACGGGGCGGTTGGCTTGGCCCAGATGCTCGCGGCCGAGGACAAAGTACAGAACTGCTACGTCAGCCAATGGTTCCGCTTCGGCTACGGCCGGCAAGAGACCGCGGACGACATCTGCGCCCTCGACTACCTCAAGACCACCTTCGACGAGTCCGGCCGCAACATCCACGAGTTGGTGGTGGCCCTGACCAAGACCCCCGCCTTCCGCTACCGCCGCCAAGAGGAGGTGACGCCATGACCCAACACCGCACCCCCCGCGCCCGTCGTCGGGCCCAAGCGGCGCTTGACCGTCGCTCGTTCTTGAAGGGCGCGGCCGGCCTCTCGGTGGCGACCCCGCTGCTGTTCTCCGGCACCGGCCGGGCCCAGGGCGCCCACCCCAAACGGCTGGTGATCTTCTTCACCCCCAACGGCACCCGCCAAGAAGACTTCTGGCCCTACTTCGACTGGAACATCTTCGACGGGCCCAAGTCCGAGACCGACTGGCCCTTGACCCCGATCCTCAACCCGCTGGCCGACCACAAAAGCGACCTCATCATCCTCGACGGGGTGCGCCAGCGCTCGACGTCGCTGGGCCCGGGGGACGGGCACCAAAAGGGCATGGGCCACTTGCTCACCGGAATGCCTCTGCAGGAGGGCACGCTGTTCGAAGGGGGCGGGGACAGCGGCACCGCGGGCTGGGCCGGGGGCATCTCCATCGACCAGCACATCGCCAATGCCATTGGGGAGAACACCAAGTTCCCGTCGCTCGAGTTCGGGGTCCGCACCCTCGGGGCCACGGTGTGGTCGCGCATGTGTTACGCGGGGGCGGGCCAGCCCATTCCCCCCGACAACGACCCCAACACCGCGTTCAATCGCATCTTCGGCGAGCTCGACGGTGACCCCGCGGAGGTCGCCCGCCTGCGCCACCGGCGCCAGAGTGTGCTTGACTTCGTCATCGACGAGTTCAACACCCTCAACCCCAGCCTCGGGGCCGATGACCGCATCAAACTCGACCAACACCTCACCGCGGTGCGCGAGATCGAGCAGCGCCTCGAGTCCGAATCCCAACCCGCGGCCGGGTGTATGACCCCGGACTTTGGCGCCGCGATGGGGCTCGATCCGTTGGCGGTCGACAACTTCCCCCTCGTGGGCCAGCTGCAGATGGACCTGCTCGCCATGTCCCTGGCCTGCGACCTCACCCGGGTGGCGTCGATTCAGTGGACCAAGTCGGTGGGGGATGTGCCCATGACCTGGCTCGGCATCAACGAAGGCCACCACGCGCTGTCCCACGAAGGCGACAGCAACACCACGGCGCAAAACAAGCTCCGGGACATCAACATCTGGTACGCCCAGCAGCTCAACTACCTGATCGAGAAGCTCAAGAGCATCCCCGAAGGCAATGGCACTGTGTTCGACAACACCCTGATCGTGTGGTGCAACGAACTCGGCAAGGGCAACTCCCACACCCGCAACAAGATCCCGTTTGTGCTCGCGGGCTCGGCCGGCGGCGCCCTCACCACCGGGCGCTATCTCGACTTCGACAACCTCATCAACCCCGGCGCCCCCCACAACAACCTGTGGGTGAGCGTGATGAACGCCATGGGCGTCGAGGGCAACACCTTCGGCCACCCCCTACATTGTGACGGGGCCCTGGAGGGCTTGGCTTAAAGCCCCGCCCCTTGGAGGGGTTGGCTTAAAGCCCGGGCCCTGGAGGGCTTGGCTTAAAGCCCGGGCCCTGGAGGGCTTGGCTTAAAGCCCCGCCCCTTGGAGGGGTTGGCTTAAAGCCCGGGCCCTGGAGGGCTTGGCTTAAAGCCCCGCCCCTTGGAGGGCTTGGCTGAAAGCCGCGTGGCAAACATCGCGAGGGCGTGGCGCCCCGCGGGGCGGGCGCGCCAGGCTTGGGCGAGGGTTCGGTACCGGGTGGGCACCACGTCGAGGGGCGGGTAGACCGCGGTGCAGCCCTCGTGCGGTTGCACCAACAGGGCGGGGGCCAGCGCGCAGGCAAACGCGAGGTCCGCGGCGGTGAAGGCCGCGCCCACCACGTGGGAATGTTGCTGCAAAGTGGCGTCCACCTCGTCGAGCTCGCGGTCGATGGAGGCGATGAGGGCGGTCTCGTCGGCGGCGGAGAGCGCGCCGTAGCGGGCGATGAGGGGACCGGCGACGAGGGTGGCGGCGCGGGCGATCTGCGCCTTGGTTCCAGATACATTGTCAGCGATGAGGCGCCGCAGCAGGGCGGGGGTGCCAAAACAAAAACCGTACGCCAGCCTTCGAGTCCAGATCCCCAGGCCATCGTGAAACCGCCGCTCGGCGGCGGCGACGTCGGGGTGGGGGTAGAGCGCGTTTTCGCCGTGTACGCGGGACGCCCACGCCACAATGGAACTGGAGTCTTGGAGCACGGTGCCGTCCTCGAGGACGAGCACGGGGGTGCTCAGGGCCGAACCCGCGGCGTCGGCGGCCCCGTCGAGGCGCGCGCCGGACAGCGCCGCGCGCACCGCGGCGGTGTGTTGCCCGGGCAGGAAACGCTCCTCGACGAAGGGCACGCGGTACAGGTCGAGGGCCCAGCGCGCCTTTTCACAATAGTGGGAAAAGGGGATCACCAGGAGCCGGGCCGGGGCCCCCGCCGGCGGTGGCGTGCCCACTACAGAAGCTTGCCGCAGGCCGCCTCGTCGAGGGGCACGAGCACCTCGTTGCGGCGGTTCCAGGGGAGGGTCCAGGGCTGGTTGTACCGGGCGAGGGTGGGCGCGCCGGCCGCGGTGACGCCGTGTTGGTCGAGCCAGCGGCGCAGGGCGGCGCGTTGGGTCTCGACGGTGTCGTCGCCGGTGAACCCGGCGAACACCACCACCGCCCGGCACTGGGCCGGCCGCGCGTCGAGCTGCACGCGGTCGTCCTGGGGGCGCGGCAGGTCTTGCAACCGGTACTTGTGCGGCATGGTGAAGGTGACCTCCCAGCCTTCGTCCGCCGCCGGGGTGGTGCTCACCGGGGCGGTCATGTCGATGGTTTGCCCGGTGCGGCGGGCGGGGCGGGTCGACACCGGCGCGGTCATCGCGACCTCTTGGCGTTCGATGTTGTTGCCAAAGATGTAACCCGCGAGCCGCCGAAAGCCGGTGCGCGAGGCTTCGTCGAGGTCCCCTTGGGCCACGGTGCGCGCCACCACCACCGGCTCGTAGCGCCGGACCTCGAAGGCGCCGTCCCGCCGCAGGGTGGTGTAGGCCGGGGTCTCGATGTCGTCGTCGACGTTGTCGCGCGGATCGGCGCTCGCGCACCCGACGCCAGAGAGCACAA
The DNA here is from genome assembly GCA_030431455.1 of bacterium. GTDB lineage: Bacteria > Myxococcota > UBA727 > UBA727 > JAUIJE01 > JAUIJE01. The sequence goes on along the minus strand of JAUIJE010000003.1, from coordinate 651,074 downwards.
GAGAAAACGCGGAAAGCAACAGACGTGTCATGGCCTTGAGATGCCGGGCCAAGGCCAAAGGTTGCAGACCCGCCCCGGCCTCGTCGGGGCGCCTGGCGCCGCGGCGCGTTCGGTTCGGTCTGCCGGTGCGTCGGTGCGTCGGGGCGTCGGTGCCTCGGGGCGCCGGCGGCGCCGGCCCGCGAGTCGTTACCATGACCCATGGTGCTGCACCTTGCCCTGCTCGCGTTGCTCCTCGGGGGGCTCTCCGCGGTGGTCTACGCCCACGTCAAGAAGCTGCGCCTCGAGTCCCATGAGCTCCGGGCGTTCGCGCGGGAATTGGCGCCAAGCGTCACCAGCTTCGCGCGGTTCAAGACGGGTCACCGGGTGTCTTTGCCCGAGGGCACGCTGGCGTTTTGTCCGGACGTCTCGACCGGGTCGAGCCTGCGTGCGGGCGTGGTCGACACCTGGCGGGTCGAGCTCGCCGCGCCCGCCCTCGCGGACCGCGGTGCGTTCTTCTTGCGCGCGCGCCAGGCCCGCGCCGCGGAGCGCGACGTCGAGCAGCAGCCCATGACCGCGGTGGTGGTCGAAAGCGACGACGCCGCGGTCCACGAGGCGCTCGCGGTGGGCGGTTCGTGGCGGGCGCCGGTCGAGTGGCTGCTGAGCCGCCACCCGGTGCGCGGGTTTGCCCTCGAGGAGGGCGGGGTCTTGGCCGTGGTCGTCGAGCGGCGGCTGGCCGCGGTGCGCGAGCTCGCCGGGGTGGTCAAGGACGTGCGGGCGGTGGTCGCGGCGTGGTCCACCGCGGCCGCCGACGGGCCCGCCCGAGGGGCCGGCGGGTTGGGCCCGGCCTCGGGCGAACCGGTGCCGGTCCCCGTCGCGCCGGGGGCCAACGTGACGTGAGCGCGGCTGCCGCAACCGCGTCAGGTGTGGCATGAGCGCACCGTGTCCTGGTTGACCTTGCTCTTGTCCGCGGCCGGCGCGGGGTGTGTGGCCGTGCTCGTGACCCTCGCCATCGAACGGTGGGGGGGCCGGGTCGGCGGCCTCATCGGGACATTGCCCAGTACCATTGTGCCGGCATCGCTCGGGGTGTTCGCCTCGACGGGGGAGGCGGGGTTTGAGGCCGCGATGTGGACGGTCCCGCCCGGGATGTTGGTCAATGCGTTGTTCTTGTGGGTCTGGCGGGTGGTGCCCCGGCGGCTGCCCCCGGGGTGGGCCTTGGGCCCCCGCTTGCTGGTGATGACCGGCCTGTCCCTGCTCGCTTGGGCCGCGGCCGCGTCGGGGTTGGCCGTTGGCTTGTCACAGTTGTCCGCGGCCCAGCTGCCCTGGGCGGGCGGCGCGGGTCTCTGTGCCCTCGCCGGGTTTGGCCTGTGGAGCACCCGGCGGCCGGGCCTGGCCCCGGCGGGGCGCAAGCCGGTGCCGGCGGCGGTGCTCGTCCTGCGCGGTCTGGGCGCGGGCACCGCGGTGGGGGTGGCGGTGTGGCTCTCGACGCGCGACCTCGGGCTGTGGGCCGGGGTCGCGTCGGTGTTCCCCGCGATCTTTTTGACCACCATGGTCAGCCTGTGGCTGTCCCAAGGCGAGGCCGTGCCCGCGGGGGCGGTGGGCCCGATGATGCTCGGCAGCACCAGCGTCGCCGGCTATGCTCTATTTTCCGTTTGGCTCTACCCCGCCCTCGGGCTCCCCGGCGGGGCCTTCGCCGCGTGGGGGCTCGCCGCGCTCCTGTGTACGCTCCCCGCCGCGGGCTGGCTGCGCCGGGGGTAGAGCGCAGCTAAGCCCCGCGGCCGTGCCACACCATCCACTCGGAGGTGTGGTGGGTGCGCACGAGCATCTCCCCGGTGCGGACAAAGCCGAGCCGCTCGTAGAATGTTTGTGCATCCTGGGTGGCGAGCCGCACGAACTGCACGCCCCGCACCCGGGGGTGGTCGAGCAGCAGCCGCATCACCGCCGCGCCCACGCCGCGCCCGCGCCACGACGGGGCCACGGCCACGTCGGCGACCATGGCCCACTTCGCGCCGTCGGTCACCGACCGGGCGGTGGCGATGAGCACCCCGTCCGCGTCGAGCGCGCCCACCCACGCCCCCGCGCCCCGGTGCGCGCGGGCCAATGTGTCTGCGGTGACGTCGCGGTTCCAGTACGCGCCATCCACGAGCTGTGCCGCCTGCTGCGCGCGGTCCTCGTCGCACCCCGCCACCAACCGCACGCCGCCGGGCCCGGTCAAGAACGCCGGGCGCGCCTCGTCCGGCAACCGCGCCGCGATCTCGTCCACCGCGCGCACGTCCCGGTCCTGGCCCCGGCGCCACAGGACCTCGCAGATGCGCGCGCGCTCGGTGTCGGTCTTGTTCTGCCCGCGCTTGTCCTTGCCCACCACCTCATCGAGTGGCACGCGATAGACCGCCACCCCGCGGACCGCGCCGGCATAGCGCGGGTCCTTCTCGTCGATGGGGGCATAGCCGGCCTCGGGCTGGTACTTCTCCATCAGCGCGGTCAACACCCGCGCCTTCTGCGCGTCGTCGGTCTCGGCCTCGAGCACGCCTCGCGCCTGGGCCGACCGGTAGTAGGTGGTGGCGGGGCAGGCCCGCACCGGGTCGAGGGCGTAGCTGGGCACCTCGGCCACGATGTGTTCGGCCTGCACCACCACCGTACGGCCTTCGAGCCCGGTCTTCTCGCCCGCCTTGGCCCCGTGAAAGTAGAGCACGTCCCCGAGCACCACCGCGTGCAAGGTGCGCAACACGGGCGCGCCGTCGTCCAAGGTTCCGGCCAGATGGACCACCTCGGTGGCGCCGAGCAGGCGCACCGCTTCGTCGCGGGTGCCCGCGTAGTCTTTGCGTCTCATGGGCAAAAGCATGCGTGCCCCCTGGACTATACAGAAGAGCCAGAAATGGAATAATGAACAGACCAGTGTGGATCGTGCCCCTGACGCAGAGTTCCGACCCTGACCTCTGACCCCGACTCCGACCTCCGACTCCGACCTCCGACTCCGACCTATGACCCCGATTCCGATTCCGATCTCTGACTCCGACTCCGACTCCGACTCCGACCTCTGACTCCGATTCCGATTCCGACTCTGACCTCCGCACCGCTCGCCATGAAATCCCCCGAGACCGAACACGCCTGGCCGCTCCCCCTCGACACCGCGAACCCCGGACTCGACGTCCCCGTCTACCGGCGGCTCGCCGACGCCATCGCCCTCGACATTCGCCGAGGTCGCCTCGCCCCCGGCGACCGCCTGCCCTCGTCGCGGGCCCTCGCGGCCCAGGCCGGGGTCCACCGCAACACCGCGCTGGCCGCCTACGACGAGCTCATCGCCCAGGGCTGGATCGTCACCGCCGAAAAACGCGGCACGTTTGTGGCCGACGACCTGCCCGCGGCCCTCCCCGCGGTCCCCGCCCCGGGCAAACGCCCGGCCGCGCCCGCCTTCTCCCTCGGCCCTCCGCCGGTCTTGTCTCGTCGGGACCCTCCCGCGGGCGCCCTCCACCTCGGCGGCGGCTTGCCCGACGCCCGCCTGCTCGCCACCGCCGAGCTCTCCCGCGCGGTGCGCCGGGTGCTGAAGGCCCGCGGCCCCGCCCTGCTGTCCTATGGCGAGGCCCGGGGCGAGCCCCGGCTGCGCGCGGCCCTCTGTCGCCTGCTCGCCCGCACCCGCGCGGTGGTCGCGGCCGACGACGAGCTGCTCATCACCCGGGGCAGCCAAATGGGACTGTATCTCATCGGCCGCGCCCTGCTCCGGCCCGGCGATCGGGTCGCGGTGGAACGCCTTGGCTATTCACCCGCCTGGGACGCCCTGCGCCAGACCGGGGCGGAGCTTCTCCCCGTGGCCATCGATGCCGCCGGCCTGGACGTCGACGCCCTCATCGCTCTGCACCAGAAGCGTCCGGTGCGGGCGGTGTACGTGACCCCGCACCACCAGTTCCCCACCACCTGCGTGATGAGCCAAGGCCGTCGGCTGCAGTTGCTCGACTGGGCGGCCCAACAAGGGGTCGCCATCATCGAGGACGACTACGACCACGAGTTTCACTATGAGGGGCGCCCGGTGCTGCCCTTGGCCAGCGAAGACGCGCGGGGGCAGGTGGTGTACGTCGGCACCTTGAGCAAGGTGTTCGCGCCCGGGGTGCGCATCGGCTACGTGGTGGCGCCCCGGGCGGTGGTGGACCGGCTCGTGGCCCACCGCACCCTCGTCGACCGCCAGGGCGATCAGGTCATGGAAGCGGCGGTGGCCGAACTCATCGAAGAGGGCGAGCTCATGCGCCACGTCGGCCGCGCCCGCCGTGCCTACCGGGCCCGGCGCGACCACCTGGTGCACCGGCTATCCACCATATTGCCGGACGAGGTCGGTTTCACCGCGCCCCACGGGGGCATGGCGTTGTGGCTCACCGTACACGGCCTCGACGCCGACCGGTGGCAAGCAGCGATCCTCGCCCGCGGGGTCTGGCTCACCGCGGGGCGCCGCTATGCATTCGATGGCCGGGCCCAACCACACCTGCGCATGGGCTTTGCCGCCGGGACCGAGGCTGAGCTCGACCAGGCGGTGGCGGCGATGGCGAACAGCCGCCGCGCCGCTGGCTAGCCCCTATTTGGCCCCGGGAAGATCGAGGGTCTCGACGAGGCGGTCGGCGAAGTGCTTGACCGTCTTGTAGTCGCTGCCCTCTTCGAGATCCCAAGGGATCTCTTCCAGCGCGCCGTTGCCGACCCGCATCAGGTTGCGGAGGAAGGTCCGGTCTTTGCGGGTGTGGGCCCGGTCCTCGTCCTGGGCGAGGTAGAGCGCGATGTCGTCGCCGGGCAGGGTGCCCGCGGGGAGGTCGAGGGACGCGGAGGTGTCGTCCACCTTCACCGAGACTTTTTGTTTGGTGCGGATGTTGACGAGGATGAACTCGGTTTGCGGCTCCAGGGCCTCGTCCGCGACCACGGTGAAGGTGTCGCCGGACTTCTTCAGGGCCAAGCGGCTGTAGTCGATGGTGGGGCGGCTGGTGTCCACCGCTTGGCTGCCATATTGGGACAAGCCGTCGCGCAGCGCTTCGTCGTAGGAAGCGGCCATGTGTTCGTAGTTGCCCACCAAGCCTTCGAGCAAAAAGCGCGCATCGGACCGCACGTCGTCGAGGGGCTTGGCCGGCAGCATCCCGTTGCGGGTCTCCACCCCGAACCGCACGGTGTGGGCGCGGAAGCCGATGCTGTCGTGGCGGGTGCTGGTCGAGGTCGTGGTGGTGGTCTCGCGGAAGCGGCCGCTGCTGTTGTTGATGATGCGGCTGGAGCTGGTGGTGCGGGTGCCGGCGTAGGAGCTGGTGCGCCACAACGTGCGGTGCACGGCTTCAGCGTCGGGCAGGCGGTCGAGGTCGGGGTCGACGAGCACGTAGTCGGTGGGGAGGGACGACTGGGCCCCCACGGTCTGGCGCAGCTTGACCAGGTCACCGGGGGCGATGCCCGCGGCTTTCATCTCGTCGCTGTCGAGCAGCACGATGGCTTTGAAGGTGCCGTCGGGCTTGGGGATGATGTGATCGGGTTTGATCGTCACCTTGTCGTGGGCGAACGACGCGTTGGGCTTTTGCGATTTGTTGATGAGCTCGATGGCCGCGCCTTGCTCGTAGCCGTCGACTTCGATGTAGGCCGGGTCGGTGGCCGCGGCGGTGAGGGTGGTGGCGACGGTGCTGTCGACGCTGACGCGGGTGCAGATTTCGGGGAGCGCGTCGTTGTAACAAACGATGCTCACCCGCGGCGTGGGGATGGCGCTGGTGGTGCGGGGGGCGGAGGTGGCGCGGGTGGCGTGGATGGTGGGCATGTCTCTCTCTGTGTGTGGTTTTGTGTCGGACATGTGAGATATCGGCGCACCGGGTCGGGGGTCGCGCACGGGATAGAACACTGTGTCAGTTCTGTAACCAAATGAAATTGAACGGTAAATCTGGATCACCGCAACCCCAAGGGCCCGGTCCCGGACTTCCTGTAGAGGGTCGATCGCTCCCCGCGCCGGAGGCGGAGCGGTCGGTGCCAACACAGCAGCGTCACTCGCACCGGGCGAGGGGCCGGACGGGTTTGTCCGGCGGGGGGCTGCGGTGGCGGTGGGGGCGGGCCCTCGGGGAAGATCCCGTAACCTCTTAAAAACAAACGGTTTTTCTCTCCGGAAGGGTTCGCCACGCCCCACCTGGTCGCGGCCCCGCGCCGGGCCTAGATTGAGCGGCATGTCATTGCGCGCCGACGTCGCCGATTTTGAAAAAGTGGAGCGGGCCCTGGCCGCGGCGAAAAAGCCGGTCACCGAGTCTGACGTGGCCGCCGCCACCGCGCTGCCCGCGAGCACCGTGGACCTGTGCATGCGCGACGCGCTCCAGGCCTTCGAGGCCCGGCTCGACGTGCGCGAGGACGGCAGCCTGGTCTACGACTTCGGCAAAAAGCTCGTGCCCCGGGGCAAGCGGCCGTGGTCGTACTGGTTGCGCAAGGCGGGCGGCGCGCTGTGGAAAGGCTTCACCGTCTTTTTCAAAGCCTGGACCGCGGTGATGTTGGTCGGCTACGTCATCGTGTTTTCGTTGATCATCCTCATCGCCCTCATCGCCATCTCGGTCGCGGCGGAGGAAGACGTGGGCGCGACCGCGGGCATCGAAGCGTTTGTGCGGTTGCTGGGCTCGATCTTCGCCGACTTTGTCACCCACTCGACCTTCGTGGCCATCAGCACCGACCACCATGGCTACGCCCACCGCCGGTACGAGCCCAAAGCGTCCGCGTGGAAAAAGAAGCGCAAACCCCAGTCCACGTCGACGGAAGCCAAGAGTTTTGTCGCCTCGGTCTACGACTTCATCTTTGGCCCCGAGCGCGCGCCCTTCGACGAGGGGGCCCAGACCCGAGAGGTCATCTCCTTCGTGCGGGAGAGTCTCGGCCGGCTCACCATCTCCGACGTGCAGGGCCTGTCTGGCTATTCACGAAAGGAGGCGGAGAGTTTCTTCGCGCGGTTTGTCGGCGAGTTCGACGGGGAGGTGACCTTCGATGAGCAGGGCACGTTGCAGGCCACGTTCCCCCGGCTGCTCGAGTCCGCCGGCCGCGAACAGGACGAGCCGATTGTCCACTATTGGGACGAGTACGAGCCCCCCTACGAGCAGACCGGCAACACCGGTTCGCGCAACTTCGCCATCGGCGCGCTCAACACCTTCAACCTGATGATGAGCGGCATCGGCATCTCCGCGTTCGGGGGCGTGCTCGGCGCGGCCGCCACCGGGCTCGGGTGGGGGCTTGGCATTGTTCCCTTTGTGTTCTCGCTCTTGTTCTTCGCGATTCCCGTCGGCCGGGCGGGGGCCAACCTGGTGCGCAACCGGCGGCAACACCAGCACAACATCCGCAAACGCATCTTTCACGCCGCCTTCGAGACCGACGCGCCCCACGTGCGGGTGCGCGACCTGCTCGCCGCCGCCAACCAGATGCGCACCACCGAAGAGGTGCTCAAGCTCGACGACATCGACGACGCGTTGCGCGAGATGATCGACGATCTCGGCGGCGAGCTCGACGTGGACGACGAGGGCGAGATCATCCTGTTGCTCGACACCCTGCGGGCCGAACAGGCGGCCCACCGCGCCCAACGCGCCTTGCCCCCGCCGGACGAGCGCGCGGTGGTGCCCGAGCAGGTTGTGCAGGAACAAGCGGCGGTGCCGGTGCCCCGCCGGGGCTGATCGGTCACGGCCCCGGGCAGGGGGGCCGGATGTCGAGCAGAGCGTTGTTCTCGGTGGTGAGGTAGACGGGCCCCCCGCTCTGGGTGCTGTGCGCCACGTGGCCGGGCAGGGGCAGGATGTACGCGAGCTCGACCGCGCCCGACGAGACGTCGAGGTACACCAGGGCGTCGTCGAGCCCGAGCGCCAAGAGCCGGTCCTGGTAGCCCAGCACCGTGGCGTTCGCCAGCACGTCGAGCGACGCGTCCTGCAGCACGGGGCCGAGGTCAAAATCCTCGGGGTTGCCGTCCATCAACGCGCGGACGGACAGCGTGAGCGCGCCCAGCGACCGCGACAACACGGCCACGGACTCCTCGTCAAGAGCGATGCCGATGGGGGTGTCGCCCAGGAGGTCGAAGCTCTCCACAAATGCCGGCGTGGACACAAGCGGCTCGAACACCACCACCCGGGTCGTCCCCGCGTCCGTCCGCACCGCCAGGGCGCCCCGGTCCTGGTGTTGGGCCAGCGCGGAGACCGGGCGCGTCCCGGGCTGCACGCCAGGCGAACCTTGTACGCCGAGGCTGAGGTCGTAGGTGGGCGGAACCGGGTCTGGGTCCTGCAGCCCGATCTGGTCACCGGCGAACACCGGGACGTCAAACCGGGCGAGCCGGATCTCATCCGTCTGCGCGCTTTTGTACACACAAAGCGCGCCCGACGCCGTGCTCGAGCACGACCGCTGCCCGGGCGCCCAGTCATCGTCACTGGGAAACGCGAACCAGCCGACCCCGGTGGGCGCGGCTTGCTCGGAGAGGTGCACAACCATTGTGTCCTCGTCGTCTTCGAGCCAGGCCGCGCCCTGGGCGGGGTGGACCGGAGCCACCCCGCCTGGACCCGGAAACGTCACCATGCCGAGCTCGCCCCACAGCGGCAGGAAGCTCTGGTGGGTGAGCTGGTCCAGGGCGGACAGCGACCGCCGCTCTGCCTGGCGCCTCGTGGTGAGCAACAGCCGCGTGGTCGAGGCGTGGGGCACGCCGAGGAGGCCGTGTAAAAAGACCTGGCCGCCATCGAGGGGCCGGAGCCGCGCGCCCAATGCCTGTGCACCGTCCTCCCACAGCAAACGGTGGCCCAAGATCGCGAAGGGTGGCCGCACGTGTTCGGCCACCCGCATCCACGTGGGGCTGACATCGGCCAGGTCCCGGGCCCACACCTCGCCCGCCAACGCGTCGTAGCCGGCGACGTAGATGCGCGTGCCCGAGACCTCGACCGCGGCGACCTCCACCGGGGCGGCGATCTCCTCGACGGTCCAATCGCTGGGGTCGAACAGCCAGATTGTCGGTTGGCCGGCGGGATCAAAAAACCCCGCCGCCCGGCTCCCCGCCCACACCGCCGGTGAGGTCACGCCCACGGTGGCGGCGTCGAACACCGTGACCGTGGGGGCGTGGGGGTTGAGCAGGTTCCACACCTCGACCTCATTGAACCACGCGCGGAAGCGCAGCCCGGTGTCGTGCACGTAGGTCCCGCCCACAAAATCGGAGGCCACCGCGCCGCCCCATTGGCCCAGCAGGTCGACGGCGAAGCCCGCCGGCTCGTTGTCGAAGGTGCGCCCGTAGGCGACGCCGGCGGCGACCCCGTCGATCTGCTGGTCGGGGAAATCAAACGGGTGGCGCCCCACCTCGGTGACCGCCAGCGCGGCGGGGTCGAACACGAACACCCCAAGCTCGTCGGGCGCGACCAAGAGCAGAAGCTCGTCGCTGATGGGCACCGCCCGCATCCACTTGGACCCCGACAGGCCTTCGACCGTCACCCGTTCCCACGTCCCCGTGCTTGTCCGCCGCAACACCGAGGTGGACAGCAAGTGGTCAGGGTCGTTGCGGCTCGCCACCAGCACCGCCGCGTCCCCCAGCTCGCTGACGAACCGGATGTCGCCCATCGGCTGGTGGATCTCGTCAGCGATGGTGGGCTCGCCCGGCACGTAGGTGCCCACGCAGACCCCGCCTTGGCAGGCGTCGGTGGTGCAGAACGCGCCGTCGTCGCAAGGCGCGCCATCGGGCACGGGAATGTCGATGCAGTCACCTTGTTGGCAGATGCCAAAGGACGTGCACCCCTCGGCCTCCCGGCAGACCGTCCCGTTGTCGGCGGCGGGGTGGGCGCAGCCGGTGACGGTGCAGACATCGTCCGTGCAAGGGTCGCCGTCGTCGCAGAAGGCCGGGATGTCGCGTTCGATGCAGCCCGCGTCGGGAAGGCAGACCGATTCCTGGCAGGGGCTGGCGGCGTCGGGACAGGCGCGCGGTTCCCCGACACAGATGCCGAGGTGGCAGCTGGGGTTCACCAGGCAGGCGTTGTCGGTGGTGCAGCTGCGCTGGTGAAACACAAACGCGCAGCGTTCGTTCTCGATGTCGTACACATCGTCGGTGCATTCGTTCTGGTCGTCACAAAATGGAACCGGGACGCCCCGCCCGGTGAGGGCCACGTCCACCTCCGGACCCGTCGCGTCCGCGGCCAAAAAACGCAACGTCGCTTCGTGGTCGCCGTCCACCAACGGCACGAACCGAACCACCCATGTTTGTGCATCGCCCGCATCCAGGGTGAACCCCGCGCTGGACTGCACCAACCGAAAGGCGTCACTGGAAAGCTCGATGGTCCCCTCCGCGGCGCGGGTGCCGCGGTTCTCCAGCACCACCGACGCTTCCCTTTGCCCGCCCACCACGGTGTCGGCGAAGGCGAGGGCCGGGGGCTCGACCCGGAGGTCCACCGTGGTGGGGGTGACGGTCTCGCGGTCGCAGGCCCCGGCGCCGAGGGCGAGGAGGCCGACCATCCACCGTGCTTGGTTGCGGGTCCGGGGGGTCACGTCGTCGTCCTTCGCTGGGGGCCGAACCGCTCGCGCGCGCGGACCATTCCCGAAGGCTACTGCATCGCCGGCCGCCCCGCCGGTCGGGTTAGAAGGGCTGGGTCGGCACCGCGTGTTGGCGCATGGACTCCACGATCTTGATCTCGTGTTCCCACACCCGGATCGTGCCGATGTCTTTGGGCGCGGCCTTGACCCTGAACTTCAGGCGTTGTTTGGCCTTGGGCGGCACCGTGGTCTCGGTCCGTTTGGGATCGGTGTCGAGCGCAAAACGCTCCGCGTCGAGGGCCACGAGCTCCACGTCCGCCATCCGCAGCGGCTCTTCAGCTACATTGTCAATGACCAGGGTCACCTCGGTGCCGAACGACCCGTGGGTGCTCACCGCGACCTTCTCCACCTGCAGGTCGGCGTACTCGGCAAAATCTTCGAACGAGAACACCACGATCGCACCATCGAGGCTCGCGCCCCGCTCGCGCCCCCCGACCCAGCCTTCTTCGACCCCGGCCACCGTGTCTTTGTAGCCGGACACGCAGCAGCCGCTGCAGGTGCGCGCCACCGATCGGCACCCCATCACCCCGATCGACAACGTCATCACCGTGCCCAAGAGCAGAGCGGTTTTTTGGCTTGTACGCATTCCTCGTCCTCCCTGGTGTGGACGGAATAGCGCATCAAGCCCGGCGCGTATCTCTCGATTTCTCGACGAGCACGTGGTCGGTGGGCCCGGGCACAATGTGACGACATCGCGAGAAAAGTTTTTCGCGGCGCGAACGTTGCGCCGCACCCCCCATGCCGTGCGTCCGGGACAACCACCGGACGCGCCGCCACCCCGGGGTGGCACCGTCACCCCCTGGTCACTCTTTGGTCTTCAGGTCGGCGGCGTTGTCCTGGATGAATTGCAGCAGATCATCCTTGCGCGCGAGCAGCTTTTCCCACTGCTCTTTGTAGAGCGTCACCGGGAACCGGCCCATGCCGTACACCGACACCGCGCCCTTTTGGCTGACCTTGAAGCTGATGTCCTTGGGCGCGGACTTGGCTTGTTGCTTGAGCTTTTCGTTCTCGGCGCGCAGGCGGGCGAGTTCTTCTTGGACATTCTCATCGGACATGGCGACCTCCGTGGACGGCCACGATGCCCCAACCACGTCGGCGGTCAACCCCCGGGCGCGATCACCGCCGCCGCGAGGACGTGGACGGCCAGGGGGGCAGGGCCCCGTGGGACGGGGGCAAAAAACGCAGCCCCGTCTTTTCCACCTGGCCCTCGTCGACGCCGAACAGCACCCGGTGGGTGTTGTACGGCGGGTTGGCGAAGTGGTGGGTGACCTCGCCGGCAAAGCCGGGCTCGGCCGCGAGCGCGGCCACGATGAGCTCGTCGTTGACCGCGCTGAGGCGGTCGACGATGGCCCGGCCCAGGGCCCAACGCTGCCGTTCGTAGGCGCGCACCGCGGAGAGCATGAAGTACTTGCCCCACGCGAAGGCGGCGAACAGCAGCGCAAACCCCAATGTACATGCACCCATCAGCGCGGGATGGCGCCAGGCTTCGTGGGCGTGCGCGAGGAGCCCGTTTTCGTGCAGGTGGCGCGGAAGCCAGGAAAGCAAGAAAGGGCGCATGGCCAAGAGACAAAGTCCCTGCATCATCAGCGCCCCGAGCACCAGGAGCACCAAGGTCGGCCAAAGCGAAGGCCGCCAGGTGTCGATGTCGTCCCATTCCCCCTCGATGGGCCGACCGCCGCCCCCGTGGTGCAGGCGCACGAGGTTGAACACGAACAGGAACGCGAACAGGCCGATGAGCAACGTGCTCGCCGGCCCCACCGCGGCGAGCACCGCGGCGTAGGCGATGCTCACCCCCGCGAGGGCCGCGCTCAAAAGGCCCAGCCAGGCCTGCCGCGCATAGGCGGCCTGGGCGCGCGGCGGCACCCGGCGCAATAAACGCGGGTCGAGCCCGGCGAGGGAGGCGACGTCGTCCACGGGTCAGCCGGCGGATTTGGCGTCGGGCTCGGTCATGAACTTCTTGGGGTCTTCGGCGATCTCCCCGCTTAGCCGCTTGCGGTATTCGTCGTGCACCTGCTTGGCCAGAAGCCGCTCGGTCTCCAGCCGGCGCAGCTCCTCCTCGAGGACCGCGGCCACCGCGTGGTGGGTGTCGACGAAGGTGTTGTTGCCCTTTTTGTCGAGCACGGTCTTGGCGTCGGGCTCGATGCCGGCGTAGGCGCGCACCAGGCGTTTTTGGTTCTCTTCTAAGTAGTCGTAGGGGCCCTTGATCACCATGAGCTTGAAGAAGATCGGCCCGGCTTCGATGCACAGAAGCAGCAACAGGATCGCCCAGGGGATCCACCCGCCAATGTCATGGGATATTTGGATGCGTTTCATCAGCCCGTCGAGGTGTCGGGCGGCGGCGGCGTTGGATTCTTTGCGGTCGGCCAGCCCCTTGTCGAGCTCGTCGAGTTCGGCCTTGGCCTCCTTGAGCTCGTCGTTCCAGAGGGAGGTCTTGTTGCCCAAGGCTTCGCGGTCGCGGGCGAGCTCAGCGTCCATGCGGTCGAGGTTTTGTTTTTTGTCGCGCCAGGCGGGGCCGCGCCCGGGGGTGCCGGTGCCGGTTTTGCCTTCGGCTTCGAGCTCGAGTTTTTCCCGCTGGTGGTTGATCTCGAGGCGCCGGGTCTCGAGCTTGCCGTCGACGGTGTCGATCTGTTCGTGCAGGGTGTCGATCTTCTCGCGCAGGCGTTTGCGCTCGTTGACCACCAGCTGTTCACTTTTTTCGTTCAGCTCTTGCAGGAAGGTCTTCTGTTCGCGCTCGAGCTCGGAGTCGATCTCGGACTTGAGGATGCGGATCTCGAGCGGCTTGCTCATGCACAGGCCGATGACCACGGCCATGGCCAGCCGGGGCAGGGCGTTGGTGAACTCGCCCCAGGTGATGCGCTCGGTGCCGTCCCCTTTGCCGGTGGAGCTGATGATGAAGCGGTCGATGTTGAAGATGATGAGGCCCCACACGGCCCCAAAAAAGACCGACGCGGCCAATGAGGGATAGTGAAGCGTGGCCCCCCCGAGGGCGGTCACGTCCTTGGGGCTAAACACCGTGTAGAACGCGTAGGAGCCGGACAAAAACGCGAGCACCCCGACGGTGAGCACCACCCCGCCCAGGCCTTGAAACTTCACGCGGTCGCTGTTGGGGCAGCGCAACAGGATCTGTTCGTCCGCCCCCGCGCACTTCCACAAAAACCGCGTAAAGAACCCGACATCGCGCGCGCTGCCGTAGCGATACCAGTCGCGGGCGGCGCTTTTCGGAGCAGAAGCATTGGGCTGGCTGGAGCTGGTCATACATCCTCACGAGACAAAAACGTCACCCGCGGCGGGGGCAGGGCCCGGCCGGACACGGGAAGAACACTCTGGACCGCCACCCGGGGCGCCCCCACGGACAGGGCGAGGGTCGCGGGGACCGCCGCGCGTACAGCGCCCGGCTGGGCTGTGGGCACATCCACCTCGAGGGGGGGCAGGGGCCACTCGGCATCGCGCCACCCCGGCGAGGCCGCCACCCGACGGGGACCGGTGCCGAGCACGGGGCCGGTGCGCACCTTCTCGCGCGCGGTGCCGCGCGGGCCGGAAAAGCGCACCTCGATCACGTCCTGCTGGGCGCGGGTGAACACCAAGCCCGCGAAGCGGCCGAACACGAGCAGGCGCGGGCCGCCCTCGATGGTGAGCACGCCGAGGCCCTCGGCGAGCAGGCGCACCGGCCGCAATGCCTGTGCATCGGTCAAGGGCGTTCGCGGGGATACGACGCTCAAAAGCCGCGGGGGGGCGAGCAGCGCGCGCACGTTCATGCCGCGCCCCCGAACAGCCCCGCGGCCCCGTACTGCAACCACGCCCACGCCCAGCGCCACCACAGCGGCGAGCTCAGGATGAGCCCGGCCACGAGGAGCACGAGGACCAACCAGGCAAAACGCGGCCAGCGCGGCGACACCAGCTGCGCGACCACCGTGCCGCGGATGAGCCCGATGGCGGTGGGGCCGTGGTCGTTCAGGATCTCGGCGGAAAAGTCCACGAACGCGAGGTTGCGCAGGTCCACCTCGTGCACCCGCGCACGCCCGCTCGGCGCGGTGCCGAGGGCGAGCCACGCCTTTTTGAGCAGCCGGGTCTGCACCCGATCGCGGGTGAACGCCCGGTAGTGCGGTGGTTCGCACCGGGTCACGTCGGTGAGCAGCCCGCGCAGGAGCTCGACGTGGCCTTGGTCGGCGTTGCCCATCACCGGCGGCGAACGGTCGTCGCTCGTCGGCACCGTGAAGTGCCCTTCGAAACGGCCCGTGACCCACATGCCTTGCACGACGTCGATCTGTTCCACCGCTTCGTCCGGGTTCGGCGGGGGGATGTCCAGGTTGAGCTCGGCCACGTCGCTCATCGGGCCACGTTACTGCGGAACACGCCCCGGCCGCCATCCATTGACGACGAGCGCACAAACACCGAAAACCACGCCTGGTCACGTCTTCCCCCCTCAGCCAAGGACGCGCCATGGTCAGCCTCGACATCACCAAGCGGCACGGTAAATCGCTCAACCCCGACGGGGTCCCTCCCGAGGACGCGCCCGCGTTCATCGACGACGTCGACAACCCCTACCTGCACGGCGTGTTCGCCCCCGTGGTGCACGAGACCCCCGACACGGCGCTGCGCGTCACCGCGGGCCACCTGCCCGCCGACCTGTCCGGCGCCTACTTTCGCAACGGCCCCAACAACCGTTTTGCCCCCACCAACCGGTACCACTGGTTCGACGGGGACGGCATGGTGCACGCGGCGTGGTTTCAAGATGGGCAGGCCCGGACCAAAAGCAAGTGGGTTTCGACCGCGGGCTTCCAAATGGAATCCGAAAAAGGCGAACCCATCTGGCCGGGCGTGCTCGGGCCGTTCGACTTTTCGTTGCCGCTGCTCCCCATCAAGGACACCGCCAACACCGACCTCATCTACGTCAACCAAAAGCTCGTCGCGCTTTGGTACGAGTCGGGCACGCCTTACGCGCTCAACCCCTGGACCCTCGAGACCGAGGGCGTGCTCGACGCCGCGCGCGACATCGGCTTTCCCCTGTCCGCCCACTCCAAGGTCGACCCCGCCACCGGGGACTTCATCTTCTTCTCCTACGGCGACCGCGCCCCCTACATGCGCTACGGGGTGGCGAAAAAGGACGGCACGGTACACACCACCGACATCACCTTGCCCGGGCCTCGTCGTCCCCACGACATCGGCGTGACCCCCCGCTATTCGGTGTTGCACGACTTTCCGGTGTTCTTCGACCCCGCGGTGTTCAAAAAGACCGGCAAGCGCATCCCCCTGTTTCACCCCGACGTGCCCACCCGCTACGGCGTGATCCCGCGCTTCGGCACCGACGCGGACGTGCGCTGGTTCGAGTTCGAGCCTTGTTACATGCTGCACGTGGTCAACTGCTGGGAAGACGGCGACTGGGTGGTGATGGTCGGCTGCCGCACCGCCGACCCCTCGCTCAAGCCCGACCCGCGCGATGGCAAGATCGCGGCCATGCTCTCGGGCATCAAGCTGCAAGCCAATCTATATGAGTGGCGCATGAACATGGCCACCGGCGAGACCAAAGAGCGTTCCCTCGACGAGCTCAACGCCGAGTTCCCCATGATTCACCCCGGCTGGACGGGCAAAAAGAACCGCTTCAGCTATCACCAAATCATCCCCTACGAGATCCCCGCCACCTTTGAGGGGCTGGTCAAGTACGACCTCGAGACGGGCCAGAGCTGGCGCTTTGACTACCCAAAAGGCGTGTACGGCTCCGAGGCCCCGGTGTGTCCGAAGGTCGGCGGCGCCAAAGAGGACGACGCCTACCTGGTGATGTTCATGACCGACACCAAGGACTGGTCGAGCGCGCTTTGGGTATTCGACTGCGCCGACATCGAACAAGGACCGGTGTGCGAGCTGGCCATGCCCGGCCGGGTGCCAGCAGGCTTTCACGCCACCTGGGTCGCGGCCGAGGACCTGCCCGCGCGATGAGCGACGCGCGGCTTCTCGGCACCTGGGCTCTGCACGAATTCTTCGTGCGCTCTTCCGATGGGCGCCCCCCGATGCAGCCGTTCAAGCGGGGGCTTTTGATGTACGCGCCCGACGGCTGGATGAGCGCGATCTTGTCGTCGGCCGAGCGGCCCGCGCTCGGCACCGGCGGCTTTGAGCACGCCACGCGCTCGAGCGACGTGGACAAGGCCCGGGCGTTCGACAGCTACCTGAGCTACGCCGGGCGGTACCGCATCGAGGGCGACGAGATCGTGCACAGAGTCGAACACAGCTTGGTCCCGGATGTGATCGGGACCGAGCTGCGCCGGCATTTTGTGTTCACCGACGCGGGACTTTTGCAGTTGCATTACGAGCGCGCGAACCGCCCCGGGTTGCGCGTCGACTACGAGCTGATTTGGCAGCGTACCGAGGAGCGCCAACCATGATGCGAGACTGGTTCGACAAGCACCAAGACCGGTTGCAACAGGCCCTCACCGCGGCGACCACGCGGGCGGCGTGGTCACCGTTCGTCGAGTCCCCGAGCCAAAAGCACCACCCCGAGGGCGCGGCCGAACAGGGCAAAGCCGCGTTCAAGGCGCGCCTGGGACAGGATTTTCCCCTGCCGGACCACCCGGGGCTGGCGGATTTCTTTGGCGAAGAAATCTCGCCCTACACCGGCGAGCCCCTCGGCATCCGCTACCCCATCGCCTCCGTCACCGAGCTCATCGAGGCGGTGCGCGGCGCCTGGCGCCGGCTGAACCAGACCACCCTCGAAGAGCGCACCGGGCTCTGCCTCGAGATCCTCGACCGCATGGCCGCGCGCTCCTTTGAAAACGCCCACGCCACCATGCACACCGCGGGGCAGAGCTTCGTGATGGCGTTCGCGGGCAGCGGGGCCAACTCCCTCGACCGTGGGCTCGAGGCCATCACCTACGCCTACCGGGCGCAGGTCGACGTGCCGGCCGAGTCGCTCTACACCCGCGCCTTCGGCAAGGGCCCTCCGGTGACATTGCAAAAGCGCACCGTGACCCGTCCCCTCGGCGTCGCCGCGGTGATCACCTGCGCCAGCTATCCCGCCTTCAACGCCTACCCCGCGATCTTCGCCAACCTCATGGTCGGGGCCCCCGTGATCGTCAAGCCCCACCCGCAGGGCACGCTGCCCATGGCGCTGTTCGTCGAGACCGCGCGCCAGGTGCTGGTCGAAGCCGGGCTCAAGCCCAATACCATTGTGCTGGCCGCGGACCGCAGCGAAGACCCGGTGGCCAAGGACCTCTGCGCCCACGACGACGTGCGCATCATCGACTTCACCGGCAGCCAAGCGTTCGGTCAGTTCCTCGAGACCGCGCACCCCGACAAACAAGTGTTCACCGAGACCTCGGGCTGCAACGCGGTGATCCTCGAGTCCACCCCTGACCTCGACGCCACCTTGTCCGCCATCGCCCACGGCTTGTGCTTGTTCTCGTCCCAGATGTGCACCGCCCCGCAGAACATCTACATCCCCGCCGACGGGGTGTTCGAGGGCGAGGTCGAGCTGCCCTACGGCGCGGTGTTGCAGCGGCTCAACAACGCCATCGACGAATACCTCGAGGACGCCCAGGTGGCCGCGGGGGTGTGCGGGGCGTTGGCCACCGAGTTTGTCTCCGACCACATCGAGACCCTCACCGAAGAGATCGTGCCCCAATCGCCCCATTGCCGCGTGATGCGCCGCTCGGTGTCGTACGAACACCCCCAGTTCCCCGACGCCCGCACCGCGACGCCGTTGGTGATCGAGGTCGAGACCGACCAGACCGACCTCTACCGCCAGGAACACTTCGGCCCCATCGCGTTTGTCATCAAGGTCAAAAACCGCGACCGGGCGCTCATGCGGGCCACCACCGACGCTCGTGTCAAGGGCGCGATCTCGTCGTATCTCTACTCCACCGACGACGAGTACATCGCGGTGTGCGAGGACGCCTTTTTCCGCGCCGGGGCATCGCTCTCCATCAATTTACACCGGCAGCGCCCCATCAACTTTCAAGGGGCGTTCTCCGACCTGCACGTCACCGGGCTCAACCCCGCGGGCAACGCCTGCCTGACCGATCTGGCGTTCGTCACCGGCCGCTTCCGCCGGGTGCAAAGCCGCCGCGAATTGCCCCTCGAGGAGATCCAATAACATGGCTTTTCTGTCCCAAGACATCGTCATCGTCGAAGGCGCCCGCACCCCCATCGGCAAGTTCCTCGGGGGGCTGTCCACGGTGAGCGCCACCGAACTTGGGGTGGCCGCGGCCAAGGGCGCGCTGGACCGGAGCCAGATAGACCCCGCCGATGTCGACGGGGTGTTCTTCGGCAATGTCATTCAGTCGAGCAAGGACGCGGCCTACATCGCCCGCCACGTGGGGCTCAAGGCCGGCGTGCCCAAGGAGGTCCCGGCCCTCACCGTCAACCGCGCGTGCGCGTCCGGCATCGACGCGGTGGTGTGCGCGGCCAAGGCGTTGCTCCTCGGGGAGAGCCGCATCGCCCTCGCGGGGGGCGCGGAGAACATGTCCATGACCCCCTACGCGATGCGCGGGGTGCGCACCGGGTGGCGCATGATCAAAAGTGACGTCGACGACATGTTGTTCTCGGCGCTGTTCGACCCCATGGCGGAGTGCTCCATCGGCGAGACGGTCGAGTACCTGGCCCAACAAGAAGGCATCGACCGGGCCGCGGCCGATCGCGTGGCGGTAGAGTCCCAAAAACGCGCCAGGGCGGCGCAGGAAAAAGGCGTGTACGCCGAAGAGATCGTGCCCGTCGAGGTGCGGACCTCGCGCCGGTCGAGCACCATCGTCGAGCACGACGAGAACCTCCGCCCCGAGACCAACGCGGAGGTGTTGTCGGGTTTGCCCGGCCTGTTCGCCCCCGACGGGGTGGTGAGCGCGGGCAACTCGAGTGGGCTCAACGACGCGGGGGCCGCGGTGGTGGTCACGACCCAAAAAGAAGCCGACGCCCGCGGGCTCTCGGTGCTCGGGCGACTTTCGAGCTGGGGCATCGTGGGCACCGCCCCGCGGTGTATGGGGCTTGGCCCCGTCGAGGCGAGCCGCCAAGCCCTCGATCGCGCGGGCCTCACGTTGTCCGACGTCGACGTCATCGAGCTCAACGACTCGTTCGCCGCGCAACAGGTCGCGGTGCAGCGCGCGCTGGAGCTGCCCGACGACAAAGTCAACGTCAACGGTGGGGCGCTCGCCCTCGGGCACCCCATGGCCGCGACCGGCACGCGTTTGCTGTTGTCTGCGTTGTACGAGTTGCGCCGCCGCGGCGGGGGGCGCGCGCTGTGCACGGTGTGCGTCGGGGGCGGACAGGGCATCGCCGCCGTGGTCGAACGGACGTGATCGGAGCCGCGCCCGCGCGCTTTCGTCGTGGCCGAGCACCCACTAGAGTCCGGCCATGACCTCGACTCTGACCCCCTTCGTCCGCGCCGCGTTCTTTCTTCTTTCCCTCGGCGCAGCCCTCGCCGCCGGCTGCGACGGCAACAACGCCGGGGATGGCGACGGGGACGGCGACGGGGACTGTGCGCCCCAATGTGATTTGTTTGGCCAGCCGTTTGAGTGCGGGGATGACGGCTGCGGCGGCAGCTGCGGCACGTGCCCGGCGGGGGAGACCTGCGGCGGCATCTTCGGGGTGGAGTGCATCGAAGTTCCGCCGTGCGAGCCGCAGTGCTCGCTGGGTGGACAGGCCTTCGAGTGCGGCGACGATGGCTGCGGGGGCAGCTGCGGCACGTGCCCGGTGGGCGAGACCTGCGGTGGGCCCTTCGGGGTGGAGTGTGTCGAGGAGCCGCCGTGCGTGCCGCAATGCACCTTCGCGGGCCAGGCGTTCGAGTGTGGTGACGACGGCTGCGGCGGCAGCTGCGGCACGTGCCCCGACGGGGAGGTGTGTGGCGGGTTTTTGGGCTTCGAGTGTGTCGAGGTGGCGCCGTGCGCGCCGTCGTGCACGGTGCTGGGGCTCGACCGAGAGTGTGGGGACGACGGCTGCGGCGGCAGCTGTGGCATGTGCGACCCGGGCGAGGCGTGTTGGGGCTTCGGCTTCGACGAGGAAAATGGATTCGAGTGCCGGTGTGTGCCCGACTGCGATGGCAAACAGTGTGGTGACGACGGCTGCGGCGGCACCTGCGGCACCTGTCCGGGCGGGGACGCGGCCTGCGACGTGCCCACCGGGCAATGTGCCTGTACGCCGATGTGCCTGGATGTCACCGGCGCGCCCCTGCCGTGTGGCGACGACGGCTGCGGCGGCCTGTGTCCAGACAACTGCGGCCCGGGAGACACCTGCCTTCCCGACGAGCAACAATGTGTGTGCAGCGCGCTGGTGCCCCTCGCGGAGGACCTGCCGGTGACGGTCTACCTGCGCCAGAAGTCGAGTCCCGGGAACGTGATCGTGCCCAACGCCGCGTATCTTTACGCGCGGGTGGAGACCGAGGGACAGATTGACCTGGCCAGCGGGAGTACGCTCTCGGTGACCAGCCAGGCGCCGCATCTGTACAACGCTCCGCAATGTAATTTGGTCACGCCGGTCAACGACGTGTGCGCGGACCTCATCGTCTCCGCGTCGGGGAGCACCCTCAGCCCGGGCCGGAGCACCCTGACCATGACCGCGGCCAACGACGCCGCGTGTCTGGCCTGGATGGAGTCGGTGTGGGCCACGGGCTTCACCGTCGAGTGCGCGGGGGATGACGTCAGCGTCGACGTGACCGCGGGGCTGGGGGCGCCGTGCGACGCGGTCTACTCCCCCGATGTGTTGTCGATCTCGTACACCTGCGAGGAGATCGGCGGTCTCGCCCCCGCGGGCGTCTGCGGGAACTGAAGCCCGCCCGGCAACCGCCTTGGGCGGGCGCCCGGGAACGGGTGGGCCTGACTTTTGTCCGAGATCCGGCCGCCGGCCCCGTCCGTGGGGGGGGGGCGGTTGCCGCAGCTGTGATGGGACAGCGTGGGCCCCCTCACCCGGCCTGGGCTACGCTTTGGGGATGATGTGGCGGGTATTGTTGGCGGCGCTGGGCGCCGGGTTGTTGTCGTCTTGTTCGCTCTTTTTCCCGGCCGTGCCCGCGTGTGAAGGCGACGAAGATTGCCTCAACGGCGAGCGGTGCAACGAGGACAATGTGTGTGTGCCCCTCGGGGATGGCGATGGCGATGGCGACGGTGATGGCGATGGTGACGGGGACGGCGACGGGGATGGCGATGGGGATGGCGATGGGGATGGCGATGGGGATGGGGACGGTGATGGGGATGGCGATGGTGACGGTGATGGGGATGGCGATGGGGATGGTGACGGTGATGGTGACGGCGACGGTGATGGTGACGGCGACGGTGATGGGGACGGCGACGGTGATGGGGACGGCGACGATCTGCTCGCCTGCGTGAACGGGACGGACATCGACGGCGATGGCCGGGGCCCCGGGTGCGAGGCGGGCCCGGACTGCGACGACGCGGACGAAGAGCGGTGGCAATGGCTCGCGGTTGACCTCGACGTCGACGAGGACGGGGTGGGCCAAGGCCGGCCCCGGGTGTTGTGCACCAACGGCGCGGTCCCGGCCAAATTTGTCGCCTACGCGGCGGGGGCGCCGACCGATTGTGATGACACCGAGGAGACCCTCACCACCTGGCTGCAGGGCGCGGCCGACCTGGACGCAGATGGCAGCAAGGCCACGTACACCTTGTGCACCGACGGGATGTTGCCGAGCACCCACGACGATCCGTTGGTCGGGGATGTCGACTGTCTGGACGATCCCCTGGACCCGCGCTCGCTGCTGGTCAGCCCAGACCACGACGAGGGCGCGACGCCCGACGGGCTCGACAACAACTGCAACGGTCTCATCGACGAGGGCGCGGCGCTGTCGGGATGGGCGAGCACGTTCACCATCGAGGGCCACCACTACTTGATCGGAGCGCCCAATGTCGCTGTGGGCGGGTTCGCCGATGCCATGGCCCTATGCCAAAGCGTCGGCCATCATCTGGCGATCCTCGACAGCTTGGACGAGCTGTCTTTGGTGGCGGACGCCATCGGGCTGGCGGGTTTTCCCGACGCGTTCGTGGGGTTGCGCGACGACGACAGCGACAACATCTTTTTCTGGCTCGATGACACCGCGTCACCCCCCAACGGATCGTTGCCGTGGTCGTTCGGCGAGCCCAACAATGAAAACGAAGCCTGTGGCGTGTTGATGCCCACGGGGGTGCTCAATGACCTGACCTGCACCTGGACGCCCGCGTTTGTGTGCGAGGCCGACGCCATCGACCCCGCGCCCGCGCCGGTGGCCCCCACCCCCGAGCCGGCCACGGTGGGGGCGGGACAGTATCCCGACGAACCCTGCCAGGACCTGGACGGCGATGGCTGGGGAACCAATCCCCATGGATGCCTGGCCTACCCCGACTGCGACGATCAGGACGATACGGCGTTCTATGCGCACCACGGGTGGCGGGACGCCGACGACGACGGCGTGCCCGGCGCGGAGGTCGCTTCGGCCTGCGCGGGCGCGGCGGTGCCCGATCAGATCGTGTCCGGTCCCGGGCCCGCCGACACCGGCTTTGACTGCGACGACGAGAACGGCCAGGTGGGGAGCTTTGTCACCGCGTACCGGGACGTCGACGGGGACGGCTACTTCGGCCCCACCGCCGAACCCACCAGCTGCCAGCGGGGCGTCCTGGTGGGGGCCCAAGTGGCGGCCCCGATATTGCCCGATTGCCAGGTCCTGTCCGCCGCGGTTCATCCCGGGGCTGAGGAGCTCTGCGACGCCATCGACAACGACTGCGACGGCGACTACGACGTCGGCGCCACATGTTTCTGGAACGCGGTGGACGTCGCGATCGCGGGGGGCGGCAGCGGCTACTTGCTCGTCGACCCCAACGCGGCCACCCGCTACTGGGCCGAAAACCTCTGCCCCCACTACGGCTACCGCATGGCCCAGGCCGACGGCGCCAACGAGGCCGCGACATTGCGCAGCCGCGTCGAAGGCACGAGCGCGACCGCGGGCAACATCTGGTTGGGCGCCACCCGCTGCGCGGGCGCGTCATTCTGTTGGCCCGACGGCTCGGTGGCGGACGCTAACTGGGGCGGGGGCGAACCCAGCGGGGGCGACGACTGCGCGGTGTTGACCCCCGCGGGGACCTGGGACGCGGTCGACTGCGCCACCGCGACCGCCTACGGGGTGTGCCAGCACCCGATCGTGACCGGGCTGTAGGCGGACCGCGCCGGGCCAGAAAAAAGCGGACCCCACGGTCCGCTTTTTCATTGATCGGTTGAGCACCGGCCAAGCCGCTCAGGCGTTGTGCGTGCCATATCCTGCATAGCGTTCGGCGCCGGCTTTGCCTTGGTACAGCCGGTTGGTGAACTCGATGACCTGACGCTTCGCTTCGTGCTCGCTCACGCCGTACAAGCGCATGATGCGGCCCACCAGCTCGTCTTTGCGCCCGTTGATGGTCTTGACGTCATCGTCGCTGAACTTGCCCCACTGCTTTTTCACTTCGCCCTTGAGCTCGTTCCAGGCGCCGCCCACTTTGTTCCAGGCCAACTCGGTGGTGTCCTTCTTCGTCGTTTCTTTGTCGGTGTTCATGGGGTTCCTTTCGTTGAACGTCTCAGAATGATGTCGGGCCGCGAACGAGAACGCCCGCGGCGTCACCCTCCTACGAAGCACGCGGCGTACCAGGCCGGGGCTCGTCGAGAACCGCGCGGGACGAAGCCTGGGGGTGGGACATTTTGCGACCGCGCCCACCCGATCGAGGCGATCTGGACGCCCGGGGGCACGCGGCGCGGCTTGCCGCCGCGATCCGGACCTGGCCCGCTCTTTGAAACCTGTGGGGGCGACGCCGCGAACCTGCGGCGGTCCGGTTCAGCAACCAATGCAATGACATACGAAACACAGAAAGGGACAAACATGACCAACCGTGACGTGAACCCGCAACGCAAGAGCAAACTCGAAGACCGCGACGTGACCCCGCGCCGCCCCCTCCGCCGGGGTGTGATGTGGATGGGCGCGGTGGTGTTCCCCCTGTGCATGGGCCTGGCCGCGTGCGAGGACAAAGGCGACGCTTGGGACGAAGAACACATGACCGAGGCCGAGGCCCAACGCCACGAAGACATGGAGAACTCACAACAGCTGAAGCGGCTCTCCGACGCGGTCACCCCCGACAGCATGAAAGACCGCGACACGCTCGTGGGTGAGCTGGAGCAACGCCTGGAAAAAGCCGAGGACAAAATCGACCACATGGGGGACGAGGCGTCCAAGGACATGAAGCAAGCCGCGAACAAACTCGAAAAGAAGATCGACAACCTCGAGAACAAGCTCGCCCAGGCCAAGCGTGAAGCATCCAAGGACTGGCGCCAGCTGACCGACGAGGTGTCCAACGAGCTCGACGAACTCGAAGCGGAAGTGAAAAATCTCTAGAGCGCATCTGGCGCATCGCTAAGTCGAAGATGCCCGGCGCTCGCCAGGGCCACGACACGCCCCGTCGCACAAGCGGCCAGTCCATGCCTGGGCTGGCCGCTTGTCGTTTGGGCAACGCGCTTTTATGTTGCCCGCATGCCCGACTTCTCGTGTGTCGACTGCGGCACGACCTTCTCGCTCGCCGACGAAATCCTCGTCAAGTACCCGCGGTGGACGCCCAAGTACTGTCGGAAATGCCAGCCCAAACACCGGGCCAAAGGCAAGAGCATTGGCATGTCCTATGCGCAAGGTCGCGGGGGGCGGTCACGCTCCGCTGGGAGCAAAAGCGCCACCAAAGAAGAGAACCTCCCCGTGGCCGAGGTCTTGGCCCGGTACACCTCGGGCCCGGACACCGGGGTGTTCACCGATGGGGCCTGCAGCCCCAACCCCGGGCCCGGGGGCTGGGGGGTGGTCCACGTCGAGAACGGCGAGATCCTCGCCCAGAAGCACGGCCACGATTTCGACACCACCAACAACCGCATGGAGATGACGGCGATGATCGAGGGCTTGTCCCTGTTGCCTGAGGACAGCACCGCCACGGTGTATTCCGACAGCAAGCTGTGCATCCAGACCCTCGACGAGTGGGCCGCGGGCTGGGCCCGCAACGGATGGAAACGCAAAAGCGGCCCGATCAAGAACCTCGACCTGGTGCAGACCGCGTATGCCCTGCGGCTCAAGCGTCCCCGGGTCAAGCTGCAGCACATCTCCGCCCACGCCGGTCACCGGTGGAATGAGTATGCGGACTCATTGGCGACGGCCTACAGCCGCAAGCAGCTGTAAAGGCCCGCGGGGCCCCCTCGTCGTCCAAGGCTCGGTGCACAGAACGTTTTAGGGTGTTCAGCGTCGACCCGGTCGGGATGCGATCCACCAAGTGCCGGCCCGGGTCTTCGGCCCGCCGCTGTGGCTCCAGGACGATGAGGGGGGCGACGGGTTCGTGATGCAGCTCGACGAGGGGCTGGTCGACGTGAACCTCGGCGATGGCGGCATCATGTACGCCTTCGCGGACGACGCGTTTTGGCAATGCCATTAGAGCGCAGGAGACCCTGCAGGGGCGCTCCTCCGTCTCGGTCCGCACAATGAGCCAGCGATCCTGAGATGTCGCTTGAGCGCGCGACGCGGCCGGCATCCTTGAACTGGCTTTCAGCCCGCGGGTTGTCCTTTTAGATCGTTTCCGTCGCCGGCTCTGTCGCACGCGGGCACAAGAAAGACCGGCAGCGCTTGGCGCGTCCTGCGCGCCGGTGAACGATTGAACCCACTCCCCGGAGAACCCATGACCCAGCTCACACTTCAAGGCGTGTACGACGAAGCGCGCAACTTCGACCTGTACATCCCCATCGATCCCGTGGGGGGCGATGTGGCGCTGTCCCTGATCAAGATGAAGCCGACGGGCACGCTCCAGGCGCTGGTCCTGGTGGACGGCCGGCCCGAGCCGCTGCCCCGCAGTGGGTCCTTGGGGCAAGCGTTGAAGCAGGCGGCGCCGAGGTTCAAAGGCCAGGCGTTCGACCCCCGCAAAATGGTCTGCAAGGTCACCGGTGCATCGGTCAAGGGCAAAGCGCTCAAGACCTTGGTGGCCGAGACCCTGGCCGCGGCCTGGGGCCAAGGCGCAGCCCCGGCGGGAAAGGCGAAGGCCGGCCCCGAGACCGGGGCCGAGGCCATGTCACTGCATGAGCTCCTCGAGAAATCGTCGGAGGCGAACATCCAGTTGCTGGGCCTCGGCGCGGCCGGGGTGACCGAACTCGAGATTCGCCGGCCCAAGCGGGGCCCCATCCAAGTGTGTGTCCGGACCAACGATGCGCCGCACAGCGCGCCGGTGGAGGACCTCGAGGACGCGGCGTTTGCGCGCCGGCTCGAGGAGCTTTTTGCCGCGGTGGTGGTCGCCGACGAAGACCTCCAGGTTCGCGTCAGCGGCGCTCCGGTGCGGGGCAAGGCGTTGCCTGCGCTGGTCCGCGCGCGCCTTCAGGCAAAAGGGGTGCGGTTCGGCGACCCGAGCGCGGTGGAGATCGCCCGTGGGCTCGTGGCGGGCGAGCAGAACGGGCGCCTCTCGGACAGCGCGGTCAACCGGCTGGCCACCTTGCCGCGGCAGTTGCCCGACGACCTCCCGGACGACCTTGTCCCGGTGCTGTTTGATTTGTTCGAACGGCATCTCGTGTTCGACGGTGTGCGCGCGGGCCATTTTGGTGCGCTCCTCGCCGCGATCGGGCGCTCCGGGTGGCAGGACGCTCCGCTCGCCACGCGGGTGGTGTGGGGGTTCGGCGTGGGCGACCTCGGCATGTCACACAGGGACATTGCGAAGTTTTCGGTGTCCGAGCATGCCACCTTCATGCGGCGCGCGGCGGCCTGGGCGCGGATCGATGCCCTGCGCACCCCAAACGGCCGCATCGTGAAGAAGGCTCTCGACGGCATCCACGACGTGGCCGCGCAAGACGACGTGGTGGCCTTGTCGTGCGATGTGCTTCGCCGCTGCGGCGCGCGAGCGACGGTGGGCCACGCGTGCCACATCACGTTTCTCGGCGCGGTCGCGACCCATCCCGCCATCACCGCGCTCGAGGCCCACATCGCGAGCGCAAAAGACCGGCTCGATCTGCAGAAGATCGAGTACGCGCTCAGCCTGGCCACCGCGGCCGGCGTCGTGGACCTGCGCGAGCGGGTCAAAGAACGCCTCGTCGCGTTGTAGGGCGCAGCCCGATCGGTCGTCTCGTCGCGGGACCCTAGTCGCCGCTGACCCGGGCGATGGTGTCGTCGGCGATCTCTTCGAGCATCGCGCTCGCCGACTGCGGCCATTGGCAAACGGAAAAGCGCAGCCCCCCGGTGCCCACGCTCAGCGCTTGGTACCCGGTGCCCGCCTTGGTGGCGAGGGAGCAATGGTTGTAGGCGATCGCGTCCCCGGGGGGCAGGCTCAGCCCGGGGGAGACGTCGGGGATGCCCACGATGCTGTGCACCACGTACCGTCGGTCGTCGTCGGCGCCGAACAACCCGGCCCCCGCCGCGAGCCAGTCGGCGTCAAACGACTGGGCCAAGGCCATGCCGTCCGCGACCAGGTCGGCGTCGTAGTAGGTGGTGCCGTCGTAGGTGCAGTTGGGCCCGTCGGTGGTGAGCAGGACGACGACCTTGAGGCTCTCGTCCCGCAAGAGCGGGCGGATGCCGTCGGGATACGACGAAAAGGCGTCCACGTAGGACGTGGCGGCGTCGAGTGAGCCCAACAGGTTGCACAGCGCGTCAAAGCTCTGGGACTGCAGGCTGTAGTGAAAGAAGTTGGGCGAGCTCTCGTCGGGGGCGGTCGCGTTGGCACAATTGGATTGGCCCAGCGGCGTGGGGATGCAGACGCTGGTCGCGTCGGTGCCGAACTCGCTGACCAACACGACGCGGGAGTCGAGCCCGGCGAGGGCAAAGGGGAACGAAAGCCCACCGTACAGAGACGACTCCAGGGCATCGAGCTCGTCGGCCATGTCCGCGGAGCTGTCGGCGACGATGATCACGTCCACCATCGGCGCTGGGTCAGGGCCCGCGTCCACCCCCCCGTCCACCCCGGCGCCGCCGTCGACGGGCCCGCCGTCAGGCGGCCCCTCTCCGTCGCCATCGCCATCGCCGTCGCCGTCTCCGTCGCCATCGCCGTCGCCGTCTCCGTCACCGTCGCCGTCGCCGTCCCCGTCGCCGTCTCCGTCACCGTCCCCGTCACCGTCCCCGTCGCCGTCTCCGTCGCCGTCGCCGTCGCCATCTCCATCGCCGGTGGCGTCCACACACAGATCACTGAAGCACGTCAGCCCGGGGTCGCAGACGCCGCCGCCGGTGCAGGGACAGCCTTCACTGCCCACCGCGCAGTCCCCGCCGTCGCCGTCGGTGGGGGGACAGGCGAGGGCAAAGAGGGCGACCGCGAGCACGGCCGGGACAAGAAAGCGGCGATTCACAACAGGCTCCCTGTGCACAAGGTGTGTGCGGGGGAGTATGCCGCACCGTCGTCGTGGTTGTCTGCCGGCTGAGACAGCACGCGGGGCGCGCAGCGGTCTATCTGGAGAAGCGGGCGAACCAAGCCCAGGCGTCTTCGCTGGCGTCGAAGTCTCGGTTGGTGGTGCCGATCAACGCGGCGGGGGCGTATTGGCTGCCCCCCGGCCAGGTGTGTCCGCCGCCCTCGATGCGCAACACCCGCACCTCGGCCCCGGCGGTGCAGCCGCTGTGCACAGTTTCGTGTACGGTGGAGCCGTCGTCGGGGTCGAGGTCGTCCCAGTCCTGCTCGGTCTGTTCGGTACAGGCGTTGTGGGCCACGAAGCCGGCGGCCGCGTCGTCGAGATCGGCGGCGGTTCCGCGGTCGGTGCCGTCGCGCCGGGGGGCCACCGGGCCGCCGTGGTAGGCGACCAGCGGGTCGTCGGTGCCCATGGCCCAGGCCACGGGGATGGGGCGGGCGGGGGCGCAGCGCTCGCGGATGCCTTCGGGCATGGTCGCGGCGATGCTGTACACCGCGGTGATGGCGTCGGCGCGATCGCAGGCCAGGCGCAAAGAAAAGAACCCACCGTTGGAGATGCCCACGCTGTACACGCGAAGCCGATCGATGGCGGCGCGACCGGCGATGTCGTCGAGCATCGCGTCGACGTAGGCGAGGTCGTCCACGTCCTCGGCCCCGTGGCCGACGCGGCCGTCGTTCCAGTTGCCGGCCAGGCTGTTGGGATAGGCGACCACGAACCCGTCACGGTCCGCGATGTCATTGAACCCCGTGAACCGGTGCATGTTCTTGCCGCCGGTGGTCGAGTCCGACCCCCCGCCGTGAAACACAAGCACCAGCGGCGCGTCCGCCGGCGCGTCCACCGGCACGTGGAGGTAGTAGCTCCGGCTCACCCCGCCCACGTCGAGCATGTGTTGGCTCAACCCGCGCGGCACCCCGCAGCCGGTGCCCCCGACGACGAGGAGCAGGACCAACAAAAACCGCAGCGAACGAGGCACATCATGGGTCATGGTGGTTAGACCCCGCGGGCCGGGGCGGTGAAAAAGGCGCGCGCGTGCCCCGGTCACGCTTTTGCCGCCCCCGCGGTCTGCAGCAGGCGGCCGATCTCGGCCACCAGCGCATCGATGCGGTACGGCTTGCGCATCACCGGCAGGTCGTGAAGCTCTTCGCCCATCTCCTCGTCGGCGGCGTAGCCGGTCACGAACAAGAAGGGGGGCGGGGCGGCGAGCCGTTCGTGGGCCAGGCGGTACAGCGCGGCCCCGCCCATCACGGGCATGACCACGTCGCACACCACCAAGTCGACCGCGGGCCCGGCTTCGAGCAAGGCCAAGGCGCGCTGGCCGTCGGTGGCGGTGGCGACCTCGTAGCCCGCGGCCCCGAGCACGGTGGCGGTGACCCGGAGGATCGAGGCCTCGTCCTCGACGAGCAACAGGCGCGCCCGCTGTGACGTGCGCGTGGGCGGCGGGGGCTCGGCCTCGTCCGCGGGGGCGAACAACAACGACACCCGCGTGCCTTCCCCCGGGGTGCTCTCGACGAGCATGGTGCCGCCGTGTTGGCGCATGAGCCCGTAGGCCATCGAGGCCCCGAGCCCGGAGCCGGCCCCGGCCTTGGTGCTGAAAAACGGCTCAAGCACCCGCCGGAGGGTGGCCTCGTCCATGCCGCGCCCGTCGTCTTGCACCACCACCGCGAGGTACGGGCCGGGGGCGCAGCCGTGCAGGCGGGCGGTCTCGTCGTCGAGGGTGTGCTCTTGCAGGGTAAACGTCAGGCGCCCGCCGTGGGGCATGGCGTCGCGGGCGTTGGTGACCACGTTGAGCAGGACCTGTTCGACCGCGTCGGCGTCGGCGTTGGCGGGCGGGAACGGGGTGGGCGCGTGCAGCTCGACGAGGATGTTCTCGGGGAGCAGGCGGGCCATGGTGTCGACGTGGTCTTTCACCACCTGGGCGAGGTCGAGCTGGCCGGTCTCGACGATCTTCTGCCGGCTGAACGCGAGCAGCTTGCGGATGAGCCCCGCCCCCCGGGTGGCCGCGTCCACGATCTCTTGCACCGACGCGCCCGCCTCTTCGCCCAGGGCGTGGGCCTCGTCGGCGAGCAGGTCGGCGTTGCCGAGCACCACCGTGAGCAGGTTGTTCAGGTCGTGGGCGATGCCCCGGGTGAGCTGGCCGAGGGCCTCGACCTTTTGTGATTGGCGCAGCCGCTCGTCGATGGCCCGGGACTCGGTGACGTCGTAGCCCACCGAGATGTTGGCCCCGTCGGGGAGGCGAAAATCGGCCCACATCTGGATGCGGGTCTCGCCGTTTTTGGCCTGCACCCGGTACTCGCGGAACTTCCCATCCGCTTCGCGGATGTTCTCGATCGCCCGGGCCCGTTCCCCCGGGTCGGGGTAGAACAATGCCAATGCGTCTTCCACGTCGCGGAGCTCGTCAAAGGTGTAGCCGAGCTGCTTGACGCATTCTTGGTTCCACAGGATGCAGCGCCCGTCGTGATCGAACTCGTCGATCATGACCGGCGCGTTCTCGCAGATGGTGCGGAACCTCTCTTCGCTCTCGCGAAGCTCGGCGATGAGATCCTCGTGGCTCACCCCGCGATTGTATCGCACCGCGGTGCGTCACCAAGAGTACCCCCCGTCACCCCTGCCCCACGTCGAGACGGACGTCAGTACACGATGCCGAGGTCGCGCAAGGCGGCGCACCGGCCGTCGCGGATGCCGTCGACCTGGGTGCGTTCGTGATCGAGGATGGCGATGTGGGGCGCGGCCGCGTCGTACACCGTCCAGCCGCTGTCGAGGCTCGGGGCCCCGTGGCGGGCGAAGCTCGACCACGCGCCCATGATCGCGTCGCTCACGTCGAGGTCGCGGCTCGACGGGACCATGGCCATCGAGGAGAACGTGCCGAAGGTGTACGGCAGGTCGAGCCCGTGCATCACCCCCACCGCGGCCATGCTCAGGGGGGTGCGGGTGAAGTGGTAGGTGTAGACCGGCATCTCGGGGCCGGCGGCTTCGGCCACCTCGAGCCCGGGACAAATGAACGTGGCTTCGCCCAGCAGCGCGACCCAGGCGTCCTTGGCGATGGGGAAGTCGCTGAAGCTGTACAGGTCCATCAACGCGTCGACGTGGGGGCCTTCGCCCAACAGGTCCTCGATCTTGTTGCGCAAGCCGATGTGGGTGAGCACGACGTCGGTGGAGGTGAACAGCAAACCTTCGTCCTCGGTGGACCCGACGATGATCGGCTTGTGCACGTCGCCTTGGCGCATGCGGTCGATGGGCTGGGCGGGCACGAGCACCCCGTCGACCACCGGGCTGAGCGCGGACACGGTCTGCAGATCGCCGGTCACGATGCTGGTCAGGCTGCCCACCGCGAGCAGGTCCTCGACGGGCAGGGCGCGCAAACAGTCCGCGGGGTTGAACGCGTCGGCACAACCGAGTTCGGCCACCACCCCCTCGGCGAGCTCGGCCGCGGACGGCATCCCGATGAGCCCCCCTTGGTCAAAGGTGCTGAGCGCGCACATGCCGGACTGGATGATCGCTTTGTCGAACAATGGGTCTGCATCGGGCGCGCCGAGCAGGGCGCAGGTGCTGATCGCCCCCGCGCTCTCGCCGAACAGGGTCACGTTCTCGGGGTCGCCGCCGAACGCGCGGATGTTGGTCTTGACCCAGCGGAGGGCCTCGAGCTGGTCGTAGAGCCCGTAGTTGCCCGCGGCGGGGGCGCCGAGGTCGTCGGCCAGCGCTTGGCTGGCCAGCCAGCCGAGCACCCCGAGGCGGTAGTTGATCGTGACCACCACGACGTCGCCCCGCCGGGCGAGCTCGGCCGCGTCGTACAGCGGCTGGGCCGAGGACCCGAGCACAAAGCCGCCGCCGTAGATCCACACCATCACCGGCCGGGCCACGTCGTCGTCGTGGGCCCAGACGTTGAGGGACAGGCAGTCTTCGCTGATGCCGGCCGGGCCGACCAAGATCTCGCCGCCGAGCTCGGCCTGGGGGCACGAGGGGCCGAAGGCGTGGGCGGGCCGGGTCCCGTCCCAGGGCTCGACCTTGACCGGGGGCATAAACCGCTTGTCGCCGATGGGGGCCTCGGCGAAGGGGATGCCCTTGAACACCCGCAGGTTGCCGTCGGCCAGGCCTTCCACCGCGCCGGCTTCGATGTCGATGGTCAGGCCGGCTTGGGGCTCGGCCACGAAGGGGGTGGGCTCGGGCTCGGCGGTGACGTCGGGCTCGGGCAAGGCGTCGGGCTCGGGCGCGACGACGCCGGACGGCTCGGGTTCGGTCCCGTCCACCGGGTCGGGGCCGGCGGGGGTGTTGGTGCCGCAGGCGGCGAGCAGACAGAGCGGGGCGAGCAAGAGCAGGGGGGCGTTTTTCATCCTGACCTCCGGGGCGGAAGGTCGGGGTGTAGCCGGCCGGCGGGCGGGGGCGAAGTCAGCAAACGCTGACAATTCCTATAAGTTCCTGATTCCAAACTGAAAAAACCCCCGCCGAGGCGGGGGTTTTAGGGCGTCCAGCCGGGCGATCAGGCCCCTTGGCAGGGCGCGGCGTCGGCACAGTCGAAGTCGTCGCAGTCGATGTACGTGTCTTCGTCGTTGTCGATGCCGTCCATGCAGGCCGCGTCGCCTGACTCGGCCGACGCGCAGGGCGCGGCGTCGGCGCAGTCGAAGTCGTCGCAGTCGATGTACGTGTCTTCGTCGTTGTCGATGCCGTCCATGCAGGCCGCGTCGCCCGACTCGGCCGACGCACACGCGGGCTGGTCGGCGCAGTCGAAGTCGTCACAGTCGATGTAGGTGTCCTCGTCGTTGTCGATGCCGTCGCTGCACGCGTCGGGGCCCGACTCGGCCGATTGGCACGCGGGCTGGTCGTCGCAGTCGAAGTCGTCACAGTCGATGTACGTGTCGTTGTCGTTGTCGATGCCGTCGCTGCACGCGTCGGGCCCGGTCTCGGGATCGCCGTCTCCGTCCCCGTCGCCGTCGCCGTCTCCGTCTCCGTCTCCGTCGCCGTCACCGTCACCGTCGCCGTCGCCGTCCCCGTCGCCGTCTCCATCCCCGTCACCGTCGCCGTCGCCGTCGCCGTCTCCGTCACCGTCGCCATCCCCATCTCCGTCGCCATCCCCGTCACCGTCACCGTCGCCGTCGCCGTCACCGTCACCGTCGCCGTCGCCGTCGCCGTCGCCGTCCCCGTCGCCATCGCCATCGCCGTCGCCGTCGCCGTCACCATCGCCGGTTCCGCCGTCGCAGCTCGCGATCACCGGGGTCAGGGCCCCGACACTCAACACCAGACCAAACACAAAGACCAATCGAAGCATGTCTCACAACTCCATGAGGGTTTGGCGAAGCATAACCCCTGGGGGGGCCGGCGCATCCCCGGTCGTGCCCGCGGGCGCAGGCCGCCTCGGCCGGGGTAGATTGGGGCCATGGGGGACCGCGGCATCGAGATCGACATCCAACACCACCCGGTGGTGATCATCCGGTTTGTGCACGCGTCCATGACCGAACAAGACGTCGCCTACGCCCACGCCCGCCTCGACGAGGTGCTCGCCCGGCAGGAGCCGTTCGTGTCCATCTCGGAGGGGGGCCGGCTCCGGCGGCTGCCGCCCCCGCGCATCGGCCGGGCCCTCGAGACCTGGGTGGACCGCAACCTGGCCGCGGTGCAGCGATACTCGTGCGGCAATGTCATTGTGGCCCACAACCGCTTGGCCCGCGGGGTCGCGCGGTGGGTGCTGCAGCAGCGCAAATCGCGCACCGACGGCCACGTGGTGGCGAACTTCGACGAGGCCGTGGCCTGGGCGGTCGACCGGCTCGCCCAACGGGGGTGGCCTACAACCCCGCGCGGCTGCACGTGTCGCTGGGGGACGAGCCCGTGTCCAGTCCCATTGCGCCGCGGCGCGGGGCCCTCGACCCCGCCCAGCAGGCCACGGTGGAGATGGTGTTGGGCGCGTTCTCCGAGGCCGCGTTTCTCGTGGACCCCGACGGGGACTTGGTGTTCCAAAACGCGGCCGCGGCGGCGGCGTTTGCCGCGCCCCCCGCGTGGCTGCGCGCGGCGGTGTCCACCGGGCACGACGGGATCAAGGCCTTGTGCCAGGTGGTGCCGCTGGAGCTCGGGGCGGACGCGTTTTTGGTCGTGCCCTCGGCCGACCTGGTGCCCCAGGACGACACCCGGGCCGCCCCCCTCGATCTGCCCGCGGGCCTGCAGCCGGTGGCCGCCCTGCTGGCGCAGGGCCTGAGCGACAAAGAAATCGCCGCCCACACCGACCTGTCGCTGCGCACCGTGCGCACCTACGTGACGCGCATCTTCAAGCGCACCGGCGTGCACAGCCGGGGCGCGTTCATCCGGACCTACGGCGCGCCGCTGGCGGCCAGATCCGGTTCATTAGCTTCGTAACCATCCATAAAACAAAGGGAAATCTCTCGACCCGGGCGCGCACGCAACGCTTGCCCACAGTATCCGACACTGTAGGTGCAACACACATTGCAGAACACAACACACCACCCCGAGAGAACCACCATGCCTGCCAACCCGTTCAACTTCTTCCGCCCCAACGTCTTCATGCCCTCCACCCCCTTCACCGACCCGTTCTACTTTGCGCGGCCGATGATGAACGCGATGGAGCGCGCGGTGGAGTTCCCCGCGGACAACACCCCCCAAGGCGCCCCCATCTCCTTCAAGGTCGACGTCACCGACCCCGGCCTGAACGTCACCACCGGCCCGATGTCCATGACCATCAGCGGCACCGCCCAAGGCGGGGTGGAGGTCGGCGCCGACAGCCTCACCGGCACGCTCTTCGGCACCTACCACAAGTCCCGCGGGGTGAGCTTCTCCCTCGACGCGGACAAGGCCCCCACCGAGAACGTGTGGGGCGAGACCACCTACCGCGAAAAGAACGAGCGGCTCTTCTACGTCGGCGCGGCCAAGGGCAGCTCGGCCCAAAAGATCGCCGAGCGCATGGCCCGCGAAGTGAACGGCCGGGACGACTTCCGCGCCAAGGTCACGGTCAACAACGACGGCTCCGCGACCATCAACTTCACCCGCCGGTGACGGCGGCGTCGGTCTGAGACCGACAACAACCAACTCCTGTGTGAACGTGTGCACGACGCCACCCCGCCTGGGTGGCGTCGCCTTTTTGTGCCGTCGCCGATGCCGGCGCTTGTTTGGGGGACTCAGCCCGCGGGGGTGAGCACCATCTTGATGCTCGAGCCGTCGCCGTCCTCGCGCACGTCGACGCGCAGTTTGCCTTGGTCCGACGAGAATTCGCTCCACTTGGGCGTGTCGTAGTTGCCCTTGGTGTCGTACCAGTTGTCGCGGTTGCGGGTCCAACCCGCGTCCTGGACCTGGCCGACGATGTCGACGTTGGCCCGGTGCACGCGCACCGGCCGCCAGAAGCTGGCGTGGGTGGCGGCGTCTTCCGCCGCGGGGCAGATCGCGGTGTGTTCGCCCCGGGGCACGAGGTCCTTCAGCGGCCAGGCCTCGGCCACGCTCGGCACCGGGGTGCAGGGGGGCTTTTTTTCGCAGCCGATGAGAAAGACGCCGCACAACAATCCACACAATGCCAACGCACGCATCATGAACTCCTGGGGTCGAGGTCAGAACCGGTAGGCGGGGTTCTCCTCGTCAAAGTCGCGGTCGGTGAGGTGGTTGAAGGTGCATTTTTCGTACTTGTAATGCCCCACCAGCCGAATGGTGCCGTCGCCGGGCACGTCCTCGTCCCACACCTTGGTCTCGAGGGGCAGCCCGGCCTCATCGCCGACGCAGACCTCGGACTTATACGCGAACAACTGGGGATATTTCTTTTTGTCGAGGGTGGAACGGTAGCAGGTGGCCTTTTGGCCGAAGACGGTGCGGGGCCCGATCCACTCGTGGGTGGCGGCGTCGGGGGGGAGCTTCTGCAGCGCGTCCTGGGCGTCGAGGATGAGCTTGGCCACGCGGTGGATGCCGGCCTCGCGGAGGGTGTAGCGGCTGGCCCGGGTGACGAGGAAGTTGTCGAGGGCCAGGCTCACGTTGAACACCGGGTTGCTCACCAGCAGCTTGCCGCCGTTGGCGTTCGGCCGGTAGAGGATGTCGCGCCCCTCGTTGGCCCCTTTGGTGATGCGCATGAACACATCGCCGTTGGTGCGCACCTTGAGCCAAGCCTCGGTGGGGTCGAGCTGTTTGCGCTTGTACTCGGTGCGGTGAAAGGTGCACTCCATGCTTTTGAGCCCGCTGACCGCGTGGTGCATGCGCTGGTTGAGAGCGGCGATCTTCTGGACCACGGGATTTTGGGGGTCGTTGGGCACCCCCTGGACCGGCGCGGCGAGGCTCGCCCCGAGAGCGACGACGATGACGGGGAGGCATTTTTGCATTACACGCACGCGCGAGAGGATAGCGCATGATCATTCAAAGACGATTCCCGTTGAAGTTGGTGCTGGCGTTCGGGTTGCGCATCTCCGGGGTGGCCGCGGTGTGGTCGATGGCGGTGTTTGCGCTTTATGCCTGGGCGGGGTGGACCTGGATCCGCATTCCGTTTCAGCCCATCAGCA
Organism: bacterium; assembly: GCA_030431455.1. Classification (GTDB taxonomy): domain Bacteria; phylum Myxococcota; class UBA727; order UBA727; family JAUIJE01; genus JAUIJE01. Next base: position 613,815 of record JAUIJE010000003.1, on the reverse strand, counting down.
CCATCGGCATCGCGGTGGCGTTTTACGTCGGATTCAAGAACAACGCGGCCTACGACCGCTTTTGGGAAGGCCGCAAGATCTGGGGCGGCATCGTCAACGCGAGCCGCACCTGGGGCACGGCGGTGATGAGCTACGTGTTGCCCGGCGACCACAGCGACGAGGCCCAGGCCCTGCGCCGGGAGCTGATGTACCGTCACCTCGCCTGGATCAACGCCCTGCGCCTTCAGCTCCGCAAGAACTCCCGCTTTTTCGACAAGCCCGCCCGGGCCACCAAGCGCCGGCTCGACGAGCACGCCCACCACATGCGCAACGATTGGGACCAAGAGCTCGCCCCGTTTTTGGACCCCGCGGAGCTGGCCGAGGTCTCCCAACTGAAGAACAGCGCCACCCACCTGGTCACCACCCAGGGCACCCGCTTGGCACAGTTGCTCAAGGAGTCGCGCCTCGACCTCTTCCACCAGATCGACCTCATGGCCACCCTGCGCGAACTCTACACCCTCCAGGGCAAGTGTGAGCGCATCAAGAACACCCCCTACCCACGGCAGTACGCTGAATACAGTCGCATTTTCGTCCGGGTGTTCATCACCTTGGTGCCGTTTGGTCTGCTCGACGTGTTCGGCGACCACGTGGAGGCGGCCAAGTCCGCGGTGGAGCGGGGCCTGCCCGCGGTCCCGGTGATCATCGCCAGCATCCTCGTGAGCTGGGTGTTCGCGACCATGGAGGGCATCGGCGACGCCAGCGAGGACCCCTTCGAGCGCAGCATGAACGACGTGCCCATGAACGCCTTGTGCAGGACCATTGAGATCGACCTGCGCCAAATGCTGGGCGAGACCGACCTGCCCGCCCCGGAAAAGCCCGCCGGCTACCTCCTGTACTGATGCGCCGGGAAATCGCGCATCAGGCGCCGGCGTGGGCGCCGGCCCAGGCTTGGCACTCGTCGGGCAGCAGGTCGCGGATGGCGTCCATGGACGCGTGCAGCTTGGCCAGGAAGGTGGGGGCGCTGTCGATGATGGTGCGGCGGGGGTGGTCGGCCCACACGCTGAGGATTTTGTCGTCGAGGGTGAGGGCTTCGTCGGGGCTCTCGACCCGCAACGGGTTGGACCGGTCGTAGGCCTCGGGGGGCGGGGTGCGCAGGTGCAGCACCGCCTGGTAGCGGGCGAGCTCGGCCCCCCGGGTGGTGTGCACGTCCGCAAAAAAGCCGTCGGCGGGGCCGGGCCAATAGGCGAGCCCGTCGAGGGTGCCGCGGTCGCAGAGCACCAAAGTGTGACGACCGGCTTCGTGGGCCCAGCGCTCGAGTTCGCACTGGACGCGGTAGATCGCGCGCTGGCTGGCGGCGCGACAGGCGAGGTCGGGGTGGCGGGGGAAGCCGCCGCCGAAGATGATGCTCGCAGATTCGGGCAGCACCATGACGTGTTCGCAAAACTGGCGGCGCACGACCTCGAGCAGGGCGGTCTTGCCCGCGGAGGGGCCGCCGGTGACGGCGACGAAATGGGTGGCGTGGGCCTCAGGCCTGCAGTGACATCGGTCGATCATGACTCAGGGCACGGGGGCGACGACGATGCGGCGGCCGTCCTTTTGGGGGTTGCCCACCACCATGCGGCCGGCGTCGGCGAAGGCGGGGAGGGTGAGGTCGCCGTAGCGGGTGCGTTTGCTTTTTTCGAGGTCGACCACCTCGGAGAAGCGGGTGGCGCGGCGGCGCCGGGGGCCGTCGATGAAGATGCTCTTGTGGTGGATGCAGCTGAGGAGCATGCGGGTGTCGGTCTCGGCCACGTGGTGCGGCGGGTAGGCGCAGCCGTGGTCGGCGGTGACGCGGCCGGCGGTGCCGTGCTCGAGGTCGATGCGCCAGAGCTCTTGGGGGTGGTCGTCGACGGTGGCGAGCATGACGCGGCGGTGGCCGAAGGACTCGGAGAAGGGCAAGGGCACAAACCGGCCCCCGGTGAACACCCGCATGCGGGGTAAATCGATGAACACCTCGACCCAGGGGCCGCGGGTGGAGGGCTGGCCCGGCCGGTAAAAACGCAGGCCGCGCACCGGGTCTTTGAGGATGCGGAAGGTGCTGATGTCGCCGAAGGCGGAGAAGCGCAGGCTCTTTTCCGGGGACCAGAGCTCAAACCACGGGCGGTCCTCGATGAGGCAGGCCGCGAGCACCCGCACCGGGTCGGCCCAGTGGCCGATGATGTGCGCGCCCCGGGGACACTCGGCCCCGAGCTTGTAGGCCACGCGCTCGACATCGTCGAACACGAAGGGGCCGTCGATGCGGTACCGCTCGTCGACCAGCTTTTCACTGTTCATGTCGTCGGGGTGGGGGCGGCACACCGGGCCCAGGGTCTGGTCCACCGACAACAGGGGACAGCTCTTGCCCTCGTTGACCACGGTGGGCGAACCCGCCAGGCGGTGTTGGCGCTGAAAAACGTCCCAAGCGTACGGCGACGGCACGGTGGCGGTGCTGCCAAAGCTGCGGTGGGCGGAGAACGGCACCGCCACGTCGAACACCACCGGGCCGGGCTGGTCGGCGGGCAAAAACCCCAGGAACGTTTCGTCTTGGTGGGTGGTGGCGAGGTACATCACCCGGCCGGTCTTGGCGTGCATGGCCAGCGACATCGCCCGGGGGGTGCGCTGCGCGGGGAGCAAGGCATCGGGGGTGAGCACCTGGCCCTGCAAGAGGTCGTAGACGTGCCGCACGTCGTCGGCGCCCGCGTACAATAGGTGGGGGAACGACGCGGCCGGGGGCCAGACCGCGTCCGCCTCAAAGCGCACCGCCTGGGCCGCGAGGTCGTAGATGAGATAACGCGGGGACCGGTCCTGTTTGTTGCGCTGCAGCAGGATCGTCACCTTTGCAGGCACATTGGGGGCGCGGTCGAACACCTTGGTGCCCACCTCGAAGCGGGGCAGGGCCGCGGTCGCGGCGGGGGTCACCGGCCAATCGGGGCCGGGCGGGGCGATGCGCAACGGGGTGGGGCGCACCACGGTGGGGCGCGACCGGCGCTCTTCCCACGCCCCGGTCTTGAGCGGGCGCGGCGTGCGCACGGTGGGCCGATGGGCCGCGACCTTTTGCGGGGGCGGCTTTTGCGGGGGCGCGTCTTTGAGGTCTTCGTCGGGGGGCGGCGACTGGTCGGTGGCGCAACCGAAGGGCAGACCGACGACAACAAACAGAGCGGTCAGGCAGAGCAGGCGACGCATGGGGTCAACCTACTGCAAAAGCAACGCGCGGTGTGGTCCACCGCGCGTGCTCCTCGTCCAAATGGGGCGAGACCTACTTTTTGCGGGCTTTGGCCTTGGTCTTGCGCTTGGCCGCCACCTTCGCCTTGGGGCGCGCCTTGCTCTTGGTCTTGGTCTTGCCGCGCACCTTGGCTTTGCTCATGCTTTCCGCCCCCGCACACAGGCGCATCAGCGCGCGCATCTCGGGCTTGCGGTTGACCGAGAACACCCGGGCCCGCTTGCGGTTGCCTTGGACCAGGCCGACCTCGGACAGAAGGCCCACCGCCTGGAGCACACCCCAGGTCTGACACCGGAAGGGCACGTCATCTTCGGTGAACGTCGGCTTGCCGCTTTTGCGGGTGAGCTCATCGATCTGGGCCACCGCCGCCCGTTGGTAGGGGGACAGCTCTTCGTACTTGGCTTCTGCGCTCATCGCTTACTCCTTTGACCCCAGTAGCATAGCAACAACTGCCGCATCCTGTTGCATTGTTGACATGCTTTTCTGCCTTTTGGTCAAAGACAGAGTAAGAAAACTTCTGTCTCCGCTCTGCAAAGCGTGAATTCCTCGCACAAAGACCCGCATCCGGTGTACACGTTCCACGCAACGGCATTTGGCGCGGCCATTCTTGCTGCATGCAGGTCGCACCTTCGCCGGTCGCGCCCGTGGCCGCGAGCCAGCAACATTGTGACGCGCGGGTCGACCCGCCGGCGCCGGCCGGCCCTTGGCCCGTCCCGGCCCCGCTAAGAGATGTCTTAGGTTCGGTCCCCCCACCCAACACCCCGCCTCGGTCCCGCCCGCTCACCTGACAGCCCCGGGGCCGGACCTGAAAAAACAACCCCCCCGTCTGACGGCCTGCGGACGCCATCTGACAGTTGTCCTGTCAGGGGGATCCTCAGAACCTGCCAGCGCGATTCAGAGGCCGGTCCAGGCCGCTTGACACCGCCGTCAATCGCGCAAACCCGCACCAAATGGCCGTTTTCGACGCGGGCCGGCCAACAACCCACATGTGCGCACACCGATATCTCCGGCGGAGGAAAAACACATGCCCATTACAACCCGCCGCGTCCTTCCCAAAAACACCGCTGAAGTGAAGGACCAGTTCCGAGACATCCAACGCCGCATCAACAACCACGGGTCGCTCAAAAAAGGCGCCACCGGCGACGCGGTCAAAGACCTGCAACGCCGCCTGCGCTCTTTTGGCCTCAAGGTCGGCCCCCCCGACGGGCAGTTCGGGGCCAAGACCGAAGCCGCGGTCCGGGCGTTCCAAAAGAAGACCGGCATCGTGGTGGACGGCGTGGCCGGGCCGCAGGTGTTGGCCAAGCTCAAGGCCAAGACCCTCTTTGTCGAAGACAAGTTCGAGACCCCGGCCAAACAAGGCCAGCGCGGGGTCGACGTCAAACGCGCCGAGCGCATGCTCAAGGACCTGGGCATGAACCCGGGCAAGGTCGATGGCCACTTCGACGCCGACACCAAAGCCGCGGTGCAGAAGTTCACCGACTTTGACCCCCAGCTCGTGCAAAAGAACCGCATCGACGCGCAGACCTTCGCGCGCATGAGCGAGCGCTACCAGCAGCCGCTCAAAAAAGGACTCAACCGCGCCGGCGTCCGCCAGCTCGAGAAAAACCTCAAGGCCCTCGGCCGCGACCCCGGCAAGGTCGACCGCAACTACGACCAGGACACCAAGCGCGCGGTCAAGAACTTCCAAAAAGCCAACGGTCTCAACGCCACCGGCGTCGCCGACCTCAAGACCCGGCAGTTGATCCAAAAGAAGGTCGACAACCTGCCGCCCCCGGTGAACCAACAGATCGCCAAGTGGAACAAAAAGGCGCCCGCGCACAACTACACCCGCGTCGCCGCCAACGGGTCGGGCGTGATCAACAAGCGCACCAAACAGATGCTCGACCGCGCCGAGTACATCATGCGCAACAAGTTCGGGCACAAGGGCTTTTCCTTCACCATCGTGCAAGGCAGCTACAACACCAGCGTGGCCGCCTCGGGCACCACCCACGCCGGGGGCGGGGCGGTGGACATCCGCACCCGCGACCGCAGCAAGGGCACCGTCGACGACATGGTGCGCGCCCTGCGCATGTCCGGCTTCGCCGCGTGGAGCCGGGGCCGTGGCTTCGACACCTTCACGCCCCACATCCACGCCATCGCGATGAAGGACAAGCAGCTGTCCTCGTCGGCGAAAAACCAAGTGGCCGCGTACCGCGCGGGCCGAAACGGTCTCACCAACGGGGCGCCCGACCCCGATCGCCACCTCGGCCGGCCGATTCCGAAATGGGCGCGCCTGTAGCCTTTGGGCGGGGCACAAACGCCACACCCGGCCCGTCGAGAGACGGGCCGTGGTCTTTTTGCACCGCCCTAGCGCCGGGACGATCGCGGGCTGGTCACGTAGGACACCAACAGGTGGTTGAGCTCGCGCTTGAGCGAGCCGTCCATCAACGCGTCGGGCCGATCCGTGACCGCGGCCGTACACAATGCTTCTGCGGTCCGCACCAAGGTGAACGCGAACATCTCGACATCGGGCACGGGGGGAATGTCGTCCCGGGCCTGCAGGGCCATGGCCAAAAAGCCCTGCACCTTGTCCATCATCGCCACCCGCTCTTCGCGGGTCACGAAGGCGTCGCGGTTCTGCATGAGGGCGCGGCTGCCCTCGGGGTGTTCAAAAAAAGGCTGCAGGAAGCTGTCCGTCGCGCGGTCGATGACCTCATCGATGGGCAGATGGGCGGTGCCGAACGCGCTCTGCACCAGCCGCTCGAGGCTCTTTTCCCGGTATTGGCGCAGCAGCTCGGAGAACACCGACTGCTTGTTGGGGAAGTATTGGTAGAGCGTGCCCACGCTGACCCCGGCCCGCTTGGCGATGCGGTGGGTGGTGGTCTTGAGCGGCCCGTGGCTGGCCAGAACCTGAACCGCGGCCTCCATGATCGCCCCCACGGTGGCCTTGGCCCGGTCCTGAATCGGTTGTTTTTTAGGCATTTGCACGGCCAGAGCCCCCCTCACTGAAAGCGACATGACGGAACCTGACGAATCCGTCATATTCAGAATATGACACATCCGTCAGGTTCTGACCAGCCTGATGTCGCCCTTGGAGCCCGCCATGCCCACCGCCTACGACGCGACCTTTCTGCAAGCCCTGGCCGGGGCCTTCTTCTTCGGCACCTTTTTGAATCTCCTCCGCTACGTGTTCATGGCCGGCACCGCCTACACCGTGTTCCACAAGTGGCTGCCCCAGAGGTTGGCCCACCGGATGGTGCCGGGCACCCCGCGCAAAGCCGCGCAGAACCGGCGGGACATCGCGTACTCCATGAGCTCGATGTTCATCTTTGGGGCCACGCTGCTCGCGATGGTCTACGCGATCAAGGCGGGCTGGACCCAAATGTATATGGATTTCGACGAGCGGGGCTGGGGCTGGTGGCTCGCCTCGTTGCCGATCATGCTCGTGCTGCACGACACGTGGTTTTATTGGACCCACCGGTTGATGCACCACAAGAAGCTGTTCCGCGCTTTTCACAAAGTGCATCACCTGTCGCGGGACCCGACCCCGCTGACCAGCTACGCCTTCCACCCCCTCGAGGCGGTGGTCGAGGCCGGCATCGGGCCCGTCATCATCTTCCTCCTGCCGGTGCACCACTCGGCGATGCTGGTGTTCATCACCATTCAGTTCGCCCAGAACGTGATGGGCCACCTCGGGTACGAGATCTACCCGTCGTGGTTCGTCAAATCGCCGCTGCGCTACATCTTCAACACCACCACCCACCATCACCAACACCACCAGACCTTCAACCACAACTATGGGCTGTACTTCAATGTCTGGGACCGGCTGATGGGCACCAACCACCCCGACTATGAAACGGCATTGGCCAAGAACACCGCGGCCCCTCTCCTCCCCGCGTCGCCGCGGGAAGGAGGCGGGACCGGCCACCGCGTGGCCGCCTGACCGCTAGGGGGGCAAGAGCCGCACCGCCTGCCCGTCGAACACCGGGCGCTTGAGGGCTTTTTTGTCCTCTACCCGCCCGGCCACCTCGCGGCGGGACAGGGACAAGCCCCGGGCCAACACCCGATCGAGGCGCGCGTGCACCGGGTGCGGCACCGCCAGGCGGATGCGCCCCGGGTGCACGACCTCGTCGCGGTGCACGACAAAGTCGCGCACCGGCTCGGCCGGCCGGTGGGCGGCGAGGGTCCAGGCCCATTGGGTCACGAGGTCGGGACGCGAGGTCTCGAACGCGACAAGGTCGCCCACCGCGCGTTTGTGCACCCGCTCGTGCACGGTGACCTTTTTCACCGTGCCGCAGGCGACGCAGCGGTAAAGCAGCCACACGTCGAGGCGCGCGCCGTTGGCGTTGACCCGGAAGCGACCGGTGTGGGCAAAGGGCGCGGTGCGCGCGCAGCCTCTGCAGGCGAACAAAAGATGCGGAATCGAACACGGCTCGACGCGCCACTGCGCGACGAGCAGGACAGGCACAGACATGCCAGACCCCCGAAGAACGGGGCGGGGCGCGCGGCGCGGTCAGGCGTCAGGCCGGGCCCGCACCGCCGGGGGGCGATGAGGGTCCAGATACATTGTCAAAGAGACGGGGCCGGTGGGACACAGAACCGAACCGCACGTCACCCGCACGGATGGATGGGCCCGCGGTCTGGGTGAACAAACACACGAGCCGACACGACGACCACCGGGCGGTGGCGCGTGACAACAAAAAGCGGATGCGTCGGGTCGGTCAGCTTTGTGGCAAAACAGCGGGCCTGTGCTCGAGGACACGCGCTGTGCACAAAAGCGCGGCGCGGACCGTCACCGTACCCGCGGCGGGTCGTCCTGTCCACCGCCGGCCACGAGGCGCACGCGGATGGGGCCGCGGAAGTCATCGGGGCCCACCGCTTGTCCCCTTTGGGTGATCTCCGCGCGGCCCTGGTGGGCCAACCGCCGGGCCGCGGCCCGCACCGGTTCCATCCAATCGCGCCAGGTGTGTTCGTCGCCGAGCTGGCGCGCGACCTCCGACGGGCACACGCTCTTGGCCGGCCCGCGCGCGGTGAGCCACGCGAGCAGCGCCTCGTCGACGGCGGCGAGCCGGCGGGGCCGGTGGGCGCGGCGGCACCCGGCCGAACAGAACCGGACCTCCGCCCAGGTGTCGGCCCATTTTTTCCGCCACGCAAAACGCCGGCCGCAGGTCGGGCAGACCTTGTCCTGGTGTGGTCCGGGGGCGGCGTTCGAGGTCACGGGCCTGAGATGCCGTCAGGGCGATGACGGTCACGCCCCGGCGACGGAAAGAACCGTTCGGTTCTGTCCCCGGGGCGATCCAAGGCGGACCATGCATCCGGAAACATTGGGGCGCGGGGGACCGAGCGCTAGGATCGTGGTGGTGAACCCGCGCGTCAGCCTCCCGAACGTCAACTTCGAAGCCCTCGTGGGCCACCTGCGCGAGGGGCTCCAGGTCATCGACCCCAGCATGCGCTACGTCTACCTCAACCCCGCGGCCGCGGCCCACGGGCAGACCACCCCGGAGGCGTTGATCGGGAAAAAGATGAGCGAGGCCTACCCCGGCATCGAACACACCGAGATGTACAGTCACATTGAGCGCTTGATGGCCGAGGGCGGCGCCCACCAGATGGAGAACGAGTTCACCCTGCCCAGCGGCGAGACCGGCTGGTTCGAGCTGCGCATGGAGCGCATCGCCCAGGGCGTGGTGGTGCTGTCCCTCGACGTCACCGAGCGCAAAGTGGCCGAGCGCAACCTGCTCACGGTGCAACGCCTGGAGGCCATCGGTGAGCTCGCGGGCGGGGTGGCCCACGACTTCAACAACCTGCTCACGGTGATCCGCGGGAGCGCAGAGTTTGTGCGGGGCGAAATCCCGGACGGCGCGGCCATGGGCGAGGACGTCGACGCGCTCATCGAGGCGACCAAACAAGCGACCGAGCTGACCAGCAAGCTTCTCGCGATCTCCCGGGGGCATCCGGTCAAGCCCGCCCCGGTGGGGGTGCGCGCCGGGGTGCAGGCCATCGCCCGGCTGCTGTCCCGATCCCTGGGGCCCCGGGTGGTGCTCGACGTGACCTTGCCCGACGACGCGGGCACGGTGGTGATCGACCCGAGCGCGCTCGAGCAGATCTTGCTCAACCTCGCCATCAACGGCCGCGACGCCATGCCCGGCGGCGGTCGGTTGGCCATCGGCGCGGACACCGAGGTTCTCGACGAGCCCCGGGTGATCCGGGGCCAGACCCTCGCCCCGGGCGGCTATGCGGTGGTCACCGTCACCGACGAGGGAGAGGGCATGGCCAAGGACGTGCTCGACCACATCTTTGAGCCCTTTTTCACCACCAAAGGCGGTGGGCGGGGCACGGGCCTGGGCCTCGCCTCGGTCTGGGGCCTGGTGGCCCAAGCCCGGGGGGCGGTGGAGGTCGAGAGCGTGGTGGGCGCGGGCACGACCTTTCGGGTGTATTTGCCCCAGCAGGTGCCGGGCGCGGCCACCGGGGCGCCGGCATCTGTGACAAGCTCGCCGGGGCGGGGCGAGACCGTGCTCGTGGTCGACGACCAAGCCCCGGTGCGGGCGGTGATGGTGCGGGTCTTGCGGGGCGCGGGCTATCGCGTGCTCGAGGCCGACAGCGGGGCCGCGGCGTTGCTGCGCCTCGAGGAGGCGACCGGGCCCGGGGGGCCGGGCCTCGACCTGGTGGTGTCCGATGTGGTGATGCCGGGCATGGACGGCATCGAGCTGATGCACCGGGTGCACGCGGCCCATCCCCAGGTCCCGGCGTTGATGGTGTCGGGCTTTTCGCCCGCGGCCATCGAGCCCAGCGCAGACCCCGACGTGGTGGTGGCCACCCTGCTCAAGCCGTTCAGCGCCGAAGACCTGCGCCGGGCGGTGCGCGGCGCCCTCGACGGGGTGCCGGTGGTGCGCGCCGATGAGCCCTGAGCGGTCGATGGCCCGTCAGGTCACCGCGCCGGGATCGGTATCGCAGGTGGTCCCGGCCTCGACCGCCACCTGGGTGTCGAGCTCCCAGGCGTCGCAGATCTCGGCGTAGAGCGCGGCGCGGGCGCTCGGCTCGCAGCCCGCCACCGTGACTTCGTGCCCGGCGTAGCCGCAGGTGGTCACGCTCTGCCGGCAGGTCTCGTCGTCGAGGTCGATGAGCTCCTCTTGCTCGCGGGCCATGCGGCAGGTGTCGGCCCAGGCCCCGGGGTTGTCACACCCGAGCCCGAGCCCCGCGACCAAGACGAACACCCCGCGCCACCACATCTGACCCTCCTCGCGCGCTCCCCGGGACGACGCCGACGCGCCGGGCACGCCCCCCCAGAACATCGGCACCGGCGGGGCGGGGACGAGGGGGTCAGGAGGCCGCGGTGATCCGCTTGAGCCCGGCGTGACCCAAGATCCCCACCAGCATCGCCCCCACGAACAGAAATGATTCTGTGGATAGCGTCGCGAGGCTGGCCACCCCGGGGCCGGGGCAGTAGCCGGCCAGGCCCCAGCCGGCGCCGAACAGCGCGGCCCCGCCGATGAGCCGGGCGTCGAGGTGCCGCAGGGTGGGCACGTGAAACGTCGACGCGAACAGGGGGTTGGGCCGGCGCAGAATCCAGCGGAACAAGAAGAAGTTGAGCACCACCGCGCCGCCCATCACAAACAGCAGGCTCGGGTCCCACGCGCCGAACACGTCGAGAAAACCCATGATCTTGTCCGGCTGGGTCATGCCCGCCACCGCCAAGCCCACCGCGAACAGGACCCCGGCGAGGAACATCGCAACGTTGGCCCTCATGACCAGCACCCGCACACCCGCACGAAGGTGACCGTGGCCATGCCACTGGAGATGAACGTCCCGGTGGCGACGAGGCTGCGCGGCGACAGCCGCGGAATGCCGCACACCCCATGGCCGCTGGTGCAGCCGCTGCCGAGCCGGGTGCCGAAACCCACGAGCAGGCCGGCGACGACCAGCACCGGGCCGGGCACGGTGCTGCTGGAGGCGAACGCCCCCGGGGCCAACCACAGTGCCACTGCACCACCCGCCACCAGCCCGCCGACGAACCAGCGTTGCCACGCGGCCGCGACCTTGCCGAGGATCGCGCCTTCGACAATGCCACTGATCCCCGCGATGCGCCCCGCGGAAAGCAGCATGAAGCTCGCGGCCAAACCGATCAAAAGCCCGCCCAGGGTGGCGGACAGCCAGGTCCAATCCATGATGTCTCTCTCTCCTCCCGCGGGGGCGGGGTCTTTTGTCCCCCGCGCGCGCGACACGCGGGGAACGTCGCAACATCTGCGCCAAAACCCTGACGGTGCGAGCAGAGCCCGGATGGCTGCGGGTTCGCGCGGGTTGGGAGGGAACCTCTGTGTTGCAACGTTGCAACGTTGTGCGACACGTGACAACGCGAGGCCCCGCCGGGCGCCGGCGCGGGCCTGGGGCCGCGGCCTGGGCGGTGGCACAAAGGTTGCGATTCAGGTTCGCATGGCACTTTTTATCGCCGCCCTGTCCGCCCTCGTCATCGGCATCACCCTGGGTCTCCTCGGCGGAGGAGGCTCGATTCTCACCGTCCCGGTGCTGACGTACATCCTCGACGTCGAAGCCAAGGAAGCCATCGCCACGTCGTTGTTGGTGGTGGGCGCGACCGCGGCCTTTGCCGCGTGGTCGCACGCCAAGGCGGGCAACGTGCGGTGGAAGGTGGCGATGGTGTTCGCGGGCGCGGGCACGGTGGGGGCGTTTTTGGGCGGGCGGGTGGCCGCGTACTTCTCGGGCACGGTGCTGTTGGTGCTGTTCGCGGCGATGATGGTGGTGACCGCGGTGTTCATGTTCAAGGGCCGCGGGGAGATGGAAAGCGGGGGCCAGGAGCCCAAGCTCGCGTTGATCCTCGCCGAAGGTCTGGCCGTGGGCTTGTTCACCGGGTTGGTGGGGGCGGGGGGCGGCTTTTTGGTCGTGCCCGCCTTGGTGCTGCTCGGTGGGCTATCCATGAAAGAAGCGGTGGGCAGCTCGCTGGTGGTCATCGCGATCAAATCCATCGGCGGGTTTGTCGGCTACGCGTCTCACGTGAGCATCGATTGGACCTTGGCCCTGGTGTTCATCGTCGCCGCCATCATCGGCGCCCAGGTCGGGACCCGGCTGTCGCACCGGGTGCCGGCGGCGATGCTCCGCCGCGGCTTTGCCGGCTTTGTGTTGCTGATGGGGGTGTTCATGCTCGGCAAAGAACTCTTGTAGGCATTCGGCTTGCTCGTCGCGCGCGGGCGGGGCATGGTGCGCTCCTCGACGACAAAAGAGGAGTTCGGCATGGCCAACGAGCTGATCGAAGAAGGAAAGAAAGCCCCCGCGTTCACCCTGAAAGACCAGGCCGGGAAGTCGGTCAAGTTGTCCGACTTCAAGGGCAAGAAGGTGGCGCTTTATTTCTATCCCCGGGACAACACCCCCGGGTGCACCGCCCAGGCCTGCAGCCTGCGCGATGGCTATGCCCAGTTGAAGAAGAAGGGCGTGGTGGTGCTCGGGGTCTCACCGGACACGGTGGAGAGCCACGAGAAATTCGTGGGCAAGTACGAGCTGCCGTTCACCCTGCTCGCGGACCCCGACAAAAAAGTGTTGGAGAAGTACGGCGCCTGGGGCGAAAAAAACATGTACGGCAAGAAGACCATGGGCGTGAAGCGCACCACCTTCCTCATCGACGAGGACGGCAAGGTGCTGAAGGTGATCAAACGGCCGAACACCAAGGACCACGCCAACGAGGTGTTGGAGAAGTTCGGGCTCGCCTGACCGCGTGTCCCCGGGGTGGTAGGCTCGGCGCATGTTGAGCTTGTTGGTCTCGGTGGGGGCGGTGGCGGTGCCGGTGGTGGCCATCGCCCTGGTGATCAACCACCGCCGCACCCAAGGCCAGCGCATGTGTGAGGCGGCCCGGCGCGACGCCGCCTGCGTCAGCGCCGATGTGTCGACGATGGGCGACGCCACCGTGACCCTGCGCTTTGGCGCCCACGTGGTGGCGGTGACCACCTCGCGCACCGGGGGCAAACACAGCCGCGACCTGTGGGAGGTCCGCCTCTCGGGTTGCCGCTTCGGTGCGGACTACACCACGCTGAACTTGTCGCGCGAGGGGTTCTTTTCCCCCTGGCGGGACAAGCTGGGGCTCGCCGACATCCAGGTCGGGGACAAAGACTTCGACGACAGCTACAAAATCCAAGGCGCGGACGAGGACAAGATCCGCGCCCTCATGCGTTTGCCCGAGGTGCAACGCGCGGTGCGGTTGTTCTTCGCCCCCGCCAACCTGCGCTCGGAGATGCGCCTGACCCGCGACGGCGAAATGCGCATGACCTACTACCGGCACTCGGGCTACAGCTACGACGACGCCAAGCACCACGCCAAGGAGCTCGCCGACCTCGCCGCGGCGCTGGACGAGCACCGCCGGGTCCAGCCCGCGTCGGTGGCGCCGCAAAAAGTGGATACCTCGGGGCTGTCCGCGGTGGGGGGCACCTCGGGGGCGCCGGTGGGGTTCGGCAGCCGGCGCTGAGCGTGGGTGGCTGCGCGGGCCCAGCAAACAGACCAGCCGTGACCCCCGCGAACCTGCGATGACCAAAAACAGGCGGCGCGGGCCGCTGTCGAATAGTCTGCAGGCCGGGTGTAGAGCAGCCGACAAGGCCGGGTGCCATGTCTTTGAAGTGCCCGGAAAATATTGCTTTTCCGATCCGGCACGAAAGGTGCGAACCGCACCTGGAGGAGGGCGCAAACCATGGTGCATTGGGTGGTGATGGGGTGGATCGCAGCCCAGACCGCGGCGGGCGGGGGCGCGGAGGTGCGGGCGCTGGAGAGAGAGGCGCTGGCCGGACACCCCACGTTGCGCGCGGCCGACGAACAGATCGACGCCCTCGGCCACGCCGTGCCCGCGTCGTGGGTGTGGCCCGACACGGTGGTCGGGACCGAATACAGCAACATGCCGATCTTGACCCCGTGGCCGGGCAACCACCCCATGAGCGGGGTGCAGCTCAAGGTGACCCAGAAGGTGCCCTTCCCCACCAAGTTCTGGGCGCGGGCCGACGCCGCCGAGGCCGCCCGGGACGCGGCCGTGCCCTTGCGGGCAGAAGCCGCGGGCCAAATCGTGGGCCGGGTCCGGGGCTTGGTGCTGCAGTGGCAACGGCTCTCCGTGCTCGCGGGGGTGACCGCGCAGCACCGGGCCGCGGTGGCGCAAATGCTCGACGTGGTGCGGGTGAAGTACGAGCTCGGCCGGGTCGAACAACACGAGCTCATCCGCCTCGAGGTGTTGCGCGACCGGCTCGACGACGACCACCGCGAACTCATCGACAAGCGCCGCGCGGTGGAGGCCTTGCTCAACGCCGCGGCCCAGCGCCCCGCCGGCACCCCGCTCGACGTGCCCGCGGACATCGCGGTGCCCGACCAAGCCGAGCTCGACGTGGCCACGTTGCTCGAGGAGGCCCGGGCCCACCGGCCCCTGCTCGCGGCGATGCGGGAATCGGCCACCGCCGAGCGAGCCCAAGCGGGCGCGATGCGCGCGGAGATGTGGCCGGACGTGACCGCGTGGGCCGGCTACCGGGTGCGGCTCCCGTCGGGGGCCGACCCCGGCAATAACTTTGTGTCCGCGGGCATCGCGGTGCCCATCCCGTGGTCGAGCGCGCTGTGGCAATGGGAAGAGCGCGCCCAAGCCCACGACGCCAAGGCCCGGGCCGAGGACGCGCGGCGGGCCGGCGCCGAGCTCTCCCTGCGCGGGGAGATCGAAGCCGCCACCGTGCGGTACCGCCGGGCGCGGGAGCGGGCCCGGGTCTACGACGAGCAGCTGTTGCCCGGGGCGCAAAAGACCCTCGAGGCCGCGTTCGCGTCCTACCAAGTGGACCGGGCCGGCTTTGCCGACCTGTTCGCGGCCGAGCTCACGGTGCTCGATTTTGAACGGGTGGCTTGCGAGGCCCGGGCCGAGGCCGCGGCCGCGGCCATCGCCTTGGACGTGCTCACCGGCCGCACCGTCCCCACCCCCGACGAGGGAGCTGCGCGATGACCCGCCCCGGCAAGAACACAACGACATTGTCCTGGTCTCTGGTGATGGGGGCGGTGCTGTGCGCGGGCACGGTGGGCCTGGTGCTCACCAGCGCCCCGGGCGCCCTTTGGGCGGAGGAGAACACCCACGTCCACAACGAGGACGTGCTCTACCAATGCCCCATGCACCCCCAGATCGTGAGCACCGAGGCGGGGCGCTGCCCCCTGTGCAAGATGTTCCTCAAGCCACGGAAAAAAGCAGAGGCATTGCAGAAGCGGCAAGCTTGGGAAACCAAGACCGGCCACACCGCGCCCGCCATCGCCGGGCCCCCGCCCGCGGCGGCCCCGAAAAAAGCGCCCCCCCGCCCGCGGCCCGCGCCGGCCCCCGCCCACCCGACCCCGGCCGAAAAGGCCGCGCCCGCGGCCGATTACACCTGCCCGATGCACCCGCATGTGTCCAAGCCGGAGTTCATGCGGTGCCCGGTGTGCGGCATGCACCTCGTGCCCCGGGACCGGTTGCAGTCTCATTCCGAGGACGTGGCCGACCACGACACCTTTGTGTGCCCCATGCACCCCGAGGTGGTGATGGACGAGCCCGGCCGTTGCCCGATCTGCGGCATGGACCTCGCGCGCAAAGAGACGTCGTCGTCGTCGTCATCGTCGTCCAGCCCGGGCGCAACCCCGCCGCCCCGTCCGGGCAAGGTCGCCCACGGCGAGGTGCGCATCGACCCGGTGGTGGTGCAGAACATGGGGGTGCGGATCGCCCCGGCGCGGCGGGAGCCGCTGTTCAGACACATTCGCGCGCTGGGCACGGTGGACGTGGCCGAGGACGAGATCGCGGTGGTCAACCTGCGCTTTTCCGGTTGGGTGGAGAAGCTCTACGTCGACGAGACCGGGGTCAAGGTCAAGGCCGGCCAGTGTTTGGCCGAGGTGTACTCCCCTGAGCTTGTCAGCGCCCAAGAAGAGTACTTGCTCGCGCTGCGCACCGGGGGGGCGGCGGGACCATTGGGGAAGAGCGCCCGCCGACGGCTCGAGTACTTTGGCATGGGGGCGTCGGACATCGAAAAGCTCGACGAGACCAAGCAGACCTTGCGCACGATTCGGGTGCGCGCGCCGCGCGAAGGCTACGTGCTGCAAAAGAACATCGTGGTCGGGGCCCGGGTGATGGCCGGCCAGGACATCTTTCGCATCGGCAACCTCCAAAAGATTTGGATCAACGCGGAGGTCTACGAGTTCGACGCGCCCTGGGTGGAAAAGGGCGCGCCCGCGACGATGGAGCTGACGTACCAGCAGGGCAAGGTGTACTCCGGCGAGGTCGCGTACATCTACCCGACCCTCAACGAGAAGAGCCGGACCCTCACCGTGCGCTTGGAGTTCGATAACCCAGGGCTGGCCCTCAAGCCGGGCATGTTCGCCACCGTGCGGATCGAGGCCCGGCGCCGCGAGGGCGCGCTGGCCATCCCCACCGCGGCGATTTTGCATTCCGGCCAGCGGCAGCTGGTGTTCGTGGCCCAGGGCGGGGGCCGCTACCAACAGCGCGAGGTGGTGACCGGGCTGGTCGCCGACCGGCACCTCACCGAGGTCGAGAGCGGGCTCGAGGAGGGCGAGCGGGTGGTGGTCTCCGGGCAGTTCTTGCTCGACTCGGAGAGCCAGCTGCAAGAAGCGGTACAGAAGTTTTTGGCCACCAAGCTCGAAGCCGACGACCCGGAGATGGCCAAGGCCGAGAGCGACCACGACCAGGATGGACAATCTTATTGGACCTGTCCCATGCACCCGCAGATCGTGCGCGACGCGGCGGGCTCTTGCCCGATCTGCGGCATGGACTTGGTCGAGAAGGTGCGCTGAACCATGTCGAGCACCACCGCCACCCCCACCGACCCCTCCGGCACCGTGCTCGAGCGGCTGATCGCCGCGGCGGTGAAAAACCGCGGGTTGGTGTTGATCGTCGCCGTTCTCGTCGTGGCCGCGGGCATTCGCGCGGTGCAACAGACGCCGGTGGACGCCATCCCCGACCTCAGCGACGTGCAGGTCATCGTGTTCACCCCCCACCCGGGCCAAGCCCCCCAGGTGGTCGAGGACCAAGTCACCTATCCCCTCACCACCGCGCTGTTGAGCGTGCCCACCGCCAAGACGGTGCGGGGCTACTCGTTCTTCGGGTTCTCGATGGTGTACGTGATCTTCGAGGACGGGACCGACATGTACTGGGCCCGGTCCCGGGTGCTGGAGCTGCTCAACGTGGCCCAGGCCCGGCTCCCCGACGGGGTCACCCCCCAGCTCGGGCCCGACGCCACCGGGGTGGGGTGGGTGTACCTCTACAGCTTGAGCGACTTTTTGCCCCGGGCCGCCCACCTTCGGGCTCACTTCGATACTGACGGAAATGGCGAAGTGACCCGTGCCGAGCTCCCCCCCGGGGCGGGGCCGTCGAGCCAAGCCTGGCTGGGCCAATTGTTCGCCGGGGACGGGGGGGAGGCGGCGGACCGCTTCGCCGACGAGTCGGTGCGGTTCATCCAAGAGGCGTTCGACCGGGACGGGCAACCGGGCCTGTCCTGGGACGAGGTGCTGGCCGCGGCCAACTTCTGGGGGGTCGACCTCAGCGAGCTGCGGGCCAAACAAGACTGGTCCCTGCGCTACGAGCTGATGGCGCTCCCCGGGGTGAGCGAGGTCGCCACCGTCGGGGGCCACGTGCGGCAGATTCAGGTCGAGGTCGACCCCGAGAAGCTTCGTGCCTACGGCGTGCCCCTGTCCAAGGTCAAGACCGCGATCCAGCGGAGCAACACCGACGTGGGTGGCCGCGTGGTCGAGCTCGGGGAGACCGAGTTCATGGTGCGGGGCAAAGGCTACGTGCGCTCCCTCGACGACCTCAGCCGCACCCCGGTGGGGATCGACCCCTCGACGCACACCCCGGTGCTGTTGAGCCAGGTGGCGCGGGTGCAACACGGACCCGACATCCGCCGGGGGGTGGCGGAGATGGACGGGCAAGGGGAGGTGGTGACCGGCATCGTGGTCATGCGCTACGGCGAGAACGCCCTCGAGGTCATCGACCGGGTCAAGGCCCGCCTCGGCGAGCTGCAGCAAAGCCTGCCCCCCGGGGTGGAGGTGCACACGTCCTACGACCGGTCGCGGTTGATCGAGCGCGCGGTGGACACCCTCGAGAACAAGATCGTCGAGGAGCTTTTGGTGGTGGCGCTCATCTGCATCCTGTTCTTGTTGCATCTGCGCTCGGCGCTGGTGGCGGTGGTCACGATTCCGGTGGGCATCCTGATGGCCTTCTTGGCCATGCGCGTGCTCGGGCTCAACGCGAACATCATGAGCCTGGGGGGCATCGCCATCGCCATCGGGGTGATGGTCGACGCCAGCGTGGTCATGGTCGAGAACCTCCACAAACACAAAGAGCGCGACGCCGGCCTGTCCCACGAAGAGGTGGTGATCCGCGCGGCCCAGGAGGTCGGCCCCGCGTTGTTCTTCTCGCTGCTGATCATCACCGTGAGCTTCCTGCCGGTGTTCAGCCTGGAGCAACAAGAGGGCCGGATGTTTGCCCCCTTGGCCTATACAAAAACATTTGCGATGGCGGCCTCGTCGTTGCTGGCGGTGACGTTGGTCCCGGTGCTGATGTTCTACGTGGTCCGGGGCACGATTCGGCCTGAGGCCCAAAACCCCGTGAGCCGCGCGCTGGTCGCGGTGTACCGCCCCCTGTTGCGGGGCTGCCTGCGTCACCCGGCGGCGGTGTTGGTGGTGGCGGGGGGCATCGGGTTGGCGTCGTTGTGGCCCGCGGCCCAGCTCGGCTCGGAGTTCATGCCGCCGCTCAACGAGGGCGATCTGTTGTACATGCCCACCACCCCCCCGGGCATCTCGGTGACCAAGGCGCGCGAGCTGTTGCAGCAGACCGACAAGCTCATCGCCACCCATCCCCAGGTCGAGCACGTGTGGGGGAAGATCGGCCGGGCCGACACCGCCACCGACCCCGCGCCGCTGTCCATGATTGAGACCACCATCGTGCTCACCCCCGAGGAGACCTGGCCCGCGGGCAAGACCATCGAGGACATCGCCCGCGAACTCGACGAGCGGGTGCGCTTCCCCGGCCTCACCAACGCCTGGACGATGCCGATCAAGACCCGCCTGGACATGCTCGCCACCGGCATCAAGACCCCGGTGGGCATCAAGCTGCTCGGCCCCGACCTCGAGCAGCTCAACCAGCTCGGCCAGCGCATCGAGGCCGCCCTCCACGGCGTCGACGGGGTCCAGAGCGTGTACGCCGAGCGGGTCACGGGGGGGAACTTCATCGACGTGGACATCCACCGCGACGCCGCGGCGCGCTTCGGGCTCACCGTGGGCGACGTGCAAGATGTGATCAAGACCGCCCTCGGGGGCATGAACATCTCGTGGACGGTGGAGGGCCTCGAGCGCCACCCCATCAACCTGCGGTACCCCCGCGAGCTGCGCAACGACCTCGAGACCTTGCGCCGCACCGCGGTGCCGACCCCCTTGGGCCACACCGTGCCATTGGGGGCCCTGGCCGAGGTCAAGACCGTCAAGGGCCCCCCCGCGATCAAAAGTGAAAATGCACGGCCCACCGCGTGGGTGTTCGTCGATCTCACCACCTCCGACGTGGGCGGCTTTGTCGAGCGGGCCAAGAAAGTGGTCGAGGCGGAGGTGCCATTGCCCGAGGGGGTCTCGCTGCAGTGGTCGGGGCAGTACGAGTACATGGCCCGGGCCAAGGAGCGCCTGACCTGGGTGGTCCCGCTGACGTTGGTGATCATCTTGTTGCTTTTGTTTGTGCACTTTCGTTCGCTGGCCGAGACGGTGTTGGTGATGGGGACGTTGCCCTTCGCCCTGGTGGGCGGGGTGTGGTTGCTCTACCTCGCCGGCTACAATCTCTCGGTGGCGGTGGGGGTCGGCTTCATCGCGCTCGCGGGGTTGGCGGCGGAGACCGGGGTGGTGATGCTGGTCTACCTCGACGAGGCCTTGGCACGTTTTCGACGTGAAGGCCGGCTGCGCACGGCGCGGGATTTGATGGACAGCGTGGTGGAAGGGGCGGTGGACCGGGTCCGGCCCAAGGTGATGACGGTGGCCACCACCGTGATCGGGCTGTTGCCGGTGATGTTCGGCACCGAGACCGGCACCCGGGTGATGAAGCGCATCGCCGCGCCGATGGTGGGCGGGCTCATCTCGTCCATGGTGTTGACCTTGTTGCTGCTCCCGGTGGTGTACCTGACGTGGCAGCGCGTGCGACTGGGGGCCGCGCTCGCGGGCGACGAGGCGGCCGGCGATGACTGAGCGTGTCTCCCCGCGGGCCCGCTTCGTGCCCGGCCCCGCGACCTGGCGGGCGTGGAACATCACCGCGGTCGTGGCGCTGTGCACGATTACGATGCTGCACTACCTGACCCACGGCGGGCTCGGCGCGCTGGACAGCCACACCCTGTTTCGCCGGCTGTACTACCTGCCCATCGTGATGCTCGCGGTGACGTACGGGGTGCGCGGGGGCGGCCTGGCCGGGCTCGCGGTGATCGTGGTGTACGCCCCGCACGCGTTCTTGACCGCGCACACCGAGGTGTTTGGCCTGCACCTTCACGCCGACCCCGCGCCCGCGGTGGAGAAGGTCTCGGAGATGGTGCTCTATCTCGCCCTCGGGCTGACGGTGGGGTGGGCGGTGGACCGGGCCCGGGCGATTCAGGCCGACCTCGATGAGGCGCGGCGGGCCTTGGACCGGGCCGCGCGCCTGTCCGCGTTGGGCGAACTGGTGGCGGGGGTGGCGCACGAGATCCGCAACCCGCTGGCGTCGCTGTTGACCACCGCCGAAATGTTTCTGGACGACTATCCCACCGGGCACAAGAGGCGCCGCATGGCCGAGCTCAACCTCGCGGAGGTCAAGCGGCTCGACGGCATCGTGGAGCGCTTCTTGGCCTTCGCCAAGCCAAGCCCCCCCACCCGCCAAGCCGCGGACGCCAACGAGATCCTCGAGCGGCTGGTGGGCTTGGCCGGCAGCACCGCCCAGGAGCGCAACGTGACATTGCGGGTGGATCGCCCCGCGCGTCCCAATCTGTTGGTGGACGCGGACCAGGTCTTGCAAATGTTATTGAATCTTGTGCTCAACGCCATCGAGGCCAGCCCCGCGGGTGGGGTGGTCGACGTGGGGGTGGGCTGCTCGCCCGAGGGCTGCGAGTGGACGGTGGAAGACCGGGGCCCGGGCATCGCCGAGGCCCACCGCGAGCGGGTGTTCGATCCATTCTTCACCACCCGGCCCGAGGGCAGCGGGTTGGGTCTGTCCATCGCCAGCCGCATCGTCGAGGGGCACGGGGGCACGATTCGGTATGAAGTGGGAGCGGAAGGGGGCGCGCGGTTCGTGGTCCGGCTGCCCGCCCCCGCCCCCGACGAACCGGAGCGCACATGAGCAAACAACGCGTGCTTTTTGTCGACGACGACAAACGCTTGGCCGAGGTGATGTCGTTCGCCTTGGAGGAGCAGGGCCGGGAGGTGGTGGTGCGCCACGGGGTGGACGCGGCCCTGGCGGTGCTCGACGAGCCCGGGCGGTTCGATGTGATCATCACCGACCTGCGGATGCCCGGCCGGGATGGCCTGGAGCTGGTGCGCGAGGTGTGCGCCCGAGAGGGGCACCCGCCGATCATCGTGCTCACCGCGCATGGCTCGGTGGACGCGGCGGTGGAGGCGATGAAGGCGGGGGCGGTGGACTTCCTGTCCAAGCCGGTGGGCCGGGATGTGTTGCAGATGACCCTCGACCGGGTGGCGCGCAGCACCGATCTCGAACGCCAAAATGTGGCATTGCGAAAGCGCCTGGAAGAGGTCGCGGGGTCGGGGGGCATCATCGGGCGGTCCCGGGCGATGCGCGACGTGCTCGAGCTCGTGGACCGGGTGGCGCCCACCGACGCCACGGTGTTGATCCGGGGCGAGAGCGGCACCGGCAAAGAGCTGTTCGCGCGGCGGCTGCACGACCGGTCGGCGCGGGCGGCGCGGCCGTTTGTGGCCGTCAACTGCGCGGCGTTGCCCAAGGAGCTGCTGGAGTCGGAGCTGTTCGGTCACGCCAAGGGGGCGTTCACCGGGGCCCACGCCGCGCGCACCGGCCGCTTCGTGGAGGCGGACGGGGGCACGCTGTTCCTCGACGAGATCGGCGACTTGGACCTCGAGCTGCAGGCGAAGCTCTTGCGGGTGCTGCAGGATGGGGTGGTCAACGTCGTCGGCGGCGGCGCCCACAAAGTGAACGTGCGCATCGTGACCGCCACCCACCAAGACCTCGAGGCCATGGCCCGGCGGGGCGCGTTTCGCGAGGACCTGTATTTCCGCATCCGGGTCGTGCCCCTCGAGTTGCCCCCGCTGCGGGCCCGCGCGTCCGACGTGGCGTTGTTGTTCGCGGCGTTTTTGCGGCGTACCGCGCAGGCCGCGGGACGTGAGCCCCCCGCGATCGACCCCGGGCTGCTCACCGCCCTCGAGGCGCGGCCGTGGCCAGGCAATGTGCGTGAGCTGGAAAACGTCGCCACCCGGCTGTCGGTCACGGCCAAGCCGGGCGCGACGTTGACCGCGGACATGTTGCTGCCCGGCGATGGCCGCCTGGACCTCTCCGCCGAGGCCGCGGCGGGGCCTGGGCTGGTGGGGGGCGCAGAGGTCACCGTGCCCGACGACGGGGTGGGGCTGGAGGAGGTCGAGCGCGCGCTGATCGTGGCCGCGCTCTCCAAATGTCACGGGAATCGTTCCCAAGCGGCGCGGCTTCTGCGGGTGCCGCGGCACGTGCTGCTGTACCGGCTCGAGAAGTTCCGCATCACCGACGACGAGGTCACGGCGCTGCGCGGGGCGGCCCGCGCCCCGGTGGTGCCGATTCCGCCCGGGTGAGCCCGACTACCGCCGCGAGAGCGAGTCCACGATCGGGGGCAGGTCCCCGAGCGCGTCGCGGGCGACGAAGGCGATGACCAGCCCCGAGAAGCCATGGTGGTCGTCGAGCCGCGCGATGGTGAGCGCGTCTTTGACCCCGGACAGGTCCGCGACGTACACCGCCTTGGCCGCCGCCCCGAAGAAGTCGTTGGTGGGCGCACGCCGGAGGTCGTCGGCGGACAGGCCAAACCCTTCGCCCACCGACGCGACCAACAGCTCGCGGAACGCGTCGTCATCGGGGTCGATCCCCGTGGCGTCTTCGTCTTCCTCGCTGTCGGAAATGATGAACAGCGCCTTGGCCTCGTCGGGGCTGAACACCGCCAGCGTCTGGGTGCGGGTCTCGTCCTCCGGGTGGTGGTTGGCCGACCAGCCCTCGGGGACCCGGACGTGCAGCCCCGAGAACGAATGGTCCGTCCACGTCGCCCGGCGGTCCCAGGTGGGAAGCGCCCCCGGCAGCTTGTCATAGTAGAGCGCGCCGCCATTTTTGTCCGTCGCGGCCAGCGCCGCCCCCTGGTCCTGCAGGGCGAGGGTGTACGACACCCCGCGCTCGTTGCCGTCGACGTCGATGGCGAGGTGAATCTGTCGCGCCTCCAGCCGCCACACCCCCATGAAGGTGCGCGCGCTGTTGATGCGCAACCGGCCGTCGGGCTGCAGGTGCCAGGTCTCACCTTGCTCGTCGTCGCCGACTCGCTGTTTCCAGCTGCCCACCATCCGTTCGGGGGTGGGCAGCGCGTCGCGTTCGCGGGACGACATCGGCTCGGGCCCGGGCAGGTCGAGGTTGCGCCAGGCCGCCTTGGCGTGGCCGCAGGCCGGGTGTTGGCCGTCCATGAGCTCGCACGTGCGGGTGAGCAGGTGGCTGGCCTCTTCGGGCGACGCCTCGACCCCGCGGCCATGGACAAACGCCAGGCCCCGGTCCAGGCACGCGTAGGGCTCGCCGTGTTCGCAGGTGTGGGCGAACGTCTCGACCGCGCAGGCCCAGCCGGCGGGATTTTTGTCGTCGCGAAACGCATGCGCCACCTGGCTGTCGCAGCCCTCGGCGAACCCGAGACGACAAGACCGCGCGTACAGCGGCTCGATGTCCTCGAAGGCCGCGCCGTGGCTTCCGAACTCGTCGCCCAGCTCCATGCACAGCCACGCGTCGCCGGCGACGCACTTGTCGAAGCAGGGCCCGGGGACGCGACAGGGGAGCGTCTTCAGGCGCGGCGGGGTGGTCGCGGTCTTGGCCAGCGCCGCGGGGCAGGCGGGAAAAGGGAACAGCCAGTCCGGTCGCGCGCGGATCTTTTCGAGGATCTCGTCGGTCTGCGCCGCCACCGTGGCCTCGCTCACGGTGTCGAAGCGCAAAGCCTTCACGCGTTTTTCGATGTCAGCGCGCACCGCGGGGGACGCGTCAGCGGGCGCCACCCCTGCGAAGTTGGTCAAGGTGTGGTCGGCCCAGACCACCACCGCCGCGACCCAGGCCTGCGGGGACTCGAACACCGCGAACTGGGCCTTGAGGTCCCCGAGGAGCAAGGACTCTTGGCGAACCAGCTTGCCCCCAAACTGGCCTTCGTACTCCAAAAGCGCGCCTTCGTAGAGTTGGGCCAGGGTGGGCACGCGGTTGGGCGGCATGTGCTCGTCGACGTGCACGTAGCGCACCCCTTCGTGGACCGCGACGTGCAGCTCCGCGGTCACGCCCCGGACCTTGACGGTCTGGGTGGTGGGCTCGATCGGCCAGGGCACGTGGCGCTTGAGCACGACGACGGCGGGCAAAGGAGGCGCGGAGGGGTCGGGGATGGCGACGGGAATCAGCGTGCCCGAGGGCGGAACCTCGGACACGACGAAGCCGCGTTGCGACAGCAGCGCCGGCACGCCGGTGTCGCCGAGCAAGTGTCCGGCCCCGACGACCACGAAGGGGCGCTTTTGGTTGCGCAGGAGCCGCTCGATGCTGTCGGCCATGGTGTGGTTGCGCTTGGTGAACACCTCCCGGTAGTAGGCGCCGTCGCCGTCTTGTTCGGCCTTTTTTTCCGCCGCTTGCAGCGCCTCGTCGAGGGTGCCGTCGAAGTAGGCGTCGACGGTGGAGGCGAGCGGGGACTGGCCCCGCTCCACCGCGGCGATGGTGTGGCGCAGGTCGCGGACTTGAAACGCGAAGGGCCGGGCCGAGAGCACCTCGACCTGTTGCTGCAAGGTCTCGAGGGCCACGATGGGTTTTTTGCCCCGGGACAAGCGCAGGAAATATTGATCGATGCCGATGGCGCGGGCGCCGCCGGATGTCCCGGTCCCCAGCGGGGCGGCCAGCGCGATCATCTGCGACACCAGCCAGGGCGGTTTGTGGTCGAGGTCGGGGACCGGGAGCTTCAGCCGGGAGAGCAGGTCGGTCAGCCGGGCGTAGTCTTTGGGACCCAATGCTTCGGACAGGGGCTTTTGGCCCTTCGCGGCCGGGGCCTGGTCGAACGCGGCGCGCACCTCACGAACTTGGAGCGCCTCGACGTCGACCTCGACCGCCAATGTATCTGCTTCGTGAAACCCTTGAAGCAACACCGCATCGATGCGCGAGTCCTCGCGGGCGACGTGCACCGAGCCCAAGAGCCAGGCCACCGGCGCGCCCCCCTCCGCCGGGCGCACTTCCCACAGATAGGTGCGGGGCTGCGCGGCGGGCGTCGCGTCGGGGGCGGGGTCGTGGGCACACCCCCACAACAACCCCGCCGACACCAACAGCCCCATCCATCCTCGACGAACCATCACCACGCCTCCCCCCGCGCCCGTGCCCACGGAGGTCGAGCCTACCGCTTTTGTCCGGGGGGCGTGGGCCGCGCGGCCGAGAAACGCCCAATGCCTACGAAAAGCCGCCGCCGCGGGCGGCCCTCACCACCGGCGGAGGAAACCTTCCTTCTTGTCCGCTTGGTACTTGACCAAATCGTCGTACAGCCCGCTGGTGTTGGCGAAGGTGGCGTAGTTCTTGGCGGTGGCGAACCAATCGCCGGCGGTGGCGCGCACGTCCCGGAGGGCCCGGGCGAGGTCTTTTTCGGTCAGGGCCCGCACCTCACCGGTCTGCAACGCCTCTTTGAGCGGGGCTTCGACCGCGCGTTCCACCAGCCCCGCGAGGTCGGCGCCGGACAGGCCCTCGGTCTTTTTCACCAGCTTGTCGAGGGGCAGGGCGTCGGCGCCGGGCCGGCCGCGCAGGTGCAGGCGCAAGATCGCGTCGCGGGCTTGGCTGTCCGGCGGGGGCACAAACACCACGCGGTCAAATCGGCCCGGGCGCAACAGGGCGTTGTCGACGTGCCAAGGCGCGTTGGTGGCCGCGAGCACGAGCACCCGCTGGTTGGTCGACATCACCCCGTCGAGCTCGTTGAGCAGCTGGCTGACCAGGGTTTTGCCTGGGCCCGAACGTTGTTGTTGGCGGGAGCCGCCGATGGCCTCGACCTCGTCGAAGAACAGCACGGTGGGGGCCTGGCGGCGTGCGTTGTCGAACAGCGCGGCGAGCTTCTTTTCACTCTCGCCGTACCACATGTCGAGCACGTCGCTGATCGCCACGTTGATGAACGTGGCCCCGACCTCACCCGCGGTGGCCCGGGCGAGCAGGGTCTTGCCGCACCCGGGCGGCCCGTACAGCAGCAAACCCCCGCCGTGCTTTTTCCCGTACGCCTTGAACACGTCGGGCTTGTGAAACGGCAACACGATCTTCATCCGGATGTCGTCCTTGACGTGGTCGAGTCCGCCCACGTCGTCGAACCGCACCGTCTCCCGGGCCCGCGCCGCCCCGTCCTCGTCCGCGCGGGACGCGGTCGCCCGCCCGCCCCGCAAGACGCGGAGCACGCCCCCCTCTTCTTGCTCGTCTTCGTCCGGGTCGTCCTCGACGAGCTCGGGCTCGCGGTCGTGGGCCGCGACCCGCAGGGGGCGCGGCGGATCGTCCCCCGGGCCTTGCAGCGACGACAACAAGGCCTTGGCGTGGCGGCGCTTCACGGGGTCGTCGAGGTGCACCGCGGCCTGGGTCGCGGCTTCGATCGCCTCGGACCGGCGCTCGAGCTCGACCAAGATGTCCGCCACCGCGAGCCACAGCTCGCCGTTGTCGGGGCTCTTGTCGAGGGTGGAGCGCATGGCTTCCAAAGACCGCAGCAGGGCGTCACGCATCGTCGAGTTCTCGCAGCCAGGGGATCTTTCGGCCCAACAACCAACGGGTCACCGGGCGGGCGAACCAGGTGTACAGGCAGAACACAAGGTAGATGTTGCTCAACGCGCTGCGGAGCCCGTCGAGGTCCGGGTAGGGGCGCATCGCCCCGGTGATGGCCGTGACCAATGCCCATGCACAACCGACCACCGCGAGCTGGGTGCCGATTGACGACCGGCTCATCCACAGGCTGTAGGCGAGCAGCGGCCGGTAGGCCCACGACTTGGCCATCACCACTTCGGCGAGACCATGCAGGGCCAGCCCGTGGGCGGGGTCGAGGGTGAGCGCGTCGCGAAAACACGCCTCCGCCTCGTCGTGGCGCCCTTGCCGCAACCGCACGATGCCGAGGGCGGCGTGGGCATCGGTCTGTTCGGGGTCGAGGCGCAACGCCTGCAGCGCGGCTTGTTCGCTGAGCTCGGCCTCTTTGGGGTGGACCTCGAGCAGAATCTGGCTGCGCAGCTCGTGGAGGCTGGCCTCGTCGGGGGCGAGGGTGAGGGCGTGCTCGACCAGGCGGAGGGCGGCTTGGCTCTTGTCAAAGATGTACAGCAGGCGCGCGTACAGCTCGTAGCTGTCTTCGTCCTCGGGGTTGATTTCGATCGCCCGGCGCACGTCCCGTTCGGCCTCGGCCACCCGGCCGAGGTCAAAACAGATCTGGGCCCGGACCGACCACGCGTCCTCGTTGTCGGCGTCCCGCGCGATGGCTTCATCGACGTGGTGCAGGGCCTCTTGGGGCATCTCGCTGGCGGACAGCACCTGGGCGAGCAGCAGATGGTTGTCCCCGTCGTCGGGGTCCTCGGCGACCAGGGCCATGGCCAGGTCGAGGGCCCGGTGGGTCTGCCCCACCCGGAGCAACATCACGATCTGGTCGATGCGGCTGCTGAACCCGATGGGCTCGCGGTCGTCGTCGTCGGGGTCGAAGCCGTCGCCCCCCCAGCCCTCGTCGCTGAAGTCGCTCACGCGCCCCCCCCGTCGAGGAAGATGAGCCAAGGGAACTGGATCAGCGCGAGCAGCCGCCCCGGCATCAAGAACGCGGCCCCCAAGGCGATGCCCACCGCCGGGGCCGCGGGCACCGTCCGCCCCCCGAGCAGGGCGTGGCCCTTGACGTGCAACCACTGCTGCCAGCCGAGGAGCAGGCCGGCGGCGACGTACAGCAACCGGACGCCCAACAACAAAAGCGAGATGTTCTCCAAGCCGTTCTCGACGAGGACCTCGAACACCCATTGGCCCAACACGATGGTGGCGGGGCCGACGACCGCGGCCATCACAATGAGACTGAGTCGGCGCAGCTGCAGCCCGTTGAGCAGGGCGAGGATGCAGGCCAGCGGCGCGCCGATCATGAGCGCGAGCACGCCGATGGTCACCGGCTCGAACAGCGGGAGCGGGGCCCGGCGGGCGTCGGGCACACCCTGCAGCATCGGCTGGTCCGGCAACGGGGAGCGCAGGGGGGTGGCCGCGGGCGACATCTGGCGGAGGCTACCCCGGTGGTGCCATCCGGCCAAGCGCTCCCGGTCCGGCCTACACAAAGGCATGGGGTGGGAAAGGAGAATAGCGGGCCGGGCCGCGATCGAAAGCTGGACGCCGACCGGCCGGGAAGAACACCTTGCCGACCGACACCGCGCCACCGCGGCCGGTCAGACGCTCACGGAATCCGCAGGCAGGACTGCACCTTGGCCACGCCCTTGATGCCGCACTTGGACCCGGTGTTTTTGTCCTTCAAGATCTCTTTGCCGAGCTTGCTCTCCCCGCTGCCGTCCACCTCGTAGGAATCGAAGCCGGCCACGGGCGTGCAGCCGAGCTTGCCGCACCGGGTGCTCTTTTTGCATTTGAACCCGAGCTTGGCCGGTCCGCACTCCGCGTTGGCGCCGAACTCAGCGATCTCCTCGTCGTACTTGGGCGTGCCATCGTTGATGGCAATTTCATTGCCAAGCCCGGCGCCGAACTCCGTGCACACCGAGGCCACCCCCTTGTCCCAGTCGTAGCAGACCTCGGCCCCGCCCCCGACGATCTCGTACGCCGACGCCCCGAGGCAAAAGAGGCCGAGGGGGTCGCGCAGGCCCACCGGGTCGTTGCCCACGTAGGTGTACAGGTTGGCTTGGCCCCCGCCGTACAGAATCGGGTCGCGCGCGGTCCACCGCCCCGACGCGGCGTCGTAGTCGCGGTAGCCAAACCGGGTGAGCCCGGTGGCGACGTCCTCCAGCCCCCCGGCGAACCCGATGGCCAGATCGAAAGCGGGCGCGCTGTCGGCGAGACGGCGGCCGGTGCTGTCGTAGTCGAGCTGTTTGACCACGGCCCCGGTGTCGTCGACGACCACCCAGGGCGTGCCCACCTGGTCGGCGCCGACGTAATAGGTGTTGCCCCCGCGCACGAACGCGTAGAGCGCGCCCCGCAGGTCATGGAAATAGCGCGTGAGCACGCCCCCCCGGCGGGAGGCGGTGACCAGGAACGGATGGCCGGGATCGCCGTACAGGTATTCGGTGGTGCCGCTGGCGTCGGTGCGCGCGACCCGGCGGTGCAGACCGTCGTAGCTGTAGTCAATGTTGTTGCCCGCGACGGTGGCGCGCAACAGTTCGCCCTTGGCGCTGTAGACGAACGTGTCCGCGCCGCGGGCGGCGAGGAACCCATCGACGTCGAAGGTGTAGCCGGTCCCGGCCACGCTGGTCACGCGGTCTTGGTCGTCGTAGGTGGCTGCGCCGGCGAGGGTGCTGTCGCGGTTGCCGTTGGCGTCGTAGCCGTAGAGCTCGGTTTGGGCGCCACCGCGGGTGACGTGTTGCAGCCGCCCGACGACGTCGTACGTGTACACCTCGTCGAACGGGGTGCCGCCGATGGTCACGGTGCGGGCGGCGATGCGGCCGGCGTTGTTGTAGGTGACCGAGGTGGCGAACACCGGGCTGCCCCCGACCGACAGGGTCTTGGCCCCGAAGCGGCCGACGTCGTCGGTGGCGTAGTCCTGGGCCAGGGTGCCGTCGGTGATTTGCCCCAGGGCTCCCCCGAGGCCGTCGCGCACGAAGGTGAACGGTCCGGTGCCCACAATGTCCCCGTCGAGGTTGCGCGCGATGACATCGGTGGCGCTGTCGGCGCCGCTGACGAGGTCGATGGACACGAGGTGAAAGTTGTCGTCGTAGGTATAGGCGAACGCGCCGTCGGCGGCCCCGGTGAAGGTGGCGCTGGTCACGAGGGGGCCGTCGTAGGTGTAGGCGACGGTTTGGTCGGCGCCGATGGTGGTGGCCACGCGCTCGTGCTGGAGGACGCGGTCGCCGAGCCCGTCGTAGGAAAAGTTGATGGTGGCGGCGGGGTAGGTGATGCCGGA
Organism: bacterium; assembly: GCA_030431455.1. Classification (GTDB taxonomy): domain Bacteria; phylum Myxococcota; class UBA727; order UBA727; family JAUIJE01; genus JAUIJE01. The sequence continues at coordinate 583,356 of JAUIJE010000003.1, read as the reverse complement.
CCAGATGTGGTCGTCGTCGAAGGCGTTCAGCACCTCGCGGCCCGAGGGCAGGGTGCGGCGCAGCAGGCCGCGGTCGAGGTCGTAGTCGGTGCTGAACGCCGCGCTCCCAGGTGGCGTGTAGCCGGCGGGCTGGTCCAGCGGCGAATGAGACTGCGTGTGCACCTGACCGGCGGGCATGGTCACCACGTTGCGGTTGCCGTTCAGGTCGTAGCCGAACGCGACGACCTCCGCGTCCGGCCGGGTGAACGCGGTGATGCGGCCCGCGTCGTCGTGGCCGAGGCCGGTGACGTGGGCGGCGGCGTTTTCGCGGGAGATGATGCGGTGCAGGGCGTCGTAGCCCAAGGTCAGGCTTTGATCGCCGTGCACCACGGTCTCGAGCCGCCCTTGCCCGTCGTAGGTGTAGTCCTGGGGCTCGACCCACCGGGACGAGCGCAGGCTGGTGATGCGGCCGCGGTCGTCGAGCAGGGTCACGCGTTGGTGGCCCGCGGGGGTGGTGGTGGTGAGTTGCCGGGTGGTGCCGTCGTATTCGACGGTGGTGATGCGCCCGTTGACGTCGACGGTCTCGGTGAGGGTCACGACGCTGAACAGGTCGGAGTCGTCGTCGAGCACCAGGGCGCGCGACTGGGTGACGATGTTCTGTAGACCGCCGGCGGTCTCGGTGGTGAGGGACGCGACCACGGGGGCGATCAAGCCCCAGCGCGGATCGGGTTCGCGCACCACGGTGGCGGTGGTGCCGTCGGTGTGGGCCACAGTGCTGGTCAAGCCAGGCCCGTCGGTGGAGGTGACGCTGTGGCCGGCGGGGTGGGTGATGGTCTTGACCCGCGTGCCGTCCGGGAGCTTTCGGTCACGTAGGTGGTGACGCTGCCGAGGGCCGTGGTGCGGGTGACGGTGATGACGCCGGTGTTGGGGTCGCGGGTGCGGGTGAACACCTGACTGCCCCCGGCGGCGTCATCCGCTTGCAGAAGGCGGCCGTTGTCGTCGTAGGCATAGGTCGAGGCGTCGCCGGACGGCCGGGTGAAGCTGGTCAACAAGCCGCCGGCGCCGTAGGCGAGGGCGTGGCTCTCGCCGGCGGGGTTTGCGATGGTGGCGAGGTAGCCGTCGTTGTCGAGGGTGAGCTCGGTGCGCTGTCCGCCGGGGGCGACGATGGCGGTGGGCCGGCCTTGGGCGTCGCGCTCGACGTGGGTTTCGCGGTCGTCGGCGTCGAACACCGAGGAAAGCCATCCGTCGGGGGTATAGGTGAAGCGGTACCGCAGGGCGCCGGTGAGGCCGTGCAGGGTGAAGGCGTGGCGGCCCTGCTCGTCGAAGAGATAGACCTCGCTGCCGTCGTCGGCGGGGATGGCGAGGGTGCCTTCGTAGTCCAGCGCGGTGGGCACCAGCGGCTGCTCGGGCGGGATGGCCCGGACGTTGTATCCATAGTAGTCGGCGATGTAGAGGGTGCCGTCGGGGCTGAAGGCGATGTCCCGAATCTCGACGTAGCGCGCGTCCTGAGCGGGGATGCCGTTGACGATCCAGCTCGCCAGGGGCGCACCCAGGGCATTGCCGGACACGCGCACCGCCTGCCCGCCCGCGATGCGAAACAGCGAATGCTCCGATGCTACATAATAGCCCCCGGACGGTTCTTGGGCGATGGCGAGGGGCGGCTCGGCCCCGTCGAGATCGGACAGATTCGTCAGGTCGCCCCCCGGGCCCAAGCGGAACACGCCGCCCCCGTGGAGGTCGCGGTCCGCGAATACAAACGCGCCGTCCCCTTCGACCAGCCACTTGGTGCCCACCCGCACCGGGACCAAGAACGGGACGACGGTCCCGTCGTTGAGCACGCGCACAAACTGGCGGTCGTTGCTCTCGTTCTGCTTGAACAGCAGGCGGCCTTCAGGGTCGAGCGCGATCTCGTTGATGGTCTCCAGTTGGGCTTCGATGCCGGGCATGGCCGGCGCCGGTTGCCCCGCGGGAAACAGGGGAGAGCTGCCGCCGCCGGCCAGGGTCTCGATGATGCCATCGGGCCGCACCCGGCGAATGCGCGTGTTGTTGTTGGTGCCGGCCTGGATGTAGACGCTGCCGTCTGGCCCGACGACGACGAAGCGCGGGTTGAGGACGGACGCCGCGGTCGCGGGGCCGCCATCGCCCGCGTGCACCGCCGCCCCGTCGCCGGCGAAGGTGGTGATGATCCCGTTCGGGTCGACGCGGCGCACCCGGTGGGCGGTGTTGTCGGCGATGTAGACCGACCCGTCGGGGCCGACGTCGATGCCGGTGGGGTTTTGAATTTGGGCTTCGTCGGCGGGGCCCAGATCGCCGCTGGTCCCTTGGGTCAGGTTGCCGGCGAACGGTTGGATGGTGCGATGCGGGATGGACGACACGCTGATCAACCGGGTGCGGCCGTCGCCGAGAATGAGCTCGCCCGACGTCGCCCCGTAACGGTGGTGGGGGGTCAGGGTCCAGCCCCCGAGGTCCTCGGGGGGGAGCCACAGGCCGCCGACGGTCAGAAACGCCTCGGTCCCGGCGAAGCTCAGACGCCGGCCGTCGGGGTAGGTCGCGGTGTCGGTCAGGAGGTTGCCGTATTCGGCGAAGGCTTGCGCGACGTCGGCCGGCTCGGCGTAGAACGCCTCGTAGCCGTACGCGAGGGTGATGCGGGCGGTGGACACCCCTTGCACCAGCCGGCCGTAGGCGTCGCGGCCATCCCAGGTCCAGTCGTAGAACAGGTCGGGGCCAGGGGGGAACGTCAGCCGGGTCTGCACCCCCTGCACCTCGACGGTGAGCCGGATCTCGTCGAGCCCGGCGGGGGGCGTGGGGCCGGTGAGGGTCAGGCGCCGCGCGCCGCCCTGGGTGCGCCCTGGGCTGTGGCCGCTGCTGTAGTGGAGCGCGAAGGGTGTGCCCACCACCGGCACCACCTCGCCGAGGGTCTGGGATTGGCACGAGATGATGGAGCCCTCGCTGTTGCAGTCGTCGTCGTTTTCGCGGTCGTCGTCCCCGTTCTTGTCGTCGTCGTCGTCGTTGTTGGTGGGGTCGCCGGGCGGATCCGGATCGTCGTCGGGGATGTAGGGCCAGTTGACGTCCCAGGGGGTGAAGTGGTCGATGCGCATGCGCCACAGAGATTGACCCGGCAGGTAAAGCCCGGCGAGCTCGGTGCGTTCGTCGTCGGTGAGGCCCACCGCGGCGCGGGCGGCGGCGTCGGCGGGGGTGCCGCTCCCGTCGAGGTCGACGTCGGCCAAGCCACCGGTGACGCCGAGGACGGCGATGACCAGGCCGTTGTCGGACGGGACCCAGGCCCCGCGGCCGTAGTCGTAGTAACCGGTGGGCGCGATGGTGCCGACGGGGAAGCCGAGGAAGTTGTCGACGTAGACCGGCAGGGGGGCGCTGAAGTCGACCCGGGTCGCGCCCGCGGACATGGCTTCGTCGACGCTGAGGTCCACCGCGTAGGTGTAGGCGCTGGTGCCGGGGAGCGGGCCGGGCATGGCCGAAAGCCCGGTGTCGCCCACGGTGAACTCCGTGGCCCGCACCGAAACTGTGGACAGCGGCACGGTGGTGCCGTCGGCCAGGGTGTAGGACGCGCTCACGTCCTCGGGGAACAGCACCGCGGCCTGGCGCATGCCGTCGTCGTCGCTGACCACGCTGCCCATCGCCATCTCCGTGCCCGCGGCCCCGTCGAGGGTCAGGGTGGTCACCACCGGGTCGACGGCCGCGAGGGCCACGTCGTCTACATGCACAAAATCGTTCCACGGCACCTTGACCCGTCGCTGGGCGGAGAGGTGGCCGGTCTTGCGAAAGTCGATCACCAACCGGCCGCCCCCGTTGACCGCGAGGTCGAACAGGCCGTCGGCGCGGGTGAGCGTTTTTCCCCACGCGGGGTGCCCGGCGGCCGAGACCTCGACCCCGGGCAGGGGGGTGCCGGTCTGGGTCACGACCGCGCCGCGGACCACGGCCAGCCGCCCGAGGTCGAACGCGGCGGGGTCGGCGTCGGTCTGAATCGGGTCGTCCCCGAGGTACAAGAACGCAAACCGCTCGTCGGGGCCGGGCTCCTGTTGGGTGGGCAACGCCGGGGCGACATCCTCGGGGTCGGCGGGCAAGCCGTCCCCCGGGTACGAGTTGGGGTCGAGGGGGTCGGTGCCGGCCGCGACCTCGTCCCCGTCGCTGAACGTGTCGTCATCGCTGTCGGGATCGTTGGGGTCGGTGCCCAGCGCGTCCTCCTCCGCATCGGTCAAACCGTCGCCATCGCTGTCGACGTCCCCGTCGGTGGAGGCGGTGACGGTGAGCGCATCGGGGGCGCTGTCTTGTGCCCCATCGTTGACCACCAAGCGCACCACGTAGGCCCCGTCGACGTCGGCCACAAACGAGGGCAAAGGCGTGCTCGTCGAGGACAACATGGCCGCGCTCCCCGCGGGTCGGTCTTCAAAGGACCACAAGAACGTGAGCGCATCGCCGTCGGGGTCCGACGATGCGGTGCCGTCAAGGTCCACGGTGCTCCCGGTCAACACCGCGCGGTCGGGGCCGGCGTTGGCGAGGGGGGCGGCGTTGTCCGCGGTGACGGTGATCGCCACCTCGTCCGACCCGCTCTGCACAGTTCCGTCGTGGACCACGAGCTCGGCCCGGTATTCGCCGGCCACGTCGGCGACGAAGCTGGGGGTCGCGGTGGTCGCGCCGGTCAACGCAGCGGTGCTGGTCGCGGGCTGCTGGGCCAAGGTCCAGGCAAAGGTGAGCGCGTCGCCGTCGGGGTCCGACGAGCCGCTGCCGTCCAATGTCACGGTCACGCCGCGGGCCACGGTCTGGTCGGGGCCGGCCGCGGCCTGGGGGGTTTGGTTGTCGGGGGGTCCGGCATCGTCCCCGCCGTCCCCGGTGCTGGCCGGGCCCGGGCAGGCGGTGGCCAGGAGGGCCCCGAGGACCAACAGCCCCCGGACGCGGGTCGGGGCGGGGGGCGCAGAGGCGACGCAACCAAGACGTCGGGCGGCGGTGGGGGCGGTGGGCATGGGGCACGCTAGCCCGGCCGCCGGCCGGGGGGGACAGCTGGGACAAGCGGCCCCCGCGATGGCCGCCAGATGTGTGACGCTTCGTACACCGCACCCGGGCACAAAAAAGCCCCGCCGAGGCGGGGGGCGTGGAGCCGATAAGCGGAGTCGAACCGCTGACCTACTGATTACGAATCAGTCGCTCTACCAACTGAGCTATATCGGCGACCCCCGTACCAAACGCGAGCAGGCGGGCGCTGTCAATAGCGAGAGCCGGCTGCGGTCCGGATCGCGGCGCGGCGTGCCGATAGCCCGGCAGGGCCCCCGTTCAAGTTGGAGACCATGTCCTACCCCGCCGAGCTGACCACCGGAGCGCGCATTCTCATCGTCGACGACGAGCCGGTGGGGGCGCGGGCGGTGGCGGCGATGCTGGAGGGCTACGGACACCAGGTGGAGCTGGCCCACGACTGGACCGCGGCGATCCGGATGTTCCGGCCCGAGATCGACTTGGTGCTGATGGATGTGATCTTGCCGGACGTGGACGGGTTCAAGCTGACCCGGCTGCTGCGGCAGAAAAGTTCGGTCTACGTGCCGGTGGTGCTTGTCACCGGCCGTGACGATCCCGACGCCAAGGAGCGGGGCCTGGTCGCCGGGGCCGATGATTTTTTGTCCAAACCCGTCGACCCCTTCGAGCTGCGCACCCGGGTGGCGGCGATGTTGCGCATCCGGCGGCTGACCATGGCCCTGCACCAGCAGGCGCACATCGATTCGTTGACCGGCATCGGCAACCGCTACGCGTTCGACCAGGAGTGGGACCGGCGCAAGTCGGAGTTTTCCCGGTACAAGCGCACCATGAGCCTGCTGATGTTCGACGTCGACCACTTCAAGAAGGTCAACGACACCTACGGGCACGAAGAGGGCGACGAGGTCCTGCGGGTGCTCGGCCGGGTGATGCGCCAGACCATTCGCAAATGCGATCGCGCCTACCGCTTTGGGGGCGAAGAGTTCGTGGTGTTTGCCCCCGAGACCAACGTGGAGGGGGCGGTGGTGTTGGCCAACCGCATCCGGGAAGCGTTCTTCGCCGCCACCGGCGCGACCTTGGCCGGGCGGCAGACGGTGTCGGTGGGCGTGGTGGGGGTCTCGGAGGATGCCGACGACGTCGATGCACATTCATTGTTGCACCGGGCGGACGAGCTCTTGTACGAGGCCAAACACAAGGGGCGCGACCAGGTCCGGTCCGCGTCGCTCGACGACCGCTGAGGGTCAGCCCGGGTCGGCCACGAGGTCCGCGGGGCCACATTTCCACTCGTCCCATTCCGAAGGGCGGTTGGACGTGGGGAACGTGAAGTTGGAGGTCACCGACGTGACCAGCCCTTGGCTCGTGACCTCGACGTTGGCCACAAAACTGTCGCGGTCGATGCCCGGCTCCAGCGCGCCCGCCAGCTCGCCCCGGAGGAGATACGGGTCCGCCCCCAGAGTGGTCGACACCATGTCATTGTATTCGAGCTGGCCGTGGACGATGTCCGCCGCGGCAATGCGACCGGTGACCGACCCGTCCGCGGCAATGTCATAGGAGATCGGCGCACTCTCGAGACCGGACCAGGCCACGATCAGCGGACACGACCCCGAAAAGCGTCCCACCGCCCCCGCGGGGGCGGGCGCCCGCGGGTCACACCCCCCGACGACAAAGACCCCGGCCAAGACCCACCACCACACGCGGCGGTGGGGTGACAATGTGGTCATGACCCCTCCTGGTCACCGTCCTCGACGAGGAGCAGGCTAGCCGTTTCCGCTCCGGCGACGAAGGGGTATGTTCGGCCCCGGGGAGGGCGTGGGTGCACATTTCTCGTCGGGCGGTGATCATCCTCGCCTACATCCTCGTGTTCTGGGTGATGTTGCCCATCTCGTTGGTGCTGGCCGCGCGTTGGCTGGACGGCGCGTTGCCCTGGACGATATCGCCCACGCCCTGGGGATGGGCCATCGCCGCTGCAGGGGCATTGCTGCTGGGGAGCGGGATCACGATGTTGTTCGTCGAGGGCAAGGGCTGGCCCATCACCGCGCTCCCCCCGCCGCGCCTGGCGCGCTCGGGCCCTTACCGGTGGATGCGCCATCCGATCTACGTCGGCGCGTGGGGGCTGGTGTGCGGCCTCTCCGCCGCCCTGGGTTCGCCCGCGGGGGTGTTGGTTCTCGGCCCTGGATTCCTCGCGGGGTGGGTCACCTATGCACGATTGGAGGAGCGCGGTTTGCTGCGCCGGTTCGGCCCCGACTACCGGCGGTACCAAGCGGCGGTGGGCCTGCTGCCGCGGGTGCCGTGGCGGTGGGGGGTTCAGCTGGGGCTGGGCCTCGGCTGGCCCCTTTCGCGGCGGGGCCCGCGGCTTGCGTCCGGTCCGGTGGTGGTGGTGGCCAACCACGCTTGTTACCTGGACCCGTTCTTTTTGATCGCGACCGCGCGCCGGCGGCTGTCGTTTCTGACCACCGCAGAAGCATTCCGGGGTCGCTGGCTGGCCCGGCTCTTGCGCTGGGCGGGCATGATCCCCCTGCGCCGCTACCGCGACGACCGCACCGCGGTGCGCGAACTCCTCGCCGCCCTGAGCGCGGGCGAGGCGGTGGGCATCTTTGTCGAGACCGAACGCTCGTGGACGGGGGCGTACCAAGGCTGCGTCGACAAAGTCGCGCGCTTGTTGGCCCGGTTGCCGGTCGACGTGGTCCCGGTGGGGCTGACCGGGTCGTTCGCGTGTGGGCCGCGGTTTGCCGAACGCCTGCGGCGCGGTCCGGTGCAGGTGCATTGGGGGGCTCCGCTGCGCGTGCATGGTCTCGACCCCGCCGCGGTCAAGACCCGCATCGATGACGCGATCCGAGCGTTGGTCGACGAGGACCGGCAGCAACAGGTGTCGCTGGACGCCAACGACCAGGCCCGCCTCGGCCGGGTGGTCTGGGCTTGTCCCGGGTGCGGCGCAAGCGCCGAAGCCGCGGGCCCATCCTGGCCCTGCCCCGGGTGCGGGCGGCCCGCGACCCTCGGCCCCGGCGACACCTTGGCCGCCGCGTGCGCGGCCTCGCACGCCACCGCCGCGGTGGACGCCCACGGCCTCACCGTCGAGGGGGTGCACATCTTCGAGGAGTGCGCGGCCGGGATCGCGCCCTTGACCCCCCGGGGCCGCGGGGGGTTGCGGCTCGGCCCCACCGGGCTCGAGCTCGGGGATCGTCACCTCGCGCTGTCCGACGTGCGCTCGGTGACCACCGAGCGTGCAGATACATTGCAGCTCGGGTTGCGCCGGGGCCGGATGGTGCAGGCGCGTTTTCCCGACCCCGCCGTGGGCAGCGTGTGGCGCGTGCAGCGCGCCATCGAGCACGCCCGGCAGATGGCGGGGCCGGCGGGGCCCGATGTGCCCACGAGGGAGACAGAACATGGACGGTGACTGCGCCCCCTGGGGCTTTTCGCGCGACGGCGCGGGGGCCATGGCCATCGACGGCGTGTCGACGTTGGCCTTGGCCGCCGCCTACGAGACCCCGCTGTATGTGGTGAGCGAGGCGAGCCTGCGGGCCCGGGCCCGACGGTTCAAGCGGGCCTTCGCCAGCTATCCCGGCGAGGTGTTGATCTGTTTTTCGTACAAGACCAACCCCACCCCCGCGGTGCTGCGCGTGTTGCACGACGAGGACATCGCGGCCGAGGTGGTCAACGGCTACGAGCTGTGGCTGGCCACCGCGCACATGGGCGTGCCGCCTTCCCGGGTGGTGGTGGGGGGGCCCAACAAGTCCGCGGCCGAGGTGGCGGCGATCGCGCGCACCCCCCCGGGGCTGGTGGTGGCGGAGGGTCTCGACGACCTCCAGCGGCTCGGGGCAGCCGCGAGCGAAGCCGGGACCTCCCTCGACGTGGCGCTGCGGCTTCGCCCCGGTTTGGTGCCCAAGGGCATGAACCCGTCCACCGCCACCGGCGGCAAGAAGAGCCATTTCGGCATGATCGTGGACAGCGAAGAGTACCAGGCCTGCCTGTCATTTCTCGATGACACAACCACATTGCGGCTCCGGGGGGTGCACGCTCACATCGGGTCGGGCATTCATGACCTGCGCGCGTTCGAACGATCCTGCGCGCGCCTGTTCGCCGCCTACCGGCCGTTGGTGGACCGGTTCGGGGCCGACACCATCGACCTCGGCGGCGGGCTGGGCGTGGGCACGTCCCGCGAGTTTACGTCGATGGAGATGTTGCGGTACCTCGCCACCGGCAAGCTGCCCACCCTCCAGCCATCCGACGACGCGGGCTTGACCCAGTCATACGGCCAGGCGGTGGGGCAGACCTTGGTGCGCCTCGCCGAGAAGGCGCGGCTCGCGCCCCCCCGCATCATCGTCGAGCCCGGGCGCGCGTTGACCTCGCCGGCCCAGGTGTTGTTGCTCTCGGTGGGGGCGGTGCGCCACCGGGAAGGCGCGGGGCGTTGTGTGTTCGTCGATGGGGGTGCGATGAGCACCAGCCCCATGTTCTTGTCCGAGCTGCACGCGGTGGCGGTGGCGGGGCCGGTGCGGGGTGCGTTCGCACCGGCCCACGTGTTCGGGCGGGTGCCGAGCCCCCTCGACGCGGTGTACCGCAACCTCAAGCTTCCCGACGTGGGGCCCGGGGATGTGCTCGCGGTGTTCGACGTGGGCGCCTACTTCGGCTCCACCTCGAGCAACTTCGGCGGGCCCCGGCCCGCGGTGGTGATGATCGACGAGCGCGGCGACCACCGGCTGGTGCAGCGCCGCGAGACCTTTGAAGACCTGGTGCGGCGCGACCTCGCGCCGTAGCCGGGGTGGGGCGACGGTGGTCGGCGGGGTCAGCGCGCGCGCAGCACGACCTGGGCCGCGGAGCTGGACTCGAGGGTCGTGCCCAATGGTTCTGCTTCGATGGCGAAGCGCACCCCATCGCCCCCGCGCATCCACACGTTGTACCGGGCGCTGCCGTCCTTGGTGGCCCGCAGCCGGACCCGGGCCACCCGGGGGAGCTTCTCAAACTTCGCGCGCAGTTCGTTGGCCGCCTTTCCCCCTTGTACGCCTTTGACGTCGACGACGATCCGGGTGCCACGGTCGATGCGTTGGTTGAGTCGTTCCTTCAGCAGCGGCGTCACCGCCTGGCAGATCTTGTCGCGGTTTTCGAGTTTGACCTGCTCGATGCTGTGCCCGGGGAAGCGGTTGGCGATGTTCTTGGAGACGATGACCTGTCCGCTGTCGACCCGAATCATGGAGAGCGTGGTGGTGGCGTAGAACGACTGCGGCCCCCGCTTGAGGAACCCGGTGTTTTGGCCGCTGTCTTTTTTCCACGCGGTGGTGCCCACCAACAGCACGTCCGCGTCCTCCGGGCGCACCGCGCTGAGGGCGTCACCGTCGATGACCGAGGCGGGGTTGGCGAGCTTGCGCACGCGGTTCATTTGCAGGGGCGAGACCACGTCGGCATCGGCTTGGTCGAGCACGTCCGCGATGCAGGCCTCCATGGCGTTGGCCGCGGCCTTCTGCCCATCGGGTTCGACCTCGTCCACCATGACCCCGATGTTGAGCTCTTTGAGCACGTCATCGCCCGCGTTGGCCCCGGGATACAGCAGCTGCTGGCTCGCGGTGGTGAGCCCCGCCTTGCGGGCCGCGGCTTGCCCCGCGGCGAAGCTCGCGCTGGCCCGGCTGAGCACCCGCTGGGCGGTGGGGTCGAGCCGGGCCAAGAACAGCAGCACGGTCCCGTTCTGCTGGGAGACGTTGCCGATCACCACCTCCTGGACGTCGACGAGACCGGCGAACGACGCCAACGCGCAGCCCTCGTCGGCGCAGCCGAGACGCAGCTTCTTCTCGGCGTGCTTGACCAGGCCCGCCACCTCCCGCTCGGTGACGACGTTGAAGGCTTTGTCCCCGTCGATGCGCTGGGCCACCTCCTGGGCCAAGGCCAGGGCCAAGTCCCGGTGGGCGGGGGCGGCGTCGAAGCTGGCCACGAACACGCGGCGCGGGCCGTCGGCTTTGGCCGCGCCCGGGACCGCGAACAGACCGGCGGCGAGCAGCGTGGTGAACGAAACTGTGGCGAGCGAAAGCAGGTTGCGGTTCATGGCAAGTCTCCGATCAAGTCTTTCACCACCCGGATGCCATAGTTGCGGGTGTCGGCGATGTAGAGGTCGTTGCCCAAAAAGGCGAGCCCGGCGGGGTCGTACATCGAGGTGGACAGGCGGTGGGCCACCGGGCCGTAGCCTTGGCTGAGGTTGCCCACCACCCGGTCGGACGTCCCCGCGTCGACATCGATTCGGTACACGGCATCACTCACGGTCTCGGCGACGTACACCGCCCCGTCGGGGCCCACGGTGATCCCGTAGCGGCCGAGGTTGCCGCCACAGCTGGCGGGCTCGTCCACGGGCACGGGGTTGGCGATCACGCCGTGGTTGAAGCCGTCGTCCACGAGCTCGAACACGGTGGGGGTGCTCCCGGGGCACACCGCGTTGTTGAAGCAGGTCCCGTAGCCAAAGAGCCGACCGGACGCCGGGTCCGCCCGCAGGCTGATGCGGACGATGTCCAGGTTGGGGCCGCACTCCACGTTTTCCGCCCAGCGGTGCACCAGCCCGTTTTCGATCTTGAACACCGCGTTGGTGTCGGTGCCGGTGGAGGGGGAATAGTAGAGCGCCCCGTCGAGAGCGGCGATGTGGCCGTTGTTGTCGAGGTTCTTGAGCGTCACCGAGAACGCGTCCACCGCGAGGCCGGGGTCGGAGGGAACGTCGGCGAGCACCAAGGGGGCGGTGATGGTCCCCCCGAAGGCCGCCTCCACGAGGCGGTCGGGGGTGCTGAGGTCGATGCGGCGGACTTGGTCGTCGCCGCGGGCCATCACGTAGAGCACGTCACCGTCGAGGGCGAGGGTGGTGGGACCGGGGAGCTGGGCGATGTCGAGGGGGATGCCGTTGCTGGGATCGACGCCGCCGCCGCCGAACACGTCGAGGTGACCGTCGGGGAACATCTGCAGAATGCGGTTGCGCGACCCCTCGGCCAGCAGCACCGTGCCTTGGTGGGTCACCATGCCCACTTCGTCATCTAGGAAATTGTTGAATCGAAAAATCGGGGCCGGGGGGAAGGGGGGGAGCATGATGTCGTTGATGCCCGCGACCGCGTCGTGGTTGACCGCGCGGAGCAAGGTGCCGGGGGGCGGGTCGGCGATGGTGATGTCGAACGTCACAATGTTGCTGATCGGACGGGCCATCGGGTCCACCACCGCCGCGGTGAAGGCGTGCGCGCCGGGCTCGAGGCCCAGCGTGACCACCGCCTGGGTGTTGCCGAGGCCCAGAGCGCTGTCGACATAGGGCACGGTGCGGCCAAAGTACGTCGAGGCCGTGCCCCGGAAATGCACGGGGGCGCCGGACACGTTGGCCGGGGCGCCGTCCACGGTGCCGTCGAGGTGGGTCTTGAGCGCCACCGGCAGTTGCACCGTGGGCAAGTCCGATTGCCCGTCCCCGCTGTCGACCCCGTTTTCGTTGGGGGTGAGGGTGAGGGTGAAGGGACTGGGCTCGAGGCCGATGCCCCGGATCATGCGGATGCGACGGGCGTTGTTGGTCACGACGTACACATCCCCGGTGTTCTCGTCGACGGCGAGGGCGCTGGGGCTGGACACCGGGGCGTCGAGGGCGGGGCCGTGGTCGCCCCCGGGGGAGCTGAAGGTGCCGGTGAGGGGGGTGAGCGACCCGCCGACCCAGACCCGGGCGACCTGGTTGCCGTTGGTGGCCACAAAGACCGAGCCCGCGCCGGGCGCGTAGACCATGCCCGACACCCCGGTCTGGAGCACGTCGAGGAGCCGGATGGTCGCGCCCCGGCCGGCGTGGTGGCTAAACAGCCCGCTCAGCTGGGCGCAGGCGCTGGTCCAGAACAGCAGGCCTTCCCCTTCGGGATCTCCGGTGCGCGAGTACGCCAGGTGCTGCGTCACCGAGCCGTTCTGCGTGCTGTTGATGCTGCAGGGGCCGGCGGTCTGGGTCACGGTCCCGGTGTCGAGGCCCATCACGTACCACCGGTTGCCTTGGTCGACGAGCAACACATCGCCGTCAGGTCGCAACGCGATCTGCCGGGTGGTGGCGCTGGCGTTGTCGAACGGCACGGCCTCGAAGTCGGATGCGTCGTTGTCGAGGGCGCCGGTTATGTCGGCCCCCACCCGCGAGAGCACGGGCAGGCCGGACGTGGCCTCCACGCTGAGCACCACCGCGTTGCCGTCGGGGTCGAGGAAGAAGTCCACAAAATCACCCAAGGTGCTGTTGGCCACCACGCCCCCCACCCCGGTGCGGTCGGTGCCGGCCAGGCCCAAGGGGTGCACAATGCCATTGCCGTCAATGCGGACCAGCTGCCCAGAGGTGAACGAATCGCCGCTGCGGGCGAACACAATGTCACCATTGGGCGCGACGTGGATGCGCTCGATCACGTCGGTGGCGGACTGCGGCCGGTAGGCCAAACCGCGCACCACATCGTTGCCGGTGCTGTGCTGGAGGGCGGCGGCGGGGTTGAGCACGCTCACGATCGTGCCCACCGGCACGTCCTCGCTCTGGACCGACAATGTCACTGATCCGGCGACCGCGACCCCGGGCCCGGCCCCGACCACGATCTCGCCGGTCTGGCCCACCATGCGGCCGGCCTCGATGTTCACGTCGTAGAGCCCGCCGGGGACCGCGCCCGCGGTGGCCAACGACGCCCCCCAGCCGAGCGGCTGGCTTTGCACCTCGAGGTTCACCCCTGCGTTGTGGGGCAGGACCCCGCCGGTGGCGGGGGTGACCACCCGCACCTGGGGGGCCACCACCGGCGCGCCATAGATGGGCGCGACCACGCTGGTGTTGCCGCCCACCACCTCCATGGTGCAGACCCCGCACTCCGCCGGGCAGCTCGCGCAGGTCTCGCCGGTGGTGCAGCCGTTCTGCCCGCAGCTCGGCAGGCAATCCTCGGGGCAGCTCGTGCCGTCCTCGTCGGCGTCGCACTGCTGGTCCCCGCAAAAGCCAAACGCGCATTGAGAGAAGTCATAGGTGCACATGTCCCCGCAGCCAAGCTGGCCTTTGTCGAACGCAAAGTCCGTGCAGCCAAAGCCCCCAAGATCGGTGCCGTCACATTGTTCGCCGATGTCGCGCTTGCCGTCGCCACAGTCGCCGCAGTTGGCGAAGTTGAACGTGCAGGTCGCGGGGTTGCAGCTCAGCACGCCGGCCTCGTAGCCAAAGGTCTGGCAGGTATGGGGCCCGAGCTGCGTCAAGTCACATTGCTCGGTGCCGTCGATGATGCCGTTGCCGCACAGGCCCCCGGTGGCGACAAAGGGCAGGGCGTTGCTGGTCAGGCCCCCCGGGTTGCGCACATAAACGAACAGCTGGCCGATCTGTTCCACCGCGGGGGCGGTGAACTGCAACGTGGTCTCGTCGAGCACCGTGGCCGGCACCTGTTCGGGACCGAACAGCACCTCGGCCCCGGGCAAAAACCCGGTGCCGGTGAGCACCACCAGGTAGTTGCCCGAGCGGTTGCCGGTGGGCGGGTCGATGCTGATCAAGGCGGGCGGCTCGCCGGGCATGTCGTCGTCGAGGTAGGTCAAGGCCCCGCTCAACGTCGACGGCGCGGAGGAAAGCCCAGCCACGGACACGTTCTCGGCTTCGACCTCGACCAGCCCGGGCCCGGGCCCCACCGGCGCGGCCACGAGCAAAAAGGTGTCCGTGACCTGCAACACCGGGGCGTCGACCCCGCCCACCCGGACCAGGGGCCGGCCGTAGAGGTCGCTGATGTTGTTCGCGAACAGATGGAAGGTGCCCCCCGGCACCACCGACGGGGGGGACACGCCGGTGAGCTCGATGCCGCCCGGCCCGAACACGAAGCTCGCGGGCAGCGTGGCCGACAGCCCGCCGGGGTGCTCGACCCGCACATCCGCGGGCACCGGGGTCGACAGGAGGTCTACGCTGGGGGCGGTGAAGGTCATGGTCGACCCGGTTTCGTCCACCGCCACGTTCGGCGCGAGCTGTCCGCCCAGGAACACCAATGCATCTGCATCGAGTCGCGCGCCGCTCACGGTCACGGTTCGATCCGTGCTGCCGTCGTCGGTGGCGGCGAGGGCGAACGGCACCGGGGCGCCGAAAAGCTCGGGCCCGCCGTAGGCGTGGATCACCAAGTTGGCCACCCGGTTGCGGTCGTCCGCGTCGTAAGCGGGCCGGCCCACGACGATGAGCACGATGCGCGGCGCAGACGCGGCCGGTGCTTGTACCGCCTCGTCGGACGCGCCGACGTGTTGGCTGAGCACCTCGTCGGCCACCAGCAGCCCCCCGTCCGGCCCCACCGGGATGGCCGCGAGGTCGAGGTCACCGGACACGTCGGTGAGCAACGCGTTGACCACGTGGCCGGCGGGCACGTCCACCGCGTACACCGTGCCCGCGGGCAGCGAGCCCACCGTGGCCGCCGCGGGCCCGACGGTCACGGGCAGCGGGCCCCCGGAGAAGAGCAGATCGGTGGGGAAGGCCACCGGCAACACCGCGCTGTCCGGCAGGGTGGTCACGTCATCGGCGGGCACATACCCCGGCGGCGGTAACCCCGGGGGGAACTGCGCGTTGGCCACCACCGTGGCGCGCACCTGGGTGGTGTAGCGGCAACGGCAGTGGGTGGCCTCGAAAAAGATGCCCCCGGTGACCCGCGCGTCCTGGGGGCTGTTGAACACGACGTTGGCGATGTCTTGTTGCAACGGGTCGAGCAAGGCCGCGCTGTCGCCCACGAGACTGCGGCTGAGCTCGCTCCGGGTCACGGGGGGGCCGTCGCTGGTGGCCTCGTTGACCAACCGCTCGAACATCGTGCCCGGGGCGTCGAAAATCCGGCTCTCCACCCGCACCGCTTCGGGGTGCACCGTGCCGCAGGCGGCGGTGTCGACGGGGGTGGCGTCGACGGCCTGGAGCAGGCCGCTCTGGGGCACCACCAAGCTGCGCACGGTGGCGTCGCCCGCGGTGGGGAAGTCGACCAGGCCGTTGGCGAGCCGAACCAACGGCGGGGGGGCGCCCGGGCTGCAGCCGTTCTGCAGGTCGACGAGGTTGCTGTCGCCGTTGTTGTTCTGGTCGAACACCGGGGTGCCGGCGCTGATCACCTCCGCGTCGTCGGGGGCGATGGACAGCTCGACGGTGTTGAGGGCTTGCTCGAGGGTGAGCGGCCCGCTGCGCTCGAGGAGAATGACGTTGGGATCGAGCACGCGATCGTCGTCGGTGCCGTAAAGCCGCACCGCCAGCGTCGATTGTTGCTGGCTCTCGATGGAGATCTCAAAGTAGCCCCGGCCGGTGAGGGACCCGTCGGCCACCTCGAGGGTGAGGGGACTCTCCGCGAGCAGGCCATCGATCCCCACCGTGAGCCGCAACCGGGCCCGCTCAGAGAGCGACGCAAGAGCATTGTCTCCGGTGACCACGAACGACACCGCGGCGGGGGGCGGCAAGAGCTCGGGGTCGCACCCGGTCAGGCAGGCCACCAGGGCGGCGGCGCACACAATTCGTCTCATGGCAAATCCCCGATCAAGTCATGGACCACCCGCACCCCGAAGTTGTCGTTGTCGGCGATGACAAGGTCGTTCCCGTCGAAGGCCAAGCCCTCGGGTTCGCTGAGGGCGCAGGTGGCCCGGGGCCCGACCGGGCCTTGTCCCGCCACCCCGGTGCCCACCAGGGTGGTGAGGCTCACCGGGTCGGGCCACACCAGGCGCTTGACCCGGTGCTCGGTGGTGACGGTGGCGTACAGGCCCTGATCGGGCCCGGCGGTGAGGCCGACGCGCCCGTTGAGTCCGCAGTTGTCGCCGTCGATGGAGATGGTCTCGTCGTAGACGCCCACGTCGTTGGTGTCGATGAGCCGGGTGATGGACTCGTCGCGCGAGCAAAGGTCGTTGCAAAGACCGCCGAGGTACAGGGTCCCGTCCACCGGGTCGGTGGCGAGGTCGTGAATGGTGAGCGCGGCGGGGAACCCGCCGTCGTAGGTACAGCCCACGTCGGCGATGTAGCGCCAGAGCACGCCCCCCTCGTAGGCGAACACGTCGTTGGTGTCGCCCGCGGCGGTGAAGTAGAGCCGGCCGTTGTGGGCGGTGAGAGCGTCGGGGTTGGGCAGGTTCACGCTCAAAGCGTCCACCGCGAGGTTGCGGTCGTTGAGCACGTTGGCCACCGAGAGGGGGGCACCCGGCCCGCCCCCCACCGCGGCGGTGGCGATGTGGTCGGGGTCGGTGAGGTCGACCTTGCGGATTTGGTCGTCCCCCGCGGTGGCGATGTAGAGGGTGTCACCGTCGACGGCCAGCCCGCGCAGGTCGGGGAGGGCGAGGTCGGCCACCGGGGTGCCGTTGGTGGTGACGGTCCCGCCCCCGCCGAACACCTCGGCGGAGCCGTCGGGGAAAAGACGGATGACGCGGTCGCGGTTTGTCTCCCCGATGTAGATGCCGGTGCTGTGGGCGGCCACCGGGGTGCGTTCGAGGTTTTTGAAATCGAACCGCAGCCGCGAGGCCGGGGGCAACGGGGCCAGGTCGGCCCCGGACTGGACGTCGTGGTTGGCCCGCCGGAGCACGGTGCCCGCGGGCGGGTCGTCGACGGTGAAGGTGAAGACGTGGGGGGCGCCGGCGTCGCGGCCCGCGAAATCGACCGCGGTGGCGGTGAGGGTGCCGGCGCCGGCGGTGGGGCCGGGGGTGATCAGCGCCTGGGTGTTGCCCGCTCCAAAGACATTGCGGGCCCACGGGGTGGTGGGCAGCACGCTCAGCCCGGGCAGGTTGCTGGTGATGCGCACCGGGGTGTACTCCGCGTCGATGGGGGCCCCGTCGAGGGTGGCGTCGATGTGGACGCGCAGCGCCAACGGCAACCGCTCGGTGGGGAGCACGGTCTGGTCGTCGCCGGGATCGCCCCCCGAGGTGTCGGGGCTGGCGTCGGCCACGAGGGTGCGGCCAGTGAGGGCGACCCCGCGCACCATGCGGATCACGCTTTGGTTCTGGTCGATGAAATAGAGGTCGCCGGTGGCATCGTGCACATGCAGGTCGCTGGCGGAATTGATGCGCGCGGACGTGGCCGGGCCATTGTTGCCCTGGTAGTCGGCGCTGCTGGACGGGGGCCCGACCACCCGCTGGGCGTGGCCGGCGGCGTCGTACCGGAACACGTGGTGTGAGGGCGGCGCGACCAGCACCGCGGTCTCGTCGACGGAGTAGGCGAAGCCCCGGGCGGGGGCGAGGGAGATCGGAGTGTAGGTGTCGATGCGGGCGGTGAAGCCATCGCTGGGGTTGTACGCGTAGATCCCGCGGGACCCGAGGCAGTGGCTGGGCTCGTCGCTGCCGTACAGGAACGTGCCGTTGCTGGCCACGTCGAGGGCGGGGAGCATACGCGCAATGTGGTTGTTGCTGTCGTCGGTGCAAGGAGGTCGCAGCTGGCGCTGCACGCCGGTCACGGGGTCGAGCAGGTAGACCTCTCCGTTGAAGATGAGGGAGCCGGCCACCAGCAGCCGGCCATCGGGCATCACCCGCAAGGCCTTGGTGGTGGTGGACCCGCTCAACACGGTGAAGGGAATGCGGGTCACGGTCGCGGTCTGGTCGATGACCCCGCCGGGGGTGCTGGGGGTGTAGGCGACGATGACCGGGTCACTGACATTGGCGGGGGTCACGAACGCGTAGAGCGTGCCGTCGGGGCCGAGGTCCAGGTCGTCGATGCGGCCCACCGAGGCCTGGCCGGCGGGGCCAGGCACGCCGGCGAAGTCCCCGCTCGGGTCCAGCGAACCGATGCGGTGCATGATGCCCTGGGCATCGATGCGCATGACATAGCCCCGGTCGTTGGGCTCTTCGCGGGCAAAGTAGATGTCACCACCGGGGGCGAGGGCGAACGAGCTGATCTGCTCATTGGACTGCTTGTAGGCATAGGCCGCGGGGTAGTCCCCGTCGATCCCGGCCGGGGACGTGACTTGGAAGTTGGACCGGTTGAACACCGCCACGATGTTGCCGACGGGGATGTCGACGCTGTGCACGGGGATGTCGAGGGCTGAAGCGATGGGGGCCCCGGCCGCGCCGGCCACGGTCACCACCCCGTCGACCCCCGCCGCGCGGCCGGCGGTGATGTTGACGTTGTACAATCCATCGGCATTGGCCCCGGTCTCGGTCACCGACGCGGTCCACGCGGTGGGGAACGATTGGATCTCGAGGTCCACGTCGTTGTGCGTGACCGGGACCCCGGTGGGCCCGGTGATGACCCGCACCTGGGGCGGGGTGGCGGCGGGGGCGTAGGCGGGGATGTTCACATCGCCGCCGCTGACAAGCTCGAGCACGCACAGGCCACAGTCGTTGGCGCAGTCGAGGCAGGTCTCGCCCCCCGCGCACACGTCGTCACCGCAGTCCGCGGTGCAGTCATTGGCGCAGCTCGCCCCGGTCTCGTCGGGGTCACAGATGTTGTCCCCACACACCCCGAACGAGCAGTCGGCGAGGTCAAAAAAGCAAGTGTCCGCGCACCCGAGCACACCCTTGTCGTAGCCCAGGGTGAGGCACGATTGGCCGCCGAGGTCTTGCTGGTCGCACTGTTCGCCCGGGTCGTGCTTGCCGTCCTGGCAGCTGCCGCACAGCGCGGTGTCGAACTGGCAGGTCGCGGCCGCGCAGGACAGCGCCCCGGTCTCGTAGCCCAGGGTCTGGCAGGTGGTGTCGTTGAGGTCCATGCCGTCACATTGCTCGATGCCCTCGGCCACGTTGTTGCCGCAGCTGCCCCCCACGGTGAAGGGCAGGGGGGCCCCGGCCTCAAAGCCGCCGGGGTAGGTCACGAACACCTGGTGGCTGGCCTGAGCCAATGTGCCTGCAGGGATGTCGAGGCTGAGCACGGTCTCGCTGGCGGTGGCGGTGGGCACCAGGGTGGTGCGGGTGCCGTCCGGCCGCTCGAACGCGACCCCGGTGACCTGGCTGCCGAACAGGTGCTGGCCGGTGACGATCACCGAAAAATCGGCCCCGCTCACCGGCGTGCCCACGGTCTGGATCGCGGTCACCCGCGGGGCCTCGGCGAAAAACACCGGCGAGGTCGCGCTCTGGCCGCCCGCGAAGTCCACCCGGGCGGTGAGCGGAAGCCCCTCGGGCAGTGGGTCGACGACGACACAGGACACCGACAGCCCGGCCTGGCCCCCCACCGCGGCGAGGTAGGTGCCGGTGCCATCGGAAATGGTGCACAGCACCGCGTCCGAGAGGTTGAGGTTGCTCCCGAACAGCTGAAGCACGTCGCCGGCGACGGCGGCGTGGACCCCGTTCTGGGAGGTCACCAGTTCGATGCTGGGGGCCCCTTGGAGCACGGTGGGCTCGATGACGAGAGGCAAAGGATCGGAGGTGAGGCCGTCGGGGTTGCGGACCCGGACGTCGAGCACGCCGCTGAGGGCCAACGGGGGGACCGCGGCGGTGAGGGTGGTGGGGTCGATGACGTTGGAGATCAACGCCAAGGGCCCGACGAGGAGCTCGGCGCCAGGGGCAAAATCGGCCCCCACCGCGGTGAGCACAAACCCGCCGGATTGGGGCCCGATGGTGGGATCGAGGGACGCGAGCACCGGCGGCGGCGACAGCGCGTCGATGTAGGTCAGGGCCGCGGCCAAGGTCGCGGCGGGTTCGGCGGTTTGGCCCTGGGGCACTCGATTTTGCACGCTGACGTCGTGGGCGTCCCCCGCGGCAGGACCGTCGGGGGCCACGAACAGAAGCTCCGAGGCCGACACCCCGATGACCTGCGCGGGGTTGTCGTCGACGGTGACCGCGGGGGTTCCAAACACATTGGAAAACCCGCTCCCCGAGAGCGTGACCACGCCCCCCGGGGCCACCGCCAAGGGGTTCAGCGAGGACAGCGTGGGGGTGCCGGGCCAATACACGAACGACGACGGAAGCGTGCTGCTTTGCCCCCCGGGATTTTGCACCGTGACCGCGGCGGGGTTGAGCCCGGGGAGCAGGCTGCCCGCGGGGGTGGTGCAGGTGAGGGTCTGCCCGTCGGGCGCGACCTCGACGTCATCCGCGAGCACCCCCCCGAACAGCACTTGGCTGGCGGCGTCGAACCGCGCCCCCCGCAATGTGACTTCAGTGCCCCCCGCGACCGCGCCCCCAAACGGGCTGATGCCGGCGAGCGCGGGCCCGCCATAGGCGTGGACCACGAGGTTGGCCCCGGCATCGTCGCCGAGGGCTTGGCCGGGCTTGTGCCCGATGAGGACCGCGATCTGGGTGGTGGTGTCGAAGGACAGCTCGAGCCCCTCCACCGACGCGGGCCCGATGAAGGCCGAGCGCGCGTCGTCGAGGGGGGCCAACGCGCCAGCCCCGTCTACGCTGAACACCGCGAGGTCGAGGTCGGCGTCGGCATCGGACAGGAGCACACTGACTTGGTGGGACGCGGGGATGGTGGCCACGTACGCCACCGCGGCGTCAAAGCCGTCGACGGTGGCCACGTTGGCGGGCACGTTGATGGGCAGCCCCTGGCCCGAGAACAGCAACGGGGCCGGGAACGCCAGGTACGCGAGGGCATCGTCGTCGGGGAGCACCCCGGGCACGTAGTCGAGGGGCACCACCTGGGGGGGGAACTGGGCGTTGGCCACCACCGCGGCGTAGCTCTGGGTGGCGTAGCCGCAGCGACAATGTTCGGCCGAGAGCAGGACCGCGCCGGTCACGCGCACGTTGTCGGGGCTGGTGAACGCGGTGTTGAGCAAGGTCTGCTCACGGGGGCGCACGATGAGGTCGTCCACCGTGTCGGTGAGCTCGCTGCGGATGAGGGCGCTGCCCCCGGCGTCGCCGGTCTCGGCCACGAAGGTCTCGAACACCACCCCCGGCGCGTCAAGCAGCTTGGCCGACACCCGCAATGCTTCTGGATGGACCGCGCCGCAGGTGGGGGTGTCGACATCGGCGGGGCTGTTGCCGCTCGACTGGGCATTGGAAAAGACCACCACCGCGCGGTCGGTGTCGGTGCCCACCGCGGAGAACTGCAGCAGCGGCGAGGACAGCGCGAGCAACGGGGGAGGGATGCCGGGGGTGCAGGCGGCCTTGAGGTCGTCGTAGTTGGAGCGTTGATTTTGGTTGAGGTCGAAGCGGGGGTCGTCGGCGAACGCGCCGTCGGCGGCCGGGTCGAACACGACCTCGATGGCGTTGAGGGCAAACTCGAGGGTCACCGCGGTGGTCTGCTCGAGGAGCAGCACGTCGGGGGTGGTGACGGTGTTGTCGTCGGTGCCGTAGAGGCGGACCTCGGCGGTGCTCTGTTGTTGTTCCTCGAGGGCGATCTCGAAAAAGCCGCTCGCGGACAGGCCGGTCTCGTCGGTGGTGAGCACCAAGGGGCTTTCCGCGAGCAGGCCGGGGATGGTGACGGTGACCGCGAGCCGCCCGTGGGCGGTGAGCTCGTGAATCTCCGCCGGGCCGGTGACGAGGAAGTTCACCGCGGGGGGCGGGGGCAACAGTTGGGGGTCACAACCCAGGCCCAGGCCCAGGGCGAGCCCCACGACGGGGGCGAACATGCCGCGCGCGGTCATTCGGCGGTCCCGGATTGGTCGAGGAGGTGGTCGTACCGGCCGGGGTAGTCGGCGGCGACGAAGATGACCGCGGCCGCGGCCACGGGGATGGCGGACAGCATCATCAGGGAATAGCCGCCGAGGCGCATGACGGTGAGGCGGGTGTGGTCGGCTTCGCTCTTGAGGATGATCGCGTCGCGGTTCTCGTTGCCCCGGGGCCAATCGGGGTCGGCTTGGTAGCCCGCGACCTCGATGCGCTGCAGGGCCCAGATGCCCGCGCCGGCGGCGAAGGTCGCGACCGCCACCGCCGCGGCCAACGAACCGGCCGCGACCCAGAGCCAGGCGGTGCGGTTGTAGCTCGCGACCCATTCCGCGGTGGGCACGAGCACCACTTGTTTGGTCAGGCGGCGGCCGGGCTGCACGGTGACGTCGACGGTCTCGGCGACGTAGAGGTCCTTTTTGACCTCTACGCGGTGGGGGCCGGCGCCGATGGACAGCGGGGCCATGGGCAGCGCGCCGATGGCGGTGCCGTCGACGTAGAGGGTCGCGCCTTCTTGCTCGCTGAGCACAAACAGCTCGCCCCGGCGGGCGTCGAGCAACCCGCGCACCACCGTGTCCACCGCGCGGTTGCTGTCCGCGAGCAGGGTGGTCGAGTTCTTGGGGGCGATGGATTCGCGCCGGAGCACGGTGGTGGCCTGGGCATCGACCAGGACCACCTCGACGACAAACCCGGCGTCGGTCTTGGAGAGTTGACCGAACATCAGGTACTGCACCCCCAGGGCTTTGCCCAAATCCGTGAGCCGCGAGCGCGCCGATTCGTCGGACAGGGTGAGGCGGGTGGCGTCGAAGTCGACGAGGTTTTGGATGTCGTTTTGGGTGAGCACCTGGAACACCCCGAGGTCGTCGAGGTGCGCGGCGAGGTGCGCGGTGACGGTCTCGGCCAACGCGGGGCTCGCCCCGAGGGGCTTGAGGTTGAGCACCACGATGGGGATGCGGTCGGCGTCGGTGTCGACCGCGACCTCGGGGGCGGACGGCGCGGGGGCGGTGGTGGTCGCCGGGACCGGCGCCGCGGGCGCGGGGGCCGGGTCGGCGTGGGCGGGCGGTGCGGGGTTGTCGGCGGGCGGTGCGGTGTGGTCGGCGGGCGGGGCGGTGTTGTCGGCGGGCGGGACCGGGTCGGGGGGAAGTTGTCCCGCCAACAGCACAAACGAACAGGCCAACAGGCTCGGTGTGATCGCCATTCGAACTCCCCCAAACGAAAAGACGAGTCCGAGGCTACCGCGGAACTATCCCGTTGGTGAGCGCGGTGCGGTCACATTATGATGCCACCCAAACCATGACGGAGGGCCCGCATGCAGTGTGCCGATTGCGGTGACGAGATCGACGAGGTCGTGAAGGTGAAGGTAGGGCGGCGTACGCTGAAGTTGTGCGAGGACTGCGCCGATGTACGCCGCGAGCAAGCCGAGATCGAAGGCGGGGCCCAGGCGGCGATGATGGACATGATGGAGTGGAAAGGCGGCTGACGTGCGCTTGGCCCGGGTGCCGTGGCGCACCCGCCTGGCGACGTGGTGGAGCCCCGGCAAAACCAAAGGCATTGCCTGGCGGGCGCCGGCCCCCGCCCGCATCGAACACATCGCGGTGGTGGGCGCGGGGGTGGCGGGCCTCACCGCTGCCCGGCTCCTGCACGACGCCGGCCACCGGGTCTCGGTCATCGAGGCGCGGGACCGCATCGGCGGTCGGGTCCACACCGTGGACGTGGGCCCGGCCCGGGTGGACCTCGGGGCCGCGACCTTTCACGGCATTCGCGACAACCCCGTGGCCACCTTCGCCGCCGCCCATGGCGTGCGCTGGCGCCCGCGTCGCTTTGGCTTGCCCCATTTGTTCGGGGCCGACGGCGCGGCCTTCGACCTGCCCACCCGCCGCGCCTACATCCAGCAACTTTCCGCCCTGTGGCACACCGGCGAGCGCCTGGTCGGGCAAGACCCCCAGGCCACGGTGTCCGACGTCATCGAACAGCACCTGTCGGGATGGGCGGCCCCCGGGCTCGACCCGGCGGCGTTTCGTCACTTCGCCACCGTGTTGTTCGAGACCGACCCCGCGGGGCCGGTCACGGAGATGACCGCCGCCGGGATCGGGGCCTACGACGACCTCGACGGAAGCAATCACATTCCGGACGGCGGCTACGGCCCCATCGTCAGGCATCTCGCCACCGGGCTGCACATCACCTTGGGCCGGCCGGTGCGGAAGCTTTCGGGGCGCGGTCACGACGTTGAGCTCACCTTCGACGACGGGCCCGCGCTGGTCGTGGACCGGGTGGTGTGCACCTTGCCGCTGGCCGTGCTCAAGGCGCGCAGCGTCGAGATGTGGCCTGGTCTCTCCGCGGCCAAGGTCCGGGCGGTGGGCCGGCTCGGGGTGGGCCAGCTCGAAAAGGCCGTGCTCGTCTACGACCGGCGCTGGTGGGACCCGCCGGTGGACACCCACCGCCTGTGCCAGGTCACCGGCCCCGCCCCTCTCGACCGTGCCTATGCAGTATTTGACGAGTACTCCGACCACACCGGGGCGCCGACCTGGGTGGGCTGGATCGGCGGGCCCAGCGCCCGGCCCTGTCTGTCCACCCGCACCGACGACGACATCTTGGCCGCGGCCCACGCGCGCCTCGCGGGGCTGTTCGGGGATCGGGCCCCGGCCGCGCCGGTGGCGGCCCGGCTCACGCGGTGGGGCGACGATCCCTATGCATTGGGAGCGTACTCGCATGTGCCCCAGGGGGCGGTGCCGGACGACTACCGCGCGGTGGCGGCCCCGGAATGGCGCCAACGGTTGTTGTTCGCGGGGGAGGCGACCATGCCCCACCACTTCCAGTCCGTGCACGGGGCGATGATGAGCGGAATGCGTGAAGCGGACCGGGTCATGGCCCTCACCGCGTCTTAGGCCGGGGCGGGTCCCTCGTCGAGGGGCGCGTCGGGGACCCAGGTGCACCAGTACTCCACCTCGGTGAGGGAGTGGATCTTGGTCCACACCGACGGGGTGTGGTGCAAGGCGCTGACCGTGCCTTCGATGAAGCCGACGTGGTACCAACGAGGGAACGCGTAGGCGTCGATATAGTGCATATGTACATGATCGTCGCTCTGGCTGTGCAGCTTGATGGTGGTCTTGGCCCCAAAGCTCTTGAACGCGTGCTGGGCCCGCTCGAACACGCTGCGCGGATTTTTGCCCAACACCCCGAGCATGACCTTGCCGAGCATGGTCTCGAGCACGCTGGGCATCGCCAACTGGCCGATCCAGCGCAGGCCCTCCCGGGGCCGGTCGGGATTGAGTCGCTCCGAGGCCTGCACCAAGATCTCGAGCTGGGCCCGGATGGGATAGCCCTTGAACGGAATAAACCGGTCAAGCCCGAGGTCGACCCCCATGGTGATCGCCCGTCGACGCAAGCCCTCGATGAGCACCCCCCGCACCATGATGTCGTCGGGGGTGGCGGCGAGCTGGGCGTCGAGCTCGAGCGGCCCGGTCCAATCGGGCAAAGCAAAACCAGGTGGCGGGGGGGGCGGCATCGCGAACAACAAAAATCGCGCATTCCTGGTGCAGGATGCAAACCGTCCGGGGTGCGCGGCTCACTCGACGACGAAGTCGCGCGCGACCAAGGCGCTCCAGGTGCCCCCGTCGAGCACGCGGGCGCGTACCGGCAGGTTCTGTTGCAGCAGCACGGGGGTGCCGGTCCAGGTCTGGGCGGTGGCGGCGACCGCGCCCCCGATGGCGCGGGGATCGGTGCCGTCGAGGGTGTAGTGGATGACCCCCGACGGGGCGCTCAGGGTCAGGGTGCTGCCCGCGGGCACGGTGTCGTCGGTGGGGGCCACCACCGGGGCGTCGATGAGCGGGTAGAGGCCCCCGTCGCGCAGCTGCTGGACGACCACCGCGGTGCGGCCGGGCACGTGGTTTTGCACCAGGTCGTTCACCGCGGCGGTCCAGTCGTCGACGGTGAACGGCACCGCGGATTGGGCGTCGCCCCAGCGGGCGGACTCGGCCAGGATCGCGCCGGCCACGGTGGCGCGCCGGGTCTCGAGCCGGGCGGTCACCGCGGGCACGGTGAGCACCCCGCCATCGAACAGCGCGCGGTGGGCGCGATCGGCGAAGCGCACGCGGTACTCGTCGGTGGCGAGCAGGTCTTGGTGAAAGTACTGCGGGTTGCTGCGCTCGAACACGCCCTGTTGGCCTTCGTAGTAGGGCCCGACCCGGTTTTGTTGTTCGGGCCCTTGGCCCCCGGCGCCCATGGCGTGTTCGGCGTCGTGCAGGAAAAAGGCAAAGCCGCGGTCGCCGAGCCGGTCGCGCATCCCGTACCAGTTGTTGGACGCGCCGCCCAAAAATGTGGAGAGCGGCGCGTCGTAGCTTCCGGTGTAGAAAATGATCAGCATGTAATCGATGAGGTTGTCGACGTCGAGCAGCGCGGGGGCGGCGGGGTCGTCGGTGCCGTCGGGGAGGAGCCCTTGCATCAGGAAATAGCGGTCGAGGTCGCCGTCCAGTCGCTGCTGCTGGCTGAGGTCGTGAAGCGCGGCCCAGGCCCCGTAGAGGTCGCCGTCGGTGGCCTCGGTGGTGTAGCCCCCGGCCGCGCCGGACGATTTGACAACGTCGTAATCGTCGCGGTGACCGCCGAGGTGGGTCTGGCCGTAGGCGGCCTCGGCGCGCTCTTGGGTCATGTACAGCCCCCAGTACACGCCGTTGATGAAGAGATGGTGGAAGCGGCTGCGGGTGTAGGGCTGGCCGATGTCACGTTGGGAGTCCCGGGCGAACACCTCCCGCAAAAATGTGTTCTCCCCCGACCCCTGGAATGACCAGGAGTAGTTCTGGGCGGTGCGCAGGTCGATGTTCTTGAAGCGATCGACTTCGTCGGGGCCGAACCAGGGGTGGTTGAGCCAGCCGTCGCCGTATTCGGCGCGGAAGAAGAGCCGAAAGGCGTGTTTGGGGTTCTGGGGAGATCGTGAATAGCCGCCCCGGATGCGCACCCCCCCGGGTTGGTGAAAGCCGGCGTCGCCCTGGTGGGGCAACACCTCGATGGACACCGGGCGCTCCCAGGCCCGGCCGCGGTTGCCGGGGTGGGTGTAGATGCCGTCGTCGGGGTCGAACAGGTGGGCGGGATCGGTGACCAACGAGAGGGAAGGAATCGCGAGGAGCGCGTCTCGCACCGCCGCGGCCCCCGCGGGGCCGGTGACGTCGGGGTCCATGCCGTAGTCAAGGACCTGTCCATTGACATTGCCAGAGGGGAAGCCGGGGGGCGCGCTGCCGTCGGCGAACTGGGTCGCGATGTCGCCGGCGAACAGATGGGTGTGGGTCACCGGGGCGGTGGGCCACTGGTCGCCTTCGGTGGCGTAGGCGCGGACGACCGAGGTGCCCGCGATGGGCAGCGGGCCGGTGTAGACCAGGGCCCCCGGGTCGCGGGGATCGGTGCCGTCGAGGGTGTAGTGGATGGTGGCCCCGGGGGTGGGGCAGGTGATGGCGAGCTCGAAGGGGGCGTCGTGGTGGCCCCGGGGCGGGTCGAAGGTGAGGGGGGCCACGATGCCGGGAAGCGCAGCGACATTGGGGGCGCCGGGGGTGGGGCGTTCGAGATACCCCGGGGGGCCGGGGGCGGCGTCGGCGTCGCCGTAGACGACGTCGAGGCGCAGGTCGGCAAACAACGTGGGGGAGTCGAGGGCGTCGTTGAGCACGCTGAGCGCGATGACGTGGGGGCCGGGGGCGAGGTCGGGGGAGAGCGCGAGCCGCTCGAACACGGCGTGGTCCTCGTCGGGGAGGGCGGCGGTGGCGCGGGAATCGGGCTGAACGTCCAGGGGCGCGAAGTGGCGGAACACCTCGGCGCCATCGACGCGCACGATGAGGCCGTCCTGGCCGACCACCTCGAGGTCCAAGGCCGCGGGGGTGAGGTCGGCGTCGATGGTGAAGGGCACGCGCACGGTCAAAAGCGCGGTGGCGCCGAGCATGGCCGCGGACAGGTCGCTCGCGGGCGCGATGCCGGGGTGGCCGAAGCCGAGGGGGAGGGGGGCGGTGGGCCATGCGCTGTCGTCGAAGCCCGGGGCGGCGAAGTCCACCGGGGGGAACGACGTGGTGTAGGACGCGGTGGCGCCGGCGGCGACAGCGGTGCGGGTCTCGGCCGGGCCGGACCGGCCGTAGGAGATGTCTTCGACCTGAAACGGGAATGGCGCGTAGGCTTCGACCACGGTGAGCCCGTCGGGGCGGGTGAGCACCAGGTCGTCGTCCCCGTCGTTGGACAGGGCGAAGTTGGTGTGCAGCGGCTGGCCCGGCACCCGGCGGTTTTTGCGCGAGGCGAACACCACCAGGTGGCTCTTGGCCGGCATGGTCACGTCGGGGAAACGCCACTTGTCCGGCTCGCGTTCGTCGTCAGACAGGAAAAACCCGTCGAGGGAGATCGGCACCGCCTCGGGATTGAACAGTTCGATCCAGTCGCTCTCGTCCCCGTCCTCGTCGAGCAACGTGCCATCGTTGTCCGCCATCCATTCGTTCAGCCGGGGCGGCGGGCCCCCCGGGTCGCCGTCGCCGTCGCCGTCGCCGTCACCATCCCCGTCGCCGTCGCCGTCACCATCCCCGTCGCCGTCGCCGTCGCCGTCGCCATCTCCGTCGCCATCCCCGTCGCCGGTCTCGCTCGCGTTGTGGACCCCGACCACGAGGGTGCACGCCCCGCCCCACAAGCAGGGAAGACACCACCACAACCTCCACCACGGCGCGAAACGCTTCATGACGCCAGGGTAACCAACCGCGCGCGGCTTTTCTCGTCGGCACCACCGCCGGCGGATTGAGTCCGGCCGGCCAAGTGCGCTAAAGCAAGCGTCCGGAGGACCCCATGACCCGATCTACGACTCTGCTCTGTGCCGCCTCGCTGGGGGCTCTGGTGTGGGCCTACGCCCCAGAGGCCGCGGCCTGCCGGTGTGGCCCGATCGACATCGACATGGCGATCAAAGCGTCCGAAGCCATCGCGTTGGTGAACATCGCCAAAGTGCCCACCGACGAGGAGGTCCGGCTCGCCCGGACCAACATCGCCTACCAGGCGAAGATCGAAAAGATGTTCAAGGGCAAAGGCGAGGTGGGCAAGACCCAGCCGCTGGTCACCGCGGCGTCGTCGGCCGCCTGCGGCCGCAAGTACGAAGCGGGCAAGAAGTACATCCTGTTCGTGGGGGCCCGGGACGGCAACTGGTACGACAACAGTTGCTCGGCCTCGGCCATGCTCGACGACAAAGGGGCCCACGCCCACCTCGCAGCGATCGAAAAATGGATCGCCGACGGCAAAGAACTGAAAGTTCCCGAGGCCTCCCCCCAAGGGCCCGCCCACGGCGCGGTGGACCCCGCGGGCAAAGACCCAGCCCCCGAAGGCGCCGAAGCCGCCGCCGGCGACACCGGGGAAAAACCCGCCGCCGCGTCGGACACCCCCGCCGCCGCCGGGGGCGCCCAGGACCCGTCTGGGGGCGACGAGCCGGCCAAGACCCCGGCGCTGGATGCCGAGAAGACCCCGGCCCCGGCCGAGCCGTCCTCGTCGTGCGCCGCCCTCCCGGCCGGCACCCTGTTGCCCCTGCTGGCGACCGGGCTCCTCGCCCGCCGCCGCCGTCGCCGGTCCTGATCCGTTCCCCGACGCGTTCCCCTTCCAGGAGCATTTGTGCTGTCGCATTTTTCCACCCGGGCCACCAAGACCACCCGGCCCATCTACCTCATCCAACAAAACGACTTCGCCGCGTTCGTGAAGAAGAAGTCCAAGACCGCCCAGAAGTGGTCGAAGACCAAAGGCTTCGTGGGGCGCGCGGGCACCCACCTCGTCGTCCCCGCCCGCGACGGCACGGTGGCGGAGATCTGGCTCGGCGTCGACGAGCAAACGTTCCTCTGGGACGTGGCGATGTTGCCCACCCGGCTGCCCCAGGGCGCCTACCGCCTGGCCGAAGACATCCCCGCCGACGACGCCGACCGGGTGTGCCTGGGGTGGGCGTTCGGCACGTACCGTTTTACCCGGTACAAAGAGCGCACCGGGCGGGTGGCGACGTTGGTGTGGCCCAAAAACGCCGACAAGGCGGAGGTCACCCGGCTCGCGTCGGCGACGTTTTTGGCGCGGGACCTGGTCAACACCCCCGCCGGCGACCTCGGCCCCGCCGAGCTCGCGGCCGCGGCCCAGGGCATCGCCAAAGAGCACAAGGCCAAATGCACTGTCATTGTGGGCGACCAGCTCCTGGCCAAGAACTACCCCACCATCCACATGGTGGGCCGGGCCGCGGACAAAGAGCCGCGCCTGGTCGACCTCACCTGGGGCGACAAGAACCACCCCAAGGTCACCCTCGTCGGCAAAGGCGTGGTGTTCGACTCGGGGGGGCTCGACCTCAAGGGCGCCTCGGGCATGCTCCTGATGAAAAAGGACATGGGCGGGGCGGCGATGACCTTGGCGCTGGCCCAGGCGATCATGGACGCCAAGCTTCCCGTCCGGTTGCGCGCCCTGGTGCCCTGCGTCGAGAACGCCGTGTCCGGCGACGCCATGCGCCCCCTCGACATCGTGCGCACCCGCAAGGGCATCACCGTCGAGGTCGGCAACACCGACGCCGAAGGCCGCCTCATCCTCTGCGACGCGTTGGCCGAAGCGGTGAGTGAAAAGCCGGAGCTGGTCATCGACTTCGCCACCCTCACCGGGGCGGCCCGGGTCGCCCTCGGGACCGAGGTGCCGGCGCTGTTCTGCAACGACGACAACCTCGCCGCGGACTTCATGGACGCCGGGGTCGCGGTCGACGACCCGGTGTGGCGCATGCCGTTGGTCAAGGCCTACCGGCGGCACCTCGAGAGCCCCATCGCCGACATCAGCAACGTGGCCTCGGGCCGGTACGGGGGCGCGATCACCGCCGCGCTGTTCTTGCAGGAGTTCGTCGGCAACGATGTGCCGTGGGCCCACATCGACCTGATGGCCTACAACCTCGACGAGCGGCCCGGCCGGCCCAAGGGGGGCGAGGCGATGGCCATCCGCGCCGCCTATGCCCTGTTGAAGAAGCGCTACGGCTGATCCCGCGGCGCGCTGTCACGTCGGGCCGCGCGCCGGCATCGGACCCCCATGACCCGGCTGCTCTTCGAGACCGAACTGCCCGTGCCCGCCGCCGAGGCGTTCGCGTGGCATGTTCGCCCGGGGGCGTTTGGCCGGTTGTCGCCCCCGTTCTCCGACACCGAGATCGTGGTGCCCCCCGTCGTGGAAGAGGGGCGTGAAGCCAAATTTGTCATCAAGCTCGGACCCGTCCCCGTGCCCTGGGTGGCGGTGCACCAAGACGTCGAGCCGCCGCACCGGTTCGTCGACGTGCAGAAGTCGGGGCCGTTTACGTCCTGGCGCCACGAGCATCGATTCGCCCCGCTCACCGCGGAGACGAGCACGCTCAGCGACGACATCACGTTTGAGGCGCCGCTGTCGTTCGCGTCCGCGGGCGCGGTCAAAGGCATGCTCGAGCAGATGTTTGCCTACCGGCACGCGCTGTTCGTCGACGACCTCCGCGCCCACCGGGCGTGGGGCTTCGGGCGACAAGCCGAGGTCGCGATCACCGGGGCGAGCGGGCTCATCGGCCGGGCGCTGTCCGCGTTGCTCACCACCGGCGGCCACACCGTGGTGCCGGTGGCGCGCAAGGCCCAAGACGAAGCCGGCGCCGACGCCGCCGTGCTCGACGTCGAGGGGGGGTGGGCCAACCCCCGGGCGCTCGAGGGGCGGCACGCGGTGGTGCACCTCGCGGGCGAGTCGGTGTTCGGCGATCGGTGGTCGGCGGACAAGAAGCGCCGCATCCTCGAGTCGCGGGTGCGCGGCACCCGCGCGCTGGTCGAGGCCTGTCAGGCCTGCGCGGCGCCGCCCAAGGTGTTCGTGTGTGCCAGTGCCATTGGGTGGTACGGGGATGGGGGCGACGCCGACCTCGACGAGCAGGCGCCCCGGGGCGATGGCTTTCTGGCCGACGTGGTCGAAGCCTGGGAGGGGGCCCTCGACGGGCTGCGCGCGCTCGGGACCCGGGTGGTGATGGTGCGCACCGGGGTGGTGCTCACCGCCGCGGGGGGCGCGCTCAAAAAGCAGCTGCCGCTGTTCAAGGCGGGGCTCGGGGGCAAGGTCGGCAGCGGCCAGCAGTGGCAATCGGTGATCGGCCTGGACGACGTGCTCGACATCTACTTGCGGGCGTTGTTCGACGAGCAACTGTCCGGGCCGGTGAACGCGGTGGGGCCAGAGCCGGTGCGCCAGCATGAGTTTGCAGAGACATTGGCCAGGGTGCTGGGCCGGCCCGCGATCACCCCCGCCCCCGGCTTTGCGGTGCGGGCCGCGCTCGGAAAAGAACAAGCCGACGCGTTGGTCCTCACCGGGGCCAAGGTGCGCCCCGGGGTGCTCGAGGGGCTGGGCCATCGTTTTCGGCACCGCACCCTCGAGGACATGTTGCGCTTCACCCTCGGTCGGTAGTCCGCGGGGGCCACAAGCGAGCGGCGACCGGGACACTTGAGCCCGGCCGCGCGGGGCGTCAGAATCATGTCCCAGCGCCATGTCCGGGACCGCCGGAACGGCCGTCCTGGAGCATTGGATGACCGCTGCCTCCGTCTTTGTGTTGTTGTCCGTCTCGCTGGTCGCGCCCGAGACGGCGCCGGCCCGGCCCGCGCCGGCGGTCGTGGACTGGGCCAGCGTCGACGTGGAGGCGGTTGTGGCCGCGGCCCTCGGGGGCGCGGTCACCGCCGGCGCGACGTACTACGCGGTGGGCGCGGTGGCGCACACCATGTGGTCGGGCGCGCTGCCGTACACCCAACGCCAGGCCTGGCTCATGGTCGCGGTCGTGGGCGCGCTCCCGGCGGCCACGTCCGCCGGCCTGCTCGGCTTGGCGACGCTTGGCAGCGGCGCGCTCGAGGGGCCGGTGCACGCCGCCGTGGCCCTCGCGGGGGGCTTGCTCGCGGGTCTGCACGTCGTGGGCCTGGCCTCGTTGCTCGCCCTGAGCGGACTTGCCCAGCGGCTGGCGGCGCAGCCCGGTGTGCTCGGCCGGACCAAGGAGCGACAGCTCGACCAAGCCGGCATGTTTGGCATCGCCGCCGGCGCGGTGGTGTACATGTCGCTCCCCGCCGCCGTCGGCGCGGGCGCCCTCGGCGGCTTTGTGGCCGGGCAGCTGGGCTTTTTCGACCTGGTCGCGGCATCTGATGCCCCGGCCCGCAACCGGGAATAGCGTCGCGCTCCACCTGGGGCACGGAACACGCGGTGGGCCCTGATACGCTCGAGGGCGCATGGCGATCGACCCCCCCGAGCCCAACACGCGCCGATGGCGTTTGCCGACGACCTGGCTCGCGGGCCTGGTGGTGTCCGTCGCGTGCCACGCTGCGCTCCTCGTCGTCATGGTCCCCTCCTCGCCCGCCGTCGACCCCGCCCCGACGACCGACCCGGTGATCGAGCTTTTGGTGCGGTGGCCAAAACCCCCCCCGGGCCCTCCTCCCCCGCCGCCGATGCCCCAGCCCGTGGCCGCCCAGAGGCCGGCCCCCCCGTCGTCGCCTCGCCCTCCGGCGCCGCCCCCCGCCGGCGCCGACGCGGCCTCGCCCGACGTGTCGTCCGGCGCGCAATCAACCGCGCAGGGTGAGCCGCCCCCGACCCGCAGCCTGGCGCACCGACCGATTCCGCTGCGCCTCTCCTACGCCGACGGCTTCGCCGCCCTCGCTGCCCCCACCCCGCGCCAGCGCCCGACGTCCACCTTGCCCGCCCTCGCGTTGGCAGAGCTTCGGTCTTCGCTCGCCGAGGACTTGCACACGCTCTGGTCTGGCGCGCGCCACGAACCAATCGATGCCGTGGCGGCCCGGTTGGCCGCGCTCGACCTCCCCGTGCTGCTGCAGACGTGGCCCAAGCGCCGGGCCATCGGCGACCTCAGCGATCACGGGGTCGACCACCTCCTGCGAACGCAGGCCGCCGCCGCCGAACCGCGCACCACCACGTTGTCGTCGTCGGTGTACGTGTGCTTTGCGCCTGGCCGTGAGCCGCACATCTGTGGCGAGCAGAACGCCACCGCGGAACTCAACCAAGCGGCACGCCGGGTGATGGACACCGTCGGGGCCCGCGCCCCACCGGACATCGCCTTCCGGGTCGAGCTCCACGAGGACCTCCACCTCGAGCACCCCTCTTGCCGGGCCCTGAAGACGAGCGACGAAAGCCCTGGCCTGGGGTGCTCCGTCGACTGGGACCTCACCGCTCGCGATGGTTTTCGCGTCAAGCCCCTCGGGGCCCGCACCAAACGACGGGTCAGGATCGAGCCCGGCGTGGGCGGCTAGGTCAGAATCCCGCGGCCCGCGGTGGTTCACAATAGAGGATAGCCGGCGGGCCCGGTGTGGCCGGGCCGAGGACGGCCCGAGCATTCTTGGTTGCGGCGTGGGGGGCGGCGCTGGGTTCTTCCCGGGCCCGAGGTCACAAGCGAGCGGCGACCTGTTGCAGGACCCCGGCGGGGTCCTCGTCGATGACATCGATGTGACCGGGGATGACCCGCACCAGGTCGGGAATCGCGGCCAGCTCCTCGAGCTGAGCCCGAAACGCCTTCTTCTTGCCGATGAGCGCCATGCGCGCGACCCGGGTGACCTTGGGCGGGCCCGAGCTTCCCAGCAGGCGGAACACAAACCCCTCCATGCCCGCCAGGTGCGGCTGGTTGAACAGCGCGTCGTTGAACACCAGGGTGGTGCCCTCGTCGCTGTGAAAGCGCCACACGCCCTCGAGGTCCTTGCCCCCGGCCACGTACGCGACCCGCAGCTCGTCGAGCACCGGGAACTCGTCGTAGGTGAGGTGCACCTTGACCCGCTCTTCGATCTTGTGGCGGGCGCCTTTGGGGGCCACCACCTGGGCGTCGGGGTACCGGGCCGAGAACGCGCCCCCGTCGAGCCGGTGGTAGTGGTTGGGCACCACAATGTATTTGACCTCGCCCAGGGCCTCGAGGGCCAAGCGGGTCTTGTCGTCGACCCCGATGGCGTTGTGCACCCACAGCCCGCCGCCCTTGAGCCGGGCCACGATCATGTGGCGCCGGAGGGCCATCTTGGGCAGAGAGCCTTCCACCCGCCAGAGGTCGGGGCCGAGTTGCTCGAGGGGCCCGTGCTCCAATACCAACCACAATGTCGACGTCGCGGTCATGATCGCCCCCTGGCCGGACACTGTAGCGCGTCTGGGGCGTGAATGCCCCGCGTTGCCAAGGCGCGGCGGAGCCGGCATGAACACCACATGCGGTTTGTCCACACCGCCGATTGGCACCTGGGGCGCATCTTTCACGGGGTGTCGCTGCTCGAGGACCAAGCGCACGCGCTGGCCCAGGTGGTCGAGATCGCGGCCGCGGAGAAGGTCGATGCGGTGGTGGTGGCGGGGGACGTGTTCGACCGCGCGGTCCCGCCTCCGGATGCAGTGGCACTGTTGGACGACACCTGGCACCAGCTGGTGATCGGGCTCGAGATCCCAGTGCTGGTCATCGCCGGCAACCACGACAGCCCCGAGCGGATCGAGCTGGGGGGACGGGTCTCGGCCCGGGCCGGCCTGCACGTGTCGGGGGCGCTGCGCCAAGCGCCGATGGTGGTGGGTCTCGACGACGAGCATGGACGCGTACACTTCGTTTTGTTGCCCTACGCCGAGCCCGGGGTGGTGCGTCACGCCTTCGCCCGGGCCCGGGGGGTGCCGGGCCTGGGCAGCGCCGAGACGGTGCACAAGCCGGGGCCGGCCCTCACCCACATGGTGCGGCGGGCGGCGGCCACCGTCGAGGGGGCGCGCCGGGTGGTGGTGGCCCACGGCTCGGTGGCGGGCACCGCCGCGGTCGAGAGCGAGCGGCCGCTGTCGGTGGGGGTGGGTTCGGCGGCGGCGGTGGAGGCGTTCGACGGGTTTGTGTACGCCGCGCTGGGGCATCACCACCGGCCGCAGAGCCTGCGGCCCGATGTGCGGTATCCAGGCTCATTGTTGAAGTATTCGTTCTCGGAGGCGCAGGATCAAAAGGGCGTGACCGTGGTCGAGGTCGACGCCCAGGGGGCGGTGGAGACCACCCACGTGCCGCTCACCCCCTTGCGCGACGTGCGCATCATCGAGGGGGCGTTCGCGGCGTTGCTGGCCGACGACGCCGAGGTCGGGGCCCGGGATGACCTGTTGCGGATCGTGTTGTCCGATGAGGTGCCGGTGCTCGACCCCATGGGGCGTCTGCGCGAACGGTTCGAGAACCTCCTCGAGGTGTCCCAGGCCCGGCTGGCCCGGCCCCCCGCGGCCGCGAGTGTGCCGGTGGTGCCCGGGCGGCTCAGCGACGTGCAGCTGTTCGAGGCGTTCTTCGAGGATGTGCTCGGCAAAGAGATGACGAAGCAACAAAAGGAGCTGCTCGCCAGCGTGGTCGAGCGGGTGGAGCAAAGCCGGCGCGAGGCGAGCACATGAGACCGGTGCGCCTGACCCTGAGCGCGTTCGGCCCGTTTCGCGGGGTGGTGGAGGTCGACTTCTCCAAGGTCGGCGACGAGCTGTTCTTGATCCACGGCGCCACCGGGGCGGGCAAGAGCACGATCTTGGACGGCATCTGCTATGCCCTATATGGGGTGAGCGCGGGGGGCGAGCGCCGGGCCAAAGACCTGCGGTGCCAAGGGGCGAGCCCGCGCTCGCGGACGTATGTGATGTTCGAGTTTGACGTCGACCGAAAGCGGTACCGCATCCGCCGCAGCCCCGAGCAGGAGAAGGCCAAGGCCCGGGGCAAGGTCACCACCGAGCGGGCGGCGGTGGAGCTGTCGGTGCGCGAAGGCGACGGGCCGTCGGACGAGTCCCAGCCGCTGTTGGCGCTGGGGCTCGAGAGCTGGCGGTCGCTGAGCGAAAAGGCCGGGGGGGTGGCCGAGCACGTCGACGCCCTCATCGGTCTCGACGCCGACCAGTTTCGCCAGGTGGTGGTGTTGCCCCAGGGCCGGTTTCGCGAGTTTTTGCTCGCCCCGTCGCGGGAGCG
Source organism: bacterium (assembly GCA_030431455.1). GTDB lineage: Bacteria > Myxococcota > UBA727 > UBA727 > JAUIJE01 > JAUIJE01. The sequence goes on along the minus strand of JAUIJE010000003.1, from coordinate 546,095 downwards.
ACAAGAGATCTTGGAGTCGCTGTTTCACACCGAGCGGTACCGCAATATCGAGGAGGAGATGCGCCGCCGCAAGGACGCGTTGCAAGACGCGCTCAACCGGGAGCGGGACCGCCGGGCGTTTATCCTCGAGCAGGCCGCGGTCAGCGGCGAGGCCGCTCTCCGGCAACGACGCGACGACGTCGACGCCCGGCTGGTGGCGTTGACCGAAGAGCAGACCGCGCAGGCCGCGCAGCTCAAGGCCCTGCGGGACCGGGTGGCCGAAGCCGAGCGGTGGGCCGAGCTCCACCGGCGCCAGCGCGCGGCCACCGCCGAGCGGGACGGTCTGTTGGCCGAGCAGGAACAGATGGCGCAAAAGCGCGCCCGGGCCGAGCGCCTGACCCGGGCCAAGGCCCTCGGGCCCGACCTGTCGCTGCTGCAGGAGGCCGAGCGCGAACGGGACGGGGCCGCGGCCCGGGCCGCCCAGGTGCAGCAGGATTGCGGCGCGGCCGAACGAGCGTTGACCGCGGCCAAGGCCGCGCTCGGTACCGACGAGGACCACGATCACAAGCGGGCCGCGCTGGCCACCGAGCGGGCCGCGCTCGCCGTGCATGAAGAAGCATTGGGAAAGGCCCAGCGGCTCGCGGCCGAGGTCGAGACCTTGGCGGTACAGGCCCAAAACGCGACCAAGGCCCGCGCCGCCGCCGACGAGGGCCGGCAACAGGCCCAGCAGAACCGACAGGCCGCGGACAAGGCGTTGCAGCAAGCGCGCCTCGACGCGGCGAAGTTCGAGGCCCGCCGGGGACAGCTGCTGCGCTTGTTGCAAGAGCAAAAGGCCCTGCGGCGGTTTCGCGAGCTTGCCCAGGAGCGCAGCGACGACGAGGCGGCCCGGACCAAGCTCGCCGCCCAGGTGGCCGAGACCCGGCGCGCCCTCGACGAAAAGCGCGCGGCCCGGGCCCACGCCGAGCGGGTGTTCTTGTCCGCCCAGGCCGCGCATCTCGCCCAGACCCTCGAGGACGGTGCGCCCTGTCCGGTGTGCGGGGCCCACGACCACCCCGCGCCCGCCACCGCGGGCACCGAGCAAGGCAGCGAGCGCACGTGGCGCACCCGCACCCGCGAGGTCGAACAGCTCGAGGCCGACCTCGCCGCCCTCACCCACCAAGACCAGACCCTGTCCTGGCGCATCGAGCGCGCGGCCGAACAGTGCCGCGACCTCGAGGAGGACCTTGGCGAACGCGACCTCACCGTGCTGCAAGACGCGCTCAGCAAAGCCGAAGACGCGCTGGCCAAGGCCGAGCACGCCGAAGAACACCTCGACGAGCTGGCCGCCCGGGCCCAACAGTGCAGTGCCATTCTGTCGGGCGCCGAACAGGCCGCCGCCGCCGCCGCCGAGGCCGAAGCCGCGGCCCGGGCCCAACACGATCGGGCCCGGGGCCAATACGAACAGCTCAGCCAGGGACTGCCCACCGACGCCGCCGCCCTCGGCGAGAGGCTGCGCGCCCTCGACGCGGCCATCGTCGCGCTCGACCACGGCCGCCGCGAAAAACAAGACGCGGTCCTCGACAAAGAGCGCGCCCTCGCCGAGCTCAAGGGGCAGCTGGCCCAGACCGAGAGCGAACAAAAAGAGCGCACCGCCCTCGCCGCCGATCGGCGCGCGGCCCTGCTCACCCGGGCCGCGGCCGAGGGGTTCGCCGACCTCGACGACCTCGCCCACGACGCGGCCGCGTCGGGGGAGGCCGAGGGACTGTTCGCCGCGGTCACCGCCCACCAAGAGCGGCTCGACCGGGTGACCGCGGAGACCGCCCGGCTGGCCGAGACCTTGGCGGAGGCACCCGCCCTGGTCGCCGACGAGGAAAAACAAAAGCTCGTCCAGCTCGAGCGCGCCCACATCGACGGGGCGCGCCGGCTCGGCGAGCTCAAGGCCGAGGCCAAACAGCTCTCGTTGTGGTTGTCGGGATTGACCGAGACCGAACAGGGCGAGGCCGCGCTGCAGGACAAACACCTCGCCTGGGGCGAGCTGACCGCGGTGGCCCTCGGCGACAACCCCCTGGGCATGACCTTTCAGCGGTTCGTGCTGGCCACGCTGCTCGACGAGGTGTTGGAAAACGCCAGCCGCCGGCTGCGCTCGATGACCCGCGACCGGTACGAGCTCGCCCGGGCCCGCAGCGACGAGCCTTCTCGTCGACGGGCGCGGGGGTTGGAGCTTCTGGTGTTCGATCGGGTGCTCGGCACCGAGCGCGGGGTGCACACGCTGTCGGGGGGCGAGAGTTTTCTCGCCGCCTTGGCGTTGGCCCTCGGCTTGGCCGACGCGGTGAGCGCGCGGGCGGGGGGCCGGGCCATGGAGGCGATCTTCGTCGACGAGGGCTTTGGCGGCCTCGACCCCGAATCGCTCGACCTCGCCCTGGACGCGCTGTCGCGGTTGCACGCCGCCGGTCGCATGGTCGGCATCATTTCCCACGTGGGCGAACTCAAAGAGCGCATCTCGACCCGCATCGAGGTCGTGCGCACCCCGCGGGGGAGCCGTCTGTCGGGGCAGTTTGTGCGGGCGGCGTGAGCGCCCTCAGCGCAGCGGGTGGCTGCTGAACGCGACCCGGTTGTCCTCGGGGTCGCGCACGTAGAGGGTGTGGGCGGTGCGGTCCTCGATGGCGACGCCCCTCCCTTGGCAGCGGGCGGCGAACGCCTCGCGGTCGGCTTCGTCGCCGGAGAAGGCCAACAAGAACAGTCCGTCGTCGACGCCGGCGGGCTTGGGCCGCGGCGCCGCGCTGCGTCGTTCGATCATGAGCACCGCCCCCCCGTCGAGCTCCAGCCAGATGGACCGCAGGGCCCCGTCGCCGTCGTGGTGCCGGGTGCGTTCGCGCAGGCCGAACAGCGACGCGTAGAAGCCCGCCACGCGCTCTACGTCGACGGCGCCCAGGGCGAGATGGTGTACCCGCGGCGGTGCCGGCGGGTGTGGGTCAGGCCGGTTGGTCATTTCGCACCCCCTCAAGAGGTGCTACCGCCGCGCCACGCGGGAGGAAATGGAGCGTGCAGGAGACCGAGCGTTTTTTGGCCGCGGTGGACGAGGGGCAAGACCCCGAGGCGCTGGCGGCCTTGCTCGACGGCATCGAGCAGGACGGCGGGCCGGTCGCGGCCATCGCCTGCGTGGACGCGTGGATCGAAAAGCTCCAGCTCGCCCTCGTTCCCGGCCAAGAGGTGCAGGCGCGGTACCGCACCCTGGCCGGCCTCGAGCTCCGGGCGGCCGAAGCCGCCGCCGACACCGAGGCCCGCATGCCCCACTGGGAACGGGCGTTGGACATCTACACCAAGGTGCTCGGCGACGAGCGCGGCACCGCCGAGGTCGCGGCCATCTTGCTCGCCGAGGCCCCGGTGGTGCCCGACGTGGACGACCTGCTCGAGGCCGCGGGGGGCCCCACCATGTTGCTGGACGCCTTGCGCAAGGCGGCGCGGGCCCCGCAGGTCAAGGGCACCGAGCGCCAGCTCGGCTACCGGGAGGCGTTGATCGGCCTGTCCGAGCGCTTCGGGGACAAGGACCGCGCGTTTTTGGAGTCGCTCAAGCTCTTGCGCGCGGCCCCGTCCCGGGCCGCCAGCGTCGACGAGGCGGTGCGGCTGGCGATGGAGACCGAACGGTTCACCGAGCTGACCGCGGTGCTCGGCGAGCTCAGCGACGCCGAGGACCTGTCCGACGCCGCTCGGGCCCAGATCTGCACCAAGCTCGGCGTGCTCTATGAGCGCGGGCTCGACGACCAAGACGCGGCCCGGGACGCGTTCTTGAAAGCGCTCGCCATCGACAACAAGAGCAAAGCCGCGCGCCGCCACGCGATCCGCCTGAGCAATGCATTGGGATTGCCGCCGCCTGCGCCCACCCCGTCCCAAGAGGGCCCAGCCGAGCCGCCCCCCTACGAGGAGGTCGACACCGCGGCGGGCGACGACGAGGACCAGTCCACCTGGGAGCAAAGCCGGGACGAGGACCAGGCCGCGCCCGGGCCCGCGCCGGTGGCGGTGTCGTTTCCCAGCGTCGAGGACGAAACCGAAATTGACCGGCGGCAACCGGCGCCGGCCCCCACCGAGCAGGACAGCGAGAGCCCGTGGGACGAGAGCGCGGGGGCCCACCCGGTGTCCAAAAGCGAAGAGGACGGCCCGGTGGTGCCCGCGGACGTCTCCATGCCGATGCGCGCCGCCCCCGACGAGGCCCTGACCCCGGCGCCGTCCGCCGCGGCCATCGAGACCACCCTCACCCCGGCCCCCACGTTCTCCAGCGGCCCCAGCCTCGAGGACGCGCGCAGCCTGTCCGACGACGGGGGCGTGTTCGCCGACGAGCCGTCCACCCCCACCCCCACCCCCACCCCGGTCCCGACCATCCCCGCGACTTCGTTGCCCCCGAGCGCGCCCCCGGGGGCGCCGGAGCCGGACTCCCTCGAGACCACCGTGCCGGGGGCGCCGCTCCCTGCGTTGCTGGAGCAGGCCACGCCTTCGCTCGTCGACCAGGTCTCGGACGAATCGAGCCTGCCCCAGGGCGAAGCGACCCCGCTGTTGGCCGACCGGGCGTCGGGGCCGTCGGAGAAGGCCCGCGCGTACGCCGACGAGCGGGACGACGAGCCCGGCGCCGACACCGCCACGTCGGTGGACGACTCCGTGCCCTCCGCGCCCACCACCGACGACGCCCGGCCCCGGTCGCGCAAGAGCCAGCGGGCCGCCGCGCCCGTCGTCGAGGAGCCCGCCCCGGCCGAGCCCGCGGCCGAGCCTGCCCCCGAGACCGCGGTGGCGGCCATCCCGGTGGCGGAGATCGCCAGCGCGGAGCCGGCGGGGCCGCCCCCGCCGGGCATGGACGAGGCCGCGGACGCCTTTTCCCTCGACGAGCCCACCGGCCCGGCCCGCCCGTTGGTGAGCGTCACCGCCGAGGCCCAGGTCACGTCGTCCTCGTCGTCGTCGTCGGACTCATCGTCGTCGGACTCGTCGTCGTCGTCGGACGAGTCGCCTGTGTCCGGGGAGGAGGCACCGGGGGCGGCGCCGGCCGAGCCTTTGTCGCTCGATGACCCCACCGCGGCGTTCTCGCCGGATGACGACGAGGAGGAGACCATCCGCTCGCCCGCCCCCGAGATCGAGCTGTCCGCCCGGGGCGCCTTGGTGGCCGCGGACGCCCACGCGTCGCCCTTGGCCCAGGAGCCGTTCGATCACAGCCAAGCCGACGAGGAGGCCACCACCCCGGCGTGGCCGCCGTCGGAAGGCGCGCTTCGGCCCGAGGTCGCGGCGGCGTTTTCCGACGAGGACGCGGCGGTGCCGCTGACCTGGGCGCAGGACGACTCGGTGGCCAGCGCCGAGCGGCTCGCCCTCTACGGCCGGGCCCTCGAGCTGCAGGCGAGCCAGCTCGGCACCCTGAGCGAAGACGCCCAACGAGGGTTTGTGCGGCTGTCCCCCGACCACCCCGAGCTCAGCTTGGTCTGGGGCCGCCGCTTGTACGACGCCGCCCCCGCCGCGGTGGTCCAGGGGGTGCCCGATTTCTGGATCCTGATCGCGCGGGTCCAGGACGACGTTGACGACGTGTTCAGCTTCTTGGCCCCCATCGCGGCCGAGGACGAGATCGTCGCGCGCTACCTCGACGACCGTTTGGCCGACGGGGGCCGCGACGGCCTTCGGCTCGACCTCGCCCGCCGCCGCTTGGCCCATTTGACCGGCGCCCGCCGGGAGGGCCCGTTGCGGGTGGTGGCGCGGCTGTCCGACGATCTGCGCGAGCGGCAGGCGGTGTTCGAAGAGCTTGCTGTGACATTGCGGCTGCGCGACGAGGAGGTGCTCGCGGGGGCGGTGGAGGTGTTCAGCCAAAGCCCGCCCGACGAGCGGGCCCGGGTGTACGGCCGGATCGTGCGGCACCTGCCCGCCCCCCGCGCCCACGGTGTGTGGGAGCAGCTGCTCAGCGACCGCGACGCGCTCTCCGACGCGGTGGGCAAAGAGCAGGCGGCCAAGGCGTTGCTCGATTTCGATGCCCACCACAAGGCCGCGCTCGATGTGCTCGTCGAGCTCACGGACCGGCCCGGCCCCGACGCGGCCGAACACGAGACCTGGCTGCGGCGCCGCATGCAGGTCGCGGTCACCGACCGGGACGAGGACACCCGGCGCGCGCTGTTCAACCGGCTGCACGACCTGCTCACGCGCCGGGGCGCGCACGACGAGGCCCTCGAGGCCTTGCGCGCCGAGGTGCGGACCCACCCCGACCACGAGGGGCCGCGCGAGGCGTTGCTCAGCCACCTGCTCGAGACCGCGGAGGTGGCCGAGGCGGTGTCGATTCTCGACGAGGCGGCCCGGCGGGCCCCCGCCGAGGAGCGGGCCCCGTTCTGGGTCCGGGCCGCGACCCTGTCCCGGGACCGACTGAAAAAGCGCAAGCGCGCCCAGGCCTTTTTGGACCGCGCCCTCGAGCTGTCCCCCCACCACATCCCCGCGTTGCTGCTCCGGGCCGAGCTCGCGGTCGACGTGGGCGACCCCGCGGGCGCGCTGCAGCCGCTGGAGCGGCTCGCCGCCCACACCGCGGACAAGAAGGAGCGGGCCCAGATCCACCACCGGATCGGGGTGTTGCTCGAGGAGCATCTGCTGCGCGCCCCCGACGCGCTGCGGCGCTACGAGGTCGCCGCGGAGCTCGATTCGACAAATCTGCAAGCATGGATATCATTGCGGGACCTGGCCGCGCGGCAGGGCGAGGGGGCGGCCCAAGGCCGGGCGCTCCGGGGCCTGGCCGCCGCGAGTCCCCCCGGGCCGGCGCAGGCGGAGGCGTTTGTGGCCCTCGCCGCGTTCGAGTCGGAGCAAGGCCAGGCCGCGGCCGCGGCCGCGGCCTATGCGGGGGCGGTGCGCGCGGCCCCCGACGACCCCGCGCTGCTCACCGCGTGGCTGGCCCAAGCCTCGGCGGTGCACGGCGAACAAGACCCCACCTGGGCCAAGCCGAGCCGGGGCTTTCTCGACGAGGTTGGGCCCCTGCTCGACGAGGCGGACCTGTCCGCGGCCCCCTTCGAGGTGCGCCGGCTCCGGGCCCTGTGCCGGGCCGACCGGGGCGATGGCCGGGCCCGCAACGATTTTTCCGCCTTGCTCGACGAGCGTCCCCAAGACCCGGTGGCACTCAGCCACATTTTGAGGCTGGACAGCGAGAGCACCCCCGGCGATCGCCGGCGCGACCTGCTTGAGCGGTACTTGGTGCACCACGGGGACAACCTCACCGCCGACGAGCGGGCCCGGCTGTGGGGGGATTTGGCGGTGGCCCGCGCCGCCGAGCACGACGACGAGGGGGCCCGCCTCGCCATCGGCAAGGCCGCGACCCAGGCGGTGCGCGAGGGGGCGGACGCGCTCAGCCCCGCGGCCCTCGACCTCGGGCTGCACATCTTCCGCGACGACAACGACGACGACGTGCGCCACCGGGTGCGCTTTCTCCAGGCCCGGGCCAAACACAAAGACAGCCGGGGCGCGGCCCGCGACCTCACCGAGGCGGGGCGGCTGGCCCACGGGCGGCTCTCGGACCGGGGCTTGGCCCGGGCGTTGTACGAGGAGGCCTCGGCCCTCGACAACGACGCCAAAGAGCCGCGCGAGCGCATGGTGGAGCTCGACATCGACGAGGGCAAGACCGAGGACGTGCTCACGTCCCTCGACGAGCTCCTCGCCCGCATCGGGGGTGGCCCGGAGGCGAGCGCGCTGCACGTCGAGAAAGCGGCGCTGTTCCGCAAGCTGGGCGACGAGGCCCGCGCCGCCGACGAGCTGCGCCGGTCCATCGACGAGGACCCGACCAACGCGCGGGCCCTGGACATGGCCGAGGCGGTGTTCACCGCGCAGACCGACGCCCGGGGCTTGGAGAACCTCTACCTCACCCAGCTCAAGCTCCTGAGCAACACCGACACCGAGGGGCGCGTGTCGCTGCTCGAGCGGCTGAGCCAGGTGCGCCGCTACGACCTGCGCGACCTGCGCGGCGCGGCCGAGGCCCTCGAGGCCATCGCGGCCCAGGACAAGGGCGCGGTCAAGGCGCGGGAGGACGCCGCCCGCATCTACGCGGAGATCGGCGCGCTCAACCAGGCCACGGACAAGTGGCGCGAGGTGCTCGCGCTCGATCCGTTCTCCCCCGACGCGTGGCGCGCCTTGCTCAACCTCATGCGCCGCGCGGACCGGCCCGACGGGGTGTTCGTGGTGTTGGCCGCGATGTGCGCGTCGGACCTCGCCTCCGACGGGCACCGGGCCGCGCACCGCAACACCCGGCCCCCGTTCCCCCAGTGGCCCACCCCGGCCAAAGACATGAGCGACGTGCACCGCCGGTTGGCCCACCCCGACGTGCGCACGCCAATCCGCACGGTGTTGACGTTGTTGTCGGACATCCTCGTGCGCGAGCTCGGGCCCACCTTCGAGGCGGGCCGGCCCAAGGTCGCCGAGCACCGCCTGCCCCGGTCGGTGCAACAAGCGTTGCGCGCGGCCCAGGCGTTGGTCGGCGTGGACGGCGAGATTCTCCTCGTCGAGTCCGCCCACGACGACGGCTTTCACCCCGTGCACGCGGCCCGGCCCACCTTGGCGGTGGGCGCGCAGGTGATGAAGGGGGGCATGACCCCCACCCGGGCGTTCGACCTGGGGCGGGCCACGGGGTCGCTGTCGTCGTATGGCCGGGTGGTGGCGGCGACCGATCCAGAGACATTGAAGCAGGCCCTGCTCGCGCTGGTGGCGGCCTACGCCACCCGCGAAGCCGACGTGCCGGTACATGACCAAAAGCTCGCCAGCCGGTTGCGCCGCTCGGTGGACGCCGCCCTCGCCCAGGCCGGCGACGACGGCCGCCGCCGCGTCGAGGACGCGGTGCGGCAGTACGCCCACGCGCGCCAAAAGCTCCCCATCAATCACTTCGTGCGCGGGGTGGAATACACCGGGCACCGCACCGGATTGCTCTTGTGCAGTGACATTCTGATGGCCACCCAGCGGTTGCGGGCCACCGAAAAGAACGCCCGGCGGTTGGTCACCGAGCTCATCTCTTTTTCCATCGGCAGCGACTACCTGGCCCTGCGGGAGCGGTTGGGTCTGGCCCTGTCGCCTGAGGCGGGGGCTCAGCTGTTGGCCGCCGACCCCCGCACCAAAGACCGGGAGCAGCCATGACCGCCGTGGATCGCGACGACATCGCCCTGACCTTGCACCACGCGGCCCGGAAGGTCCGCTTGGTGGCCCAACCGTCGACGACCACGCCCTTCGACGTGGCCGCCGCGTACGACATCCAGCAACGCAACATCGCCCACCGGGTGGCCGAGGGCCACGCGGTGGTGGGGTACAAGATGGGGCTCACCTCCAAGGCGAAGATGGAGCAGATGGGCGTGCCCCATCCCATCTACGGTGTGCTCACCGCCGACATGCAACTGCATCCCGACCAAGAGGTCGATCGCACGACGCTGAGCCAGCCCCGGATCGAACCTGAGATCGCGTTTGTCCTCGGGCAGCCCTTGTCCGGACCCACCACGTTGGCCCGGGCCGAGGCCGCGGTCTCGACCGTGCACGCGGCCCTCGAGGTCATCAACTCGCGCTACGCAAACTTCAAGTTCACCCTCGAAGACGTGGTCGCGGACAACGCGAGCTCCAGCTACTTTGTGCTCGGCGAGGTCGCGCGTCGCCCCGGGGACATCGACCTCGGCAACCTCGGGATGGTGATGGAAAAAGACGGGGCGGTGGCCGCGGTGGGCAACTCTGCGGCCATCCTCGAGCACCCGCTCCGCTCGTTGGTCGAGCTTTGCAACATGATGGCCGAGCGTTCGATGTCCCTCCCGGCGGGCGCGGTGGTGTTGGCCGGGGGCGCGACCCAGGCGATTCCCTTCGACGCCGGCAGCCGTGTCCAGGTTCGGGTGGATCAGTTGGGCACCGTCGGGCTGCGGATGTCGAGCCCCCCGGCGATGGGGTAAGGTTCGACCAGCCTCACCGACGGTGGTGGGGCGCGGTCCGGGAGACAGTCGCCCTTTATGCACGCGGTATTGGTCGTCGAATCAGACAGCGCGCGGCGCCTCCTTCTGCGGAACGCTTTTTCTGAACGCGACATCCTCACCTACGAGGTCAACGATCCCTTCGAGGGCATGAGCGCCCTCGGGCGCGCGGATTTTTCGGCGGTGGTGTTCGCGGTGGGCGTGCGCCAGCTCGCGCTGCGCGGCTTTTGCCAACTCGCCAAAAAGCGCCACCCCCACATCCTCTTGCTCGCCCTGCAACACCCCGAAGACGCGCCGTTCGACCCCACCGGGTTCGGGGTCGAGATCGAGCTTTTCCCCCCGGGGACCACCAACGCCGCCATCGCCGAGCGGGTGGCCGCGCAGGACATGCCCCTCAACTACCTCAACGAGGCCCCCACCGCCCGCATCCACATCCCCGGTCTCGTCGACCAGGAGGAGGCCGCGTTCGCGGCGTCGGCCGAGCCCATCGTGCCGTTGGCCCCGGACGAGCCCACCGCGCCCTACACCGTCGCGCCCGGGCCCTCGACGTTGCCCACCGCCGAGCCGGCCGCGTCCTCGAGCAGCTCGGACGAAGCCGCCCGGGTGCCGGCGGCGGTGCGTTTTGATGCGCCCGTTCCCCACACCCCGATGCCCGGGCCGCAGGTGCTCGAGCCCAAGACCTTGCCCGCCTATCGCTTGCCCAGCAGCTCGTCGTCGGGGTCGAGCGACGGGCCGGGCACCGGGCCGCGCCCCGAGGACGTCGACACCGCGGTGGACGTGGATATTCTGTGGGCGGCGGGGAGCGCGCCCCTCGAGCCGCTGTTTGAAGGTGACCTCGCCGACGGCGGTCCCGCGCTGATCATGAGCATTGCGTCCCAAGAGCTCACCGGGCGCCTGGTGGTCTCGGACGGGCCGGGGGCGGGGGAGTTGGTGGTGTTCGGCGGGGACCCGGTGTGGGTGCACTACGACGACGGGCCCGCGGGCATGCTGCGCGACCTCAAGCGCCTGGGCCACGCCCCGGTGCACTTCGCCTATGACCCGGCCGAGCACCCGGACCTGTTCGCGGCGCTGATCGCAGCCGGCCACGCCACCGGCCAAGAGCTGCACGCGTTCATGCGCAACGCGATCCGGGATCGCATTCACGCTCTGATCAAGCAGTCCGACGGGGCCTACGCGTTCTTCGAGGACGCGACCTACCTCGACACCCTGCCGTTGGTGCGGGTCAATGCATTTGGATTGTTGCTTAACGAGCGGCGGGCCCAGACCCCCCCCACCGAGCTGTTGCGTCGACACCAAGACATGGAGTGGACGTACGTTCATCCCACCGCGGGCTTGGGCCCGGCGTCTTTGCGGCTCCGGCCCTTCGTGCGCGGCAATGACCTGGCCACGCTCATCACCGGGCAAAAGCGGGTCAAGACCACCCTCGGCGACCTCGGGTTCGACCCCTTGATGGGCACCCTGTTGATCCTGACCCTCGTCGACGGCGGGTTGGTGACGCTGCACGACGACCCCCGGGAGTCGTTCGACACCGTGGAGCTGAGCGAAGCCACCCAGGTGAGCCCGGGCACCGGACGGTTCACCGTGCCGTCGTCGGAGATCGAGGACGCCGACTCCGAAGAGGAGCAACGGGCCCGGGACGAGATCTTCAACCTCTACATGCGGCTCAAGCCCCTCACCGACCCCGCGGCGGTGCTCGGGGTCAGCGCCCAAGCCGACAACGCCGTGCTCGAGGCCGCCTACCGCGAACGCATGCGGTCGCTGGACCCCGCCCAGGTGCCTGAGGGCTCCGCCCGCCAACTGATGGTGGCGCGCATCGACGAGCTCCGGGACAAGATCACCCGGGCCTTCGAGCTGCTCAAGAAAAGCTGATTCGCGGCCGCGCGCCGACGTGGCCTAGAAGCGCACCGCCGCCGACGCCCAGGTGAAGCCAGAACCAAACGCGGCCATCACCCCGAGGTCCCCGCGTTTGAAGCGGCCGTCGCGCACACATTCGTCGAGGAGCATGGGGATCGAGGCCGCGCTGCAGTTGCCGTACTTATCGATGTTGAAGGGCGCCTTCTCCGCGGGGATGCCCATCATCTTGCCCACCAGCTCGTTGATGCGCAGGTTGGCCTGGTGGAAGAAGAACACGTTGACGTCGTCGAGGGTGAGCTCGTTGGTCGACATCGCTTCCATGATCGCCTCAGGCAGGCGCGTACACGCGTGTTTGAACACGAAGCGCCCGTCCATCTTCGGGTATTGGCGACCCTCCTCGAGGTCCTGGTGGGTGATGCAGGGGTCGTTGCCCAGGGCCGGCACCTGCAACCACAGCCGCTCGGCGTGGGTGCCTTCGGAATGCAAATGCACCGAAAGCACGCCGCTGCCGTCGGTGGTGGGCTCGAGCACCGCCGCGCCGCACCCATCGCCGAACAGCACCGCCACGTCCCGGCCCCGATCTGCGAACTCCAGCGCGTGGCTGTGCAGCTCGATGCCGACGAGGAGAATCTTCTTGTACGTGCCCGCGCGAATGAAACTGTCCGCGACCTGCAGCCCGTACAAAAAGCCCGAGCACTGGGCGCGCAAATCGATGGCCGGAATGCTGTTGTGCCCGAGGGCGCGTTGCACAAAGAACGCGGTGCCGGGGAAATAATGCTGCGAGCTCAACGTGGCCGCGATGATGCAGTCGATGTCTTCTTTTTTGGTCTCCGCCATCTCCAGCGCACGCTCGATGGCGGGGAGGGCGATGTCGGTGGGGGTGGTGCCGTGATCAGCGTGGCGCCGGGTCTTGATGCCGGACCGCTGGGTGATCCACTCGTCGGACGTGTCCATGCGCTGGGCGAGGTCGTCGTTGGTGACCACCCGCTCGGGGACGTTCATGCCGGTGCCGGCGATGCGGGTACGGATCTGCGACATAGAGCGCTCCTGTCGGTCGCGGTGGCCGGGGGGGCCGTTCACGGATCATAGCGGTTAGCAAACCCGTCCCGTTTGCATAAGACAATTGCGGCCTTCCCGACGACCCGCCGCGGCCCGCGGCGCGTCAGGCGTCGCCCCCCGGGGGCGACCGAAGGGGGCTTTCCCGTCGGAAAACTCCAGTGATATGCCCGGCCCATGGCCTACGAAGTGCTCGCCCGGAAATGGCGTCCCCAGACCTTCGACGATGTCGTGGGGCAGGACACCGTCGTGTCGACCCTCAAGCGGGCGTTGAGCACCGAGCGCGTGGCCCACGCGTTTTTGTTCACCGGTTCGCGGGGCATCGGCAAGACCACGGTGGCGCGGTTGATGGCCAAGGCCCTGTGCTGCGAGAAGGGCATCACCGACGCCCCCGACGGGACCTGCGTGCACTGTCGCGAAATCGCGGCCGGCTCGGCGGTGGACGTCGTCGAGATCGACGGCGCGAGCCACACCGGGGTCGACGACATCCGTGACCTGCGGGAGGCGACACGGTTTCAGCCCCAGTCGTGCCGGTTCAAGGTGTTCATCATCGACGAGGTGCACATGCTCTCGACCAGCGCGTTCAATGCGCTGCTCAAGACGCTCGAGGAGCCGCCCCCGCACGTGAAGTTCATCTTCGCCACCACCGAGCCGCACAAGATCCCGGTCACGATTCTGTCCCGCTGTCAGCGCTACGACTTCCGGCGCATCAAGAGCGACGTCATCACCGACCGCCTCAAGTCGGTGCTCGCGGCCGAGGACCTCTCCGTCGACGACGAGGGCCTCCGCCTCATTGCCCGCGCGGCCGAGGGGGGCATGCGGGACGCGCTGTCACTCACCGACCAGGTGCTCTCGTTCGCCGGCTCCCCCGCCACCGCGTCGATGGTGCGCGACGCGCTGGGCATGATCGATCGCCGCTCCATCGTCGAGCTGTGCGACGCCATTCTCGATCGGCGCGGCAAGGACGCGCTATCCATTGTTCAGGCGGTGTACGAAGGCGGCTTCAACCTGCTCGAGCTCACGGACCTGCTCGCCCGGGAGATCCGCCACCTCAACGTGGCCAAGGCCGCGGGCAGCGTGGTCGGCTTTGCCGATCTCGCCGAGGACGATCTCGCCCACATCGACGCCCGGGCCGCGGCCACCGACGGGCGCGACCTCCAGCGCTTGTTCCAAGCGGTTCTCGACGGCCAAGAGCGCATCTTCGAGGCGGAAAATGAGCGCCTCGCCCTCGAGCTGCTCGTGATTCGCCTCTGCCAGCGGCCCTCGCCGCTCGATGCCCAGGCGGTGAGCGAGGCCTTGGTGCGGCTCGACGCCCTGGCCAAAGGCCGTGCGGTACCGCCCTTGGGGCCGCGGGCCACATCGCCGGCGGCCGACATCGTGCGCGGCGCCCGCGAACAAAGCGCGTCGTCGTCGTCATCCCCCGCGGCGCCCCCCGCCCCGGAGCCCGAGCCGGCCCTGGCCGCCGCCGCGCCCCCCCCAAAAAGGGACAAGCCATCCCCGCCGCCCGCGGCGGGCATTGACGCCGCCCCGCCCCCGCGCGCGCCGGCCCCGCCCGCGAAGCCGGCCCCGAAGGCCGCCCCCCCGCCGGCCGCGCCGGTCTCGACCGAGGGCCCCACCGGCGACGTGTCGATGTCCGGCGAGGGCGAGCCCCTCGACGAGGCCGACGACGACTTCCCGCTGCCCCTCGAAGGCATCGACGAGACCTGGTTGGCGTTCGTGCAAAAAGTGGGACGAAGGGCTTACCGGCTGGGGGGCGACCTCGCGCACGGCAAGTACCTCGGCACCCGCCGTGACGGTGATGTCCCGGTGGTGTGCGTATTCATTGAAAAGACCGTCCCCCGCGAGCAGGTCGCGTCCCACGTCAAGCACCCCGCCATCGTCGAGGCCCTGTCGGTGTTCGGCCCCGGGGCGCGCCTCGAGGTCACCGACGCCGCCCCCGGTGACGAGGGGCCGAGCATCGCCGAGGCCCAGGACACCGCGGTGCGGGCGTTGCAGTCGGCCCTCGAGGCCCACGCCCGGGAGCACCCCATCGTGCAGAAAGCGCTCACGTTGTTCGGCGGTGAGATCCGCGGTGTGCGCCAAGGGGCCGACCGGTGAGCGAGAAGGGACGGCGCGCGTCCGAACGCCGGCGGGCCAGGGAGCAGCGGTCCCGCATGGACGACGTGGCCGACGCCGATCCCGGTGACCGCACCCGGGGCGCCACCCCCGGGGACCTCACCAAGATCGGGGGGGAGCCCATCGTCGACGCCGCCCTCGGGGACCTCGACAGCCACGTCACCGGGGACAGCCTCGAGGGCCACGCGGTGGAGAACACCCAGCCCCGGGTCCGTCCCGACAAGCCGATGCCCCCCGGTGGCGCCCTGGTCAACCTCGCCACCGGCGACCGCGTCCCGTTGCACGAGGCGCCGTTCTTGGTCGGCCGGGGCACCCACTGCCAGCTCCAGTTCGAAGAGGAGCCGACGGTGTCCCGCGCCCACCTCTTTTTGACCTACCTCGACCGTGAGGGGCGCTGGGTGGTGGAGGACGCCGGCTCGACGTCGGGGACGGTGCTCAACGGCAAGTGGCTGAGCGCGCCCACCAAGCTCAAGCACGGTGACCTCATCGACATTGGCACCATCAGCTTGCGGTACCGCATGGACCCGACGGTGCCGGCCAAGGCCGCCATCGTCTCCACCCTCACCGGGGGCGAAGACCGAGAGCCCACCGCCATCGACGCCAAGACCGCGGTGTCGCGACTCGCCGCCGTCGACGACGGGAAAAAGGGCAAGAAGGGCAAAAAAGACAAGGCCAAGAAAGACAAGACCAAAAAAGCGAAGGACAAAGACAAAGGACCGAAAAAGCCGCTCCCGTGGGTGGCGATCGCGGCCGGCTTTGCCCTGTTGCTGCTGGTGGTGGGCGGGGGCGTCGGGGGCTACGTCATCTACCGCATGAACCAAGCCCCCGAGGTCCTCCTCGCCCAGAAGCGGACGCTCCTCGACGAGGCCCAGGCGTTGTTGAAGGCGCTGCAGCTCGACGACGCCAAGGCGCGCATCGATGCCGTGTTCGCCCTGGATCCGGACGATGAGGAGGCCCAGAGCCTGCTTCGCATCTGGGAGAGCGAGGTCGAGGCCAAGGCGGTGCTGGCGCGGGCCGAGGCCCTGTACAAAAAAGGCGACGTCGCCGGGGCCAAAGACGAGCTGGGCAAGATCCCCGACTCCTCGGGCTTTGCCCCCGCCCGGGACGCCCTGTTGCGCAAGTTTGTCACCGACCTCGACGACAAGTTGCTCGCGGACGTCGCCGCGCTCCTCGATCTGGGCGAGCTCGACGAGGCCCGCAAGAAGCTGAAGGCGCTGCTCAAGCGCGACCCCAAGAACGAAAAAGCCCTCGCCCTGCTCGCCCGCCTCGAGGAGATCGCCAGCCGCCCGGCCCCGAAAAATCCCGCCCTCGAGCGGGCCCGCAAAGCGTTCGCGGTGGGCAACGTCAAGCAAGCCCGGGTGGTGGCCGCGGCCGAGGCCGCCCGGGGCACGGGCAAAGCCCAGGCCTACGTCGAGAGCGTGGACCGCTTCACCGCCGCTTACGACG
The DNA here is from genome assembly GCA_030431455.1 of bacterium. Taxonomy (GTDB): domain Bacteria; phylum Myxococcota; class UBA727; order UBA727; family JAUIJE01; genus JAUIJE01. The sequence continues at coordinate 529,743 of JAUIJE010000003.1, read as the reverse complement.
AGGGCCAACGGCAGCTGGGACGAAAAAACGCCGGCCCCGCCGAGTCCCAGCTCGCCGAGGCCTACCGGCTGGCCCGGGTGCTTTCGGGGGCCAAGGGCCGGACCTATCTGCGCAAGGTGGGCGCCCACTATGCAGATGCATTGTATTTGTCCGCGATGATCGACAAGGCCCGCGGCGCGGGGTGTGGCTGGGGGCGTCGCATCCTCCAGGCCTCGGCCCTCGACCCCGGGGACAGCAAGATCAAAGCCCAGCGCCGCAAGGTCGACGACACCGCCCAGGCCGCCCTCGAGCGGGCCAAGGCCCGCCAAGATCAAAAACCCGCCGAGGCCAAGCGCATCGCCCAAGACAACGCCTGTTACGCCCGGTCGTCGTCCAAGGTGGGCAAGGCGCTGGCGAGGCTGGCGCGCTGATGGGGTCGGTGCGTTTCCTCGAGTTCACCCGGCCGCACATCCGGTGGTCGGCGGGGTTCATTCTCGTCGGGGGGGCGGGGGGCTTGGCCCTGTTTGGCAAGTTCATCCTGCCTTGGGCGCCGTTCTCCTCGCTGCCCGCGGTCAGCGCGGTGGGCACGTTTTTGCTGTGTACCGCCATCGCCATGGCCTACGTCAGCTGGCGCACCGAGGTGCGCATCGAGGGCACGGCGGTGACGGTGCTGCGCCGCCCCCTGGGCCGGCGGGGCGAACACTTCGATATTTCTGCGATTCAAAAACTGACCCCCGAGCACGCCCCCGAGGAAGACCCCCGCCGCACCGTGGTCGAGGTCGGTCTCGACGATGGCCGCACCGTGCGCCTGCCCACGCGGCGGGCCGACGCGCTGCTCGCCGCGCTGCGGCCCCCGGCCTAGGTCCGGTGCCGGGCGCCCGCGTTCGGGCCGCCTTCGCCCCCGCTGTTCCCTATTCGATGTTGTACTTCGCGAGCTTGTAGTACAGCGCGCTGGTCTTGATGCCGAGGCGCCGGGCGGTCTCGGTCTTGACCCCCTTGGACGCTTCGAACGCCCGCAGGATGAGGGCCTTTTCCAGCCCCTCGAGAATCTCGTCGAGGGTGCGCGGGTCGTCCTCGGGGGGCAGCTCTTTGGCCGGGGCCACACTCGACGACTTCAGGGTGCCGAGCAGGGCGGGCAGGTCGTCGGCGGTGATGCGTTCGCCCTCGGCGAACACCAGGGCCTGCTCGATCACGTTCTCGAGCTCGCGCACGTTGCCTGGCCACCGGTAGGCCTTGAGCGCGCCGATGGCGTCGTCGGCGAGATCCTGAATCGCGGGGTTGGTGCGGGGGGCGAGCTTGTCCACGAAGTGGCGCGCGAGCACGACCACGTCGCCGGGGCGTTCGCGCAGGGGGGGCAGCTGCACCGGCACGATGTGCAGGCGGTACAACAGGTCCTCGCGAAAGGTGCCCTCCTCGACCATCTTCTTGATGTCCCGGTGGGTGGCGGACACGATGCGCACGTCGACCGCGACGCTGGATTCACCCCCCACCCGTTCGATGGTCTTTTCTTGGATCGCCCGCAGCAGCTTGGCCTGCATCTCCAAGGGCACATCACCGATCTCGTCGAGGAACAGGGTGCCCTTGTCCGCCAGCTCGAAGCGGCCCAGCTTGCGCTTGACCGCCCCGGTGAACGCCCCGCGCTCATGCCCGAACAGCTCACTCTCCAGCAACGTGGGCGGAATCGCCGCGCAGTTGACCCCCACGAAGGGCTCGTCCTTACGCGGCGACAAATCATGGATAGCGCGGGCGACCAGCTCCTTGCCGGTGCCGCTCTCCCCCTGGATGTAGACCGTGGTGTCGGTGCGCGCGACCTTCTCGATGGTCTTGAACACCTTTTGCATCGCGTCGCTCGACCCGATGATGCCCTTGACCTTGGTCCCGCCTTCGTTCTTCTTCTCTGTGAACCGGGCCGCGCTCTGCTCGGCGTTGACCACGCTCAGGCCCTCGACCCGCTCCATGCGCCGCCGCTCGTCGCGCAGCCGCAGCCCGGCGGTGACCTTGGCCCGGAGCACGTCGGGGGAGAACGGTTTTTCGATGAAGTCGAACGCGCCCTCCTTCATCGCCTCCACCGCGGTCTTCACCGAACCGTAGCCGGTCATCATCATCACCACGGTGTCGCCGTCGGCGGCGAGCACCCCCGACAGAACCTGCATCCCGTCGGTGCCCTCCATCTTCAGGTCGGTGATGACCATGTCCGCGGCCCGCGCCTTGAACGCGGTGAGGCCGGCGTCGCCGCTTTTGGCCAGGGTCACGTCGTGGCCCATCTTTTTGACGATCGCGGCCGCGCCCTCCCGCAGGGTCTCGTTGTCGTCGATGATCAGAACATGATGGCTGCTCATGCGCGCTCCTTGCCTGGGGACGGTCTACCAGACCCGACGTGGACAAACGAGGGCGGGCCGCGCGGCGCGGTGGTCGGCTACTGGCTGAGCGGACGAAGCAGCTCTTGGGCTTTCTGTCCCGCCGCATTCATGGCCAGCTCGAGGGTCTCGGCTTGCACTTGGTCTTGGTGCAGCACCCGGCCGCGCCGGTCGACGAGAATAAACGTCACCGAGACCGCGCCTTCGGTGGGCAGCAGATGCACGCCGAGGGCGAGCTTGGCCCGCACCGTGGCCGCGGATTGGGCCAAGCACACCGGCTCGGTGCCGCAGGTGGTGAGCGGCTCCCGGGAAAAGGGCAGCGCGAGGGTCGAGATGCCGCGCACGTCGTCGAGGTCGCTGATCGCCTGGGTGAGGTTGTCCTCGAGGAGGGCGCCCTGGGCCGACACCGCTTCGTCGAGGCTGAGCACCGCGACGCGCACGGTGGTGTCCGACTCCACGTCGCGGGTGAGGTACTCGTCCGCGCGGCGCGGGGTCACCGCCCCGGTGGGGGCGGCGGCGGGTGCCTCGACGGGGGGCGCGGCCTGTTCGCTCACGATGGTGGGGTCGACCCCGAGCTTCTCTGCGAGCTGTTGGTTGTGCGCCCGGGCCATGCCCTTGAGCTCGGGCAGCGGCGGCTCCTGCATCAAAAACGGGGCGCCGAGGCCGATGGCCAGGCCGACGAGGGCGGCGGTGCCGCCGATGCCGCCGATGAGCAGCAACAGGGGATAGGACTCGGAAAAGGGCAAGCCGTCGAACTGTGATGGGGTGGCGGGAATGTATTGCTCCCCGAGCGCCCAGATGCCCACCGCGGCCACCACGCCGAGGATGCCCACGCCCCAGCCCACCTCGGGGGCGTAGGCCCGGACGCTCTGGCGCAGCCACGCGTTCTGGCCGAGGTCGGCGCGGCCGACCCGGGTGTAGAACTCCTCGCTCTCGATGGGCAGTTGCCCGTCGCCACGGAAAAACTGGGGCTCCCCGTCGTCGCCGAGGGCCACGCTCAGGGCTTCCCGGCGGAAGGTGGCCTCGGGCGCCATCGCCGTCGGCGGGGGAGGGGACACCGCGCCGGCCGGATCGGTCTGCGCCGCGGACAGCGACAAAGCGCACAAAGCGAGGGGCAGCAGCATGCAGCCCCTTACGACGTCGGGACGTCCCGGTCGAGGACGGTTTTGCGATCGTCCATGCCCGCGGCCCGGATGGACTCTTTGGCGTAGTGCCGGACCCAGTCGGACAACGGGTCGAACACCGTGTCCGACGTGCGCAGACCGCTCTTGGCCTTGATGTAGTTTTTCAAGCGAGAGCCCACGATCAGCACCTCGCCCCCTTCGCTGCTGGGGGGCAACATGAAGTCCCGGTCCAAGACCGTCTTGCGGGCGTCGGCCGCGGCCCGGGCGATGGCCGCGTTGCACAACTCCCGCACGCGGTCGGACAGCGGCGACATCGCCTTGTCCGAGGTGTTCATCTCGGAGCGGTCCTTGACGTAGCTCTTGAGCCGGGAGGCCACGATCAGCACCTCGCGCGGCACGTGCGCGGCCTCTTTGAGCTCGGTGGGGGGCTTGTCCGTCGTCGAGGACGCACCCTTGGCCGGTCGGCTCTGGGCGGCCCGGTCGGCGGCCTCGTCGGCGGTCCGCGGGGCGCGCTTTTCTTCGTACCAACAATCGCGGTGCCGCATGATCGGCACGTGGGCGTCCCAGCACGGCTCGCTGCAGAACACCATGCCGGTGCGCGGCCGGTTGCACGTGCTCACGCTGCACAACACGATGGGTGCCCCGTAGGCGATTTCTTTTTTACAGGTGGAGCAACGTCGCCACGTCTCGGCCATGGGCACCTCGTTGCGGTCTGCGCGTCGAGCCGCGCAGGTCGCAGCCGAGGTTTTACCTGGCCTGGCCACGCAATGCCATCGGACCGGGCGCGCCGGCCTGCAGCGGGGCGACCGCGGGCTTCTTCACCGGGGGCATGACCACGATCTGCCACCGCACCGCCACCGATCGGGACCGCGTCACGTGCACCGGGCCCGGCGTGGCCCGAGGGCGCGTCGCGTCGTCGGCGCCGCGGCGCACCCCGGATGGACGAAGAGCTTCCGCGGCAAGGGTTGGTCAGGATGCTCCTCCAACAGTGAAACTGCATGACCACCTGCGCGCGCAACGCGGCGCGCGGTGCGCGGCCCGCGGGCGGCGCGGCCCGGATGGTGGGCCCCATGTGTCCGCATCCCGACGGGCGCAAAAAAGCCAACAAAATTAATGGCTTGCGAGACCCTCCCCGAGGGCCCACCCCCACCACCGCCGCGGCCCCCTCAGCGGACAAACCCGTCCGGTCCCGCGCGCCGGGGCGCAGGACAACCGCAGTGCTGGCACCGACCGCCCCCCCCTCCGGAACCGGGAGGTGGTCGACCCTCTGTACTGTGTCCGGAGGCGCGCCCCCCGATGTGCGGGGGCGGCCCAATTCAGCTTTGTGATCAACCGCTTGCGCGCTTCGGGATCAGCCCTGGAGGCAGATGCCGCGCGCCGGGTCCTCGACCAGCGGCGCGCAGACCGGCCGGTCGGTGGGGCAGCCGGGGTCCGCGTCGGCCGGCGCGCAGGAGGTGTAGCAGAGGGGGCCGAGGGGCTCGCTCACGGTGGCGCAGGTGAAGCCGTCGTCGCACGGGCACGGCCCGTCTTGCCCCGACGCGGGGAAACACGCCCCGTCGAGCTCGCCGGGCAGGTCGATGCACCGGCTGCGAAACCCGCACACGTCGTCGCCCCCGGGGGTGCACAGCTGCCGGCAGGTGTCGCCCGCGGGCTCGTCGACGCACACCAAATCACCGGTCACGCAAATCTGGCCCACACACGGGCCGTCGCGAAAGCCGAGGCCGAAGGTGGGTTTGCAGAACCCGGTGCCGTCACATTCCGCCCCGGGCCCGCACTCGTCGTCGGTGTCGCAGCGCACGCGGCAGATCGCGACCTGCTCGTTGCCGATGACCTCGCCATTGCAGCGCATGTCGTCGTCGCAGTTGCCGCCGCGGCAGGGCCGGTCCCGGGTGCCGCGCTCGTCGCCGTCGCGGCACACCCCCGCCACCGTGCCGATGGCCACACAGAACTGCCCGTCCTCGCAGCCGGGGTTGATGTACCCCGGGTCGCAGGCCCGGCGGCACATGAGCATGTCCTCCTCGACGCAGCGGGCCGCGTCGTCGTTGCAGACATAGCCGGCGCAGGGTTGGTTGAGGCCCCCGATGTCCGGCGGAATGTCACTGCCTTCGGTCACGTACAGGCCGACCACAAACGCGGCGTCGATGGCCCGTCCCTCGAAGGTCACGTCGTGAAACCGCAACGTGGTGCGGCCCTGGTCGCCGGGGTAGAGGGGCCAGTTGCCGTTGAACACCTCGAGCTCGCCCCCCTCGTCGACGGGCACGCCGTTGATGTACATCGCGGCGTGACCGGGCGCGGGGGGGTCGGCGCTGGCGAAGGACTCGTTGACCACGGGCTGGGGAATGTCGGTGAACGACAGCAGCGCGCCATCCTCGTTGAGGTTCTCGAGGGAGAAGCGCAGGCGGACCCGGTGGCCGCGTTGGTTGACGAACCGCATCGAGATTTCGCGGCGGGAGAGCTCGGTGCCGACCTGGTAGCAGTCCACGCAGGGAAAGTGACTGGTCTGCACGAACTCCTCGAGCGCGCCGGCTTCATTCTCCGCGTCGAAGTAGCCCTCGAAGGACAGCATCCACCCGTGAAAACCCGACGGGTCCAGGGTGCCGCACCCCGGCGCGGAGAGGCCGAAGGCGGCCAACCCGAGAGCGCACAACCGGGGCAGCCAGCGACGGCGCAGGCGCTTGCTCATTCCAACCCTCCCGTCGTCGTCGTCGCCGCCGCGGTCTCGTCGGGGGCGAACTGGGCCACCGCGTTGCCCACCGAGGCCGCGAGCAGGGGCGCGGCCACCCCCGCGAACCCCCCGACCAGCAACAACGAACCCGCGAAGATCGCCGGCACCGGCTCGAGGTAGACGACCTCGGTCTGGCCGTCGAGCACCTTGGGCACGTCGAGGTGCTGGACCTGCAGCAACATCGCCACCCCGCCGAGCATCAGCGCCCCCGAGAGCGCGGCCAGCGCGCCGCCGGCCACCCCGCCCGCGAGGTACAGACCGGCGGCGGCCCAGCCGCCGCGCTCGTCGAGCACCAAGCCGAGGGCGCCGAGCCCGGACGTCGCCGCCGCCGCCACCGCGGCCAACGGGGCGGCGAACGCGGCGGCGTACAGGGTCGAGACCAACAATGTCACCGGAAGCGCCACCGTGCCGCCGGCCACGGGCACGTCGACGCGGGGGGCAAAAAAGTTCACCCCGACGTAGGCCACCATCGCGGGGTTGGCGAGCAGGGCCACGAGCGCGGTCACCACCGTGGCCGCCATCGCGCTCGACAGCCCGAGGGTGGTCGAGGACACAATGCTCCAGGAGCTGGCGTCCTCCTCGTCGTAGGTGAGCGGGGCCTCGTCGGTGGAGGCGGCCACACCGCCTTCGCCCGGCGGGGCATCGGCCGGGGCCGGGGCCGGGTCGTCGCCCCCCGCCGCGGGCGGGGCATCGCCGGCCGGGGGCGCGTCGTCGGCGGGGGCGGCGTCGCCGGCCGGGGGCGCGGGCTCGTCGAAGAAGATCGCATCGTCTTCGAGCATGTCCGGGTTTTCGTCGGGGGCGCCCTCTTCCTCGTCGTCCACCGCCGGCGCCGCGGTGGTGGCGCCGGCGTCCGCGGGGGGCGCGGGAGACGCGGGAGACTGTGCCAAGGTGCTGCCTGCAGGCATCACCCCGACGAGAACCAACCAGACGACCCACATGCGGCGCACAACGTTGGTGTACACCCTCTCGGCCGTCATCGGTAGGGATCCCCGCGTTTGCGACGCGCGGGTCCGGGCCCGCACCCGGCTCAGCGGGGGTACCGCAACCCGTGGCCGACTTTGTACGTCGGGCCCACCGTCACCGGGAGCTTGCCCGTGGGCGAGAGGTCGCCGACCACCGCCTGCGCGGCGGCGTACTCGCTCTCCCAGCGAAACCCAAACGCGAGCAGGTACGCGTCCACGTCGGGGAACCGCTCCAGCGCGTAGGGCGAACCGAAGTTGACCACCGCGACCTTGGTCTCGGGTTTGAGCTTTGGTTGCACCATCTTGGGCAACGACAGGTTGTTGCCGTCGAGCACCCCGAGCACCACCGCGTCGGCGCCTTGGGCCGCGCGCACGATCTGGTCGCGGGCCCGCCGGGTCTGCCCTTTGGTGGGCGCGGCCTTGAGCCGGATGGTGTCCGCGGTGGGGTAACGCTTCTTCATCTCTTTGAGGAACACCGGCTCGGTGCTCGCCACCACCACCTTTTGGCCGGGGGCGAGGGGCAACGCCGCGCGGTCATTCTTCACCAATGTCATGGCACGCTTGGCGATCTTCAACGCCACCGACGGCTTCTCCCGCTTGAGCGCGGCCGCGGCCTCGTCGATGTCCATCAGCTCCTGCTCGAACAGACCGCGCTGCACCTTGGTGCGCAAAATCCGCCGTACGGATTGGTCCAGCCGGGCCTTCGAGATGCGTCCGGTCTGCACCGCTTTTTCCAGCGCGTGGTGCACTTCGTTCTTTTTCTCTTTGAACCACAGGACCATCACCATGTCCGCGCCCGCCACCACCGCGCGCACCGCGGCCTCGCCCGACCCGTAGCGGTCGACGATGCCGGCCATCTCCAGCCCGTCGGTGACGAGCAGCCCGTCGTAGCCGATCTCTTCGCGGAGAATCTTGGTCAACACGTTGGCCGACACCGTGGCCGGCATGCCCTTTTCTTCGGCGATCTTCGGGAGCGAGATGTGCGCGGTCATCAACGCGTCGAGCCCGCGGGGCAACACCATGCGGAAGGGCACCAGCTCCACCTCGTCGAGACGCTTTTTGTCGTGGTCGAGCACGGGCAGTGCGTGGTGGCTGTCCGCGGCGGTGTCCCCGTGGCCGGGGAAGTGTTTGGCCACCGCGGACACCCCCTGGCTCTGCAGCCCTTTGACGTAGGCGAGGCCGAGGCGGCCCACCTGGGCGGGGTCTTCGCCGAAGGAGCGGGTGCCGATCACGGGGTTGTTCGGGTTGCTGTTCACGTCGAGGACGGGGGCGAGGTTCATGTTGAACCCCATCCAGGACAGGTCCCGCCCCAGCGCGGCCCCCGCCTCTTCGGCCAGGGCCACGTCGTCGGCCGCGCCCAATGCCATGGCACTGGGCAGCACGGTGACGTGGCGCTTGAGCCGCACCACGTTGCCGCCCTCTTGGTCCACGGACACGAACATGGGGATGCCCCCCGGGTCGTGTTTGCGCACCTCGCGGATGAGGCGCATGGTCTGGCCCAGGTGTTTGACGTTGCGCGCGAACAGCGCCACCGCCCCCGGCTTCTTCTCGTCGAGGAACGAGGCGATGGTCTGGTCCATCACCGTGCCCCCAAAGCCGAGGAACAACAGCTGGCCGATCTTCTCTTCGAAGCTCATCTTCGCCATCAACCCGTCGACCCGGGCCTCGATGGCGGGGTCGAGCGCGGGGGGCGCGTCTTGTTCGGCGGGGGGCGGGCCCTTCGCCGGCGCCGGTGGCGGCGCGGTCTTGGCCTGGGCGGGCTTGACCACCCGGCCCCGTCCGTCGTCGACGGTGGCCCACACCGCGGCCGCGGTGCCGAGCAGGGTGATGGTGCCCAGGGTTGCGAAAATCTTGCCCAAAACCGGCCCTCCGCGCCTTCAGTGCGACGAGCGGACCTGCGCCCGCATTCGTCGTCGGGAATCAAGAAATGGGCAGCGCCTTCAGCTCGGCCCGCAACGGCGCGATGAACCGGGTGAACTCCTGGACGTACTTCTTCGGAATCGGTTTGGCGTTGGGGAACTTCTGCTTCGACGGGGCCACGTGTTTGCCGTTGCGCCGCATGCCGAAGTGCAGGTGGGGGCCGGTGCTGCGCCCGGTGGTGCCGACGTAGCCGATGACGTCGCGCTGGCGCACCTTCTGGCCCACCTTGAGGCCCTTTTTGAACTTCGAGGCGTGGAAGTACTCGGTGGTGTAGCCCTGCGCGTGCCGCACCACGATCATGTTGCCGGCGGTGCGGCTGTATTTCTTCTCGATCACCACCCCGTCGGCCACCGACCAGAAGGGGGTGCCGGTGGCGGCGCCGTAGTCCACCCCGTTGTGGGCCCGCCAGCGCTTGAGCACCGGGTGGAAGCGCTGGCCAAAGCGCGAGGTGATGCGGGCGACCTCGAGGGGGCTTTTCAAGAACGTGCGCTCCAACGAATCGCCTTTGTCGTCGTAGATGCCCTGGAACTTCCCGTCCTGGGACTTGAAATCGTAGCCCCGGTGGATGTGCCCGGCGTTGACGTACTCCGCGGCCAGGACCTTGCCGTAGCCAATGAAATTGCCGTCAGCGTACTTTTTCTCGACGATGACCTTGTAGGTATCCCCTTTTTGGGTCTCGCGGTAGAAGTCGATGTTCCAGGCGAACACGTCGACGAAGCGGCTCACCAGCCCCGAGCCTTCGCCTTGGTTCTTCATCGCCACGTAGAGGCTGGAGTTGACCTCGCCGCTCACCGCGTCGACCTTGGTGGTCACCTCGGGCACGAGTTTTTTCACCACGTACGCCACCTGCCCGTTGTCCCCGGCTTGGCGTTCGGCCTGGTAGCGCTTGGGGGCCCCGGTGGTCCGGTGGGGGCGCAGCTCGAAGCGGTCGAGGGTCCATTTGCCGGCCGCGTCGGCGTGGTGTTCGAGCCGGTAGGTGTCCCCGGGGCGCACGTGCCGCGGGTCGAACTCTTTTTTCAGCGCTTGGATGAGCGGGCCCACGTCGTCCATCGTCGCCCCATGTCGCTGCAACGCCAGGCTCAAGGCCTCGCCCCGGGCGATCTCGCCTTCGATCGCCTGCACCGGGGGCGGGGCCGCGGCGACTTTGGTCGGGGCCGGCTCCGGCGTCGTCGCGCCACCGGGCGCCGCCGCGGTGGGGGCCTCGCTCTCGTCACCGTCGGGCAGGGCGTCGTCGTCGTCCTCGAGGTTTTGCCGGTGCAGGGCTTCGGCCCGCCGGATCACGTCGTCGATGTCCTCGAGGGGCGGCGGCGCCGCGGCCGCGGGGATGCCGGCGTCGGCGGGTTTGGAAAACGCGGACACCGCCAACACCAGCAGTGACATGGCGGCGGCGAGCACCCCCACCACCACGAGCGGTCGTCGCTTCTTGCGTCGGTTCAGCGGCGGTTGTTGGTTGCGATATTTGCTCTTGGCGTAACGCAGGAAACTCAAGACCGGGCCTCACACAGGAAACGAACGCCCCCACTGGCGCGTCCACAGTCATCGCGTGGGCCCGGGTCGAAGTCAAAAAAACGGTCGCCGTTTTGCGCCCGAAAGATCCGGAAAGATCCCCCGAGGTCCGGGAGCGGGACACCGGGGCCGGGCCACCACTTTGTCGGTGTGTTGCCTACATCTGGGGGGGCGAGCCCGCGGCTTCGACCGGCACTTCGATCGACACCCGCGTGCCGTGCCCGCGTTCGCTCTCAAACGCGAGCGAACCGCCGACTTCCTCGACGAGCTTGCGGCTCTGTTGCACCCCGATGCCCGAGCCGCCGGTCTTGGTGGTGACCTGGTGGCTCTGCAGGCGGCGGATGAGGTCCTTGTCCATGCCCAGCCCGTTGTCGATGACGTCGAGGTGCACCATGTGGCCGCGGACCTCGGCGTAGACCTTGACCTCGCGGGGCAGGTCGGTGCGCTCGCGGCAAGACTCGATGCCGTTGTTGATCACGTTGATCAACACGCGGGTCAGGGCGCTGGAGGCGATGGACACCCGGGGGAGGTCGGCGGGCCCATCGAACTGCAGGCGGCAGTTGGCCTGTTGGGCCAGCTGTTCACACAGGCCGGTGACGTAGCGGACGACGCGGATGGGTTCGCACCCCGAGGACTCCTTGGCGTGTTCGGCCATGAGCATGCGGCGCATGGCCGCGGTGGTCTCCACCAAGGTGTGGGCGCCGTGCACCATGTCCGCGGACAGCTCGAGCAGCTCGGTGCAGAAGTGGTTGAGGCGGTCGGCGAGGTCGCTGGGGATGATGTCCGCGCGTTCGCGCATCAGCGCTTGCAGCTCGGGGAGGGTGTCCCGCGACATGTCGTCGAGGATCTCGGAATTGGTGAGCAGGTAAGACACGGGGTGGGCGAGGTCGTGGAAGACCGCGGCGGCGACGCTGCCGAGGGTGGCCAGGCGTTCGTTCTCGAGGACCCGGATCTGCAGGGCGGCGTTTTGGTTGCCCACCCCGTACGCTTGCAGCGCCCAGTCGAGCAGGGCGTGGACCTCGGGGCGGCTCCAGGGTTTGACCAGGTAGCGGGCGACGAGCCCGCGGTTGATCGCTTGCAGGATCGCGTCGAGGTCGGAGTAGGCGGTGATCACGATGCGCACCGCGCGGGGGTGGTGCTCGAGCGCCCATTGGAGCAGCTCGTTGCCGCTCATGCCGGGCATGCGTTGGTCGGTGACCAGGACCGCGACCTCCCGGCTTTGCATGATGTCCTTGGCTTCGGCCCCCGAGGCCGCGGTGACGATGGGGAAGTGCCGCCCGAAGGACTGCTTGAACACCACGCGGTTGGGGTGTTCGTCGTCGACGTAGAGCAGCACCGGACCGTCCTGGGGGTGGGCCGAGGCGTCGTCGCTCACGGGCGCACCTCCTCGGCGACGGTGGCGGCAGGTGGCACGCGGGGCAAGGTGATGCGGAAGTGGGTGCCGGGGCCGGTCCCGAGGTCGATGAGCTCGATGTGGCCCCGGTGTTGGTCGAGGACCTGCCGCACGGTGTGCAGGCCGAGGCCGGTGCCGTCGTGGCCCTTGGTGGTGAAAAACGGGTCAAACACGCTGCTGCGCAACGCGGGGGGAATGCCCGGCCCGTCGTCGGAGATCTCGATCACCACGTGCTCGTCGTCGAGGTCCGCGTGCACGTCGATGGTGGTGTCCGCGCGCGCATCGATGGCGTTTTCGAACAGGTTGACGAACACCTGGGTCAACAACGACCGTGACGCCATGACCTCGATGGGGCGGGACAACATGAGGTTGATTGTAGCCTTGTTGCGGTGGTGCACGATGGATCTGGCCCGATCCAGCACGCCCCCGAGGGGGGTGGGGGACAGGGCGAGGCCGTCGTCGTGGGCAAACCCCAAGAGCTGTTCGGCGAGGGAGCGGAGCTGTTCGGCGCAGACCTCGACGACGTCCAGCAATTGGTTGGCGGGGTGGTCGGGCTCGTCCTGCAACGCGGGCAACAGCTCGCGCAAGGGGGCGATGGCGTTGGCCACCCCGTTGACCGGGTTGCGAATCTCGTGGGCCAAGCTGGACACCAACAGCCCGAGGGCGCCCAGGCGTTCGCGGTCGGCGAGCCGGGCCGCGAGCTGGCGCACCTGGAGCTGGGCCTCGATGCGCGCGAGCAGCTCGACGCTGTTCACGGGTTTGCGGATGTAATCCACCGCCCCCGCCTCGAACCCGCGGCGCACGGTGTGCACGTCCGGCCGGGCGGTGAGGAGCAACACCGGGCGCAGCTGGTTGCCGGGCAGGCGGCGAAAACGTTGGGCGAGCTCCAGCCCGTTCATCAGCGGCATCTCGACGTCGGACAGCAGCAGGTCGGGCCGGTGCTGCTCGGCGAGCACCAGGGCCACGTGACCGTTTTGCGCGGTGATCACGTCGTAGCGGGGGCTGAGCAACGCCGCGAGCTCCGCGCGCATCGCGTCGTTGTCTTCGGCCACCAACACCCGCGAACGGTCCTCGAGGCGCCGGGGCTCGGGGGCCCGGGCGGGGCCGGGCGGCGGGGCCGGCGGGGCCGCGACCGGGGCTTGGTCGGCGGCCACCGGGAGCCGGACCCGGAAGATGCTGCCCCCCCCGGCCGCGTCGTGCACCGCGATGTCGCCGCCGTGCTGCTCGACCAGCTCGCGCACGATCGCCAACCCAATGCCACTGCCTCGTGCCCCGGGACGCACCGCCTCCGGCCCCTGCACGAAACGTTCGAAGATGCGGGCCTTGTCCGCCTCGGCGATGCCCACCCCCGAGTCGCGCACATCGATGACGTGGTGGTCGCCGCCGGTCCGGGCCTCGATGCTCACCGTGCCTTGGGCGGGGGTGAACTTGAGCGCGTTGGAGATCAGGTTGGCGAACACCCGGCCGAGCTCTTTTTCATCCCCGCGCACCACGATGTCGTCGGGGGGCCGAAAGGTGAGGGTGACCCCCGCGTGTTTGGCCGCGGCCTCCCACGAGCGGGCGAGCCGGGCCAGCAGCTCCCCGAGGTCGACGCGCCGGCGCCGGGCCACGGGGTCGGCTTCGGTGTCGGCGGCGAGGTGCAGCATGCGGTCGACGAGGTCGAGCACCTGGTGATGGGCCTCGCGCACGGTCTGCAACCGCCGGGCGGCGTCGGGATCGGGCGCGGCCAGCGGGTCGAGTTGGTCGAGGCAAAGCAGGGACAGCGACAAGGGGTTGCGGATTTCGTGGTTGATGTCGGCGAAGAACCGTTCGCGCGCGGCCACCGTGTCCTCGAGCTCGGTGAGGTTGCGGCGGTGGGTCTCTTTGGCGTTCTTGAGTTCGCGGGTGCGCAACGCGAGCTGCCGTTCGAGGTCGCTGCGCTGCCGGGCCGCGGTGTCGAACTGGATGGCGTGGGCGAGCGCCATCTCGACGGTGGGGAGCAGCAGCTCGACCAGGGCCTGCTTCTGGTCGTCCTCGGCCCCCCACACCGTGAGGGTGCCGGTGCGCTCGCCCCGGTTGCGCAGCACGTGGACCTGTCCCGGCTCGTCCGCCCGGTGCGCGCCCTCCTCCGAGTGCCACACCACGTCGCGATCGGTGAGCACGGTGTCGAGCGACACCGCCACCGCCCGCAGCCCCCCCCACTCGACCATGTGGCGGGCGATGACCTCGGCCGCGGCTTGGGGGTCGACGTCCTCGTTGACCAGCCGGGAGATCTCGTAGGCGGTGTGCAGCTGCCGCCCCTGGAACGTGATCTGCTGGTCGGCCATGGCCAGCTCATGGGTGCGCTCGAAGATCTCTTTGTTGGCCACGTCGAGCTCGCGGGCCACCCGAAACGCGGCCAGCGGCCACAACGCCAAGCGGCGCAACCAAGACAAGCGCCCCCCGCCCATCGGGTACTTGATGTCGAAGGTGACCCCGTCCGCATGTTCCTGCATGTCCACCTGGGCCGCGTCCGCTTGGCCCAAATAGACCGGGATGCTGCGCATGATCCCCTTGCTCACAAGAAAGAACGGCCGCGAGGGCTGAAAGCCGGGCTCCATCCGCAACCGCAACACGAAGTGCCCCGGCCCGGGCTCGTGGGCGTGGGGCTTCATCGCGGTGTTCATCCCTGCGCCCGCCGAGCTCGTCGACAGCCAGTGGTACGTCTCCTGAATGGTGAACAGCAGCCGCGGGATCACCGCGAACTTGCGCAGCAGCGGCGCGGACAAAAACCGATACCCGAGCTCTTCGAGCTCCTCGTCGCTGAAGTGCCGCTCGGCGTTGCGAAAAAAGACCACCGCCGCATCCCAATCGATGCGGGCGGAGGCCTTCTGCAAATGGTCGAGGGGATAGCCGACGCCGCGGGTCAGCTCTTCGAGGGGCACGCCTTTGGCGGCGGCCCCTCGAAAGAACACATCAAGTGGACCGCAGGCCAGCTCGTTGCTCACTCACCTTCCCCATCGAAGCACCGATCCAGAATAGGAGATTCCGGTTCCGCCTGAAAACATCGCGACCACGTCGCCGTCTTCGAGCAGCCCTTCGGACAGCGCGGTGGCCATCACCATGGGGAGATTGGCCGCGCTCAAGGTCGCGGTGAAGGGGAAGGTGTCCACGGTCTTGGCGTGCTCGAGCCCGATGTACGCCTGCGATCCCCGCCGCAGCCACGAGGTGGCCTGGTGCGACGCATAAAAGGTCACGTCCTCGAGGCCGAGCCCGGCTTGCGCCACCGCCGCCGGCACCACCTCCTTGGCGTAGTCGAGCAAGCTCAAAAACACCGTGCGGGTCTGGAGCCCGTCGCGCACGTAGGCGCGCACCTTGCCCTCGTCGTGCCAATGTTTGCCCTGCACCCCGGTGACCATCCCGTCGGCCAAGGCGCCGTCGGACCGGTGCACCGACGAGAGCAGCCCGTAGCCCGGCGGCACCTCGCCCACCACCACCGCGGTGGCCCCGTCGCCAAAAAACGGCGTGAAGGTGTCGTGGGTCTCGAGCAGCCGCGTGGCCGACGAGGACTGCACCAACAAGCCGCAGCGGTATTGGCCGGTGGCGATCAGACCCGCGGCGAGGTTGAGCTGGCTTTGAAAGGAGTTGCACACCGCGTCGACGGTGACCGACATGGTGTGCGGGGAGAGGCCGAGCCGATGCTGCAGGCGGGCGGCGGGGATGATCTGCAGATCGTCGGGGCAAAACTGCACCGACATGATGAAGTCGATGTCCCCGGGGGATACCCCGGCGCGGGCCATCGCTTGTTCGGCGGCCTTTTGTTCCATGTCCGCCGCGCTCATGTCGTCGGGGATGACCCGCCGCTCGACCGCGCCTTGGAAGATGTCGCCCTTGAGTCTTTCCATCTCGGCCATGGTGCGGCGGGCGCCCTCGGTGTCGACGGGTTCTTCGCGTTGGGCGCCGTGGCCGGGGGCTTTTTTGCGCGCCCAGGCCGCGAGCACGTCGGGGCCCCAATGGTCGTTGGTGCGGATGATGGGAGGCAGGTAGGTGCCCACCGACCAAATGCCGGCGGAACGGGGAAACGATTGGCTCATGATGAGCTCCTTGTGGCTGACGCGGGGAAAGTTATTGGAGGGTGAGCTCGAGGCTCGGCTCGTCCGGGGTGTCGTAGATCTCGAAGCCGCCCTGTTCGTCGGCGAATTTCTCGAACCGGTCGTCGAAGGTGAGCGCGATGTCGGGGTCGACCAACACGTTGATCACCCCGCCCGAGCGGATCGCGTCCGCGTACTCGTCGAAATCCGCGGGGGTGCGGATGTCGTAGCAGGGCACGCCCAGGCCCGCGGACAAGGCGAAGGGCGTGACCATCCCGGTGGAGAACGACGGACGACGACCGAACAGCCGGGTGTGACCGCGCTCGACCATGCCTTGGCGCTGGTCGTTGAGCACCACCACCGTGATGTTCAAAAGTTCGCGCGCGACGGTGAGCAGCTCGGGCGAGCTCACCAAAAACCCGCCGTCGCCCACAAACGCCACCACCCGCCGGTCGGGCCGGGCCCGGGCCAGGCCGATGGCCGAGGTCAGGCCGCAGCCCATCGAGCCGAGCCCGGTCTGGACGTAGAACTGGTCGGGGCGGTCGGTGCGCAGATAGTGCGTGGCGAACAAGAAGTGATCGCCAATGTCGCTGCAGAAGATCGTGTCCGGGTCCGCCCGCCGCTGGACCTCCTCGATGATGCGCCCGGGGGACATGCCCGCGGGGCCGTGCGGGGCGGGCACCAAGCGGTTGACCCCGTAGGTGCGCGCGGGGCGGGCAAAACCCACCGTGCGGTCGAGGACGAGGTCGAGCACCTGGGCCACGTCCTCCTGCACCGCGAGGTGGGTGGCGTAGGTCTGGCCGAACACGCCCGCGTCGATGTCCACGTGCACCAACGCCCGGGTCGGCACCAGCGCGGGCGACGAGCCGTTGGTGGCCACGTCGGACAAACGCGACCCGAGCACCAACAGCACGTCGGGCGGCTCCTCGAGGTGGGCCATCGCCGAGGGGTGCCCGCCATAGCCGAACACCCCCAGGCTCAGCGGGTGCGACTCGGGGAACGTGCCTTTGCCCTTGGGGGTCGTCGCCACCGGGGCCTGCATGCGCTCGGCGAGCGCCACCAACCGGGCCTGGACCCCGGGCGCTTTGCAGCCCGCGCCCGCGAGCAAAAGCGGCCGGCGCGCTTCGAGAAGAATGCGCACCAGGTCTTCGGCCACCGGGCCGTCGTGGGGCAAGGGCATGGCCCGCGCCGGCTGGGTGCCGGCCAACTCGAGCCGGGGCGCGAGGGCGGACGCCGAGGTGACGTCGATGGGCAGGCTGACCAACACCGGGCCCGGCCGGCCCGATTGGCTGTGGCGCACCGCCCAATCCACCTGCGCGGGGGCCGCGTTGGGCTCGAGCACACACACCGCGTGTTTGCACACCTTGCGGGCGATGCCGGGCACGTCGAGCCCAAAGGGGCTGCCGTCTTGCAACGCGACCCGGCCCATGCGCGGGGTGGCCACTTCCCCGGCGAGCACGACCACCGGCAGGCCTTCACACCGGGCCGAGGCCATGCCGTTGACCGCGGACAACACGCCCGGGCCCGAGGTCACAAACACCGCCGCGGGCCGGCCGGCCGCGGCCGCGTAAGCGGTGGCGGCGAGCACCGCGTTGGTCTCGTTCTGGAAGGGGACCATCTCGATGTCTGGATGGTGGGCCAGCGCATCGACGATGGGTGAAATGGCGCCGCCCGGCACACCGAACGCGGTGTCGATGCCGTGACGAACCAGGATGTCAACGATGGAGTCCGCCACTCTGGTGAGGGCGGGACGAGGAGACGAGGGCGTGGACATGGCCACCTCGAAAGATCTGCGCGCCCCCCACGAGCAAAAGGTCTGGAACAGTTGGTGCCGAACCCCAAACGTCGCACCGGTTGAATACCTGGAAATAGCAGATCAAACCGAAAGAGCAACAGAGATCAGAGGCCCCTCACGCACGGCCTAAATATATGAAATCAATGGTAAAAATGACACCTGACTGGCGTTTCTGGACACGAAAAGCTATGGCCAGACATCTCATTTGAGCGAGCAAACCCGAACGCGGAAGGACCCTTCGCATGACCCTGGACCTGTCGGATTGGGAGCAGAGCGTGACCCTGCGGCCCTGGGCCGCAGATGACTACGACGCCATCCGCGAGCTCCAGCTTCGGTGCTTTCCCCGCATGAAGACCTGGAGCCGGGACCATTTCGACAGCATGCGCGCGCAGTTCCCCGAGGGGCAGCTTTGCCTGGTGCACGACGACCGCATCGTGGCCAGCGCGTCGAGCCTGATCATCGAGCTGTCCGAGTACGGCGAGCTGCACAACTGGACCGAGGTCGCCGACGGCGGGTTCATCCGCAACCACGACCCCGAGGGCGACACCCTCTACGGGATCGAAATCATGGTCGATCCCGAATACCGCGGGCGGCGTTTCGCGCGTCGTCTGTACGAAGAGCGCAAATCGCTGTGCCGCACCCGCAACCTCGCGCGCATGTGTGTGGGGGGCCGCATCCCCGGCTATGCCCAGCACATCGAGGAGATGACCGCCGAGGAATACGTCGAGAAGGTGGGCAACAAGGAGCTCATCGACCCTGTGCTCACCGCGCAGATTGCCAATGGTTTTGTGTTGCGCTCGCTGCACCGGGACTATCTGCCCAGCGATGAAGACAGCGCGGGTTACGCCACGTCGCTGGAGTGGACCAACGTCGACCACCTCGCGGGGGAGCGCCGCTACCAGCGGCGCATCATCGAGCCGGTGCGGGTAGCCAGCGTGCAGTTCCAGCTGCGCCGCATCCACAGTTTCGATGACTTCGCCCGGCAAGTGGAGTTTTTTGTCGACGTGGCTGCGGACGCCAAAGCGGATTTTGTGGTGTTCCCCGAGCTGTTCACCCTCGCGTTGCTGTCCCTCGTCGACCAGAACCAACCGGGCCAAGGGGCGCGCAGCTTGGCACAGTTCACCGAACAATACCTCGACCTGTTTGGCGACCTGGCGGTGAAGTACAACGTCAACATCATCGGGGGGTCGCAGTTCGTCTACGAGGAACACCGGCTCACCAACGTGGCGTTTTTGTTCCGCCGCGACGGCTCCATCGAAAAGCAGACCAAGATCCACCCCACCCCCAACGAGCGCCGGTGGTGGGGGGTGCAGGGGGGGCAATCCCTCGACGTGTTCGACACCGACCGGGGCAAGATCGCGATCCTGATTTGCTACGACTGTGAGTTTCCCGAGCTCGCCCGGGTCGCGGCCCACCGTGGCGCAATGCTGTTGTTTGTGCCCTACAACACCCAGGACCGGCCCGGCCACGTTCGGGTCCGGACCTGCGCCCAGGCCCGGGCCATCGAAAACGACGTGTACGTCATCACCGCAGGCTGCGTGGGCAATCTCCCCATGGTGGACAACGCCGACATCCACTATGCACAGTCTTCGATCTTGACCCCGTCGGACGTCGGCTTCGCCCGGGACGGGGTCGCGGCCGAGGCCCCGCCCAACGTCGAGACCGTCCTGGTGCAAGAGCTCGACCTGCAGCAACTCCGCCGCCACCGCCGCGCCGGGGCGGTGCGGCCTTACACCGACCGGCGCCTCGACCTGTACGGGGTGTGGCACAAAGGTGGCGAAGAGCCCGTATAGTGCCGTATGGCGGTTCTGCTCGTTGCGCTGCTGACGGTGACGACCCAGCTGGAGGTCGTTGATGCCTCGCCCGGTGCATCGGCATTGGCCCCGGGGGTGACGGCCCGGGTCAGCGACGACGCCCGGGTGGTGATGCAGGACGCGCACCGCGACATCCAATGCGCGCTGTTCCCGGGGCCGGGCCTCACCGTGACGGTCGACGCCGAGGCCCCCGCCGGCCTGGACATCGAGGGGGCGACGTGCACCGCGGCCGGGCCCACCGTCCGGTGTCACCAAGCACAAACGTTGGTCGCGCTCTGCCGGGTGAGCCCCCGGGGCCCCCCGCGGTCGACGACGGGGGCGCGGTCGACGCCTCCCCCGGTCGTGTCTCCCGGGGGCGCGCGCGTGTTCGTGTCCCACTTCGACGCCGAAGACGGAACCGGCGAGCCCGCGAAGGTGCTCGCGGATTTGGCCGCGGTCGAGCTCACCGAGCTTGGCTTCGATGTCGTGACCAGCGCAGATGTCGACGCCCTCGTGCAGCAGGAGGTCCGTCTGCAGACCGCGGGGTGTGCCGAGGCGAGCTGCCTGTCCGAGCTCGCGGGCATGCTGGGCGCGGAGTACCTGGTCATGGGCCACGTGGCCTCAGGGGAGCGGGACGCGCTGGTCACCGACCTGCGGCTGGTGGACGCGGACGACGGCCACACCCTGGCCGCGGAGAGCGTGGTGGGGCGGAACCTCGACCGGGCCGCCCACCGCCTGCCCCCGACGGTGCGCCGGCTCACCGCGTCGTTGACCAACCGGCCCGCGCCGGCGTTGCCGCCGCCCTACCTCGGGCGTTTGGCCACCACCGGGTCTGCGTTTGCCGCCGCGGGGGCGGTGGCCGCGTCGGTGGTCCCGGTGGGGATCGGGCTCACCGCCGCGACCGGGTTGTTGGTGGCGTTCGTCCGCACGCCGGCGTGGCTGCCCTTTCCGTATGCATTGTTTTCGCTGTGGGCGATGTTGCCCCTGGTCCCCGCCGCGGCGGTGGCCGCGTCGGTGGTCGCGGACATGCTCGCCGACGCGGTGCCCGACCCCCGGCGGGCCGGGTTGGTGGCGGGCACGACGTTGTTCGCCACGGTCACGGCGATGGCGCTGGCGGGCACCACCGCGATCTCCGTGCCCACGCTGTTGGCCTTGACCGTGTACGCCGCGGACCCGGGCGCGTTCCTCGACGACCCCGTGCTCACCAACACCACGCTGGCGCTGGGGTTTGCCGCCGCGGGCACGATCGCGGTGGCGGCCATCGCCGCCGCCGCGGGGGGGGCCTACCTCGGGGGGATCGCGGTGTGGGGCGACGAGCCCCTCGACGAGGAGGGGGAATGACCGGGTGGTGGTTGCTGCTCCTCGCTCCCGCCGCGTGCCCGTACACGGTGGAGGGCCGGCCGGACGTCGATGCCTGCAGCGCCCCGGTGCCCGTCACCGCCGCCGACGCCGTGGTGGGCGACGATGACATGTGCCGGCCCGGGGGCGAGGCGGTGTTGCGGGTGGAGGCGGGGGCCAAGGTGTTGGAGCCTGACGTGGGGTGGCACTGCGCGCCGTGGTCCCGGCCCGGCCCGGCGACCGCGGCGGTCCCGTCCCCGCCCGCGGCGGCCCCGGCGGAGACGCCCCGCACGGTGTTTTTGCCCGCCGTCACCGCGGTGGACGTGACCCCCGAAGACGCCCAGACCGCGACCCGCCTGCTCACCGCGGCGGCGTCAAGGCGGCGAGAGCTCACGGTGACGTCGGGGGACGCGCTGCGCGACCTGGTGGCCGAGGCGGCCGCGGCCGCGGCCCAACCTGGTTGTGCCGACGAGAACTGGTGCATCAACGAGCTCGCAGGGGCATTGGGTGCGCAGTACCTCCTGGTCGGCACCCTGGCCCAGGCCGGTCGGCTGCAGCGCCTGTCGGTGCAGGTCCTCGACGCCGAGTCCGCCCAGGTGGTGGGCCGGGCCTCGGCCTGGGCCCGGGACGTGTTCGGGTTTCGACCCCACCTGGACGGGCTCGTGTCCAATGCTTTTGCTTCGGTTCTTGGGTCGCCCCACGTCGAGCTGCCTCTGCCGGTGGCGAGCCGGGAGGTGGGGGACGAGGACAGCCTGTGGGGCGCGGCGGGGGTGGCCAGCGGCGCCACCCTGGGGGCGGCGGCTTGTATGGGCGCGACCGCCGCGGTGGTGTTTCCGTTCTTGGCCGGGGTGCCCAACCAAGAATGGAACAGCGGCGATCTCGGCACCGCCACGTTCATGTTCTGCGGGGTGCCGTGCGCGGCCGCCGGCGGCGCGTGCGCGGCGTCTTGGGCCACGGAGTTCGCGATGGGCTTTTCCCCGTCGTGGTGGCGGGCGTTGCTGGTCTCGTCGGTGGCGTTTTTCGGCGCCGCGGTCTTGACGTTGGGCTTCGCGTCGCTGGCGGGGTTGGCCTACGGCCTCTACATCGACCCGTCGTTCGGTCGGGCATCGCGGCCCCCGTGGCTGGTGGCGGCCGCGCTCGGCAGCGTGGGCTTCGGCGCGCTGATGGCCGCGGGCTTGGCCGGGGTGGCGGTGCCCGCGTCGTTGTTCGTCTGGCCGGACGAGGCCCCGGCCGACGCCCACCGGGACCCACCGGGCGAGGCGCAGAACGCGCGCCCCGCCGCGCAGCGGTTTTGACCTCGGGGGTCAGTAGCGGAGCGCGCCCGGGTCGGCGGGGCTGTCGGCGCTCAGCTCGGCTTCGTCGGCGCGCAAGCCCCGGTTGTAGGCGTTGAGCAAAGCCACGGGCACGAAGTAGCCGGCGTTGGCGATGCAACAGCCGAGGTTCACAAACTGCAGCAAGAGGCCGGCGACCACGAGCACGGGCCCGCCCAAAAACGGCGCCACCACCAACGAACACGGCAGCAGGGTGAGCATCGCGAGGTGGGGGGCGACGTGGGCCCCGAGGATCAACGGGGCCTCGGCGAAGTACCCGAGCGGGGTGTCGGCCTCGCCGAACAGCGGGGGCAGCCACATGGACCCCAGGGGCAACAGCGCGCCGAGGAAAAATAGGGAATAGCTGGCGTCGGCCGCGGGGTGCAGACCGTCTTCGACGGTCAGGGGGAACACCCGTTCGATCATGCCCGGGTCGTCGGCACGGGCCTCGTCTTCGATGTCTTGGGCCAGGGCGGGGGCGCTCAACGTGGTGCACACCAGCACCGCCGCCAGCCAGGGGCACAGCTTCACGAGCGCCAACCTAGCAGGAAGTGAAGCGGGCACGCCGGTCATCGCGGGACTGTCCTTTCGTGGGGCGCGCCGCGCCCAGGAGAGGAACGTTCGACGGCGGGGGGCCGGTCGTGATGCAGGGAGATCGCCCGCTGGCCCGGGCGGGCCAGTGGGCTGCTAACCATTGAAGATCGTTGCAGAAACCGACCGCCAGGCGCGACCCGCGCGCGACCTCCGCGGCCGCGCGCGGGCGGGACCCGTCAGGGCGTGCCGAACAGCGGCACCGAACGAACGCCCGCGTCGCTCGCGATGACCAAGGTGCCGTAGCTGGACACCCCGGTTTGGGCCGAGAAGGTCACGTCGAACGCATAGGTGTCCCCGGGCACAAGCAGCGTCGGGGCGGGCAGGTTCGACAGGGAAAACAGCGGCGAACCGGGCAGCACCACCTGGGCGATGTTGATGTCGACCGGGCCGGTGTTTTCGAGCACGAAGTGCTGGGTGTGGCCGGTCTGTGCGGTGAAGGCGACCCCGTTGGGCCCGGGCGCCGGGGTGATGCTGTAGGTGGCTTTTTGGCCCTCCACCGGGATGACCACGGTGCCGTCCTGGAGGACTTCGCCGGTGTCGACGTCGGTGAGGGTGAACGAAAAGCTCTCCTCGGTCATCCTCCCCGCTTCTTCGGCGGTGACCGCCACCGGGACGGTGACGGTGTGACCGGGCGGAATCACGGTGCCGTCTTCGGGGATGTCGACCAGGAGATTGCCGTTCTCGTCGAACTCGATGTTCAGCCGGACGCGGTTCTTTCCGAAGTTGGACGCGCGGAACCGTTCGCGCACCCATTCCCAAAAGCCGGGGTAGGCGGCCTGGGGATCGTACGCCCCGGGTCCGGCGGTGAGGCCGTTGGGGTTGACGCTGGCGACGTTGAACTCGATGAAAAAGGACTGGCCCTCCGGCGCTTCGGGCAACCACACGCCAAACTTCACGAGGCGGTGTGGCCAGCTCAGCTCTTGGGTGGGGTTGAGATCGATGAGGCCCGGACAGTTCGCGTTGCCCGGGGCGGTGTGAAAGCTCAGCGTGGTGTAGTCGGGCTGCCCGACGCCGCCGGGCGGGATGGGACAGACGTCACGACCGAGCGTCTGACCGTCGACCGCCACCGCCTGAAGCCCGCGCATGCCCACGAAAGACTCCAACCCGTTGGCGTCCACCGCGACGACCTGCACCGAGCTGATGAACAGGTCGAGGCTGAAGTTTTCGTCCCAGGGCCCTTGGAGGTTGGTGTAGCCGGCGTGCCACGCGTACCATCCAGGACCATTGGAGGGGGTCAACGGCCGGCGAATGACCCGGCCCCCGCTGGACACGCCCTTGAAGGATGTCGAGAAGCTCTTGTTCGCCGCGGGCATCTCCACCCCGTTGTAGGACCCCGCGATGGTGACCGCGTAGGTCGAGTCGCCGTGTTGGGCTCCGTCGCTGGAGCCGGGCCCGGCGGACAAGGTCTCGGTCCATCCGCGCATACAGAGCGGTTCGCGCCAGGCCCGCTGGGCGCCCGGCGTCGACGTGGAGGTGGTGGTGGACAGCTCGCCGGTGGCGGGCACACACGCATCCGGTCGCCCGGCGTGGCTTTGCCGCCGCGCGATCCGCACCGTGGGGGCAAAGGCGTTGTCGTCGAAAAAGTCCTCCCAATCCTCCTGCGAGATTTCCACCGGGTCCCCGTCGGTGTCGATCATCGGCTGCCTCGTGGTGGGGTGGGTCAACGTGCAGGTGCCCAGGTTTTGCATGTTGATGTGGTCGGGCACCGAGACGTTGAGCGCGACCTCCCAGCTGAGGTTGACCTCGCTGCCGGTGGGCGCCCAGTAACATGGGGAGCGGGGATGGTCGGGGGTCGCCGACCGGGGCACCGCGTCGGTGACCAGGTGGACGCCCGGCGAGCCCATGGGGCGAAACTTCTGGTCCGGCCCGAGACCCTGCCCCGCCGCCAGGTCGGTGGTGAGCAAGGGGTTGAAGCTGACCCCGTTGACGACGGGCTCGACGTCACCGCCGCAGCCGGGGGCCCACAGGCCGAGGCAGACCGCGGCGCCGGGGAGGCCGCGAAGCAGAACGCGGGCGCGCCGCGCCCACGGTGATGGATGAGTCATGGTTTCCTCCAGTTGTTGGCGGGGGGGTCTTCAAGCGCTGGTCCAACCGCCCCGGCTCGCGGGCGGTGGCGAATTCCGGTGCGATTGCGGGGCGCTGGGCCGCCGGGCCGACACCCGGGCGGACGGGGGCCGGCCGGTGACGGGGCTGGTTTGCGCAAGTTGGCGCAAATCAGCGCTGGTTTCGGCGGCCGGGCCCGGTGCTCGAGATCTGCGTGAAGCCCTTGTTTTTACATGGGAAATGGGCCCGCACCGCAACCCGCGGCGCCGGCGCCCGGATCTGATGTGAGGGGCCGCCCCGCGCATCCGGAGCGCACGCAGGCGGATGGTCTCCTCCTGGGGTCACCCGCGCGGCGCGGGGGGCGGGACGGGTTCGCCCGGCCGGGGCCAAGGCGGTGGCGGGGGTGGGCCCTCGGGCGAGTTGCGCTAACCCTTTGTTTTTAAATGACTTTTACTGGTCTCTCTTCCGGGGCCGCGCCCGCTACCAGCCAGTCGGTGGATGAACTATAGTTCTGTTGCCGGTGTGTGAAAACGCACTATAGTGCAGACCCAAGGAGAGAGATCATGGACCTGTCATTCGAGACGTCGCCGGACAAGTACAAGCACTGGTCGTTGCAGTTCGACGGCCCCATCGCCCGCCTGCTGATGAACGTGCAGGAGGATGGCGGGCTGGGCGACTACGTCCTCAAGCTCAACTCCTACGATCTCTCGGTCGACATCGAGCTCGCGGACGCCATCCAGCGCATCCGCTTCGAGCACCCCGAGGTCAAGACCGTGATCGTCTCCGGCCTCAAGGACCGCATCTTCTGCGCCGGGGCCAACATCTTCATGCTCGGCCAGAGCTCGCACGCCTTCAAGGTGAACTTTTGTAAGTACACCAACGAGACCCGGCTCTACATCGAGGACGCCAGCGAAAACAGCGGGCTCAAGTTCCTGTGCGCTGCCAATGGCACTGCGTCGGGCGGCGGGTACGAACTCGCCCTCGCTTGTGACGACATCGTGCTCATCGACGACGCCAACAGCGCGGTGAGCTTCCCCGAGGTCCCGCTCCTGGGCGTGCTCCCCGGCACCGGCGGGCTCACCCGCATCACCGACAAGCGCAAGGTGCGCCGCGACCTCTGCGACGTGTTCTCCACCGTGGCCGAGGGCATCAAGGGCAAGCGCGCGGTGGAGTACAAGCTCGTCGACGCCGTCGCCCCCAAGAGCAAGTTCGACCAAGTGGTGCAGGAGCGTGCAGAGGCATTGGCGAAGCAGTCCGACCGACCCGGCGGCGAGGGGGTCAAGCTCGAGCCGCTGGCGTTCACCAAGGACGGGACCAACATCGACTACGGCTACGTCTCCCTCTCCGTCGACGACAAGGCCCGCACCGCGGAGCTGTTGATCAAGGCCCCCACCGGCACCGAGCCCAAGACCGCGGACAGCATGCGCAAAAAGGGCTCCGCCCTGTGGGCCCTCCAGTGCTTCCGCGAGCTCGACGACGCGATTTTGCGCCTCCGCATGAACCACCTGCACGTCGGCTTCATCACCATCAAGACCGAGGGCGTGCCCCTGCACCTGCTCGAGGCCGAGGCCGCGTTGCTCGCCGCGGTCGACGAGGGCGACTGGTTCGCCCGGGAGGTGCTGCACTTCCAAAAACGCGTGCTCAAGCGCATCGATGTCACCTCCCGCACCCTGTGCGCGCTGGTCGAGCCCGGCAGCTGCTACGTCGGGGTCTTGGCCGAGCTCCTCTGGGCCGCGGACCGCGCCTACATGCTCGACGACATGGACGCGGACGAGCCCGCCCAGATCATCGTGACCCCCATCAGCGGCGGCCGCCTGCCCATGGGCAACGGCTTGTCTCGGTTGCAGACCCGCTTTTACGGCGACGACGAGAGCGTGAAGAAAGTGCTCGCCTACGCGGCCGAACAAAAACCCATCGGGCCCGACGACGCGGAGAAGCTCGGGGTGGTCACCTTCGTGCGCGACGACATCGACTATCCCGACGAGGTTCGGCTGTTCATGGAGGAGCGCACCAGCCAAAGCGCCGACGCCCTCACCGGCATGGAGCAAAATCTTCGTTGGCCCGGGCCCGAGACGATGGAGACCCGCATCTTCGGTCGCCTCTCCGCCTGGCAGAACTGGATCTTCACCCGCCCCAACGCCACCGGCGAAAAGGGTGCACTCACATTGTACGGCAGCCCCGAGCGGCCCGAGTTCGACACCCGGCGGTGCTGACGTGATTCGCGTGTGCTTGCCGCTGTTCGCCCTCGGCCTCGTGGCCAGCTGCGTCACCATGGACGAGGTGCGCACCCACATCCGCACCGAGGCGGAGAAGACGGTGCTCGAGCGCGCGTCGTTTGACCTGCAGTGTGACCGCGAAAAGCTCACCGCGATGGAGCTCGGGGCCGCGGTCTACGAACAGAAATACGCCCGGCACGTCTTCGGCGTGCGGGGCTGCGACCAACAGGCCAGCTATCTCGTCGAGTGCAATCACGACTACAGCGATGCCCAGCCCCTCGGCATGGGCATCGGCGAAAAGGAGTGGCCCTGCCAGGCCTTGCTCAACAGCGACTCCCAGAAGAACAACCCCACCGCCCCTTCATCCCCCGAATCCACCTAGGAGGACCCCATGGTCAGCGCCAACGTCGACCTCAACGCCAAGATCCCCAACAACGTGCACCTCAACGACGACCGTCGTCTGCAGCGGGCGCTCGAGAAGTGGCAGCCCCACTTCATCGATTGGTGGAAAGACATGGGGCCCGAGGGGTTTCAGGAAAAGGACGTGTACCTGCGCACCGCCATCTCCGTCGAGAACGACGGGTGGGCGCACTTCGACTACGTCAAGATGCCCGACTACCGCTGGGGCATTTTTCTGACCCCGCCCGAGGACGACCGCCGGATTCACTTCGGGGACAACATCGGCCAACCGGCCTGGCAAGAGGTGCCGGGTGAGCACCGCAACTCGTTGCGTCGCCTCATCGTCACCCAGGGCGACACCGAGCCCGCGTCGGTCGAGCAGCAACGCCTGCTCGCCCAGACCGCGCCCTCGCTCTATGACATGCGCAACCTCTTCCAGGTCAACGTCGAGGAAGGCCGTCACCTGTGGGCGATGGTGTACCTGCTGCACAGTTACTTTGGCAAAGACGGTCGCGAAGAGGCCGATGAGCTGCTCGCCCGTCGGTCGGGCGACGTCGATCGCCCCCGCATCCTCAACACCTTCAACGAGCCCATCGAAGACTGGCTCTCGTTCTACATGTTCACCAACTTCACCGACCGCGACGGCAAGTACCAGCTGCTGGCGTTGGCGGAGTCGGGCTTCGATCCCTTGGCCCGGACGTGTCGCTTCATGCTCACCGAAGAGGCGCACCACATGTTCGTCGGCGTGACCGGCGTCGACCGTGTGGTCACCCGCACCTGCGAGCTGATGAAGGAGTTCGACACCGACGACATCGGCGCCCACGGGGGCGTGCCCCTCAGCTTGCTCCAGAAGTACATCAACTTCTGGTACTCCTCGTCGGTGGACCTCTTTGGGGCGGAAAAGTCCTCCAACGCCGCGGCTTATTTCGCCGCCGGTCTCAAGGGCCGCGCCTACGAGGCCAAACGCTACGAAGAGCACACCGGCGCGGGCATCTACCAGATGGACACCCTCGCCGGCGACAAGGTCGTCAGCGAAGAGGTCCCGATGCGCAACGCCATGAACGAGGTGCTGCGCGACGGCTACATCGAGGAGAACGAGAAATCGATCGAGAAGTGGAACCGCACCCTCGAGAAACACGGCATGGACTTCCGCTTCAGCCTGCCGCACCGGCGCTTCAACCGCACCGTGGGGCAATGGTCCGAGGCGCGGTTCAATCGCGCGGGTGAGCTCATCACCGAGGCTGAGTGGGACAAGCAAAAGTACAATTGGATTCCCTCGCCGGACGACAAAGCGTTCGTGAAGACCTTGATGCAGCAGGTCACCGAGCCGGGCAAGATCGCGGGCTGGGTCGCGCCCCCGCCGCGCGGCATCAACAACAACGACTTCGAGTTCGAGTACGTGAAGCTGTAGCCACGTCGCGCTTGGCGCGAAAAGCCTCCGCGGGTGCGGGGGCTTTTTTTGTGGCGACAGGTACAATCGCGTCATGGGCGGTTGGCGTTGGCTCACGGTGTGTGTGGTGGTGGGCGGGTGCGCGCCCCGGGGCGGGGACGTGGCGGTCGAGGTCATGCGCTTTGACGGGGAGGCCGGCTACGAGCTGCGCACCGAGACGTTGCACCACGTGGTCGACCTGACCCGGGGCGAGGGCGAGCGGTACCACGTGCGCGGGGGCGCGGTGTTCACCTATGAGCCCCTGTGGCCGCTCACCCCCGACGACGACATGCCCGCGTGGGGCCCGTTGACGGACGAGGCCCGCCTGTCCACCGGGGCGCCCACCGACCTGCGGCTCGACTATGACCCCTACACCGCCCAGTACCGGGCGCGCGACGACATGAGCCTGCAGCTGCTGACCCTGATGTTCCACCTCGAGAACATCCAGGAGACGTTCCAAGCGTGGGGCGCCACCGGGGTCCCGGCCGAGACCCCGGCGTTGGTGAGCTGGGAGCCGGTGCTGACCTTGCGGGCCGCGCTGCCCATCGACCTGTTCGACTTTGCCTATTCACAGATTTCCTACCAGCCCTTGGGCGACGCCATCACCCTCGCGGGGCGGGACCCCGAGGCGGTGCCGGTGTCGTACGGGGGCGGCGTGCTCGCCCACGAGCTCAGCCACCGCTACATGTTCCACAACGTGGTGGTGAACGGCGCCTGGGACGCGTGGCTGCGCGTATTGGTGGAGATGGAGTGGGACCGCAACGACCCCTTCACGCTGTTGGACGCCACCCACATCGCGGGGGAGGACATGTTGCGGTACCGCGCGTTCGACGAGGGCATGGCCAACCTGTTCGGCGGGGCCTACGCGGGACAAGCCAACATCTACCATGAGCTCTACCTCGACGAGGAGGAGCGCCAATGGTACTGGGACCAGGACAACGACTTGGACCCCTCGCTGCCCTTCTTCCCCTTCGGTTGTGGCCTGATCGAACCCGTGCGCGAGCGCACCTTCCAAGAAGTCACCATGACCCACCAGCCCTACGAGGTGGGCCCGCCGCTGACGCGCCTGTTTTGGCGCGCGGCCGACGGTGACCCTGCGCGGTTCCGCGACGAGGTCGCGCCCGCGATCATGGCCGCGCTCCCCGACATCGGGGCCCGGTCGCGCGAGATGTCCGACGAGGCGGGCCATTTCCGGTTCAGCATCGCGGCCTCGTTCAACTTGATTTTGGAACGACTGCCCCCCGCCCTCCGGGAGGGGGTGTGCATGTCGCAAGGCTGTGTGCCTTGCGAGTTCCGGTCGTCGGCCGGCGAACCCGAGCCGTTCCCCCGCGGCTCGTTCCCGCAGTAGGACGGCCCGGGCCGAATGACGGTCGGTCACCTGCCCCATGGGATCGCACCGGCCGGCGCGGGCGGGGCGCCGATAACCGCGGAGAACGCCCACACACCCGTTCCCCCAAGGTCCCCACATGGTTGATTCAGTTTCCGGCGGCGCCGGCCGCACCACCACCTCGCGGCCCGATTCTGCCGATCGCACCCAACGCACCGAAACCCCCCAACCCACCCCCACCGCGGCCGACACCCGCACCGCCGATCCCGCGGTCGCGGACCCGGCCGCCGCCACGCCCCCCCCCGCCGATGCCGAGACCGTGCGCGCCACCCGCGAGGCGGTGGTGGCGCAGGAGGCCAACGCCCGGGTGGCGCTGGAGGCGGGGACCGTGGCCAAGACCGCGGGCGAGGTGCCGGCCGAAGCCGTGGCCCCTGCCGCGGGTCTGCAAGAGGTGACCGATCCCAATGCCCCTGCAGCGCTGGAGCAGTACACCCGCGAACAGATGGACCGGGCCTACGAGGCCCAAGACCCGGCCGTGACCCAGGAGGCGATGGACGCCATCGCCGCCCGGGCCGAGGCCGCGGGCCCCGAGGGCACGCGGGTGATGGCCGAGGCCGCCGCCGACTACGTGGCCGAGCACCAGTTCGACCCCGACACCAGGCCGCCCCCCGGGATGCAGACCGCGGTGCAGAACATGGTCGCCGAGGGCCGGGGCGCGGACTTCGCGGTGGATTTTGCCCAATCGCTGTACGACCGCGGGGGCGTCGGCGCGCCGACCAACACCATGGCCCGCGAGGTCATGACCGGCTTCACCCAAGGCGCGGACCAGGTGCAGCGCGACTTCGCGGCCGCCCGCCAGCAGGTGCAGGCGGTCGAGGGCCGCATGAGCACCTTCATGGCCGCCCACGGCGATGCCCTGAGCCCCGAGCAACGCCAACAGGTACAAGACCGGTTCCGGGCCGAGGCCGCGGACGCCTATGCACAATATGAGGCGGCCTCCGGCCGGTTGCTCGACGTGGCCGGGGCGATGGAGTCCACCCGCGAGCACGGCGCCACCGACGCGTTTATGCAAGACGGCGCGCCGGGCGCGCCCGGCATCCGCAACGCCATCCGCGAAGGGGTGCCCGACGCGTTGCGCACCGACGCCGGGGCCGACCACCTCGTGGACGCGATGCGCACCTCCCCCCCGGGCCAGCTGCCGCCCCACCTCGACATTTCGCACGAGGGCGTGTCCGAGGCGATCACCGCGAGCATGGGCAACGCCATCCTCGGGGCCGACGGCCGCGCCGACCGGGAGGCGGTCCTCGACGCCGCCGGGCCGCACGCCGCGGCGTTGGGCCTGGATGGTCTCGAAGACCCCGCGGTGCGTTCGGCGATGCTCGACATCACCGACCAGACCAATGTGTCTGGGCTCACCGCGAGCATGGCCACCCTGGGCAGCACCCTCGGCAACATCGACAGCCCGGGGGCGCGCAACCTCGGGGGCATCCTCGGGGTGGGCACCGCCCTGGTCAACCTGGGCAGCGCCGACGGCATTCGCCAAGTGAGCGAAGCCGCGGTCAAAGGCCTCGGGGCCGGCGCCGGGGTGGTGTCCGGGGCCCTGCTGCACACCACCACGCTGCAGGGCCGCTACGCCCGCCGGGTGGCGGGGGCCGCGAGCGCGTCTCTCGGCCGGGCGGGGGCGATCTTCGACGGGCTCAGTGGGCTGGCCGCGCTCGGCAACAATGACCCTGCACGCGCGGCGACGTCGTTCTTGGGCGCCACCGGCGCGGTGCTGTCCACCATGGGCCGGGCCGCGCTCCGCCGGGCCGGGGGCCTCATCACCCTCGCCGCCGACGCGGCCGGCCTCGGGCTCGCCATCCGCGACAACATCCGCGAGAACAACGCCTACCAAGCCGCGGCCCAGTCACAGTTCGAGGCCATGGGTTTCACCAGCGACCAGGCCGAGGTCTTGGCCGGGTTCCGCGAGCCCACCGCGCCGTTGCTCGAGACCCTCGGGCGTGGGCAGGGCCCGGGCGGCACCGACCTGTCCGCCGAGCAGATGTTCGAGCGGTTGCACCGGCTCAGCCCTGAGCAGCTTGAGCGGTTCGGCGCGTTCAACGAGATGATGCGGCGCAACGAGGACGGGAGTCTCGAGTACAACGACCAAGACACGTTCGTGGCCGGTCACCCGAACTTCCTGCTCGAAGAACTGGGCGGAACGCTGTTCGACTAGACGTGGATCTAAGCAGAAATCTGCGCCACGGCTTTGTCCCGGCCGTGGCGCAGGTGCAGCCCCACAATGCCACTGTCCTTGTGGGGCAGGCGGTCTTTGACCAGCGCGTGCACCTCGCCCAGCCGGTGCCAGGGGATGTGCGGCCAGGCGTGGTGTTCGGCGTGGTACGACATGTTCCACAACAGCCAGCGCCAGGGGGCGGGGGCGGCGATCGAACGGGTCTTGTCAAAGATGTTGCCCTCGTCGGGCAGACCGCGGTGTTCGCAGGTGATGTGCAGCGACAAGAACGCGTGACCGAACACGAGGCCGAGCAAGAACACGTAGAGCCGCGGCTCGAGCAGGACCGCGGCGGCGATGATTGCCGCGTGCACCAACAGGAGCAGGCGCGCCTCCCGGCCGATTAGGCTTCGCTGCTCTTTGCGCACGAAGGGCAACACCGCCTCCCAGGCCTTGTCCGCGAAGGGGGGCGTGATCGCGGCGAACACCATCCACCCGCTGCGGGCCATCAAGATGGGCAGCCCGGAAATGGTGACAAGCCAGACCACGTGACGCGGCCAGCCCATCATCATCTTCATGCCCGCGAGCTCGGGGTCGTGCTCGAGCTCGTGGGTGTGCCGGTGGTGGGCAAAATGAAACGCCCGGAACAGGGCCGGGCTCATCAGCTGAAACAGCGACGCCACCCAGCCGGCCAAGACGTTGCCACCCCGGGACGAGAACGCGGTGAGATGACCCGCCTCGTGCATGGCCCCGAAAAAGCCCACCTGGGTCAACCCGTGCAGGGCCACCGCGGGCCAAAACCACACCGTGCCCCAGGCGAACCAGCCGAGCACAAACGTGGCCCCGGCGAGGACGAGCTGGGCCACGAGCCGGCGCGCGCTCTTGTCGCCGCGTTTTTCGCTGAGGGCGCGGCGCTGCTCGAGGCTGAGCGCGCCGTCGGGCGCGTAGCTCTCCGCGACCGGGACATCAAGGGACACGGAGCGCTCCTGCCGTCTTCTGTTTGACCTCGTCGACACCGATGCCGGGGGCGCACTCGACGAGGACAAACGTGCCCGCGTCCCGGTCGACATCGAGCACCGCGAGGTCGGTGATCACGCGGCTCACGCAGCCCACCCCGGTGAGGGGCAGGGTGCATTTCGCGAGCAGCTTGCTTTCGCCGTTCTTGTTCGCGTGGGTCATCAGGGCGATGACCCGCTTGGCGCCCGAGACCAGGTCCATGGCCCCGCCCATCCCGGTGACCTTCTTGCCCGGGATCTGCCAGTTGGCGATGTCGCCGTGTTGGTCGACCTGCATCGCCCCGAGGATGGCCACGTCGACGTGACCCCCGCGGATCATCGCGAAGGAGAGCGGCGAGTCGAAGGTCGAGCCCCCGTCCACAATGGTGACAAGCTGTTTGCCCGCGTTGATCACCTGGGGGTCCTCTTCGCCTTCGTAGGGAAAAGGCCCCATGCCGAGCAGGCCGTTCTCGGAGTGCAGCATCACGTCCTTCTGTCCGAGGTGATTGGCCACGAGGGTGGGGATGCCGATGCCGAGATTGACGGTGTCGCCGTCGGACAGTTCTTGGGCGGCCCGGGTGGCCATGTCGTCGCGGTCCCAGGTCATGGGCTCGTCTCCTTGGTGGACGCGGGGCGTTCGGTGAAGTCCACCGGCAACACAAAGTGCTGGGCGGTGGTCGGCGGGGTGAAGGTGATGTCGTCGAGATGGGAGAGAATGCAGGCCCCGAGGGGGTGTCTGCGGTGGGCCGGGTGCGCGAAGGTCAACAACGACGCGCCGTTGGTCTCGACGTGCACGGTGAGCCTGGGGGCCACCGCGTGGTCGAACCGCGCGTCGGTCTCTTTCCAGCACGTCTTGATGTCGCCCAGGCGCGTTTGCACCGCCCGGGTGGCCCCCGCCTCGTCAGGGGAGAAACGCTCCGCATCCGCGGTCG
The DNA here is from genome assembly GCA_030431455.1 of bacterium. Classification (GTDB taxonomy): domain Bacteria; phylum Myxococcota; class UBA727; order UBA727; family JAUIJE01; genus JAUIJE01. The sequence continues at coordinate 495,345 of JAUIJE010000003.1, read as the reverse complement.
TGCAGCCGCTCGCCCACGAGGTCAAGAGCAGGCAAAGCCACAGAGTGTTCACGCCGCGCATGGTCAAAGGCTGTCACAGCCGCGCGGGATGACCAAACGGGGTCGACGACCGGGACGGCGGAAGGAAGCGGAGGTCAGGGGGTGACGGTGAGGGTCAAGCCGTAGTCGAACGTGCAGGCGGGGCAATACTGCGGTGAGCCTTGGACCTGCACGTAGTAGGTGCCGGCGGCGACCGCCGCGCTGGCCTCGGAGCAGTAGGAGGGACCGAGGTCCTCGTTGGAGGCGAGGGTGGTGGTGCCGTCGGTGTCGAACAGGGTGATGAACGAGTCGATGGCGCCCATCGGTGCGCAGGTGTCGGCGCCGCCCGCGGTGGTGGTGGCGGTGAGCGTCCCCGGCGCGGCGAGGGTGACGGCGAAGATGTCAAGTTCTCCGGCGGTGCTCACGGTCCCGGTCAAGGCCGCGCTGTCGTCGAGGGCAAAGGCATTGTTGGCGAGCGCTTCGGAGGGGGTGCCATTGGGTTCGGTCTCGGGCTCTGTCTCCGTCACCGGTTCGGAAAAGAAGTCGACCAACAATGTATAGGGACTCGCGGCGTAGCCAAAGGTGGGCGAGTTCGTGATCCGGATGTAGATCGGTCCGTTGGTGGCGATGGGCGCGCTGAACAGGGAGTCGTAAAAGTCCGCGTCGTTGCTTTGTCCCATCGAGGTGATGCAATCGTTGGCGAACACCTCGATGAAGGTGTCGGCCATCTCGGGGATCAACGTGGCGAGGGTCTCGATCTGGAGCTGGTCGCCCACGTTGGCCGGGTCGACGTGCACCACATACCAGTCCTCGTCGAGCGGCCCGGCGAGGGTCGCGACCTCCACGGTGGTGGGGAGGGGGGTGAGGTCCTGGGCGGTGGCGCATTCATTGTTGGGCTCGACCTCTTCGGTGGGCACGCTGTTGGTGGTCACGGTGAAGTCCTGGGGGCCGCTCTCATTGTTGACGAGCACGAGATATCCCGTGGCATCCCCCAGGCCGAACAGGCCATCGGTGGCGAAGCCACCTCCCTCGGCGAACTTGCCGGACCCGGGCAGGGCCACGCCCACCACCGCGGAGGGCGACGCGCTCTCCACCGTGTATTGGGTCAACGCGCCGGAGGCGTGGGTCACTTCGTACAGCGTCGTGCTCAACGGCGCGTCCAGCGTCCCGGTGACGGAATCATCCGCGCCCAATGCGATTGGATTCCGAGCTTGTACGTCGAGCGCGGCGGGGCTGCGGGACACGGTGACGGCGCCGCTGGTGCCGCTCTCGACCACGAGGTCCACCGGGCCGGGGGCGGCGTGCACGTCGATGAACGCGAGGTAGTCCGCGGCCCAGGGGCTCAGCTCACGAATGGTGGCGTCGCCCTCGGGGCCGCTCAGGGTGACGCTGCCGGGGTACAGGGTGTTGAACGGGGTGGAGAGGTCGTGCTGCACGAGCAGACCAGAGATGACGCCTCCCTGTTCGACCGTGCCATCGAACAGCTCGTGCGAGAGGGGGGCGGCGACCTCGACCCCTTGGGCGAAGGTCAGCGTTTGGTCCCCGTCGGTGACGGTCACATCGAGCGGGCCAAGAGGCGCATCCGCCGCGGCGGTGACCGTGGCCACGATGCCCGCTTCGCTGGCCACGACCACGTCCGCGACGACCAAGCCCGCCCCGAAGTCCACCGTGACCCCGTCGCTCCATTCGGTGTGCGCGCCCGAGACGCTCACCCGCACGGGGTGTTCGAGATAGATCGTCGTCGGGGTCACCGCGGAAATCGCCGCCCCCCCCGGCGCGGGTTCGCCCCGCTCGCCCGGCTCGCCCGGCTCGCCGGGCTCGCCGGGCTCGCCCGGTTCGCCGTTGGTGCCCGATTCGCCCTGGGGCCCTTCAGGGCCCGCCGGCCCTGCGCATCCGGTCACGCCCAGAAGACCCACCCACAACAACAAACGGTACGCGCGTTTCATGGTCGCTACGCTCCCACGGTCGTGGTCACGTCGTCCACCAACGCCCGCGTTCGCGCTAGTCTGGCGCGATGCGATCCAGTCTTTTTTGCCTGGCCGTCCTCGGCGTGCTCGCCCTGGGCAGCGGTACCGCGGGGTCTGCCCCCGCACCGACCCCACCGCTCCCCATCGCCCAAAAGGCGCGCGAGAGCCGGCACCTGGATCTCGAGCAGCTGTTCAGCACCGGGCAGTACCAAGAGGGCATCCGCGTGTCCGAGGCCCGGCTCGCCAAGAGCCCCCAGGACCCGGAGCTGTACGTGCACCTGTTCCGGTTCCTGTTCGAAAAAGGCGAACACCAAGCGCGCGACCAAGAGGGCTTCGACAAAGAAGCGCACTACTTGCGCATGCTCGAGCTCGTCGACAAGGGGCTTGTCCTCGCGCCTTCTCACCCCCGCCTGCTGTGGGGCAAAGGCGTGGCCACCGCCCGGCTCGGCACCACCCGCGGGGTGCTCGCGTCGTTGATGAGCGCGAAAGACATCGAACAGACCTGGCTCACCGTGACCAAAAGTGAATACCGGTACGAGTCGCTGCAGCAAGAGGAGATGCTCCCCTGCGACACGTACTTGGCGCTTGGCATCTTTTACCGCCTCGTGCCCGACTGGTGGATCGTCAAGGCCATCGCCGGGACCCGCGGCGACCTCGATCGCGCGCTGGCCATGGTGCAAAAATCAGAGCAGTGCGCGCCCGGTCGCATCCGCTCGGTGAAGGAGCTCGGCATTGTTCACTTTTGCCTCGCCACCCGCCGGGACGACGAGGGCCATCGGCAAAAGGGCATGGCCGCGATGAAGCGCGCCCTCGCCATCGAGGCCGACCGACCCATCGAGCGGCTCGATCAGCAGCACATCAAAATGCTGATGCAGATGCCGGACAAAGCCTGCGAATACAGCCGCGATGGTTTTCAGGACCTCGATGAGACAAAGCTCAAACGCTGACCATCACATCGCCGCGCCCGGCACCCGGATGCCGTCTCCCTCGATGGACGTGACCTGGTAGCTGTCGCCGTCTTTGACAAGCTCGACGGTGACCGAGAACTTCTTCGCCCGCTGGGGCAAAAGGTCCTTGGGGGTCTTGATCGCCTCTGCGCCCTGTACGGCAAAGATGTCGGCGGTGACCGTGGCCTTGCCGCCCTCGATCTTGATGCCGTTGTTCTTCATCACGAGGCGCACCGGGCCGCGCTTGAGCACGAAGTTGGCGAGGATGCCCATCTGCATCTTGCTGCGGCCGGCCTTGTCTTTGTAGTCGTCCGAGAGCACCGCCTTGGCCGCGCCGATGTCGTTTTTCTCGAGCGCGTCGAGACCTGCATCCAGGGCGCGCTCCACCTTCTCTTCTTCGGTGACTTTGGCGTCTTTACATCCCGCCGCCCACACCAGGCCGCAGAGCGGGAGACACAACAACAAGCGGGCACCAAACGTCATGGGCGATCCTTTGCAGACGGCAACGGGTTGCGCGAACCTGGAGTATAGGCGGGAAGCGAGGTCACACATGAACCGTTTGCGGGGTGCAATCTGTCGCGCGGGGTTCCTATTCCTGATCGTCTCCGCGGCCGCGTGCGGCCCCGACCCGAGCACCACCATTGTGTGCGAGGGCTGCGCCGAAGATGAGGTGTGCACCTACACCACCACCGACTCCGGGGCGGTGTCTGTCTACGGGTGCGTCGCCGTCCCCGGCGCGTGCGCCGCCGACGCGACCTGTGACTGCGTGGACGCGGCCGACGACGACCCGGTCTGCCCCGACGTCTACCAGAACAGCTGCCAGACCATCGACGGCGCGATGCAGGTGGAGTGCGTGACCACCCTGGGCTGACCGCTTTGGGCTTTTGATCGTGCTGGCGCGGGGCTAGGGTCCCGCGCATGAACACCGTGTTTCGTTGAGTCCACACCGTGCCCGAGGTCCTCGGGCAGCACTAGACGAGCGCGGTCTCCCCGACGCTCGTCGGGGAGTCTTCATGTCCAACATCGAACAACAAATCGAAGCCATCGCCAGCGACGTCACCCGGGGCGAAGCGGGCAAAGTCGATCGCGAAGGCGCGTTCCCGCGCGGCACCATCGACGCGCTGCGCAAGTCCGGCCTGCTCGGTCTTCTGACCAGCAAAGACCACGGCGGCCTGGGCGGCGGCCCCCGCGAGGCGGCCCTCGTCGTCGAGCGGCTCGCGCGCGAGTGCGGCTCGGCCGCGATGGTCACGTGTATGCACTACGCGGGCGCGTGGGTGGTCGAGAAGCTCGGCACCGACGAGATGAAAAAGCAGGTCGGCGCGGGCGAACACGTGCTCACCCTCGCGTTCTCGGAGGCGGGCTCGCGCTCGCACTTCTGGGCCCCGGTCAGCACCGCCAAAAAGAGCGGCGACAAAGTGGCCCTCGACGCGCACAAGAGCTGGGTGACCTCGGCCAATCACGCCACCGCCTACATCTGGTCCAGCCAGCCCGTCGAGAAAGAAGGCATGAGCACCATCTGGTGGGTGCCGGCCAAGTCTTCGGGCCTGAATCCCGGCCAAGGCTTCGACGGGCTCGGCCTGCGCGGCAACGACTCCACCCCGGTCAAAGCCGAGGGCGTCACCGGCGCGCACATGCTCGGCGAGGACGGCGCGGGTCTCGACGTGATGCTCGGCACCGTGCTCCCGCTGTTCAACGCGATGAACGCCGCGTGCAGCATCGGCCTGATGGAAGGCGCGACCCAAGCCGCGTGCGCCCACGCGTCCGGCACAATGTATGCGCACCTGTCGCACAACCTCGCCGAGCTGCCCACGATTCGGGCCTACCTGGCCCGGATGCGCATCGCCACCGACCAGTCCCGCTTCCTCTGGCTCGAGGCGATCGCGGCCATGGAGCAAGGCCGCGAAGACACCATGCTGCGCGTGCTCGAGACCAAGGCGTCCGCGGGCGAGTCCGCGACCTACGTGCTCGACCTCGCCATGCGCGTGTGCGGCGGGGCCGCGTTCCGCCGGGAAGTGGGCGTCGAGCGTCGCTTCCGGGACGCCCGGGCCGCGACGGTGATGGCCCCCACCACCGATCAGCTCTACGACTTCATCGGCAAAGCTCTTTGCGGCATGGACGTCTTTTAGTCTTCGAGGGGGATGTCCCATCCCCCTCCCCCGCTTGCGCCTCGCAAGCTCGGCGTTATGCGAGTGGCCAAGCGGAGCTTGGCTTAAGCAACGCGAAGCGTTGCCGTCCCCTCCCCAATGTCGGCGCTCCAGGGGCCTTTGGCCCGTCGCGCCGGTTCCGTATGCAGTTGCATACGGGATCATGCGGAATCCATAAAGGAGAACAGAAATGTCGAACAACACTTTGCTGATGGGCGCGGTGGCCTACGATCCCAAGGTGGTCACCATCTGGGACGGGTTCAAACAGTGGTTCGCCACCCGCGGCCTCGACTTCGATTACGTGCTCTACGAAAACTACGAGCGTCAGGTCGAAAGTCACTTCAAGGACCACTTCCACGTCGCGTGGAACTCCCCGTTGGCCTGGCTGCAAGCCGAAGCCATCGGGAAAATGGTGGGCCGCGAGGTGTACACCGTGGCCATGCGCGACACCGACTGTGACCTGACCAGTGTCATTGTGGTGCGCGCGGACTCGGACATCAAAAGCCTCGACGACCTCAAGGGCAAAACCGTGGGGGTGGGGGCCAAGGACTCGCCGCAAGCGACCTTGATCCCCCTCGAGCACCTCGCGGCGAGCGGGCTCACCCCCGATCAAGACTTCACCGTGACCTACTTTGATGTGCTCGTGGGCAAACACGGCGATCACATCGGGGGCGAGCGCCTCGCGGCCAAAGCCCTGTTGGACAAAGAAGTGGACGCCGCCTGTCTCATCGACGGCAACCACCTCGCGTTCACCGGGGACGGGACCTTGCCCGCGAACAGCACCCGGGTGCTGTCCACCACCGGGGCCTACGACCACTGCAACTTCACCGTGCTCGGGGGCGCGGACAAGGCGCTGATCGGCAAGTTCACCGAGCTGCTGTTGTCCATGTCCTACGACGACCCCGAGGTCCGGCCCTTGCTCGACCTCGAAGGCCTCAAGGTCTGGAAAGAGGGCCGCACGTCTGGCTATGCCCTGTTGGACGCGGCCTGCCAGCGGTTCGGCACCATCGACGGCTTCGCCCGCGGCGTGGCCGGTCAGCTCAAAAAGTGAGCGAACGGTGAGCGAGCCCGTCGTCGATCTCGGGACCATTGGTCTCGCCCGCGGGGGCCACGTGTTGATCAAACACGTGCTCCGCGGGCTGGCCCCCGGCGCGTCTTTGCGCGTGGTCGGCGACGAGCCGCACTTGGCCCTGCACCTGCGCACCTGGTGCCGCCAACAGGGCCACGGCTTTTCCCAGGACGAACACCTGCGCATCCTGCGCGGCGACAAAGACGTGGGCCGTTGGCGCGGGGCGGACCGAGCCGGCGAGACCACCCACCCGGCCGAACATCCCGCCCCCACCTGGGGCTTGTCCGCGCGCGGGGCCACCGTCGAGGCCGGCGGCCCGGCGTTTTCGTTTGGTCTGCGGGACAAGGACACGGTCTGGTCCGATGACGCCAAGACCTTGTACGCACAAGCATTGGCCAACCAGTGGGATCCCGAGACCGCCATCGATTGGCGAGCGCCCATCACCCACCCGCCCGAGGTCGAGGACGCGGTGGTGCAGGTCATGACCTATCTCGTCGAGAACGAGACCGCCGCGCTCATCGTGCCCGCGGCCTTCGCGGCCCAAGTGCACCCTCACTTTCGCGAGGTCATGCAATTGCTCGCGGTCCAGGCCGCGGACGAAGCCCGCCACATCGAGGTGTTCACCCGGCGCGCGCTCTTGCTGCGCGACCGCCCCGCGCTGTCCACCGTCGGGGGGCAAGCCTCGCTCAAGACCCTCATCGACGAGAGCGACTTTGCCCTCGCGTCGTTTTTGCTCTCCGTGCTCGGCGAGGGCAGCTTCTTGTCTCTGCTTTGGTTTTTGCACGAGTTTGGGCCCGACCCGGTCACGCGCCAGGTGGCCAAGCTCGCGGCCCAAGACGAGGCGCGCCACGTCGCGTTTGGCCTCGCCCACCTCACGCGGCACGCCCAACAGGACAAGACCCTGCACAGCCGGTTGGCGATGGCGGTCGAGCGCCGCCACGCGGCCTTGGCCCACACCGCGGGGCTCAACGAAGAGGTGTTCGACGCGTTGGTGTTGCTGGCCGCGGGGTCGTTCGCCCTCGACGACCTCGCGCGCGGCTGGGACCGGGTGCAGGCGCTCGAGCAAGACATGGACGAAGGCCGGCAGCGCCGCCTGAAAAAGCTCGGCTTTTCGGACGACGACGCGGCCGCCTTGTCGAGCCTGCACACGCGCAACTTCATGTGACGCCCACAAAAGCGTGCGCCGCGGCGGGGCCTGGCTACACTCTCGGACAGCAGGAGGCGAAGGTGACACGCGGGACGCGAAGTGGGTCGAGGGTGGTGTGTTGGGTCGGGGTATGGGCCGCGCTTGGTCTTTCCGCCTGCGCCGCGGACGGCGGTGCGCCGGACGGGGGCGCGGACGCCGGGCCCGGTGACGGCGATGGCGATGGCGATGGTGACGGAGATGGAGACGGAGATGGAGACGGAGACGGAGACGGAGACGGAGACGGAGACGGGGACGGGGACGGGGACGGGGACGGGGACGGGGACGGAGACTGCGTCAACGTGGTCGGCACCTGGGAATACCTCGCGCACGACACCGCGGGGGTGCCGGCCTGCGACGCCCTGTACGCGGATGTCATCTCGTCGGGCAGCTGCCAGGCGGTGCAGTCAGATTGTTCCTTGACGGTGTCGTGTGACAGCGGGCTCCAGCTCGGGCCCGGCCCTCTGGCGGTGTGTGTCTTCGACGGCCCCGTGACCCTGGCCCCCGTGGGGTGGCCGACGGGCGCCACCGTGCGGAGCACCTTCACCGAGAGCGCGGCCTCGTTCACCGCGGCGGGGGACTGCGGCGCGCAGGCCAGCGGCGACACCGCGTTTCATCTGCACACCGAGGTCACGGTGGGCGAAGACGTGTGCGCCTTTCGGGCCGAACAGATCGATTGACGGAGCGCGACATGAGCGGACCCCTCTCCGGACACGGCCCGTGGGACCTCGTGGCCGGGGGCGCGCATCGGTCTCGGGGCCTGGGCCCCGGCCGAAGAGTCAGAACTCATGCCGGTGGTGTTCGGCGCGGTCGCGACCCTCACCCCGGCCAAGCCCGCAGAGCCGCCGCGCCGGTGCGCACCTGGCAAGACCCGGAGCTCATCCGCGAGGGGGAAAGCGCGGCCGGGTTCGTCGACGTGGACGTGGACGTGCAACGCAGCCGTCACGGGATCGACGTCGACGACTGGGCCGCGTTCTGGAACGAAACTGTGGACAGCACCGCGCCCCTGGCCCTGATGCGCCAACCCTGGGGCGCGACCGCTTGGGCTGAACAATCGCCCCAAGCGGTCGCGCACCTCGAGGCGCACGGTCCGGCGCTCCCCGGTCGGCCGCACCGCGATGCCTGGCTCGCGGTGGCGCAAAAGCCAGCCTGAGCCAGGGCTTGGCCCCGAACCTAAAACGTCTGGGCCATGGCCTGGGCGGGGGGACGGGGCGCGGCTTTTTCCCCGTCCTGGGCCGGCCCGTCCTTCACCGGGCGGGCCGGCTCCTCGTCGCGGGGGTCGTCATCGTCGAACACCCCGTAGGCGAAGGGCAGGCACCCGGGCAGCGTGGCCTGCACCAGCTTGCGCACCCCGAGGGAGGTCAAGCCCACCAGGCCGGAGGCGAGGCTCACCAGGCCGAAGGCCACCATCACCGGCACCGCCACGAAGGGGGCGGGGGCGATGAACGCCGCCGCTACCAGTGCCACTGCAGCGGACAGCCCGGCGGTGACCAAGGCCCCCTGGGCCACCGCGCCCACGACCCCGGAGGCGTAGCTGACGACGTCGATGGTGAGGTGGGCGGGCTCGAGCTCTTCTTCGGTTTGGCTGTCGAAGAACACGTCGCTGGCCACGCGGTGCATGCGCTCTTTGAGCATCGCGGCGCGGTCCCGCTCGAGGGCGATGGGGCCGGCCAAGGGCACGAAGTGCAAAGGCTCTGCGTCTGGCTTCACCCCCGCGGCGAGGGAGGCGAGGGTCCAGTAGCGGCCGATGAAGTTTGGGTCAGGGCCGAGGATGGCGTTCTCGGCGTCCTCGTGTCGGGCCTTGGCGACCTGCGGGCGTTGGTCGTCGGCGTCGCCCAGCCCGTCGTACACCCACCAAAAGAGGGCGTCCGCGCCGACGTCGCGCACGTACTCGGCCGCGACCCAGGCGCCCCCGGTGGCGGCGGCCACCGCCCCGATGGCCATGGGCACGAACACCCAAGCGGCCGAGATGGGGAACGCCACCAGCGAGGCGACGGTGAGGCCGGTCAAGAACACCGCGGTGGTGGCGAACACCGCCCCGGCGGCGATGTACACGGGAATGGTGGTGGCGTCTTTCCAGAGCTTGGCCGCGGCCAACGCGGCGGCCCCTTCGCCCCACGCGCCGTTGGGGTCGTCGCCGTGGCGCGCGGCGACGTAGTCGAGGGTGAGCGCGCCGGGCACGATGCAGAACCACTCGATCGCCCAGGCCGCGGCGAAGCCGACGTAGGGCAAGATCCCGAGCGGGGTGGTCAACGCTTCGCACACCCCGATGCTCCCCCGGGACAGGCTCGCGCCGAACTGATCGGCGTCGTCCCAGTAGGGGGTGCGGTGCGCGGCTTTGACCACCAGCTTGTCACCATTGGCCTCGGGCTTCTCGGGTTTCTTGTCCGCGACCGGGGCGGGGGCGGGCGGCCCGACAAACCCGGCGGCGCCTTCGTCGGCCCCGGCCGGGCCGTCGGGGAGCGGGGCGGGGGCCTCGTCGGCGCGGGCGCGCGAGCCAAAGAGGCTGAGCATCCCGAGCACCAGCAGCGCGGCCAGGACCACGGCGCGGCGCCGGGTCCAAAAGGTCAAAGGGGGAAACAATCGAATCGTGGAACGGGGCATGGGCAGACTCTCCCCTTCGCCCCCGCGCAGGCGGGGGCGTTGGTCGGGCAACCACCGCACGGCGAGCGCCGTGCAGTTTCATTGGGATGGGTCGGCGGCTCTCGTCACCGCCGTACGTCTGTGATCAGTGCACGCCGCGTGCCGGCGCGCGACCGCCCCTGGCGCGGGGAGACGCGCGGCGGGACCGTCGCGAAATGTCCCAGTGGGGCGGGGGCGGGCCCGGGACGCGGTCAGGGCAGGGGCACAAAGCCGAGCAGCGAGGCGGGGAACAGGTCGGTGACCACCAAGAACCCTTGATCGCCCAAGCGCACGATGCCCTCCCAGTTGCGGGCGAGGTCATTTTGCCAGCTGCCGATCAGTTGCAGCTGCAAGGGGGGGCGGTCGACGCGCACGATGTTGTCGCCCGCGAGCTCGAGTTCGACCAAGCGCTCCACCTGTTGGAACTGCGCGTGGGTGGCGCCTTCGCCATAGGTCGCGGCCAGGGGTTCGGGGGATTTCACCGGGCGGCCCGCGCCCGGGTAGTAGTAGTTGATGACCCAAAACCGCCCGCTGTCGTCGAGGGCGGTGGCGTCGGTGACGCGGTATTCGAGCTCTGGGAAGGCCCGGGCGGCCACCGGGTTCAGGTCCCGATCGAACACCGATGCATCTGCATTGGGGTTGGTGAAAAAGCCGTTCAGCTCAAAGAACGTGACCACCGCGTCGTCGGTGAGCACCATCGCTTCGAACGCGGAGTTGGCCTCGGCGGGGACCGGCGAGGGATTGAGCGTCAGGGTGCTGAGGTCGATGTCGATGCTGGCCAAGCCGGGGGCGACCTGGCCGCGCACGAGGTAGCCGCCGCCCCCCTGTGGCCCGCTGGTCTCGATGGACACGTAGACCGTGTCCCCGTCGAACGCGATGGCTTCGAGACCGTCGAAGTTGGGCACGTTGTCCGGCCCCGGCGCGGGGTCGAACAACACCGCTTGCACCGGGAGCGGGCCGTTGCCGGTGCCCGCGATGTGCGCTTCGATGTCCGCGCGCTGCACCGTCCACACCCCGTTGGCGAGCTGCGGCAACAACACCAAGGTGTCCCCGTACCAGGCCAGGCCCGAGTATTCCCAGTTGGCGTCGTCGGCGGGGGCGTCCAGGGGCAAGATCTGCACCGGCGCTTCGTAGTCGGCGGGGTAGTCGTACGGGTCCACCGCGGCGTCGGGCGCACCCGCGTCGGGCCCTCCGGGGTGGGCGTCGGGCCAGCCCGCGTCCGCGTCCCCATCCCCGTCGCCATCCCCGTCGCCGGCGTCGGCCTCGCCGGTGGTTTGCGGACAGGCCGCGGTCAGACCGACCACCGCCACCATCGACGACCACAACATCCATGTGCGCATGCGGCCCCATACCACCTCGCGACCGAGGCGCCATCCCCCCCGGGGCCACGCGAACGTCACACCAGGGGGCGCTGGGTGATCGCCGGGGGCACGCGGTCGGTGTTCTCCTCCGCAATGCGACTGAGTCGCCGGCAGCGCTCGACCTCGGCGCGCAGTTGGTCCCGGTCTTGCCCCACCAGGCGAACCCCTTCGGGGCCCACCGTGCTCACCATCGCGTCCACCGCCACCGGGATGTGCGACGTCCCGGTGCGCATGCGCAGCCGGACCTTGGTCCCCACCGGCAAGCGCACATTCTTCACCGACAAGCCGTGGGGGGTGTAGAGGTTCGAAAAGTCACGAAGCGAAATCGGGCGCTTCACCTGCATCAACACGTGGTGGGGCAGCTCGATCGCGCGGTCAGATGTCGTGACGTATTCCATGGGGTCCTCCAAAACAGGCGCATGGTCGCGCCGGGTCTGCCCCGAAGAATGCAGACGCCATGCCGGCCTGGGCCGCGCGGTGGCGCCGCCGGTGGGGGGCGGATCGGCGCAAAATGTCCCGGGCGCCCGCCCGCGGGGCACGCGGCCCCGCGGCGTTTTCCAACCACAGCCCCCGTCCGGGCCACGGCCCGCATCGCGCCGCGGTCTGGCCCCCGGGAACAGCCCTTGCACAACCTTGCGTGTCGCCGGCCTCGGCCGGTCATGAATGCCGCTTTGAATCAAACATATAGGTGCAGACACATTGCACCGGCCGCACCCCGGGGTGCACAGAAAGGACCTCATGAAATCCACATCATTGCTCCACCGACTGTTCACCCCGGGGCTGGCCGCGCTCGGCTTGGCCGGCGCCTCGATGATCGCCGGGTGCCCGGGACCGACCCCCGGGCCCGGGGGCACCGAAGACTTCGCCACCGCCACCGGTCTCATCACCGACGACGAGGGCGGCCAAGACAAAAACTTCGCCGGGCCGGGCACGTTCGCGGCCGCGACCATGGTGCGCTCCCACGTCATCGCCGAAGACGGCCGGCTCGAAGCCTTCGCCGAAGGGGACGTCGACATCGACGGCCGCTACGTGGTGGACGTGCCCGAGCTCGCTGACCATGTCGTGATCCAAGCGCTGGACGATGACTTCAACGTGCTCGGCGCCGCGGTCATCGAGCTCACCGGCGAGGTCGACGAACGCGTCACCGTCACCCCCCTCACCATCGAGAGCTCGGTCGAAGCCGCGGTCTTGGTCTCGATGATCGACCAAGGACATGACCGCGCGTTGGCCAACATCGCCGACCTCCGCGCCCGCATCGATCGCGACCTCGCCCTCGAGGTCAAAGGCCGCGCCGACGCGGACGAAGACGCCGGCCGCGCCCGCGTCGCCGCGTTGGCCCGGGCGGTGCTCGCCGCGCAAGACGCCGAGGTCTCCGCCTACAGCGACGCGGGTTTGGCCGTGGACCAGGGCGTGCTGTTCGGGCTCGAAGCCCCGGTGTCCACCACCTTGTCGTACGCGCTCGATGACGGCGAAGACCCCGCGGCGGCGTACGCGGCCTTTTACGCCGCAGGCCGTGACGCCATCGCCGAAGCCGGGCTCGCCGCCGACGACCAAGCCCGGGCCGAGAGCCAGGCCGCGGCCGCGTTCCGCGCCCAACTCACCGCCGATGTCGGCGTCGACCCCGCGTTTGTGCACAGCGGGTCGGTCACCGCGGCCGCCCTCGAGGCGCGCGCCCTCACCGCGGGCATGAGCACGCTGTTCATCGAGGCCGGGGCGGACGCCGACGCGGTCAACGACGCCGCGCTCGCGGGGACCGACCTGCAAGCCGCGGTGGCGCAAGCCGGCGATGACGAAGACGTCGCGGCTGCGTTCGAGGCGTACCGCACCTCGTTCACCTCGCGGTCGGACATGGACGACACCATCCTCGGCGATGTGCTCTCCCTCGACCCGGTGACGCTGGGCTTTGTCACCGATGCGGTGGACGCGGCCGTCGACGCCAGCGCCGCGCTCCACGCGGACATCGACGAGGTCATCGGCGAAAACACCGGCGAGACCGAGGTCGACGCCATGGTCATCGCCGACGGCGTGACCTCGGCTTACGACGACTTCGAGACCACCATCGGCGAGCAGGCCACGGTGCTCTCCGCCCTCGGTGACGACACCGGCTTCGTGCTCGACGTGATGGTCCTCGCCCACGGCGCGTTCCCGCCGTCGACTGATGCGCTCTAATACGCGCGTTCGAGGGCTTTTTCGTCCGAGAGGTGCCGCAACACGAAGCGGCCCACCGGCACCGCGGTGCGCAACAACAACCGCCACAACGCGCTCTGGCCCAGAATCAAATTGCACAGCGGCACCTGGCGCGCGCCCAGGTGCCGCTTGAGCCGATAGCCGGTGGGCTCGAGGCTGATCGACCCCGCGCGGTGGGCGATGGCCTCCTCCACCAAGTGGTACAAGAGCCGAAAGTAGACCGCGTCTTTGCGGTGGTAGGCGGGCACGACCCCGATGCGCCCCGACTGAAAACGCCCCGCGTCGTCAAAGTTCACCGCGAAGCCGATGACCTCGCCCGCGGGGTTGCGCGCGGTGGTCACGTACACGTCTTCGCCGAGCGCGCCGAGCCCCTCGAAATAGTCTTCGCTGTGCGGCTGCCATTTCACCTTGGCCCGGTCGAACATCGGCCGGTACGCCCGGTAAAGCGCGTCTTTGATCGGGGCGGTGAGCCGTTCGCGCTGCAAGGTGTGCCCGGCCCGCTCAAACTTTCGGATGTTGCGCCGCACCGAGCTGCGGTCCCCCTGGGGCCGGGCCAGCAGTTGTTGGTCGAAGGTCTCCGCCAGGGTCATCACGCTGTCGGGAAAACTGGGCAAGGCCACAAACCCCGCGTCGCGGTACCGCGCCAACCGCTCGTGGGTGGGCGACACATTGGTGATGACCGCGACCGCGCAGGACTCCGCCCGGCACGCGTCGCGAATCTGGGACACGAGCCGGGGCACGTCATCGACGTCGTCGAGCAGGTGGGTCTGGTCATACCGTTCGAACGGGGAGCCCAAGAACAAAGAACGCGGGGTCACCAGCCCGGGCAAAACTGGACGCACGCCGCTGAGCGCCCAGCGAATCGGACCGGGCAAGAGTGGTTCGCGCAAATCGAGCCGGGCCACGAACGACGGCACCCCCCCGAGCCGCTCCGCGTCGAACCGCAACGCGGGATGTGCGCCCGCCAAGAGTGTTCGATAGGCGGGTGCATCGAGCAGCGTGGGCCGGCGCGAACGTTGTTCGTGCCGTGAATGTTCCGTATCCTGGGGCACGACTTCCTTGTGGGCTCTCATCGCCCGCTGCGCAACCCCGCCGAACACCCCTGCACACCACCACCACCACCCTGACTTCGTTCGATGGCACCCCCATCGCGGTTCAGCGGTGCGGGGACATGGCGCGTCCCACGATATTGCTCGCCAACGGCGCGGGCGCGCGTTTGTCGTCGTACAAGAACGTCATCGGTTGCCTGCTCGACCGCTTTTCGTTCATCAGCTGGGACTACCGTGGGTTGTTCGACTCGGGACGTCCCGTGCGCGGGTACGACGGTCTGCGCATGGCCGACCACGCCCGGGACGCGCTGTGCGTGCTCGATCATTTTGATCTCAAGACCCCGCACGTGATGGGCTGGAGCATGGGCGTGCAGGTCCTGCTCGAAGCCCACCGCCTGCGCGCGGACTACTGTCGCTCGATGGTGCTCATCGGGGGCGTGAGCGGACACCCCTACGAGACATTTTTCGGCACCGCGGCGTTTTCGACGGTGCTCCCCGGTCTGTTTCGCACCGGCCAATCCTTGGATTCCCTTGTCGCGTGGGTGTTGCCGCGGCTGACCTCGGCGCCGTGGCTGGTGACCGCCCTGGTCCGCGCCGGCCTCTTGCATCACGACATCGACCGCGACGCGTTCGCCGACGCCGCGCGCAACTTCGCCGACCTCGACGTGCACGTGTTCTGCGAAATCATGCTCGAGCTCGGCCGCCACGACGCGAGCGAAGAGCTGGCCCACATCCGATGTCCCACGCTGTTGCTCACCGGGAGCAAAGACATGTTCACGCCCTTGGAGCGCGCGCGCGACATCACCGCCCACATGCCCGACGCACGTTTTGTGCTCATCCCCGGCGCCACCCACTACGCGCCGTTGGAGATGCCCGACCTCGTGTGCGACGCGCTCGCCAACTTCTACGCCGGCCGCGGCGCGACATCGTCGCCCGCGGTGGCGCACGGACCAGCCGCGGGGTGAGACACATGCGCGCGACGACGCTCACACTTCTCTTGTGCAGCGTGGCCCCCCTCGGCTGCGCCAACGACCGCCCCGCGCCCCCGCCGCGGCTCGCGGTGTCGTCCGATGAAGAGGCGCTCGACTTTGTGGGTCGCTTCTTCCAAGCCTACGTGCGCACCGACCTCGACACCGTGCGCGACATGTTGTGTGAGAAGGACAAGGCCCGCCTGTTGCGCACCCTGACGTTCATCCAGGAGTCGCAGGCGCCGTTTTCGCCCTTCCGCATCGACACCTACCAGGTGCGCAGCGCGGCCGCGTTTTGGATCGGCAAAGCCCCCTATTTTCGCGTGGAGGTGTCGTTTCCTCGTCGACGATCGCCGGGCCAAATCCTCCACATCTACACCGTGCGCGCGGCCGATGGGTGCATGGAGCAGTTTTTGGAAGACCGCTCGGTGTTCGGCGCGCCTCTGCCCAACCAGGCGGTCCCGGGCGATGATGGCCCGCCGCACTCCCCGATCGATGAAGGCGCACCCCAGACCGAACCCGCGCCGCTCAAAGAAGACCCCCCGCTGCTCCCGCCGCTCACGGACGAAGACGAAGTTTTCGAGTTGTAAGCGCATCAACATGCGTTTCTCGTCGTGGTCGACCCCAATGTGGATGCTTCGTTTGGGGACCGCACCCCACACAATTGGTTCGTATGCATTGGGGGGCGAAGACCTCAAGCATCGCTTGAAGTCTTGATGCACAAAACGCGCGGCGCGGGGTTTGAAGTGTTGGATGAACAAACTTCGCTTGCGGGATGGGATTTGCTGATAACCTTCAACCGCACAGTTGTTTGCAAACCACTTGAGAAAAAAGGCAGAATGCCAATCAGGAAAGGTGTTCCGGTTTCGCCCAACTGAAAAAGACCCGCCGCACCCAATGATGTTGCACAGGTCTGGCCCCGTCTCCCCACTGCAGAGCAAGAGTTTTTTCTATGGCCAAGAGCCCGCTCAAAGACAAAGACTTCGTTCCTGACGACGAGTCGCTGAAGAAAATCCTCGGCAACCGGTGGCCCCGCTACCAGGAGACGCTGAAGAAGCTCAAGGAGCGAAAGCTCTACCCCGAGATGTATTGGTACGGCCCGTCCTCCGGGTGGGCGCCGCGCTTTTGCATCGGTGAGGTCACCGTCTGTGGCGTGTACCTCGCACAGAATCCCTTGATGGGACTGGTGGGGGTCGGCGACAAAGTCGGCGCCTACTTGGACAAAGACGAAGAGCTGACCGCGCGCGCGCGGGCGCTCTATGAAATGACCCCCAAGAAAGGTCCGCTTCGTTGGATCGAAGCCCAGCTCGCCACCCGTGGCGACCTGGCCGCGTTCCTTTCTTTGGTGGACGGTAAATTGCGCGCGTTGGCAGCCGAGGGCATTCGCCCCTCCGATGGCCCGCCGCCGCCGCGCATTCGGCGCAAAGACCCGGGTCCCAAAAAGGAGCCGGGCAAACCAGGGCGAAAGCCCAGCAAACAGCCCAAGCCCGAAGCGAAACCTCTTCAGATCGGGCCTCCCAAGAAGTTCACGCCTGAGGTCATCACCGCGGCCGGTCGCGGATAGCGATACGTATATACGTGTCGCGTTCACTGCCTTGTTTTGAACGCATCCCAATCTCCTGCAGCGTATCTTCCGCCCATTCAAAATGTGGTGCGGGCCCGGTCAGAGGCCGAGGCAGCCTGGCTGGTGGCCGAGAGCCGTGAAGGCACCCGCGTCATCGCCGGCGGCACCGACCTCATGCTCGGCATCGAGCGCAAGAAGTTTGCCCCGGTGGGTCTCATCGACATCCGCCGCGCGGGCATGAACCGCATCGACATCACCGACAACGCGGTGCGCATCGGCGCGACCACCACCGCCACCGAGCTGTCGAAGTTCGCCCCGCTGCAATCGGTCGCGGCCGGTTTGTGGGAAGCCGCGGCCACCTTGTCGGTGCCCACCATCCGCAACATGGCCACCCTCGGCGGCAACATCGCCAACGCCTCGCCCGCGGCGGACATGGTTCCGCCGGTGATGGCCATGGGGGGCGTGGTCACGGTGCGGCGGGGGGACGAAAAGCGCAAAGTCTCGCTCGAGAAGCTCGCCACCGGTCCCGGCCGCACGCAGCTCACCGGCGACGACCTCATCACCAGCATCGAGCTGCCCAAGTGGGCCGACGATGCCTTTCACCACTTCGTCAAGCTCGGTTTCCGCGACGCACAAATCATCGCGGTGTGTTCGCTGGCGATGTCCTGCGACATGGACGGCGACGTGGTGCGCAAAGTGGGCATCGCCCTCGGCTCGGTGGGGCCGACGGTGACGCGTGCCCACGCGGTGGAAGAATTCTTGATCGGAAAGCGCCTGTCCCGCGAGGTCGGGCACGAAGCGATGGCCCTGCTCGCGCAGGACATCTCACCGATCACAGACATTCGCAGCGAAGCTGCGTTTCGCCTCAAGGTGGCCCAGAATTATCTCGGTGACGCATTGGGCCGCGCGTACATCCACAGCCTCGGCCAGGATGCGCGCGGCGTTGCCGACGATAAACACCTCGAGGTTCTCAAAGACCCCGCACCTCGGCCGCCGTCTTTGGCCCGGGCGCGCACCGATGTGTTGGGGGCTGTGCACAGCAAACAGAAAACACTCCGAATCCTGTCCACCTCCGAAGATGCATATCTGACGAGAGACGCAGGTTCGGGCCAACCCAAAAGGAACAGCATGGCAACCCGAAAGAAAAAGACGACCAAGAAGAAGGCGACCAAGCGCAAGACCAAGAAGAAGGCCGCCAAGCGCAAGACCAAGAAGAAGACCGCGAAGAAGAAGACCAAGAAGAAGGCGGCCAAGAAGAAAACCAAGAAGAAGGCGGCCAAGAAGAAGGCCACCAAGCGCAAGACCAAAAAGAAGGCCGCGAAGAAGAAGACTGCCCGCAAAGCGGGTAAGAAGAAGGCGGCCAAGAAGAAGGCCAAAAAGAAGGCCGCGAAGAAGAAGGCCAAAAAGAAGGCGACCAAACGCAAAGCCACGAAGCGCAAGACCACCAAGCGCAAGACCAAGCGAAAGACCGCCAAGAAGAAGACTACCAAGCGCAAGGCCAAGAAGAAGGCCACCCGTCGCCGTAAGTAGTCGGTTTCTGTAGGAGATAGACCTACATGTCCACTGTCGACGTCCGCGCCCCATTTCTGCCCATCCAGTTCAATTTGAACGGGAAATCGGTGGAGCTGAACGCCCGTGCAGGGTCCCGCCTTCTCGATGTGCTTCGAGAGGAAGGTCACTTGTTCGGCGTGAAGGAGGGGTGTGGCGAAGGCGAATGCGGGGCCTGCACCGTCATGATCGACGGGCAGGTCGCGTGTTCGTGCATCACCCTCGCCCAAACGGTCGAGGGCTGTGACGTGACGACGGTGGAAGGTCTGCCGGGCCGGGTGGGCCGCGATGTTCACCCGGTCCAGCACCATTTCATCCAGGAAATGGGCACCCAATGCGGGTTCTGCACCCCCGGCATGGTGCTCTCGGCGGTCGCCCTCCTCGAGGACAACCCCGCCGCTACCCGCGAAGAGATTCTCGACGGCATCAGCGGCAACCTTTGTCGTTGCACCGGCTACGTCAAAATCGTCGACGCGATCGAACGCGCCCAGGCCGAACTCACCCGCTGATCGTCTCGGCCCGTCGGGTTCACATTTCCCCCCACGCCAGCTCGCCACGGTGTTGTAAGTTGGCCCCGTGTTGGGCTTCGATCTCGCCGCCATCAAAGACGAGACCGTCGGGTCGGGCAGCCTCGACGAGGCGCCGATGTACGAGGTCCTGCTCGCGCTGTCCAAAGACCAGAGCACCGGGCGCCTCACCGTAGAGAACGCCACCGGCGCCAACCACATGTTCTTCATGCGCGGCCAACCGGTGGGCGTGCAGCTCGCGGAGTTTTTTCATCCCCTGGGCCAACTCCTGCTCGAGCTCGGCCGGTGCGACGCGGCCACGTTCCTGAAAGCCCAGCGCCGCATCGCCGCCGGCAACCGTCTGCCCGGTCAGGTGTTCAAGGAGCTCGGCGTGCTGTCCGACGCTGACCTCAAAGAGGTGCTCGCGGTTCAGGCCCGCAAGAAGGCCGAGCAATTCTGTAGCTTTGGCACCGGACCGTTCACGTTTGGGCGGGGTCTGACCTTCCTCGCCGGCTTCAACTCCACGCCCCTCGACATGCAGGTGGTCATCTACCTCGCGGTGCAACGCCAGCTCGGTCCCGCCGGCCGCAAGGCGTATCTCTACGAGCTGCGCAAAACCTGGGCTCGCATCCCCGAAGGCCGCAACCTGCTCCCCACCGCCCTGGCCAATTATGGGTTTGGTCCGCCCGAGGAGCGTTTTTTGACCCGGCTCAAAAGCGGCTGGCAGAACATCCGCGACGCCACCGAGACCGGCGCGCTCCCCGATGAGGACGTGGCCGTGCTGCTCAAGTACATGAGCATTGTGGGATGGATCGAGACCACCCTCGAGCCCCCCGCGGCCCAAGTGGACGAGACCGCCGCGCTCCCCGCCCCCGCCCTCGACGAGGACACCCCGGTGTTCGGCAACCCGTTGCCGTCCTCGGACGAAATCCCCGCCAGCCCGAGCCCCATCGACCGCCGGCCGGCCCCGGTGTTCGAGGAGCCGCGCAAAAAGGCGACCCCCGCGCCCCTCCCCGACGAGGTGTTCGGCAGCTCGGGGGCGGGCGGCTCCGAAGCCCCCAAGAAGCGCCCCGAGGTCACCGACCCGCGCATTGACATTCACAACGTCAAGACCGCCGAGGCCAACTCGATCATCGTGTCCCCCGAGCTCATGGTCGACCCCAAGCGCAAAAAGAAGAAGAAGCGCAAACGCCGCGCCGAGCCCGAGCCCTCGGTGGGCGTGACCGCCGAGACCGAGACCCGCAAAGAAAAGACCGCGGTCACCCCGCTGCCCACCATCGTCATCGACGAGGACTAAGTGGCCAGCGACGAGACGCCCGATCGGGCGCTCGTCGTGGCCTTGGCGGAGCGCACGGCCCCGCCGTGCGCGGGCGGGTGCGCCGGGTCACAGGGGCGCCACCAGGATCGCACCGCCGATCGTTCCCCCGGCGGAGGTGTGACATGGCCAAGCGGTGGTGGGTGTGGACGTTGGTGTTGGCGGGGGCCTGTGACGGCGGCGGCGGCGAAGACCACCCGTGCCAAACCGAGAACCACTGCTTGCGCGAGGACGGCGAAGTCCGGTGCGAGTCGGGCTACGAGTGGGAAGACCCCGACGACGCGGACAACTACGTGTGCGTCGCGGTCTCCGGCGACGGCGACGGCGACGGCGGCGACGGCGACGGCGACGGCGACGCCGGCAACCTGCTGTGCACCAATACCTGCGGCACCGCCAGCGACGGCACGTGCACCGACGGGGGCGCGGGCGCGGTGGGGGGCGGCTGCGCGTACGGGTCGGACTGCATCGATTGTGGGCCCCGGCCCGCGGACGGGACGCCCACCGTGTTTGGCGACGGTGACGGCGACGGCGACGGCGACGGGGACGGCGACGGTGACGGTGACGGCGACGCGGAGCCGGGCGCGGCGACCTTCGCCCAGTGCGCACACGCGATCGATGATTGCGGCGCGTCCTACTACCCCACCGCGGAGGCTTGTTACGACGCGGGGGTCGACTACTGGGGGACGTGTCCAGAGACATTGGCGGCGCTCGACGCGTTCAACGCGTGTATGCTCACCATCCCCTGCGAGGACTACGACCCCGACGCGTACAACCCCGCGGACACCGCGTGCGCCGAGGAGTACGGCGCGTTGACCGACATCGGGCCGTGCTGAGCGGGCGTCAGTCGGCGGCCAAGTCCCGCGCCTGGACCCGCCGGTCGACGTCGAACTCGTCGGCGAAGTCTTGGGTCTGGTTGGTCAGCCGATAGCTCCCGGAAAATGGGCCAAGGGCGCCGCCAGGGTTGAAGTCGAAGCCGTCGGTCTCGTACTGCCGCTGGGTCATGTGTACGTCGGCGTCCGGGTGGTCGCGTACGACGCGGTCGGGGCCTCGATGGAGCAAGTACTCCCGCTCGGCGTCCGACAGCGACGGCCCGCGGCCGAGGTCGATGTCGACCTGTTGCTGTACCCCGTTGCCGTCGCCCATGACCTGTCGGTCTGTCTGGGTGGTGAGCCGCACCGACCGTTCGGGCTGTCCCAGTCGACCCCGCAACGCCTCGAGGGGCAGGTCCACTTGCTCCACGCCTTCGCCGGGGTTGTGCACCGGGTAACGTTCCTCGTACCGGACCGTCTCCTGGGTCGAGCCGCGCACCACCGGCAAGCCGCCGCTCCCTGCGGAGCCGCCGTTGCCGTCGCTCTGGTTGAACGACAAGCCCGCGCCGGCTTGGGTCTGCCGCTGGGTCTCGTGCCGCACCACCACCGCGCTGGGCTGGCCGTCTTGGTACTCGGTGCGCAACACGAAGTTGCGCCGGGCCGCGCCGCCCCCGGTGGCCCCGCCCACAATGTGGTCGCCGCGGCCGGTGTTGATCCCCAATGAGGCTGCAGCGTCGCCCGCGGCCGCGCCCCGCAGCTCGGTGGCGTGGATGTGGCGCCGCAAGAAGGCGACATCTTCGGGGCTGTGGCTCGGGTGCTCCAGGCTCGGGTTGGCGCTGATCGCGGCCCGCGAACGCCACGCCGACTGTTGCAGCAACAACCGGGTGCCACGCTCGGCGTCCGCCCGGGTCGCGAAGCGGTATTCGATCCGCCCACCGCCCCGTGCATCGGCATTGCCGGCGACGCCGACCCCGACGTTGCGCGAGCCGAATCCCCCGCCGACCCCGATGAGGTTCTCCCCGTCAAGGGCCACGCTGTAGCTGCCGTCGTCGTTGCGCTGGACCTCCATCTTCGCGTCCTGGCCCACCCGGCCCCCGGCCCCCGCGGTGAACCCGGTGCCGATGGTGCGCTTGTCCCCCGGTCCGAGGTCGTCAAACAGCCGGTCGGTGTCGGCCGCGTGCCCGATGTCGCGGCCCACGTCCCGGACCCCGTCGGCCACGCGTTCGGCGGTGTCGCGCACCCCGTCGGCCACGCGTTCGGCGGTGTCGCGCACCCCGTCCGCGACACGCTCCGCTCCGCGTCGGACTTGATCGACCCCATCGTTGACCCGCTCGCGGACGTCGTCCACCGCGTCCTCCACGCGGTCCAGGCCGCGCTCGACCCGGCGGCGCACGTCGTCCGCGGCGCGCCCCAGCCGGTGCCGGATGTCGCGCGCTCCTTGCTGGACCCGCCGCGCCGCTTCCCGCACCTGCGCGGGGTCGGCGTGAATGTAACTGGAGGTTGCTTCCGGGTTGGGCCGGTGCTCACTGGCCGCGGCCTGGGCGCGGGCCGCCTCGGAATGTTGCTGGAGCTGTGCGTCCGCCGCCGGGGGGGGCGCCGCGTTGCTCGTCGACCGGGCGAGCAGTTGGCCGCCGACCCGCGCGTCCATGCCCGTGCGGACCGCGTCGACCCCCACCGCCCGGGGGGCGTCGGTGTGTGTGGATGTGGTCGGTGGGGGAGAGGAAGGCGGGCGGTTTGTCGTCGTGGCGTGGTTCTTGTGAGTCGCGACAGTGTTCTTTTGGATGGTGGTCATCCGTGCTCCTTCCCGCTGGAGCACGAGTATCGTTGGGTGTGAACGAGGTGTGCAGTGACATGTGATGTCGGCCACGCGTGCCGGCCAAATGTCGTTGGATGTCAGCCGCCGATGAACCAGCGCAGACCCGCCCACGTCAGCACCGCGATGGCGGGTGGCCCCCACAACGCGATGCCCACCGTCCAGTGCACGCGCCGCAGCGCCAGCAGATCGCGCGCGTCCCGGTTTTGGATCTCGTGGAGTCGATCGCCGCCCGAGAGGTCGTCGGCGGGGACGTGGTTGGTGGCGGCGCGCAGCCGGCGCAGGGCGGGGCGCCCCGCGAGTCGCCGCACCACCATTCCGCGCGCGATCAGGCGCGGGGCCAAGACAGGCCAGAGGAGAAGAAAGGCCAACGGCAGAACGTTGACCAACCGGGCCACCCGATGCAGAAACGCGACTTCGTCCCCGATTTGACTCAGCGCGTCACGGTCCACGGGTCCGAGATCTGCGACCGAGCGGCTCTCCCGGGTGGCCGAGAGCGCGCCCACGGGGGCCCGCACCAGCCCATTTTCGCTTTGGGGATAAGGACTTACGTGTTCCAAAGATCTGCCCAGGGCTCGCAACCCCGACGGGGGACGTGCGATAATCGGACTGTAGACCACCGGCTGAGCCGGCAAAGGAGTTTGAGACATGAGCGATCCGATTTCAGGTGGCATTGGCAAAGCATCGCAACAGATGATGCAGGAGCTGCAAAAGCAGATGCAGGAGGCGGCCCAGACCGGCGGCGCCGACAAGGCGAACTTCTCCGATGCGGTGGCCAACGTCCAAAAGACCCAAGGTGTGCAGGAGACCCAAAAGGTCACTGAAGCGCAAAAAACCATGGAGACCCAAAAGTCGACCGACGTGATCAAGGCGGCGGTCAACAAGCCCGGCGCGGTCGAGGGCGCGGCCAGCAAGGTCGCGGTGGAAAAGTCCGAGGCTGGCAAAGGTTTTCAAAAGCTCCTCGGCAGTCTCGTCGAAGACCAGAACAAGCTCGACGAGATCATCAAGGCCGCGACCTCGGGCAAGAGCTACAACCAGCAGGAGCTGCTCGCGATCCAAGCCTCGGTGTACAAGTTCAGCCAGGAGCTGGAGCTGACCTCGAAGGTCGTCGAGAAAGCGACCTCCGGCGTCAAGCAGACCATGCAAACGCAGGTCTGAGGCACTCGTTCGAAGGGGCGTCTCGCCCCCTGTGGTGACAGGAAACGCCGGCACCCCGCCGGCGTTTCCTTATGGTGTGCCCATGACCGGTGTGCGCGCGACTCGTCTGCTCCCTTTGGCTGTTCTCCTGGGCATCGGCTGTGCAGAGCCGCTGGTCGAACACACCCTCGACGACGACATCGACGCGTTCGTCGACGAAGGACCCTACGAGGTCGGCTACACCACCTTCGACACCACCTACGACGACCCGGTGTACGGCGGCCCGCGCAACCTGCCGCTCATGGCCTGGTACCCGGCGTCGGCCCCCAGCGACACCCCCGCGATCTACAGCCTCGGGGGCGTGATCGTGTTCGAAAGCCTTCGCGCCACCTACGACGCAGACCCCGCCGACGGGGCGCCGTTTCCGGTGATCGTGTACAGCCACGGCAACGGCAGCGAAGCGGTGCTGGGACATCCCTACGGCGAACACCTCGCGTCCCACGGTTACATCGTCGTCGCGGTGAGCCACACCTACAACACGGGCACCGACGGCACGTTTCGCCGGTTCGCGCCCTTGATGGTCAGCCTCGTGCGCCGGCCCCAGGACATCACGGCGGCGATCGACCACCTGGAGGACGGGGACGCACCCGATGGCCTCGCCGCCATTGCCGACACCGGCCGGGTGATGGTTTTTGGGCATAGCTACGGCGGGTTCACCACGGTGGCCAGCGCCGCGGGGCCATTGGACATCGATGGCCTGCGCGCGCGCTTCTGCGCCGGCGACGCGGACTGTTCGGTGTTCGACGACGAGGGCGTGCAGGCTCAGCTGGCCGCGGGTTTTCGCGACCCGCGGGTGGTGGCCATCGCGCCCCAGGCCCCGGGGTTTGTGTCTGCGTTTGCGCCTCCGGTGCTGGGCGACATTGACGTGCCTACGCTGCTCATGACCGGCCGGCGGGACAAGACCTTGCCCGACGAGGAGCAAGCCCAGGTGTTTTGGGCGGGGCTGTCCCATCCCGAAGACGTGTGGTTCGAGATTCCGGATGGGGCGCACCAGACGTTCATTCCCACGTGTCGTGACTTCAACGAATGGCAGAAGGACCAGTTCGTGGGGGACGCCGAGGAGGACGGCTGCGGACCCGACTTCGCGCCGAGCGAACAGTTGATTCCGTTGATGGCCGGGTACCTGCGTCGGTGGGCGGACACTTACGTGAAGCTTGCGCCCCCGGGGGGCGATTGGCGCACGGTCGCGCCGAGTGACCTGGTGGTGCTCAGCCGGCACTGAACCCTCATTATCTGGTGCGAACGCTTCTTTTGGGGCCGCGTAAGGGCCTGATCCGAGGGTGTACCCAATCTGTAACCCCTGAAAGGCCATGCTTTCCACTCGTCACTGCACGCGAGGAGAGAACATGCGCCGACACATTTTTCACCAGTCCGCGGCAGCCCGGACTGTCCAGGCAGTTTGGGCGGCGATGATGGTGGTTCTTCCCGCGGGAGTGTCGCGAACCCAGCCGGCGGGGCAGACGCTACCGACCGCAGCGGTCGGAACCGTTGATGGCGAAGGAACGGTGTCGCTTTCAGGGGGCTTCGCCTACACGATCCCCATCGCGCTGCCTTCGGCCGGCAGCGGCGTGACCCCCGAGGTGTCGCTTGACTACGACAGCGGCGCTGGCAACGGCCACCTCGGTGTGGGGTGGCGCATCGGAGGGGCCTCTGCGATTGAGCGGTGTCCGTTGGACGTGAGGGCCAGCGGGCGTCGGGGGCCCGTACCTGGCACCACAGACCAGTATTGCCTCGACGGAATGCGACTGTTTCGCACTGTCGAAACGGCTTACAAGCCGCTGTGGGACCACTTCACGATTCCTGGTTACCCCAATGTGCACTACTCGAACGAACACTCGTCCGACGACACCGAGCTCTTCTCGTACACGGTAAGAGACCAGCCAACGTTGCGGGCCACCCATCACCCCAAGTCTGGCTATTGGGTCGTCGAGAGGGGCGACGGACACCTTTGGGTGTACACCAAAGCCGAGGTGACGGGGGCGTCGGTGTTGGACCCCGCCATCCTGCGCCGGCACATCGATCCCAATGGGGCAACGGTCGTCTACCACTACGACGAGACAGAGGTGCCACCGGACCCTGACCCCAGCGAATGTGAGCCGGGGCGGCCCCGGCTTCGGGAGATCGAGTACGCGGGCACTCTCGTCTCGTTCGAGTTCGGGCCGCGTCCGGAACACCTGAGGGGGTTCAACGACAGCCTTCGCATCGGCCTCACCTCACTTCTTACCGAGATTCGGATTGCCCATGCTGGCGAGGAGCTGGGGAGCTATCGGCTTGGGTACGAACAGGGCACCGCAACCGGTCGCAGTCGGTTGGCGTCGGTGCGGCGCTGTGCTGCACCCGCGGTCGGTGGAGCCGCACCGTGCATGCCGCCGACGCGTTTTACGTACACCGACAAAGAAAACGGATTTGAACCGGTGATCGAGCCGGTCATCCCCGCGCCGACGGCGAGTTTTCGCAGTGCGTACCGGGTCGGTGACTTCAACGGCGACGGGTACGATGACATCGCCGTGTTGGTCGACGCGGGCGCAAAGTCCACCGAAATCGTGGCTGCGTTTGGAGGGGCAGATGGATTGATCGCCTCGGTGCCCACAGAGTCGCTGGTGGAGAACACACCGTTTGTGCTCAACAGCGAGCCCGAGTTGCCTGACGCTCAAGGTTTTTGGGAGGTGTGTGACCCCAACGGAGATGGGCGCGACGACATGGTGGTGCAGACGGCGGCAAACCGCTTCGAGATTCTCGGAGGCCGCGCGTCGACCGTCTCGCCCTATGTCTGGACAAGCGCGGGGAGCAAGCTCGCCGAGGGCCGGGATACAATGCAGTTTGGAGCCTGCGCCGACTTCGATGGCGATGGGTACGATGATGTGATCACGTGCGAAGGCGAGAGCGCCCACGAACTCAGGTACGTGGTGTACCGGCACACCGGTTTTGGCTTATTGGAGCGCGAGGCGACCGATTTGTTGTGTCGGTCCACCGCCAAACAGGTGTTTGATGTGACGGACGACGGCGTGCCTGATGTGGTGGACTTGGGCTTTTCCCATTTGTGTGGCCAGGCGGCCGTAGAGGACTGGGCGGATTGCTTGCGCGCAACGCTGCCCGGACCCTGCGACTACGAAGGCGATTTGAATGGCGTCACCGTAACCGGAACGCTCGATGGCGAGCCGATTGAGTGCCCGCTGGGCAATTTCGTCGACTACACCACCCCAAGCAGTACCACTGTCGCACTTACCTCCGGGGGCACAGTCGGGGGCAGTTTCCGCTACATCGATCCGCCCGTGTTTTTTTCGCAGGGACTGTACAAGGGGGGGGACGAGTGGACCGTCCGACGGTCGTCGCTGGGCACCGCGGACATCAACGCCGACGGCAGCCCGGACCTTCTCATGGCCGCGTTCTACAAAGAAGGTGGCCTACTGGAGGCACGGTTTGGCGATGGGCGCAACGTGTCAATGCGCGGTCTTCTCGACTACCTCAACGAGAAGAACCTCGCTGAACTCGCGCTTGCGGATTGGAACAGCGACGGCCGCACCGATGTGTTGGTGCCCTACGAGGAGGGTGAGCCAATCATCCGTGCGTTCTCTTGGACGATCGACGCGTTCGAGTCCCAGGCCTCGCCTTTCGTGCCTGGATGGAAATACCCCGTCACGATGGGGCCCACCGCCCAAGAAGACACGGGGGTGTCCTACGTCGGGCAGCTGTTGGTGGGGGACTTCAACGGCGACCTGATGGTGGATTTTCTGATGTGTGGTGGGTGCACGGTCGAGGGTACGCCGTCGGACCGTTGGGTTCTATATCCAAGTCGACCGTCATTGGTGCGCGACGCACCGGTTCGCGCACCACCGGATTTGTTGGCCGAGATACGAACCGGTACCACGGCGACTGAGCGGGTTGTCTACGGCTCAGTGGCCGATCAGCAGCAAGGACAGTATCATTGTCCGGATGGGGACTTCTGCATTTGTCCCCCGGAGACGAAGTGCGAAATCGCGCGTCACCCCGTTGTGCACGAACACGAGAACGCAGGTCTGTTTCGTCGTCGCTATACCTATAGAGGATTGCTGCGCGATCGAGCTACCGGGCAAGACCTTGGCCCCGCTGAGCTGGAGATTGTGGAGCTTCGAGGTGCCGCAGATTCATGGGTGAGCGTTTCGGAGTTCGACAATGATGTGTACGACGCCGAACGAAGGGTGTTTCCATTCGCTGGGCGACCAGCACGGACACTTTTGTGGCAAGGAGCCGGCCCCTATACAGAGCAAAGCCGCTATACCGAGACGACCACAGCGTGGTCAGTGCGCGATACGACAACGTTCGACGATGCTGCTCTGCACATCGATCACGGGCTGACGGTTTGGCCTGAGGTGACGACCGTCGCCATATGCGAGACCGATGCGCCGGTCGACAGCGCCGGGGAACTCGCGTCGCTCGTGCCTCTGTCTCTACAGACGACCCAGGTTGAACTTGACGGCTACGGTCGCGAGTCCGATCGGACCGTCACCGATGGCCTAGGGACCACGACGACGCATACTGAATACGAAGATCCGGTAGAACCGAGTACGCACATCACGTACCACATGTTCGCGCGCGTCGAGTCCGTGGTCGAGATCCGGACGGCTGCGGGGCGCCCGGACCGAACGCGCACCGTGCACTTCGGTTATGCGGGAACAAAGTACGGGACCGACCCCGAAATCGTGGAAGTGGATCGCGACGACTTGCTGCGGTCGCGTGTTTTCGAATATGAGCGAGACTTCAAGGGACGTTTGATCGCCCAGACGGAACGCGTGTGGTTGGAGACGCCGCGCGAAACGACGTTCAAATGGGAAGCGTGCGACGGCCGGTTCCCGTCCCGGGTGACCAACGCTGCTGGTCACGATCTCGTGTACGAATGGCATTGTGGCTTGGGCGTGGTGTTGAGCAAAACGGACGACAATGGCGTACAGGCGAGAACAACCGTCGATGGTTTTGGCCGGCCGCAGTGGCGCGAGGTGACGGACATCGGCGGCAACTCTTCCGGCGCGATGGTGTTGACAAGCTACGAACGCGTGTTGGCGGGCGGCAGCGACGTTGCATCGCCACTTCGGGTACGGACCACGGCCTCCGAGGGCTCACAAACTGTGGTCGACCTGGACCCACACGGCCGTCCGGTGAACATCGTCCGCTACATAGACGGCACACCGTCGACGGTACGCATCGAGTACGACGACCACGGTCGGCGAACGGCGGTGTCTAGGCCCTATTTTGCGGGTGACCCTGTGCACTGGTGGGAAAACATCTTCGACAACCACGACCGTCCGGTCGCCGTGTTTGGCCCCGCCGGGTTTGCCCAAACCTTCAGCTATGACGGCTTGGCATCGACGCAAACCGATGCCGATGGACTATCTCGAACGACCGAGCTGAACGTCCGCGGCCTCCCGGCGAGGGTGGTTCTGGCCGAGGGAACGCCTGACGAAACCTCGGTCTGCTACCGCTATGGGGCCGCCGATGAACTGCTGGAGGTCTTCGCGGCGTGTGACACCCCGGAGGAAGCACTTCTGCGGCGCTTCGAGTGGGACACGGGCGCGCACCACGTCACCCAAACCGACGATGCTTCCGCGGGGACAAGTGAGAGCCACTACAACGGGTACGGCGAACTCGTGTCGTTCACCGATCCGACGCAGTCCGCCACCATGACCTACAACGAGTTGGGGCAGCTGACATCACGGACGGTTCTGCGCGCTGACGGCACGTTCGATTCAGCCACGACCCTGACGTACGCACAACCCTTCGAACCATGGAATGGACCCCCCGGCGCGTTGCTCGATGTGGATCACCAGATCAATGCCGACTACGGGCTGGTTCAGGTCCCGGGAGCGCCAGGCGAACCCGTCGCGGGGCCGCGACAGGAAGTCCGGTACGACATTTTTGGGCGACCGCTCCTCCGTCGCCTGCAAGTCGACGGCGACGTCTTCGAAACGAGCATGAGCTACGACTGGGCAGGTCGTTTGGGCGAGATGGAGCTGCCGGGCCCGGGAGCGCCGCGGTTGTCGTTCATCTATGACGCAAATGGTGCCGTGAAGCGTCTGAACTTGGAGGGCGCAACGACCACGTTGTGGGAGAGAGGCGAAGTCGACGCAGCGGGGCGAGCTCTTCGGGAGACGCTCGGAAACGGAGTCGAGCGACGCACGGCGTATGACGACGCCGGGCGACCCGTCGCGCTGCAGTCCGACGACGCCTGGCCGGTCATTGCGGCCTGGATTCCTGCCGTGCTCCAGACCTCGGACCGGTATGAATACTCACCGGGGGGACGATTGCTGCGCCACACCGATGACGCCACCGGGCAATATGAGCAGTTCGGGTACGACCACGCCGGTCGGATTTCCCAAGAGCTGCTCAGCACCGTCGACGATTCTGTACAGACCTGGTGGATCCATGACTACGACGCGTACGGCAACTTCACAAGCAAGGCAGGTACGGCGATTTGGGCAACCCCCGGGGGTTTGGTGCAGAGCGCAGGGGACCGCGCCTTCAGCCATGACGATGCCGGGCGAGTCATTGGCATTGCGTCTGTATCCGCGGGCGGCGGTTTTGGGGTTGGAGGGTTTGATGATCTTCCGATCCATCTCAGCCGGTATGCCACTGGAGAAATCGCTGAGGTTGCCTCCAGTTCTGTCGATGTCCGCTACCTTCGCGACGGATTGGGAACTCGCGTGAAGAGCCGCGACGCAAAGGCCGGCCGCACGACGGTCGAGCTCGGGATGTACTCGCGCATCACAGACAAGACTGGCGATCTCCACCGCTACGAGATCCCCCTCGGCCCACATACGGTCCTGGTGATGGACGGAGAGGGCTTGGGCGCCGCCTTCACGACCCCGGGCGGTGGTGATGAGGACGGGTTCGCCATGGCGACGCAAGTGTTTGTCGGGACGGACCTCCGTGGGAGCCCCGTCGCGCGCACCAACGAACTCGGCGAGATCTTGGATCGACGCAGCTACGGTACGTTTGGCCTGACGCGCGACCCGACGCTGTGGTCGTCGGCCGGGACCCAGGAAGACGATTCGGCGGTGGGCTTCACGGGGATGCCCGCACAAACAATCGGTGGCCTCATCGATTTCGGCGGCCGATGGTTGGACCCGCGGTCGGGGACGATGCTGAGCCCCGACCCGTACATCGTCGACCCGCTCAATCCGCTGACGCAGAATGCAACGATGTTTGGCGCGGACCCCCTCACCGTTGACCCCTCGGGGTTCTTCGCGGGGCCCATCACCCCGGTGGACATTTTGCTGCCGGCGGCCCTCGGACCGCTCGCCGGTCCTTTGAGCTTGCTTGCTGGGCTCGCGCTGTCGGCGATCGCGGGAACATCGGCACACGCCAGCCACGACGGCCCCTCAGCCGGTGGCGGGGCGCGCCGCAACGAGTTTCAAGGGTGGAGGAAAGGCGGGACGCCGGCCAACGAGATGAGCGTCGCGGGGACAGCCGCGGCGGGCGGCGCCATCCTCACGCCGAAATGGAGAACGTTCGCTCGAAAATTAGTGTTTAGCGGCCTCACTCTGTTTGGTGGTTCGGCCAACCCGGCTGACGGGGTTCCCCCGCCCCACTGGGAGCACCCGCGCAAAACACCCCTCGGAGGCGAGGGCGGGCCGTCGTACACAGACGACTATGTGGAGCAGGCATTGAAGAAGGGGAAGTCCACGACGATTTCTGGATCGGGCGGTGGCGGCAAACCTCCACCCGGGTCCTCACGCGCAGGCGGAGGCTTCGCCAAGACGGCGGTTCACGCCAGCGCGCGCGCTCGCGACGGGCTATTGCCCGCACCGTGGCTCATCACCCGAGACGGCGTCACCGCGCCAAGCCCCGGAACGACATTCTCCGGTGCAACCAGCGGGACCAGAGCACCCACCACCGCCGCTCCCGCAGCTCGGGTGGGGGGAACATCTTTCTTGAAGTGGTTGGGGCGGGCCGCGCTCAAGGGCATGGTCGTGCTGGACGCGATCGAGGTCAGTCAGATGGGCTCGGACAGCATGGACCCGGTCGAGCCTTCGTCGAACCTTGAACTTCGGTCGCGCGGGCTCCGAACCGACAGTTTTCTCGGCATCATCCCCTACATCACAAAAGACGATGGACCTCCCGCTTGGGGGTCGACAGTGGGCCGGCCGAGCTTCTGGGACTAAGGTGGCGCACGGTCGCGCCGAGTGACCTGGTGGTGCTCAGCCAGCACTGAGGTCAGGCTGCTCGACGCGTCGTGGTCGCGTACGATGGGGACGATCTCATCGCGCGGCTCACGTCGCGCCGTCGCCACGGGTCCCGTTCTTATGCGCGCTGTGCTGTTTGCCTTCTGCTGCCTTTTGCTGTGCGCGCCGCCAGCGACGGCGAAGGTGAGCAAAGAGCTGGCGCGCCACCTTTTGGAGCGCTCGGGCTTTACCCCGTCGCCCGCGGAGCTGTCCGCGGCCATGGCCGCGGACAGCTACCGCTCGCTTGTCAATGACATTGTGCAAAGCGCGCGACAGGCCCCGGCCGCGTCGGTGGCCGTGCCCTCGTTGCAGACCGCGCGCGACGTGCGGCCGGGCCAGCTCACGCCTGCGGCGCGCAAAGCCCATCGGCGCGGGATGCGCACGGACATGCACGCCCTGCGCACCTTCTGGGTCGAGTCCATGCTCGCCACCCGCACCCCCCTGCGCGAACGCATGACGCTGTTTTGGCACAACCACTTCGTGAGCTCGGCGCAAAAGGTGCGCTCGCCCCACGCGATGCTCGACCAGCACATGCGTTTTCGCACCCACGCGGTGGGCAACTTCGGCGCGCTGTTGCGCGCCATGATGCAAGACCCCGCGCTGCTGTTTTACCTCGACAACCAACGCAACCACCGGCGCGCCCCCAACGAAAACTTTGCGCGCGAGCTGCTCGAGCTGTTCACGATGGGCGAAGGCCACTACACCGAGCGCGACATCAAAGAAGCGGCCCGGGCGCTCACCGGCGCGTCGGTGGAGCCGGGCAGCAAGACCTACCGGTTCCGCCCGCGGCAGCACGACGACGGGGACAAGACGATCCTGGGCCGCACGGGCCCGTTCGACGGCGCGGATCTGGCCGAGGTGATCCTCGCCCAGGAGAGGACCGCGGTGTTTGTGGTCGAAAAGCTCTGGCGGGCGTTTGTCTCGCCGGCGCCCGCCCCGCGGGCGGTGCGCGACATCGCGCGACAGTTTCGCCAGGCGGACTATGACATTGCGGTGGCACTGCGCGCGCTGTTCATGCACCCGGCGTTCGCCGTCGAGGCCGGGCGCGGGAGCCTGGTCAAGTCGCCGGTGGACATCGTGGTCGGCACCGAACGGGTGATGCCCCGCGGCCTGCGTCCCGAACAAGCGGTCCGCGCGCTCCACCAGATGGGCCAAACGCTGTTCGCCCCGCCCAATGTCAAGGGATGGCCCGGCCACACGACGTGGGTCACCACCGCGAGCCTGGACCGCAGACGCACATTTTTGCGTCAGGCCTGGAAGGACCGGCTCGTGGTCCAGTCGCGCGAGTCGCTCACCCCGCGGGTGGTGCTGGCCACCGCCGCGGCCGGTCCCATCGAGGACGGCGCGGCGCTCGAAAAACAACTGCACCAGGCGCTGCTCGACCCCGCGTACCAGGTGAAATGATGAAGAGCTCCCCGTTCGATTCCGTTCCCCGGTTGAGCCGGCGCCGTGCGCTGGCGGGGGCGATCGGGGCCACCACCTTGTGGCTGCAGCCGGGCACGGCCCTCGCCAAGGCTGGGACCGGCGCGAACCGCTTGGTGCTCATCGAGCTCAAGGGGGGCAACGATGGGCTCAACACCGTGGTCCCCCACCGCGACGGCCGCTATGCCCAGTTGCGGCCGCAGCTCGCCCTGCGCGACGACGAAATCGTGGCCTGGCCCGGCTCGACCGATTTTGCCCTTCACGCGGGTTTGGCTCCCTGGCTCGCCGCAGCCAAAGCCGGGGACCTCGCGGTGGTGCAGGGGCTTGGCTACCCGCGGCCCAACCGCTCTCACTTTCGCTCGATTGAAATTTGGCACAGCGCGTCCGATGCCGACGAGACCCGATCCGAGGGGTGGCTGAGCGCGCTCGCGCCCGCGGGCGATGAGCTGTTCGCGGTCAATCTCGGCACCGATGAGGCCGGGCCGCTCTTGGGCACGCAGGCCATGCTCACCCTGCCCACCCGGGGACGGCTCTCGGCGCCGCCCACCCCCACCGCAAACAAGCAGGGCCGGCCCGCGGCCTTGGCCCACGTCATCGACACCGAGCGGCGGCTGGCCTCGGCCATCGCCGAGGTCGCCGCTGCCGACGTGCAAGGCCGGCGTAAGCTGCGCGGCGACGCCTTTGGCCAGGGCAAGCTCAACCAGGCCTTGGCCCAGGTCGCGTCCCTGATCGCGGGGGGCGCGGGGCGCGTGTTCCGGGTGCAGCACCGCGGGTTCGACACCCACAAAAACCAACGCAATGTACATGCACGATTGCTCGGTGAGCTGGCCTCAGGCCTCGCCACGTTCCGCGAGGTCCTGCAGGGACTCGGCGTGTACGAGCAGGTGCTGATCGTCACCTATTCAGAGTTTGGCCGACGCGCCGCCCAGAACCGTTCGGGCGGGACCGACCACGGCACCGCGGCGCCCCATTTTGTGATGGGGGGCGCGGTCCGCGGGGGCGCGCATGGCCAGGCCCCGTCGCTGTACGACCTCGACGGGGGCGACCTCAAGTTCACCGTGGACTACCGGCGTCTGTACCGCACCTGCGCGGACTGGCTGGGCGCGTCGCCGGGCCGGGCCGAAGCCGTGCTCGGCCGGCACCGCGCGCTCGGCGTGCTCAGGTAAGCCCTTCGCTAATGCACGGCGTCGAGGCGGCGCAAGGTGCGACCGGACACGAGCTTCATGGCGAACAAGAGCAGGCCGCAGATGCCGCAGGCGATGGCGAACTCCACCCACACGTCAGCGAAGGTCGCGTCGTGGTTGATGATTTCGACGATGGGGTGCAGCACGTACCAAGTGGGGAACAGCTTCGCGACCCAGAGGGGAAAGCCATCCCAGACATAGGGCAGAGCCGAGATGGCGAACACCGGGCCCACCGCCTTGATCGCCCCGTACAGCGCGCTGATGTCTTTGGAGAGCAGGCCGAGCACCACGCCGAGCTGAATGGTCATCACCGCGGAGATGGTGAGGCCCACGAACAGCTCCAGGTTGACGGTGTGCAGCGCGTCGTTGAGGGCCATGGCCATCAACGAACAGAACACGGCAATGCCATAGGAGAAGATCGCCTTGGCGGAGATGAGCTCGGCCATGGACGTGGGGGTGGTGAGGATCGCCTTCATGGTCCCGCGCAGCTTCTCATCGACGAGGGCAAAGCCGGTCAGGAACGTGCCCGCGACCAGGAAGGTGAGCAGGATGAGCATGGGCACCAGCCGGTCGACCCAGGATTTGTTGACCCGGTCGTGGATGTGTACGCGTTTCATCACGAACGGCGGGTCATCGCCGGCATTGATGAACTGTTTGATCACGATCGCGTCGGCTTTGAGAATGCTCTGCCCGTTGGCCAAGGTGCTGGCGTGGGCTTCGATGTCGGGCTTCTTGTGGGCGGCCACGTCCGCGTCGACGTCACTTTTGAAGTGTAGCCCGAGGTCGATGTCACCGGCCCGGACCGCGTCCCACATCGCGTCCCCGGTGTCGAAGCGTTGCACCTCCGCGGACGGGTGCTGGGCGATGCCGTCGGCGATGGCGGACGGGTGGTCGGTGACCAGACCGATGCGCGGGGGCGGGTCAAAGATCGCCCCGAACACCACCTGCAGCATCAATGTGAGCAACAGGGGATAGCCGAGGGCGAGCATCACGATGCCGGAGCGGGGGGCCCGACGAATGTCTTTGAGCAGAATCGTCCACACGTTGTGCACGTTCATTTGAGCCTCCGTCGCATCAAGACCAGGCCGCCGGCCATCGCGGCAAACGTCCAACCCACCGTCCACAGCAGGTACACCCACGGGGCCATCGCCGGCTCGGGGTCGGCGGCGCTGAGCATGCCGTGCACCATGGGGTAGGTGGGCATGGCCATGACCCAGAGCGGGGGACTGCCCGGCAACATCGCGGTGATCGAAGGGATGAGCGCAGGGATGTACACGAGCATGCCCCAGGTGATCACCTCCATGAGGTCCCGGCCCTTGCTGCCCACCATGAGGCCAAAGCCGGTGAACATGAACGCGCCGAAAAAGATGTGCAGCCCGAGCACCACCGGCGCGTCGTTGAGCGAACCGGTCAACAACGTCACCAGGAAAGCTTGGGTGAACGCGATGATCACCCCGAACAGCACCTTGGCCAAAAAGTAGCTGGGCAGGCTCACCGTTGTCGTCAACAGCGCGTGCACGGTGCCGCTCTTCAGCTCCCGCGAGACCAACGACGCGAGTGCGAGCATCTCCATCATCAGGATGATCATCGCCATTGACAGGCGCATCTTTTCGTTGAGGGTGCGCTCTCGAACCTCCGGCCCGATGAAGATTTCGTCTTTGTTCTCTTCTTGGAACGTGGGCGCGGCCCCGAAGACCCCCAGCGCGAT
Organism: bacterium; assembly: GCA_030431455.1. Taxonomy (GTDB): domain Bacteria; phylum Myxococcota; class UBA727; order UBA727; family JAUIJE01; genus JAUIJE01. The sequence continues at coordinate 458,569 of JAUIJE010000003.1, read as the reverse complement.
CATCTCCGCCACCACCTCCGCCATCTGCTGGGCCTCGTCGGGCATCGACTCATCGACGTAGATGCGAATCTCGGGCTTTTCCCCCCGCAGGGCCATCGCTTTGATGTCCGCAGGAATGACGAACCCAGCGAACAGGTTGAACTCCTCCTCCGCCGCGCCATCGTCCACCTCAGCCGGCTTGTCCCCGTTGCTGTCCTCCTCCGGGGGCTCGTAGTCGGGGTCGAACGCGTTCTTCAGCTCTTCCTCGGTGTCGAACACCTTGAGCTTGAACTCCCCATTCTCGTCCATGCCCGCCAGGGCCTTGTGCACCAGGTCGGCGCTCTCTTGGGTGGTGGCAAACCCCCAATCGGGTTGGGCGTCGTCGGGCACGATCTGCACGATGAGCACGTACATGACCAGCACCAGAACGCTGAACGCGAACATCAACCGGTCGCGGAAAAACCGCCGGAAGTCGTAGCGCAAAATGGTGGATACCGCGCTCATTTCAGCTCCGTTCCTGCGAGCTGCACGAAGATGTCCTCAAGGGTGGCCTCCTCGGTATGCACCGAGAGCAGCCCGGGCTTCTTCACCGCCTGGGCGATGGCCTCACCCGAGTCGGCGCGTTCAAGATCGATGTGTTGGGCGTCGGTCTCCCCTTCGTAGCGCACCGTCACCGACCGCTTGCCATATTTTTGCTTGAGCGCGTCGGGGGTATCCATCGCGATCAGCTTGCCCCGGTTGATGAAGGCCACCCGGTGGCTGAGCTGGTCGGCCTCGTACATGTCGTGGGTGGTGAGGATGATGGCGCACCCGCGCGCGGCCTCGTCCTGGATGAGGGTGCGGATGGACTTGCTGCTTACGGGGTCGAGACCATCGGTGGGCTCGTCGAGAAAGAGCACGTCCGGCTTGTTGACCAAGCAGCGCGCGACCATGAGGCGTTGGCGCATGCCTTTGGAAAAGGCATCCACCCGGTCCTTCATGCGGTCCGCGAGCCCGACGCGGCGAAGCAGGCCCTCGGCGTCGAGGTCGGTGACCCCGTAGAGCTTGGCGAAGAACACCAAGTTTTCCTCGGCGGTCATGTCGTCGTACAAGTTCTTCTCTTCGAAGGCGACGTTGATGCGGGCTTGCAGGGCCTTGCGATCGCCTTTGCGGCTTTTGCCCAGAATCGTGACCTCGCCCTGTTGCTGCGGCACCTGGCCGGACAACACCTTGATGGTCGTCGACTTGCCCGCGCCGTTGGGCCCGAGGAAACCGAGCACCTCGCCGGGGGCGACGTCGAACGAGATGTCATCTACCGCGTGGTGATCGCCGTAAGAATGGCTGAGGCCTTTGACCGAAATCGCTGCCGAGGACATGCCGCGCTCCTTTCGTGTGGGCTGGCAATTGAACGATATGACCAGATTGACGAATTTGGTCAGTTTGTGTCAAGATGATCCCGTGCCCCAGAAGAAAACCCCGCCCACCAAAGGCAAAAAGGCCAATCAAGACAGCCCTTTGGCTGGTCTTCGCGATCGGCCGCTCAGCGCCGTGACCCCCGAATACGTCAACGAGATGCTCGACCGGTTCTCCACCGAGGGGCGTTCGCGAGGGGACAAAAAGGCGATGCGCCGCCGCCGCATCATCGACGCCGCCACCCGGCTGTTCATCGAGCAGGGCTACCGCAAGACCACCATCGACGAGATCGCCCGGGAGGCGGGCGTGGCCAAAGGCACGGTGTACCTCTACGCGAAGAACAAGGGCGAGCTTCTGTTTGAGGCCATCACCAACGAGAAGCTCACCCAGAAGGCAGCTGCCTTCGAGGTCATCGACCCCACCCGCTCCCCCCGCGACCAGCTTCACAGTCTCATTGTGAGCGCCCTGGTGGTCACCCTGCGCATGCCTCTGATCACCAAGATCATGACCGGCGACCGTGAGTTCTTGTACGCCCTCGAAGGGGTCGACCCCTCGATCCGGGACGAGCTGGAGGCCGCGCGGGACGCGTTCCCCGCCGAGCTCATCGAGGCCGCGGCCCCCGGGGTGTTCAGCCCGGAGGAGCGCCGCCGGCGGGGCAAGGTGCTGGCCGCGCTGGGATTGTTCTCGCCGTTGATGCAGGACCCGTTGGTGCGGCAGGGCCTGAGCATCGAAGAGTTCGCCGAGACCTTCGCCGCGATGTTGCTGGATGGCGTGGCGCGGCCGCCCGCTTCCTAGGTTCGATGTGGTCAAAGGTCGCACCGTCGGTGACGGTATTGACCCCGCCGGGCCGCTTGCGTTCAATACCGCCATGAACGCCCTTCGCCCCCTCACGCCCGGGTGGGCCTTGGTCGTGCTCGCCGGGATCGCCGCCTGTGGCGGCGCGCCCCCCGAGCAGGTGACCAACGGTCTGCAGCGGGTGCCCACCGCCGGCAATGAGACTGGACAGGTCGTGCAGCGGGCGACCCAAGCAGGGGCCCCCCGTCGCGCGTTCGAGGCGGTCAAGGCCACCACCGACGTGACCTTGCCCTCGGACGACGAGGGGCCGCCGCCCCCGCTCGCGTTCCCGTTGCCCATCGTGCTCGTGCACGGCTTTTCCGGGTTCAGTGACCTCGGGCCGCTGCAATATTTCTACGGGATTCTCGATGAGTTCCACGATGCCGGGCTTGAGGCGTTCGCGCCCAATCAGCCGCCGTACAGCGCGGTGCACGACCGCGCCTTGGTGCTCGCCAACCACCTCGACCAGATCCTCGATGACACCGGGGCGGAGAAGGTCCACCTCATCTGCCACAGCCAGGGCGGTCTCGACTGCCGGTACCTGGTGAGCCAGCTCGGGTACGACAACCGGGTGTTCGACATCATCACCATCGCCACCCCCCACCGGGGGACCCCGCTGGCGGACATGGCCGCGGACGCGCCCGACGGGGTGGTCAACCCCGCGGGCCTGTTCATGGGGTGGTTGTTCGGCCTGCTCGAGGGAGATCCCCCCGACCAATCGGCGTGGGACAACGACCAGACCTCCGAGGAGGTCTGGGCCGCGGACATGGTCTCGGCGGTGTCGAGCATGACCGAGGAGGGCACCGCGCTGTTCAACGCGATGGTGCCCGACCACGAGAACGTGCCGGTGTTCTCGGTGGCCGCCTACTCCAACCTGCTCGGGCCCCAGGACCTGTGCGACGACGGGCTGCTGTTCGACGACACGTCAAAAGTGGATAGCCTCGACCCGCTGCTCATCGCGCCCGCGCTGTCCATCTCCGGGCTGTCCTTGCGCCGCAACGACGGCATCGTGCCCACCGACTCGATGCGCTGGGGCACGTTCCTCGGGTGCATCCCCGCCGACCACTTCGACGAGGTGGGCCAGATCGCCGACACCCTGCCCAACATCGTGTCCGGGTTCGACCACCGGGCGTTCTACTGGACCCTGCAGGCATTCCTCGAGGAGCGCGAACAGGCCTACCTCGCGGTGGCCGGCCCGCCGTGATAGCCCCGGCCGGTGACCGACGACGACAACCTGCTCGACCTCTCTGAACTGCTCGCGGTGGTGGCCAAGATCGACGCCAAGGTCGACGAGGTCGCCACCCGTCGCGCGGCGGACCTCGCTTGCCAAAAGGGCTGCGCCCAATGTTGCGCCGACGGGCTCACGGTGTTGCCCATCGAGGCCCACCACCTGGTGGCCCACGTCGAGGCCGAAGGCCTGACCCTCACCGTCGGCGACCCCGCCCAGGGCTGCGCGTTCCTCGACGAGACCGGCGCCTGCCAGGTGTACGCGGCCCGGCCGCTGCTCTGTCGCACCCACGGCCTGCCCCTGCGCATGGACGCGCCCTCGACGCGGTCGGGGCTGCGCGTGCTCGACGACGTGGAGGTGTGCAGCCTCAACTTCACCGCGCGGGACCCGGACCCCGAGGACGTGCTCGACGCGACCTTGGTCCAGGCCCTGCTCACCACTGTGAATAGCCGGGCGGGGCTCGACGACCAACGCATCCCCCTGCGCGCCTTGGCCGAGGCCCTCGCCGACGACGCGTAGTCGCCCGCCGCCTGGTCGCGGTCAGGCCTTTTTGCGCCCGGGGGCTTTGGCCGCCCCGGCCCAGCCCTTTTCTTTGAACACCGCCCAGATCGCCATGGCGTGACCGCCGCCGAGGTCGAAGTCCTCCTTCAACCACGCTTTCAGCTGGGTCGCGGTGAAGTCGGGCCCGAGCAGCTCTTTCTTCTTGGCGAGGGCGTAAAAGTCCTCGGGCCGCTTGCCGGTCTTCTTTTCGATGTTGTCCAGGTAGGCTTGAAAGGACATCGCCGCGCCTCCGATTTCAATATAGTGAGCTATATCGAATATGCCCCGCTCCCACAAGCGCACCTACACCTCCCCCCGCCGGCAAAAAGCGGCCGAGGAGACCCGGGCCCGCGTCCTCGACAGTGCCAAAGCCCTCTTCTCTGCCCGGGGCATCGACAAGGCCACGATCCAGGCCATCGCCGAGGGCGCGGGGGTCGCCGCGTCGACGGTGTATGCGCTGTTCAAAGGCAAGGAGGGTCTGCTCGGTGCGCTGATGGAACAGGCGCTGTTTGGTGAGCGCTTCGCGGCTGCGGCTCAGCTCCTCGAGGGCGAGGACGACCCGGTGCGGGCCATCGCGCTCACCGCGGTGGTGGCGCGGGCGGTGTACGACGGCGAGCAGGCTGAGCTTGGCGTGTTGCGCGGGGCGTCCGCGTTTTCAGCGACATTGCGCAAAGAAGAGCAGCGCTTCGAAGCCATGCGTCTGTCCATGCAAAAAGATCGCGTGGCCCGTCTGTTCGCCGCGGGCCGGCAACGCCCCGGCCTGACCGAAGAAGAAGCGCGCCGCGTGCTCTGGATGTACACCAGCCGCGACGTGTGGCGCATGCTCGTCAACGAGAGCGGCTGGACCGCCGACCGCTACCAGGCCTGGCTGGCGGACACCCTCGTGCTCGCCCTCACCGACGCGCCCCCTTCGGCCAACCTGTAGCCCACCACATGCAGTCACATGGCGCGTTCAAACCGGACCGGCCCAATCTCACGACGCCCTGGCTGGTCGCACGTGAACCGGCTGGCGCGAGGAAGGCCAAGAACGGCGCCACCTCGCGACGCAAACCAGAATGTCCCAATCTCACGAATCACGTGAGGTGGCAACGCTTCGCGTTGCTTGTGCGATTCCTTCGGAATCGCGACGGCCTGCAAAGACATTGATTGGTTGCATCCGCAGGATGCGACCCGAATCCGACGGACCGCAGGTCCTTGGAGGGTTCGAGCGGGGAGTGAGGCTCCACGAACGCGGAGCTTGCGACGCGCAAGTGGAGCGAGGGGGCCTGCGCCCCCTCGGGGGGATTCAGTACCCCACGAAGAAGCGGCGCATGTAGGGGCGCATCACCGCGCGGACCACGCCCATCAGGGCCACGATGCCGAAGCAGGGCACGAGGGCGGCCTGCACCAGCGTGCCCGGGGTCCCGGGGATGAACGAGGCCCCGACAAAGAGGGCCACGAGCCCGGCCAGCAGGGCAAACTGCACAAGGACGCGGAATCGGGCGGCACGGTGGAGCTTCGGTCGCATGGCCAATCCCATCGCAGGATGGGTGCCAGTTCAGCGGGGCCGAAAAGGTGTGTGAAATCAGTGTTCCGGATTTTCATTCCCGGCCCAAGTGCGCAGCGGGTTACGCGCCGGACGGAAAATGCCGCCACCCCGGGTTCGCGACCATGAGGTTTCAGGCCGAATCAGTCCCCGGGCGCGGGGTGGTCGGCTAGGTATGGGCCATGTTCCGTGCACTCTGCTCCGCCCTGGTTTTGTTGTTCGCCGCGGGGGCCGCCCAGGCCCAGACCTGCCCCGACGGGCCCACCGTGCCCGGCATCGACGTGTCCAAGTGGCAAGGGGCGATCGACTGGGCCCAGGTCGCCGGGGACGGGGTCCGCTTCGCGGTCATCCGGGTCAACCACGGCCTCGAGGACATCGATGAGCGCTTCGACGAGAACTGGGCCGGGGCACGGGACAACGGCATCATCCGCGGTTGGTACCAATACTTCCTCATCGACGAGGACCCGGTGGACCAAGCCGACCTCATGCTCGACCGGCTCAAGGGGCGCTTGGCCGCGGACGACCTGGTGCCGGTGATCGACATCGAACACGACGGCACCGGCGACGAGACCCCGGAGGAGTACATCGCGGCGATCTGGCAATGGATCGACCGGGTGGAGGCGGCCACGGGCAAAAAGCCGCTGCTCTACACCTACCAGTATTTCTGGAACACGCGCATCAACACCGACGAGTTTGAGCTCGCCGGCTATCCCCTGTGGTTCGCCAACTACAATGTCACTTGTCCGACCCTGCCCAACACCTTGACCCGGTGGGACTTCTGGCAGACCTCGTCGACGGGGAGCGTGGCCGGCATCACCGGCAACGTGGACACCAACCTGTTCAACGGCGTCGAAGCGGAGATGAGCGACCTGATGATGGGGCCGGCCACCTGCGGCGACGGGTACTGCACCCTCGACGAGACCTCGGAGACCTGCGCCGCGGACTGTGAAGGGTGCCTCGCGGTGCCCCCCGAAGGGCGCATCCTCGACGACAAGGACGCGTGTCAGGCCTACGGGGGCGCGCCCGAGTCCATGCGCTGGGACGGCATCAATGGCTATGCAGGGAGCCTGCGCTGGACCTGGGCCTGGGACAATGCCACTGAAGATGTCTGGGCCGAGACCACCATCCGGGTCGAACAATCCGGGAGCTACGCCATCAGCGTGTACACCGACGCCAACGTCGCGGGCAGCACCCAGGTGCCCTACGCGGTGACGAGCGAAAGCGGGCTCAGCGCCGTCACCCTCGACCAGACCGCGCAGGACGGCTGGGCCGCCCTCGGCACGTTCGATTTTGTCGCCGGCGAGACCTACACCGTGCGGGCCCAGGACAACACCGGCGAGGCCTTCGGCACCATGCGCAAAGTCGTGTTCGACGCCGTGCAGGTCGAGCCGGTCACGCTCATCGGCGGGCCGGACGCGGGGGTCACCGGACCCGACGCGGGCGACGTGGCGGATGCGGGACTCGACGCGGGGGCGGGCCCCGACGCGGCCGGCGGCGGCCCGGACGCGGGCGCGGAGGGGCCCGACGCGGGCGTTGTCCAGGATGCCGGCGCCCCCGGGGACGACGCCGGCGAGGGCGAGCCCGAGCCCCAACCGCCCCCCAGCGTCGTCGAGGGGTGTACGTGCGTGAGCGGGGACGCGGCCGCGCCCCCCGCGCTCGCCTTGGCCCTGTTGATGCTTTTGTTGGTGCGCCGGCGCGAACCGCTTTGACCGCCTCTGCGCCGGTCGGGATAGGCTCCGCCCATGAGCCTCACCGAACGACCCGCGCACATCGTGGTGGCCGACGAGCAGGCCGCGCGCGGCGCGATGTTGTGCGGGCTGTTTGAGCAGCACCAGCCGCAGGCGGCGGTGAGCTGGGTGCAAAACGCCACCGAGGTCTTGCCCCACGCCGAACAGTGCATGGCCCGCGGCCAAGACGGGGTCGACCTCGTGGTGTTGGTGCTCCCCGACGAGCCCACGCCGTGGCTGGAGGCGTTGCAGGCGCTCAAGGGCAGCGTGCGCACCGCCACCGCGGAGGTGGTGGTGGTGGGGCAGCCGGCGATGTCCCCCGCGGTGCTGGCCGATGCCTATACATTGTGCGCGAGCGCCTACGTGGTGCTGCCCGAGGGGGACACCGCCCTGCGCGACCTCGCGGTGGAGGTGACCCAGATGTGGGGAGGCGTCGGTGACTGACGAGGGTGATTGGGCGGCCTCGCTCGACGAGACCTGGGCGCGGTTCGAGCAGGGCGACGTCGACCAGGTGGGCGATGCCTTGGGGGCGTTGAAGCGGGCCGCGCCGGACAACGCGTTGGTGTTCGAGCTCGATCTCGCGTTCGTGGAGGCCACGCAGGGCATCCAAGCGGCGGTGGACCGCGCCGAGACGGTCTCCGAGGAGCTGCGGGCGAGCTTGGTGGCGCGCTGGGCCATCGCGGATGTGTTGCTGCGGGGGGAGTACTTCGAGGGGGCCCGCGCGCTGCTCGAGGGTCTGGCCGAGGCCTTGTCCCGGGGCGAACAACCCGCGGAGCTGGCCGACAATGAAGATGCATTGCCGCAGTTCGCGGGGGATGTGTGGATGGCGTTGGCCGAGGCCCGCCACGTGATGTACGAGACCCGGGCCGCCTTGGCCGCGGCCGAGCAGGCGGTCAAAGCCGTGCCCGAGAGCGCCGAGGCCCGCCTGGTGAAGGCGGGAATCCTGTTTGATCTCGGACAGTTGGACGATTCTGAAAAGGTCCTGGCCCAGGCCCTGGACCGCGATGGACGGCTCGCCGAGGCCTATGGGTTGCGGGGCCGGGTGCTCACGGTGAAGCAGGACCACGCGGCCGCGGACAAGGCCTTCGCCCGGGCCCATGCGTTGGCCCCCGACGTGTTTCCGTTGCCGGTGCGCATGGACGAGGACACCTTCGTGGCCCACATGGAGAAGACCATCGAGCGGTTGCCCCCCGCGGTGCGCGACTACCTCAACAACATTGCGATCATGGTGGAGGACGTGCCCGACGTGGCCACCTTCTGCGAAGGCGACGAGCCGCTATCCCCGGGCAGCCTCGGGGTGTACCGCGGTGCGCCCCCGGCCCTCGTCGAGCTCGAGGATAAGGCGCCCCAGTACCCGCACAACATCGTCCTGTTTCGAAAGAACCTCGAAGTCTCCAGTCGAGACGAGGAAGACCTCGTCGAGCTCATCTTCACCACGCTGTTGCACGAAATCGGTCATTACTTGGGCCTCGACGAACAGGATCTATACGAGCGCGATCTGCATTGACCGCACCGGCTAGGCACGGCGGACGTCGACGTCGTCGCGCAAGGGGATGTCGGCGGTCACGCCCTTTTCGTGACGAGCGGTGACCACGGTGCGGATGCCCCCCCGCACGAGGAAGTCGGCGATGACCTCGAGCTTGCGGGCCCCGGTCACCGCCACCAGGTCGTGCAAGATCTGGTTGGTGACTTTTTCGTGAAAAGCGCCTTCGTCGCGGAATGACCAAAGGTATTGCTTCAGGCTCTTGAGCTCGACGCAGTACCGGTCGGGCACATAGCGGATCTCGATCTTGGCGAAGTCGGGCTGGCCGGTCAGGGGACACAGACAGGTGAACTCCGGGCAATCAAAGAAGATTTCGTAATCGCGCTCGGGGTTCGGGTTGTCGAACCGCAACAGGTCTTTGCTCGGCGTGAGGGCCACGGCCCCTCCTTTTCGCGACGTCGGGGGACGTTTCGGCCACGCGGGGCCAGCGGTCAACCCCGCAGCGGGGGGCGGACCAGGTCGGCCCTTGTCCCCCCGGGAAATCGTCCCTATGCCAGACCCATGAATCCCCCCCCGCTCGTGAACGAGCCGGCCGGTCCCGACAACTCGCGCCTGCTGCTCGCCATCGTCCTGTCCACCGGGCTCATCTTTGCCTGGAACACCATTTTCCCCCCCGAGGTCCCGCCCCCCCAGGCCGACGACCAAGGCCAGCTCGACGACAAAAAGGGTGAGCCGAAGGCGGACGCGGACAAGCCCGCGCCCCAGGACGGCACCGCCCCCGTGGCCGACGCCGCACCCGGCCCCGACGGCGCGCCCCCCGCGGACGCGCCGCCGGTCGACGAGAAAGTCGCCGCCCAACTGAGCGCCCAAAACGGTGACGCGGTCACCGCCAGGGTGGAAAAACGCGTCGAGGGCGCGTCGGGGGTGAAGACCAAAGCGGTGCGCGGCGGGTTCGTGGCCGAGCTCAGCAGCGCCGGCGGCCAGTTCTCGAAATGGGAGCTGCCCGGGTATGGCGACACCGCGCGCGGCACCATCGATCCCAAGAGCGGGGAGATGGTCTACCCGCGCATGGACCTCGCGCGCACCTCGTTCCCCGACGGCGTTCGGCAGTTCGCGCTGTCCGCGGGCGAGGGGGACGTCCAGCTGACGTCCAACGCCGGCTATGCCCTGACCGAGCAGACCGACAGCACCATCGCGTTCACCCGGCTCACCGAGAGCGGGGTCAAGGTCACCCGCCGCTACACCTTTGAAGACGGTCGCTTTGGCTTCACCCACGACCTCATCGTCGAGAACACCAGCGACACGTCCAAAGTGGCGAACTTCACCCTCACCACCACCGCGGCCACCGCCCCCGCGGACAAAAAGCAGGGCTTCTTCGCGAGCATGGGCGCGCGCGATCCGATCTCCGCGGGCTGCTCGGTGGGCGGCGACCGCGAAGGGTTCGACGTCTCCGACCTGTCCGACAAGGACGAAAAGAACGCCGTCAACGGCTCGCTCGAGCACGCCGCCGCCTCCTTGCGGTACTTCACCGCCGCGGTGCTGCCCGTCGACGCCCAGTCGACGATGGGGTGCACCGCCGACGGTCATTGGTTCGCCAAAGACGGCGGGCAAGAAGACAAGGGCTCCACCGACGCGGCCCTGGTGCACATCAAGCTCAAGCCGATCACCGTCGGTCCGGGGGAGACCAAGACCGTCAGCCAACGCGGCTTCTTTGGCCCCAACCAGCTTCAGCTCCTCGAGGCCGAAGGCCACAACCTCCGGGAGAACATCGAGTTCGGCATGTTCGGCGTGCTCTCCCGGCCGATCCTCGCGGTGCTGGTGTGGCTCAACGACTACACCGGCAACTTCGGCATCGCCATCATCCTGCTCACGATTCTGATCAAGCTGCTGACGTTCCCCCTGACCCAGAAGTCGTACACGTCGATGCAGCAGATGAAGACCTTCCAGCCCCTGATGAAGGAGCTGCAAGAGAAGTACGGCAACGACCGCGCGCTCCTCGGTCAAAAACAAATGGAGCTGTATAAAGAAAAGGGCATCAACCCCTTGGCGGGTTGTTTCCCCATGTTGATCCAGATGCCGATCTGGTTCGCGCTGTACCGCACGTTGTGGACCAGCGTGGAGCTCTACCAGCAGCCCTTCTTCGGCTGGATCAACGACCTCAGCCAGCCCGACCTGTTGCCGGTGCTCGGCATCGGCATCCTGCCCTTCGGCGTGGGCCTCCTGATGTTGATCCAGACGTCGATGTCGCCGCCGCCCCAAGACCAGCCGCAGATGAAGTACGTGTTGTGGGCGATGCCGATCATGTTCACGTTCTTCATGTTCCAAATGCCGTCTGGCCTGTCGGTCTACATGATCACCAACTCCTCGCTGACTTTGGTGCAGCAGTGGTTCATCAAGCGGAAGTTCCAGGACGTGGACCCCAAGTCCGCCCCCGCCGCCGACACATCGAAAAAGGGCAAAGCGGGGCCGAACAAGGGCAAGAAGTAGCCCGCGCGCTCAACGCCGCGCGGGCGCCGCGGCCTCGAGGTCTTGGCGCCAGCGGGCGGCGATGAGCAGCACCGGGACCGCGATCACGGTGCCGGTCACGGCCGTGATCAGCGGGGGCAGCCCGACGAACACGACCCCGGGGATGGCCGCGGCCAAGGTCGCGCCCGCCACCGGGGCGCCCACCCGGCCGACGAGCTTCGGCGGGTCGCCGCGCAGGACCGCGTTGACCTCGCGGGCGAGGAGCCCGCCGAACACCAGGTGCGCGTGGGGCACAATGATCATCGACAACCCCGCCCAGCCCCGGAAGCCAGACTCGACGAAGAACAAGCTATGCAGTGACAATGGGCCGACCACCCCCACCGCGAACACCAGCAACGTGGCCGCGGGGGGAACGGGCGGGGGCGCATCGCCCACGGGCACCCCGGCGGAGCTGGATGTTCCCGTGAGCACCGAGGCCCAGGGCTTTCGGTCCCACCGCCAATGCGCCACCGTCCCGACGAGCAAGGCCGCGGCCCACACCGCGAGGGGCCCCCACACCGCGGGGGTGGCGCCGGCGCGACCGGGGACGAGCTCGTACAGGTGCAGGGCATAGGCGGCGGCCCCCGCGAGCAAGGTCACGCCCGCGGCGCGAAGACCAGGTGAAGGGGACGACGCGGCACCGAGCGGACCAGACATACAAACCTCCTGGTTGCCCTCGAAAAGAGCACGAACCGTGCCCCGCGGCGTGTCGCGCCCAGACGCCTCATCGGGCGCTGGCGCGCGGCGCCGGCGCGGCGATCGTGCGCCGGTGGGCCCCGGCTTGCCGCAGGTTGGGGCCGCGGCAATGTATTTGCATCTGTCCCCGCCTAGGCGGGCTCGGTCTCGGTCCAGCCGGCGTCGACACAGCCCGCGTCGTCGCAGCGCCCCGTGGTCCAAGCCGAGGACGGCCCCGCGTCGGCGGGGGCGGGGGTGGACGCGTCCGCGCCAGGCCCCCCGTCGGGGGCGTGGTCCTGGTCGTGGGGGACGTCGCGCGCCACGTCGGTGACCCCGGCGTCCCGTCCCCCGGGCCCCGGCCCCGCGTCGTCGGTGTACGCGATGGGTTGGCCCCACAACGAGCACCCCGACAACAGCGCCAAAACCCCGCAGAAAGTGAGCGCAGATCGAAGCATTCGGGTATTGTAAGACCGGTTGCGCCCGCGCCATCGAAGGTACAAACGGGTGACAACCATTCGAGACACTCGCGGCGCCGATCGACCGGTCGTGGTGTTGACGGATACAGCCAAAGACGAAAGCAAGGCACCCGCAGCGCGGGGCTGCACGAGGAATCCAGACATGGCGCGAAGACGGCGAAACCGGAATGTGTTCCGTGGAGAACCGGACGGTCTGCAACCTGGCGACAGCGTGGGCAACCGCAAGCCCAAGCAAGCCCAGCGTCTTCCCCCCGACGACATCGGCAACCGCAAATCGGACGAGCCGGGCGCGCGTTTGCCCCCCGACGACATCGGCAACCGCATCGACTCGATGCCCACCCACGAGCTGTCCGGCGTGCTCATGGAGCTCGACGCCCGCAAAGGCCGGCGCAACAAAAAGCGCAACGGCCGCGGCGAGACCGTGCGCATGGGCCGCTACGTGCTCGGCGGGGTCAACCCCCTGGTCGCGGGCGACACCCAGCGGGCGCAGAAGGCCCAAGACGAGGCCCACGAAAAACAAAAAGCCGACCGGCGCGAGGACCGGGCCAAACGCAAGAGCGAAAGTGGCGGCGGCGGCGGCGGAGGCGGCCCCTCGGACGACGACGGCGGACGCCGCAGCGACCGGCGCCGGCAACGGTTCTTCGATTTTGTCGACGACGATCGGTACGACTACCAGCTGCAGAGCGACCCGGAAGAAAAGCGTGCGCTGGCCGAGGAGACGGTCCAGGAGATCGTCACCCGGGCGGGGCGGGCGGCCGCGTGTGTGGCCCATGTGATCGAGGACGGGTCGCGCCCCAAAGTGTTGGTCACCATCGACGAGTGGGGGCCGACGGGCACGGTCAAAAACGGCAAGCCCGAGGGCCCCCAGCTGTTCGGTCTCGGGGCCGCGGCGTTGATGAGCCTCAACTACCTGGTGAACAAGATCGTCAACCGCTTTCCCAAGGACCGGATTCGCCTCGCGGTGTTGCCGCAGTCGGAAGAGGCCGCGTACCGGGAGTCGTTGGCCGAGCACCGGGCCGCCCACCCCGACGACAAAGCGCCGGCCCAGGGGGACAAGGGCGAGAAAAAGCCCCAGAAGGCCAAGAAGGCGGACGCCGCCGACGATGTGCCGGCCGCGTCTGGCGCCGGGGACAAGCCGGCCAAGGTGAAGAAGGTGCGGGCGAGCAAGAAAGCGTCGTCCGACGAGCCGGCCGCGGCCGCAGCGACCGCCGACGCCGAGGGCGCCGCCGACGAGGCCCCGGCGAAGAAGGCCACCAAGAAGAAGGCCACGGCGAAGAAGGCCACGGCCAAGAAGGCGCCGGCGAAAAAGGCCACGGCCAAGAAGGCCCCCGCGAAAAAGGCCGCCGCGAAAAAGGCGCCGGCCAAGAAAGCCACGGCCAAGAAAGCGCCGGCCAAGAAGGCCACGGCCAAGAAGGCCACGGCCAAGAAGGCGACCAAAAAGAAGACCAGCGCCGACGAATAGGCGGCGCGGGGCGGCCCCCCCGGGGGGCACGATTTCGATTGAAAAGTAACGGTAACGTTATAATTACAATCCATGCGGGTGGCGATCGTCGGAGCTGGGATCAGTGGGTTGACCGCGGCGGGGCTGCTCGCGCGGGCGGGGCACGAGGTCTCTGTGCTCGAGCGCCTCGACCACGTGGGCGGGGTGGCGCGGGCCATCGACTGGGCCGGCCACCGGTTCGCGCCCGGGCCGCAATACATCTGGGGCCTCGGCGACGGGGGCCCGGGCTGGGCGGTGCTCGACGCGCTGGGCGTGTCGTTGCCGCTCCGGGCGTTTCCCGTGCACTACGACCTGCTCGGGGTCGGCGCCGGGGACTTTGCCCCCATGGTCGCCGGGCGCCCGGCGGGGTTGAGCGCCGCGGGCACCGCCTTGTGCGATCGCCTCGACGCGCTCGGCCGCGCGGGCGGGGTGATCGGCGAGGGGGCCCGGTTCCGCCACGCGGGCCACGAGATGATGGGGGCGGTGCTGCGCGCGCCGCTTTCGCTGCGGGACAAGCGCTGGCTGATCACCCACCGGGACGACTCGCTCGCCACCTTGGCGCAGCGCTGTGGCGTGGGGCCGGCCGAGCTGCGCCGCATCGGACACCTGCAGGGCATCTTCTCCGAGGCGTTCGCCGCGCTGTCCGCGGTGGTGTTCGCGGCCGCGCGCCATCACCTGTTGCGGCCACCGCACATGCCGGTGGGCGGCTTTGGCGCGTTGGTCGACGAGCTGGTCCACACCGCGACCGCGGCGGGGGCCAAGATCGACACCGGGTGCGCGGTCACCGCCGTGCGGTACCACAGGCAAGGCACCCACGTGGCCGTGACCGGGCCCCGCGGCCGCGACGGGATGTGGGTCGACCGGGTGGTGTGGGCGTGCAGCCCGGGGGCGGTGGCCCGCCTCGCCCCCGACGCGCCCGGCATGGCGTCGTTGGCGCGCGCGTTTCGCAAGAGCCACCGGGTGCGGACCGTGCTCCTCGCGGTCACATTGGACGAGGCCGCGGCCGCGCGGCTCGCGATGCGCAACGTCAGCTGGTTTGGCTCCGACGACGACGTGAGCTTCGCGGCCACGACCGGGGCCGCCACCCCGGGCACGGTCAACTTCACGTCCCCCACCCTCAACGCCGGCGCGCGCGGGCCACGCCAGGTGCTGTGCGCGTTCGCCCCCGAGGACAGCGACGAGGACAGCATCGTGCGCGTGGTGCGCGAGAGCTTGGCCCGGCTCGGGGTCCGCGCCGCGCTCGACGAGGTGCGCGAGCTCGGCCCCCAAGCGTGGACCGATCAGTTCGGCGCCCACGAGGGGGCGGTGTACGGCCGGCGGCTCACCGCGCGCTCGTTGCGCACCGGCTTGTGCCGGCTCATGCCCAAAGGCTGGCACCTCGCGCACAGCGGGGCGGGGGTCCCCGGCTTGCTGGGCGCGCTCCAGACCGGGCAGGCCACCGCCGACGAGGTACACGCGGCGCGCCCCCGGCACGCGGAGGTCGCGTGAGCCCCCCGCCGTTCCCCGTGCGCCGGGGCCTGACCCTGTGGTTTGGTCTTGCCTTGGCATTGTGGGCGGCGGCGAGCGCGGGGCTGTACCTCGACGGCGGCCGGGGCCTGGCCGCGCACATCGCGCTCAGTGGGCCCGCGCTCTACTTCTTGTGCATCTGCGTGCACGACGCGGTGCACGGGGTGATGTGCCGCTCGCGGGGGCTCAACCAACTGGCCGGCTTTGGGCTGTCGTTGGTGATCTTGTTGCCCTTCCCGTTGCTGCAGTCCGCGCACCTCACGCACCACCGGCGGGTGGGCCACGACGACGACCCCGAACACGTGGTGTACGGGGTGGGGCTGCTGGCGTTGCTGGTGCGTTTGCCGTTGGTGCCGCTTTATTATTTGCGGTCGCTCGCGGACATGCGCGGGCAGGACCGCGCGCTCACCGTCTTGCACATCGTGCTCAGCGGGGGCGCGTCGTGGGCGTTGGCCCAGCACGTGGGCGTGATGGGGGTGGTGCTCGGCTGGTGGCTGCCGGTGCTGCTCACGGTGATGTGGTTTGGCTTCACCACCGTGTACGTGCCGCACAGCCGGTACGCGGCGCGGCTGATGCCGCACCTCACCACCCACTCGGGGTGGCATTTTGATCACCACCGCGACCCCCGCTATCCCTTTTCACAATATGTGCAGCTGCGCGCGCACCACCTGCGCCTCGGCATCGCCCCCTTCGGCACCCCCCGCGAGCAGCGGGTGATCGGCTGGCTCGCCCGGCCCGTGAGGCGGTCATGATCGACGCGTGGCCGGAGCTTTTGCCCCGCGCGGGCCAAGACCCCCTGGAGGCGAGCGCGGCGCAATCGCTGCGCAACGTGGCGTGGTTTCGCGACAACCCCCTGGCGCTGTTCGCGGAGGTGGCGCGCCGGGCCGAAGGGGCGCTCGGCCGGTTTGACCTCGGGGTGCGCCCGGCCGCGCTCGCACTGAACGTCGACGCGGCCCAGGCGATCTTGAGCCACCCCGCGCTCGACAAAGAGCTGCGGCCGTATGGGTATGCAGGAACATTCCGCGGCTTTTCGGTGTTGCGCGATCTCACCGGCGAGACGTTGCCTTACCTCGACCACGCCCGGGCCAAGGCCCGCCGGCCCTGGGTCATCCCCGCCTACCCCGCGGCCCAGCGTCAGCTGATGTTCGACATCGACAACACCGGGGACAGCGCGCGGCTCGACGCGCTCCTCGCCGCGCACACCCAGGACGGCCGAACCGACCTCTACCGCGCGTTCGCCCGCTTCATCTTTGAGCGGCTGTGCACGGTGCTGTTCGGGCAGAGCTACGCCGACGACGCGGCCGACATCGCGGCCGCGGTCGACGAGGCCAACCTGTGTTTGCACCAGCTCTGTTCGCGCTGGTGGCCCAAGCCGATGCTCGCCCTCGGGCCCACCGCGGGCCGCCTGCGCGAGGTGCGCGCGCAGATGGAGCGGTTTTCGCGGCGCATCTTGCGCGACCTGCGGGACCGGCTCGACCGGGGGGAGGGCCCGGTCCCTGCATTTGCATTGTGCGACTTCGCCTCGTTGTCCGACGACGAGATCCGCGACGAAATCGTCACCCAGTTCATCGCGGGGACGGAGAGCACGAGCCTGGCCGCGTCCTGGACCGCGTGGCGCATGATGCAACACCCCACCTGGTGGCGGCGGGCCCACGACGACGTCACCGAGACCGACGTGGCCGAGCTGCGCCGCGGGGGGCTCAGCCGCGACGGGGACCTGTCGCGTTGCCTGCGCGAAGGGCTGCGGCTGTTTCCGTCGTTTTGGCAGTACCTGCGCGTGGCCCGCGAGGACACCTGCGTCATGGGCCAGGACGTCAAAAAGGGCACCATCCATTTTGTGAGCCCGTACCTGTTGCAGCGCGATCCGCGCCGCTATGCACAGCCCGACGCGTTCGATCCCGCGCGCTCCCACGTCGACAACGTGTCGCTCACCTTCGGCTTTGGCGGGCGCAGCTGCCTGGGCGGGCGCCTGGCCCAAGGGCTCATCACCGACGTGTTGCGCGCGCTGTTGCTGCACCGCCCCGCGCCGCTGGCCCCGGCCGAAGCCGCGACCGAGGACGGGGTGCGGCCGCTCATTTTTGGCTTGAAGCGCTCGGCGGGGTTTTTTGTGCGGCTTTCCCCAGCGCCGCGGACAGCTGGCGCAGCGTCGTCTGGTAGCGCTGCACAAAGTCTTCGGTGGTCGGGTCCAGCCCACACATCAGTTCGGTCTGGCGCGGGAACATCGCCGGGTAGCTCACCAGCGCGGTGAGCGCGACCACGAGCATGTCGGGGTCGAGCTCGCCGGGCATCTGGCCGTCGTCGATGAGCGTCTGGATGATGTCGACCTGCCGCCGGTAGTGGCGCCGGCGCAGGTCCTCGTGCACCGCGGGCTGGTCTTCGTTGAGGGCCTCGCGCTGCAGCAGCCGGAGCAGGCGGTTGTCACGCGCGGCTTGGCCCACCCAGAAGGCGAGGGCTTCGCCGAGGTTGCGCGGCACCTTGTCGATGGTCTGGTAGCGGCGCTCGAAGCGGCGCTCGAGGGTCGCGGAGAAGAGCCCCTCTTTGGACTCGAAGTAGCGGTACAGCAGCGCCTTGTTGAGCCCGGCCCGGTCGGCGATGTGCTCCATGCGCGCCCCGGCGAAGCCCCGGGCGGAAAACTCGTCCTCGGCCGCGCGCAAAATGCGCTGTTCGGATTCTTCGCGCGAGCGTTTTTTGCCCGGGGTCGCCTTCTTGCTCGGCATCGGCGCGAGCCTACCGCGGGTGTTGGCCAGCGCTGAGGCAGATCGCAAAAAACGCGCGCCGGCGGGCAAAACGCGGCACAATCAGCGCCGATCGGTTGGCGACGACCGATCGAGGAGGCCCCCGAGTGAACCAGCCGAACGCGAAGATCGCCGAACAGCTCTGGCTTCGCGCCCACGACCACATCCGCCGCGGCAACCTCGCCCAGGCGGTGCGCGACTTGGCCAAGTCGTTCGAGATTTTGAAGGCGCTGGGCGACCCGCGCATTCGCCAGGTCCACGAAAAGTGGATCGCGGTGCACAAGCTCTACAAAGAGGAGCAGCAATCGGGCGGCCCCACCCGCAGCGTGGCCCAAGCCGACGCCAAGACCCTGCAGGCCCAAGCCGAAGAAGCCGCCAACCGGGGCGACCTCACCCGGGCCATCACTCTGTACCAGCGGGTACTCGGCGGCGCGCCCGACAACGAGCTCGCCCGCGAGCGCCTGGCCGAGCTCAAGCGCGCCGACGAGCGGGCCCGCGAGCTCCAGGCCCAACGCGCCCAGCCCGCGCCGGTGGCCCAGCCCGCGCCGGCGGCGCAGCCCGTGACCCCGACGCCGGCGTATGCAGAGCAGCCCGCGCCCGCGGCCGCGGCCGCGCCCGAGGTGGTGCACACCCAGCCGATGACCGCGCCGGTGCGAAGCGCGTCCTCCACCGCGGACAACGCGGGCCAGGTCGCCTACCTCGAGACCCTGCTCGCGCGCATCCAAGAGCGGCGCCGCGCGGTCTGAGCCCCGATGGCGGGGCTGAGCCAACAGGTCCGGCGCGCGGTGAAGCGGCGCGCGGGCATCGTCCACGACGTGCGGCGGCTGGTGGACGGGACGGGCGACGATGTGCCCGGTCTGTTCGTCGACGTGTACGGGGAGGTCGCGCGCATCGAGCTGCACGATGTGCGCTGGCGCGCGTCAATCCGTGACATTGTGACGGGCCTGGGCCCGGCGGTGCCCGAGGGGCTGGTGCTGTTGGAGCGCAAAAAACGCGGCCAGGCCGACGTCGACATCGTGCGGGGCCACGTGCCCCGCGGGGTGGTGGTGACCGAGTCCGGGGTGCGTCTTCTTGTCCGGCCCCGCGAGGCCGACGCCGCGGGGGCGGGGGTGTTCGCCGACCTGCGCGAGGGCCGTGCGTTCTTGCGGGCCCGGGCCCGAGGCGGCCCCCACCTCAATCTGTTCGCCCACGCCGGCGCCTCCGGCGCGGCCGCGTTCGTGGGGGGCGCGACCCGCGTCGACCACGTGGACATGAGCAAGAAGTGCGCGGGCTGGGCCGCGACCAACCTCGCGCTCAACGGGGCGTTTCCCCGCGCCCACCGGTTCATCGTCGACGACGCGCTCAAGGTCCTGCGCCGGGCGGAAAAACGCGGCCCGGTCTACCAGACGATTTGTTGTGACCCGCCCACCACCGCGCTGCGCCCGTCGGGGCAGCGCATGGTGGCGCGGGACGTGATGCACACCTTGGCCCGGCAGTGTCTGGCCGCGCTCTTGCCCGGGGGGGCGATGTCGCTGTCGTGCAACGACCGTTCCCTCGATGCAGAGACATTGATGGAGGCGGTGCGGTCCGCGGCCGACGAGGTGGGGCGCGCGGTGAAGACCCTCGCCCCCCTGCGGCTGGGGCCCGATTTCACCGCCACCGGCGCGGCGGCCAACACCCGGGGCGCGTTGGTGCAGCTGGCCCGGAGGTGAGGGCGGGTTGACACCCGGCGTGTGGTCCCGCACGACGTGGGCATGACCGCGTCGCGACGCCTGACGTTCTTTCTGGCCTTGGTGGGGCTCGGCCTCGTCGGCATTGCGCTCATCGGGGCGTTGCCCCCGCCCGAGCCGATGACCCCCGGGGGGGTGGTGCCGATCCGGGGCTCGCGCTCGGCCCTGGCCGCGGTGTTGGTGGCCCTGCACCAGTCCCGGCTCAGCTTGGCGGTGGTGCCGTTCATGATGATCGCGGTGGGGGCGGTGGGCGCGGCCCGGGCGTATTTTGCCCGGCGGGGGCAGAGCCTGGTCGACCAGGTGCGCACCTCGGGGCAAAGCCACTGGATCTGTCCCGCGTGCCAAGCGAACAACCCCGTCGACGACGCGCTTGTGTGTGCCCGCTGCAAATGCAGCCTGGCCACCGGGCGGTAGCGTGCTTTTGCCGCCGGCGTGGCTGGGCTAGACGAGCGTATGGGTCGACGACTGTTCGAGTATCGGTTGGCGGTGTTGGTGGCGCTGTTCGCCATCGCGCTGTGCGCGGTGGCGATCCCAGTGGACGCGCCTTTGATGTGGCGCTTGACCCGGCCCGGGGGCACCGCGGTGGAGCCGCTCGGCCACGCGGTGAGCGCGGCGGTGCTGCTGGTGGCGTTCTTGTTTCGTTTGTTCGGCGAGGGCCGCCTGCGGGCGGTGGTGTACGGCCAGGGGGCGACCGACGCGTTGGTCACGTCGGGGGTGTTCGCCCGGACCCGCAACCCGCTCTATTGGGGCACGCTGTTGTTCTTGGTGGGGGCGAGCCTGGTGTGGGCCCCGCTCCTCGTCACCGCCGCCCTGGGGGTGGTGATGTTCGTGTTCCTCGACGTGATCGTGCGGCACGAGGAAGGCTTGCTGGCCGAGCGCTACGGCGAACGGTTCGCGGCCTACGTCGAGAAGGTCCCGCGGTGGGGCCTGTGGGGGCGCGGGGGGCGCGGCGAAGACGCGGATGTCAAGCCCGCGTATGCCTATGCATTGATGGGCAACCTTGGGATCTTGTCGTTGGGCCTGTACCGGGTGGCGGTGGCCGCGGTGGGGCCTGACCCTTTGCTCGGGCTGCTCAACCTGGTGTGCATGGGCATTTGGTTGGTGGTGGTGATCGTGCGCCGGGTCAAGGCCCGCCACGCCCAGTAGCGGGCGGTCACCCGTCCCCGAGCAACGGCTCGCGATCGGGATCGGGCTCGTCGTCGCCGAGCAGGCCGGGCTCGTCATCCTTGAACGAGCTGCGCGCGCTCACCGGCCCGGGCCGCAGCCGCAAGGTGATGGTGGTGCCTTCGCCGGGGGCGCTCTCGACCTCGGCCGAGCCGCCATGGTCGCGGGCGAACTTCGCCACCAGGGGCAGACCGAGGCCGGACCCTTTTTCCTTGGTGGTGAAAAAGGGCTGAAACACCCGGGTCCTCGTCGACGCGTCCATGCCCTTGCCGGTGTCGCGCACCCCGAGCAAGAGATCGTCCCCGTCGGCGGCGGAAAAGAGCGTGACCTGTCCGTCCGCGGGGGTGGCCTGTTGGGCGTTCTCCACCAGGTTGAGCAGGGCCTCTTTGATGCGCCCCTCCTCGAGGGCGAAGGACCCCGAAAAGTCGGGCTGCACGGTGACGGGCACGTGCCCGGGCTTGTTCTTGAGGCTGGCCACGTCCTCGAGCAGGGCGGTCACGTTGACCTTGGTGCGCGAGACCTCCGTCTCCCGGGCGAAGGCCAAGAAGTCATTGACCACCCCGGTGAGGTAGGTGAGCTCTTTGCGCACGCGCTGGGCGTGCGACCGCAGCTCGTCGCGTTCGTCTTCGGTGGGGGGGCGATCCAGTGGCATTTCGGCGATGGTCTCCTCGAGCAAGCCGCCGAACAGCTCCATGCCCCCCAGGGGGTTGCGCACCTCGTGGGCGATGCCCGCGAGCATCATCTGGCGTTCTTCGTCCCGGTCCCGCAACGAGCGCCGCATGCCCTCGAGGGTGTGGCCCAAGAACGCGACCTCGTCTTTGCCCCGCGGCACCTCCAGGGGCAGCTCCAGCTCCCCGGCGGCGAGTTTTTCCGCCCCCACCGCCAAGGCCAGCACCGGCTTGGTGATGGTGCGCGCGAGCAACACCGCGAGGCCGAACACCACCAGCAAGAACAAAAGCACCAGCACCCCGAGATAGGACGCGATGGCCCGGGTCGCGTCCAATGCCTCTGCAGGGGCCTCGACCACGAGCACAAACGAACGCTGGTGTTCGCCATCGATGGCCAGCTCCTCGAGCAGCTCCTGCCCCGCGCTCCGCTCGGGGACCTTGGCGTAGGCGGCGAGGAACTTCCGCCCATCCCCGCTCTCAAACGGCACGCTCACCTTCGGCGCGCCGGCCAGGGCGGCCAAAAACTCCGTGCGGTCGAGCGCCACCCGCGGGGCCTGGGCGAACACCGGCAGGGCCCCGTCGCTGTCCGCGCGCACCAGTTCGTCGTCGCCCACGAGCATGACCCGCGCGCTCTTGGTCGCGTCCCGGATGGTGGCCAACCGGCGCACCAAGTTTTTGTAGCTGCGCGACTCTTTGCCTTCGTCGGGCACCAACAGCCGCGCCATCAGCGGGTTGATCGACGAGGCGCCGATGGCCACGGTGGCCTTGAGCTCGCGGTCGAGGCTGGCCAAGATCGTGCGCTCGGCCCCGAACCAGGCGAGCACCCCGAGGGCGATGACAAGCAGCGCCCCCGGCAAACCCACCGCCAAAAACAACCGCGCCGCGATCGACGAGCCGCGCGCGGGGGGACGCTGGGGGGACGAGGGGGGCGCCACGGGGCAAGACTGCCAGAATCGTGGCCCCGCCGCGCGTTTGTGCCCGGCCGCCCTCTCGACGTTCGGGCCCGTTTCCTCCATACGCGGGCCATGGCGCGGACGCCCGTGATCTTGACCATCGCCGGGTTCGACCCCACCCAAGGGGCGGGCCTGAGCGCGGACAGCAAAACCATCCACGCCCTCGGCGGGTACGCGGCCAGCGTCGTCACCACCCTCACCGCGCAGAACAGCCAAGGGGTGAGCGCGGTCTTCCCCGTGCCCATCGACGTGGTGTGCGCGCAACTCGACGCGGTGCGCGCGGAGTTCGACATCGCCGCGGTCAAGGTCGGCCTGCTCGCCA
Source organism: bacterium (assembly GCA_030431455.1). Taxonomy (GTDB): domain Bacteria; phylum Myxococcota; class UBA727; order UBA727; family JAUIJE01; genus JAUIJE01. Next base: position 435,668 of record JAUIJE010000003.1, on the reverse strand, counting down.
CCCGGGGCCAAATCGAAGCCGTGGCCAGCGCCCTCGCGTCCTCCGGTGCGCCGGTGGTGTGCGACCCGGTGGCGGTGGCGTCCGCGGGGGGCGCGCTGGTCGTCGAGGACACCGCGGCCGCGCTGTGCCAGAGGCTGTTTCCGCTGTGTACGTGTGTGACCCCGAATCAACAGGAAGCGCGCGTGCTCGCCCAAGACCCGGTGACCACCGACCCGAGCGCGCTGGGCCACCGGCTCCGGGCCATGGGCCGGGCCCACAGCGTGCTCGTCACCGGCGGGGACGTGCCCGGCACCACCATCACCGACGTGTGGTGTGGCCCGGACGGGGCCACCGTGCGCATCGAGCACGACCGGGTTCAAACTGTGCATACCCACGGCACCGGCTGCACCCTGAGCGCGGCCCTGGCCACCTTCATCGCGCAGGGACATTCCCTCGAAGCCGCGGCCCGGCAGGCGGTGGACTACACCCACCGGGCGGTGACCGCGGCCCCCGACCTCGGCGTGGCCCGGGGCCCGGTGGGCCAACCGGGGCCGGCATGAGCACCCCTGACGTCGACCACGCGCACATGACCCGCGCCCTCGCGCTGGCCGCCCAAGCCGCCGCGGCGGGGGACGTGCCGGTGGGCGCGGTGCTGGTCAAAGACGGCCACGTGCTGGCCGAGGCCGGCAACCGGCGCGAACAGGACCAGGACCCCACCGCCCACGCCGAGGTGGTGGCCCTGCGGCGCGCGGCCCACGCCCTGGGGCATTGGCGGCTCGAGGGCTGTACGATGTATGTGACATTGGAGCCGTGCTTCATGTGTGCAGGAGCATTGGTGAACAGCCGGGTGGCGCGTCTGGTCTATGCCGCCCACGACAAAAAGGGAGGGGCGGTGGCCTCTCTGGGGCAGGTCTGCACCGACCCCCGATTGAACCACCGCCTCGACGTCGAGGGTGGCCTCTGCGCGGAAAAAGCCGCCGAACAACTGCGGGCGTTTTTCCAAGCCCGCCGTGCCCGCCGCGCCCCGGGGGAGGAGACGGCATGAACGCCTTGGCTCGGTTTTCCACCATGCTGGTCGCGCCCCTGCCCACGTTGCGGCGGGTGGCCTTCGACCGCGACGGCGGGGTGGTCAGCGTGGCCGGCTTGTACCTGTTTGTGCAGGTGCTTCGGGGGTTGCCGTACGTCTACCGGCAGGTGCCGCTCTACACAGAAAACGCCGACATCGTGACCCGCCGCATCGGGCGGCAGCTGTGGACCCAGGTCAACGCCGACCTCTTGGTGTGGGGGGTGGCCGCGGCCGCGCTCTATTTCGCGTCCCGTCTGTGGGCCCCGCACAAACTCTCGGTGGCCCGGGCCCTCGCGGTGGTGGGCCACGCGGGGGTGTGGCTCTGCCTGCTGCAGATGGCAGGGGTGTCGGCGGCGGCGTTCGCCTCCGACGCGTGGTGGTTGCCGCATCATCCCGTCAACGCTGCCTATGCATTGTTTGATGGCCACAGCTACAGCATGACCCGGTTCGCGATCAAGTGCGCCATCACCTACGGGCCGAGCTTGGTCGTCTTGGTGTTGTTCTTGCCGTCGTTGTTCCGCACCGAGGCGCGGCCCCAGGTGAAGACCGCGCCGGTGTTTGTGGTGTTGCTGCTCGGCTACGTGGTCGCCGCCGGGGTGCAGGTGACCGGCGCGGGCCGGCCGGTGGGCCCGGGCGATGCCCTGCCCGACGTGACGCTGCCGGCGCTGTTCGATGGTGACCCCGCGGTACAGACGGGCGCCTTGGGCGCCAAGGTGACGATCGTCGATTTGTGGGCGAGCTGGTGCGCGCCCTGCAAACGCGAGATTCCGGAATTGAGCGCGCTCCACGACGCCTACCGCGACCGGGGCCTGATGGTCTTGGGGGTCAACCGCGAGCCGCGCGACCTGCTAAAGGCTCGAAAAGAATGGGAAAAACTCGCGCCGAGCTTCACCTCGGTGCTCGATCAGGACGCCGGAAGACGCTCCGGGTTCGGCGAGCAGGTGGGCATGGAGTCGTTGCCGACCACCTACGTGGTCGACGAGCGAGGCGTGGTGCGGCACGTGCACATTGGCTATACGGAGCCCGCGGTGTTCCGGGCTGAGGTCGAAGCGTTGTTGGGGACGACCAAAGCCGCTCACCCTTGAACGGATCAGGGCCGCGTGGCCACCAAGAAAGACGGCGCGTGGCGCCCAGGAGAGTCCAATGTGGGACCGGTATGTGGAACAGAACCCGGAAACGCCGGCGCGGACCATCGACGGGGAAGCCATCGTCATCACCCCGCACGATTCCACGCTGCACACGCTGAACGACACCGCGACCTACATATGGGACCGCGCGGACGGATCCCGCCGGTTGTCGGAGATCGCGGCGGACATGCTGGCCGAGTTCGACGTGTCGGAGACGGAGTTGCGCGCGGACGCGATCTCGTTCGTGGAGGAGGCGGTGAAAAAGGGTCTCATGTTCGTACACGATGAGCCCCGGGCAAGCGGACCGTGAGGTACCTGGCACACTCACCAGGTGTTCCATTTTTTAATCAGGCCGATGAGCGCATGGGGTACAGTCGCGCCGTCTTCGTGCCGAAGAATTGCTCGCTAGGAGTACAAAGATGACGAATACGTTCCGGGTTCAACGGTTGGTGGCGATTTTGTCCGCGGGGGTTGTGGTCTCCGCGCTGGGGCAGGGGTGTGGGTGCCCGGGGCCCGTGGGTCCGGACGGCGGCACGGATGCGGGCACGGCCACGATCACGTTCATCGCGCCGGTGGACGGTGACACGTTGAATCCGAGCGACGATGACGATCCGCTGGAGAACAACATCCAGTTCGACGTTGAGGTCGACTACAGCGGGTCGGATGGCCGCGTGCTCACGCTGACCTCGAGCGAGGGGGAAGAAGCCACCGCGACGGTCTCGAACGGATCGGCCACGTTCAACAACTTCGACATCGCGGCTTCGTCCGGGGGCACAGAGCAGACCCTGACGGTCTCGGACACGCTGGGCGCGAGCGCCGAAATCACCGTAACCGGTGTCGAGCCCGACGGTTCGACCACTTGCACCTTCAACCAGCCCACCTCCGGGGCGATGATCACCACCGACGCCGACCCCAACACCGACGGCGCCCAGATTGACTTCGACGTGACCTGCAGCGGAGAAGACCCCAACAACCACGATCTGGTGGTCAACGCCGGCGACGTGGACGTCACCGCGACCACCAATGGCAGCGGCAACGCCACCGGCCAAGTCACCGTGGGCAACAACATGGGCATGAACACCGTCCGCGCGGACCTGGTCGACGACCAAGGCAACCTCATCGCCACCGTCGCGATCTCGGTGACCGTCCAGGTCAACCCCGACTTCCCCTGCGCCGCGACCTTCGCCAGCCCCCTCGACGGCGACGACTTCACCGCCGACAGCATCGACGCATCGCCCGACATCGGCTTTCAGACCGAGGTCACCATCGACACCGGCAACATCGAGTGCGCCGGTGTGTCCCTCGACGTGACCGTCGACGGCATCACCGAAAGCGGAACCATTGGCGCCGACGGCACCGGCAACGTGGTCGTGACCCTTCCCGAAGGCAACAACGTGTTGCTGACTTCCCGCGTCTACGACGACGACGGCAACGAAAACATCGCCAACATCAGCGTGGACGTCGACACCTTGCCCCCCAGCGTGACCCTCACCAGCCCTCTCGAAGGCGAGACCTTTGACGAGACCGATGACCTCGACGGGGATGCTCTCAATGGCATCACCCTCGAGTTCGCGGGGACCACCGTCGACACCACCGAAGCGACCTATGAGATCACCTGCTCGGGCACCGGCGCGCCCTTCACGGACAACGGCGACATCACCCTCAATGTCGACGGCAGCTTCACCATCCAAGTTGAGAACATCAGCAAACCACAATGTACCTTGATCGTAACCGTGTCCGACGGCTCCCAAGACGAGATGATCGAGGTTCACTTCACCGTGAATCTTCCGCAGCCGTGCGCCGCGGACATCGTCTCGCCCCCCGATGGGACGGTGTACGGCGCGATGACCACCGACGCGGACCCAGGCAGTCCTGGCCTTCAGATTCCGGTGGTGATCAATCCCGGCAACAACCCCGCCTGCGCAACCTGGACCGGCTCGGTCGAGGTCGGCGGCAATACCTACGGGCCGGCCACGGTGTCGAACGGCACCATGACCGTGAACGTCACCGTGCCCGAGGGCGACAGCACGTTGACCGCCACCGTCTCGAACAGCGACGGGACCACCACCAGCAATGTGGGTGACAACACCGTGAACGTCACCGTGGACACCATGCCTCCGGTGGTGGCGATCACCTACCCGGTCGAGGACGCGACCTACGACGAGACCGATGACCTCGACGCCGACCCGCTCAACCTCATCGATCTCGCGTTCACCGGGTCGATCATGGGCGCGACCATGGCCAGCTACGACGTGACCTGCAACGGCAACAGCGGCGACCAGAGCGGCACCCTGCCCGCGGGGGCGTTCGACACCTCCCTCACCGGTCTCGACCAAGGCGACTGCACCGCGACCATCACCGCCACCGACGGCATCAACACCGTGATGGTGCCGGTCAGTTTCCACATCGTGGTCGATCTGCCGTGCGAAGCGACCATCACGTCGCCGGCCGACGGCGCGCTCTTCGGCCAAGCCGCGGTGGACACCGACCCCATCACCCCCGGGTTCCAGACCACGGTCGCGGTCGACACCAACAACGCCGCGTTCTGCGAGGGCTTCCAGGTCGACATCGACACCGGTGCGTCGACCTACTCCGGCTTCGTCAACAGCCAGGGCACGGCCTTCATCCAGGTCACCCTCGCCGACGGCGACTTCACCCTCACCGCCAGCGTGACCGACGGTGTGCGCACCAGCACCTTGGGGGACAACCAAGTCGACGTGAGCGTCGACCGCACCGCCCCGTTGCTCAGCGTGACCTCGCCGGTGGACGGGCAGTTCTACGGCCCGGGCGATGACCTCGACGCCAACCCGGCCAACGGCACCACCCTCAACCTCACCGGCAACGCGACCGGCGCGACGTCCGCGTCCTACGACTTGGCCTGCGACGGGGGCGGCAACTTCAACCTCAGCGGCATGCTCGCCCTCGATGGCGCGGGCAACTTCACGTTGCCGCTGACCAACATCGACCAGCCCAACTGCACCCTGACGGTCCAGGCCACCGACGGCGTGAACACCACGACCCAGGTCCTGACCTTCACCATCGGGGATGTGTCACTCTCGGTCTCGGTGGCCGGGGACGCCGACGGCAACGGTTGGTGGGTGGCGAGCGAAGACGCGCAACCCGCGACCCCCACCGAACTCGACGCACAAGTGAGCGTGACCGCGAGCTTCACCGTCGGCACCTACACCGCCCGCATCGAGGTGGTGCGGGTGAGCGACGGCGCCGTGGTGTTCACCGATGACCTCGGCACCGTGGCCTCGGGCGTGGCCGCGACCACCACCATCAGCGTGGCCTACTCCGACGCGACCCAGTACCAAATCCGCGCCTACGTCGACGACGGCGCCACCGAGACCGGGCCGGCCAACGCGCAGTTCCGGGTCGACACCGTGGCCCCGAGCTTCAACGTGAGCTCACCCGTGCAAGGCCTGCTCTACGGCAACGCCGCCGACGCCAACGCGGGCATCAACGGGTACCAACAGCTGGCCTACACCACCGTGACGGGGCTGGCCGCCGGCGCGCAGGTCACCATCACCTACACCGGGCCCGCGACCGTGGGCCGGGTCTGTGTCCTCGCGTCCGGCGTCTGCACCAACAACACCGCCAACCTCACCGATGGCGCGTGGGTGGCGACCTTCTCCGCCACCGACGCGGCCGGCAACAGCGGCACCGCGGTGCGCAACTTCTCGGTCGACTCATCGCTCCCCAACGTCAACGCCATCACCGTGGTCGAAGACGGCGCCCCGGTCGGCGTGTTCAACGGGATCGAAAGCGGGGACCCCCCGGGCGCGGCGGTGTCCAACGTGACCGTGACCTTCAACGACATCAACAACGGCCGCACCATCACCCTGCGCATCGACGGCACCCAGGTGGCGACGGGGGTCACCGCGGGCAACTCCGTGACCTTCACCAACGTCGCGCTCCCCGAGGGCAACCACACCCTCTCCGTGCAGGGCACCGATTCCGCGGGCAACGGCTTCACCGGCAACACCAGCTTGGCGTTGCTCGTCGACACCGTCGCCCCCAACGTGAGCATCGCGGTGCCGAGCAAACCGACGCTGCTCGTGGCCGACGACAAAGACCCCGTGACCCAAGCGGGCCTGCAGATCGACATCGTGGTCACCACCAACGCGGGCGCCACCCAGACCGTCGAGCTGTTCGATGGGGCCTCGAGCCTGGGCACCGCCCCTGTGGCGGGTGGCCAAGCGGTCTTCGCCGACATCACCCTCGCCGACGGCGCCCACAACCTCACCGCGGTCGTGAGCGACGTGGCCGGCAACACCAGCACGTCCGCGCCGTACACCCCGACGGTGGACAGCGTGGGCCCGAGCTTGACCATCACCGCGCCCGCCGCGGACGCGGTGTTCATGGCCGCGGACGACGCCGACCCGGCCAAGTCGGGCTTCCAGCTCGATGTCACCGTCGACTACGCCGGACTGAGCGCCGGTCGCACCATCGCGATCATCGACCAGAACAACCTGCAGCGTGGGACGACCACGGTGGGCGCGGACAGCGGCACCGAGGTCATCCGCATCAACGTGCCCTACGTGAACGGGGAGATCACCTCGCTGCGCGCGCGCGGCACCGAGACCTCCGGCAACGTCGGCACCTCACAGCCGGTCAGCATCCAGGTCAACACCGGCGAATACTCGGTGCTCCTGACCTCGCCGGACCAAGTCGCGGGCATGATCGAAATCGGCGCCGCCGATGACATCGGGGGCGGCACCGCTCGCTTCGAAATCTCGGTCAACGGCTGGACCGCCGCGCCGATGCCGACGACCATCACGGTCCTGGTCGACGGTCTCGCCACCACCGCCACCATCACCGAGATGGGCGACACCATCTGGGTGGACCTGCCCGTCACCGACGGGGACAGCGGCACCATCGAGATCACCTTCGCCGATGGCGACGCGATGGGCGGCACCACCGGCGAGTTCAACTACAACGTGGACTTCGGCGCGCCCACCGTGACCATCGCGAGCATCACCGATGGCCAAGGCACGGTGAACAACCCGGTGGACGAGACCTTCAACATCGCCAGCGACCTCAACGAGGGCCTGGCGGGTCTGCAGGTGCAGGTCACCGTCGACGTCACCCAATGCGAAAACGGCACCATCACCCTGCAAGAGGGCGGCACCGACCTCGCCACCGCGCAAGGGCCGGTCGACGGCTCGGGCACCGACAGCGTGACCGTGACCGTGACCGACACCAGCGAAAACACCGCGGACTGGGTCGCGACCTGCACCGACTTGGCCGGCAACAGCGGCTCGGGTGCGGTCCAGACCACCGTCGACATCACCGCCCCGGCGGTGCCGGCGCTGACCACCGCGGTGATTGGCAACCCCCGGCTCGGCCAAATCGAAGTCTCGACCACCGCGGCGCCCGGCGACGACGGCGCAGCGGGGGGCCCGGTGACCGTCACCGTGGTCGCGTCGCGCAGTCCGATCACCGAAGCCGACGTGGCCGCCTTGGCCGCGGGCGAGCCCTACCCGTCCTTCGGCGGCCGGGTGGCGCCCGACGCCAACCCGACCCCGGGCGGGGCGTTCTCGGTGACCTCCCAGTTCCTCGCCTACGACAACACCTGGTACTTCGGGGTGCTGTCCGTCGACGACGTGGGCAACACCTCGTTCGCCACCGTGAGCGAAGCCGGTCTGGTCACTTCGATGTTCACCTACGCCAACGTCGACAACGACGTGGCCGCGGGCGCGGCCGAGCGCGACTACTTCGGCGGCGTGCCCCAGGTGGGCGGTGACTTCAACGGCGATGGCTTCAATGACATTGCGGTCGCGGCCTGGAACGAAGGCGACAACTGCACCTTCCCGTTCTACTGCCACGGCTCGGTGCGCATCTTCGGCGGCGGCGGCGATCTCGGCAGCCTCTCGGTGGGCAAGACCCTCGACGAGACCAACGTGGGCGGCACCGCCAACCTCGGTTACCTCGGGGTGGCCGTGGCCGACCTCGACGGGGACAGCCGCGACGACCTCATCGTCACCGCGGTGGACCCGACCACGTTCTACGGCGAGCTGCACATCTTCTACGGCACGAACGTCGAGACTGTGCCCGGCGTCCCCGACCTCGTCGAGACCACCCCGGTGGTCATCGACCTGCAGTCGCTGTCCATCGTGGGCGTGCAGCCGCGCAACCTCGGCGACGTCGACGGTGACGGCTTTGACGACATCGGCATCACCGCCTGGGACGCGTTCTACGCCTACACCACCGACTACGTGGTCCTGTTCGGGTCTGGCACCCGGCCGACCACCGGGGCCATCGGCACCGCCAACGGCAGCCGCTACGCGTTGCTCGACAACGACCGCCCGCAGGGCGGCGCGGCCGAGACCCCGCTGCTCGGCGTCGCCACCGGCGTGGGCAACCTCAACGCCGACGCGTACGACGACTTTGTGGTCGACGGCCACGACGGCTTCTACGTGATCCATGGCAAGGCCACCGGCGACTGGGCGGTGCCGCCGGCGACCGAATCCCTGGCCTTACTGGCGGCGACTGATGTCATCGCCTGCACTGCTTCGGGCTGCGGGCGCGACCTCGCCGCCGGCGACGTGGACGGCGATGGCGATCAAGACCTCGTCGCCTCCCAGGCGCCCAACGTGGCCATCTACAAGGCCAACGGGGGCGCACTGTCGGCGACCGCAGACTACAACCTGAGCTTCACCCAGCCGCTGGCCTTCCAGGTCAACAGCAACGTGGCGGTCCAGGACACCAACGGCGACGGCTACGACGACGTGATGGTGCTCTACTTCGCCCAGGCGGCAGAGCCGGCCAAGGTCACGGTCTGGCTCGGGTACGACTACGCGGAGGGCAGCGGCCTGACCGGTGGGGCCCGCACGGAGCCGGACGCGATTTATCCGTCCACCTTCGACGGGTTCTACGCCGGGTTCGCCTCGGCCTGCGGGGACCTCGACAACGACGGCCTCGATGAGCTCTGCTGGGCCACCGAGCGGGCCGACAACGGCGCCGGCCAGGGTGACGGCAGCCTGTTCGTGCGATATTAGGAGAGACTGTGAAACGGCAAACCAACCCGCTGAAAAAGCGCCGCTACCAAAAACCGATGCTGCGGTCGGGGAGCGCCTTCGAGCGCTTCGCCCTCAGCTGCACCGGAGCCAACGGCATTATGGCTCCCCCGGGAACCTGCACCAAGCAAGATAGCTCGATGTGCGCCGCCGGGTGCAACGGTAGCTGAGCGTGTTGGTTCAGATCGAAAAGCGGTCGCAGAGTTACCAGGACTCGCGTTCTCAGCTGCTCGATCACACCTACGCGAAGACGTGGGCGAACGTCCGGCCGATGTTCGCCCACGTGTATGTCGAGAACCGTTGCCACCTCAAGTGCGAACACTGCTACGAGGCCGAGGACACCCACCCGCACGTCGAAGGCCTCTCGCTCGAACAGTACAGTGACATTCTGGACCAGCTCGCCCGCCTGGGCGTGCTGGTCTGCACCTTTTCGGGGGGCGAGCCCTTCTTGCGCAAGGACTTCCTCGACATCGTCGCGCAGGCCCGCCAAAAACGGTTCGCGGTGCGCATCTATACGAGCGGCACGCCCATCAATGAGCAAAAGGCCGATCGCATCGCCGCGCTCCAAGTGAGCGAGGTGCACATCTCGCTGTACAGCCACGACCCCGCGGTGCACGACAAGTTCACCGGGACCAAGGGCTCCTGGGCCAAATCCGTACGCGCCCTCCGGCTGCTCAAGGAGCGGGGCGTGCACACCGTGCTCAAGGCCAACGTGATGACGTTCAACGTTGATCACCTCGACGAGCTGGTCGCGCTGGCCAAGGACTGTGGCGCCGATTACGCGCTCGACCCCACGGTGAAGCCGCGCATGAACGGCGACACAAAGCCATTGCAGTTCGCCGTCCCGCCCGCGGAGCTGAAAGACAAAGTGTACAAGCGGCCCGAGTTCGCCAAGGCCACGTCGATGACCGAAGCGGACAACCTCTGCCACGGGGAAAATCCCCGTGGCGACAAGGGCACCCTCTGCGCGGCGGCGCGCGGGCTGGTCACGGTGTGGGCCGACGGGCAGGTCGCGCCGTGTGCGATGTTCCCGGTGGCCGGGGGCTCGGCGCTCGAACACCCCATCGAGGACATCTGGACCCGGTCCCCGCTGTTCGATCGGGTGCGCAAGACCACGTTCGGTGAGATGAGCAGCTGCTCATCGTGCGACGTGCGCCAAGGCTGCAGCCCGTGTATGGCCTACGGCCTCATCGAGCACGACGACGAGAAGGCCTGCAACAGCTATTCACGACAGGACGCGACAAGCAAAAAGCTCGTCGCGGATGAGCTCTTGCGCGTGCAGAAGAAGTTCCAAAAGGGCGCGCCCCTTCCGTTGGTGGGCGACATCGACGTGGACCTGGCCGAGCTTTCGGAAGGCCGGCTGTTCACGGAGGTGGGATGAGCTCGGCCCTCATCGGTTTTGACCAGCTCGCGGGCACGGCCAAAAAAAAGCAGGCCGCGCGCGCGCAGAAGTGGGCCCAGGTCCGGCCCCACGCCGCGCTCTTGTACGTCGAGAACCGCTGCCACCTGAAGTGCGACCACTGTTACGAATCTGAGCAGAGCCACCCGAAAGAGCACAGCCTCAGCCTCGACGACTACCGGCGCATCCTCGACGAGCTCGCGGCCCTGGGCGTGATTCAGCTGACCTTCTCGGGGGGCGAGATCTTCCTGCGCCGGGACATGCTCGAGCTCATCGCCGAGGCCCGGCAGCGCCGGTTTTCGGTGGAGCTGTTCACCACCGGGACGCACATCGACGAGAAGAAGGCCGACCGGTTGGCCGCGCTCCAGGTGAGCAAGGTCGAGGTCACCCTCTACAGCCACCTGGCCGAGACCCACGACGGGTTTACCCGGATTCCCGGCAGCCACGCCCGCACCGTGCGCGCCCTGCGCCTGTTGCGCGAACGCGGGGTCAGGACCGCGCTCAAGGCCAACCTGATGACGTTCAACGTCGACCACATCGATGGGCTGATCACGCTGGCCGAGGAGGTGGGCGCGGATTGGTCGTTCGACCCCACGGTGAAGCCGAAGATGGACGGCAACCGCGACCCGCTGAAGTACGCGCTCAGCCCCCGCGAGATTCGCCAGAAGGTGTTGTCGCGGCCGGACCTCTATTCGGCTTTCCGCCGTTTTCAGCCCGGCGAGCTGTGCGACGGCACCGCGTCGATCGTGCAAAAGGAAGGCGTGATGTGCGGGGCCGCGCGCAGCCACCTCGCCATCGCCGCGGACGGGAGCGTGCTCGGGTGCGGCTTTTTCGCCACCGCCGCGGGCAACGTGAAGGACGCGCCCCTGGCCGACATCTGGTTCGGCAGCGCCCAGCTCGACGCGGTCCGCGACATGACCTTCGACAAGATGAGCACGTGCAGCTCGTGCGAGGTCAAGAGTTCGTGCGGGCCGTGTATGGCCTACAGTGACATTGAGGACGGGGACATCGACGGGTGTTCGTCGAGCTCGCGGCAGCTGGCGGAGGCCGCGCACGAGCTGGCCGCGCTCAAGGTCAAAAAGAACGCGGCCATGGACCGGGGCAAGGCCCTGACCCTGGTGGGCGACACCACGTTTGAGCCCCCCGCGCCCAAGGGCCGGCTCGACACCGAGCCGTGAGCGCGCGGTCATGACCAAGCCCCTGCTCTGGTCGCTGGGGCCCATGGTCCTCGAGCAAACCGCGTGCTGGACCCCGGCGATGGACAAGTGGGTCGCGCAATACCAGCACCCGGCCCCGCCCGATGACGCGCGCCCCCGGCTGCGCATCGTCGAGCAGACCTACGGCCAAGACCCCGAACAGCAGCAGCACCAGGTCCAGGACCTGGACGTGCGCGTCGACGACGAGCAGGTGACCATCCGCGCGGCGGACGTATTCGAGGCGCAATGTCACCGCAAGACGCTGGACGCGCGCATCCATCTCGAAGAGTTCAAGAACACCCCCCTCATCAGTCTCATCAACCCCCTGCGGGGCATGGTCACCGCGCTTCTGCCGCTCGAGTTTGATGGCTTGATGTTTCACGCGTCGAGCGCGGTGAAGGCCGGGCGCGGGCTGTTGTTCGCGGGGGTGTCGGGGCAGGGCAAGACCACGCTCTCGACCTCGCTCACCCAGGCCCAGTACATCTCGGACGACATCAGCCTGGTGGCGCAGCTGTCCACAGATGCGCCGCGGGTGTTGCCGTCTCCGTTTTTCGGCTCCGCGGGCAAACTTGGCCACGAGGTGGGCGGGACCTTCGCCGGCCTCGCCCTGCTCGAGCAGTCCACCAACGGCCAGACCTGGATCGAAGACTTGCCCGGCCGCGAAGCCGTGGCCCAGGTGATGCGGCACGTGGTGTGTTTTTCCCATGACGTGACATTGCAGCAGGCCTTGCTCGACCGGGTGATGGACCTGGTGGCCGGGGTCAAGGTCGTGCGGCTCTGGCGCGCCCTGGAGACCCCCGCCGACGAGGTGTTCGAACAAGTGCTCGCCCACGTCGAGAACCGCGCCCGCTGACCACGGTACTGGGGCGAGCAAAATCGGCGCTTTACCGTTTCTGCAGGGTCACCGTCGGGTATCCATAGTTGGCGTGCACGGCCTTGCGCCCGATGGACGCGGCCCAGCCATCGACCGCTTCACGGGGAAAGCTGCGCAAAAAACCCTCGGCCACCGCGAAGTATTCGTACCGGTGCACGGTGGGGTCGCGACCGCGCACGTTGCACACCGCGCGGCCGATGCCGCGGCCGAGGCGTTCGGCCTTGCCCGGCGAGATGTCGTAGGTCTCCTGGCGCGGCTCGGGAAAAGACAGCAGCAGCGGCCCGGTCGGGCAGACCCGGTCGAGGGCGCGCAGCAGGCGGACGAGCACGTCGTCGTCGTAGACGTGGCCGATGCTGCCCCAGCCGATCAGCGCCGCGTCGTAGGGGGCCTCGTCGAGCCCGGCCGGGCGCCGGCCCGCGGCGATGTCGTCGGCAAACCCGGTGAAGCTGGCCACAAACGCGTGCCCTTTGTCGCCCATGCGCGCTTGGCACTCGCGCACCATCGACGGGCTGCCGTCAAAACATGTCACTGTATGGCCAAGCTCGATGAGCCCCACCGCTTCGCGGCCCGCGCCGCTTGCGCCCACCAGCAGGCGGGCGGGGGCCTTGGGCAGGTCACTTTTGAACCACAGCTGTTCCCAGGCGTGCAGCCCGTGCCCCCGGTAGTGACGGCCGTGGTCGTAGAGCATGAGACCCAACGCTTCTTTTTCGTCGGGGGACAGGGCGGTCATCAGCGCCGAGCCCACCACCCGCTGGGCGATGTGCAGGGGACGGTAGAGGCTGTTTTGGGCGCGGACGGCCTTTTCCACCGCGCGCAGGGCGAGGCGGGTGCGTTTGGGCAGGCGGTCCACGGCGTCCACGACGTGGCCATATCAGGCAGAGCGGCGTACAACCATGCGGTGACCGACGAGGCCGCGCCCGAGGACGTCAAGGACCGCGCCGCGCTCGAGCTGGTGCTCGAGGCCGTCTCGCGCCGGCCCCAGGTGATGCGCGCCACCGGCCAGTCGATGGAGCCGGCGATTCCGTCCGGGTCGCGGGTCGAGCTCAGCCCGGTGACCGACCTGCGGCTCGGCGACGTGGTGGCGGCGTTTTTTCCCTCGGGCGATTTTGTCATCCACCGGGTGGTCGGTCTCGACGCCCGCGGGGCGGTGTTGCTCAAACCCGACAACCTCCCGTGGATCGATGGCTGGACCACCGCCGACTTGGTCCGCGCCCAGGTCACGCGGGTCGAACGAGACGGCACCTGGACCCCGCTCGAACGCGGCGTGGGCGCGACGGTGCTCGCACCCTACGAACGGCTGAGCCTGCGACGCATTCTGTTCGATCGGGTCCGCCGCCGGCTTGGCCGACGAGGATAGGCGCGGGCGGGCGGCGAGTGTCCAGCGACGAGACGCCCGATCGGGCGCTCGTCGTGGCTCTGGGAGCGCGGCAACGCTTCGCGTTGCTTCAGCCATTCCTTCGGAATGGCCAGCCGACATCGCTGAGCTTGCGACATCCCCGCTGGACTAACCGAGCTGGCTGACAAAGGCGCGGATTTGTTCTTCCGCGCCGGTGCCGCGCACCGCCTCGAGGGCGCGCTCGGCGAGCTGCTTGGCCACGGGGGACTTGCCGTTGTTCTGCGCGACCACCGCGCCGTTGAGCAACGGGCCGAGGTCGACCGACGGGAACGTGAGCAGCTTTTGCAGGACCTCTTCGCCCTTTTGGTGATCGCCCGCGGCGAAACACACCTCGGCCAGCTCCACGCGCAGTTCGCCGTCGAGGGGCGCGCGCTGGGTGGCCCCGTCGAACGCGGCCACCGCGCGGATGAAGTCGGGGGGCATGGCCGCGAGCGACAAGCGACCCAGCTCGCGCAGGGCGCGGACCTGCACGGTCACGTCCTCGTGCTGGGCGAGCTTTTCCAGGGCCTCTTTGGCTTTGTCCCGGTCGCCCGAGCGCCACACCGCTTCGGCCCAGTGCAGCTCGACCTCGGGGTGAAGCGGGGCCGCGCCGCGCAGGGCGTTGGCCAGCTCGAGGGCGGGGCGCAGCTCGCCCACCGCGAGCAACACCTTGAGCTGCATCAAGCGGGGGGTGAGCAGGTCGGGGCGGCGCTCGGCGAGGTCGCCGAGCAGGCCCATGGCCTCGCCGTACTGGCGCGACTCCATAAACATTTCGGCGAGGGCCACCACCGGGGGCAAAAACCCAGGCGCGATTTCGATCGCCTGCTCAAACAATGTCCCTGCACGGGCCGGGTCCCCGGCGGCGTGCAGCAACTGGCCGAGCTGGTGCCGGGCCACCGCGTGGTAGGGCGCGGACCGGCACACCTCGGCGAAGCGGCCTTGGGCCTCGTGCGGGCGCCCCTCGGCCACCAGCACCAATGCTTCGGTGTAGGCCTCGATCAGGCCGCGCGGGGACTGTTCGAGCGCGGCCTTGATCGCGACCCGGGCCTCCGCGATCTTGCCCTCGGTGAGCAGCAGCGAGGCGCGCACCGCGCGGAGGCGGTCGTCGTCGAGCAGCCCCTCGAGCGTGCGCCGGGCGGCCTCGACGTCGCCCTCCATCAGGTGGGTGCGGGCCACCGCGCCTTGGGCGAACACCTTGAGACCCTCGGTGGCGTACAGCGCCTCGGCCTGGTCGCGGGCGGTGTCCACATCGCCCTGGGCCAGCGCCTCTTCGATCGCGGCGAGCTCGGGGGGCGTGATCGTCAGCGGGTCTTCCGGCTCTTCCTCGTCCAGCCGGTACAGCGAGTCGCTGCCCGGGACCGCCATCAGGCGGTGCACGACGATGGGCGTGGGCGAATGTCCCTCGGGGACCGGCGGGACACGAATTTGGTCGGGATCAAGCCCCGCCGCCTCGGCCGCGGGCGATTCTTCGCTCATACCGCCGAACATGGCACGAACGCGCGATTTTGTCGCCATTTCTGCCCGGCGGCCGGGCCGGGGGCGGCTATTTTTCGATCACAAACCGGGCGCGGTCGACGGCTTGGTTGCGCTCGACGTCGCGGAGGGTGGCGCGCTCGATGAGCGTGTCGCCCCGGTACCGTTCGATGGATTTGGGCAGCCAGGCGCCGCCCTCGGCCGAGCCCCAACCGATGAACCGTTGCTCTTGCCGCTGCTTGTCGGTCCCGACCCAGATCAGCCGCGTGAGGTGAAGCGTCTCTTTGTCGAGCCAGGCCTGGGGCTTGTCCTTCTCCCACGGCTTGGCCCCGATGACGTAGCAGACCCGCCCATCGAACCGGGAAAAGCTGACCTGCTCGACGTCGATGCCGAGCTGTTCGAACCCTTTGACCACCCGATCTCCGGCCGCGGGGGCGTCGAGGGGTTTGCCCGCGGTGATCCACTGCTCCCAGACCGTGGGCCGGGCCTTTTGCAGCTGCACGCCCTTCTTGGGGACCTCGAGCAGGGCCTTGGCGCCATTTTGCACCTCGACCAACGCCCCGTCGGGCAGGTCGGTCTCCCGGCGCAACTTGTCGGGGGCCACCACCGTCAACCGCTGGGTGGTGCGGAACCCCCGCGGGTAGCCGTCGATGTCGTAGCGCATGAGATCGAAGGTCGCGGTGAGCGACTCGATGTTCCGCTCGAGCTGGAGCCACAGGGCGCGCCGAATCAACCACCGCGGGGTGGGGGCGAACGCCGTCGCCGCCGTACCCAACAGCATTGTGCCGGCCACCACCACCCACAAGAGCCGCCGCCGCTCAACCATCAAACCGCTCCAGCACGCCACGCATCATCTCCACCACCCGCGCCCGCAGGTCGTCGCGGGACATCGCTTCGATGAGGTTGGCCTGCAAAAAGCCCACTTTGTCCCCCGCGTCCAATCGTTCGCCGTCGATGGTGTAGCCGCCGAGGCCCTCCTTTTGCAGGAGCGCGGCCAGCGCGTCGGTGAGCTGAATTTCCCCGCCACGGCCCGGGGTGGTCGACTCGAGCAGCGGCCAGATCGACGCGGGCAACACATACCGCCCGATCACCGCTTGGTCGGTGTCCACCGTGCCCGCGGGGGGCTTTTCGACGAGCTTGTCGATCAAAAACTGGCGCGGGTTGTTCGCGTCGGGGGTGCCCACCGCGGCGCCGTACTTTTCAATCTCCGACTTCGGCACCTGCATGAGCGCGACCTGGCCTTTCCCTGTCTGCTCGAACGCGTCGATGAGCTGGCCGATTCCCGGCCGCTGCCCGTCGTCGGTGCGCACCAGGTCGTCGCCGAGCAGCACCGCGAAGGGCTCGTCCCCGACCACCGCGCGGCCCGCGAGCACCGCGTGGCCGAGGCCAAGGGGCTGCATCTGGCGCACCGACGTGATTTGGCACAGGGCGCTGATGTCGCGCATCTCGTCGGCGAGGGCCACCTTGTCACGTTTGCGCAGGGTGTCCTCGAGCTCGTAGGCGATGTCGAAATGGTCCTCGATCGCGCTCTTGTTCCGCCCGTTGACCAGCACGATGTGTTCGATGCCGGACGCGGCCGCCTCCTCGACGATGTACTGGAGCGTGGGCTTGTCGACGATGGGCAGGAGCTCTTTGGGCACCGCTTTGGTCGCGGGCAAAAACCTCGTGCCCAGCCCGGCAACGGGAATGATGGCTTTACGTACGCGCACGGCTCCTCCGACGAGCCCGCGATACCACCTCCCCCGCCGGGGGCAAACCGCGCGAACCCGTCGTCCCGGCGCGCTACGCTCCCCCCATGCGGTGGCGCTGGATCGACACCCCGGACGGGTCCCAGACGTTGGTCGACGACGAGACCGGGCTGACGTTTCGGTCGCGCCACGGCGCGCGCACCGAATCGCAACACGTGTTTGTCGACGGGGCGCAATGGCCCCGCGCGCCCGGCGCCCGGTGGACGGTGCTCGAGGTGGGGCTTGGCCCGGGCACCAACCTCGTGTGCACCCACCGCGCGGCCGTCGCCTGCGGGGCGGTGCTCGACTACGTCGCGGTGGAGCGCGCGCCTTTGCCCGAAGCGGTCTTCGCCACAGGTCCCGCCGGCGCGCTCTGGCCGTGGGTGGCGCGCGCGCTCGCCGTCCCGGGCCACGCGGCCGAGGCGGCGGGCCACCGGCTCACGGTGCACGTCGACGACGTGGCCGGGCTCGACCTTGGCGCGGAGCGGTTCGACGCGGTCTATTTCGACCCGTTTGGGCCACGGGACCAGCCCGCATCGTGGACCGCGCCGGTGTTGGCCCAGGTGGCCGCGGCCTTGCGCCCCCAGGGCCGGCTCTTGACCTACGCCGCGTCCCGGGCGGTGAAAGACGGGCTGCGGGCCGCCGGGCTCACCGTCCGGTCGCGGCCGGGGGCAGGGGGCAAGCGGGAGTGCACCGTGGGCCAAAAGCCCGCGCGCGCGGTGTGACGCGCCTGGCCTGGGTGCTATGCGACCGGCATGAACATGTGGTTCAACCTCGGCGCGGTGGTGTTGTTGCTCGCGGCCAACGCGTTTTTTGTGGCCGCGGAGTTCGCGCTGGTGAAGGCCCGCGCGTTTCGCATCGACCAGATGGCCAACGACGGCAGCGGGGCCGCGCGCCTCACCCGCAAAATCATGAACAACCTCGAGGCCTACCTCGCGGCGTGTCAGCTCGGCATCACCATGGCCAGCCTCGGCCTCGGGTGGGTGGGCGAGCCCGCGGTGGCGGCGCTGCTCGAGCCCGTGTTCCACGCGCTGGGGTTGCCGGAGAACCTCCTGCACACGGTGTCGTTCATCACCGGCTTTTTGGTGTTCAGCTCGTTGCACATCGTGATCGGCGAGCAGGTGCCGAAGACGTTCGCGATTCGCAAACCCGAGCAGGTCGCGGTGCTCAGCTCGTATCTGCTGTGGGCCGCCTACCTCGCGGTGTGGCCGCTCAACTGGGCGCTCAACAAAGCGTCGTCGGGGCTGCTGTCGCTGTTCGGCGTGGCCGAGGCGAGCCACCACGAGGTGTACAGCACCGACGAGCTCAAGGGCATGGTCGCGACCTCGGGCGCCCACGGCGAGATTCAGCAGGACCGGGCCGCGATGCTGAAGAACATCTTCGAGTTCGACGAGCGCCTGGTGGGCCGGGTGATGATCCCCCGCGGCTCGGCCGCGATGCTGGACGTGGCCGGGACCCCCGACGAGAACCTCGCGGTGATCCGGGACGAGCCCCACTCGCGCTTCCCGCTCATCGATTCCGACGAGGACGACAAGATCCTGGGCCTGGTGTTGGTCAAGGACATCCACAAGGCGTTGCTCAACGGTCAGAAGACCCCTTGGCATGATTTGCGCGAGTTTGTGCGCGAGCCGATGATCGTGCCGGAGACCCAACGCATCTCGGACCTGTTCGAGCTGATGCGCAGCCGGCGGGCGCACATGGCCTTCGTCGTCGACGAATACGGCGTGTTCGTGGGGGTCGTGACCCTCGAGGACCTGCTCGAGGAGATCGTGGGCGAGATCCAGGACGAGACCGACGACGAGAGCCCCGACCTCGGCATCTACAAAAAGGAAGACGGCACCTGGGAAGCCGACGGCCTCGCCTCGCTCGGTGACGTAGAACGCGAAATCGGGCTCAAGATCCCCGCGGACTTGGATGCCAATACATTGTCAGGGCTGTTCTTGCAGCGCTTGGCACGAATGCCCCAAGTGGGCGACGAAATCGTCGAACAGGACCACCGCCTCAAGGTGCTCAACCTCGCCGACCGCCACGTGGCCCGCGTACAAATCACCCACATCACCGACGACGAGGCCGCCGCCGGCGACGCCGGCGCGCACTAGCCTCCGAGGGGGACTGTCCCAGTCCCCCTCGCCGCTCACGGCTCGCAAGCTCGCCGAATCGCGGCTCACCCCCAATGTCGAGGCTCGAAGCGCCTTCGGCGCCTCGCCTCGGGTCGTACGCGCGTGCGTACGACCAGTCAGGGAACAATCGGTGATCCAATGCGTCTGCAAATCGCGGGGGCGCGTCGCCGTCCGCGCTCGCCAGCTGGCCCTGCGACCCACAACCCCAAACCTACAAACCCAAAACCCTGCCTGGTCGTATGCCATCGCATACGACCAGGCCCGACCAAACCGCCCTCGACACCCCAACCCAAAACCCTGCCTGGTCGTACGCGACGGCGTACGACCCGAGGCGAGGCGCCGGAGGCGCTTCGAGCCTCGACATTGGGGGTGAGGCCTGATTCGGCGAGCTTGCGAGCCGTGAAGGCCGAGGGGGCGAACGCAGTTCGCCTAAGCAATGCGAAGTATTGCCGGGGGATTGGGACATCCCCCCTCGGAGCTAATTGTGCGCGCCCACACCTTCGCCCTCGGCGCTGGCGTCGTCGACGTCGCCCGAGAGCAGGGACAGGGCAATGCTGGCGGCCTCGCGGGCCTTGTCGCGCAACCGCTCTTCTTTCTTGAGGCGGTTGTAGGCGTCGACGAGCTGGGCCCCGCTTTCCTTGGCTTCGCGCTCGGCGGCGTCGATCTTGCCGCGCAGCTCGGCGGCGGTGGACTCGTGCTCGGCCCGGGCCGCGTCGAGCTGGCCCCGCAGGTCGCTGGCTTGTTGCTCGGCGACCTGGAGACGGTCGCGCACGGTGGCTTCGAGTTCGTCGCGCTCTTGTTCGAGCGATTCGGCTTTGGCGGTCAGCGACGCGATTTCCGCGTCCTTCGACGACGCGGTGTTGAGCGCCTCTTGCGCCTCGCGGCGGATGCGGTCGATTTCCTCTTGGAGCTCGACCACCGCTTCCTCTTTGGACAGCAGCTGGTCGTTGAGCTCGCCGAGTTCTTTTTCTTTGGCCCGGACGGCCTTCTTCAGCTCGAGGGTCTCGCGGGCGGACGACGACGACGAACTGGACGCGTCATTGAGCGCATCCTGGCTGCTGCGGGCCTGCTCTTCGGCCGCGCGCAGACGGGTCTCGAGCTCGGACACCTTGGCTTTGAGCTCGGTGTTCTCCCGGCGCGCCTTGGCGAACGCCTCGAGGTCGGCCGAGCTTGCGCCCCCGCCGCCTCCGCCGCCGCTGGACACGCTGGCGGGAATCGCGGGGGCCGCGGGGGTGGCGGCGTCGAACGTCGCCCCGAGGTCGTCGAGCGCTTGGTCGACGTCCATCTCTTCCATCGGTTCGACATCGCCGGTGCCGATTTCGCCCACGTCCTCCGCGCCCATCTCCAGCGCGTCGAGGTTGACGTCGTCGAGGCCGGACAAGGCGTCTTGGGGGCTGTCCGCGCTTTCGAACTCGGCGGCGAGGGCGTCGGCGTCATCGCCCAAACCGCCGAGGGGGTCGTCGTCCTCGTCGGCGGAGGCTTCGAGCCCGCCCAGCGCGTTGTCGATCTCGCCGAGGTCGAGGGCGTCTTCGGCCAGCTCGATGTCGTTGATGTCGTCGGCCGACACCTCCAGCTCCCCGAGGGCGTCGAGGGCGTCCAGCGCGTCATCGCCCCCGCCAGCCCCGTCGGGCATGGGGATGAGGGCGCCGATCTTTTCGATCAGGTCCTCGGTGGAGAACGGCTTGATCAAATAATCCTCGGCGCGGGTCTTGAGCTTTTTGTGCTGCGCGAAGGTCTCCGGGGTGGCCTCTTTCGACGTGATGATGAGCGGAATTTGTTTGAGCTCCGCGTCCTTCTTCAACTTGTTGCAGATCGAGTAGCCGCTCATTTTGGGCAGCTCGACGCACAGCACGATGAGGTTCGGCGCGTTGCTGCGCGCGTACTCGAGGCCCTCTTTGCCGTCTTCGAGCTTGGTCACCTGAAAGCCGGTGTTCTCGAGAGCCGACAACAGCTCGTCGGCAAAGGGTTGCTCGGAATCAATGAGAAGAATCTCGCTCACGAAGGACTCCCATGGGCGCACGGCGCCCCGATCCTCAAGACCAGCGAGGACATTAGTCAGCAAGGGTAAGGGCGTCAAAAACGTTTCTCGCCGTCTCGGATGAGTCCGATCGTGGCCGAGAATCGCCTTGACGGCGGCCAACCGGCGGACAAAGACAGCCTCGGCCACGACCCAGGAGGCAGACCATGTCCCAGTCCGAAGACGAATACTTTGCCCGGGAAGAGGCGGAAAAGCTCCGCCGGCTCCACCAGGAAAAGCTGAAGGAGCTCGACGCCCAAGAGAAAGACGAGCGCAAGAAGCTCCACTGGATGCACTGCCCCAAGTGCGGCTACGACCTGCAGACCATCAAGTGGCGCCAGGTCGAGATCGAGAAGTGTTTCCATTGCGGCGTCATCGTGCTCGACGACGGTGAGCTCGAGCGGCTGGCCGGGGACGAAGAGGACGGGAGCTTCATCCGCTCGTTGTTCTCGGTGTGGCGCCACGACTGAGCCGCGCGTGCGCGCCGCCGGGGACGTGCCGGCGGCGTGCTAAGACGCTGATTCTTAAGCGGAATTTGGAGCACCGGTCCGCGCCCGTGCGGGGCGCGTGCCGGCGCCGGTTCAGAATGGCCCTGCATCGGGCCGGGCCGTGACGACCGGGCCCGAAGGCCGAGAGACGGTCGTTGGTGCACCGACCACGGGCCGCGCGGCCCGGTCACGGCACGCTAGAAGAGGCCGCCGCCCCCCGACGCGCAGCCGTACAGCGGCACGTCCTGGCCTTCTCGGCAGGCGCCGGTCTCGGCGATGCCCGCGTCCCCGCAGTCCTCCTCGGCCGGCTCTTCGACCAGGCAGCCCTTGCAGACGTCGAGGGCGAACGAGCCCGCCTCACCCATCAAGGCCTGCTCCCCGCGCAGCGCGGTGATGGTGACCTGCACCGTCTCGAACTCAATGTCGGTGGCGTCGCTGTCGTCGCGCAGCTCCACCGCGATGTCGCGGGGCAACAGCTCGACATTTTCCAGGACCGCGACCCGAAGCTCGTCGTCCGCCCCGGTCAAGAACACATTGCCCACCGGCAGCTCGAGCCCGGTCTCCGACTTGCCGAGGTAGTCGATGTCCAACGACAACGCGTCGACGACCATGTCCTGGAACGACGAGATGCGCAGGTCGGCAAAGTACGCCCCGTGCAACGTGCGCGTGCCCTCGACGTCGAGCAGGCCACGTCCGTAGGCCGCGCTGTTCACCCCGGGGGCGGTGCAGGTCGCCGACGTGCGCGGGGGGAGCACCTCGATGGCGGAGACGACCCCGGGGCAACCGGTGGCCAACAACATCAAACTCAACAATCCCAACGCGCGCATGTCTTCCTCTGACATTCCCACCGGCGATGAGCTTTGCCGGTGACATGACCTATCCATATTGGTAGAGCCCGTGCTTGTGAAGAGTTTCTATCAACCTGTGCGTGTCGCGCCGCTGGTCCTCGTCGGTGCGGCCTTGGCCATCGCCTCGTCGGGCCGGGCCCAGGTCCCTGGCGGCGGCGGCGATCCCTCCGCGCAGGCCCCCGCCGCGGCGGCCCCCGCGGCGCCCTCGGGGGGCGCGCCCTCGGGGGGCGGAGGCTTTTCACAAGGCGGCGCGGCGGCGGCCCCCAGCGCTCCGTCGGGGGGCGGGCCGACGAGCCGGTACGGCTTGATCCCGCGGGACGCGCCCCCGTTGATCGAGCTCGGCGAGGCCATGACCCGCGCCACCGAGAACAACTTCGATCTGCGCATCGCCAACGAAAAGGTCGTCCAGCAGGAGGCGCAGGTGCGCAAGGCCTGGGCGCTGCTGTTGCCCAACGTCAGCCTCGGCGGGTCCTACACCTACAACTACCCCGAGCAGACCGTCGCCTTCGGCGACGAGGAGCAGTTCCGCCAGCAGGCTTTGCTCTATTCCAACCTCGCCAACATCGTCGAGCAGAGCGCGGCGGTCCAGACCGATCCCCAAGCGCGCCGTGAGTCCCAAGAATCGGCCGCGCAGCTGCGGGCGGTGGCCACCCAACTGGAGAACCAAAAAGCGGCCGACATCGTGGTCCAACCCGCGCACCTGCTCGGGGCCCAGGCCACGTTCAACATGCCGCTGTTCAACGGGCGGGCGATTCCCCTCCTGCAGAACGCGTATGACGCGGTCGACGTCGTCGAGCTGTCCAACCGCCAAGCCCGGGCCGCGATCATGCTCGCGGTGGCGCAGGCGTACTACGGCGCGGTCACCGCCCAAGAGCTGGTCCAGCTGTCTCAAAAACAACTCGAGAACAGCGAGCGGCACCGCACCGCGGTCAAGGACCGGGTCGAGCTGGGCGTGGCCACGCCGCTGGTGTTGGCGCGGGCCGAGCTCGACGTGGCCCGGGCCGAGCAGCAGGTCCGGACCTCGCGCAACGCGCTCCAAAGCGCCCTCGGCGCGCTGGGTTTTCTCGTCGGGGAAGAAGAGGAATTCGCCGTCACCGCCCCCGACGCGATCGCCGCGGTGGAGCTCGAGAAGGAGCCCGACCTGGTGTCGCGGGCGGTGTCGTCGCGCATCGATCTCAAGATTCAGAAGGCCGCGCTCACCATCGCCGACCGCAACCGCACCGACGCGTGGATGATGTTCCTGCCGTCGGTCAACCTCACCGCCCAAGGCCGGTACACGTCCAACACCTCGGGGTTCACCTCGCAGCCGGTGACCGGCGCGTTGATCATCAGCGCCCAGGTCCCGCTGTACGACGGCGGCCAACGCTACGCGGCGCTGCGCGAGTCCGCGTCGAAGATTCGCGAGGAGCTGCTCAAGGTGCGCAAGGCCGAGTCTGAGATCGCGCGCCAGGTGCGGGGCAACATCGCGGACATTCACGTCAAGCGCGAAGGGGTGGTCGCCTCCGAGCGCTCCTTGGCATTGGCCAAGGATGCGGCCGCCAACGCCGAGGCGTTGTACGAAGTGGGCGTGGCCACCGACCTCGACGTCACCGACGCAAATCTCGCGGTGTTCCTGTCCGAGGTCGACCTGCTGCGCCAGCGCCTCGACCTCGAGCAGTCGCGGCTGGGTTTGCTCTACGTGCTCGGCGAGTTCCCCGAAGGGGTCGATGCCAAACCACGCGAGATCTCGGAAAAAGAGACCGACCAGGCGCGCGCGCTCATGGACAAGGTCGACGCCTCCGCCGACTGAGCGCCCACCCCCACAACAACATGACAAACAGCGGGGCGTCCCCGCTGCGCTGCTGGGCGCTGCAGCCACAGCCCGAGGGCGGCACCGCGTCGCCGGCGTCGGCCAGCACGGTCCCGGCGTCGGCCGCGACGAGCCCCGCGTCCGGTCCGGCGTCGGCCACGACGAGCCCGGCGTCGTCCACGACGAGCCCGGCGTCGTCCATGACGGTCCCGGCGTCGGTTCCCCCATCGGCCACGACGAGCCCCGCGTCCGGTCCGGCGTCGGCCACGACGAGCCCCGCGTCCGGTCCGGCGTCGGCCACGACGAGCCCCGCGTCCGGTCCGGCGTCGATGCCCGCGTCGATGCCCGCGTCGACGCCCGCGTCGATGCCCGCGTCGATGCCCGCGTCGATGCCCGCGTCGAGTCCGGCGTCGATGCCCGCGTCGAAGCCCGCGTCGATGCCCGCGTCGATGCCCGCGTCGATGCCCGCGTCGATGCCCGCGTCGGGGCTGTGCTCGACTTGGCAGAGGCCATCGCACCCGTCCCCGTCGGTGTTGTTCCCGTCGTCGCAGCCCTCGCCGGGGTCGGGGGTGCCGTCCCCGCACACGGTGAGTGACACCACGCCGGCCGCGCCGGGGGTGGCCCCGTGGTCGTCGTCGATGGTGCATGGGTCGCCCACGTTCAGGCCGGCGCACACCTCTTCGTCGTAGACCACGCAGGTCAGGTCTCCGCCGATGTCGTGACATTGGGCGTACAGCGGGGTGCAGTAGTCGTCGAGCGCCACGCAGGGCTCGTCGGCGATCGCGCACCGGATGGCCCCGAACTCGTCGATGCAGGTGCCCTGGCCCCGCACGGTGTAGCCCTGGGCGCCGCCGGTCACGTCGACCACGCCGGACAGCGCCGGGGCCCACGCGGCCACGACACCGCCGCCGCCGCCGCCGCCGCCGCCGTACAGGCCAAACGACGGGAGCTTGGGCGCGTCCCCGCCAAGCCCGCCGCGGGCGGACACATCCACGTCCACCGCCGAGGCGGTGGACAACAGGACCAAGCCGCCGGCCCCCCCGCCGCCCGCTCCGTCGGTGAACGGGCTGGTGGGCCCGGGGAGGATCATCGGGGGCGCGTCGTCGCCGTCGGCCCGGACCAGCCCCGCGCCGGTGAGCACCCGGGCCCCGATGAGCACCACCCCGCCGCCCGCGCCGCCATCGGTTGCATTTTCATTGTTGCCTTCGCCGGCCCCGGCCCCGCCCCCCACCGCGAGGGTGTCCACCGGGCTGTAGCTCAGGGCGGTCCCGCCATGGCCGCCCACCGGGCGTGATCCGTCGAACACGGACTCGGTGGCCCCCCCTTCGCCGCCGGGTCCCCCGTGCCCGCCGCCGCCCCCGCCCGCGTTGGAGCAATCGCCGCCGCCGCCCCCCGAGCCCACGTTGCCGCGGCCGTTCTCGTCGGGGTCAAAGCGCGCGCTGTCGATGCCTTCGCCCTTTTGGCCGCCCCATTGGGTCTGGCCCCCGCTGGGGAAGACGTAGTCGTCGAGCACGCAGCCCACCCCGGTGTTGGTGTCGGGGTCCCAGTTTTCTTGGTTGATGGCGGTGCCCCCGCGAAACCCGGCCCCGGTGGCGTCGATCCGCCCGTCGACGGTCACGGTGCCAGAGGCCAAAAACGCCACCAGGCCCCCGGTCTGCCCGTCCCACACCAAGGCATCGATCCGCCCGGCGGGGCCGACGGTCACGTCGGTGTACTCCGGTACCCACACCACCTGGGCCCCGACCACGAACCCGCGGGGCAGGGGCTGGTCGAGGACCAACCCGGGGTTGTTCGCCGCGACCCGGGCAAAGACCGCGGCCCCGACGTCGAGGGTGTCGAGGGGTTCGGGGGTGGTGTCCGACGAGGGCAGGTTGAGCGCCCGGTGGGTCTGCCACACGAGGACGAGGTCACCGACCGCGAACGCGCCGGGGGTGGGCACTGACAATGTCGTTGTGTCGACCGCCGCGTCCGCGAGCAGGGGCTGGGCGATGTTGATCGTCGTGGGGGCCGCGACGGTGAGGGCGCCGTGTTGGCCGCGGGAGGCGGGCAAGGGCATGACCTGGGCCCGGACCAGCGCGGCCCCGAGCAGGGTCACGGCAAAAACCCAGCAGACCAGTGAGCGGCGGCGGGCCATGGCGCATTGTTGCGCCCCCGCGCCCCGGGATGCAATGGCGCCGCAAAACGTGGCGGTCAGTGGGACGCGTTGCTGGCCTTGGCCGAGTGTTTGAGGTTCCAGCCGGACTCTTTGCGCTTTTTGAAGAACAGCACCTCGGCGCACAGGCCGAGAAAGATGTAGCCCCCGATGAGCAGCACCAGGGTCACCGAGAGCCGGAAGTTGATGGTCACAAACAGCGACGCCCCGCCGGCCACGACGAGGAAGGGGAGATTCTTGATGCTCGGGCGGTAGGTCTTGAAGGTGTAGTAGCGCACGTTGCTCACCATCAGGTAGGAGAGCACGAGCACCAGCGCGACCACCGAGCCGATGGCCTCGACCTCGGTGCCGAAGCTTTTGTATTGGGCGATGACCAAGGCCACGAGCATGGCCGCGGCCATGGGGATGGGCAGGCCGATAAAATACGAAGACGAGCCCAAGCCGCGGGCGCTGAGCACATTGAACCGGGCGAGGCGGATGGCGCCGCAGGCCGCGTACACAAATGCCACTGCTTTGCCCCAGGGCCCGAGGTCGATCAGGGCCCAGCGGTAGACGAGCACGGCGGGGGCCACGCCGAACGAGATCACGTCCGCGAGCGAATCCATCTGCACGCCGAAGTCGGACTGGGTGCGGGTCATGCGCGCCACCCGCCCGTCGAACATGTCGAAAAAGCCGGCGTAAAAAATCGCCATCGCCGCGAGGTAGAACGACTCGCGGCTCCCGTCGGGGGAGGTGGCCTGCAAGATCGCGTACAGGCCGCAGAAGATGCTCGCGGCGGTGAAGGCGTTGGGGAGAATGAAGAGCGCTTTTTGCAGGTCGAAGCGCCGTTCGCGCTTCACCCGGGGCCGGCGCCGCCAGAACCGCAGGCGGCGCTTTTGCAGCGGCTCTTCGCTCACTGCGGGTCCTCTTCGTCGAGGAAGCTCGGGGTCTGGGGCGGGTCTTCGATGTCGTTGACCGAGCCGCCCTCCTTGGTGAACCCGCATTGATCGGTCTGCTGCCGGTCGAGCGCGTCACAGGTGCAGGTCTCGAGGGCGGCGGTGCACCGGTCGGCGTCACCGTCGAGCGAGAAGCCAAACTGGTTCTGCTGGTTGGTGATGCGGTTGGTGCGACAGCTCTGGCGCTGGGCCGCGCTCAGCTCACACTGGCAGATGCGCTCGGCGAGCTGCTGGCAGGGGTTGATCGAACAACCCGCGCCCACCAGGGGCCACAGGGCCAACAGGACCGCAAACGTACGCGACATAATCGCTCTGTAGCCAAAAAGGACCGATCCGAACAGGCCCGTCGCGGCCGCCCGCGATTGTGACAGATCAGCCTTGCCGGTGGGCCGCGCGGTGATTTCGTTCTGACGGCTGCGCCCGCGAAAGGAGCCCGCCCCATGACTGCTGCCCTCGTCATCCTCGCCACGATGTCCGTGCCCCTCGCGGCGATCATCTCGAAGGCCTATCTCAAGTCCAAGCAGATGTCGGTGCAAGGCCAGAGCGGGGATGTCGCCCGGCTGATCGCCCAAAACGCCGAGCTCGAGCGCCGGGTCCAGGTGCTCGAGAGCATCGCCATCGACGACGGGACCTTCCTGCCCGAGGCCCGCGACCGCGTCGCCGTGCCGCCCGCGCGCGTGCCGCCGCGCCTGTCCGCCTGAGCTTCGGGTTGCTAAGCCGGGCCCATGGCCCGCGCCCTCGACAAAAGCCGCCCCGCGATTGTGATCGGGTCGGGCCCCAACGGCCTCACCGCCGCCGCCTGCCTCGCGGCGTGCGGCGTGCCCGTCAACGTGTACGAAGCCCAGCCCACCGTCGGGGGCGGGTGCCGGACGACGGCCCTGCACGGCCCGGGCTTTTTGCACGACGTGTGCTCGTCGGTGCACCCCATGGGCGTGGCGAGCCCGATCTGGAGAAAGCTCAAGCTCGTCGACCACGGGCTCGATTGGGTGCACCCGGACGTGCCCTGCGCCCACCCCCTCGACGACCAGCCGGCGGCCGCGCTGTTCCGGGATGTGGACGAGACCGCGGCCCACCTCGGCGAGGACGGGCCCCGCTACCGCCGGCGCATGGCCCCCTTCGTCGAGCGCTTTATCGACCTCGCCCACGACGGGCTCGCCCCGCTGGGGTTGCCGCGGTCCCCGCTTTTGATGGCCCGCTTCGGGCTGCTCGGCTTCCGCTCGGCGTCGTCGTTTGTGCGCGGCTTTCGCACCGAACGCGCCCGCGCGCTGTTTGGCGGCCTGGCCGGCCATTCGGTGCTGCCGTTCGACATGTTGCCGTCGGCGGCCATCGGCCTGATGCTCGGCCTGGCCGGCCACGCGGTGGGCTGGCCCTTTCCGCGCGGGGGGGCCCAGGCCATCGTCGACGCCCTCGCTGACCTCGTGCGCGCCCGGGGCGGGGTGATCGAGACCTCGCGTCCGATCTCGTCGTTGCGGGAGCTGCCCGACGACGCCCAGGTGTTTTTCGACACCGCGCCCCAGGCCTTGGCCGAAATCGCGGGGGAGGCGCTGCCCGCGGGGTACCGGGCCCGGCTCATGCGGTACCGCATGGGCCCGGGCACCTGCAAGGTCGACCTGTCTCTGTCCGCGCCGATTCCCTGGCGGGACCCGCTGTGCACAAAAGCCGGGACCGTGCACGTGGGCGGGACCTTCGCGGAGATGGCCCGCGGCGAGCGCGCGGCCTGGGAGGGGCGTCTCGACGACGCGCCCTACGTGTTGGTCACCCAGACCACCCCCTGGGACCCAAGCCGCGCCCCGGCCGGACAGCACACCGCGTGGGCCTACTGTCATGTGCCCCACGGGTACGACGGCGATCGCACCGAGGTGATCCTGCGCCAACTGGAGCGGTTCGCCCCGGGGGTGCGCGATGTCATCGTCGAGCGATCGACGATGACGGTGCCCGATTTCGAACGCTACAATGCCAATTACATCGGCGGCGACGTGGTGGGGGGCGCGGCCACCGCGGGCCAACTCTTTACCCGGCCGGTGGCCCGGGTGTCGCCGTACCGGACGCCCCATCCGCGGGTGTTCATCTGTTCTGCCTCGACGCCGCCCGGCGGGGGCGTGCATGGGCTTTGTGGCTATTTCGCGGTCAAGGCCGCGGGCTACGATCCGGACGCGGCGCTCTCGGTCTGAGCCGGCCCGATCCCCTCGAGAAACGTCATCAGCGCGGTGGCGGTGGCCCCGGGACAATCCCCCTGCAGCGCGTGGCCGCAGCCGTCGAGAATCTTGACCGTGGCCTGGGGCACCTCCGCGGCGATGACGTCGGTGGCGCTTTGGTGCAGGATGCGGTCCTGGTTGCCCCACACCGCGAGCAACGGCACAGAGATCTGTGACAAGCGGTCGTTGAGGTACACCGGTTTGCTGCTCATCTGCTGAAAGATGGCCGCGTGTTGGTCGTAGCGCTGGCTGAGCTCGGCCACGACGAAGGGCTTGGCCGCGGGGGGCACCTCGGGGGGGTGGGCGAACACCATCGGCAACATGCGGTCAAAGTCCTCCTCGGTGCGGACCAACAGCCAGTTGGGCTCCCCGCGTTCGAGGGCTTGGAAAAACGCGCTTTGCTCGGGTGATTGGACGCCGGCGGCGGTGAGCACGCTCGCGGACCAGAGCCGGTCGGAGTGGGCCACCGCCAACGCGAGGGTGATGCCGCCGCCCATGGACGCGCCCACCACGTGCACTTTGTCGAGGCCGAGGTGGTCCATGAACGCGACCACCCGCTCGGCCTGGGCGGGGAAGCTGTAGTCGAGGGCCGGCTGGTAGGTGCTGTCGCCGAAGCCGGGCAGGTCGGGGGCGATGATGCGGTACCGCGCGCGCAGTGGCTCGATCGCGGGGGACAGCCAGGTGTCCTTGTTGGCGGAGAAGCCGTGGATGAGCAGCACCGTCTCGGGGCCGTCGCCTTGGTCGAGGTAGGCCCACTCGAGCCCGTCGACGGTGGCGTGCTGCAAAACAAAGCCGGTGTCCTTGCGCTGCTTTTGCATCGCGGCTTCGAACATCTTGGCCTTGGCCGTCTCGCAGCCGGTGGCGGAGAGGGCGAAGATCGCGAACAGCGCACCGAGGGCAACGCGACGAGAAATGGTGGAGAGCGGCATGTCAGGACCTTGGAGACGACACATCAGGCCGCGGCCTCGTCGGGCAGGACGTCGTCGACGCGACCGGTCTGCAGGAAATGTTGAATGAGCCGGGCGATGCGCCGGTCGTTCATGATGAAGGTGTGGAACACGGGAAGGATGCGCCGGGGCACCCCCTCGAGGTCGGTCTCGTCGAGGGCGACGATGCCGTCGTGCTCGGCCTCGCCGAAGGGCAAAAAGCGCAGGCGGGGGCCGCCGTTGCCGGCGAGGATGAGGGTGGGCACCGCGGGCACGGGCAGCGTCTCGTAGAACGCCTCATCGGCGAGGCGTTGGCCCCCTTCGCCGGCCAAGGCCTTGAACAAGAAATTGTCACGAAGCTGGCGGGCCAACAGCGGCGGCTTGTTGGGCGGGGCCAGCATCACCAACCGGGACAGCCCCGCCGGGAGCCGGTCGCACACGTGGCGGGTGATGATGTTGCCGAGGGAGTGGCCGACGATGGCGTAGGGCGCGTCGCCGGCGTGTTCGGCCTGGATGTGGGCGACCCACTCGTCGGCGATGCGCTCGAACGGGGTGGTGCTGACGGTGTAGCCGAACGACGACACGTCGTGGTCCGCGCGCTTGAGGCGGCTGCCGAGCAGGAGCATGGACGCCCGCGAGCGGCCCATGCCGTGGATGAGAAAGACCTTCACGGTACTTGGGAGTTTACCGTCTGGCGGGGGCGGGTGGGGGGCATTTCCGGCCCCGCGGTCCGGTTCGAGGCGATGGGCCCAGGGCGCGGGCGCGGTATGCTCGCGGGATGCGCACGACGCTGTACGACCTGTTGGTGACGCTGTTGCGGGTGGCCACGCACACCTTCTTCCGCAACATCGAGGTGGTGGGGCTCGAGCACGTGCCCGCCGAGGGCCCGGTGGTGTTTTTGGGCAACCACCCGAACAGCCTGATGGACCCGGTGCTGATCACCACCACCTGCGGTCGCCGGGTGCGGTTCGCGGCCAAGGACACGCTGTTCGAGTCGGCCGCGTTTCGTTTTTTGGCCGGCATCTTGGGCGCGGTGCCGATCAAGCGCCGGCAGGACCACAGCGGGCAGACCCAGGGCGCGCTCGACAACAGCGACGCGTTTCGGGCGCTGTTCGACGTGCTGCGCGAGGGGGACGCGTTCGGCATTTTTCCGGAGGGCATCTCGCACACCGGGAGCGAGCTGGCCCCGCTCAAGACCGGCGCCGCCCGCATCGCTCTGGGGGCGCGCGCCGAGGGCGTGCCGGTGGTGGTCGTGCCCTGCGGCCTCACCTACAAGCGGCGCACGCGGTTGCGCAGCCAAGTGCTCGTGCAGTTCGGCGAGCCTCTGGCCATCTCCGACGAGACCGTGAACGCGTTTGCCGACGACGGCAAGGCCACCGCCCGGGCCACCACCGAGCGGTTCGACCTCGCGCTGCGGGCCTTGACCATCAACGCCGAGAACTTCGAGACCCTGCGCGTGCTCGACGGGGTGCGCCGGCTCTACGCCCCGGTGGAGCGCCGGCTGTCGTTGGCCGAGCGCGCAGAGATCTCGCGCCGCCTCGTTGACCACTATGCACGATATCGCGAGGTCCCCGAGGTCGCCGAGCTCTACAAAGACATCGAGGCCTACCAGTTCAAGCTGTCCGCCCTCGGCTTGCATGACCGCGACCTCACCAAGCCGCTGTCCAAGCGCGCGTGGGCCAGAAAGCTCCTCGGCCACTTCTTCCTGATGGCGGTGTTGCTTCCCCTCGCCCTGCCCGGGGTGATCGTGCACGCGCCCATCCTCGTCGCGGCCATCATCGCCGGTGACGCCATGACCCGGCGCAAAGACGTGGTCGCCACCACCAAGCTCGCCACCTCCCTCGCCCTCACCCTCGGCGCCTACGGGTTCATCGTGGCCGGGGCGGTCTATCTGTTGGGCTTGCCCACGGGCCTTTATTACGGCCCCCTGGTGGTCGCGCTGTTGCTCTTGTCCGGCTGGGCCATGATCCGCGTGCTCGAGCGACAGTCCATCGCCCGCAAAGGGTTCGCGGTCTTTCTGTTGCTCGTCGACCTCAAGCAACAGGTCCGCGAGCTGCGCGACTTGCGTGAGGCGCTGCGGGGCCGGACCCTGTTGGTGATCGACCGGTTCATCGATCCCGAGCTCGAGCGGGTCATCGCCCCCACATGATCCGCACCGCAGCGTCCCTATGCATTGTTGTGCTTTTCCTCCTCGGGGCGGCCGCGAGCCCGGCCCGGGACGAGCCCGACCAGCCCACCATTCGCCTGACCAAGACCTGGACCGCGGCCGCGCCCACCGGGTGCGGGGCCGACCAGGCGGTCCGGCTGCGCAAGGGCCGGGTGCCCGCCGGGGCCCAGGCCCAGGTGCACATTGTGCTCGACGCCGACCGCCCGACCCCCTTGCCCACCTTTGAGGGCGTGCTCGTGCAGTGGGCCGCGGCCCACTGCCTCGATGGGGTCAGCCTGCAAAAGGCCGAGGGGCCCACCGGCGCCGACGCCTTCGACCACGTGGAGGCCACCGGCTGGTCCATCGTGGAGCAGATTCCAAAAAGATGAAAAATTAGGCACTTAGCCCGAGGGCCCGCCCCCGCCGCCGCCACGCTGCCCCGCCGGACAAACCCGTCCGGCCCCGCCCCGAAAGGCAGGTGAGCCACGCTCTTGCAGGCCATCGCCCCGCGCCTCCGGCACACGCGAACACGAACCCTCTGCAGGACATCCGGGGCCGCGCGCCCGCAGTTGCGTCGCTGCCCCGAAATCTCTTTCAAATCAGAACGATACGCGAGATCAGCCGATCTGGATCTTCTGCGCGCTGCCTTCGAGCACCCGCACGGGCTGAATCGCCATCACCTTCATGAACACGCGCAACAGCCAGGGGTCGAACTTGTACTTCATGTCCGAGACCATCAGGGTCATCGCCACCTCGGGTCCGTAAGCCTCGCGGAACGGGCGCGCCGAGGTCAACGCGTCGTAGCACGCGCCGATGTTGATGATGCGGCCGTAGATGCCGAGCTCGACCTTGGGCAGCATCACCTTGATGTTGCCGTCTTTGTCCTTCATCGGCTTGGAGTAGTCGATTTTGGACTCGTACGCCGCAA
The DNA here is from genome assembly GCA_030431455.1 of bacterium. GTDB lineage: Bacteria > Myxococcota > UBA727 > UBA727 > JAUIJE01 > JAUIJE01. Next base: position 401,886 of record JAUIJE010000003.1, on the reverse strand, counting down.
TGATCCTGGAGGTCATCGAGGCGTCGAGGGAGCGGCCCTTGAGCAGCGTCTTCACCGTGTGCAGGGGGTAGAGGTCGATGATGCGACGCTCCTGCTTGGACAGCTGGCGTTTCTTGTTGAGGATCTTGGTGTCGATCTCGGCCATGCCAATGTCATGGAACAGCGCGGCCATGCCCAGCTCGTGCAGCTGGGAACGGGTCATGCCGAGCTCATTGCCGAACACGATGGAGATGAGCGCGGTGTTGACCGAGTGGTGCAGCAAGTAGTCGTCCACCGAGCGGGTGGTGGTCATGCCCAAAAAGTGGCTGCGGTTTTCGTGGCAGATGTCGACGAGGTCTTGCACCAGGCGGGCCGCGGGCTGCATCGCCGGGAGCTGACCCCCGCTGACCAAGCGCTCGACGAACTTGCCCATGTAATAGATCGCCCGGGCATAGACCGTCATCGCGTACTTCTTGCGGTCGACTTTGCGTTCGGCGTCGATGGCGTCTTCCTCGAGGCGGTCGAGGATCTCTTGGATGCGGGCGAACTTGCCGACCTTGATGTTGGCCAGCTTGTGACCGTCGATGCCGTCTTCGGTGGCGTTGGCTTCGTTGGTGGGGCTGAAGATCCAGATGAAGTCCTTGAGCTCCTGGAGCTGCACCGGACGGTTGACGTCGAAGCCCCCGACGTCCTTCTCCTTCATCATCTCGGTGAGGTACTTCACGTTCTCGATGGACGTGAAGTCCAGGACCATTTGTTTGTCGTTGATGTAGACGGTGGTGCCCACCGCGTGCAGGGTGAAGCGGCTGTCCACCGCCACAATGGTATTGATCGCCTGCCGCAAGTTGTCGAAGGGCTGGACGAAGATCTCGTTGTCGGGATCGTACATCCGCACGTTGCGCACGAGCATGTACAGCGTCGACACCGCCTGCCGGCCCAGGGCCTGGAGCTTGGCGTCGCGGCCGCGGGAGCGTGGTCCCGCCGAGGCCCGGTCGTCTTTGCGTTTGTTGCCCAGGAGGGCGCTTTTGATGTCGGTCATCTAGCGGCCCCCCACGATGCGGGCCTGCATTTGGATGACCGCCGCGCGCGCCGACTCACACACCTCTTTGGAGTTGCGCTTTTGGTCTTTGGCCACGTCGGCGAGCTTGGCCAGCGAGGGCATCGAGGGGTTGGCCTCGAGGGCGAAGATCGCGAGCATCTTGAGGTCGTCCATCTTGCGCCGGTTGAACAGCCCTGACTTGCTGTCGAGGATGCCGAACAAGTAGCCCTGGGTTTCTTTGGATTGGGTCTGGCCGAGCGCGGTGAACAGCGCCTTGCGCTCCGGCTCCTCCAAGCCCTCGAGGCGTTCGGGCCGGACCGCGTCGAGGAGCACGGGCACGGAGCGCTCGATGGTGAAGTTCGGCAGGCACCGGGCCGCTTGCGAGCGCATCTGGGCGTCTTCGTGCTGCAGCAGGGTGGTCTTGATGATGTCGAAGCACTGCTCGTTGTCGTGCCGGCCGATCAGGGACAAGGTCTCGAGCCGCAAAATGGCATTGGGGTGCCCGAGCACGTGGGAGAAGATTTGATACTTCTCGGGGGGATCGATCTTGTCGATCACATAGAGCATGTCTTTGACGAGGTTGGACGAGGGGTGGGCCAGGCGCGACTTGAACAGGTCGACCTGGTCTGAGCCCAGCTCGGCGAGGATGTCCGAGATGAGCCGCCGGTTGGGCAACAGCTCGAGGGTCTCGAGGACCTCGACCAGCGGTGGCACCGCTTCGCCCCCCAACGCCATCAGGTATTCACGAATGCCCTCGGGGTCTTTGACGATGCCTTGGTTGAGGATTTGGGCCAAGGTCTGCAGGCGCTGTCCGTCGCCCATCCGGGTCATGAACCGATCCCGGGCCTGCTCGATGAGCTCGCGGGTCTCGGGCCGCAACTTGGGTTTGTTCATCGAGACCGCGAACCGTTTGCGGATGTGGGCGATGGACTGGAACTTCTCACCGATGAGCAACGCGTCCAGCAGCTGCACGAAGGCGTCGGCGACGTCTTCGAAGTTCTCGGTGGTGGTGTCGAGCTCGAGCAACTGGAACAGGACCGTGACCAGCTTGCTCATGGTCCGGTCCGATTCGGTCTCCAGCGACGTCGCCACCCGCTGCCGGTCCGCTTCGGTGGCGGTCACCCCTTGCACCACCGCGCCCCGAATCTGGTCCACGTTGTTGAGCTCGAGCTCCAGGTCCTCGAGGGAGATGCGGGCAAAGCGCAGGTAGTCCTTCGAGTTCGATTGCAGCTGCCGGTACAGGTAGGCCACGACCTTCTCCACCGCGACCTCGACCTCCTCGGGGTCGTCGTCGGGCACGGCCTTGAACGCCTCGACCACGATGTACTCGATGGCCTCAAACTCACACTTCCAGAGGCGGGTGATCACGTCTTCGTTGCGTTTGGCCTTGTCCTCACCGCTGGTCAGACACAGCATCACGAAGCGCAAAAGCTCGTCGGGAGACAGGCCGGGCTTGAAGATGAACAGCCGCAGGCCGTGTGACCAGAAGGGATAGATGAGGTTGTTCTCGCGTGAGTCGTCTTCGAACACGACCACGCCTTTGTATTTGTAGGCCATGGCCTCGACCCGGAGCTCGAGGATGCCCTTGCGGTCGAGGAAGTCGGCCATCGCGCTGTGCACACCCTCGAGGTACTCGGGGTAGCGGTCGACGTTGTGTCGATACAGCGAGATCTGCTTGAGCGCCTTCTTCAGCTTGAGGAAGATTTCGCGCACTTCATGGATGGCCGCGGCCTTGTCGGCTTCCATTTCACGGCCATCGACCATGGCCGTTCTGGTTTGGGTAACTTCCGCCATACCGCGCCCAGCATAGCGCAGAAGCCGCGGGAGGCGGTTGTCCGGGACGGGTGGATGGACAAGACCATGTCCATGCAAGACCGACCGTTGGTGGTGTTGGGCGAAGCCCTGCTCGATTTGCTTGTGCCCCGACCGGGGGTGCCCCTCGCCGAGGCCGAGGCCCTGCACCCGCGGCTCGGGGGCGCGCCGGCCAATGTGGCGGTGCAGGCCGCGCGGCTCGGCGCCCCGGTCGAGCTCTTGACCGCGGTGGGCGACGATCCCTTCGCCGACCGGCTGCTCGGCGAGCTCGGCCGCGAAGGGGTGAACCACGGTCATGTCGTGCGCCGCCAAGGGCACCGCACCGGCTTGACCTTCGTGCAGGTGGACGAGGACGCAGAGCGTCATTTTTTTCCCTGGCGCGACAACGCCGCCGACCAAACCCTCGCCGCCCGCGAGGTGCCCGCGGCGGTGGTGCAGGGCGCGTCGCTGTTTCACCGGGGCACGGTCAGCCTGTGCGCGCCGGCGGTGCGCGAAGCCACCCGCGCGGCGGTGGCCCGGGCCCGCGACGCCGAGGTGCCGGTCAGCCTCGACGTCAACTTGCGCTTTGGCATGTTCAAAGATCGTGACGAGCTGATCGCCCTCGCCCAAGAGGCGGTGCGCACCGCGGACGTGGTCAAGGCCACCGTCGAGGAGGCGCACGTCTTGTGCGGCCCGGTGACCGAGCAGGACGTGATTGATCGCTGGCTCGCCGACGGGGTGCGCCTGGTGATGCTCACCCGCGGCCCCGACGGCGCAGTGCTGGCCACGCCCAACACGCAGGTCGAGGTCCCGGCCCCCGCGGTGCGGGTGGTGGACGCCACCGGGGCGGGGGACGCGTTCGTCGGCGCGATGCTCGCCCAGCTGCGCCGGCACGGGTCGCTCGACGTCGACGCGACCCAGCTCGAGACCATGGGCCGGTTCGCGTGCGAGTGCGGCGCGGCCGCGGTGACCGCCCTCGGCGCGACCACCGCGATGAAACGCGCGGCCCTGCCGCCGGTGTGATGAAGGCCATGCATTGGCCATGCATGGTGCAGCGACATTGGGGTGGGGTGGCAACGCTTCGCGTTGCTTGACCCGAACGAAGTCCTTCGGCCGCCCTACGAGCGCTCGCACGCGCGCGTGGGGGGAGGAACTCCCCCCGCCAAAACCACGGCACATCCCACAACCTCAGCACCGTTGCATCCACAGGATGCGACCCCGCTGCGACGGGCCGGAGGCTCTTGGAGCAGGGCAACGCTTCGCGTTGCTGAAGCCAATCCTACGGATTGGCCACGACATCTGGGGGTGAGGGCCGACTCGGCGAGCTTGCGAGCCGTGAGGGTCTGAGGGTGGGCGAACCACGTTCGCCTGAAGCAATGCGAAGCATGGCCAGGGATGGGACATCCCCCCTGGAAGGCTAGTGGCTCACGTCGGCCTTGACCCGGTGATACTTGCCGTCTCTTTCGGCGTACCGGAGCTTCAAGGTGGTGACCCCCCCGGGGGTCACGGTCAGGCTCATGCGGTCTTTGATGCCAAGCTCGGGGTTGGTGATGACCAAGGTCTGGCGCCCCCCTTTGACCGCGTCGGCGGTGAACGGGGTGGTCATCGACTTGGTGCCCGACGGGGTGGGCACCCGGACGTTGACGTAGGGGCCGGCGAACACCTTGAGGGTGCCGGGGGCGAGCTTTTTCGGCGGGGGCCGCTGTCGCCGCTGGTGGGAGCTGGCGCTGCTGCGTTTTTTGTCGAGGGTGAACGACTTTTCGACCGTCTCGCCGGGGTTGGCGGGGAGGGACACGGCGAGCTTTTCGTACCCAGATTTTTCGACCACCACGTCGAGGGGCTGGTCTGGGTCGTCCAAGGGGACCTGAAGCTCGACGGGGGAGGTGCCTTGCACCGCGGGGCGCCCGGGGGCGGTGATGGACACGTCGGCGCCGGGCGGGTCGGTCTCGATGTGCACCGTGGGCGGCTCGTAGAGGACAAACGTCATGTCTTTGTCCGCCTCGACGGTGACCTTGCGTTGCACCACCCCCGACGAGAACAACGCCCCGATGAGGTGGGGCCCGGGGGCGAGCGCGAGCTTGACCGGCCCGCGGTCCTTGGGCTCGTTGCCGACGAGGATGGTGGCGCCCGCGGGCACGGATTTGATGGTGATCCGCGCTTCGTCGTCGGGCGTGTCGCGGGGAGGGGGATCGTCGGGGGCACCCACCGGGGGGGTGGTCTCACCCTTGTCCGCGGTGGGGGGCGGGTCGCCGGTGGGGTCTTTGTCTCCGGGCTCGTCGGGGGTGTCGGGGGCGGTGCCCTCCTCGGCGGCGAGGGGCGGGGGGGTGTCGCCGTCGTCGTCGCCCATCACGTAAAAGCCGAGGGCGGCCAACGACAACAGCAACGCGCCCCCCAGGCCGAGGAAGGCCGCCATCGGGCGTGGCCGGGGTTCGGGCGGGGTGGGGGCGGGGACGACCGCGCCGGAGAGGCTGCCGAGAATCTCGGGTTCGAGGTCTTCTTCCTCGACGGTGGCGGCGGGGAGCGCGGCTTGATCGGGGTTGGTCTTGTCCGCGATCAGCGTGGGCTCTTCGGGCTCCATGCGCGCGCGAATCTGTGCCGAGCGGGCCTGGGCTTCGGCGTCGGCCTCGATGCGCGCCGCGTCCAGCGCCGGTGTCGACGACGTGCTCTCCTGGCTCCCGGCATCGGACAGCGAGTCGCGCGAACCGCTGCTCTGCTTTTCCATCCACGAGGGACGGGACCCCGCGTCGGTGTCCTCGGGGGACAGCCCCAGCTCGGGCGCCTCTTTGCCCATCCACCGGGCGAGCTTGCCGCGGCAATCGACGTGTTTTTGGGTCGCGAGCCAGTAGTCGAGGCGCTCGGACAACGCCGCGGCCGAGGGCAGCCGGTCGCCCCGCTTGCGGGTCAACGCGGACAAGGCGATGTCGTCGAGCTCGGGGTCGACCGCTTTGTTGATCGCCGAGGGGGGCTTGATGTCGCCTTTGGTGATGCGCTGCATGACGAGCAGGTCGCTCTTGTCGCGGAACAGCCGGCGCCGGGTCAAGAGCTCGTACAGGACGATGCCGAGGGCGAACACGTCGGTGCGCCGGTCGACGACCTCGCCCAGACATTGCTCGGGCGACATGTACGAGACCTTGCCTTTGATGATGCCGGTGCGGGTCTTGGCTTCTTGGCTGTCGGCCTTGGCCACCCCGAAGTCGGTGACCTTGACGTCGCCCTGGCGGGACACGAGCACGTTTTGCGGGGAGATGTCCCGGTGCACGATGTTGAGCGCCTTGCCGGACGCGGGGTCGACGAGGTTGTGCGCGTACTCGAGCCCGTCGGCGGCCCGGGCCACCGCGTAGGCACAGAACTCGATGGGCAACGGCTTGCGGCGGCGCAGCGAGTGCGCGAACAGCGCCCCGAGGTGGGGCCCGTCGATGAGCTCCATGGCCATGAAGTAGCTGCCGTCGGTCTCGCCGAGGTTGAACACCTGCACGATGTTGGGGTGCACCAAGTTGGCCGCGAGGCGCGCCTCGTCGAGGAACATGGTCACGAAGTCATCGCGCACCGCCAGCTGGGGCAACATGCGCTTGACCACCACCGGACGGCCAAAGCCGGACTCGGAAATGAGCCGCGCCAGGTAGATCTCCGCCATGCCGCCCGTGGCGATCTTGCGGATCAGTTCATACTCGCCGTAGCGTTCGCCCATACACCCGCGCGGCGCCCGACGGGGGCGCCGATCCCGATCCCACGTTAGCAGAACCCGAATGTCGAAGGAAAACCACCGCCTGCTGCATCGATCTCGCCCCCCATGTCGTGCCGTGTACGACCGACACCTTCCCCGGGGGGCGGGCGCTGGCGGGATCGATTGTGTGCTATCACCGCCGCAGTCCAGCCGTGAGGAGACGACCGCTTGGTCCGCGCCCACCTGACAACCTTGATGAGCGGCATGATCGCGACGTGCGCCTGGGTGTCCTCGGGCTGCGCGCCCGAGTGTGTCGACGACTTTGATTGTCCCCGCGCCGACGACGGGACGTACACCGATTGCGTCGAGGGCGCGTGCGTGCCCCTCGAGACGGTGCCCAGCGAGAACACCTGCACCGCCGAGACCGAGTGTGATTTTGACGACGGGGCCGGGGGCTGCGTCGACGGGTACTGCGTGCGGCGCCCGACCCACCAAATGATTCGCGGGCCGTTTTTGTATCTCGCCCAGTGCTCGACGTTGGTGTTCGAGGGCGAGGCCGCCGCGGCCACCGACGTGACCGGCGACCACACCGTGAGCTTCTCCCTCGTCGACGGCGCGGCCGAGCTCTTGGTCCGCGTGGACGGCGTCGAGGTCGCGGACGCGGCCGCCCTCACCTCCCCCGACGACGCATCCTGCACCGGGGTGTGGTCGGCGGCGTCCCAGAGCGCGGTCCTCGACCAATGTAACTTGGCGTTCGGCGGAACCCCGCGCGGCTGCGACGTGGTGCTCGTGTCCCAGGCGCGGCAGGAGCGGCCCTGCGACGTCGGGACCTGCCCCGGGGGGGCGGACTGCGCCGCCCTGCTCGAACAGGACCAGTACGGCACCTGTGACTGCCCCGAGCCGTTCTGTGGCGAGCTCGACTTTTCCCGGCCGGACGCGGGGGCGCCCGACGCCAGCGGACCGGACGCGGGCGGCGACGACGCGGGCACCGTCGACGGGGGCGGGGCATGAGGGTCTCGCCGCGCGCCCTTCTGGCCGGCCTGGTCCTGGTCCTGTGCGCCACCCCCGCGGGGGCGCGCAAAAAGGGCAAAGGCGCACCCCGCGACGCGTTCGAAAGGTGCCAAGCGGCCGAGGCCGACTTCGACTACGAGACCGTGCTCAGCGAGTGCGCGTTGGCCGCGGCCGAACCCAACCGCTCGGTCGACGACCGGGTCCAGATTTTCCAGCTCCTCGGCTTCGCCCACATCGCGCTCGGCGACGCGGAAAAAGGCGAGGTCTGGTTCTTGCGGTTGCTGTCGCTCAAGCCCGACCACGAGCTGCCGGAGACCGCGTCGCCGGTGTACCGCCAGGTGTTCGAGGACACCAAAAAACAGTTCCTCGAGGAGGGGCGCATCAAGGTGTCGCACGAGCCCCCGGCCCGTTTCGATGGCAAGGCCTCGGTGCGCTTCGTCGTCGAGGACCGCCTCAGCCGGGTGGCGTCGGCGCGGTTGGACGTCGAGGCCCGCGACGGCGACAAGACCTTGGCCCAGGTCAGCGTGGCCTTGACCAAGGGCGGAACCGAAGATGTCTTGACCACCTACGGCGGGGACGTGCTCGACCCCGCCCCCGCGGCCGGCCCCCACACGCTGCAATACACATTGGTGCTCACCGACGCCGAGGGCGCGCCCCTCGACGTGGACCCGCCGTTTGTCCCCGTGCGCCTCGACGCGGCCGGGACCCGGGGCCCGGGCCCGGACGAAGACGAGAGCCCGGGGTGGTTGGTGCCCACCGTGGCCGGCGGCGCCGCGGTGGGGGCGGTGGTGGTGGTGGTGGCGGTGGCCGGGGTCGCGACCACGGTGGTGTGTTTGACCACGTCGCTGTGCCGGGTGAACGAGCCCCGGGCGACGTCGCACATCGGGCTCACCAAAGTGCAAGTCGACACGGGGAGCGAATGATGATCGCGCGCGCGGCCTGGGCCCTGGTGGCGTGCACCCTGGTGGGGTGCCAAGCGGCGCCCGCCGACGAGGTGGTGCTCGATTTCGAGCGGGGACAGCTGCGGCTGGCCGCGACCAACCCGACGCTGGTCACCGAGGCGGGGTCGTATCTGGCGGCGATGTTCTTTGTGCCCGCGGGGGCCGGCTGCACCCAGTTGTTTGACATGACCCCCGAGGAGATGGGGCAGCTGCGCTTCGACCTGACCTTGCCCGCGGTGTCGTTGGCGAGCTCCCAGGCCTGGCCCGCCCACCCGGTGGAGGGCGAAAGCGACTCGCACACCTTCGGCAAGATCGAGGCCTGGGGCGAATACGCGTTCGTGGTCATGGCGTCGCGGCTGCGCAAGGGCGGGGGCGTGGACGCCTTCGCCGACGTCGAGAATGACCCCGGCGGGGAGCTTCGGCTGGCAGACGGAACCGTGTTTGCTATGGGTTGTACCCAGGAGACGGTCGAGGCCGGCAAACGCCTGGACCTGAAATTGACGCTGTACCCAGCAGGCATTCGGTGATGGAAGGACGGTGTGGGGGAATGCGTCGAGCGAGCCTGAAGCGTCTGGTGGTGATCGGCTGGTGTGCGTTGTGGGCCACGGTGTCCGCGCCGGCCAGCGCCCAGCTCGAGCCCCAGGCGACGCAGTTTGACCAAGAGGAAGCCAAGCCGAAAAAGCGCCCCAAGCTGACCAAGCCCCCGCAGTTCATCGAGGGGGAAGAGGCGGTCTACCCCCCGCAAGCCCGCGCCGAGTCGCGCGAGGGCGATGTGGTCATGCGCATCGACATCGACGCCGACGGCCTGGTCAGCCGGGTCGCGATCGTGAAGTCGTCCGGCTTCGCCGACCTGGACGTGGCCGCGATGGGCGCGGTGACCACGTTCGTGTTCGTGCCCGCGGAGTTTGATCACAAGCCCGCCCCGGTGGCGATCGAGTATCGCCAGGTGTTCCAGCTCGACGTGGTGGTCGAGGAAGTGGCCACCGACGAGGCGATCAAGGCCGAGGAAGAACGCAACGCGCAGGCCGCGCTCGACGAGATGGTGGCGGCCGAGACCGGCGGGGCGGGGCCGGCCAAAGGCCCGCTCAACTTCGAAGGCATTGTGCGCGAGGCGGGGAGCAAAGAGGCCCTCGAAGGGGTCGAGGTCACGGTGGTGATCGAAGGCGCGATCCCCGAGGGCACCGACATCAACGACCCGAACTTCGAGTACCCCATCGAGGAGCGCACCACGTTCAGCGATGCCGAGGGACGGTTCTTTTTCTACGGCGTGCCCGAGGGCACCCACCGGGTGAGCTTCGGCCTCGCCGAGTTCGAGCCCAGCTTCGTCGAGGAGAGCTTCTCGTTCAAGGAGCGCACCGAGGTCATCGTCTACCTCGACCCCCTGGTCAGCAACCGCCTCGAGACCGTGGTGCGGGAGAAAAAGGCCCGCAAGGAAGTGGCCAAGGTGCAGCTCACCCGCGAAGAGGTGCGCAAGGTTCCAGGCACATTTGGCGATCCCCTCCGGGTGATCGAAAACCTCCCCGGCCTGGCCCGCGCGCCCTTCGCGGGGGGCGCGCTGATCGTGCGCGGGGCCAACCCCGCCGACACCGGCATCTACTTCGACGGGGTCCCCATCCCCATCGTCTACCACTTCGGGGGTCTCAAGAGCGTGGTCAACGCCGAGTTCCTCGAGACCCTCGACTTCTACCCCGGGGGCTTCGGGGCCTACTACGGGCGCGCCACCGCCGGCATCGTCGACGTGTCCTCGCGCGAGCTCAAGATGAAGTCGTTCCGCGGCTTCACCGACGTGAGCGTCATCGACACCAGCTTTTTCTTCGGGGGGCCGGTGGAGATCGAAGGCTTCCCCAAGGTCACGGTCGCGGCCGCGGCCCGGCGCTCCTACATCGATGCGCTCATTCCCTTGGCATTGGACATCTTCGTGCCCGAGGCGGGCGGCATCATCGCCGCGCCGGTGTACTGGGACTACCAACTCAAGGCCAGCATCGAGCCCTGGACCGGCCAGACTCTGTCGCTGTTCATGTTTGGCTCCGACGACGACCTCTCGGTGGTGGGCGCCACCGGCGGCACCGAGTTCAACTTCGGGGTCAAGCAGAGCTTTCACCGCATCGTGGGCCGCTGGACGAGCAAACTCCCCGGTGGCTTGACCCATTTTTTCCAACCCTTTGTCGGCATCGACGGCACCGACCTCGGCTTTGGCGGCTCCTTCGGCCTCGAGGGCGGGTTGGGCTCGGGCTCACGCAACTGGGGGGTGCGCGACGAGTTGCGGTGGCGGGCCTCGGACGCGCTCGAGGCCGCGGTGGGCATCGACTACCTCGGCCAGACCCAAGACTTCTCGCTTGAGTTTCCCATCCCGAACGAGATCACCGCGTTTCCCCGGGTGCAGTTCCGCATTCCCGACGAGAACACCGCGATCGCGGCCCAGGGCCAGCAGCACGCGTTCGGGACCTACGCCGAAGGCATCTTCCAACCCACCGAGTGGTTCAAGATTGTGCCCTCGGTGCGCTTCGACCTCGCCTACTTTGTCATCGACGAAGAAGAACTCGACGCCGGCGAGAATCTCATCAGCGACCGCCCCTTGCTGTGGTCGGTCGATCCCCGCATCACCGGCCGGCTCACGGTGTTGCCCGGCACCACCCTCAAGGGCGCGATGGGCGTCTACCGCCAGCCCCCCACCGCCCAAGACCTCAACAGCAACACCGGCAACCCCTACCTGGTGATGCCGCGGGCCTGGCAGTTCATCGGCGGAGTCGAGCAATCGCTCACCCAGTACCTCAACCTCGACGTGCAGATGTACTTCACCGGCCGCGACCTTCTCCTGCAGGGCACCAACGAGCTCATCAACGAAGGCAACGGCAAGATCCGGCCCGTCAACCTCACCAACCAAGGGCTCGGCCGCACCCTCGGCGCCGAGTTCTTGCTGCGTCACGAAATCGGCAAGTACCCCATCACCTTCCTGCGGGATTGGTACAAAGCGATCCTCGGCCCCGACCTCTACTTCGGCTACCTCGACAAGATCTTCTCCGAGGTCGGCGCGTTCGGTTGGATTGCCTATACATTGTCTCGCACCGAAATCGACACCAGCGAAAACCGCGACTCCTTCATCCTCACCCAGTTCGACCAGACCCACATCCTGACGCTGGTGGGCCAACTCAACCTGCCGTTGGGCTTTACCTTCGGGGGCCGCTTCCGGCTGGTGTCCGGCAACCCCGCGACGCTGCCGGTGGGCTCGGTCCACGACCTCGACACCACCAGCTACAACGCCTTGCCCCAGCCCGCCCGGAGCACCCGGCTGCCGACCTTCCACCAGCTGGACTTCCGCATCGACCGGAAGTTCGTGTTCGACAACTTCTCGTTCACCCCGTACCTCGACCTGCTCAACGTCTACAACCAGGTCAACGCCGAGCAGTACCAGATCGACTACCGCGCCCGGGAGCGCGAGATCATCCAAGGGCTGCCCATCCTCCCCAACTTCGGTCTGCAGGGAGAGTTCTGATGTTGCGCCCTCGTCTCCCCCGCCTCGTCGCGCTGGCCGGCATGCTCGCCGCCCTCACCGCGTGCAATAACTTTGACCAACAGAATCAGCTCAACGACCTGCGCATCCTCGGCATGGTCACCGAGCCGGCCGAGATTCTGTACTCCGCGCTCTACACCACCATCCCCATCGAGGACCGGTTCCCCGGGTTTCCGTTGCCCGAGTACGACGTCAATGTGACCGTCTACGCCTTCGATCCCCGGGGCGCGCCGGGCGCCAACTCCACCATGCAGCTGTGCCCCGACGGGCAAGACGCCTCCTGCATCGACTTCGACCACGCCGAGTGGGTCGAGTCGCGCATCTTCTCTGAGGACCCGGCCCAACAAGAAGAAGACCGGGCCGCCATCGGCGCGCTGCTCACCCCCCAGTCGCGCGAACACGACGCGGTGGATCGCGCCGCCGATCCCACCGGGCAGTTCGTGCAGATGAGCTACGATTACACCTTCACCGTGCCGGTGATGGACGCGCTGTTGCGCAACCGCGACGGGGTGGCCGGGTTCGACATTTTTCCCTCGCTGCCGCGCTTCGTCATGGACCTGGAAAACCCCAGCGCGTTCGACGTGCGCACCGAGCGCGCCTTCAAGCGCCTGCCCCTGGGGCTCGACCTCAATGATCCTGCATTGCCCCCCGGCTTCGCCGACGCCTTGGTCCAGGTGCTCGGCCTCAAGCTGTGCGGGGAGGACCCCAACCCCGACACCTTCGTCGAGGGGCCCGCCGACTGTCTGTTCCCGAAGACCACCAACCAAAACCCCATCGTCGTCGGGTTCGACTTCTACGATGCCCAGGCGGAGGAAGAGGCCTTCCTCGAGACCGGCATCCCCCCGGTGCCCATCCACTTCGGGACCCGCGCCACCATCGGGGCCACCGCCACCATCCGCGCCCACTCCGGGGCCCGCCTCAACCTGCGGCCCATCCTCGCGCCGGGCGCGGTCGAGGCCTACCAGGTCTACACCTTCGACATCGACAACCAGAGCATCACCCTTGAGAACCGCTACGAAGACCCGATCATCAGCTGGTACACCACCGCGGGCTCGGCCCCCGGCCAAACCCAAACCCAGCTGCAGTCGAGCCTCGACGTGGTGTGGACGTTGCCCTTCTTCGACGACATCGCGCCCGAGGACTGGGCGGATGGCGATCCGCTGCCCCGGGCCGCGCTGTTCGGCATGTTGCGCGACCAACGCGGGGGCGCGGCCCCGATCAAAATCATCGTCGAGGTCCGGCCCGACGACCCGGACATCCCCAAAGAGGCCGCCGGCCCCGGCGGCGGGCTGTTCTAGAGCGCCCTAGGAATCGTTGCGGACCGCGACCGCGAGCATCACCCACGAGGCGATCAGCAGCACGCCCCCGATGGGCGTGACCATGCCCAGGGCTTTGATGCCGGTGCCCGTCATCACGTACAAGCTCCCGGAAAATAAGACGATTCCGGCCACGCAGGAGATCGCCGCGCTCTGCAGGAGGGGGGCGGGGCGGCGCTGGGCGAGCACGCCGATGCCGAGCAACAACAGCGCGTGCCAGAAGTGGTAGCGGCTGGCGGTGGCCCACCACTCGAGCCGCTTGGCCCCGTCGGCGAGGGTGAGCGCCCATTTTTCGAGGGCGTGGGCGCCGAACGCCCCGAGGACGACGGCCAAGGCGCCGATCAAGCCGGCGGCGAACAGAATGCGTTTACCCATCGAGACCATCCGAACATCTCGGGCCAAAAAGGCAACGACCTTTCGCGCCCCCCGCCCGACGCGGTGCGTTCTTGCGACACCCGCGTCGATCGGCTCGCGTCCGCGCGCGCGGGTGGCTACACTGGAGGCCATGAGCGTTCCGCACGTGGTCCTGGTCTCCTATTTGGTGCTCGGCATGATCACCACCGCATCGGTGTGGCAGTCGATGGCGCTGGAGATCGAGATGTCCATCGACATGGAAGACGACGATGTGCACGGACCGCTGCGCGCCTTTTTGACCATCATGTTCGTGCTCACCTGGCCGCTGGTGCTGTACGAGGTGGTCAAGCGCGGCTGAGCCCAGCCCATGCTGGGTCGTCACCATCCCTGGACGTGGGGCGTTTGCGCGGTGCTCGTCGGCGCCGCCGCGGGCTGCTCTTTCTTGTACCAACCGGTTGAGCCCGGGGCCCCGGACGCGTCCGCGGCCCTCGACGCGGGCGGTGCGCGCCGGGACGCCGGCGGGGGACCCGACGCGGGCTTTCCCGACGACGACGCCGGGCCGGGCGATGCGCAGCGGCTGTGGGACGCGGCCGGACCGGGCCCCGACGCGGGCGCGGACGGCGGCGCCCTCGACGCGGGCGCTGACGGCGGCGCCATCGACGCGGGGCTCGACGCCGGGGGGCATGCGCCCGACGCGGGGCCTGACGCCGGGGCGGACGCGGGCCCGGGCTGCGGCAACACCATCCTCGACCCGGGCGAACAATGCGACGACGGGGACGCCGACCCCGACGACGGTTGTGACCAATGCCAATGGGTAGAGGTCGAGCCCAACGACAACCTCGTGGCCGCGACCCCCTTGCCCCTCGGCGAACCGGTGCGCGCGTCGTTGGCGGCGGGCGACCAAGACTACTTTCGGTTCTCGGTGGTGACGGGGCGGGCTTACCGCATCGAGGTCTTCCGCGACGAGCTGGGGCTGTGCCCCGACTCGCCTGACGACGCTGACCTCGAGATGGCCCTGTACCAGGAGGGGCCGACCTACGCGCCCTATGCGCTGGACGATGACCAGGTCCAGGACCGGTTCGGGGCTTGTCCCTACTTCCAATGGACCGAGACCGGGGCCAGCGGTGAGCGCGTGGTGCGCCTGTACGACCGGGCCTTCGACGATGACATTCCGCTCTATTTCGTCCGGGTCACCGAGCTGGTGGTCGAGTGGCCGTACGGACTGCCCAATTTTTGCGGCACCCCCGGCGAGGTGTGCGACGACGAAAACATCACGGTGGCCGACGGCTGTCACCAGTGCACCGAAGCGGAGATCGAACCCAACAACATGGTCGCCGACGCCACCCCCTTGTCGGTGGGGGTGCCGACCTTTTACGGCGTGGCCGCCGTGACGGGCATCGACTACTTCACCTTCGAGGCCGCGTTTGGCCGGACCTACCGGTTGGAGGTGTTCCGCGGCGACGTGGGCCACTGCGCGCCCGACGATGACCCCGACTACGTCATCGACGTGTACAACGGGTTGAACCTCCCGGTGCTGCTCGAAAGCTCGTCCGCCGACGCCTACCCAGAGCTCGGCGGGTGTGGGGCGGTGCAGTGGAACGAGGACGCCGGGGGCACCCGGCGGGTCGGCCTGCGACAGCTCAACCCCGGCGCGGGGGGCGCGGCGCTGGTGTTGTTGACCGACCTGGGGGACCCCGATGGGTGACGCCCGGCGGCGGGGAGCCAATCAGTAGGATTGGTAGACCAGGCGCCGGTCCGCGGGGGGCAAGCCCCGCTCCGCGAGGGCGGCGGCGGTCATGCCGTCCTCGGCGTGTACGATGCCTGCCAATGTCAGTGGACCCGCCGCGGTGGACAGCACCCCGTAGACGAGAATGCCCGCGGACACGATGCCGATGACCGGGGCGGTGAACACCGCGGGCCAGGCAAAAAAGGCCCAGGTCAGGCCCACCGCCAAGCCGAGGCCGGCCGCGCTCAACAGGGCGCCGAACACGATGCCGGGGATGGTCCACAGCATGATGGGCAGGACCGATTGTCCACTGTTGAACGCGCCGACCATGCCCGCGATGGCGGTGCTCAAGGCCGACGCCAGGCCGGGGAACATCGGGGCCCCGGACAGCGACAGCAGCCCGCCGATGTAACAGCCCCAGACCCCGGCGCCGGTGATGGGCCCGGTGGGGTTTTTGGGGTTGTCGGTGAGGGCCACGCCCACCGAATCCAGCGCGGTGAGCGTCTTTCTGGCCAGGGTCTCGAGATAAAAGCCGCCGGTGTCGTCTTGCCAGCCTTCGCCCACCGATTGGGCCGGCAGCGGCGGGGTCCCGGCGCGGCTCTCGGCGGCGAGGGCCCCGGCGGGGGCGAGCAAGGACACGAACAGGCCGGCGGCGACGAGGTGATGCGACATCATTCGACGCTAGCAGCGGCCGATCCCGCCTCCAAAAAACCGGCCCCCACCGGCCCCGGCCGGCGACCGGCGGCGGACAGCGGCGCCGGAGGGGGCCTTCGGCGCCAAAAGGATCACAAAATCGACTGGTTACAAACAACATAATGATGTTATGTTGCTGCCGCACCCGATCCCAGGAGGTTCCTCATGCTGCCGCCCCCCGCCTACGAGCTCGAAGAAGAGCGCTTCATCTTTCGCGCGCCCCCGGCCGCGGGGGGCATCGACCGGCGCACCGGGCGCCCGGTCCAAGGGGTCCGGCCGAACTTGATCGTGCACCGCCAAGCCGTGCCCCCGGACGCGACCCTCGACGAACTCGCGCACCAGCGCCTGGCCGAGCTCTTGAGCAGCCTCGGCGACCTGCAGGAGGTCGAGACCGGCACGTTGCTGTTCGCCGACGGCACCCCCGGCCGGTTGATCGCGCTCACCCTGCCCGCGATGGGCGTGGTGCGGCTGCGGCAATGGCACGGGCTGCGCCTCGATGGGCGCGTGCTCACCGCCGGCACCATCACCGCCGACGCCGCCCGGCTCACCGACGAAGCCATCCAGGAACATTTGCAGACCCTGGCCCAGCTCGGCCGGCGGGAGGACTGAGATGCGCCCCACCTTGAAAAACCCCCTCGGCCCCACCGCCCGCCGCCCCGCGTCCGCGCCGCCGCCGCCGTCCTCGTCGACGAGCACAGCAAAAGCCGCGGCCCCCGCGGCCCACACCGCCCCGGTCAGCGACGAGATGTTGCGGGACACCCACTGCCCCTTCATCCGCACCGCGCTCAAGGCGGGGGTGCTCGGCTTTGACGGGCAGACCGCGCCCATCGATCGGCTGAAAGAGGTGCTGGGCCCGGACTTTGGCCGGGTGCCCGCGTTCTTCGCCCGGCAAAACCACAAGCCCGAAGGCGGGGGATGGTTTTTCACCCGCACCACCTACGACCCCATCCACCTCGTGGGCAGCAAAGGCGACCATCCCGGCGACACCGGCATCCTGTCCGCGGCGGGTTTTTCCGAGGCCGCGTTCCGGGCGGTCACGTCCCACTCCACGGACGGCAAGACGATGACCGCGGACGACTTTGTACGCGCCTTTTCCGCGGCCAACGCCCAAGACCCCGGGGCGAATCACGTCGTGGACCGCGCCAAGAGCGCGGGGGAGTTCGCGCTGTTGCTCGAAGCGTTCGGTCACATCGAGGGGGGGAAGAAGCGGGTGTCGATCAGTGACATGCGGTTGCTGTTCGAGAAGAATGAGTTTCCCCCCAACTGGGAACAGTCGCTGGCCAACGCGTCGGCGGTGGGGTGGACCAAGCTCACCTTGCAGATGTCGGGCAAAGCGCTGTTCACCCACCAGGACCCGGGGGTGCTGCGCACGCCCCAGGCGCAGGCCCGCGCGCTGCAGAGCAGCATGGGCGGCACCGGGGATGCCATCGACGGGGTCAGCTATGCCCTCGACGACGGGACCCGGCGCCTGGCCCCGTCGGTGCAAAACGCCCTCGCCGGCACCATGAACGCGGTGTGCCCGGCCCAAGGGGGCAAGGCCCCGGACGTCACCCCGACCAAAGCCGCGGATGTCGACGCCCTGCACGCGGAGGTGCTATCGCCGGGGTGATGGGCGCCCGCGAAGACCTGTTGCAGACCGCGCACGCGCTGTTCGTGTCCAAGGGCTACGCCAACACCTCGGTGGGGGAGCTCGCGCGCAGGTCGGGGCTCACCACCGGGGCGGTGTATCACCACTTCGAGCACAAGCTCGGGCTGTACCGCGCGGTGATCGAGCAGATCGTCGACGACGTGGCCGGCATCGCGGCGGAGAAAATGGCCGCGGTCGACGATCCCTGGGACAAGCTCCGGGCGGGCATGAACGCGGTGCTCGACGCGTGCCTCACCCCGCCGGTGCGCCACGCGTACACCGAGGCGGCCACCGTGCTCGGGCTCGAACAGTGGCGCCTGCTCGAGGCCTCGCGCACCGACCACCTGCTCGCGGGCACGATGGCCGCGCTCGCGGCGTCGGGGGAGCTGTCCGGTCACGACCCCCGGTTTTTGGCCCCCATCCTCAAGGGGGCGATCGTCGAGGGGGCGATGGCCATCGTCACCGCCGACGACGAGGTCGCGGCCCGGGCCCGGGTGGGCGA
Organism: bacterium; assembly: GCA_030431455.1. GTDB lineage: Bacteria > Myxococcota > UBA727 > UBA727 > JAUIJE01 > JAUIJE01. The sequence continues at coordinate 383,732 of JAUIJE010000003.1, read as the reverse complement.
GAGCCTCGAGGCGCTGTTGTCGGGGATTCGTCGACGAGGGTGAGGGCTACCGCAAGGCGATGGGCCGGGTGCGGACCAGCTCCCAGGTGTACTTGAGCCGCTCCTCGATGCGGGTGAGCATGTTGAGGGTCAAGCTCTGGGACAGGACCATGGCGTCCTTGCGCGCGCGCTCGGTGAGTTCGTGCTCGGGGCCGAGGTGTCGCTCGGCGTAGCGCCACAATGAGATTGCATTCTTCTGCAGGTGATTTTGCCGGCGGCGCAGCCAGAGCTCGCAGCCGATGGACAAAAAGCACCCGCTGGCGGTGGCGCCCAAAAAGATGCTGGGCGCGAGCACCCCTTGGAACAGCAGCGCCACCATCCAGCCCCCGAACAGAAGCGGCGCCGAAAAGCGCACCGCCCCGAGGGTCCGGGACGTGGGCCCGGAAAAGGAGATGGGGTCGGGGAGGGCGGCGATGCTGCGCGACACCGCGGCGATGGGCAGCAAGGCTTTGGAGGTGAACCCCCGGCGACGCCGCGGACGGGCGGGGGGCCGGTGCACAGAATGTCGTTTCAGGGGACGGTGCATGTCCACACCTCACGCTTGGTTTTGAGTGTGACGCCTTTTTGTCCCGGCTGCATCGCGGCGCAGATCTGAGACATCGGGCGGCGGCGCGGGCCGGCGCCGGGAGCCGGGCCGGGGGCCTGTCCCCGGTCGGCCAAGATCCGGTCAGATCGTTCAAATTTGATAATGAAATCAGACGGTTGCCATCGGCGGGAAGCATCTGCGGTTCCGTGGGGTTTTCTCCGGAGATTCGCTATCTTCTTCGGACCTGACGACAGGGGAGAGTCGTGACCGACGCGGAAGTTGAACAACAGGACGAGTCCACCGAACAGGCCAGCGACGACGGCCGCACGGAAAAGGAGCGCCTCACCGGCATCATGTACTCGGAGCGCCAGTGGGTGGTGCAGCCGTGGGTGAAGGGCGTGTTTTTCTATTGCGCCATCGCGTTGCTCGCCGGGCTGGTGGCCTACGGGATGGACAAGCGCATCAAGATGGCGCGCCTGGTGATGGACAGCGTCGTCGAGCCGACCCCGATCAAGGACATTCAGGCCCCGACCTTTTCGCTCCCCGACGGCAACACCGGCGAGATGGTCAACCTCGCCAACCTGCGTGGCCAATGGGTGTTCGTGAACTTCTGGGCGACTTGGTGTCCGCCCTGTCGTGACGAGATGCCGTCGATGGAAATGCTCAACCGGCGCTTCAAAGACAAAGGCCTGACCATGGTCGCGATCTCCGTCGACGAGGACTGGAATGAAGTGAAGCGCTTCTTCGGGGACAACGACCCTTCGTTCAAGGTGTTGTGGGACCGGACAAAAAAGGTGTCCACCGGCATGTACGGCACCCGGAAGTTTCCCGAGTCGTACCTGATCAGCCCCGACGGGCAGGTGGCGGTGAAGTTCATTGGGCCGCGTGACTGGTACAACATCGGCACGGTGAAGTACTTCGAAGAGATTCTCTCCGGCAAGCGTGACCCGACGAGCTGACCGGTCCTGGTCTAAAAAGAGCCTCCCCGTCGGGAGGCTTTTTTTGTGGGCCGCTGGTGGGCGCTGGTCGGGGTGTGACACAATCCTTATGTGAGGGTTGTGATCCGCGGGCTGTGGTTGGTGATCGGGCTGGGCCTCGGGTGTGGCGTGGGTTCGCCTCCATCGCCTCCAATCGCTCCCACCTGTTCGCCGCCCTCGGAGGAGGCCTTCGAAACCGACGCCGACGGGCTGACTCCTCCCTTGCGCACGACCTGTCTCTGCACCGCGGTGGGGTTTTGCCCCGAGCAGGTCCCATTCACGGCTGGGCGGATCGACGACGTAGCGGAAACCGAGAGGGGAGACCTGTGGGTGGTGGGTCAGGGAACGCTTTTTCTTCGCGAGGGTGGGGTGTGGAGTCGATTCGTGTTCATCCGTGGCGAGCTGCCGGTCGCGGTGGAGGCGCGGGGCGAGTTCGTGTGGGTGTTGACGACACGAACGCTGTGGCGCTGGCACCTCGGCACCATTCGCGGAACGAGCGAAATCTCGTTGGTCGGCCCGAACGTTCCCTCTTTGTTCATCGATTCAGAGGGCCGTGCCCTCGTCGGTGGACGCCTCGTGAACCACGATTTTTCAGTCACATGGGGCTCTCCGGACACCTTGTTCTCGGCGCTGTTGCCTGACGACACGAGCTTTTCGTTGGTTCCCGACGAAGGCCGGGTTCTCATCGAGGTTCCTGGCGAACCTGTTCGCGAGATCGTCTTGGACGGCGAGAACCTGGACGGCTACATCGCTCCGCTCGACGTGGACGACTTTTGGATCGTGCGCGACCAGGATGTCCTGTGGTGGCAGGACGGGAGTTACCAGACGTACACGATGCCTTTGGTTCCACGGCCGTTTTCGGGTGGACCACTTGCAGGACCCGAGGGCGGCGCGGTTCGGACGTCGCCGGACGGTGGATTCTTGATCGGAGCGCGCACCGGCCGACTGTTCGAACTCACCACCAGCGGCTGGGCCTCACCCACCAGAGCGCCCGAGCACGCACGCAGCCTCTTCCGCGATGCGAGTGGGGACGTGCTCGTCACGCAGTGGAACTCCCGACAAATCGTGCGAATTTCCGCAGCTGGCCAAACAGCCCTGTTGCCACGTGGACCCTGCCCCTTGGTGCAGGCCCGGCACACGAGCAGCATCGGCATCGTGCAGGATCCCTGGAGCCAGGCTTCGCCCTCCTTTGGTCTGGTCCGTCCCCCGGACAACACCGCCTGCGCCGTGCCGCGCGGGCCGGTATGGCAGTTCGGCATGGGGCAGCTTGACCAAGGCGTGATCGTGTTCGATCAGGAGGGCCGCCGCTACCATGCCCGGCCGACCCAAGAGGTGCGGCCGCTTGGTCCAGATGCATTGTCAGGGATGACCGCGGTGTCGGGGACCTCTCTGGACGATGTTTGGTTCGGCTCGGACCACGGCGCGCTGTATCATTGGCGGAACGGCCGCATGTCGGTGTACCCCCACCGCGAAGGTGTGGTCATCGAAGAACTGGTGCAGTTGCCCGGCGCAGCGCTGGTGGGGCGCGTCAGCGGATATCTGGGGAACGAGATCCTCGTGGTTCATCGTGATGGAGTGACGCAGCTCATTGAGGCACCGCTGAAGGTTCAGGCGGTGTCTTCCTGGGGGAACCGTGCCGCCCTCACCGGTCGCCTTGACGACGCTCAGTGGGCCACCACTCTGACCCCAGAGGGGACGTTCGGGCCCGTGCACTTTGTGGTCGAGGGACGCGAGTCCCTGACGATGGGCACTCATCCTGGCGGTCAGGTTTGGCTGAGCGGTCATAACCGATTGTGGCGATGGGAATCCGCCGACGATCCCCCCACCGAAGTGTCGGGCGTCCTGGACGACGCAACCCCGCTCGAGATTCTGTTCGATGCCGACGACACAATGCTGCTGATATTCCAGAACGAGATCAGGAGGGTGTCGCTCGGTGACCTGTCGTTCACCGTCGAGAGCATGGAAAATACTGAAGGATTGGTGCAACAGGCTGCGTTCGCAGGGAAAAACGTCGTCCTCCGGGCGAGGACGACGTTCGGCGACGAGTTGATGATCTACGACCCCGAAACCGGGCGGACAACCCGTGCCCTTTCCGACGAGCCTGTGGTGTCGGACGTAGCGGGAGACGAGAACACCGGGTGGGTGGCGTCGAAGCAGGGGGAACGGACGTCGACGGTGCTGTTTTCGGGAGATCTTCAGGATTGGCGCCCGTCGTCGCGGTTGCCGCAGTCGGAGGTGGGCCACGCTCCGGTGGCGATGAACCATCTTGGTGAAGTCGCGGTGGTGGAGAAGCGGGCTGCATGGCTGGCCCGTGGTCGCGAGGGGGAGCCCTGGCAGGTCATTCAGTTCGACCCATGTCCCAACGAAGCGCCCGACGTGCACGACGTGCGACTCGACGACGCCGGTGACGTTTGGGTGGGAATGGCGTGCGGCGACCGCGGCCGCCTCTATCGCCAGCTGGGTGATGACCCACCGAACCTGATCCAACAGGGCGATGGCGCTGGTGCGATGGTGCGCCTCGACGGTCCGCTCGAAAGCGTTTCGTTCGCCGTCGCTCTAGGCATGGGTCTGTGGGAATGGACCGGCAACCGCCTCCAAGAGATCGTCGACGATGACGATCAGTCGATCCTGGTCGGGCCGGTCCTTCACTACTCTTCTCCCAATGATATTTGGTGGTCTGGAGAAACCCCCGATGGGATCGGCCACCGTTTTGGGCGTTTCAATGGTTCCTGTCACCACATCTTTGAAGGAACATATGCGTGGCGCGCACTGGACGTGGAGGGGGGCCGCCTGCGGGTCCTCGGCTCTGACGGCTCCTTGTACACCGCAACCATCAACAGTGAATATGAATGCGCGAGCGACGATTCGGTGAATCCGTGACACCACGTCGGGTCGCAGTTTTCATGCACGCCGTCGTCAATCTCGCCGTTGCGGGCTGCAGCGACGGGGACCCGGTCGTTCGCGAAGTGGACAACTTCGCCGCGCCGGTGCCGTTCCCGGCGGGGGGCACAGGACCGGGAACGGGAGATGGAGGTGTCCCCGGTCCCGACGTCGATGTGATTCACGCGCCGTGTGCGCCGCCAGAGGTAGACGATGCTGAGCGGATGGTGTTCACGACGTGTTTTTGCGACCACCAGGGTTGGTGCGCCGAGGCAGTGCCGTACGCCGGGGGTGCGCTGACCGACGTCACGGAAACGAACACGGGCGACCTGTGGCTGGTGGTTGATCGGCACCTGTACGCGCGTCGGGCGGGCGAGTGGGCGCGCGCGGTCTTCGCCGAAGCCGGCGAGGTCCCGATCGCGGTAGAGTCCTGGGGGGACACGGTCTGGGTGGCGACCAAGAAGACGATATACCGAATACAAGACAATGACATTGGCTACGCGGCTGAGGAACCAACCCCGACGCGCACGATCGCCGTGGATGCAGAGACCGGGCTTGTGTGGTGGGGCGATGGTGTGCGCGTGGGAACGCTGGATGGACTGAGCTCGGAGACTCGGTCGACCGAGGCGGGATACGTGTTGTGGGTGGCTCCGACGGGTGAGGTGTTCGCGCGGGACGCGGAGAACCTCAAGCGGCGGTCGCTGGACGGGACTTGGGAGAGTCTGCTGTCGGTGATCGGAAACTCACCGGACACGAAGTTCGCCGGCTGGTCGGCGGACAACTTCTGGTTTGTGGACCGGTGGTGGCGAGACGGCGAGGTCGTGGATGTCTCGCGCCCCGGGCAGTTCGGGGAAGATTTTGGGGTCGCAACATCAACCTGGCACCACGGTTCTGCGGCGATGGTGTCGGGCGACGAGGTGTTCGTGCTCGATGACGCGACTGGCCAGTTGTCGTCGGTGAGCCCCGACGGGCGGGGACGCGATGCCCCAGACCAGGGCGGGCCGACCTACCGCGTGCGCCGGGACGGCGGTCGCGTGTACGCCGCCGGCGTGCTCGGGGGGCTTTGGCGGTACGACGCCGGTGCCTGGGAGGAGCAGCTGCCCCGGACCTGCACGAGATACGGGGTAGCCGACCAAGGGCGGATGTTCTCGCTCAAGCACGAATGGGAGATCTACGGGCGGTCATTCTCCGCGCACCCGGAGCGGGTGGGGTGCACGGCGGTCCCGGGTGACATGCCGCTGCGGTTTGAGCTATCCACCATAGGCGGCGATGGTCTGATGGTGACGCGCAGGCAAGGGATGCGGGTCCTCCACGGTCCGGGCGCGCTACAGCCTGTGGCGGTACCGCTGCCCCCGGGGGAGCCCACCTCAGGTGTGTATGGTCAGTCCACGGAAGACATGTGGGTGGGCAGCACGACCGGGGAGCTGATGCACCACCGTGATGGGGCTTGGGAGGTCGTCCCCACCGTCGAGCCGGGTGGTCTGATCCCGCTCACCACCGGGCAAGACGGTCGGGTGGCGGCGTTGACGGCCCGGGCGTCGGTGCATTGGGCGCCTCACGAGCTGGGCTCGTTTGTGATCTTGGTTGGAGACGGTCACGGCGAAAAGTTCCCGCTCGGTTTTCGAGCTGCCTCGTTCGCGGATTTGGGCGACGGGCGGGCGGTGATCGCAGGTCGAACCAGCGACGCGCATCTGGTGTGGACGGTGGTGACCACCGATGGGTACATGCGCCCGTTGGGCGAAATCGGGACCCCGGATTCGTTGGACAATGTCACTGGCGTTGCTCACGCCCGCGATCGAATCTGGTTCGTGACCTCGGTCGGGGTTTGGTCCGCCCCCGACACCGCCGACGCGGAGGCGCAGCTCGAGGTCCCGCTCGACGGGATGACCCACATCTGCGCTTTGCCCGCGGGCCATCTCGTCGTGTTGGGCAGTGAGGAGGGACGTCTGCTCTCGCCCAAGGGGCAGGTTGTGAGCACGTTCGAGGTTCCCGGCTATGTGGTCGAGGTCCGCGGGGCGGTGGCGGCGGGGGAGTGGGTCGCGGTCAAAGGTGGAGAGCGGTACCATCGGGACGATCTCATCTGGTTTGATCCGCAGCAGGACCGGTGGTTCAGGGACCCCGCGAACACCCCTCGCATCGACGCCCTTGTGCGCGGCCAGGAGGACGAACTCTTGGGGCTCGTGGCCGGTCCCTGGGGGGGCGCAGAGCATGGCGTTTGGTCCTGGCGCAATGATGCATGGCACGAGGTCGAGGTCCCGCCCGATTGGGTCGGCACCGTGTCCGACGCGGCCGCCGACGCGAGCGGCCGGATGGTGTTTGCCGTCGATGGTCCGAACGGCGCCTGGCTCGATTTTCTCGAACCGGACGGCAGCTGGACGCGAGAGACGTTGATCCCGGGCCCACCGTACCTCTGGCGGCGCGTCCATTTTGATGCCCAAGGCGCGCTGTGGATGTTGACCGTGGACACCACCAGCACCCTCAACGGCGTACTGTCGCGGCGGGTGGGGCCGGAGAGTTGGGTCGTGGTGGAGCAACCTCCCGGGATGCGGCTCTCTATGCTCGCGGATTTCCGAGTCGCATCGGACGGGTCCTGGTGGGCGGTGGTGGAAGGTGCCGGTCTTGTGCACGAACGGCGAGGCGACGGCTGGTTGACCTGGCCCTCGTTGTGGCCGGACGGGCCGGGCCAGTTCGCAGCTGAAACGGTGCTGGCCCCCGGGGGCGACGCCTGGTCGACCAGGGTGGGCGGCCCCGACGCTGGTTGGCGTCTCAACCTCGCCCGGGCGGGGTGTGTGCGGGAGTTTCAGGCGCCGCTGGGCGGCCACCCAGAATTCGTTGGCATCGACGGGGACCGTCTGATCGGAATCTCCGCCCGCGGTCAAGTCACGTGGGCGGCTCTGGCCAACCACTACGCTTGTCCGGAGGCACAATGAGACTGTGCCGAGAGAGGCGTCCACCGTCCTTCGGGATGGGAGCGCTGGCCGCCCAACGGTCCGGACGAGCAACCCGCCTTTTCCTTGTGGGAAAGCACGGTCGTGAGCGCACCCGAGGTCGTGTGGACAACGTGGTTCCATCACCCGGACCCTGAGGAGGCTCCGGGTCTCCATCGTGACCGAAGCGTGCACACGCAAACGCGCCCCCGCACCGGGTTGGCTGCCAGCGTTGCTCAACCTCGACGGCAACCGCATCACCGGCATCTCCGAGACCGGCCAAGTCACCTACGCCTCTCTCGAGAACCGCCACGTGTGCCCGCCATCTCCGGAGCGAGACAATTCTCGCCATCCCGATCCCAACGTGACACACCCGGGCATGTCCGACGCTGCTGCTTCCGCTGACACCCCCTTTGCCACCCTCGGGCTCGACGAGCGCATCCTGAGCGCCCTCGACACCATGGGTTTTGTCGAGCCCACGCCGATTCAGCTCGAGGCCATTCCCGCGCTGCTCGAGGGGCACGACGTCGTCGGGGGGGCACGCACCGGGTCGGGCAAGACCGCCGCGTTCGGCCTGCCGGTCCTCGAGAACGTCAAAGAGGGCGACAACACGGTGCGCGCCATCGTGCTGTGCCCGACGCGCGAGCTCGCCCTCCAGGTCACCGACGCGATGCGGGCGATGGCCAAGAAGCTCCCCGTGCGCCTGTTGTGTGTGTACGGGGGCGCGCCGTTTCCGCCGCAACTGCAGGCACTGAAAAAAGGCGTGCCCGTGGTCGTGGGCACCCCCGGACGGGTGCTCGACCATGTGCGCCGGGGGAGCTTGGACTTGTCCGGGGTGCGCATGTTCGTCCTCGACGAGGCCGACGAGATGTTGCGCATGGGCTTTCTGGAGGACGTCGAGGAGATCCTTCAGCAGACCTCCGACGACCGTCAAGTGGCATTGTTTTCTGCGACCATGCCCGACCCCATCCGGCGCATCGCCGCCAAGTACCTGCACAACCCGGTGAACGTGCACGTGGAGAGCGAGGGGCTGACCACCACCCACATCACCCAGCAGGTGCTGTACGTGCCCCAGCGGAGCAAAATCGACGCGCTGGTGCGCCTGCTCGATGCCACTGACCACGACGCGATGCTGGTGTTCGCGCGGACCCGCCGGGGCTGTGCAGAGGCTGCAGATGCATTGGCGGTGCGCGGGGTGGCGGTGGACGCCATCCACGGTGACCTCGCCCAAGCCGCGCGCGAACGGGTGCTCACCAAGCTGCGGGCCCAGCGCATCGACGTCGTCATCGCCACCGACGTGGCCGCGCGGGGCATCGACGTCGACCACATCACCCACGTGGTCAACCTCGACCTGCCCGATGACCCCGAGGTGTACGTACACCGCATCGGCCGCACCGGGCGCGCGGGCCGCGAGGGCACCGCGATCTCCTTGGTCACCCCGCGCGAACGCCCGCGCATTCGCCGGTTTCAAAAGGCGCTCGACGCGCCCATCGAAGAGGTCCAGGTCCCCTCGGATGCCGAAATCGAGACCGCCCGACGAGAAAAGCTGTTCGCCCGCCTGTACCAGCAGGTCAACGAAGGGCCCAAGGAGCGCACGGTGGACCTGGTCGAGATGCTCGACGAGAACATCGACCTGATGAGCATCCTGTGCGCCAGCCTCGAGCTGCTCGCCGCCGACGAAGGGATCGACCTCGAGACCGTGCCCGACGAGGCCCCGCCGGCGTGGACCCAAAAGGCCACCCGCACGCGCAAAGAACGCGAATCGAGCGCGGGCATCGAGGACGGGGTCGAGCTCATGGTCACGGTGGGGCGGCACAAAGGCCTGCGCCCCGGGGACCTGGTGGGGGCGCTGATCAATGAAAAGGGTGTGCCCGGGGGGGCCATCGGCAAAGTCACGGTTTTGCCCCGGCGCAGTTTCATTATGTTGGAGCGCTCGGAGGCCGAGCGGCTGGCGGGGCAGAACTTTTTTCTGCGCGGCCACGCCGCGGACCTGTGGTGGGCCAACCCCGATGACGCCCCCCAGGACAAGCCCCAAAAGATTCGGGTCAAGAAGGCCGGGACCAACAAGCCCCGGCCCAGCCATGCCCGCCACGACGACGACGACGGGGGCGGACGGCCCCCGCGCCCGGCCCCCAAGGGCGGGGCGGCGCGCAAGAAGCGCCACGAAAAGCCGACGGGGGAAAAGCAGCGGTGGCGCAAAGGGGACGGCAAAAAGGGAAAAGCGGCGGGCAAGCCCCCGCCGCGCAGCCCCGCGAACAAGCCGGACGGTGCCGCGCCCGGCGCCAAGAAGACCTCCGGGCCCAAGAAGAAGCCGCGGCCCGCGGCGGCGAAGAAGCCGGGGACGAAAAAGAGCCGGTTTGGCCACAAGCCCAAAACCGGCTGAACGAAAAAGAGCACGTCTCAGAATCAAAGCTGGGGTGCGCTCGGCAGGGCACGACGAGCGCCCGGCACGAATGACTTTGACGCGCTGGACGCGATGGATGCGCTCTAGCCCGGTGCCGCCGGTCCCGGGCCCGAGTGCCCGTCGTGCGTCGACGGGACGTGCCCCAGAGACGCGAGCACGTGGTCGAGGAATGTGCGCAGCTCGTACATCTGTTCGGAGCCGAGCCCCTGCCCGATGAAGGCGGCCCCGTAGACGAAGCCCATGAGCACCGCCGCCGCGGGCACGAACCAGAGCGCCCAGGGGGGCTGGTGGAGAATCCACTGCGACGCGCCGTACATCGCGCCGCCGGTGGCGACCATCGCGAGCACGCCATACACACACATGTACAGCATCCAGATGTGTGGGTGCGGGGCGAACCGTCCCAGCAATGTCATTTGACCGTCGATGTCGGCCACCTTCAGGGCCAGCACCGGGGAAAAGAAATGCTGCTCGCCCTCGGGGATGCGCAGGTCGGCGTTGGGGGCGATGACCACGCCACAGATGCCGTGCTCTTCGCACCGCAGGTTTTCCTCGATGGTGGCGAGCAGCGATTCGCCGTCCACCGACAACGGCAGGCGAAAGGTCGGGCGCATGCGAGGACGGCGCATGGCACCAATGTACCTGAACACCCGGGGGCAAAAAACCAATCTGGTTGGCGCACCGCGGTGTGTGAAATCACCCAGCGCTCAGCGTCGGGCGAGCTCGTGCAAAAACGCGCGCACCCGGGGGCGCAGGGACGCGGGGAACGTGTGTTTGCCGGGGTGCACACACATTTCGAGGTGGGCATCGCAGCCCGGGGACACCGCGCAGCCGTCGTCGGGAATGGCCACCGTGTCCCGGCACCGCACCGACGCGGCCCAGGTCTCGGCGGTGGCCTCCGCCCGCGAAAAGGCCACCACGGGATCGGCACGGCCGTGCAACAGGAGGGTGGGCAGCGCGGGGTGACAGGTCTTCTCAAACGGGCCCCCGCCGGCGACGGGCACAATGCCGTGTAGTTTGTCGCCCCGGCGGCAGGCGAGCAGGTTGGAGAAGAACGCCCCGTTGGAAAAGCCGACCGAGTAGACGTGCTTGAGGTCTGAGCAATGGGACTGAGTCAGAACACCATAGAGAGCGTCGAACAACGCCAAGTCTCGGTCGTGGTACTCACCCGCCCGGACCTGCCAGCCATCGCGGGTCCCCTTCAGTCCCGGGAAGGTGCGGGGCAGGCCTTGGGCCGACACCAGCAGCGCACCGTCGGGGGCGAGGTCGCGAAAGGCCCGCAGGATCGACGCGCGGTCTGCGCCCCATCCGTGCCAAATGAACACCACGGGAGCGTCGGGGGCGAGGGTGGCCGGTCGCTCGACGAGGTAAGCGCGGGTCTGCTCGCCGGCGGTGATGGTGTGTTCGCCAGCGGCCAGGCCGCAGGCCGGGGTGGGGGACGCGGCGAGGGCGAGGGTGACGCCGAGGGCGATCATGGCGCGCCTTCACACACGGGCGGGGCGGTGATGGTGCAGTCGATGTTGGTCTCGTCGATGGCGTCGGGACAGGCGCCGCCATTTTGTTGAATGCCCAGCGTGCCGGGGAGGTCGGCGAGGCCGCAGGCGAAGGCCACCACGCTGGCACAGTCGATGTCCTGGTTGGACCCGACGGTGAAGTCGAACGCGGTCTCGCCATCGGGCGGGGTGATGGGGTCGACGGTGTCGTAACAGGGGAAGATATCGCGCAGGTCGCGCAACGTCCCGTCGCCCTCGGTGAGGCCGAGGATGAACCCTGCGCTCTGCACCAATACCGGGAAGGACATCGCGGCGGTGTTCACAAACAAAGTGCCGAAGTAGCCACCAATGGTGGACAGCGCCGGGCCGGTGATGGCGAGGGCGGGGGCGAAGCTCATCTCGAAGTTGCCCCCCACGGTCTCGAGCGCAGGTACGTCGAGGGTGGCGAGCGACCCCCGCCACTGCAGGTACACGTCGCGGTCGATCGCCTCGAGTACGGGAAGCGAAAGGGACTGCAGTGTGTCACTGTAGTTGCCGCCCCCGTCGGTGCCGTCGAGGTAGAGGTCTTGGCCGATGTGGCCCAGGGCGGGGAGCGACAGCGTGGTCCACGCGTTCTCCAGGAGGTAGAGATCGCGGCCCACCTCGTTGAGGCTGGATAGATCCGCGGCGGTGAGGGCGGGGTTGAGGGAGATGCGCACCGCGCCGGACACCATCTGCAGCGCCGGCAGGTCGAGGCCACCGAGGCTGGGGTTGTTGCTCACCAGGAGGTCGCCGTAGAGAAAGCTGAGCCCCGGGGGGGCGCCGGCCACGAAGGTATCGGTGAGCGCGGTGCCATCCAGGGTGACATTGCCGCCGACCTCGACGAGGGCGGAGAACGCCCCCGGCAGCGCGGTGGTGGCGGGCTCGAGGTCGAGATTGCCGCTGAGGGTGACGTCGCCGGCTTGGCCGGGGTCGGGGGCGGTGGTGACGTCCCCCCGGTAGACGAACACGGGCGGGGAGGTGACGTCGGTGAGGCCTTCGTGGCAGCGGAGGTTGACCCGCGACAGCGCGTCGTCGGGGAGGGACAGGGGCAAGCCCTGGAAGAAGGGGCCGCGGGCGGGGGTGCCGGTGTTGTTGAACTGCTCGGTGTAGACCTCGTCGTCGTCGACGAGCACCGCACAGGTGTCGGGAAACATGCCCCGGGTCGCGAACGCCACCTGAAGCGCGAGGCTGCCGTCGCCCGCGTCTCGGTGGGACACGACCAGCGCGTCGAACACGGGAACGCTCAACAGCTCGATGGGCGCGCTCCGCTTTTCGGTCGTGCCCTGGCGGCAGAGCAGGACCACGCGCACCGAGTACGGCAAGGTGAGCTCGAAGTTGACCAGTTCGTTCAGGGTGGACCCCAGGTTGGGCAGGTTGGGCACCAGGTACTGGCCATGGATGTCGTCGGTGAGCGCACAGAACTCAGCCCCGTCCACCGCCCACGACACCGTGAGCGGGGTGCCGAACGCCACCTCGGTGGTCGAGACCGAGAGCGCCGCGGTCAGGTCCCACACCGGCACGTCCACGGTGACATCGGGCACCGGTCCGGTGGGCCCTTCGCACGACACCGTGACGGGTTGGGTCGCGGTGGGCGACGCGTTGGCCGCGAGCACCCCGGTGCCCCCCGCGGGGGTCGAGGCCGCGACGTTCCCGCCCTCGATCGCGCAGGGGCCAAGCCGCGCCCCGGTGAACGTGACCTCGATGGACTCGCCCACCAAGTAGGCCTCGTCCTCCAATGTAACTGAGTCGATGCGGGCGAGCCCGAGCTCGAGGTCGTCGATGATGGTGGTGTTCGCTTCGCTCTCGCACGACACCCGGACCAGGCCCTCGGCGGCGGCAAACACCAGCCCCGCGTCCGCGTCCATCGCCCCGATCTCGACCCCGGCCACGTACAGCCGGCAGCTCTCGGCCCGCACCGGGCCGGTGAGCTCCATCTCGGCGCGCAGGGTCGCGCCCGCGCTGGCCACGATCTGGCCGCCCACCACCGGCAGCATGTCCTCGCCGAACCACACCGTCAGGTCCACCCGTGGCTCCCCATCGGCGTCGCCGTCTCCGCCCACGGGTGCACACACGTTGCCGGTGTCCGACAACACACACGTCTCGCCCGCGGCGCAGTCGAACCCACTGGCGCATTCATCTTGCGGGCACCCCGCCGCGGCGGCGAGAACGAACAGGCCACACCAAGTCGTCGTCTTGTTCATGTCGACGACTATACCCCGACCGAGATCTGCAGGCCTTGCGCCCCGGGGGGCCGCGACACACGTTGAAGGTCGTCAGGGGGTGACACATGGACAGAACGATCTACCCGCTTCACGTCACGTCCGGGGGCGAGCTGAAGACGGTGCGGCCCGATCGCATCGTGCAGGTGCGGCCGTTTGCCCGGCTGTCCGACGTGCCGGCCAAGGCCGCGCTGTTGGTGTACGTGGACGACGACAACGCGCCGGATCAACTGCGGTTGGTGGAGCTGGTGACCGACCAGACCTACGACGCGGTGGTCACCCGGATTCGTACGTTTTTGTCCGCGCCGCGGCCGGGGGCTTTGTCCCTTCGCGGGATTTCGGCCCTCTACGCCAAAAAGCGCGGTGACCTCCCGAATCAGTTGGTGGCCGCCACCGAGAACGACGAGCCGGTCACGGCCACGACGGGGACGCCGTCGAGCACCGAGGCGCAGGGCGGCTCGCAGGTGTAGATCGCGTCCGCCGCGACCTCGGGCACGGCGTTGCCGTCCACCGCCAATGTGGTTGCTCCCGGGGCCATCCACCACACGACAAAGCGCCGGGCGTCTTCGCTCTGCACGTCGGCCAACCCGTCCTCGAGGTGCACATCGATGCCGTCCAGCAAGGTCGTGTCGGTGGGCCGGTCGGCGGGGTACAGGCGCAGCTGCCGGGCGCTGCCCGCCGCGGCGAGGTCGCCCACGTCCGGACCGGCGTCGTTGACCAACGTGACCAGGTCGGGACCCATCTCGGCCACCGCGGTGCCCGCCTCCACGAACACCAACAGCTCGTCGAGGGCGACGTCGAAGCTCTGCACCGCGGGGCCGTCGACGCAGGCCCCGGTTTCATACCGGCAGAACCGGCCCGGGGGGATGAACACCTCCCGGGTGGTGGCGGCATCGATGGCGGGGGCGACCAGAATGTGCTCGCCCACAAAGTAACTGTATCGGTCCGCCCACGCGGCGGGCTCCTCGGGGGCCATGGCTCCGGTGGGGCGCAGCGGGGGCGTGCCCCGGGTGGTGGCGTCGAGCAGGACTTGTTTCCACACCGGGAACCAGCGAATGCGCCACCGGGCATAGCCGCGGTAGATGTCCACCGCGTCCTCGCCGTAGCGGTAGGTGCCGTCGTCGAGCTGCTCCCACGGGTTGTGGGTGACATCACCGGTGCCCCCGCCCCCGAGCTGCATGATCGTCTGCATGGTGCCGGCCGCGATCCAACGGAGGTACACGTCCCGGTCGGGGGCGCCGCCCCGGTAGCCGCCGATGTCCGACCCATACAGGGGATAGCCGCTCATCGAACTCGACACCGCCCCGCTGATGCCCGCGGGCAGGCCCCCCACGGTCAAGGCGCCCTCGTCGTTGACCAAGCCCGCCTCGGCGAAGTCGTTGTCGAGGTCGCCGGGCCAAATCGCGACCCCGTTCTTTTGGTCGTACACCCCCCCGGTGCGGGTGATGATGAACCAATCGTCCGGGTGCACCTCCGACAGCTCAGCGATGAACGCCTCGTGGTAAAGCCGCGCGTGGCGGGTGTGCATGGTCCTGGCGGTGCTGCCGTCGGCGAACGCCACGAGGTCGTTCTCCAAGGTGAGCAGGTTGGGGCGCATGGTCTCGCCGTAGTCGAGCTTGAACCCCCGCACCCCGAGCTCGAGCAAGGGGCGCATCATCGCCCGCCAGGCGGCGACCGCGTCGGGGTTGGTGAAGTCCAGGTACCCCCCTTCGCCACGGCCCCAGGGAAAGTTGAACGGCTCGCCGCTCTGGGTCTGCACCAGATAGCCTTGGCTTGCATAGTCATTGTAAAGGTCGAGGGTCGCGTACGGCTCCATGCCCACTTGCTGGTCGCTGTCGTCGGACCGGTTGACGTTGTCGGTGGCCCACACGATGGCGCGGTAGCCGAGCTCGTCGAGCCGTGCGAACATGGCGGGCGGGTCGGGGAACTGCACGGGGTTGAAGGCGAAGGTGGTGTACCCCGTCGACCAGGGGGCGTCGATCCACATCGCGGTGGCGGGGAGGTCGAGGGCGCGCATGGTCTCGGCGTCCTCGATCACCCGGTCCTGGCCGGACTTGATCACGTTGCCGTCGTCGTCGAGGGTGAGGGCGTGCTCGTTGCGCCATTGTTGGGGGGCGAGGGCCCAGTCCGGGGGCATGGGGGGCAGGCCCATGCGGCGGGCGTGGGCCGCGGCGCTGTCCACCATATCCGCTCCGGCCCGGAGCAACAGCCGGGGGGCGGGGTCTTGGGTGCGCACCAACAATGCCTCTGGATCGGTGTCGCCCACGTCGAAGGCGGCGGGGGCTTCGGAGTCGAGCACCAGGCCCAGATCGCGGGAGGTGGCCAAAAACGGCACCGGGGCGTGGGTCTCGTTGGTCCCGGAGTCGTACGGCCCGGGGGCGAGGAGGTAGAGGGGAATGGTGCGGCCGGCGAGGTCGGGGCTCTCAAAACGTTCGCCTCCGCCCACCGCGTGCTCGTCGTCGTGAAAGTCCATACAGAAGGAAAACAGCGCCAACGCCCGGGGGTTCTCGTCGGTGCGCACCGTGAGCTGGACGTACTCTCCCGAGCCGGTGACCTCGACCACCGCCTCACTCTCGAACGCGCCGTCGGCGGAGGCGAGCGTGACCACCAGCCCGTCGTCGGTGGCCTCCGCGTCGCCGCTGGTCAGCCACACCACGTCGTCGCCGGGCGCATCCGGCCGGTGGAAGCGTCCGCCGCTGTCGTCGAAGGGCCGCAGGCCCATGGCCAGGGGAGCACAATGTCCCTGTCCGGACCGGCTGCGCGACACCTCGTCATCGCCCCGGGTGACCGTCCACCCGAACGGTGAGAGCGAAAACGCCACCGTGGTGTCGTCCACCTCCCACACCGTCTGGGGCCCGGGCGGTGGTCCGTCGTCGGTGGGACAACCAGCGGCGGCCATCACCAGACCGACCAAGCTCACGATGCGACCGTTCACGGGAATATGCACACCACCCTCGTCGTTGTTGGGCCAACCTGTTCCGCGGAGGTCAAAAGATGAACACCCCGACGAAAACCCCGCGGCCATCGTACTTCACCGTCGTGTTTGTGGCCTGGCTGATGCCGATGCTCGGCCTGTTTGTGGTCGATGGGCTCGTCGCCGCCGCCGGCCCCATCGGGCGCGTCCCCCGCCACGTCGACGCCGACGCGGTGGTGCTCATCGGGGTGCTCAACGCGATGTTCTGTGTGCCCGTCACCCTCGGGCTGATGCTGATCGTGCGCGGCCTGTTGGCGGTGCTCGAGCCCCCGCTGTCCCGGCTGTGGCTCCGGGTGCGCCGCCGCCTGCGCCGCACCGGGACCGGTCGGGTCTACACCCCCGTGGCCGACGGCCGCCGCGCCGAGGAACGGCCCCGCACCGTGGCGGTGGGGCTCGGCACGTTGCTGGGCAGCGGGTGGGGCTTGGCTCACGTCACCGGGTACATGGCGATGACCCTGCACACCTCCGAGGCGGTGTTTTTCGGGACCCTCGTCGTCACCGGCGGGGTGTGCGGCCTTTTGATCGGCCTCCGCCGCGCCGCGGACCTCGCCGCGGGGCCGCGCTCGACGCCGTTTGCGCCGTCGCCACCGCTTGCCGCAGATCTTCGGCCAGCTCCAGGTAGCTTCGCGTAGCCGCGCCGGGCAGGGCGATCACCACCAGGTCGCACCTGTCGAACAGGCCCTTTTCCCGTCGCAACACATCCCGCAGCCGCCGCTTCACGCGGTTGCGGGCGACCGCGTTGCCGACCTTTTTGGACACGGTCAGGCCGACCCGCCCCGCGAACTGCGGGGTGTCGCGGCGCTGCACCTTGATCGCCCCCGCGACCCCGCTGTGGCCCTGGCGCTGCGCACGCAAAAAGTCCCTGCGGCGCAACAACCGCAAGGACTTGGGAAGCGTCTCGTCTTGGCGGGCCCTGTCGGGCCGGTCCCCGGTGGCGGGGCCCATCGCTACTTCTTGTAGGTCGACGGGGCCAGGCGCTTGCGCCCGTGCGCGCGACGGCGCGCGATGGTCTTTTTGCCTCCGGCGGTGGCCATCCGCGCACGGAAACCGTGGGTGCGGCGACGTTTGATCCGGGAGGGTTGGTACGTACGTTTCATGACATTCTCCGACCGCCATACCTACGATCGCAGGCGGCGATGTCAACTCCCGACCGGCGAAAAGCGGGGCCGAAAAGCTCTTTGTCCTTTGGGCATTGACGGCAAAACCTCCCGCCACCACACGCCCCCCATGGGCCGGACCGTGCTGGGTTGGGTGTGCGTGGGACTTGTCGCGGCGGCGCCCGCGGCGGCTGGATCTGGCGAAATTTCTGATTCTTTCTGCACGGTTGGGGCGACCGACCGCAACTGCCGGCCCGGCCGCCCGGATGACATCAAGAGGGTCCGCTCAACCCGCGCGCCGGAGCGTGTCGAGCGGGTAACCGACAAAGCGGCTCCCCCGAACGAACACGTCGGGGGCACGGACGGGTTCGCCCGTGCGGGGAAGCCGTGGCGGCGGTGGGGGCGGGCCCTCGGCCCACCTGCGTCTAACTCCCTAATTTCACAGGAAAAAGAAATCTCTCCGAAGAAGGGGCTGATCGAGCGGGCGTTTCCGGTCTGGCTCGATGACGACCTGCACGCCGATGTCGCGGACAAGGTGCTGCTGTTCTGGGTGGTGTCGGGGGTGTTCGGGGAGTTTTTCCCCACGGTGTGGTTTTTGCCGGTGCTGACCGAGCGCGCGCCCGAGGGCTATGTCTGGACCATGGTCGGCTATGCCGCCCTGCACGCGTTGTCGACGTTGGTGTGTCCGCCGGTGCTCATTCCGCTCAATGTGTTTTATCTGATGCCGGTGCTCGCCCTGAACACCTACAGTGACATGGCGAAGGCGGAGGACCGCGCGGCGCTCGAGGCGCCCGGCCCCGTCGCGGCCGAGGTGCGGTTTTGACCGAAGAACAACCCATCAGCCCCGACGAACTCTTTTTCGAGCTCTACGATTGGTTGCCGCTGGCGTTTGAGCGGCCGGTGTCCGAGGCCGAGCTCGCGTTCGGCCCCACCGACGACGGGGCGCAGATTTGCCTCATCGATCTCACCGGCACCGCGCCGGCGGCGGCGCCGCCGCGGCCGGAGTTGGGCTACGCCGACGACGAGGTGCTCGACACGCTCAACGCCCTGATCGGCGCGCTCGGCCACATGTTCGGCGAGCGCATCCGCTTTGCCCCCCAGCGCGGCAAGCTGGTGCTGCGGCCCCCCGACGGTGACGGGGCCCAGGCCTTTTGGTGGGTGGACGCCGACGACGTGGTGCGGGTCAAGCGGCGCATCGACCAGAGCGAACAAGAGGTGTTCTTTCACACCCCGGCCCTGTTCGCGGCGCTCAACCAGACCGCCGAGGCCGAGCAACAGCTCCTCCCCCTGTCACTGCACGAAAAGAGCGACCGCTATGCCCTGGACGTGGCCGCGGGGCGCATCGAGTTTTTGGCCCAAGAGGCGCCGGTGGCGACGTTCCGCGCCACCGTGCTCGCCACCCACCATGAAGAGTCACGCAATTTCATTTGGGGCTGGGGCAATGAAGCGCTCCCCGAGGACCAGCGGGAGCGGGGCGCGCGGGCCAAGAAGGGCGCCGGGCGTGGCCTGCGCGCGCTCACCGCCGCCGAGCTGTTTTGCCCCCCCACCATGGCCCAGCGCTTGTGTGGTCACGCCGCGGTCAAACTCGGGGCCCAGCATTTGTTCAAGGCGCGGGTCGACGGACCCGAGGCGATGATCAGCGTGTACCTGGCGCTGGATGCGCTGGAGCAATGATGAAGACCGTGCAGTTTCATTTCGACTTCCTGTCCCCCTACGCCTACCTCGCGTGGCACGCGCTGCTCGATGCCCAAAAGGTCCGAGGCGATTTCCACCTCGAGGTGTTGCCCACCCTGCTCGCGCCGTTGTTGCAGCACGGGGGACAAAAAGGCCCGGCGGAGATTCCCGACAAGCGCACCTACGTGTTCAAGGATGTGGTGCGCGGCGCGGCCAAGGTGGGGGTCAAGCTCGTGCCCCCGCCGGCCCATCCGTTCAACCCGCTGCTCGCCCTGCGGGCGGTGTGTGCGGCCCGGCCCGACGTCCAGCCCACCGCGGTGAGCGCGCTGTACGCGGTGGCCTGGGGGGGCAAGCGCTACGGGGCCGCGGGGCTCGACGACGCGGCGGTGACCCAGGCCGCGCTCGACGACGCAGGGCTCGACGGGGCGGGTTTGATCGAGGCCGCGGGCAGCTTCGAGGTCAAGGCCCAGCTGCGGGCCAACACCGAGTCCGCCATCGAACAAGGGGTGTTCGGGGTGCCCAGTATGATTGTGGGCCGCGAACTGTTCTGGGGGTTCGACGCGCTCTCGTATCTGTTCGACCACCTGGACGGCAAAGACCCCGCGGCCGACCTCGACCTGTCCGCGTGGCGCGACCTGCCCGCCACCGCCCAGCGCAACCTCTCGTCCTGACCTGACAGGTGACGCCGCGGCCTTGCCGAATGCCGGCGGCCGTGCGTTAATTAATCAAGTGACCTATTATGGGTCGGGAGGCAGACATGCGGGTGTTGGTCACCGGGGCGAGCGGGTTTTTGGGTTCTCACCTGTTGGAGTCGTTGCGGGCCGCTGGCCACGAGCCGGTGGCGGCCGTTCGCCAAAGCTCGGACACCACCTTCATCGACGCGCACGGCTTCGAAAAACGTGTCGTCGACTTCCGCGCCCCCCACGACGACCTCGTCGCGGCCCTGGCCGGCATCGACGCGGTGGTGCACAGCGCGGGCGGGGGCAAGGTCACGTCGCTGGCCGAGATGGAGGCGCTCAACGTCGCCCCCACCGAAAAGCTCTGGGCCGCGATGGCCCAACAAAAGACCCCGCGCGCGGTGTTGGTCTCGTCGCTGGCCGCGGTGGGCCCGAGCCAAAAGGGCCGGCCCCACGACGACGACAGCGCGCCCCGGCCCGCGAGCCGGTACGGGCTGTCCAAACACAAGGCCGAGGCGGTGGTGCGCGGGTACAAAGACCAAGTGCACACCGTGATCGTGCGGCCCCCGGCCCTGTTCGGTCCGCGAGACAGTCGCATTGTGCCGGTGCTGGAGATGGCGCGCCGCGGGGTGGTCCTCGACGTGGGGCCGCGCAAGATGGCGATCTGTTCGGGGCGCGACACCGCGGACGGCATCGTGGCGTTGCTCGACGCCCCCACCACGTCGGGGGACGCGTTCTTCGTCGAGCAGGGGGTGTCCACGTCGATCCCCGAGCTCGCCCGCGGCTTCGCCCGGGCCATGGGCCGGCGCGACCCCTGGGCGGTGCCCGTGCCCCGGCCCGCGTTGTGGACGCTGGCCGCCACCCTCGAGGCGGTGACGTGTTTGGTCCGGGGCAAAAGCCCGTTCAACCGGGACAAGCTGCGCGACGCCGCGCCCTACGTCGAGTGCAACGGGCAACGGCTGCGCGACGTGGCGGGGTGGACCCCGCGCGATCTCGAGACGTGTTTTGCCGAGACCGTGGCCTGGCACGCCCAGGCGTGACCGGCGGGGTCAGGCCGGGGCGGGATGGGCGGTGAGCTTGAGCCCGATGATCGCGACCACGAGCATCACCAAGAACAGGACCCGCACCGGGGGCACGTGCTCGCCGAAGACCCACGCGCCAAACAGGGCCGAGCCGCACACGCCCACGCCCACCCACACCGCGTAGGCGGTGCCGACGGGCAGGGTGCGCACCGAGAGCGCGAGCATCCACATGCTCGCGGCGATGCCGATGACGGTCAGCACCGTCCAGCCGGGAAGGGTGAAGCCACGCGACTGGCGCAGGCCCGCGGCCCACACCACCTCGAGAACGCCCGCGCCAATGACCAACAGCCACGACGACATAAATGCCTCCGTGCGTCGTCTTGTCCTCACCCGGTACGGCGCGTCTCGTCGGGAACCGCAACCTGCGGTGCGGCCACCCTACCAAACCGCGGCCAGTCGGTGAACGTCAGTTTTTGGCGTTGGCCTTGAACACCAACACGTACTGCTCGGGCAAGGTGGTCTCGTCGAGGAGCATGAGGCTGTAGTCGGCGGGCTGGAGCTCGTCGATGACCTGCTGGGCGCTCAAGCGCATTTTGGGGGGCGGCCCGTGCGGGGTCGCGTGGTCCTTGAAGTCGACGATGGCCACGACCCCGCCGGGTTTGATCTGGTTGCGCAGGCGCTCAAAGTAGGCGGTGCGGTCGGCGATGTGGTGGTAGGTGTCGACGACCAAGACCACGTCGACGGGATTGGTGAGCTGGGGGTTGTCGGCCGCGCCCAGGGTGGAGACGAGGTTGGTGAGGCCTTCTTTTTGGGCGCGATCGTTGAGGTAGCGCACCATGTCGGGTTCGATGTCGACCCCCCACACGTGGCCATTGGGCACCCGCTTGGCGATGCGGGCCGCGAAGTAGCCGGTGGCCGAGCCAATGTCGGCCACATGAGCATTGTCCGAGAGGGCGAGCAGGTCGATCACCGCGTCGGGCTTTTGCCAGGCCGCGCGCTCCGCGGCGTCGAAGTGCTCGGCCCACTTCTCGGCGTTGTCGAACCGGTGGTGGGCGTGCATGCCCTCCTTGTGCATCGCCCCGGGGGTGTGGTGCGCCCCGTGGTGGTGGTCGTGCCCTTTTTGGCCTTTGTGGGGGCACTGGTCGGGGGTGTGGCCCTCGTGTTTGCATTGGTGGGGCTTGTCCGCCGACGCCGGCGGGGGGGATGCAGGCTGGGACACGGGGCCTCCTTGGGCGGCGACGGGGAGGGCGAGCAGGGCGCTCAGAAGCGGGGCGTGCACAATGTTCATGGAAAGTCTCCGGGGACCAACGCGGCCAGTTCGGGGGGGAGGTCGTCCAGGTCGACACCGGCGAGCAGCGCACGGCCCTGGGCCACGTCCCGTTCGTCCTCCGATTGGCACAAGAGCACCCCGAGGGCCACCGGGGCGTGCGGACCCTGGGCCGTGAGCAACGACCGGAGCGAACCCGGGCTGAGACGGCGGGCCAGGGCCGGGGACAGGCCGAAGAGGTCCTCGATCATCTCGTCGAGGCTCACCGCCCAGGTGATGGGGTCCTGCTTTTTGGCCGCCCGGCCTTGGAGGATGCCTTCGACCAAGCGGTTGATCTGGCGCAGGATGACGTCGTCGCGGAGCATGCCGGGAGTGTAACCAGCGCCCCCCGCGGGGAAAGGCGCGTCTACTTCTCGAACGGGCCCCAGTTGGGGGAGCTGTAGCGGCCGGTGGTGGTGATGCGTTCTTGGAAGCGGCCGTCGAGGGTGCCGATCCACACTTGCCGCGAACCGGTGCGGTCGGAGATGAAGGTGATGAGGTTGCCGTTGGGGGCGAAGGACGGGTCTTCGTTGTTGCCTTGGTCCTGGGTGACCCGCGTGATCTTGCCGTCCTCGACGTGGTAGATGAAGAGGTCGAAGCGGTTGAACTCGTCGCGCGCGGTGAACGCAATCTTATTGCCTTTGGGGCTGTAGGCCGGGGTCTGGTTGTACTTGCCCTGGAAGGTCAACCGCTCGGCTTTGCCCCCCGCCGCGGGCATGCGGTAGAGGTGGGGGTTGCCGGCCCGCGACGACACGAACACAATGTTGCTGCCGTCGGGGGAGAAGTAGGGCGAGGTGTCGATGCCCCATGAGCTGGTGAGGCGCTTTTTG
This sequence comes from bacterium, assembly GCA_030431455.1. Taxonomy (GTDB): domain Bacteria; phylum Myxococcota; class UBA727; order UBA727; family JAUIJE01; genus JAUIJE01. The sequence continues at coordinate 360,669 of JAUIJE010000003.1, read as the reverse complement.
AGGCCCCCTTGGCGGTCGAGCAGGTAGATTTCGCTGTTGCCGTCTTTGGACAGGGTCAGGGCGATGGTCTGGCCGTCGGGGGAGATGCGGCCACCGGTGTTGAGGCCGGGCCGGGACGACACCCGGCGCGCGGGTCCGCCGGCGATGGAGATCTCGAACAGGTCGGGGTTGTCGTAGCGGTAGCTGGTGAACAGCACCGAACGGCCGTCGGGGGCCCAGGAGGGCAAGAGGTTGAGGGTGCCCGCGCGGGTGAGCTGGCGTTGGCGCTCACCGTCGGCGTCCATGATGAACACGTGCTTGGAGCCGGCGACCTTTTTGACCGCCACAATGTGAGTGCGCGCGACCCCGGGCAAGCCGGTGAACGCCTTGACCACGTCGTCGGCGATGCGGTGGGCGACGTCGCGGATGGTGTCCTTGGTGCCGGCGTAGGACTGGGACAGGACCTGATCGGTGCTCGCCACCTGGTAGGCGTAGACCTGCACCGTGAACTTGTCGGGGGTGCCGGTGAGCTGGGCCTTGAGCACCCCGTCGGCGCCGATGTTGAGCCAGTCGTCGAACTTCACGTCGCCCTTGGCCAGCCCGTCGGTGTCGAGGTAGCTCTGGGGCTTGAGGACTTCGAACACCCCGGTGAGGGCGAGGTCACGACGCAGCACCGACGTGATGCCCACCGCGGGCCGGCGCTCGTCGGAGCGCTTGTCGGCGACGCGGATGTCGGGCACGGCCAACGGGAACAGCTTGAACGAGGCCCCCTCGACCTCGCCGATGAGCGGTCCGTCCTCGGTGGCGGTGTCCTCCTGGGCGAAGGAGGGCGCGGCGGCACCGATGCAGAGCACGGACACCAAGCCAAAGACACGAAGCGAAGGGGGGGCGAATGTCATCGACAACTCGAAGGACAAAGGTTGACGCTCACCCCGTTGCGATAAAAATCGCGCTCGGTCAGGGGCGGCGCAGAGAAGGGGGCACTCTTTTTCACTGTGGCCAACACCGCGTTGTCGAACGTGGGGTTGCCGCTTTTTCGGGTCACCTTCGATGAGAGCAGCGAGCCGTCCCCGTCGATGCGGAGGAACACGCGGGCCTTGAGGCGCACGCGCTCTTCGTCGCTGAGGGTGTTGGGGACCTCGAGGTTGCTCTGCATCTTGGCGAGGATTTCGTCGTTGTAGGTCGCGCGCAGCCGGCCGGACACCTCGGTGCCAATTTTGCTGCCTTGCTCGTGGCCCTCGTCGGTGGTCTTGGTGCGCTCGGCGATGAGGTCCGAGAGGCTCGGCTGATCCTGCTCGTCGGCGTGCTTTTCTTTGAACTTGTTGAGCACGTCCATCGCCGACGGGGTGGGCTCTTTGTCTGGCTCTTTTTTCGGGGTCGGCTCTTTGGTCTTTTTGTCTTTCTGGACGTCGGGGGGCGACTTTTTCGACGGCGGCGGCGGGGCCTTCTTTTCGATCCGGGGCAGGAGCTTTTCGTCGCGCTGCTTGCCGAGCTTCACCAGCCGCGTCTTGATCGCCGGGGGCGGCGCGGGCGGCTTTTTCCCCCAGGACAACGTCACCGCCACCACCACCACGAACGCCACGTGCAGCGCCAGGCTGGTCCCGATGAAGATCATCAGGATGCGGTTCTGGCCGGCGCGGGACGCGAGGGCGCTCATTCGTCCAATGCCTTTGCACCTGCCGGGGTCTTCGCCACCGGGTCGGTGACCATGGCCAGCGACTGGGCCCCGCCTTTTTTCGCCGCCGCCATCACCGCCACCACCACCCCGTAGGGCAGCCGGTGGTCGGCGTGCAGGTAGAGCTCTTTTTCCGTGGCCAGCCGCGCGTTGTTGGACAGCACGTCGCTCACCCGGTCTTTGGGGATCTCGGTGGTGCCGAGGTACACGCGCTCGTCTTGGGTCACGGTGAGGATCAAGCGCTCGTCGTCACCGGGCACGGGCTCGGCGTCGGGGGTGCCGGGGAGCTCGACCTCGACCCCCTGGGTCAGCATCGGGGCGGTGACCATAAAAATGATCAACAGCACCAGCATCACGTCCACCAACGGGGTGACGTTGATGTCGCTCATCGGTCCGCTGTTCTTCGTCGAAAACGCCATTGCTTCGCACCTTGTGAACGCGCGAAGGGCCTAGCCGATTCAATCGTTTGGATAAAGCCGGCTCTGGGCCCGCCCGGTCATTACTCGTCGTCGAGGAGCGTGCCCACGGTGATGCCCGCGGCGGCGACCGCGACCCCGGTCAAGGCCACCCCGGCGCCCGAGGCGCCCACGATCCATGACGTGGTGGCCACCCGTTGGGTCTCGGGCGTGGCCGTGCCCGCCTGACAGCGCGGGTCGCCGGAAATGATCGCGCCGAAATCGGTGTAGCAGTCGCTATCCCAAAGCTGGGCCTCGTTGGCCAGCGCGACCCCGACCCCGCCCACCGCGAGCACCACCCCGGCGGTGAGCATCAACCCGCCGATCACCGAGCCGATGAGCAACACCGGGTGGACCGAGATCCCCCCGGCCTCGCCGCCGGCGGTGGGCTTGGTGAGGTTGGCCTGAACCTGGACGTCTTGCCCGATGCCGACGTTGATCTCGCTCTCGAAGGGGTCGTAGCCGTCGGCGACAATGCGCAGCTGGTGCGGCCCGGGCGACAGCGAGAGGGGCTCATCGAGCGGGGCGGTGCCGACCTTGGTCCCGTCGACAAAGACCTCGGCGGCGATGTTGCCGGTGCCGATGAACGCCCGCCCGTTGAGGGCGGCGGGGTCGAGCAGCTCGAGCACGGTGACGCGGATGTTGCCGGCTTGGTCGTTCACCGGGCCGAGGTCTCGGGTCACACTTTGCTCGACGCTGGCGCCGGCCACGGAAATGGACGTGAGGGTCAGCTTGGTTGTTTTGTCGTCGTACTCGGCCACGATGATGCGGCTCAGGCCGGACAGCCGGCCCAGGCCGGCGAGACACTTGGGATCGGCGCCCTGGCAGTCGATGCCCAAGTCCTTGGCCGCGATCACCGCGTCGCGCGTCTGTTGCGCGGGCTCGACGGAGTATTTGTTGAGGTTGACGACGTTGTTGCGGACCTGGCTCTCGATGTTGACCGCTTCCATCGGCATGATGGCGATGCGGTCGGCCTGGGCCCAGGCGCCGGACGCACACACGGACGTACACACCAACAACGCGCACGGGCGTATGAATTTGTCGAGCATCAGCGGGACGTTACCGCGGGTTCTCGGGGGACTCAATTCTGGTCCCGGGAAGTTTCTGATCCTGGGCCCAGACCCGACCGGCCGGGGGTGCGCGCGGCGCGTGGGGGCGCGGTCCCATACGCCCTGGATCACGGTCGGACACTTCACGTCCGGTGGGTGGGCAGGGTTATACTTCCCTTATCCACGGGGAGTTGTGGTGGGGATCCAATGACCGAGGCATCAGACAGCGCGCCGGCCGCAGTGGCACAGTCGCCCGGGCAGATGCAGGAATTCCCCCGCCCCTTCGGCCAGTACCTGTTGCTGCATCGACTCGCCCGGGGGGGCATGGGTGAGGTGTTCCTCGCCAAACACGGCAACCTCGCGGGCATCGAAAAGTACTGCGTGGTGAAGACCCTGCGCGGCAACTACACCGTCGACCGGGAGTACGTCGCGCGGTTCATCGACGAGGCCCGGGTGGTGGTGCAGCTCAACCACCGCAACATCTGCCAAATCTTCGACGTGGGGCGCGTGGGCCAGCAGTACTTCCTGGCCATGGAGTTCATCGTGGGGCGCGACCTGCGCACCATCCAGACCAAGCTCAAAAACCGCGGGCAGACCCTCGGTGAAGACCTGATTCTGCACGTGGTGTGCGAGGTCCTCGAGGCGCTCGACTACGCGCACCGCCACACCGACCCGGTGACCGGGGAGTCGCTCAAGCTCGTGCACCGCGACGTGTCCCCGCAGAACGTGATGGTCAACTTCGAAGGCGAGATCAAACTGATCGATTTTGGCCTCGCCCAGTCGACCAAAAAGGTCGAACAGACCCAGCCCCACGTGGTCATGGGCAAGATGCAGTACATGGCCCCCGAGCAGGCGCGCGGGGACGGTGTCGACGGCCGGGCCGATCAGTTCGCGGTGGCGATGTTGTTGTACGAGCTGCTCGCGGGCGAACGTTTTTACGAGGCGATGAGCTTCGACGAGATTTGGCAGATCGCGGGGCGCGGCGGGTTCACGCCCCGGCGCATGGAGCGCCTCGACGACACCCTGCGCGCGATTCTCGAAAAGGCGTTGTCCGCCGATCGCGAGGAGCGCTTCGCCACCTGCGGCGACTTCCGCGAGGCGCTGCTCGGCTACCAGTTTGATCGCCGGATGCGCGCGGGGTCGCGCAACGTGCGCGGGTTCATGCTCGACGCGTTCCCCGACGACGCGGCCGCGCACCGTGAGCTGCTCGCGCGGTTTCAAAAAGTCAGCGCCATGCCCCAGACCGCGGTCGAGGAAGCGCCCGAGGAGTCGCAGAGTTTTGCCCGGTCCCGGCCCAACGAGTCATCGCCGGTGATCCCCTTGCGCCCCGACGAGAAGACCGTGATCGACGGCGAGGTGCTGGGCGACACCATGGCCCAGGCCCTCGAAGACGACACCACCGCGAGCCGCGAACGCGCGCCGGAGGTGGACGAGGACGCCAACACCCTCGAGCTGCCCAAAGACATGTTGCAGATGTCCTCGGAAGAGCCCGCGGCGCCGCGCGACTTGGCCCGGTTCCGTTCGCTGCAAGCGGACACCAGCGACCCCTTCGACACCCGGACGCCGACGGTGTCGTCGTCGCGCAGCCCGGTGGTGCAAAACAAAACGCACATCATCCGCTCCGATGAGATCCCCGCCGCGCCCGGGCACGGAGACCCCCGGCACATGGCCCCGCGTCGTTCGCGCTCGGTGTTGCTCATCGCCGCGGGCGCGATCATCGCGGTGCTGCTCGGGGTGGTCGTGGGCCTGGCGGTGTTGCGCACCGGGGGCGACAGCGATCCCGCGGTGGCGGTGGTGGACGAACCCGCCGCCCCCCCCGCCGACGACGTCGAGCCCGCCGCCGCCCCCGCCGAGCCCGCCCCCGCCGAGACCGCGCCCGTCGCCGCGGACGACGAGGACCCCGCCGTCGACGAGGACCCGACCCCGGCCGCGGCGTCCGCCGAGGTCGATGACGACGACGACGACGGCAAGTCCCGCACGCGCTCGAGCCGCAAGACCCGGCGCAAAAGCAGCCGCCGCACCAAACGCACGTCGTCGAAGGCCCCGGAGCCCAAAGCGGCCGAGGAGCCGAAGCCCGCGGCCGCCCCCGCCCCGGCCCCGGCCGCCCCCGCGCCGCCCCCGTTGGCCGCCATCGACCAGAGCTACGTCAAGCTCGCCAAGGACGGCACGCCTCGTCAAAAGCTCGACTTTCTGAAGGACCAAGGCTGCGTCTCGCGGGGCGCGACCTGTGCGCGCGGGGTGCGAAAATCGGCCCTGGAGGCGATGACCACCACCGACCAAGCGGTGCTCGCCAAGTGGACCAAACGCGCGAACCAATGCATCGACCGCTGCGCCAAAGGGCGCTGACCCTCGTCAACGGCGGTCGAGCCGGTCCACGGTGTAGGTCGCGTCCCCCACCACGAGCTTGTCCCCCGCCATCAGCAACGTCGGCTGTTTGATCGGCTCGTGGTTGAGCAAGGCCGCGTCGGTGGGCTGCAGCACCACCTGGCGGTTGGCCTCCCGGGTGATGCGCACCTGGGGAAAAACCTCGACGGTGGGGCGCCGGCCGATCACCACCTGCTCGTCGGGGGCGGGGGCGAACCGCACCGCGGCGGGGCCGACCTCATAGCCCACCACCACCCCGCCCACGTCGAGCTCGCCCCGGGGCAGAAGGGCGGCGGGGCCGCTCACCCGGGCCCCGTCCACCGCCAGGCCCACGCGGTCTTCCAGGGGCCGCGCGTAGGGGGTGTCGTCGACGAGCGCGACCTCGGCGTGCTGCCGGGACAGAAGCGGGGACGCGAGCCGCACCTGCACGTCTTCGCCCCGGCCGATGACCACCGGCCACGACCAATGCAGTTTGATTTCGCCGCCGCCCCCGGTGAGCAGGCAGCTGCCCTGGTCGAGGACCTTGACGCTCACCGCGTCGAGCACTTGGCGGTAAATGTCATTGTCGGCCCACAGCCGACACGCGGTGCGCAGGGCCTCGAGGGCGGCTTGGCGCATGCCCACGAGATACAACGTCTCGAACCGTTCGAACGAGAGGCGCGCGTCCAGCCGCGGACCGCCCTCCTCGTGCTCGAGGTCGAAATGGATCTTCTCCAGCTCCTCGACCGCGCCCGCGGACACGAACAGCTCGGCGGCTTGGTGGCGCTTGCCGATGGCGCGCAGAAGCTCGCCGGCGCGCTCGTGTTCGCCCGCTTCCATCAAGGCCTGGGCGCAGGCTTCGACCCGGGGCCGCAACACCGCGAGGGGGACCTGGGCCTGATCCGCCATCGACGAGAGTTCGCGGTGGAAGGCGAGGGCCACCCCCCGGTGGCCGTGGGTGCCGGGCATGAGCTCGACCAATGTCTGTGCAAACATGTCCAGCCGGGCCGCCCCCCGGGGGATGGCGAGGATGCGGCGCACGGGATCGTCGGAGGGCGCGGGGTCGCCGCGCTCCTCGGGGCGCTCTTTGCGCTTTTTGAAAAACCCAAACACCACGTCGGACAAGCTCCGGGACTGATCTTCGGTCACCCCGGTGGCCGCGGGCAAGCGCCGGTCGTCGTCCTCGACGGGGCCCACCGGGGGCAGAAACATCCCGTCGTGGTCGGCCCGTCGCCGCGGTTTGCGCCGCCCCCGTCGTCCGGAAAAGGTGCGCGGGCCAAACCGCCGGCTGGTCATGTGCCCGCCGCGGTCATCCGGTGAACAGCTCGTCGTCGTCGTCCGGTCGGCCCTCCATCAGGCTCAAGCCATCCTCGAGCACGCGGGCCCCGGTGAAGGCCTGGCGGGTCCCGGCGGACTCCTCGACGTAGAGCCGGTGACCGCCCGGCCCCTCGTACCAGGTGTACTGCACGACCTCGGCGAGGGCGGCGGCGTCGCCCTCCCGGCGCACCCGGCAATCGCCCCGGCGCTTGAGCCGAAACGGCATGCCCCGGTAGGTCAGCCCGCTCATCAGCGAGCCGAACGCGGGCAGGTCGTCGGCGGTGCGCATAAACGCCGCCTGCCAGGTGCCGTCTTTGTACACGTCAAACCAGGCCTCTTCGTTGCCGCTGTACACCCGGTGGCGCCGCCACAGGTCCTGCTCTTCTTTGCAGTGCAGGGTGCCGGTGATCAACCAGTCCTCGTCCCCGTCGACGATGACGTCGCCCACGCTGAGGGTGGCCAATGTCTTTTCCTCGGCCGGCCCCTCGGGCTCGGGCTCGAGGAGCAGCCGGGCTTGCCGCTCCTGGGCGGGGGGCAGCCGCTGGGCGGTGCGCTGGTAGGCGACCACGCTCGCCACGGTGGCGGCGCCGAGCAGCGACAGGGCGAGCAACATCAACATCCGACCGTGAACTCCCGATCAAAGGACCAATCTACCGTCGTGGCGGTCGGAACGCACGGCGCGTACGCGGCCCTCAGCCCCCGAACGCGGCCCGGGCCGCGTCCTCGTATTGGGTCTTTTTGGCCGCGCACAGCGCCGCCGCCTCCACCGCGCCTTTGAGGTTGCGGGGGCCCCCGGGCAAGGCGTCGACCTTGTCGGCGAAAAACGCCCGGCCTTGCTCGGCCTTTTTGGGATCGCAGAAGTTGCCCACCACCCAGGGCAGCGCGCCCTGCCGGGTGTCGGGGAGGTCTTTGATGAACGTGTCGTACCGCGCGGTGAACGCCGCGAACGCCTCGTCGGTCTGCTCGGGCCAGCGGAACATCCCGAAGATGACGTCGAGGATTTCGTTTTTGCGCAGCCGGCCGCTCTCGAGCAGCCGGGTGGCCACGGTCACGTCGGGGGCGGTGGCGAGCCCGCGGATGAGGTGGCCGCGCTCGACGGGGCGGGTCTCGGCCAGGGCGAGGTCGATGAGCTTGGTCTGGGTGGCGTCGTCGGCGGTGCGGGCGAGGGCGGAGATCGCGACCCCGATGAGATCGGGGGGGCCGTCTTCTTGGGCGATGTCGATGCCGAGGTGCCGCCGGGCGATGAGCCCGAGCTTGTCGGTGAGGGCGCGGTCCTCGCCGTAGTCCACCAACCCTTGGAGCACGATGCGGCGCAGGTCGTTGGTGGAGATGTCCTCGTCGGCCGCGGGCTCGAGGCCGAGGCGATCGATCACCGGGCGGTAGAGGTCTTTGAGGGTGCTGCGGGCGTTGATCTTGTCGGGGCCGAACAGCAGGTGGTCGATGGCGAAGGACAGGATGCGCAGCGGGGCCCCGGCGACCTCGGGGAGGTTCTGGGCGGCCAGGGCTTGCAGGGTGGGTTTGGCCGCGGCGAGGTCGAGGGTGCCGGCGGAGAACGCGGCCAGGACCGCGTCGGCGTAGGCGACTTGCTCGGCGGGGTCGAGCAGGTCGAGTTGGATGGGGTATCCGCCGATGCCGAATCGGTAATAGCCATGGCCCCCGGCGTTCGGGTGCAACGAGACGGGGCAGGCCCCGGCGAGCTCGACCTTCTTTTCGGGTTCGGTGAGCATGAAACAATGTGATTGGGTCTTGGCCGCCTTGCCGCCCCCGGTCACCGCGCTCATGCACACCGGGATGCGCCACCGGGACTTGTCGTGGGGGGCCATCGAGCCCAGGGGGCGGTAGCGGCTTTGGCGCACGGTGAGGGTGGGGGCGGGGCCGGCGCAGTCGAGGCCCACGTCGAGGGTGGGGACCCCGGGCTGGAACAGAAACGTCTTGAACGACGTGGCCACGTCCATGTCCGCGGCCTTGTCCAGGGCGGTGAGGAGGCCCTCGTAGGTGGCGCTGCCGTAGGCGTGTTGGTCCATGTAACTGCGGATGCCGGCGCGGAAGGTCTCGGCCCCGAGGAAGCTCTCGTACATGCCGAGCACCGCGCCCCCTTTGGCGTAGGTGATGGAGTCGAACGCGTTGCGGATGTCGTGGTCGCTCTTGATCGGCTGGCGCACCTGGCGGGCCGAAGCCAATGAGTCTGCGCCCATGGCGTTCTGGACCCAGCTGCGAAAACGCAGCCCCGCGTCAAACTCTGGATAGCGGTTGTCGAGCACCCGGGCCGCCATCCAGGTGGCGAAGGACTCGTTGAGCCAGATGTCGTCCCACCAGGGCATGGTCACGAGGTTGCCGAACCACATGTGAGCGAACTCGTGGGCCATCACCGACACCACGCTGCGCCGCTGGGCCAAGGGCGCGGCCTGCTCGTCGACGAGGAGCAGGTACTCGCGGAAGGTCACCGCCCCCACGTTCTCCATCGCGCCGGAGGCGAAGTCGGGCACGGCGATGATGTCGAGTTTTTTGAAGGGGTAGGGCCGGCCAAAGTAGGTCTCGAGCTCGTCGATGAGGGTCGCGACTTGGTCGAGGGCATAGCCGAGCTTGGCCCCCCGGCCTTTGACCGCCACCCCGCGCAGGGGGAGCTTGTCTTCGCGGACCGCGTTGGGTTCGATCCCGGTGGTCTCGACCACGTCAAACTCCCCCACCGCGAAGGCGAGCAGGTAGGTGGGCAGGGGGCGGGTGCGGGCGAAGCTGATCTGTTCGGTGCCGTCGTCGAGGACCACCCGGTCCTCCTCGGGGGTGGTGGTGATCACCTGGTGCACCGGCTTGGCCCTGACCTTGATCGAAAACGGGGTCTTGAACCGCGGCTCGTCAAAACACGGGAACGCATACCGGGCCGAGGTGGCCTCGAACTGGGTGAACACGTAGGGCCGGTCCTCCTCGACGACCTTGTACAGGCCCTTGAGCCCTTGGTCCCAGTCGGCGCGGTAGACGAACGACAATGTCACTGGGCCGGGGCCGACCTCGCGCTCGGCCACCACCTTGCCGAGGCCCGCGTCGTTGACCTGGGAAAACACCGCCGGGGTGCGCGCGTCGTTGGCCCCGATGACCTCGACTTTTTCGACGGTGAGCCCGGCGCCGTGCAGCCAGATGGTGCGGCGCGCGCGCGTCAAGGTCACGTCCACCTCCACCCGCCCCGAGAAGTGGTCCTCGTCGGGCAGAAGGCGCAGGTCGAGGCGATAGCCCACCGGGGCGACGTCGGTGGGGAGCTGGCCCACGGGGGGGGCTTCGTCGTGCAGGGCCACGCTCTGCGGGGGCGTGCCGGTCTTTTCCGGGGCGTTGGCACAGTGGAGCGAGGACAGGGCGAGCACGCCGGCGACGAACGACAACAAAGAACGTGAGGACATGGCGATGGCCTTTAGCAGGTGGGAGCAAGAGCGGGTAGACTCCCGACGTGCAGGCAGCGCTTCTGTTGTTGGCGGTGATGGGACAAGGCCCGGCGGAGGACACGCCCCGCATCGGCTTTGCATATACGTTGGGTGCGGGGGCCGAGGGCTGTCCCGACGCCCAGGCGGTCCAGGACGCGGTGGCCGCGCGGCTCGGCTACCGGCCGTTTGTGCCCCACGCCAAGCGCCGGGTGGTGGCCACGGTGAACAAACACGAACAAGGCCTGCTCGGGGCGGTGCGCCTGTTCGACGGGACCAAGCTCGTCGGCGAGCGCGAGGTGGTGAGCGAGACCTCGGACTGTTTTGAGCTGTCCAAGGCGTTGGAGCTGGCCATCAGCATCGCCATCGACCCGATGAGCGTCACCCGGCCCGCGCCGCCCCCCGTGCCCGACGAGGAAGGGCCGCCCCCGCCGCCCCCCGAGGCCCAGGTCGAGCCCTCGCGCACGGTCGCCCCGACGACCATCGTGATCCAACCGCGCGCCGCGGGCCCGGCCCCCGCGCGTTTTGTGCCCCCGGTCGACCCCGACGAGGAAGGGCCGCCCCCGCCGCCCCCCTCGAGCACCGGGCCCGAGGTCGACGTGGCCCGGTCGACCGAGGCGCTGTCGTTCCCGTGGTCGTTCTCGGCGTGGGCGGGGCCGACCTTGGTGTACGGCCCCACCCCGCGCTTGGCCCTGGGGGGAACCATCGGCGCGGGGGTGCGGTATCGGTTTTTGTCCGTCGGGCTCGAGCTGCACCGCGACCCGCCCACCGGCATGGTGGTGATGGGGGGCGCGGGCGCGGTGTGGGCCGAGCGCGACATCGCCCAGGGCATGGTGTGCGGCCACTTTTCGGTGGCGTTTGGGTGCGGCACGGCCGCGTTCGGGGTCCAGGCGATCTCCGGCATCGGGTTTGTCGATGGTGACGTGTTCCCGTTTGTGCCCTATCTCTCCGCGGGCACGCGGGGCGGGGTGGAGATCCCCATCGCCCCCTGGTGGCCGGTCCTGGACTGGTTTTTCCTGAGGATTTACGCGGACTTAGAGGTTCCGATGTTCCAATACGAGGCCGTGGTGGGGCCGCTCGACAGCCGGGTGTGGAAGACCGAGCGCATCACGTTGGGGGTGGGATCTGCCCTGGTGGTTTCCGTTCCATGACGGATCAGGGGTCCGGTTCCCAAACCAAAGGTGTGGAAGGCATGAGCCTTGCCGAACCTGCGCCGGCCCAAGGGCCCGCGACCCCCCCTGCGCCCCGGATGACGGCGGCCGAACGAGAGAGCTTTTTTCGCCAGGTCTACGATGCACACTTCAACTACGTCTGGCACTCGTTGCGCCGCTACGGCGTGTGGGAACGCGACCTCGAGGACGCGGCCCACGACGTGTTCATTGTGGTGCACAAAAAGCTCGACGAGTTCGATCAGAGCCGCCCGGTCAAGCCGTGGTTGCTCGGCATCAGCTTTCGGGTCGCGTCGGACTTTCGGCGCCGGGCCCAACACAAACGTGAAGTGGTGGACGACGACGTGATGGCGGTGGACGAAAGCACCCAGCGGCAGGACGCGGTGCTCGCGCAAAAAGAGCAGCAGGCCCTCGTCTACCGCGCGATGGACACCCTCGACACCGACAAGCGCGCGGTGTTTGTGCTGCACGAGCTCGAGGGCCACACCATGCCGGTCATCGCCGAGACCCTCGGCGTGCCCTTGAACACCTGTTATTCGCGCCTGCGCCTCGCCCGGGAGCGCTTCACCCAAGCGGTGCGGCAGCTCCAGGCCGAGCGCGCGGCGAACGGTACAATGGAGGAGGTGCCATCGTGACCGACGAGAAGCTTCCTCCCCTCCCCGACGACATCAGCGCGCTGCTCGGGGCCGCGCGGGCCACGCCCGACCCCGACGGCGAGGTCAAAAGCCGGGTCGGTCGACGGTTGTCGGCGAGCCTGGGCATCTCCCTGGTCGGGGCCGCGGCCGCGGGCGAGCTGCTCGGTGACGCGGCGTCGTCGGGCCTCGACCTCGTCGACGCCGCGGGCACCGCCGCGGCCACCGCGGCCCCCAAGGCCATCGGCACCGCCGCGGGGGCGGCCGCGGTCAAGGGCGCCGCCGCCACCGGCGCGGCCACCGCGGGCGCGGCCGCGACCGCAGGCGCGGCGGCCACCGGCGCGGCCACCGCGGGCGCGGCCGGGGCGGCGACGAGCGCGGGCTTGATGGCGGTGTTGGCCAAGCCGGTGTTGATCGGCACCTTCGTGGCCGGGACCATGGTCGGCGGCACCACCGTCGCGGTGGTGCAGCCTGAGCTCGTGCAAGCCCCGCCGAAGATCGTGTACCAGCCGGCGCCCCCCGATCCGGCCCGCGCCGGCGATGAGACCGGGGACGACGTCGTCGACGACCCGGTCGAGCCCGCCGCCGACAAGCCCGTCCCGGTGGCGAAAAAGCCCAAGCGCCGGGTGGCCAAAGCGCCGCCCAAGGTCAGCGGGGAGACCGACACCGGCCTCGCCCAAGAGCGCAGTCTCATTGAGGTGGCACGCACCGCCCTGTCCCGCGGCAACGCCAAAGAGGCCCTCGCCCGCCTGAGCGAACACCGCAAGCGGTTCCCCCAGGGCAAGCTCACCGAGGAGCGGGACGGCCTCACCGTGCTCGCGTTGGTGGCGGCGGGGCAGACCAAAGAGGCCCGGGCCCGGGCCGAGCGGTTCAAGCAGCGTTTCCCCCAAAGCATGATGATGCTTCCCATCGACGCCGCGCTTCAGCAGACGCGGTAGCGGATCAAAAGATCCGCCGCCGCGGTGACGGATCTTCTCCGCGGCTCCCAATCTCTCCACGAACCCCCCAACCGTGGAGAGCCACATGAACAAAATGGCCTGGTCTTCTCTTGCCCTCGCGTCCGCTCTGGTGGCGTCGTCGGGCTGCATCTACAACTACTATGGCGACGGCGAGTACTACGGCGACGACGACGGCGACGGCGACTGGAACGACGACGACGGGGACGATGACCAGGATGGTCTTCCCAATGCCTATGAGGGGGAGTGCAATACCTCCCCGTCCAACCCCGACTCCGATGACGACGGCACCGGCGATGCCGAGGAAGACGCCGACGGCGATGGCTTCACCAACGGCGAAGAGGCCGCCGCGGGCAGCAACTGCTCTGACGGCTCCAGCACCCCGGACAACGTCGGCAGCGGCGACGGCACCGACAGCGACGGGGATGGGCTGAGCGACGACGACGAAAACGCCCTCGGGTGTGACCCGGAAGACCCCGACAGCGACGGCGACGGCATCAACGATGGCGACGAGGTCGCGGGGGGCACCGACCCGCTCAACCCCGACAGCGATGGCGACGGCATCGACGATCAGACCGAGCTCGATGAGGGCCTCGACCCCCTCGACCCCGACTGCGACGACGACGGGCTGAACGATGGGGCCGAGGACGCCCGCGGGACCGACCCGCTCAATCCCGACACCGACGGCGACGGCGACCTCGACGGCGCGGAGGTGGACTGCGGCAGCTCGCCCCTCGACGCGTACTTCACCTGCCCCACCGGCGGCGATGGCGACGGCGACGGCGACGGCGACGGCGACGGCGATGGCGACGGCGACGGCGACGGCGACGGCGACGGCGACGGCGACTGTACCTGTACCCCCTGACCCAGCCTGTCCCGGGCGCGGCCACGCGGCGTCGACGAAGGTCGGCGTCGCGTGGTTTTGTCTTCTTCGCGGGCGGGGTAGATTGCCGGCGATGACGACGACAACAACACGCGCGGTGTGCGGGGGGTTGGGTCTGGCGCTGGCCCTCGCGCTCTCCTGCGGGGAGCCCAAGCGGATCTACCTCGGCGAGGACGCGCGCACCTACGTGCCGTCCGGCGACCCGCTGCGCCCGCCGCCGCCGGTGGACCTCGGGGAGAACCCCGACGCGCTCGAGGACCGGTTCTCCATCGAGGGCAGCTTGCTCGTCGACGGGACCGCGCTCGACTCCGTGGTGGGCACGGTGCTGTTCGAGGTCGGCGGCGACGTGATCATCCAGGCCAACGAAGCGCTCGGGGTGGTCAACCTGCCGGACCTGTTCACGGTGGAGGGCGATCTGCGCATCGTGGGCAACCCCGCGCTCACCACCGTGCAGCTCCCGTCGCTGTTCCGCGTGGGGGGCGGGGTTGTCGTCGAAGACAACGGCGCGCTCACGTTTTTGGGCCTGGGCGATCTGTTCGACGTGGCGGGGGAGATGCGGCTCAAGAGCCACCTGCCGGCCACGCTGTCGTTGCCGGACCTGCAGACGGTGGGGGGACTGGCCATCGGGGGCGGGGTGGCGCTCACCAACCCCGGGTTGATCGCGCTGCGGTGCAACAGCCTGCAACACATCGGGGGGCCGGCGGCGATCGAGCGCAACGTCGACTTGCTCGAGGTCGAGATGCCGTCGCTGCTGGATGTGGACGGGGACCTGATCATCCGCGACAACCCGCTGCTCGCGGTGTGGACCGCCCCCGACCTGACCAACGTCCAAGGGGGGGTGTGCGTCTGCGACAACCCCCAGCTGCCCGCGTGCGAGGTCGCGCAGACCCTCATGGACACCACCTCCCAAGGGGCGCGCGACACCGGCGGCAACAACACAGACGCGGTGTGCGAGTGATCGAAGCCGATGCGATCGGCCAAAGGTGTGACGATCTTGTTCGCCTCGACCGGGATCTTCACGCTCCGTGGAGGAGATCGCGCTAGGTCACGAAAAAGGTTCACCAAAGCGGGCGCCACGGCACCGCGGCGATCATTGCCAACCACAGGTTCATGATGCGCGCAGACCGAACGTGTCTTTGGTCAACGCGTCGTGGCAAACGTTTTCGCGCAGTTAACGCGCCGCCAAAACTTTCCGAGCACAACCCTTGAAAGGTGTGTGACAGGTCGGCTACAAACAAGCTCCCCGATCAGATCGGGATCACCACAAAACAGCGCGTTTCTCGTCGAGGGAAGCGGCTTTGACGCGGACCGAACAACTCCGCGGGCGGGTGCACTGTTGTCTGAAGACCGCGGCGAGGTTTGGGTGCCATCGGGTCATGAGCCGAGCCAACGCCCCGCCCAAGATGCGGTCCGCGCGGTCTACAACGACCTGCTGCAACGCCTCGCGCAGAAGACCAGCCTGTTCACCTTCCGCGGCTTCTTCGAGCCCTTGCAGCTGCACCCGTCATCGAGCGCGCACGTGCTGGTGCTGGCCGCGCCCTCGGCCTTTCACCGCGACTGGGTGAACGATCATTATCTCGACGAGCTTCGTGCGTTGGCCACCGCCGGCGCCCAAGCGCCCGTCGACGTGCAGCTCATCGTGGGCGACGCGCCCGCCCCCGCCGCGGCCACCGCCCCCCCGGTGCTCGACGACCAGCCCCCGCGCCCGGCCGCGCCGTTGATGGCCCCCCGCAGCGCCGCCCCCGTGGTGTCTTTGCACCGCGGCGACGAGGCCCCCGCGGGCATCGCCGGCTACCCGCTCGATTCGCGCCACACCTTCGACACCTTCGTCGAGGGACCGAGCAACCGCATGGCCTTCGCGGCCTGCCGGGCGGTGGCGGAGGCCCCGGCCGAGCGGTACAGCCCGCTCTTTTTGTTCGGCAACAGCGGCCTGGGCAAGACGCACCTGTTGCAGGCCATCGGCAACGAGGCCCGCCGGCTCAACCCGTCGCTGCGGGTGGTGTACCTCTCGGCCGAGCAATGGGTGAACGAGTACATCACCGAGATCCGCAACCGCCGGTTCGACCAGTTCCGCCTGCGGTACCGCAACGGGCTCGACATCTTGCTCGTCGACGACATCCAGTTCTTGGCCGGCAAGGACGCGTCCCAGGACGAGTTCTTTCACACCTTCAATGCGCTCTATCAGTGCAAAAAGCAGATCGTGGTCACCGCCGACCGCTACCCGCACGAGATCAAAGGCCTGGCCTCGCGCCTGTCCACGCGGCTGTCCTGGGGGCTCATCGCCGACATCCAGCCCCCGGAGATGGAGACGCGGGTCGCGATCCTCGAGCGCAAGGCCCAGACGTTGGGCCTCGATGTGCCCCGGGAGGTGCTCCACTACCTCGCCGACCACGTGCGCTCGTCGGTGCGCACCCTGGAGGGCGCGTTGCTGCGCATCTCCGCGTACTGCTCGATGACCCAGGTCGCGCCCACCCTCGAGCTGGTCAAGGACGTGCTCCGGCCCATGCTCCGCAAGAAGGAGTCACTCTCCTTCCCGCAAATCGTGGACACCGTGGCCGCCTATTACGACATGCGGCGCAGTGACATTTGCGGCAAGAGCCGGCAGCGCAGCGTGACCCGGGCCCGCCAGCTCGCGATGTATCTCTGCCGGCGGCACCTGGCCGCTTCGCTCCCCGAGATCGGCCGCTTTTTTGGGCGCGACCACACCACGGTGATGGCCTCGGTGCGCAAGGTCGAGGGCTTGCTCTCGACGGACGCCGGCATCCAAGCGGTGGTGTCGCGGCTGGAAAAGACCCTCGGCTAGGTCGCGCGGCCCGGCTCAATCAAATAACATTGGTGTGGCTGGTGCCGGAACGCCTTCGGGGTGGTGGCGGCGGTGAGGTCTTGGACCGCGGCCCGGGCCCGGACACGGTCGTCGAGGACGAAGGTGGTCAGGGGGGTGGAGAAGTAGAGGACGCCCCCGGGGGCGAGGCGGTCCAGGCACCGGGTGATGAACCAGGTGGCGTCGGCCTGCACGTCGAAATCTCGGGCCCGGGCGCTGGTGGAGGCGATGGGAGGATCGAGCACGATGAGATCGTAGGCCGTGCGATCGTCGTCGAGGAACGCCCGGCAATCGGTGGCCACGGTGCGGTGGGCGGCGGGGTCCAGGCGGTTGAGCCGGAAGTTGTCCTCGGCCCAGGCGAGGTAACGCTCGGACAGGTCCACCGAGGTCACGTGGGTGGCGCCCCCCTGGGCCGCGGCCACCGAGAGGCTCCCGGTGTAGCAGAAGAGGTTGAGCACCCGGCGGTCGCGGGCGGTGTCGGCGATGCGGGACCGCAGGGGGCGGTGGTCGAGGAACAGCCCGGTGTCGATGAAGTCCTGGAGGTTGACCCCGTAACGGCGCCCGTCCTCCTCGACCACCAAGCGTTGGCCGGTGTCGTCGAGCCGGCCCACCTGTTGGCCCTTGAGGCGGCGGGCCCGGCGTTTGTGCACCACCTGGGCGGGGTTGATCGACAATGTCTCTGCGGCGGTGTGGGCGAGTTGCTCGGCGTGCGCGAGGCCGGCGGCGTCGCTTCGGCCGTGTTTGGTCTCGTACCAAATCGCGTGCAACCAATCGCCGTACACGTCGAGGGCGAGGGGGATTTCGGGGATGTCCCGGTCGTAGATGCGGTAGCAGGTGGTGGTGCGGAGGAGGGCCTTGTCGCGGCGGAGGTTCTTTTTGATCCGGCCGCGCAACATCTCGGACGCGGTCATTTGCCTCGGCCGGATTTGTCGTCGTGGGCCCGCTTGAGGTCGGCCACCCGCACCCCGGGGTTGGTGACCTCTTCGGGCTCGGCTTGGGCGTAGGGCTCGGCTTGGGCGTAGGGCTCGTCGACCAGGGCGGCGGGCACCTTCTGGCCCGGGGACGTGACCTCGTCGCTGCGCCGCCGGCGGGGCTGCTGGGGATCGGTGCGCTCCTGGGCCTTGAGGCGCTCCCGGCGGCGGCGGGCCCGCCGGTTGCGGAGGGTGTCGTCGTCGTCGACGGTGTCGAGCCGCACCACCGCGCTGACATCTGCGTCCGACCCCGCGTCGCGCTTGGGCTTGGGCCGGGTGAACATGCCCGCGAGGTCGGTGGTGCGCTCCCGCCGGGCCGCGGCCACCGCGTCGGCCACGTCGGTGGCCCGCAATGGTACGGTGTGGCCGCTGAGGGCGTCGTCGTCCTGGCGGGGCCGGGTGTCGGCGAGGGCGAGCTCCTCGTCGCTCACCGGGGCGCTGCCCTCGAGGGAGAGGATGCGGGTGCTGGCGCTGTAGTTGGTGGTCTCGTACTTGGTGATGTGCCCGATGCGCCGCACGATCTCGGCCATGCGCTCGGCTTGGCGGTAGATGGTCTCGACGTGGCGCCGGATTTTGGTCTGGCTGCCGGGGATCTTGTGCTGGAGCATCTCGGCGTAGCCGAGCACGGAGGTGAGGGGCTGGTTGAGTTCGTGGGCGGCCATGCCCGCGAGCTCGGCCGCGACCCGCGCCTTCTCGGTGCGCATGAGCTCCTCTTGGGCGCTGGAGAGCTCGGCTTCGATCTTGAGCCGGTCGCGCAAGTCGGTGAACACCCCGACGGTGGCGACCTCTTCCCCGTCCTCGTAAATGATGGACGCGGTCATGGACACGGGCACGAACTCGCCTTGGGCGTTGCGGATGTATTTGCGTTGGGCCTCGAGCCGGCCCACGCCCCCCCAGCGCTCGTCGCGAAGTTGGCGCATGACCTCCATCGCCACCCGCGGGGGGTACAGCTCACTGACGTGGATTTGGCCGATGACGTCGTCGGCGGTGTAGCCGTAGATCTTCTCCGCGCCCTTGTTGAACAGCATCAGGTTGCCGCTCATGTCCGCGGCGATGATCGCGTCGACGCTGTTATCGATGAGGTTCTCGAGGAAGTCCTTGGTGGTGCGCAGCTCGACGCCCATTTCGCGGGTCTCGGTGACGTCGCGGAACGAGAGGATGATGAGCCCGGTGTCCTGGCCCGCCCCCCCCGCGCTCAACGAGAAGATGCGCTCTTCGCCGTCGGTGCGCACGATGACGAAGTCCATCTCGTTCTTGAAGCGGCCGTGGCGGACCTCGTCGACGACCAGGGCCCAGTTGGCGCGGGAATCGGTGCCGACGATGTCGAGGAAGTTCTCGCCGCGGAAATGGTGTGACGGGTCGCCGAACAGGCGGCGGCCCTCGCGGTTGACGTAGAGCATGTTGGCGTCGAGGTCGACGATGGCCATGCCGTCGGCGGCGTATTCGAAGAAGTCCTCGTACTTGCGGAGGGCTTCCATTTGTTTTTCTGCGGCCATGCGCATGTAGTTGATGCGCTCGGTCTGGTCGCGGAATGAATCGAACAGGCGCGCGTTGCGGATCGCCACCGCACACGCCGAGGCCACGGTCTGGCCGAACTGCAGCTCGTGCGGCGACAAGGCCCGGGCCACGTGGTGCGAACGCAGAAACAGCACCCCAGTGACGCGCTCTTCGAACACAATGGGGAACAGCGCCATCAGGCGCACCTTTTGGATCGGTGAGCCCTTGCCCCGGAGGTGGTCGAACATCGGGTCGCGGCTCGCGTCCTCGATGATGATGGGGGCGCCGTTGGCCACGCAGCGTTGCAGCTCGGGGTAGTCGCGCAGCTGGATGCGGATGTCGCGGACCTTGCGGTCTTCGGACGCGGCGACCATCACCGCGTCCTCGTGCTCGGGGTCGAGGATGATGATCGAGCAGCGCTCGACCTGGAGCACGTTGGCGATGAGCCGGCTGACCATGTGCAGGATGAGCTGCATGTCGAGGGAGCTGGCCAACGTCTGGCTCAGCTCGAGCAGGGTCGCGGCGTCGCGCTTTTGGGCCTGGATCTCGGCCAGGGTGCGGCAGTCCCGCAAGTTCGACGTGGTCCGGGCCACGACCTCGACGTCGTCGTCGGGGTTGAGCACGAAGTCGTCGTAGCCCTCGGCCATGGCCGAGGCCACGTGGGCGCCGGACCGGTCGTGGAGCAGGGCGATGATGCGCCGGGCCGCGCCGGGCTTTTGTTGTTTGATCGCCTCGGGGATGGGGTCCCGGTCTTCGCCCGCGAGGACCTCGTCGACGAGCACGACCTCCGGGGCGACCGCGCGGCAGACCTCGAGGAGCTCTTCGGTGGACTTCACGTCCACCGTCTCCCAGCCATTTTGGTGGAGGAGGTCGCACAGCCGGGTGCGCAGCTTGCGGGTGGGGCTGGCGATGACCGCGATGGGGTCGGACGAATTGCGGCGGGGGTTGGCCCGCTTGACCACCTCGGGCGAAGTCTCCTCGTCGGGATCGTCGAACCCGCGGGCCTCGCTTTCGATGTGTTCGGTCTCGTCCGCCATTGTGGTTGCTTGTCAGATTGGGCCCGGCTCGTCGAGAGCCACGTCGGCGACGTAGACGAGCAAGGCGTTGGGGGTGTGGTCGGGGCGGTGGGTGCCCAGGCCCACCCCCCGCTGGTGGGTGGTCACCGCGAACGGGCCCCAGGGTTGGGCGCGGAGGGCCCACGCGATGGCCGCGCCAGTCGGGGTGGTGGGTGCATAGGGCACATCGCGCAGGCGGGTGGGGAGCGGGCCGGCCGCGGCCACCGTCACCGGGCACGGGCCGGCGATGCGCACCCCGTCCCAGGTGGTGTCGGCCAGCGACATCGCCAACGGGGTGCACAACACCCGCACGGGTTGGATTGCGGCGGTGAGCGCGGCCGCGGCGACCGCGTCGCACAAAAGATCCAAGGCCGCGCGCCCGGGGAGCACGATTTTGTCGACGTCGCGCCCCGCGAGCTCGGCCCGGGCCGCGAACACCCGGCGCACGATGCGCAACGCCAGCGCGGCGGTGAACGGGGCCAGGTCGGTGCCGGTGAGGTGGGCGAGCACGTCGGGGGCCCGGGCCCCCTCGTCGGCGAGCCACTCGTGCACGCGCTCGGCCTTGTCGAGCCGGGCGGGGGCGGCCACCTCGGGCACGACCTCGTCGTGGTCGGGGGTGGGCATCGCGGTGAGCACGGCCTGGGCCTTGGGCGCGCTGCGGCCCTCGCGGTGGGCGGTGCGGGGCCGGCGGTGGCGGTGGCTGCGCCCGGTGGTCTTGGGGGTGCGCGACTCGGCCACGGGCTTTTCCAGGGGGCGGCCGGCGCCGTCGACGAAGGTCGCCTCGGTGCCCGCCACCCCCGCGGAGAAGCCGCGGCTGACCCGGAGGCCGACCTCGGGGAGGTGGGCCTGGTCGAGGGCTTGCCGCACGATGTGGGGGTCGAGCCCGAGGTCGAGGAGGGCGGCGGCGTACATGTCGCCGGCCAGGCCGTGCCCGGCGTGCAACACCAGGCTGTCCCCGTCGAGGGACGGGGCGGTGGTGCTGCTTTCGGGCCGAACCGAACGGACCATGCGCCATTGTCCAGCGCCTTGTCCGGCCGCGCAAGCGCCCGGACAAGCTTGCGAAGTTCGCCAGGGTGAACCATTTTGGCGGCCATGCCGTCGAGCGGCCCCCTGGTTCTGATCTGCATCCAAGACCGCGCCTTGGCCCGCGCGGTGTCCGAGGCGTTGTTTGAGCATGAGCTCGAGCTGCGCGTCGAGGTGTGCCGGTCGGCCGACGACCTCGTCGAGCGGTGCCGCAAAGACCCGCCCACCTTGGTGTTGGTGAGCTGGGACATCGACGACAGCGTCGGGGTGCAGACCCTGCGCCGGGTGGCCCAGAGCAGCGAAGGCGGGCGGCTGCCCCGGGCGGTGGTGTGTTTCCAAGAGGCCGAACACCCCGGCCGCGCGGCGGTGGCCGAGGCGGGGGTGATCGATTTTGTGTTCCACGGGGGCGAGGTCGACCGCCCCCTGCTCGCGTTGATTCAGCGCCTGGTCACCCGCGACCTGCTCGAGTCGCGGCTCGACGCCACCACCCGCCAGTTCCGCACCATCGTCGAGACCTCCAACGACGGCATCTACATCATCCAGGGCGGCGCGTTCGCCTACGCCAACCCCAAGTTCGAGGCCATGGTCGGCTTCCCCCTCGACGAGTTGATGGCCGCGGGTTTCTCCATCGAGGAGAACATCATCGCCGAGCAGAGCCGGGACACCCTGCGGCGGCGGGTGGAGCGCATCGAGGCCGGCCTGCCGGTGGCCCCGCGCTACGACTTTGTGGCCCGGCGCAAGGACGGGCAGATCTTTGATGCCCAAGTGTCGATCTCCTACGTGGAGTTCAATGGTGGTCCAGCCACATTGGGCATCATGCAGGACATCACCGAGCGGAAGAGCTTCGAAAACGAGATCATCCGCAAAAACCGCGAGTTCGCCCTGGTGGGGGACGTGTCCACCGCGATCAACGCCGCGCGCAGCCTCGACGAGATTCTCGACATCGGGGCCCGGCGGGTGCACGACCTGTTGCGGGTGGCGGCGGTGGGCATCTCCTTGCTCGACCCCCACCGGGACACCCTGGAGCTGCGCGCGGCCAAGGGGCTCGACGCCAAGCTGCGGGCCCGGCTCCAGCAAATCTCACTGCAAAGCAAGACCCTGCTCGCGGACGCGGTGCGCCGGGGCGTGATCCAGCACGTGCACAACATCACCGACGAGCGGGTCACCATCCCCGAGGTCCGCAACGCCGGGTACAGCGGGGCGCTGGTGGTGCCCTTGCGCGCCGAGGACAAGGTGGTGGGCGCGGCGTTCATGTTCAGCGATGAGCGCCCCCTCACCGACGCCGACGAGGAGCTGATGCGCGCCCTCGGGGTGTTGCTCGGCACCGCCATCGACCGGGCCAGTTTGCTCGAGGCTGAGCAAGCGTCGGTGCAGCGGCTGCTCGCCATCGACGAGATCGCCAAGGCGGTGTCCAGCCGGCTGGACATGCTCGAGCTGGCCAAGACGGTGGCGCGCAGCCTGCGCCGGGTGTTCGACTTCGCCCACATCAGCATTGGCAAGTACGATCCCGACGCCCAAGCCATCGCCCCCCTGCTCAGCGCCGGCCCCGCCGGGGCCGACGACCGCACCCCCCTCGGGGTCAAGGGCTCGCTGTTCGAGTGGGCCCTGGACATCCGCGCCCCGGTGCAGCTCACCGCCGAACGCGACGTCCAGACCGCGCCCCCCCACGCCCGCCAGCTGTTCAACCTCGGCCTCGGCAAGGTGGTGGCCGCGCCCATCGTGTCCGACGGCGACCTCCTCGGGGGGTTGTTGCTCGGATTTGTGGACAGCGACCCGTTGCTCGACTCCGAGATCAAGACCCTCGACGGCCTGTCCACCCACCTCGCCATCGCGATGAAGAACGCGGCGCTGTTCGCGGCCCGGGACCAGGCCCTCGTCGACCTGCAGGCGGCCCAGGACAAGCTGGTGCAGTCCGAGAAGCTCCGCGCCCTCGGCGAGCTCGCCGCTGGGGTGGCCCACGACTTCAACAACGTGCTCGGGGCCATCCTCGGCCGCGCCCAGTTGCTCAAAGCCAACCTCAGCGACCCGGGGCTGAAAAAACACGCCGAGATCATTGAAAAGGCCGCCAACGACGGGGCCGAGACCGTGCGCCGGGTCCAGGAGCTCGGCCGACAGGACAGCACCGACGATTTTGTGGTCGTGAGCGTGACCGAGATCCTCGACGACGTGGCCGAGTTCACCCGGCCGCGCTGGCGCGAGCAGCCCCTGCAGCGCGGGGTGCGGGTCGACCTCTACGTCGAGAGCCGCGAGCGCGACCTCGCGGTGCGGGGCAACCCCCACGAGCTGCGGGAGGTGTTGATCAACCTCGTGCACAACGCGGTCGACGCCATGCCCGACGGGGGCCAGGTGCACCTCGTCGCCACCCGGGACCCGGGCGGGGACACCTGCAGCATCCGCGTGCGCGACACCGGCACCGGCATCCCCGAGGACGTCAAACAACGCATCTTTGATCCGTTCTTCACCACCAAGGGGGAAAAGGGCACCGGGCTCGGTCTGTCCGTCAGCTACAGCATCATCCAGCGCCACCACGGCGAGCTCGAGGTGCACAGCGTGTCCACCGGGCCGCGCCACGGCACGGAGTTTTGCATCCGGTTGCCCACCGCCGAGCTCACCACGTCGATGGAGGACGTGGGGGGCAGCACCACCGAAGAGTCCGCCCCGGTGGGGGACGCGGTGGATTCGGTGGGGGGCGACGAAGCGGGATGGGACGAGTGGGCGGCGCCGGCGGAGACGAGCTTCGGCGAACGCGGCAAGGTCTTGGTCATCGACGACGAGGAGAACATCCGCGACATCCTCACCGACTTCTTGAGCACCGAAGGCTTCACCGTGCTCACCGCCGCGGATGGCCCCGCCGGGCTCGAGCTCCTCGAGGGCGGCGACTTCGTGATGGTGTTCACCGATCTCGGGCTGCCCGGTCTCGACGGGTACGAGGTCGCGGCCGAGGTCAAAAAACGTTTCGCCAACCTCCCGGTGTGTCTCGTCACCGGGTGGGGGGCGACCCTGGACCAGGACCTGGCCAAGGCCCGGGGCATCGATTTGATACTTTCCAAACCGTTTAAGTTTGAGCAGCTGCTCGCCTCGGTGGAGCGCGTGCTCGACGAGCGGGCCGGGTCCTGACCGTTCCGTTCTCCGGGGGACCCCCCGCCGCGGCCCGAGATCACCGGTTGTCCCCGCCCGGGGGGCGTCAACATTGTGGGGAGGAGACCCATGACCCACCCCTACGCGGCTTCGGTGTTGATGTGCCACGCCCCCATCGTGATCCCCGCGGTGGGGGGCGGCCGGGGGGCGCAATGTGCCGCCACCACCCGGGCGATGCGCGAGGCCGCGGCCCATCTCGCCCGCGCCGACCTCGACGGGCTGGTCGTGATCTCCCCGCACACCCCGCGGCCGGCGCAGACGTTCTCCGTCGTGGCCGAAGGGGGGCGCGACGACTTCGCGGCGTTTTCGGCCCCTGGCGTCGAGGTCGCGTGGACCGTGCCCGACGACGTGGTCGGGGCGCTTGTTGACGCGGGGGGCGTGGGCCTGGCCGGGGACAAGCTCGATCACGGCGCGTTCGTGCCCCTGTGGTTTGCGCAACAGGCCGGTGTCGACGTGCCCACCGTGGTGGTCGGCCTGTCCGCCCACACCACCCGCGCGGACAACCTCGCCCTGGGGGCGACGCTGGCCCGGGCCTGCGCGCCGGCGGGGGGGCGCTGGGGCTTGCTCGCCTCGGGGGACATGAGCCACCGGCTGAGCCCTGCCGCCCCCGGCGGCCATGACCCGGCCGGCGCCCGGTTTGACCGCGCGGTCTGCGACGTCGTCGACGCCCGCGCCCTCGACGCGGTGGCGGACATCGATCCCGCGGTCCGCGACGCCGCGGGCGAGGACGTGGTCGACTCCCTCGAGGTCGCGAGCGGCGCCTTGGGCCGGCCGGCCACGCTCCCCGGGTGCCGGCGCTTGTCCTACGAAGGCCCCTTCGGGGTGGGCTACCTCGTGGCCGTGCTCGACGGGCCCCGGCAAGAGGAGACCGATGACCGGCGATGACCTCACCCGCCTGGCCCGGGCCGCCATCGCGCGCGGCTTCGGGGCCGACCCCACCCTCCCGGTGCTCGACGACGAGCGCCCCCGCGGGCTGTTTGTGACCTTGCGCGGCCGGGCCGATGGCAAGCTCCGGGGCTGCATCGGGCGCATCCAGCCCCAGGGGCCCCGGCTCACCGACGACTTGGCCAGCTGCGCGTGGTTGGCCGCCACCGAGGACCCCCGCTTTGCCCCTTTGCGTCGGCCCGAGCTCGACCAGGTCACGATTGAAGTGACATTGCTGGACGAGCCCGAAGCCATCGCGTCCTTGGCCAGCCTCGACCCCGCCCGGTACGGGGTGGTGGTGCGGCAAGGGCCGCGCACCGGGGTGTTGTTGCCCGACATCGAGGGGGTGGACAGCGCGGCCCAGCAGGTGGACATCGCCCGGCAAAAGGCGGGCATCGCCAAGGGCAGCCCCATGTCACTGTTTCGCTTCACGGTGCAGAAGTTCGAGGAGGTCTGAGCGGATGTCCCCCGGTCGCTTCTTTCATCTCGCCGACGACGGGCGCGCGGTGTGCGACCTCTGTCCGCGGCGGTGCGCCCTCCGGCCGGGGCAACGGGGCTTTTGTTTTGTGCGCCAGGGCACGGCCGACGGCATCGCGCTCACCACCTACGGGCGGTCGAGCGGTTTTTGCATCGACCCCATCGAGAAAAAGCCGCTGAACCATTTCTACCCCGGCACCTCGGTGCTCAGCTTCGGCACCGCGGGCTGCAACCTCGGCTGCAAGTTCTGCCAGAACTGGAACATCTCCAAGGCCCGCCACATGGACCAGCTGCAGGCCCGCCAGGGCCCGGACGACATCGCCGCCCTCGCCGCCGCCCACGACTGCACCAGCGTGGCCTTCACCTACAACGACCCCGTGATCTTCGCCGAGTACGCCATCGACACCGCCGCCGCCTGTCGGGCACGCGGCATTCACCCCGTCGCGGTGAGCGCGGGCTACATCACCGCAGAGGCACGAACGGAATTTTTCGCGGCCATGGACGCGGTCAACATCGACCTCAAGGCATTCACCCAGGACTTCTACCGCCACCTCTGCCTCGGCGACCTCGAGCCGGTCAAAGACACCCTGCGCTACCTGGTGCACGAGACCGACGTCTGGACCGAGATCACCACCCTGCTCATCCCCGGGCAGAATGACGACGAGGCCGAGCTGCACCAGCTCTGCACATTTGTCGCCGAGGAGCTGTCCGGCGAGGTGCCGCTGCACTTCTCGGCGTTCCACCCCGATTTCCGCATGGGCGACACCCCGGCCACCCCGGTGTCGACGCTGCGGCGGGCGCGGGCCATCGCCCACGAGCACGGGTTGCGGCACGTCTACCTCGGCAACGTGCACGACCACGACGGGGACACCACCACCTGCGCGGGCTGCGGCGAGGTCCTGATCGAGCGCGACTGGTACAACATCTTGAGCCACCGCCTCGACGACGGGGCCTGTCCCTCGTGTGGCCAGCGGCTGGCCGGTCGCTTCTCAGCCCGGGCCGGGACCTTCGGGCGGCGGCGCGTTCCCCTGCGCGTGCTCTGAGCTCCACCGGTCGAGCAGGGCCTGGTTTTGTTGCATCACAGTGTCGAGCTGGGCGGTCACCACCGCCACCTGCCGCTCGAGCTCGCGGTTGTTGTCGATGACCATCTCGTCGACGAACACCGCGTTGGCCATGGACAGGCCGAGCAAGCCCCCGGTGGCCACCGCGAACATGAAAAACCCCCGCACGAACACCGCCCAGGTCGGGTGGTGCAGGGCCACCGTGTCCGGGATCTCGAACCATCCCTCGACGGTGAACACCTTGAACATGCTGTAGAGGCTGAGCAGGGGGTCGCCGAAGTGTTCTGGCGCGACCCCGCGGAACAGGTAGCAGGCGGCGAGGCCGAGGGCGAAGTTGTACAGGGCGAGGGCCAAGAACACCCCGATGCTGGCCTTGAGCCCCCGGCGCACCCCCGCGAACACCCGCTCCACGTCGGGAATAAACCGCATCAGCCGAAAGAACCGCAGCAGCCGGGCGAGGCGCAGCAGCAACACCACCGAGAAGTCTTCGTTCACGTCGAACAGGGGACTCAGCAACATGGGGAGGCTGACCATGACCACCGCGAAGTCGAAGCGGTTCCAGTTGGTCGAGAAGTAGCCGGTGCGGCCCGCGGCCCGGAGCTTGACCACCACCTCGTACAAAA
This sequence comes from bacterium, assembly GCA_030431455.1. Classification (GTDB taxonomy): domain Bacteria; phylum Myxococcota; class UBA727; order UBA727; family JAUIJE01; genus JAUIJE01. The sequence continues at coordinate 333,214 of JAUIJE010000003.1, read as the reverse complement.
AATACACCGTGCACCCGTAGTCCATCACGAACAGACCGGTGCTCAGCGTCGGCGGCACGTCGGGGAAGGCGCGCCAGAAGATCGCGATGGAGTTGATCACGATGACGGTGATCACCACGGATTCGCGCACCGAGCGCGGCAGGGTCACGGGCGTGGGGTCTGGCACCGCGCGCCATTCGCACAGATGGGCGGGGGGCAAAAGACGGGGAGTTTTTTTGCGGGGGAAAAGACAATATCGTCCCCGGCATGGCCGGCCGGCGGGTGTTCAACAAATACGAGCTCATCCGACGCATTGCCCAAGGGGGCATGGGGGACGTGTACCTGGCGCGCCAGATCACCGGCATCGACCGGTTGGTGATCCTGAAGAGCCTGCGCCATGAGTCTTCGGACGACAAAGACTTCGTCGAGCAGTTTCTCGACGAGGCCCGGGTGGCCGCGCTGCTCAATCACCCCAACGTGGTCAGCGTGTACGACGTGGGGGAGTGGGACGGCACGTTCTGGATCGTGATGGAGTACATCAAGGGCGAGGACCTCTCGCGCCTGTGGTACGCGGCGGCCAAGGCCGGCATCGGGCTGCCCTTCCAGGTCACGGTGCGCATTGTGCACGACGCGTCCCTGGGCCTCGACCACGCCCACCGCGCCTGTGACGTCGAGGGCCACCACCTGCAGATTGTGCACCGGGACGTGAGCCCGCAGAACATCATGGTCCGGGCCGACGGCGTGACCAAGGTGGTCGATTTCGGCATCGCCAAAGCCAAAAACCGCGTGACCTCGACGCAGGCGGGGCTGGTCAAGGGCAAGCTCCAGTACATGTCCCCCGAGCAGGTGCGCGGCGAGCCGCTCGACGGCAAGAGCGATCAGTTCTCGCTCGGCATCGTGTTGTGGGAGATGTGCACGGGCAAGCGGCTGTTCAAGGCCGAGAGCGAGATCGCGACCCTCAACAAGATCTTGACCCATCCGGTGCCGCACCCGTCGACGATCGTGAAGGCCTTTCCCCAGGTCCTCGAGGACATCATCCTCAAGATGCTCGAGCGCGAGCCACGCCGGCGCTTCGCGTCCTGTGCCGAGGTCAGCGCCGCCTTGCTGCGGTTTTTGGAAAAGACCCCCCGGGACAAGCGGGTGTCGGTCGCGGACTTTGTGCAAAGGGTGCTCGGCGATGAGCTCGAGCAGCGCACCGCCGACCTCACCCCCGAGACAATGCCCCTGCGTGAGCCTCCGCCGTCGACGGTGCGCACCCCGCCGCCGCGGTTCTCCACCGAGGCCGATCAGTCGCCCCTGGGGGGGGACTCGGCGGTGCCCACCGATGAGGACCACAAAAAGCCCATCCGGATCCGGCGCGCCGACGGCACCGTGCTCGCGTTTCAGGACTTCGACGAGGTCCGCAAAGAGGTGTTCTTCGGCAACCTCACCGGCCAGGACCGCATCGCGGTGGCGGGCAACCCCGACGTGGCCCTCGAGGAACATCACGCCCTCGGCCACCTGTTCGACGATGGGCCGGCCCCCGCCCCCTTCGACCCCGACGACGAGACCGGCCTGTGGGTGCCCGAAAAGCCGGCCCGGCCCGCCGCCCCTGCCGCGGGGGCGCCGTCCGAGGACGACCGGGCCCTGGGCGCGCTGTTCGACCGGGCCGCGCACGACGCGGCCGAGCCCGCGTTCACCCTCGGGGCGGGCGCGTCGTTGCCCTTGGAGCCGAGCGGCCCGGTGGACGGTTTTTCGCGCACCCCGGCCACCGACGGAGGCGAGCATGCGCCCCCCACGTTCCCCCCCGAGGAGGTGTTGGTCGACGAGGACCTGCGCCGCGCGCTGGGCAAAGGCCGGGGCTCTTGGGGCTGGCTGTTCGCGGGGTTGTTCTTCTTGGTGGTGAGCTTCCCGGTGGTGCTCTACTTCGCGTTCCCCGACGTGTTCGACCGGGTGGTGGTGAGCTTGGTGCGCAGCACGCCACAAAAGGGGCCGACCGCTCCAGCCGCATTGTTGGGCGTCCTGCGCAAAGACGACCCAGCGACATTGGAGGCGCTGCTCAGCACCGTGCCCGCCCCCACCGATCCCTACGAACAGGCCGCGGCCTCGCTCCTGCAAAGCGGCATCGCCCGGGCCTTGTCCGAGCGCGCCGCCCTCGCCCCCGCGGACAAACGCCCGGCGCTGGCCAAACAAGCCGAGGCCGCCGCCGCCGCCGCCTACGCCGCGGCCTCGTCGTCGCGGGTGGGGGCGGGGGACAGCCCCTGGCCGCACCTGGCCATGGCCCACCACCACAAAAAGACCGGGGCCGCCCTCGAGCTGGGCGAAGATCTGCGCGTGGCCGCGGCCCGGGCCGGCGACGACGCGGCGTTGGTCGCCCGCGAACAGCGCTACCTCGAGGCCACGTGGGCGCTGCACACGGCGGCCCCCGCCTCACCGGCCGCGGACAGCGCGCGCCAAACGTTGCGGGACCTGGCCCGGCAAGGTGATCGGCGGGCCGCGTTTGCCCTCGCCCAATCGTTGGCCGCCGCGGGACAGCTCGGCCCCGCCAAGGCCGAGCTCGACGCGCTGCTCACCGAAGCCGAAGGCCACCGCCGCGCGGGCATGTTGCTGCAACAGCTCGAGACCGGGACCGGGACCGGGGCGGGGGCGCCGGCCGAGGAGGGGGACACGAAGAAGGACGCGAAGACGGACACGAAGAAGGACACGAAGAAGGACACGAAGAAGCCGCCGCCCGATGACGACGACGACGATGACGACGACGAGACCGTGACCAAGACCCGGTCCGCGGCCGACCTGCTGGCCGCGGCCGAGCGCGTGCGGCGCCGGGGCCGGAGCAAGCCTGCGGTGCGGCTGTACGAAAAGGCGCTGGCCAAAGACCCGGACCTGGCCAAGGCCCACCGCGGGCTCGGGTGGGCCCAGCTCGACCTCGGCCAGACCGCGGCCTCGATCCGCTCGTTCCGGGCCGCGGTGAGGCTCGCCCCGCGGGACCCGGAGGCGCACCTGGGCCTGGCCGAGGCGCTCCGGTTCGCGGGCCGGCCCGACGAGGCGATCCCCTCGTACGAGCGGGTGCTCGAGCTCGCCCCGCGCCCAGAGGACAAGACCAACGCCGAGAACGCGCTGCGGTTGTTGCGCCGCTGACGCCGCCTTGACCCCGCCGGGTCCCGTGGCACGCTGAGGCCATGCGCATATGTTGTGGCTTGGTGTTGCTGGCCCTCAGTGGGTGCCAGTGTGATGAGGGGCTCGACCCCGTGGTGTACCCCGGCGAAATCGCCGGCCGGGTGTGCGATCCCGGCGAGGCGGTGGGCATCGGCTATGCCCGGGTCTTCGTCGAGGTGCCCCGCGCGGACGGAAGCACCCAAGAGGTCGAGACCGTGACCGACGCCCAGGGCGCGTTTGTGCTCGAGGACGTGCCCCCGGGGACGTACACCCTGCGGGTGCAGGCGGGTTCGTTCACCTCCGCCCTCGACGGGGTCGAGGTCAAAGAGGAGGAGCGCACCGAGATCGAGGACGCGGACTGCCTCAAGCCGGACACCATCGCGATGACGGTGTACGACGGGCACGACAGCGTCGAGCAGGTGCTGGCCCGGCTCGGCTACACCGACGTGCTGGTGGTGGACACCCACCACGAGTCGGGCGAGCACGACGAGAACACCCCGAGCTGGTTGGTGGAGGCGTTCGGGGTGTACGACGACTTCTCCAGCAATGACATTCTGTTCATCAACTGCGGCCCCCATGAGTGGGCGGTGGACAACGCCGACCCCGGCGACCTCGAGACCGTGCTCACCAACCTGCGCCGGTTCGTCGAGGACGGGGGCTCGCTGTACTTGTCGGATTGGGCCTACGACCTGTTCGAGCTGCTCTACCCCGACGCGGTGGACTGGTACGGCGACGACGACGTGCGCAACGACGCCGAGCGGGGGGTGGCCCAAGACTTCCTCGCGTTTGTCCAGGACGAAGAGCTCGCGTCCCTCATCGGCAACGGCCAAGCGTTCCTGAAGTACGACTTCTCGCGCATCGCGCTGCCCCAGGAGCTGGGCGGGGGGGCCAACCCCCTCATGACCGCGTCCATCCAGTACGAGGACGACGACGGCAACGTGTTGACCCTGGACGACGTGCCCGTGCTCCTCGAGTTTCTTCCTGTGGCATTGGTGGATGACCCCGGCCGCATCATCTACACCACGTTTCACAACGGGGCCAACAACACCCGGGACATGGACGAGACCCTGCGGGCGATCATCTTCAGTCTCTGACCGATCTGGGCTTGGGTTGCCCGGCCCAGTTTTCTACAATTACATTGTGTGCGATGGCGTGCCCGCGGTTCGCACGGCGTGCGGTTCGGCGCGTGGTGTGCGCCCCGGCGCCCTGGTACCCCTGAAGGTCAATGCCCACCGGCGGTGGGCAGCACGGGGGAGACACGTGACGACGACGAGCAACCGGGGCACCGGCGGGACCATCAGCGCAAGCTTGGCCACGATCCTGATCGGGGGGGCGGGGTGCGGGCCGGACCGGTCCACTGACCGGGCGGCCATCGATGACCCCGGCTGGGTCGAGGACCTGACCTACATCGCGGCCGAGCGGGGCTGGACGTGGGCAGAGACGGTGGACGCCATCGGGTGGCAGCCGGCGTTCTCTGACTACGTACAAACGCTTCGCGACACGTACCCCGACGCGTTCGCCGGCGCGCGCATCACCCCCGACGGGCCTCACCAAGCGGTGGTGGGATTTGCCGGGGCCGTGCCCGCGGGGGTCGAGAACGATCCGCGCATCGCGGGGCTGGACATCGCGTTTCGGCCGGACCGCGGGTTCGCCGAGGCCGCCCTCGCGGACCAAGCGAGGGCGGTGCACGACGCGGTGCGGGCCGCGGGGTTCGAGGACGTGACCACGACCTACGACCTCGAGACCGGCGACGTCGAGGTCGAAATGGTGCCAAGCAAGGCGGGGCGCCGGGTGCCGCGGGACGAGCTTTTGCGCACGGTGCCCGCGCTCGGGGACAACGTGCGGGTGGCTTTGACACAAGAGCTTCCCGCCGGTCGCGAGGCGCTCTACGGGGGCGGGAAGATGCTCGCCTGCACCGCCGCGTTCATGGTGAAGAAGGGGGCCAGCCAGGGCTACCTCACCGCCGGGCATTGCCCCAACAGCACCGAGTGGCAGCAGAACTGGGCCGGCGGGGAAGGGGGCCACGCGACGTTCAAGGCGGAACACAAGGGCATGTGGGGCGACCTCCAGTGGCACACCAACAACGGCAACACGCTGTCCAGCGACTTCTACGACAATGTCAACCACACCCGGCCGGCCAGCAGTCTCGGGTTCGCGGTGGAAGGAATGACATTGTGCCGGTTGGGCAAGACCACCGGAAAGCGCTGCGACGAAGTGCGGAAGACGAACACGTCGTCCCAGGGATACCACCGGTTGGTGAGCATGAAGAACGAGTACGCCGATCCCGGGGACAGCGGGGGGCCGTGGTTTGCCGGGAGCAAACTGTTTGGGGTGCACTCCGGTTACCAGTGGGCGTGGTTCAAAAACCGGGACGTGTTCTCGGCGGTCCAGTACGTCGACGAGGCCCTGGGGGTGTCGTTGGTGTTCTCGCCGCCACCGCCGCCGCCGCCCCCGCCCAGTGGGGACTGTACGTTGTCGACCTGCAACCAGCAGTGCGGCACCTACGGGGGCAAGTGCATCGGCGGTGACTGCATCTGTTTGTGACCCACGCGCGGCGCCGCATCCCGGTCACCCGTCGTCGACGTCGACCCGCTCCCGCAACCGGTCCAAAAACGGCACCTGGGCAGGGTTGATCTTGTCCGCGGCCGCCCCGAGCGAGAACCACGCGGCCCGATCCACCTCGGGGAACGACTGGATCTTCCCCGAGCGCGGGGGCCAGGCCATCTCGAAGGTGTTGCTCGACAATGTGTTTGGATCGAAATCGCCCGGCACCGCGAACGCGCGCACCACCTTGCCCCCTTTTTGCTTGATCTCGCCCAGATCCAATGGGACTGCGTCGGGCGCGGGGTGTCCGCTCTCTTCTTCGAACTCACGGCGCGCGCACGCCCACGGGTCCTCGCCCTCGTCGAGCTCGCCCTTGAACACCGTCCACGCCCCGGCGTCCTTTTTGGCAAAGAACGGCCCCCCGGGGTGGGCGAGCAACACCTCGAGCTCGTCGCGTCGGCGGTACAGCAGCAGGCCCGCGCTGCGCTTGGCCATCAGGGGCCGCCGCCGGGCGCGGACATGATTTTGCGGCTGCGTTCGGCGATGCGGTGCGGCCGCGCCCAATACCGTCGCTGCAGCGCGGCCGCGGCCACGGGTCCGGCCGCCACGAGCCACAACAGCAACAGGGCCCAGCCCGGGTCGAGCGCAGAGAGGCCAGAGGCCGCCCCGGGCGCGTAGGAAAGAAGCTCCGGCAACAGCAGCACCACCCCCATCCACACCCGGCCGGGGGTGCGCAAGGAGGCGGCCCAGGGCGCGAGGAACAACACCCGGAACGCGAGATCGTCGAGGCTGACCGCGGAAAACGCGAACAGCGGCAACCAGCCGAGCCACATCGTCTGCCACGCCGGTCGCCGGGTGCGCCACCCGTAGACCCACACCAGGGTCACGCTCAAGAGCGCCAATGCCCGCTGGGCGGGCCCCAAGAGGCCGTACGGGCCGCTGCCGACCAGGCCGCCCAGACCCCACCCCGTGGTCTCCGGCGCGACCAGCGACGCGTAGGCGCCCCCCAGGGCCGCCTTGGCGTGGCCGGGCCCGAGCCCGGCCGCGCACACCCCCCACAACCCGACGAGGGTGATGAGCGCGGCCGGGCCCACCCGGGCCAATGTGCCTGGGTGTCCCCGCCGGGCCGCCCGCGCCACCGCCACCGGCACCACAAACCAGCCCGCCACCGGATCGAGCAGCACCCCCGCGGCCAGACACACGCCGGCGGCGGCGCCGTGCCCCCGCCGCAGAAAACAAAGCGCCCCCACCAGCGCGCACACCCCGTCGAGGGTGAGCCCGGGGGCGGCGAAGCGCAGCGCGCCGAGGCCCGCGAGCAGGAACAACAACCCGAGCCACGCCACCGACGGAGAAAACGCCCACGCCAAGGCGAGCGCGCACAAGCCGGCGGCGACAAAGTCCAGGGCCCGCCACGTCGCCGCGGTGGGGGCAAACCGGGCGTCGACCTCGTGCATCACCCACAGCCGCAGGGGCGCGATCCGGGGCGGCGGGGTGGCGAAGGCGGCCGCGGTCTCGGTGGTTGACAATGATTCTGCAAGCCGGGCGGCGGCGGCGCGGAGGGCGGGGTCATCGGGCGCGCCGGTCACCGCCGGTTCGCGCTCCACCGCGGCCCGGCGGGGCAGGAGCCGGCCGAGCCCGGGATCGTAAAAGGCGTCCACCCCCGCGAGCCGGGCCTGGCCGCGGCTGTCCGCGTACAAAAGGGCGTGGGCGAACTGGTCGGCGTCGACGCGGTCGGCCACGCTGGCGAACACCGCGCCGGTCGCCGCCCGCACCTTGACGTCGGCGGTCACGTCCTCGGGCCCGGCCCAGTGGCCGGCGAGGGCGATGAGCGCGAGCCAGATCCCGAGGCCCAGGGCCCGCCACGCGCTTGCATGGGCATTGTAGAGACGGCGCAGCGGCCCCGCGCCCCCGACGAGAACCGGCAGCGCGGTGAGGGCGAGCCCGAGCACCATCAAGCCCAGCAGCCCGAGGGCGCGCGGCACCGCCGGCCACACCGACAACCACGCCCCCGCCGCGAGCACGGACGACGGGGCCACCGCCAACCCCACCAGGGCGGCGCCGCGCGTTGCTTGGTGGCGGGTCATCCCCGGGCCCTCCCCCCGGCGGCCCAGAACCAGCGGGGGCAGCGCACAAGGCAGGAGCGGAGGGGGGCGTGCATGGTCGGGGACCGTGACCGACGTTGTATCGTTGGGCCCTGGGGGGGCGCAAGTGTCGTCGAGAAACGCGCAGCAATGCGGTCTTTTGTCACAACGCGCCGTGTTAGCGGCGGCGATCGCCGGGGGGCGGAACCGGGCCGGGCGCGTCCCGGCCATCGCCGCGGCCTTGACAATGCCAATGCAGGCGCGACGCGGTCAGCTCGGCCCGCAGGTCGCGGTCGCGTAGTCGTACACAAACCCGCTGTCGCAGTAGGGCGGGGAGAAGCACATCGCCTGGCCCCCGTCGACGGTCCCGGCCGGACACGCGGTGGCTTGGCGGCAGTGGGCGCTTTGGTCCCCTTCGGTGACAAGCCCGCCGGACAAGGTGAGGTCGTGCAGGTTGGTCCACAAGATGGCGTCGCTGGCGTCGCGCGCCAAGGGCAGGTCCAGGTCGGGAAAACCCACCACCACGTCCGCGAGGCAGGACGCGTCGGCCTGCGCGTCGGGCACCGTCGCGGGCAGCCCCGTCGGCCACAGCGCGACCTGGCGGGCAAAACCGTTGCCGTAGTTGCCTTCGTAGGCCAAATGGTACGTGCCCTCTTGGGCGTCTAGGAAGCCGGGGCAGAAGCTGTCCGCGTCGAGGAAGATGTCGTCGAGGTAGCCGTTGCCGCCGCTGTCCACAAAAAAGTCCAGACTGAGCAAGCACCCCTGGGGATGAAACTGCACCGCGAGCCTGACCTCGCCCACGCAGCCGTCCTCCACCGGGTCGATGTCGATCTTGTGCACCACGTCGTAGCCGGACAGGGCGCCGTTGCTCACGGCCAGGTCCGCGATGCTGGTGTGGACCTGGCCCTGGACCAGCAAGGGCGCCCCGCATTCGGGCCCCGGCGCCGTGCACTGGGTGTCGTAGTCATCGCAGCAGTTTCCGAAGTCGGCGCAGGCGGGGTTGCATTGGCAGGCGAGGGCCGGATCGTAGCTGTCCCCGCACCGGCCGGCACAGGACGCGGTCGAATCTGTGCACAGCGGCGCATAGTCGTCGCAGCAGTTGCCGAAGTCGGCGCAGGCGGGGTTGCATTGGCACGCGAGGGCCGGATCGTAGCTGTCCCCGCACCGGCCCGCACAGCTGGTGTCGCCGTCCCCGTCCCCGTCGCCTGAAGAACCGGAGTCGGCGGCTCCGCCGTCCGACGGTTCTTCCAAGCCGCCGTCAGGCGGCCAGTCTCCGCCGCCACACAGCGCCGCGTGGTCATCGCAACAGTCGCCAAAGCCGGCGCAACCGGGGTTGCACTGACACAGGGCGGCGTCATCGAACGGCGCCCCGCACCGGCCCGCGCAGCTTCCGTCTCCGTCGCCATCGCCATCGCCATCGCCATCGCCGTCGCCGTCGCCTGAAGAACCGGAGTCGGCGGCTCCGCCGTCCGACGGTTCTTCCAAGCCGCCGTCAGGCGGCCAGTCTCCGTCGCCATCCCCGTCGCCGTCGCCGTTGCCCGCGGCCGCGCCCGCGCACCCGACGACCGGCGCCACCGCCACGACCACCGCCACCAAAACCCACTGTGCCCGCATCATCCGCGCTCCTCCTCGTGTGGGGCGAAACGCGGGCGCGCGCGGGATCGGCCCTGCGGAAATGGCACGGCGTGAACCACCGCGGCGCAAAGGGGTCAAAATCGTGCGGTGCTCGACGCGCGTGGTAGGTTTTGGCCCGGGAGGCTGGATGAGCTGGGCAATGTGCGCCGCGCTGTTGTTGAGCGCGGGCTGGGTCGATGACGCGCCCGCGGGGGCCACCGAGGCGGCCGAGCCCGCGGCGGCCGCGGACGAAGGGACCCCCGCCGCGCCCGACGACGACGAGCGCGCGCCCGCGGCGGACCCGGTCCCCGCCGAGGAGGCGGGCCCCGATCCGGCCCCCCCCGTCGAGACCCACCAGGTGTTGGTGATGAACCTCACCGCCATCGACGTCGAATCGGGACCGGCCAAGCTGGTCGAGGGCCTCGTCGCGGACGCGCTCTCGCGCCACCCGCAGCTCAACGTGATGACCGCCGCCGACATCGCCCGGTTGGTCGAGCTCGAGGGCCAACGCCAGGCGGTGGGCTGCGAAGAGTCGAGCTGCTTGGCCGAGGTCGCCGGGGCGATGGGCGCGGACTTTGTGATCTTTGGCCAAGTGGGTCGTCTGGGCTCGATCTACATCGTCCAGCTCAACCTGTACGACGCGGAGGCCGGCCGCTCGGTGGGCCGCGAGGACCTCCGCACCGAACGCATCGAGGACCTCGCCCACGAGGTCGAGCCGAGCATCGATCGTTTGGTCGGCCCGCTGCTGCCCGAGGGCGCGGCGTTGCCGCCCTCGTCTTCGTCCCCGCGCTTCGCCTCGGCCGCGGCCGGCGGGGGGGGCGGCCTGAACGTGTGGTTGATCAGCGGGCTCAGCGCGATGGCGGTGGGCGTGGTCGGCGGGGGGGCAGCGGCGCTGGGGGCGTTCGTGTTCGACACCCAGCTCGGTCCGGTCGAGCAGCGCTTGTTGCCCCCCAATGTGGCTTACATCGGCGCGATGGCGAGCGGCGCGGGGGCGGTGGTGTTGTTGGGCGGGGGGTTGGCCGTGGGCGGTGGCCTGGTGGGCCTTTCCTTCGTGATGGGTGAATAGGCATGAATCGGTGGCGGCTGGTGGTGATGGGGCTTTTGGTGACGACGGGTTTGCCCGGGTGCGTCAACATTCTGCAGGCGGAGTTCGACTGTGTCACCGACGACGATTGCCCGTTTGTGACCCCCCGGTGTGACCTCGGGGCGGGCTTTTGCGTCGACGAGCTCCCGGACAACGGGGCGTGCGACGGCGATTGCCCGTTCGCTTGCATGGCCACGGGCTTTTGTGACCCCAACGGCGACTGCGTCGTCGAGGAGGCGGTGGCCGGCCTGTGCGGCGACACCCAATTTTGTGACCCCAAGGCCCCGGACCGTGACGACGACGGCTGTGCGCCCTGCGACTGTCCCGACCTCGGGTGTCACACCGCGGTGTGCAGTGACACTGGCGAGTGCCTGTACGACGTGAACCCCGCGTTCCAATGTGCGCCCGGCCAACGCTGCGATGCCACCCTCGGGCAGCTCGGGGTGGGCAACGGCTGCGTCGATGCCGCCGGGAGCGAGTGTCTGCGCGACGGGTCCGACGGGGGCTGCGGGGTGGGGCTGTTCTGCTTTGTCGGCGGCTGCGCGGTGGAGAACGGCACCTGCAACGAGGTGGACGACACCTTGGCCTTCGGTGGCGCAGAGGTGTGCGGTTGCGACGGGCGCACCTACGGCTCGCAGCTCGATGCCAACCTCGCGGGGTTCGACGCCGTCGACGGCGCCTGCGGAGACGCGGTGGCGTGCACCGACAACGAGGGCTGCGCCGACGACGAGTACTGCCGGTTTCCCCCGCGCACCTGCGGCATCGACGGGGTGTGCGCGGCCCAGCACGACGGCTGCTTCGCCGCGGTGCAGGGGCCGGTGTGCGGATGCGGCGGGACCATTCCCTTCGACAGCGCCTGCGAGGCCCAAGACCAGGGCGCGTCCATTTTTGACGACGGCGCGGCCTGCTCCGGCGGCGGCCATCCCATCACATTGCGGTACCTCGCCCACACCGACACCGGCACCGGCATCGTCGCCTACCGCGTGGTCAACCAAGGCGACGCGCCCATCAGCGTACAGAACTGGATCTTTCGCATCGTCGACGGGGCCAACACCTCGTTCAGCACCATCGTCGAGGGCGCGGTGACCATTCCCCCGGGGGGGGGCCTCATCGCCACCACCGACCCGGTGGGCTTTTTGTCCGCCGTCCCCGACCCCGCCGCGCTGTGCGACACCGTGCTCGAGATGAACAACGCCCCGGCCCAGCTGTTCGGCACCGAACGGCTGTTCATCGAGGACGACACCGGCCTGGTGCGCGACGCCTACGGCACCGCGGACGGCAGCGTGGCCCACCCGAGCTACCAATCGGCGACGTTCGAGCGGGACCCGGCGGTGTGGTCGAGCGGCGAGGCGTTCGACCCCTCCCAGTGGGCCGCGGCCGCGGTGTTCGACCTCGGCGCGGCCGAGCCCGACTGCCCCTGACCCCCGCGGTCCCGGTTGCGGGACGCAGCTATAGCTTCATGCGCTTGAACAGGGGTTCGGGCACGGCCCGGATCGCCCCCATGATCGGTCGCCAGAAGCCGGGCACGTAGGCTTCGTCTTTGCGGCCGCGGATCGCTTCTTTGATCTGACGCCCCACCTTGTCGGCGTCGGCGAACAGCGGGCCTTGGTCGAGGTGGGCGGTCATCGGGGTGGACACAAACCCGGGCTTGATGTCGCACACGTGCACCCCCTTGTTGAACAGGCGGTTGCGCAGACCGGACAGGAAGATGCTCACCGCGCCTTTGGCGGTGCCGTACATGTAATTGCTTTGCCGGCCCCGGTCCCCGGCCACCGACGACACCGCGGCGAGGGTGCCGTGGCCCTGTTCTTCAAGGACATTGGCCCACATCCCGCCGAGGCTGACCACGCTCAGGAAGTTCACCTGGAGAATGCGCTCGGCCGCGGCGTAGTCCTTCTCCGCTTCCGCTTGGTCGCCGAGCACCCCGTGGCAGAACAGCACGATGTCCACTTGGCCGAGGCTTTGGCGCGCCTGCTCGACGGTGGCCTGGTGGGCATCGAAGTCGAGCACATCGAGCACGCAGGCGGTGGCTTGGGCCCCGCGGCTCTGCAGGTCTTGCGCGACCTGGTCGGTGCGGGCGAGGTCCCGGCCCACGAGGAAGAAGTGGGCGCCCTCGTCGGCGAAGGCCCGGGCGGTGGCCTGGCCGATGGCGGACGTCGCCCCGTAGATCACGATGTGGGTCATACAAAGCTCCTGGTCGCAGCCGAACGTGGCCGTGAGTCTAGAGGAGGTGGGGCGGAGCACAAGAGCGAATGCCACACCGCTGCGACGGGCCGGAGGCCCCTGGAGCAGCGACATTGGGGTGGGGGCCCCGTGAACGCCGAGCTTGCGAGGCGCAAGCGGGGGAGGGGAATGGGACATTCCCCTCGGAAAGCTAGAGGAGGTGGGGCGGAGCACAAGCCCGGTGCGGTGGGCTCACACCGTCCACAGCTTGGCCGCGAGCAGCACCGCGGCCAGGCTCGCCACCACCGCGTAGCTGACCTTGTCCTTGAGCGCGAACACGATGGGGTCGTCGTGCATCTCCCCGCGCCCGGCGATGATCCACACGCGGTTGACCCAATACAAAAACGGCGGGAGCAGGCCCCACAAGAGCGTGGGCGACGGGTACAGCCGGGTCACGCTCGGGCTGTTGATGTACAGGGCGAGCACGAGGATGGACGCGTAGCCGGCGGCGGTGCCGAGCTGGCTGACCCGGCCGTGGTCGGCGACGCGGTAGCCGCGGCCCTCGGCGCTGGCGTCGCCGCGCTTTTGCAGGGTGTCGAGCTCGATGAAGCGCTTGACGAACGCGAGGTTCAAAAAGAAGAACAGCGAAAACGTGAACAGCCAGTGCGAAATCGGGGTGTGGGTGGCGGCGGCCCCGGCCCCGATGCGCAGGGTGTAGAGCCCGGCGAGCACGAGCACGTCGATGAGCACGATGCGCTTGAGCACCACCGAGTAGAGGGTGGTGACCACATAGTAGGCGGCGAGCACGAGGAGGAACTCGACGGACAGGGCGAGGGCGGCGAGCACAAACGCGGCCCCGAGCAACGCGGGGGCGAGCCACATGCCGGTGAGCACGGGCAGGTCGCCGGACGCGAACGGGCGGGTCTTTTTGCGGTGGTGAACGCGGTCCGAGGGCAGGTCGAGCAGGTCGTTGACCACGTAGACGCTCGACGCACAAAGCGAAAACGACGCGAACGCCAAGCCGGCCTCGACGAGGGCGGGCACGTCGAAGATGCGGTGGGCGAGGACGAGGGGCACAAAAATCAGGACGTTCTTGGCCCATTGGTGGGGGCGGAGGGCCTTGATCAGCGGGCGCACGCCGCGCTTCTTCTCGGGGAAGGTGCGGGCGAAGGCGACACCCTTGAAGTGCCGTTCGGGATTTTGGGACAAGCGGCCGACGAGCACCGACGCCGCGGCCTGCTCGAACAGGGGGCGGTCGGCGGTGCTGTCCCCGAGATAGCCGAAGGGCCCGTCGAGCTCTTGTTGCAGGGTGGATAGCTTGCCGCTGCCTTTGAGGTTGTGGGTCTCGCTGGTGCCGAGGGCGCGCTCGAACAGCCCGAGGTGGGCAGCCACCGCGTCGGCGTACTTCTGGTGGCTGGCGGTGGCGAGGATGAGCACGCGCCCCTGGTCGCGCTCCTGCTGCAAGAACGCGATCACGTCATCGCGGTAGGGCAGGCGGGCGGGGTCGACGTCGACCCGGCGCGCGATCTCCTGCTTGAGCACGGATTTGCCCCGGGCCAGCCACAGGGGAAGCAAGAACAGGTACAGCGGGTTGTGTTTGAGCAACAACAGCGCGCTTTCGACCAGCAGATCGGTCTTGATCAAGGTGCCGTCGAGGTCGACCACCCAGGGGCCGGCGGCGCGATTGTCGGCAAATGACGGGTCACGTCCCACGCGGGAAGCTTACCTGGACGGCCCGAAAGGACAACGATTTCAGGATGGTGACGCGATGACTGCACCTGATGGGCGACGGGGGGGCCGGGGCCGGTTTTTGCGCCCCCGACGTCGCGTGGTAACAGCTTCCCCATGAACGGGCGCGTATCGTGTCAATGCCGCTGGTTGCTCGTCGGGCTCGTGCTCGTCTCGTGCACAAAATCGCCCGAGGACGACGGGAAAAAAGGCCCCGTCGCCCCCCCCGCGAAAAAGCGCCTGGTGCTCGCGCTGGGCTCGGAGCCGGACACGCTCAACCCGATGTTCGCCGAGACCGCGGTGGCCCGCGAGGTCATCTTTTTTGGCCTGCGCGAACTCACCATGCACGACGACCGCTGGGAGATCGTGCCCGACCTCGCCGAGCGCGTGCCCACCACCGACAACGGCGACGTGAGCATCTTCGAAGCCGAAGACGGCCACCAAAAGATGCGCGTCATCTGGCACATCAAAAAGACCGCCAGCTGGCAGGACGGCGTGCCCGTCACCGCCGAGGACTGCGTGTTCGCGTGGAACATGCAAATGGATCCCACCCAGGAGATCATCAACCGCGACCTCCCCGAGCGCATCGAGAGCATGGAGGTCCAAGGCGACGACAAGAAGACCCTGGTCGTGACCTGGAAGGAGCCCTTCGCGTTCTACCACCAGTGGGAAAACCACCATTGCCTGCCCCAGCACGTGCTCGAGCCGCGGTACCGCAAGCCCGGCGGGGGCACCGCCAACATGAAGCAGGACGTGTTCGGCCAAAAACCCCTCGCCAATGGTCCTTACCTGTTCAAAGAGTGGCTGCCGGGCCAGCACATCGTGCTCGAAAAGAACCCCACCTACGTCCCCCCCGCCCACATCGACGAGATCGTGGTGCGGTTCATGAAAGACACCTCGGCGATCCAAGCCGCGCTCATCGCCGGCGACATCGACGGGGTCTTGCCCTCGACCCCCATGACCAGCTCGGAAATCGACGCGGTGATGCAGAACGCCCCCTGGGTCTACCGCCACCACATCGCCCCCGGTCTGGTCTGGGCCCACATCGACTTCAACCTCGACGACCCCATCCTCGCGGACAAGCGCGTGCGCCAGGCCATCGCCCACGGCATCAACCGCAAGGGCATCCTCGAGAAGCTGTACGGGGGCAAGTACACCATCGCCCACACGTTCCTGCCCCCGCGCCACTGGGGCTATCACCCGGGGGTCAAGACCTACCCCTTCGACCTCGACGCCGCGGGCAAGCTCCTCGACGAGGCCGGCTGGGCGTTCAAGGGGGAAGGCAAGCCGCGCAAAAAGGGCCGCCAAAAACTCATCCTCACCCTCAACTCCGTGGCCGGTATTCCCGATATCCGCAGCATGCAGGCGATCATGGCCGCGGACTTGGCCAAGATCGGGGTGCAGCTCAACCTCGACAACAAGAACGCCAAAGCGTTCTTCGGGGACATCTTGCGGTACCGCAAAGCCCCGCACATGACGTTCTACTCCTGGTCCATGGACCCCACCGCGTGGGGCAACACCCTGTGGCAGGAGGACATGATCCCGTCAGCCAACAACAACTGGCAAGGACAGAACTACCCCGGCTGGCGCAACCCCAAGGTGAGCTCCATCTTGCCCCGGGTGCCCAACGAGATCGACGAGAAGGAGCGCACCCGGATGATGCACGAGGTGCAAGAGGTGTACGCCGAGGAGCTGCCCGCGGTGCCGGTCTTTTTCCGTCCGGTGGAGGCGCTGGCCAAAGAAGAGCTGGTCGGTTTTTCCCCCACCGGGACCCAGACCCCGGTGGCGTGGAACGTCGCGACCTGGGACCTCGTCCCCGCGGAAAACACAAAGTAACATTGGCATGGGTCCGCCGCCCCCCGACGAGGCCCCGCTGAGCTCACCCTCTTGGGTGATCACCGTCGGCATTCTGAGCTTCCTGCTCATTCTCGCGGGGGGCGCCCGGGCTTGGCTGCAACGCATCGGCGGTTGGCTGCTCGCGGCCCATCGGGGGTGGCGGGCCCGGCGGACGAGTGCACAAGCATTGCCACCACCCGCGGAGGTTCCCGTGCCCTCGTCGTCCTCGGTGGGCATCGAAGGCTCGGCCGCCCCCGTGGGGGTGCGGACCTGGTCTGCCGAGGAGCCGGACCCGGAGGGTTGACCGTGGCCCGGGGCGGGCGGCCAGCCCCCGCCCTCAGCCTGGCCCATCCGCCGGGCGGAGCGACGGCCAAGCGGTGTCGGCCTTCAGCCAGGTTTCAATCCCGCGCGCGGTGGGGGCTCTATCGTTCCGCCATGCAGGAGAAGACCCTTCCCGCCCTCCGTTGGCCGTGCCCCCGTTGTGGCGGGGGCATCACGCCTGACCAAGGCCGCTTTCTGCGCGTCGAGCGCAAGGCCTCGTTCACCACCCTGAGGTGGAGTCACCTTTCGTGCGCCGCCTCCGCGTGGCCCGATGAGGTGGCCGCGTCCCTCGCCGCCCGCGACGACGGGCGGTTTGTCCATCTGTGGTTGCAGGCGCAGGGCGTGTCCCTTCCCCGCACCCCGGCCGCGCCGCGGCGCCGCACCATCACCACCGCCGCCCGGCCCCGTTCGCATCGTTTCGAATGGGGGCTGACCGGACCGGGCTACGACGAGGTCGAACGGGCCGCCCGCCGGGTCGAGTGGTCAGCCGACCCCGACCAGGCGCTCGAACAACTTCTCGACCTCGACGAGCACATTCAAACCGAGCACGGCCCCGAGTCTCCCGCGGCCGCGGCCAGCCTCTTTCATCTTGCGATGTACTTTGGCGAAGCCAAGCAGGGGGGCGCGCGGGGACGCGAAGGTGCGCGCCTGTTCTGGCAGTTGCTGGGGCTGGAGGCGCTGGCGTTCGGCGCCCACGACGAAAACCTGACCGGCACCCTGCATTCCCTCGCCGGGCGCCTCAGCCGCCAGGGCGACGAGGTGCCCGCGGGCCTGACCACCGCGGCATGCCTCGCGTACCTGTCGTTGTGTCGCTTCGCGCGCCGGCCGATGGGCCCGCGCCTTTTACAAGCGGCGCGCATCGCGGACTCGGCGCCCATCGCCACCGACCCGCGACGCGGCACCCCTGCGTCATTGTCCTGGTTCGCCGCGGCCGCCGAACACGAAAAAGCCGGTCCGGCCCGCTGGAGCACCCGGGTCGAGCGCGCGGTCAAACTGCATCGTTCGATGCAGCCACATCGGGCGATGTCCGAGGTGCAAGAGCTGCTCGACACCATTCCGCGTGACGGAAGCAGCCGAGCATTTCGGCACGATCTGCACGCCACCCTGGCCTTGCTGCAAAACCAGCAGAGCGACTTTCGCGCGGCCCAAAAAAGTGCCGAGGCCGCGCTCGACGCTGCCGCGATGGGCAAGTGGTCGGTGCCCCATCTCGCTGAGGCGGAGCTCTTGCTCGCCCTGGCCCATCTCGACGAGACCGACCTGGTGATCTCGATGCTCGGCCGGGCCCGATCGGGCTGGGGGCACGCTCTGCAGCGCGCGCTCACGTCGTCGGGCAACGTCGCGCTCCTCCGGTCCATCGCCGCGCACCCCCAGTGCAGAGGGCGGTGGCGGGGCGACCTGTACGGCGCGGCCGTGGCGCTGCTCGACGGAGACACCGCGCAGGCCTGCGCGTCCGACGCGCGCGAACGCATGCTCGCCGACGTGATCGCCCGCCGCGAGTCGCGCGACCAAACCGACGTCGCCCGGCAAGTGCTCGAGGTGGGGCTGCTGGTGGGCCAGGTCTGGGCGCCGGCTTGGTCTCCCGGAGGCAGCCTGCCTGCGCCCGGCCCGCTCGATGTGGTGGGCGCGGGCGTCGACCTCCGCGGTGGCTGGGCCACAATTTGGCGCGAAGCCCAAGAGCTGGCGCAGGGGCACGAGCTGCCCTACCGGTGGGGGCGTCCCCGCACCGACGAAGAGGACGCGGCCATCGTCGACCTCGTGCTCGCTGCCCTCTCGGGTGACGCGCCCCTCGAGGCCACCCAGGTTCCGCACCTGATCAAGCGGGTGGCACATACCGAAGCGGCCGGCCGCGGGGCGTTCATCGACCAACTGTGCCTAGCGGTCGAAGACCGTTCGACCTCGGCGGAGATGGGCGCGGCGGTGGTTCGGGCCATCTCCGAACTCCCCTTCGCGCAGGTCGCGGACCGGCTCTCGGCATGGCTGGCCGCCACCGGCCCCTCACGTGACGCGGCCCTGCTCAGCCTCGCCCGCCACCCGACCCATCCCCGCAGCCGAACGATCGCCGCCGGCGCACCGCCATCGCCCATCACCGACTGGCTCCAGATCGAAGCAGAACCGGCCCAGGCCGCGCTGGAGGCCAAGCTGTGGTCGGAGACCGCTCTCGACGACGACGACCCGCTTTCCACATTTTTGACCCGGGCCCGCGCCCGCGACCTGTCCGCGTCCGTGGTGCGGGCCGCGAGCGCGATTGACCCCGCCGCGTTGGCGGTGGCCCTGCGCCACCAGGCATCGGTGGTCGCCCAACTTCGGCGCAGCGGGGGTCGCGACTGGACCCCACCCGAGCGCGCGGTGCTCGGCGCCCACCTGTCCGCCTGGTTGCGCCTGGTCGCGGCCGAGCCGTTGCTTTCCTCTTGGCCCGCGGACAGCGGCCTGGCCCTGGCCGCCGAGGTCCTCGAGGCCGACGAGAGCTTCGCGTTGGCCCGGCTGTTCATCACCGCCCCCGGGGTCGAGGAGCGCCGCGCCTCGGCCTGGGTCTGTGCCCGCCTGGCCGCGGCCGGCCACGAGGGGGCCCAGGGCGCGCTGCTGAAGCACTTGGCGGGCGATTCCAAACAGCAACATTGGGCGCTGGATGGTCTGACTCAGGACTCGTTTCCCGGCGCGGCCGAGGCCCTTCATCACGGGCCGCCAGCTTCCCTCGGCGACGAGGACGCCCGCCGCTGGTCGGTGGCGCTGGCGTTGGCCGAATCGGTGGGGACGAGCGCGCAACCGGAGCTGCTGGTGTCGGCGGATACAGATACATTGCGGTTCGAGCCGCGACATCAGGGGGACCAAGACCCGGTGCAGGCCATCCGGTTCGGTCCGGCGGGGACCGGGGTGGTGGTCGGCACCGCGCAGACCACGCTGCTGAGGGTGAAGGGGCGGGCCTGGTCGTCGGTGGGCACCATCCCCGAGGGCGCGGACTTTGCGGAGCTCGCGTCGCTGTCCCCTGATGGTCGGTGGCTGGCGTTGGGGCGTGAGCAGGCCGAGGCCAAGCTCTACCGAATCCAGGGCGACCGGGCCGAGCTGGTGGAAGATGGGTTCGGAGCGATGATGCTCTACCAATTGGTGGCGCTCGACGGTGGCGCGGTCGCTTCCATCGGCTTCGACCAGCAGGTGCCGGACAACGTCGAGCTCCTGGGGGCCGGCGAGGACCCTGTGGGGTTCTTTGAACGGTTGCACCGCATCGGGCCCCGGACGGTTTTCGCTGCCGGGATGACGGAGATTCGAGAGATTGACATCGACCAGGAGGGCCCGGGGCGAAGCTTTGCCGTGACCGGGGTGGAGTGGTTGGACGCCGCCGCCACCGACGAGCACGTCTATGGGTTGGGGGGGGTGATGGCGGGGGCCCGGCGGGTCGTGCGGGTGGTGGCCTTTGCCCGCCAGGGAGAGGGAAGCCCCCTGAGCACCCCGCTTCCCTGGCCGCGGTCGGCATCCCGCATTGTCTCTCGGGGGGACGCGCCCTGGGTGGCGGTGGCAGGCACCGACGGGGTGGCGGTGTTCCGCGGGGGCGAACGCCGCCTCGGCGTCAGCGCGAAGGTGGTGGACGCCAGCATCTGGAAGGACCTGCTCATCGTCCGGACCGCGACGCGACTGGAGCTGTTTGACCTCGAGCAGGCGCGGGCGGTGGGGGCGGCCGCCCTCCCCGCGCACACCACCGCGATGTGGTGCGGGCTCGTCGAGGGCACGCCCTCGGTGCTGGTGGGGGACGAGAGCGGTTCGGTCTTCGCGCTGTCTCTGCCCTAGCCGGCTCGCGTCTGGCTACGAGCCGTTTGGGCCGTCTAGGCCCAAATCCACCCCCAGCGCGCCGAGGTCGGGCATCTTGGGGCGCTCGGGGGGCGCGGCTTCGACCCAGTCGCCCTCGTCGTCGAGCAACACCGACGGCGCCTCGCCCGGCGTGGCCTCGATCTGGACCCGGCCCACCACCGTGCCCCCCCGCCGGGCCTCCACAATGTACCTGGTGTCCGAGAAGATGCCCCAACGATACTGGATCCACTCGCCCTCTTCGGGGGGCACGCAGCCGGTCTTGCCCGTGCAGGGGCGCAGCTGCTTGTCATCGAGGAACACCACCACATCGGTGGGCGTGCGCAGGTACAGCGTGGTGGGCTCGCCGGTGGACTTCATCATCAGCCACCCCATGGCCGAGATGATCAGGCTCGACACCACCGCAAACACGACTTTTTTGGCACTGAACATCACCCCCAGCATACCCAATCAGGGCGCGGGACGGGATCGCGCGGGGGCGCTCCGCCGGGGGCGGTGCCTCACGGCACGACGTGGACGTTGCCTTCGAAGTCACGCCGGAAGTTCACGTCGACCTTCTCGAGGTTGTGCTGGGCCCCCGCCGCGTCGACGGGCGGGGCCGCCTCCACCCAGTCGTCCTCGAAGTCGAGCAAGATCGACGGTGCCTCCCCGGGCTCAGCCTCGAACTGCACCCGGGCCACCACCTCGCCATCGCGCCGGGCCTCCACAATGTAGTTGTACCCGACGTAGATTCCCCACACGTATTGGCTCAGGGACTTTTGCTCTTCGGGGGGCGAACACCCCTCTTGGCCGTTGCACGCCGACAGCCGCCGGTCGTCGAGAAACACCGACACGTCCCGTGGCGCGCGCACATACAACGTGGTGGGGTCGCCCACCGATTTGGTCATCACCCAGGCCATCGCGGCCAGGATCAGCCCGGCCACAACCGAGAACACCGCCTTTTTGGCGCTGAGCACCTATTTGACCAGCCGCACCGGGGGCACGCGCTTTTGGGGACCGGTGGGCAACCGCGCCGGCGCCACCGAGCCGATGCGCACGATCTCGCACCGCTCGACCTTGCGCTGGTCCGCGTCGGTGACCACAAACAACCACCCGGAAAAACTGATGCGGTCCCCCACCGCGGGCATCTTGCCTTGGCGGTGGATCAAAAACCCGCCCAGGGTCTCGAAGTCGCCCGCCTCGGGGAACTTGATGCCCAACGCCTCGCCGAGATCAAAGACATTGGCTTTGCCCATGGCCACGAACCGGTCTTTGTCGATGCGCTTGAGCTCTTCCTCTTCGTCCTCGTCGTACTCGTCGCGGATTTCGCCCACCAGCTCCTCGATGACGTCCTCGAGGGACACGATGCCGGCGCAGCCGCCGTACTCGTCGACCACCACCGCGAGGTGGGACTTGCGCCGCTGAAAGATCTTCATCAGCTCGGAGATCTTCATCAGCTCGGGCACGAAGATCGCATCGTGGAGGTGCTCCTCGAGCTTGAACGACGCCGCGTCCTCCGCGTTGACATGGAGCAACTCGCGGCTGTGGAAAAAGCCGCGCACGTCGTCGATGCTCTCTTGGTACACCGGCATCCGGGTGTGGCCCGAGGCGCGCACCCGCTCGATGATCTCCGGCAGGCTGGCCTCGACGGGGATGCCGTCGATGTCGGTGCGGGGGACCATGATCTCCTTGACCACGGTATCGCCGAACTCCAGCACCGAAGAGATGAGCTCCTCTTCGTGCTCCTCGAGCACACCTTCCTTTTGGCCCAATTGGACCATGTAGCTGATGTACTCCTCCGTGATGAACGGGCCGGACCGCGTGACCTTGCCCCCGAAGAGCTTGACCATGAACTGCGACAGCTTTGTGAACAGCCAGGTCCCGGGCAGAATCGCGAAATAGAGCGGCACGAGCACGTACATCACCGCGGGGGCGACGCGCTCGGCGTTGTGCTTGGCGAAGGTCTTGGGGGTGATCTCGCCGACCACGAGGATGGCGATGGTCGTGACCCCCACCGCGAGGGACAGCACGGTCTCGGCGAACACCCGCTGGGTGACCAAGGTGGCGAGGGCGGCGGTGAACGTGTTGACCACGTTGTTGCCGATCAGGACCGTGGTCAGCATCTGGTTGGGCCGGTTGAGCCAATAGGCGAGCAGCCGGTTGCGCCGCGGTCGCTGCTCCATGAGCATGCGGGCCTTGGCGTCGGACAGCGCGGTGAGCGCGGTCTCCGAACCAGAAAAGAACGCTGAACACAGAAGTGCGACGCCAAGCGCCAACAACTCTAGGGTCACAGATTCTAAAGGAACCCCGCCAGATTCAGGCAAACGCCCCACACTCCTTGCGGCGGCTCACTCCGCTCTCTGATCGGCCGCTCTCGACAGCATACCAGCTGCGGTGAGACCGATGTAGCGAACGATCTCCATTTCCGCCGCGGTGAATCCCCCCCGCTTGGCGTTGATGAGCTGGATGGCGCCGTACAGCCGGCCGTCGGCTTCGCAGGTGGCGCAGAGGGTGTTGTCCGGCTGGTACCCCACCGCGTCGGCGATGGCCGAGAAGTACCGCTGGTCGTGTTTCATTTGGTCGATGACCAGGCACACGCCTTCCTGGGCGCAGAAGCCCACGATGCCTTGGCCGACGGGCACGCTCAGGCCCTTTTTGAGGATCGCGTCCGCCTTGGGGCCCCGCACCGCGGTGAAGGCGAGCACGTTGTTGTTGATGTCGGCGGTGTAGAAGGTGCCGGACTCGGCCGGGACTTTCTGCATCGCGAGGTCGAGGCAGACCTCGGCGACCCGCTTGGGGTCGATGGTCGCCTCCATTTGCAGGTCTTGGGTGGCGTCGAACACATCCGCGATGACGTCGTCGATGTTGACCTCGCCGAGGTCGGTGCGGCCGATCTGGGGGTCGGTCTTTTTCACCGGGCTCTCTTCCCGGGTCGCGGGCCGGGGTGCGTCAGAGAACTGTTGGACCTCGCGCGACGGGGGGGGCGCCTTGCGTTTGGGGGTGGGGGTGGGGGCCGGGCGGGGGGTGCCGGAGGGGACAGTGGCCGCGGTGGGCGAGACGTGGGGGGCGGCCCGGATGGGCGGGACCATCGGCTCGGTGGCGGCCTGGGGCGGGGCGGCTTGCACCGGGGCGGGCGCGGCCGCGGCCGGGGGGGCGGTGTCGCTGGGGGCGGGCACCTCGCGCAGGCGGAACACGCGCTTGGTGTTGGGGTTGGTGACGTGGATGGAGTTGTCGGGCTTGATGTCGCACATGACGTTGGACATCGCGTCCTGGCCCTCGCCGATGTTGGACAGGCCGCTGCGCAGGGCACCGATCCAGTTGGGGGCCTCGATGGTCAAGGTCACGTTGGTTTTGCTTTGGTCTTTGGCGGGAATGAACACTTCGAACCAGACCATGGGCGACTCCTCGTCGGGGTGAACCCCGCCGTATTAGCGTTGTGCGGCCCGCGCGTCGAGGTCGAATCGCGGGGGCGAGGTCACGGGGCGTTGACGACCGCGCCGACGACCACCGCGGCGCCGCGCAGGGTGCGGGCCTCGAGCCAGACCCAAGACGCGCTCCGGGCCACGTGGCTGAGACGGACCTCGTCGATGACGCCGTTGAAGGTGGCGGTGGTGAGATCTTCTTCGCTGCCGATGGCCGCGCCCCAGGGGGGCTGGGTCGAGGTGGTGCCCGCGGTGAGCACGCTGTCGAGCGGGTCGGTGGCGAGCGCCCCGTCCACGTAAAGCCAGCTGGTGTCGGCGGTGAGATCGCTGTAGGCCGCGAACACCCGGGGGGTGCCGTCGGCGACGGTGCCGTTGGAGAACAGCGCGTCGGAGTTGTACGCGGCGTCCCGCAGGTAACACACCGCTTGGTCGGCGTTGTTGATCAGCAGTGACAAGCGTGAGTCGAGGCTGTTGGCCCCGTGGGCGACGTCGATGATCTTTTGGTGGCCCCCGTCCGGGGTGGTGGCGGCGAGGGCGACCACCCCGGGGTGGGCGGTGCCCACGAGCAGGTCGAGGGCGCTCCCGTCGGTGTAGGTGATGTTGCCCCCGCCGGTGTTGTCGAGCTCGACGGCGGGGCCGAGGCCGAGGTCGCCGGTGAGCGCGCCGGCGCCGGCAAAGTCGATCGCGAGCTCGGGGTTGGTGTGCACCGAGTCGGCGAGGTCGTTGAAGTGCCACACGGCTTCGTAGCCGTGGGACCACACCTGCGCGGGGGAGCTGTCGTAGCTCGTGTCCAAGGCCGGGTTGTCCCCGTACATGAAGAAACGTTGGGTGACCCCGGGGTCGGCGTGGGCGAGCCGGACCCAGACCAACAGGCGGGTGGGGGTCGCGACCTCGACCTCGAAGGGCAGCTCGGCCCCGTCCTGCACAAACCGCAGGTCGACCGCCGGCCGCACCGCGTCGAAGCCGGCCACGAGGCCGGGGTCGAGCCGAACCGCGACGGGCACGTCGAGCACCGGTTCGCTCAGGCCGGACACGTCGAGGTCGAGGGGCCAGCGCGCGGTCCAGCCCGCGGCGAAGAACGGGTCCTCGGCAAGACAGAGCAACACGTCGTCGGGGTCGACGTAGCTCAGGTCCATGTACATGTCGGGTTCACACCCTTGGTAAAGACAATCTTGCAGTTTGGCCGGGGCGGGACAGTCCGGATCGGGGTAGTGACACCCGCAATCACAATCGCCGTCCCCGAAATAGTCATCGTTGCAGGTCCAGCCGGGCACCCCCGGCCCGAGACATTGGGTTGGGTCGGTGGGGTCGGTGCCGCTCGGGTCCTCGTCATCGCCCTCGACACAGAAATGGTACTGGCACGCGCCGAACCCGGTTCCTTCGCAGTCGGGGTCGAGCACCGCACACCCGCAGTCGCAGCCGTCGGTGCGACCGTAAAAAATGGGGTTGCAGGTCCATTCCGGGGGGGGCGCCGCCTGGCATTGGCTGTTGTCCGCGTAGTCTGCGGCCAGCCCGTCGGGACAGTGGTTCACATCGCAGGCATCTGAACCCACATCGCCGCACGCAGGGTCTGCGGTTCCACAACCACAATCGCACATGTCGTCGGCAAAGACGTCCGGCGCGCAGTCCCCGTCCCCGTCTCCGTCCCCATCACCATCTCCGTCCCCATCACCATCTCCGTCCCCGTCTCCATCACCATCCCCGTCCCCATCTCCATCTCCGTCCCCATCTCCATCTCCGTCCCCGTCTCCATCACCATCCCCGTCTCCATCCCCATCCCCGTCGCCTGACGCCCCGGCGTCGTCGGTCCCGCCGTCGGGGGGGCCGTCTCCGTCTCCGTCTCCGTCGCCGTCGCCATCCCCGGGCATGTCCGGAATGATGCAGAACCCGTCGAGGCAGACGTAACCGTCGGCGCAGCCGCCTTGATCGTCGCAGCGCAGCCCGTCCAGTTCACGGGGACAGCCGCTCCAGACCAACACGAGCACCACCGCCCAGAGCCCACTTGCTCTCATGGACGCCATTGTCGCCGGTCGGTTGGCGCGGGGCAACCGACGGGGCAGCCCGGGACCGTTCAGCGCAAATCGAGGTCGAACGAGCCGAGCTCCTCGAAGGGGTTCAGCCGTTGGGGCCGCAAGAACCCGACTTCGCCGAGCATGCCGCTGCCGCCGATCATCACCCGGCCTGGCCCGCCCCCTCGTCGCCCCACCGCGCCGGCCTGGGCCCGGTTGCGGGTCTCCACCGCGCATTCCTGGGTGCCGCACACCGGGAGCCCAAAGTGGCCCGCCCGCACGTCGACGGGGAACATGCGCCCGTCGTCGCCCACCACCCACAGGTACGGGTCGTCGCAGGTCGGCCCCCCCGGGTCGGCGAAGAACCGCGCCGGGGCGGTGGGGAGCGGAACCACCGCGTGCTCCTGCACCGACGAGGTCGTGAGGCTGCCGTCCACCACCAGCACGCTGAGGTCGGCGCTGCCCGCGTTGGCCACATACAGGGCGCTGTGCCGCACCTCGGGGCCGTCGCCGCACTCCAAAATGACACTGGATTGCAGCGCCACCGGGTTGAACCCCACCCGGACGGGCTGAATGAAGTCCACCGCCTTGGCCTCGGGGTCGCTGCCCATGCCCGCCCCAAGCAAATCATCGCTCCGGATCACGTACACCGTGTCGCTGTTGACGTCGGCCATCACATGGAACGTCTCCGAAACCGCGGACGCGCCCACATCCCCGCGCAGGATCTCGACGTCGGACAGCCGGGCGTTGGGATCATACAGCCGCAAATCGAGACAAGCGCCGTGGGTCTGCCCTTCGCCGTCTTCACCGTTGGTGCCCATCGCGTTCACCATGCCACTGCAAAGATAGTCGCCGCCGAGCACGTCGCGGGGGTCGAGCAACCCGCCGTCGTCGCCTTCGGTCATGTAGTAGTCGTCCCCCGCCCCGGGGTTGCCCCCGGGCAGGCCATTGCCGTCGTCGCCGGTGGTCACGCCGCTGGTCAAGCTCTCGCCGTCGGCGTACTCCACCAGCGCGATGCCCCGGGAGAAGGCGAGCAGGTACGCGTCGGGGGGGTTGTAGCCGGCGCCCAAGGGGTCGCCGTCGGGGGCGGTCATCCACCGGAAACCCAAGAAGTCGTTGGCGATCTGGTCCATGCCCATGTCGACGTTGAACACCGGCTGCTCCGGGCTGTTGTTGGCCGGGGCCTCCTCGGGGTTGAGCCCGACGAACACCTTGTCGATCATCGACGTCGACGTGCCGTCGACATCGGGCAGGCGTTTCCACACCCGGACCCACCGCCCCGCGGGCAAAATCGCCAACGCTTGGGCCGCGCCCCCGAGCCCGCCGCTGGTGACCTCCGCGTCGCCGGCTTCACTGCTCTGGGCGTCGAACGCGACCCCGCCGAAGATGTCCGCCGCCACCCCCACGTCGCCTTCCCCCGCGCCGATCACGGCCAGGCCTTGGCCGTTGATGGCGGCGAACCGGTCCGCGCTCACCGGCACCAACGCTTGGATCTCCACGTCGTCGAGCAGACCCGCGTTGGTGTCCGGGTCCTCGGACATGGTCACGGGCATGACCGTGGTCGGGGTCAACGTCAACTCTTCGGGTTGGGCGCTGGCATCGGACACCACCAGCCCGGGGATGGTCTGGGCCCGCAGCTTGTTCTCCACCACCAGGTCGGCCCGGACCCGCACCTCGTATTGGCCGTAGGCTTCGAGCCCGGACCGCTCACCGTTCTCGTCGAGCCAGCCCACCACCTCGGCGCACCGGGCGTTGTCTTTGCGCACCAGGTCCTCGAACGCGTAGGCGAAAAAACCACACCCCACCCGCCCGCAGGCATCCCCGAACGCGAGGTCGGCGCTGTCCACAATTTCTGCCTCGTCCTCATCAAACACCGGCCGGGTCCGCACCAGGGCGCGCTGCCAGGTGCCAAACGGCTCGCGCAGCTCCACATGATACTGCACCGTGTCGCCCCCCTGACACGCATCCACAAACTCCTGCGGGGTGGTGTTCGAGTCCGTGCTCTCGGCGGGCACGGCTTGGCTCTTGGTCGCGCCGAAGGCCACGAACAACCGATCCTTCGACGTGGCCCGCACGATCTCGACCTCGGGCGCGGGGGGCGGCACCGCGACCCGGACCACCAAGTCCTCGACGTCTTCGCCGCAGGCCAGCGGGGGGAGGTGCACCTGTCCCCCTTGCAACGGCGCGTTCACCACCGAGGCGACGTCGTAGCCCGCGTCCTGGGGCAGCACGTCGACAAACGCGAACGTGCCGTCGGGCCCGCTCTCGGTGCTCTGCCCGGTTTGGGTCAAAAACAACTGCACCCCCGGGACTGGGCGGTCGGCCTGGTCGTGCACCACCCCCGCGATGCGGGCGCGCTGTTGCACCGATTCGGGCGCGTTGGGATCGCAGGGGTTGATGGCGGGAACACAGGCCGGCCCGGCGATGAACACCCCCGCGACCAGCGAAGCGGCGAGGATCTTTCCGGTCGAGACAGGGGCCGAGAACGTCATAGAGACTCCACGTTTGCTCACATTCATTACACGTCACCTGAAGGGGGCGCGCAAATCCATGAACAGTACGGCGCAAGATCGGTGCCGGTTTCCCGGTCGGGTGACGACGCCCACAAAAGACTGGACGGACAGATCGGAGTCTGATCTTCTCTGCGCATGTCGTCGCCGAACGCTTTGCCCCGTTGGTTTGCTGTGCGATCAAGCCGACTTATCGCCGGGGTGGCCGAGCTGGTGGTCGACGTGGACGGGCACCTGGGCCTGGCCCAAAAGCTGCGCGCCCCCGGCTACGTGGTCGCGTTGTCTGCGTTCGCGGGCGGTCCGCTGGAGCCCAAAGAAGCGGTCAATTTTGTCGCGCGATCGCTGCGTCGAGGCATCGATTCGGCCCGGCTCGACATCGGCACCGAGCACCCGGTGTTGTTCGACATCGGCGGCGACATGTGCGCCATCGGGGGTACAGCGTCGCAGGTTGTCCCCCTCTTTCCCACCTCGGGGACGGTGCCCGCGGGGGACGTGGATCTGGCCCGGCGCTTCAGCGCGTACGCGCACGTGGGGTACACCGGGCAGGTGCCCGCGGGGCTAGGCCCCAAAAAGACGCTCACCGAAGTGCGGTCGTTGTTCGGCTTGTCACTGTTGGCCGAGTTGGTGTGTGACCCGCGCGCGCCCAAGGCCCCGTCGCGTTTCGCCACCGCCTTCGGCTCGCTGTACGCGGGCGACGAGACGGTGCTGGTCCGGGTGTACGACGAGGCCTTGCGCACCGTCGAGGCGCTGTTGGCGAAAAAGACCGCCACCCGGGCCGCCCCGCTGTTCGCGTTGTGGGCGGAGATCGAGCGGCTGGCGGCGGTGGTGCCCGAGGTGCCGCTGTCGACGTTCAAGGCGCGGGAGCAGCGTCACCGCGACGCGTTCTTGCCCGTCGACCTCTCGACCCCGGCGCAGGCGATCCCCGCCGCCCCCCGTCGTCGCCGGCCCGACGCCCGCCGGCCCCGGGGCTACACCCCCGCCTCCCGCGAGCCGGCGGTGCAAAAACAGTTTCAGCTGCTGTAGCCGCGCTCAGTCGCGGCGGCGCCGGCTGCGCCCCCAGCAAAGCCCGAGCCCCAGGAGTGCGGCCAGGCCCACCGGCGCGCTCCCGGTGGTGGCGTCGATGTGACTGCATCCGGGCAGCCACAGAAGCGCGACCCCCTGTTCTTCGCTCAGCTCAAACACGTCGTCGGCGTCGTCGATGGTGAGGCCCCGGCACAGGGCGTCGGTCTCTGTGGTGGTGCGGTTGCCGGCCAGGTCGTAGGCGTTGACCGCGAAACAGGCCTGCTCGTCCCCGTCGCTGCGCACGGTCTGGATCGCGCGGGCCTGAGAGTCTTGCACGATGCGGTAGCCCAGCGGGGTTTGGGTTCCATCGTCGTTGACCTCCACGAACTCGACCATCGCAATGTCATTGTCAATGCTGGCGGAGAAGAACATGGTGAGCTCGAAGTACAACAGCGCGCCGCTGCCCTCGTCGACGTAGGCGGAGACATGGGGGGGCTCGATCTCGAGCGCGGGCGGGGGGGTGGTGTCCTCGGGGCCCACGGTGACGTCGACGCGCGACAACAGCCCTTGGGAGGGTTGCAGCTCGAGGGTGAGGTCTTCGCCCTCCTCGAGGTCGGTGAGGGCCAGCCCGTGGTAGCAGCTGCGGTGGTCTTCGGTGCAGTGCCGGCTCAGGGTCGTCTCGGTGGTGGCGTCGGGCGCGATCACCGTCCCGGTCACGGTGAGGGTCGAATCGTTGAACAGGTCGGTGGCCCAGATGCGCCCGTTGGCGGGGAGAATCTCATTGTGGGTGGGGCGTACGCTGAGCTCATTGCCGGCCACGTCCGCCTGTTCGCGGACGGTTTGGTGGGAGAGGGTGAGGGCGAGGGTGGCGGCGACCAATGACAACATGCGCGTTCCTTTTCCGACATGAACGTGCAGGGTGTTCAAGAACCTTGCCCGCGGTCAGGCCGCGTGGGGACGCGATCGGGCCGCCGCGGACCCCATCAAATATCTGTCCCCCCGTCGCTCAGCCGAGGGCGGCGCGCGGGTGGGGCGCCGCCCACCCATCGCCCAATGGAACTGCGTTTGCGCGGTCGCAGGGGGCGCGCGCCGACGCGGTCAGAAGCCCACGGGGGTGCAGGTGTTGAACGGGTCGCAGGTGTAGCCATCCCCGGTGCGGCAGCTGGACGCGCCCGCGCAGGTGGCGAGGCAGACGTTGCAGGGCGTGCCCCCGCAGTCGAGGATTTCACACGACGCGCCCGGCCCACAGAAGCCGTCGTCGCACACCCGCGAGCAATACCCGCCTTGCCACTCGGTGATGCAGGTGCCGTCGGAGGCAAACGAACAGTCCCCGTCGACTTGGCAGCTCGACCCCACGTACCCGTCTTCTTTGTCCGTGTACCCGCCGCGCAGGCCAAAGTTGACCTCGGTGTACATGGTGTCCTCCTCGACGGTGATGAACTGCGGGTTGGAGCCCACGGGCCACGCCCCGAAGCTCTCGTTGTCGGTGTCGAAGGTGCCGTCGTTGTTGTCGTCGCCCACCGCGAGCACGAACACGTCCCCAGGGAACAGGCCGGTGATCTCGTAGGAGAACCCATCGTCGGCGCGGGCCAACACCGGCGGGACCAGCGACTGGTACGTGCCGTTTTCGAGCCGGGTGTAGGCCCCCACTTGGGCGACAATGAGATTGTTGCCGTTGTTGGCTTGCTCGTCGGAGAACGCGAGGTCGATGTACACCTCTTGGCCCGCCGCGTCGCCGTAGCCGCTGAGCTTGAGGTTGGCGCTGCCGGCGACGAACCCATTGCGCGAGAGGCTCACCCCCAAGGGATAGACCTGGCCGGTCTGCAGGGAGCCGGTGGCGATCTCGGCACTGAACAGCGCGGCCTGGGCCCCGATGACCTCGACGTTGTACTCGAGCAGGCCCTCGCCGATGTTGAGCACATTGACCTCCCGGTAGCTTTGGTCGACGCCGAAGATGAGCCGGGTGCGGTCGGCGGCGAGCTGGGGCGTGGGCGAGCTGACCCCGCCCGCGGCGAGCAGCGCGGCGGAGGCGTCGATGTGGCCGGTGCCGCAGCCCTCCGCGCACACCCCGGCGGGGTCGGCGGTGGAGCGGAGCAAGGTCTTCATCGCGTTCTGGTCGATGTTGGGATCCACCGCGAGAATCAGCCCCGCGATCCCGGAGACGTGGGGCGTGGCCATCGAGGTGCCCTCTTCGAAGTCATACTCATTGGCCCAAAGTGACAGGATGCCGTCGGGGTAGGCGTCGCCATTTTGGTCGACCTCCATTTGGCCGCCCGGGGCCATGATGTCGACGGAGTTGCCCCAGTTGGAGTAGGTGGTGCGCAGCCCGTCATAGCGGTGGGCGCCGACGGTGATGATCTGGGGCAGCGAGGCGGGGGTGATGTTGTCGGCGTTTTGGTTCTCGTTGCCCGCGGCGGCGATGATGATGGGGTTGCCGTACTGATCGGGGGCGGTGTCGATGATGTATTCGACCTCCTCGGCCCACGAGGTGTAGTCGTTGCCCCCGAGGGGGCCGCCGAGGCTGAGGTTGACCACCTTGGCGGGGGTGGCGTTGGGGGGCACGTCGTCGACGTCGGGGTCGCCGATGGCCCAGTACAGACCGGACAACACGTCGAAGGTTGAGCCGGACAAGCCTTGGCCGAGCACGCGCACGGCTTGAATGCTCCCTTGCCAGGTCACGCCCGAGGCGCCGTTGCCGTTGTTGGTCTCGGCCCCGATGGTGCCGGCGACGTGGGTGCCATGGTACTGGCCGGCGTCGTCGTTGGGGTTGAGGTCGCGGCCGTCGCCATCGTTGGCCACGTTGGCGTCCTCGATGATGTCGGCCCCGGGCACGGTGCGGTTGATGAGCTCGGGGTGGGAGACGACAATGCCACTGTCGACGACCGCGATCACGAGGTTGGGGTCTCCGGTGGAGATGTCCCAGGCCGCGGGGAGGCCGGGGAAGCTGTAGTGCCAGTCTTGGATCACATAGAGCGGGTCGTTGGGCACCCGGGTGGCGTACTTGAGGTAGTTGGCCGCGATGTAGCGCACGCCGTCGGGGCGTTTTGGGTGCAGCAGGGTCTCGAGGGCCTGGGTGGCCTCGAGGGAGGCGGGCTTTTGGGGGCGTCCCTCGTCGTCGAACGGCCCGTGACCGACCTTGACCAGACAGAACCGGCGGGCGGTGCAGAGCGTCACCTGGGCGTCGAGCGCGTGGTGCGCGGTGTCGTCGATGAGGTCGTTGAGAATGGCGGTGAGGGCGTGTTTGGTGAAGCGACCGGTCTCGTACCCGATGATGAGCTCGCCCGGCCGCCACTCGGGGGCGCGGGGGAGCTCGGGGGCGAGGTCGCCGAGGGTGTAGGGGCGGTGGGACGGGTGGATGGCCGGGGCGGGGGTGTCGTCGTCGTCGGTGGCGAAGGCCGCGGCGAGGTTTTCGCGTTGTTGGGCGATGAGGGCGTCGTCGCCGGTGGATTCGCCACCGAGCACCAGCAGCCGACCGGACACGCCGGAGGTGCCTTCGGGCTGCGGCTCGGGCTCGACCGGCCCGTCAAATTCCCAGCACCCGGTCAACAAGAGGACAAGAATCGACGACGAAACAACAGCACGCATGGTCACGCTCCCCGCCGGGCGCAGACCTGCGGTCCACCACGCGGCGTTGCCAACAACCTAGCACGCGTCCGGCGCGCTCGCCCTCCGGCAAGGCGCGGCGGCCGCGTGCCCCACGGGGAGGTTATCGGGGAGCGGACAGCGCTGTTCGGGCTTTGGCCGGCAGCGGTCGACCGCGGGTGTGGGCGGTCAGCCGGAGCTGGACCTCGCCCACGGTCTCGTTGTCGGTGCTGAGCAGCAGGGGCAAGCGCTCGTCGTCGTCCGAGACCCACACCCGCATCGCGCGGGAGTACGCGGCGGGCGGCTTTTCCCCCGGCTTGAGCGGCCGCTTTTTGTAGACCCGGCGAACCACCGCGTCGATGCGGCGCGCACGCCGCTCGCCGAAGGGGACCTCGACGTCCCCCGCGGGGCCGATGACCCCGCTCACACGCCACAGCCAGCGGCGGTGAAAGACCTCAAAACAAAACCGCGTGCCCTCCGCGAAGTCGCGGCTGCGCGCGTAGTAGAGCACGCTGAGCACATCGAGCACGTCGGTGGAGCCCGCGCGCCGCGCGTCCCACTCCTTGTCTTTGTCGCCCACCCGGTAGGTGAGGTGACTTTGTACGTCGTCGGGCACAAACAGCGCGTCCTCGCGAATCATGACCTCGTCGTGAAGCGGGCGGTTGACGTGCACGCGGCTGGCCATCTTGCGCGGCAACTGGGTGTTCACGTCGAGGTAGGACACCATCTGCGCGTCGATGCCGCCCATGAACGCCACCAGGGGCGACGTCGACCCCTCGGCGTACACCGGCACGACGCTGCGATCGCCGGTCCCGATGCGGTCCCCGACGGACAGCGCGATGTCGCCGGTGGGCAGGCCAAACATCGCGATGTCGTACTCGAGCCGTTCGCCCGGGCCATAGGGCAGGCGCCCGTCGAGGGGGCGCAACGCCTCCACCGCGCAGCCTCGGTCCAAGGGCCGCGGGGTCCGCCGGCGCTTCTCTTTGACCACCTGGGACAGATCCGACCGCACCGCCAAGGGCGCACCCCGGCGGTTGTCGTCGTCGGCCCGGGCCGGCGCCCCCGCAGAGAACGCGACCACCAACGACCAACCGAGAAGAACAGAAGTTGTTCGCGGCTTCATGGTCTGCCCTATCATAGCGCGATGACGCGTCGTCGGTTCTTGGTCCACAGCGCTTGGACGGCGCTCGCCGGCATTTCATTCCCCCTGTCCATCGGCTCGTCCGACGTCGCGGCTAAGTCTGCGTCCCGTTTGCCTTCTTTGGCGCAGCTGCTCGTCCAGCTCGGGCCGGCGATCGCCACCGTGACCCTCGACGGTGTCTCACGCACCGGGATCATGCTCGCCAGCCGCGGCTTGGTGTTGACGGTGGCGGATCGGGGACCGGGCGCGGCCAGCGTCGTGGTCGGCGACGATCCCCCGGTGGCCGCGCGGGCGGTCGCGTTCGATCGCGGGCTGTTGATGCTCGCGGTTCCTCGACGAGAAAACGCCCCCTACGCCACCGCGCCGGTGGCCCCGCGGGCGCCCCGCCGGGGCGCCTGGACCGCGGGGGTGTTCGTGTCCGACGACGGGGTGCAAGGGTCGCTCGGCGGCCTGGCCAAAAAGGGGGCCCGGGCGTGGACGTTCGACTTGCCCTTGCCCAAAGGGGGCGCGGTGTTCGACCGGCGCGGGCGGTTTTTGTCCGTGGTCGTCGAGCAACCGAGCAGCCGGCGCTGCTTGGCGGCCCCGCCGGGGGTGGTGCGCGACTTCTTGCGGGACGTGCGCAAGGCCCTGACCTGACGTGCCCACCAGGTAGGGCAACGTGGGCAATGTCTGTGCAGCACGCACCGCGGGCGGGCGGGCGCGGGCCGGTGCGGAACCGCCGAGAATACTTGACGATCCGGGCCCTTTGGGCGAACCAAGCGCATGCTTTGTCGACATGTCGCCCTTTCGTTGCTCTTGCTCGCGTCCGCCGCCTGCGGCCTCAAAGACATCCGGCCGGAAGCGGCCATCGACGGGCTGTCCGACGACGAAGTCAGCCGGGGCCAGGCGGTGTTGAACGCGATGCGCACCGCCCACCGGGCGGCGGGGTTTTGTGCCCAAAAGACCGCGGCGATGATCTACACCGACGAGTTCCATGGCCTGATGTCTTTCGCCAAGGCCTGGCCGGGCGGGGTCGATCGGCTGCAGCTGCGGTGGCAGACCTGCAGTGACAATGGCCGGGTGACGTTCCTCGACGGCGATCAGCGGCTGGCGGGGTGGGGCATCCAGAACTGGGTGACCTACAAAAACGATCCCGACGGCACGGTCGCGTTTGGGGAAGACGAGACGATCCGGTTTTGGGTCCCGACCATGATCTACTTCCTCGAGATTCCCGCCCGCATTCACGAAGCGGACGTCGTGGCCCACGCGGGGCAGGTCGAGCGCGACGGCCGGACCTACGACCTCGTGTACGCGACGTGGAGCTCTCCTGAGCCCCAAAAGGACATCGACCAGTACGTGCTGTGGATCGACAGCCAGACCCACCACCTGAAGTACCTGCACTACACGGTGCGGGACCAGGGCGAGCCCATCGAGGGGTTCGCCACCTACGGCGCGGTCGTCGACCGGGGCAGCTACACCTATTTCGACAGCTTGCACGTGGCGATGGGCGACGGGGGCATGGACATCCACACCGCGAAGGTGCGCAGCTTCGAAGCGGGCCCGGCGGTGGTGGCCCAAGAGGTGCTGTTCCCAGACCCGACCAAGACCGGCGACAAATACCCCGCCCCCGCCTCGGCCGAGGCCGCGGCCCCCGCGAGCCAACCCGCGGCCGACGACGCGCCCGCCAGTCAACCCGCGAGCCAACCCGCGCCCCCCGACGACGGGGAAAGCTCAGCTTCGGCTGCCGAGGTGGGCGGCGAGGCGGAGTAGGTCGGCGAACACCCCGCCGGCGGTGACCTCGGGCCCCGCGCCCGGGCCCTGCACAATCAAGGGCTGGCTGCGGTACCGCTTGGTGGTGAAGGCAATGATGTTGTCGCTGCCCGTGACCCGCGCGAAGGCGTGGGCGGCGGGCAGGGTCATGAGCTTGACCGAGCCCTGGCCATCGGCGGAGATGCGCCCCACGTAGCGCAACACCCCGCCTTCTTTTTGGGCGGCGTCGTAGCGGGCTTTCATCTCGTCGTCGAACGCGGCCAGGCCCGATAGGAATGTCTCTGCATCAGGCGCGTCCCGCAGGCTGGCGGGCACCAGGGACTCGACCGCCACGTCGCCGATGTCGAGGTCGAGCCCCATCTCGCGGCCGAGGATGGTGACCTTGCGGGCCACGTCCATGCCCGAGAGGTCGTCGCGGGGGTCGGGCTCGGTGAAGCCCTGTTCGCGGGCTTGGGCCACCAGGGCCGAGAACGATGTGGCCCCGTCGTAGGTGTTGAACAGATACGACAGGGTGCCGGAGAGGATGCCTTCGATGGAGGCGATGGCGTCGCCGGTCTTTTTGAGTTCGCGCAGGGTCGAGAGCACGGGCAGGCCGGCCCCGACGGTGGCTTCGTAAAAATAGTGGGCCCCGGTGCGCTCGCGGGCGTCGTCGATGGCGGTGACGAGGGCGCGGGCCCCGGCCCGGGCCTTCTTGTTGGGGGTGACCACGTGCAGGCCGTGGCCGAGCCACACCGGGGTGCGGGCGGCCACCGAGTCCGACGCGGTGCAGTCCACGATCACCCGGTGGGGGATGTGGGGGGCGGCGAGGTGATGCAGGAAGCGGTCGGCGTCGATGGGCTCGGCCTGGTCCAGGGCCGCGCGCCAGGACGAGAGGTCGATGTGGTCGTCGCTGAGCAACATGTGTTTGCTGTCGACGATGGCGCGCACCCGCAGATCGATGTTGAGTTGCTCCCGCAGGGCGGTGCGCTGCTCGTGAATCTGGGTCAGGAGGGTGCGGCCGATGAGGCCGGGGCCGACGATGCCCACCGAGATGGTTTGGTCAGAGAGGTAAAACGCCGCGTGGGCTGCGCGCAGTCCCATTTCGGCGTCGGCTTCTTTGACCACCACCGAGATGTTGCGCTCGGAGCTGCCCTGGGCCACGGCCATGGCGTTGACCCCGGCTTTGCCCAGCGCGCCGAGGAAGCGGCCGGCCACCCCGGGCACGTGACCCATGGCGTCGCCCACCGCGGCGAGAATGCTGCACGGGCCCACCGCGTCGATGGCTTCGATGTGCCCGAGGCGAAGCTCGGCCAGAAAGGCCCGCTCGGCCAATGCTTTTGCGCTCTCGGCCTGGAGCTGGGGCACGGCCACGCAGATGGAGTGCTCGGAGCTGGCCTGGCTGATCAAGATGACGTTGATGCCCCCATCGGACAGCGCCCGGAACAGCCGCTCGGCCACCCCGGGCACACCCATCATGCCCTTGCCCTCGACGTTGATCAGGGCCACGTCGTCGACGGAGGCGAAGCCGCGCACCGGACGCTCGGCGTCGTGCTCGGCCGCCGCGGGCCCGATGCGCGACCCTTCGGCCCCGGGGCGCAGGGTGTTCTTGATCAGAATGGGGATCGACTTCTCGATCGCTGGGGCCATGGTGTGCGGGTGCAACACCTTGGCCCCGAAGTAGGCGAGCTCGGCCGCTTCGGCGTAGCTCAAGTGGGGCGTGACCACCGCTTCGGGGACCTTGCGCGGGTCGGCGGTGAGCACCCCGTCGACGTCGGTCCAGATCGTGACCGCGGCCGCGTCGAGGAGGTTGCCCACGATGGACGCGGACAGGTCGCTGCCGTTGCGCTTGAGGGTCGTGCTCCGGCCGTCCGCGGTGCGCGCGATGAAGCCGGTGATCACCACCACGTCCGCGCCCTCGACGAGGGGGGCGAGCCCGGCGTGGCTCTTTTCCCAATCCGGGGTCGGGCCTTGTCCGGTTTGCTCGACGGTGAGGAAGGTGCGCGCATCGATGAACGCCGCCGTTTGGCCCTGGGCCTCGAGGTGGGC
Source organism: bacterium (assembly GCA_030431455.1). Lineage (GTDB taxonomy): Bacteria > Myxococcota > UBA727 > UBA727 > JAUIJE01 > JAUIJE01. The sequence goes on along the minus strand of JAUIJE010000003.1, from coordinate 295,512 downwards.
GGCCAACAGCCGCGCACTCCACAGCTCGCCGTGGCCGGCCACGAACTCCACCGCGTCCTCGGCCGCGTGGCGCAACAAAAACGCTGAACGCACCACGTCCTCGACGTCGCGGGCCTCGCGCTCGAGGGTGTCGAGGTACCCGCTCTGGGCCGCGCCCGCAGGCAACAAGGCCCGGGCCGCGTCTTGGTGGCGTTGCACCAACCGGCCAAAGGACTGCTTGGCCTCGACGTCGTGGGCCGCGGACAGCGCGAGCAGCGACAACAGCCCGTCGGTGACCCCGGCGAAGGCCGAGACCACCACCGCGCGCCGGCCGGGCAACCCGCGCACGATGTCCGCCACCTTGGCCACCCGCTCGGGGGTGCCCACCGAGGTGCCGCCGAACTTGTGCACCGTCCATGAACTCTTCATGCCCGCCGGTTAGCACCCCCGGGGCGCGGCGTCAGCGTCGGTCAGGCGCGCACCAGGCGCAGCAATGAGATTTCACTGGGGGCGAACAGCCGGATGGGCGGGCCCCAGTAGCCGGTGCCGCGGCTGACCCAGACCTTGGTGGCGCCGAGCTCGTGCAGGCCGGCCACGAAGGGTTGTTGCAGGGGCACAAAAAAGTTCCAGGGAAAGAACTGCCCGCCGTGGGTGTGGCCCGACAGCATCAGCGTCACCGCCTCGGCCGCGGCCGCCTCGGCCGAGCGCGGTTGGTGCGCGAGCAACACCCGGGGGGCGTCGTCGGGGGCGCCGGCGAAGGCGGCCCCCGGGTCCGACCGATGGGCGCGGTGCACGTGGGCGGCGCTGTAGTCGTGCACCCCGCCGAGCACCACCTGCGCGCCGTCGTGCTCGAGCACCCGGTGCTCGTTCTGCAGGACGTCGATGCCCAGGGACTGCACGTGGGCGATCCAGGCGTCGGCCCCGCTGTAGTACTCGTGGTTGCCGGTCACGAAGTAGACCCCGTGGCGGGCGGCGAGGTCGGCCAAGGGCGCGACGTGGGGGGCGAGGTCTTTGACCTGCCCGTCGATGAGGTCGCCGGTGATGGCCACCACGTCGGCGCCGAGGGCGGAGGTGGCCTCGACCACCCGCTGCAAAAACCCGCGCTTGAGGGTGGGGCCGATGTGCACGTCGGAGAGCTGGGCGATGGAGAAGCCCTCGAGGGCCTCGGGCAAATCGGGCACGGGCACGTCGACGCGCTGCACCGCCGGACGGCGCCGGGCTTCGTAGAGGCCGACCGCGGTGGCGAGCGCGGAGAGCCCGAGCACGGCCCCGGCGGAGGCTTGGGCGATCAGCTGCCCGGTGCCCTCGTCGGGCCAGATGGGGCGGCCCACCAGATCAAACGCCCAGGCCACCGCGTAGCCGACCCCGAGCGCCACGTCGCGCAACACCGTGCCCACGAGCAGAAACGCGGCCGCGCCCATGGACACATAGACGATCCAGGAGAACACATCGACGTCGGGGGCGCGGCGCTTGAGCACCTGCCGCGAGACCACCGAGGTCATCAGAAAAAACGGGAACAGCAGCGCGCCCACCACCACCCACGTGGAGAACCCGAGGAAGGGCCCGAGCAGGCGAACGCCGACGTACATCGACGCGCCCACCATCACCGAGAGCGCGATCAACACCTGAAGGAAAAAGCGTGCGGTCATGGAACAGAGCCTAGTGTTTTGGGCCACGCCGGGCGGGGGCGACGGGGCACGTGATCCGCTGTGAGCGCGCTGAAGATCCACCGCGGTGGTTTGCGGGGGTCTTCGGCGGGTGCCAAGATCCGGCCATGACCCACGCAAGATTGTGGCTGTTGCTGGCGGGATTTTTGGTGTCGGGGTGCAGCTGCCCCGCCCCGGCGTGTGTGTCGGACGGGGATTGCACCGACGGGGTGTGCCGCGCCGACGGCACCTGCGGGGAGGGGCCCGGCCCCGGGGTGGACGCGGGCCCCACCGGGGAGATCGGCGATCCGTGCGACGACGGGGACGATTGTGGGTCGGGCCATTGCTACGCCAACCTATGCGCCGCGTGCGCGGGGGGCGAGGGGTGCGAAAGTGAAGAAGTGTGTATCGACGGCTCCTGCGTCGAGGTCGGCGACTGCACCCCCCAAACCCTGTGCGGCCAAGGCGGCGATTGTTGCCCGGGGGAGGCCGCGTGCCTCGACGGACAGTGCCGGGCCCCCTGCGACACCGTGCGCTGCGGCCCGGCGCTGGAGCAGTGCTGCGGCGCGGGAGACATCTGCTATGCACAGTCTTGTGTGTCCACCGATGTCGAGTGTGTGCTCCAGTCCGATTGTGAAGACGATGAGGTCTGTGAGCCCGACCTCGGCATCTGCATCCCTGAGGCCCTGATCGGGACCTGCGAATACGTGCCCCCCCCGGGCCTGTTCGAGCCTGAGGTCGACTGCCGCTGGACCAACCAGGGCATCACCGTGACCCCCAACCGCAACGACATTGTGATGGCCCCGGTGGTGGGCAACCTCACCGACGACAACGGCGACGGCAGCACCGATCGGTTCGACGTGCCTGAGGTGGTTTTTCTCACCTACGACTACGAAGGCGACGGCTGTTGCAACCAACCCGGGACCCTGCGGGTGGTGTCGGGGGCGTGCAACCCCGATGGCAGCATGACCACCCTGGCGTCGATCACCGAGCCCCCGATGGACAACTCCGGGGGCCTCGCCCTCGGGGACCTCGACGGGGATGGGGTGATGGAGATCGTGGCCATCACCATGAACGGCGGCCAGACCCAGGGCACGGTGGCGTTCAAGCGGGCCAGCGACGACGGGAGCAGCTGGACCGAGCTTTGGCACAATGAGACTTATCCCACGTGGAACGTACACACCCGCGGGGGCACCCAGCCCGCGCTCACCGACCTCACCGGCGACGGCGTGCCCGAGGTCATCGTGGGCAACGTGGTGCTGAACGGCCTGACCGGGGACCTGGTGTTCGACGGGGTGGTCACATCGGGGGGCGCGGGGGGCATCGGCAACAACGCCTTTTTGGGCCCGGTGTCGTCGGCCGCGGACCTGGACCTCGACGGGGAAATGGAGGTGTTGGCCGGGAACACCGCCTACGGCATCGACGGCATGCCCAAGTGGACCTACCCCTACACCACCCAAGGCTCGGGGTGCGGGGGTGACTTGCCGTGCGACGGGTACACCAGCGCGGCCAACTTCGACGACGATCCGCAAGGGGAGGTCGCGGTGGTGCGGCGGGGCGAGGTGTTCTTTTTTGAGCACGACGGGCAGCTGCTCGACCGGGTGCCGATCCCGGTCGACAATTGCGCAAACAACGAATCGGGTCCGCCCACCGTCGCCGACTTCGACGGGGACGGCCGCGCCGAGGTCGGCACCGCGGCGGGCGACTTCTACGTCGTCGTGGACCTGGATTGCCAAGACCCGCTCCCCGCCGAGTGCCTGGATGTGGGGGTGCTCTGGGCCGTGCCCAACGAGGACTGTTCGAGCCGGGTGACCGCGTCGAGCGTGTTCGACTTTGAGGGGGACGGGGCCGCGGAGGTGGTGTACGCCGACGAGACCTCCTTTCGGATCTTGCGCGGCACCGACGGGCAGGAGCTGTACCGCGACGACACCCACGGCAGCCACACCCGGCTGGAGATGGCGGTCATCGCCGACGTCGACAACGACGGCAACGCCGAGGTCGTCATCGCCGAGAACGCGTACCAGGGCGGCACCCCGGGGGTTGAGATTTGGGCCGACGCCCTCGACAACTGGGTGTTCACCCGGCGCATCTGGAACCAGCACGCCTACCACGTCACCAACATCACCGAGGACGGCACCGTCACCGGGCCGACGTTGCGCAACTGGGAGCAGGCACCCCTCAACAACTTCCGGCAGAACACCCAGGGCGAGGGCGTGTTTTGGGCCCCCGACCTCATCGTCAGCGAGGTCCGCGGCGGCTGCTTCATCGATGAGCTGGTGGTGCGCTTCAACGTCAAAAACCAGGGCAGCCGGCAGGTCGGCCCGGGGGTGAACATCGCGGTGTTCAACGACGCCGACACGCCCCCGACGTTGCTGGGGGTGGCCCAGACCACGGTGGGGCTGCTGCCCGGGGCCCAGGAGTCCTTCGAGCTGACCTACACCCTGAGCGAGGGCGCGTCCCTGGCGGTGCGGGTGGTGGTCGACGACGATGGCACCGGCCAGGGCCAGCACAACGAATGCCTCGAGGACAACAACGAAGGCGGCTTCACGGGGGCCTGCATCAACGGGGGCGGTTGATTCGAGGGAACTCGCTTTGTTTTTTGGCGTCAGATGACCTACCCGATGAGTCTGGAGGACGCCGCATGACCGTCAAGCCCCCCCTCGCGCTGTTGTTGTCGCTGTCGCTGTCGCCGTTGGTCGGCTGCGTGTCGGCCAAAGAGCAGGCGATGATCGACACCCGCAAAGCGCTCTTGTCCAAAAAGGAGTACACCTACTCGTGTGCCGAGCTGGCCCAGGAGGCGGCCGGGTACTACCGCGACGAGGGTTTTGAGCTGCCGTCGGAAAAGGACGACGACAGCGGCCTGTTCTCGTTCCATCTCGGGGGCAGCAGCAGCACCTCGAGCGAGACCTCGGGGAGCTTTTCGTTCGGGACTGGCTCGTCAGACCTCGAGACCGAGGCCTTGCCCCCCCAAGGACCGCCCACCGCGGTGGTCAACACCGCCCCCGAGGACGGCACCGCCAAACGCTTCGCCTGTTGGGATCGTGACAACGGCGCGCGCATGGTCATGACCACCTCGCTGGTGCGCGACGGGAAGGTCAAAGCCACCCGCGACTACGAGGACGAGCTCAACTTCATGAAACGCGTCGACGAGGACGGCTACGACCAGGCGCAGGCCAAGATCAAAGCCGCCGGAGACGCCGCCGAGTAGGCGAGACGTGGCGGACCCCGACGCACGCAAGGCCAGGCTTGGGCAGCAGGTGCAACGCCTGCGCGTGGCCCGCGGCCTGAGCCAGAAGGCATTGGCCGAGCGGGCCCAGCTCTCGGCGCGTTTTGTCACCGAGGTGGAGAAGGGCCGGGCCAACCCCTCGCTGGGGTCGCTGCAGGAGCTCGCCGACGGTCTCGCCGTGCCGTTGTTGGCGCTGCTGTTGCCGTGGGCCGAGGCTGGTGATGCAGAAGCATTGGAGAGGTTCTGCGGTCTGAGCCGTCCCGAGGCCGAGCCGGTGCTCGCCCCGTTGCGCCAAGCGCAGGAGCGCGCGGTGGTGTTGCTGGGCTTGCGGGGGGCGGGGAAGTCCACCGTGGGGCCGGCGCTGGCGTCGGCGCTGGGCCGCCGGTTCGTGGAGCTCGACCGGCTGGTCGAGGAGCAAGCGGGCATGCGGTTGAGTTCGATCTTCGAGATACACGGCGAGGTCCACTACCGCGAGCTGGAGCGGTCGGTGCTCCGGGCCCTGCTCGACGAAGACCCGCGGGTGGTGGTGGCGGTGTCGGGCGGGATTGTCACCGACGATGACGCCTTGGCCCTGTTGCGGGGGCGGACCCAGACGGTGTGGCTCAAGGCGCCGCCCCAGGCACATTGGGACCGGGTCGTGGCCCAAGGCGACGAGCGCCCGATGGACGGCCGCAGCGAAGCCCGGGAAGAGCTCGAGCAGCTCTATTGGCGGCGCGCGCCCTTGTACGGTTTGGCCGACGTGGTGGTCGAGACCATGGGGCGCGATATGCCCGCGGTGGTCGACGAGGTCCAGGCGCGGTTGGCGCGGTGACCGGCGCCCGGGTGCGCGGGGGGAAGGGACCCGCGCACCCGGGTGGGTCAGAGCGCGGCGTCGCCGAAGTTTTCGCTGACGGTGACACACCACACCGACAGCGTTTGCACATCATCCAGGGTGACGCCTTCGGGAAGGGACAAGGTCAGGGATTCCTTGTCGTAGCCCCCCGACTGCCGCAGGTCATTTGTGAGCGCAATTCCATTGTTCCAGTCTTGGTCGGGGCTGCCGATGATGCGCACATCCAGCCCGGTGCCGTCGTAGGTGAAGTTCTCAATCTGGATCGTGCAGTCGTCCACCGCGGTCACGGTCCCGGCCACGCCGTGAAAGTGGGTCTCGAAGCTCCCCGAGCTACCCACCAGCGGGTGGTCCGACCCGCACTCGGTCTGCAACGAGTCCTGGTCGATGTCCTCCACCGGCATGCCACACGCCGAAACCACCACCACCAACGCCGAGAGAATGAGTGCACGCATCATGTTCAAGTCCTCCTTGCCCGTACAACGAGGCCGGCGGGATTTGCGTAACCGGTCCGATCCCGGACGGTGACCCCGGTCAAGAATCGTTGCCCGGATTCGTTTGGCCTGTTGCATCGGCCGGCCGGGCCCGCGACGTGCAGTGACATGACATGGCGCGACGCGCGCGGCGGGGCCACGCCGCGCGCCGGCCGCGGGCCGAGCGGATCAGAGGCCGCCCCTCGTGGGGCCCGGGGCGAAACCGATCACGGGCCGGGCCTCGTGGGGCCGGGGCGAAATATGATCGCAGGCCCGCCCTCAGTGGGTGGGCGCACCCACCCCCACCCCCGCCCCCGAAGGGCAAGCCTTTCTCGTGCCGCCTCCTGGGCGGCCATTCTGGCGGCGCGACGTCTTGCTTCTCTGGATCCGGGCCCCGCGGCCTCGAGTTGCGGCGCCGCACGCCAAGCTCTTGAAAAGAAAGCGAAAATCAAGCGATCAAGGCGCCGCGCGGGCGTGGCCGGGCGCGGGCCCGCGGGCGGGAATTCGTTGGTTTTGACCCAACGGTCTCGCCAACCACGAAATCACCTGCTAGCTACATCGACCTACATAGATCGGTTCAAGGAACACATCATGCCGAAGAAGATTTCCAACAAGCGCTGGATGAACGGCCACCAGGTCTCGCACTCCAACATCAAGACCAAGAAGCGCTGGAACGTCAACCTGCAGACCAAGCGCATCTTTGACGTCGAGACCGGCCGCTGGGTGCGGGTTCGCATCTCCACGTCCGACCTGCGCACGCTCAACAAGAAGTCGCTCAGCCAGTTCCTGCGCGACCAAGCCAAGTAGCCGTCCGCCGTCCGGGCCGGGCAGCGCCCCCCGGAAGCGATCACGATGGTGGCAGCCGAGCCTCAGGGCTCGGCTTTTGCGTGGGCAAACCGCGAAAACCAGCCCACCACTTCGGGCCCGGACGCGGGAATCCAGCCGTGGGCCGCCTCGGGGTCGATGACGACCTCGACCTCGACCCCGGCATCGTCCAGGGCGTCCGCGTAGGGCAGCATGCTCGAGACCGGCACCACCAGGTCGCGCTCCCCATGCAGGAACATGGTGGGGGGGTGGTCGGCCTCGATCTCCGGCACCCAACACACCGCCGAGTAGCACCAGGCATAGGACGCGCTGGCGATGGCCACCGCGGCGAACTTGTCGGGCCGGGTCACGGCCAAGCGCGAGGTCATGTACCCGCCGCTGGAGATGCCGGTGGCGAAGACCTCCTGAGGGTTGAGCGGGCCAAATGAGCCTGCATCGATTTCGTCGAGGATGTCGTCTACGAACTGTCGGTCCTCGCTCAGTTCCCACACACTCGAGTACCCGTAAATGTTGCTGTCCCAGTAGGTGGCGCCGTTGAGGTGCGACTCGGGGCACAGCACCGCGAAGCCGGCGTCGAGGAGGTCGCGCACCATCTCCGCTTGGTGCAGCCCCCCGAAGGGCATGCCCGGCCACCCCGCGAACGACAGTGAGCCCGACGCGCCCGAGCCGGAAAACGCGATCACCACCGGGAACCCTTCCTCGGGGGGCGTGCCCACCGGGACCTGGTGGTGCACTTCCCGCGGGTGCAGGTCGCCGAGGCCGGTCCACACGTTGCGCGAGAGGTAGGCACATTCCACCGCGCCGTCGTCGTCGGTCTCGCAGCGGGAGGTCGATTGGTCGTCGACCTCGGTCCGGCCGCAGGCCGTGACCAGAACCAACAAAATCCCGATGCCGATGCGCATGTCGCCCCCGTGGGCGGTGGTGTCCCCGATGACACCGTGTCACGCGGCGCCGGCGGCGGCAACGCGCGGTGTGAGCGCGGTCTCGCCCCCGGTTGACCAGGCTCGGGCCTGCCTATGATGCGGACATGACCGACCAGCCCACCTTGCCCGCCGCCTCTTCGTCCGCCACCGTGGCCGTGCCCCGGGAGGTGTTCGCCCTGTCCGCGGTGGCGGCGGGGGCGCGCTTCGTGCCGGTGCCGTTCCTCGACGACATCGTGAAGGACCGGGCCAACCGCACCGCCTTGTCCCAAACGATCAAAGCCGCGCAACACGACGTGTCGGTTCAGCACCTCAAGCCCTTGTACGATACGGGCAGTATCATTGGGTTCTTGCTCGGCATCCCGTGGAAACTCCTGCTCTTCCCGGTGCGGAAGGTCGTGCGCATCCTCGGCGCGGTGCGCGGCGTGCCCACCGACGCGCTGGAGACCTATCTGTTGGCGCGCATGCTCTCGCGACACCTCGCCGCGGGTGGCTTTGCCTCCCGCGAAGGCAAGGCCCTGACCGCGGAGGCCAAGCGGGTGCGCCAGGCGTTCGACGCCGCGTTCAAGGGCACCAACTGGCGGGTGCTCACCGCCGCCTTGTCTGGTCTGCGGGGCAAAAAGGCCGAGGCCGAACAGGTCGAGGCGGCGCTGGCCCGGCGGGATGTGCAGGCGGAGCTCCAGGCGTTCGACGCCCGCTTCGACGAGGCCATGGCGGCCTAGCCGGCGGCGGCTGGGCCAGAGCGCATCCCGCGCCTCTCAAGCCAAGCACGCGGCGCTCGCAGGTCACGACGAGCCCCCGAGCGGGCGCCTCTTCGCTGGAGCTAGGCCTTGGCCCGGCTCTTCTTGGCCGCGGCTTTTTTCTGGGCCACGGGCACGAACTTGCGGGAGAACACCAATGTCCCTGGTTGGGACCGGTCTTTCCGGAAGGTGTAGCGCTCGAGGTTGAAGTCCCGCAGGCCCTCCGGCCGATCCACGCGCTGCTGGATGATGTAGCGCGCCATCAGGCCCCGGGCGTGTTTGGCCATGAAGCTGATGACCTTGCCCTCGTCCTTGTGGGTCTTCCAGTCTTCGAACACGCAGGTGACGACCTCGCCCTGCAATGACTTTGTCTTGACCGACTTGAAATACTCGTTGCTGGCGAGGTTGACCAACACCTTGGCATCGTGGTCGTCGAGCATGGCGTTGAGGGCCTCGGTGATGGTGGTGCCCCAAAACGCGTAGAGGTTCTTGCCCCGGCGGGTGGCGAGCTTGGTGCCCATCTCCAAACGGTAGGGCTGCATCAGATCGTTGGGGCGAAGCAACCCGTACAGGCCCGACAGGATCGCGAGGTGGTCTTGGGCCCACGCCAGGTCCTGCTTTCCCAACGTGCGGGCGTCCAGGCCGCGGTAGACCTCGCCGTTGAAGGTGACCGCCGCGGGGTAGGCGTTGTCGTCGGTGAACGGCAAGCTGAAGGACCGGTAGCGCTCGTGGTTGAGCCTGGCCAACTCTTCGCTCAGGTTCATCAGTTCGCGGATCTTGGTCTGGGTCAGGTTGCGCGTGGTCTTCATCAGCGACGCGGCGTGATCGAGCAGCGGCGGCTGGGTGGTCGGCACCCGGACAGGAGCGGGGGACAGATCGAGCGATTTGGCGGGGGACAGCACGGCAAGCATGGCGCAGGGGTTTCACCGGGGGCGCTGGTTGTCGAGGGGGGCGGGCCGGTACACTCGTGGAGGAGCGCACGGTGACGAGAACACATCCTGTCCAACTTTGTCGTCTCGGCTCGCTCGCGGTGCTGGCGATGGCGCAGGTGGCGTGTCCGGTTGCCGGCGGTGGGGTGGCCGACGGGGGGGCGCGCGCGCCGGGCGGGGACGCAGGCCCCGGGACCACGGGGCCGGACGCGGGGGTGGTCGGGGTCGACGTCGACGCGGGGGACGCAGGCACGTTCGCGGCGCCGTTTTTGTGGGCCGCGATCGAGTTGGCGGGCGCGCCGAGCCTGGGGTTTGTGGCCCAAGCGGTGCCGGCGGCCGAGCGGGTGCCCGCGGGGGAGGTGCGGCTGGAGGAGGCGGGGGCGGCGTTCGGTCTTGGCACCGCGGTGAGCCAAGGCAATGCCCATGGAGTGGGGTTGGCGTTGGTGGACATCGACAACGACGGCTGGGATGACCTGTTCGTGATCAACGGACGGGAGACACCCTCGAAGCTGTGGCACAACCTCGGCGGGGTGTTCATCGACCACACCGCCCCCGCGGGGTTGAGCGCGATTTTTTCCCAGCTCGACGGGTACAGCATCGCCGCCGCCGACGTGGACCACGACGGGGACATCGATGTGTACGTGGGGGCCCGGCCCCGGGACCTCCTGTTGCTGAACCTCGGGGACGGGACGTTCTACAATGGCACCGCAAACGCGGGCGCGGGGGGGCCCGCGGTCGACCAGCCGGGGACGTCCAGCAAGATTGTGTCGTTCGGGGACATCGATGGCGACGGCTGGGCCGACCTGGTCTCGTCGTACTCCTCGCTCGAACAGATCGGCAAAGGCTATTTGTTGCGCAACCAGGGGGACGGCACGTTCACCGACGCCACCGAGGCGACCGGCTTTCGCCCCTCACCGACCGGGAATCCCTGCGCCGCCCTGTGGACGGACTACGACAATGACGGGGACCAAGACTTGATGGTGTGGAACGACCGCGGGGACCGCTTCGAAAACCGCGTGCTGCTCCGCAACCACGGCGGCGCCTTTGCCGACGTGTCCGCCGCCTCCGGTCTGCACGCGCACAACATCGGCAACCCCATGGGCATCGACGCGGCCGACATCAACCGGGACGGGTTTCTCGACTACTACGTCGCTGACATCGGGCACAACCCGCTCTACCTCGGCGGGCCGGACGGGGTGTTCACCAACATCTCCGAGCAGGCAGGGACATTGGCGGACTACAGCTGGGGCTTGGGGTTCGAGGACTTCAACCTCGACGGGTGGCCGGACATCTTCGTCGCCCAAGAGGACAACCGGCTCGACCGGCTGTACACCCACAACCAAGACACGCCCCCCACGTTCACCGAGAGCCGGTGGGTGCACAACCCGGCCGCGGGGGCGGCCCACAACGTGGCCGCGGTCTTTGCCGACCTCGACCACGATGGCCGCATCGACGTGGTGCGGGCCACCACCGACGGGTCCCGCGTCACCGTGTTTCGCAATGTCACAGACATCGGGACCAACCACTGGCTCGAGGTGCGCATCACCGACGAGCCCGGACTGGGAGGCACCGGGGCGGTGGCCGCCCGGGTGGTGGTCAAGGCCGGCGACGTCGTGCAGTTCAGAGACATTCGCGGGGGAAGCAGCCGCGGCTCACAGAACCCGCTCGCGGTTCGTTTCGGTTTGGGTCCGTACACCGGCGCGGAGTGGGTCGCGGCGCTGTTTCCCGATGGGCGCCAGTTGGCGGTGCGCCACGTGCCCGCAGACCGCGTGCTCGACCTCGCCCATCCCTGAACCCGGCCCGCCCCCCGGGGGGTTCAGGGCGTGAGCAGCGCGGTCACGTCGTCGACAAACATGCCCAGGGTGGGCACATAGCCGAGGTCCCGGGCGAGCCGGAGGAGCGCATTTTCGGCCCCCGCGTCCCCTTGGCCCGCGGCCCGAATCTGGGTCAACGCGTCGGTCAGCGGGACAAACCCCTCGCCCCCCGGCGGGGGCGCGACTTCGGCGCTGAAAAAATGAAACCGCATGTCGGTCTGTCCCGCGGACGCGTCGGTGGACGCCCCCAGGGTCTTGACCGCCGCCCCGGACCAGCCCACGGCGTCGAGCCCCGCGGTCACCGCCCGGCGGGCCTGGGCCGAGAGCGCGGCCTCGCCTTGGGCATCGCCCACCGGCACCCGGAACTCGCTCACGTCTTTGGCGCGGTAGGCCGCGTCGGCGGCCCCGTCCTCGGCCACCTTCACCCCCATGTTGCCGCGCTCCGCGTCGGTGAAGCGCACCATCGGCCCGCGCGCGGCGTCGAGATAGAACACCACGGTCTTGGCCGCGTCGAAGGGCACCGCCAGCGCTTGGGACGGGTAGGGCTTGCCCACCGGCCGGGCCGCGGGGCCGTGGCCCGCGAGGTGTTCGAAGGTGCCGTCGACCACTTGGGCCCCGGCCCCCACCTCGACAATGGAACTGGATACGGCCCGCACCCCGTCGATCTCCGCCGCGCCCGCCTCGACCACCGCGGGGGCGGACGGGGGCGGGGTCTTTTTGGGGGCGGGCGCGTTCGCCAACAGGGCCCGGGGGTCCTGGGCGGGGCCGAGCCCCCGCGTATCGAAATGTTGCTGCACGGCCGGGGGCATGTCCTGGACGTACATGCTCAATTCGGGGATGTAGCCGCTCTTGTCGAGTTGGCGGCGCAGGGCGTTCCAGGCCCGGGCCCCGTCGGACATCTTGCCCGCGGCCATCTCTTCGATCGCCTCTTCCGCGGTGTTGATGTGGGCCTGGATGAGACCGGCCACCTCATGGCCGCCGCCGTCCCCCCGGGGAACGTAGTCGGGGTCGACGGTGATCACCGCGCCGAACACATGGTCGCGCTCCCGCGAGCCCACGCTCATCGCGCCGTCGTCGTCGTCGGGCACCCGGCCAGGCATGGTCGGCACCGGGGTGTCCCCGAGCTTGCCCCAGCTGAGCACCGTGCCCCCGACCTCCTCGGTGACCTCTTCCATCGCGATCTCGAGCGGGCTCTTGTCCGCCTTGTCCATGCGCCCGGCGATGAACCCGACCTTCACGTAGTCGTCGCCGCGGGCCACGCGGCCGGCCCGGGTGTCGCCGGCTTTGAGCACCGACAGCGGCCGGCCGTCGGGGGCGAGCGCGATGGCGGCGAACACCGCCACGTCACCGCGCATGGGGCCCTGTCCCGGCCCGTCGATGGACAGGACCTCGCGCGCCTTCGCCTTGCCGTCGCTGCCTTTGACCCGGAGGGTGTAGCGCTCGGCGGACATGTATTTTTGGAACACCGGGTCTTTGTCGAGGACAAACACGCTCTCTTGGGCCGCCCGGTACGCGTGCAGGGTCAACGCGTGCAGGCCGCCAAACTTCGGCAGCTGGCCGATCTCGCGCTGGGCCAAAAACGCCGCGCCCCGGTCGTTGACCTTCTCCCAGGCCTGGCGGGCGCGGTCGAGCACCCCTTGCACCACGTCGTCGACGGAGACCTCGCCGCCCGCGGTCGACAGCTCGGCGGCCACCGCTTGGATGTCGCCCTCGAGTGTTCGTGCTTCGGTCCCCTCGAGCCGGCCGTCCTCACCGGCCGCGGCCTTCACCCGCTCCCGGACCAACCGCGCGAACTGCGCGTCGACGTGTTGCAGTTTGACCGCCACACGTTGTCGTACCAGCGCAGGCGCGGCCCGCCAACACCGGGCGTTCGCCGCCGGTCACCACCAGGGCCAGGGCAACGCTCTCCACTCCAGGTTGAGGTAGCCCTTGGTCCCGGCCAGCCCATAGGGATCGACGCCGGTGCGCGGCAGCGACAGGCTTTGGGCCACCCGCAACGTGACCACCACCGCGTCGATGGGGCGGGCCACCACCCGGAAAAACGCGCCCGAGAATGTCCGCACGTCGGTCAGGTCTCCCCGCCGGTAGGGGTCGTTGATCATCGCCACCTCGCCCCCGAGGTCGAGCCCCACCCGATCAAACACCAGCAGGCCCGCGCAGGCTTGGCCCCACGCGTAGTCGTCGACGAGGAACTCTGCCCACCCCGCCCCCGCGAGGGGGATCACCCAGGGGTTGTCGCCCCCGACCCGAAAGCGATCGCGGTCGTCGAGCCCCTGGCTCAGGCCGCCGCGCAGGCCGACCTCCACCACCGGCCGCACGAACACAAACTGCGGGGCCACCGCGCCCCCCTGGATGCCCGCCTCCGCCCGGGCCCCCCACGGCCCAATGTGATTGCGCTTGTCGTCGTTGCCGTTCAGCTGTCCCCAGTTGCGCGCGCCGAGGCGGGCGATGCCGCCCACCTGGGCCCAGGTGCGGACCCCGTGGGGACGGCGCAGGGGGGTTTGCCAATCGACGCCGTCGACGGTGGCGAACAGGGTGGGCTCCAGCGCCTGGTTGGCGGGGGGGAGCACGAGGCCGGGGCTGGTGGTGGGCATGGCGAAGTGAAACCACTGCCGGGCCTCGAGCTGGCCCGCGACATACACCCGGGCGAGGTCGGTGCGGACCAGGGTGGCCCCGAGGTGGGTGCCCCCGAGGAGGTAGCCGGCGCCGAACCCCCGGCCCGGGACCTGGACCCCGGCCCGGGCGTGGTCGGTGAGGAGGTTGGCGGCGAAGCCCTGGGCCCGGAGATAGGTCTGTGACCAGGACCGCTCCCCGAACAAGCCGGGGTGGAAATACGACAATGTGGCTGTGTCGGTGTTGAGGTCGAGGTCGATGCCGCCGGGCCCGGGGATGAGGGCGCGTTCGATGTAGCGCAGGCGCACGATGCCGTGGGTGCGGGTGGCCGCGGGCACGGTGACGGGCGAGCCGCTTTCCACCCCGAGCTCGGCCCCGAGGTAGCGGTCCTGGCCGGTGCGCATGGCGTCGGCCCCGAGGTTGAGGGTCTGTCCGGCGAGGAGCAGGGTCACGAGCAGCATGCGGTCGAGCCTAGCAAGAGGGCGGCGGGCGGGGGCTGGTTTGGGCTTGTTCGCGGCCGCGGTGGGGGCGAGACTCGACGACGATGGGCAAACGCGAAGTCGCCTACGCGGCGTTCTGTGGGGTGTGCTGGCTGGCGGTGGTGGGCGCCGGGCACGCCTGGTTTGCGTCGGGGCCGGGGCTTTCGTGGTTCGGCTTGCCGGTGTCTTTGGTGTGGACGGTGGGGTGGGTGGGGGCGAGCTTTTTCGCCCTGCTCGCGTTTCACCTCACCCGGGGCCGGCCATGACCCGGGGGGCGGTGATCCTGGCGGTGAGCCTTGGCTACCTCGCGATCAGTCTCATTGTGGGGATGTGGCCGAGCAAAAAGAGCACCGACTCGGCCGCGGGCTTCGTCGCCGGCGACCGGGGGCTGGGTCTGGTGGTGATGTACTTCATCACCGGGGCCACGGTGTTTTCCGCCTTCGCCTTCCTCGGGGGGCCGGGGTGGGCATACAAAAAAGGCGCGGCGGCCTTTTACATCCTCGGCTACGGCGCGCTGGGCATGGTGCCGCTCTATTTCCTCGGCCCGCGGGCGGCCCGGCTTGGTCGGCGATACGGGTTCGTGACCCAGGCGGAAATGGTGGCAAGCCGGTTCGGCGATGTGCGGCTGGCGGGGGTGATGGCGGTGGTGAGCGTGGCCGCGTTCGTGCCCTACCTCGCGCTGCAGATGAAGGGCGCGGGCTACGTGCTCGAGGCGCTCACCGAAGGGGCGCTGCCGGAGTGGGCGGGCGCGCTGCTCACCTATGCGGTGGTGCTCGTGTACGTGCTCAAGAGCGGCGTGCTCGGGGTGGGCTGGACCAACACCTTGCAGGGCGTGTTCATGATGGTTCTGGCCTGGGGGCTTGGGCTCTATTTGCCCACCAAGCTCTACGGCGGGGTGGGGCCGATGTTCGCCAAGATCGCGGCCGAGCGGCCCGAGCTGCTGAGCGCGCCCGGCCTGTCCTCGTCGGGGGAGCCCTGGAGCTTTTTGGCCTACGGCTCGGCGGTGACGGTGTCGATCCTCGGCTTCTGCTTGTGGCCCCACCTGTTCATGAAGAGTTTCTCCGCGAAGAGTGAAGACACATTGCGCCGGACGGTGGTGCTCTACCCCACGTTCCAGATCTTTTTGGTGCCGCTGTTCTTCATTGGGTTTTGTGGGGTGTTCTTCACCCCCGCGCCCGACCAGCCGGACCAGATCTTACCGCATATGCTGATGCACATGGACCTGCCCAGCGTGGTGGTGGGGCTTTTCTGTGCAGGGGCATTGGCGGCGTCGATGTCGTCCGGGGACGCGATGGTGCACGCGGCCGCGTCCATCGCGGTGCGGGATGGCTACATCACCGCCGGGGGCCGAACCCTCTCCGCCGATGCCGAGCGGCGGGCCATTCGCATCCTGGTGGTGGCGGTCATGGCCGCGGGCTACGCGTTCGCGGTCCTCTACCAAGGTTCATTGGTGACGTTGTTGCTCGCGACCTACGGCGCGGTGGTGCAGTTTTTCCCCGCGGTGGTCTTGGGCCTGTGCGTGCGCCGGCTCACCGCCCGGGGGGTGCTCAGCGGCTTGGTGGTGGGCACGGCGGTGATGTTGTTGTTCACCCTGTGGCCGGATCTGCGGCCGGTCCCGGTCCACGCCGGGCTCTACGGCCTGTTGCCCAATCTGGGGCTCGCGTGGGCGCTCTCCCCGCGGGGGGAAGACGCGCGGGTGGCGGCGTTCTTCGCGGTGGCCGACGGGGACTGAAGCCGTTTCAGTCGTTTTTTGGAGCGTTCGGCCCCGCGACAGCGCACAATCGGGACATGTCCAACTGGGCGGTTCCCCTCGACCAGGCCGCGTCCGACCGGGTGCGGGTCCGCCACTTCGTGCGCGGCGCGGGCGCCCTCGCCCCCTTTGCCGCCAACGCCCACGACGCGGTCGAGATCGCGTGGGTGCACCGCGGGCACGTGCGGTACCGCGTCGGCGGGCGCACCTTCGACCTCGGTCCGGGGCAGGTCATGGTCGTGCCCGCGGGGGTGGTGCACCTGACCGAGATAGATCCCGCGACCGAGGCGCGTTCGGTCTGGTTTGGGCCCGAGGCCGGCGCCGTCCCCCTCGAGGACCCCGCGCTGTTCGCGGACGAGGACCTCGCGTGGGTGGGCCGGCTGTTGCACGCGGAGGTCGAGACCGGCTTGGCCGACCGGGACCGGGCGGTGGATGGGCTCACCGAGGCGCTCGGTTTTCACCTCGACCAGCACCACCGGGCCCGACCGGGCGCCCCCCGCGACGACGGCCGCATCGCCCGCGCGGTGCAGTTCATCGAGGACGGGTACACCGAGGCGATCACCGTGGCCGACATCGCGAAGGCCGCGGGCATGAGCCGCGCGCACTTTTCGCGCGCCTTTCGCGCCGTCACCGGGCGCGCGCCCTATGTCTATGTACAGGACGTGCGCGTGCGCCGGGCCCGCGGTCTGCTCGGGGCCGGCCACTCCGTCACCGACGCGGCGATGCGCGCAGGCTTCGCCGACCTGTCGCGGTTTTCGCGCGCGTTTCGCGACCGGGTGGGGGTGGCCCCGAGCCGGGTGCGCCGCCTGTCGGCCTGAGCGGCGACGCGAGAAAAGCACAAATCGCCTAGTGGGCGGCCGGCCCGGCCCCCTACAACCATCCCTGCGGGCCCGGCCCGCGAGGAGGTCGGCCATGGCCGTACGCACGATATTGTTCATCACCGTCGCGGGCGCGCTCAGCGCATGCCCCATCGACGCGGGCCAGAGCGACGGGGGCGCCGCCGATGCCGGATTGTTCGCGGCCGACGCCGGACCGGTCGCGGCCGACGCGGGCCCGGGGGCGCCGGGGTTTGTGCCCGATGACGCCGCCCCCGGCGCACACCTCGCGCTCGACCTCGTCGCCGTCGACGAGGACGCGCAGACCGTGACCCTGCGCCTGGCCGCGCACGGCTTGCCCCCGCTGTTCGGTCTGGCCGGGCGGTTGGTGGGGCCGGGGCTCGACGACGCCCAGGTGGTGGAGACCGCGCGTTGGCTCGGCGCGGCCGAGACCCACACCCAGCTGTGGGTGCGGTCCCCGGACGCGCTTCACTTCGGCGGGGCGGGAAAAGACCCCGCCGCGGGGGACGTGATCGTGGCCGAGGACGCCACGGTGTTGGCGTTCACCGTGCCGTTTTCCGACGAGGACCGGTCCATTCGGTGCACCCGGCTGCTGGTCAAGGACGCGACCGGCGCGGTGCTCGGCGCGCGCTGCGCCGGGGGCACCATCACCCGAGGGGGCACGCCATGACCCGCATTGTGACTGCATCGCTGGTGGGGCTGTGCGCGCTGGCCGCGCCGGCGGCGACCGCCCAGACCGGGATCGACATCCTGCAACAGACCGTGACCGTGGATGTGGTGCAAAGCCCGCTCACCATCGAGACCACGGTGCTGTTCGAGGCCCTGTCCCCGACCACGGAGGTGTACACCTTTTCCACCGGGGCCCAGGCCGCGACCTGGCTCGTCGACGGGGTACCGACGACGGCCACGGACCATCCCCAGTACCCGGGGCAGGTCGAGGTCGTCGACCTGCCCGCCCCGCTGTCCGCGGGCGAGACCGCGACCTTGACCATGCAGCTGACCGGACCGCTGGACTGCGGCGCCGGCCCCAACACGGTGATGTGCTGGACGTCCGCCCAAGAGACCATCCTCATCAACGCCACCGTCAACGCAGGCTGGTACCTGGTCAATCTGTTCGGGGCCGATGACTTCGACGCCACGTTGTCCGTGCACGCGCCCGCGGCTTTTCACGTCGCCGGGCCCCAGGGCGGCCCGGACACGACCACCCCACAGCCCGACGGCACCCTGGTCCACCAGCTTTCCATCGCCGCCGCGGATCGATTGACCCTGTACGCGGGGCAGGCCGACCTCGTCGAGGTCGACGCCCCGTTCGCGGTGACCGGCGCGTTTCACCAGGCCGGAGACAATGCCGTGTACATGGAACAAGCCGTGACCGTGGCCAGCGAGGCCATCGGGGTCTACCAAGACCTCTTCGGGCCGTTGCCCTTTGACCACGCCTACCTCACCACCGTGCCGCCCAACTTCGCGTTCGGGGGCCTCGGCGACTACGGCAGCGTCTACATCGGCGAGTACATCGTGGGACACCCCGACTACCGCTACCTGCTCGAGCAGGGCATGGCCCACGAGTTCGCGCACAGCTGGTGGGGGGGCATGACCTCGGCCGCGGACTTCGCCGAAGGGGGCGCGCTGCAGGAGGGGCTCGCCGAATACAGCGCCTGGCGTGCCCTCGGCGCGTTGCAGGGCGACAAGGTGCGCGACGCGGGCATGCGCATGAACGCGGTGTGGTATCTGCTCGGCCGCCCGGTTGGCAATGACATTGCGCCATTCGATCCCGCGGTCCAGGACAGCCCGGTGTACCTGCATGTGGCCTACCACAAGGCCGCCGCGGTCTACCGGGCCATCGAGGTCGAGGCGGGGGTGGACGACTTTGACCTCGCCCTGGCCGCGGTCGCGGCCGGGGGCCCCGGGGCCCTCAGCGGACAAGCCCTCGTCGACGAGTTGGCCCTGCTGGGTCACGACGTCGGCCCCATCGTGGACGGCTTTTTGCGCCAAGCGGGGTACGCCACCCTCGCGGTCGAGACCGCGTACGTCGACGGGACCCAGACGGTGACGTTGACCAACCTCGGGGGGCAAACATTCACGGTACCGGTGCGCTTGACCCACGACGACGGCACCAGCACCGAACACTTGGTCGCGGTCGGCGGGGCGCCGGTCACGGTGGCCATCGACGTGGACCGGGCCCCGGCCTTGGTCGAGGTCGACCCCCGCTGGACCGCGCCGCGATTGCTCGACCGAACCGGCGCGGACGTGACCTTCGATGGGGTGGTCGACGCCCACGACCTGCTCGAGGTCGCCCTCCGGCGCGGGGGGCAGATGCCCGACGCGCGCCGGATGGACGGTCACTACGATCCGCTCTACGACCTCGACGACGACGGGGTGATCGACGAGGGCGACCAAGCCTTGGTCAGCGGAGGCTGAGGCTTCCCGGAGCTGGATCTAGGGGGCCGGGGTCGCGAAGTAGTCGTTGGCCGGCGACACCAGGTGAAACACCAGCGCGTCGTAGTGGCGGTCGGGCACCAAGGTGTCGAACCCCACGTCGTAGCCGGTGTCCGGCGACCACAGCGGCGGGTCCAGCGCGACCGCGGCCGCCGGGTCCAACAGGGCATAGCCAAGCCCCCGGGTGCCGATGACGAACTCCAGGTCATCGGACGCGAAGTGTTCGAGGGTCTGCGGGCCCTGGGTCCAGTTGATGTGGGTGGTGCGGCTGAGCTGGCCCACCGCGGCGTAGGCGGGGCCGAGCTGTTCGTGCACGAGGGTGCCGAGGTTCTTGACCCCCACCCATTGGCCGGCGAGGACCTCGTCGGAATGATGCAGGATGTGCCCGTTGTGGGCGAACACAATGGTGCGCGCGCCGGGAAAGTCGAGCCGCCGAAAGGTGGTGAACACGTCGGCCATGGCCGCGTCGCGCGGCGGGTTGGCCTCCTCGAGCGAACCCCGGCTCAAGTGGTAGATGGACAGGTCGAAGGCGCGCATGCCCACCACCCGCAGGCGGGCGCGTTCGTACTCTCGTTCGCTGCTCGCGGCGATGAGCGCGTCGCGTTCAGCCTCAAAGTAGGCCGAGGCGGCGTCGGCCCCGTCGAGGCAGGCCTCGTGTTCGGCCTCGGGGGTGGGCGTGCCCGCGAAGTGGCCTTGCACCGCCGGGTCGGCGAAGAATGCGCCGGCATCGGCGTAGCCCGCGCCCAGGCAGGTGGCGAGGCCGTCGGCGAGGGCATCGGCCACCCCCGGCGCGGCCTGTTGCAGGTACATGGTGAGCGCGGGCAGGTCGTACCAGGCTTGCCGGATGTCGACCCCCATCACGCGCACCGGGTCTGCGGGGTGGGCCTGGTTGTACTCACAAAGCCATTGCATCAAGTCGGGGGTGGACACGTCCCACCAGATGGGGTTCATGCCCCGGGCCGCGTCCTCGGGGGTGCCCGCACAGGTCTCGACGTAGGGGACGATGACCCGTTCGGTGTTTTCCCATTCGTTCTCGAGGGCGATGGCGCGCACCCCGTGAGACTCGACGAGGAATCGAATCAGCCGGGCCCGCATGCGCAGCTCGCCGCCGGTGGTGTGTACGCTTTCGCCGATGCCGATCACGTCTTTGCCCGCGAGCAGGCCGGCGAGGGGGGCGAGGTCGTCGTCGGGTAGGTCCGCGTCGATGCCGGACAGCGGCCACAGCGCCACCGGCCCCGCGTCTGCGCCGGCGTCGGGCTGGTCCACGCCGCCGTCGGGGCCGGCGTCGGGGGCAGGGGGCCCGGCGTCTTTTCCCGGGCCCGGGCCCGGGCCCGGGCAGCCCAGGGAAAACACCCACAACGCCACGGCCACGCCAAGCGCCGACTTCATGCTCACCTCCTCGTCAGGGTTCGGGGAGGTAGAGGGGGGCGCGGCCTGGATGTGACACGGGGTGGTCTATTCGCGGGAGCGCGCGCCAGAAGCGGGCGGCGCGCCGGCGGGCCCGCCGAACAGCGCGATGCCCACCGCGCCGCCCGCGGCGGCGCCGACGACGACGCCAAAGGCGGCCCCGAGGGTCGCGGCCACCCCCAGCAAGGGGCCGATGGCGTCGTCGGGGCCGACCGGACCCCCGCGGAGGCCGAGCGGATCGGGCACCAGAGAGCTGCTGACCAGCGCGAGCGGAATCGCGAGCAGGGTCGCGCCCAAAAGGCCCAACCCAAAGCCGGTGGGGCCGGCCACGGCGGCGCCGATCCCGGTCGCGAGCGCCACCGCGCCGTCGTCGGCGATCAACCAGGCCGCGACCACAGACAGCGCCGCGGCGACGGGCACCGTGGCGAGCGCGGCGGCGCCGGCGGGCACCGGAAGCCAGGCCGCGGCGATGATCAAAGGCACCTTTTGCGCGGCGGGCAAGCGCAGGTCGTTGGCCGGGTCGTAGGCGAGGGTCGACAGCGCGCCACACCCGATCAGCCCGCCGACGGTGACCGGGCCGGTGCCGATCGCCACCAACCCCACCGCCGTGGCCAGCGTCGCGGGCCCGACCCGGGGGCCGGCCGCGGCGGCCTCGTCGTCGGGGGCCTCGACGGGATCATGGACCTGCCCGCCCGGGGGTGCCCCCTGTTCCGGCGCCCCCTGGCTGCCCAGCCACCCCGCCATCCACAACGCCCACATCATCGTCTCACCTCGTGTCGCGTCCGCGCGTCACTCCGCCCGCGCGCCCCAGGCCGCCACTTCCGCGGCCAACCCACCCCCGAGGGCGGCGCCGGCCGCCACCCCGAGCGCGACCCCGACGGTGGCGCTCATCGCCATGCCCGGCGGCACCGCGATCAACGGCAAAAACCCCAGGCCCGGGCTGTCCTCGATGAGCCCGAGCTGCAGCAGGCTCAAGAGCCCGACGAGGGACCCGGCGATCGCCACCGGCACCCCCAACGCCGCCCCCACCACCAAGCCCCCCGCGCCGAACAGCAGCGCGCCCGCCGCAGCCCCGAGGGGGGCCCAGCCGTTGCCGCCGAACCCCCAGGCCGCGACCGTGGCCAATGCCCCTGCAGCAATGGGGAGGGCCGCGCCGGCCACCGCACACACCACCAGCGCGGGCATCGACGCCGTCCCCAACACATCCCGGGCGGCGGATTCCGGCATGCCGATCACCGCCACGCTGCCCCACGCCACCGCGGTGCCGAGAGCGGCCATGCCCATCGTCGGCCACACCCCCGCAAACAATGCCACTGTACCGACGCCGGCCCCGGTCACCCAGCCCGGTGGACCGGGGTCGAGGGGGGGCGGGGCCGGGGCCGGCGGGGTCTGCTCGGCGGGGTCACCCACCACCGCATCGGTGGCGGGCGTCGTCGAGGCGGGGGCGCCACAGGCCAAAATCAACACCAAGCCCACGCTCGCATTCATTCGCGCCCCCCGAGCTCGAGGTCGACGGCCAGCAAGGTGCTGACCGTGGCCCCCGCGGTGGCCCCCGCCGCCCCGGTCATCGCCGCAGCCAGCGTCGAGGTCATCATCACCACCGGGGGCACGATCAGGACCGGCCACAGCCACAGCAGCGGGTCGGTGCCGAGGGCGCGTTGCGCGAACGGCGAGGTGTACGCGGCGACGTACAGCGACAGGGGCAAGCTCGCGACCAAGCCGGCGGCGCCGCCCAGGATCAACGCGGCGCCCCCCGCGCCCATGGTCGCGGCCAGCACCCACGGGTTTTGGGTCACCACCGTGGCGGTGGTGAGCGCGGCGATCAAACCCACCCACGGGCCGAGCGCGGCGACGAGGCCGACCCCGGCGAAGCCGAGCATCAGCGTGGGGCCGGTCTGTTTGTTCGACCCGAGCCAGCCCGAGCCCAAAAGCCCGGCCGCCGCGCACACGCCCGCCACCGCCAGGCCCACCGTGGGGGTCGCGCCCAACCCGAAGGCCACCCCCGCGGTCAGGCTCCCGGCCCAGACCGCGGTGGGCACCTGGTCGAACCAAGGCGCGTCCTCGTCGTCGACGTCGGTTCTGTCCCTGCGGTCGCGCTCCACCGTCGCGCGCCGCTCCGGCGGCAAAGCCGCGCCGTTCGCGGTGGGGACC
The DNA here is from genome assembly GCA_030431455.1 of bacterium. GTDB lineage: Bacteria > Myxococcota > UBA727 > UBA727 > JAUIJE01 > JAUIJE01. Next base: position 272,459 of record JAUIJE010000003.1, on the reverse strand, counting down.
ACCACCGCCAAGTGCACAATGAGACTGAGCATCGGAACCACCCTTCCTGGGTCAGCTCAATGCATCCGCCGTTCCAGCCCGCGCCCGCGCTTCTCGGTGCGCCCCGTCCGCGCGTCTCACACGGTTGCGACACCGCCGCGCCGCCGGCGCGCACACCCTTTGGTGTGCACCGGCGGGGTCACCACCAATAGAGCGCTTCGGCGAACAACAACGCCCGTGTCCACAGCAGGCGCTCCGCGCCCCGCATCGGGGCCGCCTCGTCGCCGCCGCGCAAGGCAACCGCCGCCGCCCGCACCGCTTGGTCCCCGGGCACGTACACGGGGTCGAGCGGCACCGCCGCGGCCGCGAACAACGGCCGGGTCACCGACCGCGACAAGAGCCCCCGCTCGGTCTCGGCCAGGGCGGTCAGCACCTCGGCCCGCGGGCGCGGCGCGTCCAGGGCGACGGCGAGCACCGCCGCCCCCCGGTGGCGCTCGATGTCGGCCACCCCGCCGAGCGCGGCCTCGTACGCCCGGGCCAACAACGTGAACGCGTCCCGGTCGACGGCGACCTCGGGGGGCAACAGCAAGGCCACCCCCTGCACCGTCTCGGGGGGCGCGGGCTGGGGCGCGGGCCGCAGCCAGGTCACCGGCCCGGGGTCGGGGGGGGCGAGGCCTTGGCGCACGGTGGAGCTCACGTCGCGCGGCCCCTCGACGAACACCGCGAGGGGGCCGCGGCCGGACAACCGCTTGCCCAATGTCTCTGCAGAGACGCGGTGGGCGGCCACGTCGTCGGCGTACAGACCGGCCCAGCTTTGCCCCGGCCCGAACACCCGGCGGGCGACGTCGGCCTTGTGCCGCAGCCCGGGGTCGCGCTTGTGGGCCAGGAAGCCGGCCTGGGCCTGCTCCAATGCCGCTGCATCCACCGCGGGCGCGACCCCGTCGAGCGCGGCCTGACACGCGTCCTCGGTGAACCGGGCGTGGGCCTGGGCCACGACGACAAACCCATCCGGCCGGGGGGCGGTCCACAGCCGGCCCCCGCGGCGCACGAAGGCTTTTTGGGTCAGCGTGCGCGGCACCGCGGCGAGGCTGGCCGCGAGCAGCACGTCCCCCACCGGGATGTCCCCCCGGGGCACCGCCACCGCGCAGGTCGCGAGGGGCACGTCGTCGCGCGGGGCGTGGGGCGCGCTGGCGAGGGCGAGCACGAGGCCCAACGTGATCATGGCGCGGCCCCCGCTTGGATGAGCTCGGCCCCGCGGCGCACGTCCTCGGGGGACAGCCGCGGCCAGAGGTCGTCGACAACTGTGAACAGCGTGACGTCCTGTGCCCGCCATTGCGCCCGGGCGATGTCGCGGCCCAGGGCCACCGGGTCTTGCCACCGCCGGGCCAGGCGGTTCTGCGCCCGGGCCACGGTCTCGAACAAGGCATCGGGGGCGGGCGGTCCTTGGGCCAGGGTCTTGGCCCGCGCCAGCAGGACGGTGTCCCGCGCGGCCGGGGCTTGGCCGGCGAAGGCGGCGGGCGCGGTGAGGTCGATGCGCGCGGGCCCGAGCTGGGCGCGGGCCCCGAGCATCTCCGCGGCGAGCCAGGCCGCGGCGATGGTGCGGACCCGATCCGGCCCCGCGGCCAGGGGCACGTGGGGGCCGCTCGCGGCCGGGGCGGGGGGCGCGCCGGGGGGCAATCGGGTGGGCAAGGCCCGGTAGGCGAGGGCCAGGGCGCGCGCGGCCGGCAGCGGGCCCTGCACGAACACCATCACCCGGTCTTGGGTCAGGACCCGCGCGGTCAGCTCGCGCAGGTCCGCCGGGACCGCCCCCTCCAGCGCTGGGCCGCGGTCGAGGGCCACGCTCGCCGGCGCGGGGTCGAGCCGGAGCCGGAACGCGAGCAGGGCGTTGAGGGCCTTGAGCGTGTTTTGCAGCTCAGCGGGCGGCGCCTCGAGGTGCAGGCTGAGCAGTTGGTCGGCGAGCTCGGCGCGCGGCGGGGTGGGGAAGATCGGGCGGGTGCGGTGGTGAGCGTGCCGCAGGGTCCGCGCCACCGCGACCTGCTCGGCGGGGGTGAGCCCGGCGCCGCGGAGGTCGACGTGCAGCTGCACCACCACCGACTCGGTGCCGGCGGCAAATGTCGCGGCCACCGGGAGCCGGCCCTTGGTCGCCCCCGGCTGGGGGGCGGCGGACGCGGCGAGGCCGGTGCACAGGACGAGCAGAGGCAAGGCGCTCACAGGACGGGGGGTACACTCGGCAACAGTGCGGTTCAAGGTGTTGATCAGCCGCAATTTCAGTCGCTTGCGACGGAATGAAACGGTTCGGTGATCGGCTTTGGGAATGCTTGTCGCATCGAATTCTTCCTGCTAGGGAAAACACTGCTTTCGAAGAGGAAAACGGTTTTTGATCCCTGGGATCACAGCCCTTTCCCATCGCACACGCGCTTCCCAGACGCAGTCTGCTGCTGGGTTCTTCCGCGGGTGCCCGGCTCTTCGGACCGGGTCGCGTAAGAAGGGACTTTTTCGTCCTTAAGTCGCGTGGAAGAACAACCCACTCGGGCGAGATCACCGCCCACTGTCCGCGAAGGACGAAGAAGGAAAGAAGTCATGGCCCACATCGGGATGCGAGAAATGTTGGAGGCGGGGGCTCACTTTGGGCACCAGACCCGTCGTTGGAACCCGAAGATGAAGCAGTACATCTTCGGCGCCCGCAATGGAATTTACATCATCGACCTCCAACAAACGGTCGGCCTGTTCGAGCGCGCGTACAAAGCGATGGCCGACACGGTGGCGAAGGGCGGCAAAGTCCTGTTCATCGGCACCAAGAAGCAAGCCCAAGATGTGATCGCCGAAGAGGCCAACCGCGGGGGCCAGTTCTACGTGAACAACCGCTGGCTCGGCGGCATGCTCACCAACTTCAAGACCATCAAGCAGTCGGTGGACCGTCTGCGCTCCATCGAAAAGATGAAGACCGATGGCACCTTCGACCGCCTGCCCAAAAAAGAGGTGGTCAAGCTCACCCGCGAGCTCGAAAAGCTCGAGAAGAACCTCGCCGGCATCCGCGACATGAATCGCCTGCCCTCGATGGTCTTCGTCATCGACCCCCGCAAAGAGCACATCGCGATCGAAGAAGCCCGCCGCTTGGGCATTCCGATCTGCGCGGTGGTCGACACCAACTGCAACCCCGACGGGGTTGATTTCGTCATCCCCGCCAACGACGACGCCATCCGCAGCATTCGTCTGTTCGCGAGCAAGATGGCCAACGCCTGCATCGAAGGTGGCCAGCGCCGCCAAGCCAACCTCGCCGCCCAAGGCGACAAGGCCGAGAGCAAGGGCCCCAAAGAGCGCAAAGGCGGCGAAGGCAAAGGCCCGCAGGTCGACGTCATCCGCGCCACCAAAGACAACCCCAGCGCCGGCAACGGCGAGGCCAGCGGCGAAGCCAGCGCCGCCAACGACGTGACCCCGGACTCGGATTCGGGTCCCGCGGAGGTCTCGGCCTAAGAGGGTTGGCCGCGATTTTTTCGACGACCCTCCATTCATTTGGGGGGTTTGTTTTTGATGCACATTCATTTTTGAGTTCGCGCGGCCTCGGTCGCGACAAAAGGAGAGCGTGATGGCGATTACCGCTGCCATGGTGAAAGAACTTCGGGACAAGACCGGCGCCGGCATGATGGACTGCAAAAAGGCCCTGACCGAGAACAACGGTGACGTCGATGCGGCGATCAAGTTCTTGCGGGAAAAAGGCCTCGCGGCCGCGGCCAAGAAGGCGGGCCGGGTGGCCGCCGAAGGTCTGGTGGGCACCTTCATCGAGGGCAATGTCGCTGCTCTGTGTGAAGTGAACTGCGAGACCGACTTCGTGGCCAAGAACGACGACTTCCAGGGACTGGTGGGCGACCTCGCCGAGCACGTGGCCAAAAAGGCCCCCGCGAAGATGGACGACCTCATGGGCCAGCCGTTCTTGAAGAACGACGGCCAGTCGGTGGAAGCGTTGGTGACCGAGAAGATCTCGACCATCGGCGAGAAGATCAGCGTGCGCCGCTTCGAGCGGTACGACGATGGTGACGCCTACGGCGCCTACCTGCACAGCGGCGGCAAGATCGGCGTGTTGGTCAAGCTCAACCTGTCCGACAAGGGCAAGGCCAGCGACGACAACGTGCAGAATCTTGCCCGGGACATCGCGATGCACGTGGCCAGCGAGGCCCCGTTGGCGATCACCCGCGACGACCTGGACCCCAACGTGGTGCAGAACGAAAAAGAGATCTTCGTCGCCCAAGCCAAAGAGCAAGGCAAGCCGGACAACATCATCGAGAAGATGGTGGTGGGCAAGGTGAACAAGTTCATCGCCGAGAGCTGCCTCGCCGACCAAGCGTTCATCAAAGACCCCGACGTGAAGGTGAAGAACCTCGTCGAGAACGTGGGCAAAGAAGTGGGCACCGACATCAGCATCGGTGGCTTCGTCCGCTTCAAGGTCGGTGAAGGCATCGAAAAGAAGCAGGACAACCTGGCCGAGGAAGTGGCCAAGATGACCGCCAACTGAAGGCGGACCATCGGTTGTGACGAGAAGGGCGCCAGCTGGCGCCCTTCGCTTTTTGGTGGTCACCACACCGCTCCCAACAATGAAACTGCCGCTGCCGGTTGCGCAACGCGATCGAACCAGCCAGGACCCGGGTCGTGTCCACCAAAATGCGCGTCCCCGATGTGTCCCGCCCGCCGCACCGCATCGGGGACCACGAAATCCCGCCCGGGACCCTGCGCCGGTTGCGTCTGCCCGTGGCCCGCTTGCCGTCCGACACCGAGGTGAGCCTGCCGGTGGCGGTGGTGCACGGGGCCCGCCCCGGGCCCGCGGTGTGGGTGGCGGCGGCCATTCACGGCGATGAGCTCAACGGCGTGCCCATCATCCAGCGGCTGTTGACCCAGGTGAACCCGGCCAAGCTGCGCGGCACCCTGGTCACGGTGCCCATCGTCAACGTGTTCGGGCTGATCAACGAGTCGCGCTACCTGCCCGACGGGCGAGACCTCAACCGGTGTTTTCCCGGGTCCAGGACTGGGTCGTTGGCCGCGCGCTTGGCGTATTTGTTCATGAACGAGGTCGTGTCGGGCTGCGCCTACGGCATCGACCTGCACACCGCGTCGGACGGCCGCACCAACCTCCCGCAAATCCGCGCCAACCTCGGCGACCCCGAGACCTTGGCCGCGAGCCTGGCGTTTGGGGCCCCGGTGGTGGTCGACGCCAAGGAGCGTGCAGGATCATTGCGGCACGCCGCGGTCAAAGCCGGGACCCGGGTGCTGGTGTACGAGGCCGGCGAGGCGGGCCGCTTCTGGTCCCGGGCGGTGGAGCTCGGCACCCTGGGCGTGCTCCGCGTGCTCGCCCACCTGGGCATGATCAAACGCGCCCCGGGTCGCGCGCCCTCCGGCCGCACCGTGCAGTCCGCGTCGACGAGCTGGACGCGCTCGCCCCGCAGCGGGTTTTGTCAGCTGGTGGTGGGGCTCGGCGACCACGTGGAAAAAGGGCAGGGGGTGGCGCACATCTTCGACGCCCTCGGCTCCAAGGAATACCGGGTCAACGCCGGCCGGTCGGGCATCGTCATCGGCCACCTCCAGGGCGCGGTGGTGCACCGCGGCGATGCGCTGGTGCACATCGCCGAGGTCAGCGCGACGGTGTGACCGGGCGGCGCCGTCGACGGGCCAGCGCCCCGATCACCACCAACGCCAAGCCCCCCGCGGGCGCGGGCACCCCCGCGACCACGCAGGTGCACCCGGCGGGGGCGGGGTTGCCGTCCCCTTGGGGCTCGGGCTCGGGGCTGGGCTCGGGGCTGGGCTCGGGCTCCTCGGGGATGAAGCCGCCGTCCCACACCGGGCCCATCGGGTCCGGCCCGGCGTCGGCGTGGTCGACGGGGGCCTCGGCCCCGGGCAGCTCTCCACTGATCAGCGGCAGGTAGATCGCGCTCGGCCGGTCCATGTCGCCGTAGACGGTGAGCGCGGCGGGGTAGGCCACGGGGTCATCGGCGATGGGCGCGGCGTGTTGCGGGTTGATGTCGAACCGGTCGTGGTTGGTGGCCTGGATCATCACCACCAAGCGTTGGCCGGCCCGGAGCAAGAATGCCACTGGACCGATGTCGACCTCGAAGCGCCGGGCTTGGCCGGGCTCGAGGGGGACGATGGCGTCCTCACCGTCGAGAAAGCGGCCCCGGCGCACCCCGTCCGCGAGCAGGTAGGTAGGCCCTTCGCCGCGCTGGACCGCGAACTTCACGTGCACATCAATGTCATTGGTCGAGGTCGCGGCGTACACCTCCGCGCGCAGGTTGCCCACGAGCTCGACCTGGCCGGTGGCGGGCGCGGACACGTAGGTGAGCACATCGTTGCGGGCGATGAGCATGTTCTGGTTGCGGGGACCGGCCCCGTTGCCCTCGCCGGCCTCGATGAGCCGGGCCCCGCCCACCGTGGGCACGGGGTCGTCGGGGTGAGAGATGAGCTGGCGGCCGAGGCCGCCCGGGTCGGGGGCGGTGCCGAGCCCCCCGTCGTCATACAGAAACATGGGGGTGGCGGTGGCCGTGGCCGGGGGCCAGGTCTCGTACTCTTGCCAGCCGCCGTCGGTGGTGAGGTTGGTGATGAACTCCGGCTCATCGCGCAACCAGAAACGGAACACGCGCACGTTGGCCCAGCCGGGGCGGCCCGCGTCGTTGAGACACCAGTTCATGAACGCGGAGAACTGGCCCGCGGGGTCGAGGTACTGCCCGGGAAAGAAGAAGGACTTCACCGGGAACTTGAGCTCACCGTTGAACGCCCCCGCGAGGTCGGCTTGGTGGGTGGGCACATACCCCGAGTGGGTCCACGGCCCGAGCACGAGCATGTGGTCGGTCTGGTTGCGCCCCAGGGCCGCGAGCCGGGAGAACACCCGGGCCCCCATGGGCCCAAACACGTCAAAGGTCCCGGCGATGGTCATGGTCTTGACCGGGGTGTCGGCGATTTCGTCGTCGCTGAGACGGCCTTCGTCCCAGAACGCGCTGTCCACTTCCTGCTGGCGAAAGATGTCCAGGGCGGTGTCCGACGAGTGTTCGGGCAGCCACCCCGCGGCCATCTCCTCGCGGAACGCGCCCCCTGGGTAGAACGCCTCGCGCACGTCCGCGGTGGCCACGAGGTCGAGCACGCAGGACAGCTCGGGCGGGGCGCGCTGGAGCGCGAGCAGGGCGTTGATGCCCAATGCCGATGGACCCCAGAGGGCCACGCGCCCGTTGGACCAGTCCTGGGCCGCGACCCAGGCGAGGGTCTCGTCGGTGTCGGCGGCGTCGTGCAAAAAGCGCAGCACGTCCTCGCCGTCGCTCTCGCCGGTGCCGCGCACGTCCTGGGCCACCACCGCGTAGCCCCGGGCGTTGAGCCAGGCGTGGTCCGGCTGCAGCAGGTCGAACAGGTTGCCCTCCACCGCCGCGGCCGCGCCGTAGGGTGTGCGCACCATGATCACCGGGCGCGGCGTGCCCTCGTCGTCGCCGGGCAGGTAGACGCGGGTGTACAGCGAGGTGCCGTCCGACATCGGCACGTGGTGGACCACCACCGCGGCGGCGGGGGTCGTGAACAGGAACAGAGCGGCGATCAACAGGCGGGCGTTCATCATGGGATCTTGACACCCGACGCCCGGGAAACGGAAAACCCGGGCAGTACCGTCTCACCGCCGGCCTAAGTTCCTGATTTACCAGGATTTTTTGAGAGCAGGGCGGGCACTTCGCCGTCGCGGGGGAAGCGATCCGCGGTGCGCTTGCAAAAGACCAGGCGCCCGTCGCAGGTCACGTCAAAGACGCCGCGCCCGCCGGGCACCAAGGTGACCTCGGCGTCGGGAAAGGTGTGCTCGATGTCGGCCGCCACCCGGGCGGCGTGTGGTTTGTAGTTTCAAACCACGCAGTATTCGATGTCGACCTTCATGTGCGCTCCTCGTCGTCCTGGGGACGTTCCGGTACACTAGCCACCACATCCCGACGCGGCCAGGGTCGTTTCCAGGCGATCGGCCGCCTGATGTGCCAGCGTCGCGCGCGGTGTCGCGCCCGCCCGGGAGGAAGCATGCGTTTGGTGTCTGTCCCCTATGTTGTGTTGATGGTGTCCGCCTTGTTCGCGCCCGCGGCCGGGGCCCAGACCTGCTACCTGGTGTCGGACGGCACCAACCCCGACACGCTGCTCGCGTACGACCGGGGCACCGGGGTCGAGACCCCCATCGGCACCATCACCGAAGGCGCGGAGGGCAAGACCCTCGTCGAGGCCATCGCGATGCGGCCCAGCGACGGGGCCTTGTTCGCGGCCAACGCGGGGTCGATCGGGCGGCTCAACCTCGCCAACGGCAACTTCACCGAGGTGGGCGAGGTCGGGTCCGGCAACGGCTTGCTCGGGGAGCTCGTGCTCGACGACATCGACGGCCTGGCGTTCGATCCGTTCACCGGGGTGCTGTGGGGGTGTCACCGGCGCGAACCGGTGGGCACCGACGTGTTGCTCCAGATCGACCCCGACGACGGCCAGGTGGTGGAGAACGCCTTCGCCACCGGGGACTATGTCGAGATTCCCGCCCTGGACGGCCGGGCCGACTGCGACGACCTCGCGGTGGACCCCCGCACCGGGATTCTGTACGCGGTGCTCAACGGCGCGGGCACCAATGACCGGGTGGTGGTGCTCGACAAAGCCACCGGGGCGATCAGTCCCTTGCCCAATGACATTGGCATCGACGACGTCGAAGGGTTCACCGCCGACCCGCTGGGGGGCCTGGCCGGGACCACCGGGGCGCTCGCGCTCAACAGCGCGCAGTTTTTGACCATCAACGAGACCACCGGGATCGGGACCGCGCAAGACACGCTGACCCTGACCGACTTTGAGGCGGTGGAGTGCATGATCAGCCCCGACAGCGACGGGGACGGCTTGGTGGATTCGGTGGAGGACCCCAACGGCAACGGCACGGTGGACCCGGGTGAGACCGACCCCGACGACGCGGACAGCGACGATGACGGCATCGCGGATGGGGCCGAGGTCATCGGCCCCGACGGCGTGCCCGGGTCCGGGGACGAGACCGACCCCGCGTCCGCGGACAGCGACGGCGACGGCGTGCAAGACGGGACCGAGCTGGGCCTGACCACCGGCACCGGCGACACCGGCGCGGGGTTTGTGCCCGACCAAGACCCGGGCACGACCACCGACCCGAACAACCCCGACAGCGACGGCGACGGGCTGTGCGACGGGACCCCGGCGGTGGCGCTGGGCGCGTGCGCGGGGGCAGAAGATCAGAACAACGACGGCGCGGTGCAGAACAGCATCGGCGGCACCGGCACCGCCGGCACCGGGGAGAGCGACCCGAACAACACCGACACCGACGGCGACGGCCTCGAGGACGGCGACGAAGTGTTCCCCACCGGGGGGGTGAGCGCGTCGAGCCCGGTGGACACCGACACCGACGACGGCACGGTGCCGGACGGCACCGAAGTGTTGGTGAACATGACCGACCCCGCCGACCCGGGCGACGATGTGCCCAACACCGCGCCGGTGATCACGTCCGACGGGGGCGGCGCCACCGCGGCCATCGCCGTGGACGAAAACACCACCGCGGTCACCGACGTGGACGCCACCGACGCGGACCTCGACGACCTCACCTTCGGCATCACCGGCGGCGATGACGCCGCGCTGTTCGCCATCGACCCCGACACCGGCGTGCTCACCTTCGTGACCGCCCCGGACTTCGAGGCCCCACAAGACGCGGGCATGAACAACAGCTACGTGGTCGTCGTCACCGTCACCGACGACGCCGGCGACAGCGACGCCCAGACCATCACCGTGACCGTGGGGGACGTCGACGAGAACGCCCCGCCCGCGATCACCTCCAACGGGGGCGGGGCCACCGCCACCGTCATGGTCCCCGAGAACCAAACCGCGGTCACCGATGTCGACGCCACCGATCCCGAAGGCGACACGATCACGTACTCGATCAGCGGCGGCGCGGACGCGTCCCGGTTCTCCATCGATCCCGTGACCGGGGTCTTGACCTTCCAAAGCGCGCCCGACTTTGAGACCCCCCAGGACGCCGACACCGACAATGCCTATGAAGTCGAGGTCAGCGCTACCGATGCAGGCAGTGGGCTGAGCGACACCCAAGCCATCACCGTGGTCGTCACCGACGTCGACGAAAACGGCCAACCCCCGGTGATCACCAGCGACGGGGGCGGCGCCACCGCCACCGTGAGCGTGCCCGACGGGCAAAGCAACGTCACCGACGTCGACGCCACCGACCCTGACGGGGACGACATCACCTACGCCATCGTCGGCGGCGACGACGCCGCGCTGTTCGCCATCGACCCCGACACCGGGGTGGTGACGTTCGTGGGCGCGCCCGACTTCGACAACCCCGCCGACGCCAACCAAGACAACGTCTACGAGGTGACGGTGTCGGCCAGCGACCCGCTCGGCAACGAAGACACCCAGGCCGTCTCGGTGGTGGTCACCGACGGGGGGCTCGACACCGACGGCGACGGGCTCAACGACACCGAGGAGGCCAACCTCGGCACCGACGCCAGCGACGCGGACAGCGACGATGACGGCCTGTCCGATGGCGACGAGGTCAACCTCTGGGCGTCCAACCCCTTGGTGGTCGACACCGACGGCGATGGCCTGAGCGACGGGGTCGAGACCGGGGTGGCCACGCCCATCGCGGACCCCGACGGGGACGGCCCGCTGCTCGGCACCGACGCCGCGGTGTTTGTGGCCGACGCCGATCCCACCACCACCACCTCGCCCATCGACATCGACAGCGATGACGACGGGCTCGCCGACGGCACCGAAGACGCCAATCTCGACGGCGCCCAGGACTCCAAGGAGACCCGCGCGGATGTGTTCGACACCGACCAGGATGGCCTGTCCGACGGGCTCGAGAGCGGGCTCACCGCCCCGTTGGCGGACCCGGACGGCGGGGGCCCCTTGCTCGGCACCGACGCGGCCACCTTCGTGGCCGACGCCGACCCCACCACCACCACCGACCCGCTCAAAGCCGACAGCGACGACGACGGCCTGTGCGACGGGGTGCCGGTGGCGGCGCTGGCTTGCGTGGACGGCGAGGACCTCAACGGGGACGGCGCCACCACCAATACCATCGGGGGCACCGGCACCGATGGCATGGGCGAGACCAACCCCCTCAACCCCGACACCGACCTCGACGGCTTGCTCGACGGCGACGAGGTGGGCGGCACCGGGGCCAGCACCGTGGTCACCGATCCCCTCGATGCCGACACCGACGACGGCGGAATCTGGGACGGGGCCGAGGTGCTGCTCGACCTCACCGACCCCCTCAACCCCATCGACGACCGCGCGGACATGGACGGGGACGGCATCTCGGACGAGTACGAGTCCAATGTGGCCATGACCGACCCCAACGACGCCGACACCGACGACGACGGCGCCGGGGACGGGGTGGAGATTCTGCGCGGCGGGGGCGTGACCAGCGACCCGCTGGACGCGGACAGCGACAACGACGGCATCGCCGATGGCGACGAGCGCGACGGCACCGGGCCGCTGATGGGGTACGGGCCCACCGATCCGGACGCGGCGGACAGCGACGAGGACGGCATCCCCGACGGGGTGGAAGCCGGGGTGACCGACCCGGTGGCGGGGGGCACCAGCAACAGCGGGGTGGTCTTTGTGGGCACCGACACCAACGCGCCCGGCTACGCCGCGGACGCCGACCCCACCACCACCACCGACCCCAACAACCCCGACACCGACGACGACGGCCTGTGCGATGGCGGCATCGCGGTGGGGGACCTCTGCGCCGCGGGGGAAGACCTCAACGCCGACGGGGCCACCACCAACACCATCGGGGGCACCGGCACCGACGGCAGCGGGGAGACCGACCCCAACAACCCCGACACCGACGGCGACGGACTCGACGACGGTGATGAGACCAGCGGGACCACCTCGGGAGGCGCGGTCACCGATCCGCTGGACAGCGACACCGACGACGGCGGGGTGGCCGACGGCAACGAAGTGTTGCTCGACGGCACCGACCCCCTCGACCCGGTGGACGATATGGTGGACAGCGACGGCGACGGCCTGTCCGACGGATACGAGACCGGGGTGAGCATGACCGACCCCAATGACCCGGACAGCGACGATGACGGGCTGTCGGATGGGGACGAGGTGTTGGTGCACATGACCGACCCCAACGACCCCGACACCGACGATGGCGGAGTGCCCGACGGCACCGAGGTGGATCAGGGCACCGATCCCCTCGACCCCTCGGACGACGACCCCAACACCGACACCGACGGTGACGGCATTCCCAATGCCAAGGAAATTGAGATCGGCACCGATCCCAACAACCCCGACAGCGACGGTGACGGCCTTCCCGATGGCGAAGAGGTGGGTGACCCCGACGATCCCACCGACACCGACGACGATGGCATCATCGACGCGCTCGACGAGGACGACGACAATGACACCATCCCCACCGCCATCGAGGTCGACGACGCCGAAGACATCGGCGACGATGACCCCGACGGCGACGGCATCCCCAGCTGGCTGGACCTCGACAGCGACGGCGACGGCAACCCCGACGAGCTCGAGCTCCGAGGCGACGACGACAACGACGGGCTGCTGAACTACCTCGATCCCGCGGAGAGCCGAGACGAGGACGGCGACGGCTTTGACGACGATTTGGTGTTCACCGGGGGTGGGGTGGCGATCGGTTGCTCGGGCAGCGCCGGGGCGTGGCCGCTGGCGTGGGCGCTGATCCCGCTGTTGGTCTGGCGGCGTCGGCGGGGCTGACGCAGTTCGTCCACAATTTGGCCATTTTGGGTTCACTGGTTTATCGAAGGCCGGGGGGTTCCTCCGGAGGTTGGGATGAAGAATTGGGCTTGGGGGTTGTTGTCGGCGGTGCTGTTCAGCGCGCTCCCCGCCGCGGCGCAACACGAGAACCAATCCGGGTGGTTCGCGCTGCCGGACTTCAACAACCTGGTGGCCCCCCTCGGCGGTGACGGCCTGGGCTCGATCCCCGCCGAACGGCTGCGGCCGGCCATGGACCGCGAGGGCATTCTCAACGTCGAGTCCGGCAGCGTGCACGACCACCTCGACTACGACGTGGCGTTGTGGCTGAACTACGCGTGGAATCCAGTGACACTGTACCGCCGCAATGCCGATGGAAGCATCGGGCGGCCCTTCCTCAGCGAGTTCGGCTGCCCCCCCTGGCGCCGCTGTCCCGACGCCTATCTCGTGCGCCACCACGTCGGGGCCAACCTCGTGGGGGCGGTGTCGTTGTTCGAGTGGGTCGAGGTCGGCGTCGACCTGCCCGTCACCGTGTTGCAGATCGGCGACCAGAACATCCCCGGCGTGCCCCAACACGACTTCTTCTTCGGGGGCATCGGCGACCTGCGCATCGCGCCCAAGGTGCGCATCCTCCGGGCCGAGGACCAGTTCGTGGACTTGGCCATCATCCCCGCGTTCACGTTGAGCACCGCCATCCCCTACGGGTCGTATCTCGGCGACGGCTTCCCCACGTTCATCCCCGAGCTGGCGCTGTCGCGGGACATTCTCGGGTGGCGCATGGCGGTCAACACCGGCTTGCGGTTCCGCGCGCCGTCGCGGTTGGCGAATGTGGTCTCGGGGCAGGAGCTGTTCGCCCGGGCCGGGTTCGGCTACCGCTTCGATGCTTGGGGGGTGCCGGCCGGGCTCGAGGCGACGTTGGACACCGCGTTCGGGATTTTCCCGGCGCCGTTTTTTGAGCCCTTCCAGTTCAACCAGACCCCCCTCGAAGCGATGGCGGGCGGCCACTGGGATGTGTGGTCGGGCCTGCAGCTGTTCGGGGCGGTGGGCGTCGGCTTGTTGGCCGCGCCGGGCAACCCCGACCTCCGGCTTTTGGGCGGGGTGCGCTGGTCGCCGCGGGGCACCGCGGACCGCGACGAGGACGGCATCGTCGACGACGACGACGCGTGCCCCGACGACCCCGAGGACAAGGACGGTTTTGAAGACAGCGACGGGTGCCCGGATCCGGACAACGACGCCGACGGCGTGCTCGACGACCCGGACGAGTGCCCCAACGACCCCGAGGACGTCGACCAGTTCGAAGACGAGAACGGGTGTCCGGACTTGGACAACGACGGCGATGGCGTGCCCGACGTGGAAGACGGTTGCCCCCTCCAGCCCGAAGACGTGGACGGCTTCGAAGACGACAACGGTTGTCCCGACCCGGACAACGACGAGGACGGCGTCATCGACCCCGACGACAAGTGCCCGATGGAACCGGGCGTGCCCGAGGCGGAGGGTTGCCCCATGGGCGACTCCGACGGCGACGGCCTGACCGACGACATCGACAAGTGCCCCAACGATCCCGAGGACAAGGACGGGTTCGAAGACGAGGACGGGTGCCCCGACGTCGACAATGACAAAGACGGGGTGCTCGACGTCGACGACAAGTGTCCGCTGGACCCCGAGGACAAGGACGACTTCGAGGACGAGGACGGGTGCCCCGACCCCGACAACGACAAGGACGGGTTCTTGGACAAGGACGACCAATGTCCCAACGAGCCCGAGACCATCAACGGCAACAAGGACGACGACGGTTGCCCGGACAAAGGCAAGACCAAGGTCATTCTCAAGAAGGAGAAGATCGAGATTCTCGAGAAGGTGTACTTCGACACCGCCAAGGCCACGATCAAGCCGCGTTCGTTCAACCTGCTCGGTCAGGTCGCGTCCATCCTCAAGGCCTACGGGGACATCACCAAGGTGCGCATCGAGGGGCACACCGACAGCCGGGGCGGAGACGCGTACAACAAACAGCTCTCCGACGACCGGGCCAAGTCCGTGCGCCAGTACCTCATCGACAAGGGCATCGCGCCCGATCGGCTCGAGGCCGTCGGCTACGGCGAGGAGCGGCCCATCGCGTCCAACCAGACCGGCCAAGGCCGCGAACAGAACCGGCGCGTGGAGTTCCGCATCGTCGAGTTCAAAGGCAAGGCGCTCGACAACGACAAGGGCCAGGTCGAGATCGAGACCGTCGAGAAAATCATCAAGGACGCGCCCCCCGAGTGATCGGCGGGCGTGTCCGTCCCGCGCGCGATAAGGTGCCCGGTATGCGCGCGGGATTGTTGTGCATGGTCTTGGTGGGCGCGGGCCTGGCGCGGGCCGCGCCCCCGGGGGACGACCCCGCGGGCGAAGGCCCCCCGCCACCCCCGGCGGCGGCCGCGCCCGCGGTGCCCTTGGAGGGGCCCCCCGCGCCCGACGACGATTCGCCCCCCGTGCCCCCCGACGACGACCCGGCCCCCGTGCCCGACGCGGCCCCGGTCGACGAGCCCCCCGCACCGGCCGCGCCGGCCGCGCCGGCCGGACCGGTCGCGCTGGATTTCCTCGACGTCATCGCCCCCCCGCTCGCGGCGGTGGGCGCCTGCGCGGCCTGCGGCGTGGGGGGAAGCGCGGCGTTCGCGGGCTTGGCCGGGTTGGCGGTGCTGACCACGGCTTCGTTCTTTCCCTTGTGGCAGCTGTTCCAGGCCTTGGTGCCGTTCATGGCCGTGGGCACGTGTTTTGGGCCGTCCTGCCTGGCCGGGGGATTGGGCCCGGCCGTCGTCGGGGGAAGCGCGTACTTGGCCGGGTTCGACCTCGACGAGAACGTGCGCCGCATGATCGCGATGGGGGCGCTGCCCGCGCTGGTGATGGGCGGCCTCGCCGCGATGGGCATGCTCGGGGCGGGGCTGGTGATGGCGTTGGCGGTGACGTTCGGGTCCGGGCCGCTGGGGCCCACCACCGCGTTGGCCACCTATGCACTGTTGTTCGGGTTGTTCGCCGCGGCCTCGATGTGGGCGGCCAACGTGCTCGCGCCCCCGGTGGCGGCGGCGGGGGTGATCACCAACAGCTTGATGGCCTACGGCTTGGCCCCCGACCCGGCGGTGCCCGTGGTCCCGGCGCCGCCGATGTCGTCGACACCGGTTCGGTACTGACCCGCGGCGCGGGGTTTGTTAGCATGGGGTGTGCGCGTCGCAGGGTGCCTCCTGGTCTTGTCGTTGTGCGCCTGCGGGCCCGACCCCCAGGCCACCAGCGTGGACAACCTCGCGGCCGACGCGGACATCACGTTCCCCGACGCCAAGGCGCCGCCCCCGCCGGGGTGGGCGTGTGACGCGCGCTGGTTCGGCGAGGGTTGGTGCGACTGCGGCTGCGGGGTTCAGGACGTCGACTGCGAGAGCCTCGACCTGTACGACTGCGCATACAACGCGTGCGAAGGCGACATGCGGCCCGACCCCCACGCCACCACCCAATGCCAATTGAACTTCGAGTCCTGTCACCCGGACTACATGTGGGCCACCGATCTGCCGCGGCGCAACCCGCTCAAGGTGCGCCAGCCCATCGACAAGCCCTGACCCCGCCGCCGCGCGCGGCTAGAACGCCATCGAGACCGGTCGCCGCCGCGGTCGACGACGGCGGCGTTCGCGCCGGGGCTTTTTGTCCTCGGCCCCCGGCGGGCTGACCGCTTCGGTGTACGAGAGGTTGGCGCCCATCGCCCCCACCCCGGTCATCAACGGACCGGCCGCGGACATGCCCAAGCCGCACAGGCCCACGCCGCAGGCGGCACCGAGCCAAAAATACGTGAGCTCGGCGAGGAACACCCCCACCACGGTGCCGCCCAGCGCCAAAAACGCCGCGAGCGCGGGGGCGCCGCACACCCCGCCGAAGGCCATGCACACCCCCGCGAGGGCGCCGTAGGCGGTCTTGCGGGCCGCGTCTTCCCCCTGCTGGGAGTTGGCGAGCATCGCGGCCACCACCGCGGTGATGACCGCGCCGATGGGACCGAGCAAGAACCCGCCGCCGAGGCCGAGCGTCATCAACGTCACCGGCAGCCAGCTGTACACCGCCCCGGTGGGCGTGGCCGCGAAGTAGACCCCGAGCAACCCCGCGCTGCCCGCGGCGAGGGCGGCGGCGGACAGGGCCGCGCCGGTGCCGAGGCCGGCGATGACCGGGAGCGTGAAGTTCTCGGGTTTGACCTTCACGTCCTCGGCGATGGTCGGGGCGTTGAGACCGGCCGGGCCGCTGCCTTGTCGTCGTCGTTCGGCTTCGCGGGCTTTGGCGCGGCGCTCCGCCGCGGCCGCTTCCTCGGGCGTCAATGCCTTGTCCTCTTTGGCGTCGGGCCCGGCGGTCAACGCTTTGCGACGCGCGGCTTTGTCCTCGGGGCGCGCCGCTTTTGTCCCCGTCTCGGCGGCCGTTTCGTCGGACGCTTGGTCGTCGGACGCTTGGTCGTCGGTGGCCGCGGTCGCGGCGCCGTCGTCGACGGGCGGCGTGGGGGGCGCGGCGTCGGCTGGCGGGGGCGGCGCCTGGGGGGCGGGGGGCGCCTCTTGGGGCGGGGGCGGCGCCTCTTGGGGCGGGGGCGGCGCCTCTTGGGGCGGGGGCGGCGCCTCTTTTTCGGGGGCTTTTTGTTCCGGCGGCGCGGTCTCGGCGGGGGGCGCGGCCTTGGGCGCCGGCTTCAACGGGGGCGGGGGCGGCGGCGGCGCCTGGCCGGCAGCCGCCTGGGCGACGAACAGCACAACAGCCACGGCCAACGACCCAAACCACGCACGCATCGCGTCTCCTCGCGAAAAACTGGCGCGACCATAGGGCATCCGCGCGCCTTTGGGGGGCGCTTTTTCCGCTTCAGCACGCGCGGGCCACGACGAGTTGGTATGCACAACACCACCTGCAGACCGAAAGGAACACCATGAGCGAACTCGCAGCAAAGTCCTGTGTGCCATGCCAAGGCGGGGTTCCGCCGCTCAAAGGCGCGGAGATCGAGGGACTGATGCAAAAGCTTGGCGGCGGTTGGGCGGTCAAAGACGAGCACCACCTCGAGAAGCTCTACACGTTCGACGACTTCGTGACCGCCCTGGCGTTCACCAACCGCATCGGGGCCATCGCCGAGGAGCAGGCGCACCATCCCGACATCCATCTCGCGTGGGGCAAGGTGCGGGTCACGATCTGGACCCACAAGATCAACGGCCTGACCGAGAGCGATTTTGTGCTCGCGGCCAAGGTCGACGAGGCCCGCGCGTCCTGAGGTTCACCCCGTGAAGAGCATGGACTCTTTGTGGAGCTGGCGGGCGACGAGCGCGACCCCGAGCGCGGCGAGGGCGAGGTTGACCCCCGTCGACAACAGCGCGGCGGTGACGGGCACGGGGCTTGTCACCGCGGTGGCCAACACCTGGTGGGGGCCCCAAAAGGGAATCAGGGCCGTGGCCGCGTGGTGGCCGCCGAGGCCGTAGAGCAGGCTGAGCACGCCGGGGGCCACGGGCAAGAAGATCAACACCGTGGCCCAGCTCTGCGCCTCTTTGAACGACCGCGAAAAGCTCGCCGCGAGCATCATCAGCGCCGCCGCCATCATCGCCACCGGCAACATGTACGCGAGCAGGGCGAGGACCGTCGTCGGGGACAGGTCGAGGGGCACGCCGAGGGCGGCGCTGTCGGTGCGCCGCACCGCGATGAAGAACCCGGCCAAGGACAGCGCCACGGTGGCGTACCCAATGAGACTGGTGCACAGCCACTTGCCCACCGCCAGGGCCCAGCGGGGGGTGGGGGTGAGCAACAGCGATTCGAGCGATTGCCGTTCGCGCTCGCCCGCGGTGGTGTCGATGGCGGTGGACAAACCCCCGGCGAAGGCCGCGAGCAACAAGAACAAAGGGATGAGGCCGAGCAGGTTGGCGAGCAGGGGGTGGCCCTTGTCGCCCACGTCGATGACGGTCACCGCCACCGGCCGGCCCACCGCGGGGTGCACCCCCCGGGCGATGAGCCGCAGCGCGCCGAGGCGGGCGCCGTAGCCGAGGATGTGGCGTTCGACGTGGTCGGCGAGGGGGGCGGCCCGCCGGTCGGACTCGTCGACGTACACGCGCACGGTGGCGGCTTGGCCGGCGCGCAGGTCCTCGTCGAAGGCTTCGTCGACCTCGGCGAGCAGGCTGAGCTCCCCGGCGTGCACGCGGGCCCGGGCGTCGTCGGGCGCGGGGGTCACGGTGATGCCTTGTTCGGCCAGGCTCGCCACCAATTGCGGGGCGCGCTCGGCCCCGATCATGGGCAGATCGACCTCGGCGGTGGACGCGGCGATCCCGCTCACGAACGCCACCATCATGAACAGCATGAGCGGCCCCATCACCGGGACGAGCAGGATGGACGTGAGCGCCCGCCGGTCGCGCAGAGCGTTGACCCACTCGGTGCGAAACACCGCCCACACAATGTGGCTGGATCTGGCTATGGCCTCGTCGGGGGCGGCGCTCATGCGTCCATCCCCGCCAAGGTCACAAACGCGTCCTCGAGGTCGTCGGTGCCGGCCTGGGCCAACACCTCGTCCACCGTGCCCGCGGCCTTGACCTCGCCTTCGGCGAGGATCACCAGCTGGCTGCACAGGCTCTTGACCTCTTGCATCACGTGGCTCGAGAGCACCACGCACCGGCCCTGCTCTTTCAGCGTACGCACCATCGCGCGGATCGCCCGGGTCGCGCCCACGTCGAGGCCGTTGGTGGGCTCATCGAGCACCACGTGCATGGGGTCGTGGACCAGGGCCCGGGCGAGGGCGACCTTGACCCGCTCTCCTTGGGAAAAGCCGCGGCAGCGCCGGTCGATGATGCCGGCCATGCCCAGCTGGACGCTGAGCGCCTCGATGCGCTGGTCCGCGGCCGCGGGGGAGAGGCCGTACAATGACGCTGCAAACCGGAGGTGCTCGCGCGGGGTGAGCCGGGGGTGCAGGCCCCGGGCGTCGGGGAGCAGCCCGAGGCTGCGGCGGGCGGCGCGCGGATCCCGGGCCACGTCGTGTCCGCCGATGTGCACCTCTCCGCGGTCGGGCCGCAGCAGCCCGCCGAGGATGCGCAATGTGGTTGTTTTGCCTGCGCCGTTGGGCCCGAGCAGCCCGGTCACGGTGCCGTCACCGGCGGAAAAGCCCACCGCCCGCACCGCGGGTCGGCCACCGAAGGACTTGTGCACGTCCTCGAGGCGGATCATGGCCCGAGCTCGTCGACGAAGAACGGCGGCCGGGCGATGTCGGACAGGCAGGACCGGTCGAGGTCGCGCTCGTCGAGAAAGTCGCGCATCAGCCCGCGCGCGCAGCGGCGCGACCAGGTGCCGTGGGCGGTGGCGGGCACCACCACCGAGGTCGCGCGGGGCATGCGCTGGGCCGCTTTTTCCGCCCAGCGCGGCGGGGTCACGGGGTCGAGCGCCCCGGTGAGCAACAGGGCCCGGGCCTCGATGGCCGCGGGGGCGTGCACCGCTCCCCGGGGCCAGTCCGCGCAGGCCTGGGCCATGGTGGCAAAGCCGAACTCCCCCAGGAAGGAGTCGCGCAACCCCGCCCGCTCGGCCTCGGTGATGCGGGGCAGGTCCTCGTTGCAGATCACCGACAGGTAAAGGCCCCAGTGTCCGCGGGCGTCGGCGGTGGCGGCGAGCCCGGCCAACGCGCGGAAGTCGCCGGCCCGGGCCCGGTCCACCGCCAGGGGCACCAGCGAGGAGGTGTCGGGGTCGTACAGGGCGAGCCGGATCAATGCGTACACATTGTCGCGGGTGAAGGTCACGGTCTCCATCAACCCGGTGCGGGGGTGGGGCAAGGTCACGGTGGCGGGCAGGGAGATGTGCTCGAGGCCCAGGGGGCGCCCGAGGTCGCGCTCGAGCAGGGCCAGGGCCCGGGCCGCGTCCTCCCCGATGAACACCGGCAGCTTGATCTCGACCGGGGCGAGCCCATCGAGGACCAGGGCCCGGGTGTGCTCCGGGAATGTTTGTGCATAGACCATCCCCAGGCGCGTGCCATAGGAGCCACCCATGAGGTTGATGCGGGAATGGCCCAACGCCGCGCGCACCGCGTCGAGGTCGGCGGCGGCGTAGCGGGTGGTGTAGAAGCGCAAATCCGCGTCAAAGCCGTCGCGGCAGGCGGCGAGTTTGTCGAGGTCGAGCTCGCTCTGGAGCCGGGCGGTGAGGGACTCGCCGAACAGGTCGCAGGCCAGCGGGTTGGACCGTCCGGTGCCGCGTTGGTCGACGAAGACCAGATCCCGGGTGCGCCGGATGTCGCGCAACAGGGGCACCATCAAGCGGGCCAGGTCGGAGGCCGCGGCCTGGCCCGGGCCCCCGGCGAGGAAGTACACCGGGTCCGGGGCGGGGACCCGGGACGCGGACTTGGCCACCAAGACAAACAGGGACAAGGTGCGCCGGTCGGGGTGGTCCGGGTCCTCGGGGACGTCGACCCATTGGCATTGGGCATCGGGCACGGGGCAGGGGCGTTCGGCCGGTGCCGCGATCGCGGGGAGCGCCCCCGCCATCATCGCCAGCACCAAGAGCACCCCGCGGGCATCGAGCATGGGGCCTGACGTACACGCGCCGCGGCCCGCGACAAGGGGTGGGGGGCCGGCCACGCTAGAGCTTGCGGGCGTATTCGGGGAGGGTTTGGGTCCAGACCCGCACCCCGCAGTAGCGTTCGCCCTCGGGGCATTTGGGCGAGACCTCGGCCCGGTGGCGCAGGCCACAGGGGGGCAACAGCCAACGACCGATGGCGGGGGCGTGGGCGGTGACCTGCTCGACCTCGTCTTTCACCGACGACCAGATTTCTTCTTGGGCGTTGAAGCACAGCCGGGTGGTCCACTTGTGGTGCTGGTGCATCAACGAGCCGGTCTCGGTGAAGCGAATGGTGACGCTGTTGGGCAACAAATACTGCCAAGCTTCGTCACCGACCCCGCGGTCCTGGAGGTGGGCGATGTCGTTGTATACCTGGGCCATCTCTTGGCGGTACACGTCGAGGGCGCGGGCCGCTTCGGGGCGATCGAACAGCGTGGGGGTCACATAGTCGGGCTCCCCCGGCACCACCTGGGTGGTGAGGCGGGGGCGAACCCCCGGGGTCATGCGGTGCCGCTGGGCCTGGCTGTCGGCGGAGTGGGAGAGGCGCTTTTTGAACGTGAAGTGCACCAGCTCCATGGCCCGGGGGGCTTTGGCCAAGCTGTGCAGATTGAGGGACTCGCCGAGGTAGCGGTTGTGCTGGGGGTCGAGCAACAGTGCCACTGCATCGTCGTCGGAGAGGCGGCTCTGGGGCAGGCCCAGGCTCTCCCGCAGGCCCTGGGCGAGGAGCGCGTCGGGGTGGGGGCTGAAGCTCACCAGCTTGCTCGTGCGCCCCTCGAGGGCGGCGTCGAACTCGCGGTTGAAGGCCCGGGTGTCGTCGGCGCTGGGCCCGTGATCAAAAAACCGTTGGAACAGCCGGCCTTCGAGGGTGCTGTCCTCGTCGATCACGTCTTCGAGGTGATCGAAGAACAGAGGATCGACCTGTTGCACCGCGTGGCACATCGCCTCGATGGCTTGGCGCTGTTCTTCTGGGCAACCGGGCAGCCCCGCGAGGCGCCGGTAGCGGTGCAGGGTGAGCCCGCTGATGGTGTGGTAGAGGTGCGCGTGGGTGGCGATGGGCAGGACGTAGCGCGCGACCTCTTGGCAGCGCTTCTTGATCGCCCGTTGCCAGCGGTCGTCGTGGATGCGCCGGCGGCGGGCGGGGAAGGTCTCGAGGAAGGCGGCGGTGGCCGCGGGCTCGAGATCTGTGAGCAGCTGCCGGTACACGCCCATTTGGCGCTCAAGCACGGCGTCGAAAAAGCCGTCCAGCCCCTCGTCCCCGAGGGCGGGGCGGGCGAAGTGGGCCTTTTTGACCTCGACGTAGCGCTGGCTCACCTGCTCAGAGTTGTAGAAGGGGTGGGCGTGAAAGAACGACCAGAGCGCTTGGCGCGAGAGGTTGTTGATCGCGAACTGAAAGTGCGCGTGTTGCAGCGTGGTGTGGTGCCCGGCGAGGTAGATGCTGCGCGCGATGCGGTCCCGCAGGCCGGGCTTTTTGCGCACGTCGTCGTCGGTGATGATGCGGGACGAGTAGCACGTCCGCGCGGTGGCCACCGCGTTGTCGTACGGGGTGTGGAAGTACTTGGTGAGGGTGACGTCGGGGGGCGCGGACCGGAGCTGCATGGCGGGTCAAAGATCAAACAATGTGGCCGTCGGCAACGGGGCGCGCGTGGTTTTGTGATGCGTTTCGTCGACGAGAAATCGGGGCCACCGCCGGGTCAACACCTCGACAAAGGCGCGAACTGTCGCCGCCAAGTGCGGGTATTTCATGCTGTTCTGCGCGATGCCCGCCCTCGTTGACGGGGCGCGGCAAGCGTGAACACGGTGAGGTGGGCGATGTGGCCCCTGCCAACCAGAAAGAAGCGTTCGATGTCGATCCAGAAAGTTTGCCTCACCGCGGTGGCCGCCGCGCTCCTCTCCCTGGTCGCGACGGGCTGCAACAAGACCCTGGCGCCGGGCAGCTACAACCTCGACACCGCGGACATGGCGGCCAAGGCCAAGGCCCAAGCGGACAAGTTCCCCGGCCCGCCCGAGCAAAAAGAGGCGATGCTTCAGAAGATGAGCGAGATGATTTCGAAGATGAAGTTCACCATGACCTTCAACAAGGACGGCACCGCCACCTCGGAAATGAGCCAGCCCAGCCCGATGAACCCCGCCGACGTCAAAGAGGTGAGCGACAAAGGGAAGTGGGAAGAGAAGGACGGGGTGTTGACGGTGAGCTTCGAAGGCCCCGCCTTCGGCAAGGACGGCCCGCTCAAGTGCAGCAAGGTCGCCGAGACCACCAGCATCAGCTGCCTCCCGGAGAACATGAAGGGCGAGGACCCGTTGGTGTTCAAGCGCGCGGCGGAGTGACCCGCGCGCCCGACAAAAAAGACCCCGCGCCCGCGGGGTTTTTTTTCGTCCACACACGACCGTACATTTGGTCACATCGACGTGCTCAGGTGCGTGATCTCGCGCCAGCCAGTTGAAACCCCAGTAAGAACAGCGTTACAAGAGAACCGTGCGAAAGCATCTCACCGCCATCGGCAACAGTCTCGGCATCATCATCGACAAGCCCATCCTTGAGCTGTTGGGCATCGACAAGGACACCGAACTCGACGTTCGGACCGATGGCACCGGGCTCATCATCACCCCCATCGCGGGCACCCTCGGCAAGCGCGCCCTGACCCCGCCGCCGCCGCAGAAGGCCGATTCCACCCCGCCCGAGGACGCGGCCCTCCCGCCCCCCGAGGCCCCGGTCGACCTCGACCCCGCGGCCTTGACCCCCATCGCGGGCGAAGCTCCGCCGCCTCCCGCGGCCGCCCCGCCGCCTCCCGCGGCCGCCCCGCCGCCTCCCGCGGCCGCCCCGCCGCCTCCCGCGGCCGCCCCGCCGGCCCCGTCCGCGGATCCGGCCGACTCGCCGCCCCAGCGCGGCAACGGCGAGATCGTGATCCGCCTGCGGGACAAGGAGGTCGCGCGGCTGCCGCTGCCCGAGGAAGAGGTGGTCATCGGCCGCGACAAGAAGGCCGACATCCACCTCGACGACCGTTCGTTGTCGCGCCGGCACGCCAAGCTGGAGCGGCGCGGGGCGGCGATCTGGGTCGCCGACCTCGAGTCCGCCAACGGCACCTACGTCAACGGCGAGCTCATCCAGACCCCGACCCGGTTGCACGCCGACGACGTCATCGGGCTCGGGCTGTACCGGCTCGCCCTCGAGGGGCTGGCCGAAGCCGCGGCCGACACCCCGGTGCTCTCGTTGTCCGGTCCGCCGGGCGACCACCGGTTTGCCCTCGTCGGGGAGCAGGTCATCATCGGCCGCGCCGGGACCTGCGACATCTCCATCGGGCACAAGAGCATCTCGCGGCGCCACATGAAGATCATCCTCGGCGACGGCAGCTTCGTGGTCGAGGACCTGGGCAGCCAAAACGGCGTGAAGGTCAATGGCCAGCGCATCACCGGCCCCACCAAGGTCGAGGTGGGCGATCAGATCACCATCTGCGAGTTCACGATGCAGTTGGATTATCTGCGGGAAGAAGAGTCCGCGAGCAGCGGCTCGCACCAAAAGCCGAAGAAGAGCCGCACCATGCTCATCGACAAGTCCGCGATCGTGAACGCGGCCTACGTCGACGGCGACCTCTCGGAGATGGGGCAATCGGTGCAAGCCGGGGGCAAAAAAGAGAGCGAGCGCCAAAAGGGCGACACCGGCGAGTTCCGGGTCAAAAAGAAGAAGCGCAAAAAGGCCTGAGCGTGGCCCGTGGGGTCACCCGGTGGTCGTCGTGGACCAGTCCCGCAGCGCGGCCCGGGACTTGGCGAACCGCGCGCTGATGCCGATCAGGCCCGGCACCGTGGCCAGCCGCTCGAGGACCCGCATGAGCTCCTCCAACCCGAGCTGGTCGAGGTCCACGTTCTCCGCCGCGGCCGCCACCCGAAGCATCTCGCGGGCCTTGCGCTCACCGATGGCGCTGCCGAACAGCTCGATGGCCTGCTCGAGGTTGTGGCTCACGTCCTGGCCCCCGCCGCGCCCGGGTCGAGCCCGGGCGGCTTGGTTGCGTGGCCCGCCGCATCACGGCGGGGCGGGGCGCGTGCCCCCCACAACCTCTTGTCGACACCCGGCGCGCGGGTCCGCGTCGGGATCTTCCTGACACCGCCGCGGGGCCTGGGACGACGACAGAGCGCCTCTCAAGATCCTCGAGGCGTGCGCTCAGAAGGGCCACGACGAGCGCCCGGTGTCTTTGACGATGCAATGCGCGGATGCGCTCTACTGGTCGGGACGCCACTTGGCCCGGGCGCCCTCGGCGTCGGGCACGAGATAAATCTCGATGCGGCGGTTGAGCGCGCGACCCTTGGCGGATTTGTTGCTCGCCACCGGCGCGTACTGGCTGCGGGCCTCCGCGCTCATGCGCGCGGGGTTCACGCCGGCTTCCTGCAGGTGCTTGGTCACGGCCAGGGCCCGGGCCGAGGACAGCTCCCAGTTGCTCTTGAACTCGCTGTTTTTGCCCACCGGCACCGTGTCGGTGTGGCCTTCGATGCGGATGCGCTGGTCGTTCATGTCCTTGATCGCGTCGGCGACCCGGACCAGCGTCTCTTTGCCAATGTCATTGAGCTCGGCCGACCCCGACGGGAACAGCACCTTGTTTTGCATCTCCACCACCACACCGTTCTTCAGTCGGCGCACCGCGAGCTTGCCCGCCTTGACCTCTTTTTCGAGGGCCTTGGCCACCTCTTCATATTTGCTCGTCTTCTCCTCGAGCCGGCGCTTTTCCTCGAGCAGGGCCTTGGCCTTCGACGAGAGCTGGGCCTGTTCGTTCATCAGGCGGTCCACCTCGCCGCGCAGGGTGCTGTTCTCGGCGGTG
The DNA here is from genome assembly GCA_030431455.1 of bacterium. Classification (GTDB taxonomy): domain Bacteria; phylum Myxococcota; class UBA727; order UBA727; family JAUIJE01; genus JAUIJE01. Next base: position 246,381 of record JAUIJE010000003.1, on the reverse strand, counting down.
CGCTCAGCGAGGTCATTCTCCAGCGAGGCGAGGCGCTGGGCGTTGGTCTCGCTGCGCGCCTGCAGCCGCTTGAGCTCGGCGTCGCGTTCTTGGGCCGCGGCCTCGAGCTTTTGGTTGATGCTCTCGAGGTCTTGGCGCTCGGTGGCCGCGCCCGAGGCCTTCGCCAATGCTTCTGCATGTTCGCGCCGGTAACGTTGCAGGTCGCGGATCACGACGCTGGCCGCGCCCGCGTCGCGGCTCGACTGGGCCACGCGGCAGTCTTCGTAAATCTCCCGGCTGAGTTGGTGGTAGCCGTCCGCGGTGCCTTCCTCGCCGAGGGCGGCGGCGCGCTCCCCCGCGCTCTCGAGCACGGTGCCTTGGACGCTGGCGCGGTCGATCTGGGCGGGGATGAGCATGGTGATCGCCCCCGCGCTCGCCGCCGACGTGGCCACCAACAGCCCGAGGCCGGTGATGGCCAGCGCGTTGACCCACGCCTGCTGTTGCGGCTGGAGCCACGAGCTGGCCGCGAACGGGGTCAGGACCATGCCCCCGAGGGCGAGCACGCCCACCGCCCCGATCCCGGCCGCCACCGGGGCTTGCCAGGGAAAGCGCTGCACCTGGTAGTCCTCGGCGCAGGCGGCGTAGGCGGTGTCGGCCGCGGCCCACCCCTCGCGCACAGTCTCATTGGCGGTGGGGGGCGGGTCGGGCAAATGCAGGGGGCGCTGGGGGGCACAGGCCGCGAGCCAGAGCGCGGCGGCGAGGCCGAGCAGCCGGGGCCCCCTCGCCGAGACGGTGGCGGCGCGCAGCGTGTGGATCAACCGACGGGCGACAGCGTTCGATTTGGCCATGGCCCGCAATACCTCCGGTCTTGGGGTTTTGACAAATGCCAAACCCCCGGGCGGGGCCGGACCGCGCCGGTCAGCGGTTGACCGAGGGCAGCAGGGCGAGGGGATCGCCCCGTCGATGGGTCTGATCGAGCACGTCCATCACCCGCTCGGGCATGAACGGCATGGTGAACACCCGCGCCCCGATGGCGTCGCGGATGGCGTTGCCCACCGCGCCGGCGATGGGAATGAGACTGGGTTCGCCGAGGCCCTTGGCCCCGTAGGGACCGGCGGCTTGGCCTTCGCCCACCCCGCGGCTTTCGATGAGCGCGACGTCGATGACGGGCGCGTCGAGGGCGGAGGGGATGATGTAGTCGGTGAAGTTGGGGTTTTTGATCACCCCTTGCTGCTGGTTGAGCCGCTCCATGATCGCATAGCCCAGGCCTTGGACGATGCCGCCCTCGACCTGGCCCACCGCGCCGTCGGGGTAGATGGTCGCGCCCACGTCGTGGGCCGCGGCCACGCGCTTGACCCGGGTGCGGCCGGTGTAGGTGTCGACCTCGCACAGGGCGATCATGGTGGCGTAGGCGTAGGCCGAGTAGGGCTGGCCTTGGCCGGTGCTGGTGTCCCAGTCTTTGCGCGGGGGGGCGTACCAGCCGGCGGCGAGCAAATGTCGTTTGGCCACGTACGCGGCCTCGGCCAGCGCGGTGTAGTCCATCCTTTTCCGGCCCGCGCGCACCCCGTCGTCGGCGAACGACACCGCGTCCGCCCGCACCCCGAAGGTCTCGGCCACGAACGGCAACAGCTCGGCCTTGAGCTTCTGGCAGGCGTCGAGCACCGCGTTGCCGCTCATGGTGGTGGTGCGGCTGGCCACGGTGGGCCCGGAGTCGGGCACGAGGTCGGTGTCGACGGTCTTGACCCGCACCCGCTCGAGGGCGCAGCCGAGCTCTTGGGCCACGAGGCTTTGCATCACCGCGGTGGCGCCTTGGCCCATCTCGGTGTTGCCGATGGCGATCGACACCGAGCCATCCTTGTGCAGCTGCAACAATGCCCCTGCACCCTCCAAGAACTGCCCCCCCGCGTGCAGACAACACCCGTACGCGATGGTGCTCACCCCGAGGCCGAGGCGCGTACGCGTGTTTTTGGCGTTGTGGGCGTCGACCTTCTTGCGGGCCACGTCGTAGTTCATCAGGTCCACCGCGGCGTGCAGGGTGTCGCAGGCCTCGACGGGGGCGGGCAGGGTCTCGCCGGTGGGGGCCACGTCGCCCGCGCGCAGGAGATTTTTGTCCCGCAGCGCGATGGGGCTCATGCCCAACTTGTGCGCGAGCTCGTCCATCTGCGCTTCGGTGGCCACCGCCACCTGGGGGTGGCCAAAGCCGCGGAAGGCGCCGGAGAACGCGTTGCAAGTGTACACCGTGTGCGTGTCCACCCGGACGTGGGGCACGCGGTACGGCCCCACCACCGACGCGTTGCCGCGGTCGGCCACCACCGAGGCGAGGCCGAGGTAGGCGCCGGCGTCGAGGTACAGGTCGACCTCGATGGCGCACAGGGTGCCGTCCTGTTTGGCCCCGATGCGGTGCCGCACGCGTTGGGCCTCGCGCTTGCTCGACCAGCGGATGTCCTCTTCGCGGTTGAGGATGAGCTTCACCGGGCGCCCGGTGTGCACCGCGAGGATGGCGGCGCAGGCCGCGGGCTCGGAGGGGTAGTCCTCTTTGCCCCCGAAGGCGCCCCCGGTCACGGTCTGCACCGCCCGCACCATGGAGAGCGGGATGCCGAGCAGGGTGGCCACCGCCTCCTGCACATAGAAGGGACATTGCATGGAGGCGTACACGGTGATGCCGCCATCGGCTTCGGGCACGGCCACGCAGCCTTGGGTCTCGAGGTAGGCATGCTCCTGCATGCCGAACTCGTAGGTGCCCTCGACGATCACGTCCGCGTCGGCGAAGCCGCGGTCGATGTCCCCTTTGTACACGCACCCTTTGGCCGCGAGGTTCTTGGTGGGGTGGTCTTCATGCAACACCGGGGCGCCGGGGAGCAGGGCCTGCTCGACGTCAAACACCCCCGGGAGCGGGTCGTAGCTGCCGCGCACCGCGGCCGCGCCCTCGCGGGCTTGGCGCGGGGTCTCGGCGGCCACGATGGCGAGGCGGTCGCCGAGCCAGCGCACCTTCTCGGTGGCGAGCAGGGGCTGGTCGTCGCTCGAACACCCAATGCTGTTGATGCCGGGCACGTCCTCGGCGGTGAGCACCGCGTGCACCCCGGGCATGGCCCGGGCCGCGTCGGTGTCGACGCCCAACAGCCGCGCGTGGGGTTCGGTCGAGGTCGCCACCGCCGCGTGCAGCATGCCCGGGAAGGTCAGGTCGTCGGCGTAGGCCGCGTGGCCATCGACCTTGGGCAGCCCGTCGGGGCGCACGACCTTTTTGCGCGCGGCCGACCGCCCGGCCCGCGCGGGGCGGGCGGTGGTCTTGCGTTGGGCTTTGGCGGGGGCGGGGCCGGGGCTTGCGTCGCGGTCTCGTTGCATCCGCCGACGCTACCAGGGCCGGCGGGGGACAAAAAGCCCGCTCGCCGGCCCCGGCGGGGTCAGGTCCCGTCTTGGAGGCTGACCGCGGCCGCGGTGTTCACCCCGGGGGCGGCGTCGATGGTGACCGAGCCGCTGTAGCTGCCGCCGGACACGTCGACCCGGTAATCGCCGGGCACGAAGGTGTTGATCAGCGTGCCCCCGGCGTCGCACGGGCGGGTGGTGGTCTCGTCCACGATGTCGTCCCCGCCATCGATCAGCCGGGTGAAGGTCACGGTGACGTTGCCGTCCCCGCCGATGTCGGCGCACATCCCGGTGTCGAAGGTCCAGCTCACGTCGATGTTCGCGAAGTTGGTGGCCACCCGCGGCAGTTCGAGGTCGCCGAGGTTGTTGATCATCGCGTTTTGCACCGTGACCGATTGGGGCCCCAAGCTGTACAGCTCGAGGGGGGCGGCGTTGTAGGTGGTCTCGGCGGTCAGCTGCAGGGTGTAGCCGCCCGGGGCGAGGGGCGAGATCTCCAGGCCCCCCACGTCGGGGTCACAGGCGTAGGAGCCGGAAAAGCCGTCAGCGCCCCCGGTGCTTTCGAGCACCACGTGCACCTGGTCCGCGCCGGCCCGGGCGCAGTCGCTCTCGGGGGCGTCGGTGGGGTAGATGAACGACCAGGTGAAGGACACGCCGGTGCTGCGCGGCAACAGGTCCACGGTGCCGAGGGGGGTGGTGAAGCCGAGGTCGATGGTGGCGGCGGTGTCGAGGGTGTAGGTCCAGTCCCCGGCCGCGGTGTAGCCGTCGACGTACACGGTGTAGTCCCCGGCGTCGAGGTCGGTGATGGTCACCGGGGCGTCGGCGCAGCCAAAGGTGTTGTAGTACACGCGCTCCAGTCCATTGCCATTGTCCTCGAGGATCTCCACGTCCACTTCGTCGACGCTGGCCGCGGTGCAGTTCTGCCCCGCGAAGGTCCAGGACAGGCTCAGGGCCCCCGCGTTCACCGCCACCGGGTCGAGCTCGAGCACGCCCAGGTCGGTGACCTCATTGGTGTCCACATCGAGCTCGGTGGCCCCGGTGAACAGGTGCTGGTTGGCGCTGTTGTACGCATCAAGATATAGTGCATAGCTACCGGCGGCCACGTCCTCGATCACCAAGCCCCCGCCAAAACAATCCACCGTCTCTTGCAGCTCGATCACGTCCCCCGACCCCACCAACACCACGTCGACCTCGTCGACCCCCGCGGTGCTGCAGCTCTCTTCGCCGCCGAAGCTCCAATAAAACGCGATGTCGCCGGTGCCGTCCGCGCCGGTGCGGGAAAGCTCCACCGCCCCAAAATCCGTGGTCTCGCCCGCCGACACCGAGCCGGTCTTGCTCCCCGCGTAGAGGTAGGTGCCGCGGTCGTCGAACGCATCGACGAACACTTCATAGCTGCCCGGCTCGAGGTCGTTCAGGGTCAGGCCCGCGCCCGAGCAGGGCACCCGGTCTTGTTCGTAGACCACCCCGTCGGGGCCGACCACGTCGACGTCGAGCTCGGTCACCCGCGCCGCGGTGCAGCTGTCCTCCCCGGCGAACCGCCACCCGAAGGACAATGTCCCCGTCTGCGGCGTCGGCACCCCACAAAAACAGCCCGACACCGGCAAGGCCAACAACAACCCCATCATCAATCCACGCTGCACCAACGACATGCCACTCCTCATGGTTCGTTCGAATGACCCCGACGATTGTACTTCGACGGCGCGCGCCCGCGACCATTCAACCCGCGATCTGGGCCGTTGCCGGGCGGGTTTTGGCCACCCGGGGGCCTCCCGCTGCCCGGGCCGCCCCCTTGCGCTACGCTGGGGCCATGTCTGTTGTGTTGCCGTTGTTGCTCGCCCTGGCCGCGCCCCCTGCACCGGTCGTCACCGTCCAGGTGGCGGGGCTGGCGTCCGCGGAAAAGACCCCCCGCGCGGTGCGGCGGGGGGAGACCATCGACCTCTCGTTGGGCCAACAGCTCGACGGGTTGACCATCGTGGTCACCGCGCCCCAGGGCACCGCGGTGCGGGTGCAGCGCACGGTGACGACGTCGATCAGCCTGAGCGACGAGGGGCCGCACCGCGACCTGCCCGGCCTCGCCGATCAGGTCCATCCCGCCCAGCTCGCGGTGGCCCTCGACGAGAGCGGCCGGCGCTTCAAGATCGCCAACCCCAGCGACGCCGAACAAAAAGCCGGCGCTTACACCCGCGCCACCATCGAGCGGGAGCTGCGCCGGCGCAAGGACACGCGGTGGTTGACCGCCTACCAAGAGGGCGGGTGCTGCGCGCAGGTCATCGAGGCCCCGAGCCAGGCCCGCGTCGACGTACAGGTCTACGGGGACAAGGGCTGGACCACCGCGCTGACGTTCAACCTGCGCTTGCCCATGGGGTGCTGACCGCCTGGCCCGTCAGTAGCCCAAATGTGATTGCGAGCCCACCGCGCTCATCACCTGGGTGCCCTTGATGTCGATGAACGCCGGCAACAGGTCGGGGTGGAACGTGACGCCCAGGGCATCGTCGGTGCCGTCGTACTCGTAGTCCCACCGGTTGCCGTCGCGGTCTTCGATGCGGCTGATCCGGCCTTCGTCATCGTAGGTGATCTCCACCTCGACGTCGGTCTCGACGTTGTTGGTCTCGGAGGTGCCTTCCATTTGGGTCAGCTTGCCGTCTTCGTTGAAGTCCACCGAGACCTCGTACTGCGTCCGGGTGTCGGCGTTGTTGGCGGTGTAGGTCGAATCCCCCTCGGCCCCGGTCAGCACCCCGTCGGTGTAGGCGTAGTCCTCGTCGCTCTCGGTCTCGGTGCGGGATGATCCGGTCTCGACCCCGTCCTGGCTCTCTTCGACCTCGCGGTCGTTGGTGGACGACTGGCGGGTGAGAAGGCCTTCGTCGTTCCAGGTGTTGTTGACCTCTTCGGCGGTGGTGTCGGCGTAACGCAGTTCCACGTCGCCGCTGGCGGCCTCCACGGTTTGGTCGAGCTTGGTCTCGAGGTTTGACTCCACCACCGTCACCAGGCCGGCGTCGTTGTAGGTGAGGGTGACGTCACCGCTGATGTCGACGTCATAGTCGACGTTGGTGCCGTTGCTGTCGTACGAGCCCGACCCCCCGCCGCCGATTTCACCGCGGGTGATGCGACCGTCGGACCAGGTGTAGGTCGCGTCGATCGTGTACTGGATGTTCCCTTCTTTGTACTCGCGCGACTGGCCCAAGAACTGCCCGCTGTCGTCGAAGTTGAACAGCTCTTCCCAGACCTCGTCCCCGTCGACCTCGTACTCGACCTTGTCGAGGTAGCCCGAGTCGAAGTACGAAAAGATGACCTCGGTCTTGTCCGCGTTGGTGTCATCGGGGGTGAACTCGATGCGCGCCAAGCGCGACGCCGCCGGTCCCTGGGGGGTGCAGCCCACCGCGGCCACGGTGAAGGACAACAACAAAAACGAGCGATACATCAGCATTTGATTCATGGGGCCTCCCTGCGCACCATAGGTCGTATAGCTCGATTGGCTGGTCCGTACAGCCCCGGGGCGGGGCGCGGTACCGGCGGGGCCTGACCGGTCGGCGCCCCCGCGCACGGGTTGATTCGCGTCGGGGCCCGGTCCAGACTCCGGCATGGCCACGCACCAAATTCGCATCGAAGACGCCCAGTTGGTCGCCCCCGACCATGTCCTGTTCACCCTGATCGCCCCCGCCGAGTTTCGGGCCCGCCACGCCTTGCCCGGCCAATACGCGATGGTGACCTACCCGGGTGACGAAAAGGCGCGGCCCCTGGCGTTCGCGAGCTCGCCGGGGGCCGACCCCCTGATGTTCCTGGTCCGCACCGACGCGCCCGACGCGCTCTTGGCCCACCGGGGCAAGCCCCTGACCATCACCGAGCCCGAGGGGCGTGGGTTTTTGCTCGAGCAAGCCCAGGGGGGCGATGTGCTCATCGTGGTCACCGGCTCGGCCATCGCCCCCATCCGCAGCGTGCTCGAGTTGATGGTGCGCAACCGCGGCGCGTTTGGGGCCATTTCGGTGCTCTACGGGGTGCGCACCGTCGAGCAGGTGGTGTTCGCCGACGACCTCGCCCGGTACGCCGCGGCCGATGTGGACATCACCGTGTGCGTGTCCGGCGGGGGGGATGCCCGGCATCCGGTGCTGCCCACCAAGCCGGGTCGCGTCCAGTCACATTTGCCGGAGACGGTGCGGGCGGGCACGACCCTGATCGTGTGTGGCCAGTTCCCGATGATGGACGACGTCACCGCCCAATTGAAAACGCGCGGTCTGGATCCCAGCCGCGCGCAGCGCAATTTCTAGCCGGCCGCTTCCGGGCGCGCGCCGCATGCAGTGGCATGCGGCACTGCCTCAGAGGGTCGGCGCCGAGGACACGTCGACCTCGCCGCGGCGGGCCGAGGCCAGCCAGTCCGCGAGCTCACGGGTGGCCGCGCGGTAGATCTCCAGCTCGCGCAGCAAAAGCGTGCGGCGGAACTCCTCGTCCGAACCGGCGCTTTTTTGCAGCGCGGCCCGCGTGGCCGACGCTTTTTTGGGGGCGCTCTTCTTTTTGCGCACCGGGCCGCCGGCGCGCTTGGCCGTCGTCTTCTTGCGCGCGGTGGTCTTTTTCGCCGCTTTCTTGGCGGTCTTCTTCTTGGCCGCTTGTTTCTTCGTCGCCTTCTTCGCCGTCTTCTTCTTGGCCGCTTTCTTGGCGGTCTTCTTGGCCGCTTTTTTCTTCGTCGCCTTCTTCGCCGTCTTCTTCTTGGCTTTCTTGGCGGTCTTTTTCTTGGCCTTCTTCGCCGTCTTCTTCTTGGCCTTCTTGGCGGTCTTCTTCTTGGCCTTCTTGGCGGTCTTCTTTTTGGCCGCTTTTTTCTTCGTCGCCTTCTTCGCCGTCTTCTTCTTGGCCTTCTTGGCGGTCTTTTTCTTGGCCGCTTTTTTCTTGGCCTTCTTCGCCGTCTTTTTCTTTGTCCCCGCCTTCTTGGCGGTCTTCTTTTTCTTGCGCGCGGCCATCGTGAGCTCCTGTTCCGACGAGACGGCCGAAACTCTCCCACGCTTCTCGAAACCGCGTCAAGCAACCGCACGTCGGCGGGGCCCGATCCTTCGAGGACCAGGCGGGGCTAGCGGACGGGGGGAAGGGTGAACGTGACCGTGCGGCGGGCGGTCTTTTCGCTGACGTTGTCGGTCACCAGCAGCTGCACGGTATAGGCCCCGGCGGGGGCTTTGTCGGACAGCTGCAGGTCCAGGCCGAACGCATCCAGGCTCTCGTGGGTCCGGGTCGCGTAGCGCCGGGTCCCGAGCTCGCGTTGGCCGAGGGCGGTGCCGTCCTCAAACGCGAAGTCACCGACCACGGTGAGCGAGATGTCGCGGGGCTCCCCCACGCCCCGGGCCAAGAACCCTTCGACCTCGAGGTACATCCACACCAGTCGATCCTTCACCACCCCGCCGGGGGCAGGGGTGTATAGCCCCAGCCCCTGGGGGGGCGCGGACACGATCGCGGCCTGGCGAATGGTCAACGGGGCCTGCTCGCGGAGCGCGACCAACGCCTCGCCCACGCTCGTTTTGGCCGCGGCCAGGTCCTTCTTCTTCACCGCTTTTTGGGCCGCCCCGAGCAGGGCCGCGACCTGCGGCCGGGCCACGGTCTTGGCCCACAGCAGCGAGGCCGCGGACAGAACCAGCAGCATTGTGAAGACCCGCCACCCGCGGCGCCGGTCAGATTTTGTCGGCAAACTTGCGCGCCCGCTTGCCCATCCGGCTGGAGGGGTCGAGCTTGGCGGCTTGGTTGAACGCTTCTTTGGCCGCCGCGTCGTTGTCGTTGGACTTCAGGGCATAGCCAAGCCAGTAGTAGGCGGGGGCGTAGGACGGCGAGACCTCGATGGACTTTTTCAACACCTCGATGGCCGCGTCGTAGTCCTTGGTCCGGGCGTGGACCTTGCCGGTCATGGTGTAGATCGAGGCCTTGGTCAGCTTCGACGCGGACTTGGCTTTTTCGGCCGCGTCCTGCAGCACCTTGATCGCCTCGTCGAACTCGCCCTTGTCGTACAGCACGTCGGCGAGCTCGCGGTGGACCTCGGGTTGGTCGTCCTTGGCCAGCCGGTCGCGGAGGTGTTTCTCCGCGGCCTTGAGCCCCTTCTTCTTGGCGATGAACTGCACTTCGCCGTGCAGCAGCTGCACGTGGTCGGGGAAGATCGCCTGGGCTTTCTGCAGCGCGGTATCGGCGTCGTCGTACTTCTTCTGATCGATGAGCTCCTCGATGTACGCCTCCCACAACGACACCCGGTAGGGGTCGATGTTGGTGGCTTTGTCGAGGGCTTCGAGGACTTTGTCGTCGGCCCCTTTTTGGGCGAGCCAACGGGCGTTGAAGTACATGACCTGCGGGTCTTTGAAGAGCTCCTTGGCCGCGGTCTCGAAGTCGCGGCTCGCCTCGTCCTCTTTGTTGGCCAGGCGTTCGACCTCGGCGCGGCCGAGAATGGCGTACCCCCGTTGGGTGGTGCCCACGTTGGTCTTGCCGAGGTCGATGAGGTGGCTGACGTCGCCGTAGGCGACGTTGAGGTTGGCGAGGTCTTTGGTCTCGAGAATCAGCAGCGCGCGCTCGGCCCGGGCCGGGTCGTGGTCGGCTTCGAGGCGGAGGGCGCCGTCGAGGGCGGCGCGGGCCTTGTCGTATTCCCCGATGCGGCGGTAGGCGTGCCCGACCTGGGCGAGGATGGTGGGGTTGTCGGCTTTTTCAAGCACCGCGAGGTAGGGCGCGATCTCGCCGACCTTGCCGCCGCGGATCAGGGCTTGGACCTTGGCCGACAACAACCGGGCCGAGCCGGTTTCGGCGTCGACCTTGGCCACGTCGGCGATGGCCTCGTCGATCTGGCCCTCGTAGAGCTTGCGGTAGACCTGGGCCGCCCGGGTGGGGCCTTCTTTTTTGGCCACCTTCTCGGCCACGGCCAACGCTTCCTTGGCCTTGTCGTCGACATCGCGCCGGCCGCGTTCGTACAGCAGCAATGTCAATGCATAAGCGCGCCGGGCCGCACTCTCGGGGTGCTCCTCATCGATGCGCAGAACCGCGGCGTACTTCTCCGCGGAGAACTCCAGGCCCCGGGTCGTGCCCTTGGCGAACGGCAGCTTGCCCTCGTCCCACACGACCTTGATCTCTTCTTGCGACGCTTTGTGCGCGCGCAGCCCGAAGATGAGCCCGCCGACGATGACCAGCAGCAACACCCCGAGGCCGAAGGTGAAGCCGAGCCGGGACAGGCTGCCCCCGCTCCGGCCCGGGGCCGCGGTCTCCATCTGGGACAGGAAGTAGGGTTGGCTGACCTCGACCCCGCCCGGGTTCATCGAGCCGCTGGTCGTCGGGGGAATCGCGAACCCCGGCTGGCTCACGGTGCGGCCGCCCATCGTCGGCGCGGGCCCCGCGCCCGCGGGGCCGGACGCCGCGCTTTGGGACAATGCCATTTGAACCTGCCGGGCCTCTTCGGCCGCGGCTTGTTGGCGGGCGGCCTCGGCGGCGGCTTGTTCGGCTTGGCGTTGGGCCTCAAGCTCCTCGGGGGAGGGGCCGAGATCGACCTCGACCCCCTTTTCCGCGAGGGCGTCTTTGGCCGCGGAGAAATCCCGGTCCTGCTCCAGCGCGGCCTTGAACGCCTCGATGGACTCCTCGAAGCGGCCCGCGCGTTCGTGCAGTTGGCCGAGGACAAAATGGGCCTCGGCCACGCTCTGGTCCTGGTCGATCGCCTTTTGAATCTCGTCGATGGCCTTGGGCACTTTGCCTTGGCCGGCGTACACCTTCGCGAGGAGGATGCGGCCCTGGATGTTGTCCGGCTGGCTGCGGATGCCCTTTTTGCAGACCACCATCGCTTCCATGAAGCGACCCTGCTCGAGGTACGCGGTCGACAGCGGGATAAACGCGTCCGACGCCGGCTCTTTGGCAAACGCCATTTCCAAGGCTGCGAGGTCGACCGGCTCCGACACGCTATTGATCTCCCACGTCGAGGCCCGCAGGTTGCTAGAAAACGCACCCCGTCGTCAACATAACGGCAGGGGCGCGACCTTGAGCGCTGACTGGAAGCGAGGTTAGTCCGGTCAGGCCGCCGGGGCCAAGGGCTGCAAGCGTTGCCGCGCAATTCGGAGCAGTTTGTTCTCCAAAAGGCGCGCGCCCTCCCGCGACAGCGACAGCTGCTCGCCGATGACGGCCAGGGTCTTCGGGTCGTCGCTCAACAGCCGCTCGTCGATGATGGTGTGCAGACGTTCGTCGCCCAGCTCGTCGGCGATGCTCCGCAGCACGTGCCGTGCGGTCTGCTCTCGCTCGAAGCGCAACGTCGCGTCCTCGGGGCCTTCCTCTTCGGCGGCGATCACGTCGCCCAAGGTCCGGTCCTCGCCCGCTTCCACCGGACGCTCCAGGCTCAGGGCCCGGGCGCGGGGACGGCGGCGCTGGCCGTGGTCGTCCTCTTCCATCAGCGCGCCGGCGACGGACGGGATGTCGTCCTTGTCAATTTTTTGTAGAAAGCGCTGCAGCTTCGCCCGAATCCAGTACACGCAGTACGTCGAAAACCGCACCCCGCGCGACGGGTCAAACGTCTCGGTGGCGCGCATCAGCCCGAGCGTGCCCTCTTGGACCATGTCCTCGTAGCGGAAGCCTTGGCGGCGCATTTGGTTGGACAGCAGGTGCACCAACCCGAGGTTGGCCAGCACCAGCGTGTTGCGCGCGTCGACGTCGCCGTAGGTCTGGATCCGAAACGCGAGCTCGGCCTCGTCCTCGGGGGTCAAACGCCGCAGCGGCCGCCCCTGCGCGTCGCACGGGATGGTCAACGGGGCCACGTCCGCGCCGTCGGCGGCCAGCTCCCCGGACTCGATCAGATCAAGAATTTTCGCAGCATTTTCAAGGTCTTGCTCGGCGGGGAGCGGGGTGTCCTGCGCCTTGGGACCCGGACGCCGCTTCACCGTGAGCGGGTGCATCGTGATGTTGCGTTCCATGGGTGTCCTCCTGCCCTCTCACTTCAATGGATGCCTGAGACCGAAAAAGGATTCAGGACCTGGCGTGCGGCTTGACGCTGCCCGAGGGGGCGGCGAAAACGACCACCAAGTCAAACCGTCGAGCGCAGGCGGCCATTCCCGGGGAGATTCCGTGGGTGAAAAAAACGGCAAACGGGCGCTGCTCATCGTCGACATGACCCCTCGGTGTGTATACGGGCCAGGGGGCCAAGAGGTTTCCCCCGACGACGGCGCGGCCTCGATCATCCCGTTTATCCAGGGTGAGCTCGACTATTTCCGGGTCGACGGCCGGCCGGTGATCTTCTGCGTCCCGCCCGGCGAGACCGTCGTCGAGGCCCTGCACCCCCGCGTGGGCGAGACGGTGATCGAACACCCCCAGGCCAACATTTTTTTCGGGACAGATCTGGAAAAGACCCTGCGGTCGCTGGGCGTAAAACGCGTGACCCTCGTCGGCACCGGCGCGGCCCAAGCGATCTTGCTGTCCGCCGGCGACGCGCTCGCCCACGGCTTTGGCTTGAGCGTGCCCGAGCCGTGTGTGCACGACGAGGCCGCGGCCAAGGCGTTCGCGCTGTCGCTGATGTTTGAGCGCTGGGCGGCCGAGGCCGCGGCCGAGGCCTGAGCCCGACGTGCCCCGCGGGTTGTACATCCACGTGCCCTGGTGTCGCCGGCGCTGTCCGTACTGCGACTTCTATTTCGAGGTGGGCAAAAGCGCGCCCGACTTCGCCGACGCCCTGTCCCGGGAGCTCGCGGGGCGGGACGCGGCGGATCGGCTGCCGTTTGACACCGTGTACCTCGGGGGCGGGACCCCGAGCGCGCTCGACGAGGCGGGGGTGGGCGCGGTGTTCGGCGCGGTGCGCGCGGGGGCCGAGGTCCGGGCCGGGGCCGAGATCAGCCTCGAGGCCAACCCCGAGGACATCACCCCCGGTCTCGTCGAGGCGTGGGCCCGCGCGGGGGTGACCCGGGTGAGCCTGGGGGTGCAGAGCTTCGACGAGGCCACCCTCCGACGGCTCGGCCGCGCCCACCGCGGGGCCGCGGCCGAGGACGCGGTGCGCACCCTGTCGGCCCGGTTCGCGGTCAGCGTCGACGTGATCACGGGGGTGCCCGGCGACGCGCCGGCCCGGGCGCCGGCCGACGTGGCCCGGGCGGTCGACGCCGGGGCCGGGCACATCAGCGCCTACATGCTCACCGTCGAGCCCGGCACCGCGCTGGCCCGGCGGGTCGCGCGCGGGCAGGTGCCCGACGTCGACGACGACGCCCAAGCGGACGCGTACGAGGCGGTGCGCGCGGCCTGCGCGGCCCGGGGCCTCGCCCAGTACGAGGTCTCGAGCTTCGCCCGGCCCGGGCAGGAGAGCCGCCACAACCGGGTGTACTGGTCGAAGGGCGCGTATGTGGGACTCGGTCCCGCCGCGCACAGCCTGCGCTACACCGACGACGGGGGCGCGGTCCGCCGGCAGAACGTCCGGTCGTGGGCCACCTACCGCGACGCGCCCGACACCCACGAGACCGAGGTGCTCGGCCCCGACGAGGCCTTTGTCGAGGCGGTGGCGTTTGGCCTGCGCGACGTGGGCGCGGGCATCGACCTCGAGCAGCTCGCGGCCCGGCACCGCACCGGTTGGCTCGCGCCGGTGCGGGCGGTGCTCGACGGCTTGGTCGGCCGGCATCTCACCCGCGACGACGGGGGGCGGTACCGCTTGAGCGAGACCGGGGTGTTGTTCGCCGATGGGGTGGCCCGCGCGGTCTTGTCGGTCGACGTCGATCACTGAGCGGGGGGCAGGGCCCCTTTGCGGTCGCGCCAGCCCCGGCCAAAAAAGCGCACCAGGCTCGTCGCGCAGAGGTCCCCGCCGCCTCGGTCAAAGCCGAGCCCGCACACCTCGAAGGCGAGCCGGGCCGCGTCCTGGGCGGTGATCGCCTGGCCGTCGGCGCCGGCCGAGACCAGGATGTTGGCGAGGAAGGCCAGTTCGCGTTGGCGCGGCCCGCGCAGGTCCTCGGGCAGGCCGGCGAACGCGGCGCGGAACCCGGCGGGGGCGAGCGCGGCTTCGGTCCGGGCCGGTCGCTCGTCGAGGCGGCCGAGGTGCGCGCGGGTGATGGCGTCGTCGCCCACGTCTTCGATCGCGGCCAAGCGCAAGAACGCGACCGCGTCGGCGGGGGCGACGAAGCCCTGGGCGGCCCGGCGGTCGTCGCGGGCGGCGGCGGCGTCCTCGGCCATCTCGTCGGCGAGGCTGAGGGCGCCGTGGGCGGTGCGTTCGGTCTCGATGATGCGCGAGTTGGTGACCTCTTCGGCCCGGAACAGGAGCCGGTCGAGCAGCGCGTCGTGGTCGGTGAACAGCGACAGCAGCACGTCGCACAGCTCGGTCCAGCCGTCGTAGCCCCGGGAGATGATCACCCAGCGCCCGAGCTCGAGGCTGGCGGATTCGGCGAGCACGTCGTCGAGGTCCGCGTCCAAAAACGCGGCCCAGCCCGCCAGCGCCACCTGGTGCAGGTCGAACACCTGGGCAATCTGTGACAAGCCAAACGCCACGGTCTCTTCGTCCATGCCCGCGAGTTTCTCCGCGGCCTCGTCGGGGCCGAGCTCGGCCAGCACCTCGATCCATTGGGCAAAACGCGCCGGGTTGAACACCGGGCTTTCCCCGGGGCGGGGCGCCTCCCACACGTCCTCGTCGAGCACCGCCTGGAGCTGCTCGGCGGTGGCGATGCTCAGCAGCATCTCGCTGTCCTCGAGGCCGCGCTCCATCATCGCCCGGCCCAGCTCCGAGGCGGTGGGGGTGCGGCCCGAGATGAGCGCGGTGGGGTCCTCCACCAGCTGGCGCAGCTTGTCGTCCATGTCGTGCCTCCCGGGTCCAATCTGCGCTCCCGCGCGGGCCGCTGTCAAACCCAAAGAGCGACAAAAAATAAATAAAATCAAATGGTTAAAGATCACCTGGCCGAGGCCCGGGCGATTGCTACATCAATTCCAGCACGGGCAAAAAGGCGCCTCCTCCCCCTCCTGGCTCTGCCTGTCTGCTCTGGTCCCGATGTTTCCGGTTGAGCGCGTGGTGCCGCTCAAGCTACTCCGAAGGGGCCCATGTCGCGCACCATCCCGAGCCCGACCATCCTGTACGAGATCGTGCCCGACCGGTTCGATCCCGAGTCGGACATCGCGCCGTTGCGCGCCATCCGCGAACGGCTGGACCATCTCGAGCGCCTCGGGGTCGAGGGCATCAGCTTGACCCCGGTGTTCCCCTCGTCGGACGAGCTGCGTCTACACGCCATCGACTACCGGCAGGTCGACCCCGCCCTCGGCACCCTCGAGGACTTTACCCAACTGTGCCAAGCGGCCGAGGAGCGCGGGATGAGCGTGATCCTCATGGGCGCGTTCGACCACGTGAGCAAAGACCACCCCTGGTTTGTCACCGCCAAGACCCACACGTCGGGGGAGGAGCAGTTCACCCCCGAGCGCCGCACCCGGTCGTTCTTCTCCTTCGACAAGCAAGAGGAGCACGGCTACGCCGCCCGGGGGGGCGACCCCGACGCGCCCGAGCTCAACCTCAAAAATCCCGAGGTGCGCCGCCGGTTGTTCACGTCCGAACACTCCGTGCTGTTTCATTGGCTCTACGCCGGGGCCCGGGGGTGGCGCATCCTGCGCGCCGAGCAGGTCGGCTATTCCATCCTGCGCGAGTGTCGCCGGGGCATCCTCAACGTCGAGGGCGCGCACACCCTCATCGGGGACATCAAAGGGTTCGCGGATCGCTACGTGCGCGATGGCTTGCTCGACGGGGTGGTCAACCACTACCAGCGCGAGGGCATCATCGCCTACCTGCGCAACAAGGTGCCCGCGCGGCAGCTGAGCCGGGTGCTGCGCGACCTGCGCAAGTCCTACGGCCCGGCCTGGCAGCGCGGGTGGAACCTCCTGAGCGGCCACGACACCCGCCGGGCCCGGGCCCTGCTCGGCGACGAACGCAAAAACCGCCTCGCGGTGTTGCTCAGCTACACCCTGCCGGGGGCCGCGCACATCTTGTACGGCGACGAGGTCGGGCTTTACCGTCCTCGTCGGGGCGCGCGGTTTGTGGACATGACCTGGGACCGCACCCGGTGGGACGCGGCGTTGTTCGACTGGTACACCGACCTCGGGGTGTTGCGCAAAACGTTGCCCGCGTTGCGCCACGGGGATTTTGTGGACCTGACCCCCGAGGGCGAAGACGAGATCGTGGCCTTCGCGCGCATGACCGCCGACCCCCGCGAGACCGTGCTGGTCGTCGTCAACCGCGCGGCCCAGACCCGGGTGCGCCAGCTGTTCGCCCCGGTGTGTGACCTCCCCGACGGGCTCAAGCTGCGCGACGCCTTGAGCGGACCGGGGGCGAGCGTGCGCGCGGGGTCGATCACCCTCGAGGTGCTGGGCCAGGACGCGCGCATCCTCGTGCCCGACGAGAACGACGCGGCCGGGGCCAGGTTCTTCCGTGGCTATTGACCTGTCCTGCCTGCCGGTCCCGTTGTCGTGGGCCGCGTGCGGCCTGGTGGGGTTGATCACGCTGTTCATGATTGTGCGCGGCATCGTCTACGTGGCGCGGGGGCCGGCCCCGCGCATCCGCATGTCCGCCTGCGCCGAGCACAGAGGCCGGGCGTCGGTGAGCGGGCGGGTGGTGGCCGACGACGGGTGTGACCAGTCTGTGCTCAACGGGCGCGGCACCCCCTGGATGAACTTCTGGGCCGTGCGGGGGCGGCGGCGCCTGGCCGCGGCAGAGACGCGCGGCGCGATCACCCTCTCGGACGGCACCGGGGGCGTCACCATCGACGAGGACCAGGCCGAGGTCAAAGACCTCGACCAACGTCGCTGCATTCTTGCCGTGGCCGAGGCCGGGGCCGAGCGCCGCCTGCGCGAACGGTTCAAGCTCGAGGTCGGGTTTCCGGAAAACACCGAGACGGTCCTCAAGGAGACCGCGTTGCTCGTCGGCGACCAGGTGGTGGCGTTTGGGCGCCTGCGCAAGGGGGCGTTCGTGGGGCCGGTGGTGGTCAGCCCGGATCTCTCCGCGGAGGTGCGCGCCCACAAGCGGGGGCGGGTGGGGCGGTTGATCGAGGCCCTGCTCGTCGGGGGCGTGCTCGCGGGAGCGGTGTATGCGCTGCCGGTGTCGCTCGACCAGGTGCGCACCGGAGCGCAACGCGAGCGTTTGTTCGAGGACGTCCAGCAGCTGTTCACCCGGGTCACGTTTGTGCGGGCGCTCGACGACGCCGGCCAATGTCTGCGCCAAGGCGCGCGGTGACCTACGTCGGGCGCTATGCGCCATCGCCCACCGGAGAGCTTCATCTCGGCAACGCGCTGGCCGCGCTCTGTGCTTACGCGCGGGCCCGGCAAGAGGGCGGGCGCATCTTGTTGCGCATGGAAGACATCGACGAGGCGCGCACCCGGCCGGGCGCGGCCGAGGGCATCCTCCGCGACCTGCGCGCGCTGGGGCTGCACTTCGACGCCGGGCCCGACCGCGAAGATGAGTACGGTCCCTATACACAAACATTGCGGTACGATCGCTACGAGGCCGCCCTCGCCCAGCTCGCCGCCGCAGGCCGGCTGTTCGCGTGCACCTGCAGCCGCAAGGACATCCAGGAGGCGAGCTCGGCCCCCCACGGGCCGGGGGGGGCGCGGTATCCCGGGACCTGTCGCGGCGCGGGGCGGGCCCTCGACACCCCGGGGGCGGCCCTGCGGTTTGTCGTGCCCCCGGGGGACGTGGTCGTCGAGGACGCGTTCGCGGGCGCGTATGTGCAGGACGTGTCCGGCGAGGTCGGGGACTTTGTGGTTCGGCGCAAAGATGGGCTCTACGCCTACCACCTCGCGGTGGTGGTCGACGACGCGGCCATGGGCGTCACCGAGGTGGTGCGGGGCCGGGACCTGCTCGACAGCGCGCCCCGCCAAGCGCTGTTGTTCGACGCCCTCGGCGCGGCCCGGCCGGGGTTCGGCCACATCCCGTTGCTTGTCGGCCCCGACGGCAAGCGTCTGGAGAAGCGCAGCGGGGCGCAGACCCTGCGCGGGTTGCTGTCGGCGGGGGCGTCGGCGGCGCAGCTGGTGGGTGCCCTCGGCGCGGCCCTCGGCTTGTGCCCGGCGGGGACGGCGCTCGACGTGGATGGCTTTGTGGCCCGGTTCTCCCCCGATGCGATGCGACCCGAGACGGTGGCGTTGCCGGCTGACGTCTTCACCTGACCGGCCGATTCTGCTTTGGTCCCCGGCATGGACACCGCGACCCCCAGCCAGACCCTGCTCACCCAGCTCAAGGACCTGCCCATCCCCGAACTCGAGCGGCTGGTGCGCCATCACAATGCCCTTTATTGGGACGCGAACGCTCCTGAGATCGATGACCCCACCTTTGACAAGCTGGTCGAAGCCCTGCGCAAGCAGGCCCCCGCCTCGCCGGTCCTCGACGAGCTGGGCGCGACCCTCGATCGGCGGTTCGCCTCGGTCGAGCACAGCGAGCGCATGCTGTCCCTCGACAAGTGTTACGACGACGCGACCCTGATCAAGTGGAAGGACAAGATCCCCGGTCCCGCCACCGTGACCCCCAAGATCGACGGCGTGGCCTGCGCCATCCGGTACGACGAGACCGGCGCGTTGGTGCTCGCGGCCACCCGCGGGGACGGCAAGGTCGGCGACAACATCACCGAGAATGTGCGGTACCACCAAGGCATCCCCAACCAGCTGCGGATCGCGCCCCCCGCCCCCGTCGAGGTGCGGGGCGAGGTGTACATGCGCATCTCGCGATTCCGCGCGCACTACGCGGCCGACTTCGCCAACCCGCGCAACCTCACCGCCGGCGCGCTCAAACACAAAGAGCCGGAAAAGACCGGGACCTATGAGCTGTCCTTTTTCGCCTACGACCTGCTCGGGGCCGAGGTCGAGACCGAGCAGCAAAAGCACGACCTGCTCGAGGCGATGGGCTTTTCGTTGCCCCCCCTCGAGGTGCACGAGCGGGGCGAAGAGCTGTGCGAAGCGTTCCGCCGGATCGAACAAAAGCGCGGCGAATACGACTACGAACTCGACGGGGTGGTGATGAAGGCCTGCGACATCGCGACCCAGCGGCGCATGGGCGCGACCTCGCACCACCCGCGCTACGCGATGGCCTACAAGTTTCAGGCGGAAGCGGCCCAGACCACCCTCGACCGGGTGGAGTGGTCGGTGGGCCGCTCGGGGGTGATCACCCCGGTGGCCCACGTCGAGCCGGTGTTCGTCTCCGGGGTCACGGTCAAGCGGGCCTCGTTGCACAACCTCGGGCTGGTGCGGAAGCTGGGCCTGACCGAAAAAGCCCAGGTGGAGATCGTGCGCCGGGGCGAAGTCATCCCCCACGTCGAGCGGGTGCTGGCGCCGGGGGGCGCGCCCATCGAGGCCCCCACCCAATGTCCCTCCTGCCACGGGCCGGTGCGCATCGATGGCGACTTCGTCTATTGTGAACAGCCGGATACCTGCCCGGTGGTGGTGCGCACCCGGGTCAAACACTTCCTCAAGGTCATCGACGTCAACGGCTTCGGGGACAAGCACCTGACCCAGCTGGCCAAAAAGGGCCTGGTCAAAAAGCCCGCCGACCTGTTCCGCCTGACCAAGGACCAGCTCATGACCATGGAGCGGCTCGGCGAGGTGTCCGCGACCAAGCTCATCCGCGAGCTCTCGGCCAAGCGGCGCTTGCCCTTGCCCATTTTTCTGACCGCCCTCGGGCTCGAAGAGGTGGGGCTCACCGTGGCCGAGACCCTGACCGGGCGCTTCGACACCTTGGCCAAGCTGCGCGCGGCCAAAGAGGAAGAGCTGGCCGAAATACACGGCATTGGGCCGTCCATCGCCGCCTCGGTGGTGAGCGGGCTCGAGGCCCAGGCCGCGGCCATCGACGAGCTCGCGTCGCTCATCGACGTGGTGGCCGAGGCCCCGGCCAAAGACGCCGACCAAGGCCACGCCCTGTATGGCAAGACGGTGGTGTTCACCGGCAAGCTCGCGCAACTCGACCGCAAAAGCGCGCAGGGTTTGGTCAAAAAAGCCGGGGGCAAGACCCCGTCGAGCGTGAGCAAGGAGCTCGACTACCTTGTCATCGGGGACGATGGCTCGCCGCTGCTCGGTGATGGCAAAAAGAGCACCAAGCACAAGACCGCGGAGAAGCTCATCGAGGGGGGCGCGGACATCTCCATCATCACCGAGACCGCCTTTTTGGCCATGGTCGAGGGCTGACCCGCTTGGCGCGTGCAGACACATGGGCGCGGCTGGTGCTGTGCGCGGGGCTGCTCGGCGCGGGACCGGCCGCGGCCGACGACGACGGGGACAACCCCTGGGCCGCCGGCCCCGACGCGCCCCCCCCAGACCCCACCGAACAAGTGGGCAAACCCCCCCGCGAGCCCGGCGCCCCCGACTGGGGCCTGGTCGAACCCGACGCCCCCGAGGAGGGCGGCCGCCCCTTGGTCCCCCACGACCTCACCGCGGCCCGGGCCGACCTGCGGCTGTCGACGTCGATGACCGACCAGGAGCTGTTGCGCTTTTCCGATCTCAACCTCGCCGACGCCCTCGCCCTCGTGCCCGGAATGTGGCTGCACAAACGGCAGCCGACCTCGCCCTGGCCCCGCTTTCGCGGTCTCGCCCAGACCCACACCGCCATCCGGGTCGACGGGGTGCCGGTGTCGGCCACGGATGTGTTCCCCGACTTTCCCACCTTGCAGTTCATCGCCCCCGACGACGTGCAGCAGCTCACCGTGCACCACGGGCCCCGCTTTGGCCTCGGCCTCGACGAGGCGGGGGGCGCGAGCATCGACATCCGCACCCTCGAGGCCCCCCAAGACCTCGGCCAAGACGCGGCCCTCAAGGGCACCGTGCGCGGCGGGTTCGGCGGGGCCGACCTCGAGAAGGCCGCGTTCGCGCGGGGGCAGGCCGGCTACGGCAGGGCCCGGGTCACCCTGTTGGTCGGGGGCTTTCACAACGACCAGCTGCGCGGGGGACGCCCCGACGGGGTCACCCCCGACACCGGCCTGTTCGACAACACAGAGGCATTGGGCGGTCACCTCGGGGCCAAGGTCGACGTGCTCGCCATGGATGGGCTGCGCCTGTTCACCACCTGGCACTCGGCCCGCCAGGCAAGGGTGCCCCTGCCCGATGCCTGCGCCCTCGACGCGGGCGGGGGCCGCACCGATTGCACGATCCTGCACGACCGGGCCCGCGACAGCTTCACCGCCGGGCTCGACGGACAGCTGTTCCCCTTTGACGTGCCGGTCACGATCATGGCCCGGGCCCATGCCCAGCGCATGAGCGAACAATGGGAACGCAACGGCAGCAGTCTCATCCGCGCCGAATACAGCGACACCACCCTGTGGCGGGGCGGGGGGCTGGTCGACGTGTCCACCCGGTCGCCGACCTTCGACCTGTTCGGTGCGTCACGCTTTTTCGGCGGGGCTGGGGCCGAGGTGCTCGTCGACCGGGTGCAGAGCCAATACTCGACCCGGTCGCGGCGGGGCTCTGACGGGGTGCCCAACGAACAGTTCATCGAGGACCCCGCCTTCGCCCCGATTCGGCCGCGCAGCCTGCGGCACACCGCGCGCGGCCGGCTGACGTTTGGGTTTGTGCACCCTTGGATCACCATCGAGGACCAGGCCGAGCTGTCCGTGACCCGGCTGGAGTCCGGCATCGTTGCAGGGTCATTGCCCCGGACCGAGCTCACCACGCCCCACTTCAACCACCAGCTCACGGTGAGCGTGACCCCGTTCGAAGGGGTTCGCGTGTTTGGCGCCGCCATCCGGCTCGACCGGCCCGCGACCCTGGCCCAGCTCGCCCGGGGGGGCGAGATCTACGAGGACGACCCCCCGGCGGCCGCGCTCCCCGGCGCCGGCCGGTACGTCAGCGACACCCTCGAGGCGGGCGTGAGCCTCTCGTACCTGTGGGTCGAGGCCGCGGGGGTGGTCTACGTCGAGGACCGCAGCGGGCCGATCATCGCCGGGTTTGACCAGCGCGAGGTCGTGCTCGGCACCCCGGTGTTTCGTTTGGCCCGCAAAGATCGGCAGACCGCGTTCGGCATCGAGGGCCGCGCCCGGGTCAAGACCACCCTCGACGGCCTCTCCGCCGAGGGCAGCATCGGGGCGGTGGCCGTCGACGACGGCGTGTTCTACCGGGTGCAGGACCCGTTTTCGCCCACCCCCGCGTCGGGCACGCCGCGGCCGGCGGGGGCCTTGGCGGTGTTTTACGCACCAAGCAAATGGCCGTTTTCCACGTTTGCCCGGGTTCGGTACGCGATGCCCCTGGCCCGGTTGTCGCCGGCCGAAGAGATGAACGAACAGCTCTGTCCCGAAGGCGTGCTCGGCACCGACCGCCCCTGCACCGGCGTGCTCGGCCACGCCCTCGTCGACATCGGGGCCACGGTCACGCCCACCCGGCTGTTCACGGTCTCGGCGGTGGCGACCAACGTCTTCGACGCGCCGTGGCGGGTCCGCCAGAGCCCGCTCCCGGGGGGCGGGGTGGCCGCGCGCCTGGTCGCGACCCTGCGCTATTGAAGCGCGGCAACCGTGGTAGACCAAAGATCGATGCCCCGCACGAAGCGACAAAAGACGCGCACGAGCAAAAAGCGCCCGGTGCTGTATCAGCTGTGCCGCGCGGGCGAACGGTTCGAGGTGGGCGACGGGCCGCTCGACCTCACCGCCAAAGACGAGGTCGTGCTCGGGCGCGGTGACCCCTACCGCACGCGACACAGCAAGTACTTCGTCGACGACCCGTGGATGAGCTCGCGCCACGCGGCGCTGCGCAAGGCCCCGCCGGGCAGCCCGGCCCCGTTTTTGATCGAGGACCTGGGCAGCACCAACGGGGTCATGCTCAACGGGCACCTCGTGGACACCGCCGCGCTGTCGTCGGGCGACCTGGTCGAGACCGGACGCACGTTCTGGCTGTTCCTCGAGGAGCCGGCGGACATTCCCTTGCCCACCGAGCCGATGGAGTTCGGGACCTGGGCCACGTGGTGTCCGCAGCTGGCCCGCGACCTCGCCGTGCTCGAGGACGCGGCCGAGACCGAACAGAACATCCTGCTCGGGGGGGCCGAGGGGTCGGGCAAAGGTTTTCTCGCCCGCACCACCCATCTGCTCAGCGCGCGGTCCGGTCGCCTCGTGCATTTGGATTGTCGCGAGCGCCGCCCGAGCCGGTTGGTGGTCGACCTGTTCGGGGGCCGCAAGAAGGACTCGGCGCGGTTTTTGGAGGCGGACGGGGGCACGCTCTTTTTGGAGAACGTCGACGCGCTCACCGACGAGCTCCAAGACCGGATCGTGGACACCCTCGAGGAGGGCGGCTTTGTCCCCGAGGGTCGCAAGAGCAAGAAGGCCTGCGACGTGCGGCTCATCGCGTCGACGACCAAGCCCCTGGCCCGGTTGGGGCGCAAAGGCATTCTGTCCGCGCGGTTTTTGGACGCGGTGGGGCAGGTCCAGATCGAAATGCCCAACATCGACGCCCGCCGCACGGACTTTGGGCTCCTGCTCGATGACTTTTTGGCCCGGGCCCGGGGCGCGCCGGCCATCTCCCGCGACGCCACCCGCGCGGTGCTGCTCTACCCCTGGCAACAGAACATCAAAGCCCTGGCCCGGGTGATCGAAAGCGCGGCCGTGCTCGCGTCCAACCCCGCCCCCGACGGCACCCGGGGGGGCAAGGTCGAGCTCGCCCACTTGCCGATCAAGGTCGTCGGCCGCGACGTGATCATGGAGCAATGGGCCGACGACACCCAGGACAAGGGCACGGTGCCCGCGCGCGAGGAGCGGCCGGTGGACCTCGCCGCGCCCCCCCTGGCCAACCCCTTCGATGGGGAAGACGAGACCACGGGGTCGGCGTCCCCCTTCGCGCCCGACCTGCTGATGAGCCACGACCTCGACGACGACGCCACCAATGTGGCCCCCCACCCGGCGGCGCACTCGTCCGACGTGTTCACCCGGGAAAAGCGCGACATCTCCGACATCGGCTTTTCCGAGCTCGCGCGCGGCTTTGAGGAAGGCGACCCCCTGGAGAAGCCGCGTCCCCCGACGAGGCCCGGCTCGGGGGTGCGCCCCCTCGGGGACGCCCCCCCGCCGCCCAACTGGGATCCCATCCGGCCGCCGAGCTTCAACCCCGGCGCGCCCCCGGTGGGCGAGCGGCCCCCGTCGGCTTTCCACGATATGGAGAACATCGAACGGTCCTACGCCAGCGCGGTCGATCCCGACCTCATCGTCGACGCCCTGCGGCGCTCGCGCGGCAATGTGTCTGCGGCCGCGCGCTACCTGGGCAAGCCCCGCGCGCTCCTGTTGCGTTGGATCCGCGAGTTCCAGCTCGAGCCCGAGGACTACCGCACCGGCTGAGGCGGCCCTTCGCCCCCGGCCGCCCGCGGGGGGATCTCCACCGTGCGCGGCGATCGGAACACGACCGGCACCGACAGGGCCCACACCCCTTCGCGCAGACAGTCACTGTCCTCGCCCCACACCCCCACGCCCAGGATCTCGGGGCCCGCGACCTCCACCGCCACCTCACCGTCGTCGTGGCAGGCGTCGCGCACCTGGTTGACCGCGGCGATGAGCGCGTCCTTCGCCCCCTTCAGGTTGCCCTTGAGCTGAATCGCGCCCCCGCAACACCCGCAGCACCCGCACCCCGACGAGCCGAACCCGCAGCCGTACCCGCGCATCACCGGGTCGGTTTGGTGCGCGGGCCGCCACTTGGGCCACACCACCAGATCGCGACCGGGGGCGAGCAGGCCATACCGCTCCGCCACCGCGCGGGTGGCTTCGTCGTCGTCGCCGTACGCCTCGATCCACCACGCCGCCAACAGCCGTTCGGTCCCGAGCGAAGGCCGCAATGGGACATGGTGGCTGCCCTGCCAGGTGCGGTAGATGATCGCGGTCTGACCGGCTCGCCCCGTGCCGTCGTCAAACCCTGCATAGGTCACGGTCATCGACTCCGACGTGCCGTAGTCGAGCCGATCATCGCCCAGACCCTCGTCGTCGCCACACCGGCACCCCCCCCGGGGCCGGGCCCGGACGGCTTCGTGCTGGTTGGACAAAAACCCCCCCTGGGCCAAGCCGAGCCCGACCAGTTGCACCGGCTGCACCAGGTGTCGCCCAAACGCCGCCACCGGCCGGCCCCCGGCCTCGAGGTCGATGCGCCAAGCGCGATCGGTGGGGCCCTCGACCCATTCCAGCGCGGGCTCGTCGACGTCGATGGCGGGGGGGCGCACCTCGACCCGCGTCCCCGCGTGCGCGGCCCAGGCCTCGTCGATGAGCGGAATGCGCGCGGGCATGGTCACAAAGTCACTGAACAGCACTGTGCGCACCTCGCGCCCCACCGGCGCGTCGGCGGCGATGAGCGCGGCCTTCCACAAGGCTTCGTCGACGGCGGAGCCGTTTTTGCCGGTCTCCCCCACCGAGATCCGGCCGGCGGCTTTGCCGGGGTGGGGCAGCTGGGTCCAGGGCCCGTGCACCACACGCACGGTGCGGTCAAAGGTGAGCAGCGCATAGACCGTGTCCCGGGGGGCGGCCCGCAATGTTTCTGCAATGGTCTGTTCGGCCAGGGCCACCGCCCCCGCGGACATGGACGCGGACACGTCCACAATGAATAGGTACGCGACCTCGCGGGGGGGCCGCCCCACCGGGCCGTCGATGTCCACGTCCACCCGCATCAGCCGGCGGGGCCCAGGGCCGGGGGTCGTGACCTCGGCCCACCGCCCGCTCACCGCGCGGCTCTTGTCCCGGCCCCGGACCTCGTCGACGAAGAACGCCTCGGCCGCGGGCATGGTGCGCGGCCGGCCCCGGGTGCCGTGCACCGTGACCTCCGCGGCCCACGCGGACACGTCGGGCAGGACGTACCGGCGCTCGCCGGCGACACGCCGGGACCCGACGAGAAAGGTCAGGTCGATCACCGCTTCGTCGGGCCCGCCCACGGGGTAAGCGACATGGATGGCGGTCGCGCCCTCGTCGTGCACCACCTCGAGCAGGGGCGCGGGCGTGCCTTGTCCCGGGGCCAAGCCCCACGGGTGGTTCTCGAAGGCGTTCGTGGCGCCGTGGCTCCACTCGTCGAGCACATCGCCGACCAGGTCGGGGTCGGTCACGAACACCCCGGCCACCGGACCGTCCGCGGTCAGCATCGCCGCGCCGGTGACCGCGGACAGCTCGTCCACGTCGTACACGGTCAGTTCGCCCATCCGGTAACCGCGGTGGGACGCGGCCTCGTCGCCGGGGGACAGGGTGGCGCGGAGCACGACCTCGGCCAGCCCGGGGTCCGACCGCGACGGGGTGACGCGGAAGCTGACGTGGGCGGCGCGCAGGGGGGGCTCGGTGACCGAACAGGCCAGCGGGCTGGTCGGCAGCGAGAACAAAAGCATCCAAGACGTGAGCATGGCGAACGGACCGCGCGGTCGCGGCCCAGGTTCCGCCGGCTCAGGCGAGCACCTCGACCAAGCGATCCCACACGATGCGCAACCGGCGGCTGGTGCGCAGCTCGCGGTGACAAACCATCCACGCGGGCAGTGACATGTCGAACGCAGGGAACACCCGCACCACGTCGGGATCGGCCTCACCGACCTCGACGATCATCACCCCCACCCCCGCCCCGCCGCGGCACAGCGCCCAATACACCAGCTGGTTTGCGGCCACGGTCGGAAACTGGGCCGGCGTCACCGGCAACCCGGCCTGCGCCAGGCCGTCGCACACCGCGGTGCCGTGGTTGAGGTTCAAAAACTCCGCGCGGGTCGCGTCTTCGAACCTGTCGAGCGGGCCCACCCGCTCGACGTAGGCCCGGGACGCGAACAAGCCGGCCTTGGTGTCGCGCACCCGGCGCGCGAACAAATCGGGGTGGGTCGGTTTGACCGAACGCACCGCGATGTCCGCCTCGCGCCGATGGAGATCCTGCAACGCGATGGACGCGACCAGCTCGACGGTGATGCCCGGGTGCTCGACGCGCAACGCCGCCACCACCGGGGGCAGGACATACGCGCAGGTCGCTTCGCTCGCCGTCACCCGCACCGGTCCCTCGATGAGGACGGACGAGCCCGCGGCCGCGAGGGACACCTGGGCCGCGGCCTGTCCCATGGGGCGCACGTGCTCGAGCAGGCTGAGCCCCGCCTCGGTGAGCGCGAGCCGCGTGCCCACCCGCGCAAACAGCGTGACCCCGAGCTCCTCTTCGAGCCCGGCCACCTGCCGGCTCAGCGTCGGCTGGGTCATGTCCAGGGCGCGCGCCGCGGCGGAAAACGACCCTTCCTCCGCGGTCACGAGAAACGCCCGCGCGCGGTTCCAGTCGAAGGTCACGGTCCGCCAATCCATACGAATCCGTATAGGTAGCATACGTTTCGCGGGAATCGCTCAACGTTTCTCTTGGGTCTACGGTGCAAGCTCACTTCAAACAGGAGCCTCCTCATGATGAACGCCGTCTTCACCCCCACCTACGGCACCGCCTCCACCTTGCAGCTGCGCCACATTCCCATCCCCACCCCCGGCCCCGGCGAGGTCCTCGTGCAGGTCGAAGCCAGCGCGGTCACCGCCGGCGACCGGCGCATCCGGTCCGCCGACTTCGGGCCCGGCATGAGCCTGATGGGCCGGCTGTTCATCGGGCTGTTCGGGCCCCGGCGCCCGGTGCAGGGCACGATGTTCGCCGGGGTCGTGACCGCGGTGGGCCAGGGCGTCGAGCGGTTCCAGGTCGGCGATGCGGTGTTTGGCTCGGTCGCGGCCGGGGCCTGGGCCGAGTACCTGGTCGTCCACGCCGACGGCCCCATCGCCCAGCGCCCGGCCGGCGTGACCCCCGCGGAGGCCGCGGCCACACCCTACGGCGCGGGCACGGCGTGGCACTTTTTGCACGACCTCGCCGCGGTGAAGCCCGGCGAGCGGGTGCTGGTGCTCGGGGGGGCGGGCGGCGTCGGCCGCTTCGCCATCCAAATCGCGCGGCACTTGGGCGCCCACGTCACCGCGGTGGGGCGGCGGACCTCGTTCGACATGATGCGCGAGCTCGGCGCCCACGAGGTGCTCGACCACCAAGCGGGCGACTTCGCCGCCCGGGGCGAGACCTGGGACGTGGTGTTCGACACCGCGGACGTGTCGAGCCTGGGCCACAGCCGCCCGGCGCTCCGCCCGACGGGGCGCTTCATGACCTTGTACGGAGGACTCCGCGTGCTCGTCGACATGCTGCGCACGCGCCGCGGCCGCGGACCGCGCGCGCTGTTCGCGGTGGTCACCGGCAACCGCGCCCGAACGGAGACGTTGGCAAAGCTGTTGGCCGAGGGCGCGATCCGGCCCGTGGTCGCGGCCACGTTTGCCCTCGACGACGTGGCCGCCGCGCACCGGTGCGCCGAACAACGCGCGCCCGGCGATGTTGTTGTGTTGCCCACCCCGCGCGGGGGCGCGGCCGCGTCCATCGCCGCGGCCGCGTGAGTACCCGCGGCCGGGGCCGCGCGCGGAAAAACGCGCGGCCCCGCGGGAGATCGCGCGGTGTACGGCCGGTGACATGTAACGGTTTCAGTAATAAAAACAGACACTTGCGACTGGCAAGGGCTTTGCTTTGCAGCGGGCGGAGTACCCGTGGCCAATCGCATCACCTACGAGTTCAGTTCGTCCATTTCGTTCGAGGATGCTGTCGAGCGCGGCGCCCTCGGCGCCAAACGGAGCGTGCAGAACATCGACGAGGTCACGGTCGAGCGCGAGTGGGTCGTGTTCGATCGCGGCCGCGCGGTGGAGTTCCGCGTGCTGCTCGCGCTCTCCCTCAGCCACGATTGAGGGCGTGTGAGGGCGCGGGGAGGGCGTGGTGGTCCTGCGCGACCATGACCCCGGTCCACCACTCGAAGTCGCGGCCGATTTTGTCCCCGTCGGGGAAGAACACCAAATAGGTCATCGCGTCGTAGGGCAAAAAGCTGGGCCGCCCGCCGATGTGGTGCGCGATCTGGTGCACGGTGCGCCAGGTCCCGGTGTTGAAGTACACCGCGCGTTGTCCCCCGAGCAGGCCGAGGGGCACCATGGACGGGAAGTGGGAGTGCCCGTTGACCACGTACCGCAGCCCGCGGTTGTCTTCGTCGTCGAGCAGGGACACGGCCTTTTTGGCCAGGGTCCCGTCGAAGTTGTGCTGGAACAGCCGGTACAAGCCGGTGAGCCGCTTATCGTGGGTCTTGGCCATGATCCGCCCGGTGGACAGCTCGAGGAGCAGCTTGAGCTTGCGCCCCGCGTCGAGGCCGAACCACGTCTTGTGGGCCTTGAGCCAGTCCTGCACGAAGTGGATGGCGAAGAACTGGTCGACGGCCCGGGTCCAGCTTTTCCACATCGGGGGCAGCATCTCTTTGTTCTGCACCGCGAGCTGCCGGACCCAGGCCGGCACCGCGTAGATGGGGCGCACGTCGTCGATGTCCTCGAGCTCGTCGAGGGCGAACCCGGCGTGGTCGGTCTGGTCCTCTGACGCCCCCACCGTGTCCCGCACCAACCGTGGATAGCGGACGATGAGCTCGAGCCCGATGGCATCGCCGATGGGCGGGCCCCCGTCTCCGCTGTGGCAGATGGGGTCCCCGAAATGGCCGTGGTAGGCGAGCACCCCGTGCTCGCGAAAGCGTGCCACCGGCTTGAACTCGATGCTGGGGTCGTCCTGTCCCGTCATCGCTTTCCATATTTTTCGGCGCGCCCCCGGGCAGTGGGCGAGCAACCGGTCGTGGTTGCCGAGCACGTAGGTGATCTCCAGCGCCCCGGCCTCGACGTGGCTGCGAAGCGCGGCGAAGAACCCAGCCTCGCGCTCGAGAATGTCATCGACGATGGCGTCGACCGTGGCCCGCACCGCGTCGTCCACGGTGCTGTAAGGACGCGCGTCCTGTTCGAACCACCGGGGGGAGCGGACGATGTCGAAGATGTCGCCCACAAAACAAAGGTGCGCGGGGCGGTCCCCCCGGGTCACACGAATGCGTTGCCAGAAGCGGTCGAACATCGCCTCGCGCGGCACCGATGCCCCTTTGAGACAGTCGGTGAGGTGGATGTCGCTCACGAAGATGAGCATCGATCGACCGGACATGGGCGGCATTGTCCTGCTCCCGCCAAAAGCGTGCAAGCGCACGTGCGCGCGCGGCCCCCCGCGGGTTAGCCTGCCGGGAGCCTGTCCCTGGGAGGAGTACACACATGACATGGAACTCGAATGGTTTGTCTCGGCTGTGGTTCAGCCTGATGTTGGCGTTGGCGTTGCCGGTGGGCGTTTTGCTGCCGGCCGGCTGCCCGGGTGAGCCCGGCGACGGTGATGGGGACGGCGACGGGGATGGCGACGGCGACGGGGATGGGGACGGCGACGGAGACGGGGACGGCGACGGTGACGGGGATGGGGACGGAGACGGAGATGGCGACGGAGATGGAGATGGCGACGGCGACGGCGACCTCGACCTGGGCACGGCCGAAGGGTTGTGTCGGTTCTACTTGAGCGGCTACCTCGGCTACGCCGAGTACTTCGTGCAGGCGCTCAACACCCAGCTGGGTCGTTGTGACCCCGACGCGCCGCTTCCGCCCGCGGACTTGACCGGGCAGACCATCGACGAGGCGTGCGGCGAGGTGCAGCCCGAGCCCCCCGAGGGCGCGTTCAGTTTTCAGGACATCATCGACCGCGGCAACGTGATGTTCGACGAGCCGGGCATCAACGCGTGCCGGGCCGCGGGCGAGACGCTCCTCGCCCAGATCGTGACCGCGCGCGATTACACCACCACCTCCGAGCAAGTGAACGACCTCT
This sequence comes from bacterium, assembly GCA_030431455.1. GTDB lineage: Bacteria > Myxococcota > UBA727 > UBA727 > JAUIJE01 > JAUIJE01. The sequence goes on along the minus strand of JAUIJE010000003.1, from coordinate 215,490 downwards.
TGACCGGCCCCCTCTGCGCCGACCTCGTCACCGGCCTGCTCGGCGCCGACGCCGAGTGTTTGGTCGACTGGGAATGCACCGCGGGGCTGCACTGCCAGGTGGACCTCCTCGCCGGGACCCGCACCTGCCAAGCCTTGGCCGGCGCGGGCGAGCCCTGCAAAGAGACCAACGGCTCGCTCATCGTGCGCAGCTGTGACGAAGGCCTGCAGTGCGTGGGCGAGACCTGCGCGAGCTTGCTCGGCCTGGGCGATCCCTGCGGCCAAGCCGATGACCCCGACTGCGGCGAGGGGCTCGGTTGCGTCGACGACGTGTGCGTCACCCGGGTGGGCGAGGGCCAGTCGTGCACCGATAACGACGGCTGCGAAGACGGGCTCAACTGCTCGGATGCCAATGTCTGTGCAGGCCCGGTCGCGGACATGGCCACCTGCGATCCCGATGACTTCTCCGTGGCCTGTGCCACCGCGTGCTACAAATGCCGCGACGACGGCACCGGCGCGTTCCAGTGTCTGCCCCCCGGGGGCGCGGGCGCGGTCTGCGACAGCGACAACCAGTGTCTGCCCACCTTTTTCTGCCACGGCCAGACCAACACCTGCACCGCCTACGCGGCCGCGGGCGCGGGCTGCGACCCCGACACCGACTGCGTCGACGGGACCGTGTGCCGGGCCGACACCCAGCTGTGCGCGGTGTTGCCGGACGCGGGGCAGCCCTGTCTCGACGACGGGGCGGGCGAATACTGCGCCGACGGCCTGTACTGTGTGGCCGGCACCTGTCTCGAGGGCGCCGAGGGCGACCTGTGCAACGACCGGTTCGATTGTGAGGACGACTGTGTCCGGGCCAACCCCCAAGACGAGTTCGGGGCGTGCGGGCCCTACCCGACCACCGGGCCCTGCGTGAGCGGCAACTGTGGCGAGGGCAGCTACTGCGACGACAACGACACCTGCCAAGCCGAGCTCGCGGTGGGCGCGGCCTGCACCGCCGACAACCAATGTGTGACCCAGGCCTGCTGGCAAGGGGAGTGCACCCCCCAACCGGACAGCTGCTTGAGCCAAAAAGGCTTCTTCCCCGGCTTGGTGGTGTTCAGCCTGATGTTCGGCTTTGTGCGTCGTCGCCGGGCCATCGCCCGCGCGCTGGGGGCCCGGCCGCGCCAAGGATGAGCTCGCCCTCGTGGCGGTGGGGGCGGCGGCTCGCCGTCGCCTCCTTGCTGACGTACGGCACCGAGTTTTTGGCCACGGTGTGGCCGACCCCGGTGTCGCGCGGGTTGGCCTGGGCGTGCGCGGCGGCGACCACCGTCGTCGGCGCGGGCATCGCGGTCTACATCGAGGGGCGTGTCTACCGTCGCTGGCGGCGGCGCTCAGCGCCCGCGTTGCGGGTGTTGCTCACCGGCGCGGCGGTGCTCGCGCTGTCGGTGGCGGCCGCGGGCGTCTTGCGCGCGGTGCTGCACGCGTTTTGGCTCGACAGCCTGCTGCTCGGGTCGGTGGTCCTGTGGGGGTGGGCCTACGCCGCGGCCTCGGGGGGCACCGCGCTGGTGCGGGCGGTGGACGCGGGGCTCGACCGCTTTCGTCCCCTTTTGCGCGTCAAGGTCTTGGTCATGATCGTGCTGCTCGGCGCGCTCGCCTTCTTGCAGGCGATGGTGTTGGCCGCGGTGGTCGAGTTTTTTCAGACCGTGGCCGCCTGGGCCCCGGGCACCACAGTGACATTGGGGGTGTTCTCCAGCGACATCTCCGGCGAGGACCTGGTGCGGTTTTTCGCCGAACAGCCCTTCCGGGTCTCGGTGGTGGTCCACCTGTTGGCCTTCGCCATGTCGTTGCCCGCGGCCTTGTCCGCGGTGTTCAAGCTCGCGGGGTCGGTCGTCGACGGGCTCGCGCCGTTGTCGGGCGGCTTTCGCCGGCTGTCGGCGGGGGAGCGCGATTTCGCCATCGCCGAGGCCGGCCCGCGCGACCTCGCCGCCCTCAGCCGCCAGTTCAACGAGACCGTGGTCAACCTGCGGCTGTCGGAAAAGATGGAGCGCGCGTTCGGCACGTATGTCTCGACGTCGTTGCTCGAGCGCATCCGGCAGCAGCACGGGGAGGCGTCCATCCCCGCCACCCTCCGCGAGGCCACGGTGTTTTTCGCCGACGTGCGCGGCTTCACCGCCATGAGCGAACGGCTCTCGCCCGAGCAAGTCCTCGACCTGCTCAACCGCTACTACGAGCGGGTGGTCGCCATCGTCAAACAGCACGAGGGCTACCTCGACAAGTTCATCGGGGACGCGGTGGTGGTCGTGTTCAACGTGCCCGTCGACCAGCCGGACCACGCGGCCCGGGCGGTGGCCTGCGCCATCGACATCCAACAAGAGATCGCGCGGCTCAACCAGGCGGGGGCGTTCCCCGAGATCGGCCGCCTCGAGGTCGGGGTCGGGATCGCGACCGGGCCGATGATCGCGGGCAACGTCGGGTCCCGCGAGCAGATGGAGTACACCGTCATCGGCGACACCGTGAACCTCGCGGCGCGGTTTTGCGGCCACGCCCCCGCGGGCGAGGTCTGGACCAACGCCGCCTGCGCCGCCTCGCTCGACGGCGCGCGCCACCCCGCCGAGGCCTTGCCCGCGATCGCGGTCAAGGGCAAAACCGCCAAGGTCACGCCCCACCGGGTTTGGCCCCGGGAGGACTGACCGTGCGCTTTGTGGCCCTGGCCGACACCCACCTGTTCGAGTCCGAGGGCTTCGCCGTGCCCGACGGCGACGTGCTCATCCACGCCGGCGACATGTTGCGCGAGGGCACGCTCGACGAGCTGTCCCGGGCCGCGGCCTGGCTCAAGAGCCTGCCCCACGCCCACAAGATCCTGGTCCCGGGCAACCACGACGTGTGTTTCGAGACCGATCGCGGGGCCGCGCAGGCCCTGGTCGGCCCGTCGGTCACCGTGCTCATCGACGACGAGACCGAGGTCGGCGGCCTGCGCGTGTACGGCACGCCGTGGACCCCCGACTACCCCCAGTGGGGGTTCCACCTGCCGCGCGGGCCGGCCGCCGCCCGCGTGTTCGCGGCGATCCCGGACGGGCTCGACATCCTGGTCAGCCACGTGCCCCCGCGCGGGTATGGCGATCGCTGGGACGAAGGCCACATCGGGTTCGACGAGCTGCGCGCCGCGGCCGCGCGGGCCAAGCCCCGCGTGCACCTGTGGGGGCACGTGCACACCGACGGGGGCGCGTCAGTGGTGCATGGGACCACCTACCTCAACGTGACGGTGTGGGAATGTGATCGGCCCTGCACGGTGTTCGATGTGGCGCCGGGGGGCGGCCCGATCCAGCTGGTTCAGGTGCCGCCGCCGGGTGATCCGTGACCCGGTTTCGTGAACCTGAACGGCATGTTTTGACCGTTTTGTTCGTCTGTGGGGTGTCAGTCCGCTAACACTTTGCGCACGGCGCGACGGTGATCATGCTGTGATCGCGCGCAAACGGAATGTAACGGTCTAGAAACATGGAGGAAATTTTTTTTGACTTCCCCCCTGGAAGTGGCGCGTTGATTGCTGCATGAGTGATGACCTGGGTCTAGGTGTGTGCGCTGCGTACATCCGCCCCCCAAGTAAGAGGTCACGACATGCAACGATTGCTCGCTCTTTCAACCGTCACGCTGCTCACCGTATTCACGGTGACCAACGCCCGCGCCCAAGAAGGCGAGGCCACCGCCCCCACCGAGGAGCAGCCCGCCACCGAAGCGCCCGCTGACAAGAGCGAGCCCACCGAGGCGGCCCCGGCCGATGAGCCGGCGGCCCCCGAGAGCACCCCCGCCGCGACCCCGGCGCCGGCCGCGACGGCCGAGACCCCGACCCCCACGGCGGTGGAGCCCGCGGCCGAAGCGCCCGCCCCTGCTGCAACGAACGAAGAGGCCCCCCCGGCCGAATCCGCGCCCACGCCCGCGGTGACCCCGGCCCCCGCGGCGGCGGGCGCGCCCGGTGCCCCCGCGGCGGTCGCGCCGGTGGCGGCGGACAAGCTCGACGAGGAAGCGCTCCCGGAGCCCGCGGCGGAAAAGCCGGCCGCGCCCGCGGCGACCGCCGACGGTGAAGAAGACGGCGACGCGGCCAGCGGTGGCTCCGCGGTGCTGTCCGCCGGCGGGGTCGTCCTCTCCGGCAAAGGTTTCCCCCTCGGCGTCAGCTTCGACCTGGGCGCCTCGGTCGGTACCGGTTGGCTCCTGCCCGGGTACAAGCGCCAGCCGTTCTTCAACCCCTGGCTCAACGTCTCGCCCAACTTCCAGGTGCCGAAGTACTTCGACTGGCAACCGACCATGGCCTTCTCCGGCTCCTTGACGGTGCAAATCCCCAACGTGTTCGACGCCTACCAGCGCGCGCCGTTGGCCGGTCCGTTCCCCAACAACCCGACCCTCTCCGACACCAGCCTCGCGCTGCTGTTCCCCGGTCTGCTCACCGACAAATGGGCCACCGGCATCTCGATCACCCCGCTGTTCCGCGTGACCGCGCCGCTGTCGATGTTCTCCCGCCAGATGAACCGCCTCGCCGGCTTCTCCGGCCTCATCCAAGGGTCGTGGGCCAGCGCCTCGGCGCCGTTCATGCAGTGGTACCCGAAATGGCTCGGCGTCTTCGGGGTCCAGTACCGTCTCGGCTTCTCCAACTGGTTCTTCCGCGGCAACAGCCCCGAGTACAACTGTGGCGAGCTGAACACGCCGAATCCCTTCGACACCATCAACAACCTCGCCCAGACCTCGGGCGACGCCACCGACTACCCCATCGGCATCCCGCGTGACGAAGAGAAGCTCGGCAACGGCCGCTGCCGCACCTCGGGCCGGCAGTTCGTGGGCAGCGTGTCCAACAGCGGCGCGATCTTCTACTCCATCGACGACCCCCTCGGCGGCAACCACGTCATCCGCGCCGCCCTCGGCATCCAGAACATCCTGCTTCGCCCCCTGTCGGACCGCCCCGACCTGCGCTCGCCCAACGCGATCAGCCAGAGCTACTTCAACGGCGACGGCTTCTCGAGCGGCAGCGTGACCTACGGCTACCAGGTGCCGGGTGACTGGATCTTCGACCAGAACCTCCAGGTGGTTCTCGGGATGTCGAGCTTCCAGCCGCTCACCGACCAGCAAGGTCGCTTCTACTTCCCCTGGTTCGATTTCAGCTTCGGCAACCAGTACACGGGCTTCACGCTCGACCTCATCTTCACCATCTGATGCGCACGACGATGCGCCGCGCACACCGCAACGATTTCAAAAGGATTGTCATGTTTTTCGGGAGGAACAACGCAATGCGAAAAGCGACACGCTTGATGACCCTCGCGGGTGGCCTCGCCGCCCTCGGGTTGGCCGCCGCCTGTTTTAACGTCAACCCTGACCTCGACCGGGCCAACCTGTCCGAGGTCTGGAAAAAGGGTGACTTCGACGGCAGCTGGTACTTCGCCAGCACGGTGGTGAAATCCGCCCCCAACGCCATGCTCTATGAAGGCGACTCCGACTTCATCATCACCGAGCGGGTCACTTGGGAAGTCACGGAAGACGCCCTCATCGCGTGGCGCGACTACGAGACCGCCGAAGGCGCCGACGACGCCGCCCTCGAGGGTGGCGATGACGTGTTCAAAGGCCAACCGGTGGCCAAGTACGCGATCGTCGACCACTTCGACATCCGCCGCGTCTACGACCCGGTGACCGGCGAAGAGGGCAACGTCATCGAGCCCAACCGCGAGCGCCCCTGGTACGAGCGCGAGTACATGAGCGTGAACTGGGCCAGCAACGAAATCGGCACCAGCTTCCGGCTGAACCCGGGCATGTACGGCCTGGCCGCCAGCGTCGAGACCGTGACCGAGCACGACAAAGCCGACCCCAAGCGGTACCGCTTTGACGACATCGAGAACGGCTACTTCGAGTTCACCAACCGCCTCCAGGTCGAGCCGGACCTCTACGCCATTTTGGGCCTGTACGGGCGCGACCACTACTACGATATGGCCGCGACCGTCATCGACGTGCGTTCCTCCTTCTACCGCGTGCCCGACAGCGACTACATCCCGCTCAACATGCCCGACAACGTCCCCCTCGTGAACGAGATGGGCCAAGAGGTCCGGGACGAAAACGGCATCACCCAACAAGTGCCGGTCAACGACCGCTTCGGTTTCTTCACCACCTGGCACCGCCAAGTCTGGGACCCGAACCGCGGCTTCACCTACGCGGGTGAGAAGAGCCTCGCCCTCCGCCACAACATCTGGGAAAAGAACCGCAACGCCGACGGCAGCATCATCCCCATCGCCGAGCGTGATCCCAAGCCGATCGTCTACTACACCAACCAGCGTCACCCGCAGCAGCTGCTCCAAGCCGCGCGCCGCGTGGGCATCGAGTGGAACGACGTGTTCAAAGACATGGTGTTCCACGCCCAGCCCGGCCGCTACGCGAGCAAGGACGAAGTCCCCGACATGTTCATCGTCGAGGAGAACAGCTGTAACCCGACCACGGTGAGCGACGCGTTCGACGCGCTGCCCGCGCTCATCAAGAGCCAAGTGCAGCTCGCCGCGCTCAAAAAAGACACCAACGACGAGACCAACTACCTCAACATCGACGGCGACCGGTACAGCCCCTTTGACGGCACCCCGGCGCACGTGATGGCGCGGTACGAGTGGGCGAACAGCCACGACAACACCTCGTCGTTCACCACCCGCCAAGACCTCGAGACCCAGGCCCTGGCCGACCTCGAGCGCATCTGCACCGCGATGGAGCACTACACCCACCCGAAACAAGCGGGCGAGGACTCCGGCGTCGAGTACTTCACCTACCAGCGCATCGGTGACCTCCGGTACAACTTCATCAACGGCATCGTCGAGAAGGCCCTCGCGCCCTGGCTCGGCGTCGCCACCATCCTCGGCGACCCCGAGACTGGTGAGATGGTGACCGGCGTGGCCAACATCGGCCTCTCCGCGGTCGACACCTCGGCCTACCGCGCCAACGAAGCCATCCAAGCCCTCGAGGGCGAGATCGGCCTCGACGACATCTTCCACGGCTACGACGTGCAAGCCTACGTGGCCCGCAAGCTGCGTGACTCCCGCCAGCTCGCGCTCAAAGGCGCTGGCCCGCAAGCGCGCCAACGCATGGAAGGCCAACTCAACCGCCTGCGCGGCGCCGAAGACGGCCTCCGGGAAATCTCCCCCGAGCACAACCGCAGCAAGCTGTCGCTGCTCGCCGGCACCCGCATCGAAGACGCGGTCACCAGCGACTACGACTTGATGGCGTACGCGCGTGTCACCCCCGACCAAATCAACGCGATGGACGGGGACAGCATGGAAGCGATGATGGACATGGCCTCGCGGTTCCGCAACCGCGACCAGTTCGACCTCGAGAAGATGATTCGCACCTTCGACAAGATGGGCGAGCTCGGCATCGACACCAACGCCTTCCTCGACGACTTCGCGTTCGGCGCCGCGGTCAAGTACCGCGACCTCAACCCGCGTGAGCGTTTCGAGCAAATCCGGGAAGACCTCTACGTCTCGACCCAACTCCACGAGGTCGGCCACTCCCTCGGTCTGCGCCACAACTTCGAGGCCTCGACCGACGCGCTGAACTACCACGACGAGTTCTGGGCCATCGAGCAGCTCCCCGCCAACCTCACCGACGCGCTCGGCGCCGCGGGCGAGAAGTACCAAGAGGCGATCAGCTACTGCATCGACGAACAAACCCGTCTGCGGCAAGAGCTGGGCGACCCCGAGTACACCACCACCACCCAACAGTGCCTCGGCCAGAACCAATACATGTTCTCCACCATCATGGAGTACAACGGGCACTGGTCGGCTGACTTCGGCGGCCTCGGCAAGTACGACTACGCGGCCATCAAGTTCGGCTATGCGCAACTGGTGGAGACCTTCGGGAACCCCGCCGCGGACCGCACCGAGCAAGAGACCACCAAAGAGCTGTTCTACAACGACTGGCGCGACATCCCGACCGACATCGTCAACGGGTACGACGCGCTGACCGACCGCCAGTACACCACCTGGAAGTGGGACTACGCCTCGGTGATGAGCGAGCCGCCGGTCAACACCGTGCCCTACCGCTTCTGCACCGACAACTACATGACCCCGACCTGCAACCGGTGGGACTTCGGGCCCGACACCCAAACCAACGCGATGTGGCAGGAGTACACCTACTACCAACGGTACTTCTTCACCCACTTCAACCGTGACCGGTTCTGGGACTTCCAATCCGGCTGGTGGGGCGGCGGCTCCTGGTGGGGCGGCGTGAGCGCTGACCTGCGTTCGCTCACCGACTACACCCAAAAGATGAAGTGGTTCGCCTACTACGCGGTCAACGACCCGGACTTCACCCCGGACACCTACGCGTACCAGGACTACCTGACCACCACGCAGAACGGCCTCAACCACTTCTCGAAAGTGCTCTCGCACCCGGGTTCGGGCCGCTACGTGACCGTGACCGAGTCGATGGTCGACCACCTGACCAACAACGACCCCGAGACCGTCGACCGCCTTGCGCCGTCGGACATCATGACCACCTACGAGTTCCTCTCGGGCTGCGTCCAGCAGAACGTGATGAACGGCAACGCGGTCATCAACGAGCTCGGCGACACCGTGTGGGAGCCCACCACCCCCGTGCCCGGTCACAACTTCGGTGAAGTCGACCTCGGCGACGGCCGGCCCTTCGCCCTCGGCAGCCTCCGCACCGAGTCCGAAGAGTGGGTCATCAACTACGTCGGCTCCTACTACACCAAGGACTACGCGATTTACCTGCTGAGCAACCCGCAAGCTTGGTTCCCGGCCACCGACGTGTACGCGAACCCGCGGAACTTCTTCATCAGCTGGTACACGCTGTTCCCCGACCACGTCGGCACCATCGTCAACCGCTTCGTGACCGAGCAGTTCGCTGACCTCGGCCCCGTGGTGAGCCGCGACGACGGCACCGTGCAACTCCGCAACATCATCGACACCGAGACCGGCGACGTGATGGAGTACGACCCCGCGGACTACACCCGCATCATCCCGACGGTGGCGTTCAACAACCAGTACTACGCCGCGGTCTACTCGATGATGCTGATGTCCAGCCCCTGGGACGGCCAGTACGACATGATGAACTCGTACAACGTCGCGGTGGAAGGTGCGGGCGACGACATCGGCGCCTACGACACCCTCCCGCCCGAGCAAGTGGTGGAGTTTGTGCACCCCGACACCGGGATGCGCATCCGGGCCATCGACACCGGCGACGGTGCCCAGCCCATCGCCGCCAACCTCGTGCGCCGGGCCAACGTGCTCAAGAAGCGCTACGAAGTGCTCGACGAGTGTGCCGAGGGCGTCCGCGACCCGAACGCCACCCCGTACTGCCAGTGCGCGGAGGCCTTCCGGGCGCAAGTCAACAACGGCGAACAAGGGCTCTTCTGCAGCGACTTCAACCTGCTCGACGTGGGCGACGGTGGCTGTGGGGAGTACGAGCTCATCAACCGGCGCGACCGGGCGCGTGAGCTCATGGATGACATGGTCGACTTCATCGACGATGTCCGTTTCGTCCGCAACGTTCTGAACAACTAAGAGGAGGCGACCATGAAAAGCATCAAGAATCGTTGGCCCGTTTCCTCAAACGTTGAACACAAGAGTGAGAACAACATGAACACAAGGCGAACCAGCTCGGCCCTGGCCCTGGCCCTCACCGCGGCGCTCGCGGCGCAGGTGGGCTGTGGGTTGACGCCGGCGACCGACATCGATCGGGTCCAGCCCAACTACACCGACAAAGAGCTCTTTAAAGGCGAGTGGTACTCGCGCTTTATGGTCGTCGACAAGGACTACGCGAACAGCTGGCTGTTCGAAGGGTTCGAAGGCGGGATGGAGCGGGTTCGGTGGGAAATCTCGATGGAGACGTTGACCGCGTACCGGTCCTACGAGTTCTCCCCCGGGACCGAGTCGGACGACCCGGGCGACAACACTGTCATCGCCCAGTTCCCGATCATCAAGCACTTCGACATCACCCGGCAGTACAACGCCTACAACGGTGTCGAGAACAACGTGATCGTTGAAAACGACTACGACAAACCCTGGTGGGAGCGTCAGTACATCCGCGTTGATTGGTCCAACAACATGGCCAAAGAATTCACGGGCGGCACCATCAGCGGCCTGATGAAGGACGTGACCTGGACGACCAACACCCGGAACAGCAACGCCGAACCGACCAACCCCTGGAAGGTGCGCGTGACCCCGGACTACATCGAGACCACGGTCGAAGGTGTCGCCTATCCGGACTACGCGGTCTGCTACAACCAGCTGAACGACTGGAACTGCGCCCCGGCGGCGATTCGCGGCAAGTTCTCGTTCCGCAAAATCGACCAAGACGACGACTACGTGCCCATGGAGTACCCGGACCGCAAGCCGATGTACTTCGGCTTCCAAGAGAACGTCTTCGGTGATGTGACCCTGTGTTTCGAGGGCGACGCCGATTGCGAACTGCGCGAACTGTGGGTGCACGACTCCGGCTACATCTTTGAGACCTGCGACCTGAACGACCACGACCCGGATGACTGCTTCCAGTACACCCAAGACGTGTTCACCAAGTTCGGTTTCTTCCGCACCGAGCGGTATGCGTACGATCGCGAGAACGGCACCACCGTCGAGACCCGCGAGCAGCTCATCAACCGCTGGAACATCTGGAAACAGTCCATCGACGAAAACGGCAACGTGATTCCGTACTCGCAGCGCGAGCCGAAGACCATCGTCTACCACTACAACGTGGGCTTCCCCGAGAGCATGAAAGAAGCGACCCGGGCCCAAGAAGCGGACTGGAACCAAGCGTTCCTCGACACCATCGCGAACCTGCAAGGCAAGTCCGTGCAAGACGTGCAAAACGAGTACGCCACCGGTGACCGTCTGTTCCGCGCCTACGAAATCCGCGAGAACAGCTGCAACGTGACCGCGGTGAACGAGTACGTCGAGGACATGAAAGACAAGTTCGACTTCGAGACCGCCCTGATGAGCGAAGGCATCCGCCTGAAGGACCTCGGGCCCGGCAACCTCGAAGAGGCCTGCGCGGTGCTCGAGCACTACGGCAAGCAGAACGACGTCGGCGTGGGCAAAGTGTTCCAATGGGAGCAGCTGGGCGACTTGCGCTACAGCTTCATCAACTGGGTGGCGACCCCGGAGCCCGCCGGCCCGCTCGGCTACGGTCCCTCCGCGGCTGACCCCATCACCGGTGAAATCGTGTCCGCCAACGCCAACATCTACGGCGCGTCGCTCGACACCTACGCCAACTGGGGCGCGGACATCGTGCAAGTGCTCAACGGTGAGCTCGACACCAACGACATCATCAACGGCACCCACGTGCGCGAATACATCGACAGCGTGCGCGCGAAGCACAACCAGCGCGCCACCATGGAAGATGGGCTCGCCTTCTTGAAGAAGATGGAAAGCCGCACCGCGTACATGACCGACGAGCAGTTCCTGCCTGAGAAGCCGATGGCGTCCATCAATGGCAACCTCAACCGGGTGCGCGACTCCAACTGGGAAGAGCAGTACATGCTCAACGAAGACGCGATTCGTCTCTTCGGTGGTGGCGCCGCGGACGCGGCCGGCCAACACAGCGCCGAGGCGATCAAGGCGGCGATGCCGTCGACCTGGGGCAAGACGGTGATTCCCGGCCAGTTCAAAATCAACGAACTGTCCGAGCAACTCGCCGCCCAGGACCGCGCCATGGACAACATGGAGTCGTTCCGCGCCCGTCGTGAGCTCTACAACCGCAACAACTTCTGCTACTTCCAAGACGAAGTGGAGCCCGCGGTCATCGAACTCGCCACCGAGCTGAAGGACATGAGCCGCGAGGACGCCCTCCGCGTCATCCGTGAAGGCATCATGCGCGGCGTGCTCGCCCACGAGGTCGGCCACACCGTCGGTCTGCGTCACAACTTCGAAGGTTCGGCTGACCCGCTGAACTACTTCCCCGGCTACTGGGACGTGACCACCGGTGACCACCGCGACAGCACCAACACCCGCAAGTCCGAGCTCGAGTACAGCTCGATCATGGACTACCACCAGCGGTTCAACAGCGACTTCTCGGGCATCGGTCTGTACGACAAGGCCGCGATCAAGTTCGGCTACGGCGAGCTGGTCGAGGTGTTCGACGAGCGTGAGGGTGTGTTCGCGAGCCAAAACTTCCCGGCGAACGCCTTCTGGCTGTTCTACCCGGGCGACTTGGCCTACCTGCTCGCCGGTCCGGACGCGCACGCGGCCATCCGGCAGCGGTACGAGGACATCAACGACGAGATCACGTTCGACGGGCAGAACGAGACCATCCTCAATGTGCAGGACCTCGGCATCACCCCGAACTACGACAACCTGTACAAGCGCCGCAACGTGACCTTCAAGGACTGGAGCCGCCAAGATGTGATGCGCATCTTCTCGGTCTCCAACCCCGACGGCAGCCCGTTGATGGTGGACGTGCCCTACGCGTACTGCTCGGACGGTTTCGCCTGGGGCGGCAACCTGACCTGCAACCGCTTCGACAAAGGCGCCACCTCGGAAGAGATCGTGCGCAACGCGTCGGAGATGTACGAGTTCTACGACCCGTTCTACACGTTCCTCGGCTCCCGGGTGAACCTGTCGGCTGCGTCGTGGCAGGCCCGCTTGTACGAGCGCATCTACCAACCGATGCGGAACTCGTTCACCTACTACTTCTACTACCGGCGCTCGACCGCGCTCATCTACCCCACCTTCCTCGACTGGGCGATCACCGCGCACGACGGCCTGAACTTCCTGGCTGGCGTGGTGCAGCGCCCCGACGTGGGCACCTACTGCCTCGACGGCGGCATCTACCGCCCCGAGTCTGAGATGGGCGCCAACTGTGCCAACCCGGTGGACGTGCCGCTCGGCCCGGGCCGCGTGTTTGACACGCTGTACACCCCGGACGAGGCCTTCCGTCTGAAGCACATCGGTCACGTGTGGGACAAGTCGCTGGCGCTCAACGCCATGACCTCCACCGACGCGTTCTTCTACCGTGACTTCAGCAACCAGGTGGACCGGTCGGCGTTCTCCATCAGCTTCTACCGTGTGTTCCAAGACGAGATGGTGAAGTTCTTCACCGACCTCATCTTGAACCGCCCCAGCGAGTTCGCCCCGCAAGTGCGGCTCGACGGCGACATGGTGGAAGGCATCGAGACCACCCCGCTCGTCAGCTTCCGCGACAGCGAGGAAATCCCGATGGCGGGCCCGATGATCAAGCCGAAGACCAACTACTACATGCAACGCGCCGCGCTGCTGTGGTCGATGGTCGGCTTCACCAGCACCCTCGACCAGACCCTGGACTTCGGCAAGCGCGCGAAGGTCAGCATCGTGGGCTCGGCCAACGATCCGGTGTTCGAAGGTGTGCCTGAAGCGGTCTTCCAAGACCCCTACAGCCTGGTGGACTACCACTCGTACGCCATCGACGGCGACGAGAACAGCCTCGGCTACGCCATCCTCACCGACCTGAACGACTTCGTGCAGAACGAGTGGGTGGACGGTGACCCGGCGTCCGACGCGCAGCTGAACGACAAGTTGGAGACCCTCGAAGCGCTGCGGTACATCACCGACGTGCTCGAGGACGCCAACAACTAGGTTCGGCTGGCTCGCATCAAAAAGGCCCTCCGTCAGGAGGGCCTTTTTGTGTTTGGCGGGTGCCGCGGCCGTGCGGTGAAGGCCCCGCGGTCGTGCGGTGAAGGGCCCGGCGGGGATCAGATCCGCCCGCGCACGAATATCCCGCCCGGCCGGGCGTACTCCCTGTGAGACCCGCGCCACACGGGACGGACCCAGGAGGACCTGATGCCGCTGAACAGCCACCGCAAGCCCCAAGGAACACTGCTCGGCATGCCCTACGACTGGCGGCGGCCCAACCGGAGCAAGGTGTTCGCCCGGCTCTGGAACCCCGGGGGGCCGATGTTTTCCCCCAAGGTGTTCGGCTGGGGCTGGACCCTCAATCTGGCCCACCCGGGCTCGTGGGCGGTGCTGGGCGCGACCGCGCTGGCCGTGACCTTGGCATTGATTTTTGCCTGAGCTGGTCGATGCTCGCCGCCGTGGCCCCCGAAGAGTTCGCCCGATGCCTGGCCCAGTCCACCGAGCGTGGGTATGTGACTGCATACCGTCTGCTGCGCAACCGGGACGAGGCCCGCGACGCCTGTCAGGAGGCTGCGCGGCGGGCGTGGGCGGCCCAGGCCCGGTACGACACGAGCCGGCCGTTCCACGCATGGTTCCACGTGATCTTGAAGAACCATTGCCTGGATGTGATCCGGGGCCGCACGCGGCAGGTCCCCGACGAGGACTTGGACCGCCGCCCCGCCGACGCCGGGCGGTCGGGGCCGCGCGCGGCCGACCAGGTGTTGTGGGACCGGGCGCGACACCGCGCGGTCCACGAGGCGGTCGCGCAGCTGCCGGACGATCTGCGCGACATCATCGAGCTGCGCCACTTTGGCGACCTGTCCTATGCAGAGCTCGCGGCGGTGCTGGACTGCCCCGAGGGCACGGTGATGAGCCGCCTGTACCGGGCGCGCAAAGCCTTGCGCGCGCTGTTGGGCGATGACTTTCAGGAGGCGGCGTCGTGACCGAGACAAGCCAGCACGAACCATACGAGCTCCTGATGATGCGCGTGCTCGACGGGGAGGCGAACCCGGCCCAGGCCCAGGACTTTGCCCAGCACGTCGCGACCTGTGCGGCCTGCGCCGCGGAGTATCGCGCGTTTGGTGCGATCAAGACCGAGACCGACGCGATGCGGGACCGCATCTTTGCCGGTGCCCAGGTGGAGCCCCCCGGGGGGGGCGGCTGGCCGGTGTCGCTTGCCTATTCATTGTTGGGCGTGGGCACCCTGTTGGTGGCCGGCTGGTGGCTGTGGGTGTTCTGGACCACCCCCGATGTGCCCGCGGCGGTGCGGTACGGCGTGGGCGCGGCCCTGTCCGGCTTGTTGTTGCTGTTGGCGCGCACGGTGTGGACCCGGACCCGCGCCCCGGACCCGTATGGAGACATTGACCGATGAACAACAAACTTGTCAGCCGCCGTACCGGTGAGGTCACCGGCTTTCAGCACCCGGTGCTGGTCACGACCACCGACGACGTCGAGGGGCGCGAGGTCACCGAGAGCCTGGGCTTGGTCCGCGGCAACAGCGTGCGGGCGCGCCACGTCGGCACCGACATCCTGGCCGCGATCAAAAACCTCGTGGGCGGGGAGATCGGCGACTACACCAAGCTGCTCGCCGAGAGCCGCGA
Source organism: bacterium (assembly GCA_030431455.1). Taxonomy (GTDB): domain Bacteria; phylum Myxococcota; class UBA727; order UBA727; family JAUIJE01; genus JAUIJE01. Next base: position 200,313 of record JAUIJE010000003.1, on the reverse strand, counting down.
ACAGGCCCTGGACCGCATGGTCGAGCAGGCGGTGGACATGGGCGCGGACGCCATCGTGGGCCTGCGGTTCTCGACGAGCATGGTCATGGGCGGCGCGGCCGAGCTGTTGGCCTACGGCACCGCGGTCAAGCTGCGGCCCACGGACTGAGGGCGGGCGCCGGCGGCCGGACAGATCCACGCCAGGCCGCAGCGTGATGCGGTCTGGGCCGCCCCGTGGCGTGCCCGCCGCAACTGCGCCCCCGCCGGCCCGGATGACATGAAAGAGCCGCGCGGGCCGACAACAGGTTGCACGAAGCTGCAGCACGACAGGGGTGCACCCTGCGTGGTGGTGGGGGTGCGCGGACCGCGCCCACCCACAGTGGGTGGGCCTGCACCTAAAAACCAACCGGTACCGAGCGTGGGGGCCGCCGTCGCGCTCACGTCCCTTCCGTTCGGGCGGCCACGCCCCTCGTCGCCTCGCGCGTCCCGTCGCCGGGCGGCGCGCCCGCGCTGTCTCGATCGCTTTGTCCTCCGAAAGCCGCATGCGGCTCGCTAAAATGAGGCGTGCGTCGTCGTCGTCACCTGCTGAGCTTCGCGCTCGCCCTCGCGGCCCACGCGGCGTTGTTCGCGCTGCTCTGGGACCAGGCGCGGCGTTATGTGCCGCAGGAGCGGGCCCACGACGACACCCCGCGTCTGGTGTTCGAGGTGGTGACCGCGCCGCCAGCCGAGGACCCGGCCCCCGCCCCGCCGCCGCCCGCGCCCCCCGCGGCAGACCCCGTCGCGCGCGCGGTGCCGGCATCGGCCGCCCCGGTGCCGTCGTCGTCGGGTGTGGCCCCGGGCGACGAAGGGCCGCCATCTCCGTCCCCCGCGGTCGCCGACGCCGCCCCCGCGGACGGGGCCGCCCCCCCCGCGCGCGCGTCCGGCCCCGACGCGGCGCCGGACCTGTACGGCCCCGCGGTGGGCCCCCACCGGGCGGAGTCCTGGATGGCCCGGGTGTTGCGCGGCACCGGGCCCCGCCTCGCCGACGACGAGCAGGCCCGCCGCTTGGACCCCGGCCGCTTGCCCACCGACGACGAGCGCGCGGCGAAGATCGCCAAGGCCTGGGGCACGGTGAAGCGCCGCCCCGACGAGGTGACCGAGCACAAGCGGGTGTTGCAGAAACATGGGGACGGCTACCGCTACGTCGACGAGAACACCGGCGAGCCTTTGCCGGAGCCCCCGGACCCGGTGGGGCCGAGCGTGCCGATGTTCGCCGAGGGGGGGCGGCGGCTGTCCGAAGGGTTCACCGACGAGTGGGCGCGTCGACCGCCGAAGAAAAAGCCGCGCAACGACCTCGTGCCCACGCCGGAGGGCGGGTATCGCTACGCCGCGTCCGGGTACACCGCGACGATCTTGCCCGACGGTGAGGTCGTGTTCGACGAGAACTTGATGTCCTACCGGCCGGGCCAGACGTCGGACGTCAGCGAGAGCTTGATTCCCGGGTTTCCCGGGGCGGACTACACCTCGGGCACGTTCGACGCGACCGACGCGTTGATGCGCCTCGCGGGCAAAGACCCGTACGTGACCGACAAGATGCGTTTTCTCGATGAGACCCGCGACCTGCGGGCGGAGATGCGCACCGAGCACCGCATGGAGCGCGTCGAGCAAGCGTTGGTGCAGCTGCGCCGAAGCCTGGACGGCACCTGGAACAACTGGGCCAAGCCAGAAGCCGAACGACGCCGGGCGCTGTTTGCCCTCTGGGATGAGTGCGCGGATGATTCTGCAGGGACATTGGCGCGCGGCTTCATCGAGACCTACATCCGGGCCCACCTGCCCGAGGACAGCACGGTGGCGTTCACCGCCGATGAGCTCGCGCAGTTCAACCAGGACCGGGTGAGCGCGGCGCGCTTCGATCCCTACCCGCGGGGCTGATGGGCGGCGGGTGACTCAGTCGTCTGGTTCGCGGTCCACGACGAGGAAATAGAAGTCGATCTCGTCGTTGTGTTGCCAGTCGTGGGCGCGGACCCAGCGGGTGCCGTTGGTGTTGATGATGGTGGCCGCCGAGCAGTTGCCCAGGCCACCTTGGTCCACCTCGACGGAGTAATCGTTGACCCCGCGGTACCAGCGCAACACGGTGTCGTTGTTGGACGCGGGCCCGGGGCACTGGTCCAGGCCATCCACGAAGGTCTCGAGGGGATAGCGCCAGCCATCGCTGGTCTGCACCTCGAAGTAGTCGACGTCGCCCACGGGAGAGATGCGCGCTTGGATGGGGATGCCCCAACCCGGGATGGGGTTCGCGCTGCCAATGCTGTTGTTGTCGGTGTCGTCCGATTCGATCTCGGAAAAGAAGCAGAGGGTGGAGCACCCGTCGTAGTCGACCCCGTTGCCATCGTCGCACCACTCCGTCGCGTCTTCGATCCCGTCGCCGCAGTAGGGGCCCCAGCTGCAATCCTGCTCGCAGCCGTCGTAGCCGCCCGTGTTGTTGCCGGCGCCCAGGTCGCATTCTTCGTTGGCCAACCCCGTCTCGACCGCGCCATCGCCGCAGTAGGGGCCGCGCGTGCAATCGGCCGCGCAGCCATCGTAGCCGCCCGTGTTGTTGTCGGTGCCGAGGTCGCATTCTTCGTCGGCCAACACCGTCTCGACCGCGCCGTCGCCGCAGTAGGGGCCGCGCGTGCAATCCTGCTCGCAGCCGTCGTAGCCCCCCGTGTTGTTGTCGGCGCCGAGGTCACATTCTTCGTCCGCGAGCACGGTCTCGACCGCGCCGTCGCCGCAGTACGGGGCCAGGGTGCAGTCGGGGTTGCACCCGCCGTAAGCCCCGTCGTTCACCCCGTCGTCGCACGCCTCGCCGACGTCGAGCGCCGCATTCCCACACGGATCGCCATCCCCGTCGCCGTCTCCATCCCCATCCCCATCCCCGTCTCCGTCGCCATCCCCGTCTCCATCTCCATCGCCATCTCCATCCCCGTCGCCATCCCCGTCTCCGTCGCCATCCCCGTCTCCGTCGCCATCGCCATCACCGTCGCCGTCTCCATCGCCGTCTCCGTCGCCATCACCGTCCCCGTCTCCGTCGCCATCGCCATCGCCGTCTCCATCACCCCCGACCACGCCCCCGTCGGTGGCGCCCGCCAAAAGATGACAGTGCCCGTCGAGACACGCTTCGCCGGGGGGACAGTCGAGGCTCTCGGTACACGCCACGTTGAGGGGCCGGATGGTGGGGCAGCCGAGCGCCCCCGCCCCCAGGCAGAGGCAGAGCAGGGTCCACGACCTGCGGAAGAAGCCAGACATCATCGACACCGAGTGTAAACCATCGCGTTTTTGGGTCAGGGTCCGGTGGTCCACATCGAACCACTCAGCGAACGAACACCATTCCCTGCGCGTTGTCCAGCCCCCCCGTGCGCTCACATTGGGCGTAGGCCAAATCAAACCCGTTGGCCTCGAGCCCGTAGGAGTCGTCGCCCGGGCCGTCGCGCATGTAGAACACGTCGGTGCGTTGGGTCTGCCCAATGTACCTGTACATGCAGTTGCCGTTGTTGGGGTCCGGTCCGCTGTTGCAGGACGTGTTGAGCACCTGGAAGTCCATGGCGACGTTGAGGCTCTGGCCGTCCTCGTCGGCGACAAAGGTGGGGCTCAGGCCCGTCCACTTGTAGACCTCCGTGCCCCAGGTCTTGCCTTGCACGTAGTCGCCCATGAGCACTTCGGTGAACGCCAGCGGGTAGGGCGTCATGCCCAGCGAAAACGCCGCGCTGTCGACGAACACGTCGCCGGCGGCGGGGAGCCAGCCGAACTGGGCCGCGCCCGCGGGGTGGCTTCGTCCCACCAGGGTCCATCCCCCGCCGTCGGTGGTCATGTCACAATACACCGTGGTGTTGGGCCCGTTGGGGAACGGCTTGATCGGGTAATACCCGTCTTCGGTGACCCCGGCGGCGCGGTGGGCGGCGCAGTCGGTGCGGCGGACGGGGATGATGCCGTCGTGTCGCACAAACACAAACGCGAACGCGGGGTGGTCCTCGTGGTCGGCACCGCAGGTCCCGCTCACCGAGCCCACCGTGAGGTTGGGGTTTTGGCTGCAGGTGTCGCCGGCGCCCCCGACGCCCACCCGGGAGTCGGGGGAGTTGCAGTCGTTGTTTTCGTTGGCGACCAATCCGATGCGTACGCGTGCATTGGCATTGTTTCCGCTGGTGCGCACGTTGACGCCTTCCGCGTTGCAGTTGTCTTGCAGGTCGGCGCCGGGGACCATGTTGAGCCAGGCTTGCCGGCCGGCGTAGCTGGGCAGCAGGGGCCATTGAAACATCTCGACCAGGGACGGCCCCACCACCTGCATTTCCACCACCTGGTGGGTGGTGTTCTCCAGGGTGTTGCCCGGGTCGGCGGAGGCCGCGGTCATGGCCACGCGAATCTCCTGGACCGGGGCGCGGGTGAAGGCCCCGAGCTTGGCCTCCTCGAGGCTGGTGTTCAATGAGCCTGGATTGAGCGTGGAGGTGTTGGTCCACAGGGCGGCGTCGTAGGCAAAGGTGGTGTTGTTGCCGTCGGCCTTGAGCACGAGGTTCCAGCCGCCGTTGGTCATGTCGCAATAGACCTCGAACGGCTCTTCTCCCCCCGGGCCGTCGGGGTCGATGACATGCAACGTGTCGCCGAGGGAGAGGCCGGATGACAGGAGGCCCAGGCAGCTCGTGCGGCGCACCACCTGCAAGGTCACGGTGCCGGTGTCGGTGTTGGTGCCATCGGAGACGGTGTACACGAAGGTGACATCACCGAGGTCGCGGTTGCCGGAGGTGTAGGTGATGTCGAGCCCGGACCGGTCGATGGTGCCCGTGGGGGGGACCGTCACCGGCGAGATCACAAGGTCCACGTCGTCGGTGTCCGGATCGTTCACGTCGAGGGTGAAGGTGCAGGGGAACCCGGCGTCGCATTGCACAGTTTGATCTTGGGCCACCGGGCCCAAGGGATCGATCCCCGCGTCCGCGCCGGGGCCCCCGTCGACCCCGGCGTCCTCGCCGGCCGGACCGCCGTCGGCCCCGCCATCGGGTTCTGGACCGGCGTCCCCGTCCCCATCCCCATCGCCGTCCCCGTCCCCATCGCCGTCGCCGTCCCCATCCCCGTCGCCGTCTCCATCCCCGTCGCCGTCTCCATCCCCGTCGCCGTCTCCATCCCCGTCGCCGTCTCCATCGCCGTCGCCGTCTCCATCGCCGTCTCCATCGCCGTCGCCGTCGCCGTCGCCATCGCCGTCGCCGTCGCCGTCGCCATCGCCGTCGCCGGCGGCGACACAGTGCCCGTCCACGCAGGACTGGTCGCCCGGGCACGCCCCCTCGTCGTCACACAGCACCGACAACGAGGGCGCCACGGGGGGGCAGCCCACCAGGACCCCGCCCACGACCCACATCCAAACGATCAGCCCCCAAACACGCACCCGATCATCCTACCGTGACCCGGCGAACCGGCCGGGGGTGAGACGCCGGGACGTCATCTGTCAAATCTCATTAAAAACAGGGACTTACCGCGTGCCCTCAAAAGCCCGCATCGCCTTTTGACACCCGGGGCCCAATCCGGCAGGTAGGACCGGAGCGCACACCCGTGTGGGCTCACAACCCTGAGGGGGCCGTTGTTGCGTCAACGAGCCCTCCCGCATGCGCCGCGATGGCGTAGGACGTGGCCTCCGGGACACGGCCGCAAAGGAGAACCAATGAAAACCGAAAGCGCAAAAGCCGAGAAGGTCGAGCGGCGCTGGTGGATCGTCGACGCCGAGGACGTGGTCCTCGGCCGCATGGCGACCAAAGTGGCCACCGTCCTCCGGGGCAAGCACAAAGCGATCTTCACCCCCCACGTCGACACCGGCGACTTTGTGGTCGTGGTCAACGCCGACAAGGTGAAGCTGACCGGCGGCAAAGGCGAACAAAAGATCTACTGGCGGTACACCGGCTACATGGGCGGTGAGCGTTCGACCTCGCTGAAGCGTCAGCGGGAAGAGCACCCCGACCGCATCATCACCCACGCGGTCAAGGGCATGCTCCCCAAGGGCCCCCTGGGCCGCAAAATGCTGAAAAAACTCAAAGTGTACGGCGGGTCTGCGCACCCGCACGCCGCACAAAAACCCGAAGCGCTCAAGATCTGAGCGAGCAGGAGACTCCATCATGGCGGAAAAGAAGCTGCACACTGGACGCCGGAAGGAAGCGGCCGCTCGCGTGAGCGTCGCTCCCGGAACCGGGAAGTTCATGGTCAACAAAAAGGACATCACCGAGTACTTCAACCGTGAAGTGCTGCGCTGGATCGTCAAGCAACCGTTCCAGGTCACCGAGACCGACAACAAGTACGACGTGTGGTGCACGGTGCGGGGCGGCGGCAAATCGGGCCAAGCGGGCGCGATTCGTCACGGGCTGTCCAACGCGTTGGTCGCCACCGAGCCCGAGCTGCGCACCAAGCTGAAGCGCGCGGGCCTGCTCACCCGCGACGCCCGCGAGGTCGAGCGCAAGAAGTACGGTCGCCCCGGCGCCCGTGCGCGGTTCCAGTTCAGCAAGCGCTGATCGATTCTGGACCGGTCAAGAAAGCCCGCCGCATGGCGGGCTTTTTTTGGTGGATAGCGACGCGCGATCAGCGACGGGCGCGTGCGCGGTACCGCACCAGGCCGACCCCGACGAGCACGAGCAAGGCCCCGAGGCCGCGCTGGGTCCCGAGGGGCTCGGCGAGGAACGCCACCCCGATGCTCAGGCTGACCACCGGCGCGAGGTAGCCGTAGACCGCGGTGCGGGTCGCGCCCACCCCGTGGATGCCCACGTTCCAGAGCCAATAGGTCAGGCCGAGGCTGAGCACCCCCGAACCCATCACCGCGAGCCAGTGCAGGCCGGTCATGACCCGGACCGCGTCGGGCAGATGCGGCGCGCCGAGCAACACCAGCGGGACCACCGCGAACAACATCGTCCAGAAGGTGAGGGTGACGTTGTGCACCCGCTCGGCCACGGGCCGGGCGCAGGCGGTGTACGAGCCCCAGCACACCCCCGAGCCGAGGACGAGGAGGTCGCCGCGCAGGCTCTCGGCCCCGAGCGAAAACCCCGCCGCGGCCCCGATGATGATGGCGGCGCCGGCGAAGGCCACGAGCAGGCCGAGCACGTTCTGCAGGGCGAGGCGCTCGCCGAACAACCACACCGCGAGCAAGGTGGTGAACAGCGGGGCGGTGGCCACCAACAGCGCGGCGTTGCCCGACCCGGTGCGTTCGAGCCCGTGGATGAAGAACGCCTGGTAGCCCACGTGCCCAATGAGACTGAGTCCCAGCAGGGCCTTGCCCGACCGGGACCAGTCGACCTCGCGGAGGGGGCGCGGGGTGCGGATGTAGAGCACGAGCAAAAACAGCGTGGCGAGGGGGAAGCGCAGGGCGTTGAAGGCCAAGGGGTGAACGTCGGCCAGCACCCATTTCATCAGCGGGATGTTGCTGCCCCAGATGACGCCGGTGAGGATGAGGATGAGGTCGTAGCCGCCAAAGCCTGGGGCGGGGGCGGAGACCGGCGGGGTGGTGGTGGCGGTCATGGCACGGGGGGATCGACGTTGGGGGTCACGGTGTCGATCACCGTGAGCGACACCGCCGACTTGTCGTAGACGATCCAAAAGTCCTTGTGCACCAAGGTACGCTCGAGGCTGCCCACGAACTTGTCGTTGGTGAAGACGTCGAGCCGGGCGGTGGACGGCCCGTAGCCGCTGTCGTCGTAGTAGTGGACCGCCAGGCGGTAGACGTTGTCGACGGGGGCGAGGGGGACAACGACAAGCTCGGGGCCAAGACCCGCGGTGTCGTCGCCCAAGAAGAAGTTGGGGTTGTCGTAGGGGCTGGCCGGGTCGTCCCAGTTGGGGGCGGTGCTGAACCAAAAGGCGTCGCCGGGAATGGTGAACCAGGCATCGGCTTGGCCGTCGCCGGTGTGATCGGCGGTGGCGGGGTAGGCGAGGTTCCAGACGTGAAGGTCGAGGTCGCTTCCCGCCCCCGGGCCGGTGTCGAAGGGATCGAGATCGCCGGGGGTGGTCCAGGTGAGTTCGACGTGAACATCCGCCGACGGGGTCACCGTGAACGAGCGGCTGGTCGAGGTGCAGCTCGTGCGGCCCTGATCGTCGACGACGTCAAGAGAAACTGTGTAGAGCCCGGCGATGCTGGTGGTGTAGCTGGTCAAGGGCGCGCCCGCGGGTGAAAAGGGCACGTTGAGCGGGCGGGGGGGCTCCATGCGGTACTGCCATTCGCTCACGGTGCTCCCGGGATATGCAATGCTGTTGCTTCCGTTGATGGGGAGGGCGATGAGGCTGTCGGTGTTTTGCGGCACCGGGGCGAGCACGGCGATGGGACAGTCCGGCCCCCCGTCGAAGAACCACGTCACGTCCGGCAAGCCCGCGTCGAAGGGGCCCGCGGCGTCGGGGCCCCCCGCGTCGGGGTCTGCCGCGTCGGGGGGGGAGGCGTCCGCGGGACCGGCGTCCCGGCCCGCGTCGGTGGACGGGGGGCCCGCGTCGGGGGCGTGACATTGTCCGTCGTCGGTGCGCGCCGTGCCCGCCGGGCAGGGGCAGCCGGTGAGCAGGATCAGGCCGCCGGTGGCCAGGAGACCGCGGGCGGTCACCAGGGGAGGACCTCGCCGTTTTGGTGCCAGAACGTGCCGGTGGTCTCGAGGGTGAGGGCGTCGATGCGGGCGAGCAGGCCGCCGGCGGACTCGGCGGGGGTGATGTGGCCGGTGCCGCCGGTCATGTCGGTCTGGACCCAGCCGGGGTGGAGGATGGCGACGGCGATGCCGCGTCCGCGCAGGTCGTGGGCGAGGGAGGTGAAGCCCATGTTCACCGCGGCTTTGCTCATGCGGTAGCCGTAGGCGCCGCCGGAGGTGTTGTCGGTGACCGAGCCCATGCGGGAGGTGACCACCGCGACCTTGCTGCCCCCGGGCAGCTTGTCGAGCAGGGCCAGGGTGGTGCGCAACGGGCCGAGGGCGTTGACCTCGAACTGCTCGAGGCACGAGGCCACGTCGAGGTTGTCGAGGGTGTTGCGGTGCATGATGCCGGCGTTGTTGATCAAGACGTCGAGGGAGCCGGGCACGGCCTGGGCGAGCTTTTGCAGCGACGCCTCCTTGGTCACGTCGACCCCGCTGACGACGTGGGCCCCGGTCTCGACGAGCTCGTCGGAGGGGGTGCGGCACCCTGCGATGACGGTGAAGCCACGTTGCTGGAGCCCTTTGACGAGCTCGAGTCCGATGCCGCGGTTGGTTCCGGTGACGAGGGCGGTGGGCATGGTCGGCTCCTGTGGGTGAGGGGGCAAAACCCATCCTTCGATGGATTGTCCGCGTCAGGGAAGAGCCCCAGGGTAGGGACTTTCCCGGAGGCGCGCATGGGCATGGTACGAAAAATCGACTTGGGGTTGTTGACCCTGCTGGCGGTGAGCACGGGGGCGGTGAAGATCGCCCAGTTGCCCGAGGAGATGGCGCTGTTTCGTCATCTGGGCTGGAGCGACGGGCTCACGGTGGCGTTTGGGGTGGTGCAGCTCGGTGCGGGGGTGTTGTTGGTGCCCCCGCGCACACGAAGGCTCGGGGCGGGCGTGTTGATTCCGACGTTCTTGATCGCCACCTATGCCCTGTTTGCCAATGCCGTGTACCCGTTTGCGCCGCTGTCGCTGCTGTTCGTGGCCATGGCCGGCCTTCAGCTGTGGCCGGACAAGGCGTCGTGAGCGGTCACCTGCACGGCGCTGAGCGCCTGCTGCACCTCGGTGCGCCGGCGCAGGCCGGCCTTGTCGAGGATGTGGTGCACGTGGTCTTTCACCGTCGAGACCGCGATGCACAGCTGCGCGGCGATGGCCTGGTTGGCGAGGCCCCGGGCGAGCAGGAGGGCGACCTCTTGTTCGCGGGGGGACAGGGCGCGCCACCAACTGGGCAGGGGGGCGGCGGTGTGGTCGACGACGAGCAACGGGTGGCCCAAGGTCTCGGTGGCGCCAAAGTCGATGGTCACCTCCGTGCCCGGCGGCAACCCGCGCTGGACGTCGGCGAGGGCGGCGAGGGGCGAATGGCCGGTGCGTTCGGCGGCGGCGAGGACCGCGCGCAGGCGCTCGAGGGTAGGCTCAGGCAAGGACATGGGACGACCCCCGGGGGGAGCAGATGAGCACCGACGGCAAAGAACTCACCGAACGATTCTATGTGTGTATGCGCGCGGGGGCGAGCCACGTCGAGGAGCTCATCGGGCTGTTCGCGGAGGACGCGGAATACACCGAACCCTTCGGCCCCGCGGGGCCGCGTACGCACCGGGGCCGCGACGCCATCGCCCAGGTGTTGCGCGCGGGCACGGCCCAGCGGCCGGACGATTTTGTGCTCGAGCTCGGCCGCATCGAGGTCGGTCCCGACGAGGTGCGCGCGACGTGGACGTGTGCGTCGGCGGCGTTCGGGGGGGCGGTGCCGGGCACGGACCGGTTCGTGTTTGACCGGGGGCGCATCGTGCGGCTCGTGACCACCTTCGATGGCCCGCCTCGTCCCGCTCAGTCGTCGACCTGACCGCGCTCGAGCGCGACGAGGAGCGCATCGATGGCGTCGTCGGCGCCGGGCTGGCGCGCGATGGGGGCCTGCCACGCGATGCGGCCCTCCACCGCGCGGAGGGTCACGGCCAACGCCTCGAGCCCGAGCTGGCCGCGGGTCTCGTGCGGCACCGAGGCGGTGAGCGCGACGAGCTTGCGGTACAGCTCGCCGCTGCCGATGACCCAGTCGACGGCGTTCTTGAGGGCCCCGGGCAGGCTGTGACCGTACTCGGGGGACGCGAACACCACCGCGTCGGCCTCGCTCAGGTTCTCGCGCCACGCCCGGACCGCGGGGGGCTCGCCGGTGGTGGTCAGGATGTCGGGGTTGAACAATGGCAATGCATCGAGACCCGGCGCGGCCACCACCTGGTGGCCGCGGGCGATCGCCCGTTGCTCGACCTGGCCCAGCAGGTCTCGGTTGGTCGAGGTCGCTTGCAGGCTGCCGCACACGGTGAGAACACGCATGCGCAACGCAGTAACGACCGGTCGCGCGGGTCACAACCGGGTCAGAAGCGCGCCCCGAACGCCACCCCCGGCCGGACCAACAGGCGCGCGCTGAGGGCCCCATCCGCGTGGCGGAGGTCGTGGAGGATGTCGAGCGACAAGGGGTTGATGAACGACAGGTGGCTGCGCGCCGCGATCACGCTCGCCTCCGCGGTGTCCACCCGAAAACGCAGAAACATTGCGGAGGGGAGCGGCACATCGATCCCGAGGCCGCCGATGACGCGCGCCGACGCGTTGCCCACAGCGCGGCTCGACGACCCCGAGATGGGCGCCTGCCGCTGGGTGGCCGCGACCTGCGAGAACGAGCCGAGGTTGCCGTAGACCCCGGCCTCGACCGCGGCGTAGCCAAACGGGACCACGGCAAAGCCCCCGTCCCAGCCTTGCTGCATCTCGACCCGGCCGCCGGCGCTGCCGTGCGCGTCCAGGCCCTGGCTGGCCAAGGTGTCGATCCCCACGAACGCGTCGTGATCGACCTGGTGCCGCGCGGTCAAGCCGAGGCCCAGCTGCGGGGCGACCACCACGCGGGTCTGCGGCCACGGGGACCATTGGTAGGCGAGAGAGGGGCGAAACCCGCCGAGGGGAAAGTCGACCCCGAACAACACCGCGTGGACCGGCCGGGCGGGGGGCGCGGCGGCCGGCGCCACCTTTGCATCGCCCCCCGCGGGGTCCTCGACCGCGGACACGCCGCCCGCGGCCGCGGCGGGGGTGAACAACAAAGAACTCACGAGGACGAGACTGTGCATACCGGCTCCAGGGGTTGGGAAAAGCGGTGGCGCAACCGGTCCGGCGTGGGCGGCGATTCCGCCCCCGCGCGGTTTGCCAACTTGTCCGCGCCGCGCGGCCGATGCGCGGACATTGCCAATCTGGCGCCGCGGTTGTGTCGGACAGTGCACACCTTCGGATCGGCCCGCGGGGGGCCGATGACCGATCGATTGCTGACGCCATGCCCGATGGAGCCATCCCTTCCCGCGACGAGTTCGTCCCCGGCGCTGACCTGTCCGGCCGCGACCTGTCGGGCCGCGACCTGTCCGGGCTCGACCTGACCGGCATCAAGCTCGCGGGGGCCGACCTCAGCCGGGCCACGTTGATCAACTGCCTGATGATGGGGGCCGATCTCAGCGGGGCCACGCTGTTCGAGGCGGACCTGTCCAAGGCCGAGCTCCTCGGTGCCCAGCTCATCGGCGCCGACCTCAAACACGCCGATGTCACCGGCGCGAGCTTCGGCGGGGCCGACCTCAGCCGCGCGTCCTTGTTCGGCGCGACCTGCGAGAACACCACGTTTTCCCAGGCCAACCTCGCGGGGGCCGACTTCCGCACCGCCCACGCCGACAAAGCCCGGTTCGTGTCGTGCGACCTGAGCGGGACCGATTTTCGCGCCTGCCAGCTCGGGGGCGCGGACTTTACGTCGTCGACCATGCACCACGCCTGCTTCGACGAGGCCCACCTCGCCGACGCCCGGTTGGATCGGGTGCACGCGTTCACCAAGTCGACCTGGATCGACGCCGACACCCACTCGGCGCGGTTCGCGGGGGCGCTGGCCTTGCGCCGCCACATCGCCGACGAGAACTACCTGCACGAGCTGCGGGTGGGGTCCAAAAAGGGCGCCCTGGTCTTTTGGCTTTGGTGGGCGACGTCGGACTGTGGGCGGAGCTTCTCCCGCTGGGGACTGCTCACGATGTTGGTCATGCTCGTCTACGCCTGGGCCTACACCCAGGTCGCGATCGACTACGGCGACTATGAAACATTCCTGTCCCCCATCTACTACAGCGTCGTGACCCTCACCTCCCTCGGCTACGGCGATGTGTTGCCCCAGACCGGTCCCGCCCAGGTGGTGGCGATGAGCGAGGCGGTGGTCGGCTACACCCTGCTCGGCGGAATGATCAGCATTCTGTCCAATAAGATTGCGCGGCGCGCAGATTGAAGGACCTATGCTGCAAGCGTTGAAAACCGTTCTGTCCCCCCGGGCCCGGCTCAAGAAGGCCCTGGGTGACTTTGACCTGCCGGTCTTTCCCGCCGTGATCAGCGCCGCCCTCAGCGACCTGCGTGGCCTGGACCCGAACCTCGGGGAGATCGGCCGGGCCCTGGCCCAAGACCCCGGGGTCACGGTGTCGGTGTTGAAGCTGGTGAACTCCGCGGCCTTCGGCCTGCGCCAACCGGTGGACGCGGTCCCTCGTGCAGCGGCATTGTTGGGCCGGGCGCGGCTCGAAGCGGCGCTCATCGCCGTCGGGGTGCGGACCGCTTTGCCCCAAAAACGTGCCCAAGGCTACGACCCGGGCGCGTTCTGGAAAGAGGCGAGCCAGCGGGCCCAGCTCGCCGGGGAGTTCGCCGAGCGGTTGCACCCGGCCACCCGGGCGGAGACGGTGACCGCGGCGCTGCTGCAGGACATGGCCCTGCCCGCGCTCGCCCACACCAAAGGCAGCGTGTACGGGCCCCTGCTCGAGGAGTGGAAAGCCTACGGGGGCAGCTTCGCGGCCAAGGAAAAGGCCCACAGCGACCTCGCCCACGACGAGATCGGGGGCTGGATGGGCGAAGCCTGGGAGCTCCCCGGGGCCCTGCAAGCGGCCATCGCTGACCACCACGTGGACCCCGCGAACCAGAGCGCGCTGCCTGCAGCGGCATTGGTGTCGGACTTCCGCGGCCCCGCGGACGCGGACGGCAAAGAGCGGGTCATCGAGAAAGCCAAAGACGCGTTTGGCCTCGACAAGGACACCGCGGTGTTGATCATCGACGGGGTGTTCGAGCCGATCTAGGGGCTACAGCGGCTTGTTCACCGCGAAGCTCGCCGCCATCACCGCGAGCCCGAGGATGATCGCCATCCACAACAGGGCGCGCTGGGGCATCCGGCGCGGCAACATCGGCGCCGCCCCGAGCACCAACCACAGCCCGAGCTTGAGCTTGACCCACAGGGGCCAACTCGTGCCGTGGGCGATGCCCAGCCGGGCCATGAGGCCAAACCCACCGGCGATGGCCAGGAGCATCACCACCCCGTGGGCGATGATCAGGCCGCGCACGACCTTCTTGTTGTCCAGCGCGTCCGCCCATGCCAATGCACACAGGCCCCCGAGCAAAAACAGCAACGTGAGCACCGCCGCGAGGTGCACAACTTTGTAGGTGGGGTAGGAGACCAACGGGGCTTGGCAGACGCCGTCCTTGCAGCGCAGGGTCTTGACGCAGGGGTTGGCCTCGTCGCAGCTCTCGTCGAGGATGCGGCCCGCGGGGGCGGGCTGGAGCTCCTCGGCGAGGCCGGCGCTGGCGGTGCACAGGGTCAGGGCGAAGACAAGGCGCGCGTACGACATGGCGCTGGCTATCGCCCCGCCCGGACCGGGGCAAGGCCCGCCCGGGCGGGTGGTGCGGTCTAGGGTCGTCGACGGCGCAGGCGAATGACCGCGAACGCCAACGCGAGCAGCCCGGCCAGCGCGGGCGTGCGGGGCAACCGCGAACTCGTGCAGCCGGCCATCGACATCATGTCGCCCGTCACGCCCCCCTCGGGCTCGGGGCTGGGTTCGGGCTCGAACCCCGGCCCGTCCTCGAGCGCGGGGAAGGCCGCGTCGAGGGTGTCGTTGATCGCGCCGGTGTTGTCGACGCTGATCATGGGGCCGAAGTTGGGGTCGAAGGTCAGGATTTGCCGGTTGTAGGGGAGGTTGAGGTCGTTGTCGACGAGCGACTGGGGCCAGCCCCCGTTGCCGGTGACGCGGCCGCCGCCCTCGAGGAGGGCTTGCCAGCTGAGGTCCTGGCCGAGCTCGGGGCTGTACCCACAGCCGAAGGTGCGATCGAGCACGTGGAAGTTCGAGTAGGGCATGAGACTGCCGAACTCGAACTCGGGGTCGACGGTCATCTCGTCGGCGGACAATGTCGTGTAGTGGCGGGTGATGAATGTGTTGGCTTGAATCAACGTTTCGAAGTCGCGCAGCGGGCCGATGACCTCGGCTTCGAGGGCCGCGAGGTACCCGACGGAGTTGAACCCAGCGAGCGCGCCGTCCTCGGGGAAGGCACAGTCGTACTCGTCTTCGACCCCGGCGAAACAATCGGACAGCTCCGAGGCGGGCATGCCCTCGGGGAGCGGCACGTGGTTGCGCACCACATCGACAAACCCATCGAGGGTGCCGTAGCGCAGGGCGGTGTTGAACAGCAGGTCGTAGCTGTTGGTGGACCAATCGTCGTCGTAGAACGTCTCCCACGTCTCCTCGCGGCCGGGCGACCAGAACAACCCCGCCAACGTGTCGGACATCGCCGCGTGCTCGAGCACAAAGCCTTGGCCCCCGGCCTCGTCGGCCGCGGCGCTGACCACCTCGTTGTAGTTGCCGCCGCCGGAGGACCAGTCGATGAGCGCTTCGTTGAGCACCAATGTCGCATAGTTGCTGGGCACGGCCCGGGCGGGGGCGACGTTCCACACCAGCACCCCCATGTCCTCGGTGGCGGCCACCGCGGTGAGCTTGATCGGGACCATGGGGTGCGCGGAGCTGTAGCGCATCGTCACCGGGCGGATGGACCCGGCGGTGGCGTTCTTTTCGAGGCGGAACGCGAGCAAGTTCAGCCCGTCCTCCAGGTAGGGCCGCAGCAAGGCGGGGCTGCCCGGGGCCACGTCATATCCATTGTTGGCCAACCAGTCGGTGGCCGCCACCGCCGGGTCGTCGGGCGCGTCCTCGGCGGTGATCAACACGTAATCGTAGGGGCCCACATTGCCCTCTGCGATCACCGCCACCCCGTCTCCGTCCCCGTCGCCGTCGCCGTCCCCGTCCCCGTCGCCCACGCAGGGCCCCACGTCGCGGAACTGGTAGCGGGGTTGGGTGCGGGTCTGCAGGGCGGCCAGCGCCTGCCCGTTGGACACCCCGATCTCCGGCACGCCCGGGACCGGCACGATCCAGGAAAAGGACTCGCTCGGCCCCTCGTACTGGATCTCCACCACCGCGGTGATGGTGCCGTCGTCGTGCGTGACGAACACGATCCGCTCCGCTTGTTGGTTGACCGGGTTGGCGTTGCTGCAAAAAAAGCCACCACAGGCCCGGGCCTCGGACGGTGCCAACGCGGCCACCGCCACCCCGGCGAGGACGGCCCCCGCCCCCCATACGTTCATTCTCATCATGTCACCCCATTCCATGTTGGTTTTGCGAACCAATCGCATTGTGCCAGGTGACGCGGGACGCGCGCGCGAAACGTTTCCGCCGGACCCAAAAAGTGTGAACCCGCGACACCGATGTCGCGGGTGCCAACGGTCTCAAGCGCCCTTTCGGGGCCCGCGCCCGGATCAGGTCTCGTCAAGGGGGGCCGCGCCGACCCCGCGGCCGGGATCACAAAGCCCGGGGCCAGATCGCGACCGGTTCGTCCGTCCTGGCACGGTGTGCCGTTCCTGGGGGGTAACGCGGCGGTGACTTCCCCAAGACACGCCCCTGAACAGCTTCTGTGCGGTCCCTTCGGGACACGACGGCCCGGTGCCTGGCGCGGGCCCGGGCAGGGGTTTGTTCTCAGCGCCCGCCGAGGGGACGGCCGCCGCCTTCACCGCTGTTCTGCCTGGAGGCTTTCATCATGTCCCGCATCCATTTGTTCCTGTTGTTGTGTCTGTCCGCGCCCCTCGGCTTCGCCGCGTGCACCGGGGGAGACGGCGACGACGATCATCCCTGCAAGACCGAGAACCACTGTGTCCGCGACGGCGGCGATGTCCGCTGTGAGGCGGGCTACACCTGGGAGGACCCGAGCGACCAGGACAACTACAACTGCGTGCCCAGCGCGGGCGACGGCGACGGCGACGGGGACGGCGACGGCACCGGCGACGGGGACGGCGACGGCGACGGGGACGGGGACGGCGACGGGGACTTGCCCGAGCCCGAACCCGAGCCCCCCTACAACCCGGTGGTGTTCGAGGGCACCTACACCATCGAGAACACCATCGACGTCGATGACTTCTCCGAATACACCACCGTCACCGGCAGCTTGGTCATCGACGCCAACGGCCTCTCCCAGGTGCTGCTCCCCGAGCTGCGCGAAATCCAAGACGACCTCGAGATCCGCACCGACAACGGCTGCCCCGATCTGAACTTCCCCAAGCTCCGCACCATCGGCGGCGACATCCTCATCGAAGGACCGTTCGACGTGGCCGAGGAAGACCGGTGCGCGGTCAACCTCCCCGACCTGCGCTCCGCCGGCTACATCGGTGACGACGAGTTCTTTGGTGGCTTCAACCGCATCAACGCCATCACCTCGCTGCGCATCCCCAAGTACGGCCGCGTGCCCGACGCCACCGAGCGCAGCACGTTGCAGCTCACCTCGCTCAGCCTGCAAGAACTCGACGTGTCCGACACCGCGTCGCTCGACATCCATCTGTTGAGCATGGACGCCCCGATCATGCGCTTCGACGCCCTGCAGGTGGGGGCCATCACCATGAGCAACGTGACCGCCAACGAGCTGGTGTTCCCCGCTCTGCACACCACCACCACCGTCTCGATCAGCGATTTCTCGGCGACGGCCGAAAGCGGCGGTGGGCTCCGCTTCCCCGCGCTGCAGACCGCCGAGAGCATCAACATCAGCGAGGGCTACGTGGGCTCGATCGAGCTCCCGGCGCTCACCGCGTCCTCCACCGTGAACATCAGCGGAACCGGCTACAATGCCACATTGGATCTGTCGTCCCTGGCCAACACCGAGAGCGTGTCCGTCACCGACACCGGATTTGTCGGGGTGGACATCTCGGGGCTGTCCGCCATCTCCGACTTGACCATCACCGGCAACTACGAGCTCACCGACATCGCGCATGCCAGCAGCATTGTGCTGCCCGAGGAGATCGACCCGGTCTACGGCCTCGACTACACCACCTCGATCAACGTGTACGCCAACGAGACGCTCAACAGCTGCGTGGTCAAAGGTCTGTTCGACGCGATCCAAAACCCAGGCTACCTCGGAGACGGGTCGTTCTCGGCTTCGGACCAGGACTGTCCCCTCGACAACCTCGCCCCCTATGGCAGCTGCTACGTCTCGACGTTCTCCAACTGCACCATCTCCAACGGCGACAACTGTGACTGCAGCCCCGACTGCGTGGCCGCGGGCAACTGCTGCGTGGACCGTCCCGTGGCGCTGCAGCGGGCCTGCGACGAGTGCAGCGTCGACTGCGAGCTCATCGGCGACGGCGACGGCGATGGGGACGGCGACGGCGACGGCGACGGTGACGGGGATGGCGACGGCGATGGCGACGGCGACGGTGACGGCGACGGCGATGGCGACGGCGATGGCGATGGCGACGGCGATGGCGATGGCGATGGCGACGGGGACGGGGACGGCGACGCCAGCTGCGTGGGCCGGTGTGGCCAGCAAGCCCCGGCGGGCTGTTACTGCGACGCGGCCTGCGTGAGCAACGGCGACTGCTGCGCCGACTACCAGCCGGTGTGTGCCGGGGGGCCCGAGCCCGAGCCCGAGCCCACCCCGGTGTGGACCTGCAACCAGTCGTACTACGACGCGGGCGATGGCTGCGACTGCGGCTGTGGCATCGACGACCCCGACTGCGGGGCGAGCTACACCGCCGCGACCTGCGCGTACAACAACTGCCCCAACGGCGGCAGCATCGACCCGTCCGACCCGACCCAGTGTCTGTGACCGACGGTCGACAGGGGCGGCTCTTCGGAGCCGCTCTTTTTTTGTCCCACGTCCGACTCGCCCATCGCTTTTGTAGGTAAAACGAACCATGCACACCGCCGACCTGGGACTGCTGCGGTACCTCAAGCGCGTCGCCCGCGACGCGGGCGCGATGGTGGTGCCGCCGACCGAGACATCCGCGGGCCTCGAGGAACGGTGTGCGTCGATCGACCTGCGCGAACTGTGGCAAGAGATCGGCCGGGTGAGCGCCGACCCTTTGATCGGCATCAAGCTCGCCCGACGGGGCGAGGTCGATCAGGGGTTGGCCGCGACCTTGGCCTACGCCAGCGGAACCCAGGCCACGCTGATCGATGGGCTATCCACGTTTAGCCGGTTCTACCCGGTGATCGATGAGTCGGTGGCGGTGGTGTTTGAGCACGACGAGGCCGGGGGCCGTTTGGTCCGGCGGGACAAGGGAAGCCCGCGGTGTCCATTCGTGGAGGTGCAGTTCGCGCACGCCGCGGTGTTGCAGACCTGCAGCGACATGGCCGGGCACGCGGTGGTGCCGCGGGAGGTGTGGTTTGCCCACCATGCGCCCGCCCTCGAGCCGGACTTGGAGAAGGCCTTCGGCTGTCCGGTGCGGACCGGGAAGAAGGTGGACGCGCTGTTTTTTACCCACGACGTGCTCAGCCAGCACATGACCCGCCACAACCCGGTGTTGGCCCAGGTGCTCAAGGGGGTGGTGGGGGAGATCGCCGCGCGCGTGCCCCACGCCCAAGAGCGCGACCTCGTGGCCCAGATTCGGCAGGACGTGGCCGA
Source organism: bacterium (assembly GCA_030431455.1). Lineage (GTDB taxonomy): Bacteria > Myxococcota > UBA727 > UBA727 > JAUIJE01 > JAUIJE01. The sequence goes on along the minus strand of JAUIJE010000003.1, from coordinate 180,974 downwards.
CCACCTGGCCCAGGATGTGACCCTCACCGGGGTGGCCGGCCGCTTGGGCATTCACGAACGCACGCTGCAGCGGCGGCTGAAAGACGTCGGCACCAGCCACAAAGAGATCGTGGACGAGATTCGCCAGAACGTGGCCGTTCAGCAGTTGGCCGCGACCGACCGGTCGATGGGGGAGATCGCGTTTTTGCTCGGCTTTTCGGAGCAGGCGGCGTTCACCCGGGCGTTCAAGAAGTGGACGGGCAAGACCCCGGGGGCCTACCGCCGGACGGCCTGAGTACCCGCTGGTCATCATTCGCCGGGAGCCGCATAGACAGGCGGTTTTGCGTTGGTAGCCTGGGGTTGATGCAGCGCAGCACCAAGATCATTTGGTGGGGGTTCGCCCTCATCGCCCTGTCCCTGTTCGGCGGATGCCCGGCCGGCGTGCCGGTCATGGACGCGGGTTCGGGGTGTGAAGACTCCGGGGAAGGCTGCGCGTGTGTCATCGACGTCGACTGTCCAGGTACGTTGGTGTGCGACATGGGCACCTGCGCGGTGATGGGCGGTGACGGCGATGGGGACGGCGACGGAGATGGGGACGGTGACGGAGATGGGGACGGTGACGGAGATGGGGACGGTGACGGAGATGGGGACGGTGACGGAGATGGCGATGGGGACGGAGATGGGGACGGGGACGTGTCGATCGGTCTTCGCGTCGGCCCGTCGTCGGGCGTGCGCCGCACCCAGTCCTCGCAATACCGGGCCACGGTGATCGTGGGCGGGCCCGCCCCGCGCCAACAAGTGAGCGCGCCCGGGCATCAAGCAATCATCGGCGTGGGCGTGGCCCCGCTGCGACAAGGGAACACACAATGAGACTGGGGCAATGGGGAAGCGCAGGCTTTGCGCTGATGTTCGCGATGGCGGCGGGGGCGGTGCCCGCGACCTTGCCCGTGCAGGGGGTGATCACCGACGCCGACGGCGCGCCACTGGACGGCACCGTGTCGGTGGCGTTCACCGTGTACGAAGACGCCGCGGGCACGACCAGTGTGTTCACCGAGACCCGGGACGTGTCCTTCGCGGAGGGTTTTTTTGCCGTGTACCTCGGCGACCAGGCCGCCTTGGACCTCGCCCAGCTCGCGTCGCTGCCCAGCGCCTATCTCGGCATCGCGGTGAACGGTGACGACGAGATGGACCTCATCGAGCTCGGCACCGTGCCCTTCGCGGCCGCGGCGGAGTTCTGCGCCGAGGCGACCACCTTGCAGGGCCTCAGCCCCGCGGACCTGACCCTGCAGAGCGACGACCTCGACTGGTCGCGCCTGACCTCGGTGCCCGCCGGTCTCGATGATGGGGACGACGACACCACCTACGCGGCCAAAGGCAACAGTGGCATTGAGTTGGTGGGCGGGGAGTTTTCTTTGTTGAGCAGCTGCGCGGTGGGCAACGTGCTCAAGCGCACCGCCACAGGCTGGGACTGTGCCGCGGACGAGTCCGCGGCGGGCGGGGGCACGATCAGCGACGTGACCCTCACCGGCACGACGTTGAACATCACCGAGAGCGGCATCATGTACAACGTGAGCTTGGCCGGGCTGCAAGACGGGGTGAACGACGCGGACAGCAACCCGAGCAACGAGCTGAACAGTTCCTTGGTGCTGAGCGGGACCACGCTGCAGCTGACCGACAACGGGGGCACGCTCTCGGCCAATCTCGCCGCCTTGCAAGACGGGGTGAACGACGCGGACAGCAACCCGAGCAACGAGCTGAACAGCTCCTTGGTGCTGAGCGGGACCACGCTGCAGCTGACCGACAACGGGGGCACCCTCTCGGCCAATCTTGCCGCCTTGCAAGACGGGGTGAACGACGCCGACGCCGATCCCACCAACGAGACCAACCAGAGCATGACCCTGTCCGGCACCACCCTGCAGCTCACCGACAGCGCGGGCACCGTGTCCGCGGACTTGTCGTCGCTGGCCGGGGGCGCGGGCAACAACCAAATGGTCTCCGCGGCCGGGAGCACCACCACCCCCACCGCCACCCGCGCGTTCTTGTCGGTGCGGGTCTCCGCCACCGTGGCCCCCGCGGACATGATCAACATCCAAAGCAGCGCCGCGTTCGGATCCGTCAACGCCGCCGGCGCCGGGGGCCTCGACATCTATCCCTGCTACCGCGTCTCCGGGAGCACCGCCACGCCCAGTACCATTGGCTTGGGGATGTTCAACCTTCAGGTCCCGCAAAACACCCGCATGCCGTTTGCGATCAATGGGGTGGTCACCGGCCTCAACGGCACCTACGAGTTCGGCATGTGCGGCGACGACGACGGGGACGGCAACTGGGACAACAACGAGTGGAGCTACACCTCCATCGTGGTCACGCGCAACTGAGCCAAAAAAAGACGGTGCCCCGAAGGGCACCGCCAGGCTGACCAACACAAGCAGACCATCCACATGTGCCGTCAAGGGGGTTGTAACGCTCAGCCCCGCGCGCGCGAATGACCGCGCGCACAGGGTGAACGGCGTCAGTTCTTGACCGCGACGCCACGGAACGCGGTCATCTTTTTCATGTTCTCGTCTTTGTAGACCTCGACGGGCACGCCGCTGTCCCCGCCTTGCACCCGATCGAACTTCACGAAGCTGCCGCGCTTCATGCCGGTGGTGAGATGGGGCGGGAACACCACCGGGAGCGGCGAGCTGCGCAGCTTCTCCGTGCCAATGCGTTTGCAGTTCTCTCGGTACTTGATGGTGCCGTCGGGCATGATGCGATCGATGCGGTTGGTCTCCTTGCAGGAGTATTTGGGCTGGGTGATGAACGTCTGCTTGAACGTCACCTTCACCCCACCCTTGGTCTTCTTCATCGACTGGACCACCCCGTCTTGGGCGGTGAACGACAGATCGCGGAACCCGCTCTTCTGTTGTTGTTTTTGGAACTCCCGGGCCACGTCGTTGCCGGACAGGATGTCCTTGAAGTAGCCGGCCTTGATCGGGAACTTCTCGTCTTTCTCCAGGTAGGGAATCACCGCGTCGCGGGCCCCGAGCATGGCCGCGGCCCGCGGGCCCAGGGCCGCCTTGTCCCCGTAGGTGAGGGGCTTGAGCAATGCTGCATCATAGCTCTCACCGTCCAGGCGGGCACAGTCCACGGTGGCATCGACGATGGGCCGCACGGTGAAGTCCTGGGCCCGGGCCTTGACGTCGTCGCGGTCCTTGGCCCCCTTCATCCGTTGGAGCAGGAGCCGCCGGGCCCCTTTGGTGCAGCCTTTGGCTTTGCCCACCTGGCCGTCTTGTTTGGCCGCCTGCACCGTGCGCACCAGGGCGAGGGCGGTCTTGTCCCGTTTGAACGACCGCTCCCACTTCTTGAACGCGGCCCGGGGGGCGGTGACCGCCACTTTGTACACCCCGGGGTGATCGCGATCGACCTCTTGCAGGGCCGCTTCGAGGCGCGCGGGTTGGGCTTGGGCCGCGCTGCTCACAAAATCGAGGCGCCAGTCGCGGTAGGCGAGCACCTGGGGGTCCTTGGTCTCGGGCAGGGACTTGCGCGCTTGCTTCTGGAACGCCCGGGGGTCAAACCGCTCCACGTCGGTGCTGAGGTGCGCGACCTGGGCCACCATGCGCAGGGCTTCGTCCTGGCGCTTGCGTTCGTCTTGCAGTTCTTGGGCGTCGAGCACGTAGAGCTTTTCGTACAGCAGCGCCCCGCGCCAGAGCTGCTCCGGACCGGTCAGGCCCTGTTCGAGCGCGTCGTCGATCGCGTCCGGCCAAATGCCATTGCGCGCGTAGCGCTCGAGGCAGCCCATCACCACCGCGTGCGAGGTGGCCTCGGCCCGCTCGGCGAGGGACATCGCCACCTCTTTGCCCTTGCTGCGCTTCAAGGGGGCGGTGATCTGTTCGCAGTAGGCGTTCATCTTGGCGTCGAACCCTTTGTCGGTGAGGTAGAGCAGCGTGCGCTGGTGTTTGGCGAAGGCCGCCCCGTCGAGCCCGGCCTCGTTGGCCACCCCTTGCCACAGATTCGCCACCCACTTGTGGCGGGCGGCGAGCTCGGGGGCGCGGCACGACCACGCCGCGATGTTGTGCAGGCTCTCCTCTTGGGTCGGCGCGTTCATGATGTCGCGGTAGTAGCCGGGCGCGGGCAGCTCCGAGATCTTGAACGGCCCATCACACGCCGCGGGGGCCAATGGCTCGATCGCCGGGGCCCCGTGTACCGCCGCGATCTGCTGCTCCCGGGACAGCCCCGGCTCGCGCTCGGCCTGCTTCTCGACGGTGAGCGCGAGCAGGACGCCACGCGCCTCGGCATCGAGCGCGCCCATGTATTGGTGAAGAGCGGACAGGTCCGCGTCGGGATAGTCCACCGCGAGCTCCGCCACCGCGGCGCGGGCCACGCCCAGGCGTTGCTCCATCTGGGCGGCGTAGTCGCGGTCCTCGGCCAGGGACTTCTCCAGGCGCGCGACGTGGTAGGTCGCGTCCTCGTACTTCTTCTGCGGCACCCCCGCGGGCGCGTCCGCGGGCAGCGTGCCCCGGGCCGGGGCCGCGGCGGTCCGGGCGGGGGCGGCCGCCTCCCCGCGGGCCCCCCCGTGGTCGGCCGCGCCGGTTTTGTCGTCGGCGCGGGACGCGCTGCCGCCGCGCAGCGACTTCGGAAGCTTGAGAGCCAAGGTGGAGCACCCGAGCGTGGCGCTGGCCAAGACCAGCACCATCACGCCGGGGCCCCCGGTGGTTGCGAAACGGAACATCAGAAGTCCTCCCCTGGACAGAATGAATCAATCGTTCGGTTAAATGTGGGACAAGACCCGACCTGTCAACCCCCTCGGTTGCGGGCGGGGCGGGGGGGCTCTATCCCCGCTCGCATGGGGCGCTGGGGGTTTGTGGTCATGCTGGGCGGGCTGCTCTTGATGGGCGCCAACCCTTTGATTTCATGGGGGTTTTCGTCCGGTTTACGACCCCTCGACCCCGCCGCGGGGGGCGCGGCGGCGGGGGCCGCGAGCTGCCGGACCTGCCACCAGGACGTGTACCGGGCGTGGGCTGGATCACGCCACGCGGCCGCGGCCACCAACGCCCTGTTCGTGTCCGCCCTGGAAAAGGAGCCCGACCCCCGCTGCGTCAACTGCCACGCGCCGCTCCGCGCACAAGGCCGCCGCGACGAGGGGGTCAACTGCGCGGTCTGCCATGTCCGGGACGGCAAGGTGCGCACCGCCCGGCCGATGTCCGCCCTCGGCGAGGCCGCGCACAAAAGTGAGCTGGCCCCGGCGCTCGCGGAACCGGGGTTTTGTGCGCAGTGCCATGAGTTCGCCTTCCGGCGGGCGGACGGGAGCTTGTCCGACGACGCGCCGATCCAGAGCACAGTCACCGAGTGGCGCGCCTACCGCGACCGGGGGGGCCAAAAGTCCTGCCGGGATTGCCACATGGCCGAGGGCGGACACCGCTTCTGGGGCGCCCACCACCGGCCCACGTTGGATCAGGCGATTGCCTATTCATTGTCACCGTCGGCCGCCGGCTGCCGCCTGACCCTGCAAAATCAAGCCGGCCACGCGGTGCCCACCGGGGACATGACCCGGCGGCTCGACGTCGTGGCGGTGACCGCCGCGGGCCGGCGCCGGGTGGTGCAGAGCCTGGTGCGCACCTTCCGCTTTGTCCCCGACGAGGCCGGCGGGGGCATGCGCAAGGTGCGGGACGCCGACAGCACCCTTCGCCCGGCCGAGCGCCGGTCCTTGGACCTCCCCGCCGACGCCGCGCGGGTGGAGGTCGTGTACTGGTTCACCCATCCGCGCAACGCGATGACCCCGCAGTTGCGCGACACCGAGACCCGCCGCGTGTTGTTCGCGGCCGACCTGGAGGAGGACGTCCCATGCGCCATCCCGTGACATTGCTGGTTGCGTTGAACCTGTTTTTGGCTTGTACCGAGAGCGGCTCGACCCCGGGCGCGGCCGCCACCGCCAAGACCGCGGCCGCGGCCCCCCCGGAGGAGAGCGAACAAGCCCCGGCCGCGGTGGCCCAAGCCCCCAGCGCGTCGCGTTGGGTGCGGCTGTACTCCGACGAGGCCCGGGCGAGCTCGTTTTTGAAGAACAACTGGAACAAGTTCTCCGAGAACTACCACCCCAACTACATCCTCGACGACAACCCCCAGACCGCGTGGGTCGAGGGGGCCAACGGCCAGGGCACGGGGGAGTGGATCGAGTGGGACCTCACCCCGCTGCATCAGGTGGACGCGGTGCGGCTCAACATCAAGAGTGGCTACCAGAAATCAAAGTCACTGCACGCGGCCAACAGCACGCCCACCAAGGTGCGCATCACCGCGTACCACCAGGGCATTCAGGTCGCCCAGGAAGACAAGGCCCTGTCCCCCCGGTGGGGCCGCCAGACGGTGTCGTTCACGTTGCCCCCCGAGCGCGGCCTCGACCGCATCCGGCTCACCGTGCTCGCGGTCAAGGCCGGCCGCAAATACCAGGACACCTGCATCTCCGACGTGCAGACCGAGGTGAAGACCGCGGCCAAGTACGAAGAGAAGATGGAAAAGGGCAAACAAAAGCGCGTGCTGCATTGGATCAAGGGCCGGCGCGACGAAGCGCTGGCGTTCAAGAAGTTGCCCAAGACCTATCCCTACGCGGGCACCCACTTCAAAACCGAGCGGGAGAAGCTGACCCAGAAGGAGTGGGCGGGGCCGTGCAAGAGCCGCGACAAGACGTGCAAGATCAACCCCGCGGAGTTCGTGCAGGCCCTGTCCGCGGACAGCCGCGCGTTGTTTGAGGGGCCGTGGATGGCCGACCTGGGGGTGGCCTCGACCCCGTCGTTCGCGGCCGCGCCCCCCGCCACCCCCGACGGGCTCTACATCCTGCAGAGTGATTGGGCCACCATCGCGGAGTGGTTGCGGTACGCCAAGGACTACGACGGGGAGGAGGAGAAACTCACCACGTCGGGCAACGCCAAAGCCGCGGGCCGGGTGAGCCCCGCGGCCCTGGTCCAGCTCGCCGACGTGACCTTCTTCGAGGCAAAGGCAAAGACATTGGGCAAGGCCCGGCTCGAGGACCCGGTGGGGTATTCGGACTTTCAGGTCATGGCCCCCCAGGTGGTGCGGGAAAAGGGCAAAGTGGTGCGCGTGAACGTGATGGTGAAGGCGGCGGACTCGGGACGGGAGAGCGCCAACCAGACCCAGGAGCGCATGATGTTGGTGTACGACGACCAGGGACGGCTGCAGCACGTGGTGCGCGAGCGCACCGGGATCGAAGAGGTGGCCCCCGACGTGCCCCGGCATCTGCTGGGCGAAGGCTATGCCGACCGGGCCCGGCTCCTGCTTCAGGTGATGAGCATTGGGTACAACCAAAAAGGCCAGGTGGCGCACGTCGATGAGGAGACGGTGATCGCCACCCAGGGGTTTGGCATCAGCGTGCGCACCGCGCGCTACACCTCGGTGGGCTGAGCCTCGTCGTCGGGCGCGTCGGGCCGCAGCCGGTCCAGGGTGTCTTGGGCCAAGGACAACACCGCCCCCACCGCCTCCACCATGGGGGTCACCGGCAAGCCGGTGGCCCCAGTCCCGATCTGGGTGAGCTTGATGTCGCCGAAGCGTTGGCCCACCGCGGCCGCGAGCTCGGGGAGCTTTTCCGCCACCGTGAGCTGGGCCCGGCCCGCGGCGGCGATGAGGTCCACCCGGGCCTCCTGCTCGCGCCGGGCGAGGTCGCGCAATGCCTTTGTGTGCGCGGCCTCGTCGAGCTTGGCCTGCAGCGCGATCTTGTCCTCGGCCGCGCGCTGCTGCTCCTCGGCCTGGGCGGCGCGTTCGCGTTCGCGTTCGGCCGCGGCCTCGAGCCAGCGGGTGCGCTCTTCGGTCTCGGCCTCGGCCCGGGCCCGGGCGGTGTTGCGGTCCCGCAACAGCTCGGCGGTGGCCACCTCCTCTTGGTCCCGGGCGGCCTTGAGCCGGGTCTCTTTGTCCCGGGCGGCCCGGGCCAAGGACGCGTTGCGTTCGAGCTCGGCCCGATACGGCGCCTGCATGTCGTCGAACAGCTGGGCGGACTGGACCCGCACCTCTTGGATCTCAATCGTGTCGAGGACCACGCCCCAGCCCGCGTCGGTGGTGTCGTCGAACCGGCCGTGCCCACCGACCACCGGGGCGATCTCTTGCAACAGCTCGTCGGCGAGGGCGGCCTTGCGCTTTTGCAGGCAGTCGTCGACCGAGAGGTTGGCCACCAGCCGGCGGGTGGCCCCCACGAACATCTCGCCCAGGGTTTGGCGCAGCTTCTCTTGGGCCCGCTCGGGGTAGGAGAAGTTGAGCACCCGGAACGCGAGCACCGGGTCCGCGATGCGGAACACCGCCAACCCGCGCACGAGCACGCCGACCTTCTCCAATGTGACTTGGTCGGCGGTGAACGTCAGCCGCTGCAAGGAGGTGGGCACCACCGCCACCGCGTCCCGGGGGCGCTTGAAGCAGGTCGCGCCCTGGCCCGATGAGCCGGCCAGCACCTCCCCCCGGCGCATGTGGATCAAGTACTCGCTCGGCTTGGCCGAGATGAAGCCCCACCGCTTGGTCTTGTCCGGGTCCTCCACCGGGCGGCCCCGGCGCCAGCCGGCCTCCTCGCGCGAGGGGGCGGTCCCGGACGCGACGGGGGTGGCTTGGGCATAGGTGTCTTGATTTTTGTGCATAGCTGTCCTCCGGGGACAGACAGTGCACGGGGCGTTCCACGTCGAGGGCCGCGCGGCCAGGCCCCGGCCCGGGCTTGGGGTGCACCAGATCGGATCGGGTGCGCCAGGGTGGGGCGGTCAGCGTCGGCCGCGGGGGGCGAAGGGCACGGGGTTTTCCCGCAGCGGGGCCCGGGGGCCGAAGCTGGGCTCGGGCCCCTTGTGCCGCAACAACAAGCGCACCACCCGCGCCCGCTGCCCGCGGAACGGCTCGAGGAGGGCGAGCATCTCTTCGTCGCTGCCGCGGGCCCGGCCGGTCAGGGCGTGCACCACCGCGTGGGGCAAGTGGAAGTCGCCGACCACCACCGCGTCGGCGTCGCCCCGGGTCTGGGAGAAAAGGCACGACACCGTCCAGGGGCCGATGCCCGCGATCTTGGGCAGCAGCGTGCGCAATGTCTCTTCATCCTCCTGGCCGAGGCGGGTCAACTTCTTGCGGTGGCGGCAGACCTCCTTCAACGTCCGCGCCTGGGGACGCAGAATGCCGCAGCCCTGGAGCTCGTCGAGGGATGCCCCGGCCACGGTCTCGGGCGCGGGGGGCAGCAACAGATCCGCGAACGGGCCTGGGGCGGTTTGGGGCACCAGCCGGGCCAGCCGCGAGAAGGAACGCACCTGTTCGTGGCCGGTGACCTTCTGGCCGAGGATGATGGGGATGAGCGCGCCGAGCACGTCGTGGGTCTTGATGAAGCGCGGCCAGGGCTGGGCCTTGACCGCCTCGTCGACCACCGGGTGCAGGCCGGCGGGGATGACCGCGCCCTCGTCGAACAATCCCAGCAGGTCGGGCACGCGCTCGATCTGCCACTGCGCGCCCGGGCCATGGGCGGTGGCGTGGGCGGTGCCGTCGCGGACCTCGACCACCAATGTCACAGGACCGTCGGGGGTGTGGGCGGCGCGGACCAGACGCTCCCGCCGCAGCGAACAGGTGGGGTCGAACCGTCCCTGGGCCAGCGGGAACAGCGTGCCGACAAACCGGTGGCCCCGTGGCAAAGGCAGCGAACAGGTGGCCACAGCGTCGGTCATGCCCCACGGTAGCCGGGCGCGGGGCGGCAAAAAAGGCCGGCCCCGTCGAGGCCGGCCTTCATCGTGGGTGCCCTGCGGCTCAGCGGGCGCGCCGCAAGCGCCGGCGCACGCGCACCCCGCCGAGCAGCACGCTCAAAAACAGCAGGGTGGGGAAAAAGTCCTTCCCGTGGGTGCACCCCGAAGCCGCCACCGGGGCGCATTGCCCGTCGGCGTCCAGGTCCGCCCGGTAGCAGGACTGGGTGGCGCAGGCGTCGTCGGAGGGACAGGGCTCGCCCACCGCCCGGCGGGGCAGGCACACCGCGTCGTCGCCGGTGTCGTCGCACCAGTGTTCGTCGCCGCACCGGTAGCCGAGGTGGCAGGGCGCGCCTTCGGCGGGCGGGACCAAGCACACCTCCTCGTCGACGTCGTCCTCGTCGTCGGGGTCGGCGCACAGTAGACCCTCGACACAGTCGCTGTCGAAGGTACACGCGGCGCCTTCGGGGCAGAGGTCTTCGCCGCAGGGACCGGCGGGTTCTTCTTCGCCATCGTCCTCGACGCACACCGGGGGCGCGCCTTCGAGGTCGCAGACCAAGCCGGCCTTGCACTGGCCGTCGTTGAGGCAGTTGTCGCCGGCGTCGCCGAGCTCGGCGCAGGTCCCGGTGGCGTCGCAGAAGTGACCCGGCGCGCAGTGGCCCGTCGAGGTGCAGCCGTCGCCCACCACCCCGAAGGCGAGGCAGGCGGAGGCGTCGCCGCCGGGGAGGGCGGGGCGGCAGGTGAAGCAGGGGTCTTCGCACAATGCGCCTGGATCGCACGCGGCCTCATTGGCGAGCGGCGCGGTGCAGACCTCGCTGGACGATGAGCAGAACAGCTCCTCTTCGCACTCTTCGCCGTCCGCGCAGCTGTCGCCGGCGGGGCTGGGGGCCACACAGGTGCCCACGTCGTGCCCGAGGGTTTCGCTGTAGACCTCGTGGCAGTACAGGCCTTCGCCGCACACCTCGTTGTTGCTGCAGTCCTCGCCCGCGGCGAGGGGAGGGCGGCAGGCGCCGTTGGGTTCACCCTCGATCTCTTGGCAGAACAGATCGGCGGCGCAGTCGGGCAGGGTGTACCCGCAGGGGTCGCCTTCTTGGCTGTAGGCCTGGCAGGTGCCCTCGTGGCAGGTGAGGTCGGGGTCGCAGGTGCGGGGGGTGGCGCCGCCGTAGCAGCCTTCGCCGAGCGCGGCGGGGGACAAGCAGCGGGTGGTCAGGTCGGTGAGGTCGAGTTCGCACCGGAGGGTGAGGTCGCCGCCGCACTCGAGGTCGGCGATGCATTCCTCGCCTTGTTCGAGCACGCCGGTGACCGCGTCGAGGCACGCGCCGCTCTGCGCTTCGAGTTCTTCGCTGAGGGCGTCCATGTCGATCTCGGAAAAGCCGGCGAGCTCGGCGAGGTCGACCGCCTCCCGGTATTGGCGGCCGGCGTCGCGGCAGTCTTCGATCTTGGCGGTGTCGAAGCGGAGGTTGCCGCGGTCGATGAGTTCTTGGTTGATGCCGTGGTCGGCGTCGGGGTCTTGGCAGGCCTCGCGCAGCTGGGCGACAAAGTCGGGGTTGTCGCCGATCCAGATGGTGCTTTCTTCGATCGCGGCCAGCTCATCGGGGTCGTAGTGGTCTTGGCATTGATCGGAGAACGCGGCCACGAGCGCGCCGAGCACCAGCCCGGTCATGTTGAACACCCCGCGCGACTGCACCTCGCACAAAAACGCCGGGGTCCCGATGTCCGCGTCTTCGGGGCCGGCGTCGGCGCCGCCCACCGGATCGCCGGTCTCGCCCGGACAACCGGCCAAAGGGAGCATAAAACACAGTGAAATCAACAGGATACGGTTGTTCATGAACACTCCAATGCTGAGCCGGACACGGTAGGGCAACCGTGGACGGAGGCAACCGCCCTCGCTGTGACGCGGGCCCCACCGGTCGGTCGACCACGCCGTGGCTAGCGCGCGCGTTGGCAGCGGGCGCAGTAGTACGTGCTGCGGTTGGCTTGGGTCTTCCGCCGCACCGCGGTACCGCAGGTGTGACAGGGATCGCCTTCGCGGGCAAACACGAACAAATGATGCTGGTTGTCGCCTTGTCGGCCCTCGGCATCGACGTAGTCGTTGAGGGTGGTGCCCCGGCGGGCGATCCCGTCTTGGATGACCTGGTGGCAAGCCGCGAGCAGGCGTGTGGCCTCCGGCGCGGTGAGGCCCTTGGCGGCGCGAAAAGGGGAGAGCCGCGCGATGAACAGGGCCTCGCAGACATAGATGTTGCCGAGGCCGGCGATGAGGGCCTGGTCGAGGAGCGCGGCCTTCAAGGACCGGCGCGTGCGGCGCAGGGCCAAGCTCACCGCCTGGGCGACGGCGGGTTGGTCGAGGGTGGTGGGGTCGGGGCCGAGGGGGGCGATCACCGTGGCCCGGTCCTCCTCGTCGACGAAGGGGCGCACGTCCCCGAAGCGGCGGGGGTCCACGTAGCGCAGCTCGGTCTCGCCGGGGGCGAGGGGCCAGCGCAAGTGGGTGTGGGGGGCGAGGGGGGCGTCCTGGGCCTGGACCAAGCAGCGACCGGACATGCCGAGCCGAACCACCAGGCCCCCCGTCTCGCTATGCACAAATAAGACCTTGCCGTGGCGCGACGTGCCCCGGATGGGCCGCCCCACCAGGAACCGAAACGAGGCCTCGTCGGGCACCCGGTTGCGCAGGGGCAAAAAAGACCACCACGGGGTGCCGAGCGCCTTGCCCCGGATGAGGGGGTCGAGGGTGAGGCGCACGGTCTCGACCTCGGGGGCCTCAGGCACCGTCGGTCTCGGCCGCGCCCGCCTCGGGGGGGGCGGGCAGCTCCCGGGCCAAGGCCACGAACTGCTCCACTGTCAATGTATCTGCACGAGCGGACGGGTCGACCCCCGCGCGGTCGAACGCGTCGGGGTCGAGCAACTTCTTGAGCGCGTTGCGCAGGGTCTTGCGGCGGCCTCCGAAGGCGGCCTTGACCACCCGCCGCACGTCGGCGTCGGCGATGTCGCCCCCCCGCGGGGTCGCGCGCCGCTTGAGCACGAGCACGCCCCCGTCGACGTCGGGCACCGGCCAGAACGCGCCTTTGGGCACGATGAACGCGGTGTGGGCGTCGAACACCCGCTGCACGATCACGCTCAAGGTCCCGTAGGTCTTGTTGCCCTCGGGCGCGGCCACGCGGTCGGCGACCTCTTTTTGAATCAGGAACACCGCCGCGCACACCTGGGCATTGTCCACCGCGTCGGAGAGCAGGCCCGAGGTCAAATGGTACGGGAGGTTGCCGCACAGCACGTAGGGCTCGTCGAACGGCGCGACGAAGGTCGAGGCGTTGGCCTCGTGCAACACCAGCGTCCCCCGCTCGATGTCGTCGGCGAAACGGTCCCGCAACACCGGGACCAGGTCGCGGTCGCGCTCCACCGCGTGCAGTTGCATTCCGGCGTCGAGCAAGGGGGCGGTGAGCGCGCCGGTGCCGCTGCCGTACTCGACCCCGCGGCGGGACGCGGGCGCCACCGCGGTGACCTCGGCGGCGATGCGCTCGAGGATGCCCACGTCGCCGAGGAAGTTCTGCCCGAAGGATTTTTTCGGGCGCAGGTTGCGCGCCAGCAGCTGCCCCTTGGGGGCGAGCCGCACCCGCTCGGTCATCTCACCCCCCCGTTTTGGGACCGGGGGACGGGGTGCCGGGGGCGGGCGCGGCGGGGGCCGGGGCCTTCTTGTCCGGGGCGGTGTCGTCGGGGCGCTCTTGTTCCATCCGGCGGATCGTGCCCTTGCCCCCCTCGACGGGGCGGCCGCTGATTTCGAGGATGTTGAACTCCACCCGGCGGTTCTGGGCGCGTCCGTCGCGGGTGCCGTTGTCGGCCACCGGACGCTCTTCGCCAAAGCCCTCGGCGACGAGGCGCCCGGGGTCGACCCCTTGGTCGATGATGAACTGCCGCACCGCTTGGGCGCGCTCTTGGGACAAGCGCTTGTTGTAGGCGCTGTCGCCCTGCGAGTCGGTGTGGCCCTCGATGCGCACCTTGGTGACCTCCCCGTTGGCGCGCAGCAGGGCCGCGACCTGGCCGAGGAGGTTGAAGCTGCGCGACTGGATCGTGGCCCGCCCGGTGTCGAAGTACACGCGCTCGAGGATCTCGATGGAGGTCTCGGTCATGCGCACCTTGGTCTTGCCCCGGTCGGGGCACCCGTCGTCGTCTTTGCGCCCGTTGATGGTCTCCGGCTTGAGCGGACATTTGTCGTCTTTGTCGGGGATGCCGTCGTGGTCGTTGTCGAGCTCGGGGCAACCGTCCTCATCTTCGAACTGGTCTTTGTCCTCGGGGTCCACCGGGCACTTGTCTTGGGCGTCGAGGATGCCGTCCTTGTCGTTGTCGAGGTCGGGGCAGCCGTCGGCGTCCTCGAAGGCGTCTTTGTCCTCGGGGTCGTTGGGGCATTGGTCGCGGTCGTCGGGGATGCCGTCGCGGTCGCTGTCGCCCACCGGGCAGCCATTCTCGGCCGGCACCCCTGGCTCCATCGGGCACTTGTCTTGGGCGTCGAGGATGCCGTCCTCGTCGTTGTCGGGATCGGGGCACCCGTCTTCGTCGGCGAAGCCGTCTTTGTCTTCAGGCTCGTTGGGGCAGGTGTCTTCGCCGTCGACCACGCCGTCTTGGTCGTTGTCGATCTCGGGGCACCCGTCTTCATCCTCGAACTGGTCGACGTCTTCGCCCTCGTTGGGGCAGTGGTCGTCGCGGTCGAGGATGCCGTCCTCGTCGTTGTCGGGGTCGGGGCACCCGTCGCTGTCGGCGATGCCGTCTTTGTCCTCGGGGTCGTCGGGGCAGGCGTCGTCTTTGTCGCGCAACCCATCGCCGTCTTTGTCCCGCACCCGCGGGGCATACCGGGTGCCGGCGAACAGGCGGACCTCGGGGGTGCCGGGCCCGCCGATGAGGCCCGCGCCCACGCCCCCGAACACCTGAAGCCGGTCGATGATGTCGTAGGTGACCGCGGCGTGGGTCTCGAGGGGGGCTTGGTTGGTGTTGGCGATGAGGGGGATGACCCCGACCGCACCGGACAAGGTCCAGTCGATGCTCAGCGGCACCTCGGTCAGCTCATGAAACTTGTAGCCGAGGCCGAAGCGGTAGGTGACCTCGTGGCCGATGCTCTGGTTGGCCATCTGGGCGAAGAACCGCGCGCGGTACCCAATGTTGGTGCCGAGGCGCAGACCGAGAATTTCGCGCGACAGGGCAAACTCGGGGACAAACGTGAAAAAGCCCTCCCCGAGGTACACGCCGGCGGGGAACGCGGTGGGCAAGGTCACGTGGGGCACAAACGCCAAGTCGACGAACTGGTCCTCGGCCTTGAGGATGCGCACTTTGGGGGTGACCCGGATGTCGCCGAGGCCGGACACAAACTGGCCAAAGCCGCCCACGGTCCAAAACGGCGCCGCCGCGGTGTAGCTGTCCGGCACCGGGCTTCGGTACTGAAACGGCACGAAGGGCAGGTCGAGCCCGATCTCCACCCAGTCGAACAGCGAGATGGCGCCGGTGAGGTGCGCGGCGAACCGGTGCTCGATGAGCGAGAACGCCCGCCGGGGGCTCAGGGTGGTCTCGCCGGGTTGGTTGTACCGGTAGAGCACCAGGTTGTTGTGGCTGTAGTCGAACCAGATGCCGAGGTCGTAGTCGAGGTGTTCGCCCACCGACCCGGACTCGACGTCGAGGATGCCCTGCCGATCGATGGCCGGCCGGAAGCGATCCCCGGGGAACGAGCCCGGCCCATCCCCGCCGAGATTGACGAGGCCAAAGCCTTCGCTGCCGGTCACCTGGGCCGCCCCGGGCAGGGCGAGCAGCAGGGAACACACGAGGGTCGCGAACGGGACGGGCAGTCTCATCGGGCCTCCACGAGCGGGGCCCGCAGGTTTACCGCCTGGCCGAAAAAAGCGAAAGGTTGCCAGCCCGCCGGCGGGGGTTGCCGGGCCCGGTGCAGGCTCCTACGAACCCGCTTGAGGCCCAATCCTATGTCCAGCGAACACATCTTGATCGTCGGGGGCGGACACGCCGGCGCGGAGGCCGCCCTGGCCAGCGCGCGGCTCGGCGTGCGCACCACCCTCGTCACCGGCGCCATCGACCGCATCTGCGCCATGAGCTGCAACCCCGCGGTGGGCGGGGTGGGCAAAGGCCATCTCGTGCGCGAGCTCGACGCCCTCGGGGGCGAGATGGGCCGCGCGGCCGACGCCACCGGCATCCACTTCCGCACGCTGAACGAGTCGCGCGGCCCCGCGGTGCGCGCCACCCGTTGCCAAAGCGACATGGAGCGTTACCGCCAACACATGGGCCGGGTGGTGATGAACGAGCGCGGGCTCCGGGTGGTGCAAAACGACGTCGTGGGCCTCGTGGTCGAGGACGGCCGCGTGCGCGGGGTGACGACCAAGAGCGGCCAAACCATCGAAGCCGACCGGGTGGTGCTCACCACCGGCACGTTCCTCGGGGGCCGCCTGCACCAAGGCACCGAGGTCAAGCCCGGCGGCCGCGCGGGGGAGGCGCCGCAGGAGGGCTTGTCCGGTTCGCTGGCCGGCCTCGGGTTGTCCCTGGGGCGGCTCAAGACCGGCACCTGTCCCCGCGTCGACGTGCGCACCATCGACACCGACCGGCTCGAGCGGCAGGCGCCGGACGATCCCGCGCCGCGCTTTTCGTTCGACTCGGGCCCGCCCCCGCTCGCCCAGGTCGGCTGCCACATCACCCACACCAACCACGAGACCCACCGGGTCATCGCCGAGGCCGTGTCCCGGGGGGCGGCGCCGCTGTTCAACGGGCAGCTGGAGGGCAAGGGCCCGCGCTACTGCCCGTCCATCGAAGACAAGGTGGTTCGCTTCGCGCAGAAGCAGTCACATTTGATCTTCCTCGAGCCCCACGGGCTCGACACCCCCGAGATCTACCCCAACGGGCTCTCGACCTCGTTGCCCGCCGACGTGCAGCTCGCGTTCTTGCGCACCATCGAGGGGCTCGAGGAGGTGGAGATCACCCGGCTCGGCTACGCGGTGGAGTACGACTTCGTCGACCCGCGGCAGCTTCACGCGAGTTTGGAGACCAAGGCGGTGGCCGGGCTCTACTGCGCGGGGCAAATCAACGGCACCACCGGGTATGAAGAGGCCGCGATCCAAGGCTTCCTCGCCGGGGTCAACGCCGCCCGGGCCGCCCAGGGCCGCGAACCGGTGGTGCTCGGCCGGCACGAAGCCTACGCCGGGGTGCTCATCGACGACCTGGTCACGCTGGGCACCGAGGAGCCCTACCGGATGTTCACCTCGCGGGCCGAGCACCGGCTGATCCTGCGCGAAGACAATGCCCATGGACGGCTCTTGCCCCGGGCCGAGGACATCGGCCTGTGCCCGGCCGCGCGGCTGGACGCGGTGCGGGCCTTCGAGGCCGAGGTGCAAGCCGCCATCGCCCGCTACCGGACGGTCAAGGTCTCCCCCGGCGAAATGAACGCCGACCTCGCCGCGTTGGGGTCGGCCCCGATCAAGGGCCTGACCTCGTTGGCCCAGCTGATCAAACGCTCCGAGGTCGACACCGTCGACGATCTGGTGGGCGAAGACATCGCGCCCCCCAACGTGCGGTACCGCGCGTCGGTGGAGCTCAAGTACGAGGGCTACATCGCCCGGGCCCAAAAAGAGATCGAACGCGCCAAGGGCCTGTCCGACGAGCGGCTGCCCCCCGAGGTGTTCGAGGAGCGGCTGCCGGGCATGAGCAACGAGGTGCACGAGAAGCTGCTCGCGGCGCGGCCCGAGACGTTGGCCCAGGCCGCGCGCATCTCCGGGGTCACCCCCGCGGCGCTGTCGCTGTTGGCGGTGAAGGCCCGCGCCCGCCGCGCGGGGTGACATGAGCCTCGACCTCGACCGCCACGACACCATCTGCGCCCTCGCCACCGGCCGCGAAGATGCCGCGCTCGCGATCTTCCGCGTGAGCGGGCGCGATGCTGAAAACGTCCTGGACGCGGTTTTTCGGCCCTACGCCCAAGGCCCGGTCGCGCCGTTTGTGGCCCGGGTGGGGCGGCTCGTCGACGCTGACGGCGCGGTGCTCGACGAGGTGGTGTGCACGTACTTCGCCGCCGGGCGCAGCTACACCGGGGAGCAAAGCTTCGAGCTCTCGGTGCACGGCGGCCACGCGGTCAAGCGCGCGGCCCAAGCCCGCCTCGTCGAGGCCGGCTGCCGCCTGGCCGAGCCGGGTGAATTCACATTGCGCGCGGTGCTCACCGGGCGGCTCGACCTCGCCCAGGCCGAGGCGGTCGAGGACGTGATCAAGGCCAAGACCCAGACCGCGAGCCAGGCCGCGCTGCAAAGCCTCGCGGGGGGGCTCGGCGACGCGGTGCAGCGCATCCGCGACGACATCGTCGACGTGCTCGCCGAGCTCGAGGCCCGGCTCGACTTTCCCGACGAGCCGTTGGGCGAGGCCGAGCAGGACCGTCTCGCGCAGACCCTGGACCGGGCCTTGGCCGAGACCACCGCCCTGCTCGGCACCGCGCGGTTCGGGCTCAAGCTCACCGAAGGCGCGCGCGTTTTGCTCTACGGCGTGCCCAACGCGGGCAAGTCGACGCTGCTCAACGGGCTGTGCGGGGAGGAAAAGGCATTGGTCCACGATGTGCCCGGCACCACCCGCGATGTGCTCGAGGGCCTGGCCGACATCGGCGGGGTGGCGTGCACCGTGGTCGACGTCGCCGGGGTGCGGCGGGGCCCCGACCTCGACCCGGTGGAGAAGATGGGCATCGCGCGGGCCGAGGCCGAGTGGCGCCGGGCCGACGTGGTGGTGTGTTTGTGCCCGCCCGGGGTGGACCGCGCGGCCGCGGCGGAGCTGGTGCTCGACCACGAGCGGCCG
The DNA here is from genome assembly GCA_030431455.1 of bacterium. Taxonomy (GTDB): domain Bacteria; phylum Myxococcota; class UBA727; order UBA727; family JAUIJE01; genus JAUIJE01. The sequence continues at coordinate 162,525 of JAUIJE010000003.1, read as the reverse complement.
GTGTTGTTCGTGCGCAGCAAGGCCGACCTCGACCCCGGGGCGGCGGGCTTCGACCTGTCGGTGAGCGCGGCCACCGGGGCGGGGCTCGCCGAGCTCCGGGCGCGCGTCGCGTCATTTTGGGGAGAGCAGGGCGACAGCGCGGACGAGGTGCTGCTCACCCGGGCGCGCCACCACGCGGAAATGGAGGCGTGCCGCGCGGCCTTAGGCGAGGCGCGCGCGGCGTTGGCGCAGTCGATGCCCGGCGAGGTGGTGGCGGGCGAGCTGCGCCGGGCGGGGGCGGCCATCGACCGCTTGGTGGGCCAAGACCTCGATGAGGATGTGCTCGATGTGATCTTTTCGCGGTTTTGCATCGGCAAATGATTGGTGCGTTTTGGTCGCGGCTTCCGCGGCGCGCGGTCCTGCGATAGACCAAGGGCATGACCGATGCCGCGGCGCAGGCTCGCGGAAGCGCCTTTTTGGGGTTGGTGCGCTTCGCGCGCAATGAACAGGGACGGGACGCCTTCGAGGCGATGCTCGACGACGCTGGGCCCGCGGCCCAAGAGGTGTTCGCGTCGCGCATCCGGGCCACCCATTGGTACCCCTACGCCGCGCTCGCGGAGTTTTTGCAGGGGCTGGAGGCACACTTCGGCACCGGCGACGGCGGGTATTGCCGGCGGCTGGGCGAACACGCCGCCGGCGTCGACCTCAACACCACATTTTCATTTTTTGTGCGGCTCTACGGGCCCGAGCGTCTGGTCAAGGCCTGCGGGCGGGTGTGGTCGCAGTACTACAAAAACGCGGGCAAGATGTTCGCCGAGCGGTCTTCGCCCGACGACACGCTGGTGGTGATCGAGGGCTTCCCGGGCATGGCCAAAGAGCATTGTAAGCTCATGGAGGGCTGGATGATCGCGTCGATGCGCACCATCGGGGCCGAGGTCCTCGACGATGCCCACGAACGCGCCTGCATGAGCGAGGGCGGCCCGCGGCACGAGTTCTGGTGCCGCTGGCGCCGGCTGTAGTCAAGCGCGCATCTCCACATCAAAGATGCGGTGCGCTCGCCCGGGCCACGACGAGCGCCCCATCGGGGGTCTCTTCGCTGAACCCTATCCGAGGACCAAGCCACCGTCGACGTTGAGGGTCGCGCCGCTGATGAACTTCGCGTCATCGGACGCCAAAAATGCATAGGCAGCGGCGATCTCCGAGGGCTCGCCCAGGCGGCTCAGGGGGGCCTTGCCGCGCATGCCGTCGAGCACCTCGTCGGGCATCTTCGCGACCATGTCGGTGGCGATGAAGCCGGGGGCCACCGCGTTGACCCGAATGCCGAACCGGCCGAGCTCTTTGCTCATGGTCTTGGTCAGCCCGATCACGCCCGCCTTGGTGGCCACGTAGTTGGATTGGCCGAAGTTGCCGTAGTGGGCGACCACCGACGCGGCGTTGAGGATCACGCCCTCTTTCTTGCGGGCCCGCAGCGACTTGGCCATCGCTTGGCTGAGCATGAACACCGCGGTGAGGTTGACGTCGATGACCTTCTGCCAGTTGTCGGCGTCGAGCTTCCAGCTCACCGCGTCGCGGGTGATGCCCGCGTTGTTGACCAGGACGTCGATGTCCCGCTCATCGATGAGCGTTTCGATCGCGGCGCGGCCGTCCGCGGAGGTCACGTCGATGCACTTGTAGGTCCCGCGTTCGGCGAGCGCGCCGGTGAGCTCCAGGCTCTCGGCGAGGTCGACGAGCAGCACCTGCGCACCCTCTTCGGCGAATCGTTCGGCGGTGGCCAGGCCGATGCCGCGGGCGGCGCCGGTGACAAGAACGGAGCGGTTGTTCAATCCACGCATGGGGGTCTCCTGCACAAAAAAAAAAGCCCCGCGCGTCGTCACCTTGACGAGCCGCGCGGGGAGGCGCACGTCAGCGCGCGGTGAAGCTCTTGGCGGTGTCGAGCATCGACTCCATGAAGTCCTGTTGCAGCTTGAACTGCGCGGCCATGGTCTTTTGGGTCTCGTCGAACATGCGCTGACCCTGGTCCATCACCTGCTTCATCGCCTTTTCGGTCTCGCCGAGCATGCGCTCGTTTTGTTCCTTCAGCTGGTCCATCCAGGTGGCGACGTGGAAGGTGGTGGGCTCGGCCGCGGGCTTTTTCTTCTCGGTGGTCATGAAATCCTCCTTGGGGTGGGCACCCGTGGTGTGGGTGTGGCCGGAGGATAGGCTCTTTTTGCGGTGCGTCAAGAAAATTGTGCAGCGCACAAAATCACGAGCCCGGTTCTTGGCCGTTCTGTTGGGCCTTGAGCAGGGCGTGGATCAGCTCGTTGGTCTGTCCCAGCTGGGCCTTGAGATCTGCGATCTCTTGATCACGCCGCGCGTTCTGCTCGACGACATCTTGGGGGCTGACCGTGGTCGGGGCCGGGCGCGGGGCGGTGAACGGCCCCTGGGAGAACATCGCCCAAGGGCTGGCCGCGAGCGCGGCTTGGGTCATCTGCGCCACCGCCGCCGTTTGCGTTTGCACAAAACCGCCCCAGGCGTTGCTGAGGGCGTCGCGCAGCTTGCCCCGCTCGGGCGAGTCCGCGTGTTGCACGATGGCCTTGAGAAAACCGAGGGGCAGGACCTCACGGGCGGCGTCCCGCTCGGCGATGATCTGGACCAGCACCAACTTGGTCAGGTCCTCGTTGGTCTTGGCGTCGACGACACGAACGTCGCGCCCGGCGCGCACCATCTCTTCCAGATCGGCCAACGTGATGTACCCGCTGCGCTCCGTGTCGTAGAGCCGGCGGTTGCCATATTTTTTGATCACCACGGGGTCGGCCATGCGCTCTCCAATTCCACCCCTCCTAAGATCTTTGCGCGGATGCGTCAATCGGTTGTGCGTTTGCACAATAACCAGTTGACACCCGCCTTCACAGCTGGGAAACAGCCGCAACACAACCCTGCTGCAGCGCACAATGACCGATCACCAGCCTTCCCCCAGCCCCTGGCGCCGCCCCGCGGACCTCCCCGCCCGCATCGAGGGCGCGGCCCTGCGGCGCTTCTTGCGCACCCGCTGGCCCCAAGGCATCGAGCGCACCATGGCGGTGGACGGCTTGTCCTTCCCCGTGCTCCAGGCCGGCCAAGGCCCGGCGGTGGTGTTTGTGCACGGCCTCGGCCACGACCTGTCCGACTGGGCCCCGCTGTTCTCCCGGCGCGCGGACAAGACGTACATCGCGCTCGACCTGCCCGGCTTTGGGTGCGCGGATTTGCCGCTGCCCGGCGCGGGTCTGTCCGAGTTGGTGGCGGCGGTGGCCGAGGTGGTCAAGAGCCTCGACGAAGCCCCGCTCCTGGTCGGCTCCAGCCTCGGCGGTCACGTGGTGCAGCTCGCCGCGCTCTCGGGTGTGCCCTGCCGCGGCCTGATGCTGATCGGCCCGGGCGGCTACCAGAGCAAAGACCCCGAGGTCGCGGCCGCGGCCCGCCAAGCGTTTTCGAGCGCGATGTGGCTCGCGCGCACCGACGCCCAGATCCGCGCCGTCAACGATGCGATCTATCTCGACCGCGCGGCCAAAGCAGACGCATTGGTGCGGCGGTTGGCCCTGCCCCGCTCGGAGTTGGGGCCGCGGTACGCGGCCACCACCGAGCAGGTGGTGGGCGACGTGTTCGACCATCTGGTGCACGAGCGTGCGTTGGCATTGCCCGCGCCGGTGTCGTACGTGTTCGGCGCACGGGACGTGATCGTGCCCCGCGGCCCGGTGGAGACGGTGGCCTGGGCCTGCGGTGCGCCGGTCCACGTCGTCGAGGGGGCCGGCCACGTGCCCATGGTCGACGCCCCCGACGCGGTCCACGAGCTGTTGATGGCGTTCGACGCGGAATGCCTTTCCGACCACCCTGCCAAGGAGCGTGCGCATGTGGGCCGGTGATTGGACCAAGAACCTCGCGGAGCTGTTCGAGGAAAAAGAGGCCCTTCTCGAGGTCAAGACCGGCACCCGGGTGTCGTACCGCAAGCTCGCGGCCCGGGTCGACGCGATGGCGCGCGTGCTCGTCTCCCTCGGGGTCAAGCAGGGGGACCGGGTCGCGATCCTCGCCAAGAACCGGCTCGAACATCTCGACCTGCTGTTCGCCACCGCCCGGCTCGGCGCGCTCTACGCCCCGCTCAACTGGCGCATGGCCGCGCCCGAGCTGAGCTTCGTGCTCGACGACCTCGAGCCCGCGGCGTTGTTCTTCGACGCCGAGCACGCTTTCGTCGCGGGCAAGATCCTCGCCCAGGCCCACGCCCAAGCCGTGGCCCTCGACACCCCCCGCCCCACCGACGAGGACACCCCGCAGGCCGCGGTGGTGCTCGCCGACCGCCTCGCCGAGGTGAGCGGGGCGCCGGAGGTCGCCCAGGCCCCGCTCTCACTCAACGACGTGTGGGTGGTGCTGTACACCTCGGGCACCACCGGGCGCCCCAAGGGGGCGCTGTTGCCCCACCGCCAGGTGGCGTTCAATGCACTCAATACCATTGTGGCGTTGGGGCTGACCGCCGACGACCGCACCGTCACCTATACCCCGATGTTCCACACCGGGGCCTTGCACGTGCTCACCACCCCGCTGCTGTCCTGCGGGGGCTCGGTGGTGCTCGATGACGGCTTCGACGCCGATCGCTGCCTGGGCTTGACCGCCGAAGAGCGCTGTACGCTGTTGTTCGGCGTGCCCACCACCTTCGAGATGATGTCGGTGGCCCCGCGGTTCGCCGACACCGACCTCGGTCACGTGCGGGTGGCCCTGTGCGGCGGCGCGCCGTGCCCGAAGTCTTTGATCGAGACCTATGCCCAGCGGGGCATCAAGTTCAAGCAGGGTTACGGTCTCACCGAGGTCGGCCCCAACTGCCTGAACCTCCGGGTCGAGGACATCGACAAGAAACGCGGGGCCGCGGGCCGGCCCAACCTGCACATCCAGGCCCGCGTCGTCGACGAGCGCGGCGACGTGGTCACCGGCCCGGGCCGGGGCGAGCTGCTGCTCGGGGGGCCGTGTGTCTGCGCCGGCTACTGGCGTCGGCCCGACGCGACCAAAGACGCGTTGAGCGACGACGGCTTTTTCCGCACCGGGGACGTGGTCGAGCGCGACGCGGACGGCTTTTACACCATCGTGGACCGCAAGAAGGACATGTTCATCTCCGGCGGCGAGAACGTGTACCCCGCGGAGGTCGAGAAGGCCTTGTCCGACCACCCCCAGGTTCGCGCCGCGGCGGTGGTGGGGGTTCCCGACGAGAAGTGGGGCGAGGTGGGCCGGGCCTATCTCGAAGTCACCGACAAAGACGCGGTGGCCCAAGAGACATTGCGCGACTGGTTGAAGCAGCGCCTGGCCACCTACAAAGTGCCCAAGGAGTTTGTGGTCGTCGACGAGCTGCCGCGCAACCCCTCGGGAAAAGTGCAGAAACATCGCCTGGGGGAGCGCGCGTGAAAGCCTGGTTGTCGCTGTTGCCGTTTTTGTTGTGTGCCTGTCCGGGCGGGGTCGAGTGCACCGCCTCCGACGAGTGCGCGGCCACCGAGACGTGCGTGGAGGGGGCGTGCGTGGGCGCCGACGACCTCGACGCGGGGGTCACCGACGGCGGTGACGGCGACGGTGATGGCGACGGTGACGGGGACGGCGATGGGGATGGCGATGGCGATGGCGACGGGGACGGCGATGGCGACGGGGACGACGCGGGGGTGAGCATCTGCGACGACGGCGACGGCCAACTCGAGAACGACGAGCTGCCCTTGACCCTCGGCACCGCCCTGCGGTTTGTCGAGGCCCCGGGGGGGGACGACGGGCTCACCGTCGACGTCGCGGGAAGCGACACCGGCGACGGGTGGGTGTGGGACTTTTCCGGTCCCTACGCCACCGACCGCAACATCGAGTTGATGGGCGAGCCGCTGGACGACTTCTGGTTCGCGGACGAATACATCGTGCCCGCGGGGGCCACGCCCTACGTGTTGGCCCTCAACGGCGACGCGACCAACTACGGCGTGCTCGCGCGCACCGACACCGAACTGTTGCTGCTCGGGGTCGCGAGCGCGGCGGTCGACGAGACCGTGCTCCACTACGACCCGCCGGTGGCCACCCTCAAGTTGCCGCTGGCCGCGGGCCAATCGTGGACGGTGGACACCGAGGTCAGCGGGACCTTCGAGGGGCTGTTCTTCTCCAGCGACGACCACTACGAGATCGATGTGTTGCGGCAGGGGGACGTGATCACCGCCGCGGGCACGTTCAAGGCGTGGCAGGTCCAGGTGGTCCTCGAGGTCACGGTGCCGATCATCGTGTTCCCGTTTTCGCTCACCTACCGGTACGTGCGGCACTCGTTCATGACCCCCTGCTACGGGCAGGTCGCGTTCGTGGCCTCGCAGGAAGACGAGGACGACGACCTGTTCACCACCGCGAGCGAGCTGCGCCGCCTGGGCCTCGGCGAATGACCCGGTCTGTCCTGCTCCTGCTGCTCGGCGTGGCTTTCACCGGTTGCGTGACCGCGGGCCCCAACTGGGACACGCCGCCCAACCTCGACGACGTGGCCGAGCAGTACCTCGACATCAACGGCGCTTGGTTGCGGGTGCGCGACCAAGGCCCGCGCGACATGGGGCACCTGCCGATCATCCTCGTGCACGGGTACGGCTCCCGGCTCGAGGCCTGGCGGGAGCTGCAGCCGCGCCTGGCCCAGCGGCGCCGGGTGGTGAGCTACGACCAGCGCGGATTTGGGCATAGCTCCCGGGCCGAGGGCGCCTACGGCCCGGAGCAACACGCCAAAGACCTGATCAAGCTGATGGACACCCTCGACATCGACGAGGCCGTGCTCGTGGGGCACAGCTACGGCGGCGGCGTGGTGATGCGCGCGGCTCTGGAGGACAAAGACCGCGTGCGGGGGGTCGGGCTGGTGAGCGCGTTTGCCCTCGAGGAGGACATCCCCACCGACTTTCGCTGGGCCAAGGTGCCGGGGGTGGGCGAGCTTTTGTTCGGGGCGTTTTTCAAAGAGGTGCCAGGGGAAAAATACCTGCTCGCCTTCGACGATCGCGACCAGTTCGTGTCCCTCGAAGCGCTCGACGAGATGGAAGCGATGATGGACAAAGACGGCGCGGTCTATGCGGCGCTGGCCACCGTCCGGGGCATGGACTACGCCGAGGCCCAGGCCCAGTACCGCGACCTCGACGTGCCCATCGTGTTGGTGTGGGGTGAAAAGGACCGTGTGGTCCCCCTCGAAAACGGCAAACGCCTGGCCGCGGTGATCGACGCACCCCTGGTGGTGCTCCCCGCGTGCGGCCACATGCCGAGCTGGGAGCGGCCCAAGTCGTTGTGGCGGGCGCTGTCCCCGATGGTCAAAGAGGCCGAAGCAAAATCCGGCCACGGGGCGCCGGCCCCGGACACGATGCTGCCGCCGGCGGTGCCCCCCGCCGGGCCCGAGGCCGATGTCGACCCGGCACCGTCGAGCGAGCCCGCGTCTCCTGCGGAAAAGCCCGCCGGGGATGTGCCCACCGACGAGACCGACGTGCCCCCGGCCGAACCGGCAGATGACGCGGACGATATGGACGACGTGGACGCCGACAGCGAAGACGAGGCAGAGACATTGCCGGCGGGGGACGGCGAGCGTCCGATGGCGCCGCAGCGTCGGAAGGGGGCGCGATGATCAAGCGCCTCCTGTGCTTGGTGCTGTTCGTCGGGTCGTTGCCCGCCGCGGCCCGGGTGGGCTTTGGCGACCCCGCGGACGCTTGGCGCGAAAAACAGCCCGAAGACTGGATGCGGCTCGAGGGCCACTTGCGCCTGCGCATCGGCGCGTTCTCCAATCTCGACCTCGACCGGGGCGTGTCTCCCTCGAGCCAAACGGCATTGTGGCCCGCGGGCACCACCCCGCTCGACATCACGTCGGGGCAAGACATGCGGCTTCGGCTGCGCCCGAGCTTCTTCTGGGGCGACAACGTGCGGGTGGTGCTCGGGGTCGACGTGCTCGACAACGTGGCCCTGGGCGCGAGCCCCAAAGGCGCGCCGTACCGGGACAAGACCGCGATCGTGGCCGGCACCGCGTTCCAGGAGCCGCTCACCTTCGCGTTGGGGGCGTTTCGGGTGCGGGACGCGTACGCGGAAGCGCGGCTCCCGTTCGGGGTGTTGTTCGCTGGCCGCATGCCCAGTCACTTTGGTCTCGGCATCGCCGCCAACAACGGCAACGACCTCGACGACGACGGCGGGGACCGCGCAGACCGCATCGGGTTCATGGCCCCGCTGTTTGGCCACTACGTCGCGGTGGGGCTCGACTGGGCGGCATCGGGCCCGCGGGTGGCCGACGCCGGCATCGCCCCCGACCCGGGCCGGGTCACCGACGGGGTGCACGCCGCGTCCGTGGCGGTGGTGCGCTACCACGCCCCCTGGGAGGTCAAGCTCTACCGTGACGCGTGGCGGCCGCGCTTCGACTACGGCGCGGTGGTCTCGGTGCAGGGACAGTGGGAGGACACCCCCGGCTTTTACCGCACCCTCGATTCGACCTTGGGCGTCGACGACTTCGCGGTGGTGGACCGGCGCTATGGCGCGGCGGTGCTCGACGTGTGGGCGCGGCTTTGGTGGGGCGACATCAAGCTCGAAGCCGAGGCGGTGGGGTCCCACTTCGTCATCGCCAACCCCTCGCCCTACGCGGGGGTGGTGTTGCGCGAGCCGGTCACCGGCAACCCCTTCGGGGCCGTGGCCAACGCCGAGTACCGCACCCTGCGCGACCGTCTGTCGGTGTTCGGCGAGGTGGGCCTGGCCAGCGCCGACCCCGGGTTCGGCTTTCCCGTCAACGGCCCCTCCGCGTTCGCCGCGGGCCGGCCCGGCGACGTGTACGGCAGCCAGCTCGACGGCACGCACGACACCCGGATGGACGCGTTTCGATTCCACCCCGCCTACCGGGTGGACCTGATCATGTGGCGCACCCTCCTCGGGGGCGTGTCCGAAGCCGCGTTTGGGCGGGCCAAAATCGGGGGCCAACCGTTGCCCGGGCTGGGGCTCGAAGCCAATGCCATTTACAGCCACGGGCTGTCCGCGGCCAGCACCCCCGGGGGCCGGGCCCCCCTCGGGGCCGAGCTCGACTTGGCCGCGTACTTTCAGTACGGGGCGGTGACCTTCCGGGCCGACTACGGGGTGCTCTTGCCCCTGGGCGGTCTCGGGGCCCGGGGCGGGTCTGCCCCCGGCATCGCGCAAATGTTGTTGCTCCGGCTCGGGGTCACGGGAGACCAAGCATGAACCGCACGCTTCTGCTTTTGCCTTGCCTCGCCTTGCTCGGTTGCGAACCCGCGCCCATCGATGAGGGCACCCCCTACGAGCCCGCGGTCGCGGTCCCGCCCTGCACCGGCAACAACGACGGCGTGATCGAACGCGCCGAGCTGCCCTACGTGGTGGGCGTTCGCGCGCGGTACCGCATCAACGACCTGCCCAGCGAGGTCTCGACCCAGCCGCAAAAAGAGTTCGGCGTCGACACCTGGGATTTCACCCGGCCCGACGCCGAGGCCTCGCCCCAGGCCACGTTTGAGTTGTCGACGCTGGACGGGTTCTGGTTCGCGCCCGTGTTCGAAGGGGCCGACTACGCCGCGGCCCTGGACCCGGGGCCGACCACCTACGGGGCGGTGGTCACCGACGACGACGGCGTCTATTTGCACGGCTTCGCCTCCGCCCAGCAACAGGGCGAATCCGGGCAGACGCTGGCCAGCTACGACCAGCCCATCGCCCTGTACCAGTTCCCCTTGGCCCTCGGTGACCACTTCACAAGCACCGCCCGGGCCGAGGACGCACGCCTGTTGGGCCTGCCCAGCGCGTTCGACGACACCTACGACATCGAGGTCACCGGCCGGGGCACGCTCAAGTTGCCCGACCTGGTCCTCGAGAACACCCTGCGCATCACCGTGCGGTTCGAGCGCACCTTGCTCGCCGGCGACACCCACCAGGTCTCGCACCTTTTTGTGCACGAGTGCCTGGGCGAGGTCGCGCGCCTGATCAGCCCCGCGGTGCCGCTTTCCACCCCCCTCGACGACGAGTTCACCGACATTCAACAACTGTGGAGGTTGGCGCTATGAACGCTCCCGAACCCGATACCATCAAGCCGTTGCCCGAAGAGTTCCTCGACCGCTGGGTCTCCTTCCTCGAAGGACCGGTCAACCGGCGGGCGGAAAAAATCATGAAGAGCAAGCTCTTCCTCGCCCCCATGGGCGCGGGCTGGACCTTGTGGTGCCGCAGCATCCTCGCGGTCAAACACGGCAAACCCCAAGTCATGTGGCGCGGGGTCGACGCGCTCGAAGACTGAGCGTGCCTTCATATCGACTTTCACAGAATCATCGAACTGACTGACACGAGGTTCCTCATGCGCCTTTCCGCCTGGACCGACCCCACCTCCGCCCTCAAGCGCCTCGGCGTGCTCGACGCTGTGCCCAGCGCCCTCGCCCGCATGAACGGCGCGATGAAGCTGTCCCGCACCTACCTCACCGGGGAGGGCACCAAGATCGCGCCCAGCCCCTACACCGTGCTGTGCCAGGACGGGCCGTCGACGCTGGTGCACTACGTGCCGCGCACCGCGCCGCGGCACAAGACCCCGGTGTTGCTCGTGCCCAGCGTGATCAACCGCCCCTACATCCTCGACCTCATGGACGGGGTCTCGGTGGTGCAGGCGCTCCTCGACCAGGGCTTCGACGTCTATTGCATCGACTGGGGCGACCCCACCCCTGCGCACGAAAAGGACGACCTGCAGACCTACGTCACCCGGCTGGAGGCGTTCTTGGCCGCGACCTGCGCGGACGCGGGCACCGCCGACGCCCACCTGCTCGGCCAGTGCCTCGGCGGCACCTTGACCACGATTCTGGGGGCGGTCGCCGACGACAAGGTTCGCAGCCTGGTCAACCTCACCGCGCCCATCAGCTTCGACGACACCGGCATCCTCTCGGCGTGGTCCCGGGCCCCGTTCTTCGACGCCCGGGCGTTCGCCGAGGTGTTCGGCAACGTGCCGACCTTCATCACCCAGCCGAGCTTCGTGTTGCTCAAGCCCTTGAGCCAACCGTCGAAGATCTTCCGGCTGTTCCAGAACTTGGGCAACGAGAAGTTCCTCACCTTCTTCGCCGCGCTCGAGACCTGGATCAACGACAACGTGTCCATCGCCAAGGGCTTCTACGTCGACCTCATCACCGGTCTGTACCGCGAAGACGCCCTCGTGCGCGGCAAGCTCGAGATCAACGGCCGCCAGGTCGTGCTCGAGAACGTCGAAAAGCCGATCCTCACCATCGCCGCCTCCGAGGACCACATCGTGCCCCCGCCGTCGGCGCTGGTGGGCCAAGAGCACTTCAGCGCCAAGGTCAACGAGACCCTGGTCATCCCCGGCGGACACATCGGGGTCGTCGTCGGGGGACGAGGCAAGCGCTTGCTGCACAAGACCCTCGGCGAGTGGTTCACCCGCCACGGCGACGCCCTGGGCGAGAACAAAGCCGCCGCCGCGGTGGAGGCGGCGTCGTGAGCGCGGGGGTCTTCGGCGCGGCGCTCCTCGGGGTCTATTGTCTGATCACCATCGCGCTGTCGGTGGTGGGCATGAAAAAGACCTCGGACCTGAAGTCGTTCGCCATCGGCAAGGGGGACATGTCCCCCACGCTGGTGGGACTGACCATGGCATCGTCGATCGCGTCGACGGCCACCTTCGTGATCAACCCCGGCTTTGTCTACGCCGACGGCCTCTCCGCCTACCTGCACTACGGGGTGGCGGCGATGGGCGGTTTGGCGGTGGCGCTCGTGGTGATGAGCAAGAGCTTTCACCGCATCGGCAGCCAGGTCGCGGCGGTGACGTTGCCCGACTGGCTCAAAAAACGCTTCGGCAGCCAGCGCCTCGGGGTTGGCTTTGCTCTGCTGTCTCTTTTGTACATCACGTTCATCGTGCTCATCCTCGCGGGCAGCGCGATCATCCTCGGGGGCCTGTTCGGCCTCGACTACCACCTCGCCCTCGTCGGGGTGTTGTTGTTCGTGTTCTCCTACGTGCTCATGGGGGGCAGCTATGCCCACGCCTACACCAACGCGTTTCAGTCCGTGATGATGCTGGTGATCGCGGTGGGGCTGTTCGCGGTGGGGGTGTGGCGCATCGACGGCAGCTTCATGGTCCAGATGCAGGATGTGTCTGCATCGTTCGCGAGCGTGTTCAATGAGCAGAGCGCGCTCTACAACGGGCCGTTTTCGGTGTTCATCTCGGCGTTCGTGGTCACCGCGGCCCTGATGATGCAGCCGCACATCCTGACCAAGGTCCTGTACCTCAAAGAAGAGAAGGACCTGCGCACGTTCCTCGTTGTCACCATCGTGTGTTCGGTGCTGTTCTCGCTCATGCTGTTCATCGGGTTCTTCGCGCGGTTCTCCGGGCTCGAGGTCCCCGCCCAGGACAAAGTGGTGGTAGTGTGGATCACCCAGAACTTCTCCCCGGTGATCGTGAGCTTCGTGCTCGTGACGTTGCTGGCCGCGGGCATGAGCACCCTCGACGGGATCTTGGTGTCGCTGTCCACGGTGGTGGTGGCCGATCTCGTGCTGCCGTTTTCGCCCGCGGACAAAGAGGGCAACGGTCTTTGGTACAGCCGCATTGCGTTGGTGGTCATCGGCCTGGTCAGCCTCGCCCTCGCCTGGAACCCGCCCGCGTTGCTCGGGATTTTTGCCCAACAGGGGGTCTACGGGCTGGTGGCGGCGTCGTTCGCCCCGTTCTTCCTGGGCACGCTGTTTCCCCAGGTCAAATCCGCGGTGCCGGTGGCCTGGCTCGCGGTGGTGGGCGTGGCCACCCACGGCGTGCTGCAGGTCGCGGGGGTCGAAAACCCCGCGGTCAGCGCGGCCTGGGGCATCCTCGTGTCCGGTGCATTGGCATTTGTCGTGGCCAAGACCGTGCGCGCCCCCGCGGCCTCGATGACGCCCTGAGGTCGGTCGAACGACCGACCTGGCGGTGACGCACCCCGTGGTCAAAACCGGCCAAGCCCTCGCGATCGCAGCGCTTTCCCTGCGTGGTGGACGTCTCGGTCGTCGGCCCGACGCAGGCCTCGCCCGGTTCGCCGATGGTTCTCCTTGGGGAGGACACATGAACCAACGCACCGTACACGCGGTCACGGCCGCTGCCTATGCCCTATTGTGCGCGGCCTGCGGCGATATGTCCGAGGCGGCGCCCGCGGAGGCCGTACCCGCCGCGTCCGCCCACCGCGACGAGCTGTCTTTGGCCGGCCACGACGCGCTGATCGCCGACGACGCCCACGACCTCGCGGGGGCCAACGATCTTGCCGCCCCCCACGCGCAGGCGTCGTTCGGGACCACGCGCTTTTGCGACATTCGGGGCACCGGCGATCACTGCCGCGGCGACACCCTCATCACCTGCCAGGGCACGGTGGAGGTGGCCCATGCCTCGTGCGCGTTTGGCTGTCACGTCATCGGGGCAGCGTCGGACGCGTGCTTCGTCGACGAGGGGACCTGCCCGTTCGGGAATGTGAATGCAGACCGCGCGGCCTGTACCGCGCTCTCGGCCTGCGGCCTGACCTGCGGCCAGGCGGGCGGCGACCAATGTCTCGGGGGGAGCGGGAGCTGCCCGGGGGCGTGGCGCGCGGCGAGCGATTGCGACCGTTGCTGCGCGAGCGCCGCCCCCCGGCCCGAAAGGCGGTCGTTTCACGTCGTGCACTTGGCGGACACCTACGCGTACGACGCCATCGTCGGCCTCGTGCAGGCGGGCAAGGGACCGATCATCGCGTCGACCAACCGCCCCGATTCAGTGTCGAGCCAAGATTGGGCCCACAAGGTCAGCCCCGTGCACTTTCAGTGCGGGGAGGACTTGGCCGACTACATCGCGAACACCTTGGCCGGACCCGACGCCCCCGCGTTTGTGATCATCGATGAGCTCAATGGGTCGAGCAAAGACAAGGTGCACGACGCCGCCCGGAGGCTGGCCGCGGTCTACCCCGAGTGGACCGGACGCTGGGGGGCGTTCGTGGTCAACGGCGAAGGCGTGGCGTATCCCAACCTCAACACCGCGCCCACCCGCGCCATCGATGCCTTGCTCGACGCCCACGCGGTCATCGCGCCGGAATTCTATGTGCGCCAATCTCGCTATTGCCAGGCCGGCAGCAATGCCGCCACCCGCGACACTTGGCTGGGTGATTTCTTTCGGGGCAGCCGAGGGGCGTTCGCGAACAAAGGTCGTTTTCATTGGTTGATGGAACGGCGCAAGAGCCGCCGCAGCGAGAGCCACGTCTCGCCCACCCTCGGGGTGATCGATAACTATGGCAATGGAACTCAGCCCGCACGTTTCTTCGACCGCATGATGTACGTGTGGATGGCGAAAAGTGGATACCGCGGCTACGTGCTCGCCGGCGGCGGCTTTGGCGCCTGGAAGTGGGACCAACCCAAGATGAGCAACACCAGCCGGGACGCCGCCTTCGCCGCGTCCTTCGACCACTACGTGGTCGCCGAGGCCACCGGCGCCCGGTTGGGAGCCGTGCCTTGCCAATGAAGAAAGACCAGTAAAAACAACCGCTTATCGGCGGCTCGGGGCGGCGAGGTTTGCAACAATCGCGCAACAAGCCAAGGGCGGGCCGCTGTGCGCCACGCGGCAATGCCGTACCAGACTCCGGTGAACGCCCAGGCCCACCGATCGCTCCTGGCCCTCCTCGTGTGGGGGGGCGTGGCCGCGGGCTGTGCCCCGGGCGAAGACGCGGCGCGCCGGATGTGGCTGCAAAGCACCCTGGTCGATGACAACCGTGACCTGTTGGCCCGGGACCCGGACGCGGTGGGCGGCAAGTTCGCGAAGATGGGCACCGATGCCTATACATTTTTGCGTGGCACCGCCGGACAGTTCGTGCGCGACGCGCAGGAGCCCGGGCCGGGGTACGCCGCCACCGCGTACGGGTCGGCGGACACGTCCAGCGTCTGGCTGGTGGGCGATCCGCATCCCGAAAACCTCGGCACGTTTCGCGCGGGGAGCGGCGAGGTGGTGTTCGAGCTGAACGACTTTGATGCCGCCCGCTACGGGCCGTACACCTGGGACCTGCGTCGTCTGGCCACGGGGTTCGTCATCTTCGCGCGCACCACCGGCGCCCCCGACGTGACCCTCGATGAGCGTTTGGCCCGGGCGGTGGCGGCGGGCTATCGCGCGGGACTCGGCGACGAAGACCGGGGCGCACCCGTCTCGCTGGCGCGCGGGGCCGGGGCCCTTGCCGACGACGCGCTGGTCCGCGCGCTGGCCGACGGCCGTTTGCACGAGGAGCTCGAGCGCTGGACGCGCCTCGACGAGGGCGGCCGCCGGTTCGTCCTTGCCGGCGCGGGCGAAGACCAGGCCACCCTGCGCGGGTTGGTCGCCGCCACCTCCGACGAAGACCACGCCGCCCGTGCCCTATTCGAGGCCTACCGCGCGTCAGCGGCGGTGGACCCGGGCCCCGTTCGCGACGTGGCCCGCCGGCGGGGCGCAGGGGTGAGCAGCTATGCTCTGTTGCGCTTCTATGTGCTGACCGAGGGCCCGACCGCGTCCCCCGACGACGACCTCGTGTTCGACCTGAAAGAAGCCCGCGACCCCATGCGCGTGCAAGGCCTGGTGCAGGTGCCGTCGCGCCGGTTTGTGGACAACGCCACCCGCATCGTCGATGCCCAGCGGGCGATGCAAAGCCCTGACGCGGACCGCGCGGCGGGAGCGGTGGGGGACGCGAGCGCGAGCTTCGTCGTGCACGCGGTGAGCGGCTACCAACAGGGCATCGACCAGGACCGGGTGGCCGAGGGCCGGGACGACGCGACTTGGACCGACGAGGACCTGGTCTACCTCGCCCAGACCGCCGGCCGACTCCTGGCCCGGGCCCATGTCCAGGGGGGGCTCTTGCACGAGGGGAACGAGGGGGTCGACGCCGCCGCCGCGTTGCAGGACGCAGCGGGCGAGGGCGGCGGACTCGATGACGAGACGGTCACGTTTGCGCTCGGGTACGCGGACCAGGTCGAGGACGATCACGGCCGGTTCTTGTCCTTGCTCGAGGAGCGAGGACCGCTGCTCGGCTACGTGCCCAGGCCCCGGGAGAATCTGTGAACAGCGGACTCCTCGTTGCGCTCGCGCTCCGCTGCGTCACCGCGCAAGCGCCGGCGGCCGCCGACGAGCGGGTGCCGCCCGGCCCTGAAACGACGACGCCAGAGGAGACGGCACCCGAGGCGAGGTCCGAAGAGGCGCCTTTGGTCGACGAGGAGGTGCCGGCGGTCGAGGAGGACGCGGCTCCGGGCGAACAGGACGCGCCGGCGACGACGTGGACGGCGGCGCTTCAGGACGCGGCGTCGACGTGGTGGGCCGGCTTGGTGGAGGTGGATCCAGATGCATTGCCGCCGGTGGCCACCGGCCGCCTGGTGATGCCACGCCAGGGGCTGCTGGTGTTCGGCCAACTGTACGCCGGGTACCGCTTTTTGGTGTCCGAGCCCGCTCTGTTTCATGAGTTTGTGCTCGAGCGCGCGGATGTCGGCATCGGCTACGGGTTTGACGACTGGTTGGGCTTTGTCGTGCGATACGAAGCGATTCGTTCGGGCGGACCGGACAGCCTGTTCGGCGTCGACGGAGACTCTATCTTGTCCCGGTTCCGTCACGCCTTTGCCTTCGCCGAGCCGGGGTACGGACCGGTGACCTTGACGCTGCGGGCGGGGCTGATTCCCGACGTGTGGATCGACACCGTCCAGGCGGAGTACGACCTGCGCGGGCTCGTCCCTCTGGCTGCAGAGCGTCGTGCGTTTTTCGACACCAGCGATCTCGGGGTGTCCGCGGCCGCGTCGTTGTTCGATGGGATTCTGGAAGCCCGCGCGTCGTTCACCAACGGCGAAGGCCGCATCCAGCGCGAACAGAACTTCGGGAAGAACACCACCGCCCTCGTGTCGTTGCGCACCCCCGCTTGGTTGGTGTTTTCGCGGCCGATGCGCCTCGCCGCCCACGCGGCCTATCGGGATGGCTCGCTCGGGGCGGGGAGCGCCCCCGACCACCGCGTCGCGGGTGCAGCGACATTGGCGCACCCCTGGTTTCATCTCGGGCTCGAAGCCGTGTACGCCTTTGGCCACCAGGGCCGCGGCGACCTCCAGACCCACGCGGTGGGGGTCTGGGCGGATACCGTGATCGTGCCGCGCGTGCTCGGGGTCGCGGTGCGTTACGACCGGTTCGGGACCAACGGGTGGGCGCCGTCGTCGGGGGTGCACAACCTCCAGGCCGCGCTGTTCACAGATCCGTTTGTCCGGCCCGCACAAGACGGGGCGAGCCGGGTGCGGCTGTATGGCTGTCTCACGGGCCAACTGGTGGAGGCGGAGGCGGGCCCCCTGCCGGGCGTGCCCCAGGCGAGCAACCACGTCCAGGTACAGTTTGGCCTCGAGGCCACAGGTTTGTTTTTTGTCGACGACATGTGGGCCGCGGCGCGCGGCCAGGGGAGTTGAAATGCGCGTGCATACACAAAAGGGCGTCTGGGCTTGGGCGTTGGTCCTCGCGGTGGCGGGCTGCAGCGGCGCGGTGACCCCCGGTGACGGGGGTGGCGATGGGGACGGCGACGGAGATGGGGACGGCGACGGGGACGGTGACGGTCAGTTCGATCATTTGGTGATCAACGAAGTGGCCCCCAATGGGGACCCCAACGATTGGTTCGAGGTCTACAACACGGGGACCGCGCCCATCGCGCTCGACGACGTGTTCTTTTCCGACGACATCGAGATGGAGACCCAGAAGGCGCGGTTCGCGGTGGGGACGACGCTGGCCGGGGGCGGGTTTTTGGTGGTGGAGCTCACCGACCAAACCCATGGGTTCAAGCTCGGCGGCGACGAGGCCCTCGGGTTGTTCGACGCCGACGGCGCGCCCATCGATGTGGTGGACTGGGACGAGGGGGACGGCGGGGCCGGGACCACGTGGTGCCGGTTGCCGGACGGAAGTGGCGCGTTTGGGACGTGCGCCCCATCGCCGGGGTCCAGCAACGCCCCTGCGGGCGATGGAGATGGAGACGGCGATGGAGATGGAGACGGGGACGGGGACGGGGACGGGGACGGGGACGGGGACATTCCCCCGGTGGTGTTGAACGAGGTGGTGTTCGATGGTGCCGGCGAAGACTGGGTCGAGTTCAAGAACCTCGGCGACACCGACGTCAGCCTCGATGGGTTCACGATCACCGACGACATTGCCGGGGACCCGGCCAAAGCCCCGGTGCCGGCCGGGACGGTGGTGCCCGCGGGGGGCTACGCGGTGGTGGACATCAGCGACGCGACCGTGGGGTTCAAGCTCGGCGACGACGAGGAAGTCGGTCTGTTCGCGCCCGGCGGTGAGGCGGTCGACATGGTGGACTGGGCCGCGGGGGTGGTCGACGTGGGGTCGAGCTTGGCCCGGTTGCCCGATGGGGTGGGCGCGTTTGCGCCCGCGACGCCGACCCCCGGCGCGGCCAATGTCGGTCCTTTGCCCGACGTGGTGCTCAACGAGGTCGAGTCGAGCGGCGACGATCGCATCGAGCTGTTCAACCGCGGCAACGCCGCCGCCGACCTCGAGGGGTGGTCGTACGGCGACAGCGCGTATCCCGAAGACCCCACGCACCTGTACGTGTTCGATGCGGGGACGACGGTGGCGCCGGGTGCCTATCTGGTTGTGGACGGCGTCGCTTTTCACGATTTCGGGTTGGGGGGCGCGGACGCGGTCACGTTGTATGACGCCGAAGGCGCGGTGGTGGACGAGGTCGCGTGGGCCGACGGCGACGCCGCGGTGGACTATTGCCGGGTGCCCGACGGCACCGGACCGTTCGCGGTGTGCGCGGTCGCGAGCTTTGGCGAGGCGAACCCCGCGGAGTGATCACGGGCGGGGGGCGGAGAACGAGCGGGATGTTGTCTGCTGACGAGACGCTCGATCAGGCGCCTTAGAATACACCTCAAAATCTCCTGGACATTGCATTCGCGGGTCCAGAGAGCGAATAGGCGGGGGGCGTCGGAGCGAGTGCGCCACGCGCAACCGGACCGATCCCCAAAGAAAACGACACAGTTTCCGACGTGGGTGAGGCGTGGCAACGTTTCACGTTCCTTCAGCCATTCCTCTGGATTGGCCGTGCGTACACCGAACGAGCGGACTCCCATCGAAGTCATGCGCTGCAAAGACGACCCGGCTCGAAAGGGCCGAAGGCGATTTTGAGAGGTGTTCTGGTGTTCAGCGAGGAGACGCCCGATCGGGCGCTCGTCGTGGCCCTGGCGAGCGCACTGCATCTTTGATTTCAGGATGCGCTCTAGTCGAGGTCGGCGAGGTCTTCAGCGAGGTAGGAGAGGATGACCTCGTCGAGGCTCTTTTCGCTGATGAGGTCCTCGCCGAAGATCGTGTTCTGCGCGGGCTCGTCGGGGACGACGATGGTCGGGGCCGCGGCGGCCGCGGCGGGGTTGATGGTCGGGGTGGTCTGGACCTTGACGCCCCCCTGGGCCGCGGGCTGGGGCGCTTCGCTCGGCCGGCCCCGGTGCGCGGCCCCGCCGGCGAACATCCCGGTGCCCGGTGAGCTCACCGCGGGATCGGTGTTGAGGGGGGCGGGCCCGTCGAGATGGTACGCGGTCCCGGTCTCGATCTGGTCGTACACCCCGTTGATCAAGTTGCGCAGCATCTGTTTGTGCTGCTCTTCCATCATCGATTTGACCGCGTTTTCGTATTGGTCCTGGCCGACGATGTCGGCGTAGGTGGTCTTCTTCGAGGCGAGGATGTTCCCCCCCACGAAGAGGTGGGTGATGATGTGAGGATTGGCGACGCCGGAGTCCTCGGTCTGGATGTGGAACACCCGACCTTTGTGTTTGATGTTGTGATTAAAGCCCGGAACCATGGTGGGCTCTCTCCGACGCGCTCCAGTGCGACCTGAAACCTACACCCCCAACTCCGCCCCCCGCAAGCAACCGCCCCGTGGTTGGCTCGATCCGGTCGACGAAAAATCTCCCTGTGTCCGACCGCACCGTTTGTCGACCCCGGCGGACCATCGGAGGTAAGCTCGCCCCGATGCAGCAATCGGCATCCGGTCCCGCTCCCGCGGGCTTTGGACGATATGAGCTCCTCGACCGTCTCGCGGTGGGGGGGATGGCGGAGATCTTCATCGCCCGGTCCGCCTCCCTGGGCGGCGTGACCCGCCAATGCGTGATCAAGCGCATCCTCCCCGAGTTCTCCGCCGACCGGCAGTTCGTGAGCATGTTCATCGACGAGGCCCGCATCACCATCGGGCTCGACCACGACAACATCGTGCGGCTGTTCGATTTTGGCCAGGTCAGCGGGACCTACTACATGGCCATGGAGTACGTCGACGGGCTCGACCTGGTCGATCTGTTGCGCACCCACAAGAAGTTGGGCCGCTCGGTGCCCCCCGAGGTGTGTGCCCACGTCGTGCGCGGGCTGTGTCGCGGGCTCCACCACGCCCACATCCAATGTGACTACCGCGGGACGCCCTTGGGCATCGTGCACCGCGACGTCAGTCCCCACAACGTGTTCTTGAGTTGGCAAGGCCACGTGAAGCTGGGCGACTTCGGCATCGCGTCGGCGCGCAACAAGATCACCGTCACCCAAGCGGGCACCGTGAAGGGCAAGTTTGCCTACATGTCCCCGGAGCAGAGCACGGGGGGCATCATCGACGCGCGGGCCGACGTGTGGGCCGCGGGGGTGGTGCTCTGGGAGATGCTGACCCGCCAGCGGCTGTTCATGAGCGACAACCCCGTCGCCACCATCGGCAACGTCTGCAACCAGCCGATCCCGCTCCCGTCGGAAAAGACCCCGGGCGTGCCCGCGGCCCTCGATCGCATCGTGTTGCGCGCGCTCGAACGCGACCTCGACGCCCGGTACCCCACCGCCGAGGCCATGGCCGAAGACCTCGCCGCGGTCGAAGCCGAGCTCGATTTTTCGCGGGACAAGTTCGCCGATTTCCTCGGCGAGCTCGAGTGGAACGACGAGACCTCCCCGGGCCGCGGCACCGGCAGCGTGGGCAAACCCGACGCGTTCGCCCCCGTCCCGTCGGCGGTGCACCGGCAGCCCGGCATCAAGTCCGACGCCGTGATCCAAGAACTCACCGAGCGTTTTCGCCGCGCCCCCGACCTGTGGACCTTGGTCGAAATCGCCGAACGCCACGTCGCGCTCAGCAACGTCAACACCGCCATCGCCGCCTTCCGCACCGCGGCGGGGGTGTTCGCCCACCGGGGCCTGCTGGTGCAGGCGATCTGCGCCTTCGAGGGGGCGCGCGACCTCTTGTCCACCGACGCCTTCCTGCTCGACATCGAAAAACTCGCCGAGCTCTGCGGCACCGAGCGCCGTCGTCTCGAAGCGCACATCGCGGGGCTGTCCGACCACAGCTTCTGGGACCTCATCTGTGCCGTCGACAAGCAGCGCGAGCCCCAGGCCGAGACCTCCATCCGCCACCCCGCGCCCCTGTTCGGGCGGTTGCGTCCCCGGGACCTCGCCAAGCTGGTGCACTCCATGCGGGTGCTCAAGGTCAAGGCCGGCAGCACCCTCATCCGCGAGGGGGAGCCGGGCAACTCCCTGTACGCCCTCGGGCGCGGCCACCTCGTGGTGCATTGTCGCCCGAGCCGGCGCGACCCCGAGACGATGTCGAGCATCGATACCAATGTCAATGCAAGGCCGCTGGAGTTTCAGCAGCGGGATCGCATCTACCTGTCCGCGCTCGCGGACGGCGACTTCTTTGGTGAGTTTTCGTTCCTCACCGGCCGCCCCCGCAGCGCCACCGTCGAGGCCATGACCCCGTGTTGGGTGTTGGAGATCGACGAGGTGGCCGCGGACACCATCCTCCGCCGGGACCCGGCGTTCACCGAGCCCCTGCTGGATTTCTACAAGGAGCGGGTGGGGGAGTTGATGATGGCCAAGAACACCGTGTTCTCGGTGTTGAGCCAACAGGACCGCCGCGAGCTCTTGATGCGGAGCGTGTTGCGCCGGTACCGCGACGAGGACCTGGTCGTGGTCCAAGGCGATGTCTCCGAGGAGATGTACTTCATCAAGCACGGCGAGGTGGAGGTGTTCCGCGAGGACAGCGGCTTGCCGGTGTTCATCAACAAGCTGCGCGAGGGCGAGTTCTTCGGGGAGATGGCCGCGGTGCACGGCACCCCCCGGTCCGCGAGCGTGCGGGCGATGGGAGACATCGAACTGTTCTGCATGCGGCGCGAGGACCTCGAGGTCATCCTCAGCCGCGAGCCCCGCATCCGGGAGATGTTCGAGGCGGCCATCGACGAGCGCGCCAATGAGACTGTGTCGCGCCTGCGCGAATCCCGCATGGTGTTCGAGGGGACCTGACCGGGTAGACCCCGATTTGGGCCTCAGCCCTCTGAGTGGGCGCGGGCCACGCCGCTGTCGGCGAGGGGGCCGGACACGGACACGCACTCGGTGGCCCAGGGATCGCACGGCCAGATGATGCCCTCGGTGCGCACCCAGGTCAGGCTCATGCGCGCGTCGTCCAGCTCCGTATGCGACTGCATGGGCATGCAGCGGTCGACCCCGTGGTCCCCCACCGTCGAGAACACCCGCAGGGCCCCCCCCGCGAGGGCGGGCCCTTGGCTGTCCTTCTCCGCGAGCAGGGCCATCTCCACCGTGGTCCCCGAGTACACCGGGTGGATGCGGACCCGCAGGCAGGGGTCTTGGCCGTGCTCCACCGCGACGTGGATACACGGCACCGGCTTGCCCCGCGCGGTGCACACCGCCCCCCCCGGCCCCCGGTGCCGGGTGGTGGGCCGGTCGGGGAGGGGGCTCAAAAACAGTTCGCCTTTGGACAAGCGCAGCACCGTGCGGTGCCGCATGAGCACGTCGTTGCCCAGCAAGCCCACGTCCTTGCCGCCGGCGAGGCGGCTGGACTGGGCGAGCACGTTGTGCACCGGGACCCGCTCGTCCCCGAGCTGAAGGGTGCCGACCACGAACCGGCCCCGCCGCTCGGCTTCGCCCCCGATGGCCATGGTGGTCTTGGTCGCCCGGTGGTCGGTCACCAGACCGGCCTTCAGGCCCGCGCCCACCGGGAGCGCGGTCTCGGACGCGCCGGTGTCGACGATGAGGGTGAAGGCCGCTTCCCGTCCCCGGGGCCCCTGGGCGTACGCCACCAGCCGGGGTTGTTGGTCCTCGACGTGTAAGCGGACCCGGGTGGCGCCGGGCTCGATGGGGGCTCGGCCGGGGGGAAACAGGCCCACCACCCCCTCGTCCGCGGCCAAGAACACATCCATCTTCTCGAGCTTCTCCGCCCCGATGAGAAACAGGGGATAGCCACCCGGAACCACCAAGACCTCGTAGCGGTTGAACGTCAGGCTCCCCACCTGCACCTTGTCGAGCACGAAGCGCCGCGCCCGCACCAGGTCACCGTGGGCGTCCATCACCCGGGCGAACCCCACCGGCTCGGTGTCGGGCGGGGCCACCCGGTTGAACGTCATCGTCGACATCACCGACGACGAAGCCCCCGAATCCAACGTCGCGAGCACGTCCTGGCCTTCGACCTGCACCCGCACCACCACCTGCAGCGAAAGCAAGGGCTGCTCGATGGGGAGCCAGACCCCGGCGGGGTAGCGCGCCGGCAATGTCGTTTGATCTGAGCCGATGTCGGTCACGGGGGGATCGGGTCGGGCCGGATCTTTCTCCACCGCGGGCCAGGTCTGGGCCGCCACCGGCTCGGCCGCGGCCGCGGCTTTGACCCGGGGCGCGCCCGGCGCCGACGACACACACCCCGCCAGACACAACCCGATGAGCGCCGCTCCCCCCGATCCCCGGGGACGCGGACCGGTCATTTATCGCCTCGTCCGGCCACGTGTTGGCTGAGGGCTTTGGCCAACTCCACCCCGCAGGCCCGGACCGCTTCTTGGACCAGGGAGGCCTCGGCGGCTTCGAGCGCGTCGTCGGCCCCGTCCTCGGTCACGCGCAGTCCCTCGACCAGCGCGCCCTCGTGGGTGACGCGGCCGGTGGCCTCAAACATCTTGGCCACGTCGTCGCCCGCGGGTTTGGCCGCCATCGAGCAGTTGACCTTGGCCAGCGAGCGGGTGTTGCCGCGGTTGACCCGGGCGGACTTGATCCACAGGCTGGTCTCAAAGCCTTTGTCCACAATGCGACTGCCAGGAATGAACGGCCCGTGCTGGTTGAGGGACTGCCCGATGTCGCGCTTGAGGGTCTCGCTCAGCTTGGGAAACCCGCTGCCGGAGATGTCGTCGACGAGCGAAATGCGCACCGGGATGCGGTCGCCGTCCGCGACCTTGGTCGAGGCCGGCGGCTCGAGGTCCACCGGCGGGGTGTCGAGGGGCTGGGGGAGGTCGTCGCCGGGCGGGTCGTCGCCGGTGGGGTCGTCGCGGGCGATCGGGTCCTCGTCATCGACCGCCGGCGCGGGGTCTTCGTCGCCGGTGCGGCCGGCGAAGTACGCGACCACGAACGCGACCGCGAACACCGCGATGCCCGCGAGCATGTAAGGCACCAGGTACGACGTCCCGCCTTTGCGGTGGGGGGCGGAGGACTCGTTGACGGGGATGCCCACCGGCGCGGGCATCGAGGGGCGCTTGAGATCGATGGACTGGGCGTTGGCGAGCCAATGTGGTTGCTGCTTTGTGCGGGGCCCGTGCTCGGCGTCCGACCAGGACACGGTCGCGTCTTGGTGCTGGAGGTCGTCGTGGGTCTCGTCGGACATGTCCAGCGGCGGCGGGGTGGGGGGCACGGTGGGCGCCACGTCGTCGTCGGGGGGCGGCCCCGGCACCAGCCGGGTGCGGTTGGCGGGGGGGCCGTAGGCGCTTGCGTCGACAAACTCGGTGGGCCCCCCGAACTCTTCCGCGGGGTCCTCGGCCGGGGCTGGGGGGGGCGCGGGGGGTGTCGGCGGTACCGCAGCCGCGCCGCCGGGGGGCGTGGGCACCGCGGGCGGGGGCGCGCCCTCGCCCGGTGGCGCCGACGGGGTGACCGCGTTCAGGCGGGTGGGGTTGAACTTGACCGGGGCGGTCTGCGACTTGGCCTTTTCGCGGTACTCGGCGGGGTCGACGAGCTGGGTCTTGTCAAACGCGATGTCCAGGTCGGAATTGCCGCCGCCGGGCAGGCTCACTTCCCGCGGAATCGTGGGGTTCTTGGTGCCAAAACCGGCCTCTTGCGGGCCGTCGTCATCGAGCGGGCGCACGCGCGTTGAGCGCCCGGTCGTCGCAGGACGTTTGTCTTTGGGCCCAGCCATGCGGCGCCAGTCTAGCAAGATGCGCCACAGAAACCCCATGCGCGGCCGGAATAAACCGCCGCGTCCGGCCCCCCGCAGATCAGACCCGAACCCCCAGAAAAGATGGGCCTTTTCGCCCAGGGCCGCGTCCCCGGGGCCGGGCCGTGGAAGGGCGCCCGGGCCGGCCACGGGGCGGACCTGGGGGCGCGCGCGGCGGCGGGCCCGATCCCGGGGCCGCCACCCCGGACGGTCTCCTAAGTGGTTGAAAAATATGAACTTCACAAAACATCACAAAGTCCACGACGGATCCCGCTTGCGCAGCATCCAAACGAAAAGATAGTTACCAGTCACTCACCAATTTAGTGACCAATCACTAACTAACCCTGGACGCCGCCTTGGCCCGACCGCGCATCGTCTCCGATCAGGAAATCCTCGACGCCGCCCGGCGCCTGTTTCTGGAGCGGGGCCCGCACGTGCCCACCAAGGTCATCGCCGAGGCGGTGGGCCTGTCCCAGCCGGCGCTGTTCAAGCGGTTCGGGACCAAAGAGCGGCTCATGCTCGACTCGCTGCTGCCCCGGGACCTGCCGTTTTTGCCCCTGGTGGAGGCGGGGCCCGACGCCCGCGAGGCCAAAGTGCAGCTGATCGAGATCGGGCTCGAGGTGAGCCGCTTTTTCGATCGCATGCTGCCCTGCCTGATGACCCTGCGGGCCGCGAGCGAACAGACCGTGGCCCAAATGTTTATGGAGATGAAGCAGCCGCCCCCGCTGCGCACCAAGGACGCGTTGGTGGGCTGGCTGACCCGGGCCCACGCAC
The DNA here is from genome assembly GCA_030431455.1 of bacterium. GTDB lineage: Bacteria > Myxococcota > UBA727 > UBA727 > JAUIJE01 > JAUIJE01. The sequence goes on along the minus strand of JAUIJE010000003.1, from coordinate 136,684 downwards.
GCGGCCTTGTCCACGCGCCCGATCCAGAGGCATTGGCGTCGGCCTTCCTCGGCGGCCTCCAGGCCGGGGCCTTTCACGCCCACCTCACCACCACCCCCCGGACCGAAGACCGGCTCCGGGCGGCGGTCACATCCTTGGTCAACACCCTCCACCGCGGGATGCAGCCCCGCCGCGACGAGAAGGAGTAAAGCGCGTGCTCACCCTCACCGCAGCGTTGATGTCGACATTGGTCGCCGCCGAACCAGCGTGGCCCGATCGCTATTCATTCGGCCAGCCCGAACGTTCCGGCGACGTGGCCGCGTGGTGGATGGCGCTCGAGGACCCCGTCCTCGACGACCTGATCCAGAAGGCCCTGGACCACAACGGCGACCTCCGGGCGGGCTGGGCCCGGGTGGACGCGTCGGAGATCCAGGCCCAAAATGCCATTGCCCCGCTGCTTCCCGCGGTCCGTTTCGAGGCCGCGGGCAACGTCGCGCCCTACAACTCCTTGGGTTTTCAGTTCGGCGGCTTTCCCTCGGGAGGCTTCACCCCCCAGGTGCCCGGCGCCCCGCTCGAGACCCAGTTCGCCGGGGTGACCAAAGACCGGCCCCCGTTGGTGTTCTTCTCGGGGTCGGCGCTGTTCAAAGGGCAATGGCAGCTCGACCTCGGCCGCACGGTGATGAACCAGCGCGCCGCCTCCCACGACGCCTCCGCCGCCGAAAACGACGTGCAACAAAACCAGATGGTCACCGCCCGCGAGCTGACCCGGGCGTACTTCGACCTCGCCGCGGCCAAAGAGCAGCTGACCATCATCGATCAGCAGATCGCCAACCAGCGCACCGTACTCGAACTCACCGAGCTCCGGTTCGACGCCGGTCAATCCACCGCGGTCGACGTGCTGCAACAAAAGCAGCAGCTCGCCTCCACCGAGGCATTGCGTCCGCAGGCCATGACCCAGGTGCGCATCCTCGAACGCCAAATCGGCATTCTCATCGGCACCTACGAGTCGATCAACGTCCGCACCCCCGAACGCGTCCCCGACCTCGCCCCGCTCTCGGCGGTGGGCCAACCCGAGGACCTCGCCGAAGGCCGCGCCGACGTGCGCGCGGCGAAGCAACGCATCGACGCCGCCGAAGCGCGGAGCTGGGCGGCGATGCTCAACTTCCTGCCCACCCTGGCGTTCACCGGACAGGCTGGGGCCCAGGCGTTCATGGTCGAAGATCCCAAGTCCCAATGGGTCTGGGGGGCGGGGGCGGTGTTCACCTTGCCCATCTTCCAAAGCGGCCAGAACATCCAAGGGTTTCGCGCGGCCAAGGCCAACGAGGCGGTGAGCAAGGAGCAGTACTTCCAGCTCCGCCGCCGGGTGGTCCAGGCGGTGGAGATGGCCCGGGTCCGCGAGGACGAAATCAGCAAGCAGCTCGCCGCCACCCGCACCCAGCGCGACGCCGCCGACAAGGCCCGCCAAGAATCGTTGGCCCGCTTTGAAGCCGGCCTCGTCACCTATCCCCAGGTCCTCATCGCCGAGGGCCAAGCATTTCAAGCCGAGCTGACGTTGCTCACCCAGCGTCGTCAGCTCCTCGCTGCCCGCATTGATCTTTTGGACGCCCTCGGTGGTGCGTTCACCCAAGGAGTCCGGCCGTGAAAGAAGGTTGTTTGACCCGTGTTGTCCTGCTGCCCCTGGCGGTGATCCTCCTCGCGGCCGGTGCCGCGGTGGGCATCATCAAGCTGAAGCCACAGTCCAAGCGCGAGGCGCCCGCCCGGGTGGTGCCCGCGGCCGACATCCTCGTGGTCCGGGCCGAGACCGTGAACGCGCAGCTCACCGCCAATGGCACTGTGTCGCCCGCGCGGCGGGTGGTGCTCTCCCCGGAGGTGAGCGGTCGCGTGACCTACGTCGCCGACGAGCTGGTGGTGGGGGGGCGGATCAAACAAGGCCAGACCCTGCTGCGGGTGGACGCCAGCGACTACGCCATCGCCCTCGAGACCGAGAAGCAACGACTGCTGCAAGCCCAGATCGAGCTCACCCTCGAGCAGGGGCGCGGCGACGTGGCCAAACGCGAGTACCAGTTGCTCGGCAACAAAAAGGGCAACCCCGACTTGGCCTTGCGGGTCCCGCAACTGAAAAAGGCGGAGTCCATGGTGGCCACCGCCGAGCAGGCGGTGAAGCGCGCCGAGCTCAACCTCGCGCGCACGACGCTGCGGGCGCCGTTCAATGCCCTGGTGGTGAACGAAAACGCCGAGCGGGGCGCGGTGGTGGGCCAGGCCTCGCAGGTGGCGACGCTGATCGGCACCGACACGTTCTGGGTGGAAGCGTCCGTGCCGGTCAAAAAGCTCCCCCTCCTGGAGATCCCGTCCGGTCCCGGGACCAAAGGATCGAAGGTCCGCGTGATCCAGGAGCTGGGGGGCTCGACGGTGGTGCGGGAGGGGACGGTGGTGCGTCTGGCCGGCAGCCTCGACACCGAGACCCGCACCGCCACCGTGATCATCGAGGTGCCCCAGCCCCTGGAGGCGGAAGAGGGCGGGGTGCCGTTGTTCCCCGATGCCTTCGTCACCGTGCAGCTCGAGGGGGAGGAGGCCAACAACGTGGTCGCGGTCCCCGAGGCGGCGGTGGAGAGCAGCCGCTATGTCTATGTGCTCGACGACGACGACCAGCTGCAACGCCGGGAGGTGGACGTGGGCTGGCGCCGGCAAGACCGGCTGTACATCCGCCGCGGCCTCGGCGACGGCGACCGGGTGGTGGTGTCCCCCCTGGCCAGCCCGGTGGAGGGCATGCAGTTCAAGGTGCGCAACGACACCACCGCTCAGTTCTACAATGACAAAGTTGTCAAAGCGGGAGATCAAGGATGAGCACCCCCGACGACAAATCCACGGACAAGTCCCTGGCCAAAGGCGCCATCGGTTGGATGGCGCACAACTCGGTGGCGGCCAACCTGATGATGTTCGTCATCCTCGTGGGCGGCATCATCGGGATCGTGAGGACCAAACAAGAGGTGTTCCCTGAGTTCACCCTCGACATCGTGCAAATCGGTGTGCCCTACCCGGGGGCGAGCCCGTCGGAGGTCGAGCAGGGCATCGTGCTCGCGGTGGAAGAAGCGGTGCGCGGCCTCGACGGGGTCAAGCGGGTCACGTCCTCCTCCATCGAGGGCGCGGGGGCGGTCAGCGTCGAGCTCATCCTCGGCACCGACACCGTGGTCGCCCTCGGTGACGTGAAGGACGCCATCGACCGGATCACCTCGTTCCCCGAGGACGCGGAGGAGCCCACGATTTCGTTGATGTCTCGCAAGCGTGAGGTCATCTCCTTCCTCATCGGGGGCGACGCGCCGCTGTCGACGCTGCACAACTTCGCCGAGAAGGCCCGGGCCGACCTGCTCGACAGCCCGGACGTGACCCAGGTCGAGATCAAAGGGGTCCCGCCCATCGAGGTCGCCATCGAGGTCCCCCGCGCCACCCTCGAGAGCTACGGCTGGACCGCGGACGACATCGCGATGCAGATCAAGGCCGCGTCGCTCGAGCTCCCCGCCGGCGAGATCGAATCCAGCCGGGGCGAGTTCTTGCTGCGGGTGGCCGACCGCAAGCGCACCGCCTCGGACTTCGCCGACCTCGTGCTCAAGAGCACCGCCCAGGGCGCCCAGGTGCGACTCGGCGACGTGGCCAACATCCGCGACGGGTACCTCGACACCGACGTGGACTACCTGTTCAACGGCAAGCCCGCGGTGCAGGTCACCGCGTACCGGATGGGGGATGAGACCCCCTCCCAGGTGGCCCGGGCGGTGCGCGACTACCTCGACGAACTCCGCGCCGATGTCCCCGAATCCATCGAGGTCAAGGTCTGGAAGGACGACTCCATCATCTTGCAGGAACGCATCCAGCTCCTGCTCGACAACGCCATGCTCGGGCTCATTTTGGTGTTGCTCATCCTCGCGCTGTTCCTGGATTTGCGGCTCGCGTTTTGGGTGGCGTTGGGCATCCCCATCTCGTTCATGGGCGCGTTCTTGGTGCTGCCCACCTTCGACCAATCCATTAACATGGTGTCGCTGTTTGCGTTCATCATCACCCTGGGTATGGTCGTCGACGACGCCATCATCGTGGGCGAACACGCGTTCGACAAAATGCAAGAGGGCATGGAGCCGATGAAGGCGGCGATCGAAGCCGGCCGCGAAATGTCGGTCCCGGTCACCTTCGCGGTGCTGACCACCGCGGCGGCGTTTTCGCCGCTGTTCTTCGCCCCCGGCTTCTCGGGAAAAATCTTCGGGATCATCCCGTTCGTCGTCGTGGCCGTGCTCGGTTTCTCGGTGTTGGAGTCGTTCTTCATCCTCCCCGCCCACATCGCCCACCTCAAGGGCAAGGGCTTGGTCAACTGGCTGCTCAAGCCCTTCACCATGGTGGCCGACCCCATGTACCGGCAAGCGAGCCGGGGGCTCAACTGGTTCATCGACAATGTGTATGACCCGGTCTTGGCCACCGCCCTCAAGTTCCGCTACGTCACCTTCGCCGCCGCGGTGGCGAGCTTCATCGTGGCCGCGTCCCTGGTGGGCGCGGGGTTGGTGCCGTTCCGGTTCTTCCCTGTCCTCGAGGGCAACGAAGTCACGGCCACGGTCACGCTGCCCTATGGCGCGCCCGAGTCGCTGGCCCGGGAAATCCAACGCACCATCGAGGCCTCGGCGCGGGCGACCACCGAGGAGCTCGGCCGCGACACCGTGCGGGGGATGTTCACCCGGTTGGGCGAGACCAAGCCCACCGGGGGGCCCGCGGGTGGGGGGCAGCTCACCGGGAGCCACCTCGTCACGGTGGAGATCTCGCTGGTGCAGAGCAGCGAACGGGACTTCTCGTCCGAGGAGTTTGGCAACGCCTGGAAGAAGAACACCCCCGAGCTCGTGGGGGTCGAGTCCATGGTGTTCACGTCGACGTCGGGCCCGGGGGCGGGGGCGCCGGTGGATGTGCAGTTGGTCTCGGCCAACACCGAACATCTCGCCCAGGCGTCGGTGGCCCTGGCCGAGGAGCTGCGCACCTACGCGGAGCTCACCGACGTCGAGAACAGCTACAGCTCGGGCAAGCCGCAGTATTCGTTCCACCTCCTGCCCGAGGCGCGCAACCTGGGGCTGACGTCGCAGATGGTGGCCCGGCAGTTGCGTTCGTTCGTGTTCGGGGCCGAAGCACTGCGCGAGCAACGCGGCCGCAACGAAGTGAAGGTCATGGTCCGGCTGCCCGAGGAGGAGCGCAGCAGCGAGCAGGACCTCGAGCGGTTGCGCATCCACACCCCCCGGGGGGGCCTGGTGCCGCTGTCGCACGTGGCCAGCCTCGAGCGCGGCCGGGCCGCGACCTCGATCAAACGGGAGGACGGCAAACGCAAGGTCAACGTCACCGCCAACCTCGCCGCGGGGGTGGTCTCGCCCCAGCCGGTGCTCGACTCCCTGAAGAAGGACGTGTTGCCCGAGCTGTTGTCCCGCTATCCACGAATGACCGCGGAGTTCGCCGGGTCACAACGGGCGCAACAGGAAAGCATGCAGTCCCTGGGGCAGAACTTCATCTTCGCGTTGTTTGTCATCTTCGCCCTCCTCGCGATTCCGTTTCGGAGCTACGTGCAGCCGGTGATCGTGATGGCCGCGATCCCCTTCGGCTTCGTGGGGGCGGTGTTGGGTCACCTGCTCATGGGGTTTGAGCTCAGCATCATCAGCGTCATGGGCATCATCGCCCTCGCGGGGGTGGTGGTGAACGACTCCTTGGTGCTCATCGACGCCACCAACCGCGCCCGCCGCGAGGGCATGAGCGCGATCGAAGCGGTGACCTATGGGGGCAAGCGCCGGTTGCGACCGATCATGCTCACCTCGCTCACCACCTTCTTCGGTCTCATGCCGATGATTTTCGAAACGTCGATCCAAGCCCGGTTCCTCATCCCCATGGCCATCAGCCTGGGCTTTGGGGTGCTCTTTGCCACCTTCATCGCGCTGTTGGTGGTGCCGTCGCTGTACATGATCGTCGAGGACCTGCGGCAACCGTTTGTGTCCAAGGAGCGCCCCGCCCACCCCGAGGAGCGTCCCATCGTGTCCACCAACCCGGTGCGCCCGTGAGGTTTGTGATGTCGTTGCGTTCGGTCTGGGTTCTTTTGGGGGGTGTGCTGGTGCTGGCCGGTTGCCCCGATCCCGAGGCGGTGGAGCGGTGCCGCACCATCGGGGAACGATACTGTGAAAAGCACGTCGAGCACTGCTTCATGGCCAGCACCCAGGAAGAGTGCGAAGAGGTCTACAACGACACCGTGCAATGTGACGAGGCCCTGTACGTCGAGGAGGAGTACCCGATCTGCCTGGCCGAGATCGCCGGCCTGCAGACGTGTCCCTTGGCCTTGCCCGCGGACTGCAGCGGGGTGGTGGTGATCGTCCCCCAGGACGATGACGACGACGACAAGGACGACGACGACGACGAGGACCCGGCCGATGCCGGGGCCCAAGCGGGCGGCGCCGACGCCGGCCCCGCGGGCGATGGGGGCTTTCCGTTCTGAGCCTCAGGGGCGGGTGGCGTCGTACACCGTCTGTACCTCGTCGGGGGACAGCGCCCGGGGATAGAGGTGCAGCTCATCCACCGCCCCGTTGAAGGGGATGGTGCCGCTGTTGACGGTGACCACCGCCGATCCCAAAAGAGAGTTGGTGGCGGCAGGCAACGGCAACGTGGAGGTGGTGGGCACGGCGGCGCCGTCGACGTAGATCGTGCCGCGGTCGTCGGGCGCCAAGGCGCCATCGAACACCGCGGCGAGGTGATGCCAGGTGCCGTAGGGCGCGTGGGCGTCGATGAAATCGGTCACGTAGACCCCGTTGTCGTCGACGCCATTGCCGAGGTCGAAGTACAGGGTGCCCGAGGTCGCCACCCCCACCTGCAGGTCGCTTTCCTGGGATACAAAAACATTGACGAAGGCCCGGCCCCCGGTGGACGGGCCGTCGAGGCGAAACCAGGTGGCGAGGGTGAGGGCCTCCGCGCCCCCCAGCCACGATTGTGGGCTGAACGCGATGTGGCCGGCACCGGCATCGAAGGTACAGGCGTGGCCGACGACGCCGGGTCCGTGGTTGAGGGTGCCGGCGATGAGCCCGGGGCCGCCCGCTCCGGTGACGTCCGCGGGGCGGTCTTCGCAGGGGACAAACAGTGCATAGTCCTGGGGGTACGGGGGCGACGCGCCGGCATAGAGGGTGAGCACGTCGGCGGGGGGCAGGGCGTGGTGGAACAGCCGGACGTCGTCGATGAAGCCCCGCCACGTCCAGGTGGGGTGGGAAATGAAAAAGGGCATCGCGCTGAGATCGGCGTGCATGGGGTCGAAGCCGACCCCGACGGTCACGCCCTGGTCGACGCCGTCGACGTACAACCGGCCGCGCTGCTCGGTGGGCAGGGTCCCGTCGTACACCGCCACCCAATGGTGCCAACGGCCGGGCGGGACCAACGCGGCGTACCCCGACTTGGTCATGTAGGCGTCGACGGCCACGCCCACGTCGAAGAACAGCTCGTTTTGGTAGGTGCCGTACAAGAAGTCCGGCGCGCTCTCGGGGGGGCCCATCCCGGCGATGACCTTGTTGAGGGCGGTTTGGTCGTCCCGCACCCACGCGCTGATGGTGCCGGCCTGACCGGACACAAACGCGTCGATGGGGGCGGTGTCGATGCGCGCCCCGTCGCTGCGGAAGTACGCGGCTTGGCCGTCCACGCCCGGCCCGTAGAACACGTCGCCGGTGGCCGTGCCCGGGTAGTTGCCCCCCGCCTCGTCACCGGTGCCGTCGAGGGGCCAGTGCCCCACCAGGTCGGTGAGGGGGTCGGCCACGGGGATCGCGGCGAGATACTGGGCCATGACCTCGTCGGCGGTGAGCGCGCCTTGCCACACTTTGACGTCGTAGAGCCGGCCCCCGAGGTATGGGTCGTCGCCAAAGTTGGACCGGCCCACGAACACGTTGACGTCGGCCACGTCGGCCAACCGGATGGTGGCCGCGACCTCCGGCCCGGTGGGTACACCGTCGATGTACAGCCGCTGGAACATGGTGGTGCCGTCGTCGCGCAGGGTGGCCACCACGTGGTGCAGGACGTCCGCGGGCACCGGCGGCCCCGCGCACACCACCTCGTCGTCCACCCCGTCGGGGGACGTGGCCAGCCGGGCTTCGCCGGTGTTGGCCCGCAATGTCACATACACATACTGCTGCCCATTGTGGGGGAGCACGGTCTGGGGGCCCAGCTCGCCCAGGGTGGACGAGCCAAAGTCAAACGCCCGCACCCAGGGGTCCGCGGTTTCGTTTTCCCAGGTCAGCCACAGGTCCACCGTGGCCGAGCCAAGCCCTGACACAATGCCATTTGGGAGGTCCACGAAGTCGTCCACCCCATCGAGCACCAACTGGCCGTTGCCGTTCAGGGACGCGCCCCCCTCGATGGCGCCGTCCGCGCCGCCGACCACATCGGTGGCCACCGTGCCGGTGCCGGTCAGAGGCCAATGGTGCAGCAACACCGGGCCATCTCCGTCGCCGTCGCCGTCTCCATCCCCGTCCCCGTCCCCGTCCCCGTCCCCGTCTCCGTCTCCATCTCCATCCCCGTCGCCGTCTCCATCCCCGTCTCCATCCCCGTCTCCGTCTCCGTCGCCATCGCCATCGCCATCCCCATCTCCATCCCCATCCCCGTCTCCATCTCCATCCCCGTCTCCATCTCCGTCTCCATCACCATCACCGTCGCCTGAAGAACCGGAGTCGGCGGCTCCGCCGTCCGACGGTTCTTCCCAGCCGCCGTCGGGCGGCCCGTCGCCGTCGCCGTCGCCGTCGCCGTCGCCGTCGCCATCCCCGCGCACGACGCACAGGTCATCGACACAGACTTGATCAAACGGGCACCCGCTGTCGTCGTGACACGCCGCGGGGGTCAAGCCCAACGCGCGGCACCCCCCGCCGCTGATCGCGCAGCAGGCGGCGAGCACGCCCCCGACCAGCCACCGGGCCCCGGTCATTCCACGACCCCCCACAACAACATTGTGCCGCCCGCGCCCCCGACGACCAGCGCGACCACCACCGCCGCGGCGCCGCCCCACACCGCCCAGGTCGCGAGTTCTTTGGCCCGGCCCGGCACCGCGTGCACCCCGAGCGCGAACTCGCCGCCCCCCGCCGCCGCCGCGGCCAAGACCGCGCCCACCGTGCCGACCCCGAGGACGGCGCCGCCGAGCCACACCAAAACGCCGAGGCCCTCCTCGGGGACCGGCGCGGGCGGGGGCGCCGGGCGGACGCGGGTGAGCTCGACCTCCTGGCGCACCAGCTCGAAGAAGTTGTTGATCTTGGGCGCGGTCCCCTCGGGGAGCCGGGCGGTGGGGTCGTTTTTGAGCACGAACACAAAGTTCAACTTGGCGTCGACGTCCTTGCCGAGCACGCGGTTGGCGATGCCGGCGTAGAGATTGGCTTCGACGCGCTGTTCCGGGCTGGCGTCGGGGCTGTCCGCGGCGATCACCAACTCATCGACGGCGGCTTCGTACTCCAGCTTGTCGATCAACTCCTTGCCGCGGTCGATGTGCGACTGCACCGCGGTCGACGGCGCTTGCGCGCCCACCAGCAAACCCAGCCACACCCCGAACAGCACGTCCGCACGGTACCACGGTGCGTCACGCGGTCGTCGAGGCGACCCAGACTGTGCAAGACACCGGGCGGCGTCGCCGGCGCTGTCCGGGGCCCTTTTGTCGTTGCCAGGCCTCCCTACCTTGGCGATAACCCGCGCCCGGAGGTGTCGGAATGGGCAAAGTGGCGTTTCTCTTCCCCGGCCAGGGCGCGCAGAAGGTCGGCATGGGCAAGGCTCTGTACGACGAGGAGCCCGCGGCCAAGGCGGTGTTCGACCAGGTCGACGAAGCCCTGTCCGAACATTTCTCGAAAACGATCTTCGAGGGCCCGGCCGAGGCGCTCACCCTCACCAAGAACACCCAGCCCGCGATCCTGGCCATGTCGGTGGCGGTGCTCGAGGTGCTCAAGGCCCGCGGGGTCCCGGCTCCCGACTTCGCCTGTGGCCACTCGCTCGGCGAGTACAGCGCCCTGGTCTGCGCGGGGGCGATGCCGCTGTCCGACGCGGCCCGCGCGGTGCGGGCCCGGGGCACGTTCATGCAGGAGGCGGTCCCCGAGGGGGAGGGCGCCATGGCGGCGGTGATGGGGCTCGGCCCCGACGACATCCGCAAGGTCCTCGCCGAGGTCTCGGACCCCGACAACAATGCATATGTGGGCGTGGCCAATGAAAATGGACCCGCGCAAACGGTCATCGCCGGACACGCCGCCGGCGTCGACAAAGCCGGGGCCGCGCTCAAAGCGGCGGGGGCCAAACGGGTGGTGCCGTTGCCGGTGTCGGCGCCGTTTCACTCCGCGCTCATGGAGCCGGTGGTGGCGCGTCTGAAAGAGACCCTCGCGGGCGTGCGGGTGCGCGAGATGGCGCTTCCGGTGGTGGCCAACTTCACCGCCGAGGCCAACCAAGAAAAGAGCAAGATCGTGGACCTGCTGCTGTCGCAGGTCACCGGCACCGTGCGGTTCACCGAGTGCGCGGACAAGCTGGTCGCGCTCGGGGCCGAGACCTTCGTCGAGGTGGGCCCGGGCAAGACCCTGGTGGGCATCATGCGGCGCATGCACAAGGACAAGACCTACCTCAACGCCGAGGACCCCGCGTCGGTGGCGGCGGTGGTCGAGGCCCTGGGCGGCTGACGCACCGCGCCGCATTTGCCTCGCCCCAACCCCTTGCACCTGTTGTGGGTGTATGTAGGATGCCGACCGGAGGATCCCGATGAAGCAGAACCTCACGGACAAGGTCGCGCTCGTGACCGGCGGCAGCCGGGGCATCGGCCGGGCGGTGTGTCTCGACCTCGCCAAGCACGGCGCCAAGGTCGTGATCAACTACGCCGGCAACGAGGCCGCGGCGGCCGAGACCGCCCAGCTCATCGAGGCGCAAGGGGGCCCGTCCCCCGTGGTGATGCGGTTTGACGTGTCTGACTCCGCCGCCGTCGACGAGGCGATCAAGAAGATCAAAGACGACCTCGGCGGGCTGCACATCCTGGTCAACAACGCCGGCATCTCGCGCGACATGTTGCTCCTCCGCTTCAAGGACAAAGACTGGGACGACACCCTCGCCACCAACTTGTCGGGGTCGTTTTACTGCGCCCGCGCGGCGGCCAAGCTGATGACCCGCCAGCGCGAGGGCCGCATCATCAACATCTCGAGCGTGGTCGGCGAAGCCGGCAACGCCGGCCAAGTCGCGTATGCCGCCGCCAAGGCCGGCATGATCGGCCTGACCAAGACCCTCGCCCAAGAGCTCGCCTCCCGCCATGTCACCGTCAACGCGGTGGCCCCGGGCTTCATCGCCACGGACATGACCGCGGCGCTGACCGACGACCAAAAGGCCAAGATCCTCGACTTCATCCCGCTCAAAGAGATCGGGACCCCCGAAGACGTCGCCGCGGCGGTCACGTTCCTCGCGTCCGACGGCGCGCGTTACGTCACCGGGCACGTCCTGAGCGTCAACGGCGGGATGTACATGTAATCGATTTCTGGGTCGCGGATCGTGTTGTGCGCCGCACCTGTGCCAGATAAGCAAACCGCGGCAACGCAGCCGTTTGATAGGAGACGCGACATGGATATGGAGCAACGCGTTCGTTCGATTATCGCTGACCAGCTGGGCCTGAGCGAAGATGAAGTCACCGATGAGAAGAAGTTCATCGAGGATCTCGGCGCGGACTCCCTCGACATCGTCGAGCTGATCATGGCCATGGAAGAAGAGTTCCAGACCGAGATCCCCGACGAGGAAGCGGAAAAAATCTCCACTGTGGGCGATGCCATCGGTCACGTGAAGCGCTTCCAGGACGAGCAAAAAGCCGCTTCCTGAGCAGCGAGCGACAACGACATGGGCCCGCGCAGCGTCGCGCGGGCCTCGTGAGGTTTTGGCCATGACGCGACGGGTTGTCGTCACGTCGACGGGCATGATCACGCCCATCGGCAACACCGCAGAAGAAACGTTTGGCGCGGCGATCGAGGGCAAGACCGGGTTCTCCCGGTCTGACGTCCTCCAAGACGCCAAATGGGGGGGGCACGCCGCCGCGGTGCACATCGCGGGGCTACTCCAGGGTTTTGACTCGACCCAGTACATGGAGGCCAAAGAGGCCCGCCGCACCGATCCGTTCATCGTGTACTCGATCTCGGCGGCGCAACAGGCGTGGACCTCGGCGGGCTTGCCCGAGCGCATGGACGACGACGCCGGCAACACGTTCGGCACCCTGTTCGGCGTCGGCCTCAACGGCGTGGGGCACATCCTCGACGTGCAGGACCTGCTCGAAGACCGCGGCCCCCGGCGGGTGTCCCCGTTCTTCATCCCCGCGGTGATCGGCAACCTGTCCGCGGGCCACGTGGGCATGCGCTTCAATCTGCGCGGTCCCAACTGGACCCCGTCCGGCGAAGGCACCTCGGGCGCTTACGCGGTCGGCGAGGGGCTCACCCACATCCGCGACGGTCGCTGTGACCGCGTGCTCGCGGGGGGCGCGGAGGCGGCGGTGCACACCATGGTGGTGTCGGCCTACCTCAACGCCGGCGTGCACACCACCAACAACGACGACGACAAGACCCCGGTCCGCGCGTTCGACAAGTCCCGCAGTGGCTTTGTGATCGGCGAAGGCGCCGGGGCCCTGATCCTCGAAGAGGCCGACGCCGCCCAAGGGCGCGGGGCCAAAGCCCTCGCCGACGTGGTGGGGTTCGCCGCCCGGCAAAGCGGCGAACTCGACTGGGACCCCAACGCCGAGACCATGGCCGCGGTGATCCGCGCGGCCCTCGACGACGCGGGCCTCAAGCCCGAGGACATCGACTACATCAACCCCCACGGCGCCGGGACCGTGGCCGGCGACGAGGCCGAGGCGCGGGCGATCGAGACCGTGTTCGGCGCGCACACCAAGAACGTGCACGTCTCGTCGACCAAGTCGCTGACCGGCCACCTCATCGGCGCGGCCGGCGCGGTGGAAGCCGCGATCTGTGCCCACGCGCTCCACTCGGGCAAGCTCCCGGTGTCCGCGGGCATCCGCGACGCGGCCTTCGATCTGCCCTTTGTGACCGCGCCGAAGACCGCTGAGATGCGCCACGCCCTCAGCCTCAACTTCGGCATGGGCGGCGGCCACACCGCCCTCGTGTTCAAGCGGGCGGGCTGAGCCGCAACCGCGCACAGCGGACCCGCAAGCGCTCCTGGGCCGTCCGCCGGTCGAGGCCGTCGGTGACGACGGCCAGCGCGAGATCGTGCGCCAGCGCCACCAAAACGTCCGCGCCTTCGTCGTCGCCGAGCGCCCGGGCAAAGGCCCGCACCACCTGCCCGCGGCCGTCGGGGTCGGCCGGGCGGTCCCCCCCGCGGGTCCACGCGAGGAGCGCGTCGGGGAGCACCCGCACAAAATGGGAAAACGCGATGTCGCCCAACCGGTGCACATGTGCGCCGCTGTCTTCACCCCGGTGCCGTTCGATCCCGTCGACGTCCGGCGGCGCGGCGGTGAGCGCGGCCTGCAGCAGCTGGTCCTTGCTGCCGAAGCGTTGGTAGAGCACGCCGGTCGAGACACCCGCCTCCTGGGCCAGGACCCGCACCGGCGCGCCCGTGCCATGGGCCCGCAGCACGCGCCGCACCGCTTCGAGCATGTCGTCGTCCCGGTGCAGGCGTCGTCTCGGCATGTCTCGTTTATAAACGAACGTTCGCGTTTCAAGCAACCCGCCCCCGGCGGTCATCAACCCGACCCGCCCGGGTTGGGGCGGTCTCCCTTTTTCGCCAGCGGTCCGGGTACACTTTCCGTCGGACAAACGTGGAAAAACACATCCTCTTCTGCGCGTTCGCTGAGGTGCCCGGTCCCACATCCACCGCGGCCCGGTTGGCACAGTTGCTGTCGATCTTCCCTGAGGAGGGTTTTTCCGTCGACGCGCTCACCGTGCGCGGCAAGGGCAAGGCCCACATCCAGCGGCTTGGCACCGCCCGGCTGATGCGCGTGCCCGTCGGGGACGGCTCGCTGGTCGAGCAGTTTGGCAAGTATGAGCGCGCCCTCGGCCGCCAGCTCCGGTCTGAGCCCTACGACCTCGTGGTGTGCGCCGACCTGCTCACCGCCTCGGCCTTGCCCCCCCGCAAGAAGAAGAAGATCCCGGTGCTCATCGAGTGCGGCCATTTCCTCGACGAGACCATCGAGCGCTCCGCCGGCGTCGACGAGACCGCCCTCGCGATCCGGGGGGGCCTCGACCGCGAACGCGAGGTGTTGGGCATGGCCGACGTCATCCTCGCCCCCTCCCGGTTGATGGCGCGTCGCATCTCGGAGCGCACCGACCCCCGGCGCATCGAGCTCTTGCCGCGTGCAGTATCATTGCGGGTGTTCTCCGGGACCGCCCGCGACGGCGACCGGGTCGTCATCCTCGGGGCCCGCGACCGCCAGGAGAGCGAGCGCGCCCTGGCCTTGGCCCGCAAGATCCACCAGGCGCTTCCCCAGCAGCACATCGAGATCGTGGGCGCGCCCTTCGATGACCACCCGCAGCTGTCCGTGCTCGACGACAAGTCGCGTCCGCTGTCGCGCCGCCTCGTCGAGAACCCCAACGAGCTGCGCGCCGCGCTCAAGCGGGCCCAGGTGGTCGCGGTGATGTCGACCCCGCCCACCTATGCATTGCCCCACCGGGCCCTCGAGGCCATGGCCATGGCCCGCCCCACCGTGGTCGCGGTCGACGCCGAGGGGGCCAAGGACCTCGCGGTGGCCGGTGACGTGGTCGTCGTCGAACCTGGCAACCTCGACGGGGTCGCCGCCCACGTCGTGCGCTTGGTGCAAAGCGCGGACGCCCGCGCCGCGCTTCGGGCCCAGGTCGCTCACAAGGTGCAGGCCGCGGACAGCCGGCAGCGGGCCGAGGAGTTCGCCCAGGTCCTGTCGCGCATGCTCCAATGCACGGTGGTCGCCACCGAGCATGACCTGTCGGAAGAGGGCTATTCACAGTCTTCCACCGGGCACCGCATCCCGCCCGGCACCAACGCGTCCCCCAATGTCGTTGCGGCCATCCGCCCCGAGCGGGTCGAGACCCCCATCGACGTCGCCGCCACCGGCGTGTCCGCCCCCGACCTCGGCGGCCTGTCCTCGCCCAACACCGACCAAGGCGACGTCTGGGCCGCCACCGTGGTCGACCCCCGCGGCCCCGCGGTCACCGGCGAAGAACCAGACAGCAACCCGGCCCCGCCCCCCAACGTCGACCTCGTCGAGAACCTCTCCCCCGACGAGGCCACCGAGCGCGCCCCCATCGCCCCCGGCCCCACCGCCACCCCCTCCAGCGCCGACCCCGACGCCACCGCGTCCAACCCGTGGTCGGTCTCCCTCGGCGACCAGGCGCAAAAGGTCCTCGCCCAGATGGGCAACGACGAGTGGGTCAACGACACCGTGTTCGAGGCCCGCCCTGACTTTGAAGACGACGACCCCCCGCCCCCGGTGCCCACCCCCGACGAGCCAGGCAAGCGACCCGCCACCGGCCGCTTCCTCGTCGACGCGTCCGGCGAGGGCCCGACCCTGGAGCAGGCGCAGGTGCCGTCGGGCTCGTCGGACGTCGAGCCCCGCTCGGGCTGACGCTCATCCCCCGCAGTGTGACTGGATCGCTAGGTGGGCGAGAACGCCGCGGTGCCCGGCGCACGGCCGCTTTTGAACTTGTAGGCCAACCCCGCATTCTAAAAGCGAGCGATCTCTTCCCTTGAAGCGGCGGATGCAGATCGTAAAGCGCGGCGCCACGGGGCCCTCCACACGACAAGCGATGCTCGCCCCACATTGCCCTACATGCCACACTGGGACGACGCAATGCGGTGGGATCGTTCGGTTTGTGTGCTTTGCCGCGCCGATCGTGCACCCTGGCGGACGCATGTGGGATCCTGCGGAACCCCGACGCGGAAGGACTGTCAGTGATCGCGCGGTCTGCGGCTCGCCGCATCCGCCAGAAAGGGGACGAATGCGGTCTTTTCAAAACTCAATCCCCTGTAGTAGGAAACCGCCGTTGCCCCGATCGCAGAGGGTCTGGGCAGGCGAACTTTCGGGCCACCTCGGCCAGCAAAAACAAAGCCCAGGCGGGCTGTAAGGAGCCAAAAGCGATGTTGGAACAACTCGCAGAAGCGTACCGCGAAGGCGGATTCTGGATGATTCCGATCTCCGTCTTCGAAGGTGTGTCTTTCGCCATCATGACCGAACGTATCTACGTTCTCTTCTTCAAGACCCGCCTCAACAAAGAAGCGGTCCTCGCCGGACTTCGTGAGCGCATCTTCCGCGGCGACGTGATGGGCGGCATCCGCTTCCTCAGCGACCAGCCGCAAAGCCCGCTGACCCGCATCCTCAAAGCCGGCCTCCTCGAGACGCGCCACGGTGAAGAGGAAGTGCAAGCCGCCATCGACGAAGCGTCGATGCACGAGATGCCCTATCTCGAAAAGCGCACCGGCTACCTCTCCATGATTTCCAACGGCGCCACCCTCGCGGGTCTGCTCGGCACCGTGCTCGGGATGGTCAAAGTGTTCGCCGCGGTCGCCTCCGTGTCCGCCGCCGACAAATCGACCATGCTGTCCGCGGGTATTTCCGAGGCCATGCACTGCACCGCCTACGGTCTCATCACCGCCATCCCGCCGCTGGTCATCTACTCCATCCTCCAAGGTCGCACCCAAGCGCTCATGGACGACATCAAGGCTTCCGCGGCCTCGACCATCAACATGGTCCTGCGCAACAAGGACAAGCTGAACGTGTCGGCCATCGAAGAGAGCGCGGGCTGATCCATGGGTGGAGCCGCACCAGAACCAGGAAAAGGTGGCAAGCGTTCGCTGGACGCTGCCATCAACTTGGTGCCGTACATCGACCTCTTGATGACGATCATGACGTTCCTGGTCATGACGGCGGTGTGGACGCAGATTGCAGCACTCGAGATTCAAAACACCTCGGGTGGGCAGGAGCAGCAGGAAAAGGACAAGGACGAGGATCCGCCCAAGCCGATCTTCGTGCTCTTGACCGAGTCCAACTCCAGCGTCCAAGAGGAAGGGGCGGAAGCCTCGACCTTCCCCAACACCGCCAATGGCTACGATTGGGACGGCGTACAAGCCGCGCTCAAGTCGCTCAAAGAAGCGCGACCCGAGCGGACCCAAGTGATGGTCAAGCCTGAGGACGGCGTGAAGTTTGAAGACATCGCCAAGGCGATTGACATTAACATTGGTTTGGAGCTCACCGGCGTGCAGCTTCAACCCGCATCACAGTGAAAGGAGTGGGACATGGCTGTTGAGTTTCGCGACCTGCGTCAATCGCACCGCTTCCACTCCATGAAGCTGTTGTCCGCCCACGGCGGTGGCCGCAGCGGCGACGTGTATCTCAACGTCACCGCGCTGGTGGACATGATGATGGTGTTGGTCATCTTCTTGGTCATGAACTTCAACGCTTCCGGCGAGATGCTCTTTTTGTCCAAGGACATGAAGATGGCGCTCGCCGAGCACGGCGCTGAGGTCACCCGCGTGCCGATCATCTCGATCTCCTACAATCCGGAGACGGGAAATCAGCAGCTCTACTTCGAGGGCCAGGTCCTGCTCGACCTCGGGCAGCTGGACCCCGACGACCCCAACTGGAACATCTCTGAGTTGGAAGAAAAGCTGGTGGACAACCGCCAGCGCTTTGAGGCCATCGGATCGGGCCGCGCCGAGCAGCTCAATCCCGATGAGGACCCGACCACCACGGTCAACGTCCAGACCGATAAGCACACCAACTACAAGGTGATGAAGCGCGTTCTGTACACCTGCGAGCAGGCCGGCTACGGCCGCATCCGGCTCACGGTGGGCGATGGCCGGAAGGCCGACGCCGCGGAAGGCGAAGGGGGAGAGGGTGGCGGCGAAGAGTAGCCGCCCCCGCGACCCAAAAAGGCGCGCCGCGAGGCGCGCTTTTTTGTGCCCCTAGATCCAATGGCATTGTCTGTTTTGAGGCGAAACGGTCCGCCTGAGACGGGTCTTTGGTCGTCGAGATCAGGCCAGTTTTTTCGAACACTTTGCGTCGCTGTGACCACGCACCCAAGAAGACGTGTTTTCCATGTGTTTCGATGTGAATGTTGTTGCGGGTGGCGCAAGATTGCGATTAACCTCGCGTTTCGATGAATCTGGGCACCCGCGCGGCGAGCGCGGGTGGGCTCATGAATGAGCCAAAGAGTGTAATGATGTCGGCAATTTACGGCGATCGTGAGCCCCTGTTGAAGAGTCTCCGCACCGCGTTGTCGGCCGTCATTTTGATCTCGGGGGGCTCGGCCCTCGCCCAGAACCAGCCGCTCCCCCAGGGCGAAGAGCCGCCCCCGTCGGAAGAGCTCACCGACCTCGAGAACGAGGGGGCGCCGGCGGCCGACGGCGAAGCCGACCCGAAGGACCCCGGTACCCAACAAACCGCTCCCGGAGTAAACCGACTGGGCACGAGCGGGGCCCCACAGGGCCCGGGAATCGCGTTGTCAGAGGACGGCCGCGCGAGGATGCATCTGGCGCTCGACGCCGCCTTGGGTTTTGACGTCAACCCCTACTCGACTCCATTCTCGAGAATGATCAGTGACTTTTCTGGCGACGCGGTCATGCGACTTCGGCCGCGCCTGGAGGTCACATATCCTGGGTCGTTGATTGCGTTTGATGCCAACGCGTTTGCCGACTACGGCTTTCTTCCTGGATTGATCAACGGCAAGACCCGCAACCTTGGGCTCTTTCGGACGGGCGTGGCCGGTGGACTAGAGATCAACCGGGGCGGGATGTTCTCGTTCGCGGTCCGTGACTCACTGTCCTTCAGCAACGATGCGGGGTACGTGAGCAATGGCGCCGTCTTCACGTCCATCCAGAACAACCTGTCCGCTGGTCTCGGTTTCACGCCCGGCGGGGGAACGCTGCGGTTCAAGTTCTCGGGCAACTTCGGCGTTCGCAAGTACCTGGATTGGATCGGGCCGCTTGGCCTCGCCGGCTTTACGTTGTTCCCGTCGACCCGCTGGGAAGGTGGACTTTTTGGGGCTGGAACCGGCCTCCGCACGGACGTGCTGGACTCGATGAATTTCGGCGCCACCGCCCGCGTGGATTGGCGTTTTCTGCCCAAGACTGGGCTTTTTGCCCAGGCGGGCACCGGGGTTCACTTTTACCCCTTCGCCTTCACCACGGGGACTCAGGCGCCCATCTCCATCCCGACATTCATTTCGGGCGGCATCATGGGCCAGTTCACCCCACGGCTCAGTGGCATGGCCCAGATTGGATACGCCAACCCGTTCACGATCAACCCGGTTCCGTCATTCGGGAACACCCTGATTCCTGGTTTTGGCTATCTCGACTCACTCAGCCTCATCGGCATCACCACCCAGCTGGAGCTCCGGTGGCGTCCGCTGGACTCGACCCAGGTCGCCGGGGGGCTCCTGCGTCGAGTCGACCCTGCTCCCTTGTATCAGCACATCACCAACAATCGCGTCTACTTGAACTTCAACCAATGGTTGGGGAGCGATTTCGTGTTCCGCGCGGCGACGGGTCTGAGCGTGTTGATGTTCGGTCGCGATCTCTCTGGAATTGGCGATCCTGACGCAACGTACATCCAATACATCTCTCAGGGCAGCCGCCTTGATGGGCACGTCGATTTCCAGCTCTCGGCCCACTATTTCATCTTTGATTGGATGAGCGTGGGGGTCTCCAATGACCTTGATGTCCGGCTGACAAACACCACCGTGACGCTCGATGGCGGCGAACAGCTGAATTTCAGCTTTGTGCGGAACCAGACTCTCGGGCTGCTCAGCTTTCATTACTGAGTGTGAGCCGAAG
Organism: bacterium; assembly: GCA_030431455.1. Lineage (GTDB taxonomy): Bacteria > Myxococcota > UBA727 > UBA727 > JAUIJE01 > JAUIJE01. The sequence continues at coordinate 116,941 of JAUIJE010000003.1, read as the reverse complement.
ATCCCGCCCCGATTGAATGTCTCCGGGGTGTGTGTTCACGTATTAAACACAAGATGAAGAGAACCATCGCCATCCTGGCTGTGCTCACTGGGGCAGCTTGTGCTTCTGGCCCGGAGCCTGCGCCGCAGGTGACCGCGGGGGAGCTCAAGCCTGTCCTGGGCCCCAATGACGTCGTTGAGGTTCGCGTGTTTGGCGAACCAGACCTCTCGGGTGTCCACCAAGTGGGCGCCGACGGGACCCTCCGGCTCCCTCTCATCGGTGAGGTCGCTGTGAATGGCCTGGAACCGAACGACGCGCAGCTGCTGATCCAGACTCGCTACAACGAGGCGTACCTCAAGAACGCGCAGGTCAGCTTGTTGGTGAAGAAGTTCAATTCGCGGCGGGTGTATGTGTTGGGGCAGGTGAAGAACCCCGGCAACTACGACTACCAAGAAGGAATGACGGTCATTGCGGCAATCGCCGAAGCAGGTGGCGCCACGAGGCTCGGCGATTTGAACCGAACGCTGGTGACCCGCGGGAATGGGGACGCCCAGCGAAAGATCTCGATCGACGTGAACGATATTCAGCGCGGCGATAAACCCGACGTCGAGCTCGTCCCGGGCGACATCGTGTTTGTGCCTGAGAGCTATTTCTAGGAGCGGCGAACCCATGGCGTCGACCCCCAATCCACAGGGCCCTTCCGCCTCCGAGCTGTTGTCGGATTTCGGTCTCGCTGAGCCGCCGCAAGAGAGCAGCATCGATGTGCGGCGCTACCTCGATGCCCTCAGAAAGCGCTGGTGGATCGTTGTCTTGGCCGCTGCTGCAGCGGCCGGCGTTACATTGGTCTACACGTCGCGCCAACCGCGTCTGTACCAAGCCCAAGCCACGATCATCATCGACACCTCGACCAACTCAAACATCCTGAGCGGTGTGCAGGACGTGGTGCAGCTTGGGACCGGGGGCTTTTGGGCGACAGAAGCGTTCTATGAAAAGGAATACCGCGTAATTCAGTCCCGCGCTGTGGCCCGCCGCGCGGGAGAAATCATCGGTGTGCTCAGCGATGACACATGGACGGGGCTAGACGCTGTAAAAGATGCCGTCGAGCGCGACCGGCAGCGAGCAGAACTCGATCCCGCTGATTTTGTTCTTGGTCGGTACAGCGTTGAGCCGGAGAAGACGCAAAACATCGTTCACATCATTGCCGTAAGTGCACACAAGGAACGCACCGCCTTGATCGCCAACGCCGTCGCAAAGGCGTACATGGAGCTGAATGGCGAGCGTCGCGTAGATGGCACCCGTGACGCCGGCACGTGGTTGTCGGTCCAGTATGCCGAACTGAAGAAGAAGCTTGAGGCGAGTGAGGACGAACTCTACCGCTTCATGGAGGAGAACAACGTTCTCAACGCAAGTCTCGAGTCGCAGCTGGAGTCTGTGAAACAGAGGCTCAACTCGTTCAATGCTCGTTTGGCCGAGGTGCAAGCCGCTCGGATTCAAGGCCAGACCGACGCGGACATGCTCAAGCTGATCCAAGAAGAACCGTCTTTGGTGGACTCGATCTACGAAGTCCAAACCGCTCCGGTCGTTTCGAGTCTCAAGACCGCGCTGGCCGACCTCGAGACGGAGTGGAGGGAGCTTGCGGCGCGCTATCAGCCCGCTCACCCCAAGATGCTCGCGTTGGCCGAGAAGCGGCATCTGCTGGAGCAGCGGCTCGAAAAGGAAATCTCAAACATCATTGCAGCGCTGAATCGCCAGCAGACGTCGATGGCGGCAACCGAGGAAGGTCTGAAGGTCGCCCTCGCCACGGAACGTCAACGGGAGGCGAGGCTGAACAAACTGCAGCTCGACTACCGACGTCTCAAGCGTGACGTTGACACCAACGAACGCCTATTCACACTTGTGACGACGCGCATGAAAGAGACAGACCTCACCGGTGCGCTTCACATCAACAACGTGAGCATCCTGGAAAAAGCGAGAGATCCCGGCGGTGCATTTCGACCCAGCTACCGGAATAACCTCAGCGTCGGCGTATTTCTCGGTTTGCTTCTCGGGATCGCCTTGGTGCTGGTTCTTGACCTCCTCGACAACACACTCAAAAATCAAGAGGACGTCGCGACGGTCCTTCCGAAAACGCCATTCCTTGGCATTGTGCCCCTCATCGACGTCGGACCCACCCCCAAATCGACTGGCGCGAAGAAGGACCAGTATTTCCAAGAACGCGACCTCTACGTGATGAAGCATCCCAAGAGTACTCCCGCGGAGTGTCTGCGATTCGTGCGGTCCAACCTGATGTTCATGACGCCGGACAAGCCTCTGAGAACGGTGCTCGTCACGTCCCCTTCACCCCGCGAAGGGAAAACCACGACGGCGATCAACCTCGCGGTCACGATGGCGCAGTCGGGGGGACGGACGCTGATCGTGGACACCGATATGCGCCGCCCTCGTCTTCACCGCGCGTTCGGCGTGCCCAACGACAAGGGCCTGTCGTCTTGCATTGTGGGTGATTCCACGTTGTTGGAGGCTGTTCAGGCGACCGACGCGCCCGGTCTAGACGTCCTCGTGTGCGGACCGGTCCCGCCCAATCCCGCAGAGTTGCTCCACACACAATCCTTCTCGAAGCTCATCGAGCAGATGAAGGAGAAGTACACACGCATTGTGTTCGATTCGCCTCCAGTTGGCGCGGTCACCGATCCGGTCATCGTGGGGACCCAGGTGGATGGCACGGTGGTGGTCCTGAAGTACCAGGAGACCACGAAGGCATCGGCGAAGCAGGCGGTGAGGACGCTCACCGATGCGAACGTGCCGCTTTTCGGCTGCTTGCTCAACGACGTTGACCTCGCAGCAAAGCGGTACGGGAGTGACTACTACGCGTATTACCGAAAGTACGGGTACTACTACGGGGAGTCTCAAAGCCAAGGGGCGGAGGCATGACGTTGGCGTGGCATGCAGTTCACGTGCGCACGCGCCAAGAGGGATCCGTCACGCGTGGCCTTGAGCGGTCAGGCCTCGAGACGTTTTTGCCGACGTGTCGGGTTCGGCGGGTGTGGAGCGACCGAATCCGCACGCAGGATTTGGCGCTTTTCCCGGGCTATGTTTTTGTGCATGTCCATCTTGGGCCGCGTGAGCTGTTGAGGATTCGCAAGGTGCGCGGCGTTGTCGACGTCGTGGGACTGCGCGGTGGCCGAGCAAGCCACGTGCCGGACGATGTGGTGACGGCGCTTCGCACGATGGTCGAGCTTCGCAGGGACCTGGCCGTGGTCGACACGCTGCCTGCCGGGACGGATGTGCTGATCGGCCGCGGCCCCTTAACGGGGGTGCGTGGGCGCGTGTGTGGGCGCGCCAACGACATACTCGCCGTCGAGGTGGCTCTGCTCGGCAGGGTGGTGACGTGTTCGCTGAACGCGGAGGACGTCGTGCCCGCTCATCCTCGCGGCCCGATGCAGCCCTCCGTTTGATTCGGCATACTGGCCGTGCAGGGGGAGGGGCCATGTGGCGAATTCTGAGCGTTTTGTTGCTGGGCGTCGCCTGCGCCGATCCTGTGGACACTGCCGATGAGCTACACCGCTCCACGGACATCAAGGAGGGAGAAATCTGTCCTTGGGGGGGGCGGCTGATCGAGTTCGGTCACGACCTGGACGAGGATGGTGTGCTGGCCGATGACGAAGTGGAGTCCCAAGCGATTGCTTGCGACGCCCAACCCGCCGAGAAAGTTCGGGTCGAGCGTTTAGATGATGGCAGTGCGTGTGCATTTGGGGGGGTGTTGATCACCACCGGGCTCGACCTCAACGACAACGGAATTCTCGATGACAACGAAGTGTTGGAAACGAGCCTCATCTGCGAGTCCGACGGAGAAAATGGGCTGGTTCGCACACTTGTGATCGCGCCCGGGCTCGCGTGCCAACATGGTGGTGTCGCGATTCTGACTGGCGAGGACCGAAACCACAACGGCTACCTGGACGACGAAGAGGTCGTCCACCAATCCAATGTCTGTGCGGGCGTTGAAACACTGGTGGATACCACACCGGTACCCCCTGGTTTTGACTGCCCGAACGGCGGGGTTGCCGTCCGCGTCGGAGACGACATTGACGCGGATGGCACATTGAGCATCGAGGAAGTCGATGCTGAGACCTTTGTGTGCAACGGGCTACCAGGCGACGTCGAACCCGAACTATGCGGAGAGGGTGGGATTCTCGACGGGACCTACTCGATCTCAGACGCGAGCGACGTGGAGGTGTTCGAAGATGTTGCTTGTGTGGTGGGGAATCTCTTGATCGTGAACACCGGCCTGGTTGACCTATCGGGCTTCGAGCGATTGAAGCAGGTTTCAGGCGACATCATTGTGGCCAACAATGCGATGTTGGCGTCGTTAAACGGATTCAACGGCCTTGAGCGCGTCAACGGTAGCTTCCTCATACACAACAACGACTCGCTGGTGGATCTGTCGGGCTTGGATGCTCTTGGGGACGTCGGGGGTGAGCTCAGCATTGCCGCCAATGACTCTCTTGGTTCGCTGACCGGTACTGCGCTCGTGCAAATGACAGGCGGTATTACGCTCCAAGCGAACAATGGAATCACTTCGTTGGAGGGACTGCAGCAGTTGGAGCAGGTCGGCACTCTGGCCATTCGCGGGGAGGACTCGCTGTTGTCGTTGGACGCTCTTTCTTCCCTGGCTCGGGTTGAAGGAGCGCTGGTGTTGGAGCAGAATCCGGCTTTGTTGGAGGTGTCAGTCGATTCGTTGCTTCAAGTACAGAGTCGCATTGACGTGTTCGAGAACGATGCGGTCGCAATAGTTGAATTCGCCAACCTTGAGTTTCTGGGTGCAGCCGCGAGGATCTGGTTCAACCCTCAGCTGAACGAGGTTGTGCTGGACAACGTACCGGCGCCCAGCGGTCTTGACCTCCGGTACAACCCCTCTCTGACTTCGGTATCGTTGGCCATTACCCAATACGTCCCAGGAGACGTACACCTGGCTTACAACGTGGGACTCATCACACTCAATCTGCCGAACCTCGTCAATATTGGCGGCGATTTCTTCTTGCGAGGACACAACAGCCTGTCTGAGCTCTCCGGAGTGGAGTCGCTCGGGACCGTGACAGGAAATGCGCAGTTGATCGAGAACGCCGGCCTTACGTCCCTGGCAGGTCTCGATTCGCTCTCATTCGTTGGCAATGCCTTGGTTCTGAGCGACAACACCTCATTGGCTTCTCTGAGCGCGCTTGAGGCGCTGGATGAAGTAGGTGGAGACCTCACGGTGACCGGAAATACCGACCTGCCGCTTTCCGAAATCAACTGGTTCTTGACACAGACGGCGGTCGGCGGGGCGACGACCATCCACGGCAACGGTTCGTCCTGACGCCATGGAGCATTTGCGATATCGAGTTTTCTCGTTGTCACCAGAACCGTAGATGCTCTTCAACAGCTATACCTTCATCTTCCTGTTCATGCCGGTTGTCATTGTCGGCACCCGATACGCGAACAGGTTCGGCAGGGATGTCGCCGTCGCGTTTTTGGGCGTCGCGTCCTTGGTATTCTACGGCTATTGGAACCCGACCTACCTGCCACTGATCGTGGGTTCGGTTCTGGTCAACCATCGCCTTGGTCATGCCATTGGCGCTGCGCCCCACCCCGGGAGCCGGCGTCGGTGGCTCGTGGCGGGTGTTGCTCTGAACCTCGGGCTGCTTGGATACTTCAAATACGCTGCCTTCATCGTCACCAACCTCAACCACGTCTTCGACACAACGCTCGCTCCGCCCAAAGTGGCGCTTCCCCTCGCGATTTCGTTCTTCACGTTTCAGCAGATCGCTTTCCTCGTCGACACAAGCCGAGCAGAGGCCCGGCCGGGCGGCCTGTTGCCGTACGGCTTCTTTGTGACGTTCTTTCCACAACTCATCGCCGGTCCCATCGTCTCCCACCACGAACTGTTGCCGCAGCTTGCCCGAAAATGGGCGCTCAAGATCAGGTCGCGCAACTTTGCGGTGGGAATGTCTGTGTTTGTCCTCGGCCTGTTCAAGAAGGTTGTCATCGCGGACAGCTTGGCACCATTTGCCAACACTGTTTTCGATGCCGCGGATCGGGGGGTTGGCGCCCCGACCCTTTTTGAGGCGTGGGGCGGAGCCCTTGCATACACGTTTCAGCTCTATTTCGATTTCTCTGGCTATTCCGACATGGCCATCGGCCTTGGGCTGGTGTTCGGGTTGCGGCTCCCTTTCAATTTCGATTCCCCTTACAAAGCCACGTCGGTGATCGAGTTCTGGCGACGCTGGCACATCACACTCTCACGTTTTCTCCGTGACTATCTGTACATTGCTCTCGGGGGAAACCGTCGAGGAAAGGCGCGCAGACACCTGAACTTGATGGTCACCATGCTTTTGGGGGGACTTTGGCACGGCGCCGGATGGAACTTCATGTTCTGGGGCGGGCTCCACGGCACGTACCTCATCGTCAACCATGGTTTGCGCAGCCTGCTGCCTCCAACACAAAGCTGGGCCGCGGCCCGCGTGGGCCAGGTGATGACGTTCGGCTGTGTCGTTCTGGGGTGGATCTTTTTTCGCGCCACCACCACAGACGGGGCAATGGCATTGTTGCGGGGGATGGCGGGCATGGAGGGGGTCTACCTTCCCGCTTCCATCGCCGACCGGTTCTTCTCGGGGGCCGAAGGCGAATGGGGGCAGATGCTCGTGACACCGGTGGTGCCGATCTGGTTCGGTCGGGACTTCGCAGGCGCGGCGTTGTGGGTGGTGGTGGCCGCTTGCTTGACGTTTTTCATGCCCAACGTCCAGGAGTTCATGCGATTGGCGCCGACACGCCCACGGCCCCGGTTACGCTTCAGTCTGGCGTTGCACTGGGCGCTGTTGTTGGGGTTGGCTGCGACCTGGGCGTTGGTCAGCCTGTCCGCAGGCAGTGAGTTCCTGTACTACAACTTTTGACAAACTCGGGGAGCATGACGCCCAAGTCCAACATCGCCTATTCACGATACGCCGCGATCATGCTCGGCCTTCCCGGGCTGATGATGGTGGTCTCGCTTGTCGCGGGCCTGTACTTTGGCCCGTTCGGCGGCGATCTGACGAGGATCGGTGGCTATCCGGAGCGCGAATTTGCGCCGCGCCAAAGCATGCGGGCGTTTGAAGAGCCGCAGTATGAGGCGTCGTCGTGGGAGGACCCGGCGGACGTCCTGGTGCTCGGCGATTCGTTCAGCATGGAGACAGAGTTTGGCTGGCCCGCACATCTCCGGGCCAAGACCGGGATGACCGTGCAAGTTCGTCATCTCAACGAGATGACGTGGGATGATGTCCTGACATCGCCCGTGTACGTGAAGTCCCCTCCCTCCATCGTAATCTTTGAAGCGGTCGAGCGGCAGCTCCAGCTCGTCCTCCGCACCGCAGGAAAACTTGGTGAGTGTCCGCCATCGCGCACTCCACCCACCGCGCTCCCCACTCCGCAGCGTGCGGTGGCATTGTCTCTGGGTGTGGCGCGATTCGAACCCCTGCCGCCTTGGTGGGAAATCGACCTTCAGCTGGCCTCGAGCACACTGATTCGGATGTTCAACCGAGAGGTCATCGGGATGGACCTCACCAAGACAAGGAGCCTCTCGCTCAAGACCGCGTCACTGTTCTCGAATCGGAACAGCGACACGCTCTTGGTGTTTCTCACGGACCTGAACAAACCCCGGTTTCAGACGCCCGAGAACCTCGCTCGGGTGGAGTGCGCCATCCGCACCCTGGCCAACCGGGTCCGGTCCCACGGCCACTGGTTTGTGGCGCTTCTCGCCCCCGACAAGCTCACCGCCTACGAGCCGTACCTGTCGGGTGAGCAAGGGCGCGGGCTTTCGAGATTGACACGACTCATGGACAGCCTTGGTCCGAATCTCGCTCCGCGGGTGGACCAGGCGGTCAACGCGGCCATTGCTGGCGGGACCCAGGACGTCTACCTCCCCAACGACACGCACTGGTCGCCGTTGGGTCACGAGATCGCCGCAGGTGTGGTGGTCGATGCTCTGGTGGAGCAGGGCGCCCTTGTCCCTTCCTCGGCGGGGCGGTAAGCGATCCCCGACACTGAACAGACGGAAGAGAGCGCGCATGGGCCGAAGCACTGACATTCTGATCGTCAGCTACCGCTTCCCGGCAAGCCAAACCCCGACGTCGATCATCCTCCATCAGCTGTTCCAGCATTTCCCATCGGACAGTTGCGTGGTCGCAGCCGGTCCCCCGGTGAACTGGGACGAGTCTCTCCGGCTCCCCTTCCGCGAACATCGCTTCGGAACCCAGAGCACGGCGCGGTGGCTGGAGCGTGGCTACGCGCGCTCAGGGCCCATCCTGCTCGGGGCCGTGCACGCTTGGCTCTTGGGCTTGGCGGTGCGGTACCGACCGCGTCGAATGTACCTGCATTTTCCCGACCCGGTGTTCGCCATCGCGGGTTGGATGGTCGCGCGACAGTTGAACATTCCGCACGTGGTGTATTTCGACATCACCTGGAAGAACAACCCAGGGCGCCGGTATCGCCAGATGGCGTTCATGCAGGGACGCATCGCGCGTTCGGCCACTGATTGCTTCGCCATCACCGACGTCCTGTGCGAGGAGGTGGGCGCCATCGCTGGGCGTGAGGTGCAGCTTTTGCCGCACACCATCACCGAGCTTCCCGAAGCTGCACCGACCCTGGCACCAGTGGAAGCGGTGGAGAATGTGATTCATCTGGCGGGTACGCTCTATCCCGCCATGAACATCGATGCAGTGCAGCGTCTTGTTCGCGTACTCCCAAAGCTCCCTGGCCACCCCCGCCTCGACATATTTGGCCGCAACGACGAAGCACATCTTCGCCGCTACGGACTCATGCAGGAAGGCGTGAACGCTGGCCTCGTCTCCAGACACGAACTGTTCGCCGCCCAACGACGGAGTCGGATGCTCTACCTGCCATTCAGCTTTGAGCGAAAGAACGAGGACATGATTCGTTCGAACTTCCCGACGCGGGCAATGGAGTACCTGGTCTCTGGTGTGCCGATTTTGGTACACGCCCCTCGTGACAGCCAGTTGTCGCGTTGGGCGCGCGAGCACGGGTGGGGCCTTGTCATCGACGAAGAAGATGACGACGCACTGAGAGCGGGCGCTTCACGACTGCTCACCGATGAGGACCTTCGGGCGTCTCTGGTGGCCAAGGCCTTTGACTTCGTAGCCCAACGCAACGCGAGGACTTGGAGCGAGCGGTTGCAGCGCGCTCTCGGGTTGACCACGCCAGACCTTGAGCGGAACGGGAGAGTGACATGAGTGACGAGTTGATCGGATTGATTCCCGCGGCGGGAAAAGGGACGCGTCTTGGCCTGCCGTTTCCGAAGGAGCTGTTTCCGGTGATCGGTCCCAAGGGGCCGGTTCCTGCCATTCGGTTCGCCCTTGAGCTGCTTCGTGATTCGGGTGTGTCGCACACGTGCATCGTCATCAGCCCGGCAAAGGCGCAACTGCTGTCCTACCTGGGTGACGGCGCGATGCTGGACTCGCATTTGAGCTATGTGATTCAAGGCGACCGTGAAGCGGACAGCGCCTCTACCTCACCTGGGTTGGCCCACGCTCTTCACTCGGCGTATCAACTCACAAAGGGCAAGACGGTGTGCTTCGCGATGGCCGACACCATCATTGTTCCGGGCGACATGTTCCGGCCGATGGCCACCATGTTGCGCGAACACGACTGTGACATTGTATTCGGGCTCTTCGAAGTCGAGGACCCCACGAAGTTCGGGATGGTGGACATCTCCAGCGACGGCACCGTTCGACGCGTCGACGACAAGCCGAAGCAGACCGACCTCACGTTGGCCTGGGGTTGCTTGTGTTGGTCGCCGCGCTTCACCGAGCATCTGCGGACCTGCATTCGCACCGGGGTGGCGGACTTCGCCAGCGTTTTGAACACCGCGATCGAAGGTGGTTTGAAGGCGATGGGTCACCACAGCGAGGGCGCCCTGTACTTCGACCTGGGCACGCCCGACGAGGTGTGGCGTGCCCAACAGTGGTACCACCGGCGCGCGACCGAGGACGCTCTGGGCAAGTAGGAGACGAAGGCGAGCTAGAACTGGAAGTACAGAAACGGGCTCGGTTCGCCGAGGCGTAAGATGCACGCAAAAAACAGAAACGCCAATCCGACGGCGACAAATCGGCTCCGCGGCGCCCTGAGCTGCCACATATTGGGAACCAGCCAGCAACCGATGAGCGACATGACGATGAGCAAGGGGACCGCGCGGCCGTGGCCAAAAGCCGCCGCCGCTCCGTTTGCACCGGACATCGCGCGCAGCCACAGCCAAGCCTCGGCAAGATCCGAAGCTCGGAAGATGACCCAGCCAAGCACCACGCAGAGGAATGTGATTCCGACTCGGGCGACGCGAGGTACGAGCTGAACGATGGACTTGGGCAGCAAGGCCCCGACGACCAGCAAAAGGCCGTGGAAGAGCCCCCAGACAACGAAGGTCCAGTTTGCCCCGTGCCATAGCCCGCCCAAGAACATCGTCACAGTGAGGTTCAGAAGCGTCCTCGTCCGGCCATGTCGGTTGCCACCGAGCGGAATGTAGAGGTAGTCGCGAAGCCACGATGAGAGCGTGATGTGCCAGCGTCGCCAAAACTCTGAGATACTTGCACTTACGTATGGGGAATCGAAGTTTTGGGGGAGGCGGAGCCCGAGCAATAGTCCAAGGCCCACCGCCATGTCACTGTATGCTGAAAAGTCAAAGTATAGCTGAGCCGTGTAACCGAGGGCGCACCACCAACCAGAGAACAGGTCCAAGCTCATCGGGTTTGACAGTTGGGGATCGATCCACGTAGCGATGGTGTCAGCGATCCACAGCTTCTTGAAAAGTCCGAAGGCAAACAACCGAAAGCCCGCTTCAAGGTGCGGCGCGGATGGTCGCTGAGGGAGGTTTGCCAGCTGCGCTTCGACGTCGGTAAACCGGACGATCGGGCCCGCCACCAGCTGTGGAAACATCGAGACATAGGCGGCAAAAAGCAGGGGATCGGTCGTCGGCTCTACTTTCGAGCGGTACACATCAATCGAGTACGACATCGATTGGAACGTGTAGAAACTGATTCCCACGGGCAGAATAATATGGAGTTCGGGGAAGACGGGCTCCGTACCCAGGGCCGCCACCAACGCGTTGACTGAGCGGCCGAAGAAACCCAGGTACTTGAACACCGCGAGAACGCCGAGGTTCGTGACGAGGGAAGCCGCGAGATACCGACCTCGCGCCGACGGATGTCGGCCCATACCCAGGCCGCAATAGAAGTCGACCGCGGTCGACGCGGCCATCAACGCGGTGAACCGCCAATCCCAATACCCATAGAAGAAATAACTGGCCGCTGTCAGAGTGGCGAGTCGTAGCCGAGGTCTTCCGCGCGTCGCCCACCACGCAAAAAGCACGATGGGGAGAAAGACTAGAATAAAGACGTAGCTGTTAAAGAGCACAGCCGTCCAGCTCCAGAAGTACGTGGCTTAGCTTCCTCATGTTGTTTCGATCTGCGTGCGCGCCATCGAAGAAGCCATGCAAGTCCGCACCAAAGCGGTTTGGGTCGGTTGCGTCGTACGCGACGATCTTTTTTGTTGCGCAGAACGTGTGCAGCCAGTTTCGTAGGTCGTTCAGTCGGGCGACCAGGTTGGTCGCTTGCAGGTGGGCCAGCAGTTCGGGGTGGAGCGGCGTGAGAAAGACGACAACGCGTGTGCCGCGTGACGACGCAGCCTCGAACAGGGCTTCGAGCCGCCCAAGCCGTACGGCATCGAGTTGGTCAAAGCCCCGAAAACGCGCAACATACTCCTGCTTGGAGGACGCAATCCTCTTGGGAAGATTAAAAATATTCTCGGACTTCAGCTTTTCGTCGCGACCATAGGTAACGAATCCCGCGGAATTAAACGTCGTTTGCGAACTCTCCGCCCAGCGGTCCGCAGGCGAGACGCGGAGAGAAGAAATCGACGCGCGGAGGGTCGGCCAGCCAAGATCTTCGCCGAAGGCTGCCAACGATGATCTTTCGATGTCCTGGTCCGCGAGCTCCGCCAGCAAACGTTTGTTGTTCAGGAGCCGGGCGTCCGGCTGAACCGTATTGTGCGCTGCTTCGACGTCAAGCCCGATCACCAACAACTTTAGGGGCGGGCCATCAAGCCTCTCGGCAAGACGATAGAAAGCAAGCAGATCCTCGGCGCGCGCGCTATGCACAGATGCGTTGTAGGTCGTCAGGCCGGTTTGCTCCCGAATGTCCGATGGGGCCAGCTTCATGGTGCGAGACGACCCCAAAATAAGCGCTTGGGGCTTTGGGGCTGTCGCTGAAAGTGCCGCGGACTTCTCGGTCCTTGCCGTTTCGATCACCGGCGGAAGCACCCGCCACGGGTACTTTCCGAAAGGGTTCACGACGACGTTTGTCGCGATCGTGCTCGCTCCGAGAACGAGCGTAACGGCCAGGAAGACCACCAGATTGCGTCGAGCAACCGCCGCATCCTCCTGGACCGGAAAACTGTCTGGCGCCATGGGATGCCCTTAGCCCGGCGATGCTTGACCGTCAGCAGACACGGATCTGTTTCGTCATTGAACGATCCCACCGCCCGGTGTAACCAACCCCTAGAGATCCCTGCCGATCTCTAACCTGCTGTAAAGGCAGGGCTTTCACTGTTTCGTGACCGAACGGAACGCCAGCTTTTGCCCTCCACCGTCAGACCCAATTGGGACTGAATGGGGCGGAGCCCACCCGACCGCGCTTTGAGCGAATCCGCCGCCAGCATCGACGACGCCGAGCTTCCCATCCTGGAGGCCCTGTCCGAGCAGCCGTCCCTCAGCCAACGCAAGCTGGCCGAGCGGGCGGGTCTGTCGCTGACCCGTACACATTTCGTGCTCAAACGCCTGGTCGAGCGCGGGGTCCTGAAGGTCAAGACCGCGGCCAAGTCTGAGCACAAGCTCGGCTATCTCTACATCCTGACCCCGCGCGGCATCGATGAGAAGGCGCGCCTCACGTACATGTTTATGCAACGGGCCGCGCAGCAGTACCAGGCCATGACCGGGCGGCTTGCGCGCACCCTCCAGGTTGCGGTGGCCAAGGCCAACCCTGCCGAGGGAGCGCGCGCGAATGTCCACGTCCGCGGCACCGGGCCCGTGGCCGAAGTGATGCGCGACGTGGTGGTGTTGAGCGATCGCGCAGACCTTTCCCATGACATTGGCACGGCGGACGTGGCGATTCTGGTGACCGAGCCGGGCCTCAACCCGGAGCCGCCCCCTGAAGTTCCTTGGATTGTCCTCGGAGGACATGATGAATAGCGTAACGGCAGAAAAGATTGCCGTGATCGGCCTGGGCTACGTCGGGCTGCCGGTGGCGGTGGCATTCGGCAAGAAAGCGCCGGACACCCTCGGGTTCGATGTGAACCAAAAACGCATCGACACCCTCAGTAAGGGTCACGACTGGACTGGAGAGGTCACCGCCGAGGATCTATCCGCGAGCCGGCTGACCTTCACCGCCGACGTCGAACAACTCAAGGACCGCACGTTCTTCATTGTCGCGGTGCCGACCCCCATCGATTCCGCGCGGCGCCCCGATTTGACCCCCGTGATGCGGGCGTCGGAGACCGTGGGCAAAGCGCTGACCAAGGGCGCGGTGGTGGTCTACGAAAGCACCGTCTACCCCGGCGTCACCGAAGAGGTCTGCGCCCCGATTCTCGAAGAGGTCTCGGGGCTCAAATGCGGCGAGGACTTTTTCCTCGGCTATTCCCCCGAGCGCATCAACCCCGGGGATAAAGAGCACACCCTGGAGCGCATCACCAAGGTTGTGAGCGGACAAAATGCAGACACGTTGGAGCGGGTGGCGCGCACCTACGAGCTGGTGATCGACGCCGGCGTTCATCGCGCCCCGACCATCAAGGTCGCCGAGGCAGCCAAGGTCATCGAGAACACTCAACGTGACTTGAACATTGCGTTGATGAACGAGATCGCGCTCATTTTCGACCGGCTCGACATTCGCACCAAGGACGTGCTCGAGGCAGCCGGCACCAAATGGAACTTCTTGCCGTTTTCCCCCGGGCTCGTCGGAGGACACTGCATCGGCGTCGACCCGTACTACCTGACCGCGAAGGCAGAAGAGGTCGGCTATCACCCGCAAGTTATTCTCGCCGGGCGGCGAATCAACGACGGCATGGGCGCTTTCGTCGCACGCAAGCTGGTGAAGCTGTTCATCGACGGGGACACGCGCATTCGTGAGGCGCGGGTGGGGGTGTTGGGTCTGACGTTCAAGGAGAACGTGCCCGATATCCGGAATAGCCGGGTGCCAGACATCATTCGCGAACTTGCGGATTTTGCCATCGAGCCGATGGTGCACGACCCCCACGCCGAGCCCGAAGAGGCGATGCACGAGTATGGCGTGCGCTTGTCCCCTTTGTCTGAGTACACCGACCTGGACGCGCTGGTGTGGGCGGTGCCGCATGCGGCGTACGCAAAAGAGAAAGCCGACATCCTGTCGCGGCTTCGGCAGGGCGGGGTGCTCATCGACGTGAAGAGTGCGCTCAGCCCCTCGGACGTGCCCGCCCACGTGAAGTACTGGAGTTTGTGACGTGAATTACGCGGGTCTTGAACAAGAACTCAAAGCCCAGCCTCGGACGTTCCTGGTGACAGGGGCGGCGGGGTTCATCGGGTCGCACCTCGTCGAGCGGTTGCTCCACCTCGGGCAATCCGTGGTGGGACTCGACGACTTCTCCACCGGGCATCGGACCAATGTCGATGCATTTGTGGGAGATGGCTATCGGTTCGTCGAGGGCGACATCCGGGACCCGGCGGCCTGCCAGCGCGCGGTCGAGGGCGTCGAGGTGGTGTTGCACCAGGCGGCCCTCGGCAGCGTGCCGCGCAGCATCGACAACCCGCAGCTCACCCATGCGGTGAATGTCGACGGGTTTTTGAACATGTTGGTGGCGGCGCGGGACGCGGGGGTCACGCGCTTCGTGTATGCGTCATCGAGCTCGGTGTACGGCGACCACCCGCAGCTGCCTAAGGTCGAGGACGAGGTCGGCGCAGTGCTCTCGCCCTATGCCGCGAGCAAGAAGATGAACGAAATCTACGCCGACGTGTTCGCCCGTTGTTACGGGTTCGCCACGACGGGGTTGCGCTATTTCAATGTGTTTGGACCGCGCCAGGACCCGAATGGTCCTTACGCGGCGGTGATTCCGCGTTGGTTGGCGTGTCTGAAGGCAGGGGAGGCGTGCGCGATCTACGGTGACGGCGAGACCAGCCGCGACTTCTGTTACGTCGAGAACGCGGTGCAAGCGAACCTGCTGAGCGCGTTTGCCCCCGCCGACGGTGCGCGGGTGCTCAACGTGGCGGTGGGCGATCGCACGACCCTGACCGAGTTGCACGCGGCGCTGGCCAAAGCGGCCAAGGCGCGCGGCGCAGAGCCGAAAGAAGCTGTGTACCAGGAGTTTCGCGACGGGGACGTGCGCCACTCGCTGGCGGATGTCAGCCGAGCGAAGGCTCAAGTCGGCTTTGTGCCGGCGGTGCGCATCGACGAGGGCATCGACCACACGGTGGCGGCGTTCTGGGAGCAGGCGTGAGCCGCGTGATCGACATCGCGGACCGGCGGATCGGGCCCGGACACGATGTGTTCGTGATCGCGGAGATCGCCCAGGCCCACGACGGCTCGTTGGGCAATGCCCATGCATATGTCGATGCGGTGGCGGACGCCGGGGCAGACGCCATCAAGTTTCAGACACACATCGCCGAGGCGGAGTCCACCCCCGATGAACCGTGGCGGGTGAAGTTCTCCAAGCAGGACGCCACCCGGTTCGAGTACTGGCAGCGCATGGAGTTCACCGAGGACCAGTGGCACGGTCTGGCCGCTCACGCCAAAGAGCGCGGCATCGTGTTTTTGTCGTCGGCGTTTTCGTTCGAGGCGGTCGAGCTCCTGGAGCGCGTGGGCATGCCCGCGTGGAAGCTTGGCTCGGGGGAGATTTCAAATCTGCCCATGATTCGGCAGATGGCCGCCACCGGAAAGCCTTTGCTCATCTCCTCGGGGATGAGCCACTGGGACGAGCTTGACGCCGCGGTTCGCTGCGCCGAAGGGGCGGGCGCAGATGTTGCCGTGTTCCAATGCACGACCTCGTACCCGGTCGAACCGGCGCGTTGGGGGTTGAACGTCATTGGCGACATGAAGGCGCGCTATTCCGGGCCGGTGGGCTATTCCGACCATTCCGCCACCGTGGCTGCGGGGCTCGGTGCGGTGGCATTGGGTGCGGACCTGTTGGAAGTGCATGTGGTGTTCAGCAAGCACTGTTTCGGGCCGGATACGTCGTCGTCGTTGACCATCGATGAACTGCGCGCGCTGAAAGAGGGGGCCACCGCCTTGCGCACGGCGGTGCAGCATCCGGTGGACAAGGACGCGATGGCGGATTCGTTGGGCGACCTGCACAACATATTCACCAAGTCGGTGGTGGCTCGTCACGATTTGTCGGAAGGGACGGTGCTCGGCGCCGGCGACCTGTCATTGAAAAAGCCGGGCACGGGCATCCCCGCCGCGCGGTGGGACGATGTCGTAGGCAAGACCCTTCGGCGGAATGTGAAGAAGAACGGGCAAATCCAGGAGCAAGACCTTGGCTGACCGCAAGCGAAAAGTATGTGTCGTGCTCGTCGACCGGGCCAACTACGGCCGGCTCAAGCCGGTGATGCAGGCGGTCAAGGAACATCCCGCGCTGACGCTGCAAACCGTGTGTGCCGGCACGATGGTGCTCGAGCGGTTCGACGAGCCGGCCCAGGTGGTGGAGCAGGACGGTTTCACCATTGATGGACGCATCTTTGTGGAGCTGGAGGGCTCCCAACCGGTGACCATGGCCAAGTCCGTAGGCTTTGGCACAATCGAGTTCGCTTCCGAGTTTGCGCGGCTGCGCCCGGACCTGCTCTTGATGATCGGCGACCGATACGAGGCGCTGGGTGCGGCCATCGCCGCCGCCTACATGAATCTCCCCATCGTCCACCTGCAGGGCGGGGAAGTGTCGGGCTCCATCGATGAGAGCGCACGACACGCGATCAGCAAGTTTGCGCAGTTTCATTTTCCATCGACCAAGCGTGCCGCACACTTCCTCGAACGGATGGGCGAGCACAAGACGTCCATCCTCGGGGTCGGTTGCCCGTCGAGCGACCTCGCCCGCCGACTGGACAGGACGTTGCCTTCAGAGGTCATCAACGGGCGCGGCGCAGGCGCCCCCATCGACGTGGCCAAACCTTTCCTGGTGACCGTGTTTCACCCCACCACCACCGAGTACGGAGGCGAGCGGGGCCAGATGGAAGCGGTGCTGGAGGCACTGGACCGGGTGGCGGCGCCTACGCTCTTGCTGTGGCCGAACATCGACGCGGGCAGTGACCACATTAGCAAAGCCATTCGCATCTTTCGGTCGGACCGTGGAGATGGCTGGCTTCGAACGATGACCAACCTCACGCCGGACGACTACCTGCGCGTCCTGGCCAACGCCGCTTGTCTGGTGGGCAACTCGTCCTCGTTTGTGCGGGACGCGGGGTACTTCGGTACCCCGGTCGTCTTGGTGGGGAATCGCCAGCGCCATCGGGAGCACGATGACCATGTGAAAAAGGTTGAGCCGGTGGCCGACGACATCGAGGGCTGCATTCGCAACCAGCTCGGTCACGGTCGCTATGCACCATCGACGCTGTACGGCGACGGTCACGTAGCCGACCGTGTGGCCCAGGCGGTGGCCAATCTCACCCCCTACGTGCAGAAGCACATCTCCTACGTGGATGAGGTCCCCGCCGCGTGACCCCTCGCGTCCTCATTGCCGAGCCCGATGACTTCAGTGAGCCGGCATTGGGACTGTTGCGTGAGCATTGTGACGTGACGATGGAGGCCACCGTCCCGGCGGACCTGCCGGCCGCTTTCGCGAACTTTGACGCGGTTTGGGTTCGCCTTGCCTCTCGGGTGGGGGCGGCGGAGATGGGAGCCGCGCCTCGGTGCCGGGTGTTGGCCACCGCCACCACCGGGCTCGACCACATCGACCTTCAAGCCGCGGCGGCACGGAACGTTCAAGTGGTGAGTCTCAAAGGCGAAGCAGAGTTCCTGCGCACCGTCGTGGCCACCGCTGAGCACACCCTCGCGCTGACCTTGGCCCTGTTGCGGCGTCTGGCGCATGCCGCGGAACATGTCGAAAGCGGGGGGTGGGACCGCGACCTGTTCCGAGGATCTGAAATCTATGGAAAGCGGGTGGGCCTGGTCGGCGTCGGCCGTCTCGGCCAGCTCACCGCACGGCTCTTTGGTGCCTTCGGTGCCACCGTATGGGGATATGACCCACGCGCAGACTTTCCTGCTGATGTGGAGCGATGCGCGGACCTCGCACTGTTGGCCGAAAAAAGTGACATCGTGTCGGTGCACGCCGTGTTCGACGAGTCGACGGAGGGGCTCTTGGGGAAGACGTTCTTTGAGCGTCTCAAGCCCGGTGCCGTGCTCATCAACACTGCGCGAGGCGGCATCGTCGACGAGACTGCCATGTTGGCGGCGCTGCAACATGGCCGCCTCGGTGGGGTCGCGTTGGACGTCTTGTCGGGGGAGCCCGCCATCGACGCGTCCCACCCCGTGGTCGCGTACGGCCAGGGCCGGCCCGAGGTTCTGCTCACCCCCCACATCGGCGGAAATACGCGCGAGAGTTTCGTCAAGACGGAGACGTTCGTCGCCAACAAGGTGTTGCGTGCCCTTGGGATCCAGCCATGAACATTGTCGGCATCGTGCCCGCGCGTGCCGGGTCAAAGGGGCTGGTGCGGAAGAACGTGCGGGTGTTGGGCGACAAGCCGTTGGTGCAATGGGCCATGGACGCCGCGCTCACGGCTCGCACGCTTTCTGCGTTGTACGTCTCCTCTGACGATCCGGACGTGTTGGACCTGGCGCGGGCCAGGGCCGGGGCGATCGCCCTGGAGCGTCCCGCCGATCTCGCCGCCGACGACAGTCCCGCCATCGACTACGTGCGGCATGTTCTGGCGGCGTATGAAGCAAGCGGGCAGCGTGCGGATGCGGTCTGCATCGTTCAGCCGACCTCGCCGTTCACATTGGGCGACGACGTGGACGCCTGCGTCGAGGTGCTCGAACAAACCGGGGCAGACACCGTCGTGACCGTTGTGGAGATGCCGCACGATGTCCACCCGGTGAAGGCCAAGCGGTTGGTGGGTGGGCGCCTTGAGCCATACCTCGAGGAGGAACGGGGCCGGATGAGCAAGGCCGACCTGCCGCCGGCCTACGTGCGCAATTGCTCGGTCTATTTGACCCGACGTGAGGTGGTGGAGTCCGGCGTCATCATCGGCCAGGACTGTCGCGGTGTGGTGATGCCGCGAGCGAGAAGTGTCGACATCAACGATGCGTTCGACTTTCGTTTTGCCCAGTTCTTGTGGGCGGAGCGGAACGCCACCGAAACTTTCCAACCGGCGAGGTAGCGAAATCTATGCATCCATTTGACCAGGTCCTCATCGCCGAGGTCGGTTCAGTACACGACGGGTCGTTCGGCAATGCGATGAAGCTCATCGAGGCGGCCGCGGCCAGCGGCGCCAAGTGCGTGAAGTTTCAAACCCACATTGCTGAGGCGGAGACCATTCGGAACGCGCCCAATCCGCCTTACTTCAAAGCGGAGCCGCGGTTTGAGTACTTTCAGCGGACAGCGTTCACCCGCTCGCAATATGACGACATGATGGCGCTCTGTGCCGAACGGCACGTGGGATTTCTGTCGTCCCCATTTTCGTTGGAGGCGATTGATTTCCTCGAGGAGGTCGGTGTCGACGCGTACAAGGTGCCCTCCGGAGAGGTGACCAACCTTCCGTTGCTGCGACACTTGGCGCAGACCAAAAAGCCGGTGCTGCTGTCCAGTGGGATGAGCGACTGGGCGGAACTCGATGCGGCGGTCGAGGTGCTGCGCGGCGGGGGCCCTCTTTTGGTCATGCAGTGTAGTTCTGCGTATCCGTGCAGCCCTGAAGCCGTGGGGCTCAATGTGATCGCGGAGATGAAGGGCCGCTACGGCTGTGCGGTCGGTTTTTCGGACCACACGCTGGGGTACGCCAGTCCCATTGCGGCGGCTGCGCTGGGCGCGGTTTGTGTGGAGAAGCATTTTACGTTCTCCACCCTCATGTACGGCAGTGATGCGCAGCATTCGATGACGCCTGAGCGGTTCCGAGTTCTGGCCGACAGCTTGAACGAGGTCTGGACCGCGCTGGCTCACCCCGTCGACAAGAACGACATCAGCGCCTACGCCGCGATGAAAACGACCTTCCAGAAGTCATTGGTCGCCCGTCAGGCTCTTCCGCGTGGCACCACGCTCACCGCAGACATGGTGGCATTGAAAAAGCCGGGCACGGGCATTCCCCCGGCTCAGCTGGATGCCTACTTGGGCAAGACGCTGGCGCGGGACGTGGCGGCGGACGCACTTCTGCACCCCGATGACTTTTTCCAAAGAGAGCTGAGTAGGACATGAAAAAGATATGCGTCGTCAT
Organism: bacterium; assembly: GCA_030431455.1. Taxonomy (GTDB): domain Bacteria; phylum Myxococcota; class UBA727; order UBA727; family JAUIJE01; genus JAUIJE01. Next base: position 96,516 of record JAUIJE010000003.1, on the reverse strand, counting down.
CGGTTCCCGCGCGAACTACAGCAGCATCAAATCCGCGATGAAGGCGATTCAGGATCACCCTGGGCTTCAGCTCCAGGTTGTTGCTGGCGCCTCGGCCCTTCTCGATCGGTACGGTTCGGTGGTGGACCTGGTCGAGCGTGACGGGTTCACCATCGACCGTCGCATTTACATGGTCATCGAGGGGGAAACGCCACTGACGATGGCGAAGACCACCGGGCTCGGGCTGATCGAACTGGCCACCACCTTCGATGAGCTGAAGCCGGACTACGTCGTCACGGTCGGTGACAGGTACGAGACCATGGCCACAACGTTGGCCGCGGCGTACATGAACATTGCGTTGGCGCACACGATGGGTGGCGAGGTGACCGGTACCATCGACGAAAGTATCCGACACGCAGTGACCAAGTTTGCTCACCTGCATTTCCCCGCGAGCCAAGACGCAGCGGATCGGATTCGCAAGCTGGGCGAACGAGAGGACGATATTCGTCTTGTGGGCTGCCCGCGCATCGACCTGGTCAAGGACATCCTCGAGCAAGATGGGGATGCGGTCCTGGGCGAACTCAAGTTCGAAGGCGTTGGCGGCGATGTGGCATTGGACCAGCCGTTCATCCTCATGTCCCAGCACCCGGTGACCACGGAATTCGGGGTGGGCGAGGAACAGATCACCGCCACCCTTGAGGCCATCGAGGCAACGGGCCTTCCTGCGATTTGCCTGTGGCCCAACTCGGATGCTGGTTCAGAGGATATTTCCCGTGGGATGCGAAAGTGGCGCGAACAGGGTCGCGACACCCGAATGCACTTCTTCAAGAACCTGCCCATCGCGACCTACGTCCACCTCATGAAGCGAACGGCTTGTCTGGTCGGGAACTCCTCCAGTGGCATTCGCGAAGGCGCGTTCATCGGCACCCCGGTGGTCAACATTGGTTCGCGCCAGGACATGCGCGAGCGCGGGTCGAACGTCATTGACGTCGGCCACTCGAGAGACGACATCGAGAAAGCGATTCGGCGTCAGCTCGATCACGGTCGCTACCCCATGGAGCCGATTTACGGCGACGGGACCGCGGGCGCACGCATCGCGGAAGAGCTGACCAAACACACCCCGCAGATTCAAAAGCGCATTGTGTACTGAGCGGCCGTTGAAGGTACTTGGCATCATTCCCGCGCGAGCGGGTTCAAAACGAATCCCGGGCAAGAACACCCGTCCCCTCGGAGGACGGCCTCTGTTCCGATGGGCATTCGATGTGGCGGCCAAGGCGCAACGAGTGAACCAGTGGGTCGTGAGTTCAGACGACCCGGTGATCTTGGAAAGCGCGGCGGGAACGGAACATGTGGCTGCGTTGGCGCGTCCCGCTGCGTTGGCGGGTGACAAAGCGCCGGCGGTGGCCTACGTGCAGCACGCTCTACAGTGCTTTCAGGGCTTTGACACCTTCTGCATTCTTCAGGTCACGAGTCCGTTCACCCTCGCCAGCGATGTCGACGGCACGCTGGCGCTCATGGAAACCACCGAGGCCAGGTCCGCCGTGAGCGTGGTGGAGGTGGAGCACGGCGTCCATCCCCTCAAGCTGAAGACGATGGATGGTCCCGTGCTCCGGCCTCTGTTGGAAGAGGAGGCCGGTCGGATCGCCGCCCACGAGATGCCGAAGGTGTTTGTGCGCAATGGTTCTGTCTATGCGGGGCAGGCGAGGCTGGCTGACGGCGGCACACTTTGGGATGACACCTGCGTTGGCTACATCATGCCGCGCGATCGATCACACGACATCAACGACGAGCTCGACTGGGCGTTTGCCGAGTTCTTGCTGGAGCGTTCATTGCACCACGACAGGACATGAGATGAGAGCAGAGCTGAAAGCAAAAACCAAAGACCTTTTGGGACGGGCCCTCGGGCGCGTGCTCCCCAGCGACCTCACCGAGGGGATGCGGGAGGAGTGGTTCGCGGCCCGGACGCCACGCAATGTGTTTGAGCGGGTGATGTGGGGAGAGTTTCAGCGTCAATACTACGCACTGCCGGAGCACGAACTTCGTCGGCTCAACCGCGATCGTTTCTGGGCGAATGCGGATGGGAAAAAGTGGTTTGAAGAGCACGACGATGTCCGGCTGGAGCAGCGCAAGGCGTTGGTGAACCAGCTCCGAGAAGTTCTCGATGAGCTCCCCGGCACAAAGACGGTGATCGAAGTGGGCGCGGGAAGCGGACGGTTTTTGGAATGGCTTGGAAACGAGGGATTCGGCGAAGGGCGCTCGCTGGTCGGCATCGATTTGAACGCCGCTCAGATGGCGGACAACAATGAGCGGTTCCCTGGTCTGACGTTCATCGCGGGAGAGATCCAGGAGTGGCTGAAGAGCAATCCGCTGGACGGTGTGGTTGTCATCGCGGTGGGCACGCTTCAGTACTTTACGCCCAGCGAGCTTCAGGATTTCTTTCGCCTGATGGCAACGGGAAACAACACCACGCGTTTGGTGTTTGCCGAGGTGACCAACCTTGATTTGGCGCGTGAAACAGAGTCCCGTCCGCGCAAACGGACGGCGTTCAGTCACCACTACGAACACCTGATGAACGGCACGGGACTCACTCTGACCAAGAAGGTGCTCGAGGACGTGGGGTCGGGTTCCCAACCCTATGTGCGACTCACCGCCACCTGCAAACCGTCGTGAGCGCGCTGCCGTTCAAGTCACTGCGGGAGTGACCCATGCCATTTCTTGAGGGAAAACGTGGCACGTGGGAGTTCGACCATGTGCATACCTGGCGAGGGCGACACTCCGAACCGGAGGTGGTTCCGCATCAGCTGTTCGATCGCGCATCGAACCTCTTTTTTCTCGGTTCTTGCGCTGCGGTGTGGCTGACCGCGACGTTGCGACGCTGGGGGTTCAATGCCAAATCGCACCCCGACGGTCATCTCTACGACACAAAGACCATCCTCCAAGCGGTGAGGGCGGCAAACGAGGAGTGGCCGCAGCGGGACACGGAGGGTGTGTGGGAGCTTCCCGACGGCAAGGGTTTTTTGGACCCGTTCGCCAAAAGCTACACGCAGGTACTCGGTTCTCCGGAAGAGGTTCTCGCCCGCCGCGCCTCGCGAGATGCAAAGGCTGCACGCCAGATGCGCGGCGCGGATGTCGTGTTCGTCTTCGCGGAGTTCGCTGAGGTCTTTCCATCGCCCAGCACAGAAAACCACCTCATCCTCCTTCCCCCACCGCAGATCGCCCAGGACATGAAGTTGTCAACGAGGATGCAGACCGTCGAAGAAATCAAGAGCGACCTTCGTGCGATCACCGAAGGGCTGCGTCGGCTCAAACCCGGAGTTGAGCTCGTGTTCTCCACCAGCGGCATTCCGTTGTTCGCCACGCTCCTGCCTGGGGATGTGCGCAGTGCTTCCATGAAGTCGGTTGCTCGGTTGCACAGTGCGATGTCCGAGTTCGCCGAGGGCGATGACTCGGTTCACTTCCTGCCGGTGGCAGACTTCGTACGGTTCTCGGACGACCCGCTGGCGTTCGCCGAGGAGGACGGCCGACACTACAACCCCCGAGCGGTGGAGCTATTCGGCTGGCACTTGCTTCGGACGTTTGGCGGTCCGGATGCCCAGGTGGACGCCCCTCCCTCCCTCAGTCTCATTGCTTCTGAGCCCCAGAAGGACCGAACACCGATTGCGCCAACGACGACTGTGAACGAGCCCAGCCGTGTCCGTCGCCTCGCCTGGCGCGCGAAGAAGCGGCTCAAGGAATCCATTCCTCAGCGGTACCTGCCTGCCTCTTTGAGGAAGTTCCTGTGAGCGTTTCGGCACTAAAAAGGGCGAAAGAGCTTGAGCCTCGATTGGTCGAAGAGGGTACGCCGGTCGCATTGCTTTCCACCTTCCACACTGCCTTTCTCCGCCCCTACCTGATCGACGCCGCCTTCGAGATGGGTTGGCTGGTTCGGCCATGGCACGCGCCCATGGGTCAGTTGGAACAGGAGATCCTCGACGACTCGTCCGAGCTCTACCAAAGCAACGCGAAGGCGGTGATTCTGTTGCTGCGTCTCGAGGACCTGGACGCGGCGTTCGGCCACGCCTTTGAATCGTTGGACGTCGATTCACGACAAGAGCGCGTGGAATCCATCAAGGGTCGGTTGAGGTCGCTGGTTCAGACTCTGCGCGACCGGACAAGTGCAACGATCCTTGTCAGCAACTTCCATCCCAGCCAAGGACGACTGCTCGATCCCTTCGAGGCCGGACAGGCCAATGGACCTGCCGCGGTTGTCTCGTCGCTCAACGTGGATCTTGCTGCAGCGTTGGCCGATGTGCCTGGCGCGTTTGTGTTCGACCACGTTCAGGCTGTGAATCGCATTGGCTTGGACGCGTTCTTTGACGAGAAGCTGTTCGCCATGGCGCGCGTTGCGATCAGCAGCACTGCCCAGCCGGCGTATGCTCGAGCATTGGCGCGCACGTTGTACGGGGTGTTGCTTCCCAGACACAAGTGTTTGGTGCTTGACCTCGACAACACCTTGTGGGGTGGGGTGTTGGGCGATGACGGCCTGGCAGGAATCAAGATAGGCGATGAAGGCCAGGGCCTGTTGTTTCGACGGTTCCAGCTGGCTCTGCGGTCTTTGAAGGCACGGGGTTTGATGTTGGCGATTGCCAGCAAGAACTACCCCGATGCGGTGGCCGAATGCTTCAGGGCCCATCCCGATCTCGTCCTGCGCGAATCCGACTTCGTGGCGATTGAGGCGGGATGGCAACCGAAGTCCGAAATGCTGCGGCGAATCGCTGCCTCGCTCAACATTGGTCTGAACAGCCTGGTGTTTATCGATGATAACCCAGTAGAGCGCGCCGAGGTTCGGGCGAACGTTCCGGAGGTTCGCGTCCTGGACCTACCAACGCACCCTGGTGGCTACGTCGCGGCGTTGAGCGACCTCGAGGGTGTGTTTGCCCCATCTGTGTCTGAAGAGGACCGAACCAGGTCCGAGATGATGCTCGCCGACCGAAAAAGGCAGGAGGCCGTCAGCGACGCGACGAATCTTCAGGATTTTTTGCGGTCCCTGGAGATGACCCTGGAATGTGGTGACCTCGATGCAGGAACGTTCGCCAGGGTGCATCAGCTTTGCCAGAAGACCAATCAGTACAATCTGACGACGATTCGGTACACCGAAGATGAGCTCCGAAGGATGATGGACGATCCTGCGATCGCCATCCGGTGGTATCGCCTCGAGGACCGCTACGGCAAGTTGGGGATCGTTGGCGTAGGCGTCGTGAAAAGCGAGCAGGACGGCGCAGTCATCGAGACGTTCCTCATGAGTTGCCGTGTCATGAACCGAGGCGTGGAGGACGCCATGTTGGCAGACTTGATGTCGCAGTTGGCCCCTTACGTCGGGACTGTGCAAGCCGAGTATCGGCCGACGGCCAAGAACGCCATGGTGAGGGACTTCTTTCCTCGACGAGGCTTTGAGCCGACCGCGGCAGGCACACAGGATGGCGAACGCTTTGTGATCGCACGTGAACGCGCTCCGACTTGGCCTGAGCACATCAAGAGAATCACGGGAGGTGGAGCATGACTGCAGGGAAGGCAGGCATCGATCAGGTCAAAGAAGCGGTGGCGGCGGCGCTGGGGATCGATCCGGATGAGCTCACGGAATCGAGTTCGGAGGACGACATCGATGAATGGGATTCTGCGGGCATCATCAATCTCGTAATGACCCTCGAATCAGAGTTCGGAGTGTCGTTCGCCGAAGAGGAGGCACAAGAGCTGCGATCAATGGCACAGGTCATCGCGCTGCTCCGCGAGAAGGGGCTTGTCGTCGGATGAGCGCGCTCGAAGTCGGTGCTGTCGAACAGCTTTCATTGACCGTATCCGAAGCAACCTTGGATGCGTTTGCGGCGTTCTGTGGCGACACCAACCCCCTGCACATGGACGGCACGTTCGCCGCCGCGCATGGCTTTGCCACAAGGGTGTCGCACGGCGCCATCCTTGTGGCCGCCATTTCTGCGCTCATCGGGACCAAGCTGCCGGGGCCCGGGGCCTTGTGGCGGCGCCTTCAGATTGATTGGACGGCGCCAGTCTTCCCTGGCGATACAGTGTCGCTGTCTGCTCTGGTGAAGCGTGTTTCCGGTGTTGACGGATCTGCTCAGCTGGCCATCACAGGCGAGAATCAGAACGGACTGACGGTCCTTCGCGCCACCGCGGTGGTGGGTCTTGTGGACGGCAAAGGTTCGTCCGATTCGATCAGCAGTCCCTCAGCCGACGGCGCGAGCGTCGCTGGGCGCGGGCACACCGGCGGTGTGGTCCTTGTCTCCGGAGCAAGTCGAGGGATCGGTGCGGCGATTGCCGAGAAGCTGGCGGCGGCGGGACATCGGGTTCTCTGTGGATACCACCGCAGCCACGACGCGGTGGCGGCGGTGGTGTCTCGGATCGAACAAAGGGGGGGCAGTGCGCTTCCGGTCGTACTCGACGTCAGCGACCTGGGCGTCGCTGCCGAGCAAATCGATGACCTCCGACGATCGCAAGGATCCCTCGTCGGGGTGGTTCACGCGGCGACTCCCGACCTGCCCTTCGAGAAGGCTGCTGAGGCAGACTGGACCCATGTCGACGGCCTGTTGCGAGCCTACGTGGGATGGGGACTCCTTGCCGCGCAGCGCGTGGTTGCCGATGCGGCCGGGCGCGAAGGCCGCGTGGTGTTTATCGGCACCTCGTATCTCCACGGGCCGCCACCTCCCAAGATGCTGGCCTATGTAACTGCAAAAAGCGCACTGTGGGGCTTGACCAAGGCTTTGGCCGCAGAGTTTGGCTCAAAAGGGACGACCGTGAACATGGTTAGCCCCAGCATGGTGCAAACCGACCTTGTGCGGCATCTGTCGGAGCGTCACCTGCTTGCCGAGGCGCGAAAATCCGCCACCCGAACCCTAACAACAGCCGATGACGTAGCTGCACTCGTCGGGTTCTTGTTCTCTGAGGCCGCGCAGCAGATCACCGGCGCCGAGATGCCGTGTGCCGGTGGCGCAGTGATGCCCTAATTGGGCCCCAGCAACCAACGAACGTGGAACGCTGAATGAAAACGGGCTCGCCAGGCGACTGGAAGCTTCTCTACGCGGCGATGATGACGCAGCGGGCGCGGGTCGTGACGCTTGCGGTGCTGTCCACGTTTGCAGCGTTTGCTGAGACCGCGGTGGTGGCGTCATTGGTGCCCATCTTCGGGCTGATGGCGAGCCAAGACCGCGCGCTCAACCTGACGGTTCCCGTCATCGACGTTCAGATTTCTTTGACGCTCCCGCAGCTTTTGGTCGCGAGCGCGGCTGCAGTGGGCCTTCGGGCGGTGCTGCAAGGCGTCAACGGCTTTTTGGCGAGTGCGCTCGAGAGCCAGTACGAAGCGCAGGTCCGTGTCGATGTCACCGGTGAGTTCCTGCGGTCGTCTTGGCATGTGCAGTCTACGGAACGCCTTGGACATCTACAGACGCTGCTCACAGAGAATGTCATCAAGGCCGCGAAGGCCATCCACAACGTTGCGAAGGCCACGGTCGCGGGAACAAGCCTCGCTGTGTTGGTGGGTGCCGCGGTGGTGATCGACCCGATTCCGGCGGCGGCGCTCGCCGTGGCGGGTGCGGCGCTGTTCTTGGCGGTTCGTCCGCTCACGAAGGCGGCTTGGAAGTACATTCAAAGCCGCGTTCAACTGACCCTGGACTTCGCCGGCGACCTCAACGAAACGGTCCTGCTTGTGAAGGAGATTCGAGCCTTTGATGCTGGCGAGGCCGCACACGAGGAGCTCACCAAACAGGTCCGGGAGATCCAGTACGTTCGTTACCGGTCGCTCTTGCTCAGCTCCTTCATTCCTGTGGCCTACCAGAACCTAGCCGGCGTCGTGGTGTTGGCGGGGTTGGCGGCAGTGTGGTTCTTCGAGTACGGGGAGATCGCGAGCATTGGTGCAACAGCATTGCTACTCGTTCGGGCATTGACATACACCCAAGCGCTCCAGTCGACCTACCATTTCGTGGTGGAGGGCCTCGTGCATTTTCGCGTGATCGAGACGGCCCGAGACACGATGCGTTCGTCTCAGCCGACGTTCGGCGGTGCTCCCTTGGTTGGATTCGAAGGACTGGAGTTCGACGTTGTCAGCTTTCGGTATCCGGGCGCGGACGAACTCACGCTACAAGACCTCTCATTCACCGTACGGCCCGGGCAGGCGTTGGGCATCGCGGGCCCGTCGGGAGCAGGCAAGTCGACGGTGGTGCAGATTCTGCTTCGCCTCCGTTCGCCGACGTCAGGAGAATACCGCGTCAATGCTGAGCCGGCGGGTGATGTGGATCCAAAAGCGTGGTCTCAGTGCGTGGCGTACGTTCCCCAGGAACCGACGCTGTTTTCTGGGACGATCCGGGAGAACATCGAGTTTTTCCGAAGCCACTCGGAGACGGAGCTTCGGGATGCCGCGAGGCGTGCCGGAATTCTGGAAGAGATCGAAGGTCAGCTCGGCGGCTGGGATGCGCCCGTGGGTGAGCGCGGGTCGGGGCTGTCCGGAGGGCAGCGTCAGCGGCTGGCGATTGCTCGCGCGCTCGTCGGCAACCCGAAGCTCATCATCTTGGACGAACCCACGAGCGCTTTGGACCCTCGGTCAGAGAAAGTGGTGCGCGAGACACTCTCGAACCTGAAGGGGACGATTTCCCTTGTCATAGTGGCGCACCGCGCGGAAACGCTCGATGTGTGTGACCACGTCGTTCGGTTGGATCGCCTCACCGCAAACCCATCGCGAGAACTCGCCCAAGTCGTGTCCGCGTGAACATGTTGTCGTGCACAGTCTGAGCAGACCACAAACCCTCATTCTCCCCGATGAAGCCCATGTCGTACCCCCGCAGGCAGCGGGGCTACGTGTGTTCGCCGTGCCTGCGGCGAAATCCGCCGAAAGTCTTCCCCTGCCGTCGAAGAGACACCGGGAGGTCTTCGACGCTTTGCTGTGGATCGCAGACCAAACCGGGCAGGTCTTGGGGGGACTAGAGGACGACGGCCTCGATGTCTGGCCCGTTGTCCGATCGGTGGTGATCCAGGATGTGCACGAGCTGGTGCATCGCTTGGTGATCTTACTACATCTCGACCATGTCGACGTGGAGGGACCGGTCGTGTGGCACGACGGCTCCCGCGCGGGAAGCATAGTTCGTGAGTATCTTCGGCGAATGGGGCGCGACGCTCCAGAACATGACAACCATGAAGAGCCGCCGTCGATTTCGTTGCGCAAGATGGCCTGGTCGGCGCGCGAGGAGACGCTCGAGCGTGTATTCGCATGGCGCGCACCGAATACCCCGCGTTGCGAGGTGCTTTGGGCGGAAAACTTCGCCAACTCTTTCAAGATTCTTGGCCCCCTGGCCGGCCGCATGAAAGGTGTCCGTGCTGTAACATTGGCGGGCCGCCGCAAGGTCTGTCTGGCGTCTGCCGCCGCTGGGGTTCCGGCGCTTCACGCCGCCGGGGTCGCCGTGCCTCGACGCCGCACCCTTCGTTCGGCTTTGCAGATTGCCCGCGAAGCGCGGCGTCGGGTTTCCAACATTCCGGGACAACTCTGGGCGGTCCTGGGCCCCGGAGCGGCGGAACTGCTCAAGCCGGCGCTGCGCAATGCCGTGGCCCACCGAATGTGGCAAGGGGTGTGGCACATCGCAGCGGCCCGGGGCGCGATTGCACAAACGTCGCCACGCGCGGTGATGACAACCTCCGCGACCCACCCCCTCACCCGTGCGGCGATCCACGTCGCCAACCAACAAGGCCTCGAGACGCTCTACCTGCAGCATGGGCTGCGCAACCCACACGCGTTGTTCGCCGACCTTTTGGCGGGGCGCCTGTTGCTGTGGGGAGAGCGTGATGCGCGTGCGCTCGTCGAATCCGGCGTCCCGTCCGAGAGGTGCGTGGTGGTGGGAATGCCTGGGGCGGCAGCACCGCAGACGACCCAAGGCGGATCGGAGTCCCAACGAGAAGGGGTCCTTTACCTCGCGTCGCGAGCGGGTGGCTCAATCGTGTCAAGCGGCGTGTTTCGCCGGACCATTGAGGCACTGCGGGATGCAAGCGCCGCGTTGGGGGTGCCGTTGGTGGTGAAGTTGCATCCGTCGGATAGCAGCGGAATCGCCGAGGAGGTGTTGGACGGGGCGCCCGGCTGCAGTGTGACGACGGAAGGCGATCTCACCTGCCTGCTGCGGCGAGCCGCGGTGGCGGTGGTGACGTCTTCCACGACGGGGCTCGATGCCTGTCGCCTTGGCGTCCCCCTGTGCGTACTGAACTTGACCGGGGAACCCGAAGACGTCGGCTATGCAGACGCGGGCGCGGCTCTTGGCGTCGAACATGCTCACGACCTGGTTGCAGCGCTCAGGACGCTCATGTCGGACCCTGACGTTCGCAATACCATAGCGGAGGGTCAGATTCGCCTTGTCGCCGACACATCGACCGGGCCGACCGCGGACGCGTTGGGCTACATCGCCGAGCTGGTCACCGGAATGCCGCCGCGCGTCCTGGCGTCCGCGGAGCGGTTCGTATGACGGCGGCTGGTTCGTCCCCTGACCGTTCGCTTGAGGGCAAGAGGACGCTGCTCAGTCGACTCGACCAGGAGCAACGGCATTGGGATTCGTATGGAGCAGCGGTCTTTAACGGTGCCTCGGTGTTTGACATTGTTGTGTCATCCATCATTCGGGCGGTCATGGCTGATGACGCAAGGCGCGGCGACGAGAGTTGGCGTGTACGCACAAAGAGATTGGCTCGGACCGCGGGCTATGAGGCGAAGCGTCGCATTCAAAGGCTTTACGGTGCGCGCAGGTCAGACGCCCCGTCGCAGACGGATGTTCTTTTCCTAGCCCAGCACCACAACCATCTACTGGCTCAGGTACCGGTGGCCGACGAGCTTCGCCGGCGCGGTCATACCGTGGCATTTGTTGCCACCGAAGGTTTTTTGGTCGATCGCATTCGGCAAGCGGGACACCGGGCGACCAACGGGCTGGGCGCATGGACGGCAGCGATCCACAGGGCCGTGCTCGACGGGTATCTTCGCTCGGTTCGGGCGGCGAACTCGACGCCACCAGCCTCCGTTGGCTGGTCCGAACATCGCCGCAGCGCGGCGGTCAAGCGAACCCTCGTGAGGATGTTGCCGCACGGTTGTGAAGCCATCGTATTGGCCGAGCGGTCCCTTTCAGGGTTTGCGCCCAAGTTGATCGTCGTGGGGGATGACTTGACCCATGAAGGCCGTGCCATGGCCCGGGTGGCGGCGAGGCACGGCGTGCCCACCGCCTGCTTCATGCACGGGAACATCGCCGGCTCGATCGTCCAGTCGCTGCACGCGGTGGATCGGTTCTTGGTGCAGGGCGACGCCAACGTTGATGCTTTGAGAGCGCTCGGCGCCGATACCTCTCGTTCCATCGTTGTCGGTGCCCCCCACCTTGATCACCTGCCGCAACAGTCCGGCCGGGTGTGCCCGTCGGTGACAACCCGGCTCCGGCCCCGAGCGGACGTCCCCTACGTACTGTGGGCGACGACCGGTCCAGGGATTACACTTTCTTTGGCGCACCACCGCGAGATGATTCGAGCGGTGCAGTCACTTGCCCGTGCAACCCCCAGCATCGGCTACGTAGTCAAGGTCCACCACCAAGACCGGAAGGCGTATCATCTCGAAGAGGCGGGTGGTGTTCTGCCCCCCAACCTGCTGTTGGTCGAGCCGGGGGCATGGGGGCCGCCGTCCATTTTTGAATGGTTGCAGGGCTGCAGGCTCCTGCTTGTGTCTGCATCAACAGTGGCAGTGGAGGCGATGCTCGTCGATGTGCCGGTGCTCACCATCGATTTTCAGAACGAGCTTGAAGGTGTGGACTTTGTCGCTGAGGGTGCCACCACCCATGTGAACGAAGAGAGTCGGTTGCCAGCAACGGTGACTGAGCTGCTCTCCGACGGTCCCGCCCGGACGGAGAATCTCGCGGCTGGAGCGCGGTTCGTGACCAGAGCTTTCCACGGCGTTCGGGGCAATGCGGCCGGTGAATCGGCCGACGTTCTTGTCGCCTTGATGAACCAGGAGAAGCCGGCCGCAGGGTCCGACGGTCTGGACCATGATCGCATCGGCGCCGAGCGGAGGGCTTCGTAGATGTGCGGTCTGGCCGGCATCTGGGGGGACGCTGAGAACGCAGAGGACGTCGTACAAACGATGCTCTCTCACATGAGGCACCGAGGGCCTGACGGTGCGGGGTTGGCGCTCCTCCCCGACGGCGCGATGGGCATGGTGCGGTTGGCCCTCATGGATCTGTCGGACGCAGGGCAGCAGCCGTTCGTCGATGGCTCAGGTCAAGTTGCGCTGGTGTTCAACGGAGAGCTGTACAACTTCCGTGAACACCGTGCTCGGCTGCGTGATGCTGGCTTCGTCTTCGAGTCCACGTCCGACGCAGAAGTCGCTCTCGCCCTTTACCTTGAGCAGGGACCAGAGTTTGTCCATGACCTGCGCGGGATGTTCGCATTTGCGTTGTACGACGGTCGTGGTGAATCACCTCGGATGTTGCTGGGCCGCGACCCCTTCGGCATGAAGCCGCTTCTTGTCGCGCGAGGCCACGGCAACTCCGTTGTCTACGCCTCCGAGTTGAAGTCTTTGCTTGCGTCCGGCGTTGTGTGCAGGGAAGCCAGCATCGATGCTGTCCACGATTTCTTGTTGCGTGGATTTGTGCTGCAGCCCGGGTCCATGTTGCGCGATGTAGAAATGCTCGCTGCGGGGGTGTGCATCGACCTGGCGCAAGGAGGACGTGAGGTCGCTCGATGTCGTTGGTACGAGGAGAAGCCAAAGGCTTTCAGCAGCTACGAAGAGGCCGTCCGGAGTACCCGTGAAGTGCTCGTTGAGACCGTGGAGAAACATGCTTTCGCTGACGCGGAGGTCGGTGTGTTTCTTAGCGGCGGGGTGGACAGTGCAGTGATCAGCACCTTGATGTCACGGAGCATCGCTCAGCTGCGTGCCTACACCCTTCGTTTTCCTGATGTGCCCGGCGGCGGTGAGTATGATGGCGCCGCCGAAGTGGCATCTGCATTGGGATTGGTCCATTGTGCGGTGGATGTCGACGGAACGTCGATGGCGGAGAGTCTTCCGCAGATCATGGCTGACCTTGATCAGCCATCCGTGGACGGCTTCAATACGTGGTTTGTCTCCCGGCGCGCCACGGCGGATGTCAAGGGAGTACTGAGCGGACTTGGCGGGGACGAATGGTTCGGTGGCTACCCCGTGATGCGCCGAATGGCACGCTACACTGCCACCCGGTCAGGGCGCGCCGTGTCTGCCGCGGCGAGTTTGTTGTCGGGTGGTCAGCGGTTTGTTCCCTCGCTGCGCGCGAGAGCGCGCATTCAGAGTTTGTCGTCGCGCCGGAGCCCGCTGTCGACCTGGCAAGCACCCCATAGCCTGTTTCAGCCAAGTGAAGCCGCCGCACTCGTGCGCCGCCCCGAGACCGACCCGCTCGACGGACTGCGCCAGACGCTGAGACTGGAAGGAGCTGACCCGAACGATGAACGCGTTGTTCGACTCGCGATGGGCCTCGACGTATCGGTCTTCATGCGGTCCCAGCTCCTTCGTGATTCCGACGCGGCCAGTATGGCGCACTCGCTTGAACTTCGAATTCCGTTCGTCGACCAGGAGATTGCTGCTCTTTCGCAACGTCTTCCTGACGCGATGAAGATGAACCCCACGGGGGGGGCGAGCGACCGGTACGAGGACTCGGGGGTCAAAAGAGTCCTGCTCGATGCAGTTCGTGACCTGCTGCCGGTGGATCTTCGGCGTCGACGCAAGCAAGGGTTCGTCCTCCCGGTTCATCATTGGTTGCGTGACTCTCCCCTTGGCGAACGGGTTCGAGATGCACTCAGCGTATCGGCGGTGCGAAGCCGTGGCTGGTTGGCGCCTCGCCTCGTACAACGACATCTTGCTTCGTTTCGCTCTGGTGATGTGAGGAGTTTAGACCGGGTCTGGGGGCTCACTGTTCTCGAGTGGTGGGCGCGGGGAACTCTGGACGTTGTGTCTCGGCGTCAGGGGGGGGGGCTCACGTTCAAGCGCGTAGCTGACCTACGGAAGGTTGGTTTGCGTGCTCCCCGCATCGATCGCGCGGTGGCGAAGTGACCATGAGAGTGCTGCACGTGATGAACACGTCGGCGGGCGGTGCGGCCATGTCGACCATAGACATCATGGCCGGGCTTCGCCGGCTGGACGTTGATTCTGTGGCGGTTTGTCACACCATGGGCTCTGCCGAAGAAGAGGAACGGCTTCGCGACGCAACTCGGGGAAGAGTTCAGTTTAGGACCCTCTACTGGTGGAACAAAAAGAACCGAGCTTCGCTGGTGCGCAGGCCGTTCATCGAAGGGCGCCAGTTGATACGGACCGGTGCGAGCTTCGGTTCGGCAGCGGGAGTCGTTCGATTCGCCAATAGGTTTGCGGTAGATGTGGTTCACACAAATACAATGCTGACGCCGGAAGGTGGGCTGGCGGCATTCGCGTTGGGGTTGCCGCACCTGTGGCACATCCGCGAGCGCGTCGGACCGGGCAATCCGTTTCGTTTTCCGACCGAGGGCCGTCGGCTCGGCCGAATTATGGAGAGCCTTGCCGACATCGTGTTGGCCAACTCGAGAAGCACCGGAGAGGCCGTACGCACGTGGCTTCGCCCAGAGGTTCTACGCGTCCTGGAGAACGCGATCGACACCAACAGGTACAACCGGGTTCCGGTTCGGCGGGGAACCACGGCGACCGCACCCATAATCGTCGGCATGGTGGGGAACTTGACCTGCAGATGGAAACGGCACGACCTCTTCATCGACGTCGCGAAACGGTTTCAGGGTCAGAACGTCTTGTTTCGACTGTACGGTCACGGCGGCGAGGCTGGGACCGACCCCTATGTCCGCTCGCTCATGGCCGAAATCGAGGCGCTTCCCAATCTAGAGTTTCGCGGCTTTGTTCAAAACCCTGTCGAGATGCTTTCCGAGATGGACGTTCTCCTTCACCCCACCGGTCAGGAATCGTACGGGCGGGCCGTGGTCGAGGCCATGGCGGCCGCCCGTCCCATCGTCGGGGTGGCACAGGGAGGAGTTGCGGAAACCGCGGTCAACGGTCGAACTGGCTACCTGGTTCCGGAAGAGTCCTCCATCCAGCTGGCCGATGCCTTGGCGCGACTGTTAGCTGATGCGGACGCGCTGTACACGATGGCCTGTGCGGCACGAAAGCACGCGAATGAACGGTTTTCTTTGGCCGCCTACTGTGAGCAGCTGGTTCAGCTCTATTCTGTCTGCGGGGCGCGCGCGCGCCAACGCGTCGGCCGACGTCGTTGGGCGCGGGCCAGGCGAGTGCCGGCATGAACTCAAACCGGTTGCGACGCAGCACCCTGCTTGTCATTGGCCTGTTGTTTGCGGGGAGCGCCTTTCCTGGAATGCGCCTCGGTTTGGGGCCGTTCTCAGTGCACCCCTACCTCGTGGTCGTCGGTCCACTGCTTTTCTACCTTGTTGTCTCCGGCACGAGCCGCATTCCGAGAAGCGCGACCATCACCTCTGCGCTGTTTCTTGGTCTCTATGGGCTTTCTTGTGTCCCGGGGGGCGGGGTAGTCGGCGAGCTTGTGAAAACCAGCGCGGTGCTGACGACCGCTCTCGTCGGCTACCTCCTTGTTCGATCGAACCGGGACTACACCTACGCCGCGGTCGGAATGGTCTTGGCGGGTGCCATCATCGGATTGCGCGGGCTGGCGGGAGGTGAGATCGGAATCGAAGGCATCAACCCAATGGAGGGCGTAGGGAACAAGAACGCCTATGCACTGTTTGCGATCCCGGCCCTGCTAAACGGAGCGTTGGTGGCCACCTCCACCAGGTCGCGTCGACTGCTCGTGCTGCTCGGCCTCGCGGGCCTGATCATTGCGGGTGCGGTGTTCTCGACGGGGAACCGGTCGGGGTGGATCGGTGTCGCCTTGGTGTTGGCCTACGTGGTTGCGCTTCGCCGAGGGTCTTCGGCCATCCTTTTTGGTGCGCTGCTCGTTGGCGGCACCTATGGAATCGTCACAGAGGTGACTACAACGAGCGTGCTTGAGCGGCGGATAGAGCAGACACGGCTTGGCATCGGCAGCGACACCAAACGGGTCGAGCTGATTCGAGAATCATTCATGGCGGGATTTGAATCCCCCATTCTGGGCGAGTCTCCCGCTGGCCTGAAGCGCCGGCTCGGTCGCCGGTTCGATCCCGATGGTGTGCCCATTGAAGCACACAATGTGTATGCCCATGTTTTTGGCGGCTCGGGTGTGGTGACCTTCCTTGCATTTTGGCTCATGGCGTTGTCCTGGCGGCGGAAAGCCCCAGCAAGGGTGGTGGTCCCGCCGGTTGTCAGGACGCTTGGAGAAGCGACAGTGGTCCAGACCATCGCGTTCCTCTACCTGGGGTTCTTCACCTCCGAAGTTCTTTATTCACCAATGATCTTCTTCGGCTTGGGCATTTCCGCGGCTCGGTACGATCGTGTCCTGGAAGCTTGGGTGCAGGCCCAACGCCGGGCGCACCGACAGGCCGCACAGCCACCGAACGCCGCGCACAGTGACCCGCCAGCCGTTTTACGATTGCTCGCCAGGCCGCTTCTACAGCCTTGAAAGAGAACCGACCATGACCAACAAGAAATACATCCTCGGCGTCCACGCCGGACACAATGCCAGTGCCTGCATCGGCCAAGGCGGCCGCCTCCTCTACGCCGTGCAAGAAGAGCGCGTGATGCGCGAGAAAAACTACTGGGGCTACCCCCGACACGCCATCCAAGCCTGCCTGGAGCACGTCGGCGCGTCCCCCAGTGACATTGAAGAGGTCGTGCTCGGCTGCCGCCAGGTTCTCATCCGGTACCACTCGCGCGACGACCTGATGGAATCGTACAAACGGTTCGAGACCGTCACCGGTCGCATGCGCCAACGCCTCGCGGTGCCGCTGCTCGTCGCCACCCGCATGGACGTCGGCCACAACGAACTCAAAAAGCAGCTCGACAAAGACGGTCTCGGCAACCGCCAGCTGACCTTCTTCGACCACCACACCAGCCACGCCGCCACCGCCTACTACGGCCTGCGCGAACGACCGGACAAGCCCTACTTGGTGCTCACCTGCGACGGCGCGGGCGACCGCAACTGCGCCACCGTGCGCGTCTGGGAAAACGGCAAACAGACCGTGCTCGCCGAGACCCCGTGGCAGCATTCGCTTGGCGCCATCTACTCCTGGGTGACCTACGCGCTCGGGTTCATCCCCCTCGAGCACGAGTACAAACTCATGGGCATGGCACCGTACGTGTCCGAAAGCGCCACCGAAGAGACCTGCAAGATCTTTGAATCGTTCCTCGGTCTCGACGGCAGCGGGCTCAAGCTCAAGCGCGGCTCGCTGCTCCCCACCGACAACTTCGTGCCCGAAATCTTCACCAAGCTGCGCGGGGTGCGCTTCGACTACGTGTGCGCGGGTTTGCAGCGCTTCACCGAAAAGGTGCTCGCGCGTTGGTGCGCCAACGCCGTGCGCGAGACCGGGGTGCGCGACGTGGTCGCGGCCGGCGGCGTGTTCATGAACGTGAAGGCCAACAAGCGCCTGGCCGAGCTTCCCGAAGTGAACAGCTTCCAGGCCTTCCCGTCGTGTGGGGATGAGACCTTGTGCATCGGTGGCTTCTACCAAGCGGCCGCGGCCAAGTATGGCCACGCCGAGGTCAAACCCCTTGAGCACTATTACCTCGGCGACGACCTCGACGAGGCGGACACTGAAGCCGCGATCAAGGCCACGGGCTACGAGTATTCGAAACCGGACAACATGGCCGAGGCGGTGGCGGACTTGCTCGTGCAAGGCGAACCTGTGGCGCGCTGCGCCGGTCGCATGGAGTTTGGTGCACGAGCATTGGGCAACCGCTCGATCCTCGCCGACCCCTCCAACCAAGACGTCGTGCGGGTCATCAACCAGATGGTCAAAAAGCGCGACTTCTGGATGCCGTTTGCGCCGATGATGATGGCCGAGCACGCCGACGAGTACATCCACAACGAAAAGGGCAACGAAAGCCCGTACATGATGATGACGTTTGATTCGCGCGACAACTTCCGCGACCTCATCGCGGCGATTCACAACGCGGACCTCACCTGCCGGGCCCAGTTGCTGCGCGAGGAGCAGAACCCGGCGATGTACGGCATCATCGACGCGTTCCGAAAAAAGACCGGGCGCAAGGTGGTGCTCAACACGTCGTTCAACCTGCACGGCTTCCCGATTTGTCGCGACGCCAAGGACGCGCTTCACGTGCTCAAGGAAAGCGGGCTGAACTACCTCATCGCCGGGCCGTTCCTGGTGAAGAAGACCGCCGCCGCCTAACCGTGACCCGTTTCTCTGGCACGCTTGGCATCATTTCCGGCACGACCTCCGCGATGGGGGGCGGCCGGCTGATGATCAACCACTCCATCGGGCGCCTGCTCGACGAGCTGCGTGCGCGAACCGATCACAGCCGCCTGTGCGTGCCCTTGCTCCCCGAGATGCAACGCAACCTCAACTACGCGATGGACGTCGCGCAGCAAGACGTGACCTTTCTGCCCCCGATGCAAACCACCATGGGCGCGCAGAAACATTACCTGAACGCCCGGCGCATCCTGCGCCGCTTTGCCGAGAGCGTGGATGCGCTCTTTATCCGCTTGCCGTTCCAGCTGCCCAACGCCGTACAGCACCTCAAGCGCCCCAAGCTGCTGCACGTGGTGAGCTCGCCCCTCGAGGTGGTCAAAGCGTCCACCGACTATTCCGGGGTGGTGCGCACGCTGGCCACGACGTTTGCGGCCCATTCCGAACACGCCATGGCCGACCTCGCCCAAGAGCCCCGCACGCGGCTTTGCACCAATGGCGCCGAGATGTGGCACACCCTCGGCGGCCGTCACGGCCGCGTGGTGGTCAGCTCGTGCCTCTACCGAGACGAAATGTCCAACCCGCGCGGGCCGGAAGTCAGTGACATCCCGCGCCTGCTCTTCGTCGGGTACCTTCGGCCCGAAAAAGGCGTGAACGACCTGCTCGAAGCGTTCGATCGGCTGCGGCAAGACCGCAAGGTCAAGCTCACCCTCGTCGGCGGCAGCGACCGCAAGACCGAAGCCGGCCGCGCCATCACGCGCCGCATCGAAACGTCCCCCTTCGCCGACGACATCGAACAAAAGGGCATGATGGACTTTGGGCCCGACCTGTTCGACCTCTACCGCAGCCACGACGTGCTCGTGCAGCCGAGCCTGTCCGAAGGCACGCCGCGCACGCTGGTCGAGGCCCGTTGTTTTGGCTGTCCGGTGGTGGCCACGAACGTGGGCGGCATCCCTTCCTCGGTCGAGCACAACCTCGATGGCCTGCTCGTGCCCCCCAAGAGCCCGGGCGAACTCGCCGCCGCCATCGCCCGCTTGCTCGACGACCAGCCGCTGCGGACCCGTCTGGTGCAGAACGGCTTGGCCGCACGTGACCGCTGGAGCGTCGAATCGTTCGCGGACGAACTCATCGAAGAACTTTGTATCGCCGCAGGACAAACCCCATGAGCGAACCCTCGCGCCTCGACGACGCTGGCCGCTTTTTCGACGCCTACGCCGACCAATGGGACGCCTTTTACCAACCGGAAAACCGCGCCCGGGCGTTCGACTACTTGCGCCGGGAAGAGACCGCGCTCGAGATGCTCGACGCCGCTCTTCCCAAAAACGCCCGCGTGCTGGAGATGGGCTGTGGGGCCGGGCACTGTGCCCTGCAAGTGGCCGAACGTGGCCACGACGTGGAGTGTCTCGACGTCAGCGCGGAGATGATCGCCGCCACCAAACGCCGCTTCGAAGCCGCGGGCCGCGAGGTCACGACCTATGTGGGCACGCTGCTCGACCTGCCCAGCGACGAGCAGTACGACGCCATCTACGCGCTCGGCGTCATCGACTACGTGCCCAACATCCGCGACACCTTCAACAAGGCGCGGCGCCTGCTCAGGCCGGGCGGGTGTTTGCTCATCTCGTACACCAACGACGACACCGTGTTCCGCAAGGTCGAGATGCCGCTCAAACGCGCGGCCGCGCTCGGGATGTACGTGGCCACGCGCAACAAGAAGTATCGCGACGTGGCCCTCGAGTCCTCGACCAGCCATTCGCCCGAAGAGGCCATCGACCACTTCCGGCGCGCGGGTTTTTCCGTGGTCGACGAGCGGTTCTTTTCGTACGGCATTCGCATGGGGGACAAATGGTTTCCGCCGTTTGAGGTCGTCGAGGACGCGGACGAGAAGTTCGCTGAGCGAGGCCTCTCCGACTGGGGCCGGGGCTTTTTGGTTCTGGGCAAGAAATACGAGGCGGTGCCGAGCCGGGTGCGGTCGATGCACGCCAGTGACATCCGGCGGGTGGTGCCGCTGCACTTGGCCACCTTCGCGGGCAGCATGGGGGCCGAGCTCGGGCCCACATACGCGCGCGGGTTTTTGTGGTGGTTCACCCAGGAAAAGGACGCGGCCGCGTTTGTGTACGACGATGGCGGCGAGGTGCTCGGCTATGTGTTTGGGTGTTTTCTCGACGCCCAGGTGGGCATGAACAAAACGGTGGGCCCGTTCGCGGCCGTCGGTCTGCTGCAAAACCCCGGGCTGATGTTGCGCAAGACCTTCCGGGCCGAGCTCAAACGCCGGGTCAAGCTTCTGCGCGGTGGCGGCGAACACCCCTCCAAGCAAGATGTCGAGCTTCCTGGCCCGGTCTTTTCGCTGGTGGGCATCGGGACGTCGCCCGCGGCCCGGGGCAAAGGGGTGGCCACCGCGTTGGTGCGCCGCTTCATCGACGAGGGCCGGGCCCGGGGCGCGGGCTCGATTCGGCTGAGCGTGTACCGCGACAATGACGCTGCACGTCACGTGTACGAGCGCGCCGGGTTCGAGGCCTACGACCACCCGACCAACCCCGACGTGCTCTATTACGCCAAGGTGCTCGGGACGTGATCAGCATCGTCGTGCCGTGCCGCAATGAAGCGGCCCACATCGAAGGCTGCGTGCGGTCCATCCTCGCCCAAGAGGACCCGGGCCAACCCCTCGAGGTGCTCATCGCCGACGGCATGAGCGACGACGGGACCCGCGCGATTCTAGAGCGCCTGTCCGACGAGGACGCGCGCATTCGGATGGTGGACAATCCCGAACGGGTCACGCCCACCGGGCTCAACCACGGCATCGCCGCGGCCGAGGGCGACATCATCATCCGCATGGACGCGCACACCGAATACGCGCCCGACTACGTCAAAGCCTGCGTCGAGGTCTTGGCCGAGACCGGCGCGCAGAACGTCGGCGGCGCGGCCCGCACCAAGACGAAGGGCTACCTGCACGAGGCCATCGCCGCCGCCTACCACTCGCCCTACTCGACGGGGGGCGCGGCCTTTCACAAGCCCGACTACGAGGGCGAAGTCGACACCGTGACCTACGGCTGCTGGCACAAGGACTGGTTCGACCAGGTCGGGCTCTTCGACGAAGAACTCGTGCGCAACCAGGACGACGAGTTCAACCTGCGCACGGTGCGCGCGGGGGGCAAAATCTGGCAGAGCCCCCGCATCAAGAGTTGGTATTCGCCCCGCAACACGTTGCGCGCCCTGTTCAAACAGTATTCCCAATACGGCTACTACAAAGTCCGCGTGATCCAGAAACACAAGCTGCCCGCGTCCTGGCGCCACCTGGTTCCAGGCACATTGGTGGTCACGTTCGGCGCGCTCGGGGCCGGGGCCTTGGTGTCTAATCTCGCCCGCGGGGCGCTCGTCCTCGCCGCGGGCACCTACGGGGCCGGGCTTTTGGCCGCGTCGGTCGACATCGCGCGCAAGACCGAGTGGAAATACCTCCCGGTGTTGCCCGCGGTGCTCGCCGCGTTTCATTTCGGATACGGCACAGGCTTTGTGCGCGGGGTGGTCGACTTTGTCGCGCTGAAGCGCGGGCCGCGCGGATCGTTCACGGTGCTGACGCGAGGGCAAGCGTGATCCCGTTCGCCGCCCACACCATCGCGCCCAACGAACTCGCGTATGTCGAGCAGGCCCTGCGCGGCGGCATCACCGAGGGCGATGGGCCGTTCACCCAGCGCGCGTCACAGATGCTGAGCGCGCTCACCGGTGACCGGCCCTGCCTGCTCACGCCGTCGTGCACGGCCGCGCTGGAGCTGGCCGCCCTCGTGCTCGACCTCGGGCCCGACGACGAAGTGGTGATGCCGAGCTTCACCTTCACGAGCACGGCCAATGCCTTTGCCCTGCGGGGGGCCAAGATTCGGTTTGCGGACATCAACCCGCGTACGTTCAGCATGGGGCTGGCGGAACTCGAGGCCGCCGTCACCCCGCGCACCACTGCGGTCTGCACGATGCACTACGGCGGGGTCGCTCCCGACATCGAGGCCATCGCCCACTTTTGTGATCAGCGGGACATTGCTCTGGTCGAGGACAACGCCCACGGGCTGTTCGGCGCGTCGGGGGAGCGCCCGCTTGGCACATTTGGCCGGATGAGCGCGGTAAGTTTTCACCGCACCAAGAACATCAGCTGCGGCGAGGGGGGCGCGCTTTTTTTTGCGCGCGAAGAGGACGTCGAGCGGGCCGAGATCCTGCGCGAAAAGGGCACCGACCGGTCCCGCTTCATGCGCGGCGAAGTCGACAAGTACACCTGGCGCGCGGTGGGCTCGTCCTATCTGCTCTCCGATGTGCTCGCGGCCGTGCTCACCGCGCAGCTCGAAGCCGCGGACGCGACCCAACAAATCCGTGAGACGATTTGGCAGGCCTACGCCGCGGCCCTCGACGAGGACTGGGCGGCGTTGGGCGGGAGCCGGCAACAGATAGACGACGGCGTGCGACACCCCGCGCACGTGTTTGCGCTGCTGTTGCCCCCCGACGCCGACCGTGCGGCCGTGGCCGCGGCCATGCGCGAGCACGGGGTCGCGGCGAGCCAGCACTACGAGCCCCTGCACACCGCGCCCGCGCACGGGGGCGACGAGCGTTTGCCCAACACCGAGCTGGTGGCGGCGCAGCTTTTGCGTTTGCCGCTGCACGCGTCGATGACGGACGCGGACGCGGAGCGGGCGGCGGCGGTGCTCCTCGACGTGACCCGGCGGGCGTTGACGTGACATTCCTCGTCACCGGTGCGGCCGGCTTCATCGGGTCCAACCTGGTGCACCTGTTGCGGCGTAGGTTCGCCGACCGCAAGGTCGTATCGTTCGACGCGCTCACCTACGCGGGCAACCTCGAAAACTTGGCCGCGCTCGAGGACGACGCCGGTCACGTGTTTGTGCAAGGTGACATCACCGCGCCCGAACAGGTCGCAGCCGCGTTCGCCGAACACGACGTGACCCATGTCTTTCACCTCGCGGCGGAGACCCACGTGGACCGGTCCATCGATGACCCGTTCGCGTTTTTGCACACCAACGTACAAGGCACCGGCGTGCTGCTGCGCGCGGCCCAACAACATTGGCAGGGACGCGACGAGGTGCGCTTTTTGCACGTGTCCACCGATGAGGTGTTCGGCAGCCTGGGCGACGACGGGACCTTTTCCGAACAGGCCCCGTACGCGCCGCGGAGCCCCTACGCGGCCTCGAAGGCGGCCAGCGATCACCTCGTGCGCGCGTGGCACGAGACTTACGGCCTGCCCACCCTGATCACCAACTGCACCAACAACTACGGGCCGCGCCAGTTCCCCGAAAAGCTCATCCCCTTGGTGCTCTGCCGCGCGCTGGCGGGCGAGCCCGTGCCCATCTACGGCACCGGGGCCAACGTCCGGGACTGGCTCTTCGTCGACGACCACTGTGACGCGCTCTGCACGGTGATGGAACGAGGCGCGCCGGGACAGACCTATTGCGTCGGGGGCCGGACCGAGCGCACCAACCTCGACTTGGTCAAGACCTTGCTGACCACCTACGACCGGTACGCAGGCCAACCCCCCGGGTTCAGCGCGTCGCTCATCGAGATGGTGCAAGACCGGCCCGGCCATGACTTTCGCTACGCGATGGACTGCTCGTTCATCGAACAAGAACTCGGCTGGTCTCCGTCGGTCACCCTCGACGAGGGCCTCGAGCGCACCGTGCGCTGGTATCTAGACCACCAAGAGTGGCTGCACCGGGTGCAACGCGGCGAACACGTCGCGTTTCAACAGCGCTGGTACAAAAACGGCCGCCGGGGGACGACATGAAAGGCATCCTGCTCGCCGGCGGCAAGGGCACGCGCCTCTACCCGATGACCCAGGTGGCGAGCAAACAGCTCCAACCCATCTATGACAAGCCGATGGTCTACTATCCGCTCACCACCATGATGGTGGCCGGGCTGCGTGAGATTCTGATCATCAGCTCGCCCGAAGACCTCCCGCGGTTCGAACAGTTGCTGGGCGACGGGTCGCGCTGGGGCGTGTCGCTCGCGTACCAAGAGCAGGCCGCACCCCGCGGCATCGCTGAAGCGTTGGTGCTCGCGGAGACGTTCCTCGACGGGCACAAGAGCATGCTCATGCTCGGCGACAACTTCATCTACGGCCGGCTCGACTTTTTGCGCGAAGAGGTCGAACAGCTCAAAGAAGGCGCCACCGTGTTCGGCTATCGCGTGGCCGACCCGAGCGCGTACGGCGTGGTCGAGGTGGACGCGGACTTTCAGGTCGTGTCCCTCGAAGAAAAACCCAAAAAGCCCAAATCACCCTGGGCGGTCCCCGGCATGTACCTCTACGACGAGCACGCCCCCGCGTATGCGAAGGCGCTTGCGCCCTCGGCGCGGGGCGAGCTCGAAATCACCGACCTCAACCGCGTCTACCTCGAGAATGGTCAGCTCCGGGCCCGGCCGATGGGCCGCGGCATCGCCTGGCTCGACACCGGTACACCGGAAAATCTGCTCGAAGCCTCGAGCTTCGTGCACGCGCTGCAGTCGCGCCAAGGGCTGATCATCGGCTCCCCGGAAGAGGTCGCGTACCGGCGCGGGTACCTGTCGCACGATGCGTTCGCGCAGTTGGTCCAACAGCTCCCGCGTTCGGTCTATCGTGATTACCTCGAGCACGTGCGCGACGAGGGGAGCGTGGTCGCGACATGACCACCCTCGTCACCGGAGCGGCGGGGTTCGTGGGCCGTCACGTGGTCTCTGCGTTGTCACGCGCGGGACGCACCGGGCGCGCGCACGACCGAGCCGGTGGCGACCTTGCGCAGCCCGCGAGCTGGACCACGGCGCTCGACGACGTGAGCGAACTGGTGCACGTGGCCGGGGTGTTGCCCCGTCGGGGGGGCGCCCCCTGGCCGAACCGCGCGCTGGCCGAGGCGTTGGTGGAGAGCCCGCGTGCACAAGCATTGCGCAAGGTGGTGTACCTCTCGTCGGTTTCGGTGTACGGCACCGACGAGGTCCCCGGCTGGGGACCTTTTGCGTCGGCCCCGGCCCCGGGCCCGTATGGCGCGGACAAAGCCGCGGCCGAGCAGGTGTTGCGGCAGGCGTTCGGCGCGCGGCTTTCGGTGTTGCGGCCGAGCTCGATCGCGGGTCCCGCGCCCACGCTGCGATCGGTGTTGCCCACCTTCGTGGCCGCGGCCAAGGCCGGCGACCCGTTGCGGGTGGTCGGTCCACGGGCGTACGTGCAAAACTTCATCGCGGTCGAGGACGTGGCCGACTTGGCGGCGCGCCTGCTCGACGAGGACCGGGACGTGGTGAACGCTTTTTCGGACACGACCCTCGACATGCGCGCGCTCGCCGATGCGGTCAAAGCCGCGCTCCAGTCGTCCAGTGACGTTGTCGACGACCGCACGGGCGACGGTGGCAAGCCCGCGTCCTATGACGCGGGGCCGGCGCGCGAGCTGCTCGCCCGACCGTTCACCCCGCTCAGCGACACCATCTTGGCCATGGCGGAGGGCGCGTGACCGGGCGGGTGGCGATCACCGGGGTGAGCGGCGATGTCGGCCTCGGGGTGATCAAGGCCCTGCGCACGTCGGGCCGCGACTTCTTCCTGCTCGGCTTGGATGCGTCCTCCGACTGTGCCGGGTTTCATCTCGTCGACGCGCACCACCGTCCCCCTCTGGTCAAAGACCCCGGCTACATCGACGCGATTTCCGCGCAGCTTATGGCCCACGACATCGAGTGCCTCTTTTTGGGCATCGACCAAGAGATTCCGCTCTGGGCCGAACACCGGACCGAGGTCGAGCAGAAGACCGGCGCGCAGGTGCTCGTGGCTTCGCCCGATTTTGTGCACCACGCCAGCGACAAGGTCCGCACCCAAATGTTGCTGGATCGGGCCGGCCTGCCCCATTTGCCGACCTGCGGGCCCGAGGTCGCGGCCCAGCAGGTGCTTGAGCAGCTGGGGTTGCCGCTCGTGGTCAAGCCCCGGGCAGGTCACGGCTCGAGCGCGATTTCCATCTGCCACGACGAGACCTCGTTTCTGTCCGCGTGGCTCTCCACGGATGCGCCCTGCGCGCAGCGTTACGTCGAGGGGCCGGAATACACCTGTGGGCTGTTGTTCGACCGGGACGGCGCCCTCTGCGACACGGTGGTGTGCGAGCGCGGATTGCGCGACGGGCGCACGATGTGGTGCCGACCCCGCACCGATGGGTTCCTGGACGACTTCTTTGCCAGGCTGGCCCCCGCGCTCACCGGCGCGCGCGGGGCCATCAATGTGCAGCTGCGGCTCGACGAGCAGGGCACGCCGCGGGTGTTCGAAATCAATCCGCGTTTGTCCGGCTCGACCGCGATGCGGGTCGCCCTGGGCGTGAACGACCCCATCCGGCTCTACGACCACTTCGTGCACGGCCAGGCCATGCCCCGACACGCCCCCCAAGAAGCGACCGTGTTTCGGCATTGGACCGAACTGGTGGTGGCATGAGCGAAGCGTGGCCCACGTTGGTGTTCGATTGTGGCGATACCTTGCTGCACCTGTCGCCGCGCCGCGAAGAGATGTGCGCCGGGGTGTTGCAGGACCTCGGGGTCGAGGTCCCTCTGGCGGCGGTCACGCAGGCGTACGCCCGGGTCGACTTTGCGATGCAGATGCATTCAAGTGAGCTCGCCACCGAGGAGGACAAGGCCGCGTTCTACGCGCGGCTCAACCGCGCGGTGCTGTCCGCGTTGGGGCTTGGTTCGTACGAAAAGGCGTTCGGGCCGCGCATGGTCGAGGCGGTGCGCGCCCAACGTCGCTGGGTCCCGCACGACGGGGTGCGGGCCGCGCTGGACACGTTTGCCGCGCGTACGGATTTGTACGTGTTGGCCAACTGGGACCTTGGTCTCGAACGGGTCCTCGCCGACGCGGGGCTGGACGGCTTCTTTCGCGCGGCGCTTTCGTCTCAAGCGCTCGGGGTGGAAAAGCCCGCCCCGGGAGCGTTCGCGGGCTTTTTGGCGCGAACGGGCCTGGCCGCCGCGGACTGTGTGTACGTGGGCAACGATTATGTGGCCGACGTGACCGGGGCGCGCGGGGCGGGGCTTTCCCCGGTTTTGCTCGACGTGGCGGGGCGCTATGGACCGCACGTGGACTGTCCGTATGTACAGAGCTGGGCGGGGCTGACCGCGTACGCCGTGGCCCAGTGGGGGGCAGGGTGAGCGATCGCCCGGACCTCTCGCTCATCGTGGCGCTCTACTATGAGGAAGAGTGCGTGGAGGAGTTTGTGCGCCAGGTGCGCGCGGCTCTCGACGACGAGGACCTCACGTACGAGATCGTATTTGTTGACGACGGGAGCCAGGACCGCACGGTCGAACTCACCGCTGCACTTTGCGCGGACGACGACCGCATCAAACTCGTGCAGCTCTCGCGCAACCATGGCAAGGAGGCGGCGGTCACCGCCGGCATCGAACACGCCCGCGGGCGGTGGATGCTGATGATGGACCCCGACCTGCAAGACCCGCCCGAGCGCATCGTCGACTTCTACCAAAAGGCCCAAGAGGGCTACGACCTCGTGTTCGGCGTGCGCAAAGAGCGCTCGGCCTCGCTCTCGACCCGGCTCTTCTCCAAGGTGTTTTGGACCTCGCTCAACTGGATGACGGGGCTGCAAATCCCCACCGGCCTGTCGGTGATGCGCATCTTCAACCGGCCCTTCGCCGAAGCGTTCTTGCAGCACAAAGAGCGCGTGCGCTTCATCGAGGGCATCTTCATGCTCGTCGGCATGCGCCGCACCACCCTCGAGGTCGAGCACCGCCCGCGCTTTGCCGGCCAGACCAAGTTCAACTTCCGCCGTCGCATGCGCCTGGCGCTCAACGCGATGATCGCGTTTTCGGACAAGCCCCTTCAGCTTGGCATCAGCTTTGGCGTGACCTTGCTCGCCGCCACCTCGCTGTGGGGCCTGTACGCCTTCATTCGCAAGCTCGTGTTCGGCATCGGCATGTCTGGGTGGACCTCGACCATCCTCGTCATCCTCTTGCTCGGCTCGGTGCAGATCATTCTGCTCGGCCTCATCGGCAGCTATCTCGGGCGGCTCTACGCCGAGGCCAAGGCGCGGCCCATCTACGGCGTGCAACGGACGTTCAACCTCGACGAGCAAGCGGTGCCGCTCGAGGCCGCGCGCCCCACCCCTGTCCGCGAGCTCGGCACATGAGCCCGGCCGACAAAGTGCCCGTGGCCATCCTCGGGGCCGGCGACCTCGGCCAGACCCTGGCCGCCCATCTGGCGACGTCTGGACAATGGCGTTGCGTGGGTTTTTACGACGACACCCTCGAGCCTGGGACCCAAGTCACCGGCTTGCCCGTGCTCGGGGCGATTCAGCCGCTCAAGCGCCAACATGACCCCCGCGGTCCATTCGACCGCCTGGTCATGGGCATCGGCTACAAACATCTCGAGGCCCGGGCGTCGCTGTTTGCCGCGCTCATCCAGGCCGGTCATCAGTTCGCCGCGGTGGTGCACGAAAGCGCCTACGTACATCCCACCGCCACCGTGGCCGACGGCGCGGTGCTGTTCCCCCGCTGCGTGCTCGACGTGGGCGCGCGCGTAGAGGCCAATTCTTTGCTGAACGCCGGTTGCGTCATCGCCCACGACACCACCGTGGGGGCCCACACCTTTCTCGGCCCGGCGGTGAACCTTGCGGGCTACGTCACCGTCGGACGCGAGTGCTTTTTGGGCATCGGCACCACCGTCATCGACAACGTGACGATCCACGACCGAGTCCAGACCGGCGGCGGCACCGTGGTCACCCAAGACCTCACCGAACCCGGCCTCTACGTCGGCGCGCCCGCCCGGAGGGTGCGGTGAGTCTTTACCGGCGATTGAAACGCGGGCTCGATGTCGCCTGTGTGCTTGGCACCGCCCCGTTGACCGTGCCCTTGCTCGCGGCCGGGGCAGTGTTGGTCAAGGCCACCTCCGACGGGCCGGCGCTGTTCGCCCACCGCCGCATCGGCAAAGACGGTCGGCCCTTTTCCACGCTCAAGCTGCGCACCATGACCCAAGGCGCGGACAAACAAGGCCCGGCGGTGACCGCGGCCGGCGATGCCCGCATCACCCCCGTGGGCCGCATCTTGCGCAAGACCAAACTCGACGAGTTGCCCCAGCTCATCAACGTGTTGCGCGGGGACATGAGCATTGTCGGGCCGCGGCCCGAAGCCCCGGCTTACGTCGACGAGCAAGACCCGCGCTGGCAGGCGGTGCTCCAGGTCCGGCCCGGCATCACCGATCTGTCTTCGCTCACCTTTCGCCACGAAGAGGACATCCTCGCCCGGGCCACCGACCGCGAGTGGGCCTACCGCGAAGTGGTCCTGCCCAAAAAACTCGAGCTCGCCCAGCGCGGGGTTGAGTCGCAATCGCTGTTGTTCGACCTCGGCATCGTGGCCAAGACCGCGCTCTCGGTCCTCGGCAAGATCCCCGCCGAACAACAATCGGTGCTCGACGAATGCCTCGCCCAGCTCTCCACAAAAGAGACCCCGACATGAACGTCCCGTTCTTCCGCCCCCACATCACCGACGCTGAGATCAACGAGGTCGTCGACACCTTGCGCTCGGGCTGGCTCACCACCGGGCCCAAGACCAAACGCTTCGAAGAGGAGTTCGCGCAAAAGGTCGGGGCCAAACACGCGGTGGCCCTCAACTCCTGCACCGCCGCGCTCCACCTCGCCCTCGAGGCGGTGGGCATCCAGCCCGGCGAGCTCGTGATCGTGCCCACCTTCACCTTCGCCGCCACCGCCGAGGTCGTGCGCTACTTCGACGCGGTGCCGGTGATGGTCGATTGCCGACCAGATACATTGTGCATCGACACCCAAAAGGCGGGCGAGACCCTCGAGGCCATCCGCCAAGGCCAGCCCGTGGCCGGGCTCAAGCCGCCGTACCAAAGAGTCCGCGCCATCATCCCCGTGCACTACGCGGGGCAGATGGCCGACGTCGACGGCGTGCGCGCCTTGGCCGAGGCCTATGACCTGGCCCTCATCGAGGACGCGGCCCACTGCATGCCTGCCTACGCCAAGGGAGAGGGCGACACCTGGCGGCCCTGCGGGACCACCGCGGACATCGTGTGCTTTTCCTTTTACGCCAACAAGTGCATCACCACCGGCGAAGGGGGCATGGCCGTCACCGACGACGAAAAGCTCGCCGATCGCATGCGGGTCATGTCCCTGCACGGCATGAGCAAAGACGCCTGGCGCCGCTTCGACACCAAGGCGAGTTGGTATTACGAAATCGTCGCCCCCGGCTTTAAGTACAACCTCACCGACATCGCCTCCGCCATCGGCCTGCACCAGCTCGCCCGCGCGGATGAGCTCTGGCAAGAGCGCCGCCGTCTCGCCGGGGTGTACCAAAGTGCCTTCGCCGACGAGCCCGCGCTCTGGACCCTCACCGAACACGATGACCGGCAAAGCTCCTGGCACCTGTTCCCCATTGGGCTTGTGCCCGGGACGCTGAGCATCTCGCGCAACGACTTCATCGACGCGCTCAAAGAACGCGGCATCGGCTGCAGCGTGCATTGGATGCCGCTGCATCTGCATCCCTACTATCGCCAGACCTACGGCACCGGCCCGGGCATGTTTCCCGTGGCCGAGGCCGCCTACGAGGGGCTCATCAGCCTGCCCCTCTTTCCCGGCATGACCGACGACGAACAACAGACCGTCATCGACAGCGTGCGGGAGCTTGTGCAACAACACCGCGCATGAACGCGCTGGTCCGCGCCTACACCCGACTCACCGATGCGTTTGCCAAGCCGATCGACGGGATCGGCTTGGCACTGTTTCGTGTTCTGTGGGGCTGCTCGCTTCTGGGCGAGATGGTGCAGTGGTTCTCGATGGACGCACTGATGTACCGGGTGCCCCCCTACGATTCGCTCTGGTCCTGGCGGCATCTGGTGTGGACCGGCGCCATCGTGGTCACGCTGCTGTTCATCGTGGGGCTCAAGACCCGGACGATGGCCACGTTGCTGTTCGTGTTGTCGATCTTCACCTTCGGCCAAACCAGGTCGTGGGAGTACCACAACGACTACGTCATCGTGGAGCTCGCGTTCCTGTTGCCCTTCGCCCCGCTCTCCGCCCGGTTGTCGGTGGACGCGGCGTGGGCGCGACGACGGGGACAACCATGGAAAGCCACCGTTCCGCGCGGGTGGGCGTGGGCGTTCCTGTTTTTGGGCGCCGGCCTCACTTACTTTGACTCGGTGTTTTACAAGTGGGGAAGCCCGATGTGGCGCGGTGGGCTGGGCATGTGGTTCCCCGCGTCGATGCCCTGGGCGACGTGGGCCCCGGCGGGGCCGCTCAACGCGGTGCTCAACCAACGCTGGCTGGTGCTCACCCTCAGCCACCTGACGTTGGCGTTCGAGACCGCGTTTCTGTTTGTGTTTTGGACGCGCCGGGCCAGGTTGCCGCTGTTGTGCATCGGAATGGGACTGCACCTGGGGATCATGGTCGCGTTCCCCATCCCTTGGTTCGGTCTCGGGGTGGCGGCGCTGTACGCGCTCTTGATTCCCCATGGCTGGTTGCGGCCGATCTTTGGGCCCCCGGACCCCGCGCGGCGAGCACGATGGTCGCATCTGCCAGGACTGCGCGGCGGCTTGCCCGACGTCGCGCGTCTTCTTCCTGCGGTACTGGCGGCGGTGTTTGTGCTCCAGTCCACCCAGACCATGGCGCGCTCGACGGTGGGCCGGGCGGCCCTGGGGTTGGTGGCCGAAGAGTCCACCCTGCGGTCGGCCAAGCGATCGGCCAAGAGCGTCGCCAAGGCCTTTCGGTCGGTGATCGGCGTCCACCCCCACCCCGTGTTCTTGGACATGCACTTTCAGGGCTACAACCACATCATCGCGCTGGTGCACCGGGACGAGGACCAAACGGAGACCTGGCTGCCGCTCATTGACGAGCAGGGGCAAGCCGCGGGCTACAACCGAGGCCGGGGCTGGGTGTACACGTCGTTCCGCACCAACCGACCACGGTTCAAACGCGTTCGCTTCAAAAAGGCCACCAAGCGCTGGACCGCCTATTGGGCCGCCCGGGAGGGGCTCTTGCTCGATGACCTCACCTTTGAGGTCCGGGTCAAGGTCATCTCCGACGAGATGCGCTGGGAGCGCGACCGGCTTTTGTCCAACATGGCTGCGCCCTGGCAGCCGGCCGGCACAGTGCACTGGCGCAACGGGGTCTTCGGGGTCGACATCGCCGACATCGAGGCGGTCCAGGCCCCAGGTGGGCCGAGTTGAGCCAAATCTCAAAGGAATTGGCCTAGATCCCACTTTTCAAAGAACGATCCCGCCCACAGAAGGCACCTACCCAAACAGGAGGGGATCGTTGTCTGAGAGCATCCTTCTCAGCTACCGCCGTGTGTTCATCGTGCTCGTCCACGTCGCGTTGTGGTCGTTCGCGTATGTGACCGCGTTCCTGCTCCGCTTCGACTTTTCGCTCCCCGACGTGCTCTTCCCCCGCATCTACGTGTGGGGGGGCGCGCTTTTGACCGTGCGCGTCCTGTCCGCGGCGGTGTTCGGCAACTTCCAGGGGCTGTGGCGCTACACCGGGGCCAAAGACCTGGTCGCGCTGTTCAAATCCACCGCCCTCGGCTCGACGCTGTTTTTGTTGTTCGTGGTGTTCACCTCGGCCAAGGGCTTCCCCCGCTCCATCTTCGTCATCGAGTTCGGCACCACCATCTTTATGGTCGGGGGCCTGCGCTTTGGCATCCGCAAGCTGCGCGAGGTCAGCGCTGAGATCGCCTCCCGCGCGTCGGAGAAGCGCCGGCTGCTCATCGTGGGGGCGGGGGACGCGGCCGAGATGCTGGTTCGCGAGGTGCAGAAATCGCACACCTCTCGCTACCAACCGGTGGGCTTTGTCGACGACGACGTCCGCAAAAAGGGCTCGCGCATCCACAACCTCCCGGTGTTCGGCAAGATCGGCCTGGTGCCCGAGCTGGTCAAGCGCCACGACGTGCACGAGGTGGTGGTGGCCATCCCCACCGCCACCGGGACCCAGATGCGGCGCATCCTCGCGGTGTGCAAGCAGGCCAAGGTCGACGTGCGCACCATCCCCGGCATCAACTCCCTCATCGACGGCACGGTGCGGGTGAATCAAATCCGGGACGTCGCGATCGAGGACTTGCTCGGGCGTGATCCTGTGGCATTGGAGTCGGACGTCATCTCCGAGAGCGTGCACGGGGCGGTGGTCCTGGTCAGCGGCGCGGGGGGCAGCATCGGGTCCGAGCTCTGCCGCCAGGTGGCGCGGTTTGGGCCCCGGCGGTTGATCCTCGTCGAGCGCGCGGAGAACAACCTGTTCGAGATCCACCGCCAGCTCGTCGGCCAGTTCCCCGAGCTCGACGTGGTGCCGGCCATCGCCGACGTGGCCGACCAGGCCCGGATGCAGGGCCTGTTCGAGGAGCACCGGCCCCGGGTGGTGTTCCACGCCGCCGCCCACAAACACGTGCCGATGATGGAATGGAACCCGGGCGAAGCGGTGAAGAACAACATCCGCGGCAGCAAGGTGCTCGCGGACATGGCCGACCGGTTCTCGGTGGAGCGGTTCGTGATGGTGTCCACCGACAAGGCGGTCAACCCCACCAGCGTGATGGGGGCGAGCAAGCGGGTGGCGGAGATCTATATCCAAACGTTGTCGGCGCGGAGCGAGACGAAGTTCGTCACCGTGCGCTTTGGCAATGTGCTTGGATCCGCCGGCAGCGTGATCCCCATCTTCAAAGAACAGATCAAGACCGGCGGCCCCGTCACCGTCACCCACCCGGACATGACCCGCTACTTCATGACCATCCCCGAAGCCTGTCAGCTCATCTTGCAGGCCGGCTCGATGGGCGACGGGGGCGAAATCTTCGTGCTCGACATGGGCCAGCCGGTCAAAATCGTCGACCTCGCCCGCGACCTCATCACCTTGTCCGGCTTCGTTCCCGACGAGGACATCGAGATCAAGTTCACCGGGGTGCGGCCGGGGGAAAAACTCTTCGAAGAGCTCGCCCGCGACGAAGAGAACGCAGAAAAGACAAAACACCCCAAGATCTTCGTGGGCCAAAAACGCACCTACGAGTGGGCTTGGGTCCAAGCCCAGGTCGCGTCCTTGACCGAGCAGGCCGACGACGCCACCCCCGCCGAGCTGCGCCGCGGGATCAAGACCATCGTGCCCGAGTTCGACTCGGGCGGCACCGGGGGCGCGTCCCAGAAAAACGCCCCCGCGCCGCGGCAAAAGCGCGACACCGCCGAGATCATCGCCCTGCGCGGCTGAGCGGCGCTCTGTTAGCCTCGCCCGCGTGAACCAGCCGGACGAACACGCCGTCGACTGGGCGTTCACCCACGCCCTGCGCGCCTACCTCGAGCCGCCCCCCCAGGGGCTCGATCCGAGCCGCTTCGCCGCGGTGCGGGACGCGGTCTTGGCCCGGGCCGACCGCCAGCGCTTGATGGTCCCGGTGCTCTCAGGCCTTTTGGCCCTCGACGTGGCCGAGGACGAATCGGTGCTGTCGGCCAAGACCCGCGAGGCGCTGTTCGCGTCCACCGCGCTCAGCGCGCGGGCCCAACAGCTGAGCCGCCGGCTGACCGATCGGGGGGTGGCCCACGCGTTCTTGAAGGGGCTGGTCTCGGACCCGTTGCTGTTCGGGGGCCGGGGCCACCGCGGGTGCACAGACATTGACCTGCTGGTCGCGCCCCAAGACAGAGACATTGTGGCCCAGCTCCTGCGCGAACAGGGCGCGCGGCAGTTCGACTTCCCGGGGCTCGAAGCCACCGTGGCCGCGTCCCACGGCCGGCCTTGGCATTGGCCCACCCCCGGGGCCCAGTTGGTCGTCGACGTGCACACCGGGTTGTCCGACCAACCGCTCAGAGACATTGGCCCGGCCGCGCTCGACGAGCGGGTGGCCTACGACACCGGGAGCGAGACCTGGTGGGGGCTCGCCCCCGGGCCGTGGCTCGCCTTTTCCGCGGCCAACCTCGCGGGGGATGGCCTGTCCGGCCGGGATAAACAAATGCTCGACGTGGCCGGGCTCGTCCGCCGGTTCCCCGGCGCGCCCGCGGAGGCCGTGCCCTGGGCCCAGCGCGCGGGGGCGGCACACGCCTTGTGGGCGCTGTTGTCTTTGGTCCAGCGCCGGCTGGGGGCGCGGGTCGACCCGGCCGTGCTCGACGAGCTGGCCCCCCCCGCGGCCAAGGCCGCGCTTCTGTCCGCGCTGTTCGGCATCGACGGCGCACCCCTTGCCATCCGGGGCATGCCCGGCCGGGCCCTCATCCCCGACCAGGCGGGGGCGGCCGCGGCCTACATCGCGCGGTGGGCGGCCCGCCGGGCCCAGGACGCCACCGGTCTGCTCACGACCTACTTGAGCAGGTCGCGGGCGCGTTCTTCTTTGCTCTCGTCGCGCCGCTCGCCCAACGACTGACGCAACCGTGACAAGCGGGCGTCGTCTTTGGCCACCGCTTCGGCCCGGCGCAACGTGGCGGTGGCCCGGGCGAA
This sequence comes from bacterium, assembly GCA_030431455.1. Lineage (GTDB taxonomy): Bacteria > Myxococcota > UBA727 > UBA727 > JAUIJE01 > JAUIJE01. Next base: position 60,856 of record JAUIJE010000003.1, on the reverse strand, counting down.
CAGGTCGAGCTCGATCTCGAGGCCGAGCAACGCGATGAGCGCTTCCTTGTCCCGGGGCGAACGGCGCGCCCAGCGTTCGGCCACGCGCAGGGCTTCGCCGAGGTTGCCGAGGGCGTGCCACAGCGAGACCTCGGCCTTGTCGAGGCGGTCCTGCTCCCGCGGGTGGTGCACCAGGGGGCGCAGGGCCTTGGCGATCTGCAGCGCGTCCGCGGTCTTGCGCAGACGCTGGGCGGCGTAGAGCTTCCACCACAAAAAGGGCGCGGCCTGTCCCGCCGGGACCCGGGCCTGGGCGCGGGTGTAGGCCTCGTCGAGGCCGTACTGCCGTTCTTCGATCTTGCTCTGCAGCTCGAGCACGGGGCCGGTCTGGTTTTGGTGGGGGAAATGTCGCTGGAACCGGGCCTCGGCCCCGTCCACGTCCCCCGCGGCCAGGGCCGCGTGCACCACCCGGGTCTTGGCGTCGGCGAGGTCGTGTTGGGCCAAGAGCCGGTCCAGGCATTCCAATGCCTTTGTGTGCTCTTTGGCCTGTTCGAAGCTGCGGCACACCGCCGAGAACGCGCCTGCGTCGTCGTTGGGCACCGCCCGGAGCCGGGCGTCGAGGGACGAGGTGCGCCGGCTCAGCTCCTCGATGAGCTTTTGGTGGGAGAAGGCCTTGGCCCGCCACGCGAGGCGGTACTCGAGCAACGCTTGCTCGTAGCGGCCCACCGACCACAGGGCGCGGGCGGCTTCGATGTGGGCGGGGCCGAGGTTGGGCCAGAGCACCATGGCGCGGTTGGCCCAGCGGAGGGCGCGCCGGGGGTGCGACCGTTTGCGCGCGTCGGCGGCGAGGCGGTAGGCGATGAAGCCGTCGAGGGGCCGGCGGGCCAGGGCCTGCTCGAGGGTGAGGGTGGGCAGGTCGGGGGTTCGCAGGGTCTGGTCGACGGTCCAGCGGGTGTGCAGCAGGGCGGCGGGCACCGCGGCGAGGCAGACCACGACCAGGGCGGCGAGGGCGGGCGCCCAGAGGGCGCGGGGGAGATGGCGGCGGGTGCGGCGCTGCTCCATCGCGCGCCCGGCCACCAGCGCGAGCAGGGCCGCGGCGAGCAAGGTCCCGGCCCCGATCTCCAAAAAGAAGTCGAACACATCCCCGAGCAGCATGAACGCCAGCGCGCACAACGGCACCAGGTCGCGGCGGGCGCTCACCGACGACAAGGCCCGCTGGGCCACGAACAACAAAAGCGCGACCAAGGCCGCGCCAAAGATGACGCCGTGGTCCAAAAAGACCTGGAGCAGGCCGTTTTCGATGTGGCTGAAGGTGCGGTTCTTGAGTTCGCCGACGTTGAGTACTCCTGGGTACGCGGTCTCGAACCCCCCGGTGGACACCCCCAGCAGCCAATGGTCCTGCAACAGCCGGAGGGCGGGGCCGTACATGGCGGTCTTGGAGGTCTCGAAGGTGGTGTCCGCGGACATCTCGAGCTCGGCCAAGAACCCCTCGCGGGCGAGGTAGATCGCCACCGCCAACCCCGCGAACACCAACGCGGGCAAGGCCACCAGCGACCAGCCCACGCGCACGGGATGTTTGTCGTCGGGCTCGTCGGGCACCCGGGTGAACAGCAGGGCGAGCAAGCCGGCCGCGCCCACAAACGCCAACGCGCCCCCCCGGGACAAGGTCAAAAACACCGCCGCGCTCAGCACCGCGGCGACGCCGAAGCTGACCAGCCGCTCGCTGCGGCCCCGGGCGGTGAACCCGTAGCCGAGGGCGACCAGGGCGATGACCCCGTAGAGCCGCGCGAGGTGGTTGGGGTTGACCAACGGCCCGGCGAGGGGCGTGCGGCCGGTGGCCCGGAACATGCCCCACACCCAATCGGTCTGGGCCACCTTGTGCCCAATGCTGATGATCAACACCAGCACGCCGCTGGCGATGAGCGCGCGGTATACGGTGCGGCGGTGGGTGCGCTTGCGGCAGCGGTCGGCGAGCACCAAGAACACAAACAGGCCGGTGCAGAGCCGAATCAGCTCATGGCCGGTCTGGGCCGGATCTGTGGAGAGCGAGGGCCAAAAGCTCTCGAGGGCCTCGGGGGACAGGGCGGAGAGCACCCACTGCACCCGCTCGGTGGTGGCGGGCTCGATCACCGCGCGCAGGGCGTGGGGGAGGGGCAGCAGTTGCACCACGCTGAGGGCGGCCCCCACGACGAACAGCGAGGCGTACAGCGGGGCGAACGAGGGGCGGCGCCGGGCCCAGAGCCGATCGACGACGTGCAGGACGAGGGCGAGCAGGGCACAGAAAAACACCCCGACCACGATGGGTGGGTGCACCACGCCGACGAGGGGGCCCACCGCACACACACAAAACAGCGCCAACGCAAAGGCGGCGTTGCCGAGTTGACCGGAGCGTTTGACGTCGAGGGGCACGCCACGAAATACCATTGGCCAGGGACGACGAAAAGGGATTGTGACGCGTGTTTGGTCGCCAAACGGTGCCGGCGCGACGGGCGTACGCGCGGGTCAGAGCCGGAGCAGGAGCACAAATACGTCGTACAGGGCGTGGGTGTAGACCGCGATGGCGAAGCCGCGGGTGGCGTAGATCGTGGCCAACACCGCCCCGGCGAAGAAGCGGAAAAAGAACACCCCGAGCGAGAAGGCGTCGCCCAGCGAGCCCACATGGTGGATGGCGCTGAAAATGAAACTGGAGACGATCACCGCCACCGCGCCGGCGAGAAAGGGCGTGAGCCGACCGGGCTTGTTCAACACCGCGAAGATGCCGCCCAAGATCAGCACCCGGAACACCAGCTCTTCGTAGAGCCCGGCGCCCACGCTCGCCACCAGGGCCTGCACGGGGTTGAGCTCCTTCATCGAGGTCACTTCCAGCGACGTCTCCGCCACCGTGGCCAGCAGGTGGTCGAGCCCGAAGGCGTGCATCAGGCCGTTGACCGCGGCCCCGAAAAAGAGCGCGTACACGAAGCTTTCCAGCAACATCCAGGGCCAGATTTGGGGGCGCAGCTTGCCCTTGGCGTTGAGCACCCGCAGGGCCACGAGCATGCCCGCGAGCACCACGAGGTTGAGCCCGATGTAGCCGATGAGCACGTCACCGTCGGCGGCCGCGCCGGTGAGCAGCTTGACCGCGCCGCGGATGACGAGGAACAGCGCGGTGGTGACGAAGTCGACCCCGTTGCGCAGGCCCCCCGCGAACAAGATGCCGAGCTGGTAGGCCACAAACAGCGGCAGCACAAACAACACCGCATTGGCGGGGTCGCGGCTCTGGTCGAGGTAGCGACGCAGGGTGCTCTTTGACTTCGGGACCGCTTCAGACGACGGGGCCATCGCCTGAGGCTAACACGCGGGGCGGGCAAAACATGCCCGCGGCGGCGCCCCGGGGCTCAGCGCGCGGGCGGGGCTTGGGCGAGGTCGCGCACCACCGCTTCGGCGGGCTTGTCCAAAAAGGAAAAGCCCCGTTCGTCCTCGAACTTGTACGCGTGGGCGCGGTCGTCGGGGTCGGCGGGCACGGCCCAAAAGAACACCCCATCCACCGCGGGCTGGGCGCGCAAGGCCCGGGCGTGGGCCTGATAGCCGAGCAGTTGGGCGCGCTCGGACACCGCGTCGTCGGGCACCTCGTCGATCCATTTCCAAGGCTCGTCATACGAGCGCACCGTGGACTTGAACCCGAGCTCGATGAACCACACCCGCTGGGCCGGGAACATCGTCGCCAGCCCCTCATGAATGCGCGCGGCCCCCGCGAACAGCGCCGCCTGGTCGTCGGGCGCACCCTTTTTCACCAGCGGATAGAACGCGTTGATGCCCACCACATCGAGGCTCTCCCAAAACGGCACGATCTCCACCTCGTCCCAGTTCGCGCTGTAGGTGAGCGCGCCCCCGAAGACCTGGCCCACGTCGTCCGCGAGCTCATCCATCCAGGCCGCGGCGAAGGGTTCGCGCGAGAAGGACTTGAACTCGATGCCCAGGCTCAACACATCCGCGCACCCCTCTTCGGCGGCCTCGGCCAGCACCAGGACCAACTGAGCATAGCTGTCCCACCACGCCCGCCACGCGGCCTCCGACGCCACCCCGTCGAACGCGGGGGCGAGATCGCCGCGCCACTGCCCGTCGTCGAGCAAGACGTGGGGCACCACCGTGACCAAAAGCCGCTCCTGCTTGGCCTGGTCGATCATCGCCACCAGTCGCGCCCGCCCCGCGCCGTAAAGCCGGGGCCCGGCCGCGACTTCGGTGGCGGACAAGCCGGGGGTGGTGAGCGACACCGGCAGCACCACCCCGGTGAGGCCGAGACCGGCCAGGCGGCGCAGCGTGGTACGGCTCTTTTTGGTGCCGAAGCCGCGCGCGTCGTCGTCGAGGTGGTCGATGACGTTCGCCCCGAGCACGAACGCGGGCAGGGGCCTTCGGCCACACCGGTCGGGGGCGGGGCCGGGGTGGTCGGCGGCCGAGCAGCCCGCGGCGTTGACGACGCTGCACACCATCGCTACCGAAAGAAGCATGAGCCTGCGCATCGGCCCTTTCACCATCGAGCCCTCGGTGTTGCTCGCCCCCATGGCGGGGGTGAGCGAGATGCCGTTTCGGGTGTTGGCCCAGGAGATGGGCGCGGGGTTGTGCACGACGGAGCTCATTTCGGCCAAAGGCATCTTTTACAAGAATCGCCGCACGCAGCAGTACCTCACCTACGACAAAGAAAAAGAGCGGCCCTACTCGGTGCAGCTTTTCGGCGGCGAGATCGAGCCCATGTGCGCGGCGGCCCAAGAGGCGGTGCGCATCGGGGCGGACATCATCGACATCAACATGGGCTGTCCGGTGAAAAAGGTCACCAAGACCGGCTCGGGCTGCGCGCTTTTGACCGAGCCGGCCCGGGCCGCGGACCTGGTCAAGGCCATGCGCGAAGCGGTCGACGACCAAGTGCCCATCACCGCCAAGATCCGCACCGGCTGGGACGAGCACAGCATCACCTGCCTCGACATGGCCAAACACCTCGAGGACGCGGGCTGCGCGGCGTTGGCGGTGCACGGCCGGACCCGGGCCCAGATGTACAAGGGCAAAGCCAACTGGGACCACATCGCGCGCATGGTCGAGGCGGTGGACATGCCCATCATCGGCAACGGGGACATCACCAGCTACGAGGAGGCCATGGCCCGGCTGTCCGAGACCGGCTGCGACGCGGTGATGATCGGCCGGGGGGCATTGGGCAACCCGTGGGTGTTCGAGAGCTGCAAGGCGGGGCGGTCTCTGCCCGCGCCGGGTCCCGAGCATCGATACAATACCATTGTGCGACACTTTGCCGCCCACGTGGCGTTCCACCAGCAGCTCGATGAGGAGCGCGACCCCGACCTGCAAAAACGCATGCGCTACTCCGCCGAGGAACAGGCGGTGCGCACCTTTCGGCAGCACTTGATTTGGTATTCGCGCGGCCTGCGCGGGGGCAGCCAGTTCCGCAAACGCGCGGTGTTGCTCGAGACCCCCGCCGAGGTGGGCGACGCCTTGGCCCGGTTTTTTGAGTCCATGACCGACGACGCGTTCGACCCGACCGAAGAGGCCGAAGGGGTCAACTACAAACAAGCGTTCGGCTGAGCCGCCCGCCGTCGGTCAGCCCGCGGTGAGGGTGGACAGGTCGAGCATCAGCTCGCTGTACTCGACGGGGGTGAGGGTTGAGAAGGGTTCGCCCTCGGGGGACGGGCCCCACCGCGCGGCCTCGATGGTGACTTTGCCCAATGTCTGCTCAGGGAACTCGCCGGGCAGGCCCACCACGATGCCGGGGTCGAGGGCGAGGTAGGCGGTGCGGCCGTCGCCGAGCGCTCTTTTCATCCACCAGATGCAGCCGCCGTCCTGGGGCTCGCCCCGTTGCCAGCCACGCTTTTCAAGCCCGAGGACCTTGCCGGTGGGCACCAGCGTCGCCTCCAGGCCCGCGTAGGCGCGTTCTTTGGCCCGCTTGTCGTCGAGCACAAACGTCTCGCGGCCGAGCTGGGTGAAGGGTTGAATCAGGCCGTAGTCGCTGAACACCGCGGCCCAGGTCGCGTCCGCCCCCGCGGGGAAGTCCAAGGGGTGGGGCAGGCCCACGGCGTGATCGTCTGAGAGGTCGAGTTCGTCGTCGTCCACGTTGGCGAAGGTCCGGTCCTCGGCCACCCGGAAGCTGTTCACAATTTCTCCCGCCGCGTCGAACTGGCCGAACACCAAGCGGCGGGCGAGGTGCACGAGCAGCGGGTGGTCGACCACAAACGTTTGGAAGTCGGCCCGCGACCAGCGGCGCTGCCGGACCATGATCTGCTCGAACCGATAAAGCTGCTGGCCGGCCACGTCCCGGACATCTTTTTTGAGCTGCTTGAACTTCGCTTCCGCGGGCACCGCCCGATCGGGGTCGTCCTTTTGCCCCGGCTTGGGGAGGTTCTTGAGCCGTTTGCCCGATTGGTCGAGGACGAATGGTTTGAGCTGTTCATCAAAACCCACCGTGAACGACCGCGGGCCGTAGTCCAGTGGCATGCGGCCTTCGTCGTCGAGGTCGAAGCGCGGCACCAACCGGTCCGCCATCTCGTCGGCGGTGAGCCCCCGGGCTTCGCCGATCTCCGCGACCTTTTCCCCCGCGGTCTTTTTCAGCCCCTTGAACTTCAACTTCAGGCTCATGGCGTAGATGTTCATCAGGGCCACGTCGGTGCCGATGGCGGCGAGCACGTCGAGCCCCTTCACCGACCGCGCGTGTCCGCCTTCCCCCGGCCATTCCCGAATCTTTTTGCTCAATCGACGGACCACCCCGTCGTCGGCGAGGTGACCGAGCTGTTCGAACAACCAGCTGTCCTGGCTGGGCATGCCCTGCGCTTCCCATTCCTCGAACACCGCCCAGGAAAAGCGCGCCTGCGACGCGGGGGTGCAGGCCGCCACCACCTCGGTGAGACCGGGATAGGGTTCGTCGAGGGTGGACAGGGCGAGCATGATCAGAAAGTTCGACGCCGCGTCCTCGGGAAGCGCGCCCCCGGCGTGCAACACCGGACGGGGCAGCGCCCCGAGCACGAGATAGTCGGGGGGCGCGGGGAGCTTTTTGGGCAGGCGGTGGACGGGGGCGATCGCGCCCCGGGCCTCGAGGTAGGCGGCGGCTTCTGGCGCATAATCTCGCGCCACGGCCAACACTTCGTCATCTCCGGAATTGTCCATGATGTGCAGCAACGCGGCCATGGCGTCGTCGCGTTCTTGCTTTCTTGTCTTTTTGCCCAGGGCCACGGGAATGAGCAGCCGGGCCGCGAACGTGGGGTGTTGCTCGAGCCACGCCGCGGCGGGTTTGTGGTCGCGCTTGGTGCGCAACTTGCGTGCCGCGAGGGGAACCAGCACCGGGTCTGCAATGTATGTGCACCACTTGAGCACGGCACCGAGGAAGGGGCCGACGTAGGAATAGGCGAGCACCGCGTGCAACACGTCGAGTCCGTGTCGTTCGATGGCCCGGGGGAGGTGAGCGGCGGCGCCGCCCCCCCACATGTCGATGGGGGGATTGCCCTTTTTGAGGGTGTCGTCCCCCCACGCGAGCTTGTACAGCGGGCCGTAGGTGTGCTCGGCGCCCGCGGCGCGCCCCGCGGCCACGATCGCGGACCGCTCGTCGTCGGTCCAGGTCAGCGCGGGGGCGAGGTCGGGGGCGGTGAGGTCGAGCTTCACCGCTTTGGGTTCGGGGGGGCGGGACATCCACGGGGGGTGGCGCAGGATGTCGGGCACGTCTTCGGGCGCGGCGTCGGGAACATCGTCGGGGAGCAAGGCCGCGATCCGGGCGCGGTCCTCGTCGTCGAGCCCGAGTTGGTCTTCGAGCCCGGGCCAGGTCAGCACCAGGCGGCGGGCGGTGCGTTCGGCAAAGTCGTCCCCGGCGCGCACCGCGGGCAGACAGGTGCGGAGGGCGCGCTTTGGAAAACGTCCCATGAGGTCATCGAACGCGCCGATGGCGTGGCGGTCGCCCTCTTGGGCGCGCGCGAACAAGGTGCGCGCGGTGGCATCGCTGGGCACGGCGGCGAGCAGCTCGATGGACACCGTCCGGTTGAGCGGCGGGTTTTCGAGGACCGCCTCCAGGGTCTCGCGTCCGCCGCGGGCAAACACGGGGCGCCAGTCGACGTTCCAAAGATGGCGGACGTCGAGCAGCGCGGCGACATCGGCGGGGCGACAGGCCGAACGCGCGAGGAGGTCGAGGGTCATGTCGCGGTGTTGTTCGCGCCAGGTCTTGTGCTGGGGGGACTGCAGCAGAGCATCCGACCAAGGTTGGGGACGCGGGGTGAGCAGGGTGGCCGCGACCAGGGCGTCGACGCTCTTTTGGCTGTGGGCCTCCAGGGAAGCGGCCAAGGATTTCTGTGCGGCGTCGTCCAGGCTGGCGAGGTGATCCGCCAGGGGCGTGATCAAATGTGGATAGCGGTCTTTGGTGGCGATGGAGCTGCTCACCAAGGGCATGCACGCGAACAGCGCGTCCACCGCATGCGCGGGGCCGTGGCGGAGCCAGAAGTCGACCACGTCGGTGCCCAGCGCGGGTTGGTGCACGGTGATGACAAGGCCCACCGCGCCGAGGTGCGCGTCGACGTGGGCGTCGGCCTTCGCCGGGGCGGCGGGGGCTTGGAGGATCTGATCGAGGGCCGGGAGCGACGCGAGCAGCATCGGCTTGACGAAGCGGAGTTCGGTGGAGGCCCAACGGGCTTGTAGGGCGGCCCAGGTCTTGGCCACCTTGGCCGGCGTCGAGGTGCGCGCCTTGGGTGGGTTGGCCTTGCGGGACCACGCGTCGGGCACGACGAAGGTCTCTTCGTCGGGCCAATCGATGGTCGCGGCAGGCGCGGGGGCGGCGCGCTCCGGTGGCGGCGCGGTGGGGGGCGCGGCGACCGCGGGTGGCGGGGAAGCGGGAGTGGACCGGGGGACGGCGGGGACGGGGGCGGGGGCGTCGTCGTCGTGGGGCGTCACTGGCGCATAGCCCTTCTTGGTTTTGGACGCGATGAGCTTTTGTGCTTCTTGGGACGCGGCCGCGGCGGAGGGGAGCGACTTGACCTTGCTTTGCCCTTGGGTTCCGATGCGTCCCCAATGTATGTGCACGTCCGCGCCTTGTACGTTCACCGACCAGAACTTGTGGCTCTTGCCGTCCGAGAGTTCGAAGCGCTGCACGGTCATCGTCACCTCCGGTGGCGCGATCTTTAGCACGGCAAAACCGGACCGTTTGGGGTACCGTCACACCGGTTGGTGGAGGCCCCATGCCCAAGTCCAAATCGCGCCCGTCCCCGTCGCCGGACCTGCAGCGGCCCCCCGCCGAAGTGCTGTATGCCGACGAGCTCGCGCGGCTGGCCCAAGACGACACCGCGGCCAAGCCGCCCGGTTGGCGGCTCTCGCTCCCCGCGGTGCGGGCGTTTATCCTCGGCGATGGCGACCGCGACATCAGCAAGAAGTTCGTCGGGGCCCCGTCGCTGGTCGAGCGGGCCATGGTCACGCTTGCCACAAATCGGGGCCTGATGCTTGTCGGGGAGCCCGGGACCGCCAAGTCGCTCCTGTCTGAGCTTCTGGCCGCGGCCATCTCAGGGCGGTCGACGTTGACCATCCAAGGGGGGGCTTCGCTCATCGAGGACCACATCAAATACTCGTGGAACTACGCGCTGCTCGTGGCCGAAGGCCCGACGGAAAAAGCCCTCGTGCCCGCGCCGCTGTACACCGCGATGAAAGAAGGCGCGATCGTGCGCTTCGAAGAAATCACCCGCTGCCCGCTGGAGGTGCAGGACGCGCTCTTGTCGGTGCTGTCCGACCGCCAGCTCGCGGTGGCCGAGCTCGAGCAGATGTTGTTTGCCAAAGAGGGCTTCAACCTCATCGCCACCGCCAACACCCGCGACCGCGGGGTGCACGAGATGAGCGCGGCGCTGAAGCGCCGGCTCAACTTTGAGACGATTTTTCCCATCAACGATTTCCAGGTCGAGCTCAACCTGGTCAAGCGCGAAGCCACCCGCCTGCTCGAACGTTCGGGCGTACACACGCGGCCCCCCGACGAGATTCTCGAGATTTTGGTCACCACCTTCCGCGACCTGCGCACCGGGGTCACCACCCAGGGCCACGCCACCGAGCGGTTGTCTTCGGTGCTGTCCACCGCCGAAGCGGTGAGCGTGGCGCACCTGTTGGGGGTGCGCAGCCACTACCTCACCGAGGGAAAAGTCTCCGCCGCCGACCTGGTCGAATGTTTGGCCGGGGTCGCGGCCAAGGACGACGCCGAAGACCTCAAACGACTGCGCGCCTACCTCGAGCGCCGGGTGCCCAAGAAGAAGGGCGCCCACTGGACCGCGCTGTACGAGGCCCGCCACCGTCTCGGGACGTGATGCCATGACATTGGTGGTGCTCGGTGTCCGTCACCACAGCCCCGCCTGCGCGGGCTGGGTCGAGCGCACCATCGACCGGCTGCGCCCGGGCGCGGTGCTCGTCGAGGGACCCGCGGACTTTACCCCCCGGCTGCCGGAGTTGCTGCTCGACCACCAGCCCCCGGTGGCGCTTTATTCGCATCATCGGCAGGGGCCTCACACGCACGGCTCCTGGACCCCTTTTTGTGGCTATTCCCCGGAGTGGCGCGCCTTGCGCGCGGGGCAGCAGACCGGGGCCGAGCTCGCGTTCATCGATCTGCCGGCCTGGCACGAAGCCTTCGCCGACGTCGAGAACCGCTACCGGGACCGTGTCTACGACCATGCCCCGCGGGCCCCCATGCCCTGGGCCGAGCGCCTGTGCGAGGCCTTCTCCGCCGACGGGTACGACGCGGTGTGGGACCACGTGTTCGAGCAAGCCTTGGACGACGAGGTGCGGGCCGAACGCCACCAAATCTACTTTCGGCTGTTGCGCGAGGCCAACCCCGCGGAGGCGCGGGACGAGCGCCGTGAGGCCTACATGCGGGCGCACGTGGCCCACGCCCTCGCCCGGCACGACACCGTGGTGGTGGTGTGCGGTGGTTTTCACCAACCCGCGCTGGAGGACGCGACCCCGTCGGACACGCCGCCGGCCGACATCGTCCCCGAGGAGGACGCGGAGCTTGGCACCTATTTGGTGCCCTACACCTTTCACCGCCTGGACAGCTTCACCGGGTACCAGTCGGGCATGCCCTCCCCCGGCTACTACCAAATGGTGTGGGACCACGGCCCCGAACGCGCCGTCGATGAGGCCTTGGCCCGCATCGTGGTCCGCCTCCGCGACAAGAACCAGACGTGTTCCACCGCGGACCTGATCGCCGCCCGCACCCTCGCCGGAGGCCTGGCCCGGCTGCGTGGTCACGAGGCGGTTCAGCGCGTCGACCTCCTCGACGGCCTGGCCGCGTCGTTGGTCAAGGGCGCCCTCGACATGCCGCTGCCCTGGACCCGGCGCGCGCCCATCGCCGCCCACACCGACCCGTTGTTGGTGGAGATCCTGCGGGTGCTGTCGGGCGACGACCGCGGCCGCTTGCACCCCGACACCCCCCGGCCCCCGCTGTTGCACGACGTACACGCCGCCCTGCGATCGTGGGGGGTCGCGTTCTCGGCCGACACCGTGCCGGTGTCGCTCGACCTGCACCAAGCCGCGCACCGCCAACAGAGCGCGGTGCTTCACCGCCTCCGCCTGCTCGATATCCACGGCGTCGTGCGCGCCGCGGGGCCGGCCACCGTTCACGACGTCGAGCTCCAAGAGCATTGGAACGTGCGGTGGACGCTCGAGACCGAGGCCAGCGCCATCGAGGCGGGGGCCTACGGGGCCACCATCGAGGACGCAGCCCGGCGCCGGCTGTCCGAGATGCTCGAAGCCGACGCCCCGCTCGACGCCTTGGTGGAGGTGCTGTTGATGTCCCGGTTCGCCGGGCTCGCCGACATCGACGCGCGGGCCTTGGCCGTGCTCGCGCAACGTATGCAACACGCCAAGCTCGACGAGGTGGGCCCGGCGCTGTCGAGGCTGTTGGCCGTGCACCGCCACGATGCGCGCTTCGGGGGGCAAGGGGACCCCCAGGTCGCGGCCCTGCTCGAGGCGTTGACCGACCGCGCCCTGTGGCACGCCGACATGTTGTCCGGCGCGACCGCTGGGCTCACCCAGTCACATTTGGATTTGGCGCTGGGGCTGCGCGACGTGGTCCGGCATGGCGGGGTCGCCGACGCCACCGGCGCCGCGGTGCGCGCCACCTTCCGCCGCCGCGCCTTGGACGCGGACTGCCCGTGCGGGCTGCGGGGGGCGGCGTGGGGCGCGCACATCAGCCTTGTCGACGACGACGAGGACGCGCCGAGCCGGCTGCCCGGGGATCGCCGGGCCATGCTCCAGGCCGCGCCCCCGTCGCAGCTGGGGGACTTTCTCGCCGGTCTGTTTTGTCTCGCCCGGGTCGAGATCGGCGTGGACCCGTCGCTGGTCGGGGCGGTGCACGAGGTGTTGTGCCAGCTGTCGCAAGCGGAGTTCTTGGCCACGTTGCCCGCGCTGCGGCATTCCTTCGCGTACTTTCCGCCCCGGGAGCGGGAGGCGCTGGCCGCGGTGGTGGCCGCGTTGCTCGGGGCCGAGGCGCCACCCGACGCGCGTGACCTCTTGCGCCCGGCGGCGTCGGCGGACGAGCTGGTCGAGGCCCGGGCCCTCGACCGCGCGGTGGCGGTCCAGGGCATCGACTACGGCTGGTGGCCCGAGGAGAGCACCCCATGAGCGACCTCGACCCCATCGACCGCTGGCGCCTGGTGTTGGGCCAAGCCAGCGAGGCCGTGCTCGGGCGGGGCGAAGGCGAGGTCTCGGCCATGGACGCGGCGTTGTCCTGGCTGTACGACCGCGACCCCTCGATGGCCGAGCGCGACCTGCACACCCGCGAGGGCGGCCCGGGCCCGTCGACGTTGACGGTGCCGGAGTGGATCCACGCGATCCACGAGCTGTTCCCGCAGGACACCATCGAGCGCCTCCAGACCGACGCGGTCGAGCGGTACCACATCGACGAGGTCGTCACCGACCCCGCCATTCTCGAACAAGCGGTGCCGTCCGAGTCACTGCTTCAGGCGGTTTTGCGCACCAAGCACCTGATGAACGAGAAGGTGCTCGCCATGGCCCGCAAGATCATCCAGCAGGTGGTGCGCGAGCTGATGGAGCGCCTGGCCGTCGAGGTGCGCACCGCGTTCACCGGGACCCTCGACCGCCGCCGCCGCAGCGCCCACAAGATCGCGGCCAACTTCGATCTGCGCACCACCTTGCGCACCAACCTCAAGCACTACGACCCCGCGCGCCGAAGGCTGGTGCTCGAGCGCGCGGTGTTCTCGTCCCGCGCACGTCGACATTCCGAGAAATGGCAAATCATCATCCTCGTCGATCAAAGCGGTTCGATGTTGCCCTCGACCATCCACGCGTCGGTGACCGCCGCGTGCTTGCACGGCTTGCCCCAGATCCGCACCCACCTTTGCGTGTTCGACACCGAGGTGGTCGACCTCACCCACCACGTCACCGACCCGGTGGAGACCCTGATGAAGGTGCAGCTCGGCGGGGGCACCGACATCGCCCGCGCCGTCTCCTACGGGGCCTCCCTGGTGGCGTCGCCCCGCCGCGCGATCATGGTGCTGCTCACCGACCTCTACGAAGGGGGGGACGCGCGCTGGTTGATCCAGCAGGTCCGGGACCTCTGCAGCCAGGGCACCAAGGTGCTCGTGCTCGCCGCCCTCGACGACAACGCCGCCCCTGACTACGACCGGCAGTTGGGCCAGACCCTGGCCGACCTCGGCGCGTTCGTGGGCGCGATGACCCCCGCGCATTTGGCCCAGTTCGTGGCGGATTGTCTCCGGTGAGCGCGCGCGACGACCTCCTCGTGCTCGACGACGACCGCTTGGTGGCGCTCAGCAACCGGGGGTTGGTCAAGCGCGCCCGGCGGCTGTGCGAGGCCGGCCGTCCGGAGACATTGCGCATCGAGGCCGACGGCACCGTGGTCAGCGAGGACGACGCGGTCGAGACCCGGCTGCCCCCCGGCACCGCCCTATCCGACGCCCAATGCAGCTGCGCGTCCACCGGGGTGTGCCGCCACGCGTTGCTGCTGGTCATGGCCTACCGCGCCCGGGCGGCCCCCTCCGGCCCCGACGCGGCCGGAACCGGCGCTGCGTCCGCCCCGGCCGCCGCCCCGGTGGCGGATATCGACGACGACGCGCTGAAGGCCCACCTGCACGCCCGCCTGTACCGCCAAGCGGAGAAGGTCCGGCGGGCGGGGTTCCGGGCCGAGGTCCTGGATGGGCCCGGGGGCATTCTCACCGTAGAGCTGCCCACCTCCACAGTGCGGTTTGTGCTGGGGGGCGACCTGGCGTTCGCACAATGCGATTGCGACGTCAGCGGGGCGTGTGTGCACCACGCCTTGGCGGTGTGGGCGGTGCGGGCATCCGGTCGCGCCGCGCGCCCCCACACCGTATACCTCCAGCCCGCCCGTCGGCTCGACGTCGACGGAGCGTTTGCCCCCGCCCGCGACGGCCTGGTCAGCTTGCTGTTCGGGGGGGCGTCGGGCTGCGACCCCGCGATGGTGGCCCGCCTGCGGTCGGCACGGGGGGCGCTCGTCGACGCGGGCTTCACCTGGCCCGCGTCTTGTGCCGACGACCTCGTGGACCAACTGGAGGCCTACCAGACCCGGTCGGCGCGCTTTTCCGGGGCCCGGCTGCTGCACCTGGTGAGCGAACTGGAGGCCAGGCGCCGCACCGCGAACACCGAGGACGCGCCCCTGCCCCAGAGCGAAGTGCTCGGCACCGAGGTCAAGACCGAGACCCGGCTGAAGCGCTTGCGTGCTGTTTCATTGGGCTGCCGCCTCTGGCGGGACGATGACAAGGTGCGCGCCGAGGTGGTGCTGCTCGAGCCCGACCAGGGCAACGTGCTGGTGCTGGCCAAGAGTTTTCCCGGGCCCGCGCAGGGGGAGGCGACCGGGCCTGCCCTGGGGGGGCGGTTGATGGCCCGGGGGGTCAAGCTCCGGGCCCTGGCCGAGGGGCACCTGCTCACCGAGGCGGTCAAGCGCCGGCCCAACCGCGCGCTCGTCCTCGGCCAGGCGATGTTGAGCAAAGTGTCGGTGATGCCGCAGTCGGGAGACTGGGCGTCCTGGTCCGACAAGGTTCTGCACCGGGACTTCGCGCCGGTCCTGTCACATTGGCGCCGCCGCCCCACGCGGTTTTTGCGGCCGCGGGTGCTGGCCGAGAACGTCGTCGCGTTGTGCCCGGCCGAGGTGTCCGAGCCGGTGTACGCGCCGGGCGCGCAGCAAGCCCGGGCCCAGGTGGTGGGACACGACGGGGTCGCGGTGGAGGCGGTCATCGAGCACCGGGCCCTGACCCCGGGCGCGGTGGATGTCTTTTTGGCCGCGGTGAAAGCGAACGCGGTGCGGTACCTGTCCGGGGTGCTGACCTTGTCGCCGCGGGGGGCCGAGCTTCGCCCCATGTTGTTGGTCACCGACCGGGTCATCGCCCTCGATCTGCATCAGCCGGTGGCGCGGCCGGACGACCTCGAGGTCGTGCCCAGCTTCGAGACCTCCGCCGACCCGGTGCAAGAAGCGCTGCGGCAGGCGCGCGCCGGGCTCGAAGAGCTGGCGCAAGCGGGGGTGGGGCGCCGATCCGCCCGGCGCCAAAAAGCCCTCGAACGGTCTGCGCAGACATTGGCAGAGGTCGGGCTGTCCACGATTGCGGCCCGGGTGGGGGCGGTCTCCGCGGTGGTGGGGGCGGCGCCGTCCGAGGCTGGGCTCGACGTGTTCTGCGCGGCGAGCTTGGCGGTGGCCCTCGGGCTCGAACAGCGGGCGGCTAGGCGGTGATCGAGCCGGTGACGCGGTGGAAAAAGTCCGCCGCCTCGTCGAGCAGCTCGCGCGGGCTGCCCTCGTAGGCGAACATCTTGGTCTTGTCCTCGGTGAGATACTCGGCCGCGACCCCGATGGCGAAGATGCCCACCTCGATGCCGGCCTCGATGTCGAACCCCCGCTTGTCCAGCGCGTGGGTCTCGACCTCGAGCACCGCTTCGTCGGACAGCGCGGACAGCGCCCCCTTGAGGTCGCCCCCGAACGCCCGCCGCGCGGACTCGCCCAGGTCTTTGTGGGGCAACGTCGCGGCCAGCTCGGCGGTGACCGCGGCGCCCCCCGCGGTGAGCTTCATGTCGCTGTGCAGGGGCAGGTCGCCCTCGGCGTTGTACAGGCCTTCCAATGTCACTTCAGCGGCGAGGGTGGTCTCGGCCTCGGCGAGCCGGCTCTTCAGACCCCGCACCGTCTTGACCGGGTCGCGCAGCACGTCGCGCAGGCTCATGCCCTCGAGCGACACGCTGGTCTCGAGGCTCACCGTGCCCTTGGCCCCGACGCTGCCCAGCTCGAGTTCCCCCCCGCCGGGGAGCTTGAGTTTTTCGTGGCCCAGCCGGAGCACGCTTTCGCCTTCGAGCTCGCTGGCCACCACCAGCGCGGGGGCGCGGCCCGGCCGCAGCTCTACCGTGGCCGACGCGGTGGCCTTGATCTCATTTTCCGCCGCGAGCCCACCGTGGCCGATGGCAAAGCCGAGGTCGAGCTCGGCTTTTCCTTCGAGCTCAATGCCGAGCCGGGTGGCGTGCAGCCCGTCGAGGAAAGGCCGCAGTTCGTCCTTGGCCGTGGCCCCCACCACCAGGGCGCCCACCGGGCCGGTCAGCCCGCTCGCAATGCCAATGCCGGCGATGGCGCGGGCGGCGGCCAGAGCTTCTTCCCGGGTGTCAAAATGGGCCTCCACTTCGACGAACCCAGAAGCGTAGGCCTCCCCATCGAGGGCCCCGCCGAACAGGCCGGCCTTGGCCCCGAGGGCGCCAAAGATGCCCGCCCCCGCCGCCCCCGAGATGGTGACCTCGTAGTGGCCGTGTTTTTTGCGTTTGACCTCGAGCTCGGCCGCGGCGTACACCGCCGCCCCGGTGGCGACCTCGACCTCGAGCCCGAGGGTGAACTTGTCGCCCTTGCTGTTCAGCTCGGCGATCTTGTGGTCGATGCCGCTCAAGTCGGCGATGCGCTCGCGCAGGTAGTCGCCGCCCGAGTTGGCGAGGTCGCCGACGAAGGCGCTGACATCCCGGAGCGCGTCGTCGAGCTGCTCGCTGCCGCGTTCCCAGGTGTTCTTGCCCGGGACCGCGCCGCCCACCGCCACCGCCTGGGCGAAGCCCAGATCGTCGAGGACCACGAGCTGTTGGCACAACGACCGCGCGAACAGGTCGTGGCCGGTGTCGTTCATGACCGCGTGCACGGCGTCGCAGAGCTCTTGTTCGCTCCGGTGTCGCCGCCGGTTGAGGAAGGTGTTGTCCTCCTCGAGGCTGCCGGCGGCGATTTCGCTGGCCAGCGGGCTGGTGAGCAAAAACACCTGAGCCGGTCCCAGGGTCTCGGCCGCGGCGCTGAGCTGTTCGACGGCGGCGCGGGTGTCGTCGGGGCCCAGGTCCTGGAGCGCGAGGCTCAGGCGCATCAACACCGGGCGCGCCTGGTGCAGCAACATGGGGCGCAGCTCGGCGGGGGCGTCCGCCACGGTGCGCGCGACGGTGGCGACCGCGGCCAAGGTCGCCCGGTTCCGCGCCTTTTTGCGCCCGTCGATGCCGTCCACCGCGTCGCGCAGGGTGCGCAGGTGACCCTTGAGCATTGTGGCGCGGCGGGCGGCGCCGTCGTCGGGCTGGGCCACGCGGGCGATGCGGTCGGGCACCGGCTGGCCGGCCAACGCCGCGCGCTCCTCGTCGAGAAGCTGCGACAGCCGCGCGGGCAGCGGCGCGAGGTGGCCCCCCAGCCGCACGTGATGCGGGGCTTGGCCGGCGCCGTGGGTGGCGTGCAGCACCGCGTTGAGCGCGTCGTGGGCGGCGCGGTCGGCGGCCGCGCTCTTGTCTTCGAGGCGGGTGGCCTGCGCCTGGAGCCGTGACAATGTCTCTGCGTCGTGGCCGGGCAACGGCGGGGGCAACAGCGCGCCGAGTTCGTGGCTGACCACCGGCAGCTCGGCGCGCAACAGCGCGTCCTGGGCCTGGTCTGCGGCGTGGCGGGCCTCCTGGGCCGCGGCCAGCGCGGCCCGGGCGGCGGCGCGCAACCCGGCGACATCGGGGCTTTGGCCGGGCCGGGCGCTTTGGCCGGGCCCGCGGTCGATGCCGTCTGGGGACGCGGCGGGGGACGCGGCCGTCGTCTCCTGCGCCGACGCGGCGGGGACAGCCGAATCGGCGGCGCGGGAGCGCGGAACCTGGACAGACGGGGGCGGGGAGCGCCGGACAACCATGGGTGAGGGATCTATCGGACCGCGGCGGCTTTTGGCGCGGCCAAAGACGACGAAAATGACTGTAAAATCAGCAATTTATTGCTGAACCATCAACCCCCGGTCACGCTCTCGGTCAGCGGGTCGGTGAGGGTGTCGAAGAAGTCCGCGGCCTCGCGGCCGAGCTCGCGCGGCGTGCCCTCGAAGGTGAAGATGTCGGTCTTGTCGTCGGTCATGTACGCGGCCTCGACGCCGACTTTGAAGATGCCCGCAGAGATGTCCGCGTCGATCTCGAAGCCGCGCCGGTCGAGGGCGGCGATCTGAATGTCGAGCTGGGCCTCGTCGGACAAGCCGCGAATCGCCCCCCCGAGATCGCCGGACAGGGCCCGGCGCGCGGCGGTGCCGAGCTCCGAGGTGGGCATGGTGGCGGCGATCTCCGCGGTGAGCGCGCCCCCGCCCCCGTTGAACCCGACCTGGTTGTCCCCCGGGAGGTTCATGCTGGGGTTGATTTCGCCTTCCAATGTCACTTCAGCCTTGAGCGTGGTTTCGCTGTCTGCGATCCGGCCGGGGATCGCGCGCAGGGTGCCCACCGGATCGGTGAGCGCGTCCTGCACCGAGAAGCCTTCGAGGGGGATGCGGGTCTCGACGCTGACGCCGCCCTTGGCCCCCACGCTGCCGAGGTTGAGCGAACCGCCCCCCGGCATCTCCAGATCGCCCATGCCCACGTTGAGGCTGGCCTCGCCGGACAGCTCGCTGCCCACGATCAACGCCGGGGCTTCGCCGGGGCGAATCTCCACCGTGGCCGACGTCGACGCTTCGATCTCGGCGCTGCCCCCGAGGCCGGCGTGGCCGACCTCGGTCCCGAGCTCGGCCGCCACCGAGCCGGACAGCTCGACCCCGATCCGGGTGGCGGTGACGTTCTCGCCGAACGCCCGCAGCTCGTCGGTGGCGGTGGCGCCGGTGGCCACCGCCCCCGCGGGTCCGCCCACCGCCGTGCCAATGCCAATGCCCGCGATGGTGCTGGCCGCCCGCTGGGCCTCCTCGAGGGAATCGAAGTGGGCCTCGACCTGGACCTGTCCGGTGACGTTGGCCTGGCCCTCGAGGGCCCCGCCTCCGATCCCCGCCTTGGCCCCGAGTTGGCCAAAGATGCCCGCCGAGGCCTCGCCGGTCACCGTCACGGTGTAGCCGTCGTCGGTCCTTTGCACCTCCATCTCGGCGGACGCGCCCACCGAGACCCCGGCGGCGGCTTCGCCCCCGAGACCCAATGTGAACGAATCCCCTTCGGAGTTCAGCTCGGCCACGCGCTGGTCGATCTGGGCGATGTCCGCGATCTTGTTGCGGATAAAATCGCCCCCCGCGTTGGCGATGTCGCCGACGAAGCCGGTGACGTTGTCCACCGCGTTGCTGAACAGTTCGCTCCCGCGCTCGAGCAGGTTTTTGCCCGGGACCCCGCCGTGTGTGGCAATGGCATTGGCAAAGCCGGTGTCGCCTCGTTCGTGCAGCTGGTTGGCCAACGACCGGGCGAACAGGTCCGACCCCGAGTCCTGCATTACCTCGTGCACCGAGTCGGAAAACTCCTGCTCGCTGCGGTGATCGTGCCGCCCCAAGAACGACCCGCGCTCCTCGAGCGAACCCGCCTGCACCTGCTCGGCGATGGGGTCGGTGAGCAGATGCGCGTTCTGGGCGCCGGCGTGTTCGGTGGCGGTGGTGAGATTTTCCACCGCGCGGGTGGTCTCGTCTTTGTTCAGGTCCTTGAGGTTGGGGGTCAGCCGCTCGATGGCGTCCCGGCTCTGCTCGAGGATCTCCCCGCGCAGCTCGGGCGGGGCCTCGCGCAAGGTGCGCTCGAGGGTCTCGGTGGCGTTGATGGTCTGGCCGTTGCGCGTGCCTTTGTCGGCGTCGCTGTCGATGCCGTCCACCGCGCGGTTGATGTCGTCGACCGCGGCGTTGACCTGGGCCTCGCGCTGGCCTTCTTCCGATTGCGCGTAGATGCGGTCGGGGATGTTGGCGATGCGGCTCGGCACGTCCTGGCCCGCGACCTGTTGACGCTCGCCGGGGGTGAGGTTCTCGAGGTGGGTGGGCACCGGCGCTTGGCCGCCGAACACCCGGGCGCGCGCGGGGGCGACGCCGGCTTCGCGCTGGGCGTCGAGCGCGGTTTGGGTTTTTTCGTACGCGTTCTTGTCCGCGTTTAAGCTCGCGTCGCGCAACAGGGACGTGCGGCGCCGCAGCTTGTCGAGGTCCCCGCGCTCGGCCGGGGAGCTGCCCCCGAGAAAGCGCGGCAGCGAGGCTTGGAGCAGGTCGCGGCGCGCGTCGTCGTACCGGGCGCGCACGTCGTTGGCGGCGGTGATCGCCTCTTGGGCGTCGGCCCGGGTGCGCTCGACGCGTTTTTGGGCGCTCTCGGGCGGGGGCGCGGCGCTCGCGCCGGCGCGACCGGTGCCGGACGGGTTCGACGCGCCCACCCGCGCGCGGGCGGTGGCATCGGCGTTCGCGGCCCGGGTGCGGCTCGCCTGCTGGGTGGCGGTGCTGGCCGGGGTGCGCGTCGACGAGCTCGACGAACTCGACGTCGTGTTCGAGGTCGTGCGCGTGGGGCTCGGTTTGATGCTCTTGCGTTGGGTCTTCGGCTTGTACGTGGACGTGGGCGTACGGCGGATCGTCATCGGGCCTCCCGGTGCCGAGGCACCAGGGACGTTATCGCGCGCCCGGCCCCGCCGATGTCTCCGCTCGGGCGATCGACCGAGTGGAGACAGGCCACCATGTCAGTGCAGGGAGACGAACGTCCTACATGCCCATCGCGTGGTAGCCGCTGTCGACGTACACGGTGCTGCCGGTGATGCCCGACGACATGTTCGACGACAAGAAGAGCACGGTGTTGGCCACCTGCTCGGGCGTGACCGCGGCTTTGATCGGCGAACGCTCGGCGCAGTAGTCGACCATCTTCTGGATGTCGCCGATGGATTTCGCCGCCCGCGACGCGTACGGCCCCGCGCTCACGACGTTGACCCGGTGGCCGTCCTCGCCCATGAACCACGCGCACATGCGCGCATCGCACTCGAGGGCGGCTTTGGCCGAGGCCATGCCCCCACCGTAGAAGGGCACCACGCGCTCGGCCGCGAGGTAGCTCAGGCAGGTCACCGACCCGGCGCGCCCGGCCATCAAGGGGCGGATCGCGCGGCACAGCGACACCAACGAATACGAGCTCACGCTCATCGCGGTCATGTAGGCCGCGCGGCTCACGTCGATGTGGTCCTTGGAAATCTCGGGCGAGAACGCCACCGAGTGCACGAGGATGTCCACCCCGTCACAATGTTCCTTCACGCCTTTGACCAGGCCTTCGATGGAGACGTCGAGGCCCTCGTAGCCTTTTTTGTCCCGCAGGTCGGCGGGCACGTCATCGGCCACGTCGTAGCTCACGTCGCAGGGGATGACCGCCTTGGGCGCAAATTCGCCGCCACCGGGCAGGGCCCGGCTGTCCTTGTCTTTTTCCCGGGTGAGGAACCGGGACAGGATGCCGGCCACCCGCGGGTGGGGGGACGCGATGACATCGGCGCCGGCCCCCTGCAGGGCTTTGGCGATGCTCCAGGCGAAGCCCACGTTGTCGGCCAAGCCGGTGACGAGGGCGGTTTTTCCGGACAGATCGAGCGGGATCATAAAGCCTCCAGGCGCGCGACCCTGCCCGAAACCGCCCGAGATCTAAAGGGGTTTTGGCCGGCCCGGCCCCGGGGGAACTTGATTTACGCCGCCGGAGGCGAAAACCTCCCCCCATGTGGGGGACCCGAACCTGCGCGCCCGCCCTGGCCGCCCTCGGCTGTCTGTGGGGGGCGCTCGCACACGCCCAGGACGCACCCGCGGCCGCGCCCGCGGCGGACGTGGACGACGGCGACGACGGCTTCGGCTTCGGCTCGTCGGACCGGGTGCTCAACCGCTACGGCTTCGTGGGGGTGCGCCGGGTGACCTCGGCCCGGGTGTACGGCCCGGTGGCCGCCACCGCCCAGCTCTCGGGGGGCGGGTTCTATCTGCCGGATTTTGTCGGGCCTGACGTCGACCAGCAGGTCATCGTGCGGGCCCGGGGCGCGGCCGCGCTGGGCTTTTTTGACCTCGTCGAGCTGTCCGCTCAGGCCCTGGGCGCGGGCACGGAAAACACCATCGGCGACTACTCCACCCGCCAAGCCGCGCCCCAGTTCTCCGTCGGGGCCAAGCTCAACCCGGTGGGCCTCGTGGGGCTGTTCACAGATTTTCCCATTCCCGTGGCCGCGGGGCTGTCCGCCCAGGTCACGATGCCGGCCCGTCTCAATGGCATTGTGCCGGACTACCTCAACCTCTCCGCCCAGGTCGCGGCCCTGGTCACCGTCGACCTCGCGGACGCCTACGGCTTGCCCTTTCGCGCCCACCTCAACGGCGGGTACCGGTACCAAAACGCCCACTACCTCGCGCCGGTCGACACCCGGGCCCGGTACTACCTGCAAGGGGTCGACGGCCACGTGCTCGCCGCCGCCGGCGACTATTGGTGGTACGACCAAGCGTTTGGCGGGGTGGCGGTCGAGGTGCCCTTGCCGTTTGTCACCCCGTTCGTCGAGGCCTGGTGGCAGGGCGCGTTGATGGTGCCCGCGGGGCGCGGGGCCTCGGGCGCCGACTATGACTTTGTGTTCGATCCCCACACGGTGGTGACCCCGGGGGTGCGGGTGACGCCATTTCAAGGTGTCACCTTCGAGCTGTTCTGTGACATTGGCCCCACCGGAAACGCCGGCTACGTCCCGCCCTCGCTGGCCAACGTGGTCGATGGCCAACCGTTGAATCCGCTGTACTTCGCGGGGGGCTCGGTGACGGTGTCCATGGACGCGTTCTCGTCGTCGTCACCGTCGTCGTCGGCCCCGGCGGAGGCGGCGGGCGGCGATTTTCCCGAGGGGGCGGCCACCCCCGACGGCGCGGCGCCGGCGGTGCAAAAAGTGGAGGTCTGCGTCACCGACGGCGCGCGCCTCGCGCTCCCCGGGGCCCGGGTGTCGTTCAGCGACGGGGGGTTGCCGGACAGCCTCACCGGCGACGACGGGTGTGTCCGGGGGTGGGCCGAGACCGCCGCCACCCGGCGGGTGACGGTGTCGCTGGAGGGCTTCGAGGACAACGCTGTGACATTGGAAGACGGCGCCCCCGGCCGGGTGGTGCTGGAGCGGCCGATCCAGCGGGTGACGCTGCAAGGCTCGGTGCGGGGCGAAGTCGACGACGTGGCCCTCCCGGGCACGGTGGAGTTGACCCGGCAGGACGGCTCAGGCTTTGTCGAGGTCGACGTCGAGGGCGGGCGGTTCACCACCGCGGTGGAGCCCGGGACCTGGGTGCTGCAGGCGCACAGCGACGGGTACCTGCGCGCGGGCCGGGTGGTGGAGGCGGTGATGGGCGAGCCGGTTCAGGTTGCGTTCCGCCTCAACAAAGTCCCGGCCCGGCGCATCGCCAAGCGCGTGGAGGGGCGGATCGAGACCGCGGCCAACGTGGCGTTCTCCTCGCGCAGCGCCGAGCTGCTGAGCGCGGCCGCGTTTGTGCTCGACGATGTGGTGGATGTGTTGCTGGTGGAGCGCGGGATCGAACAGGTCAAGGTCGTGGTGCTGGCCAAGAAGAAAAAGGGCCTCCCCCAAGCCCAGGAGCGCGCCGACGTGGTGAAGGCGTACCTGGAGGCGCACGGGGTGCTGCCGCGCCGCGTCGTGGCCGAGGCCCGGGTGGCGAAAAAAGGCGAGAAGGCGGGTGCGGTATTGTTTGATATCCAACCCCCGAGCGAGCCCGCCGCGCCATGAGCGACAACGAACGCACCGTCATTTTCCAGCTGCCCTCGGTCTTGTCCGGGCAGATCGTGTGCATCGAAGGCACGGTGGCGGGCCGTTCGTGGGAGCTGTCTGCAGGGACATTTGTGATCGGCCGGCGGCCGGGCAGTGACCTGTACTTGCCCCAGGAGCCCGGGGTCTCCAAGACCCACGCGAAGATCGTGGCCGACGGGGAGCAATACGTGCTCATCGACGAGGAGAGCCGCAACGGCACCATCGTCAACGGCCGGGCCATCCGCCGCCAGCCCCTGGTCGACGGCGACACCATCCAGATCTGTGGCTGCAAGCTTCGCTTCTCCCAGACCGAGGGCATGAGCGACAAGACCGCGGTGAGCCCGGGCATGTCGACATCGGTTCCGAGCCGCGCGGCCCCCGCGGACGAAGCCCCGTTTTTGGTCTCCGCCGAGGACACCTCGGTGGATGCGGACACCTCGGTCGACCCCCCGATGCCCCCGGTGGCGGAGCCCGCGCCGGGCGAGTTCGTGGAGTTCTCTCCGCCCGAGATCGCGGTGGAGGCCCCGCTCACCCCCCCGCCCACCGACGCCTGGGACCCAAAAAACACCGAGCTGTCCCGGCCCCATGTCACTGCACCCGTGCGCCGGGGTTCGGCGTGGCCGTCGTTTTTCATCGGGCTGTTCGTGGCCTTGTTCATCGGGGGCGGGGCCTACGCGGGCATGTTGTTCGTCGGGGACGGGGCCATCCCGGTGGTGGCCCAGGCCGACGAGGACCCCGCGCCGACCGACCCCGCGCCCCCGCCCCCCGCCGACACCCCCCTCGGGGCCGGGGCGGTGGACGCGCCCGGGGATGCGCCCCCAGATCCCGCAGACCCGGCCCCCGGCACCGAGCCCCCGCCCGCGGATGCCCCGGCGGCAGACGCGCCCGTCGACGACGCCCCCGCCGAGCCCGCCCCCGCGGCCGACGAGCCGGCCGAGCCCGATCCGCCCCCCACGCCCCCGGCCACCGACGAGCCGGCCCCCGCGCCCAAGAAGGTCGCCAAGGCCCGCCGGTCCACCCGCCGCAAACCGGCGACCGCGTCCGGCGCGGCCGCCGCCGATGAGGACGAGGACGACGACGAGCCCGCCCCCGAGCCGGCCGCGGCCGCGGCCGCGGAGCCCCCGAGCAAGGTGACGTGGGTGCCCGTCAATGTCACTGCGGCGCGCGCGCGCAAGGCCACGGTGTCGGCCAAGGTGTCGGGCACCATCGAGCGCGTGGCCGTCGCGGTGGGCGACAAAGTGGACGCCGGCGACACCTTGGTCGTGGCCGCGGGCAGCGGTGGTGACGACGTGGCCCGGCTCGAAGAAAGCGTGGCCGCCCTCGAAGAAGTCGTGAACAGCTCCGGCTCGGAAGAGGCCAAACAGGCCCTGGAGCAGGAGCGCAAAAAGCTGGCCCAAGCCAAAAAGGGCGGGGCGGGGGGCACGGTGACCGCGTCCATCTCCGGCGAGGTCAAGAGCCTGTCGGTCAAGGCCGGCGATGCCCTGCGCGCGGGGAGCGCGGTGGCGGTGATCGAGTCGTCCGGCCCCAGCACCGTCTACGCCACCGTCGCGGCCAAGCAGGCCCAGCGCCTCAAGGTCGGCGCCAAGGTCACGCTCAAGACCGCCAAGGGCGGCCTCGTGAGCGGCAAGGTCGTCAGCAAGTCCAAGACCCGCTCGGGCCGCTACACCGTCACCGTCGACCCGGACGGCGCCGCCCCCGACGACATCGAGTCGTTGCGGCTTTAGCGCGCATCTACCTGCGCGCGCTCTGCGCGCCGAACACAAACCGCACCGGCCCGCTGTCGAGCCAAACCGTCTCGTCGTCGTCGGCGCACCACGCGCGCACCGTGGCGGGGAGCGCGCCGGGGGCGATGGCGCGCGCGCCCCAGCGGTGGACCCGCGCGGGGGCCAGCGGCGAGCACACCGTGACCTCAAACCGCGCGAGGATGTCTTTGATCGACCACGCGGTCTGTTTGGGGATGGCAAAGTCGTGCAGGGCATCCGCCAACAATGAGTCTGCATCACGGTCCGCGACCAGCCGCTCCACCGCGCCGGGGGCGCGGTCGCCAAGGCCCGCCACCAGCAGGATCTGGCCCCCCTCAGCGCACAGCTGCGCGGCGGTGTACAGGGCCTTGTGGGCCTGTACGAGGTCGCGCGACGACGACGCGGGGCCGGCGCTCACCACCACGCGGTTCGGCCGCGCGGTCACCGAGACGGTCTTGTTGGCGCGGTACCGCACGGCCAGCTCCCGGTGGTGGGCAAAGAGTTCACCGGCGGTCGCGTCCACCAACCGACCGCCCTCGAGCACGCTGCACACGCCCCAGAGCTCACCCGTGAGCCGGTGGCACAGGGCTTCGATGCGGGCGTGCAGCGGGTTTTCGTCGAGCACGCCCAGCGCCACCGTGGCCGGGCGACCCCGGGAGGTCGCCGACAGCGAAGCGGCGTGCACCCAGCGCGCGGTCTGTGCGCAGGCCACCCCGGGGAACAGCATTTTGCGCCCGCCGCCAAACCCCGCCAGGTAATGCAGAACCATTTGGGAGACCGCGACCACCACGTCCGCGTCCGCCACCAGGCGCAAGATCGCGTGGCCGTCGCCGAGGTCGGCGTAGGGGCCGCGGGTCACGTCGTGGACGTGCACCCGGTCCCGCGGCACCGGGGCGGGCAGGTGGGCGCGGACCGCGCCGGGGGTCATCGGCGCGTGGGTGCCCGAGGCGATCACCACCCGCGCGCGGGGGGCGGCCGCGCACAAAGCGGGCAGGGCCCAGAGCGCGCCGGGGGCGCGGGTGTGATCGGGCACGAGCAAGACCGGGCGCCGGGCCCCGTCGAGGGCGCGCAACAAGGGCGCGAGGAGGCCGGCGCGGTCGGGGCCGGTCCCGGCCGAGGGCGGCGCGGTGAGCCGGCGCAGACCGGGCACGTCCAGCGGGAGCGCTTGGTCCCCGAGGGCGATGGTCGACATGACACGGACTGTATCGCCTGCCGATGCCACGGTTCGAGATGAGATAGCCTGACCGCCGAACGAAGGAGCCAGCGTGGAGCTCAACGACATCCTCACCGTCGCGATCAAAGGCAGCGCCTCGGACATCCACTTGAAGGCGGGCCTGCCCCCGATGTTCCGGGTCGACGGGTCGTTGGTGCCGCTGAAAGACGCGCGCCGGCTGCCCCCCGAAGAGGTCGGTCGCATGGCCTTTTCGATCATGAACAACTACCAAAAGGATGTCTTCAAAAAGGAAAACGAGATCGACCTGGCCTACGGCGTGCCCGGCCTGGGCCGGTTCCGGGTCAACTGCTTTATGCAGCGCGGCACCGTGGGCATCGTGTTCCGGGTCATCCCGTTCAAGATCCTCACCATCGCCGAGCTCAACTTGCCCCCCGTGCTCGAAAAGGTGGCAAGCGAAGAGCGTGGCCTCATCCTCGTCACCGGCACCACCGGCTCGGGCAAATCCACCACCCTGGCCGCGCTCATCGACCACATCAACACCAACCGCACGTGCCACGTCCTCACCATCGAAGACCCGATCGAGTTCCTCATTCGTGACAAGCGGTCCATCGTCAACCAGCGCGAAGTGGGCGTCGACACCCGCAGCTTTGCCCGGGCCCTCAAGAGCGCCCTGCGCGAAGACCCCGACGTCATCCTCGTCGGTGAGATGCGCGACCTGGAGACCATCGAGACCGCGATGACCGCGGCCGAGACCGGTCACCTGGTGATGAGCACCCTGCACACCCTCGACGCCACCGAGACCATCACCCGCGTGGTGGCGGCGTTTCCGCCCTACCAACAAAAGCAGGTCCGGCTCCAGCTGGGCGCGATTCTTCGGTCGGTGGTGTCGCAACGCCTGGTGCCCCGCGCCGACGGGCGCGGCCGGGTCGCGGCGGTGGAAGTGCTGCGGGCCACCGCCCGGGTGCGCGAGCTCATCGAGGACAAAGACCGCACCAAAGAACTCAACGACGCGATCTCCGCCGGCTACACCACCTACGGGATGCAGACCTTTGACCAGTCCTTGATGTCGCTGCTCTCGCGCAAACTCATCACCTTCGAAGAGGCGGTGCGCCAGGCCACCAACCCCGACGACTTCAAGCTGCGGGTCAGTGGCATTGGGGGCACGTCCGACTCCCGCTGGGACGACTTCGAACAAAGCCAGAGCCGGCCGGCCGCGCCCAGCCAGCCCCCGCAGAACCCGGTCCGGAGCCAGACCGGCGCCCCGGTCGACGACGACTTCAAGATCGAACGGTTCTGAGCGCCCCCGGCGCCCGCCTTGAGACAGCGTTGGCGCGCCGGTCGTGGGGCCGGGCCGGGCGGGTCATCATTGGCAGATGGTGCGCCTCAACCTCCAGCGGCCGGCGCCGTCGTGGTTTCACACGCCGTCGTCGCCGTTGTGGCTGCTGCTTGCGCGTTGGGTCGGTCGTGGGCTTTTGGCCCTGTGGCGGCGGTGGGTCCGGCGGCCCGCGCCCGGCCGTCTGATCACCCCCGCGGACGAGAAAGAGGCGGTGTCGGTGCGGTTTGGCACCTGGCCCGATGGCGAGCCGCTCCCCGAAGCGGTCTATGTCCTGCCCCCCGACGGCTGCCGGCTGCACGGGATGGTGCCCCTGCACGTCGACGAGGAGAGCCTCTGGCTCGGCATGGATGACCCGGACCGCGCCGGCGCGATCGCCGCCGCCGCGCGCTGGAGCCGGTTGCCGATCCACGTCGTGGTTCTGCCCGAGTCGCGCCTGTACGCCGCCCTCGTGCAGTTGCCCGAGAGCCCGGATGGTTTTTCGCGGGTGGCCGATGACGAGTTCAACGGCCCGGTGCGCCGGGCGTTGGTGGCCCTGGGGCACTTTTCGCCCGCAGAGGTGCGCGCCCTCGACGCGCAGGCGATGGCCGCCCGGCAGCCCCTGCTCGACTTCCTCGGCTCGCGCAGCGAAGACGACGAGAATCTTTCGGCCGAGTTGATGGGGGCGTTCTATGGCACCGGCTGGGCCAACCCCCGCGAGGAGTTCGCCGAGGCGGGGGTGTACCAACACCGCGACCAGCTCCGCCGGATGCAGGTCTGCGACGCAGTACCATTGGGAAGAAGCGGCCGCTTCCGCCGGGTGGCGATGCTCGATCCGTCTGACCAGACCGCGGTGTGGCTGTGTGAAAGCGTGGTCGGCCCGATGATTCCGCTGGCCGCGGCCCCGGCAGCGATCCGGGACGCCACCCGGCTGTACGAACAAGAGTTCGAGGCCGACTCCGTCGAGCGCGCCCACCGATCGCACAACGCGTGGGCGCCTCCAGACCCAGACGCCCCGGTGATCGCCGCGTTGCGCGCCCGCGGGTTGATCACCGACCACGTCGCCCAGGTGGCACGGCTCGACGACCCTGGAGCGTCGACCCGACTGACCACCTACCGGCTGCTCGCCGAGGCGGACATTGCAGATGCATTGGGCGAGGTGTGGGGCGTGCCCACCATCGACCTCGACACCGTCGGGCTTTTGCCCGACCTGGTCGACCTGTGCGGCCCCCTCGACCAGCACCGCATGGTCCCGGTGCGCCAGCTGGGGCGGGTGATCACCGTGGCCACGGCCGCCCCTGGTGACCTCACCGCCCAAGATGCGCTGCGGTTCCGCACCGGGCACGAGATTCAAGTCGTGGCCGCCGCCCCGGCCGCCATCGAGCGCACCCTCGAACGGTGGGGCCATGGGCAACTGGAGCTGGCCGACGCATTGCGGCGCCTCGAGCGGGCAGTGACATTTGTGTGCCGAGCGGAGGCGCTGGGCCACCAGGGCCGTGCCCACGTTCGGGCATTTTTGGGGCGTCACGTCGGCGTGTTGCTGCGCACGCTGCTGCGCGATGGCCGGCATCAGGTTCGCTTGGTGCGCGACGACGGCCGCTGCACCTTGAGTTCTCCCGGTCCGGTTCCGTTCAGCGTCGAGGTCAACCCCGCCACCGCCCAGGCCATCGGGGCCTACGTGGAGCTCGCCGACGGTCTCGGCTGGGTGCCCGCCGGCATCCCCACCCAGGGGGCGTTCACCCTCACCGAACACCGCACCCAGGACACGGTGCGGGTCGAATACGCCCGGGACCTCGACGAACTCGACTTGCGCTTCGAGCGCGTCCTGCCCTGACTCAGACGGCCGGGGCCGCGGTCATCGGCTGCCGGATGATGGTTCTCCAGCGTGCGGGATCCGCCCGGCGCACGTCGCTGAGGTACACCTCGTGATGCTTGCCCCGCAGCGTGCCGCGTTCGGCGATGACCGCGTGCAAGCGCTCGACGGTGGGGCCTTCCTCGGTGAACGGGCCGATGTGGAGGACTTGGCCGCAGCATCCCTCCTCCAGGGTCTCGATGCGCAGGTGGTCGATGGCGGTGAGGCCCTTTTTGGCCTGTACGCTCTGCATGGTGTCACGCAGCAGTTCGTCGGTGGCGATGTCCGGCTGCAAGATCATCAGGGTCCATTTCCACTCGTCGCGGCGGTCGGTGAGATAGGCGTCGTGGTCGTCGGCCCACCACAAGCCCTCCAGGGGCATGACGCCGTAGTCCACGCCGCTGGGCCCTTTTTTGACCGCAAACTTGGTGGCGTAGGAGACCGAGAACAGCGCCTCCACCGCGGCGGTGTAGGCGTCGTTGCCGGGGGGCCCTTCGCCGTCGATCATCAAAAACCGCAGCGGGGGGATGTCCCGCACCACCACGCCATCCCGGGGGGTGATCTTGTAGGCCGCGGGGAACTGCTTTTTGACGTCGATCTTGGCCATGTCCGGACCTCCTGCACGCCACCCTAAGGGGCGAGCGGGAGGCGCGCTTGATGGCGGGTGCGCATTTCGCGGGTCAGGGCTTTTGCGCGCCTTTGCCCTTCACCGCCCCGAACAAGCCCACCGCGTTTTTCCAGGGGTAGCGGTTGGCGAACATCGTGACTTTGCTTTGGATCTTGCCCTGCTTGTTCAGCCCGAACAGCTCGCGCATCAGATTGGCGGGGGACTCGGGGTCGTAGTCGACCTTCTCGGAGTACGACGCGCTGATCACCCCCGCGAGGTAGGCCGGGTTGACGTCGAGCTTGGTGGGTTTGTTCTCGTTGCCGTCGTTCTCCACCTCGAGGTCCTCGAACTCCGCGGCATCGATCTGCACAGAGACATTGGAAGAGGGGTTGAACCACAGGTCCTTCTTTTTGTTCCCCCAGAACAGATTGCCGTTCATCACGATGTCGGTGTTGAAACGTTGGCTGTTGATCCCGGGTCCGATGTTGAGGGCGATGATGTTGTTCTCGATGACGTAGCCGGTCTTGCTCAGGACTTCGACGCCATAGCCTTGGCTCTGGAAATCCTTGGCCCGGGTCCAGGTGAACAAAATGGTGTTGTTCTTGACCACCGTCTTCCCGATCCCGCTGGGCTTGAGGCCCCGGCTGTTGACCGCGGCGTAGCGGTTGGCCACAAACACATTGTTCTCCACCACCGCGCCCTGCTTGCCGTCGAGGCCCAGGCGGACCCCGCCGCCGGCGCAGTTGACAAAGACATTGTGGCGAATCCGGATGTTGTCCCCTTGCAGGTTGAGGCACGGGGTGTCGGGGTTTTTCATGCCCGGTCCGATGCGCATCATCCCGGTCTCGACCCCGTCGGGCTTGCCTTTGGATTTTTCGTAGGGGGTCATCTCGCCCTGTTCGAACACAAACCCGTCGATGACGAGGTCTTTGAACTTGAAGTTCTGCTTGCCCGCGAAGAACGGCTTGACCCCCGACTTGTCGAACCGGGTGTTGTCCGGTTGCAGCAGGGTGATGTGCTTTTGCACGTCACGGGATTTGAAGTCCTTGGCAAAGCCACCGTAGATGTGGAGGTCTTTGTCGAGCTCCCAGAGCCCGACGCTGAAGGTGCCTTTGTAGCGGCCTTCGGCCACCGCGATGGTGTCGCCGGCTTTGGCTTTGGCGATGGCCTTGTCGATGTTTTTCATCGGGGCGGCGGCGGTCCCGTCGTTCTTGTTTTTGCCCTTTGGGGAGACGTAGATCACCTTGCCACTTTTGGGCTGGAGCATGTCCAGCCCCCCCGCGAGGCTCGACGACGAACAGAGCAGCAAGGCCGCAACCACCGGGGCCCCCAGAACAGACGAAAAACGCATACATCCTCCTTCGGTACGGAGGAGTACCTGACCCTCGCCCCTTTTGTCGAGTCAGGCCACGCACCGGTCGCTCTGGTCCGGCGTCTCGGCGCGGGACGCTAGGGGGCTTGGTCGAGGATCCACGCCGCGGCCCGCTCGACGACGGTGTCGCGGCCGGCCACGAGGTCGTCGGGGGAGAGCTCGACCAGCTCGTCGGGCTCGACCGAGCGTGTCTCCAGCGGCAAGCCCTCCTCGTCGTCGCAGCGGTAGGGGTCGTAGCTGAGGTAATAGCCGGGGCTCTCGGAAAGCTCGATGTAGGCGCCGCCGCCGCCGTACGCCCCCGCCGCGGGTCGACCGAACAGCCGCGCGTCAGTGGCGACCTGGGCCGCGCGGGCAAAGTAGTCGCCGGCGCTGATCGTGCGTCCGTCGATGAGCACCGCCGCGGGCACCCCGACGTCAAAACGCGGGCTCGGGGTGAGCTGGAACGGGCCGCTGTCCTGGTAGTCGAGGGGGTCGGAGCCGGGCACGCGATACCAACACCGGGCGATGAAGGTCGACATCGCCCCGGGCATGCCCGAGACGACCTCGAGGCCGGCGAAGGTGTAGCCGCCGATGTTGCCGCGCAGGTCCCAGACGACGCCCACCGCGTCGTCGCGCACGGTGTCGAGCTCGTCCTCGATGGCCTGGGTCATGTTCGCGAGCTGGGTGAGGTAGTCCTCGTCGTAGCCCGGCTCGCCCGGGAAAAACACAAACCGGGTGAGGGCGATGACCGCGACGTTGTCGGGGCGCAAGGTGGCGGTGACCAAAGGCGTGCCGGTCGGGCCCGCGGGGTAACGGCAGTAGACCGGCGCGGCCTCTTCGTCCCCGACCACCACGGTGTGCAAGGTGCCGTCGGGCGCGCGCACGTCGAGCACATCCCCGGGGCGCAGCCATGAAAACAGCGCCGCCGCCGCGAGGTCGTGGGCCACCGAGTCATTGCCCGCGCCATTGCCGCAGACCGCGTCGTCGAGAATCAATTGGTGCAAAGCGGGACCGGACAGGCCGTTGACCGCCAACACCTCGTCCCCGAGGTCGAGCGCCAGGGGGTTGGACGTGCCCGGGGCCTGGCTGACCACGAAGTGATCGCCCCGGGGGTGCGCACACACGCCGTACACGCTGATGCCGCTGTCGGCCCCGGATTGTTCGCGGCAGGTCCCGCCCAGCGACAGGCCGAAGCCGGTGTGGCCATTTTTGAACCCGCGCACCGCGCGGCCGAGGGCGGCGATGTGGGCGCGGCCCGGGTCGGGGATGTTCTCGAAGGCGGTCAAGGCGTGTTCGCGGACCGCGTTGGGGTCGAGGTCAAACACATCCTGCATATACGACGTCGACCACAGGTGGTCGACGACCTCGTCGACCCGGGGCGCGAGCTGGTCGAGCTCGTCGGGGGTGACGCACGAGCCGCACGACACCGTCGCCCCGCACGCGTCCGTGACCAAGCCACAGGTGACATTGGCGCAGGGCGCGTCGTCGACACACCCGGCATCGTCGCCGCCCGCGTCGGGGGCGCCCGCGTCGGCAAAGCCCGCGTCCCCGCCCCCGTCGAGCGCTCCGGCGTCGGGCGTGGGCTCCGGCTCGGCGCTCGGTTCGGGCTCGGCCACGCCGCCGTCGGGCACGCAGGCGGACAACACGGAGAACAGGAGGGACAACGTCAATGCACGGTTCATGGCGAGGCCTTTCGTGCCCGGGCTTGTGCAGCGAGTGTGCCACCTTTGCCCACCTCGGCGGGACCGCGTGGGCATGCGGCGCCAGGGGCCAGATTTTCGCGGGTGCGCGATATGCGCCGATCGCCAGGCGATCAGGGCGCGGGGGTGTTTGCGTCCGGCCCGGCGTCGGGGGTGTTCTTCTTCTGGAACACCTTGGGGGTCACCGGCTCTTTGCCGTCCATGTCGAGCTTGGTCTTGCGGCGGGGGGCCTCGCCATAGGCCTGGGGGTCGACCGCCTTTTTGTCCACCCGCACAATGTAATGGAGGTGGGGCCCGGTGACCCGGCCGGTGGCCCCGGACAAACCGACGACGTCGAGGCGGCCCACGTGCTGGTCCTGCTTCACCTGGGTCTCGCTCATGTGGCAGTGGGTGGAGACGATGCCGAAGCCGTGGTCGATGTGCACGTAGTTGCCGCTCACCGAGTCATACCCGCTGCGTTTGATGATGCCGCGGTGGGCCGAGCGCAGCGGGGTGCCGGTGCGCACCCCGATGTCAGTGCCATTGTGAAAGCGGCGGGTCTTGAGCACGGGGTGGGTGCGGTAGCCGAAGGGCGAGGTCACGCGGGCGGTGGCGGGGGTGGGCCAGGCCAACGTGCGCATGCGGTAGAGGGCGAGGACCTGGATCGCGTCCTGCATCGCCCCGCGCCGGATGTTGGCGGGGAAAAAGTCGCTGTGCACGTTGATGTCTTCGGGCCGGTCGAGGCCGGAGGCTTCGGCTTGGCGCACCGCGCGCTCGACGACGAAGGGGGCGATGAACATCGCTTCGGTGGCGGTCTCGGCGGACAAAAAGCGGCGCTTGCCCTTGGCGATACCCAATGCCACTTGAGCAATGGGCACGGTGTCGTCCCTGAGGTCGGCCTCGAGCAGGTCCTCCAAGAAGGGCGGGGTCTTGATCGTGCACCCGCCGAGTTCGCAGCTGCCGTGCAGGGCGACGAGAGACGCCAGCAACTCCCCGTTGACCTTGGTGAGCTTGACCGCGTCCTCGATGGGGGAGGGCAGCTGGTCCGCGGCGTGCACCGACTGGCCATCAAATGAGGCTGCATCGAGCTTGACCTCGGTGTCCGCCCCGCGAAACGACGCGAACAGCGACGGCTTGTTCTTGCTGCCCAAGGCGGTGCGCACCCCGTACTCGAGCACCGCCCCCACCGGGGTGTGGGCGTAGGCCCCGTACAGCAGCACCAGGCAGAGCAGGGCGTCGAACAGCCCGCGGACCTTCACGTCCTTTTTGGGCTCAGCCGCGCTGGCCCCCGCCGGGGGCAAGTCGAACTTGCTCAGGTCGAAGTCGGTCACAGCGCCGCTCCGATCCGCCCGATGAGCTCGAGGAATGAACCCTCGGTGAACACGCTCACCACCGCCAAGGGCAGCACCACAAACGCCAACGGCGCGCCCCGCAGGGCCATGCGCAGACGCTTTTTCATCGGCGGGGGCTTGTCGAGTTCTTTGGTGTCGAGCTGTTCGAGGGCGCGGTCGTGGGCGCGCAGGATGGCCCCGTCGACGAGGTCGGGCACAAAGCGCCACACCAACAGCAAGGCCGCGAGCAGGCCGCCGCTCGCGGCGACGTTGACCCCCAAGCGCCACAGCGGGGCCACGTCGGTGAACAGCTGCGAAAAGATCGTCTCCAGACCGCGCCCGGCCCAGAGCGCTCCGCTCAACGAAAAGCACAGCACCACGGGCACGATCGCCACCCGCTCGAGGTCAAACGCGGTGAACGCTTCGCCCAGCTCGCGCACCGAGCGCATGAACTCGCCCTTGATGCCGCGCTCCTTCACATCGTGGGACGCTTGGCGCCGCCCCCACACAAAGTCGAGCAGCACCAGCACCACCCCGATCTCCACGATCAGCGCGAGCCACAGACCCAGCGTTTGTTTGGCCTCGACGTCGACCCAGTCGGCAAACCGGGTCGACCAATCGGCGGCGCGGTCGACCGAGAACAGGCCCCAGCCGGCCACGGTGTCGAGGACCTTCCACACCAGCTCGTCGAAAAACAGGTCGACCTTGTCGAGGACCGCGAACACGCCGTTGTCGATGAGGTCACCGGCCGCGTGCACCCCGAGCACCACCAGGCACAGGCTGCCGAGCCGGCGCACAAACCGGCGACGGGCTCCAAAAAAATGGGACAGGGCGGTGAAAAAACCCATTCCGACGCGCTCAACTTTCAATCTTAGACGGACTGACCCGCCTTTGTCTGGAAACGTTCCCGGCCTAAGCTCGATTCCATGGCGCCTCCGCCCACCGACGACCAGCTCGGGTTCTTTCCCGATGATCCGGCGCCCGCTCCCGCCCGACCAACATTGGTCGTCGTGCCCCGGCGCGCCATGACAGATCCGGGGGCCTGGACCGCGCCCCCGGACCTCATCGGGGGCGCGGTGCTGTGCACGTTTGAAGAGTTCCTCGAACGCGTGCGTTTGATCACGTTCGTGCGGCACGCGGCCCTGGTGCGCAACGATGACGCGCGGCTCTGGGCCGCGGCGTTGGAGCTGGCCCGGCAAAGCCCGTGGGGGGCGCGGCTCGCGGTCGAGCTCGCCCGGCTCTCGCGCGGGTTCACCGACGAACGTGTGGGCCTGTCCGAGGTCGTGCCCCGCTTGGCCGGCCAGGGCGCGCGCCAAGAGTCCATCGCCGACCTGTTGAAGCTCGCGGGCCGGGTGCAAGGGCGCATGGAGCGTTCGCTCTTTGTGGACCGTTCGTATGCACTGGCATTGGCGATGGACGAGGTCGAGATTCCGCCTTCGCTGTTGCGGTACCGCGCGGTGCGCATCGATAAGGTGGTCGAGCCCACCCGCACCGAGCTGTCTTGCGTGCTCGGCCTCGCCGACCGTGGCCTGCCCCTCGAGTACGTCTTGCCCCTCGACGTGGGCGGCGGCTTTTCCCCCGCGGTGCGCTGGATCGCGGACGAGATCGAAAAACACTACGAGGCCCCGCACCTCGAGCTGTTCCACGAGCCCCTCGGCGAGGGGTCGCCCACCCGGGACTTCGTCGAGACCTGGTACACCTCGGCGGTCACCGACG
Source organism: bacterium (assembly GCA_030431455.1). Classification (GTDB taxonomy): domain Bacteria; phylum Myxococcota; class UBA727; order UBA727; family JAUIJE01; genus JAUIJE01. The sequence goes on along the minus strand of JAUIJE010000003.1, from coordinate 24,223 downwards.
AGGCGTTGACCGCGGACTTGCCGGTGCGGGTCGAGCGGGTGTCCACCGCGGCCAAGGAGGCCCGGCGCATCGCCGGCGTGGTCAGCCATTGGGCCCGCACCGCCGACGAAGCCCCGCGCATCGCGGTGCTGTTGCGCAACCTCGACAAAAGCGCGGACCGCATCGAAGACGAGCTCTCCGCGTTCGGCCTCGACGTGCGCCGCCGCGAGGGCCGCCCCCTGCTCGACACCCCCGCGGGCCGGGCCCTGCTCGATTTGTTCGAGCTCCGTCGAGATGGCGCGCCCCGCGACCAGGTGCTCGCCTTGCTCTCGCGCATCGCCTACCGCCACCGCGCGGCCCCAGAGACATTGGGCCGGGTGGCGCGCGCCCTGCGCACCGCGGTGGCCCGGGCCGACGCCGAGGACAGCACCCGCCCCGAGGGCGGCTACCGCCACCGGCTCGAGCGGTTCTTGCAGGGCAACGCCCGCGACGAGGAAAAGGACCGCGCGCGCATGGCCCTCGACCTCGTCGAGGCCACCATGCTCGACGTGCGCAGGATCAAACGCCGGGCCACCCTGCGCGCGTACTTGCAGTGTGCGCGGTCCCTCGCGGAGGAGGCGCTGGTCGAGGCCGAGGGCGCGGGCACCACCGCGGTGCGCGAGACCCTCGACGAGGCCGAGCGCACCGTCGAGGCCTTGCTCAAAGACGGCGACGACGAGGGCGTGGTCGAGCTCAGCGCGTTCACCCGGTTGCTGGAGCGCGTGCTGGCCGAACAAAAGACGCGCCCCGCCCCCGAGCGCAACCTCGGCGCGGTGGAGATGATGAGCCTGCCGGCGGCGTTTGGTCTGCGCTTCGACTACGTGGTCATCGCCGACTGCGTGCACCAAAAGCTGCCCAGCCCCGAACGGAAAAATCCCCTGTTCCCCGACGCGGACAAGATCCTGGTCAACAAGAGCCTCGGCCAGCGCGTGCTCTGGCTCGACGAGGCAGACAGCATCGAGCCCGGGGCGGTGGCCCCGCGCCAAGCCCTCGAGCTTCTGTGGTTCAAGTCCGCGGCCGCGGCCGCCGACAAGGGCCTGCTCATCACCGCGTCGGTGCGCGACGAAAAGGGGCGTGAGCGGGCGGTGTCTGATTTTTTTGAGGCCTCGCTCATCGCCCTCGGGGCCGAGCCGGGGGCGGCGCAGGCGGGGCCGGCCTTCGCCGTCGATGCGCACCCCAAAGAAGCGACATTGGCATTGGGCCGCGCGCTGAAAGACCAGTTGGTCAAAGGTGAGCCCTTGGTCATCGACGACGACCGGGCCGGGCTCGTGGCGCGCACGGTGCAGATGGTGCAAGAGCGCACCAAGTTCTTCGCCGCCCGGCCGGGGGAAGACAAGTCCGCGCCGTTTGCGTTCCGGGTGGACGCGGCCCGGGTGCACGAGCAGTACGGGCACCTGCTCGGGCTCAAAGAAGAGCGCCCCCTGACCCCCACGCGCCTGGAGGCGCTCGCCCAATGTCCCTTCAAGGGCTTTGTCGAACACATGGCCAAGGTCGACACCAACCCCGAGGGGGGCCAGGACGCGGACGCCCGGGTGCTCGGTTCGCTCGCCCACAAGGTGCTCGAGCGGTACTACCGGTCGCGCAAAGAGCGCCAGGTGGCGATCAAGACCTACAACGCCGATGAAAAGGCCCGCCTGCTCGCCCTCGTCGACGAAGAGGCCGCGCCGCTGCTCGCGGGCAAAGAGACCGGGCACCTGGCCGCGCTCTCGGCCAACATCGATTGGCTCAAAATGTCACTGTCTCGTACCGTGGCGAACCTGGCCCGAACGCCCCCCGTCCCCGACGTGGTCCCGCTCAAGTTCGAGGGCAACATCGGGGTCCACAAGCGCGGCGCGCCCCCGCCCGCGGCCCCCGCGGTGCCCATCGAGGTCTCGGGCCGCACCTTGTACATCGGGGGCGAAATCGACCGGGTGGACGCGAGCCCGCCCAGCGAGGACGGCCGGCGCAAAGCCCTGGTCGTGGTCGACTACAAAAACAGCACCGGCCAAGCGGTGCGCAGCAAGGTGTGGAGCAAAAAAATCCTCACCGAACACTTCCAGCTCCCCCTCTACCTGCGCCTCGTCGCGCACGGGATGAAAAAGGGCCGGCCCGAGCTGTACGCCTACTTGGTCTCGCTCCGCGATGGCGAAGCCAGCGACGTGCTGGGCAAAGATGGGCAGCTCACGCGCCGGGTGCTCGACGACCACGCCGAGGACGGGCTCGCCCACGGGCTGGGCCGGGTGCTCGACCCGCTGTTCGAGGGGCGCATCGAGGCGCGGCCCTCGCGTACGTGCCGCTTTTGCCGCCTGGCCCGGGCGTGCAAAAAAGACGATGCGTTCGCCGCGCCCGAGGACGCGTCATGACCGCGCCCCGCACCCCCAATGTCATTGTGGTGGCCGGGGCCGGGGCGGGCAAGACCCGCGCCCTGGTCGGCGAATACGTGGCCAGCTTGTTCGGCGCTGACCTTGACGGCAAGGTGCGCTCGCCCCACCGGGTGGTGGCCATCACCTTCACCGACAAAGCCGCGGCGGAGATGAAAAGCCGCGTGGCCGGGCAGCTGTCCGAAATCGCCCGGTCCCGTCTCATCCCCGAGGAGCTGAGCGCGCGGCTCGACGAGCACGGCTTGCCCCCGCTGACCCCCAGCGACGCCGAGTGGCTCTCGCGCCACTTGCCCGGCGCGCCCATCTCGACCTTCCATGCCTTGTGCGTGAGCCTGCTCAAGGGCGAGCTCGCGCTGTCCGCGGGCATCGACCCCGGCTTTCAGCTGCTCGACGACGCCGACGAACGGCTGCTGCTCGCGGAGACCGCCGAGGGGGTCGTGCTCGACCGGCTCTCGTCGGGGGACAAGGTCGTGGCCGAGCTGTCCGCGCGGTTTCAGCTGCGCGCGCCGGGCTCGGGCTTTGGGTTCGTGAGCCAGCTCGCCGGGGTGTACAAAAGCTTGTCCGAACAGGGCAAGTCCGCCGCCGAGCTCACCCCGGCCAGGACCCAAAAAGCGGCCGAGGCCCGCCGCAAGGACGCGGCCCAACGGTTGAGAGAAGCCTTGAGCGACCTGCTCGCCGCCACCGAGCACAGCGGCGACCGCTTCGCGATCGAACGCATGGCCACCTTGCGCACCCGCGCGGAGATGCTGTTCGACGCCTTGCAGCACACCGGCCCCGACGACGAGGGCCGCATCGTGAGCGCGGTGGAGCGGCTGCGCAAAGAGGACCGTCCGTTTGGTCGGGGCGCGGTGCACGATGCCCGGCTTCGGTTCTTTGGTGACCTGAACGAGCTGTGCGCCGCGCTCATCGACGTGGCCAGCGCGCCCCAGGCGGAGGTCGTGTGCAGCATGTTGCAGCAGCTCGAGGAGCGGGTGCGCCGCGAGCTCGACGCGCGCGGGGTGCTCGGCTTCGGCGACCTGCTCGTGCGCACGCGCGACTTGTTGCGCGACGACCTCGCGGCCCGGGCGCGCATCAAGTCGCGGTTCGACCGGGTGCTGGTCGACGAGTACCAGGACACGTCCCCGGTGCAGGAGGATTTGGTCGCGCTGCTGGCCGAGACCCCGGACCAGGCCGCGCCGCTCCAAAAAGGTGAGCAGGCGATGGGCAGCCTGCGCCTCGCCCCCGGTCGGCTGTTTGTCGTCGGTGACCCCAAACAATCCATCTACGGTTTTCGCGGGGCGGACGCGCGCATTTTTGCCCATACCCGGGACGTGCTCGTCGAGGGCACCGAGGCGATGCCCGCCACCGGGACCCGGCGCAACCTCGCGGTCAACTACCGCTCAGAGCCGGCGGTGCTCGAGCTGGTCAACCTCGTGTCCGCCCACTCGCTGGCCGAAGGGCCGTTTGGGGTGCCGTTCAATGCCGAGGACCGGCTCGTGCCCCACAAGCGCGGGGGCTCGGTGGGCGGGGCGATGCTCAAGCCGCTGGCCCGGGACATGGACGATGCCGACCGCGCCGAGGCGGTGATGGTCGCGCGCAAGATCCGCGACCTGCTCGACGAGACAAACCCGCTCGGCACCGGCGAAAAGCTGCGCCCGCGGGACATGGCGGTGCTCGTGCGGCGCATCGCCCCGGCCACGGACATCGCCTTCGCCCTCGCCCACGTCGGGGTCCCGGCCCACATCACCGGGGGCGCGGGCTTTTACACCCGGCCGGAGATCACCGACGCGATCTGCGCGCTCCGGTTGCTCACCGAGCCCGAGGACGAGCTCGCCACCTTGGCCCTTTTGCGCAGCGCGTTTGTGGCCTGCCCTGACGACGACCTCGTGGCCCTCACCGGTCTCACCCCCGCGCGCCGGTTCTGCTGGGCCGAGCTGTGCAAAGACCCCACCAAGCTCACCGGGGCGGTGGGCGATCGCCTCCTGCACCTCGATTCGATATTCAAAGAACTGCGGAATCGTCTCGCCGACACCCCCCTGCGGCAGATCTTTGACCGCTTGCTCGACGAGACCGGCTATCTGCTCACCGTGGGCGTGACCTCGGACGCGGTGGACCGGTTCGCCAACCTCGAAAAACTCCGCGGCATCCTCTCCGGCGACGCCACCCCCACCATCGAGAAGCTCTACAACACCCTCGACCGGCCCCCCAAGGAGGGCCCAGCCTCGGTGTTCGAGCCCGACGCGGACGCGGTCCGGATCATGACCATCCACCAGGCCAAGGGCCTGGAGTTTCCGGTGGTGTTCGTGGCCGACCTCGGGGCCCGGCCCCCGCCGTCCTTTTCCAATCTCGCCTACGACCCTGACCTCGGGGTCGCGGTCTCGGCCCGGGGCCGCACCATCTCCGCCCTCGACAGCCGGCGGCACCCGGTGCCCACCACGATGCGCACGTTGTCCGAGCGCGCGGCCCAAAAAGAACAAGCCGAGCTCGCCCGGGTGCTCTACGTGGCCCTCACCCGGGCCGAGCGCCGCCTCTATCTCGTCGGGGAAGAGCGCGACACCGAGGCCATGAGCCTCCGCCGCATCATCGAACAGACCAAAAGCCGCGACCCCCACGCGTTCGAGCGGTTGCTGCCCTCCGAGCGCGTCGACGTCGTGCCCGGCCCGCGCCGGCCGCTGGCGGCCCGCGCGCTCTCGTCAGAGAACGTGCCCACCACCCAGGCGCCCAAAGGCCCGCTCCGCGTCCTGCCCAGTGACTTTGGCGGCCGCGCCCACCGCGGGTCCCGCCCCATCGACATCTATGCCAAGCGGAAGGGGCGTGTGCTGCACCGGCTCGTGGCCCGCGCGTTCGAGCACGGCGCGCCCCTCGACGACAGCACCAGCCTCGACGCGGTCCTGTCCGCGGTGGCCCGGGCCGAGGGCCAAGACAGCCACACCCCCCACGGCAAAGAGCAGGTCGAGCGGGCCCGCTTGACCCTCGAAGGGCCGGTGAAGGCCCTGGTCGACGACGGGTATGACCTCGCGTTCGAGACCCCGCTTTCGTTCTCGCTCTCCACCTTTGACCGCCCGGTGGTGGTCAGCGGGGTGGCCGATCTCATCGCGAGAAAGGGCGAGCGCTCGATCATCCTCGAACTCAAGTCCTCGGTCACCGCGGCCCGGTCCGAGTCCACCTGGCAGCAGCTCTCGGCCTACGCCTGTGCGCTGGCCACCGAGGGCGTGGCCGACCTGCGCATGGGGGCGTTGGTGTTCGGCCACGACGACGGCCTCGGCGGGGTCCGGGACTTCACCGAGGACGACGCCCGCTCGTTGCGCGAGGTGTTGCAAGACCTGGTCGAGCGCGAGGACGAGCTCGGCTGGGGTTTGCCCGACGACGACCTCGACGATAGCTTGTAGTCATGTCCACATCGCCGCACAAAAAGCCGCTGCCCGATGGCTTCGTGCCCGCCCTCGAGCGCATCGTGGGCAAAAAGCACGTCACCACCGATCGCGAACAGCTCGAGCCCATCTCGCACGACGAGACGCCGGGATTGGCTCACGCGTTTCCCGACGTGTACGTGCAGCCGCAGTCCGCGGCCGAGGTCGCGCACATCATGCAGGAGGCCTCGCACCGCGGTGTCTACGTGACCCCGCGCGGCGCGGGCACGGGCAAGTCCGGTGGTTGCGTGCCCGTCTACGGCGGGGTGGTCATCGGCTTCGACCGCATGGTGGGGGTGCAAAGCCTCGACACCGAGAACATGGTCGTCGACGTGGCCCCCGGCACGGTGTTGCGCGACCTGCACGACGTCGTCGAGGAAGCGGGGCTGTTCTACCCCCCGGACCCAGCCTCGCTGCAGTGGTGCACCCTCGGCGGCAACGTGGCGGAGAACGCCGGCGGCCCGCGCGCCCTGCGCTACGGCGTGACCGGCGAATACGTGCTCGGCCTCGACGTGGTGCTGCCCACCGGCGAAGCCATTCGCACCGGCCGCCGCACCCTCAAGGGCGTGGCCGGCTATGACCTCACCCGGCTCATGACCGGCAGTGAAGGCACATTGGGTCTCATCACCAACATCACCCTGCGCCTTCTGCCCCAGCCCCGGGTGGTGAAGACCGCGCTCTGCGTGTTCTCGTCGTCGGAGGACGCGGCCCGGGCGGTGGCGCGCATCCTCGCCGCGGGCATTCTGCCCCGCACGCTCGAATACATGGACGGCCGCAGCATCCGCGCGGTGCGCGACCATGGGTCTCCCTATCCGTTCGCGGACCACGCCCAGGCCGCGATCATCGTCGAGACCGACGGCGACGACGAGACCAGCACCTTTGCCCAACTGACGCGCGCCCTCGAAGAAGCCACCGAATGCGGGGCCATCGACACCGCGCTCGCCACCGACGAGCGGCAACGCCGCAGCATTTGGGAGTCGCGCCGGCTTCTGTCCGAGGCCACGCGCAAAATCAAAAAACAAAAGGTGAGCGAGGACATCGTCGTGCCCCGCTCGAAGATCCCCGAGATGGTCGCGGTGGTGGGCGCGCTGGGGCAGCAGCACGACCTCGAGACCTGTGCGTTTGGCCACGCCGGGGACGGCAACCTCCACGTGCAGATCTTGTTCGACGAGGACGACGAGATGCCCCGGGTCGAGGCGCTGATGGAAGACCTGTTCAAGGCCACCGTCGACCGCCAGGGCACCATCACCGGCGAACACGGGGTGGGCTTGGCCAAGATGCGCTACCTCGGGCTGGAGCTTTCCCCCGATGTCATCGCGTTGCAGCGCCGGCTCAAGGCCGCGTTTGACCCCGCCGGCATCCTCAACCCCGGGAAGTTTCTCCCCCCGGCATAGCGCGGCCTAAAAAGGCCACGAGCTCTCGTCGTCCTCGGCCTGCTCGACGACGAACGGCCCCGCGAGCACCGTTCCGTCCGACGTCGCCCGGCGTTCGAGGGTGGTCACGAAGGGGTAGGGGGGCTCGAGGTCCATGCCCACGTGCAGGTAAAACGTCACCTGGTCATCGACCACCCCGGTCACGCTGTCGTCAAAGTTGTGGTGCGTCGAATCGTAGGTGAGCGCGTCGGGGTCGGTGATGCACACGTCCAGATCGCCTTGTACGACGCTGAGCCGGGTCGCTTCATAGATGCTCGAGGACCCCGCGCCTTGGCCGACGTAGTCGCGCGTGAGCCACACATCGATGCCGTCCTCCCCCACAAAATGGTGCACATGGTGAACGAGGCCGGTCACCCCGGTGAGTCCCTCGTGGCACAGGTCCACCCCGGCATCGCCCCCGACGCCCGCGTCGAGACCGGTCCCGCCGTCGGGCCCGTCGCCGGCGTCCAGGCCCGGACCGGCGTCGGCGCCCGCGTCGGCCGCTTCCCCCGCGTCCGGTGTCGCCCCCGCGTCGGCCTCGACGCCGCCCCCGTCGGGGGTGTCCCCGCCATCGGCACCCGCGGGGCCCGGGCCACAGGCCATCGAGAGCATCAACCCCACACTCACCAATGTCGTTGCCCTCACCATACGTCCACCCCCGCGGCTTCCAGTTCGGCCGCGTTCTGGGCCACCAGGGTCTCCTGCTCAATGTCACTGGCCTGGAACGCGAGCAGCTCGGGCGCGAACGCGACGCAGGTGTGCAGGATGTTGTTCACCTCGACGATGTCCGCCACCGTCAGCGAAGAGATCCCCATCGCCTCCGCGTAGACCGTAAAAACCAGGGTGCGCGGCCCCGCGCCGCCCGGGTGCGGCTGGTTGATCAGCTGCACCCCGCCCCCCCACCAGCGTCGGGTGGGCCGGCGCAGCACCCAATCGAGGTACTCCTGGTAGGTGATGTCCGCGGTCTCGGCGAACTGCTGCAGAAAGATGATGTGGTACGCGGCCTCGTTCATGTTCTGGAAGTAACAGTCCTCGAGGAGCGGCGCGGTCCGGGCCACGCCGTCGATGGGGGCCAAGAACTTGATCCAGCCCATGTCGTCGGCGAGCGCTTGGTACTGCGCCTCGTTGGCGAGCACGGTGAGGTGGCTGCCCACGTCCCCCGCGTCCCCCAGGTCTCCCCCGTCGAAGCCCTGGCCCGCGTCCGCGCCGCCCGCGTCGGGGCCAGGTCCGGCGTCGAGGCCGCCGGCCCCCCCGTCGTCCCCGCCGTCGACGACACCGGCGTCGGGCCCCGCGCCCGCGTCCGTCCCCGGGGCCGGGCCACAGCCGACGAGCAACCCGGCCCAGCAAGCCCCACACAACCACATTCCGCGCATTGACATGTTCATTCCTTCGACTGGTCTCTGAGGGGCTTGAGCAAAAGCGATGCCAGCGCGGACCGGCGCGTGTGCACGCGGGCCGGCCCCGCGCGGGGTGTCGAAAATCTGCGGCCTCGGGGGCCCGACCGGACGAGCTCGGCCGGCACGTCACTCGTCGTCGGCCAGGGGCACGATGGCGCGCAACCCGTCGAGGTAGGCGGGGGGAAAGCCATGCCGCTCGGCGGAGGCGATCACCAGGCCGAGGTAGTGCGCCCGGGGCGCGATGTCGGCGGGTTCTCTTCGATGTGGTTTGACCTCGTAGACCCAGGCGTCTCGAGGTCGGTCCTCGAGGGTTCGCAACCCACGCCGGGTGCGGTGGTAGGCGTCGCCTTCCTTCTCGTCCAGGGCCGCCAGGGCCGCGTCGTCGACGGTGAGGCACAGGCCCCACACCCGGTGGTGGGGGGAAGCCATGACATTGCAGGCCGCTCCGCGGCGGGCCCAGGAGCGGTAGTTCCAGCTCAACCGATGGCCTGGGAGGGTGGCGACCTCCAGCCCGTGGACCGCGGGGGCGTGGTGGCCGTTTTCGCGGCACCACCGGGCCACGTCGTCGAGGTCCATGTTGGACCCGTAGGCGAAGACATGAACGGCCACGCCGGTCAGCGACCGGCCTTCAGCGCTGCAGGGGCATTGGGGTGGCGCATGATGAGTTGGCGGAGGTTGGGTTGGCGCTTGACCGGCCCTTGTTTGGCCAAATGTTGGAGCACCGAGGGCGGGGTGGTCGGCCAGCGGGCGAGGTTTTGGATCAGGAGGGTGGAGTGCACCGCCCGTTGGGTGAGCAAGGCGGCGGTGCGGCCGTCGAGGGGCACCCCGATGAGGAGGTTGAGACAGCGCCCTTCACACTTGTGGATGAGGATCGCTTTCTCCTCGGCGGGGGCGCTGATGAACCGTTTGCGGAAGGAGCGCTTGGCCGTGCCCTTGACCTTCTCGGTCACCTCCCGGCTCACCGCCAGGCCGTACACGTCGGTGAGGCGTTTCTTCAACAGGATGGCTTTGAACAAAGCTTCGGGGAGTTGAGAATTCTTGAACAACCAACGCTGGACTTGGCGGTCGCGCAAGAACTGGGACTTTTTGGCCAGGGCCTGAAGTCCAGCCGCATTGCGGTGGTGCTGGGCGATGAGCCGGGCATGCTGCAGCCCGGCTTTCATGTTCTGCATCACCGATTGGATGACCTTGGGGTTGGGGTCGAAGCAGTAGGCGGAGAGGACCGCGCCCTCCGCGGTCTGGGCGTTCTTGATGCGCACATCGTCGTCGAGGGGGTGCAGCTCAGTCTCGAACAGCTTGCGCAGGTTGCCGGTGTCGACCGCTTCGCCTTCGTCGTCCTCGACATCCTCGTCGGACTCAAGCGGCGCCTCGTCCTCGGCGGAGCCGTCGTCGGAGGACCCGTCGTCGGCGTCGCCGGTGTCCACGGGGGCCGGGGTGGTGGCGGCCGCGGCCCCGGACCCCTCGTCGTCCTCGTCGTGGTCTTGGTCCTCGTCGCGGGGTTCGTCGAGGTCGGGGACGGGCAGGTCCATCTCCGGCACCGGGGCCGGGGCGGTCTTGGGGACCGCGGCCTTTTTCTTCGCCGCGCGGGGCGGGGGCCGATCCACCGCCCCGGTGCGGATGAGCTTTTTGAGGATGCCTTTGACCTGATCGCGGTTCATGCCCGTCACGTGGGTCAGGTCGTCAACGGTGGTCCGCCCATCGACCCGCGACAGCACGAACCCTTCCTCGGCGTTGAGGTCGAGGGAGGTCAGGTCCGTGCCGTCCACCAGCTTGGGTTTCCACTTGGCCATCAGGCCACTTCCTCCTCGGGGAGCGGGCGCTTGAGGGCCAAAAAGCCCTCGAAGGCCACCCACACCGTGAGCACGGCGATGGTCGCCCCCACGGTCGCGACCAGGGCTTTGCCCGCGCTCGCGTCGTGAAACACCTGAATGCCCATCGACGAGAACGTCACCAGCATAATGAACACCGCGGGCACAAGGTAAGGCCAGGTCTTCTTCCGTTGCAACCGCAGGTAAAGCGCGCAGAGCAGCAGGGTGATGGCGGCGAGCACTTGGTTGGTGGCGCCGAACACCGGCCACAGGGACTTCGCTCCCGCGTCCTGGTCGGCGTAGATGAGCACCCCGACGGTGACGGTGGCGAGCAGGCCCCCCACCCAACGGTTCTGCAAAGGGGCGATGCGCGCCATGGCGCCGATTTCCGCCACCACCAAGCGTTGAATGCGGAACGCGGTGTCGAGGCTGGTGGCGGCAAAAGAGATGACGAGCACCGCGACCACCACCCGCCCGGTCTCGATGGACAGGCCGAGGTGGGCGAGCATGCTGCCCGCCCCGGTGACGAAGCCTTTGAGGGCATCGCCCACCCCAGGAAAGCCGCCGCCCTCGATCACGGGGGCGTACATCGCGCTGTAGACGTGTTCGCCCCCGAGCACGGTGACCCCGGTGGCCACGGCCATGGTCGAAAGCAATGCCAATGCAGCCTCGCACAACATCGCCCCGTACCCGATGGGGCGGGCGTCGGCGGCGGAGGCGATCTGTTTGCTGGTGGTCCCCGACGAGACCAGGCCGTGAAAGCCGCTCACCGCCCCGCAGGCGATGGTGACCATCAGCAAGGGGAACACCACCGGGAGGTTGGCCCAGTCCCCGATGGGGGGCGCGTCAAAGGTGGGCGAGGACAAGAAAAAGCCCACGAACAACGCGGCCAGTCCGACGAGGAGCTGGTGGCTGTTGATGAGGTCCCGGGGCTGAAGCAACAGCCACACCGGCAGGCTCGAGGCCACGAATGCGTAGACGAGCAGGCCCACGAGCCAGAAGTTGATGTTCGCGAACACGCTGCCCGCGGCCGGCGACCACAATGTACCTGCAGCGGTGCCGAATATCACCGCGTACAGGCCGACGAGGGCCACGATGCTCGGAATCGTGAGGCTGCGTTTGCGCTTGTACCCCCACCACCCGATGAACACCGCGACCACGATCTCGAGGTTCACCGGGAGCACGCTCTGGGGGAAGGCCACGAACAGCCGCCCGATGGAGAACGCGAACACCGCCCCCACCAGCCAGATCAAAAAGAAGATCACGATCAGGAACAGCAGCTTGGCCCGGGCCCCGATGAACGTCTCGGTGAGTGCGCCCACGCTTTTCCCGTCGTGGCGCATGGAGATCACCAGGGCCCCAAAGTCGTGCGCGGCCCCCATGAAGATGACCCCCACCACGATCCACAACACCGCCGGCACCCAGCCCCACACGATGGCGATGGCCGGCCCCAAGATCGGCGCGGCCCCGGCGATGGACGCAAAATGGTGGCCCCACAGCACGCTGCGCGGCGTCTTCACGAAGTCCACGTCGTCGGCCAGCGTGTCCGCGGGGACCGGCTCGGTCGCGGACAGGCCGAACACGCGGTCGGCGAGGTACCGCGAGTAGAATCGAAAGCCCAACACCAGGGCGCACAGCCCCAACACCGTGACGACAATGGGAAACATCGCCCTCGTTTCCCAAAATTGGCGCCCGAACGGAAGCGGGGCAGCACCGCACCTACATTTGTCTACCGTCGTGTGACCGGGCGCATCGGCCCGGGAATCAGGGATCGAAATCGCCCTGGTATCCTGGCTCTACCTGTCAGGCGAAAGGCTCCTTCATGCGCGCGTTGATCTACCGACTCCAGGACCGCGGCATCACCGCCATCCATCTCGGCGCCGCGGGCGCGACCCTCGGGGTGGCGGTGCTTTCGGTGGCCACCCTGTGGCTGAGCAGCGCCCCCGACACCCCGCCCGAAGCCGCCGCCCCCGCGCCGGTCGATCTCCCCTTCGTCGCCACCGACAACACCTTTGAGCGCGGCTGCCAGCTCGGCTTGCTCGTCGAGGACGCCGCCGGCCCCCTCGCGGACGCCCAGGTCGGCCTGTACCGTGTGGGCCGCTCGGCCTCTCTGCAACATTGGCAAGCGGTGACCTCCCGGCACGGCACCCACCGCTTCATCGACCTCCCCCCGGGCACCTACCACGTCGAGGCCAGCGCCCCCGGTCACGCCCACCTCGCCCCCGCCAACTTCACCTGCACCGGCGACGAGGAGCGCGGCTTTGTCGCCGTGACCTTGCCCGCGGCGACCCACCAGCTCAGCGGGCGCGTCACCGGCTTCGAGGGCCGCATCCCCGATGGGCTCGAGGTCATGATCGAGCAGGCCCCCACGCGCAAGACCGCGTTCGCCGGCGTGCTGCACGCCACCGTCGACCACACCGGATCGTTTGTGCTCCCCGTGCCCGCGGGCGAATACACCGTGCTCGCCACCGCGCCCCACCACGTGCCCGAGACCCAGACCATCACCGTCGAGGACAACGCGCCGTCGGCCACGGTTCGTTTCTCCCTCGCCCACCGCCCCGAGGCCACCGGCATCGTGCGCACCGCCACCGGCAAGCGCGTGCCCTTCGCCGAGGTGTTCCTCGGACCCAACCCCAACCCGCTGATGCCCCCGGTGAGCGTGACCACCGACGAGGACGGCGCGTTCTCCATCCCGGTGGTGCCCGGTCAGGCCCACACCCTCACCGCCCGCCGCACGGGGTACATCGGCTCGCTCGACATCCCCGCCACCCAAGGCATCGCCGGTCCCAGCGACCTCGAGATCGTGGCCGCGGTGGGGCACAAGGTCGCGGGGTTCGTGCGGGACATGGAAGGCCAAGTGCGGGCGTTCGAGCCCGTGCGGTACCGCGTGCGCGACACCGGCCTCACCGGCGTGGTCAAGACCGACGACCAGGGCCGCTTCATCGTGCGCGGCCTGCCCCGTGCCGACGTCGAGCTCTGGCCCGAAGACGGCGCGTCCGGCGCCTGGGCGGGGGCGGTGGCCACCCTGGACGCGCCGGTGGTGCGCCTGACCTACCAAAAGCCCGCCTACTGAGCGGTCCCGCCCGCGCGGATCGGGCGCAAAAGAGGCGGGACGAGAGCCCCGCGTGGTACTGAAAGGACGCCATGGCGTCCTTTCACAATGTGCGCATCCAGCCCCGGCACCGCCTCGAAGACGTCGAGCAGGCGGTGGCGGCGTACTGTGCGTCCGGGACCAGCGCCGACCACGTGGTGTTCACCCGGGTGGGCCGCGATGGGGCGCTCTACTTGTACCCGCTGGCCCGGGCCGGGGCAGGCACAGAGACATTGCGTACGGCCCTGCTCCCGGTGGCCCGGCACCTGACCGAGACCTTGGTCAAGCGCAGCCTGTGGATGTCGATGCAGGCGGTGTGCGACGACGGGGCCACTGGCTATGCAGAATTTCCCACCGACGACGAGCGGCCGTGGTCGGCCCTGGCCGACCTGGTGGGGGCGCGCTTCGACGACGCCACCGCGTGGTTGGTGGCGGAGTCGGCCTTGCACGCCTTCGGGCGCCGGGCGGGCTGGGACCTGTTCTGCCTCGAACGGGGGGCGCGGGCGGCCCGCGCCGACGGGTTCGCGCGGCTGGGCCCGGTGTTCGCCCCCCGCGCGCCGGTGCCCGGCGCGCAGGCGGCGGTGCGCGACGTGCGCGGCAGCCGCAAAGTGCGCGACGACGGCCGGCTGCGCCTGTCCCTGGAGCTCGACGCGCCCGGGACCCTGCGCGGCCTCGCCCTCACCGGCCAGGCCGAGGTCACGAGCGTCTCGTTGCGCCAGGGCGCGCAGGAGGCCCGCCTGGACCTGGCCACGCCCCGGGGCGAGGTGGCGCTGGACATGTTTGCCCTCCACGCGCCCACCGACGAGGAGCGGGCGCTGGGCGACCGCCGCTACCGGGTGCACGTCGAGGTCGTGGTCGCGGGCTGGGCCCCGGGGTGCCCGGTGACGTACACCCTCGCCCCCGATGGCTCGGTGCTCGTCGACCGCGCGGCCGACGAGCAGGTTCAGCGCAGCCCGAGCGGGTAGTTGTCGAACACCGTGGCCAGCCGCTCGTCGTCGGCCAGCGCCTCGGGGGTGATCATCGGCTGGGCCAAGAGGCGGGCCTTGCAGGCCTCGAGGTGGGCCAGGCCGCGGCAAGAGGGGTGCCGTCGCCAACGTTTCTGCAAGACTTGGTCGACAATGACATTGTCGACATCGAGCGCCCCCGCGGTCTCGATGGTGCCGAGCTCGAGCCCGATGTGTCGGTAGGCGAGCCAGAGCAGCTCGCTGCAATAGATCGCGCGGTTGCCGAACAAGAACAGCCCGTCATAGGGCCGGCCGAGGTACGCCTTGGCCGCTTTCCAGACCCGACGCCGCGCCTCGTCGTCGAGGTCGGGCACCCGTTGCACCAGATACCGGCCCCAGCGTCCCCGGCGCACAAACGTGTCAAACGGCGTGACCTGGACCGGCCCGCGCGCCTCGATGACGTAGCGGGCCCCGCGGTACACGCGCACCATCCCGCAATGGGACAGCAAACTTTTTGTCGCCCACATGATCGCCGCGCTCTGGCCCGAGCGCGAGGTGTGAAAAATCAGGTCCCCGGTCCGCACGTCCAGGGCCTCGGCCCGGGCCCCGGACGTGGCCAGGCCCGCGGCGGTGCCGATCAAGAGTTGTCGTCGGGTGGCGCCCATCTGGGGCCCAACCCCCCGACCGGGATGGCTATTCCCCCGCGGGCTGCGGCCAGGCTTTGCGCTTGAGCAGGACCGCCTGGCGGCCCTCGACCCCGACCAGCGACCCTTCGCTTTTGGGGGGCAGCTCGGCCGCGTTGGCCTCGTCGGTGTCGATGTGCATCTCGAGGGCGTACTTGGGCGAGACCCGCACCACCACGTCGGCGAAGATGAGGTCGCGGTCGCCGCCTCGGATTTCGACCATCACCTCGTCGCGGTCTTTGACCCCGTAGCGGGCCGCGTCGTCGGGGTGCATGTGGATGTGGCGCCAGGCGCAGATCAGCCCCTCTTGTAGATGCAGCGTGCCCTTGGGCCCCTCGAGGATGATGGGGGCGGTGCCTTTGACATCCCCCGAGTGGCGCACCGGCGCGTCCACCCCGAGATGGAACTCGTCGGTGCGGGAGATCTCCACCTGACAGGCCGGCCGCAGGGGACCGAGGATGCGCACCCCGTCGATGCGCCCCCGGGGCCCGACGATGTTGAGCCGTTCGTGGCAGGCGAACTGACCGGGCTGGGACAGCGGCCGGTACGAGGTCAGCTCGCTCCCCGGCCCGAACAGCGCGTCCATCGCCTCCCGGGTGAGGTGAATGTGCCGCGCGCTCACCGCGATGGGAATGGGCATTTCCGATTGCACCTCGGCCCCGCCGCCGGCCACCCGCCGGGTCTCGTCCGCGATCATGCGCTCTTCGTCGGTGGCGATGACCAACGAGCGGACCCGGCTGTGGTCCTCGCTGATGTCAACCACCGGGGTGCGGTCGTGGCGCGCCTGGGCCCCGGCGTTCTTTTCTTCGTCGATGAGCAGCCCGAGGTACTCGAACCGTTGCAGGGCCCGCCGCCGCATCGTCGCGCTGTTTTGCCCGATGCCGCCGGTCATGATCACCGCGTCGACCCCGCCCATCACCGCCGCGTACGCCCCAATGTATTTGCGTAGCCGATGGGTAAACACCGCGATGGCGAGGCGCGCCCGCTCGTCCCCCTCCGCGGCGGCCTTTTCGATGTCGCGCACGTCGTTGCTGATGCCGGACAGGCCTTTGAGCCCCGACTGTTTGTTCAGCGTGTGGTCGAGCTCGTCGACGGTCATGGCCCCGCTCTTGAGCAGCGCGATCAAGGCCCCGGCGTCGATGTCCCCGGACCGTGTGCCCATCACCAGGCCCTCGAGGGGGGTCATGCCCATCGAGGTCTCCACCGAGCGGCCGCACTCCACCGCGCACACGCTCGCCCCGTTGCCGAGGTGGCAGGTGATCAGCCGCAGCTCCTCGAGGGGGCGGCCCAGCTGCTCGGCCGCGCGCTGGGCGACGAAGGCGTGGCTGGGGCCGTGAAAGCCGTAGCGCCGGATGTGGTGTTTGTCCGCCAACGTGGGGTCGATGCCGTAGCTGCGCGCCCGCCGGGGCAAGCGCGCGTGGAACGCGGTGTCGAACACCGCCACGTGGGGCACGTCGGGCAGCCGCGCCATCGCCGCGTCGATGCCGGCGAGGTTGGCGGGGTTGTGCAGCGGGGCGAGGGCAATACAGGCCTCGATGTCGGCCCGCACCGCGTCGTCGATGCGCGCGGCGTCGGCGAACCGCGCGCCCCCGTGCACCACCCGGTGCCCCACCGCGTCGATGGTCTGGTCCGACAGCTCGTCGAGCACACCCTGCAGAGCCTGCTCGTGGCCACCGTCGGGGATGCGCTCGACCAGGCCCGCGCGCTGCTCGGCCCCGTCGTCGTAGAGCTTGTATTTCAGGGACGACGAGCCACAGTTGAGCACCAGCACCTTCATCGAGGACACCTCCGTGTCGAATGTGCCTGGGAATGGACAGCCCGTAAAGGGACGGGGATGGCGCCCGCTCCCGGTGGCTGGTAGGTCAACCGCATGAGCGAGGCTGCACCGCGCATGGGCGTGGTCCATCTCTGGGGGGTCGCGGGCGTCGTCTGGCTGCTGACCAGTGCGATCCTGCGGCTGTGGCCCAACGTCATCGGACCGGTGCGCGCCGGGCAGCTGTCCACCGCCGAGCTGTTCATGGTTGCTGGGTCGGTGATCGCGTTCAGCTATGCCGAGGGCTACCGGGGGTTCCACCGCGCGTTTTCGCCGCGCTTGGCCGCGCGGGCGCTGCACCTGTCCCGCCGCGGCCTCATCGACAAGCTGTTGGCGCCGCTGTTTTTGATGGGGCTGATCGGGGGGACCAAGGGCCGCCTGTTGCGGTCTTGGATTCTCGTGGGCGGCATCGTGCTGCTGGTGGCGGGGGTCAGCCGGCTGGGCCTGGTGTGGCGCGCCATCGTCGATGCGGGGGTGATCGCCGGCTTGTCGGTGGGCACGGCCTCGATTCTCATATGGTGGACCCGGGCCTTCGCCGGCCGGCCGATCACCGTGGATCCAGAGCTGTCGGGCGCGGTTCCGCCGCCGGAGGAGCCGCCGGCCGCGGCCTGACCCCCGGCCCCGCGTGCTACTTGGACAGCATCGCGGGCGCCCGGTCGGTAAACGATCGACACCCAGAACTCTCTTTTGGTCCGGGCCGCAAAAGTGTAGGGGCGGACCGAAGAGAAGTCGGAGTGGGCTGCACTTTCCCCCTTCCGGCGCGAGGAGGTCACGATGGAAGCCATCCGCATCAAAGGTGGCCATCGATTTCGGCTCAAACACGGGCCGCAAAGCGAGGTGGAAGAACGCCTCGACGTCGAGACGGTGGGGGTCAGCCCCCGGGGACATCATGGCCTGAAGGCCAAGATGCACGTCAAAGAGGGCGAGGAGGTCAAGGCCGGCCAGGTCTTGTTCCACGACAAAAAGAACCCCGACGTGAAGTTCACCGCCCCGTCCGCGGGCACGGTGAAGGAGATCGAATACGGTCCCCGTCGGGTGCTCATCTCGGTGAAGATCGCCGTCGACGACGGCAAAGGCACGGTGGACTTCGGCAAGGTCGATCGGGCGGCCATCGCGTCCCTCGGGCAAGAGAAGGTCGTGCAAAAGCTCATCGACGCGGGGTTGTGGGAGCGCTTGATGGCGTTTCCGTCCCCTGGGGTCGCGCCGGTGCCGGGGAAAAAGGCCGAGCCCGACGAGCACGGCAACGTGCCCGAGCTCAAGGTGTTGCACGCCGTGTATGTGTCTGCATTGGCCACCGAGCCCCACCAGGCGGACCCGCTCATCTCCCTCGAGGGCAACGAAGACACCTTCGCCGCCGGCCTCGAGGCGGTGAAGCAGCTCGCCCCGAAGACCTGGCTGTTCTTTGAGAAGGGCAAGAAGGTCCCGGCCAAAGCCTCGGGCGTGACCGGGGTCCAGACCCGGGCCATCGCCAACAAATACCCCGCCTGCGAGACCGGGGTGCAGGTGTTCTACACCGAGCGCCTCCAGAAGAACCAAGTCGCGGCGGGTCTGTCCGTCGAGGACGTGCTCGACATCGGCCACCTGTTCCTCACCGGGGGCGTGCGCAACGAGCGCATCATCTCGGTGGCGGGCAACGCCGCGCCGGCCAAAAAACACTTCAAGGTCCGGCCGGGCATCTCCCTGGCCGACCTCGCGGGGGCCAACGCCGATGACGGCTTGCGCTACATCGCGGGGGGCGTGTTCACCGGCGAGAAGGTCGAGCCCACCGGGTTCATGGCCCCGCGGGACCGTGGCTTGGTGGTGATGAAAGAGGACCGAGAGCGCACGCCGTTTCACTTCCAGCGGCCGGGGCTCAATCAGTTCTCCTTGCTGCGCATGTGGTTGTCGGGGTTCATGAAGGACAAGGTCGGCGACCCCACCACCAGCAACAATGGGGAAGAGCGGGCCTGTGTGCAATGCGGCGCGTGCATTGACATGTGCCCGGTGGACCTCATGCCCAACCTCGTGTTCAAGGCCGCCTTGGCCGAGGACATCGAGAAGATGGAGGCGCTGGGCATCCACGACTGCACCGATTGCGGCCTGTGCACATTTATTTGTCCGTCGAAGATTGAGCTCGACCAGCATCTTCAGACCGGCAAGCTTCTCATCGTGAAGGAGGGGTGACCCCCATGTGGAAACTCTGGGAGAGCATTCTCCAGCTCGCGCACAAAGAGAAGAGCCCGTTCGGGCTCCCGCCGAACCGCGCCTTGATGGACGCGACCGACACCTTCTTGCGCAAGCCCGCCATCGTCACCAAACGCAAGCCCCACGTGCGGGACGCCACCGACCTCAAGCGGTTCATGTTCACCGTGGTCGTGGCCCTGCTCCCCTGCTACGTGTGGTCGGTCTACAACACCGGGCGCGCCGCGTATGCATCCATTGGCATTGCGGATCCCACCCTGGTGCAGGTCATGCTCGAGGGCGCGGCGTACATCGTGCCGCTCCTCGTCATCACCTACGCCATCGGCGGGGCCTGGGAGGGATTGTTCGCCCAGCTCCGCGGCCATGAGGTGTCAGAGGGCTTTTTGGTCACCGGCGCGCTGCTGCCCTTGATCGTGCCGGCCACGCTCCCTTGGTGGCAGCTGGCCATCGGCATCAGCTTCGGCGTGGTCATCGGCAAAGAGGTGTTCGGCGGCGTGGGCATGAACATCCTGAACCCCGCGCTCACCGCGCGCGCGTTCTTGTTCTTCGCCTACCCCGCGCAAATCTCCGGCGACGTCTGGGTGGCCAAGCCTTACGTCAAAGACGCGGCCGGCGCGTTGGTGCCCTACTGGCAGTCGACCATCCCCGCCGACACCATCAACAGCTTCATCGCCCAGGGGGGCCAAGCCCTCGACGGGTACACCGGCGCCACCGCCCTCGCGGTCGCGGCCCAAGAGGGCCCCGGCGGCCTCGAAAAACTCGACTCGCTGTACTCGGTGGCGGAGATGTTCTGGGGGCTCATCCCGGGCTCGGCCGGCGAGACCTCGGTCGCGTGTATCTTGTTCGGCGCGCTGGTCCTCGTCCTCACCGGGGTCGGCTCTTGGCGCACCATGGTCAGCGTGTTCGCCGGCGGCTTCGCGATGGCCGGCGTGTTTTATCTCGCCAAGGACTCCGGCGCGGCCATCCCCATGTGGGGCCTCGAGCCGCATAAACATTTGTTGCTCGGCGGGTTCGCCTTCGGGGCCGTGTTCATGGCCACCGACCCGGTGAGCTCGCCTTTCCACAAGACGTCCAAGCTCATCTACGGGTTCTTGATCGGGGCGCTGTGCATCATCATCCGCACGGTCAATCCCGCGTACCCCGAAGGCATGATGCTGGCGATTCTGTTCATGAACGTCTTCGCCCCGCTCATCGACCACTACGTGGTCCAGGCCGCCATCAAGAGGAGGGCTGCCCATGCAAGGTAATGGCTACACCATCGGCTTCGCGGCTGCGATCACCGTGATTTGCAGTCTCTTGCTCTCGGGGGTCTCTGGGGCCCTCAAGGAGAAGCAAGAAGAGAACCGCGTCGTCGACCGGCAGAAAAACATCCTCGCCGCCCTCGGCGTGCCTTCGCCCAAAAAAGACGGTGAAGGGACATTGTCGCCCAGCGACCAACTCGCCGAGATGGGCGCCAAAGAGGTGCAAGACCTGTTCAACCAGCGGGTCAACGCCCAGGTCATCGACAAGTCCGGCAACGTGGTCGAGGGCAAAGCCCCCACCGACCTGCCGGCCAAGGTGGCCAGCGGCGAGGAGTACAACCCCGAGCTCGGCCAGGCGCTCTACTCGCTCAAGTCCGAGTCGGGCAACGACGTGCTCGCCTACGCCTACCCCGTCACCGGCAAAGGCTTGTGGTCGACGCTGTACGGCTACCTCGCGGTCAAGCCCGACGGCAACGAGATCGTGGGGCTGTCGTTCTACAAGCACGGGGAGACCCCGGGCCTCGGGGCCAACATCGAGCAGCCCTGGTTCCGCGACAACTTCGTGGGCAAGGAGCTGTACAAAGGTGGCAAGCTGGTGGGGGTCAAGGTGGTCAAGGGCAAAGCCGCCGACCAAGCCGCCCCCGCGGACATGAAAGAAAATCACATGGTCGACGGCATGAGCGGGGCCACCATCACCGGCAACGGCGTGACCAAGATGATGGAGACCAAGCCCAAGCGCTACGAGCCCTTCTTCGAGAAGGTGGGTTCGGCCCCGGCCAAAGCCGCGGACCCGACCCCCGCGGACGCCCCCGCCCCCGGCGGTGAGCCCGCCGAAGACGGGGCGGACGATGGCGACGCCGCGGCGGCCGATGACGCGGACATTCCCGACGGGGATGACGAAGCCGCGGCCGACGACACGCAGAATCCGCCCCCCAACGGGGCGGCCCCGCCGACCCAAACGCCGCCCGCACAGCCTGCGGCCCCGGCCGGAGGTACGCCATGAGCTCCGTCGCCAAACAGATCAAAGACTCGTCCTGGCAAAGCAACCCCATTGCTTACCAGGTGCTCGGCATCTGCTCCGCCCTGGCCGTCACCGTCCAGGTCGAGAACGCCATCGTGATGACCTTGGCGGTGCTCGCGGTGCTGTGCGGCAGCAACGTGACCATCTCGCTCATCCGCAACCTGATTCCGCGCAAGATCCGCATCATCGTGATGCTGAGCGTGGTCTCGACGCTGGTCATCATCGTTGACCAGATTTTGCAGGCCTACGTCTACAACATCAGCAAGCAGCTCTCGGTGTTCGTCGGGCTCATCATCACCAACTGCATCATCCTCGGCCGGGCCGAAGCCTTCGCCATGGCCAACCCCCCGCTGGCGTCGTTCTGGGACGCGGTGGGCAACGCCCTCGGGTACGGCTGGGTGCTGATCGTGGTCGCGCTGTTCCGCGAGCTGCTCGGCTCGGGCAGCATCCTCGGGGCCAAGCTCATCCCGCAGGCGGCCTACGACGTGGGCTACGTCGACAACGGCCTGATGGTGCTCGCCCCCGCCGCGTTCATCCTCTTGGGGCTCATCGTGTGGGCGTCCAAGGCGCTCGGCGGCGCGGAAGGAGAAGAGTGACATGGAAATCGTCGAACGACTTCTGAGTCTGGCCACGACCTCGATCTTCATCGAGAACATCCTCCTCGCGAACTTCCTGGGGATGTGTTCGTTCCTCGCCGTGTCCAAGCGCGTCGACACCGCCATGGGCCTCGGCATCGCGGTGGTGTTCGTGCTCGGCATCACCGGTCCGGTCAACTGGCTGATCAACGAGTTCCTCCTCGCCCCCGGCGCGCTGCAATGGGCGCTCGGCGACGAGGCCAAGAACATCGACTTGTCTTTCCTCCGGTTCATCTGCTTCATCGCGGTCATCGCCGCGCTGGTGCAGCTGGTGGAGATGATCATCGAGAAGATCTCGCCGTCGCTGTACAACGCCCTCGGCATCTTCTTGCCCCTCATCGCGGTGAACTGCGCGATCCTCGGGGGCTCCTTGTTCATCGTCGAGCGCGAGTACGACTTCGCGGAAGCCACCGTGTTCTCGGTGAGCTCGGGGGTGGGCTGGTGGCTGGCGATCATCGCGATGGCCGCGATTCGAGAGAAGCTCACCTACTCCCACCTCCCCAAGGGGCTCGAGGGACTGGGCATCACCATGATCACCACCGGCCTGATGGCCATGGGCTTCATGTGTTTTGCCGGCATCAACCTCAAAGACGAGGGGGGGGACGAGGGCGGTGACAAGGCCGCGTTGGTGGAGACCACCGCCGACGGGCGCCTCGCCGAGGCCACCCAATGAAGCTGGACAAAAGCACTTGTCCAGATTTCTCGACGACCATCGCGTTGGTGGTCGTCGATCCAGTTGCTATGAATTCAAAAAACGCCATCAGCAACGTCTTCGCCCCCGGTGGCATCCAGACGTTGTGGACCGGATGTCCCCGGGTCCTCGGAGGTGAAGCGTGACCGTCGCTCTATCCATCACCGTATTCACTGCGATCATTCTGCTGCTCACATTTGCGCTGATCGTGGCGGAGAAGAAGCTCACCCCGCAGGGTGACGTGACGATCAAGATCAACGGCGAAAAAGAGCTGAAGGTCGCGCCCGGCTCGACGCTGTTGTCGACCTTGTCCGCGGAAAAGATCTTCATTCCGTCCGCCTGCGGGGGCGGCGGCACCTGCGCGATGTGCAAGTGCCAGGTGCTCGATGGGGGCGGGGAGATCCTCGCCACCGAGAAGACCCACGTGAACCGCCGCGAAGAGAAGAACCACGTGCGGCTCGCCTGCCAGGTGAAGGTGCGCGACAACATGGAGATCGCGGTCCCTGAGGAGATCTTCGGCATCAAGCGCTTCACCGGAACGGTGGAGAGCAACGACAACGTGGCCACCTTCATCAAGGCCACCAACATCACCATCGACGACGGCAAGAACCTCGACTTCAAGGCCGGCGGCTACATCCAGTTCGAGGTGCCGCCCGGGGTGTACAAGTCCAAAGACTTCGTCATCAACGACGAATACAAAGAGACCTGGGACCAGTTCAAGATGTGGGACTACTCCGTCGACGTCCCCGAAGGCACCTTCCGCGCGTATTCCATGGCCAACCACCCCGCCGAGGGCAACAAGGTCATGACCACCATCCGGTTCGCCAACCCGCCGCCGGGGAGTGAAGGCATCCCCGCGGGGAAATGTTCGAGCTGGATCTTCAGCCTCAACCCGGGCGACAAAGTCACCTTCTCGGGTCCGTACGGCGAGTTCTTCATCAACGAGAACAGCAAACGCGAGATGTGTTACATCGGCGGCGGCGCGGGCATGGCCCCCATGCGGTCGCACCTGTTCCACCTCTTCCACACCATGAAGACCGACCGCAAGGTCAACTTCTTCTACGGTGCGCGCTCGATGAAAGAGAACTTCTACGAAGAAGACTTCACCGACATCGAGCAGAAGTTCGACAACTTCAAGTACAACCTCGCGCTCTCCGACCCCCAACCCGAGGACAACTGGACGGGGCCGACCGGGTTCATCCACCTCGTGGCCAAGGAGTACCTCGAGAAGCACGAGGACCCGACCGAGATCGAGTACTACCTGTGTGGTCCGCCGATGATGATCGACGCGGTCATCGACATGCTTCATGAGTTTGGGGTAGAGGACGACATGATCCGCTACGACAAGTTCTGAGGGCCCCACGACGCCGATCTCTGCGTTGCGGCGTCGCTTGCTCGGTTCACGGCCATGAGGCCGCTCACCTCGTCGCGCTCCTTGCGCCTTGACCTCGACGCCGTGGAACCCTCAGAACCCGGGCATGTTCATCATCACTGCCGAGCCGGCGCCCTTCGGGGCGCCGTTGCTTTTTGGGCCGCTCA
>JAUIJE010000027.1 GCA_030431455.1 bacterium | reverse complement strand
CCAGCATCGTGTCGGCTGCTGGGCAGGCGCGCAAGGAGCGCCTCCTCGGCGGCACGCCCGCGTCCATCTTTCCCGTAGCATCTCTGCAAAAGTGTTGATTTTTCAGGCGGAAGTCTCGACGCTGTCGGCGCACCCGCCCACGCGAGAGAGGACCCCATGACGCGCCGAACCCGGCTCAGGCATGCGAACGCAGCGGTCGTCTGGCCGCGCGCTGGTCGCCGGCCGACGCTGCGGCCCGCGGTCGTCGTCCGAGCTGGCGTGTTGGGCCTGCTCGCCGCGGTGGTGGTCTCCGGCTGCACGCTGGACCGCCCGCCCGCGGATCAGGCGACGGGGCTCAGGTCACTTGGCGGCCCGCTCGCGCTGGACACCTGGCCTCTGCCGGACGCGGGCGCCGACGACACCGGCGGCCGACGGCTGCCGCCCACGCTCGCGGTGTTCCCCGCAGCCCCCGTGGACGTGGGGGCGGTGCCCATCCCGGCGGCGGTGACCCGGCTGGTGCGCTTGCGCAACACCGGCGCCGTCCCCTTCCAGATCACCCGCCTGAAGCTCAAGGGGCAGACCGAGGCGTTCACGCTCCTCTTCGGGGACCCGGCGTCGACAGGCGGCTCCACCATCGCCACGCGGCCCTCGCCCTATGCCCCGCTCGAGCTCCTGCCCGCCACAGAGCGCGCGGTGGTCCTCCGCTTCGCGCCGCCGGACTACGGGCCGAACACGGGCGCGGCGCAGGGCCACTGGTCGGCGCGTCTCGAGGTGGTGTACGGAGCGGCCAACGGGGCCGAGGAGCGCGCCCTGGTCCACCTGCTCGAGGGTGAGGCGCTCGACCCGCTTCAGCCCGTCGCGCGCGTCGAGGTCGTAGAGGGCACGCAGGTGCTGACGCCCACGGTGCTGCACCTCAGCGGCGCCAAGAGCCTCGCGGCGAAGGGGCAGATCGAGAGCTACGCCTGGACCGTCACGGACCCCGCCGGCGTCACGACCGACTTTCCTCCGGAGCTGGCGGTGCAGGCCCCGGCCTTCGAGGTCACAGAGGCCGGCGTCCACACCTTCTGCCTGCGGGTCAAAGACAGCTTCGGCGCCATCTCGCCGACGCCCGACTGTGTCGCCGTGGACGCGGACGCCCTCCTGCAACAGAGCGACCTCGTGGTGCGCCTGCTGTGGACGGTGCCCTCACCAGGGGGCCAGTCCAAGATCCCCGATCTCGACCTCCACGTCGCCCATCCCCTCGCCAGTGGCCCCGACATCGACTGCGACAGCCAGCCTGACCCCTGGTTTTCCAACCCCTTCGACGCCTTCTGGTTCAACCCCAACCCCAACTGGGGGAGCGTCAACCCCGCCGTCGACGACGACCCGGTCTTTGCGAAGACCGCCACCCCCACCACCGTAGGGGAGTGGGTGGTGATCCCCGAGCCGGAGGGCATCGTCGGCGGCCCGAAGCCCTACAACGTGGGCGTCCACCACTGGCACGACCACGGCCACGGGGCCACGCAGGTGACCCTGACCGTGTTCGTGAAGGGCAAGCCCGTGTTCGAGGCGAAGGACGTGACGCTGAAGCCTGCGCAGATGTGGCACGTCGGCAAGGTGATC
>JAUIJE010000002.1 GCA_030431455.1 bacterium | reverse complement strand
CGTCGTCGCCTCGGCCTCCCGAAGGATCCGAATAATCTGTTCTTGGCTATGTCGCTTCTGCTTCTTCACGTCTCGCTCCTTCGCGAGACTCACACTCTACATGGTCCGACTTTCCGGGGGCCGGTCAACAAATCCGTCGAAATCTGGCAGCCCGACATCTATGAGCACAAGGTGAGGCCTGAACGCTACGGCGACCATGAGCCCTTGAATTGGCGTGTCGGCGACCTCAATGACAACTCTCGGCGCCTTCTTCCGGAACCAGCGTACGACGCTCTTCGCGAACTTCGGATCGTCCTCAATCAGCAACAGTCTTCGCCGACCTCCAAGGAGCTCGGTAGGCACGTCGCGGCCCGCACGCCGCAGAAAACTGATGAGTTCGCCGACTCGAATGCGTCGATGTCCGCCGTCAGTGCGCAGGACAGAGAGTCTTCCGGCGTTGGCCCAGTTGATGACAGTGACGGATGTGCACTGAAGAATGTCCGCCACCTGCTGGGTGGTCAAAAGCGTGTCGTCGGTGAGTTCGTCCACAGCTCATCCTCTCCCGATGTTTCCGCGAGCTTGCACGGGTGGAGGCAGGACCGTAGAATTGTCTAGCGGTCCTCGGCGCTCAACCTTCTTCAGCCTCCCGCCTCGAGGCTGCGCGCGAAGGCAAAGGGGAGCAGATCCTCCGAGGTAGGTTATTCGACTCTTCGCACCTGGCGAGAGGTGAGGCGGGCCCGTGCCGGGCGTGTGGGTTCGAACCATGACCAAAAACAGCGATCAGAAAAGAAGAATTCGGCAAAGAATGCAGAAGACCGGTGAAAGCTACACCACCGCTCAGCGCGCACTTGGATTCGGCAAACCGACACTACCGTGGCACCCGCTCGTGAAGACCAGCGAACACGAATCAAGACGGTTAATTGACATCGCGGTGAAGGCGGAGCCTCACCTGACCCACTTTGGAATCGGCGTCTACAAGCAGAATGGGCTCTCGGAGGCGGCGTTTGTGCAGAAGCTCGCCGTCGGGCGTACTGAGCTCGAAGCTGCCGTTCTCGAAGTGGCGGCATGCGCGGATTGGCTTGACCTCCAAAAGGCCATTCTGACGTACAACCCCCGGCATTCGTCCTATGGCTACAAACACAGAGTTGAACGCTGGGTCGATTCGCAGGGTGGCCCTCACCTCTATGTCGCAAACGGGAGCTTCATTGCTGCTGCGCTGGGGCTAGGGCTTGCCATGAAGCGTGACGGTCCCAACGCATACTTCAAGCTTTCTGAGCGCACCGTGAAGGCGACCAGCGGCCGTTAGTCCGTCTCCAAAATATCTCCAAAACCCAGCCCAAAAGAGCGCACGCGCCGAAACGCGTGCGCACCCAGAACCTGAGCTAAGTCGGCGATAAGAAACAAGGAGCGGAGAGAATCGTACGCCACCGAAATGGTGAATAATGCCGCTCCAAAAGTTTCAAATCCTGTCACCCCGACCAAAAGACTCGCCTTTTAGGCGAGTTTTTTTTGGTCGGGCGACAGGATTTGAACCAACGCGGCCGAAGGCCGCGCATGGCACCCCGACCAACAAAAGCCGTCCGCAAGGACGGCTTTTTGTTGGTCGGGGGACTTGAAGAAAGCTGCACCGCTTGGCGGTGCGGGTTTCTTCCAACGCGGCCGAAGGCCGCGCATGGCACCCCGACCAATGAAACAGCCGCCCTTGGGCGGCTTTTTCATTGGGAGGGGGACTTGAAGAAAGCTGCACCGCTTGGCGGGGCGGGTTTCTTCCAACGCGGCCGAAGGCCGCGCATGGCACCCCGACCAACAAAAGCCGTCCGCAAGGACGGCTTTTTGTTGGTCGGGGGACAGGATTGAACCAACGCGGCCGAAGGCCGCGCAGGCTATTCGACCGCGCACATGCCGTCGATGCAGGTGTTGGAATCGTTGGGGCACTCCTCTGGCGGCCCATGGCCGTCGAAGTACGTGGTGTGGTTCGCGTCGCAGTCCGGGTCTTGCGGGCCCCCGCAGTTGCAGTCGCACCAGGTGCCGTCGTTCCAGAAGGTGTCGGGGCACGTCCACGACGCGGGAACCGGAGGCTCGATGCACACGCCATCCAGACACATGTTGTACGACGAAGGACAGTTGTGGAACGACATGAAGGTGGTGGGGTCGTCGCAATCCATGTCCGGCGCGCCACAGTTGCAGTCGCAGTACAGGCCATCGTTCCAGTAGTCCCAGCCGCAGGTCCAGCCGTCCGGCGCCGGCGGGTCGTCGTCCCACTCGAGGCCCACCACACATTCGCTGTGGTCGTACTCGTCGATGGACACGCTGTTGAGCGCGGACGGGTTGGTGATGGTGTCGAGAAACGCCTCGATGGTGCACCCCGACAGCCACGTGTAGTCGATGGTGATGGTCCGGTCGTCTCCCACCATGGTCACGCCGGCGCTGTGCACCCACGAAAAGTCGCCCACGCCCCAAAGGGTGAGCTGGCCGAGCTCCACCAACGCGGGGGTGGACAGGCCGCCCAAGCGACTCCATTGGTAGCTGTTGGCCGAGCTGCGCCCGATGTGCAGATGGCCCACGGAGGTGAGCGCCGGCGTGGAGACCTGCGATGTCAGGGGGAGACGGGTCATCAAGCGCAACGTCTCGTGCACGGTGTGAAGATGGGAGAGGTCGAGCTCTGCGACCTCGAGGTCGTTGATCAACAAGAGGCTGTTCACCGCGGTGGTCTCGGACAGGTCGAGCCGGTCCAGGGTGAGGCCCAAGATCACAATGTCTCTGGGTGCGGAGGCGCCGGTGCCCAACCGCGGCACGACCAGGTCGGAGACGGCGTCCCGGCCCACGCTGGCAAACGAGCTGTCGACGGTTCGGATGACCCCCACGTCCGTGAGCCGGGGGAGGGACAGCGCGCAGCGGCGATCGTCGCCCTGCCGCTCGCCCACGAGCAGGTCGAGACCGATGTCGCGCAGCTCCGGCAAGGCCAGGTCGGGGCACCCATGCTCGGGATCGATGACAAGGTCGTCCCCGATGTGCACGAGGTTCGGCAAGGTCGCGCTGGTCATGCCCGCCGCGTCGATGATCAGGCTGCCCGTGATCTCCGTGAACGGGGCGATGTCATCAACGTCGAACTGGTTTTCAATCGTGAACGTCCCCTCGAACACCACCGGCGGGGGTTCGGGTTCGGGTTGCGGTTCGGGTTCGGGTTGTGGCTCAGGTTCGGGGTCGCCATCGCCATCCCCGTCTCCATCCCCACCGTCGCCATCGCCGTCTCCATCCCCTCCGTCGCCATCGCCATCGCCATCCCCTCCATCGCCATCGCCGTCGCCATCACCGCCCGGGGCCAGGACAATGCAGTTGTAGTTCTCGGGGTCGGCCGGGTCCTCCCACACAAACCCGTTCTCGCACCGCACCTCTCCGTCCACCCGCAAGCAATGGTTCTCGATCTTGCAGGGGTGCTCGTCGACGTCGGCGCCGTCACAACCGAACACACCGCCCAGCACCGCCGCCGCCATCGCACCCCACACCGCCGTTTGTCGCACCGTGTCCTCCTTGGAACCGCGTTGCCGGTGCAACGTCTGGCGATCGAAACCGGACGCGAGATCGATGCTGAAAGCTCTTGAAATCACCTGGATCCTTCCTGTGCGGTCGGATCATCTTCGTCCACGCCAGCCCGCTCGAACGTTGGCCGCCCCGCGGACCTGTTCGGTCTGTGCTGCGAGGCGCACCGCGTTCTCCGGATCCGGCGCACGGCCCAGCCAATCCCCGACGCCGCGCACATGTTGGCGAGCTGGGCCCCCATCTACGACCTGGCCCAAACGCTGCCGCTGGCGTCCTGGGCCCTTTGTCTCGACATGCGGCCGGCCCCCCCGAGCCACGACCCCTCGGTGGAGCAGGCCTTGCGACAGTTGCGGGCGCGGCTCTCGTCACAGACCACACGCTTCGCGGCGATCTTGAAGTCGGCGGTCGGCTTGTTGCACGCCACGCGGCTCGTCCAGCCCCCCAAAGGGGGCAACATCCGGTTGTTTCACGACGACGAAGCGGGCGCGCTGCGCTTTCTCATCTCGGGCGAGCCCTAGCCCCGGGCCTGGTATCGTCCCGGTGCGGGCGCACAGGTCCGTACAGGGGGTTTTCGCCATGGACTGGAACGACGCGGCCACGGGATGGGACGAAGACGAAGCGGTGCGCACCTACGCCCGCGCGGCGTTCGACTCGCTGCGGCGGGCCGCGCGCGAACGCGACTTCGCCCTCGCCGGGGCCCGGGTGTTGGACTTCGGGTGCGGCACCGGGCTCCTCACCGAACAGCTGGCGGTGATCAGCGGCCCGGTGGTGGCGCTCGACCCCGCGCCCAAGATGATCGCGGTGCTCGACGAGAAAACGAAACGGCTCAGCTTGCCCAACGTGCACACGGTGGCCGCGACGCTGGCCGAGGCACAGGCCACAAAACCCGAACTGTTCGCGCACGGGTTTGACCTCGTGGTGTGCTCGTCGGTGTGCGGCTTTCTCGAGGATTACGCCACCACCGCGCGCGACCTCGTGGCCCTCATGGCCCCCGGCGGCCTTTTTGTGCAGTGGGATTGGGAGCTGGACCCCACCGCGGAAGAGCCGTTCGGGCTGAGCCGGGCCGCCATCGAAAAGTCCCTCACCGACGCGGGGCTCGCCGAGGTCAACGTCGAGATCGGCTTTGAGCAACCCTTCGAGGGCGAGACGATGAAACCGCTGATGGGCACGGGGGTTCGACCCTAAACGCGCCCCCGGCGTTTCTGAGGCTCAGACCCGGTCCACCAACCCCGGGTGGTCGACGAACGGGTTGCGGTTGCCCTGGTGCTTCGAAATCGCCGCGTTGCGCGCCACTTCCTCGGCGGTGGGCGGGTGGTCCGCATTCCACTGTTGCAAAAGGGCCTTGCCCCCCACGTCGTCGATGTCGAGCTTGTACACGGTGTGCACGTACATCAGGGCCCGGGCGATGGCCCCCTTGATGTCCTCGGGAGGCTCGAACACCAACCCCCCGTCCCGGTCGTAGCCGAGCTTGGAGCCCCCTTTTTCGAACACCGGGGTGCCCACCACCACCCCGAAGGGGTGGTTGCCACGCTTGCCGTTGGTCTCCACGTCGGCGGGCAAGAGGTGGTGCAAGTCGCTCAACGCCGCGATGTCACCGACGCCGCGGGCCTTGGGGAACACGTGCTCGGTGTTCATTTGTTGCTCTGTCATCCGCCGCGGCGTCCCCGATGTCTCGATGGTGCGATCGGTGTACACGTCCTTCACCTGTCCAGCTGCATTGTGCAGCTGGGAGAACAACACCGTGCGGGCGTAGGAATAGTCGAGCTCTCGATGCGTCTCCTGCACCAAGCTGCGGATCTTGGCCTGCAGCGCCGGTCCCGTGGCGTCACCAAACACGTGCGCGGCCGCCGCCGGCACCGGGTCTTGGGCCGCCAGCGCCTGGGCCAGGTCCACCGCCAGGTGCCCCACCGCGTCGAGGCCAAGGCGCTCGTCCACGGACAGGAGCTGGTCGTGGTCGGCATCGAGCCCCCGTAATGACGCAATCTCATTGTCGAGCCACCCGGTGACCGCCTCCCAGGTCAGAGGCACGCCCTCGGCGACCAAGTCCTGGTGGAACGCCTCCACCGCGGGTCGTTGCCGCTCGTCGGCGAGGGCCAGCGCGCGGGCGAAGTCCACCACCGCCGCCGAGCCGTCCGCGGGGCGCTCCCGGGATTGCACCAGGATGTTCGCGATGCGCTCGTAGGCCGCGATGCCCTGCTGCACGTCGACGTCGAGGGACGCCACCGGGCGCGCGGGGTCGGTCTTCTCCGCGATGACGAGGTCGAGCCAGCCCATGGCCCCCGCGGGTTTGCCCCCCGCGGCCTGCGCGACCGCGGCGGGTTGGTGTTGGGCGAGGGTGGCGAACAGCTTGTCGACGGCGTTGCGCCGGCGGGCGGTGTCGAGCTCGAGCTTGTCGGTGTGAATGGCCGCGGCCACCTGGTCGACGATGAGCTTGGCTTCGTCGGCGGTGATGCCGTCCGCGGCCGCGGCGTGCAAGATGCGCTGGGCGTCGGTGCGGCTGAGCACATCCTTGCCCGATTCCTTCTGGGTGCGGCGGCTGTTGGTCAGCGCGCGGGTGAGCGCGGCCTGGAGATGGGGGCTGATGGTGCTCATGGCGTGGCCCCGGGGGCGCGCAGCAGCTCGGAAAAGGAGAGCAACACGTCGAGGTTGCCGTCGTGGGCGACCTCGTGGTCCCGCAGCGCTTGGGTGAGGTTGAGCGTGCCCCGCAAGAACCGTTCAAAGGTCTCGGCCCCGAAGGAGAGCACCAGGTCCGCGTCTGGTTCGGCGTGGGCGACCACCGGTTGGGCCAGATCCCCGAGGCGCACGGTCCACGCCCCGGTGTCCTGCACGACGAACACGATGCGCCCGGACAGCTCGCCGAACACCGGCCGCTCCTTGGCCAGCGCCCCGATGGCGGTCCCGAAAAAGCGTGCGGCGTCCATCCTGCTCCCCGGCCCGGGCTGTCGCCGCGGCCGCGTTTTGGCCCTCGTGGGCCGGCCGGCCGCGCAGATCACGTGGCCCGTGCCCAGTGTACCCGGCAGGGCCACATTTTGGCGGCCGCGGCGGGCCCGGTCACCGCCTCGCCCGAGTCATAGACATTGGTCGCTCGTCGAGACCTGTGTCCTACATCGTCTTTTGCCGCCCACGGCCTGCCCCGGGTTGTGTCACGCGCGTCGAGGCACACCCCGGTTGCTATCGTGGGGCCGTGTTCGTCTTTGCTCCCGCCCTCTTGGCCATCGCCCTGGCGCCGCCATCCAGCGCGCCGCGGGACGATCACGTGCCCCTCGAGGAGCGCCTCACCCGGGGTCACGAGTTCGCCGCCAACCTCGAATACGAGAGCGCGGTGCTCGAATACTCCCTCGTGCTCGAGTCCAGCGACGCCACCGAAGACCAAAAGCAGCAGGCCCGCCTGCACGCGGCCATCGCCAACCGGATCATGCGCAACGACGTCGACGCCCGCGTGTTGTTGCTCGCGTACTTCGCCCGCGAGCCGAACGGCACGCTCCCGCCCGGCCAATACCCGCCCAAGGTGACGACCTTCTTCGAGCTCATCCGCGAAGAGGCCCAGCGCTCCGCCCCGCCGGCCCCCCCGCCCCCGGCGCCGGTCTGGAGCTTGCCGATGGTGATGGGCTCGGCCGTCGTCGGCGCGGCTGGCTTGGCACTGATTGTCGGCGGCGTGGCCACCGAAGCCACGCTCTACCAGACCGGCTGGCTCGGCGGCGCCAACGCACACTTGGACGTGGCGGACGTGCTCGGCCCCGGCATCGTCGCCAGCGGGGTGCTCGTCACCCTGGGCGCGTTGGTCTTCGTGCCCTGGTGGCGACAAGAGGAAGGCCCGCGGGGAGGCCCCCATGCGTCCTAGCCCCCGCCTGGTCGTGGCGGGGGGGGCCGCGGCGCTGTGGTTGACCGGGTGCAACCTGCTCACGTCGCTCGGCGCCCTCCCGGTGACCTTCTGCGACACCCACGCGGACTGCGGCGAAGGCCGGGTCTGTGGGCTCGATGGGCGGTGCGCGGCCCCCTCGCGCGACGACGGCGGGACCCGTGCGCGCGACGCCGGCCCCGCCGACGCCGCCTCGGGGGACGCGGCCGTTCCCGACGACGGGGGCGCGGCCCTCGACGCGGGTGACGCCGGTGACGCCGGCGCGGGCGACTGGCACCTCCCCGGCTACCGGCTGCGCATCCCCGTCGACGTCGACGGCACCGGCTTGGCCGAGGCGCTGACCGGTTTTCCGCTCTCCCTCGCCCTCGCCGATCAGATCCCCCCGGGGGTGGACCTCGACGACGTCGTGTTCGTCGATGACGACGGCCAGGTGCTTGGGCACGAAATCGAGCCCTACGCCGCGGGCACGCCCGTGGCCTGGGTGGCGGTGGATCTCGCCGCCGGCGCCACCACCCGGCTGTGGCTCTACGGCGACGTCGACGACACCCCGGTGGCCCACGACGCGCCCTGGGACGAGGCGACGTTGGCGGTGTGGCACATGGCCGGTCCGGTCGATCTCGGCGACGGCCCCGGGCTGCAAGAGGCCACCGGGGTGTTGGACGATGCAGACACATTTGCAGCCTGCACCGGCACCGCGGGGCCGCCCGCCGACGTGCCCGGACAGACCGGGCCGGGGCTTTCCTTCGACGGCATCGATCAGAACTGTCGCGCCTCCAGCGCCAACGCCTTCGACGTCCCCGTGGGGGGACAGCGCACCTGGACGATGTGGATGCGGGCCGACGAGGTCGCGCCGGGCTATCTCTTTTGGAAAGAGAGCTTTTGCACCAGCTGGGGTTTTCGTTTGCTCGGCGACGGCCAGCTGTTGGTGCGCACCGCCTTCGGCAACTGCGATGACCCCGACGCCGACCTCCTGCAACACTTCAGTGGGTTCTCGGTGGTGGACAGCGCTTGGCACCACTTTGCCATCGTATACGACGGCGTGGCCGACACCATGTCACTGTTCATCGACGGGTCCTTCATCGCCAGCGCCACCACCCCGTCCGGGCCGGATCTGCTCAACGGGGGCCAGCTGGGCTTCGGCGCGGACTTCACCGGCAACGAAAACCCGGGGGCGGAGCTCGACGAGCTGCGCATCGTCAACGCCGTCCGGTCCGAGGGCTGGCTCGCGGCCGAGGTCGCGTTTGCCCAAGGCCAAGACCTCACCTGGGGCGCCCCCGAGACGCGCTGACCGAGGGGCTCAACGCACGCGGCGTTTCCAGATCACCAACGTCTGGTCGTCGCGCACCAGGCTCTCCACAAAATCCATCGTCTCGTCGCGCAACCGCGTCACCAAATCGCCTGGATCCCGGTGGGTGCGCCGCCCCGCCGCGACCTTCTCCGCGTCGCGGGCGATCTTCTTCAACACCTGCCGGTGGTGCTCGAGCCGTTCGTAGGCCTTCTTGTCGTCTTTGGTGGTGACCGGGGACCTGTCCACCACCGCGCGGAGCGTTTGCTCGAACGTCTCCTCGACCGCCGCAACCTTCCCGCCCCACGACGCGAAGTCCTTGACCTCGGTGCCGGTGCCGGTGCCGAACGCGAGCGCCCACGCCTTGGCCGTCAACCCCCGCACCGCGTTGGCCAACGGGTCACTCTCCGCCGGCGGCAGGTCGGCGAGCGCCTGCCCGATGCGGGCGACGGCCTTGTCCTCGAGCCTGTGCATCACCTGCCAGGACGCCACCAACTTGGGATGCAACGCGCGGCCCAACGCAAACGCGTCGTCGCGGTGGTCCTCCTCGTCGTAGTACCGGTTCGCCTTGGCCACCAAGGGCAACGCCACCTTGGCGAACGCGGCCAGCTCTGGCTCGCCTTGGCACCGTTCGACCGCGTCGTCATACCCGGCGTACAGCCCATACACGATGCGCTCTTGCCCCGTGGGCCCGTCTTCGCCGACCCAGCTGTGGTACCGCTGTTCACTCTGGGCCAGACGGGGGAAAAGCCGCGCCGCGCACATCACCAAGCCCGCGTCCCCGGTGCCCAACCCCAAAAACGGCGCCACCGCGGCCGGTGGGTCCGCGGGGAGGGACGCCTTTTTCCGCGCCTCGTCCGCCGCCTGGGCCGCGCGCGCCGCCGCCGCGTCCGCCTCTTGTCGGTGGTCCTGGATCGCCGACCACACCCCCATCCCGAGGGGCACGCCGATGAGCAGGATGAGCATCACCACCACCTCGACGTGGTTCCAGCGGTGCTCACCGTCTCCGTCCGGCCGAAAGAACGCCCGCAGCGAAAACTTGGCGCCGCCCTCGCGCCGGGACCGGTCCGGTGCGGCCGGGGGCAACGGGCTCGGTCGGCCCATGACCGCGGCCGGCTTTTTCGACGTCGAGCGCGCTGGGGCGGCCGGCGTCGGTTTTTGCGTGGGCCGCAAAATCGCCTGAACCCGATCGGCCACCGCCGCCCCATCCCGGGGGCGGTCCGCCGGGTCGTACGCGATCATCTCGTCGATGAGCGCGGCGGTCGCGTCCGACACGTTGGCCTCGGCGCGAAAATGGGCCCGCGCGCCCCCGTCGTCAAAGTCGCCAGGCTCTTTGTGGGTCAGCAAAAAGATGAGGGTCATGCCCAACGCGAACACGTCGCTGGCCGGCGCGCTCCGCCCCTCGAACTGCTCGGGGGGCATGTAGCCATAGGTCCCGACGATGGTGCGCCCCGTCGACGGCCCGGCCTTGATCGCCCCGAGGTCGATGACGCTCACGCTCGCCCGGTCGTTGGCGTCGTCGTGGGTCCGGATCAGGTTCTGCGGCTTGATGTCGCGGTGCACCAGCGCCGGCGAGCGTTGGTGCAGATAGGCCAATGTCTCTGCCACCCCCCACGCGGTGTGGAGCACCTCGGTCTCGGTGAGGTGGCGGCCGGCTTTGACCTCGTCGAACAGGCTTTGGCCCTCGACCCAGTGACGCACCTGGTAGAGTTTGACGTCGCCGTCGCGCTCGTCCTGCCAACGCTCCAGGATGCGGGGCAAGCGCGGGTGATCGATGTGCTCGAGCACCGCCGATTCCCGCTCGAACAGCTCGACCTCCTCGTGCGATTTGGCCCGGGCCAACGACAGCTCGCGGATCACGACCTTGGTCTTTGTCTGCTCGTCCTCCCACAGCGATGTACGGACCGCGTCGTGCTCGGCGAGAAGCGCGAGCTCGCGATAGCCGGGGAACGGATCCTGGGGGTCGTGGCGTCGATCGGTCATCGTGACCTGCCGATACCACGGTGTGTTCCGCTGCGGTTTTCCGCCATGCCCGCGGCTCAGAGACCGTCCCCGCGGAGCCGGTGTTTGGGGTTTTGTGGATCGGGCGCGGCCTTGGCGGCCGCTTCTCGGCGCTCGCTGTAGCGGTCGACGAGAAACCCGCTCAGGTCCCGGGTCAACAGCGTAAACTTGTAGAGCTCCTCCATCACGTCCACCACCCGGTCCCGATAGGGCGAGTCCTTCATGCGGCCGTCGTCCCCAAACTCTTGGTACGCCTTCGGCACCGAAGACTGGTTGGGGATCGTGAGCATGCGCATCCAGCGACCGAGGATGCGCAGGGTGTTGACCACGTTGAACGACTGGGAGCCACCGCACACCTGCATCACCGCCAACGTCCGCCCTTGCGTCGGTCGCACCGCCCCGAGTGACAGGGGAATCCAATCGATCTGGTTTTTGAACACCCCGGTGATGGTGCCGTGCATCTCCGGGCACGACCAAACCTGACCCTCGGACCACATCGAGAGCTCACGCAGCTCGGTCACTTTGGGGTGGTCGTCGAGGTCCGGGGCCTTCACCGGCAAGCCGCGCGGATCAAAGAAGCGCACGTCGCACCCCAGATCGCGCAGAACGCCGGCCGCCTCTTCCGCCAACAACCGGCTGTAGGACCGCTCTCGCAACGATCCGTACAACATCAGAATCTTGGGCGGGTCGGGCCGAATCGCCACCGGCGGAAACACCGGGCGGGCGAGCGGTGGCGGACCGTCGTCGTGGTTGTTCACAATGTCACTCCTTGGGCAGGCCGGCCCGGGTCAACTGGTCGATGCGGCCACGAATGTCGTCACGGGTCTCACGAAATTGGGCCAAGCGTTCTTCCGCGGTCAAGTCCTCGTCTGGGCGGTCGGGGTCGGGCAGCGGCCAGTGAAGCCGGCGGGCGCGAGACAAGAACACCGGACACACCTCTTCGGCGCACAAGGTGATCACCAGGTCCACGCCGTCCCGGTCCACGTCGTCCACCGACGTGGACCGGTGGGTGGACAAATCGATGCCAAGCTCATTCATCACCGCCACCGCATCAGGGTTGACCCGCGACGGGGCAGAGCCCGCGGACTGCACCCGCACCCGCTCCCCCCAAGCGGCCCGCGCCAACCCCTCGGCCATCTGTGACCGGGCGGAGTTGGCGACGCACAAAAACAAGACCGAACGAAAAGGCACATCGGGCATGGGGTGTCCTCAGGTCACGGAATCGGCGGGGCCAAACCACCTCTTCGTCCGGTTGGCGAAACGCACCAACGAGAGCATCACCGGCACTTCGATGAGCACCCCCACCACGGTGGCGAGGGCGGCCCCCGACGACAGACCGAACAAGCTGATCGCCACCGCCACCGCCAGCTCAAAAAAGTTCGACGTGCCGATCAGCGCCGCCGGCGCCGCGACCTCGAAGGGCAAGCGCAACCATCGCGCAAGCCCGTAGGCGAGGGCAAAGATGCCGTAGCTCTGCAGCAACAAGGGCACGGCGATGAGCAGGACCCGACCCGGCTGTTCGATGAGGGTATCGGCCTGAAACCCGAACAGCAGCACCACCGTCAGCAGCAGCCCCGCCATCGACGTCGGCTTGAGCCGGGCCGCGAGGGCCTCGATCGCAGCCGGCCCCTGGTGCGAACGCAGCCAGCGATGGGTCAGCAGCCCCGCGCTGAGGGGCACAACCACGAACACCACCACCGAGGCGAGCAAGGTGTCCCACGGCACCTGCAGATCGGTCACGCCGAGCAACAGCCCCGCGATGGGAGCAAACGCAAACACCAACACAATGTCATTGATCGAGACCTGCACCAGGGTGTAGTTGGCATCGCCCCCGGTGAGGTGGCTCCACACGAACACCATCGCCGTACACGGCGCGACCCCGAGGAGGACCATGCCCGCGATGTATTGCTGCGCCTCGGCGGCAGGCACCACCTCGGCAAACACCACCTGAAAGAAGAGCACCCCCAACCCCGCCATGCTGAACGGCTTGACCAACCAGTTGACCACCAAGGTGAGGGCCAGACCCTTCGGCTTCTTCCCCACGTCCCGAAAGCAGGACGGGTCGACCTTGAGCATCATCGGGTAGATCATCAACCAGATCAGCGCCGCGACCACGAGGTTGACCCGGGCCCATTGCCATTGTGCGATGTGGGCGAACGCGCCGGGCGCGGCCACGCCGAGCGCGACCCCCGCGGCCATCGCCAGCGCCACCCAGATGGACAGGTACCGCTCGAAGGCCCCCACTAGGCACCTTTGGCCGGCGGGTGCTGGGGACAACACCCACCTCCGGCGGCCAAGGACGCGGCCCGGGAAAGGTCCTCGGCGAACGCATCCGCGCCCTCGAGCAGGCGCGCCACTGCTTCGGCCGGCGTCGCCATGGGGGGACTTTCGGCCAGGGCGTAGTGCACCCAGGTCCCCGCGCGCTCGGTGACCACCAATCCTGTGCGCCGGAGCGCGGCCAGGTGGCGCGAGACAGTGGACTGCGGCAGGTCGAGCACGGTGACCAAGTCGCCGACGCAGATGCGGCCCCGGGCCGCGATGAGCGCGAACGCCCGCAGGCGATTTTCGTCCCCCAGGGCCTTGAACGCCGCGCTCAATGCCGCGGGGTCGACGGGGGGAAACGCATCCAGGGCCATGGTTCCTTATATCCGGATATTCGGATATGACAACCACGTACTGACCGCTCCCGGCGTTTCGCTCGGAGGTCAAAACATCGTGTTGTCGTTCTTGGCGGTCGCGGGGATCACCTGCAGCACATCCCAGTGCTCCACGACCTTGCCGTGGTCGTCGAAGCGAAAGATGTCGATGCCCGCGTAGTCCTGGTCCCCCGGCCAGGCCTGGTGACAATGCAACACCACCAGGTCGCCCTCGGCCACGCTGCGCACAAAGCGCACATGCTTGCCGGGGTAAGCCTCGGCCATGCGCTCGAAATACGCGATGAACGCTTCCTTGCCGTCGCCGACCTCGGGGTTGTGTTGGATGTACTCCTCGCCGGCGTACCGCTCGATGGCCTCCCGCGGCCGACACTGGTTGAACATCAAGTCGTAGAACGCCATCGCGTTTTGTTTGTTTTGCGCGAGGGTCATCGTCGCTGCTCCCGGGGGCGCGCCGCCCCATCATGCCAAGCGATGGTCACCCGCCGGTCGTGCCCAGGGTCAGCGCCAGCCCGGTGCTGCCCTTTTTCGTCGGGTGTTCGACCACGAGGTCGTCCGGCGACCGCTGCATGGGGTTGCCGTCGACATCGAGGGTGGCCTTGAGCACGAACTCGTCGGGGACGGGACGGGCCTGTCCGCCCATGGCCACCACGTTGTTGCTCGTGAGCTGAAACGCGAGGGGGAAGGGACCCGCCGGCAAGCGCAGCGCGGCGATGGGCGGGCCTTTGCCCCCCGCGGGCCGCAACGAGACGAACACGACCTTGCCGGTGGCGGTGCTGCCCTCGGGAAGGTTGAGCGTGCCCGACGCGAGCACCTCGCCGGCGGCGGGCGCCGCGGGGGGGGCCGGCTTCTCCGCCGGGGCGGGGGGCGCGGGGGCTTTTTTCTCCGCGCACGCGGTGGTGATCAGGGCGAGGCCGAGGGCCAACGAGAGGGTGGTGGGTTTGGTCATGCGCGGACTCTAGCGTCGAACCGCCCGGGCGCCAATCGCGGTTTGCCGGCGGCGGTGCGGCCGGCTATGCCCATTTTCGGATGTCCTGTGGCCGCTATGCGCAATTGCGCGCGGCGCGAACGAGTACTCGCCGGTCGCATGCGGCTGCGGTTCTTGGGGTCCTTGACGGACGTCGTCGACCGGCGCATGAGGGGCGTGATTTCCCCATGTGCCCGGAGACCCGATGAAACGTTTGGTAGCGACCCTTGCCCTGACCCCCCTGGCGCTCAGCTGCGCCAGCACCCCCGAGCAAAAGGACCCGCCGCCCGCCGCGGTGGAGGAGACCCCCGTGACCGACGCGCAACCCGCCGCGCCCGCGGCCCAAAATCCGCTGCTGGTGAAGAGCACGCTGCAGTACGAGATGCCCCCCTTCGATCAGATCAAAAACGAGCACTTCCAGCCCGCGTTTGAGCAGGGCATGAAAGAGCAGCTCGCCGAGGTCGACGCCATCGCCAACCAGACCGAGCCTCCGACCTTCGACAACACCTTGGCCGCGATGCAGAAATCCGGCGCGGTGCTGCAGCGCACCTCCCGGGTGTTCTTCGCGTTGGTGGCCGCGGACACCAACGAGGACCTGGAGAAGGTACGCACCGATATGGCCCCCAAGCTCGCGGCCCACGAGGACGCGATCCTGCTGAACGACAAGCTGTTCGCCCGGATCAAGACCATCTACGACACCCGGGACACCCTGGGCCTCGACGCAGAAGCATTGCGCCTGGTCGAGATCGCCCACCGCGACTTTGTGCGCGCCGGGGCCAACCTCAACCCCGAACAAAAAGAGCGCCTCAAGGCCATCAACGCCGAGCTCGCCACCCTCGAGACCCAGTTCAGCCAGAACGTGCTCAACGAGGTCAACGAGCTCGCGGTCGTCGTCGACACCAAAGAAGAACTCGACGGGCTGTCCGACGCCGACATCGCCGCCGCCGCGGCCGAGGCCAAAAAGCGCAACCTCGAGGGCAAGTACGTCATCGCCCTGCTCAACACCTCGGGCCAGCCCGCCCTCGCGTCGCTGAAGAACCGCGCCCTGCGAAAGCGCCTGCACGAGACCTCCCTCTCCCGCGGCAGCCGGGGTGGCAAGTTCGACAACACCGAAGTGCTGGCCAAGACCGTGAAGCTGCGCGCAGAAAAAGCCCAGCTCCTCGGCTACAAAGACCACGCCACCTACACCCTCGAGACCCAGACCGCCCGCACCACCGAAGCGGTCAACAAGCGCCTCGCCTTGCTCGCCCCCGCGGCGATCAAAAACGCCAAAAAGGAGCTCAAGGACCTCGAGAAGCTGGCCAAGAAGGACGGCATCAAAGACCTCAAGTCCTGGGACTGGGACTACTACACCGAGAAGGTGCGGGCCCAGCGCTTCAGCTTCGACGCCGCCCAGCTCCGCCCCTACTTTGAGCTCGAGACCGTGCTGAAGGACGGCGTGTTCTTCGCCGCCACCAAGCTCTACGGCATCACCTTCAAGCGGCGCGACGACCTGCCCACCTACCACGAGGACGTGCGCGTCTACGAAGTGTTCAACGAGGACGGCACGTCGCTGGCGCTGTTCTTGTTCGATCCCTACGCCCGCCCGTCCAAGCGCGGGGGCGCCTGGATGAACGCCTACGTCGCCCAGAACAAGCTCAACGCGCAGCGCCCGGTGGTGGCCAATCACCTCAACGTGACCAAGCCCGCCGAAGGCGAGCCCGCGCTGATGACCTTCGACGAGGTCACCACCATGTTCCACGAGTTCGGCCACGCCCTGCACGGGATGTTCTCCAACGTGACCTACCCCGAGTTCGCCGGCACCACCGTGCCCCGCGACTTCGTCGAGTACCCCTCCCAGGTCAACGAGATGTGGGCGATCTGGCCCGAAGTCCTGAAAAACTATGCCAAGCACCACAAGACCGGTGAGCCCATGCCCACCGAGCTGCTCGACAAGGTGCTCGCGACCCAGACCTTCAACGAAGGCTTCGCCACCACCGAGTACCTCGAGGCCAGCCTCATCGACCAAGCTTGGCACCAACTCACCCCCGAGCAGGTGCCCACCGCGGACAAGGTGATGGCGTTCGAGCAGGCCGCGCTCAAGAAGGCCGGCGTGCTCCTCGAGGAGGTGCCGCCGCGGTACCGCTCGACTTATTTCTCGCACATCATGGCCGGCTACTCCGCTGGCTACTACGCGTACATCTGGAGCGAGGTCCTCGACGCGGACACCGTCGAATGGTTCAAAGAAAACGGCGGCCTGAAGCGCCAAAACGGCGATCACTTCCGCCAAACCCTGCTCAGCCGGGGCGGGGCCGAAGAGGCCATGGTGCTGTTCAAGACCTTCCGCGGCAAAGAGCCGGCCATCGAGCCGTTGCTCAAGCGCCGCGGGCTCATGGTCAACTGACCGAAGGCCAGAGACCGATCCTGAATGCACGACGGGGACCGCAAGGTCCCCGTTTTGTTTGGTCGGTCGTGGCCTGGGCGCGATCAGCGCGCCAGGTACGCGTCGATCTCGTCGGGACTGAACCGCGCGGCGAGCGCCCCGCGGGTCTCGTCGGTGTACAGCTCCATGGCCCGGTCGATCACCGCGTTGTAGTCGCGGCCCTGTCCGGCCGACTCCCGCATCGCGCGCTCCACCGCCCGGTCGGCGGCGGCCACGCCCGTGCGCTGCAGACGACGGGGGCGGTTGTCGGCGGTCTTCTGTCCCACGAGCGCGCCCATCGCCTCTTGGAACTGCGCCACCTCGCGCGGGACCGGCGCCGACGACGCCACGGGCATGCGGGGGTTGCTGCGCGCGGCGACCGGCATCTGCATCTGTTCGCGGATGGCGGCGGCGAGCTCTTTGTTGACCTCGGCGGTGGACGGCCCGTCCGGCTTGGGGCCCGACGCTTGCGGGCGTCGCTTGGGCCGCGCGAGGGCGGTGTCCATGCGGTTTTGCTTTTTGTGCAGCGACACGTCAAAGCCGTCCTTCACCTCGGGCACCCGGGGTGAGGGCTTCTTCACAGGTCCGGAGATTTGCCGGACCGATGGGCCGTTGACGCGAACTTTGATGGCTGCCTCCTGCCGTCCAATTGTATTTCTTTTCATCGACCAAGACACGCAACCTGTGCGTGCCTGAGACACATCCGGCCCGGCGGGATGGCGCGAAATGGCAAGCGGGCCGCGCGGTTGATCAGCGGAAAGGACCTACACCAGCGCGTGCTCGTCGACGACCACGAACTGCGCCGGCTGCGGGCGGCCAAACCGCCCGTCGCGCGGTCGGTCCCGTTGGTCGCTCCAGGTGA
The DNA here is from genome assembly GCA_030431455.1 of bacterium. Classification (GTDB taxonomy): domain Bacteria; phylum Myxococcota; class UBA727; order UBA727; family JAUIJE01; genus JAUIJE01. Next base: position 749,963 of record JAUIJE010000002.1, on the reverse strand, counting down.
ACAACGCCGCCGACCGAAGGGCCACTTGGGTGCCCACCAATGTGTGTTCATGGGCGGCGCGCCACGCGTCCACCGCCGGCGCCGGCGCGCGCGGGCCACGCGCGATGGTGACGTGCGGCCGCGGCGGCCGGGCCTCGCGCCGGGCCGAGGCCGCGTCACAGAGGTCGTCGCGCACCGCCGCGATGGCTTGGGCCACCGGGTGCGCGGGCCCCTCCGGATCCAAAAGCAGTGACATGGCGTTGGCGCCCAGGGCCACCAGCCGCGACAAGGTCACCGCGGGGGGCACCCGGGGCACGGGGTGCGTTTTGAACGCGGCCCGGGCCCGGTCCTCGTCGACCGGGCCCAAAAACGCCACCGTGATGTGCAGGTCGCCGGGGCCCATCGCGCGCACGCCCGGGGGCGCGTCGGGCAGCCCCAAAAACCAGGGCCCGGCCTCGACGGCCAGGCCCACGAAAAAGTTCGGGCGACGTCCGGCCATCGGGCGGCGGTCGCTACTCGTCGAGGATGAGGGTCACGCCGGTGGTCACCGCGGGGTAGTCGACGTCGATGCGCGCGCCGGGGTCGGCGGTCTTGAACGTCATGTCCCCCGCGTTGGTGGTCGCGTACACCAGGTACTCCTGGCCGATGTAGGCCTCGTCGTAGACGTAGGTCGCTTGGCCGTCGGCACAGCTGACGGTGGTGTCCTCGATGAGCTCAGTCTCCACCCCGGTGACGCGGTGGCGGAAGCTGACGTTGATCGCGCCCGGCGACAGCTCGCAGATCGAGCCGCCGGGGGTGTTGAAGGTCAGGGTCAGCTGGGCCGCGATCATCTCGACGTCGGCCACGTATTGGGTGGTGTCTTCGGACAAGAGGTTGCCCCCGGTCTGCCCCACGGTGAACGGCCCGGCGATGCCGGAGACGACCTCGCCGCGCAGCAGTTCGAAAAAGACGCGGCGGTCGCTGCCGACCTCGACCGTGCCCTCGCCGTCGGCACAGCCGAACGACGTGGTCACCGCGCTTTGCGGGTCCTCGGCGGTGTTGCCGTCAGCGTACGTGGTCACGCGCATCCCGTCGGACACGACGTCGTCGCAGACCTCCGCCGACGCGGCCTGGCCTTCGATGGTCCACGCCACCGCGACTTCATTGCTGCCACACGCCAGGCTGCTCCCGACGAGGGACAGGGCGCAGAGAGACCGGACGACGACCGAACGCATACAAACCTCCGGGCCGCCGGTTCGCACCGGGTGGCACCAAATGCAATAGACGATTGGGCCTGGGGGCGCGGTGGTCGACGTCAGCGCGCGAGGAAGTTCTCGGGATTGACCGGGAGGCCCGCGACGCGGATTTCGTAGTGCAGGTGGGGCCCGGTGCTCCGCCCGGTGCTGCCCACCAGCCCGATGGCCTGGCCGGGCTCGACGAGGTCACCCGAGCGCACGAGCACCTCCTGGAGGTGGCCGTAGTGGGTCACGACGTCGCGCCCGTGGTCGACGACGACCACGTTGCCGAGCGGGTCGCGCACCCCGGAGAACAGCACCCGCCCCGAGGCCGGGGCGCGCACCTCGGCCCCCACCGGCGCGGCCACGTCGAGCCCAAGGTGCATGGCGGGCTCTTGGGTGGCCGGGTCTTCCCGCGGGCCGAAGCGGCTGGTGATCCACCCGCCGGTCGGCCACTCGCGGGGCACGCCGTAGTGCAGCGCGTTGTCCCGCGCGAGGTCGTCGACCACCGCGCCGAGCACCTGGGCTTGGCTGCGGGCAAAGTCGGCCATGCCTTCGAACCGCGCGTCGAGCGCGGCCTGGACCAGCACCCGGTGGGCGGGGTCGCTCACCGACGCGAGCAGCTCGGCCGGGCTCCCGCTCACCATCGCGTCCACCGACAGGTCGCGGGTGTCGTCGTTGAGGTCGGTCATCGCGCGCAGTTTCTCGTCGAAGCGCCGGGCCTCGCCGAGGTTGTTCTCGACCTGGTCGACCTTGGCCGCCAACGCCGCGACCTCCGCGCGCAACGCGTCGTTCTTTTTGGCCATGTCTTGGGCCTCGAGCGACGAGCTCCACAGGTACGTGTAGTGCACGACGGCCGCGAGCAAGAGCCCCACCGCGTAGAGCGCGACAATCACGCTCCAGTACACGCGCCGCTTCTCGATGAGCATGCGCTTCACTTCCCCGTGGGCGTCGGGGATCGCGGTCAGACTGTACTTGGCGCTGTGCTCCACAACCGCCGAGCCGACCCCACTCGCCCCCCCGGGTCAACCCCCGCCCGGGCACGCCTCGCGTTCTTCCGGCTTCGCCTTGCCGAGGCCAGACGCCATCACCGAACCATCAGCCTCGTCGCATCCACTCGGATGCGACCCCGGAGGGCCGCGAGCGAAGCGAGCCTGGCCCGACGACATGGGGGGGGAAAGGCCGATTCGCTGAGCTTGCGAAGCGTGAGGCCTTGGGGGGGACTGGAATCATTCCGGCAACGCTTCGCGTTGCTTCAGGCGAACTTCGTTCGCCCACCCTCGGCCAAAAAATGAACGCCCGGACAACCAGGTCCGGGCGCTCGGGAGGAAGCTTTTTGCAGAAGGAGTGGAGTAGGAAGGAGTTGCGAAAAGCTCAGGAAGGAATCGGAAGACGAAGGAACGAAGAAAGGAATCAGGCTTTTTTGCGCGACCGCCGCTTGCGGTAGTCGTCGAGGGACAAGGGCTCGTTGTCGGCGCCTTTGGCCTTGAGCAGGCCCTCTTTTTGCGCGTACTCGAACAAATGTTCCTGCAGGATGCGGCGGCCCCGGAACAGGCGGCTCATCACCGTGCCGACGGGGATGCCGACCATGTCCGCGACGTCCTTGTAGGCAAAGCCCTCGACGTCGGCGAGCATCACCACGGTGCGGAAGTCGGTGGGCACCTCGGCGAGGGCCTTGACCACCTCGTCGCTCATGAACTGGTCGGTGATGTGTTTTTCGGGGTTGAGGGTGTGGTTCTTCGATTGGGGGTGCACGAAGTAGTGCTCGGCCGCGATGCGCTCATTGCCCTCGAGGATTTCGCGCTCTTTGACCTTGCGGCGGTACTTGTTGATGAAGGTGTTGGTCTGGATGCGGAAGAGCCAGGCTTTGCAGTTGGTCCCGGACTCGAACTGCTCCCACGCGCGGTAGGCCTTGAAGAAGGTCTCTTGCACGAGGTCTTCGGCGTCGCTCTCGTTGCGGGTGAGGCGCAGGGCGGCGGCGAACAGCGCGTTCATGTGGGGCATGGCTTCGCTCTGGAACGCCCGGTCTTTGCCCCCCTGGGTGAACGTCTTGAGCATCGCGGTCAGCATCGTCAAACCTCCATCGCCCTGATGTGCGCGGTTGTTCCATGTAAAAGCAGCAGACGTGCCAGGACTGTGAACGGTTCCGGACGTGTTTCGATCTTGAACAAATTCAGATACTTAGATGGATTCGCGACCGCCCGCACCAGGCCGCGGGAATAAACCCGGCCGATCCTGTGTCCGGCCGGACACAGGCTCTCGTGTCCTCGCGGACAACTGTGTTCCGGCGGAACACAAGCCCGGCCGTGGACAAGCGGCCCGGCCTCTCCGAAGATGCGCCCATGGCGTTTGAGGTCCTGCACCCCGAGGGCAAAGGCCCGTTTTTGTTCACCTGTGAGCACGCGTCGAATGCGACCTTTGACCACCCGGTGAGCGCGGCGGACCGCGCGCTGCTGTCGCAGCACTGGGGCATCGACATCGGGGCGGCCGACCTGACCCGGGCTCTTTCCCGGCAGCTCGAGGCCCCCGCGGTGGTGGCCGGCTTCTCCCGGCTCTTGGTCGACGCCAACCGCGCGCCCGACGACGACACCCTCTTTTTGCGGGAGGCGCACGGGCAGGTCATCGACTTCAACCGCGCGCTCACCGACGACGACAAAGAGCGCCGGCTCGAACGGTATTACCGGCCCTACCACCGCGCGATCCGCGAGACCGCCCGCCGCGCCCTGGCCGAGAGCCCGCGCTATCTCATCGCCATCCACTCGTTCACCCCGCGCTACGGCGACGAGGTCCGCACCCTCGAGGTCGGGGTCTTGTTCGACATCTATGAAGACGACGCGCGGCTGGTGCGCGACGACCTCGCCGCGGCCGGTCTCGAGGCCCGGCTCAACGAGCCCTACACCGGTCTCGGCGGGCTCATCTATTCGATCCAACACCACGCGCAGGACGCGAACGCCCGTTACCTCGAGCTCGAGGTGCGCCAGGACCTGATCGACGCCGCGGGCAAAGCCGACGCCATGGCCGCCCGGCTCGCGCCCGCCCTGCGCTCACTCGCCGCCCGCACCGTGCTCGCCTGAGCCGTCCGCGATGACAAACGCCGCGCGGGTGGCCTGCACCCGCCCGGTCCAGGTCAGCCCGTCGGGGCCGCGCCCGTTCGCGGGCAGTTTCATCACCAAGCGCGGGACCCGCGCGGCCAGGGTGCGCAATGTCTCTGGAGAAAAGCCGCGCCCGTCCGCGACGAGGGCCAAGGTCTGCATCTCCTGCGCCCCGGGGAACGTTCGGTCCCACATCGGGTCGAGCACCACACAGTCCACGTCGCCGCGCGGCCAATCCGCGCGGGCCACGTCGCCCTCCAGGAGCGTGACGCGCCGGGCCGCATCCCCGAGCGCGTCGTCGCGCCGGGCCAACCGCGACAGGCCCTCGTCGAGCAGGCAGTGCACGACCCGCGAGCGCTCATAGGCCAGCACCTCGGCCCCGGTGCCCGCGAGCACGAGCGCGTCCTGGCCGAGCCCGCAGGTGCCGTCCACGATGACCCGGGCCGCGCCCACCGCGCGCACGAGGGGGACGGGGGGCGTGCGCGCGGTGCGCTGAAAAAAGCGCCCCGGGTGCACAAAACAGCGCCGGCCCTGCGCGTCCTCGACCCAATCGTGGTCGGCCCCGACGACGTAGAGCACAGCCGCGCCGGACTCTTGCAACACCGCGGCGGTGCTTTTGCTGCGCCGCTCGACGAGGGGCGCGTCGAGACGGGCCGCGACCTCGGCCGCGCGGGGGTGTTTTTCCTTCGCGCGGCGCGCGGTGGTGACCGTGACCTTCGGCGGGGCTTGTGTAGGATGGGGCATGCGCGGTCTTTGTCTGGTCCTGCTCTCGGTATGCCTGCTCGGGGCCCAAGCGGATACGCCCCACTACGTGGTCGCGTCGGTGGCGCGGCTGCGCGAAGCCCCGGACAAGACCAGCAAGGTCGTCACCACCCTGCGCGTGGGCACGGAGGTGCGCATCGACGCGCGCGCCGCGGGGGGCTTTGTCAAGGTGCGCACCGAGGTCGCGTCCGGGTACGTGCCCAAGCGGCTTTTGTCGACGACGCGCCCCACGTTCGAACACTGGGCGAAGGTCGCGCAAAAGAGCACCGGCCGCACCAAGCTCAACGCCTGGTTGCGCGCGGTGGGCCTGCGCCCGGCGGACGAAAAAGCCATCGCGGCGATGACCAAGATGTTCGCGGCCCAAGGCAACAAGAAGGCCGCGCACATGGGTGAAAAGGGCCTCATCGCCGCCGAGCGCCGCAACCTCTCGTGGGACGGGCCGCTCTACCCCATCATCGGCGGCCGGGCCTACGTGCCCTTGCCTTGCCCGGCCGGCGCGTTGGTCTTGACCGAGGACCGCACCACCCTGCGCGGTCGTGCATTCCCATTGGTGGCGTCGGGCAAAGTGGTGAGCGTGACCGAGCAGGGCTACACCACCCAAACCCTCTCGGCCCCGGTGTGCACCGAGGGGGGCCAGCTCGCGTTTGACTTGCCCAAGCCCGCCCAAGACGGGGCCCTGGTGCCGTCCTGGACCGTGGCCGGCTTCGACGTGGTGCCGTTTTCGCGGTACGGCGATGCCCACCTCGACGCCCAGGGGCTGTACACCGTCGAGCGGGCCCAGGGTGGGGCCAACCTTTCGCGCAAGGGGTTCGACGGCCGCTATGCCCTGTTGGGCACGCTTTACGGGGACGAGTACGCCACCGCGCGCCCGGTGGCGCAATTTTCCGAGGACGAGCGCGCGGTGTACGTGCTCTTTTTGCAAGACGGCGCCCCCCGCGCCTGCGGGGTGCCGGTCGAGCGGCGCGCGTGGCTGGTGCGGGTCTGGCGCCAAGGAAAGCCCGGCACCGTCGAGACCGGGCGGGTGTACGTGAGCCACCTGATCGACAACTGTGAACAGCCGCGCTTTTTGGGTCTCGAAGGCGAGCCCCGCTGCGCCCGGTTGCCGGAAGGCTGTGAGCTGACCTCGCCGAAGCTCGCCTACCCCGCGTGGCTCTCGCCGGAGGCCAAGCCCTCGTCGGGGCCGGTCAACGCGACAACGCGATGAGCGGCTCGCCGGAGAGCTTCTGCACCCCGGCCACGAGCAGCACGGGGTATTCGGGCTCTTGGCGCTGCAGGGCCACGTAGGCCCACGCGTCGTTTTTTTCCCAGCAGGCGAGCACGTCGGAGATGCCGAGGCCGATCTCCTCGGCGAGGATGCGCCCGGCGTCCGCCACCCGCTCGTCGCCCTCTTCGATGCGCTGGATGAGCTCGTGCCCCTCAAAGTCAGGCGCCCCCCACACCCCCTCGAGGTCCTGAATGAACTGGTCGGTGCGGGCCAACATCTCCGCGTAGGCCCGGTCGAAGGTGGGCGCATCCGCGCACTCGCTCGGCACCGGCCCGACCTTGAGCAAGAACTCCTTGGCCTCTTTGGACACCACCAGCCGGAACGCGTGGTCGTCGTCGCCCTGGGCATAAGCGGGCAGCGGCCGCACCGCCTGGTCGGCCAGCTCGCACAGCTGGGCCTCGACCTCGTACGACGCGACCGCGTCCTCCTCGAAGGGAAGCTCGTCGATGATGTTCAATATCGCGCGGGCCGCGTCGGGATTTTGCACCCAACCCCGCAACGCCTCGTCGAGAGCCACCCGGTTGGCGGGAAAGGGCAACGAGGCCTCCCAGGCGTGGGTCGGGTACTGCGGCACCGCAGGCCGCGCCCCCCGGGCCTCGGCGTACTCATCGGCCCACAGCCGCACCACGAACTCCGCGTCGCTCACGATCTGTTCGTCCCGCTCGCGCTCCAGCCACATACAAAAACTCGCCCGGTAAAACCGCCGGCGCTTGCTCGCCTCGATGCGCAGCCGCAGCTTCTCTTCGGGGGCGGCGAGCAGGTGATGGTGGGCGTGCACCGCCAACAGCTCCACGTTCTCGAATGTCCGCCGGAACACGTCGAGCATCAGCCCCAAACACGTCTCCTGGGGCAGCACCGCTTCGCCCTCGATCAGGCCGGGGGCGAGGTGCCCGAGCATGGTCTCGACCTCGTCCTCGGACAAGCGCGGCAACCGCAGCGCCTCCTCCTCGAGGAGGACCTCACCGAGCTCCAGGTCGTTCCAGTAGACCTTCACGTCAGCCAAACACTTGCTGGGAGAACCCGCCGCGCACCGCCAGCGACTTGTGCCCGCCGAACACCAGCGTGCCATCGAGCCGCTCAAGCAACACGTGCACGGTCACGAATCCATATTCATTGTCTTCGGGGGTCTCCACCGCCGCGATCTGGGTCTGGACCCGCACCTCCCCAGCGCCGGGGGTCCCGAGCACGAATGCATGACCATTGGCGACGACCTGCCGATCGTCGATGGACAGCGCGTCGAACACCGCGCGGTAGTTGGCCTGGGCAAAGCACCGAAGCGGGTCCCGCTGGACGTCCTCGGGGAGTGTCCGCGTCTCAGACCAAGTGGGGCTCATTCCCGGTTTCATCGCAAAATATCTTGCCGCGCCCACGGTGAATTGCAACCTTGGCCGCTCGGGCTCGGACCAGGGGGACATGTGTTTCAACACGACTTCAAAGGGGGGGTGTTCGGCCTCTTCCGCTGGCAATGGAAAGCGGTGGCGCTGTACACCATCACCAGCGTGGCGGTCGCGTCCATTCACGAGTTCACCGACTGGACCCACATCAAGCTGCCCGCGCTCCCCCTCGGCATCATCGGGGGCGCCCTGGGCATCTTCGTCAGCTTCCGGACCAACTCGTCGTACGCCCGCTGGTGGGAAGGCCGCAAGCTGTGGGGTCGCTTGATCAACACCTCGCGCCATTGGTGCACCCAGGTGCTGGTGTACCTGCCCAAGGCCGGCGACGGCCCCAGCGACACCCAGTCGCGCATGGTCCGGCGCCACATCGCGTATGTGCATGTTTTGCGGTGTTTGCTGCGGGGGGCGGACCCGTTGCAAGACGAAGAGGTGGGGCTGTTCTTGCGCGACGACGACCGCGCCCGTTTGCAGGGCTCGTCCAACGCCACCCACGCCTTGCTGCAGGCGCAGATGGAGGACGTGGTGGCCCTGCAAAAACAGGGCGACCTCGACGAGTTCCGGGTGCAAAGCCTCGATCTGAGCGTGCGTCACCTGCTCGACATCCAAGGCGGTTGCGAACGCATCAAGAAGACCCCCTTGCCCCGCGGCTACAGCAACATCACCGAGCTGCTCGTCCAGGTGTTCTCGATCCTGTTCCCCCTCGCCGCCATCGAGCCGTTGGGCTGGGCCGTCATCCCGGTCAATATCATTGTGTGCATGGCGTTCATGCTCATCTCGGAGGTGGGGCGCGTGCTCGAGGACCCGTTCACGATGTTCTGGCCGGCGTTGCCCCTGTCCGCCCTGTCCCGCACCATCGAGATCAACCTCGTCGAGCGCCTGGGCACAGAAACGCCCCGGGAGCAGGTCAAGCCCATCGTGCCCGGGGTCTTGATGTAAGCGGTGGTTCAGCGCTTCGGGACCAAATGCAACTGCACCATCCCCGGGACCATGTCGTGGTGGGACTTGACCTCGAAGCGGTGCCGCTGCTCTACCCCCGCGAACAGCGGGTGCCCGGTCCCGAGCACCAGCGGCACCATCGTCACCACCAGGTCGTCCACCACGCCGGCATCGAGCGCGGCGCGGATCAACTGGCCCCCGTCGAGGTACACGTCCTGTGGCCCCGCCGCGTCCTGGGCCTCGGCCACCACCGACGTGATGTCGCCGGACACCGCCCGCACCGTGTCCGCCTTCGCGGACAGGGGCCGGTGGGTCGCGACCAGCACCGGCTTGTCCCCATAGGGCCAAGCCCCCTCGAACCCGCACACCACGTCGTAGGTGCGCCGGCCCATCAGCAGCGCGCCCACGTCGTTCATGAACGCCTCGTACCCCAGGGCCGCGGTGGGCGCGGCCTCCACCGGTTGGCCGTCCGCGCCGGGCAGCCACGACAGGTCATCGCCGGGACCGGCGATGAACCCATCGAGCGAACACGCAATGTATACGCGTACCTGGCCCGCCATCAGTAGGCGTGGGCCTCGGCTTGGGCGGTGCGCACCGGGCCCGGCACCTGGGCCCGCGCCGTGCGCTCGCCCCGCGCGGCCCGCTTCCGCTTCAGGTGGTAGTCGTACATGTTGATCATCTGCACCGGCTCCAGGTAGATGAGCCAGGCCAGGGACAAGGGAAAGCAGCCACTGATGCAGGCCCGGCCGAGCGAGGAGGCGAGATGGTGGACAATGGCGTCCAGCCAGTAATCGCCGTCGGGGCTGCCCGCGCCGAAGGCCACCGGCGCCCAAATCATGCCGAACACCGAGATCGGCGTGGTGAGCAGAACCGACGCCACCCAGATCACCGCGAGGTTCTCTTCGATCTCGGGCTCGAGGTTGTCGTTGAGCGAAAACGTGAAGTGCCGGTCAAAGAAGCCGAGCTCTTCCACGTCGCTGGCCGGGGCCCGGTCGCGCCGCCGCCGGCGGTCTGAGGCGCGGTCGTCGTCGTACTCGTCCGCGTCGCGGTCCCGGGCCTTCCGGGGGGGCGCGTCCTCGTCTCGGGGGGCGGGCTCGTCGGTCGCCGCCGCGTCCTCCGGCCCGTCCGTCGCCGCCGGGTCTGCCCCGCCCTCGTCGTCCGCGAAGTCGTCCGGGGCCTCGGCGCCGGGCGCGGGCAGCCGTTCGCCGTCGTCTTGGGCCAAGGCCGGCACCGCCGCGGCCACCACCAGCACACACAAAAAGAACTTGTTCATTGTCTCCCCCACCTCAAAAAAAGAGAACCCGGCCTTGGACGTGGCCGGGCGGTCTCTATTCACCTTTTGGGGGCGTGGTGTCTACCACTCCACGACGTAGTTCTCGGGATTCTTGGGTTCGCCGTTGACCCGGACTTCGTAGTGCAGGTGGGGGCCGGTGCTCCGGCCGGAGTTGCCCATGTGGCCGATGAGGGTGCCGCGCTGGACCTCGGCCCCGACCTTCACGAACAGCCGGGACAAGTGACCGAAGCGGGTGCGCACCCCCCGGCCGTGGTCGAGCTCGATGAGGTTGCCGTAACCACCGCCGTGGCCGCTGACCACCACCACGCCGGCGGCGGGGGCGTAAATGGGCGTTCCAATTTCATTGGAGATGTCGATGCCCGCGTGCAGGGTGCGCGCCCCGGTGAAGGGATCGTCGCGGTGGCCGAAGTTGGACGTGAAGTAGCCGGACGCGGGCCACACCGACGGCGAGTGGTCGAGGAGCTCTTTGCGGGTCCGGAAGTAGTCCTGCAACTGTGCCAAGGAGCGGGTCTGGCGGGAGGCGAGGTCGCGGAGACGGTCGATGTGGCCGTCGACCAGCTCGGCCCGGATGGACACCACGTCGGGATCATCGCCGACCGGCGCCACCGCGAAGGGCTCCTGCATGTTGGAGCCGCCGGCCGGCGAGGTGCGCTTCACCGGGGCGCGGGCTTGGCCCTGCACGTCGGCTTTGGCGTCGCTGGTCTGCCGCACGTTGCGGCGCAGCTCGGAGTTGATCGCGTTGAGCCGGTCGACGTTGACCATGGCGCGCTCGACGCGGGCATTCATCGACGCGAGTCTTTCTCCGAGGCGGTTGTTCTCCGCGGTGAGCTGCTCCAAGTCGAAGGCATGCAGTGACAATGTGGCGTAGTGTCCGCCGAAGGTCACCAGTCCCGCCAACAAGAGCGCACACGCGGCCACCCCGACATAGAGAAGACCCATGTGAAAACGAAAGCGCCGGACCGTGGAGCCCGCGCTTTTTTCCAGCATGATGGTGTATCTCTTGGCCACGATCTTCCCCTCAGAACCTCTGAGATTTCGGTGAGTTACTACCGGCTTTGGAAGGGTGTCAAGAGGTTACGATCGGAGACTGTGTTTGGGAACACTGTTGCCCTCTCTTTTTGCGCCAAAGATCAGCAGGAAGGGGGGAAGGACGAAAAGGTCACAGAGCAGCGCCACGAAGATCACCAACGCACCCAATGCACCGACACGCGCATTGGTCGGAAACGAACTTTGCACGTTGACGAGGAAACCGGCGGTCAAAATGACGGTGGTGATAATGACCGGTCGTCCAGCGCGGATGACCGCGTTGCGGATGGCGAGCTTGAGGGGCTCACCGCGGGATTGATGTTCGAAGACGCGCACCAACAAGTGAATCGTGTCGTCGACGGCGATCCCTAAGGCGACCACGAAGACCACCGCCGGGCCGGGCTCGAGTTTCCAGTCGAACACCGCGAGCGCGGCGTAGCCGACCGCGAGGGGCAAGAGGTTGGGCAAGAAGGCGACCAGCCCAACCCTAGGCGACCGGAAAATAAAGGAAATGATCAGGATGATGACCAAGAACGCCACGCTCACGCTGTTGCGCAAATCGCTGCTCAACGCGTTGATGCCGACGTAGGCCGACAGCGGGGTGCCGGTGAAGACCAACGTCGGGCGGTCCTTGTCCGGCACCGCGGCGAGCACCTCGTCAAAGCGCTTGGCCAAGCGGTCCCGCAGGGCGATGAAGGCGCGCCCGCCGATGTCGCGCACCCGGATCGACAGGCGGGCTTCGCTCTTGTCGGCGGTGAGTACCCGCGAGACCTCGGGCCGGCCCTCGGCGAGGAAAAGAAGCTGGGTCACGACGTTGCGCTCGTCGGGAATCGCGTCTTCGCCGACCACGCCCTGGTTGAGCGCGCGCACCAACGAGGCGGGGCTTTGCACCGCGCGGACCGCGGGCTCCTCCTGGGCGGCGCGCTCCATCGCGTCCAGCGCGCGCAGCACGTCGGGCTGAACAAATGAACCGGGCGGCCCCTTGAGGTGCACCTCCAGCGCCACGATGCCGCCGAGCTTTTTGTCGACGAGGCGGCCAGCCTGGGTGGTGGGGTGCTCGGGCTTGAGCAGCTCGCTCACGGTGTTGTCGAGCACCACCGATTGGCCGAGCCACAGACAGCCCGCGAGCACGAGGCCGGACAGGGCGATGAAGAGCTTGGGGCGGCCGAGGCTGATGTCCGCGCACCGGCCGAGCAGGAGGTTGATCCGCGATTCCCGCGCCGCTTTGTCGGGGTCGAGCACCCGGCCGCGGGTGGCCGCGAGCAGGATCGGCAACAGAATGATGATGGTGAAGAAGGCGAACGCCACCCCGACGCCAGAGTACAGCCCGAAACTTTTCAGCACTGGCATGTCCGACAGGTGCAGCGAGAACAGCCCGACCACCGTCGTCAGGGCGGAGAAAAAGATCGCCGCCCCCACGTGCCGGAGCGCGCTTTGCACCGCGTCGGTGCGGTGCTGGGGAATGAGGGTGTCATCGTGGGTGCCGAGGTCGTTGGCGTCGTCGTAGTAGCGGCTGATCAGGTGGATCGCGCCCGACACCGCGATCACCGGCAGCAGGGTGAAGTAGACCTGGTTGACCACCCCGATGGGTTCGCCCCGGTAGCCCATGACGCCCATGACGAGCACGCTGGGGATGCCCGCGGCGAGCAAGGGGAGGATCACGCCGATGGCGCGCCGGTACAAAAAGAACAGCAGCAGCGCCATCAACGCAAAGGACAGGGGCACGAGCTGGATTTGGTCGCCCAGGATGAGGCCGAGCAGCCGGGCCCGCACCACCGACAGCCCGGCCAAGCTCGCCCCGGGCACGTCGCGCACGATGTCGTCGATGCGCTGGACCAACGGGCGGACCGCGCCGATGTCGTCGGGGTCGATGGTCTTGCCGTAGGTCGCGGCGATGACGGTGGCGCTGCCGTCGTCGGCGAGGATGGTGGGGGTGATCTGTTGGTTCTGCAGGAGGCGCGCGCGGAAGCCGGCGCGGGCGATGGTGTCCGCGGGGACGTCGCGGGCGGCGGGCACAAACGCGAGGGCGCCGTCTTGTTGCGTGGGCAAGGCGGTGTGGGTGAGCGAGATGACGTCGTCGACCCCGTCGACCCTCTGCAGCGCCTCCGACAACTGGTGCACCCGGTCGAGGCCGGCCTGGTCGAGCACGGTGTCGTCGGTCTTGAGCAGCACGAAGATCGCGTCGTCGTCGGGCCCGAACGCGCGGTGGAAGTCGGCGAGGTGCTTTTCGGTGTCGCCCTTGGCCCCGAAATAGGCCCGCGCGGAAAAATCGACCCGCAGCTGGGCCGCGCCCGCGGCGATCGCGAGGGAGACCACGACAAAGCCGAGCAGGGCCCACCAGCGATGGGCCAGCATGAAGGCGCTGAGCCGGTCAAAAACGCGCGGCACCGGGCGCACGGTCGTTCTTCCCCCTCGCCTGGTGACGACGTCGCCCGCAGTACAGCCGGCGAGACGAAGTTTCAACGCAGAGCGACACAAGTTCGTGCCCGGTCAGGCTTTTTGCGGGAGCCGTGACGCCGTTCTCTTCGCGGGCCCGCATGGGGGGTGCAGAATGGTTCGTCGTCGGGTATGACATTGGCGTACACGATGTCGTGACCGGGGGAGACACATGAGCACCACGCAACCGTCCGCAGCTTCGTCCGGAAACCAAGACCAAGCCGCGCTGGCGACCGAGACCGTCGTCGAGCTCGACCTGCCCGCGAAGGACATTGACCCCGAAGAGCGCATCCGTCGCCTCGAGGAGATGATCGGCATCCCCGCCACCCACGCGGGCATCTTCGCCGAGGCCATCCGCGCCCACACCCACAAGCTGTACGACAAATACGTGGAGCCGCTGTTCGCCGCGCACTGGCCGGACAAGCTCGACTCCGCCGACGCCAAGAAGCTGCGCTTCCTCGCCTGCAATCTCTACGCGGCCGCGCCCTACACCGTGCTGTTCTGCGCCGAGCGCCCGCACTGGCTGATCAAGCTCGCCACCGGCACCGGCAGCCTGCTCGGCTTGTCGCCGCGCGGCCTCAACAAAGGCGCCGCGTTCGCGATGAAGCTCTTCGGCGCCGCCTTCCCCGAGCGCGATCACCGCCGCATCGTGTACATCGCGGCCTTCATCGCCACCATCGACCACGCGTTCGACCACTACATGGACGACGTCGAGCCGGTCGAGCGCGAGCGCCGCATCAAGGGGCTGCTCGACGGCACCTGGGACCCCGACCACGGCGCGCTCAAGCTCACCCGGGCGATCCAAGTCGCGATGAGCACCGACCTCAACGACACCGAGCGGCCCATCTTCGACGCCGCCCTCGCCCGGGTGGTCGAGTGGGTCGAGTCCGAGGTCCAGGGCATGACCGGCATCGAGGACCCGCGCGGCCTGTGCCACCGCCTGGCCGGGGTCGAGGGCACCATCGACGGGCTGATTTTCCCCGTGCACCGCTACGCCGGCGAGCACGCCCGCCAGTGGATGTACGACGTGAGCCTGTTCGTGCAGATGATGGACGACTGGATCGACTACGAAGCGGACCTCAAAGACATCCGCCCCACCCCGGTCATCGCCGGCAAATGGAACCTCGGGGTCATCCGCCAAAAGTGGGAAGACACCACCCGCGGGGTCGAGCAGCTCGCCGCCGAGGGGGGCATGAGCTCCCCGGCCTACCAACAGTTTGTGCGCGAAGCCTACGTCTGCCAGATGCGCGACGTGATGGACGCGATGATCCACGGGGTCGCGGCCTGACCGCGCCGCGCGCCGCGCGCGCGACGCTTGGTGACGGATTGATGACCAACCGCCGCGGGTCTCGTCGATAGACTGCCGCGATGTCGTTCCGTTCGGTCGTGATCCATGGGGCGCGGGCCCTGCTTCAGCTCGGGCTTTTGGGCTTGGCCCTGGTGTTCACCGTCGCGACCCAGCCGGCGGTCCCGCGGGTGCGCGGCGAGGTCCAACTCCGGGACGCGGTGGGGCCGCGCGGTCTCGACGGCGCCGTTCCCCCCTGCACGGTGTTGCTCGTCGATGGGCAGCGGACCGAGCGCTTCACCCCCGCCACCCTGGTCACGGATCGAGAAGGCCGCGCCGCCTGGGCCCGCAAAAACAATGGTTATGTACTCGTGGTCGGCCACCGCCCCGCGGGCGGGTTGGCCCTGTCCCGCCCGGGACCCGACGGCGACATCGACGCCGAGTACGCGTGGAAGGTCGTGGTCCTGGCCGAGGGCGACCAGGTCGCGTACGTCGACCTGTACCTGGTCAACGCTGGCTACGCCCCGCCGGTGCAGGTGGTGGACGACACCGTGCGCTTGCCCGCCCAGCCCTTTCGCCGCTGGGTGGTGTTCGCGTTCGCGGAGGGCCACTACCTCGTCGAGCCCGTGCCCGCCGGGGAGGCGGACGTTGCATTGACGTTGCCAGACGGCTTCGCCGGCGAGGTGTTCGCGGTGTGGGGCGACTTCCGCACCGAACGGGGCGCCACCACCCCCGCCCGGGTGGGGGTCACGCCCCCCTAGCCGGCGGGGCTACTGGCCGTTGCGGTATTGTTTCTGCATGTCCTCGACGCGTTGCTCCCCGGCCCAGATCGCCGCGGTCTGCAACAGGGCGTTGTCGAGCGCGCGCAGGGTCGCGACCTCGATGACCTTGGCGTCTTTGTCGAGGCTGGGCTGACTCACCTTGTGGCGCGCGGCCATGCCAAACAGGCCGGGGACCATCGACGCCCCGATGCGCTGGTTGGTGCGATCGGGCATGGCAAAACCCCGCCCGGTGGCGTTGCCCCGGCGCCGGCCTTTCTCCACCCGCTCGACCTCGACAATGACATTGTAGGACGGCCCCTTGGCCGCCTCCACCGTGACCTTCTTGATCCGGACTTCGTACTTGGGCTTCTTCGTCTTCTTGTCCGGCCAGCTCGCGTCCTCAAAATGCCGGCGGGCGGACGATAGGGCATAGCGGCTGATCGCTTCGCGCACGGTGGGGGTCTCGCCGTAGACTTGCCCGGGCTTGCCTTGCCAGGTCACCGTCGACGTCGGGCCCATTTTCTTGCCGAACGTGATCACCGCGGGGCGCGCCAGGTACGCGCTGGTCGGCCCCTGGAAGGTGCCGTCCGCCGGCTCTTCGTCGGCCAACGCGGGAATCGGCGCCGGCTCTTGCGCCGCCTCGCCCCCCGCCGCCGCCACCCACAACACCGCCGCCACCCAAATCGACATACGCGCCTCCTGCCCGCCTTCTGGCCCCCTTGGCCGGCAAGCTCAACCGGGGCCCGGCCCGGCCGTGACCTTGGACAAGTCCCCCGCCACCCCCGGGCCGGGGTACGCTGGGGCATGACCGCGGTCGAACCCCTGCAAGACGCCGCCGAGGTGCGCATCGCCGCGTGCGGCAACGTGTTCTTCACCGACCTGCGGGGCCGCACCACCCTCGACACCGTGCACACCATCGGCCACGCGGTGGGCGGCCACGCCCGGGTTTTGCGCCGGCCCTACGCCCTGCTCCAGCTGCTGCGCGAAAGCTCCCCGCCCCCCGAGGGCGCGGTCCGCCAGGCCCTGATCGACATCACCACCGCGGGCAAGGGCCCCCTGCGGGCGTTCGTGACCGTGGCCCTGGGGCCGCCGCTGCGGCAGTCCATCGCCCGGTCGGTGATGGCCAACTTCGCGCTCGCCGCGCCCCCCGGCCTGTTGGTCGAGGTCACCCAAGACGTGGTCGAGGCCTGCCGCATCGTGGCCCAGCACAGCGGCGAGATGGATGCCCATACATTGCAAGAGGCGTTCAGCGCTTGGGCGGATTTGTAGCCCACGGCAGGGCCTTGGTCGGCGCCACCGTGAGCACGTCCTCGTCCGGGCCCCGGCCCGTCGGGTCGTGCCTGCCCCCTTCGGGCGTGAACGTGTCGTCGTCCCCGACCAAACGTCGGTCGATGGTCACCTCGCGCACCGGGGCGGGCTTTTTCGACGGGCGCCGCCACTCGATGCACTGATCCGCCTCGGCGTGGGCCCGCGCGATGGCCCGGCGGGCATCGGCCAGGGTGGTGGCCGCTTCCTGGTCGAGGACGCGGCGCTTGTCCGAGTCCGGGTGCATCCGGTGCAAACTGTGCAAAGCGGTGATGAGCAGGTCCGCGCGCTCCTTGTACGCCCCCGCCCACAACAGGCCGGTGTCGTAACATTGGCGGGCGGTGACATCCCCCCGGGCCCGGGCCTGGTCGCGATCGGCGCGCAGGGCGGCGAAGGTCCGCTCGACGCCGGCGTAGGCCGCGTCCGGGGCCACCGGCTGCGCCGGGGGGGGACTGGCCGCGGCCAGCAACAAGGTCAGGCACCATGAGGTCACATCCCTGGGTGGCCCCAGGGGCGCGGAGCGTTCAACCCCGGCGCAGATCAGCCACCCGCGAGGTCAAGCGGCTTTGGACTTCGATTTGGTCTTGGACTTCTTTTTGGTCTTCTTCTTGCCCGTGGAGGGCCGCGACCGCTCGAGGATGCCCTTGAGCTCCTCGACGGTGGCGTCCCGGTCGGTGTCGGTGAGGCCCAGGATCTCTTGCAGAGCTTCGCCGATGGGGTCGAGGTACTTCGAGATGTACGCCTGCTTTTTGGCTTCGTCGGCCTCGCGGCGGCGACGACGCAAGAACTTCTGCAGGCGGCGGCCGGCTTCCATGATCGCCAAGCGCAGCTCTTTCAGAATCTCGTCGTAGTGCGCGATCGCCTCTTTCGATTCCGAGGTGTAGGGCACCCACGCCGACGCGATGTGCACCATGATCACCAAAGGCCCGCTCGGCATCGCCCCGCGGCTCTGCTGCACGTTGTAGTTGCGCCACGGCACGCTCACCACCGACTTGTGCATCGCGCAGGCGCTGACTTGGTACTGCAGGGGCACGCGGTTGGCGAAGCGGTACATCTTGGCCAAGCCGTCAGCGGGCAGGCCCTTGCCATAAAAGAGGCCCGCCTCGACCTGGAAGGGGTTGCCCCGGTACACGCTGGGCGAGCGGGTCACGGCGGTGACGAAGTACTCTTCCTCTTCCGAGAAGACCGCGCCGTCCTCGTCGAGCTCGAGCTTGGCCAACATCTCCGACGGGGTCATGGGCGCGTCGGCGTCGCCGTCTTTGGCCTCGCCGTCGTCCGCGGGGGGCGCGGCCTTCTTGCCGTCCAGATCCAGTGCCATTTGCGGCTGGTCGTCGTCATCGTCGCTGTCGGCGTCCTTGGCCGCTTGCTGGGCCTCGGCCGCTTCGCGTTTGGCCTCGACGAACAACCAGTACAGACCCTTGACCATCGCCTCCTCCCCGATGGGGGACAGGCAGTTGGTGGGGGGGGACATGATTTGGGTCGCCTGGATGGACTTGTAGAGGTTCTCGACTTCCTCGTGGCTGACCTTGTTGGCGTTCATGCGGGCGGACAGGCCGGCCCGGTCGAGGATCTGTTGCGCCACCTGGTCCGAGACCCGCGAGAACGAGCTCTTCAAAAACTGCGTGATCGACTGATTGCGGGCATCCTGCAACATCCGCATCAAGGTCCCGAGCTCGATGCCGTGGGGGTGGGGCTTGATTTCCTTGGGCTCGACGGGGAGCCGGTCGACCACCCGGGGGTATTCGAACACCCGGCCCTTGGGGTCGCGGAACACGATGGTGGCGTGCGGGTTGGCCAAGGAGGTCTGCCGCAGGTAGCTGTCCACCGAGTGCTTGCCCCCTTTGTAGTTGCCCTCGAGGGTGATCGCGATGGACGTGCCGTGGTCGCGGTTGGTCCACTCCTCGTCGTCGACCACCTCGTCGTTGGTGACGGTGGGCTTGTTCTTTTTGGTGTCGATCAGAAGATGGATGCGGTGGGCGGAGCGGCCCTTGCCGGTCTTGGACGTGACCACCGAGGCTTGGCCGGTGGTCATCTGGCCGTACATGACCGCGGCGGAGATGCCGATGCCCTGTTGGCCCCGGGATTGTTTGAGCCGGTGAAACTTCGAGCCGTACAGCAGCTGCCCGAAGATTTTGCCCAGCTGGGCTTTGACGATGCCGGGGCCGTTGTCGGTGATGGTCAGGCAGTAGCGGTTCTCGCCCAGGTCATCGATGCTGACCTCGAGGTGGGGCAGGATTTCGGCCTCTTCACAGGCGTCCAGGGCGTTGTCCACCGCCTCGCGCACCGTGGTGAGCAGGGCCTTGGTGGGGTTGTCAAAACCCAGCAAGTGCCTGTTTTTACTGAAGAATTCGCTGACCGCAATCTCGCGTTGCCGCGAGGCCATCGAGGTCGCGTCTTCCTTTTTCCGCTTCTTCGCCGCCATGTGGCCACTCCCGTCGACACCGCGCGCTACAAAGGCGCAGATCGGGTGTCAAGGGTGCACCGCATGGTTCTGCGGTTTACGGGCACTCCGCGGTCAACACCGCGGGCGCGTCATCGGCCGCGGCCACGTCGCAGCTGACCACCCCGCGCAGGTAAAGGCGGCCGAGCCCGCCGCCCCCGCCGCCCCCGCCGCCGTCGAGCGGGTCCGCCTGGAACTCGCCGTCCCCGCCGTTGCCCGGCCCGCTGTCGCCGGTCGCCCCGTCGCCGCCCGAGCCGCTGGGCGCTTGGCCCGTGCCCCCCGCCGCCGCCGCCGGGCCCGCGGGCGCATCTTCGCCGGCCGCGCCGGGACTTTCGCCCGCGCCCGCGCCGCCGCCCCCGCCGCCAACCCAGACCTCCGCGTCGGGGGTGAAGGTGAGCGCTTCGGCCTCCAAAAACAGCGCGCCACCGGCGCCGCCGCCGCCGCCGCCGCGGTACGCGCCCCCTTGGGACCCGTCGCCGCCGCTGCCGCCACCACCGCCCGCCCAGAACACGCCATCGAAGCTGAGCGTGGCGGCCGCGATCTGGACCGCCCCGCCGCCCCCGCCACCGGGGATTTGGCCGTTGAACACCCCCGCCGCGCCCGGGCATCCCCCGCGCACCGGGGCGAACGCCCCCCCGGTCACCTCGCCGCCATTGGTGCCCGCGCCCGGGCCACTCTCGCCACCGTCGCCGCCGGCGGTGCCGTGACCGCCCCCCGCGCCGCCGTCCTCGGACGCGTCGGTCTCGGCCGTGCACACAAACCCGGAGCGCGCCCCCGCCCCCGACGCCGGCCCCCGGGCCGCGACGTCGATGGTCCCGTCGATCTGTGCGGTGGTGGACGCCACCCATGCCACTGGGGCGTCGCCGGTGATGTACAGCGTCTTGCCCGCGGGCAGGACGATGCTGCGCGCCGCGACCACCACCAAGTCGATGCCGAACACCTGGGTCTGGCCCACCACCACGTCGGGCGCGACACAGTCGGGGACAAACACACGCGCGTCGCCGTCGAACACAATCGTGTCCGCCCCGCAGGCCCCAAAGTCGACGTCGGCCCCGAGCGCCCCCAGCGCCGCCTCGTCGACGTTTGTCACATCAAACGGCACCGCGACGAGGTCCCCATCGCCATCGCCGTCCCCGTCTCCATCGCCATCACCGTCCCCATCACCGTCCCCATCACCGTCGCCGTCGCCGTCGCCGTCGCCATCCCCGTCGCCGTCCCCATCACCGTCGCCGTCCCCATCACCGTCGCCATCGCCATCGCCATCGCCATCGCCATCACCGTCTCCATCGCCATCGCCATCACCGTCGCCGTCGCCGTCCCCGTCGCCGTCGCCATCACCGTCGCCATCGCCGTCTCCATCGCCATCGCCATCACCGTCGCCGTCGCCGTCGCCATCACCGTCGCCGTCGCCATCGCCGTCGCCGCCCGCCTCGACGCAAAGCCCCTGCACGCACACGCGCTGCCCGGGACAGTTCAGGTCGCCTTCGCAGGGGACGTCGTCGGTCAACAGGGAACAGCCGCCGGTGGCGATCAGCGCCCACATCATCCAGATTCCGAACCAAAGCTTCGTGTGCATCAGGACCTCTAGGGACAGGGGGCGTTGCAGGCCCAATCATTGCCAGGACAGTTCACCAATTGCCCGGCGGGGCAATCGACAATGCCGCCACACGCCGGACCTTGGCATTCCAATGTGCATGAACTGCCGGCCGGGCAACTCATCGAACACGAAAGCCCATTGCCGCACGTGAGCGCACAACTGGAATCGACGCAGGTGACGTCGCAATCGCCCGCGGTGGACGCGCAGCTCTGGCTGCAGTTGGCGCCATCGGTGCACGTCGACGTGCAACTGCCGAACAACGACGAGCAGCTCTGGTCGCAGGTCGCGCCTTCGCAGAGGAGCGAGGCGGACAGCATGCCGTTCGCGGTTTGGGAGCAGTCGGCGCCGGGGAGGCACGACGACTGGCAGTTCCCAAAGCCACTGCAGGATTCGTTGCAGACCTCGCCATCGTCGCAGTAGGTGCAGGTGGTGACGGGACAGAGCTCATCCCGGCACAACGCGTCACATCCGTCGCCGCTGACCAGGTTCCCGTCGTCACACTCTTCGGGAAGCGCCGCCGCGCCGTCGCCACACACCGGCGCGACGCCCGCGTCGAGACCCGCGTCGAGACCCGCGTCCGGATCGTTCGCCACATCCGGCAGACCCGCGTCGAGACCCGCGTCCGGACCGTTCGCCACATCCGGCAGACCCGCGTCGAGACCCGCGTCCGGACCGTTCGCCACGTCGGGCAGACCCGCGTCTCCGTCACCGTCGCCTGAAGAACCGGCGTCGGCGGCTCCGCCGTCCGACGGTTCTGCCAAGCCGCCGTCAGGCGGCCAGTCTCCGTCACCATCCCCATCGCCGTCGCCGTCACCATCACCATCACCATCACCATCACCGTCGCCTGGCAGCGCGCAGACCCCGCCGACGCAGAGCCGGTCCGCCGGGCAGTTCTCGTCGCCCTCACAGGGCACATCGTCGAAGAACAACGTACAGCCCGTGGAGAACCACACCGTGCCGAGCAGAAGCCAGCGAGACAATGACATTCCGTTCCTCATGGACACGGCGCGTTGCACGCGAACGTGTCGTTGCCACAATCCGTCAACAGACCCGATGGACAGCCGGTCAGCGCGGTCCCGTCCTCGAGCACACAATGGCTGTCCCCCAAACACGCGAGTTCGCAATCGCCGCTCCCCGAGCAGCTGACCGAACAGGTCGAGTCCTCGCACGTGAACTGACAGGTGCCAGACCCGCTGCAGGTGGCGTCGCAGAGGGCGCCGTCCAAACACTCGGCGGCGAGGTCATCGGAGCCCGACCGGGTCGCGGAACAGACCGCGCCGCTGCACGTCAGGGCGGTGTTGTCGCCGCTGTCGAGCGCACACACCGCGCCCGGGTAACAGAACATGTGACAGTCGTTGACCCCGACGCCCCCGCAGTTCTCGTCGCAGACCTCGCCCGCATCACACCACCAGCAGAGATCGTCGGCGCAGACCTCGACCGTACAAATGGAACTGCACCCATCCCCGCTCGCGGTGTTCCCGTCGTCACACGCCTCGCCGTCATCCAGGGTGCCGTCCCCGCACACGGGGTCGACGCCGGCGTCGACGCCCAGCACGTCCGGCGCGCCCGCATCGAGCCCCGCGTCCGGCCCGCCCTGCACGTCGGGCAGACCCGCGTCCAACCCGCTCAGCACATCGGGGAGGCCGGCGTCCGGGTCGCCATCGCCATCCCCACCACCATCGCCTGGCGCAGCGGCGTCGGCGGCTCCGCCGTCCGCCGGCTCTGAACCCCCGGCGTCGGGCGGCCCATCCCCGTCGCCGTCGCCATCGCCGTCGCCGTCACCGTCACCGGAAGAACCGGCGTCGACGACGCCGCCGTCGGGCGGTGCGTCGCCATCGCCATCGCCGCCGACGACAACGACGCAGAGGCGGTCCACACAGGCCCGATCGTGGGGGCAGTTTTCGTTGGACTCACAGGGCACTTCGTCGCTGAAGAGGGTGCACCCCGCCGCCGCGCTGAGCAGCCAGCACAACCCAAAACCCGACAGCACGCGGCTGCGCGAGATGCCCATACGCCCCTCCTCGGTTAGGATATCCCAACGGCGCTGGCGAGGGCGACCCCGTCACGGCCTAACGCTTTGAATTTCTGGATCTTTCAGCCCGCTGAAGAGATCCTGAAGGCACCCGGAAGGACGCACCAAAGTGTAGGTGTTTCCGATACATAGGGTCATCACCACGAGGTCGAGCATGGCAGGCGGAATCCGGCGATCAGGACGCAGCACACCAGTCGCGAAGAAGCGCATTCGCACCGAGCAGACCGGGGCGCAGGTGTTGCAGAAGCTGAAGGCGGACCTCGCCGCGGCCACCCAGAAGGGCCCGGGCCGCTCGGAGTGGTTGTCGCACGCCGAGGCCCAAGGCCTGATCAGCACCGCCGAGCAGACCGGGGACAACTTCGTCATCGACGGGCTCAAGGACATCCTCCGCGGGGCCCTGCAAAACGCCGCCGCCGACGGGGACACGCTCAAGTTGGGCAACGCCGCCCTCGAGCTGATCGCCGGGTTCATCGGGGAGCCCGCGGCCAACTTCCGCACCGCGGTTCGCACCGTCGACAAACAAGCCGAGCACAACCTCGGCGAGGGCCTGGCCAAAGAAAAAGCGGAGATCTCCACCGCCGACGCCGCCCAGACCAAGAACCAACTCGAGAACTACCGCATCGACGGCCAGGCCGGACGAAAGGTGAGCAAAAAAGAGTTCTCCCCGGAGTTCAAGACCGCCCAGGCGGTGACCGATTCCCTCGAGGAGATGGCCAACCAATACCTCGCCGACAACGCCCCGGGCATGAAGGCCGCGGCCGACGCTGTGGGACCGCAGGTCAAAGACATGGTGTCCTCGACGGTGGCCGAGCTCGGCAAGAACCCCGAAGCGATGAAGCGCCTGACCAACGTGCTCGGCGCCGTCGGTCGGGAAGGGTTCGTCGACGCGGTGAAGACCGCCGCGCCCGACATCGGCAAGGCCTTCACCCAGGCCTCGGGCCTGGCCGCGGTCAACGAGCCGGTGGTGAGCGTGCTCGTCGACAACCTGCCCAAGCTGGCCCAGAAGTTTGCCCCCGAGGCGGCCGAGAGCGTGGCCAAGATGTGCACCACCGCGGCCCTGAAGCTCGGGGTCAAAGAGGGCGCCGAGGCCGTGGCCAAGACCGCGCTCAAAGAAGGCGCCGAGGCCGTGGCCAAGACCGCGCTCAAGGAAGGCGCCGAGGCCGTGGCCAAGGTCGCGGTGAAAGAGGGCGCGGAAGCCGCGGTGAAGACCGGGGCGAAAGCCGCCGCGAAGACGGGGGGCAAAGCCATCCCCGTGGTCGGCAACTTGTTGTCCGTGGGCAGCGCGTGCCTCGCCGGGGTGGGGTTGGTCAAGCAACTGTTCACCTCGCCGCGCGACGGCGAGCAGATCGCCAAGGCCGGGCTGAACACCCTGCTGCAGTCGGTGGGCGTGATCTTCCCCTGGGCGGGTTTGGCCGGGGACCTCGTCGACATGGGCTGGAGCGCGAAGATCGCGGTCACCGGCGGGGGACAGCCCCCCGCGCCGCCGCCGAAGGAAGTGGCCGCCCTCGCCGCCGACCCCGCCCGGCTCCTCGCCGCCGCCCTCGAGGGCGCGGGACAAGCGGGCGCGGCCAACACCTTCCGGTCCCTCGCCGACGTGACCGAGAAGGCGGCCGATGCAAAAACATTGGGCAACAGCGAGATGATGGCGATGTCGCAGCTCGCGCAGTTCAGCAACCAAGAGCTCACCAAAGCGGCGGCGTCGGAGCAGGACGGGGCGACCAAAGATGCGCTCAACACCCTTGCGCACGGGTTCGGCGAGGTGTTCAAGGTCGCCTACCAGCACAAGAAGCTGAAGGGCGAAGGCGGCATGAAGCGCGAAGAAGTGAAGAGCCAGCTGCTCAAGGTCGTGGCCGACGTGGCCATGGCCGCAGGCTCGCTCTACGTCGGGGGCAAAGGGGTGAGCAACCTCGCCGCGGAGTAACCCCGTCGGCGGGCCTGCCCCACCGGCCCGGTCAAGATCCTGCTGAGACGCGCCCCGCCGTTCGACCGGCGGGGTTTTTCTTGCCCGCGAGGTTGACCCCGCGGGCGATGCGGTAGAGGAAGATCCAGTGAGATAGGGCCCCGAGCATCACCGCGATGTGGAACAGCTCGTGGGGCCCGAGCACGCCGTCGATGAGGGTGGGCACCCGGAAGAACTCGAGGAGGGCGCCGGTGGTGTAGAAAAAGCCGCCCCAGGCCAGAGGTTTGCCGATGCGGAGGATGGTGGCGGCCCCGTGGCGAAACCAGAACACCACCGTGCTCACCGCCCCCAACCAGCCCAGCGCCAAATACATGGATAGCCCGGCCCATTCCGGCAGGTCGTCGAACCAGATCGTCTTGAGGGTGATGCCGGCGGCCACCGCCGACCACATGAGCAGCAACATGCCCCAGCGCATGAAGCCCCGGAACAGGATCACGTGCGGCGGGGTGAAGGTGCCGGCGATGAGGACAAAGATCGCGGCGTGGTCGAGGCGTTGCATCACCGTGCGTGCGGTCGTGCCCGGATCGAGCAGGTGATAAACGCCGCTCATCGAGAACAGAAACACGCAGCTTCCGGTGAACACCAGCATCGAGGCCAGGCGACCGAAGTGGCGGCCTGAGCGGCGCAACAGGAAGATGCCCATCAACGCGGCGACGAAGGCGCCGCCGAGATGCGTCATCGAGCTCACCGGTTCGGCGAAGCCGGGGATGGCGATGATGGGTTGTGGGTCCATGGGCGGTCTTAGGAGGCGTTCACTTTGGCGCGCAGCGCGCTGATCAGCTGGGCCCGGGCGGGCGCGGCGCTGAGCAGCGTCGAGAGCGGAAACAACAGGTCGCTTTGGTACACCCGCGACTGGGGCAAGAACAAGATCTCGGGGTGGTCGAGCCGGAGCAACAACTCGAGGTGCCGGCGCAGGTGGGCGAGCAGCACCCGGCGCATGTCCGGGCGCGTGAAGGTGCCGTACTCGATCAAGGTCTCGGCGAAGTTGCCGCCATTTTTGCGGCACTGGTTGAACGCGAAGCGCACCTCGTCGGCGTCGGCCCCGCACGACTGCACCAAATAGTCGGCCAGCGACGTGCGCCGCATGCTGCAATGGGCCCAGGCGATCTTCGAGCGGTACACGTACACCCGGCCCACCGCGCGACCCGAGCGCACGATGAGCTCGCCGGACTGGCCCGACAATGTCGCTTCATGCAGCGCGCGGATGATGCGCCGGGGGTCCGAGCGGTCTTCGTCGTCGACCACCGCCCCCACCGGGGGCTGGAGCACCGCGACCCGCTCGCCGAACCGTGAGGCGCGCGGGGAGACCTGGGCAAAGGCATTGATTTCGCCGTCGATGGGCAACCGCTCGCGGCGGTCCACCGCTTGGGTGAGCAGGCTGCCGGCGTCGGTGCCGTCGCGGGGGAAGGACGCGCCCCCCCAGGCCACGTCGGGGTGCTTGGCGTGATGCTGCACCGCCACCGCGAAGTTGGCGGCCAGCCGCTGGATGAACAGGCGGCGCCCCAACGAGCCCGCCCCGTGGAGAAAAATCCAGAACCGGTGCTGTCCCTGGCGCACCGACAGGTCCGAGACCCGCACGGTAGAGGCCAAAAAGCCGCCGAACCAGTCGGGCACCCGGTCGCGCACGTCGACCACCAGGGTCGAGAAGCGGCCGTTCTCTTCGCGGCTGACGCGATAGACCTCGCGGTCGACGAACGCTTCGAAGAACCGCTGGTTGCGCTCGGCCACGGCGGGGTCTTCGTCGTCGAGCCCGCTCTGCTCTATTTGGCCGCGGAGGATCTGCAGCTGGGCGCCCAGCGCGGCCTTCTGCCGAATCAAGTCCTCGATCTCGTGGGCCAACGCACGTTTGGTGCGCGACAGCTCGATCCGTTCCCGAATCTGGCCGGTGATGCTTGGTGCACGATCGGACACGATGACCCTCGACGGGCAGTGTAGCACGCGTCCGGTGAACGCCAGGTTCTTTGCCGACGGGGCACAAGGGCGCCCGCGGTCTCAAGGCGGGGACGTTTGGCGACAGGCGGTGAAGCGCTTGAACTCGGCCGCGGCGTTGGCCACGCCCACGCCGTAGGGCACCGGTGCGATCGCGGGGGTGACGGTGGCGGGGAAGGTGACGTTGATGTCCTCGCCGTTGACGTACGACACGCGGCAGCTCGCGAGGTCGCCGTTGATGGTCAGCTCCGCGGCGACCTCGGTGCCGAAGGGGATGGTGGTGGTCAACGGGGCGCTCGCGATGTCGGTGACGATGAGGGCGTCGAGGGTGCCGCTGACCTGTTGCAGGCGGAGGCTGCGGTCGGTGGGCTGGGGCACGGTGTCGATGAAGATGCCGCAACGCAGCAGATCGATGTTGTCCCCGTCGCTGGCCAGCCGCTGCACAATGTGAATGCTTCGGCCGTTGGGGGGCGCGGCGGTGGGGGCCACCCACGTCGTGCGCACCCGCACGCCCCCCACGGGGGCGGTGCCGAACAGCGCCACCGCCCACCCCGGGTTGAGCGACCCGCTGGCAAAGCCCTCCGGCTGCTGGCTCCACACGTCGTCGAACCCAGCGGGAACGGTGTACGCGGGCGCGGGCGCGCCCACCAACGGACCGGTCTCGAAATCGATCACAAACAGCGCGGTGTCGGGGTCGGTCGACAGCGGCGAACAATCACACGCGTTGCCCAAGGGGTCGCCGTCGCTGTTGGCTTGGTCGGGATTGGCCACGCTGGGGCAGTTGTCCTCGGCGTCGGGCCAACCGTCCTCGTCGGCGTCGGGCCCGGCGTCGACCGCGTCGGGCGCGCCCGCGTCGAGCCCAGCGTCGTCGACCGCCACCCCCGCGTCGAGGCCCGCGTCGAGCCCGGCGTCGAGGCCCGCGTCCTCGAGGGACACGCCGGCGTCGAAGCCCGCGTCCAAGATGGGCGCCCCCGCGTCGGCGGAGCCGCTGTCTGGCCCCGCGTCGCGCGACGGACCGCCGGCGTCGTGGCCCCAAACCCCCGCGTCCGGTCCGCGGCCCCCGGCATCGCGCACATCGGCCGCGTCGGGGGCCGCATCGTCGGGCCCGCCGAACACCGCCAGCAGCGAGCACCCGCTCGTCGAGAACAGGGCCAGCACCGAGACACACACACACCAACGCCGCTGCACGCGGGCAGCAACGCGCGTCGAGAGGGCGGCGTCAACCGCCGGCGAGCGGATGGCTTGGTCGGTCAGGAGAGGTCTCTCAGAACGGATGGTTGGGGCCAGAATACACCACTGGCGCATAGCCCTCGTCGCGGCTCATGGCGATGTCGAGGCGCATCACGAAGTTGCGGTTGAACGCCACCCGCAGGGACATGCCCCACCCGAGCCGCAGCAGCAGCGGGTTGTTGCGGTAGTCGGTCAGCGCGTACCCGATCGAACCGGCGTCGACGAAGCCGGCGAGGCCAAAGCGCAGCTCTTGGTCAAAGATCGTAAACGACGGGAACTCGTAGCGCAGCTCGTGTTGCATCATCAGCTTGACCCGGCCGGGGTAACGCTGGATGCGGATGCCCCGCCCCATCTGGGCCCCGCCGTAGGCGATGTAGTCGGTCGAGCCCCCCACCCGCACCATCTCTTGCAGCGGCGGGTCACCGAGCACGAGGTCGCCGACGTAACGCGACGCGAACACCAGCCACTTGGCTTTGACCAGCGGCACGTAGGTGCGCACGGTGGTGTTGAACCCGCTGTAGGTCCACGACGAGAGCATCCAGGGGTGGGCCATGCGGGCGCTCGCCTCGGCCCAAATGCCCTTGCGCGGGGCCGGCTCCTCGTCGCGGCTGTCGACCATGAGCCCGACCTGGGCCACCGAGGCAAAGCCGGGTTCGCCCTGGGGGAACACGCTTTTGTAATAGCTGTACGGGTAGGGCTCGAGGTCCGGTCGCCCGTTGCGATCGTCGTCAAGCCAGTCGCCGGGTTGGTAATAAAAACCGCGCCAGCCGCCGAACAGCGAGACCGCGGCGCCGAAGACCTGGGCGAGCCGCCAGCGCAGGTTGGTCAATGCATAGGGACGAATGAACCGCACTTGGTAGTACGTCGGGCGGATGCGATCCCGGGCCGCCTGGTTGAGCCCTTCCCAGAGCAGGGCGCGCTCGCGGCGCTCGGGGTCGCAGTCGCCGTCCCAGCCGCAGAAGTTCTGGCTGCGGGACTGGAAATAGCCGACCTCGGCGAGGATGCGGATGGGCAGGTTGAACGCATCGATGGCGTCGACGCGCAGGTAATGATGCTGCACCAGGCGGGTGGTGACCCAGGCCTGAAAACTGATCGCGGTCTTGTACGGCTGCTGGTTCCACCGGTACCAATACACGGTGCCGCGCAGGCCAAAGCCCACCCCGTCGTCGGAGTTGAGCGTGAACTTGGGGACGATGCCGATGCCCCACCGCCCCACCGTGGGGTCGTCGTCATCCGCGTCGTCATCGTCCGGCGCCGGGGGGCGCGGCGGCCCTTCGAGCTCGGCGTCGACATCATTCTGCGTCGCCGGGGCGGGGGCCGAAGCCGGTCCCCCGACGACCGCCCCCGCGCTCACGCTCCACAACATCGAGACCAGCAGCGCCGGGGTCACATCGAGGCGTCTTGCACGATTTGCCACCCGTTTGAACCGCGCCGCAACGTGACCAAGCTGTGTCCCTCGGCGGTCTTGCCGTCCGAAAACGCCAACCGCCACACCAGCGCCACCGCCGCGCCGTCGGGGGTCGCGCGGGTCTCGACCACGTCGAGGGTCAGGGTGCCCATCTCCGCACCGTCCTGCCGATACCGCTTGTCATAGCGCGCCAAGATCGCCGCCCGCCCCCGGGTCAGCCCCTGGGGCGAGATGAACAGCGCGTCGTCGGCGTACACCGCACAAAACGCCTCCAGCCTGCCCGCGCTCCAGTCCTGGGCCTGGGCCTTCAGCAAGGCCTCGACCTCGGTCTTGACCTCCGCCGCCGGCGCCGGGGCCGGGCTGGTCTTTTGTGCACAGCCGGCGCCGGCCGCGCAGAGGGCACACACCGCCAAGGCCCAGATCGTTCGCATCTTCGCTCCGTGGTGGTCAGTTGGCGACATCGCCCATGCAGGTATCGAACACCAACCCGCGCGCCCGCTTGGCAGTATAGGGCCGCCGCAACCCATCGCTCGCCCGGCGGTGCAGCCCGGGGTCGACGGTGCCGCTCAGCGCCGCCACCTGCCGGTACGCGGCCCGGGCCTCCCGGCGCGCGCCCAACAGGTCGTGGGCCCGGCCCGCCATGAGGCTGGCCAAGCCCGCCCGGTACGGGGACGTCTCGCGGCTGGCCACGTCCTCGAATGCCATGGCATTGGCTTGGCCTTCGGTCATGGCCATGGCCTCGGCCAAAAACGTGTGCAGCGGCTCGTCGGGATCGAGGGCCGCGGCGTCGAGGAACAGCCGCCGCGCCCGTTGTTTGTCCCCGTGGTTGAACAGCGCCTGGCAGGCTTGGCTGTGCTTGTTCAACGCGTGGCGGTGGTCTTGCGGGGACAGCGGCGCGAGCCGGTCGAGGGGCGCGTCCCGCCCCGCGAAGAGATCGCTCAGCCGATACCCGACATAGCCGTCGGCGTCGTTGCGCGGGGAATGGCCCACCGCGATGTACAGCCGGTCGAGGCCGGGCGCGAACATCACCGCGTCGAGGTTGTGGATCGCGCGCACGGTGTTGCCGTAGGCCCGGCGCACGCGCTTGTCGTACGCGTCGCGGCCGTCGCCCAGGGCGCGCTGCATCTCGGGGAACGAAAACCGGCCGCGCCCTTTTCGGGCGGATTCATTGAGCAGCGACAAGCGCGACCAGTTGTGTTCGCGCCAGGCGCCGGTGAAGGCGAAGTCGTGGTTCTTTTTGCGGGTGCGGTAGCAGTTGGCCACGGCGAGGAAATCCCGCGGGGGGAACAGGGAGGCGGCGCCGTGCACGTCGGTCTCGACCGCCACCGCTCGTTTGCGTTGGGCATCGGAGATGATCAGGGTCCAGCCTCCGGCGGTGCGGCGGGTGCGCAACAAGTCGAGGGCGTCGGACACGCTCTTGCAGCGTTCGATGATTTCCCAGCACGTGGCCGTGACCGACCCCCCGGTGCGGCCCACCGCCTTGGTGAAGTTCTGGTGGACGCCGAGGGTGAGGCCGGCCTCGTTGGTCGAGGTGATGCCGGGGGTGAAGCCGCCCGCGTGGTGGATGCTGATGTGTTTGAGCCCTTTGTGGGGGCGGTGTGCGGCGATGACCGGGCGTTGGTCGTTGGCGTGGGGGAAGAGATCGAGGTTGCGGCCGTGGATGACTTCGCCGGACGCGGTGAGCTCGGACAGCGCGACCAGCGAGCTGCACCCGAGGGGGCCGGCGGGGGCTTTGTGCCCGAGGGGCAATCCCGACAACACATTGAGCGCGTCGTAGACGGTGAAGCTACGGGTCAAAAAACGGTCGAGGTCGTTGTCCCCAATGTCAATGCGCGGCATGGCCCGGGCGTAGGCCACCGAGGCGTCGCGAAACTCATCGGGCAGCTGGCGGTACAACGGCTCGACGATCAGCTTTTGCACCATGCGCGCGAGTTGGCGGTGGGCGCCCCGCGGCATGTGCGGCAGCTGGTTTTGGAAGACGCGCTCGACGATGTGGGCCCAAAAATGCAGGTGCTGGGGGTCCTGCACCACGTAGGGCCCCACCGCCTCGGCGTATTGGGCGGCCCGCTCGGGGAGCGTCCCGTCGAGGACGACCACCAACGGATCACCGGTCATGGACAGCGCGGGGGAAGAGACAGCTTGGGCGACCACGCCTTGTTCTACCCTCTTGTCCGTCGAGGGAAAACCGACGTGACCGGGCCGCGGAAGATCGCGTACTCTTTGTGCATGCACGCGCGGCGGGCTCCCCGGGGTTTTTCGGTGCTGCGGTCGCTGATGGCCACCGCGGTGCTGTCGGGAATTGTCGCACTTTTCGCCGCCCCCCAGCTGCAGCCTGCCGAGGCCCGGCGCCTGACCCGGGCCGAAGCAGAAAAACTCGCGGTGGCGTTCGCCGATGCCCGCCTCCGCGCGGTGCGCGAGCAGGTGTGCACCCAGGTCGACGTCGTGCCCATCGAGGGCCGGGTGTCGATCCTGTCCGGCACCATCGCGTGTGAAGGCCCGCTCTCGGAGCAGCGGCCCACCGCCCTCGACGAGCGGGCCCTGAGCGCCCGCGGCACCCTCGACGACGAGGTCGAGCTCGTGCAGACCACGCAGCTGGTGCGCTTCTCCCCATCGGGGCGGGCCGCCTCCCTGCGCCCGGCGACCACGGTGTGGGACCGGCAAGACCCGGACGGGGAAGCGTCGGTGCACATCGGGCCCGGCGGGGTCATGTGCATCGAGAGCGGGGACGACCCCACCTGCCCGGAGGCGTGGCGGTGAGCCGCCGGGGTTTTGGCCTCACCGAGCTGGTGGCCGCGCTGTTCGTGAGCGCGGCGCTGGCGTTGGCGGTGCTGGGCGCGTTGGTGTTCGGCGCCCAGCGCCAACGCATGCGCGCCACCGAGCGGGAGCTGACCCGGGAGGCGACGTTTGTGGTCGCCCTGCTCCAGGCCGAGAGCGACCGCGGCGCCGCGCACACCGCCGGCCCCGACGTGCAGGTCTGGACCCGCCGGCTGCCCGACGCCACGTGCGATGGCCCGGCCGCGGCCACGTTGAGTTGGCGGGCGGCCGACCGCACGTTGCGGGGGGCGCGCTGTTGCCAGGACACGTGCACCGATCAGGCGGTGGTGGCCACCGACGTGACCGGCGTCGAACGCTCCGCGCAGGGGCATTGGACGGTGCACATGTCCCGGCCCGTGGGCAACCGCGCGGTCTCGGTCGACGCCGCGTCGCGCTGACCGGCGGGTTTTGCGGGGCGGACCGGGACAGCGTCTCGGGCCGGACACCTGGCGCCGGCTCCGGCTGCGGCCTGCGCGCGACCGTTGCCCTGTGGGGCGACTCGTGGCATTCCTGGAGTCATGAAATCGCTTACCCGACGTCCGCTTTCGTTGTTGTTTGTGCTTTTGCTCGCCCTCGGGGGCGGGGCCGCTTGCGTCGAGCCCGACGGGGGCGATGGAGACGGTGACGGGGATGGAGATGGGGACGGCGATGGAGATGGAGACGGCGACGGCGACGGCGATGGGGACGGAGACGGCGATGGGGACGGCGATGGCGATGGCGATGGGGACGGTGACGGTGACGGTGACGGTGACGGGGATGGGGATGGGGACGGAGACGGCGACGGAGATGGGGATGGAGACGGCGACGGCGACGGGGATGGAGACGGCGACGGGGATGGGGACGGAGACGGCGATGGCGACGGCGATGGCGACACGGGGGATGGGGACGGGGACGGTCCCGGCGATGGCGATGGGGACGGAGATGGCGACGGGGACGGCGACGGCGACGTGTGTCTGCTCGGCTACACGGTCAGCGGGTCGGACACGATCAGCGTCGGGGGCGCGACCTGCATCGATGGGGATCTGATCATCAGCGCCACCAGCGGCTTGACCACGCTGGACGGTCTTCAGACCATTCGCGACGTGAGCGGGGATGTGCTCATCACCGACAACGCCACGCTCGGTTCTCTGTCTGGCCTCGACAACCTGGAGACCGTGGGCGGCCGGGTGCTCATCGACACCAACAACATGCTCACCTCGGTGGCCGCCCTCGACGCGGTGACGTCCATCGGCGACACCCTCGAGATCGGAAGCAACGATGCGCTCTCGTCGCTGGGCGGGTTCGCCGCGCTCACCGACGTCGGCGGGTTCGAGTTTGCCAACAACGACGCGCTGACCACCATCACCACCTTCGCCCCCGGTCTGGTTCTGGTCGACGGGGACGTGATCATCCGCAACCACCCTCTGCTCGTCGACATCAGCGGCCTGCCCGCGACCTCCACCATCACCGGCACCCTGTCGCTGATCAACAACCCCATGCTCCCCAACCTGACCACCTTCGTGGGGCTGACCTCGGTGGGGGGGCTGGAGCTGCGCAACAATGACTCGATCACCTCGACGCTGGGACTCGGCGGCCTCAGCGGCGCGCTCCCCGGTCCACTGGCATTGGTGGGTCCGTTCGCCAGCGCGGCCGAGCTGGGGGCGATCACCACCGTGGGCGGCGATTTCGAAATCGACGAGACCGACCTCACCGACCTCTCGGACTTTGCTTCGCTCCAGACCGTGACCGGTCGCATGTTCGTGCTCTACAACAGCGCGCTCGACGACCTCACCGATCTCGGCAACCTCACCAGCGTCGGGGACCTCACCATCGAGGGCAACCCCGTGCTCACCGACGCGACGTTCCCCGGCATCGCCACCATCGATGGCGACCTCGACATTCGCTACAATGACATGCTGACGGCGCTGGACTTCCCGCAGCTGTCCACGGTCGATGGTGACTTCCGGCTCGCGGCCAACCCCACCGCCGACCTCGACGGGTTCGACGCGCTGCAAATGGTGATGGGCAACTTCACCCTCACCGAGAACAACGACCTCACCGACATCTCGGGGCTCGCCACCTTCACCACCTTGGCGGGAACGTCCTTCGTGGTCACCTTCAACCCGTCCTTGCCCACGGTGGACGTCGACGCCCTGCTCACCACCTTGCAAGGCAATGGCTTTTCGGGGACCGACACCATCTCCGGCAACGGCTAGATCGTGCTCAGGGGCTACGGCCCGAAAAGTCGCTGGGGATCGCATCCCGCAAGGGCGTGACCAACGGGACGATCCAGTCCTTGTGCGCGAAGCTGCGCTCGACCTGGGCGAGGTCGACGGTGGGCACCACGTACATCTGTTGTTCGCGCCCGTTGAGCGACACGAACATGTGCACATAGACCGCCACGTCCCGCCCCTCGGCCCGGGCCTCATCCCGCAGATGGTGCGCGAACTGCAATACCATTTCGGGGTCCTCGGCGAGTTTCCACACTTGCCAGTAGTTCAGCCGGTCGCGGGGGTGCACGGTGGTGCGCGCGCCGGTGGCCTTGTCCTCGACGATGAACATGGCAAAGCCGCGCCGGTCATCGAGCTTCATGCGCCAGGCAAACTTGGCCCCCTGGGCCGTCCACCGCGTCTGCCCGGGATACAAAAACATCCGAAACGGAAACAGCAGCTGCCACACGCAGTACACCACCGCGAGTCGGGTGACCCACCACGGCAGGGCCGGCGCCCCCGCGGGCGTGCGCGCCGGCTCCACCCACCGCGCGGCCAGTCGACGGGGCCAGTCCGGGGCGAAGAAGAGCGTGGTCGCGGCCACGCCGAAGAACGGGAAGATGCCGATGTCCCACAAGAAGTGGTTCAAACCATGGAAAGCGAGCACCAAACCGAACGCCCACCCTCGAAACCGGGTCAGCAACAGCACCGGCACGACGAGGTCGAAGGCCGCGCCCGACCACGCCACCGCCACCGGGAGCCAGGCGGCGGAAAGCAGAGCGCCGAACGGGCCATCGGTCCCGGTGTCGGCAAACCACAAGTCCACCGGGGCGCCCGCGAGCCAGTCCGCGTTGAGTTTCATCAAGCCGGCGTAGAAATAAACGATGAACAGCTGCAGGCGCAGCACCCAAATCGCCAGGCGGGGCACGGTCGTTTGTATGTCGGCGCGCCGCTTCAGCAGGGCGAAGCGTCGATGGGCGGGAATGAACGCGTAGAACAGACAGAACAGGCCGATGAGATAGAAATGATTGAGATAGAGCGATTGCTCGAGGAGAAACAGGTGGGTGAACAGCACGAACAACAGGACGCTGGTCACCCGGTACGCGACCCCACACGCGAACAAGGCCGCGACCATGGCCAGCGCGGTCAGGTGTGAAGGCGGGCCAAACGCACCGGGCCACGGCTTGACCCAGCCAAAGCCCTGGTAGGTCATGCGCATCTCCCCCGCGACCGACCACAGATCGATTTCGCCGGAGGTCAGGATCTTGAGCGCGTTGACGCCGATGAGCACGCCCATGGCCACGCGCACCACCGCGACCGAGCCGGCGTCCACCGGATCGCCGCGGTGCGCCCACGCCTGTTGCAGGCGGGCGCACTGTTGCTGCACCGATTCTTTCAATGCCACTGCAGCGGACACGGGCGTTCCTTTTGTCCGGCGTCCGCCACCGGCCGTGTCACATCACCACGTGGAGTCGACCCAGATGAACTGCTCGCTCACCTCGGTCTTGATGTTGGTCCCCTCGTGGTGAACCACGTTGCGCCGCCCGTTGACCCGGAGCGACTCGCCGATGATGCGCCCGTTGATGGTGTTTTCGCGGTCGTAGAGGTTGATCGAGCGCCCGCTGAACGCGCCGCCGCTGGCCATGTAGTAGGTCAAGAGGTTGGCCTCGATGTAGTTGCGGCGTCCGATCCAGATGTCGTCGTGGGAGATGATCGCCGGTCCCTTCACCCAGTTGTCGTCGTCCATCACGATGGCGCCGCCGATCATCACCCCCGAGATGCCCCATTCGTCGCGCAGACAAATGCCGGGGTCGTCGTCGTAGCCCCAGTTCACGCCGCAGTACCAGTTCAGTCCGTACTGCGGGTTGTGTCCGTACGTTCCGTTGTTGCAGCCGTTGGCGCAGGGGTTGGGGGACGTGAACGTCATCATGTCGCCCACCCAGCAGCTGTTCTCGTCGCTGGAGCGGGACAGGATGGTGCGGCACAGGCCGTCGCCGATGATGGTCTGGGTGTCATCGCCGGTGAACTCGCAATGGCCCCCGGCCATCAGCGCAAAGCCACTGCTCACCAGTTGGTCGTTGTTCATGGCGCACGCCTGCACGTTGCTCACATCGGCGGCCCCGCAGGTCGGGCACTGGACGTGCAGCTCGTCCCGGATCTCAATCGAGCCCTTGGTCAAGAAGGCCGCCCGGAGGGGCTGGCTCCGCGTGCCCACCCGCCGGTCGATGTACGCCCGGGTAAACGTCGACGTGGGGTTGTTCTCGATGATGAAGTACACCCCGCGGTCGGGCCAGTCCCCGCGCCGCACGTCGTCGTCATCGGCGAACCGCCAGCGGGAGCCGTCCCAGCTCCAGCCCCGGGTGCCGTCTTGGGTGGCCACGTTGCCGCACATCGTCTCCCAGTCGACCGCGGGGGCGGCTGAATAGGGCACCCCGTCGTTGTCGTTCTGGATCACGAAGTATTCTTTCCCGCTGACCACCTTGGACGTCTCTTGCTCGTTCGACGAGAAGACGTTGGTGTTCTCCTCCCAGTTGTCCATGCGGGCGATGGGCTTCCAGCACAGCGATTGTTTGCCGGTGCAGTAGATTTTGCGGGTCTCGTAGGAGCCTTCCCAACCCCAGTCGCACGGCTCGGGCGCCTCGAAGCTCGCGTTGCCGTTGTAGGTCGAACAGTTGTGGTTCTGGGGGGGAGCCGCTGCCAAGGGCACGCCGGCGCTGTCCACCACCTCCGTGGTGGACGGCCCGCTGTTGAAGCGAACATCGGTGGTCAGCGTGTTGAAGGGGTTGGTGTCCCGGTAGTCCCAATAGTACACCCACGCGCCCTCCTCGCGGGTTTGGGCGGGAATCCAGTCGGGGGGGTCGAGCCGCACGGGGGCGTGCCGCAGGTAGAAGGAGCAGCGGTTGGATCCCAGGGTGCCGCCGGCGCGCCCGTCAGGTTGGAACGGCAGCCGGTTGGTGGATCCTCCAGTGGGATTGGGGTCGGTGAACTGTCCCCAGAACGCCATCGGCGGGCCCGCGTTGCCCGCGCCCCCGTTGCCCCAGCCCCCGTGGGCGTGCTTGGTCGGGTCGCTGGGGGAATAGCCCCAGGTCGGCCGGCTGCGCGCCCAACTGAACTGGCGCGGGCCATAGGGATTCGTCGGGCCGGTGGACAGGCTGTAGTTCATCAAGGTGGCGTCGATGGGCCCATCCAAATCCGCGGCCAGGCCGGTGGTGTCGGGGCTGATGGGCGTCGTCGACGCGCACAACCAACCGGTGTTGCCGCTGGGTCCGCCCACCGGGTCGTCGCACAGGTTGTCCCCGGCGCAGTCCGGATAGTCGATGCTCGCGTTGTCGAGGACCTGCGGCCCGCAGATGCAGCGGTCGCGGTTGCCCACGTGCCCGTCGACGTTGATGCCGCCGTTGCCGCAGACATGGAAACGGTTGTCGCCCCCGTCGCCGAAGCCGGCGACGTCGAGGTCACCGGTGAGCATGATGGTGGGCTCGTCGGACGTGCCCTGGATCTGGGTGATCAACATGCCCCGGGTGGTCACCCGCGCGGAGGCACGCTCGTAGGCGGTGGTGGCCGGGCCGTTGTAGGGGTAGATGCCGATGGCGGTCAGGACCAAGGACCGGTCGGTGTCGAGCCGGGGCTCGTCGCCGCCGCCGCTCTCCGTCCCGGTGAAGTTGGAGTTGGTCTCGATGCCGCTGGCCAGGTTGCGGTAGTTGTCGGCGTTGTCGTCATATCGTGCCAAGCAAGCCCCGCCATCCATGGGGATGAGGGTGTACTGGTGCATGATGTCCGCCGCCGACGGGGGCACGTGCACGGTGGTCTCGCCCCCCACGCCGAAGGTGGGCAAAAACTCATTGCCGTTGAGGGTCCCGTCGGGGTCGAGCAGCCGGTCGAGGTCCTGCACGGTGGCGATGTTGGCGTAGGACCGCGCGTGTTGCAGCAACCGCTGCAGGCAGCTCTCGGAGATCGCCCGGGCGTGGGAGTCCCGGTCCACCGTGGCGGTGGTGCGGCGCTCGGACACCGAGACCTGCGTTTGCACGAGGACCAGCGCGACCAGGGCGGTCAGCACCGCGGCGACGATGAGCATGACGAATCCACGGGGGTTCGTCGGTTTTTTTCGACGGGCTTTTGTTGTCATGGGCAACCTCGATCAGTCGTCGCTCGGCGGCGGGGG
The DNA here is from genome assembly GCA_030431455.1 of bacterium. Lineage (GTDB taxonomy): Bacteria > Myxococcota > UBA727 > UBA727 > JAUIJE01 > JAUIJE01. The sequence continues at coordinate 711,454 of JAUIJE010000002.1, read as the reverse complement.
TCCGCCCCCGTCGGTGGGCGGGGTGCCGCCGGTGTCGGTGCCGGTCCCCGGGGCGGTGGTGGTGGTGGCCATTCCGATGTTGCGGAAGCCGACGCTGCCCACGACGGGGTATTGGACGATGTCGCCAAAACCGGTGGGCTCGGACTGCAACAGAATGTAGTAGTCGACGCGGCGCACCTCGTCTTTGTTGGTGGTGGCCACGTTCTGGTCGTCGAAGAAGGTGAACGTCGAGGCGCCATCCACCACGTGGTGCGAGAGCGCCTCGGCGGGGGTGCACTCGTGGTTGGTCCCGTCGAAGTTGCTCGCCGCGGTCAAGGTCAGCCCCGAGGGCAGCGACCCGGTGTCGGCCAACGGCGGCCAGTTGGCGTCGTTGATGTCCGGGTCCCCCCAGCACTGGGTGCGGAGCAGGTCGGTGCCGCTGATCTCGAAGAAGATGCGGTCCAAGGTGGTGACGAACCCGGCGCCCCCCCCGCTCGCGGGCATGGTCAGGTTGGTGCCGGCGTTGCCGTCGTCGTTGGGCCAATCATTGGCGGTGTCGCTGTAGGGACTGGTGAGCTCGATGAACGCAGTGCCATTGACAAGGTCGATGCCTGCGTAGTCGAACTCGGCCCACGTCCAGGCCCCGTTGCCCGCGGTGATCAAGAAGTGGTCGTTGGGCTCGAGCCGCCGCACGCCCCAAGCGCACAGCCGCGAGTCCTCCTCGCCGTTGGAGTCGCACTTGCCGCCCCCGTCGCCAGGAAAGAAGGTGCTGAAGTCCTCGGCGTCGCAGCCGCCCCCGGCCACGGGCACGATGTCGGCGCCGGGCACGCACGCGCCGTTGTTCTCCGTGTGCCACGCGATGTGGCGGCGGTCGCCGCCCTCCTCGGTGTGGAGCCAACCGAAGGTGTTGTACTGGGCGTGGGGACGCGGGAGGTCACCGAGGATGCCCACCGCCTTGGGGGCCGCGATCAGCACCGACGTGTCGATCTCGGTGTTGTCGGTGGTGTGAATGCGCGAGCCGCGCGGCACCCCCGTGCCCATCGCCACCAGCGTGCGTTGCAGCGCGAGGTGGATGAACTGCGCTTCCCGCGCGAGCGAGCTGCGGGCACGCTCCCGGCTGGTGGCGCGGAACGTGCGCTGCAGCACCGACATCGTGACCCCGATGACGACGACGCTCATGGTCAGCGCGACCAAAATTTCGATCAGAGAAAAGCCTCGGGCCCGTTGCACGTCGTCTCCTCTCACGCCGGGTCGTACAGCCGAAGCTGGTCGGTCCGTACAATGCTGTTGCCCATGTGCTCAAACGTGACGGTCACGGTCACGGTGCACACACCGACGTTGATGGTCTCGGTGTCGATGGTGGTGGCGGGAACCCCGCACGCGGCGCTGGTGGCCACGGTGTATTCGGTGCCGTTTTCGTACTTCTTGCTGTCGGCGGCGTCGTTGGTGGAGAAGATGGTGTTGTTGGCGTTGATCGCGGGGTAGCCGATGGCGCCCGCCTGGGAGAGTCGGCGACCGGCCAGGCTGGAGGCGAGTCCCTTCTTGGCCGCGAGCACACTTTCGTTGCGCATCTGCACCGCGGCCACCAAGGTGCCGACCAGCACGGTGGCGGCCAAGCCGCCGGCCACGAGGGTCTCCAGCAGCAGGTAGCCGCGGGGGCGCCGGCGCCGGGCGCGACGCGGATCAGGTCGGACAGGCATAACCAGCTCCGGCGTTGGGCGGCGCATCGCCGCGGGAGATGACACAAATGGGCCCGTGGCTTTCGAGCAGGATGTAAATGGTGCCGCTCGGACCCGCGATGTTGCTGTGTTGCACTTGAATCACGACGTCGTCGTCTTGCAGCCGGTTGTAATCGAACGCGCTCCCGGGCGCGGCGCGATCGCTGTCCGCCCACAGCCGGCCGGTGGGCCGGTAGCGGGCCATGCCGATGGGCGCGGCGAAAAACGACACGCTGATGGTGCTCGCGGGCGGCCGGTAGGTGTTGATGCGGATCCACTTGGGCTGGGTGGTGTCGATGCGCGGGGCGTTGGCGATGGTCTCGCCGCCGTTGGCCGAGTCGCCGCAATCGAAGGCATTGAGCTTCTCGGTGACCAAGAACCCGCCGTTGAGCTCCACCTTATAACAGCGGCGATCCATCATCGCGCGGTTGCGCGCCTCCGCCGCCACCGCCGCCACCTCTTCCGCCGCGCCTTGCAGCTGGATGCGATGCACCATGGGCCGCATCACCGGGACTGCCAATGCCGCTGCAATCCCCAAGATGGTCACCGCGAGCATCGCCTCGACCAATGTAAATCCGCGTTTCACTCGGTTCACCTCCGAACGCCCTGCGCGTAGTCATGGTACGTCAACCGGTTGACGCGCGTCACATCACCAAACCTGCGCCCGGCACCCACACCCCGCCCCGACGGCACCAAACGGCGCGAACGGGCCCGCGGGCCGCGCCCGGTGGCGCCCACACATGCGCGTACATGTACGTCGGCCAGCGACACCTGGGCGCAAATTCTCCGCCAGATCCTGTGTCCCCCGCGCCGGGTCCCGTCAATGCCACTGGAGCGCGCCCGGGGCCGCTCCCCGCCCCCGTCCCACCCCCCCGCCCCCCCCGGGGCGGCTCCCCGCGGCCTTTCGCCGCCCCCGCGGATGTGTCAAACCGCGGCAGAACCCTGGAGTTGTCGCATGAACCGCCAAGCCCTGTCCCTCGTCGCCCTCACCGCCCTGTCCCTGGCCCTGTGTGCCTGTGGCGGCCGCTCCACCGCGGCCCTCTCCAAGGTGCTGCTCGATCAGGGCAGCTACGAAGAGGAATGGGCCGCGGAATACGATGACCAAGGGCGGCTGTCCGAAGTCACCCGCACCAACAACACCGGCGACGTCATCGGCACCACCACCCTCACCTACGGGGACGATGGCAACGTGCGGCGGGTGACCTACGAGGACGTCGACGGCGACGAGATCGAGTACACCTACCTCTGGGAAAACGGCCAAGTGGTGTCCAAGGAGTTTGACGGCGATGGGGACGACCTCACCGTCTACACCTACAACGACAACGGCCAAATGGTCCGCGAGGAGAACTCCCTGGACCTCGGGCTGCTCTCGTTCGATTCCACCACCAACTACACCTACGAAGACGGCACCAATGTCTCTGAGTGGGAAAAAGTGACCGAGACCCGGGTGGCGGGCTCGAGCCCGGAATCCAGCGACGACTACACCGTCAACTACAACGACAACGGCTACATCGCGGACATCGAGCGGATCTCCACGGACATCTTCGGTGGCGAGACCGAAGGCCAGTCGGAGTTCAAGTACAGCGACGAGGGCCGCTTGGTCGAAGCCGAGAGCGAGTCGGGCATCGACTACGAGCTCACCTACGGGGACGACGGCCGGCTCACCAAGGTCGAAGCCAACGACGCGGTGGGCTCCGAATGGGATTTCGAGTACAGCGACGGAGCCAGCCAGAACATCTTCTTCGTGCCCAGTGGCATTCCGTTTTCGGGCCTGTTCGACCTCGAAGGCCGCAACCACCCGCAGCCCGACCCCCGGGTGATCCAGAACTTCCTCATCGGCGGCTGACCCGCGCGTTCGCGGCCCCGCTCACAAAAGCGGCCCGGCGTCTCCCGACGACCGGGCTGCTTTTTTTTTGCGCGAAGCGTTCACCCACAACAGGACGCGGAGTCTGTCTTGGCCGCCCTGTCGTCGACGACCCCGGCCGCGGCCGGTTCGGGGGCGCAGCAGGAGGATGGTTCGATCTTCTGCTCGGTGTCTTCGAGCAGGGTGTACAGCTCCCATGCATATCCATTGGGGTCGCTCACCCAGAACTTGTCTTGGTTGGCGTAGCAACAGATCGCGGTCTCCCGCTCGATGGTGATGAGACCGGCGTCGGCCAGCCGCCGGTGGGCTTGGTCCACCGCGGCCTGGTCCGGAAGCTCGACCCCGAGGTGCAGGTCGGCCAAGTGCCCCGGGCCGTTGGCGCTCTGGTGAAACGAGATGTTGAGGTCGAGGCCCGGGGGCAAAAACTTCGCGTAGTCGCTCTTGACCTTGACCGGCTCAGTGTCGAACAGCACGCGATAAAACGCGATGGTTCGCTCGATGTCGTGCACGGGCAGATTGGTGTGAAACCGCATGGATTCTCCTGTGGGTTGGTATGAAGAAGACGGACCCACCCGCGCGGGGACGCACCCACATCTAGGTGCGTCCCTTTGCGACCGCGTCCGTCTTCTGGGCAGGAGGACGCATGGATGGCGACGCGCCGACCCTCGATGTGAGCACCCTGTGGCGACGCTTTTCCGACGAGCTCGTGCGCTTTGCCAAGAGCCGTGGCCTGCCCGCGGCCGCGGCCCAGGACCTGGTGCAGACCGCGTTTTTGCGGGCCCACCGCGCGCTCGCTGACGGCACGGTGCCGGACAACCCGCGGGCCTGGCTCTACCAAATCGTGCGCCGGCTGATCGTGGACGCCCACCGCAGCGAACAGAGCGCGCAACGCCTCGAGCAGCGCCTCGCCCACCTCCCGTCCGACGAGGACGAGGCCCACGAGACCGGCGCGGTCGACGACGAAACCTGGGCGGTGGTGGCGCGCACCCTGCCCTGGTTCATCGCCCAGCTCCCGGCCGAGAGCCGCGACGCCCTGCGCCTGGTGGAGCTCGAGGGCCTGACCCAACGCGAAGCCGCGGCCCGGTTGGGCGTCCCGCTCTCGACGCTCAAAAGCCGCGTACAGCGAGGCCGCAAAAAGCTGCGCGCCCTGCTCGAGGGCTGCTGCGCGTTTGAACAAGACGCGCGCGGCAAGCTCACATCCTGCACCCCCAAAGGCCAAGACGCGCCCTGCTGCTGACGCAGCCCCCGCCGAACACGCCCAAACGCTTTCCATCATGTAAACAAGACGCCCCGCTCTCGCGGGGCGTTTTCAGACAATCGTACCGAGCCCGATCCGGCAAGGACGCCTGCTGCTCGTCGTGTGCCTCTGCATACGACCCGGCGCGACGCGCCGCAGCCCCGAAGCTATCCATGATATAAAACAAACGCCCCGCTCTCGCGGGGCGTTTTCAGACAATCGTACCGAGCCCGATCCGGCAAGGACGCCAGCTGCTCGTCGTATGCCTCTGCATACGACCCGGCGCGACGGGCCGGAGGCCCCTCAGCTATCCATCATATAAAACAAACGCCCCGCTCTCGCGGGGCGTTTTCAGACAATCGTACCGAGCCCGATCGGGCAAGGACGCCTGCTGCTCGTCGTATGCCTCTGCATACGACCCGGCGCGACGGGCCGGAGGCCCCTGGCGCGCCGACTCGGGGGTGGGGCCCCGTGAGCGCTCGCGCGCGCGAACGGGGCGGGGGGAGGAACTCCCCCCGCATGAACTAAAAGTCCATCTCATCGCCATAGTCGTCGCCGGCGGGAGCGGATTTTTTCTTCTCGGGGGCGTCGGCGATCATCGCGCCGGTGGTGAGCAGGAGCCCGGCCACCGAGGCGGCGTTTTGCAGCGCGGTGCGGGTCACCTTGGTGGGGTCGATGACGCCGGCTTTCACCAGGTCCTCGAACTTCTCCGCCCGGGCATTGAACCCGAACGCGTCCTTGCCCTCTTTCACCTTGTTGACGACGACGGAGCCTTCCCAGCCCGCGTTCTGCGCGATCTGGCGAAGGGGCTCTTCCACCGCGCGGGCGAGCAGCTTCACGCCGAAGTTCTGCTCGTCGTTGCCGGTGTCCATCTTCTCGAGCTTCTTGCTCGCGCGCAGCAGGGCCACGCCGCCACCGGGGACCACGCCTTCTTCCACCGCCGCACGGGTCGCGTGGAGGGCGTCTTCGACGCGGGCCTTCTTCTCTTTCATCTCCGCTTCGGTGGCCGCGCCGACGTTGATCACGGCCACGCCGCCGACCAACTTGGCCAGGCGCTCCTCGAGCTTCTCGCGGTCGTAGTCGGAGGTGGTGTCTTCGATCTGGGCACGAATCTGCGCCACCCGGGCTTTGATGTCCTTGGCCTTGCCCGCGCCGTCGACGACCACGGTGTTGTCTTTGTCGATGGTCACGGACTTGGCGGTGCCGAGGTCGGCGAGGGTGGTGGCCTCGAGCTTGTGGCCGAGGTCCTCGCTGATCACGGTGCCCCCGGTGAGGATGGCGATGTCTTGCAGCATCGCTTTGCGGCGGTCACCAAAGCCCGGCGCTTTCACCGCGGCGATGTTGAGGGTGCCGCGCAGCTTGTTGACCACCAAGGTGGCCAGCGCTTCCCCGTCGACATCTTCGGCAATGATGACAAGCGGCTTGCCCGACTGCGCGGTCTTCTCGAGCAGGGGCAACAGGTCCTTCATGTTGGAGATCTTCTTCTCGTGGATGAGAATGTAAGGGTTCTCCATGACCGCTTCCATGCGGTCGGGGTTGGTCACGAAGTACGGCGAGAGATAGCCCCGGTCGAACTGCATGCCCTCGACAACCTCGAGCGTGGTCTCGAGCGACTTGGCTTCCTCGACGGTGATGACGCCTTCTTTGCCGACCTTGGCCATGGCCTCGGCGATGATTTCGCCGATTTCAGCTTCGCCGTTGGCGGACACGGTGCCGACCTGGGCGATCTCTTTGTGGTTCTTGGTGGGGACGGAGAGCTTCTTCAGGCCCTCGGTCACGACCTGAACCGCTTTGTCGATGCCGCGCTTGATGTCCATCGGGTTGTGCCCGGCGGCCACCAGCTTGGCGCCTTCGTTGTAGAGCGACTGGGCCAACACCGTGGCGGTGGTGGTGCCGTCACCAGCTTTGTCCGAGGTCTTGGACGCGACCTCTTTGACCATTTGCGCGCCCATGTTCTGGAACTTGTTCTCGAGCTCGACCTCTTTGGCCACGGTGACGCCGTCTTTGGTCACGGTGGGCGAGCCCCAGCTCTTGTTGATCGCCACGTTGCGGCCGCGGGGCCCGAGGGTCACTTTGACCGCGTTGGCGAGGATGTTGACGCCCTTGGCGATGTCTTGCCGGGCGCCTTCCGCGAAGTGAATTTCTTTCGCTGCCATGATGATGACTCCTGATAATCAGTGAATAGCTGATGAAGACGAGGGAAGAACTCAGCCGCGGATGGCGAGGACTTCTTCTTCGCGCATGATCAGGTGCTCTTTGCCGTCGATGGTGACTTCGGTGCCCGCGTACTTGCGGAAGAACACCACGTCGCCTTCTTTGACCTCGAGGGCTTGGACCTTGCCGTTGTCGAGGATCTTGCCGGTGCCCACGGCCACGACTTTGCCTTCCATCGGCTTTTCTTTGGCGTTGTCGGGGATGATGATGCCCCCGGCGGTCTTCTCTTCGCCGGTGATGCGTTGGATGAGGATGCGATCGTTGAGCGGCTTGAGTTTCATCTGGGACCTCGTGGCTTTGCGCCGAATAAGTGGGGCCCCGCGTGTAGGTGCGTGTATTTGGCACTCGTACGCGGAGAGTGCCAACATCAATAGACCTCTCAAACCGGCCGTAAAGGTGGGATCCTGACTTTTTCCCGCGGCCTCGCCACCCCTGAAAAAGCCTTATTTTTTAGTAGGTTATGAGACCTTCCCCGAGGGCCCGCCCCCACCACCGCCGCGGTCCCCCGAAGGGCAAACGCCCCCCGTCCCCCGCCCCGCGGGTGACCGCCACACTGGTACCCGACCGCTGGCTCCGGCGCGCCACGGATCGGCCCCTCTGAGTGGATCCGGAGCGGCCGACCCGCCGTTGCGCCGCGGACAAAAAACCATTCAGAATCAAACGCTTGTGGAGATCCCCGCCCGCTACGGGGGCCCACACAGGCAATAGTGGTCGCTCTGGCTGACGTTGCAGTTGTGCTCGGCGCCCGGCTCCAGCTCGGGGTCGCACCCCGGGGTGTTGGCGGCGTAGGCGGTGAGACAGGGGAGCCCGACCGCGTCGCAGACGTTGTCGCAGGTCTTGCTGCCCACCGCGCCGTAGCCGCACCCGTCGGGGCGGTTTTCGCAGTCGGTGACCTGGCCGTCGGGGTGGGGGGGGCAGGTGTCGATCGGCGGCTGGGGCGCCACCGTGCAGGTGCAGGTCAGCTGCCAGTTGGGGCTGCCCACGGTGAGGGTGCCGTTTTCCCACGGGGTCAAACAACCGGTGAGCGTCTCGGGGAAACTCGGGCAGTCGTTGGGGTCCCATTCGCCCTGCGCGCAGAACATGCCCGCGGCCGCGCACAGGCTGGTGCAGTCTTCGTTGTCGTCGCTGTTGGCCACGACCTCGCAGGCGTCCGGTGCGGTACCGCACACAGGGTGAAAGGGGAACACGAGCTCACACGCAAACGGAGGGTCCACATCGGGGGCGTCCACGTCCGGCAACGGCACGTCGGGGATGTCCACATCGGGCGGATCCACGTCGGGCACGTCCACGTCGGGGATGTGCACGTCGGGCACGTCCACGTCGAACACCCCGGTGTCCAACGACTGGGCATCGACGATCATGTCCGCGACGTCTTTTGGGTCGACGTCGAGCCCGCTCGCGTCCCGGTCACCCGCGTCGCGGGCCCCCCCGTCCCGGGCACCGGCCGCGTCGACGGGGGGCCGACCGGCATCGCCCACGTCCCGTGGACCAAAAAAGAACGAGCACCCGGCCAAGCCGAGCGCGAGCCAGGGCCCCAGGACGCGCGCCACCCACACAAAAACATTCTACCCCGCCGCGGCCCGCAGGCCTACGGCGGGGCCTACGTCGTGGGCGGGTCAGCGGCGCCGCTTGGGCTCGCGCCGCTCCCGTTTGTCCTCGCGGCGCTCTTGTTTGGACTCCACGCGCTCGGCTTGCCCCTGCCGAACCTGGGCGCCCTGCGCCGAGACCATGCCCCGCAGAATCTTGAGCTTGATGTCCAGGGCCTTGGCGTCGGCCTGGCCCATGAACTTCTTGTAGGTCGCGAGGGACTTCTCCATCCGCCCCGCGCGCCCTTGGGCCACGCCGAGGTCCTTTTGGTCGTCGGCCGCGTCGCGTTTGTCGTCGCGCAGGTCCCGGCGGTCGTCGGCGCGCGCCACCGGCCCCTTGGCCGCGCGCCGGTTGCGTTTGACCTCGCGGGTGCTGGCGTTGACCTCGCGGGCGGATTGGTTGCGCTCCATGCGCGCGCCCTTGATCTCTTTGTGCGCCTCTTTGACCTCGGCTTCGAGCAGCGAGACCGCGCTGAGGTCGAGCCGCTTGATCGCGGCCCGGTCCGCCTGTTTGGCCGCGGCTTCGTATTCGCGCAGCAGGCCCGCGAAGGTCGCGCGGTCCTGCCGGTCGTCTTGGACCGCGCGCTTTTCACGCTGGGCCTCTTGCGCGTTCTGTCGCTTCTCGACCCGGTTGCGGGCCCGTCGCTGGGCCGCCGCCTCGGGGGCCGCGAACAGCAACAATGCACAAGCACCGAGCAGGGCGAAGGGGATGGATTTGTTCATGGGCAAACCTCCTGCGGGTCCGACGCTGGGCCGGGCGCTGGCTTCAGTGACGCGGGTGCGGCCCCGCGGGGGGCGTGATCGTGGCACACCTGCGGCCCCGGGCGCACGCCCGGCACGAAACGCGGCCGGGGCGGGAAGATCAGTTGAATCCAAGGGCGTGTTATCCGTCGTTGATCGCACGGGGAGGATGCACACATGAAACGTGTTCTGGCAGGGGCGCTGTTGCTCGTCGGCGTGCTCGGCAGCACCGGGGCGAGCGCCCCTGAGTCCGACGAAGAGGTCATTGCCCGTCTGGAAAAGCAGGCCGACAGCCTGCGTCACGAGATCCAAGGGCTCAAGACGCGCTTGAAGCGGTCGCGCGGACAGGTGGCGAAGAAGTTGGCCCCGCTTATTCGCAATGACACTGGATTCAAGAGCCAGGGTATCACCGACGCTGGCTACGCCTACAGCTGGGCGTCCAAACACGCGGGCAAAAAGCTGCGCGGCACCGTCGAACAGCCCGCGGGCGCACCGGGCGCCACCCTCACCTCCCGGAGCAAATGATGCAGACCCGACCCGGAATCGTGTCCGTCTGCCTGTTGGTCTTGCTCACCTGCGGGGCCTGCTGCCCCTTCTTTGGCAATGCCAATGAAGACCGCATCAAGGAGTTGAAGGCCCAGGTCTCGCAGCTCAAAAAACAACGGGCGGTGCTGAAGGCGGCCGAAAAAAACCACCAGGAAATCCTCGCCGCCTCCGCCAACACCCCGTTGGCGGTGGCGACCATCAGCCCGCGTGACCTGGAAAAGGCCCTCAAGGGCGCGACGCCGTTTTCGTTCCCCGCGTCTCGGCTGCACAACCTGGTGTCCGGAACCATCCGCATCGAGCGCATCTCCAGCATCAAGGTCTCCTCGAAGGGCGTGAGCCTCACCGTGTCCGGCCGAGGCCAGAAGCTCAAAGTCCAGGGCATCGCGGGGGGCACATCGATGGCCAAGGAGATCATCGCCGGCCTGACCAAAGGCCTGAGCATGAACCTCACCGGCACCGTCGACATCGACGCACGCGGGGACATGATCTTCACCGGCAAGGCCTCCAAGGTCAGCCTGAAAAAATATGGCAAGCAGCACAACAAGCGCATCCAGAACGCGGTGAACCAGTACGCGCTCAACACCCCGCACAAGATCGATCTCACCCCGCTCACCGTCGGGAGCCGGCGCCTCAAAGCCCAGACCTTCGGGGCCTCGGGGGGCAAGATCGTCATCGCCTTCAGCGAATAGCGGGCCCCGCCGCGTGGGGTGACGCGCCGCCCTAGATGGCCTCGATGTGCACGTCGCGGTTCTCGTCGACGAGCACCAGGTGCCCGACCGGCACCGCCCGCCACCCCGGGCCTTCGGACAACGGCTCCGAGGCCACGATCACCGCGCGCTCCTCCGGGGTGGGCGCGGGCCGCATGTGGCACACCCCGTCATCGACCTCGTAGCGGCCTCCGTGGTGCACGTACAAGGTGTTGGGCGGGGTCCCCGGGTCGCTCACGTAGCGGGACACCACGATGCGCTTGCCGTCGCAGACCACGAGGTTGAGCTGGGACAGCTCGTCGAGGCCGGCCTCCAGCCGGAGGCCTTCGATGTCGGCGATGGTGGTGCGCATCGCGCGGGCCATCAGGTCCAGCCGGGAGGCCTCGGGGTCGACCTCGGAGAACGCCCGGAACCGGTCCAGATACATCGCGAACACGTGCTCGGTGTCGGTGGAGCCTTTGACCCAGTTGAACGAATCCATGGAGAGCTGCTGCAGAATCTTGCGGCGCAACACGGGAAAGCCGCCGAGCTCGCCGTTGTGCATGAACGACAGCGGGCCCCACCGAAACGGGTGGCAGTTCAGTTGGTGGACGGGCAGACCCGGGGTCGCGGCCCGGACGTGGGCGAGCAGGCAATCGGTGTACAGGGCCTCCGCAAAGTTGCGGAGGTTGACGCTGGACCACGCCGGGGACACCTCGCGGAACACCACCGGCTCGTCCCGGTGGGGCACGTACCACCCGACGCCGAACCCGTCACCGTTGAGCGGCTCGCGCCACTCCCGGGCCCGGTAGCTCTGGTGGATGATCGATTGGCTGGGCTCGGTGAGGAGCTCGCTCATGCGGATGGGGGGTCCGAGATAGGCAGCGAAGCGACACATGAGCCCCTTCTGCCACGTCTGGCCTCATCGGGCAACCGCCTCAACAATGCCAATGCATAGAACTTCCGCGCGGACCCTATTCGGCGGGGGACTCTTCGTGCTGGGCGCAGTATTTCTCCAGCGCGGCCCGGGAAAACTGGTTCATGCGGGTGAACTGCACCCCCGCGGTCGAGCCCTCCACCCGCCGCACCTCGGCCTTGAGGGCAAAGCTGGACTCGTCGGGCAACAGCTGGATGCGGATGTCCAGCTCCGCGCCCTCCGCGGGCACGTCCCCCGCGAACCGAAGCTTCATCCCCTCGCGGGAGATGTCCTCCACCTGCACCGCTTGGGTCACCGGCGCGACCACCAACGCGCTGTCACCGCAACGGTACCGCGGCACCGCGCGCCGCTCTTCGAACTGCGAAGCCATCCGCCGGTCGTAAAAGTTCCTGGGCACGAAAACCGAGTCTACGGGATCGGCGCGTCCAACCCACGCAGAAAGTCGCCGAGCCCCTCCAGGTCGTCGGTGTGCACAAAATCCACGCGCGCTTCCGCCGACACCCGCCAGATGTCTTCGGTGTCGGGGGTGTCGTAAAAGCGCACCGCGCGCCCCTTGTCGTGGGCCCCGGCCACGATGTCGCCCAGGGTGGTCTCGGCCGCGGCGGTCAGCGGACTTTGGCCGCTGTCGTCCACGTAGTTGCCCCAGTTGAGGGCGTAGTGGGTCCACTGCCGGTCCGCGTCGGGGTCGCCGGCGTCGTAGTCGTTGCTGTCCCGCACCGCGAACCGCTCGTCGGTGCTCTCCACGTAGCTTTGTTTATTGGCCGCGTCCCCGGTGAGCACCACCGTCACCGCCCCGGATCGGCCCCCCGCGTCGGTGAATGTCTCCAGCATGTCGTAGCGGGACAGCACCTGCTCCATCATCGGGGCGATGTCTTGGCTGCTCTCCTTGATGTCGATCCACAAGGTGAACGGCACCCCATCACCGTACACCGACCCACGGCTATCCACTAATTTTTGCAGCGGGTCGAGGTACAAGGCGCTCAACGAGCCGTAATACTCCCACGGGTAGTGGGCCACCGAGAGCTCATCCGAGCTCAAGAACACGTCCGCCTCCACGCTGTAGAAACGTTGGGCCAGGGCGTCTAGCAAAGGCCGTTCGTGGTAGTAGTCGTTGTGGGCGTGGGCGGTCACCAACCAGCCGGGGTCATCGTCGAACCGCGGCACATCGTCGATCTCGTCCGGGTCCGGCCCCTCGGGCGCCGGGCAACCCAGACACATCGCGAGCCCCATCCCCATCAACCATCGTCGACCGCGCGTCATCGCTCCACCATACCTTGTCACGATGAAAAAAACCCCACCCACGGGGACGTGGGTGGGGGATGACCCAATGTCACGGAAACCAAAGGGTCTGGCCGCCGGCTCGCGCCGACGACCCTGCAGGAATCGTCTACTGGGCCACGGTCGCGTGGATGCGGATCTTCCCGTTGCTCCCCGGCTTGACCACCACCCCGTTGGGGACGGTTTCGCCGCCGGTGAAGTTGAGGTTGGACGTGGCCGGGAGTGAAGCCCCGGACGCGTACGCCCGCAGGTGACCGTTGTTGGTCGGCTGGGTCACGGTGAGGTTGCCAAACACCGCCTCCACCCCGGACGCGGGCACGCCGAACACCCCGAGCACGGTGAGGTCACGGGTGGTCCCGGTCTCGATGGGGTCGTTGTTGTTGCGGGAGTCGTGCACCCGGGCCGCGTTGACCGGCTTGTATGTGCCATTGGTGGGCACGTAGCCGTAGATGTCGATCACGTAGTGCGACTTGGCGTGGGTGTACAGCGTGGCCTTGCCCGCGCTCGACACCGGCACGATCACGGTGTTGGCTTTGACCTGACCCTGGGCGTAGTTGAGGTTCGAGGTGTTGGGCTTGGCCGTGCCCGCCTTGTAGAACACCGCGTGGCCGGGACCCTCGGGATCCACCGACGTGAGGTTGACGATCACCGCCGCCACCCCCGACGAGGGGACGCCGCCCTTGCCGCCGAGTTGAATGTCTTTGCTGCCGGTGATCTTGCCGTTGATCGGCCCCACCGCCCCGTTGCGGGTGTCGATGACGCGCGACGGGGTGAGCACCACAAAGTCAGCGTTGTTGTTGAAGTAGCCGAACACGTCGATGATCGCGTGGGATTGCCCCCCGACGTGGCGCAGGGCGATTTTGCCGTTGCTGCCCGGCTTCGCGAACACGAGGTTGGCGGTGGTCTGGTTGGTCGAGAAGTTGAGGCTCGAGGTGTTGGGGAAGCTCGCGCCCGACGGGTAGATGGCCATGAAGCCATTGGCGGTCGGCTGGGTCACGGTCACGTTGAGGACCACCGCGGACACCCCCGACGAGGGCACGCCGGCCCGGCCGAGCACCGGGATGTTGATGGTCTGCTGGTGGGCGAGCTTGCCGTTGTGCACCGAGTTGGCGCTGCGGGTGTCGAGGAGCCGGGCGGGGTTGGTGGCCTTGAAGCCGGCCCCGGTGGGCAGGTACCCGTTGAGGTCGAAGATCATCTGGGTGCTCGGCGGCGGGGTCTGCACCGGGTTTTGTTTGGCCAGCTGGCGGAGCTCTTCCATGCGCGGGCGCATGTGATTGCCGGGGCAGCCGGTGTTCTGGCCGGGCTGTTGGCCGTGGCCCTTGATGTTCGCTTCGTTGATCGCGATGCCGTACATTTGTGACAAGCGGCGCATCAACTTGGCGGTGGCTTGGAACATCGCGGTGGGCACGTCCCGGCCGCCTTTGCCGCTGCAGTAGCTGGTGTCGTCGAAGCAGCCCATCAGCGAGATGCCGATGTTGTGGGTGTTGTAGCCGCCGGAGTGCGAGCCGCGGTAGTGGAGGGGCCGCGCTTCGAACACTTGGCCGTTCTCCGCCACCAGGAAATGGTAATGCATTTCACAGTAGCCGAGGCCGTCCCGGGCGTAGCTCTCGAGCGCCTTCACCAGGGCGAAGTACGAACCCGACGAGCTGCGCCAGCCCGCGGTGTGGTGAATGGCCATGCGGGCCTTGGGGTATTCGGAGTAGCAGTTGCCCGACGGGCGGGCGCCCCAAGCTTGGCGGGAGATGACGCCGATGTCGGCGAGCTCCGCGGCGAGGCCGGATTCTTGTTCGGCGGCCTCCTCGAGCTCAAACGGGTTTTCGAGTTCTTCGAGGTTGGGCGGGACCGCGGAGAAGGTCATGTCCAGCACGGTGTTGGCCACCGCCTCGGTCAAGCGCACGTCCACGATGTCCGCGAACAAGTCGAGGTCGACCACCGCCACCCGAAGGTTCTCTTCGGCGAACACGGTGTCCACCGGCATCCACTCCCCGGATTGGCCGGCGCCATGGCCCCGCACTTCGATCTGGGCGGTCACGTCGGTGACCACGTCGTCCAGGCTCAACAAGAACGCGACGCGGCCCGCGGGCTCCCCCACCACCAGAGGCGGCAACTGCCGGAACCCGCCGGTGGACGGCAGGTCGCGGATGTCCTCCATGGATACGTTTTTCTCGGCGTCGTCGTGGTGGCGCTCCCCTTCGGGAAGCGGCTCCTGGTTCACACACGCGACCGGCGCCAACACGGACAGCACAGTCAGAAGTCGCAACACGGACGTTTTCATCTTGGTCCCCTTTCGAGAGAAAACATCTGTACGTGCCCGGCGGCGGCACCTCCTCCAAAAGCCCCTAAATGCCCCTGTGGCGAAATGCGGTACCGCAGAACCTGCGCAAACCTATGTTTTTCATCATGTTTTTCGACTCGATTCGCGCCCCCCAAAAAAACACGGCCGCCGCGTTCAGGCCCGCCCAATGTGTGCGCACACGCGCATACATGATCGCGCCCAACCAAGAGGGGGGCGGTGGGCAAGCGGCGGACTGCTTAGCATGCGCACGAAACCGCCGCGCGCCGGACAATGACATTGCCCGCGGCCCCCCAAAAAAAAGCCCCGCGCGGGGCGGGGCTTTTTTGAACACGGGGCGGTCAGAACGAGGGGCAACCGCCGCCCGCGCCGTCGTACTGGTTGATGGGGAACACCGTGGGCACGCCGTTGGCCCAGCTGATCTCCACCACTTCCCACATGTCGCCGCCGTCGCCCATGATGCGGTAGTCGTCGTAGGCGAGCGCGCCGTTGACGTACACCTTGAGGGTCACACCCACGTCTTCGTTGAGACCGGCGGAGAACGTGTGCACCGCGGCCCGGTACACGCCTTCTTCCGGCTCATCGATGTTGATGTTCTCGGGGCCGTAGCCGTTGAGGTCGTCGATGTCGAGCACGGGGTCGCCGCCCCCGCGGCCCCCGACCCCGTCCCATTCGGGATAGCCGGCCGCGCCGGGTTTGCAGTTGGCGTAGTAGCAGCTGCTGGTCGAGCAGTAGGCGGCGCCGTCCTTGACCATGTGCAGGTCGAGGTCCCAGTTGGGCGACTCCCAGGTCAACTCGATGTGGAGGGCCTCGGAGGGCACCGCGTTGAGGTTGACCCGGGCATCGTTGGTCGAGGTCAAGCCGCTGTCGTCGGTCACGGTGAGGCGCACCACGTACTCCCCGGCGACGTCGAGGCCGGAGACGATGCCTTGGGCACTGTTGAACTCGAAGCCGGTGGTCATGGCGTCCGGGCTCGAGAGGATGACGGTGGATTGTTGCGGCTGCGCCTCGATGCTCCAGCTGTAGGTCACGATGGAGCCGTTGACCTGGGCCGGGACGGAATCCTCCCCGGTGAGCACCACGTCGTCGAGGGGACGGATGTCGGGGGTGGCTTGGTTGTTGGGCACGTTGTTGATGGCGAGCACCCGGGCGATGGCGGTGGGGGCTTCGGCCCCGAGCACTTTGAGCGGCACCGTGACCTCGGGCTTGAGCGGGTCGTTGGTGCTGAGCACAAAGTCATTGCGCTGCAGCTGGGGCGACGACGGGGTCGCGGAGAAGCGAATCGACAGCGCGGTGCCGGGCGCGATGAAGGACGGGATGGGCACGATGGTCTCGGCGTTGAACACCGAGGGGAAGGTGGTGGCGTCGAGGAAGTCGACCCCGGTGATTTGCAGGTCGCGCGCGCCGACGTTCTTCACCGAGATGTCGCAGTAGGCTTTGGCCGCGAGGCCGACCTCGCCGAAGTCACACTCCGCGGGCTCGACGACCACTTCCGGGCGGCCGTTGTCGATGCCGGTGCCGGTGAGTTTGATCTCGAGGGGGAAGTAGGTGCCTTGGTTGTCGGGGTCTTCGAAGTTGACCGCGTCCGACCAGATCTTGAGCGTGGCTTGTTGGCCTTCGCCCTCGACCACGGGCACGTAGCGCACGGTGATGATGGTGGGCGAGAGGGTCCCTTCCTCAACCTTGGTGGTGGAGTTGGTCTCGATGGTGATCACGTCCTCGCCGGCGAAGGGGTTGCCCTCGAGGCTGAACGCGGGGTCGCCTTCGACCTCGATGGTGTCGACGAGCAGCTTGACCTGGGTGCGGTTCTCGAGGACGACTTTGAGGAAGCGGCCTTCACCGACGTTGACCTCACCGAAGTTGTAGGCGCATTCGGTGAAGCGGTCGTCGGGGTTGCACACCGTCGCCTCGGCATCGAACGGGTCGCCGATGGTGAGCTTGGGCGCGACGCGCGCGATGGGCTCATCTGGGCAGAACTGCTGGCACCCCAGGCCAAACATCAGCACCCCAAAGCTGGTCATCTTGAGCAAGCGGGGAAGACGCATGTGACAAACCTCACCTAAATTGTTCAGCGCAGATCAGGACCGACTGTGGAGTACCTAAACCCACGACAACCACTGTGCAATAGGGCGACACGGTACGACAGGTAGGATAAGTGACTACACCATACTACTTGAGCTGAACTATATAAAAAGTAGCAGAGAAGTCTTGATCGCGCACATACCGTCCTCGCCCGGCGGCGCCGAATGCTCTTGATCGGCGCGCCCCAGCTGATAGGGATCTGTCCCTCAGCTGCGCCTTTGTGCGCCTTGTTTAAGGAATCGACCTGATGGCCAACCGCAACCGTTCGCGCCGCCGCGCCCCGGACTTCTTCCTGCAAAATCCCGACGTGACCATCGACTACAAGAACGCCGACGTGCTGCGCCGCTTCTTGTCCCCCGAAGGCAAGATTTTGCCCGCGCGCCGCACCGGCCTGTCCGCGCCCAACCAGCGCAAGGTCACCAAGGCGATCAAACAAGCCCGCGCGATCGGGTTTTTGCCCTTCACCAACCACGACGCCTGAGCGTCTTGGTCGCGTGATCGACGAGCCCGGCCTCCGCGCCGGGCTTTCGCAATTGGGCCGCGGCCTTACTCGGTGAGGACCACGACCTCGTCGGGCCGGATGTAGCCGAGCTCTTCGCGCACGGTCTTCTCCAGGTACGCGGTGTTGTCCTCGTCGCGCAGCTGCTCGATGTCGTGGGCGATGTGGGCGTTCTCGGTCTCGAGCGTCTCCACCCGCTGCTCCAGCTCCTGCCGCTCGGCGTTGAGCCGGCGCGTTTTGCCCACCCCGTCGCTGGAGAGCAGGCCGTAGCCGAGCACCCCGAGGGCGGCAAACGCGCAAATTCCGAGCAACAAGAGGGGACGCACGTCGCCAGCGGTAGCACGTTGGCGACGTCGTACACAAGATTGCGACGGACCGTCCCGGATCAGTGCACGTTGCCGCGGTCACACCCCCCGGGGCGCGGCGGGGCTGAATGCCGGCCGCGCGGCGGTCGTTTGTACAGGTGTTGCCTCGGGGGACGGAACCTTTAGGGTGGTCACATGCTGCGGACCCGTTTGCTCGCTTTGGTTGTGTTTTGTCCCCTGTGGTTGGGCGGTGCCACCGCCTCGGCCCCCGACGACGTCGAGGACTTCCTCGACTCGGCCGCGTGCCCGCAGGTGTTCGGCACCGACACCGCGCGCGAAACAAACGAGAAGGAGCGCGGCCAGAGCCTGTTTGCGTTCGCCGCCGGGGACAAGGGCTGGGAAATTGTGCACACCGTGCCCAAGTGGCGGCGGCCCACCCCGTTGCGGCTGGGCGACATCGTCGTCGACGGGCTGGCCGAAGTGCAGCCCGACGAGGACGGCGGCCACGAGGACGCGCTGGTGGTGCGGCTGTCGGGCGCGTTGGCCAAACAATGTGAGTCTGGCCCCTACCTGGTGCACGTCGACGACGCCATGGGCCAGCGCGCGCGGGTGCTCGGGTTGAGCGAAGAGGCGGCGCTGGTCGAGCTCGACGGGCGGCTGCGCGCGATGCCGTTCGAGGGCGAGAAGATCCCGCCCCGGGTGCGCATGGTCTGGCGCTCGGCCTACGACATCACGCTGTCCGCGCCCGCGGCCGCGCCGAAAAAAGCGACCAAGGCCCGGGCCAAGGCCAAAAAGGCCAAGCGCAAGCGGCGCAAGAAGCGCTGACCACGTGGGTTGCCGCGCCCGTGTGCGTGCACGTCGCACCTCGACGGCGCGCGCGGTCGTCGCGGACTGAACGGACATGGCCACTGGCAGGCGAGATCGCATACGATGACCCGTGGTTGTCCGCGCACCGGCGTGATCGCCGGGGCCGGATGTGATGCGGCACCGCAGCCCGCGGGCCGGATCAAGGGGTGGGTCGAAGCCGGAATGAACATGCACGCCAATTCCGTGGTGGGTTCAGGTGACGGTGGTCCCTTCGACAGCCAGTCGGCGAACCTCATTTTCGGCAAGTACGAGGTCATCCGGCGGCTCGCGCTCGGGGGCATGGGGGAAGTGTTCCTCGCCCGCCAGACCGGGGTCGCCGTCGACCGGCTGGTGATCCTGAAGAGCTTGCTTCCCGAGCTGGCCGAACAAGAGGGCTTCGTCGACCAGTTCCTCGACGAGGCGCGGGTCGCGGCCACGCTCAACCACCCGAACATCGTCGGCATCTACGAGGTTGGGCTGTGGAACGGCATCTACTTCATCGCCATGGAGTTCATCCACGGGGGTGACCTCGCCAAGCTGCAACGCACCGCCGCGCGGCAGGGGCTTGCCGTCCCCTTTCAGGTGTCGGCGCGCATGGTCCACGACGCGGCCCTCGGCCTGGACCACGCCCACCACGCGGTGAGCATGGACGGCACCCCGCTCAACATCGTGCACCGCGACATCTCCCCCCAGAACATCATGGTGCGCGGCGACGGCGTGACCAAGGTGGTCGACTTCGGCATCGCCAAAGCCGCCAACCGCTCGACCCGCACCGCCACCGGCATGCTCAAGGGCAAGCTGCAGTACATGGCCCCCGAACAAATCCGCGGGGACAACATCGACGGCCGCGCCGACCAGTTCGCCCTCGGGGCCGTGCTCTGGGAGATGACCACCAACCAGCGGCTGTTCAAGGGCGACAACGAGCTCAAGACCTTGGAGAAAATCCTCAAGGAGCCGGTGCCGGTGCCCTCGCAGGTGGTGCCCGGGTTCCCCCCGCTGCTCGAGCAGGTCGTGATGCGCATGCTCCAGCGCGACCCCGCCGACCGCTATCCACGATTGGCCGATGCCGCCAACGACCTGCGCGGCTACCTCGACACCTGCTCCCGGGCGGTGGGCCAGACCCAGGTCGCGGACTTTGTCCGCACCGTGCTCGGGGCCCAGCTCGATGAGGTCACCAAGGACCTCACCCCGTCCAAAGACAACTTCATCATCAACCTCGACTCGTCCGGTCCCCAAGAACCGGGCGCCACCCCCACCACCATGACCACCATGGTGGAGCTCAAGCAGCGTCGACGCCTCGGCCTCGCCGCGGGGTTGGTGGGGGTGCTCGCGCTGCTGGTGGTGTCGTTCGTGGCGCTGTCGGGGGGCAAAGACGAAGCGATCCCCGACCTGCGGACGCCGGGTGACGGGGTCGAGGACGGCACGCCCCCCACCGCCCAGGCCGACGAGGACGATGCGGAGCAGCCGAAGGTCGCGGCCAAGCCGAAGATCAAGCTCCGCAAAAAGAAATCGAGCAAGAAGCGCAAGGGCACGTCCACCGACATCCAGATCGATGAGCCGGTGGGGGCCAAGGTGGTCGTCGACGGCAAGGCCTGGCCGGACAAGGTGCCCACCATCATCAAAGGGCTCGCCCCCGGGGCGCACAAGATCGAAGTCGAGACCCCCGACGGCAAGGTCGCCACCGAGGAGGTTCGCATCGAGAAGGTGAAGCCGCGGTTGCGCATCGCCGACGCCCCCGACGGGTGCCGGCTGGAGTCGGTGTCGGGGCCCAACCACCCGTGGATCGCCCTCGCCTCCCGGGAGCTCGACTTCCTCGACCCCGGCACCCACAAGATCAAGCTCGTGGCCAACGGCTATCGCACCAAGACGATCTCAGTGACATTGGATTGGGGCGACAGCAAGACCGAGAGCGCGGACATGCACCGCCGGTCGACGGCGTCCTCGCGCAAGACCAAGCCCGCGCGCGACAGCAGCCGGGTGGTGGTCAAAGAAAAAGAGGTCATCAAGTACGTCGACCGCGAGAAGATCGTCGAGAAGAAAGCCAAAGAGCCTGGCTTTCTCACCGTGCGCACCGACCCCTGGGCCAAGATCTTCATCGACGGTCAGCCCAAAGGCTCCACCCCGCTGTTCAAGCTGAAGCTGTCCGCGGGACGCCACAAGGTGCGGCTGGTCAACGAAGCCGCCGGCATCGACAGCACCAAGACGGTGAAGATCGAGTCCACCAAGAACCTCAAGAAGGTCTGGAAACTCGAATAGGCGGCAGCGCGAACACCGGCTCGTCGAGGGAGACGGCGCCGGGCGGATGCTGGGCCCATTGTTCGGCCCACGCCGCCCAGGGCTCGAGGTCAAGCCCCGCGAGCTGCGCGCGGCCGGTCGCCTGTTGGGCGGCGCGAAAATGAGCCGCGGCCCCTTCCCCATGTGACTGCACGCCGGCGGGCTGCCCCTGCCGGGCTTTGACCGCTCCCGCGCACACCCGCACCAGCCCCTGCAAGACGTGCCCCACCGGGGTGCGGCGCCCGCTCGCGTGCCACACCGCTTCGAAACACTCGTGCGCTTCCCAGTAGTAGCCGGCGGCCATGCGCGACAAGCCCTCCGCGAACACCCGGTTGGCCGCGGGGTCGTCGGGATCGAGGGCGGCGGCCTCGAGCGCGGCGGGGGCGGGACGCGGGGTGAGGCCGGGGGTGTAGGGGCGGGCCATCAGACCCCCTCGTCGAGGGCGTAGGCAAGCAACTCGTCATCGAGGGGACCGAAGCGCAACACCGCGTCCTCGACGTCGCGCCGCAGGAGGTGATCGGGCACCAGGCCGTCCCGGCGCATGCGGCGGGCCACCGTGCCCACCGCCTCGGGGCGGATTTCGCCGCGCTGGGCGAGGACCAACGCGGCCTGGAGAAAGGACCGGGTGGGGAACACCCGGTCGGTGGCGAGGCGCGCGGGATCGGTGCGGTTGTAGAGGTGGATGAACACCCCGGTGACGGGGTCGCCGGTGACGGGGGTGGTCTCGCAGATGGCGTGGATGTTCTTGATGTCGTCCTTGTGGACGTGGTGCTTTTTCAGCCGGGCCTCGAGGGCGGCGCCGCGCAGCCCGGCGCAGACCTCGCCGAACAGGGGAAACACATCCGCGTCGGACTCAGCGTCATCACCGAAGCAGTACCATTGGGTAGGGATGGGCATCTCTTGGCGGTACAAGAGCAACGCGCGCAGCTTGTAGCCCACCTGCTCCTTGACCCCTTTGGGGCGTCCGGCCTTCACAAAGCCCCATTGGTCCTTGAAGGTGATGCCGTCGAAGTGCACCCCGTCGAGGGTCATCTTGCGTTCGACCACCGCCCGGAGCTGGGGGGGCGAGCCGCTGACGAAGTACAGCGGGGTGACCCGCGGGGTGTCGCCCGGGCCCCGGCGGATCGCGCGCAGCAACGGCACCGCGCCGGGCACCGCGCGCTTGTCCACCGCGAACTCGAAGGGGATGGCGAACAGCCCCCGCACCGACGAGAAATGGGTGTCGAGATAGGTCTTGTCGATGTCCCAGACGTAGACCACGTCGCTGTCCCCTTTTTCCAGGGTGCGGTGGTTGGACCGGACGATGAAGGGGTGGCTCACCACCGTGCGCGACTCTCTACCTCGGCCCCGAGCTGCAAGTCGAGTTCGAGCAGGGCCTCGAGACGGGGGCGCACGTCGTCCGCCCCGTCGATGACCGCGGCCACGGTGTCGAGCAGGGGCAAACGCAAGCCCCAGTCGTGGGTGCGGGCGGCGCCCTCCTGGGCGGTGGTCACGCCCTCGACGTGACCGGCCACGCCGCGGAGGGCCTCGTCGATGGGGGTGCCGGTGGCGAGGGCCGCCCCCACGAGGTGGTGGCGCTCGGTGGAGCTCACCTTGCGGGGGATGAGGTCGCCCACCCCGGCCAGTCCGGTAAAGGTGGAGAGCTGCCCGCCCAGGTACAGGCCGAGCTTGGTGGCTTCGGACAGGCCCCGGGCCATGAGCACGCCTTTGGCGGTCTCGCCCATGTCCAGGGTCTCGCACATGCCCACCGCGAGGGCCGTGACCAATGAATAGGCGCCCGCGACTTCGGTGCCGATCACGTCGCGCGAGGTGTGCAGGCGCACGGGGGTGCCTTCCGCGATCTCGGCCACCGCGGTGAACACCTCGGGGTAGCGGGACCCCAGGGCCACAAACAGCGGCCGCTTTTTCTCGAGGTCCGCGAAGTAGAGCGGCCCCCCCAGCACCCCGATCTTGCGCACGCAGGTGGCGCGCCGGATCATCTGGTGGGGCAACACAAACCGGGGCCCCACCCCGCGGGCGGCGTGCAACACAATGTGATTGCCTCGCGCATGCGGACCATAGGCCTCGGCCACGTCACCGAACACCGGGGCGGGCACCGCGAAGAACACCAGCGCGGCCCCGTCCACCGCTTCTTCGAGGGTGTCGACGAGGACGGCGGCCTTCTTCAGGTCCTTTTTGAGCGCGGGGCGCCGGCTCTCGTCGACCTCCCACACGCGGACCTTGGCCCCCCCGAGGTGCATGAGCATCGACAGCGCGGTGGCCAGGCGGCCCCCGCCGAGGACTCCCACCTGCACGGTCATAGGCTCCCCGCGTTGAGGCCTCGGTGATCTTTGGTGAGCACGGGGGAGAGCCCCGCCTCCCGATCGATGCGATAGCCCTCGAGACGATTTTGGTAATAGAACAGCAGCGCGCGGTCGGTGGCGAACACCCGGTCGCCCCGTCGCTCGGCCGCGGGCCGGCTGTGGAAGATCGCGAAATGCCGCAGGCCGTCCTCCACCACGTCGTCGGCGCTGTCCGCCTGCACCACCGGGCCGAGGCGAATGCCCCCCCGCCCGTGCAGGCCGCGCAGCTCGTGCAGCAACCGATCGACCTCGCGGTAGAGCTGGGTCAGGGACACGTCCTCGATCTGCCCCCCGGTGCGGAGGAGGCGGACGATGTGCACGTCGGGGTTCTGGGTGCGCAACAACGAGAACATCGCGCGCGCGGTGACGTGCGTGGCCTGCACGAGGTTGTCGGCCATGTACGCGTGGGCGAGCTGCTCGCCGAGCTCCCGGGTGAACTCCGCGTCCCGGACCTCGTCGTGCACGGGCACGCCGTCGCGGGTCACGTACAAAGACGTGTCCACTTCACGACCGCGGGGATCGAGGCTGTTGCCGTCGGGGTCGACCGGGTTGCCGAACGGGTCATAGGCTTGGCCCACGGTGAAGTAGATTTTGCTGTCGAGGCTGAGCAGCTGCTTCATGAACGACAACACCCGCCCCGGCTTGGAAAACTCGTCGTCGGTGATGATGTAGCGGGACTTGCCGACCTCTTTGAGGAAGTCATCGATCAGGGTCTCGGCCTCGAGCACAAGCTGAAAACTCAGCGAGGCAGGGACCACAAAGACCTTGGGCGCGGTCTTCTTTTGCACGAGGTTCTCGACGTACGCGGTGACGCCGGTGCCGAGCAGGCCAAGCTTGAGGTGTTGTTCGATGGCGCCGGAGCGCGAGCGCGTTCCGCCGGGGAAGAAGATGTTGTCGTAGCCGTTTTCGATGGTGCACGTGGCGTAGGTCTTGAGCACCTGCTTGTAGAGCGGGTCGCGTTTGCGCCGGTCGACGGTGTAAGCGCCGAGGTTGTGCATAAAAAACCCGATCAGCGGGTTGCTGAACAGGTTGAGCCCGGCCCCATAGATGAACGGGGGCAAGCCCAGCTTATATAGGGCATAGCCGCACACCACCGAGTCGAGGTTGGACACGTGGGTGGGCACGAGGATCACGGTGCCGAGCTCGTGCAGGCGCCGGAGCTGTTCGATCTCGCCCTGCATGATGATCGCGTCATCGAAGTTGGGCAGGTCGGGGAACCGGTTGACCAGCTGCTTGGGCGACACCGCGTTGAGGAGCAGCCCCAGCGCGGGGGCCCCGGCCCGGGTCACGGCGGTGTAGATGCGCTCGTCGAAGTTGCCCGCGATTTCTTCGGCGTAATGGCGCACGATCTGGTCGAGCAGCCGGGTCAGGGCCCGGTCCGAGGCCCCCCGCATGCTGCGTTGGATCGTGTCGTAGAACGCCTTGTCGCGCTTTTTGGCCCGCTCGTCGGGCTCGTCTTTGAGGCGCCGCTTCTCGTGGTACAGCGAATCGGCCAGGGTCTCGTCGAGCCGGGCGCGCTGTTGGGCCTGGGCGACCACCCGGCGCTGCACTTCGATCAGGATGCGCTCTTGATCTTCCGCTCGCACGGGGCGCACCCTACCAGGACCGGGCGGCCAAGGGGCGCCGAAAGTGCGCGGAAATCCACCAAAACCCGTCCGATCTGGGGCGGGACCGGCGTTGCATCTTCCGACGAGCGCGGTACACCAAGGCCGGTAAGAGGAGCTTCAATGCAGATTCGGATCTTCGCCGCAATTTGGGGGGTGCTGTTCGTTGTCTTGGCCTGGGGCTGCGACGGCAACGAGACGCAATGCGACTACAACGGCACCGTGAAGGCGATCGGGGCGACCTGGATCGCGGACGACGGCTGCAACGACTGCACCTGCGAAGCGGGCGCGGTGGTGAGCTGCACCGAGCGGGCCTGCACCGGCGATGGCGACGGAGACGGTGACGGCGACGGCGACGGCGATGGGGATGGCGACGGAGATGGGGACGGCGACGGAGATGGGGACGGCGACGGCGACGGCGACGGAGACGGCGACGGCGATCCCGAGTGCACCGATTTTGACCAGGACGGGTTCATCTTCTGCCCCAACAGCGACCCCGAAAATGAGGATTGCGACGACCTGCGGTGGTTCGTCCAGCCGGGCGGCTACGAGTACCCGGACAACAACATCGACGACAACTGCAACGGCCTGACCGACGAAGAAGAGATCGCGCCCTGCACCTGCGCCGGTGACGGCACCAGCGACGCCAACTCCCTGCTCAGTGCCATGGACCTGTGCGACCCCACCGTGCTCAGCGTGACGCGGCTCGAGGGCGACTCGGCCCAGTTCGGGGTGTTCGCCGACTACTACGGCGACGTCGAGCCCAAAAAAGGCGACTGCTTGGCCATCCTGTCGAGCGGCAACGCCAACGGTGACAACGCCAACGGCGAGACCTTCTGCTCGGGCGGTTGCTTTCCCGATCCCGACCCCGCCAACCCCGGGGCCGACGACGTCAACGACCTCGCCCAGATCGAGATCGTGTTGAGCCCGCCGTCCAACGTGAAGGGCTTCGAGTTCGACTTCATGTTCATGTCGATCGAGTGGCCGGACTTCTTGTGCTCGTCGTACAACGACACCTTCTACGCCATCGCCACCACCAACGCGATCAACGGCGGCGCGGCGGCCAACGTGTCGTTCGACCCCGAGAACCGCCCGATCACGGTGAACGTCGGCTTCTTCGAGCTTCCCCGCGAATGGACCACGCCCATCGGCAACACGCCCTACGGCGCGGAGAGCGCGTTCGCGAGCTGCACCGGCTTCCCGATCGACAACTGCGTGCTCCCCGACTACTGCGACGACCCCGAGGCCAACCTCGGCTACATCGGCAGCGGCTCGGGCTGGCTGACCACCAGCGCGCCCATCAGCCCCGACGACGAGACCGTGACCCTCATCCTGTCCATTCACGACGAGGGCGACGGGGTGCTCGACAGCTCGGTGATCATGGACAACTTCCGCTGGGTTCAATACGAGCCCGAAGTCGGCACGGTCAAAGAAGACAACCCCGGCGGCGGTGGCGGCGGCGGCGGCGGCTTCGACTTCGGCAACTAGTGGCCGTCGACGAGACGCCCGCGCGCCGCGGAGCGTAGGCGATGGCGTGCCGTCGACATGGCTTGCGCCCCGAGAAGCGTTGCCCAGCGCCAACGCCTCGGCCGTGAGCGGCCGCTATTCACCAAAGGCGAGGTAGGCGCCGGCGCCCGCGGCCCCGGCACCCGCGAGGCCGACCACGGCCGCGAGCACGGTCATGCCGATGCCGGCGAAGCCCACGAGCTGGGCGGTCTCCTTGGTGTCCCCGAGCGCGGCGGGGTCGTTGCGCACCAGATAGCCCCAGCCGGCCATGCCGCCACCCACGACGACCAACAGCACGCCCGCGGCCACCGCTGCCGCGCCGCCGGCGATCACGTACAGCCCAGGGTTGGTCGCCCCCCCCGCGGCGGGCGCGCCCGCGGTCGGGCTCGGCTCGGGCGCGGCGGGGCTTTGCCCCGGGTCTTCGGCGGGCGCGGCGGTGGCCTCTGGCGCCGGGGCCGACGCGTCGGGGCGCTCATCGGGGGCCGGGGCGGGCGCGGTCTGGGCTGGGGCCGGGTCCGCGGGTGGCGCCGCCGCGACCCGCGTCCGCAGCGTGGTGTCGAGCAGCTCGCCCTGCCAGGCCTCGCCCGCCTGGGTGAGCTCGGTCAGGTATTGCCGCGACTTTTTCCCGTCCGGCTCGACGACGACCATCGTGACCTGCATCTGCGGGCCCAAGCGGAACAGCTCCAGGGTCAGGCCGAGGTCGTGTTTTTGGAGCGCGCGGTGCAGGCACGGGGCCCGGCTCAAACAGTCGGGCGCGGCCTGGCGGGTCTCGACCTCGGCCCCCACCGCGGCGAGTTCGGCCGCGAGCTGTTGCGCCACCACCTGCTTGTCTTGGGCGTCGACCGCCACCCCGTCGACGAGCAGCACCCGGACCGAAGCGGCTTGGGCGGGCCCGCACAGCCCCACGGCCACGAGGCTAGCGCAGAAGGTCAAACGCACGGTTGAGCGCTCGGTTGGCCGCATCGTAGTCCCCTCGACGGAAGGGGCCGCTCACCGCAGCGACCGCCTGTCCGACTTCCTTCCGCTTCGATTCGTCTTGGACCGTATCGTAGGCCCGGTTGAAACGCGCGATCTTCTTGTTGAGGAACGACCGGTCCACGCTCACCCCCCGCAACAACTTCTCGGCGCTCTGGGCGAGGTCCTCGGCCCGTTTGTGATCGCCCTTTTTGGCCGCGCGGCGCATGCTCGAGACGAGCTCGTCGAGCTTGGGCACGTCCCCGCGGCGCAGTCCCTTTTTCTTGATCCCCGTCGTCACCGCGCGCTCGGCCGTCTTGTACGCGCGTTCGGCCTGGGCCGCGGACGATGCGGACGATGATGATTTTCGGCGGCTGGCCTTCTTGGTGCGGCGGCGTGTTTTTGACTTTGTGCTCACGCGCGCGCCGGGCTCGTCGGGGGTCTCGGCCTGGTCCGGGTCCGGTGGTTTGTTTTTGTCCCCGTCGTCGTCCTCGTCGTCCTCGTCGAGGTCCGCGTCCTCGAACGCCCAGTTGGAGTCTTCGGACGCGTCGCCGTCGGGACCGGCGGGCTCGGTGTCCCCGGCGGCGGGGGCCTTGGTGGCGGCGGCCTCGACGGGGGGCGCGTCGGGGGGATGGTCCTCGCCGGCGGGATCGGCCGGCGGCGCGGGCGCGGCGGGGGGGTCCTGCTGCGCGACCGGGCCGGTCGGTTCGGGCCGGTCGCTGCCGCCCCCGGCCCAGAGCAGAAGGGCGAGGCCGACCAAGGCCACGCCCCCGATGAGAGCGGGCAGCGCCCAGGCCGGGCGGCGCGCGCGGGGCTCGGCCGATTGCAAGAGCATTGTGGAGTCGGCCCCCGGCGCGGTGTCCGCGGGCTCGGGCACCGCGAGGTTGCGGTCGGTGGTGGGGTCGGCGGCCGCGGTGAGGTCCTCGAGCACCGCGGACATGTCCTCGACCCGGGTCTTGTCCAGGGGGGCGGGCGAAGGCTCGGCCCCGGGGGCATCGGGCGCCACCGGGGCGGCCTCGCGGGAGATGTCGACGACATCGTCCTCGGCGGAGGCGGGTCCCGACGGCATCTCGAACGCCTTGGCCATCGCCCCGGTCAGGGTCGGGATCGCGTCGGCGTCGGCGGTGGTCTTCGGGTCCGGGAGGTTGGCCGCGGTGCTGTCTTCGGCGCTGCCCTTCAGCGACGCGGAGGACGCTTGGGTTTTGGTCACCGGGTCGATGAGGTGGTCGAGGGCGGCGGCCATCGCGGTCGCGTCCGGGTAGCGGTCTTTGACCTCGTAGGCGAGGGCTTTGGCCAGCACCTTCTCCACCGTGCGGGGCACGTCTTTGTTGAACACGTGGGGCGGGTCGGGCGGCCCTTTTTGCATGGACTCGAACGCCCCGAACGGGCCCTCGCCGTCGAACGGCAGCCGCGCGGTCAAGCAGCCGTACAGGATCACGCCCAGCGACCACACGTCGGACGCGGTGCCGGCGGTGTCGCCCACCCAGCGTTCGGGCGCGATGTAGCGCGACGAGCCGAGCACCAACCCGGGGGTGGTCAGGCCCGACAAGTCCGCGGCGGTGGCGATGCCGAAGTCGACGACCACGACCTGGCCGTCCTCGCGCAACAGGATGTTGCCGGGCTTGAGGTCGCGGTGGATCACGCTCTCTTTGTGGGCCGCGCCCACCGCCTCACAGGCGCCCTTGACCACCGCGAGGGCCTCGTCGAGGGGCAGCGGCTTTTTCTCCCGCTGCAGCCGCGCGGCCAACGACTCGCCCTCGACAAACTCCATGACCAAAAACACATCGCCGTTGGCGAGCTTTTGCAGGTCAAAGGCTTTGCAAATGCCGGGGTGGGACAGGCGGCGGGCGAGCAACAACTCGCGCTTGAAGCGCTCGAGGATGTTCTCGTCGTGGGCGAGCCCTTCGCGCAAAAACTTGATGCAGACCGTGGAGTTGAGCAGCGTGTCGGTGGCCTTGAAGACGGTACCCGACGAACCGCGCCCGACTTCGTGCACGAGTTCATAGCGTTGGGCGACGGTGTCTCCAGCCTTCACGAACGTCCTCAGCGGCGGGGCCAGGGGGGGCTCCGCGCAGACGGCTCGACTTTAGAGAAAGGGCCATCCGATCGGAAGTTTCCGCCGGTCTGGGTACGAACGAAGCAGGCCCGCGACCGATTTACCCGCCAATGGCCGGTGGGCCCGCGTCTTCAACGCGGTGCGCCATCGGATGTTTGACTACCCCTGGGGTTCGGGCTCGACGAGGTCGATGTTCACCGGCTCGCAGGTCTGGGGGTCCACGCAGGTCCACGACCCACAGCCTTGGTCGGCCCACGCGGTGTGGCCGGGGCAGGTGCCCTCGGGCGGCGCCTGCGACCCGGGGTCTTCTTCGCAGCCGACCAGGTAGACCGCGTCGCACGCCCGGGCCCAACTCGAGCAGGTCGATTCGCAGGGGGGACACCCGGGACCGACACAGTCCACGTCGAGACAGACCGGGTGTTCACAAAAGGCGCCCATGCCGCACTCGTCGTCGTCGGTGCAGGTGGCGGGCGCAGGTTGGCTGCACCCGAGCGGCTGGACCGCGACCCGGGGCGACGGCGGCACCAAGCCGCCGAAGTTCTCGCCGGTGAGGCCCGCGAGGGCGCGCTGGCCGTCGGTGGCCAGGGGCAAGTTCTCGAGCCAGAACCGTTCGCCGGTGGGCCAGAGCAACGGGGCCGAAAAGCCGCCGCGCTCGATGGAGGTCTGGACCGACCGGCGCACGACCACCACCGGGTCGTCGACCGAGCCGGCGGCGAGCAGCTGCTGCGGCCGAATCCCGCTCTCGTTGATGGCGATGTTCGTGTCCCACCCGGTGTTCATGCCCACGGCGTACGCGCAGGGTCCATCGTGTACCCCGGCGGCGCAGGGGGCGTCCGCGCCCGCCCACAGCGACGTGCCCGCGGACGGACCGGCGGCCACGGCCACCGCAAAGGGGGCCTCGGGAAAGCCGTACACCGGCTGGGTGAACGCGAAGGTCGCGGGATCGTCGACGTCGAGGGCGAATCTGTGCAGCAACATTTCGCCGAGGGTGCTGCACGGCGCGGGCGCGCGATGCACGACCACCATTTGGTGGTCGTACACCTTGAGCTGCACCTGGTCGGCCTGCGAGATGTCCACCGGACCCACGCACCCCAGCGCGACGGGATCGGTGTCGAAGCGCACCATGCGGACATCGGGATCGAAGTCGCCGAAGGGCAGATGGGAGACCACGTGCCCGGTGGTGGGGGCGCAACAGGGCCCGTCCATCTCGCACGCCGACGGACAATCGATGTCGATGCTCTGCATGGGGTTGCCGAGGGTGGCCACGAACACCCGGTCCTCGGCAATGTCCATGGAAAGCTCGTGGGGGCGGTTCTCTTCGGCGACAAAGGGCAAGCTGTGGGTCCCGATGGCGCGGGTCACCGCCCCGGCGCTGAACGACTCCACCGTCACCTGACGGGGGTCGTCGTTGACCGCGGCCACCGCGAAGTCCAGCTCGCCCCCTTGGCCCACGCGCCCAAACGCGGCCGCGGGCTCGCCGCGCACCGCGGTCAGCTGCTGGGAATCGGACAGGCCGTCGGCCCCCAACCGGGTCCAGAACACCCCCGCGGCACAGTACGGGGTGCCGGGAAAGACCGCCCCGTCGTCGGGAGGCGTGTCCGGCTCCGCCCGCGGCACCATCGAAAACAATGAACCTGCAGCACACCCCAGGCCGTTCTCGTCGGTGAAGGGGGTCCGCCAGATCACCTCGTTGACCCCTTGGTGGCTGCGCACCGCGAGCACGCGCTCGGGGGCCAAGGCCACACCCGGGGTGACGCAGCCCCCCCCGTTGGCGTCGGAGAACGGCCCCGCGCACAGGTCGACGTAGAACGCGCCCTCGGTGACCAAGCGGGGGGCACCGCCTCCCTCGCCCGCCGCCTCGCCGGGCGTACACACCCCCGCGAGGCATTGGTCGCCGCCGGTGCACGCGTCGCCGTCGTCACAGGCGAACCCGTCCGGGGTCGGGATTTCATGACAAGCCCCGGCGGTGCAAAAGCCCACCGTGTGGCAACCATCTTGCGCACACACCGCGCCTTCGGGTTCGGGGCTGGACGAACACCCGGTAATCACCGCGCAGACATCCGCGGTGCAGGGGTCGCCGTCGTCGCACCGGCGGGGGTCGGGCTCGGCCACGCAGCCCACCGCGGGATCGCACCGGTCCACGGTGCAGTCGACGCCGTCGTCACAGGTGAGCGGGGCCCCCATGCATTGCCCCGCGCTGCACACGTCGTCCAATGTGCATGCGTTGTCATCGTCGCAGTCCGCTCCATCGGGGAGCACGGTGTGTTGGCACGCCCCGTCGGCCAGGGTGTCGAGGGTGCAGGGGTTGTTGTCGTCACAGCTCGGGGGGGGCACGACCTGGGCGGAGACGGGCAGGGTGTGCTCCGTGCCGTCCACCGTGAGCACCACCGCGGCGGTGAACAGGCCCACGTCTTGTCCCGCGGTGAGGCGCAGCCGCAGGCGTCCCCGCCCCGCGTTGGGCAGGTCGGCCTCGGGCACATCCACCGCCACCACCGCGGGCCCGGTGGGGCCGGCGATGGCGGCCGCGTCGATCCGGGTCGCGTAGCCGCCCTCGTTGTCGACCTGCACATCCAGGGTGCGGGTCTGGCCGAACACCACCCCGCCGAAGGCGACCTCGTCGGGGGCAAAGCGCAGCGTCACCGTCGAACGGTCAAACGCCTCGTCCACCGCCGGGCAACCCGCGGCCAGGGCCATCCACATCGCGACCCACCACACCCGCTTCATGGCTGAAGCTCCAGACACGCAAAGGGTTGGACCGCGACCTGGGACAACCCCCCGGCGAAGTCCCCGTCCACCGCCTCGAGACCGTCGAACAGCGGCGAGGGACCCATCACCGACGCCGCCGCGGCCCCCGCCGCCACCGGGCGTTGGGTCGAAGACCAGGCCCAGGCCCCACCCGAGACGGGAAACTGTGTATAGCCATCGTCCAACCCGAGGTGAACGGCATCGAGCGTAAACACCGCGTGGCCGGCCACGTCCGGCACCGACACCACCGGACCGGGCCCCGGGGGGGCGGGCACCGGGGACCAGCCCGCGTCGTCGATGTGGACCATCGGCCCGGCCATGCACGCGGGCAGTTCGTCGCACCCGGTACAGCCGTCGTCGCAGATCTCGTCGGCGTGCACCAGCAGGCCGCCATCGTGCAGGGCCGCGTCGCGCATCCCCGACAGGTACAGCCGCCAGGGGGCGGACCCGGTGCGGATGACCTCGACCCGGGCGGGGGCGGCGAAGCCGGGATCGAGCAGGCTGCAGGCGTCGGCGCGCCGGGCCAAGACCTGGGTCTCGCCCACGGGGTCGACCCGGAGCTGAAGGTCGGCTTGGTACAAGCGTTGGCCCGAGATCACACAGCCCGCGGAGGCCTCGTACAGTGCATATTCATTGTAAGCGTCCAAGAACCCGCCCTCGAGATAGCCGGTCTGGAACAGGGCCACCCGGGGCTGGCACCACCCGTCGTCGTCGACCCCGTACAGGCAGTACATGGCCTCTAGGGTGGTGAACACCAACCGGCCGTCCTGAAACACGACGTCGATTTCGCCCGCGGGCCCGATGTCGGTGGCGATGTTGGGCGTGAACGTGCCCCACCCCACCGGGAATGTGTTTGCGCTGTGGTAGGCCTCGACCCGTACCTCGGTGAGGTCGGCCCGGGTCTGGGCGATGACGAAGTCGGCCTGGGTGAGCGCGGGCGGGACATCGCCGGGGGGGGCCTCGTCGGCGACCCCGCGGTTGTTGTTGCGCCCGGCCGCGGGGGCGGGGTCGAAGGGCTGCTCGGTGAACACCTTGAACGCCGCCGCCACCGGGCCGTACACGGTGGTGAGCTGGCGCGCGGGGGTGCCGTCGTCGGGCGAGAAGAACACCGCCGCGCCACAGTAATCGATGACGTCGGGGGGCGGGGGGGGCACGGGCACGCCGGGGGGCGGCACCGGCAGGTAAGCGTTGAGGGGATCGCAGGCGTTGCCCTCGGGGGTGACGTACGGGGTGCGCCAGATCGCCTCGTAGCCGTCGGCGGTGGGACGCGCGGCGAGGACCTGCGCGGGGTCGAGCACGAGGTCGCCTTGGCACAGTTGGTCGGGGTCGGGGTAGAGCATCGCGCCCCCGCACAGGTTGGCCGCGTAGCTTCCCTGGGTGAGCGCGCGGTACGACGCGGGGTCCCCGCCGCCGCCGGCCACGCACACCCCCTGCTCGCAGGTGTCGCCGCTGGTGCACACGTTGCCGTCCTCACACGGGAACCCGTCCGGCACCGGCGAGAGTTCGCATTGGCCCCCGATGCAGAACCCGATGTCCCCGCAGGCGAGGTCATTGGCGCACAGCGCGCCCTCCTCTTTGGGCGTGACCTGGCAGCCGGCGGTCGGGTCGCACACATCGTCGGTGCAGGCGTCTCCGTCGTTGCACGCCCCGTGGTTGGCCTCGGCCACGCAGCCCACCGCCGGGTCACACCGGTCGATGGTGCACGCCACCCCATCGTCGCAGGGCAGCATCGCGCCCAGGCATTGACCGGACACGCAGACGTCGTCGGTGGTGCACACGTTGTCGTCGTCGCAGCTGCTGCCGTCCGGCAACGCGTCGTGCACGCAGCCCGACCCGTCGAATCGATCCACCGTGCACGGGTTGTCGTCGTCGCAGGCGGGGAGCGGCTGCACCGTGGCCGTGACCGGGACCTCCACCGCCGAGGTGCCCACCTCGAGCACAAGCCGAACTGTGAACAGCCCGACGCTGTCGCCGCCGGTGATGCGCAACGCGGCCGCGCCGTCGACCACGGTCACCGCCGCCGTCGCCGGCCCGGACGCGTCTTCGAGCCGGGCCCCGCTCAGCGGCATCGCGGCCCCGCCCGCCTGGGCCTCGACCGTGCGCTCCACCGTCTGGCCAAAGAACACCGGCGAGGCCGTGACCTCCGCCGGGTCGGCGGACAGGGAGAGCGCGGACAGCGTCTCGTCTTGGGCGGGACCGCACCCCACCGCCAAAGACATCCCCCAAATGACAAACACCATGCTGCGCATGGTCCTCGGGTGTGCAGGACAGGTGCCAGGGCCTACATCGCCAGCAGACGCGCCGGGGGCGCGGGCGCCGCCATCAGATTTTTGTGATCGCCAAAAAACGAACGCCGCCGCGCTCAGTCGGTGCGGTCGATGTAGAGCTTGAGATCGACGTTGAACAAGTCGTGTTCGCGCACGTCGATGCGGCCCTCGTTGCCCAGCTCGAGCAGCCCGGATTCGAAAATGCCCACGTGCAGCGACGACGGGAACTCAAAAATGTCGCGCAGCTCGACGATGACGTGCCCCTCGGTGTTCTCCACCACCTTGGCCGTGCCCCGGTCGCGGGACACCCCGTAGCCCTTGGCCACGATCGCCAACATCGCCGCGGTGGTGCCCCCGGCGAGGTTGTGCAGCACCTTGCCCACCATGCTCGAGCGCAGGGTGGGCACGGTCATGCGCGCGAGCTCGCGAAAGGCCCGGCGCAGGCTGAGCTGGGGGTACAAAAGCGGCGCCCCCTCGGCGAGCAGCTGGATGTGTTCGCGCATGGGGTAGTACTTGAAGTCGATGTAGCGACGACGCTCGCCCAGCCGTTGGCCGGTCTTCTTCTCCACCTGGCGCACCAACGCGGCCGGGTACATCCCGCGGATGTTGGCGTCGTCGGGGGTCCCGCGCAGATAGGCCTCCACATCGAGTGGTTGGTCCCAGTCTGGGGTCATGAACATCGCCAAGCGGGGGCCTCCTTGCCGGCAGCTGGTCCGTCTCATATCTGCGCTGCATGTTGACGCGCAAGAGGGCTTGGGGGGCGGGGTTGGTGTGGCTCGCCTGCGGGCTTGTGGCCGGCTGCACCCCCCGGCGCTCGGCCCGGGCCGAAGACGCCCTGGTCGAGGTCCAAGGCAGCCCCGCCCTGTCCCGCAGCCTGTACGAGGTGTTGACCGCCCTGCCCGAGCGACCGGGCGAGCCCCTGGTGGAGTTTTTTTACCGGGTGCGGGCCGCGCTGATGGCCGAAGACGACGAGATGTTGCGGTCGCTGGCGCTCAAGCTGCCGGACCACGAGAGCGCGGCGATCACCGACGAGGTCCGGTTTGCCATCCCCGTGATCGTGGCCCGCTGGGCCCGGCAGGTCTGGACCAAAGAGCGCCAAATGCTCCTGCAACAGCTGGTGTCGCGCCGGACGGTCAACGACCCCGCCAGCCCCACCCCGGGGCGGTCACCGGCGTTCGACGCGTTCGAGCGTGACCTGAAAGCGGCCGTGCTCGGGGCCGGCTTGTCCTTCGCCCACGTCGAGCACGTGGCCTACGAGGTGGGGCTCGAGGGGCGCGGGGCCGGACGCGAGGTGGCGATGGTGGTGCACGCCGACGTGGTGCCGGCCGACCACGCCGAGTGGGACACGCCCCCGTTTGTGCTCACCGACGTCGACGGGCGCTGGTTCGGGCGCGGGGTGCTCGACGACAAAGGCCCCCTGGTGGCCGGCCTGACCGCCCTGGTGGCGTTGCAGCAAAGCGGGCTCGACCTGCCGCTCCGGCCGCGGCTGGTGGTGGGCACGTCGGAGGAGCGCGCGAAGGTTGGCATCCAGCGGTACCAACAAGCGCGCCCCCTGCCCGCGGACGTGTTCGTGGCCGACGGCGATTTTCCCGTCGGCATCGGCGAAAAGGGCGTGGCCAACGTCCTGGTCAAGGCCGTCGCCGCGGCCCCCGCGAGCCGGAAGGAGCTGGACGCGTCGCGGTTCCAGCTCGTGCGCCTCGAAGGGGGCGAGGCCACCAACCAAGTGCCCCCCGAGGCGCAGGCCGAGCTGATCTTGACCCCCAACGCCGCGGGCCCCGCCGCCACCGCTTCGCTGGAAAAAGCCGCCGAAGACCGCCCCGACATCGACGTGGCCGTCGATGTACTCGGCGAGCGGGTGTTCGTGCGGGCGCACGGCAAGGCCGCCCACGCCGCGACCCCCCACGAGGGCAAAAACGCCGTCGGCGTGCTCATGGCTTTCCTCGCCGCCCACGGCCGCCTGTTGCCCACCCCCTGCACCCGCTTGGTCCGCCTGCTCGGCACCGAGGTCGGCGCCCAGCCCGACGCCGCCCCCCTCGGGCTCGACGACACCGACGCGCGGTTCTCGGGCTCCACCGTCAACCTCGGGACCGTGCAGAGCGGGGGCGGGGGCGTGTGCGAGGTCGCGCTCAACCTCCGCTGGCCGCCGCCCCGCAGCGCCGACGAGGCGATCGAGGCCGTGCGGCAGACCCTGATGCGCAAGGGGGCCGAGGACACGCTCGAGATCGCGGTCGAGGGCGATGGCCAGTCGCCGTTTGTCATCGAGGGGCGCGCCCCGCTGGTCTCGGCCTTGTCCGCCGCCTACGCGACCGTCACCGGGCTGCCCGCGGCCCCGACCACGGTGCCGTTCACCACCTACGCCAAGGCCATCGGGCACGGGGCGGTCACCTTCGGCCCCCGCAGCAACGACCCCGCCCGGGCCGCGGGCCTGCACGCGTCCAATGAATATGTGGCCCGCGCGGAGTTCGTGCGCTGGATCGAGCTGTACACCTACGCGCTGGTGCAGCTCGCCCTGGAGGGCCTCGGCTGAGAACGGGCCGGGCTGCACCGGGGACCAGGTTATTTGGGCTCACCCGTTCAGCGGCCTTTGCCCTCGTCCGGCCCTCTGCTAAGCGGGGCCGCGAACGGAGAACCCATGCAACACCGCGCCCTCTTGCTGTCCTCTGTGGCCCTGGCCTCGTTCATGTGCACCGCGCCGGCCGGTGCGCAGACCCCGGCCCCGGCCGAGACCCCGGCCCCGGCCGAACCGGCCCCGGACAAGGCGCCCGCGGCGACGGACAAGGCCCCCGCGCCCGCCGGCGACCAAGCCGCCCCTAAGGAGGCCCCCGCGGCCCCCCCCGCCGCGCCCGCGGCCGATGCCCCGGAAAAGACCCCCGAGGCGCCCCGGGGCGGCCCGGCGTCCGCCGCCCCCCCGGCGGGCAACGGCGAAGCCCCCGCCAGCCTCCCGAGCGACACCGGCACCCCCGAACAGGACCTGCCCCCCGTCGAGGTCGAGCTCGCGGCATCGCCGTTTTGGGCCGAGGTCTTTTTGGGGGATAGCCCGGTGGGGACCACCCCGGTCAAGGTCCAGCTGTCCCCCGGCGTGCACGACGTGCTCTTCACCGAGCCGGACAGCGACCGCGCCATCCGCGTCGACATCGTGGTGCACAGCGACGCCCAGCCGGACGGCCACCGGGTGATGGTGAGCTTTGACCGCGGCGAGGTGCGCGCCCTCGGCGATCTCACCGCCACGGTGCGGACGGCGTGGCCCGACCCCACCCCCGTGCCCGACCCCCACGAGGACGTGTGCCCGGCGGGCATCCCCTGCATGCGCACTGGCAAGTTCGCGGTCTGGCCCCGGGTCCGCCTGCGGGCGATGTACGAGCTGCAGCAACCGGACCCGGGCGCGCTGTTCATCGGCAACAACGACGGCTTCTTCGTCGACCAGGCCCGCCTGGGGGTGAGCGGCGCCTACGGCGACACCTTCGATTTTACCTTGATCATCGAGGGCGCGGGCTTCCTCCCCGACCGCATTCAAAACAACCCCGTGCAGGACACCCGGCCGGTCTTGGTGGACGCGTTTGTGCACTATGCCCCATTTGCCTTCCTGCAAATCTGGGCGGGCCAGACCTTCATGCCCGGCGCGGTCGAGGGGACCACGTCGCGTTCGCAGTTGGTGTTCACGGATCGTTCGGTGGCGTCCGCCGGGGTCCGCGCGGGCCGCAACTACGAAGTCGATGGCCTCGGCGTCGGCCGCGACGTGGGCATCGTGGTGGGGGCCAAAGACCTCCACCTCGGTCCCGTCCGCCTCGATTACCTGTTCGCCGCGGCCAATGGCAATGGCGCGGCCAAGTACGGCAACGACAACAAACTCCCCGCGGTGTTCACCCGGTTGTCCGCGGGCTTTGAGCGCTACATCAACGTGGGCATCGGCGGGCACTACAACCCGCGCACCACCGGCCAGATCCCCAACCTCTTCGCCGAGACCGACACCCAGCTGTTCGGCGACCTCACCGCCTCGGCGTTTGGCTTCAACTTCCTCGCCCAGGGCATCGTGCGCCAGGAGGTGGCCAACAGCCTGTTCCCCGAGATCACCGACCAAAACCGCGCCGAGTATGGCTTTGGCGCCACCAGCTGGTTCTACATCGACCGGCCCTTCGGCATCTCCCTGCTCGGGATCAAACCCGCGGCCCGGATCTCCTACTACGACCCGACCCGGACCTTCCGCGACGACACCCTGCTCGAAGGCACCATCGGCCTGCGCTACGACCCGGTGAGCTACAACCTCCCCATCAGCGTGATGATCGACGCCACCACCCTGGTCGAGCTCACCGACGCGGGGGTGGGCCCCCTCGACAACAACCGCCTCACCGCGATGCTGATGTTTGCGTTCTGATCGTGCTCGTACAGTAGGATTGGCCATGGACCCCCGAGAGTTTTTGAAAAGCTACGAACAACTCCGCGCCCAGTACGAGCGCGCGGGGGAAAACCCCCAGGGGTTCAAGCTCAAGGATTGCCGCAACTGTGGCAGCTGCATGTTCTGCACCGGCTGCGACAACTGCTACCGCTGCACCCACTGCACCGGGTGCGAAGGCTGCAGCAACTCCACGCACTGTGAGTCGTGCAGCGGCTGTCACTCGTCGGCCTACTGCGTCGAGAGCACCAACTGCGTGAACTGCAAATACCTCGAGCATTGCGACGCGTGCGCGGACTGTACGTACTGTTTTGGGTGTGTGGG
Organism: bacterium; assembly: GCA_030431455.1. Lineage (GTDB taxonomy): Bacteria > Myxococcota > UBA727 > UBA727 > JAUIJE01 > JAUIJE01. The sequence goes on along the minus strand of JAUIJE010000002.1, from coordinate 672,181 downwards.
CCTGTCCCGCAAAGACTTCCACATCCTCAACGAGCCCTACGGCCGGACCGAGTACTTTCAGATCATCGAAAAGCTCCAGCGCGACCTGCGTCGGCGATAGGCCGCCTTGCTCACCGCCCAGAACCTTCACTTCGCCTACGCCGGGGGCAAGACCCTGCTCGACGGGGTGAGCTTCCGGCTCGACGCGGGCGAACGCGTGGCGTTGGTGGGCGAAAACGGCGCGGGCAAGTCTTCGCTGATGTCGCTGATGATGGGGCGCATGCCCCTCGACGACGGCACGCTGTCGGTGCCCAAAGACCGCACCGTGGGCATCCTCTGGCAGACCCCCGAGCTCGACCCCGACAGCACCGTGTGGGAGGTGGCGAAAAGCGGCCTCGCCCACCTCATCGGGCTCATCGAGCGTCACACCGCGTTGTGCGCCAACGCGGGCGCGGACCCCGCCGCCCTCGACGAGATCGAGTCCTTGACCGCCCAGATCGAGCTGCGCGGGGGCTTCTCCGTCGACCACCGCATCGCCCACACCCTGGAGAACCTGGGCGTGCACCGGCACGACCAAAAGATCGCCGAGCTCTCGGGGGGGGAGCGCCGGCGGGTGGACCTCGCCCGCATCCTGCTCGAAGACCCTGACGTGCTCTTGCTCGACGAGCCCACCAACCACCTCGACCGGCGCGCGGTGGACTTCCTCGCCACCACGTTGATGAAGCGCACCGGCGCGCTCCTGTTCGTCTCGCACGACCGCGCGTTTTTGGACCGGGTGGCCACCCGCATCCTCGAGCTCGACCGGGGCGAGGTCTTCGACCACGCCCCTCCCTATGCACAGTTTATCGAAAATCGTCTCGTCCGCGTAGACCTCGAAAAACGCACCACCGCCCGCAAAAAGCGCATCCTCGCCCGGGAGGTGGCCTGGCTGCGCGCGGGGGTCAAAGCCCGCACCACCAAACAGAACGCGCGCCTGGACCGGGCCCACGCCCTCATCGACGAGGTCCAGCACGAGGTCACCCGCAACAAGGAGCGCGCCCTCGATGTGCGCAAGGCCAAAGAGGCGCGGCTGGCCAAGACCATCCTCGAGTTTCAGGACCTCTCGGTGGGGCGCGGCGAGCGCGTGTTTTTCGAGCACCTCGACCTCATCTGTGTGCAGGGCGAACGCTGGGGCATCGTGGGCCCCAACGGGGCGGGCAAGACCAGCCTGCTCTCGGTGTTGCTCGGCACCCACACCCCCCGCGCGGGCGAGGTCGTGCTCGGCAAGCACACCAAGGTGGGCTACCTCGACCAGCACCGGGACGCCCTCACCGAGGACCTGACCGTGCAGGAACATTTGTGTCCCGACGGGGGCGACACCGTGTTCGTGGGCGAAGAGCGCGTGCACGTGGCCAGCTACCTCGAGCGCTTCTTGTTCGACCCCGACGACCGGCGCCGGCAGGTCAAGACCCTCTCCGGGGGCGAACAGAACCGCCTGCAGCTGGCCAAGCTCTTCGCCGAGGGCCACAACTGCCTGCTCCTCGATGAGCCCACCAACGACCTCGACGTCACCACCCTCGGGGTGCTCGAGCAGACCCTGGAAGAGCACCAGGGCGTGGCCCTCATCGTCAGCCACGACCGCACGTTCCTCGACCGGGTGTGCACCGGCATCCTCGCGTTCGAGCCGGACGAGACCGGCGCAGCCGAACACAAAGTCGTGCCCGTCCAGGGCGACTACACCCACTACCTGCGCACCCGGGGCGAGGGGGGGTCGCAGGCCGCGGACAACAGTGACAAGCCGGCCAAAGCGGACAAAAGCGACAAGGCCCCCGCCCCCGCTCGCGAGAAAAAGAAGACCAAGCGCTCGTACAAAGAGGAGCAGGAGTACCAATCCATCGAGGGCCGCATCCTCGAGATGGAGGCGCGCAAGGAAGAGATCGAGGCCGCCCTCGCCGACGGGGGCATCTTTTCGTCCGACCCCGACCAGGCCCGGGCCATGTCCGAGGAGCTGAGCGCCCTCGGCCCCACCATCGAGACCGCCTACGCGCGCTGGCAAGAACTGGAGGAGATCGGTGGCTGACCGCGAAAAGCCCACCCTCGACGCTCCCGCCCCCACGGACCCCGCCCCGTACGCGCTGCCCATCGGCCACGGCAAGTCCATTCACATTGCGGAAGAGGGCGCGGGCCCCTTGGTGATGATGTTGCACGGGGTGCCCGGCTCATTGCGCGACTTTCGGTACCTCGGCCCCGCCCTCGCGGCCCGGGGCATGCGCGCGGTGCGCATCGACTTTCCCGGCTTTGGCCAGACCCCGTTTGATGCCTTCCCCGCGTTCAAGGCCAGCAACCGCGCGGCGCTGTTTGTGCACATCGCCGACGCGCTGGGGGCCGAGACGTTCTCGGTGATCGGGCACAGCTTCGGCGGGGCGGCGTGTTTTTTCGCCGCCGCCCAGTTCGAACACCGGGTGCGCGCCCTCGGTCTCATCTCGTCGCTGGGGGTGGTGCGGCACCGGGGCTTTTCACCGGTGCCGCCGCCGATGATGCGGTTGCTCGCCCGGGCCGCGCGGGTCCCGGCGCTGGCCGCGCGCATGGAGGGCCCCGCCAACGCGCTGTACGCGGGCATGGGGTTCAAGGGCACGTTTTCGATCGAGGAAATGGCACTGCACGCCCAGTTGGTGGCGGCGGTGGACTTCAAAGAGCACCGCCAGGTCCTGCGCAAGGTGCGCTGCCCGGTGCTCATCGCCAGCGCCGAGGACGACCCCCTCGTCGACGCGCGGGCCCAACACAAACTCGCGGACGCCTTCTCCGACCGGGTCTACCTGCGCCACGTGCACACCCGCGAAGGCGGACACTACCTGCAAAAGTTCGCCGCCCACCCCTTGGCCGCCCACTTCGCGGACATCGTGGCCCGGGCCCAACACGCGCGGTTCGCGGACGCCGCCTGAACCATTCGAGCCCGCACAAGGTCCAAGGGATTTCGTACCACCGGCGCCAATGATCGGCTCTTGACGCGTCTCGTCATGCGCCGGTGCACCAATGGGTGAGCATGACCGAACGGTCGGGTACGCACCGGCCACGCATTTTCATTGCGGTTTGGCTTGGCCCGGTGCGCCAGTGTGCTATCAGGCCCAGGTCTTCCCCCGTACAACCGGAGCATTTTGTCCATGAACATCAATTGGAACAAGCAACCTTTGGGTCTGCAGTCCGACCGTGACCTCGCCGAGAACCTCGGCGTCAGCAAAGACCGCGTACGCCGCGAGCGCATCAAGCGCGACATCAAGCCGTACCAGCCGCGGTACCGCATAAACTGGACCAAGCAGCCCCTGGGCAAGGTCTCCGACGCTCAGCTCGCGGACAAGCTCGGCATCAGCACCACCACCGTGATGCGGGCGCGCGTGCAGCGCGGCATCGACCCCTACCGCGTGCGCCAGCTCGTCGAGTGGGACAACATGCCGCTCGGCTCCGCCCCCGACACCGAGCTCGCGCACATCCTCGAGATTCCCGTCGAGCGCGTGCGCAACGCCCGCCACCGCCGCGGCATCGCCCCCGCCCGGGTCAAACGCTTCTGATTCTCCGCGCGGCTTGGCCGCGCGGGCAGCGAGCGAGTCGCGCACCCCGCGACACCGAAGGTTTGGGGCTCGCAACGATTGTTTGGCGACAAGCCCGCACGTTGGTGCGGGCTTCGTTATTTGTCTTTGTCGCCGCGCCGGCGACGGTGGTCGGGCAGGCCCCCGCGGACCCACTCGAACATGACCCACCCGAGGTAGACGGGCAAAAGCAGTCGAACCACGGGGTACAGCATCTCAGCGAGAAGGCGTTTGGCGAAGGACACGCCCGCAGCCTAGGCGCCCATCGCCACCGGGCATGCCCCGCCGTGCGCCACGTCACCGGTCGCTATTCGATCAGGACCAGGTACCACTTGGTGTTGGACTGATCGACGATGCGCATGTTCTTTTCGTTCTCTTTGCCCACCGCTGACTTCAACCGGTTGTAGCGGTCCTGTTGCACGATGACGAAGGTGCGGCCCGGTTTGTCGACGACCTTTTTCAGCTCCGCGCTCGACTTTTTGATCTGGCGCTCGCTGTTGTGGGCGTAGAAGGTCTCGCCTTTCCAATCCATCTGGAACGCGATGAGCGGCTCGCCCGGCTGCGACATCTCCCAATAGGTGTGCAGGATGTGGCGGTGGGTCCAGTGCTGGCTCGCCTGGGCCATGTAGACGTGCACCACCCCGATGGACACCAGGACGCCGGACAGCATCAGGCCGGCCACGACCCCGGCGTTTTTGGAGGGGGCGTCGTCGTGGCGGAAGAGTTGGCGCGGGAGTGCGCCGAGCTTCTCCAGGGGGCTGGCGAACTGCTCGAGCACACGCTGGACCGCGGAGTCGTTGCTCCCGTCGGGCACGGCCACCGGGTTGCCGTCATCGGTGGCGGTGCTCTCGGCCCCCGCCCCCCGCTGTTCGAACGCCCAGTCCGCGAGCAACCCGAGCAGCGGGAACGCGAGCGCGATGAGGCCGCAGGCCCCGATGCCGAGCTGCCACCACGACACCGGCTGGTCCTTGAGGCGGAACGCAATGTCTTTGGGGAAGTAGTAGTCGGGCTTGTAGCTCACGTAATGGTACGAGTAGAGGTCGGCCCACTGCCACGGCTCGGTGATGAGGTCGCGGGTCACGGTGACGACGACAAAACACATGAGCACGCCGAGGCCCACCGCCAACCGCTGGGGGCTCTTGAGCAGTTCGTCGAGCCACCACCCGATGAGCAGCGCGGAGGGGATCACCACCGGGTAGATGTAGTGATGAAACTTCGTGCCGATGATGGTGAAGAACGCAAACAATGCCACTGCCCAAATGGCCACCAGCAACGTGAAGCGCTCGTGCCGGGTGCGGGTCTTTTGGGCCCCCAGCTGCCGGGACAACGCGTTGAGCACCGCCAACACCGACGCGGTCACCCACTGGAACAGCCCGAAGCTCAGGTACCGAATGTAGTAGTCGTGGGTGCCGCGCTCGCCGTGCACGCCCCCCATGCGCCCGAGCAGGTCGTGCAACACGAAGCGGCGGTACCAGGTCTTTTGCTGATCGTCCTTGCCGCCAAACAGCAACATCACGATCACCCAGGGCGCGGCCACGAGGAGATACACCCCCGCGGCGAGGATCAACGTGGGCCGCTCGAGGCGGTTCCACTCGCCTGAAGCCAAAAAGTACACGAAGAACACGAGCAGCACGAAGACCACCGCGTGGGGGCCTTTGCCCAACGTGGCGAGGGCGAGCAGAATCGACGCCGACATCAGCCACGGGTCGCGACCGAACCGCTTGAACGCGTACAGCACCGCCACCGCGAGGGCGGACAGGCCGATCATCACCGCGTAGCGGGTCGCGGTCTCGTTGCCGAACAACTCGACGCGGTTGAGGAACGCCCCGTTGCGCCCGATGACGATCATCTGCGGCACCACCACCGCACAGCCCACCCCGAACAGCCACCACGGAATCGGGGCGAGCTCGAGCTTGACCCGCTCGTCCTCGTCGTCGAGCACGAGCCAGGCGCAGAGCAACATCGCCGCGCTCATCGGCGCGACATAGAGCGTGTCGGTGATCGCCTGCCGGCTCATGAACCCGAAGAACGGGGTGGTGGCCAACGCCACGCTGCCGAGCAGGGCCGCGCGCGTATTCCACAGGCGGCGGGCGACGTAGAACGCCACCGCGAGCAACAACAGCGAGAACAACGCCACCGGGAGGCGGCCGACCCACTCGACGAGGAACGACAGCTCCCGCGTCTCGTCGCCGGCCCCGACGAGCCAGTACAGCGGCGCGGTCAACCAGAACAACAAGATGGGCTTGGAGAAAAAGTACGCGTCCTTCCAGAACGGGTAGAGGTAATCGTTGCGCTCGGCCATCTGCCGCGCGACCTCGGCGTAGTTGGTCTCCCAGGGGTCAAAAAACCCGGTGGAGCCGAGGAAGGGGATGGTCACCGCCACCCCCACGCTCATCACGAACAAAAACGCCAGGCGGTCTTTGCCCGGTCCCTGCACCAACGCGTGCAGCTTGTCGCCGAGGCTCGTCGAGGCCGCGGCCGAGGCCTTGTCGTTCATGCCGGAGGTGTACCCTGCGCCCGCACGTCCGTCTATTGGGCCGCGGTTGCTTTTGTTATGCGCCGCGCATGACTTTGCGCCCCGCCGTCGTGCTCCTGTCCGGGGGCTTGGACTCGAGCACCGTGCTCGCCATCGCCCAAGACCAGGGGTTCGCGCCCCATTGTCTGAGCTTTCGCTACGGCCAGCGTCATGGCCGCGAGCTCGACGCCGCCCGCGCGGTGGCGGACAAGGCGGGGGTGGCCTCGTTCCAGGTGGTCGACATCGACCTGCGCGCGTTCGGGGGCTCCGCGCTCACCGACGACATCGAGGTGCCCAAGGACCGCGACGAGCAGAGCATGGGCGCGGGCATCCCCGTGACCTATGTGCCTGCGCGCAACACGATTTTTCTCAGCTTCGCCCTGGCCAAGGCCGAGGTCACCGGGGCGCGGGATTTGTTCATCGGGGTCAACGCGATGGACTACAGCGGCTATCCCGATTGCCGCCCGGCCTTCGTCGAGGCGTTCGAGCACCTCGCCAACGTCGCCACCCGCGCGGTCGACGACGATGACGCGCACATCACCGTGCACGCCCCGCTGTTGCATTGGACCAAGGCCGAGATCATCCAGCGGGGGTTCGCCCTCGGGGTCGACTACGCGATGACCACCTCGTGTTACGACCCGTTCGAGGACGGGGCCTGTGGCCGGTGCGACGCCTGCGTGCTGCGCCGCCAAGGGTTTGCCGCCGCCGGGGTCGCGGACCCCACAGTGTACGGCGGCAGCTAGGCCCTATTTCTTGCCGCGCTTTTTGCCCGCGGTGCGCGACAGCGCAAACTTCGGGGCCTGGGCCGTGCCCCGCAAATCAAAGTGGTACCGGCCCTCGTCGTCTTTGGCCTTGCCCCCCATGGCCGACGCGATCTCCATCGCGCTCTTGAGCTTGCTGTTCTCGGGCTTTTTCAAGAACTCCTCGTCGAGCAAGAACCACCCCGCGCCATCGAGACGGGACATGCCCATGCGCTTTTGCAGCTTGGACTCGATCTCGATGTTGGCGGTGGCGTTGCCCCCGGTGAGCGAAATGTCTTTGGATTTGGCCGTGCCCTTGACCACGTCGATCTCGGCGTTGAGCTTGCCGAGATCGATGTAGGGCAGATTGACCGGCAGGGGCACGCCCGGGAACCGGAAGTCGCCCGGTCCCGCCGACAGCTTGTCCCCTTTGAGCACCACGGTGCCGGTGCCCTCCTTTTGGGGATCGGGCCCGAGCTCCAGCTCGATGTCCGCGCTCAGGCTGCCCCCCAGGGGCCCCCCCGCGAGCTGTTGCACCGCGATGGCCTTGTCCACCCGCACGTCATCGACCTCGACGTTGAGCCCGTGCATGGCCTGGGTCTTGGGGTCCAGATCCGCGTCACCGGAAAACGTGCCCCCGTACAGCTCCCCCGAGAAGCTCACGTTTTTCACGTCGGACAGCAGGCTCAAAAGGCCCACCCGCACGTTGAGCTCGTCCACGTCGACCACCGGGCCGGGGTCGGGATTGGACGACGCGAGCTGGATGCGCACCCGCTCCATGGACAGGCCGCTGACCCGGTACAGGGACAAGCTGCCGATGCTCACCTCGGGGTCGACCCCGTGGCGGCCGACCTTGATGCGGTCACCCTTGCCGAGGGCGAGCTCCATCTGGTCCTTGATGATGCCCTTGATCGTGCCCAGGGGGAACGTGAGGTAAACGCTCAGCGAGAACACCAGCCAGAACCAGGACGAATAGGCGAAAAACTTCAGCGCACGCGACACGCGATCACCCCGCCTCTTTCCAGGTCGCCACCGTCATGTTGACCTTGAGCATCTGATCGTTGTCGTGACGGGTCAGGACCTTGAGCTTGGTGATCTTCACCAGCCCGTTCTTGCGGCGCCCCTCGATCTCCTCGAGGAACTGGTTGAGGGCGTCGATGCTCACCTCCTGCAAGTTGACCTCGACACTGACCTGCTCGATGGTCTCGGCGCCCTTCACCGGCACTTTGCGTTCGTTGAGGTCGCGCAGCTGCAGGCCCTGCTTTTGGGCCGCCGACTGCAGCTTGCTGAACAGCGAAATGTTATTGCTCTTGAGCCGCTTCTTGGCCTGCTCCTCGGCCTGCTCCGCGGCTTTGTATTCGCCCTCTTTGGATTGAACGAGCGCGAGCTGTTCCTTTTTGACCTTGATGGTCTTGAGCCGCGTGTCCACCGCGCTCTCCGTCCACCAGAACGCCCCCAGGAGCAGGAAGATGGCCAACGCCACACCGGTGACCAACACCAGCTTCTGTTCGCGGTCGGTGCGCGCGTTGAACGCCTCCGAGATTTGATCGAGCAGTGCTTGCATCACTCATCCCCCTCGTCGGCGGCCCGCTTCTTCAACTTCGGCGTGGGAATCCGGGGCATGACCCCGGGCCGCGGCCGCAGGGGCTTGCCCCCCGCTTTGGGCTCGAGCCCCCGCTGCTCCCGAATGCGATCGAGCATGTTCTGTTGCTCCTTGATGCGCTCGCGCTTGACGTCGGCGGGCATCTTGTCCCCGCGGGCTTCGCGCAGCTTGGCCGCGCGCTCCTTGGCCCGCTCCCGGGCCCGCTCCCGGGCCTGTTCGATGCGCTTTTGGCGCTCTTCATCTTTGTCGTCGCGGTCGGCGTCGGTGCTCGCGGCCTTCAGCGGGGTCGCGGCCTTGGCCTTGATCGGGGCCGGCCGGGTGGGGGTGGTGTTGCGCGGGGTGGGCGCGGGGCTGGCGCGCGAGGCGCTCTTCTTTTTGGTCCCCGTGATCTGGCCCTCGGGGAGCTCATCGCCCTCGGGCTTCTTCGCGCAGTCCAGGGTGATGACCGCGTTCCATTCGATCTTGCCTTGCACGTCCCTGGCTTTGCCCTTTTCCACCTCGGAGAAGCAGCGTCCCCCTTGCAGCGCGGCCACGATCTTGTCCACCCCGTCGTAATCCGAGGTCTCGCCCTTGATCCGGATGCGGTCGTCGTTGATGTCGAGCTCGGTGACTTTGCGGGGGATCTGGTCTTTGGGCGGCACCCGCCGGGAGACCTCCAGGTACATGTCCGCGGCCGAGTCCTCGGGGATGACAAAGCCCGACTGGCCGGTGATGCGGTCGTTGATGATGTTCAGACAGCGGGTGGTGGACTCGATCTCTTGGCCGGTGAGGGCCTTGCACGCCGCGACCTGCGCGGCGGTGAGTTCGTCCGCCTGGTTGCCCAGGGTCCAGATCCGAACCGCGCCGCTGACGAGGATGGCGAGCAAAATCACCGCGGTCCACACCCCCAATGTCGCTGCACGGTCGCGGATGAAATCGAGCTCGCCCCGCCAGGCAAACTCCCCGGTGCGGAAATCGAGCTTCGACCGGCTCTGCTCGCCGAGCAGGCCCGAGAACGCGTAGGCCAAGGCCCCGGCCGCTTCCGGCACCTCGGACATGTCCTGTTCGTCGTCGGGATAGAGCGGGAGCGCGGCCCCCAACCGGGTGGCCACATCCCGGCCCCCGCGCACGGTGTGCACGTTGAGCACGTCGGACATGTGCCGCTGCAGGTTGGCGATGCGGCTGCCGCCCCCGGTGAGCACGATCTTGACCACCCGGACCCGGCTTTGGCCCATGGCGGACTGGAACACCTGGCGCAGTCGACGCAAAATCGGTGCGTAGGACTTCTTCAGAATGTCACTGGCCCGGCGCTGTTCGGGGAACTGGGCCTCGGCCCCGAGCACCTCGATGAACGCCTCGGTGCGCTTGCCCCGCTCGGCGTCCTGCAGGGAGATGCCGATCTCCCGGGCGAGGTTGCGGGTGGCGTCCGCGCCCCCGTGCAAGATGGTGTGCGCGCCCACCACCCGGTCCTGGGCGATGATGCACACATTGGTGCGGTGGTGGCCGATGTCGACCATGGCCACCGCGGGGTCGGGCGCGTCCGGCCCGCTCTGCACCACCGTGCCGCCCGGGGTCATGGCCGGGGCGTCGGTGAGCTCCGCGTCGTGCGCGTCTTTGAACACCCCGTCGAACAGGTCCACCAATGCCATGGCATCGAACTGCACCCGCCGCGGGTCGATGCCCACGCTCTCGAACAGGGCGAGGTGTTCGGCCACCGAATCGCTCTTGGCCCAGCCCACCAACACCTCGGTCTCGGGGGCGGGCACCTCGCCCGACACCTCGACGCGCTGGATCTTTTTCTGGCCGGTGAGGGTCCAGGAATAGACCACGTCCTCGATGTCGAACGGGATCTCCGACTCGAGCTCGAAGGGGAGCGCGGCCTCGATCTTGCGCACATCGGAGAAGGGGAAGCTCAGGGTGCGGATGCTCGCCCCCTCGCCGGGCAGGGCGGTGACGAACACCTGACCGTCGAGGGCGCCGCGGTCGCGCAACGCGACCAAGGCTTCGAAGTGGCGGTCGGCGAGGCTGTCCCCGGCCGCGCCCTCGGGCACCCGCTCGGTGTCATAGGCGGTGACCTCGTAGTCGCTGCCCCGGCGGCCTTCGAGGCGCACCACCTTGACGCTGTACGAGCCCAAATCAATGCCAACGATCGTCGTCATCTCTGCTTACCTTCCGACGATGGAGTAGTGGTACCGCTCTTCGATGGCCCCGTGGACCCGCACCACCAGCGACACGGTGCGGGTGACGTCCCCGACCTGGGCGGTGCTCTTGACGGTGAAGTTCTTGGATTCGGTGGAGATGTTGTCCATGCAGCGCGGCTCGTCGACGAGCAGGGCCGTGCCCTGGGTGCCGAGGCCCGAGCCCAGATAGGCCACGAAGCCCTTGGGGCTGGCTTGGCACCCTCCGGGGACCAGCGCGCCGAGTTGTTTGCAGCTCATCCAGGTCTGGACCGTGAGGCGCATCCACTCGGGGTCGAACAACAAGGGGTCGGTGGGGTTCTTGGCGCAGATGCGCACCAGGCTCTCCACAGATTGCGGGGGCGCGGACAGGATGTTGGTCTTGGCTTCGCCGTAGATCGAGATCGCATCCCCGAACGCTTTGTCGTGCGCGTCGGTCCAGCCCCGCACCAGGCGGAGCTCGGCCTGGGAGTCGAAGTATTCGTTCTTGGGCTCGATGCCGTCGTAGGCGGTGTACATCGTGTCTTCGGAGCCGGACCCGAGGCGGCCCCAGTTGACCTGGTCCGCGCGGGGGTCGGTGGCGTCCTCGTTGGTGTCGATCCAGTCGTAGATGTTGGCCACGAGTTCGTAGCGGTCGGTGCGGTTGCCGTCGGCGTCGCGCTCCTCGAACAGGAAGTCGTAGCGCTCGGGCAAGAACAGGGAATAGAGTTTCTGCGCGATGGTGAACCGATCCGCGGCGGTGACCCAGCCGCGCAGCGACACCGCCTTCTTCTCCTCGTCGTCGATCTCGACGTTGAACTCACCCTGAAACCCCCCGAACCCGCCCTCCGGGGGCACAAACGGCTCGGTGCCCTCGAGCTCGGGATCGACGTCGGCCGCGTCGAACGCCGCGTCCTCCTGCTTGGCCTCGAACTCCTCTTTGCGCTTCTCCAGCGCCGAGCTCACGTCGAGACCGATGGCGCTCTGCAGCTCTCCACTGATCATCCCGCGCATCAACCCGCTCTCCAGCGGGATGAGGTCCCACACCGTCTGCGCCGGCAACGGGAACCCGGTCTCGACGAGCTGGGTCACCATCGGCTGCAACGCGGCCTGCACCGCGAGCACCAACCGGGCGATGTTGACCCCGCTCTCGCTCAACGCCTGGGCCCGCATCACGTCCCGGTCGTGGATGGCGAGCTTGTAGCGCACCATCTCGTTGGACCCGAGGTCGGTCACCACCGCGCTCATCAGGGCCAAGCCGATGAGCACGGTGAGCAAGGCCACCCCGTGGGGGGCCCCGCGCCGCTTCTGTTTCGAAAACGGCAACCGGTAGGACACCCGCTCGCCGACGGGCGTCATCAACACCGCCCACACCCGGCGCGGCCAGGGCACCGGGGCTTGGTCAGGAGAGGTCTGCGGCGCGTCCATGGTCAGTTCCGAAACACCCAGGGCTTGTCCAACCAGACCTTGGTCTGGCTCACGAAGGTTTGTTCTTCCCCGCTGTCCATCACCGCGGTGAACATGATCTTGACCCGGCTCGGCAGCCGGCCGGTGAACTGCGACTCCTCGGTGTCCCAGCTGTCCTTCCAGTCCTCGGACTGCGGGTCCCAGTACTGAAACTCGAGGTCTTTGACGTCGGGGAGCAGGGTCTGCTCGCGGCCGCCCTCGTCCATCTGGTCGTCGGGGTTGGGCTGGTTGCGCCGGAGAATGGACTGGGCGCCGGTGCGCTCGTCGGGGCCGATGAGGTACGAGAGCTCACGCTGGTCGGACTCTTTGGCGTCCGCCACCCGGGGCACGTGGCCGAAGGCGGTGAAGTGGAGCACGTCTCGCTCGCCCTTGAACGCGGTTTTGACCCGAAGCTCGCTATTCACGATATGGGCCGAGATGTAGGCCATGGAGATCTCATCGGCCATGCGGGTCATGGCTTGGCGCACCACGTGGTAGCGGCCGCTGATGCCTTCCACGGTCTCTTTGGAGTCGATGGACGAGCTCAGCGAGGTGGCCAGGGCGGTGCCGATCACCGCGAGCAAGCCGGCGGCGATGAGCCCCTCGAGCAAGGTGAAGCCGCGGGCGCGCGTCATCGCGTCCTCCCGCGGTTGTTGGGTTGCAGGGCGCCGGCGTTGGGGTTGAAGTTGCCCGCGCTGTTGGGCGGCACCGACGTGCCCCCCGGGCCGCTTTTGCCCCCGCTGCCGCTGCCGCCCATGCCCGGCAGGCCGGGGATGCCGGGCATGTTGCCCAGCTGTTGCGCAATGGCATTGACCGCGGCGGTGTCGACGAGGTGCGTGGCCACCCGCATCTCTTCCCAGGTGTCGCCGTCCTTCCACTTCACCACCACCACGAGCTCGCGCAGGGACTCCTTCATGATCTGGGCGAGCTGGGCCACCACCGGGGCGATCATGCCCATGCCCATGCTCATCATCGGGTCCGCGGCCCCGCCGCCCGCGGCCCCCGCCCCCGCCCCGGCCGCGCCGCCGCCGAGGGCGCCCAACGCCCCTTCGGTGATTTGCCCGGCGTCGGGCACGGGCAGGTCGGGCTGGTAGGCGTGACACTCCCAGAAGAACTGGTCGTAGCCCTCGTCGTCGAACTTCCCGGTCTCTTTGTAGTCGCCGGTGGAAAACCCGCGCTTGAGCAGCTCGGTCTCGCAATCATACAGCTTGCCGCGCGCGAGCTGGGTGGCCACGGTGATCGCCCCCGCCTCTTGGGCCAGGCGCACCGCCCGGGCCTGCACCGTGAGCAGGGCGGTGACCCCGATGGCCATCAACGCCACCGCCACCAGCACCTCCAGGAGCGAAAACCCGCGCTTCATGCTCATCGCACCGGCACATCGGGGATGTCGTTCTCGATGAACGTCTCCCCGGTCAAAGGTTGGGTCACCAACGTCAGCGTGTAGCTGCCGTCCTCGTCGTCGGTGAGCGTGATGTGCGCTTCTTGCATGTAGCCGCCCGGGAAGAAGATGAGCGCGACCTTGCCCGCGCTCACCGCCTCCTGCAGGTGGTCGACCCACACCGACAAAAACCGCACCCCACCCGGGAGCTGAATCGGCTTGCCGTACTCGTCTTCCACCGCGCCCCAGCTCGGCCCCGCGAACAGCTGCTTTTTCACCATGTCCTCGGGGTCGTCCGAGTCCTCGGTGCCCTCGAGCCGTTCGTCTTGCTTGTCGAACTCGATCTTCCCGTCCGCGTCGGTGCTCATCAGGTTGCGGCCCACCACCGCCCCGCCCTCGGCCCGCTCCACCCAAAACGCGTCCGCGTCGAGGTCGAGCACCAGGCGGTGGCTGTTGCCGTTGAGCGCGGTCCGCGCGTAGGTGTCGCGGATCAGCCCCTGCAGCATGCCCACCTGCTTGCGCATCTCCGCCGACGTCAACGAGTTCACGCTCGTCGACACCAACGCGAGCAGCATCGCCATCAACGCGATGGCGATGCCAATCTCCAGCAGGGTAAATCCGCGAGGTTTAGACAAGGGTGTGCGTTCCTACAGGACAAGCCCGAATGAGATGCAGAGGCCATCCAGCGTGTTCGTGGCAAGGCGTGAGCAGCGCACCGAGGGAGCGTACATAAGGTACGTGACCGAGGGAGCAGCGCAGCAACGACGCCACGGGCGCGCTGGGGGCCTCTGGGCTCATTCGGAGTCTTCCCAGTTGCCGACGTCGTCTTCCGTCCCCTCTTGGCCGTCGGGGCCTTTGGAGATCACGTCGAACTTGCGGGTGTTTTTCTGGCCGGGGTTCGAATAGATGTAGTCGTTGTTCCACGGGTCTTTCGGAATCCGGTCCATGATCGGCGTGCCCTTGGGCGGGCTCTCCAGCACGCTCAGCCCTTGGGTGGCGTTGGGGTAACTGCCGAACTTGAGCTTGTACTGCTCGAGGGCGGACTCGATGTTCCGGGCCTGGGTGCGGGCGGTCTCGATCTTGCCGTCCTCGAGACGGTTCATCACCGCGACCCCGACCATCGAGGTCACCAGACCGATGAGCACGATCACGACCATGATCTCGAGCAGTGACATACCGCGGGGGGCGGCCACCCGGCGCACCGCTTCTTGTTGAGTGTTTGTCATTTCGGTCATGACAGGTCCTTTCTTGCGTTCAATCCTTCATGGGTGGGACGCGGTGAAGCGGCCCGGGATTCCTCATTTCACCAGCGTGTTCATCTGCAGGATGGGCATCATGATCGAGAACACAACGAACCCGACCCCGACGGCCATGCCCACGATCATCACCGGCTCGAGCAGGGCGGTGAGGCCCTTGAGCCGCGCGTCGACACGCTCTTCAAAAGCTGTGGCCACCCGGAGCAACATGCCCTCGAGTTGACCGGATTTTTCGCCGATCGCGATCATGTGCGTGACCATCGGCGGGAATTGTTTGCTGCGCTTGAGCGGGGGCGCGATCTCTTCCCCCTCGCGGATCGCCTCCCGGGTGACCTCGATGGCGTCGGAGAGCACCGCGTTGTTCACCACGTTCTTGGTGATCTCCAGCGAGGTGAGCAGCGACACCCCCGCCTGCAGGAGCGTGCCCAATGTCCGCGCAAACCGGGCCACCCCCACCATGCGGAACAGCGGCCCGAAGATCGGCACCTGCAGGCTCAACCGGTCGAACACGGCTTTGCCCTTTTCGGTGCGGGCCCAACGCCGCAGGCCGATGGTCCCGGCGATGGTGCCCCCGATGACCAAGAACCACCAATCCCGCGCAAACTCGCTGATCCAAATCAAAGTCTGGGTGGTCCAGGGCAGCTGGGCGTCGGCGTGCTCGAAGATTTTTGTAATCCGCGGCACGACGACCACGAACAACAACGCCATCACGATGACCGCGACCCCGAGCATGATCACGGGGTAGATCATCGCGCCGATGATCTGGCCCTTGAGCCGGGCTTGGCCCTCTTTGAAGTCGGCCAAGCGCTCGAGCACGATGTCGAGGGTGCCGGACGACTCCCCCGCGCGCACCATGTTGACGAAGATGTGGTCGAACACACGTTTGTGTTTCTCCATCGCCTGGTGGAGGGCGAGACCTTCGTTCACGTCGGTTTTGACCTGAGCGAGGATGTTCTTGAACGCGCTGTTGTCGACCTGGTCGATGAGGGCGGTGAGCGATTCGACCATGGGCACGCCGGCTTGCAGCAAGGTCGCGAGCTGCCGGGTGGCGACCCCGATGTCGTCGATGCTGATGCGCTGCAGGCCCTTGAAGCTGATCTCGCGGTTGAGGACCCCGCCGCCCTCACCCTGCTTTTTGTCCCCGCCCTTGCCCGACGCGTCCTTGAGCGAGGTGATGCGAACGCCTTCTTTGCGCAGCACGGTACGCAGGGCCCGTTCGGAGTCCGCTTCGCGGAGACCTTTGGTGTTCTTGCCCTTGGCATCGAACCCTTTGTACTCGTAGACCGGCATCAGACCCCCTCGGCGTCCATGGCGTCAAATGCCACTGTATCTTCTTGGGTCACCCGGCTGACCTCTTCGATGGTGGTGACGCCCTGCACGACTTTCATCGCGCCGTCTTCGCGCAACGCCACCAGACCCTTTTCCCGGGCGAGGTTCTTCAGGGTCCCGGCGTCGACGTTCTGGGTGATGAGCTTGCGAATCTCGTCGTCGACCATCATCATCTCGTAGATGCCGATCCGGCCCCGGTATCCACTGTCTCCACACTTGTGACAGCCCTTGCCCTTGTACACCTGGGTGACCTCACCGGGATCGAGACCGACCTCGAGCAGCTCCTCGGCCACCGGCTTGACCGGCTCTTTGCAGTCGGGGCAAATCGTGCGCACCAGACGCTGGGCCAAAACCCCGATGAGCGAGGATGCGACCAGGAAGGGCTCGACCCCCATGTCCACCAAACGGGTCACCGCCCCGGCGGAGTCGTTGGTGTGCACCGTGGAGAGCACCAAGTGGCCGGTGAGCGAGGCCTGGATCGCGATCTCCGCGGTCTCGCGGTCGCGAATCTCACCCACCATGATCACGTCGGGATCCTGCCGCAAGAACGAGCGCAGACCCGACGCGAAGGTGAGGTCGATCTTCGCGTTGACCTGGACCTGGCCGACGCCCTTGAGTTGGTATTCGACCGGGTCCTCGATGGTGAGGATGTTGAGCTCGGGCTTGTTGATCTTGGCCAGCGACGCGTACAGCGTCGAGGTCTTGCCGGAACCGGTGGGGCCGGTGACGAGGATGATGCCGTGACTCTTGTGAATCAGGTTGTTCATCATCTTCAGGTTGCGGGGTGAAAAGCCAATGGTGTCGAGCTCGCGCAGCGCGTTGGAGCGGTCGAGCAGACGCATCACGATGCGCTCGCCGTACGTCGTGGGCACGGTGGAGACACGAATGTCGATGTCCCGGCCCGCGACCTTGAGGCGGATGCGGCCGTCCTGGGGCAGGCGTTTTTCGGCGATGTTGAGTCCGGCCATGATTTTGACGCGCGAGGTGATCGCATCTTTGAACCGGCGGGGGGGCTTGATGATTTCCGAGAGCACCCCGTCGACGCGGAAGCGCACGCTCATCTCGCGCTCGAAGGGCTCGATGTGAATGTCCGAGGCCCGGTCTTTGACCGCCTGGGACATCAGGGAGTTGACCAGCCGGATGATGGGGGCTTCGTCGTCCCCTTCGATGTCCAGAAGATCGACGATCTCGTCGTCGATGCCCCCGTCGATGCCGGTGCCTTCGCCCTCTTCGAGGTCGGCCACCGCCTGGTCGGCCAGGGCGGACGCGCGGTCGTACGCGCTGTTGATCGCGCCCACGATGTTCTCGGGGGCGGCCACCGCGAGCTCGAGCTCGGCCTTGAACAGCACCCGGAGCACGTCGTGGGTGGCGGCGTCGAGCGGGTCTGAGCAGGCCACGATCACGATGCCGTCGTCGGTGCGCCCGAGGGGCACGACCCGGTTCTGCTTGCCGAACGAAATGGGGACAAGCCGGATGAGCTCGTCGGGGATCAGGTCCGCCTCGATGTGGGTCAGGTAGGGCAGCTCGAGCTGCACCGCCAAGGCCTCGAGCACCTGGTGGGGGCTGAGCGCCTTTTGGGCCACGAGCAGCTCGCCGATGGGCATGCCTTTTTCGACCTGCGCGTCGAGGGCTTCGCCGATGGCGGTGGGCGAGACCCCGAACAGTTCCGCGACCACCTCACCGAACAGGCTCCCCGCGAGCCCGCGGTGGGGCAGGTCGGGAAGTTCGCTCAGGCCTTGCGACAAGCTCTCGGGGGCGCTGGTCACCACCGTGGGCTCGTCCTGGTCGAACTCGTTCGAGTCGACAAACGCAGGGTCGCGGAACTCGGTGTCGCTCACGGGGTGTCTCCTTCGGCGGCGCCGTTGTCGGCGCTGGCGTCGTCGCCGCCGTCACCGTCGGCGTCGGCGGCGCTGCCATCGTCGTCGCCGGTGCCGTCGTCGTCGCCGTCGGCGGCAGGCCGGCCGGTGGGCTTGATGCCGCCGCCGCCGTCGTCGTCACTCGCCTCGTCACCCGCGCCGGTGGTGTCGCCGTCGCCGGGGGTGATGGGGCGCACCCCCGGGGGCGGGGGATCGCCGGCGGCGTCGCCGTCCTCCGCGAAGGGCTCGACCGCGGTCTCGGGCGTGACCGCAATTTGGCCGTCTACGCCCGGGCCGCCGTTTTCGAGTTTTTGCAGCTCGTGGTCGAGCTCACCCACCAGCCGGGCCAGAGGACCGCTCTTCTTGTCGTAGTCGACGTAGGGATTGTACTCCTGGGCGACGCCGTAATACGCCTCGATGAACTCTTGGCGCTCTTTCATCTTGCGGTCGTAAATCTTGCCAAAGTCGCCGCGGGAGCGGACCACATAGGGCGTGAGCACGATGATGAGGTTGGTCTTGGCCTCGTCGGCGTTCCACCGTTTGAACAGCCAACCGATCACCGGCAGGTCACCGAGCAACGGGAACTTGGACTCGGACTCGCCCTTGCGGGTCTGGATCAGGCCGCCGATGACCATGGTCTGCTGGTCTTTGACCACGATGACGGTCTTGGCGTTGCGCTGGGTGATCACCGGCTGGGTCAGGCCGTTGCCCACCGGCACCTGCTCCCCGAGGTCGCTGACCTCTTGCTCGACCTCGAGGCGGATCTCGTCGGAGTCGTTGACGTGGGGGGTGACCGAGAACTTGAGCTTCACGTCCTCGTACTGCACCTGCTGCAACCCGCCGAACCCGCCGAGGCCACCGCCGCCCCCGAAGTTCGAGATGCCGCGCACCACGGGGACTTTTTTGCCCACGCTGATCTCGGCTTTCTCGTTGTCGGTGGTCATGATGTGGGGCGTGGACAGGACGTCCACATTGGCATTGTTCTGCAGGGCGTTGAGCACCACCCCGAAGGACGGCACCGCGAACCCGAAGATGTCCTGCGAACCGGGAATCGGCGGACCGTGGAACGCCACCCACCCGAGCAGGTCTTCGATGCCGGTGACCGCGTCGGCCGCGGCCCCGAGGGTGGTGGGGTCGAGGTTGTTGGCGTTCAAGTTTTGGAACAGGGCTTGGGCGGCGACGAGGTTGACCGACGAGGTGGCCAGCGACCGGCCCCCTTCGTTGGCGATGAAGCCAAGACCGCTGCCTTCGAGGCCGGGGATGGTCACGGGCAACCCGCTGTAGGCGTCGACCGCGAGGCTGCGGGTCTCGGTGAGGGCGACCTCGAGGATGGCGGCCTCCACGAACACCTGGGGGCGCCGGACGTCGAGGTCTTCGATGACTTTTTTGAGGCTGCGGTAGTCGCGGGCCGAGGCGATGATCACCAGCGAGTTGGTGGCCTCGTCGGCGGTGATCTTGACCTCATCCTCGAACAGCGACGCGGCTTCTTTGGGGGCGTTTTTGGCCGCGCCCTTCTTCGCCGCCGCGTTGCGGCCCGAGCCTTGGGCCAACGAGCTGAGGGTCGAGGCCGTCTTCTGGGCGTCCGCGTTGTTGAGCGGGTGCACGTAGACCTGGGCGCCGGTGGTGGTGGTCTCGCCGGGCACGTCGAGCACGTCGATGAGCTCTTGGATGTGTTGGAAGGCTTTTTCCGAGGCGATGATGATGAGCTTGTTGGTGCGCTCGTCGGCGACGATCTTGTCGATGGTCACCGATTCGATGCTGTCGTCGTCCCCGCCTTCCCCGGTCCCGGTGGGCTTCTTGTTGCCCCCGCGCACGGTGGCGGAGCCGAAGATGTCGGTGAGCTTGGTGGCGATGCCCGAGGCCTCGGCGTATTCGATGTTCACAATGTGAATGCGATTGCCCGCGCCGGACACGTCGATGCGGTCCATGATGCTCACCAACCGGCGGATGTTGGCCGCGCTCTCGGTGATGATGAGCAAGTTCTCGCCCACCACCTGGAGGTCCCCGGTCTTGCTCATCAGGTTGCGCAGGATGGGCTGGACCTGGTCCTTGCTCGTGTACTTGAGCTCATAGATGAACGTGACCTGCGCGTCGTTGTAGGAGATGCCGTCGCCGAGCTCGACCCGGCCCACGCTCCCGTCGCCCTTCTTTTCGTACATGGGCACGGGCTGTTTGGCCGCGTCCTTGCGCTCGACCACTTTGTAGAACCGGCCCGCGGGCACCAGGGCCATGTTGTTGGCCTCGAGCGCGCTCAGGAACGCGGAGTAGGCCTGCTCGCGGTACACCGGCGAGCGGCTGATGATGGTGAGCTCCTTTTTCCCGCCCTTGACCGACTCCGACACGATGAAGTTGCGGCAGGTGATGAGCGAAATCTGCTTGAGCACGTCGAAGATCGCGGCCTCTTCGAACTGGAAGTAGAACTTCCCGCGCCGGGGCACACACTGTTTGGGCGCGGTGGCGGCTTGGGCCACCCGCACCTCGGTCACCGCCGGCTCACCCGCGGCCTCGCGATCGGGGATCGCCGAGGCCGTGCTCGCGCTCAGTACCAAACATCCGATCGCAGCGATCGCTTTGGTGTTCATGTCTTTGTTCATCCTCTGCTCGGTGGAGCCAAAATCAATGCCAGTGAATTCGTAGACCTATTCGGGGGCGACCACGTCGTCGGCGCCGGCCGCCGCCCAGGTCAGTTCTTGTTCGATCCCGTCGCGCAGGATCCGCATGTCCCCCGCCTCGCGGTGCTCGGCCCGGTGCAGCGCCCGGTGCAGGCCGCCGGTGGTCACGTCGTGGCCCGCGAGCTCGAGGAGCACGTCCCCGGCCCGGACCCCGGCTCGCTCGAACAGCGAGCCCGCGACCAGGTCATACAATGCATAGGCATGACCGGGCCGGCCCTCGACCCCCACCAGCACGAACTTCGCGCCGTGGTGGGTGGTGTCGGCGTCGTCGGCCTCGTGGGGGCTGCGCACCTCGATCACCGAGGTCACGCCGTTGTCGTGCTCGACGGACAGCAGGCGCAGAGCCTTGCCGTCCCGGTACACGTCCACCGCCAAGCCGCCGCTCCAGGACCCGCCGCAGGTGGTCTCGTGAACCGCGGGGGCCGCGGTGGCGGGCAGCGACAGCAGCGCGAACAGCTCTTGTTCGGACGCGATGGCCCGGTGTTCGTTCACCGCGACCACGATGTCGCCCTTGGCCAGCCCGCGGACCTTGGCCAGCTCCCCGTCCTCGCCGTCGAAATGGCGCACCCGCCAGCCGAAGCCCACCGGCTCGAACGCGCCGTTGCCGTCGGCGCGCACGTCGACGGTGGCGTCGTCCGGGGCCATCACCGCGAGGCCGAGCCACACCGGGAACACGAGCCACGACAGGGCCACCACCACGGGCAGCCCGATGCCACGGGCCAACATCGCCTTTTCAGTCACACTCATTGCGCAATCCTGTAGTCGAGGGTCACCGGCTTGCCCCGGCGTTTGATGTCCACGGAAAACTCTTTGCCGTCCTTGAGCTTCTGGTACAGCTCAAGGGCTTTGTCGGGGCTGTTGAGGTCGTAGCCGTTGACCTTCTGGATCACGTCCCCGTTCTGGATGCCGATCTTCGAATACAACGAGCCCGGCCGGATCGAGAACAGCTTGAACCCGATGGCCTCGCCCCCTTCGAACGCGGGCACGATGCGGGCCTGGGTGGCGAGCTTGCTGAGATTGCCCAGCGCGCTGTTCACAGATTCTTGTTTGACCTCGTAGCTGTTGGGCCCGGTCTTGGAGATGCCCTCGGCGATCTCGTCGGTGAACTCGTTGCTCTTGCCCTTGCGTTTGGTCTTGGGCTTGGGCGCGCTCGCCACTTTGGGGGCGTCCTTGGGCGGCTCCTCGAGGGTCACGCGCTCGTAACGGTTCTCTTCGGTGTTGATGATGCAGACGTCCTCGACCCCGATCTGGACCAGGCGGTGGCCACCGGGGAGCTCGCGGCAGGGCGGGGGCTTGGACAGGAAGTTGTTCTCGTGCTCGACGTCGCCCTCGGGGGCCTCGGGCACCTCCACGCACTCGTTGATGGAGTAGATCTCCGCCTCCGCGCCCCGGCCCGCGCCGGCGTCGATGATCGAGGCCAGGGAGTCTTCTTGGTGCTCGAACACGGCGGTGCCCACCAGCTGCATCGACGTCGAGGACACCGGGGCCGCGGTGCAGTCGACGTCGCCCGCGGGCAACTCGGTGTCGGCTTGGCACACTTTCTCGGGGCCGTCCTCGCTCTCGTCGGGGTTGTCCCGGCACACGCTGCCCTCGGGACACTCGGCGTTGGAGCGGCAGGCCTGCGGGCCCCCCGCCACCACCGGCTCTTCCCGCTTGCCGTCGAAGATGTTCTGCTCGCTGGCGTCGTTGAAGTTGCGCATCTCGCTCGACGACGTCGGGGCGAAGCTGCGGCCCTTTTTGCCTTGGTCGGCCTGCTCGGCGAGCTTGCCCTCGATGTACTGGCCGGCCGCGTGGGTGGTCGCCTGGGCGGCCAGAAACGCCACCGCGGCCAGACCCGCGGCGTGCACCGTCCAGAAATGTCGTTTGAACAGCGCTTCGAGAATCGGCACGTCGTCTCCCTGGGTTGCCGGGGTCGAGCCCCTGCCCGACAACCGTCGTTTCCGGCTTCAACATTCCGAAAAATGTCCGCGTTCTCAAGGACATAGACCCCGCGCCGGGGCCTCATCCGTGCCATTTTGACCCGGCCGGCCGCGCGCGCCCCGGGGCGTTGTCATTTTGGCAACCGCGCGCGCCGCAGGCGGTCTGCCGGGCCCCGGGCGTGCCACCCCGTCCGCCGCCCGGGAAAAAAACGGTCCCCAGATCCGCGCCCGGGCGCACAAAAACGCCGCCCCCGCGCCCGGGGGCGCAGCGCCGCGATCACCCGCGCCCCGCCGCGCAGGCCTCGAAAATGTTACTGCTTGCAGCCGTCGCGGGTGTTGTCGATGTCACCCTTTTCGTTGACCCGCCAGGTGTCGCCTTTGTTGGCGTCGTGGGTGCCCTTGGCCTCGGCCACAAAGCGCGTCTCGGTCACCGTCACCAGCTTGATGCTGTAGTGCGGAAGCTGCTCCTCGACGTCGATGCCCAGGTCCCCAATGGTATTGGCGTAGGTGTCCCGGGCGGCTTTCTGATTGGCCTGGGCGGCGTGGATCGCGCGCAACGCGGTCTGGGCTTCCCCCTGCAGGGCCCGGCACTTGCCGTAGTCCACCGCGCGTTCGGCCACTTTTTGCGGCGTGGAGCAGCCGACGACCACGAGGGCAAACAGCGAACAAACAACCAGCGATTTGAGCATGACAAACTCCCGGGTGGGCGCGGATGTAGCACGGCGACGGCGTCGCACCAAGCGTGGCGCCCGGCGCCTGGCGTGTGGATCACCTTGCGCGCTGTGACGAGCGTGCCTTGCTTGGCATTCGAGGGCTGGGCCATGGTCGTTCTCGGCCGGCGCTTGTGCGGTGGCGGTGGCTGCGGGGCGCCCGCGCTCACCCGGGTCTGCCAAGATCGGGCCCGGGGGCCTTCCCGTGGCGACGCGGCCCCCTGACCAGGTTCACGTCGGGACCGGACGCCACCGCTATTCACAGTCTATTCCGATGTACCAAGAGGGGGTTTGTTGATGGCGTTGTTCTTTGTGCTTGTCACCGGGGTGGGCACGATGCTGGCGTTTGGGGCGGCGACGTTTGGCCGCAAGGCCTGGGGGCGCTACCGGTTGGTGGAGGACACCGAGACCAGCCCCATAGGACGACTCGGCGCCCAAGGCTTCGCCGAGGTCAAAGGGCGCATCCGTGCCCGGGGGGCGCTGTTGACCAGCCCCTTGGCGGGCACCCCCTGCGTGTACCATCGCCTGGTCATCGAGCAGCAAAAGACGGTGCGCCAATACCGCAGCAACGGCAGCACCCGCCGACGAAAGTGGGTCAAGGTCGTCGACGACACCCGATCGGGGGATTTTGTGATCCGCGACGGCAGCGGCGAGGCCGAGGTCGCGATCCGCGAAGCGCGCATCTTGCTCGACCGCGACAGCAAAGCGCGACAGGGCGTGTTCACCGGGGGGGCCAACGACTTTGAAGATTTGATGGCGCGGTACGGACAGAGCCACAAAGGGCTTTTGCTGAACAAGACCCTGCGCGCCACCGAGACCGTGCTGGAAGAGGGTGACGAGCTGTACGTGCTCGGTCCGTACACCCGCCGGCGCGAGCTGCCGCGCTTTGCCCACGGAGACCCGCTGTT
Organism: bacterium; assembly: GCA_030431455.1. Taxonomy (GTDB): domain Bacteria; phylum Myxococcota; class UBA727; order UBA727; family JAUIJE01; genus JAUIJE01. The sequence continues at coordinate 648,172 of JAUIJE010000002.1, read as the reverse complement.
TTTGGTCAGCGATCGCGGCGAGACCCGGGTGGCCCGCCGGTACCGGCTCAAGGCCATCGCCTGGGCGGTGGCCGCGGTCGTCGTCGTGGTCGGGTTCGCGCTGCTGCAGTGGGCGGTCTACCGCCACGGGCGGTGATCGGCCGCCCCCCGCGGACGAATGCGCTAGGCTGCACCGGTCCTGTTTGGTTGCGAGGTCCGCATGTCCACCGACGCCCACAATCCGCTCCCCTCGTCCGCCGGTGTGGGGGCCGGCCTGTACACGCTCCACGGTCCCCGCTCGCTGGCGGAGCTGCACCGCGATGTGTGGACGGTGTTGCGCCGCCACCCGGTGGTGTTCGTGGCCCTGCCGGTGCTCGCGTGGTTGCCGTTCGACTTTGTGCTCGACCTGCTTGTCACCAATTTGGGCGGTGACCTCCAAGCGCTGAACGTGACGAACAAGATCGAACGTCTCTTTCAGTTCACCCTCGGCACCGCCTTGCTCACCACCGCGGTGGCCGCGTCGATGCGCCTCGGCCAGGGCCAGGACATCGGCCCGGGCGAGGCGTTCTCCGCCGGGGTCAAAGCCTGGGTCAAGACCGTCGGGCCGCTGCTCATCGCCGGCATCATGACCGGCCTCGGCTTTTTGTTGCTGCTCGTGCCCGGGTTCATCCTGCTCGCGCGCTACAGCCTGGTGATCCCCGTGGTCCTGTACGAAGGCCAATCGTCGTCGGCCGCGCTCTCCCGCAGCACCGAGCTGGTCAAGCGCCTCGGCACCGGCAAGGTCCTCGCCTACGGCTTCACCACCTATGTCTGCTACCTCGGGCTCACCCAGCTCGGGTTCATGGCCTACGGGTGGTTTTTCCCCGACACCCTCGGGCTCGGCCCAGCGGAGAGCGTGCTCAACGCCCTGCTCACCGCCCCCGCCAACGTGCTCCCCATCGGCTTGGCCCTCGGCACGGTGATGCTCTACCACGATGCCATCACATTGGAAAAACAGGACCAGGCCCCCGCCGCCTTGCACCCCTTTGGCCTGTCTTTGCGCGCCTACGGCAAGACCGTGGACGCGCCGACCTCGACGAGCCTGCTGCCCTTGGCCGCGGCGCTGCTCACCGGGGCCGCGGCCTTGACCTTGTGGGTGGTGTTCTTGTTGATCGGCCTCGGCGTGCTCGACCCCAGCGTGCTGTAGCCGGGGTCGCGCCCGGCCCCCGCACATCTCACGGGGGAAAGACCACGCAACCGTCCTGGTTGGACGACACGTAGGTCTCGGCCGGGGCGCCGGTGAAGCCGTCGAGGAGCGCCTCGACGTCGTCACACGACAGCACGGGGTTTTGCACCACCTGCACCTCCGTGGTCACCGCCTGCAGACCGGACAAGCCCAGCGACGAGAGCTGGGGGTTGTAGCCGACCGACAACGAATCCAACTGCGTCATCGCCGGCCAGGCGGGCAACGCCGCCACCTCGGTGTGCTGTACGGTGAGCGTGCCCACCGACAGCGCCGGCCAGGCGGGCAGCTCGACCAACCCCAGGTCCCGCAGCGACAGGGTGTGGCCCACCCGCTGAAGCTGGGTCATCCCCGCGAGGACTTTAAGCGCGGGCAAAAAGCGCAACCACAGGCTGCCCTTTTCGGACTCGTCGGGGTGTTGCGCCCCCACCGACACCAGCGACCAGAACCCGTCGATGCGTTCGAGCGCGGGCAAGTGCGAGATGCGCATCAACCCGTCGACGACCGCCAACGCGTTGAAGCCTTCGATCGACGTGAGGTCCGCCGGGGCCGCGCCTTCGAACGGCCGGATGGTGAGCGCGCCGAGGTGCTCCAGCAGGTAGAACCCCTCGATGGGTCCGGCGCGCTCGCTGACGTTGATCACCAACGACCCGGCGGTGATGAGGGCGGGCCATCGCCCCGGCGCGTCGATGCCGGTGCCGCCCCCCAGTTGAATCTGGCCCCCCACCCGCTCGACCTGGTTGAACGGGGTGAGGTCCAGGTCCGGCGGCCCGCGGATGATCAAGTCGCCGCCGACCTCCCGCAAGGTGTCGGCGAAGAACAGGCCGGCCCGGGCGTCGCGCGCTTGGTTGGTCGGCACGGTGAGTTCGACGTAGGCGCTGCCGGCCACGGTCTCGAGGCCCTCCAGCCCCAGGACGCGCTGGGCCTGCACGTGCAAGCCGTGGCCCCAGTCCGGCCCCAACGCGTCAAAGCCGTCCACCTGCGCGGTCACGATGCGGAGCTCAGCCGCCGGGTCGTCGCCCAACGACCGCAACTGTGAAAAGCCGGTCACGCTGTCCTCGTCGATATTGGGGCGCGCGTTGGCCCACAATGTCACTGACCCATCTGTGCGCGCGAGCTGCCCAAATCCCTCGATGGTCTCGCCCGCCTCGATCACGACCTTTCCCGTGGTCTGGGCCAGGCGCGCAAACCCGGACACCCGCTTCAGATTTGGGTTGTTGCGGATGAGCAGGTCTCCGGTGGTCCGCAGTTGGTCAAAGCCGTCGACCCGGACCAAGAACCCATTGTCCTCGATGGCCAGGTGCCGCGCGGTGCGCAGGCCGGCGAGCTCGTCGAGGTGGTTCAGACCTGGGTTGTGGTGGATGAGCACCCGGCCCCCGACGTCGGTGAGCCCTTCCAGGCCGGTGAGACGTTCGAACGAGCTGGCCGCGAGCACGAAGTGGCCCCCCACTTCGCGCAGGGCGTAGAGGTCGATGGGCGCCTCGACGTTCCCCGACACCCGGATCTCCAGATCGCCGGTGACTTCACGGCAGCCGCTCATGTGGGCCAGCTCCAGCGCGTCGGTGATGACGTAGTTGCCTTCGCACACTTCGCCACAGCCCACCGCCGCGGCCAGCACCCCGAGCCAGGCCAGCGGCGGAATCATGTTCAGTTTCATTTTCATGTATTTGCCCCTCATGGTTCTCTGACGCCATGCACCGGGGACGCGCGGGTTTCCTGTGCGCAGATCAGCGCGGCCACGGGCACGGGTTGAGGTTGTCCTCGAGGATCAAGAACGCCGGCGGCGTGAGCAGTCGGTTCACGTACGATGCGGCGGTGGCACAGGGCAGCGCCGGGTTGGCCCAGATTTCGATGCGACCGGGCACGCTGTCGACGTGGGTGAGGCCCAGCTCGATGAGCGCCGGGTTCTCGCGGATGATGAGCTCTCGCAGCGATGTGGTGCGGGGCAACGTGGGCAGGGCGGTCGCGGCCACCCCCGCGACCTCGATGGTGTGGGTGACGGTGAGGTCGGACCAGGGCGGGAATGATGCCAAGCCGACGTGATCGAGGCGGAGGGCGTGCGGCACCGAGGTCAACTGCCGCAAGCCGTCGAGGGCGCTGAGGAACGGGAGGTCACGGAGCACCACCGACGCGCCCTCGGCGTGCGGCGAGAAGGTTCCGCCCCCCGCGCCTACGGTGGTGAGGGCGCCAAACGCGCCAAGCTCGGTGAGCCGGTGCAGACCGACGACGGTGAGACCTCGTTCCAGGGACGTGAGGGCGTCAAAGCCGAGCAGGCGCGCGGGGCCGGCCTGGGGGGAGGTCGAGGACGTGCGGATGGTCAGCGCGTGGGCGGTGGACAACTGAGAGAAGCCGGAGAGGTCGGCGGCGTTGTCTTGCAGCACAATGTCGATGGATCCGGCGGTGGTGAGCGAGGGCCAACGCCCCGCGGTGCGCACCGGGGTGTTGGTCCCGAGGGACAGGTCGCCGACGACGACGAGGCGAGCGAAGGCGTCCCCGGGGATGGGCCCGTCGACCACCAGCGCCCCGGTCACCGCGCGCAGGTTCGTGGTCCAACCGAAGGCGTCCCCATCGCCCGCGACCGTCGAGCCCTCGCCGGGCGATGCGTCGATGGTCACGCTGCCCTCAACGGTGGACACGCGGGTGAGGCCGGTCACCGCGGAGGCGTGCACGATGAGGTCCGCGCTGAGGTCGGGGCCCAACCAATCAAACCCGGTGAGCACGTCGGTGTCCCAGGCGAGGGCAAAGCCGGGCGAGGCGGCGCCCCAGAACGAATCGAACCCGGAGATGGTGGTGGGCTGGTTGGAGGCTTCCTCTTCGCCGGCGAGGCCGGGGTCGCCGCGGGTTCGGAGGGTGAGGTCGCCGTCGATGAACAACAACTGTGAAAAGCCATCGATGTGCCCGTGGAGTTCGATGTGGAGCGGCCCGGCCATGCTCTCGAGCGCGTCGAACCCGCCGACGTGGTGGAGCTCGAGGTTGTCGCGGATGACGAGCCCACCGAGGTTGGTCAGCGTCGGGAACCCGGGAATGCGGGTCAGGCGGTGGTTGGACTCGATGTACAGACCCCCGGCGCCTTCGAGGTCGTCGAACGACGCGAGGGTCTCGAGGGATGTGTTGTTGTGGATGTCGATGACCCCGGCCACGTGGGCCAGGCGCTCGAGCCCGTCGAGGACCTCGATGTTCGTGTCGTGAATGCGCAGGTCCCCGTCGATGCGCTCCAGATCGAACAGCCCCGAGGTGGTCCAAACGTACGCGCCCGCGAGTTCGACGTCGCCCCGGACCTCCCGACAACCGCTGAGCTCCGCCATGCCCGTGCGGTCCTCGACCAACATGTCGTCCAAACAGATGGCCTTGCCGCACCCGGCGCTGAAGCTGATCACACCGATTGCCCAAACGGTGCGCGCCACGCGTTTGTCCATGTCCACCTCCCGCTCCACCACGCGCGGGGAGCTTGGAGGTTTCCGAACCGCGACGCGGATCTGCGCTCGCCAAGGCCACGACGAGCGCCCGATCGGGCGTCTCGTCGCTGGACACTAAAAGCAAGCGCCGAGGTTGTTGTCGACGAGCACCTCGGCAGGGGGCGCGCTCAGGGCTTGCACCAAGTCCATGGCGTCGGCGCACGACAGCGACGGGTTGTTGGTGATTTCGACCCGGCCGGTGACGGTCACCAGGCCGGCGAGGCCGAGACCGTAGAGCGCGGAATTGTTGCGAAGGGTCAAGGAGTCGAGGGTGACCATCGACGGCCAGTCCCGCAACGCCGTCACCGGGAGGTCCACGATGAACAGGTGGCGCACCTCGAGATCGGCCCACCGGGGCAGCTGGGTCGGCGCGAGGTGGTAGAGGTTGAGGGTGTGGGCCACCGTGCGCAACGCGCCGAACGCCTCGATGGTGGAGAGCGCGGGCAGGCCATGCAGGTACAGGGACCCGAGGGCGGCGTCGTCGGGATGGGCTTGCCCCACCGAGGTCAGCGACGAAAACCCGGTGATGCGGGTCAGCCCCGGGAGGTCGCGGAACACCAGGGGGCCGTCGACGGTGTGCAGCTGATCAAACCCGGTGATGGTCTCGAGCCGCCCCGCGTCGACGTCAGGCGGGGGCACGATGGCGAGCTCGCCGGTGTGCTGCAACGCTTCGAACCCGTAGAGGTGGGCGGCCTCGGGCCCGACCCGCAGCGTGATGCCCCGCGCCTCGGCGAGCGCAAAGAAGCCGCCGACGTCGCTGAAGCCGAACGCCCCCCCGACGTCGAGCTCACCGCCCACGGACTCGAGCGCGCCGAAGTAGGCCAAGGAGGTGAGCCCCGCGCCCCCCACCACCAGGTCACCGCCCACCGCGCGCCAGCTCTGCACAAAACCGAGGGCGTCCCACGGCTCGGGGGGCTCGGCTTCCGGCGTGCGCCGGGCGAACACTTCGATCTCGACGTCGCCGGCCACGGTCTCGATGTCGGGCAAGCCCTCGACGTGGAACGCGGACACCCGCAGCCCGTGCCCCCAGTCGGGGCCCAGGTGATCAAATCCCGCGATGGACTCCGCGGACAGCGACAGCACCGAGGTGGGGTCCTCGCCCAGGGAACGCAACTGGGCAAAGCCGTCGATGCGGTTGGGGGTCGTCGACCGGTCTCGCCCCGTGAGCGTGACCGACCCCAGGGTGGATTCGAGCCGGTTGAAGCCCTGGATGTCACCTTTTACATCGATGTGGAGGGGGCCGGTGGCGCGGGCCAAACTGTTGAATCCCCAAACCCGCCGGAGGTCGCGGTTGCCCTGAATGCGGAGCGCGCCCACCTCGACCAGCGAGTCGAACCCGCGGATCACCGATATCGGCGGGTTGTCTTCCAGTGACAATGCCCCTGCACGTTGCAAGCCGTACAGCCCGGTGACGCTCTCCAAGAACGAGTTGTTGTAGATGTCCAACGGGCCGCCGACCTCCCGGAGCTGCTTCAGGTCGGAGAGATCGCGCAGGGCGGTGCCCGCGATGCGCATCCGGCCCGATACCCGCTCGAGCCCCCGCAGGCTCTCCAGGGTCAAGGTCCGCTCGGCGCTGGTGATCTCCAGGTTGCCATCCACCTCGACGCACCCGGCCAGCGCGTTCAGGTCGGCCTGGGTCTCCACCACGAAGTCGCCCTCGCAGACCGCGTCACAGCCGCTCCCAACGACCAGCCCACCCGGCAGCATCAACAAGGCCAGCACCCCGCGCATGCCCCCATGATGCCCCAAGACCGGCCGCCCCGCCCGTCTGTCCGGTGGGAGACACGAGAGCGCACCTGGCGCATCTCAAATCAAAGATGCGCTCTAATGGCATTGCCAGAAGGCGGTGTTGTCGAAGACGTACATCACGCCGGCGTCGCCCAGGTTCATCGGGATGAAGCCCTCGTCGAACTGCATCAAGAACTGCCCGCCGCCCTCGTCGTCCTGCAACCAGATCGGCGCCCCCGCCACCCGCGCGCTCGCCCGGTACACCTCGAGGCCGAGGTCGCGGCTCGGCGACGCCGGCATCTCGATCGCCACCACCTCAAACGAGCCGGGCTCGATGACGTCGCTGACCTCGTCGAGATCCTCGGGAGGCGCGGGCTGGGCCGCGAGCTCGGCCTCGGTGCTGAACACCACCTGGGTGTAGTCGTTCATCGGCTCCCACGCCTCGTTCATCGAGGGCTGGGCACAGAACACCGACACCGTTCGCGCGTCTTTCGGCACCAACGCGGCGATGCCGGGCACGGTGGTGACATCCAGCGTCAACAGGTGGGCCATGGGCTCGTCGTCGCGCCGGGGCCACCGGGTCGCGTCCACCCCGGGGGCGGGACCCCCAATCACATTGTATCCTTCCGCCGGCGCCTCGCGGGGGCGCAGGAAGTACAGTGTCGTCCCTCCCCCGCCTTCCGCCGCCGCCCGCCGGCGGAGCTTTTCGATGTGGTCCAGGGCGCGGGCGGGGGCCTGTCCCGCCGCCGCACAATCCTTCTGGATCTGCTCGAAGACTTGCCCGCCCACCGCGTCCCGCAGCACGCCGTGGATGCCCCCGCCCGCGCCCTGTTGCAGGATCCACCGCACGTAGGGCCGCGCGTCGCCGAGACTGCAAAGACCCGTGCGCACCCGCTGCTGCTCCTCGTGCTTCAGCTTGTCTTCCTCGTCGAGCAGCCTCCCGAACGCGACCTCCAACACATCGGGGAGGGGGGCGGCGCCGATCATGGCAAACGCGCGGGTGAAGGCGTCGCCGCGCAGGCCGTTCAACAGGACGGCGGCGGCACGCGCCCGCGGCAGCCCGTACAGCACACGCTCATAAAACACGGTGTAGTACTGATGCTTGTGGTCTTCGCCGATGGCATCAAACCGCACGTGCCGGTCATGGGCAGCATCAAATCCGCCGTCGTCGACCGTGGCCCGCGCCAGCGCGACCAGCACCGCCTTGGACCAGGCCTCTTTTTGGTCGGGCGGTGCCTTTTCCACCTGCTCGACCAACGCCGGCAACGCTTTTGTGCCAAGCTCGCCAAGGCCGTACACCGCCATGTCGTGATTGCGCGAAAATTGGCCTGCGGCGGCTTCGATCGCCCGTTGCCAGATGGCGTCGTCGTCGAGCAAATAGAACCACTGGGTGGCGTAGCCGTTGATGGGCTGGTCGCCGAGGCGCTTTTTGATCACCGCGCGGCGCGCGGCGGGGGACAGGCTGCGCATGGCCAGGTGCTGCAAGCGCGTGCTCGGCACCGCCGCCCCCACGTCGCGGTCGATGTAGTGCAGCCGAAACGCGGGGTCGTGTTGCGCGGCCTCGTCGAACCAGCGCAAGGGGTCGGTCATCCATTGCGAGCTGTGGCTCGGCGAGCCCGCGGTCAGCTCGAACCGATCGAGCAGCGACGCGGGCGGCTCCCGGCCGGCCTCGGCCAGGCGGAGCAGGGCGGTGCACACCACCGGCCAACGGTGCGTGCCGGTGTTTTTCACCGCGAGGGCGATCTGTACGGTGGTGTCCACGTCGTCGTCGCGCACCTCGGTGAGCGCGTGGTGCAAGCGTTCGGGCGCGAGGTTGTCGAGGGTGATGGCGTCGATGAGCCGCGCGGCCTCCTCCGCCGAGGCGGTGCGCACCACGTCGCGAAAGTGGCGAAAGTCGACCCGGCCCACCCGCTGGGCCGCCTCTTGGAAGGCGTAGGGGCGCAGGGCCTCGATCCACGCGGGCAGTCCCCCGAGGGGGGCGAGCAGGGCCTCGAAGTGCGCGGTGGGGGCGCCGGTGTCGCGGTCGAGCAGCGCCCGCTCGACGATGCGCCCGTCGTCGTCCGGCCACCCACACGCCCCGGCGATGCCGTGGCCGGTGGCGTGTTTTTTCGCCATCGCCGCGAGGCCCTTTTTGCGCAGCCCGGGCCCGATGTCGCGCCCGAACCGGATGCGCACGAGGTCGAGGCCATCGCGCACCCGCGCGGGCAGCTTGGGGTACGCGGCCTCGAGGGGGCCAGGGTCCCGCGCGTAGACCTGCAGCACCAACTCGTCGAGGTGGCGCGGCCAAGTCTCGAGCATCGGCCCGTGGCGGCCGGGCGCGGCCGCGGTCAAAAACGCCACCAGGTCCGCGCCGCTGAACAGCCCGTGGGCCTTCGCCAACAACCGATGCAGGTCAGGATCGCCGGGCACGTCGTGGTGACCGGCTTTCCATAGAAAGTACAGGTACCGTCCGTCTTCTTGGTACTCGAGGTTGTTCCCCAGCGCTTCTTCCTGAGCGTATTCGTCTTTGGCTTTGCTCAGTTTTTTCAAGATCTTGTGGCGGAGCTTGGCGTCCTCGGCGCGAGCCAGGGCAATGCCGTGCACGTGTTCGGTCCGGGTCTCGTTTCCGTCTTCGTCCACCTGAACATGAACCCCCACCGGGCAGCCATCGGACCACGCACCTTGGAACGTGAGCCGGCCGGTGGCATCGTAGAGTTCTTCTTCGCCGTGTTTTTCCCCGTCGCGCCAGGTGCGTTGGATCGCGAGCACGCCCCCGGCGAACCACGCGCGTTCCGCGCCGTGCCAGGTGCCCCGGGCAAACCCACGCTCGAGCTTTTCGTAGCCGCGCTCGTCCCACCAGGTCCAGTCCCCGTGCGGTTTGTCGTCGAGCCACTGGCCCCGGGCCTTGGGCGTTCCGTCGGCGTGGTCGTGCACAAACGGGCCCTGTTGGCGATGCTTGTCATCGTAGACCCGGGCGCACCGCTTGGCACCATTGTCGTGCCACCACTGCCAGGTCCCGATGCGTTTGCCCCGGTGGTTCTCGCCCTCGCAGACCTGGGTGCCGTTTTCGGCCCAGTCGCGTTCGGGACCGTGGCGCAGGCCGTGTGCATAAGCATAGTCTTGCATCAGCTGGCCGGCGGGCCAGTATCGTTTCCAGCGCCCGTGTTTGAGGCCGGCTTGGTAGGTGCCCTCGACGAGCACATTCCCCGTGGCCGGGTCTCGCTCGACGTGGCGGCCGTCCCACACGCGGGGGGGCACGTCGGGCAAGGGGGAGCGCCCCGCCTTCGCGGGGGAATCGGACTCGGCGGTCATGGTGCCTCCAGGCACGTGAGGGGGCGCTCACAAGGGGAACGCGGGAAGACCCGATCTTGGCCCAGGTGGATCGTTAGGTGCCGCGGGTGTGGCCGTACAGGCGGATGTGCAGCCGATCGCAAAACCGATAGCCGCGGGCCAGACACGCTTTGGCCACCCAGGGGGCGCGCGCATCGAGGGTGGCGGCGTCCGTTCCCTCGGGCATGAGCTGCACGAGGTCGGGGCGGGCCGAGAGCCGGCCCACCAGCGCGTCGACCTCGTCGAGGTCGGCTTCGGACGCGACCACAAACTTGAGCTGGTGCGGCCCGCGCGCCATCAGGGCCCGCAGCACATTCTCGTCGAGCCGGCGCTCCTCGTGCAGCACCGCCCACTTCTTGTCGTGGTGGGGCGTGGCGTGCGCGAGCTTGGGCGAAATCGACCACAGGTCCGCGACAATGTCTCTGTCCACCGTGCCCGCGGTCTCGACGGTGAGGTGGGCGCCCGCGTCCTTCAGGGCCCGGGCGAGCTCTTCCACCCGGGGGGCGATGAGCGGCTCGCCCCCGGTGAGCACCACGTGGCGCACGTCCGGGCGCGAACCGTACTCCGCTACAATGTCACTGATCGAACGGTCCTGCCCCACCGGGGCCCAGCTCGTCTCGGGGGTGTCGCACCACGCGCAGCGCAGGTTGCAGCCGGTGGTGCGCACAAAATAGGAAGGGGTCCCGGTCAGGGACCCCTCGCCTTGCAACGAAAAGAACGTCTCGGACAGCTTCACCGTCGCGGTCACGCCGTCCTCGAGCCCTCAGGGCAAGAACTTGTCGATGTTCTTGAGCTTGTAGGGCAAGTACTCCTCGAGCACGAAGTTGAGACCGTGCAGCGACAGGGCTTGCTGTTCGGCGCGGACCTCGGACTTGAGCATGTGCTTGATCGCTTTTTGCCACTGTGGATAGCTCTGGAAGAACGGGTCGTTCTTGAGCGCGTCATTGGCCCGCTTGATGTCCTCTTTGCCCAGCGGGTGGGTGGCTTTGGACAGGCCGAACTCTTGGATGTCGAAGGGGGTCAGCCCCATGAACGTCGCGTTGGGCACACAGAAGAACTGGTTGATGTGCGCGGCGTTGCCCGAGCCGACCTTGAGGGTCCGGTAGATGTTCGCGATTCCGTAGGGGTCGCAGTCGGTGAACGCGTAGACGGGAATCTTGGCGCTCTCGGACAGAATCCGCACGAACCGACGACAGGCCCGGGTGGGCACGCCCCCCATCGAGATGAGGATGCAGTTGGCGTGCTGCCAGTACTTGTGACTGGCCAGCCGCTGGAACATCCCTTGGGTCTCGATGCAGAGAATGAACTTCGCTTTGGTCTTGAACTGCAGGTGCTCGACCCAGCTTGGCACGGAATAGGCGCCCGAGCCGAAGCGGGTGCAATCGATCTCGATGGGCTCGCCGGTCTCCATGTCCCGGTCGATGACGGTGAGCGCGCCGGCCACCGCCCCGCCGTGCTGGTCGGGCACAAACCGGAGCTGTTCGCGCGAGACCCCGTCGACGGAGAACATCGCCTCGATGTCGTCCATCACCGTGTCCGACTCGGGCTGGTCTTTGAAGCGCGCATCGCCCCAGTTTTTGCTTTGGTAGTACGCGTCCCGTTTGGTGGCGAAGTCGTTGTCCTGCACGAGGTTGCGCGACAGGGCCATCATCTTGAGCGTCTGGGCGAAGGTCTTCACCGTGTTGACGGTGAGCGAACGGATCTTTTTGTTCTTCCCGATTTCGAAAAAGCCGACCTTCTTGTTGTAGCGAACATTGGACAGCGACCGCACCGGCATGGCCAGCTCGGGGGCCTTTTGCCGCCGGATGGTGGTGTGGATGCGCGAGGCGGTGTCGGCGATGGCCCCGAGGGTGGTCTTGTCCGACGCCCCGGTGGTGGTCTTGCGCGCCGATTTCGCCGTCTTCGCGGGGGCCTTCTTGGTGGTGGCCTTTTTGCTGGTGGCTTTTTTGGCGGTGGCCTTTTTGGTCGCCGCCTTGCCCGCGGTCTTTTTCTTGGTCACGGCCTTTTTGGTCGTGGACTTCTTTTTCGCGGTCTTCTTCTTCGCGGTCTTCTTTTTGCTCGCCATGGGGCCTGACTGAATCACTCAGATCAATTTGTCGAGCCCCATCCGGCCGCTCAGGGCGTGTCCTCGTCCTCTTCGGCGTCGCGCGCGGCGTCGACGAACAGGTCCTGCCCGGCGGCAAAATCCGCGTCGACCCAGTCGGCCCCCCGCGCGCCGGCGCGCAGCCGCACCTCGTCGAACCAGCCATCAAAAAACGCCGCCCCGCCCCCGAGGCTCACCGCCCCCGCCTGCGCGGTGAGCCCCGCGGCGGTGGCGCTCCCCACCATCACCCCGTCGACGTACAGCGCGACCGTGGCCCCGTCGCCGCTGACCACGACGTGGTGAAAGGGCCCCAGCGTCACCACCTCGCCCCCGCTGAGGTCGACCGCGCCCCCGAGGTTGCCGGTGACCGAGACCGCGGTGGTGTTCGCGTCGCGGCCCACGGTGAGCTGACCGGGGATCTCGAAGAAGCGCTGGCCCGCGGCGAGGTTGCGGATCTTGATCCACGCCGAATACGTGAACGCCGGCAGCGCGGGGGTGCCCCCGGTGAGGTTGAGCTGGGCGCTGGTCGCCGACGAGAACAAGTAGCTGCCGAGGATGCGGCCGGGGGGATTTTCCACCGAGGGGATGTACCCGGTGCCGGAGGCGGTGAGGTCGGCGACCGCGTTGACCGCGACCTGGTTGAAGTGGAGCACCGCGAGGTGGTCGGCGAAGGTCTGGCCGGCGTTGGGGGCGGGCAAGGCGGCGGCGTTGCCGTAGTAGACCAAGATGCTGTCGTCGTCGGAGCTCGCGTCGACGGTGGGGACCCGGACCCAGAACACCCCGGTGGTGGTGGCTTGGTTCCAGCCCTCGACGTCGAAGGGCAACACCGTGCCGTCGATGTCGACAAAGCGGACGTCGGCGCCGCTGGTCAGGGCGCTGCCGATGCCGGGATAGCGGATGGGGTCGATGAACACCGGGACCACAAAGTCGTCGAGCGCGGTGGGCCGGGCGGCGTTGAGAAAACGGACCCGGTGGCGTTTTTGCCAGCCGGGGAAGTGCCAGGGGGGCTTGACCGACAACGGACCGACGAGGTTGCCGGCGGTGACGGTGGCGAACAGACCGCCTTGGGCACAAAACACGCTGTAGCCCACCTCGGTCTCGATGGGGGGGTCGTCGTCGACGAGGGGGCCTTGTTCGGTGCCGGTGGCGACGAGCACGCCCTGCTCGGGGGCGCCCGGCGCGGCGCCCAGCTGGCGCCGGAGCTCGCAGAGGTCCGCGTTGTCCACCGGGTAGGTGAAGGTCACGGTCACGGTGCCGTAGCCGGTGGTGGCGGCCACATCGATGGGGTTGAGGGGATTTTGGGGGCCGGCGTCGACGACCACGTCGGGCAGACCGGCGTCGAGACCGGCGTCGGGGCCGTTTTGTACATCGGGCACATCGCCGGCGTCGAGGCCCGCGTCCGGCCGGCGCCCGGCGTCGAAGCCGAAGGGCGGGGGCCGGTCGTCGGGCACGCAGCGCGACTGGAAGGTGTCGCAGTAGTACCCGGCGGCGCAGTCGGCGGACCGGTCACAGGGGGGCTGGGCGGGCAGCGGGGTGATCGCCGGCGGGCAGCCACACAGGGCGAGCGGCAAGAGAAGGCAGAAAGAGGCTTTGATGTGGCCCACGGTGTATAGATACCCTCGACAGCATCGTGTGGTCCATGTCGGGGAGGGTCAGCATGAGCGCGGACGAGCGCCGAAAGTTTCCGCGGATTCCGCTTTTGAGCGAGATGCGGGTGACCAAGGGGGACAAGAGCTTCACCCTCGCGACCCGCGATTTGTCCGCGGGGGGCGCCCGGGTCGAGCGGGGCGACAGCGCGCTGTCCGACGGCGACGCGTTGTCGGTCCAGGTGCGTTTGCCCGGCGGCGGCGGCGAGGTCACGGCCCAGGCGGTGGTGGCGTGGCAGAGCCCCCAAGAGGTGGGGTTGAAGTTCGTCGACGCGGAGGCGGCGGTGGCCAAGATCCAGGAGGCGGTGGCCCGGGAGATCGGCGAGCTCGAGTCCTTCGAGGACATGAAGACCCCGCCGCGCGAGGCGTGAGGCGCCGACCGGCCGCGGTGACGGCACGCACAAGCATAAGTATCTGAAAACAAAGGGGAATGTCTCCGAGACCACCAAGGCCCTGGTAATGAATCGAACGAATGATTACGAAGGGTCAACCTTGTCACGACATCGAAGGGGAGAACGATGCACCCCAAGACGACCACGATGTGCGCGGCCGCGCTGGCCTGCCTGGCCCTGGCCGCCGGCTGCAGCGGCACCGGGATGGCGGAGGGGGCCGATGGCGGGCCGGCCGACGACGGGGCCGACGGCGGCGCGGGGGACGCCGACGCCGGCCGCGAGATCCCGCCCGGCTGTGGCGACGGGGTGCTGGCCACCGACGAACAGTGTGAGGGGTTCGAGCTGCGCGGCGCGACCTGCGAAAGCCTCGGCTACGAGATGGGCAGCCTGACCTGCAACGCCTTCTGTGAGCTCGCCGCGCACGAGGACTGCTGGACCCCGTTCGACGGCGAAGCCACCGGGCCCGAACCGTGCGACGGAGAGGACGTGCGCGGCGCGACCTGCGCGTCGTTGGGGCTGGGCGAGGTGGGCACGGTCCGCTGCATCTTCGGCGACCTCGACACCAGCGGCTGCGGGGCGTGCGTCATCGGGGACGACGAGGGGTGCGCGGCGAACGAAATCTGTTTCCGCGGCATCGAGCCCAATGTGTTCGGCGACCTGGCGCCGCCGAGGTTCGGGCAGAACGGCACGTGCACCGAGATCGCCGAGGGCGAGGCGTGCCTGCTGTTCGACAAGGACGATCAGCAGTTCGTCGGGTGCAGCGCGCCGCTGGTCTGCGCCCGCGAACACGGCGCGTACCGGTGCAAACGCACGTGCACGGCCGACGTGTTCGGCGGCGCCTGTCCCGAAGACGAGACCTGTGTGCCCGCCGCGCCCAACCCCGACGTGGTGTTCGGCGACGTCGACGGGGCCTGCGTCGCGCTCGGCGACGAGGGTGGGCAATGCCCCTGCACGCCGGGCCTCTACTGCATCGCCGACATGTGCCACCTCCCCTGCGACCTGGAGGCGCCAGACCCCGACGCGGGCTGCTCCACCGCCGCGCCTTCCTGCGAGCCGGTGACCGTGGCCGAGGATGAGTTTGTCGGGGCCTGCTTCTGACCCCGGCGGGCGGTCTGCGGTACCGCAAGGTCGCGGGGGGCCACAGATGGTTTCGGGGGCCTTTGGTCGCGGCCGGGTCGCCGATCGCGCATGTTGTGGCATCCACCGGAGGTCACATGAACGCCCACCCCGCCCTCGAGCGCGCCCGGGCCCAGCTGCAAGAGCTGGCCCAGGCGCTGGCCGACGCCGCCGACAACCACGATCGCGGGTTGGTCGAGGAGAACCTGCGCCATCAGGTGCTGGCCCCGCTTCAGATGGGCATGGCGGGGGGCATGATGGCCCCCGCGGATGTCTGCCGCACGGTGGAGGCGGAGGCAACGCGCATGCTCGACCAGCTTTTCGCCCCCCGCGCGCCGGCGCCCGCGCCCGCCCCCGCCTGGGTCGCGCCGCGGTTGGCCGCGGCCCTGGACCGGCTCGCGCAGGTCCTTCGGACCCCAGCCTGGGAGGCGACGCCCCCGGCGACCGACCACGACGTGGCCCAGTGGCAGGCCCGCACCGGGCTGGTGCTCCCCGCCGACCTGCGCGCGGTGGCCACGGTGGCGCGTCGGTTTGGGCCGAGCGGGTCGGATTGCGGGGCGTTTGATGCCTTGCCGATGCCCTACGGTGAAAGCGTGGGTGAGTCCAACCAAGGCTTTGCTTACGACGACGTGGATGGTTCGGCGCCTCTCGATTACCTTGACGCCTGCGGTCGCCTGCCCGCGCTGCACGTCGGGGACGGTTCATTTTTGTCCTGTGTGGTCGTCCCCGGGTTTGGCCTCCGCTGGCTCGACGACGACCGGGAGGGGCCCCAAGGTTTTGTCACGCAGTCCACCGCCGACGTGATCGAGGGTCTGCTCGGGGCGTGGCATCCCGCCGATGGCACGCTCGCGCGGTTCTTTACGCTGGCCCAGGACGACGCGTCATCCGCCGCGCCGCGCTGACCCGTCGCGCAAGGACGGGGCCCGCCGCCCTCGCCCATTGGCATTGGCACGAAAGGCCCGGAACGGCGGCGGCCGTGGGTCCCTCTTTGAACCGACCTTCAGACGGTTTTCGGCGGCTTCCGACGACGCCGCGGTCCCCGGCGGGTAGACGTCAGGGACATCGCCCGCACCAGGAGACCGACCCCATGACCGAACCGACCAAGAACGCCGCCGTCGAACACCTCCGCGAGACCCGCGCCGGCGCCATCGCGGTGCTGATCCCCGCCGCGGTGGGCCTGTTCTGCGGCATGGGGACGTACACCAATCTGCTCGGGGACCACGCCTTCGAACCCTATTGGTGGGTCCCGCTCGCGGTGTTCGGCGCGTCGATGGCGGTGATTCAGATCTTTGCGCACTTCGACGCCCTCGGCGAACCACGCGCGGTGTTCACGCTGGCCACCCCGCTGGCGTTTTTGACCGGCTTTTTCACCGTCGCCTACCTGAGCTGAAAAGAGCCCCCACCGGGGGCAGGGGGGGCGCCACCCCCGCCTTAACCACCTGAAAAATCGAATAAATCGGCGCATGGTGGGCCCGCCTGGCCCCGCCCGGGCCTTGCAAAGGCGGGCGGGGGTGCCACAACAAAGCATGCGCACTGTTCTTCCCCTCGTTTGGCTGGCGCTCGGCGCCGTGTTGTTCACCGGGTGCCCGAGCGGCACCGACGCCACCGGGGACGGCGACGGGGACGGGGACGGCGACGGCGACGCCCCCGACGCGGGCGTGGACGACGCCGGGTACCAAGGACCGGACTACGAGGTCGAGGACGGCTGGTACCCCGACGTGGGGCCGCACCACGACCCGGCGCGCTGCGGCCAGAGCGAGTTTCGCTGGTGGGGGGTCTCGAGCCTCGGCGACCTCGTGCTCGACGAGGACAAAGGCACCTTCGCCCTCGACGTGCTCACCGGCTTCAAGAACCTGCTCAGCCAGCAACAGGTGGCCGCCATAGGCCGCGACCCGACCTACGTCACCCAGCTGCGCCGGGTGCGGTACCAGACCCAGGACAAGGGTGTGCTCACCGAGGCCACGGGCATGATCGCCTACCCCACCATGCCCGGCGACTACCCGACCTTGCTCTACCTGCACGGCACGTCGGGCTTCGACGACCCGTGTTCGCCCTCGGCCAACATCGACAGCTTCTTTTCGCCCAACTACGCCAACGCCGCGTCGGTGGCCCTGTTCGCCTCCTACGGCTACGTGGTGGTGGCCCCCGACTACCTGGGACTCAACAGCATTGGGTCCCCGGCCGAGGACCTGCACGCCTACCTCGTGGCCCAGCCGGTGGCGCTGGCCTCGCTGGACATGGTCCGGGCTTCGCAAAAGCTGCTCACCGAGGCCGACGTGGGCGTGACCGCCGGGCCGGTGCACGTGCTCGGGGTCTCGCAGGGCGGCCATGCAGGTGCATTTGTGGTGCGCTATGCCCCCCACTACGCGCCCGAGCTGACCATCGCCTCCGCCGCCCTCACCGTGCCCCCCATGGACCTGGTGGGCGAAGCCGAAGCCGCCCTCGCCGCGGTCAACAACCCCACCGGTCTCGGCAACGCCGCGGTGAGCTCGGTGGGGCTGTTCAACTGGTATGGCAGCGCCGGCTCCCTCGACGAGGCCTTGCGCCCGCCCTACGACGTCGACACCCCCGCGTACATGGTGAGCAACTGCCGGGTGCCCGACTACGACGTGGCGGTGAGCGATGTGTACACCGACGAGATCGTGGCCGGACAGTTCCCCGAGACCTGGGGCTGCTACCAAATGGAGAACAGCCTGCTCGACACCTCGATCCCCGACGCGGACGACACCCCGACCCTCGTGGTCACCGCCCAAAATGACGCATTGGTGGCCACCCCCGTCGAGCGCGCCGCGGTGCAGGAGCTTTGTGACGCGGGCAAACAGATCGAGTACCTCGAGTGCGCCGGCGCCTACCACGTGGCCGGCTTCCTCTGGGCGGTGGACAATGTGTTTGACTTCTTCGACGCCCGGGTGGCCGGCGATCCCATGGGCCCCGACACCTGCGTCATCGACGCCCCGGTGACCTGCGCGTCCACCCCCTGACCATCGGCCGGGCTCAGCCCCGCCGCAGGTGGTTGACCACCACCCCCGAATCGAACGTCTGGGACTGTTCCAGCGTCCACGTCGACGCGGGCCCGTCCGTTGGCGCAAACAACGGCACGCCCCCCGGCAGCAGCACGGGGGCGACCTTGAGCACCAACCGATCGATCAGCGGCATCAGCTGCGCCGCGAGTTGGCCCCCGCCACACAGCCACATTCCGCCCCCCGGCTCTTCGCGCAGACGCTGCACCACGGTGCGCGGGTCCTCGTCGGTCATGGTCACCGCCTCGTCGAGACTCTGCGGCGACCGCGAGAACACGATCTGCCGCAGGTGCGGGTAGGGATTGGTCAGGCCCTGATCGACGCCGAGCTGGTAGGTCCGCCGGCCCATCAACACGGTGTCGAAGTGCGCGTTGTTCGCCTCTTTTTGCATCGCGGCCAAAAACGGCGCGGGCAACGTGTCGGGGTATTCGGCCAGCAACCACCCGATGTGGTCGCCCTGGGGAAAGGCGCTGATGTCGCCGCCTTGGCCCGCGATGTGGCCGTCGAGGGACACGGCCACGAAATAGGTCAGTTCACGCATGGGGCCTCCGGAGGGGTTGGGGTCAGAATGATCGCTCACTACATCTGTAGTGGTTATTCATGTACAACATCTGTAGTGGTTCGGCTAGGGTGCGGGCATGAAAAACCCAGAACGGCGCACACGGCTTTCTGATGCGGGTTTGTCGGTCTTGGCGGCCAAAGGCGGCCGGGGCCTGACCCACCGGGCGGTGGACCGGGCGGCCCAGGTCCCGCTCGGCACCACGTCCAACTACTTCCGGACCCGGGCCGACCTGCTCACCGGGCTGGTGCACCGGCTGTACGAACGGCTCGCGCCCACCGCGGACGTGGCCGCGGCGCTGGCCGCCCAGCCCCCGGGGCGGGATTTGTACGCCGCCTACCTGCGCGACATCGTGCGGCGGCTTTTGTCGCAACCGTCGTTGACCCTCGCGTTGTTTGAGCTGCGGCTCGAGGCGGCGCGCAACCCGGACGTGGCCGCGCCCATCGGGGCGTTCTTGCGCGCCGCGTACGCCGAGGACGTGAGCTTCAGCGCGGACATGAAGCTGCCCGGGGGCGCGTTCGAGGTCGCGCTTTTTCACTACGCGCTCGACGGGCTGATGCTCGACCGGCTGACCACGCCCATCGACCCCGACACCCCCACCGACGCGGTCATCGACCGACTCGTGGATAGCCTCTTGCCGCTCGACGGCGTGCAGATCTGAGCTGGTCTGCTCGTCGGGGGGGCGGCTTGCTGGGGCCGGGGCGCGAGGCTACGATGGGGTATGGAGAGCGGCGGCTATTTCGTGTTTTACGACGGGGTGTGCGGGCTTTGTCACCGGAGCACGAAGTTCATTTTGCCCCGCGACAAAAAAGGCCAGTTCCGCTTTGCCCCCTTGCAAAGTGAGCTCTGCAAAGAGGTGTTCGCCCGCCACGGCCGGCCGCACAACCTCGACGGCTTCGCCCTGGTCACGGATTTTGGCGGCGCCGGCGAGCGCATCGACGACAAGACCGAGGGCGCCTTGCGCATCCTCGAGGGGCTCGGCCGCGGCTGGTGGCTCTTGGCCAAGATCGGGCGGGTCTTGCCCCAATCTCTCTGCAACGTCGTCTACCGGTTGGTCGCCGACAACCGCTACAAGATCATGGGCAAAGCCGACGCGTGCATCTTGCCCGCCCCCGAGCACCGCCAGCGCTTCGTCGCGCTCGACTACGGCACCGGCCGCGAAGTCGCCTAGCGCCGGCCCCGCGGGGCGAAGACATAGTGCAGCACCTGCCATTCGCGGCCGTGCCGAAAGCCGAACAGCTCGGCGCAGGCGATGACGAACACGCGCCACTTGGCCACGTCGCGGTTGGCTCGTTGTGGCCCCACCACCGCGGCGAGACTGGCTTCGGCCTCGTCGCGGTGGGCGTCGAGCCGCGCGAGCCAGGCCTCACAGGTGCGCTGGTAGTGCGTGCCGTCGACGCGGAAGCGCCGGGTCACGACGAGGTCGTCCTGAAAGGACAGCAACAGGTCCGCGCTCGGCATTTGCCCCCCCGCGAAGAAGTTCTTGGCCATCCAGTCGCTTTGGTCGTTGACCTCATAGGGATACGCGTACGTGTGGTGGGCAAAATGGTGCACAAACAAGCGCCCGTCGTCGTCGAGCAGGCCCGCGAGCGCGCGCAAAAGCCGGGCGTAGTTGCGCACGTGCTCGAACATCTCGATGGACACGACGCGATCGAAGGGGCCGAGGTCCCAGGTCTCGATGTCGTTGACGTCGGCGGTGACCACGCGCAGGTTGGACAGGCCGAGGGCGCGGGCCCGCCCCTCGATGAACGCGCGCTGCGAGCGGCTGTTGCTCACCCCCGTGACCTGGCTTTGGGGATAGCGGGCGGCGGCGTACAAGGCGAACGAGCCCCAGCCGCACCCGAGGTCGAGCACCCGCTGGCCGTCGCGCAGCTGGGCCCGGGACGCGACCACATCGAGCATCGCGGTCTCGGCCTGGGCCAGGGTGTCGCGCGGCCCGTCGAACAGCGCGCACGAATACTTGAGCCGCGGCCCGAGCATGGCCTCGAACAGCCCCGCCGGCACCTCGTAGTGCTGGGCGTTGGCCGCGTCCGGGACCTGGGCGATGGGGCTTTGGCGCAGGGTGTCGAGCCACGCCTCGTGCCTCGCCTGCTGGGCCGCTTCGCTCGGGGCCCGCTCTTGGCGCAGGCGGAGCCGCAACACCGCCCGGATGGCCCGGCGCAAGACCGGGTCCGGGACCCGTTCGTCCTCGATGAGCTGTTCGATGGTGGGCCAGGGCATGGGCCGAGCATAACGACGGCACGAGGCCGCGCCCGAACATTTACGCGGCCTCTGCGGCGTGGCACAACGCGTCTATGGTTGCGCGATGGCTCGGTTTGTTCGTCGGCGCCGGGGCCCTGCTCAGCACGGGCTGCACCGGCGCGATGTTGTGTCTGTTCATGCCCGAGCTGGACGAGACGTGTGAACAAATCCCCATCGAGGCCCCCGGCCTGCCCGACCCCGGGGTGCTCACCGGCACCGTGACCTACGAGGGCGACCCGGTGCCCCGGGCCCGCATCACCTTCGCCAACACCCCGCGCCGGGCCGAGACCCAAGACGACGGCACCTTCGTGCTCGGCTCTGTGCCCGACCACCCGGTGTTCCTCGAGGTGCGGGCCGACCCAGACGGCGACGGCCTCGACGACGCCGGCGCGCTTTTGTCCGCGTCCCTCGTCGAGGAGCCGCACCCCACGCTCAACTTCGGGACCGTGATCCGGCTCGGCGGCGTCGAGTTCGGCGAGGTGCCGCTCCAGCCCCTGCGCAACGTCGAGGGCACCGTGACCTTGCCCGGCGGCCAGACCCCGCAAGACGCGGGCTTGTCGGTGCGGGTGTTCGCCTACCGGCCGGGCTGCGTCATCACCGGCACCACCTCGGCCGGGCTCGTCGACGCCCGCTGCCCCGACGAGGACGTGGCCGATTACGTCGCCGACAGCGACGGCGACATCGTGGCCCGCGACCTGCACGCGGTGGGCATCGCCGGGGTCGCCGACAACGGCACGTTCACCCTGCGGCGGCTGTTGCCCGGTCCGCTGCAGTTGGTGGCGGTGGCCAGCCCCCTCGGTGACCTCACCCAGGTGAGCGGGGTGAGCGCCATCGTCACCCACGACAGCGGCGGCATCACCGTGCCGCTCGACGCGCTCAACGGCGGCGACACCGCGCAGGCCTTCGTCGCCCTCAGCGCCGAGGTCCGCGCCCCCTATGCCCTGTTGACCCCGCCGAGCACCCCCCGCCCCCCCTGCGCCGACGCCGTGCCCGACCTCACCAACTACCCGGGCGCGACCTCAGTGACATTGGACGCGGGCCGCACCGTGGTGCTCGAGGCCCCGGTCGGGGTCTGGGACGTGACCGTGTGCGACGGGGGCGAGAGCCAAGCGGTGCTGTTCCGCCAGGTGTTCGCCCCCGGCCAGCCCGAAGACCGCGTGCTCGGCCCCGCCCCGGTCAAAGCCGGCGACGTGCTCTGCCCCGTGCTCGGGGACGGCACCGACTGCGACGGCGACGGCCTGGTGGCTCTGCCCAGTTTGCTCGGGTCGGCCGACTACCTGACCGACCGCGCCCTGTATGAGCTGTGCGCGGCGGACTGCGCGGGCGATTACGCGGGGGACACGATGTTCGGCCCTGGCCAGGTCAAGAGCTGCGTCGACGGGGCCGAGGTCTACGACTGCAACGACGACGGCGACGCCCAGCCGGACACCACCGAGGCCCAGCCCTGTCTCGGCCCCGGGGCGGGCACCGACCTCGACGGGGACTTCTTGTGCGACGGCCAAGACCCGTTCCCCTGGTGCGCGGCCAACGACAGCGCCGCCTGCCGCGACGTGGTCGACCTGCCCCCGCAAATCCCCGCCGAGTACCTCGAGCTGCCCTTCTGCCAGAGCTACGACGTGGTCGCGGCCGACTACTGCGCCTTGTCCGCCACCGCCCCGGATTGTGTGGGGGACTACGCGGTGAGCTGCGTCGAGCACGAGTGTGTCGCCGACGGCCAGTGCGAGGGGGACGACACCTGCGAAGACATCGGCGGCACCATGCGGTGCCGCACCCCCTGCCCCATCGGCGACGAGTGCGACCCGGGCGAGACCTGCACCGCCCAGCGGTGCGAACCCGACGTGGCCGAGGGCCCGGTGATGCGCTGCACCTGTGAAGTGCTCGCCGACCTGCCGAGCTCGCCCGATTTCGTGGACGTGCCCGCCGACCCGGGCAACACCTGCGGCCAGGCCGAGCAACAGACGGTCTGGGACACCTGCCGCGACCTGTGGAACCCTCCGAATTGATTCATGAATTTGTTCACACCGAGACCATGAGGTGAGACCGATGATGCGCCCTGTCCTGACCGCCACCGCCCTGTCCTTGTTGGTGCTGCCCGCCTGCGGCGGCCGCTATTCACCCCGGGTGGTGGAGATCGACGGCGACGGCGCCGGCGGCGACATCGACATCACCTATGGCGCGGGGGGCTACATCGATGAGATCGACATCGGGTCCCGCGACATCGAGCTCGAGTGGGAAGGCGGCCTGGTGGTCGGCTTCGACGACGACGGCGTCGAGGGCGTGGTGGAGTACGAAGGGGGCAACCTCTCGAAGGTGGTGCGCGAAGACAACGACGGCGACGACACCACCCTGGAGTACACCTGGGAAGGTGGGCGCCTGGTCTCGATCAACACCGAGACCGAGATCGGTTCGCTCAGCTTCGACGGGGAGATCAACTTCCGCTACGACGACGCGGGCCGGGTGGACGAGGTCACGTACATCACCGAGACCGCGTTCGGCGACATCGAGGTCGAGCACAAGTACCGCTACGACGACAGCGGCCGGCTCGACGAGGTCGACATCGGCAACAGCGATTACGAGTTCCGCTACAACGACGACGGCACCCTCGACGAGGTCGACGTGGGCAACAATGAATACCAGCTCAGCTACGACGACGGCGGGCGCATCTCGCAGGTCGAGGTGGGCAACAACGACTACGACATCTCGTACGACGACGGCGGCCTGGCCCCGCTCAACCTCGAGCCGGTGGTGATCATCAAGGCCGGCTACATCGACTGGGCGGGCAAGACCTACTCGTCCCCGGCCAGCGACTCGCTCCTGCTCACGCTCGGCGAGGTCGGCAGCACCTACTTTTAGCCACGTCTCGAAATCGGCTGCGCCGCTTCCGAGCCGGCCTTCTTCGTGCGGCACGACGCCGACGGGAGGGTGTTTGTTCGGCGTACATGCCGCCTCACCAGGTTCGAAGGGCAGCGGCATTTGGCCACCCGAATCATGGCTGGGTCACGCAGAGGGGAGGGCTCGGGCCTTGAACGCGGGGTGGCGCGGTCTGCGCCCCGCCCATTCAACGCCTCACCCGAGGACAGGAGCCGGTCAGCGTTCCGCCACCCTCACGCCCGGTGCGGCGCGAAAGGCGTGGAGCTGTTCGGAGGCGGACAGCACGTCCATGGGGGTCCTGACCCCGGCGGGGAGCGCGCCCCGCGACCACGTCCGCACGAGCTGGGTCGGCAACCAGGCGGTGGCCCACGCCACGTCGTCGATGGTGGCGATCAGCGTCCTTTCGCCCCCCGGTCCCGCCACCGACGCGAACAGCGCCCCTTGCCCGACCACCGCCCGTTCCTGCTCGGTCTCGGGCCGCAGACGTGTTCGCAACACCAGCTGCCGCAACCATGCCGAGCGCCGGGTGGGGCGGTGCAGGCCCAGCCACGACACCGCGCGCAGCAACCACCGGGGGGTCGGCGGCTGGCCATCGAGACAAACCCACGTCGACATCTCGGTGAGATCGGTGTGCAGGCCGGCCCAGATGACCTCCAGCTGGGGCCACTCCATCAGCGTGCGACGCTGAAAGCCCCCGCCAAAGTCGAACGCTCGACGAGAACCAGGAAACCGGGCCTCCAGGCGGCCTCCCACGAGGGCTTGGTGGGGGTACCCGAGCTCCAGGAGGCCGGACTCCACCTGCGCTGGACCGGCTTCGCCTTCACGCGGGTGTGCGGTGATCAGCGCCAGTTCCGCGCGGGTTGCGTCGGGCATCGCCGCGAGCAAGGTCTGCAGCAACAGACCGGACAGGCCGGGATAAGCCCCCGCGCCGACCAACACCGTGACCCCGGCCGCGCGGGCGGCGTCACCGAAGCGCAGCGCGCGGCGAAGGTGCTCCTGTTCAGAGGCCAGGTCGACGTAGTGGGTGTGCGCGTCCACCGCGGCCTCGATGATGTGGAGACCGTTGCCGATGTACGGGCCGATGCAGTTGATCACGACGTCGACGTCGGTGAGCGCCCGGTGCAACGACTGCCGATCGTGGGCATCGACCACCACGGTGTGGAGCTTGTCGACCTGCGCGGCCAAGCCTTCGAGCGGGGACGCCCGCCGCCCGCCCGCGACCAGGTCGACCTCGTCGAGCGCAGCCAGCGATGACACCACCGCCCGGCCCGCCGATCCGTACGCCCCCAACACCATCACCCGCAGCACCGACCCGCGCCTCCGTTGTGGCCGGCGGGCTCTCCACCATCCGGAGACCACGACGACAACCGGCCATCGCCAGACCCTACCGTCCCGCCGGGATGGAGGCACACCGCGCCCGGCCACCATCAGCGTGTGCCGGCCGGATCAGAACCCGAGGCGTCGCCGCCGCCCATCACCAGCGTCGTGAGACCCGCGCGACCGTTCGAATGCGGAGGGCAAACTACTCCTTGGTTCCTGTCGCCCGGATGAGCACGCGCTCGAGCATCGACGGGTCGCCTCCCGGCGGGAGTCCATCGTACCGCTCGCCGCAGGGCACTTCCTTCTCCCGCGCCCCGGTCCACACCGTCGCCCGCTTGCACGCATGGCCGTCAATTTCCAGTTCGACCGGGATGGCCTTTCCGTCTCGAAATCCAGTGATCCGCTCGGGTCGACCCAGCGAGTCCAGCCGACGAACGATTCCAACCTGCGCGCCGTTCACCCAGAACGACTCTTCTCGACGTGCACCATTCCGCATCCATGAAATCCAGAGCCCGTTCTTTCGACCGCCAAGCCAGATTCCGCTTTCGACCAGGATTCGATCACCGTCCCACTCGATGGCGGTCTTCTCTTCGCCACACTTCAAGCCCGCACAGTAGTGTCCGACGGAAATGAGCTTGGTTCCTTCCAGCACCTGGTGTGATTCGTACGGGCCATGACGCTTCCCGCCTTCCTTGCAATACCAACCACCATTCTGACCGAAGTCCGTGTCCCCATGACACGGAGGCTCTTGGGTACACGCCGATGCGCACAGAATGGCCAGGAGGGCAAACTGGCGTCTGGCGTCGCTCATGGTATCCACCATTGACGATGCCCACGAGCGGTGAGCGGTTTTTTGCATGGCGCCGGCGGCGCCGAGACCAGGTGAGGGTGAGCCAAAGCCATTGTCTGACACCCTAACACGGCGGGCCCCGGGGGGGAGGTCAGCAGAGGCCGACGCGGCGGCCGAGGTCGGAGGTGAACACCCCGTCGGGGTCGTAGGTGTCCTTGATCGCCCGCCACTTGTCGAGTTGGGGGTACATCTTCGCGAATGTGTCTGCAGACAAGAACGCGTCCTTGCCGAGATAGATGCGCCCGCCCGCGTCGAGCACGATGGCGTCGAGCTTCTGCAGGAACGCGGCCAGCCCGTCCTGGATGGGGAAGTCGATGGCGTAGGTGTACCCCGCGAAGGGGAACGAGAGCATGCCCCGCTCGGGACCGAGCCGCTTGAGCACGTTGAGGAAGGGCAAGAACCCTGAACCCGAAATCTCTTCGAGCAGCCGGCGCACCACCCGCCGCCCATCGTCGAGGGGAACCACGAATTGGTATTGGGTAAAGCCGCGCGCGCCGTAGCCGCGGTTCCATTCGTCCAGGATGTCGAGGGGGTAGAAGAACGAGTCGTAGTGGGCGATGGGCGCGCCCCGGGCCTGGACCGCTTCGAGCAGACGGTTGAGCATCCGCAGTGTCACTGGATTGAGCGACATGTTGGGCAGGGTCACCGGCACCTTCACCGACGGCTTGGCCGGGGCCAAGCGCAAGGGCGAATGCCGGAGGGTGTTGGGCAGGTCGTCGGGGGCGGCGTGGTCGCCCACGGTGAGCACCCCGCGGCCGAGGCGGTCGCCGCGGGCCAGGCTGTCGATCCAGGCCACCTGGTAGGGGTGGGTCTCGGCGGTCTGGTCGAGCAGATCGATCATCTCGTCGAGATTGCGCGCGGTGAACGACTCTTGCCGGAAGTAGGTGGTCTCGATGCGGCGCAGCCGGATGGTCGCGGTCAAAATGATGCCAAGCAGGCCCATGCCCCCGAAGTTGGCCCAGAACAGGTCCGCGTTGTCGTCGCGGCTGGCGGTGACCTGCCGCCCGTCGGCGAGCAAGATGGTGAAGCTCTCCACACATTGGGAAAAGCAGCCGTCCACGTGGTGGGCTTTGCCGTGCACGTCGTTGGCGATGCAGCCGCCCACGGTCACGAGCTTGGTCCCGGGGGTGATCAGGGGGAACCAGCCTTGGGGCGCGTACTGCTCGATGATGTCGGCGAGGGTCACGCCCGCTTCGCAGGTGAGCACCCCGCGCGCGGCGTCGAAGTGGCGGAACCGGTCGAGGCCGGTGGTGTCGATGACCACCCCCTGCGCATTGAGGCACGCGTCCCCATACGACCGGCCCATGCCCCGAGCCAATGTGCCTGCGTGGTCGACGAGGCGGGCCACGTCCCCGGTGAACGCGGGGCTGACCACCCGGCAAGCGGCACGGGGGTAGTTGCCCCAGCCCGCGAGCTCGCGAACGTGACCGGCGGATGAGGAGGGGGGCGGGTGTGGTGCGTTCATGTCCCTGGCTGTCGGCGGGCGAGGAACGCCATGGCCCAATGGGCCGCGCCCTCGGTTTGGTCCTTGTCGTACTCGATGTGCGCCCAGGCGTCGAGCGCCCAGGCCGTGGCCGCGACCCCCTGGTGGGTGACCGGGGCGGACTCACCCGGCAACAGGGGCGCGTCGGCCCCGAGTTCGAGCGCCCCGGGGGTGGCGGTGTTCCAGCCGTTGGTGCACGCGGGCAGTCCCACGTCGACCGCGGGGCCAAAGCCGCCGCCCAACCATGCGTCGACGTCGCCCACAAACCCGGCCCACAAAAAGCCGCGCGCGTCGTGGACCTCAAACTCCCCGCCCCCGTCGCCCCGGGCCGCCCAGTAGAACTCGACCTCATCGTTGAGCCGCGGGGCGTCCGCGCCCTCGAGCAACGCGGTGCTGAGCACGATCTCGGCCACCATGTCCTCATCGTCGACGGGGGCGAACCAATACCGCGTCCCCCCGTTCACCGCTTGTACGACGTCCACGGTGGCGACGGCGAACACCCCGTACGGCTCCGGGTTGTGCGGGAACAGAGAATAGCTGGTCACCCGCGCCGCGGGCGCGGGGCACTGCTCCGGAGCCGCGGCCGGCTCCGGCTCGGCCGGGTTGGACACGACCACGCACGCCGACAATGCCCATGTACAGAGCGCGGTCGTCACCCATCGTCCGGCCTGCGTTTTTTCCCGTCGCACCATCGTCTCCCCACGGGGCGGGGCCTGGCTGGCTCCATGCCCACCGAAAACCGTACCAGGCCACTGGGGGACGCGCTCGGCGGCCGACGACACGCGACTACTGGGGCGGCGCCATCCGCAGCAACACCGCCGATGCCCAGTGGCGTTCGCGGTTCTCGGCGACGGTGGACGTGCTGTAATCGGCCGCGGACAACACCTGCAGGGCCGTGGCCTTGGTGGTCACCCCTTGGTGGGTCACCACCGCCGATTCGCCGCTTTCCAAAGGCTGGTCCGCCCCGAGGTCGAGCCCGCCATAGACCAAGACCGCCCCGCTGCTGTCACAGGCGTCGCGTCCCACGTCTTCGGCCTTCGCGAATGCGCCGCCCAGCCACGTCTCGGCGTCACCCTCAAACCCCGCCCACAGGAAGCCTTGTTCATCGCGGACTTCGAACTCAGTGCAATTGCAATCTTCCTCGACGAACCCGGCGTACAGCTGCACCACATCGCCGTCATCGGGCACCGCCGCCCCGTCGAGCTCGTCGTCGCTCAACCACAAATGCCCCCGCTCGCTCCCGTCGGCCACCGCATGAAACGCGAAACTCCGCCCCCCGTCGCTGGTCCCGTCCGAGGTCAGCACCACGTCGGTGAACGTCCCGTAGGCGTCCACCGCGGACTCCTCCCCGTGAAAGGAATAGTGCTCGATCGCGACATCGCACGTCTCGAGGGCGCCCCCGTCGGGCAGACCGTCGGCTCCGCCGGTGCAGCCGATGGCCGCCACGAGGCCAAGCGCGGCCGCCGCGCGCGCCAAGAGCCCAATTCTATTCAGCAATTCAAGCATTCAAGGACCTCCTCCCAGAACCGTAGCAGGCCCCCAGAAGACGCGCCCGTGACCGGCGAGGTCAGCTTTGGGCTTGGATGCGTTCGCCTTTGGCCCGTCGCCCGCGCACGCGGTTGAGCTCGTCGGGCTTGTGTTTTTTGCTCGCGGGCCGGTGCTTTTTGGTGTCGTGGCCGTCGCGGTCGAGGAGTTCTTTGAGGAAGCGCCCGGTGTGGCTCTTTTTGTGGCGCGCGACCTCCTCGGGCGTGCCCGCGACCACGATGGTGCCGCCTCCCCCGCCCCCCTCGGGGCCGAGGTCGATGATGTGGTCGGCGGTCTTGATCACGTCGAGGTTGTGCTCGATGACGATCACGGTGTTGCCCTGGTCGGCGAACTTGTGGAGCACGTGCAACAGCTGCTCCACGTCGTGGAA
Source organism: bacterium (assembly GCA_030431455.1). GTDB lineage: Bacteria > Myxococcota > UBA727 > UBA727 > JAUIJE01 > JAUIJE01. Next base: position 618,983 of record JAUIJE010000002.1, on the reverse strand, counting down.
GTGCAGCCCGGTGGTGGGCTCGTCGAGGATGTAGACCGTCTGGCCGGTGGCGCGTTTGCCCAGCTCGCGGCTGAGCTTGACCCGTTGGGCCTCGCCCCCCGACAAGGTGGTGGCGGGCTGGCCGAGGTGAATGTAGCCGAGCCCCACGTCGTGCAGGGTCCTGAGCTTGCGCTTGAGCGCAGGGATGGGCTTAAAAAACTCCAGGGCCTCGGCCACCGTCATCTCCAGCACGTCCGAGATGGTCTTGCCTTTGTAGAGCACCCGCAATGTTTCTGGGTTGTAGCGCTTGCCGTGGCAGACGTCGCACTTGACGTACACATCGGGCAGGAAGTTCATTTCGATTTTGATCATCCCGTCGCCCTGACAAGCCTCGCAACGACCCCCTTTGACGTTGAACGAGAAGCGCCCCGGGCCGTAGCCCCGCACGTTGCTCTCGGGGAGCTGGGCGAAGAGCTTGCGGATGTCGTCGAACACCCCGGTGTAGGTCACGGGATTGGACCGCGGGGTGCGCCCGATGGGGCTTTGGTCGATGTCAACGACCTTGTCGATGTGCGAGAGCCCCTCGAGCTTCTTGAACGGCAGCGGCCGGGCCCGGCTCGAATAGAGCGCCTGGTCGAGGGCCTTGTGCAAGGTGTCGAGCACCAAGGTGCTCTTGCCCGAGCCGGACACCCCGGTGACGCAGATGAGCTTGCCGAGGGGGAACTCCACGTCGACGTCGCGCAGGTTGTTGCCCCGGGCGCCGAGGATCTTGAGGCTCTTGCCGTGACCGGCCCGGCGCTCCTCGGGGATCTCGATGCGCTTTTTGCGGCTCAGGTATTGGCCGGTGAGCGAGCCCTTGGCCTTCATCACCTTTTGGGGGGTGTCGGCGATGACCACCTCGCCCCCGCGGTGCCCGGCCCCCGGGCCCATGTCGATGACGGTGTCGGCGGCGAGGATGGTGTCCTCGTCGTGTTCGACCACGAGCACGGTGTTGCCCAGGTCGCGGAGGTGCTGGAGGGTCTGGAGCAGCTTTTCGTTGTCGCGTTGGTGCAGGCCGATGGACGGCTCGTCGAGCACGTAGAGCACGCCGACGAGGGCGGAACCGATTTGGCTCGCGAGCCGGATGCGTTGGGCCTCGCCCCCCGACAATGTTCCTGCGCTGCGATCGAGGGTCAAGTAGTCGAGACCCACCGCTTGCAAGAAGCCGAGCCGGGCGTTGATCTCTTTGAGCACCGCGGCGGCGATGACGGTGTCGCGCTCGCTCAGGGCCAGCCCCGCGGTGAACGCCACCGCGTCCCCGATGGATTTGTGGGTGAGCACGTCGAGGGACACGTCCCCCACCTTCACGTGGCGCGCCTCTTTGCGCAGGCGCGCGCCGTCGCATTCCTTACACGGCGATTTCGACATGTAGCGCTCGAGGTCCCAACGCACCCGGTCCGAGGTCGTCTCTTTGAAGCGCCGGTCGAGGTTGTTGAGCACGCCCTCGTACTGTTTTTTGAAGGAGTAGGTGGCGGTCTCTTCTTTGTTCTCGAGTTGGAACTCGATCTCGTCATCGGCCCCGTGCAGAATGATGTCGCGGTGCTTTTTCTTGAGCTTTTTCCAAGGCACGTCGAGCTCAAAGCCAAACTCTTCGCCCACCGCCTCGAGCATGCCGAGGTAGTAGCCGTTCCACGCGCCGCCCCACGGTTTGATCGCGCCCTCCTCGAGGGAGAGCGTGGGGTCGGGCACCACCAGGTCCTCGTCGAAGTACTGGATTTGGCCGAGGCCGGAGCAGGCGTTGCAGGCCCCCTGGGGCGCGTTGAACGAGAACATGCGCGGCTCGAGCTCGGGGTAGCTGATGCCGCAGTCGATGCACGCGTGCTTGTCGGAGATGAGCTCTTCGCTGTCCCCTTTTTCTTTGTCGTGCACGAGCACGCGGACCAGGCCCTCGGCTTTGTTGAGGGCGAGCTCCACCGCGTCGGCGATGCGGGGGCGCGCGTCGGGGTGCACCACCACCCGGTCGATGTAGACATCGATGCTGTGCTTCTTGCGCAGGGCGAGCTTGATGTCCTCGTCGAGCATGCGCACTTCGCCGTCGACCCGGACCCGGGCGAAGCCGTCCTTCTGCAGGTCGTGGAGGAGCTTTTTGTGTTCGCCTTTGCGCTCGCGCACGATGGGGGCGAGGATCGACAAGCGGGTGCCCGACGGGTAGGCCATGACCCCGTCGACGATCTGGGACGCGGTCCGCCCCACGATCGGCTTGCCACAGCTGTAGCAAAAGACCTTGCCGATGCGCGCGTAGAGCAGGCGCAGGTAGTCATAGATTTCCGTCACCGTGGCCACGGTGGAGCGCGGATTTTTGCTGGTGGTCTTTTGCTCAATGCTGATCGCCGGCGACAACCCCTCGATGAGGTCCACGTCGGGCTTGTCTTGCATCTGCAAGAACTGCCGGGCGTAGCTCGACAAAGACTCGACGTAGCGTCGCTGGCCCTCGGCGTAGATGGTGTCGAAGGCGAGCGAGCTTTTGCCCGAGCCGGACAGACCGGTGAGCACCACCAGCTGGTTGCGGGGGATGTCGACGTCGACGCTCTTGAGGTTGTGCACCCGCGCGCCGCGGACTTTGATCGTTTTCAGCTCGGACATGCCGCTCCCATAGCCACCGCAACGAGGCCCCGCCACCGCCGGACGCGACATCGGCCGCGATCCGGATACCTGAACAAATGTTCCTATCCTGTCCGACGGGGGTTGGCCAGCGGTTCAAAGCACAACGCCCGGCGCGGGGCCGGGCGTCGCGGGGCTTGGATGTCGCTCAGCCCGCGTAGGTTTCGGCGTCGATGGGCAAGGCGGCGTCACCCGGCTCGTGCAACCCGATGAACCCTTCGGCCAGGACGTTGCGGTGGGCGAACCGCAGGCTCTGGTCGTTGAAGAAGTCCTCGGGGTTTTCGTTGCGGATGAGGGCGGTGACCACGGGGTTGGCCATGGGGATCACCTGGCCCCCGAACAGGCCGTCCGCGTCGGGGCCCTGGCGCAACAAGTCGATGTGCTCCTGGCTCACCCCCTGGTGGGTCAACGACTGCAGGGCGCGCTCGCGGGTGGCGTCGTAATCGGCCTGGGAGGCGAACTCGATCTGCGCATCGAACGTGCCCGCCCGCGGCCCCGTGCCCAGGGCTTCGCCAAATGCATCAGCATAGCTCTCATCCACGTCGTCGAGGAGCAAGCCCTGCTGCCGGTCCACGAGCTCGCCCTCGCGGTCGTAGCGCTCGGTGAGGAACAACGACGCGCCCTCCGAGTAGCCTTGGGTCGTCGACCGCTCCACGCTCCCGTCGTTGAACTCGACCACCGTCTGGTTGCTCGAGGTGTGGGCCCCGTTGAGCAGGGTCCCGCCGAACTCAAAGCCCCCGAGGCTGACCTCGCCGCCGACCTTCACCTCGTGGTTGTAGTCCAGCGACGAGATCGTGCCCCCCCGGCCCACCCCCGGCTCGTCCGCGGACGGCACCTCGCCGGTCCGGAGAAACTCTGCATAGGCATCGCCGCCGGTTTGGCGGTCGATGTCCACAAACTTCAGCTCCGTGCCCCGCAGCTCCTCGGTGGCGCCGAGCTCGACTTTGCCCCCGAGCTTGAACTTGTCGGGTCCGACCTCGAAGCCGAGCCCGAACGCGGTGCTGTTGGCCAGCGCGCCGGTGGGCCCGGCCATCACCCGGACGTTGTCCTCGTCGAGGACCTGGATGCCCACCGCGGTGCCTTGGTTGCTCTCGATGCGCGAGCCCACCTCCAGGGCCCGGTAGCTCCCCTCGAGCTCGGTGCCGACGACGTCTTCGGCCCGGACCATCGCGGTGCTGCCCGGGGGCAGGGTCGACAGGTCGCCCGGGTTCGGGAACGGGGCCTCCCCCCGCAGCACTTTTTGGTAGTGCTCCTCGGGGATGCTCACCGAGTAGTTCATCGCCGCCCCTCCAAATGCTTCTGCACGGCCACTGACCACCCCGGCCTCGGCCTCGACCCCCACGCCCACCAACGCGGTGCGGGAGATCTCGAGGTTGCGCATTTGTTCGCCGTTGGGCCCGAGGCTCTCGCCGTCTTTGGCCTGCACCGAGACCTGGGCGAAGGTGCCGTCCTCGTTGAGCACCTTGGCCTCGTAGTTGGCCGGCGGGTTTTGCAGGTCGAAGCCGATGCCCGGGTCGAGCACCCCCGCGCTCTGGGCGGTCACGGGTTTGCCTTGGGCGCGGTCGAGCAGCGCCTCGGCCCGGTCGATTTCGGCCTTGTTGTCGTCGTAGCGGCCCTGGAGGGCGGCGGTGTCCTGCCCGCGCTCGCTGGCCCGGAAGAGCTGCTGTCCGAGTTGGGTTTGTTCGTTCTTGAGCTTGGGCAGGTAGTCGTTCTCGAGATGGTTGGCGAGGTTGTCCTTGGCGGTGGTGAGGTCCGGCTCGCGTTCGTGCTCGAGGGCGTTTTCGTATTGTTGCTCGAGGCTGTCGGCGTGGCGTTTGGAGTCCGCGAGGTTGGCGGTCTCGCCCACGGTGGTGCGGACTGCAGAATCATTGGAAAGCCCCGCGGTCAGTTCCGGGGCCGGCGTGGTGGACGCGGGGGCGGCGGGGAGGCCGAGCGGGGTCGCGCCCACCGCGCTCAATGCGTCTGCATTGGGCAGGTCGGGGCTGGCCGCGGTGGTGAGGGGGATGGCCAGCGGCTTGGCCGGCGGCGCGCGCTCGAGCTCGGCCTGGGTGGCGGGCCCGGCCACGCCTTGGTCCAGTTCGCCCTGGAGGGCACTTTTGCGGGTGCTGTAGTTGTCCCGGGCGGCGTCGCTGCGGGTCCCACGAATCTGCCGGTCGAGGTCGGCGATTTTGGCCTTTTGGAAGTTCTCGACCTGCTGGGTGGTCGACGTGTCGTAGGTGCGGGTGGGGCGTGTTCTTCGAAAGCCGTGGGCCTTCAGCCGCTCTTGGAGGTTTTTGACCCCGTTTCCGGTGCTGCCCGGTTTGAGGCTCGTGCGCGGGGGCGCGGGGGTGGAGGTCTGGGTGCGGCGAAGAAGGTTCGAACCGATGCGGGGGGCCATGGGAAATCCTTGGTGGGTGGCGGGTGCCGGTGTGTGTGTTCGTTATCGAGGGCGCACCAGGGCCGATTTTGGTGGGTGAATGTAGGCGGCTGTCGTCTGTCATTCGCCTGTCGCACGGGAACAAACCACCCGGGCGGCTTCGGCCCGCCGGCCCTCGACCCTGTCCCCCGCGAGCTTTCAGAAGGATTTAGCCGCGAGGCCCGCGCAATCTGAGATCGATGGCGTTTCCCCAGCGCGTCTCGGGTGGCGCACCGCGGCAAAACCGGACAGGATCTCCGGTCTCGTGGTCACCCCACGCACGGAGGCCGCTGACGGCCTGGAGAGAGGGCAGATATGCACGCATTGAATGGGCTTCGATTGTTTTTCCTGACGCTGTGTCTGAGCACAGGCAGCGCGTTTTTGGGCGCCTGCCCCATGGACACCGGCGGCGACGGAGACGGTGACGGTGACGGCGACGGTGACGGTGACGGTGACGGCGACGGAGACGGCGACGGGGACGGAGACGGTGACGGCGACGGAGACGGCGACGGGGATGGCGACGGGGATGGCGACGGAGACGGTGACGGTGACGGTGACGGGGACGGCGACGGCGATGGCGACGGTGACGGTGACGGCGACGGGGATGGCGACGGAGACGGAGACGGAGACGGGGACGGCGACGGAGACGGAGACGGAGACGGGGATGGCGACGGGGATGGCGACGGCGACGGCGACGGCGATCCGCCCCCGCCGGAGTGGACGTGCGACCCCGATTGGTACGACGAGGCCGGCCAAGGCGCGCCCACCCCGTACTGCGACTGTGAATGCGGCGCGTACGACATCGATTGTGACGTGCCCGGCGCTGAGGTGTTCGGCTGCGGGTTCACCGGTGAATGGATCTGCAACGATGAGTTTCTGTGTGAGCTCGCGACCTGCGGCAACCAAATGCTCGACGACGGCGAGGGCTGTGAAGACGACAACGACGTGGCCGGTGACGGCTGTAACAATTGCATTGTCGAGACCGGCTACGATTGCGACAACGACACGTTGCCGTCCACCTGCCGGCTGATCGAGTGCGGCGACGGCTTTGTCGACGGGCTGGAGGCGTGTGACGACGGCAACGTCGCGGACGGCGACGGGTGCAGCGCGGCGTGCGGCGTGGAGCCGGGCTATTACTGCCAACCCGACGCCGAACCTTCGATGTGTGTGCTCATCGTGACGTTGGCCAACGGCGACGCCTGCGACCCCGACAGCCAAGTCGAGATCTGCGACGAAGCGGCCGGCGATTCCTGCATCGAGACCGCGCCCGGGGCGGGGACCTACACCTGCGAAAACCCCGCGCTCAATGCCTGCACCACCGAGCTCATCACCGCCGCCCTCGGGGACAACGCCGGCGACACCACCGGCGGCACCAGCGGCTTCGGCGTCACCTGCACCAGCCTCGACACCAGCCCCGACGCGGTGTTCACCTACACCGTGGGCGCGGCCAACACCGGGATTGCCAATGTCACGTTCAGCCTCACCGCTGGGTTTGACTCGGTGCTCGAGGTCCGCGAGACGTGTGCGGTGCCCGAGGCGATCTCCTGCCGCGACATCGGGGGCAACGGGGGCGAACAGATCACCGTGGCCGAGGCCCGCGCCGGCGACGTGCTGTTCATCATCGTCGACGGGTACGGATCGGCCGGGACCGCGGTCGGCCCCTTCACCCTCAACATCGCCGAGACCGACGTCACCGTGCTCAACACCGGGGACGCCTGCGACCCGGCCAACGCGGTCGAGGTGTGCAACGCCGACGCCGGCGAAGAGTGCCTCGGGGTCGCGGGGGCCGAGACCTGCGTGGTGCAGACCGTGCTCGCCGACGGGGACGCCTGCGTGCCCGACGACAACAGCGCGATCTGTGGACCGGGCGCGGAGTGCATCGGCGACGCAGGGTCCGAAGTCTGCGTGAACCCCGCGGCCGAGGCGTGCCTCGCCCCCATTGTGCTCACCGGCACGTCGGGGACCGAGACCGGCACGGTGGACCTCGACTCGTTCAACGCCGCCGACTACCCGACCGCGGCGGGCGACAGCTGCACCGGGTACTCCAGCCAAGGACCGGACACCGTGTTCGAGGTGTTGGTCCCGGCGGGCCAGACCTTCAGCGCGACCTGGGACACCCCCGGGGAAGACCCCGCCGCGTTCATCATGAACACCTGCCCGGGCACGGTGTGCCTCGACGGGTCTGACCTCGTGGGGGCCGACCTCGCCGAGACCCTGACCTGGACCAACGACACCGGCGGGGACGCGACCATCTACGTGGTGGGCGATGTGTTCTCGTCGCTGGTGGCCAGCGCGACCTACACGTTGGAGTGGTCGCTCCAGTAACACTGAGCACCGCACGCCATCCCGCCGCCGCGCGGGATGCGCAGAAATGGCGCGCCCTCACCGGCGCGCCATTTTTGTTTTGGGCGTATAAGGGGCAGATGGACCGGCCAGGCCTGCTTGCGTTTCTTCGCGCCCACCGGCTGTGCGTGCAGGCCACGGTGTCGCCTTATGGTTTTCCCCAGGCCGCGGTGGTGGGCTTTGCCGTGACCGACGAGCTGGAGCTTGTGTTCGACACCGAGGCCACGTCCCGCAAAGTGAAGAACCTCCGCGAAGACCCCCGCATGGCGGTGGTGGTGGGGGGCGATGAGGACAAGACCGCCCAGCTCGAGGGCATCGCCGACGAGCCCACGGGGGCAGAGCGCGCGCGGTTGGTGGAGGCCTATCTCCGGGTCTGGCCCGACGGGGTGGAGCGGGCGGCTTGGCCCCATATCACCTATGTACGGTTTCGGCCGCACTGGGCGCGATACAGTGACTTTGGGCCGGGGGGCGGGATCGTCACCTGGGACGAGGACGACCTCATCGGCGAGGGGTCAGGGTGAGCCCCACTTGACCTCGGCATCGATGGTCGGTTTTTCCCGGTCGACGACGATGGACGGCATCCGTTCTTGTTTGGTCCGGCCCAGGGAATCGGTCACCGCCACGTTGATGCGGTTTTCGCCGTCTTTGAGCCGGACCGGCACCCGGAACTTGCCCGCCTTGGTCACGGTGGTGATCTTGCCGTCCACCCGCACCACCGAGCCCGGGCTGGTGTGGCCCTCGACGTAGGTCACGGTGGCGTTGGTCTTGCGGCGCACCGGGTCGGCGACCTTCAGCAACAGGCTCTTCGGCACCGGGGTGGGCGCGGACGGGGCGGCGTTTTTCATCACCACCGACTGCTCGCCTTCGCCCACGATCTGGGTCTGGCCTTTGGCCTTCAACTTCACCTGGCCTTTGGTGGTCGCCACCGCGACCTGCCCAAGGCCGTCGCTGACCATGCCGAACGAGCCCCCGCTCGATTCCGCCACCGCGTCCGACCCCGCGGCCTCGACCCGCAAGACCCGGTTGCCCTTCTCGTCGATGCTGGCCGACACGTGACCGACCTCGAGGCGCACCCGCGAAAGCCCCTCGGTGATTTCGCGAATCGAGAACTCGGACCGCGGGCTCACCCGCACCTCGACCCCGTCCCCCACCTGCAAACGGGCCTCGCCGTTGCGACCGGTGCGCACGCTGTCGCGCGCGTCGAGCACTTGGCCCTTTTTGAGTTTTGTCCACCGGCCCTGGCCGCGCCGGGTCTCGGCGAACCCGCTCACCGCGATGACCTTGGCCCCCTGGTCGGGGACCGAGACCGGGGCCTTTGTGTGCGGGCCCGCGTCCGGGCGCCGGCCGCTCGGGTCGGCGGGACCCGCGTCCGCGCCCCCGGGGGCGGCCGCGCCCGCGTCCGCGCCCGGGCGCGCCCCGGCATCGTTCGTGGCAGTTCCCGCGTCTACGCCGGGGGACGACGGCCCGGCGTCGGGCGTGCGCGCCGGGGTCACCGGCCGGGTCACCCCGGCGTCGGGACTGTGCGTGGTCCCGTCGCCAAACAGCCGCGGGTACAACCACAGCGCGGCCAACAGCACCCCCACCGAAACCGCCGCGGCCAAGAGCAGCGAGCGGTTCATGCCCCACCGCCGACGTGCATCGGGTCGACCCAGCGCACGCCCCCCCGCCACACCGCGTCGACGAGGTCATTGAACGCGGGCTCCCCCGTGACCCACACCCCCACCGCGCCGGTGTCCGAAAGCCGCTCGAAGCGGTCGGTGACAAGCACAGTGGCATTGTCGGGGTCAAGCCGGGCCCCCGCGGTGGACAGCGCGCCCTCCACCCGGGTCCGCAAGCGGTCATCGTCGAGGGCGAGGGCAAAGGTCTCGTCGACGGGGACCCCCGCGGTCAACGCCTCCTCGGCCCGGCGCGCCCGGCGCGTGCGATCCCGCCGGGCCGCGAGGTCGACGGTCAACACCTGCTGGATTTGGTTGACCGCTTCGGACAACGATCGGAACGGCTTGACCAGGTAGCCATCGCCCCCGAGGTGCAGGACGTCGCGCACGCTGTCCCGGCTGGGGTAGCCGGTGACCATCACGAACGCCCGCGGGCTGTTGTGCTCGACCTCGAGGTCGCGCACCGCGGCGAGCAGCTCGACCCCATTTTGGGCGGGGAGATTCTTGTCCGCGAGCACGAGGTCGAACTCCTCGGCGTCGTCGCGCATCCGGGCCAGCGCGCCCTCGGCGCTGCCCACCGCTTCGACCTGGTGACCGGCGTGGGTCAACACCGACCCCAAAATGCGCTGCAGCGTGGGCTCGTCTTCCACCAGAAGGATGCGGGCGGCCATGGCGGTCACGCTATCACCGGGACGTCGACATCGCGAGTATCCGCCCCGACCGCGCAGGGTCAGGCGAGGTGGGTGCCCTCGCGCGCCGCGGGGAACACCACCTTGACCTGCGTGCCCTTGCCCACCCGGCTCTCGAGCTGCACCCGGCCGCCGTTGTCCTCGACCACCTTCTGCACCAGCGACAACCCCATGCCCTTGTGTCCGTCGGCGGCGCGGGTGGTGAAGAACGGTTCGAACACCCGTTCGAGGTTTTGTTCGGGGATGCCGCGGCCGGTGTCCTCGACGGTGATTTTCACCAGCTTGTCATCCACGTTCTCGGTGGTGATGGTGAGCTGGCCCCCGTCGGGCATGGCCTCTTTCGCGTTGAGCATCAACGCCATCAACATCTGTTGCAGGTCCGCTCCCGCCCCCCGGAGCCGCGGCAGCTTGGCCGCGAGGTTGCGCTTGACCTGAATGCGCTGGGCGATGATCGGCCGCGCCACCAATGCCAATGCGCTCTCCACCACCTCGTTGGCATCGACCAGGGTCTTGGCGTCCGGGCCCTGATCGCGGCTGAGCTTGAGCAAGCTCTCCACAATATCCTTGATGCGCAGCGACTCCTGCTCCACGTCCTTGAGCGACTCGTAGTGGGGGCTGTCCTTGTCCATCCGCAACAACATCAACTGGGTGGCCCCCAGCACCGCGGCCAAGGGGTTGTTGATCTCGTGCGCCACCCCCGCCCCGAGCTCGCCCACCGCGGCCGCCTTCTGCGAACGCAAAAGCTCGTCCTGGGCGTCCTTGAGTTCGCGGGTGCGCTCGTCGACGCGCACCTGGAGCTCCTGGTTGAACGCGCGGAGCTCTTGGTCACGCTCGTCGATGGCGTCGGCCATCTGATTGAACGCGCCGGCCAAACTCCCGATCTCGTTCTTGGTGTGCACGGTGGCGCGCGCCTGCTGATCGCCACTGCCAAAGCGACCCACCACCTTGGTCAACACCTCCAGCGGCCGGGCGATGCCCCGGCTCAGGATGATGCCGCCGAGCAAGGCCAACAGCAGCGCGGTGCCCACCCAAAACGCCGTGCGCGAGGTCATCTCTTTGACCCGGGCGAGCACGTCGTCGGTGCGCCGTTCGATCACCACCCCCCAGGTCTGGCCGGTGGGAGACGCGAGCCGCTCGGCCCGGGCGAACGCGCTCAGCCACTCGTCGTTCTTTTGGTGGGGCAAAGCCGCGGCCGAGGTGGCCATCGGGTCGCGCAGCCGCTGCACCCCGGGGTGGGCGCTCATGTCCTGCCGCGTCAACGCCACCGCCACGTCGGTGTGGCACACCGCGCGGCCCTCGAGGTCCACCAAGAACGCGCGCACCCCCTCGTGACCGGCCTCTTCGAAGCGCTGGTTGAGCTCGGCGAGGGAAAACTCCACCGCCACCACCCAGGCCTTGGGCTTGCCGTCCGCGCCCGGTGGACCGTCCACCCGCACCGCCAACGCGATCAGTGACAAGCCGCGCGCCTCGTCGGCGAACGGCAACGAAATCGCCCGCCCCGCCCGCACCGCCTCGGCCAGGGGGATGTGGGTGGCGAAGGCCTCGAGGTCTTCCTCGGCGAAGGGCGCGTGCCCCCGCAAACCGGGCTCGTCGGCGACCTCCTCTTGGTAGACCAGGTCCGCCACCGGCTCGCCGGTGGCCCCGTCGATGAGCGCCACCGCGTTGCGGCGCACGTCCTCGCGGTAAATGATGCCGAGGGCGGCGGTGAGCTCGGCCCCCCGCAACCGGTCGAAGCGCAGCGTCGAGGCTTGGCTCAAATCACGGGCCGCACCGAGGATGGTGGTCTCGGACAGCTCGGCGAGGTGGCGCGCCTCGGCGGTGAGGTTTTCGCGGGCGGTGTCGGTGATCGCTTCCTCGGCGATGGCGAGGCTGGTCAGGCCAGACACCGAAAGTGGCACCAAGGCCACCAACAGCAACGTGAACAGAATCTGGAACGACAGGCGCACGCGGTGTGACTGTACCGCCCAGGGCGACACAAAGCATGTTGTTGGTCCTTGATTTGCCCGCCCGTCGTGGTCTGCTCCGGCCATGAGCACCAAGGGCTTCTCCCACCTCGACGAGCACGGCCGCCTGACCATGGTGGACGTGTCCGACAAGCCGACCACCAAGCGCCGGGCCCTCGCCCGCGGCCTGCTCCGCTGCAGCCCCGCGGTGCGCGACGCGCTGATGACCGGCGCGCTGCACAAGGGCGAGGCGCTGGCCACCGCCAAGGTCGCGGCCATCCTCGCGGCCAAGGGCACCGGGGGGCTGATTCCGCTGTGTCATCCGCTCCCGGTCACCGATGTGCAGGTGTCGTTCGCCGCGGCCGAGGAGGGCGTGGCCATCGCCTGCGAGGTGCGCTGCGTGGGCCCCACCGGGGTGGAGATGGAGGCGATGGTGGCGGTGAGCATCGCCGGGCTCACCCTGTACGACATGGCCAAGGCCAAGGACAAAGCCATGGTGCTGTCCGAGGTTCGGCTGATGGAAAAGGACGGGGGCAAGAGCGGGTCCTGGCGCCGCGAAGAGGCGGACGCGGGCTGACCGCACCCCGCTTGTCACTGTTTCGCCGGCGGGCGATCAGCCGTCGCGGTGGGTGCGCCAGACCCGGGCCAGGTCGAGCCCGGCGCGCACAAAGTCCCTGGACTTGACCTTGGAGCCGGCCACGTCGCGCCATTGGTGCAGCGGAACCTCGACCACCAAGCGCAGGGCTTGGTCGCGGCCCACCCGGCGCAAAAACCGCGACAGCAGTTCGACGTCGAAGATCCACGCGGTGGCGAAGGGCTCTTCGAACAGCGCCTGGGCCAGGTCGCGCTCGATGATCTTGGCCCCGCATTGGGTGTCGTAGATCGGCAGGTCCACGACGAGACTCGCGGCGGTGGCGAACACCCGGCCGAGGAAGTGGCGGGTGGTGCGCCGGTCGATGTCCCGGCCCATCAGGCGGACCCGGGATCCGAGCAAGAACTTCGCGTGGGGTTGGGCCTCGAGCGCGGCGGCAAAATCGTCCAGCGCCGCGAACGGGGTGGCGAGGTCGGCGTCCCAGTAGCCGACGAAGTCCGCGTCGGGAAAATAATCGCCCACGTGGCGCACGCCTTGGCGCACCGCCTCGGCCTTGCCCTGGTTGACGTCGAGGCCATGCACCGCCACCCGCCCGGGGGTGGCTTGTTGCTGGGCGAACGCGGTCAGGACCGCCCGGGTGTCGTCGGCGCTGCCGTCGTCGACGAACACCAACGACAGGTCCGGCCGCGCGGCCAAGGCCGCGGCGTAGGCCTCGGGCGCGAAGCGTTCGGCCTCGTTGTAACAGGGCACGACCAGGGCCAACTTACGCCACACGCGAACGCCTCCTGCGCAGGAAAAACAGTGCCAAGCCGGCGAACAGCCCGGTGACCAGCGCGATGCTGACCCCGCGGTGCACGGTGGGCGACGAGAACGAAAAGCGCACGGTGTGCTTGCCGGGGTCGAGCTTGACCCCTTTGAAGGCGCGAAACGCCCGGGTCAAGGTCGCGGGTTGCGCGTCGACGGTCACCGACCAGCCCGGGTAGTCCGCGTCGAGGTAGGTCAAAAACCGGGGCCCTTTGGCCTCGACCTCGACCACCACGTGGTCGGCGGTGCGGGACACAGTGCGGATGAGGTGGTCTTCGTCCGCGTCGTCGAGCTTGAGCTGCGCGCCCTGGATGGTGGGGACGAGGTCTTCGGTGCGGGCGGAGAACGCCAACTCCAACTGGCCGGTGGGCACACCCCAGAGGGGGATCTGCACCACCTGCGGGCCCTTTTCGAGCCGGAAGTCGGGGCCGTAGTGGCGGCGGCGCCGGCGGGTGGTGTCCCGCTGGCGCACGGTGAGGTGGGTGGCGGCGGGGACATCGAGGGTGAGCTCGACCACGGCATGGCGGGCTCCGTCGTAGTCGAGCGCGAGCACGGTGTGGGCCTCGAGGCGCTTGCGCACCCGGCGCACAGCGAGGGGGTCGACCGGGAGCGGATGGGCCGTGACCTGGTCGGACAGGCCACTTCGCGGGACGGCGTCGGGCTTGACCAGCATGTGCTCGAGGCCGGCGGCATCGTCGACGTAGGCGGTGGTGGTGACGGGGAACAGCTCGCGGTCCCGGCGGAACTTCTCGTCGACCACGTGGCGCGCCAGCCAGAAGAACCGCTTGAACATCAGCGCCCCCCGGGGCCCCCCCGCGGCGATGTGGGGCGCGCGCAGCACACGCTTGTAGCGGTCTCGTTGGTGGGCAAGGATGACCAACCGGGCCCGGTTGATGTACGCCGGGTCGTAGCCGTTGATCAGCGGCTCCATGCCAAACAGTGGATAGTTGCGCCACTTTCCCTTGAACGCGGTGCGGCGGTTGTCGAGGGGGAAACCCTCTTCACCGGTGTAGCCCTGGGCTTTGACCCATCCGCGCTCGTAGTTGCGGGTGAACAAGAACCGATCGGTGTAGGTGAAGTTCCACGCGGTGATCTCCGCGATGAGCAGCAGGGGCAACACCATCCCCGCCAGCCCCGCCGACCACCGCCACCGGCCGATGAGAAACGGCAAACCCGCCGCGGCCACGGTGGCGAGGGCGGTCCAGGTCAGGACCGCAGTCACATTGAGTTCGTGCATCCAATAGCCGGGCACGCTGATGATGTCGTGCAGCCGCAACAGCACCCAGCTGCCGAGGCCGAGCACCAAGCCCGCGGTGACCACGCGCCAGCGCGCCGACCGGTCCCCCGACGACACGCACCCTTGCACCCCGAGGCCGACCAACGCCCCGAGACCGATCACGGCCACGTCGAAGGCCCGGGACAGCGTGATCAACTGCATGGGCGAGACCAGCGACAGCCCCTTCATGACGTAGCCATCGCCCGAGCTGATGTCGGTCATCACCGCCACCAACGCCAGCAACGGAATCGTGTCCCGGGCCCGCCAGCGCAAAAGCGCGATCAGCGCGAACAAGAGCGCCACCGCCCCCGCGGCCTTGACCCCGACAAACTCCCACTTGTCGCAGCCATAGCTGACAAAGCAGTTGATGAAGTAATCGAAGCTGAGGTCGTCGGACTCAAACCCCTGGGCGTTGAACGCGCTCCCCGACGCCCGGGGGCTCATCGCGTTGAACTCCGCCGCGGGGAGCAACATCGCCGCCCCGATGCCGAGTCCCACCCCCAAGGTCACCAGCCCGTACCCGACGTCGCCCTTGACCAGCCGCCCCACCCGGCGCAGGTCACGCAGCGGCAGGTGCAAAAGGCGCAAGGCGAAGATGTACGCGACCATCCCCATCATCATGAAGATAAAAATCTGTGGAAAGCCGCCCAGAATCGCCAACCCCAGGCACACCCCCCAGCGCAAGGCATGATCCCAGGTGTCCGCTCTCCGCGGGGTCTCGTCGTCGCGCAGCAACACCGCCCGGGCGTAGTGCAAAAGCCACGGGCCCCAGGCGAGGGAGTACAGGAAGTGAAACTCACCGGTGCGGCGCACCATCGCGGCCGAGAACGTGCACGCCACCGCCGCCGACATCATCGCCGCGAGCCCGCCCCCGTGGGCCTCCACCAGCCGGGCCATGCCCCAGCCGAGCAACAACAGGTGCACCCCCATCAGCACCGACACGCTGATGAACGACGCGCTCGGGGTGGGCTGGCCGAACAGGCACACCGCCAACCCGCGCAGAATGTAGAGCGGGTAAAACGCGTGACTCTGCGGGTTGGCCGCGAAGGGGTTGCCCCCCATGGTCAGGGCGTTCCACGTCGGGAAATCACCCGCGAACAGCGACCGATCGAAGTAGTACGCCAGGGGGGCGAAATAGCGGAACGCGTCGGCGCGTCCTGTGACATTGGGCTCGAACGTCACCGCGGCCCAAAACGCGACCAGCCCGACCCCCACCAGGGCCAGCGTGACCCACACGTAGCGCCAGAACCGGAACGCGCCGATCACCGCGCGCCTTCGCCCAGGCGCCCGACGAGATAGAGGCTCAGGCCGGGCACAAACACCCCCCGCCGCAACAGCCGCCGGCCCACTTTGTAGTCGGCGTACAGGGTGTTCTCGATGGTGCGGGTGACCCAGCCCGGCGCCTGCCACCGGGCCACCCCGGTGGCGCGCCGATCGGGACCGGCGAGCTTCTCTTTGACCAGGCTCGCCACCCGGGGGGCGAGCAACGACGTGAAGAACCCGCCGTGGTCGACGACGTCGACGCCCGCGGCCCGGGCGGTGTCCACCAGCTGGGCGGCGCTGTAGCGGCGGTGGTGGCGCAACATCCGGTCGTGCTCGATGAACAACCGCTGGTGCGCGGGGACCGTGACCAACAGGTGCGCGCCGCCGCGGACCGCGGGGTGTGCGGTGATGGCCCGCAACAGGCCGACGTCGTCCTCTACGTGCTCCAGCACGTCGAGGAGCAGCACGTGGCTCACGCTGTCCGCGGGGGCGTCGACGTCATCCAGGGACGTGCTCAATGACACTGGAATGCCCGCCCGGCGATATTGGCGCGCCTCGCTCAGGGCCGAGTCCACCCCGTACAGCGCATCGGCCAGCGCCCGGTCGGCGAACCCGTCGAGCACGAACGCGTCCCCGCACCCCACGTCCAGCAAACTCGACGCCTTGGGGGTCTGGGCCATGAGGTCCAACACCACCCGGCGCCGGGCGAGCTCCCACGGGTGGCGCTCGCCGCTGAAGGCCCCTTGCTCGACATCGCTCAGATCCATGACCGCCCATCACCGCACACGAATGGCATCCCGGAACGTACAACATGTGTCGAACTCGGCAAGCGAAGCCGGGCGATGGTCAGCACGTTTTGTCGTCGTCCGGGGCGCATCGGGGCGCCGGCGATCGTGCGCGCCGAGACCCGGCCGCGGGGCGGACCGACCGGTCTTTGCCGGCCCACCAAATGCCATTGAATCTGCGCGGAGCGATCACCCCGCGTCGGCCACCCCCGCGTCGGGCCGGGCCGGCGCGCCCGCGTCGCGGGGGGGTGCACCCGCGTCGCCCGCGGGGGTCGCGCCGGGACCGGCATCCCCCGGGCTCGACGACGGCGGGGGCTCAGCCGTTGCGGCCGCACCCGCGTCGGGCCCGGCCGGGGCCGGGGCGGAAAAGTCCATCGTCACCGTCACCACGCCGTCGCGGAACACCCCCGCTTTGGTCCGGCCGGGCAGGTACCGCCCGTCGAGGGCGGCCTGCATCGCGAGCCGCTCGAGCAGGGGGTCGGGGCCGGACGTGACCTCGACGCCTTTGATCTGACCGTCCTCTTTGACCGCCACCACCAACGACACCACCCCGCGCTCTTTGACCCGGCCCGCCCACGCCTCGGTGGACAGCGCCGCCCGCACCTCGTCGACCTGGGGGCTTTGGTGCACCACCCGGGGCGCGTATTCCCAGTCGCCGGCCGCGGCCGGGTTCCAGGCGTGGTCGTCCACCGGCTGCTCGACGCGGTACCGCAACGCATGGGCGGCATGACACGCGTCGGGCTCGTCGACGGTGCAAAATGGCTCGATCGCCGCGAGGGCGGCCGACAGCTGGCCGCGGGTCGCGTCCTCGTGCAGCAGGGCGTCCGCCCACACCAGGCAGGGCGCATACCCTCCGGTCTTGTCATCGGTGCAGGTCTTCTCCAGCACCAAAACATCGACGGGGGCATCCGCCTTTTCCGCGGTGGTCTGGCAAGCAACCACCGCCCCGAGCGACAACAAAACAAACCCTACGACGCGTTTCATGGGTGTGCGTTAGACAAACACCCACGGTTTTAAAAGGTGTTCGGGGTGGCGCTTTTGCGCCAAACCCTCCACATCTTGACGGGCGGACCCGGTGGTTCCAGCATTCTGCCCGCGGGGGCCAGAGCCGGTGGTGCTGGCCCGGGCTTTGCTTCGTGGGCATCAGGCGCCCAGGACATCTCGCCGACGAGGCAAGGAGAGCGACATGACACGGCGAATCGGATGGGGCGCAGGGGCATTGCTCCTCCTCGCGGGATGCCCAGGAGGGCCGGCCGGGCTCGACGCCGGCACCCACCCCGGGGACGCGGGGATGTCGGCCCCCGACGCCGGGGACCCGGGCGACGACGCGGGCCTCGACGAGGACGCGGGACCGGCCTGCGACACCACCTGCGACCCCGGCCGCCGCCAATGTGACGACGACGACGGCGCGGTCTTGGTCTGCCAGGAGGTCAGCCCGGGCTGCTTCGACTGGACCGAGGACGAGACCTGCGCGGCCGGCGCGCGCTGCGTGATCGACGCCTGCGTCCCCTGCGACAGCCCGGTGGGCACCCAGGCGGGCCTCACCGTCACCGTCGAGGGCGAGACCCGGACGTACTTTTTGCACGTGCCCCCGGCCGTGACCTGCGAGCAGGCCGCGCCGCTGTGGGTGCACTTTCACGGCACCGCGTCGGACAGCCCCGAGATGGCCTACAACCTCGACGGCACCATCGCCCAGGCCGAGGCCGAAGGGGCCATCCTCGTCCGGCCGCGCTCCCGGTCATCGCTGGAGGGGGGGCAGACCGTGTACCGGTGGGACCAAAACCCCGGCGACCTGGAGCGCAACGTCACCTACGCCCTCGCCCTCGTCGACCACCTCAAGACCCAATACGCCATCGATCCCGAGCGCATCTATGCCTCCGGGTTTTCGTCCGGGTCCAACATGACGTCACAGTTCTTGGGCGAACCCACCTCGCCCTTCCGCGGCCTCGCCCCCATCGCCGGGGGCCTGTGGACGTCGCTGCCCGACATCGCCCAAGATCCAGAGACATTGCGAATCTACGCCGCCACCGGCTACCGGGATTACCTCAACGGTTCGCGGCGCACCCTGCTCGATCACCTCGACGCCATCGGCTACCCGGTGGACGAAATCGTGCTCCGGGAAAGCGGCGCCGGCCACGAGCAGTACGATTGGCACTTCGCGGAGCTCTGGGACTTCTTCGCCCGCAACCAGCGGCCCGCGGTGGCGGTGACCCCCGGGGACTGGACCGAACAACCCACCCTCGAGGGGGGCGACAGCGTCTTGGCCGTCGCCCCGGCCCCCGGCGGCGACGTCGTCGTCACCACCGCCGAGGGCGGCATCTACAAGGGCCCGACCCCCGCCGCCCTCACCGAGGTCGCGCGCTTTTCCTGGGACGGCCAGAACCTCGCCCCCCCCGGCGCCCCGGTGCTGTCCGATGTGTGTTTCCTCGCCGACGGCACCGGTTTCGCGGTGGGCGAAGGGTTCGTCGCGGTCAGCTCCGACGGCGGCGCCACCTGGGCCCAGGGCGCGGCCATCCCCGAGCTCACCACCCAGCCCGCGTTCGGGGTCGCCTACCTCAACGGGCTCGGCTGCGACGAGACCACCCTGGTGGGCGGCGGCTACTGGGTCGCCACCCGCAGCACCAACGGCGGCCTGACGTGGTCGTCGAGCCAGATCACGTTCAGCGGCTATCCCGCGCAAGTGATGGACATTGTGAAGAGCCCCTTGACCGACACCTGGGTGGCGGTGGGCTCCTATACATTGGGTCGCAGCACCGACGGGGGCCAGGTGTTCGACGAGGTGGGGAGTTTTGCCGTCGCCCAAGGTTGGATCAACCAGGTCGCGGTCGACGAGTTCGGCACGTTCATCGCGGTGGGCGACAAGGGCAAAGTGTTGCGCAGCGACGACGACGGCCAGACCTGGGACGAGGTGCCCACCCCCGAAGAAGCCGGCGACCTCTTCACCGTGGCGGTGGGGGCCGACGGGGCGGTGGCGGCCGCGGGCATGCACGGCTCGGTGCTGCTCAGCCTGGACGGGGGCCAGAGTTTCGAGAGCCTCGACACCGGCCGGGACGCGTTCGTGGGGGCGTTGTGGTTTGGCCCCGACGGGACGCTCTACGCCCTGGGCCACCAGGGCGCGGTGTTGAGCCAACCCGCCCTCGCCCCGAACGATTGAGGCTGTGATATCTCCGGGGCCTCTCGAAAGGAGGCCGGGATGCGTTTTTCGGCAAAGGGGATCGGGTGTGGATTGGCCGCGGCGTTGATCGTGGGCAGCCTCGGGGCGTGTGAAAAGCCCGAGGTCAAAGTCGAGGTCGATGGCAAAGAGATGGACGTGGCCAAGGTCAAGATCGACGGCGACGCCAAGAAGATCGAGATCGAAGGCAAAGACGGCAAGGTCACCGTCAGCGGGGACGGCAAGCTCGAGGTCACCGGCGAAGACGGCGCGATCAAGGTCAAAGCCGACGGCGAGGACGTTGAGGTCGAAGCCAACGACGAGATGCCCGGCGGCGACGAGGGCGAAGAAGAGTAGCCACCACCGGACGCCGCTCCGCGAGGAGCGGCGACGGTGTCCACCGCGCCTACAGCGCGCGCGACATCGCCGCCAAGCCGGCGGCAAATCCTTCGCGGCCCAGGCCAAAGCGCACGTGGCCGTCCCCCCAATCGAACACCGACGACGGCAACAGCAGCGCGCCCTGGTGGCGAATGGCCGCGCACAGCTGCTCGGCCGAGCCCGCGGTGCGCACAAACACCAATGGCCCTGCATCCCGCGCGCGCCAGGTCAGCCGGCCGGGGTGCGCGGCCACCACCTCCCGCAGCCGGGCCTGGTTGTGCTCGATGCGCGCCCGGTGACCGGCCCACAGCTGGTCGAGCACCGACATCGCCACCGCGGCGAGGGCCTCGCTCGGCGCGGGCGCACAAATGGTGCTGTAGTCCTTGCGCAACAACACCTCGTCGCGGACCGCGGTGTCGCGGGTCGCGATCCACCCGATGCGCAACCCCGGCAGCCCCGCGGCCTTGGACAGCCCGGTCAAGGACACCGCCCGGTGATACCGGGTCGCGGCCACGTCGAGCCGGCGCGCGTCGGGCTCGAGCCCGCGGTACATCTCGTCGGAGAACAGCCACACCCCGGCCGCTTGGCACAGTTCGAGAAGGCGCGTCCACACCTCGGGGGTGGGCAAAAACCCGGTGGGGTTGTGCGGGAAGTTCACCACCAGGCCTTGGGCCCCGTCGAGCAGCGACGGCAGCGCGTCCTCGTCGAGGGCCCACCCGTGTTCGGTCTCGCGCAGGGGCCAAGGCCGCACCGCCACCCCGCGCTGGGCCGGGGTGTCGGTCAACGACTGGTAGCAGGGGGTGAGCACCACCACCGGACCGGTCCCGGCGGTGCACAGCGCGCCCAAGGTCAGGTCGATGAGCTCCTGGGGCGCGGCCACCACCACCTCGTCGGGACCGAGGCCCGGGGTGCGGGCGGCGATGGCGTCGCGCAATGTCTCTGTGCCCTGGGGCGGGGTGTAGCTGAGCTTGACCTCGAGCAGTTCGCGGGGGTCACGACCGGCCAGGGCGTAGAGCGCGCCCACCGAACAGGATTCGCAATCCGAGGCCGAGAGCATGTGCTCGAGGGCGAACTCGTATTGGGCGAAATAGCGCTCGAGCAAGAAGGGGCGGATGCCCCCCGCGGGGCGGTCGGTCCCCGTCGTCAGTTGAGCATCCCCGCGTTGAAGCCGGCCCCCCCGGGCTCGTGCTCCACGTCGGACGACGCGTCATCCCAGGCGGCGTCCTCGTCGTCGGCCACGTACATCACGATCACGGTGATGTTGTCGTCACCGCCGCGTTGGTTGGCCATCTCGATGAGGATGGACGGGACCCGGTGCAGGAAGTTCTCCGTGACCACGTCGCGGATTTCGTCGTCGGTGACCAGGCCGGTGAGACCGTCCGAACACATCATGAACACGTCGTGGGGCTTGGTCTCCACCGCGATGCGGTCGACCTCGACGTCGGTGTCGAACCCCACCGAGCGGGTGATGATGTTCTTGAAGCGGCTGGCCTTGGCCTGGGCGGGGGTGATGAGCCCGGCCTTGAGTTGCTCGTTGACCAGCGAGTGGTCCTCGGACAGCTGGAGCACGTTGCCGTCGCGCACCAGGTAGCAGCGGCTGTCGCCGACGTGGGCGACAAAGCCGTAGCCTTGGTGAAAACACATCGCCACCGTGGTGGTGCCCATGCCCTCGAGTTGCGGCACTTGGCGGCTCTTCTGGTACACGGCGTTGCACGCGGCGCGGATGCTGTTGGCGAGGAGCAGAGCCACTGGGGACTGCTCGATGCTGCCCTCGTGGGCGACCTTGGGATCGATGATGTCGGCGTTGTCGCGCATGACCTTTTCGATGGTGCGCACGCTCATGCCCGAGGCCATCTCGCCCCCGGCGTGGCCCCCCATGCCGTCGGCGACGACGAACACGTTGAGCTCGGGGACCAACATGAACGAGTCCTCGTTGTGGTCCCGCTTCATGCCGACGTCAGAACTGCCCCAAGAGATGATGCGCATGGTCGCCTTTCAGGTCGCGGCGGCGGCGGGGGCGGACTCGCCTTCGGTCCAGGCCACGCCGTTGTCGTCGGCGATGTAGCAGCACACCACCGTGATGTTGTCGTCCCCCCCGCGGGAGTTGGCGAGGTCGATGAGGATCTCGGGCACCCGGTGGAGGAAGTTGTCGTTCACAATGTCATTGATCTCGGGGTCGGTGACCAGGCCGGTGAGGCCGTCCGAGCACATCATGTACACATCGTGGGGCCGGGTCTCGACCACGATCATGTCCACCTCGACGTCGGTCTGAAAACCCACCGAGCGGGTGATGATGTTCTTGAAGCGGCTCTGCCGGGCCTGGGCCTCGGTGATGATGCCGGCCTTGAGCTGCTCGTTGACCAGGGAGTGGTCCTCGGACAGCTGCATCACCCGGCCTTCGCGCACCAAGTACGCGCGGCTGTCCCCGACGTGGGCCACGTAGCCGAGGTGGTTGTGGAACATCATGGTGGTGGTGGTGGTGCCCATGCCCTGGAGCTCGGCCAGCTCCTGGGACTTGGAGAAGACCGCGTTGCAGGCCGCGCGCACCGAGTTGGACAGCAGGATCGCCATCGGGGACTGCTCGATGCCGCCCTCGTGGGACTTGTCCGGACCGAGAACCTCCGCGTTTTCGCGGACCACCTGCTCCACCGTGCGCACCGCGATGCCCGAGGCCATTTCGCCCCCGGCGTGGCCGCCCATGCCGTCCGCCACCACGAACAGATTCAAATCCGGCGCCAGCAAGTAGCTGTCTTCATTGTGGTCACGCTTCATGCCCACATCGGTGGCGCCCCATGAATAAATCCGCATCGGACCTCGCCTCGTGATCGCCGCGCCGCGGCCAAACCTTCGGACGAGAATACAAAACCCCCGACCGACCTCAAACTTCGAAGCCCCCTTTTTTGCCCGGCAGAACGCGCCTAAGGCTCGCCCCATGATGCACCCCGGGATCGCCGCCCCCGCCGCCGAAAAAGCCCCCTCCGCCCGCGACCGCTTTTTGGCCTTCGTCGTCGAGCAACACCCGTTCGCCGCCATCGCCGCCCCCGCCGCCTACGACGAAGCCGAGGCCGCCACCGCCCGAAATGGCAAGGCCCCCGCCCGCGCCGCCGCGGTCCTGGGCGCCCTGGCGAAAAAGCTCACCCCCGGGGCGTTCCCCGCCGCCGAGACCACGCCGTTTGTGCCCGCCGCGGCCCGGTTCGAGGCCGAAATCGCGCACCTGGAGGAATCGCTCACGGGCTTTTTTGCCCGCGAAGCCCTGCACGCCTCGCTCACCGAAGACGAGAAGCTCTGGATGCTCTCCGGCATCATTCTCACCCGGGCCTGCGACAACCGCATGAAGCAGATGTTCCTCTCGGGGGAGCTCAAATACGGCGCGCTCGGCTTTCAGGGCAAAGGCTTCCGCAGCCTCGGCCAAGAGGCGATCTTCGCCTGCGCGCTCCGGCTGCTGCGCGGTCCCCGGTACCGGACCACACAAGGCTGGACCGGCGACGTGGTCGCGCCCCTCATCCGCGACCTCGGCGCGCTGCTCGCGTTCACCGACGACCCCGCCCTGGCGCTGGCCGCCCAGGCGGGCAAAGCCGGCCCCCCGCTCGGCGGCAAAGACCTCCACCACGGCGACCTCGACCGCGGGGTGCTCATGGCCGCCGCCCCGCTGTCCATCGCCACCTGCACCGTCACCGGCATGGGCCTGGGCATGGCCCTCAAGGGCGAGCGCCGGGTGGGCGTGAGCTTCATCGGCGACGGCGGCTCGTCGCTGGGCGAATGGCACGAAGCCATCACCCTGGCCGCGGCCAAGAAGCTCCCGGTCATCTACTGCGTGCAAAACAACCAGACCGCGCTCTCCACCCCCGTCGAGCAACAGACCCGGGCCCGGGTGTTCGCGGACAAGGCGCGCGGGTACGGCGTGCCCGGTCTCACCGTCGACGGGACCGACCCCGAGGCCATCGCGGTGGCGTTCGCCTGGGCCGCGGACCGCGCCCGCGACGGCCACGGCCCGACCTTGATCGAGACCGTGTGCATGCGCATGTGCGGCCACGCCCACCACGACGACATGCTCTACCTCGGCGAGGACCCGCCGCTTTCCTTTGCGCTGCCCCCCGTGCCCGAGCGCGGCTACGTCAACCTCGAACGCTACGCGGCCTGGCGCGCCCGCGACCCCCTGGCCAGCTATGCCCAAAAACTCATCGCCGAGGGTTTGATCACCCCCCTCGACGTGCAAGAGCTGCAAGAGGAAGCGCAAGACCGCTGCGATGAAGCCATGGAGGGCATCAAAGCCCGGCCCTGGCCCCCCGGCGAAGAGGCGGGACAAGGCGTGTTCACCGATGGGCCCGCGCTGGCCCACACCGACGAGGCCCTGCCGGGGTTCGGGGCCGGGGCCGACGACGTCGCCGTCGAGATCGAGCCCGCGCCCGCGTTCGACAAATCCGGCGACGTCTACTTGGCGGCGGTGGCGCGCGGGGTGGGCGATGTGCTCGGCCAAGACCCGGACGCGTTCTTGCTCGGGGAGGACGTGGCCGCGCCCTATGGCAATGCATTCTTGTTGCTCAAGCCGCTCCTCGATGAATACGGCGATCGCATCCTCAACGCCCCCATCGCCGAGGGCGCGATCATCGGCGCGTTGGTCGGCGCCGCCCTCGAGGGCCGCCGCGGCATCGGCGAGATGCAGTTCAATGACTTTGTCGCCTCGGGCTTCAACCAGCTCGTCAACAACGCGGCCAAGTTCCGCTACCGCACCGGCCGCGCCCTGCCGTTTGTGCTGCGCATGCCCTGGGGCGGCCTGCGCCGCGCGGGGCCGTACCATTCGCAGGACACCGCGCCGTGGTTCTACCGAAGCTTCGGGCTCAAGATCGTGTGTCCGGCCACGCCCCACGACGCGCGGGCGTTGATGATCGCGGCCCACCAGGACCCGGACCCGGTGCTCTATTACGAACACATCGGGCTTTACCGCCGCCCCCAAATCAAACAGGTCCTCGACGAGGAGCCCGCGCACATCCCCCTCGGCCGGGCCGCCTTCCGCCGGCTCGGCGAGGACCTCTCCATCATTTCCTACGGCGCCTACGTGCACACCGCCTGCGCGGTGGCCGACACCCTGCAAAAGGAAGACGGCATCGCCTGCGACGTGCTCGATCTGCGCTCCCTCTGCCCCCTCGACGAGGACCGCATCGCGGCCACGGTCAAGCGCACCGGGCGCGTGCTCCTCATGGGCGAAGACAGCAAGACCGGGAGCATCCTGGAGTCGCTCTCGTCCAAGATTCACGAAAGCCTGTTCGAACACCTCGACGGGCCCTGCCGCGTGCTCGGCGCCCTCGACACCCCCGTGCCCTACGCGCCCAGCCTCGAGGACGCGTTTTTGGTGAGCGAGTCCCACGCGCTGGCGGTGGCCCGCGCGATGCTGGCCTGGTGATGCTCGGCGATTTCGCCCGCCGGTTCTTCTTCACCATCGTGCGCCCCCTCGATGTGTTCGACGACGTGGTCGAACGCGACGAGCCCCTCGCCGGGGTGTGGCCGGTGCTGTTCGCCGGGGTGGTGTGGGCCACGTTTTGTGTGTGGCTCGCCCTCGATGGGCGGGAGCCGAGCTTCGTGGGCAACCCGCTGCCCCCCGCCCAGTACTATTGGTGGCAAGCGGGGTTTGTGACCCCCCTGTTGCTCGTGTCGGTGGCGTTGTTCGCCGGTCTTTGTCACACCGGCGCGTCCTGGTTTGGGGGCGATGGCACCTTCACCAAGACCCTGGGCGGGGTCGGGTATGCGTATGCGGTACCGCTGGTGGTGGTGTTCCTGATCCCCGACGTGGTCATGTACCGCCTCGGGGGGTTCGCGGAGTTGCCGCACCTGCTGCGGGTGTCGGGGCCGGTCACCGCGTTGTGGGTGGTGTTCTTGTCGAGCGCGGCGGTGGCCCGGGCCCAGCGCATCAGCTTCTGGGGCGCGGCCGCGGTGGTGGCCCCCGCGTTTGTCGTCCAGGGCCTGCTCGCGGGCTTGTTTGTGCGCTGAGCCACCCAATGGAACTGCTTGGTTCGGGGCGGGCCCGCGGCCCACTGTCTCACCCGCGAATCCCCCAAGCAGGACATTCGACGCGATCGCGGGCCCACGATAGGGTACCTGGAATAAACAGATCGGTTGGTGGTCGTTCGCGCGAGCGCCGGTGCATGAAGGACCAACACCACCAACCCAGGCGAAGGGCCTTGCTCTGGGGGGGCTTGGGTTTGGCGCGGCGATGTCACATGTTGGTGGTGGATGACGACGAGCTGTTTGCGCGACGCGTCACCGCTTTGTTCAGGCAGCAAGGTTGGGAGGCGGACGTGGCCCACGATGGCGGGGCCGCGGTCGAACAGCTCCGGGCGCGTCCCTACGACTTTGTGCTCCTCGACCTGCAGATTCCGCGGCTCGACGGCATCGGGGTGTTGCGTGCGGTGCCGCAGCTGCGCACCACGGTGGTGATGCTGAGCGGCTTTTTGGACATCAACACCACCCTCGAGGCGTTGCGCCACGGGGCGGTGGACGTGCTGGAAAAGCCGGTGTCGTTCTCCGAGTTGCTCAAGCTCGCCGAGGACGCGGTCGAGCACCCGCCCACCGAGGTCGACGACGGGGGCGAGGTCCACGAGGTGGTCGGCCGCTCCGCGGCCGCGATCCAGTTGCGTTGCAACGTGCGCCGCATCGCCCGGCACCCCGACGTGCCGGTCCTGGTGGTGGGCGAGACCGGCACCGGCAAAGAGGTCGTGGCCCGCGCCATCCACCGCATGAGCGGCCGGCCCGGCGAGATGGTCGCGATCAACTGCGCGGCGGTGCCCGACGGCTTGTTCGAGTCTTTGCTGTTCGGCCACGAGGGCGGCTCGTTCACCGGGGCGACCAAAGACAGCCGCGGGCTGTTCGAGGCCGCGATGGGCGGCACCGTGTTCCTCGACGAGGTGGGCGAGATGCCCGCCCAGCAACAGGCCAAACTCCTGCGCGTGCTCGAGACCCGGACCTTTCGCCGGGTGGGCGAGACCCGCGAGCGGCCCCTCAAAGCCCGCATCATCAGCGCCACCAACCGCGACCTGCGCGGGCGCTCGGGCGAGGCCTTGCGTCCCGACCTGTACTTCCGCCTCGCGGGCTTCACCGTGCGCACCCCGCGCCTGTTCGAGCGGGCCGAGGACATCGAGGCGCTGATTCTGCAGTTCTTGCGCGAGCTCGGTCCCCACTCGCCCCGGCGGGTGTCCCGCGCCGCCCTCGAGGCCCTGCAAGCGTACGACTGGCCCGGCAACGCCCGCGAGCTGCGCTCACTCAGCCACTCTGCGGCATTGCGCTGTTCAGGGGACCTCTTGAGCCTGCGCGCGGTGGCCGAGGCCCTCGAAGAGCGCGGCGCGTTCCTGGACGCGCCCGCCCCCGGCGATGTCCCCGCGGTCGGCCTGCGGGGGGCGGAAGCCGAGCTCATCCAGCGCGCGCTCGACGTCGCCCACGGCAACATGAGCCAAGCCGCGCGGGCGTTGCGCATCCCCCGCTCCACCCTGCGCGACAAGGTCAAGCGCTACGGGCTGGGCTAAAAAAGCGCGCCAGCCTCAGGCGCCCTCGTCGACAAATCGGTCCAGTTCCATGCGCTGGAGCACGATGTTGGCCCGGGCCTCGGGGTCAAACAACAACACCACCACCCGGGCGTGGCGCGAGGGCAACGGCCGGCACAGCGCCCAGAACCGCCCCGCGGTGATGACAAGCTCCTCCACGTCGTCGTCGGCCCCGGCGAGCGCCAGCGCGGCGGTCTGGGCTTGGTAGATGGTGCGCACCAGGGTCGCGATCTCCTCCAAATGGGGAAAGCCACCCACCACCCGCCGCACGGTCTGGCCCTCGAGGTCGAGCACCAAGATCGCCTGGTCCGGGGCCGGCTCGGCCGCGGCCGGCGGGACCGGCGGCGGGGTCGGGGGCAGGTCGGCGAAGGGATCAAACCCGGGCCCGGCCTCGGCCGGGGCTGGCGCCGCGGGTTGGTCCCGGGAGTCCTCGTCGAGCCGGCGCATGGACTCCATGAGGATAAAGCTCACCGGGCGGTCGACGGTGATCGCGTTGGTGCGGCACTGGTTGACGATGACCAAGGTCGGGGTGGGCCAGCTCGTGATCTCGATCGCGGCCTCGGTGCCCCGCTGGGTTTCGGTGCGCGCGTCGATGAGCCGGCCGGTGTCGACGTAGAGGGCGCCGATTTGGCCTTGGGACTCGATGTGCAGGGTGCAGGTCTTGCCATCCATCTCGATGAGCTGGAGCACCGAAGGCAAGCTCACGTTGGACAGGTGACCCTGCAGACCGGTGGCGAGGGTCTCGGCGAACCGGTCGTGGACCGCGGCCACGTCCAGCGGCTTGGTAAAACAGTGGATACCGCCGAGCTCACGCAGCTGCTCCACCGAGTCATCGTCCGGGTAGGCGGTCATGGCGAACAGCATCACCTGCGGGTGCTGCTGCACCAACCACTGGGCCAGCTGCAGGCCGTTGATGTCCGGCATCTGCAGGTCGGTGAGCACGATGTCGATGGACTCATTGTCGAGCAGCAGGCGCGCGGCCTCGCCGCTGCTGGCGGTGACCACGTCGAGGTTGCGCCGGGCCAGGAACGCGCGCGCCAACTGCTTGAGCTGGCTTTCGTCATCGTCGACGATGAGTACGCGGGTCACGCGGCCAGCTCCTCCTCTCGGCGCTCGATGCGGCTGAGCAGCAAGGTGGCCGCGGCCCGGGTATCGCAGCGGGCCACGTAGTGCGCGCTGGCGTCCCACCAGGTCACCACCGCGCACTCTCGGTTCCACACGCCCTGGGCTACCCGGGTCTGGTCGTCGACAAACCCGATGACCCCGAACAGGCTGTGCGCCCAGCGGCACAGCTCCATCACTTGGTTGACCCCGCGCCCCACCGAGCCGGCGGTGGCCACCACCCGTGGACCGTCGGCATCGATGACAAACCCCGCCCCCACCGTGTCCGGGCCCAGCACGCTGGCCAGGGTGCTGTGCACCAAAGCCGCCCGCGCCAAGTGGCCGCGGGCCCCGAGCCCGACCATGGTCTCCACCGTCGAGAACACGAACCGCGCATCGTAGCCCGCGCGCTGGTGGGGCACGAACCCTTCGTAGGTCTGCTCGGCCTGCGCGATCTGGGCGATGCCCTCGGTGGTGTGCGCGAACAACGCCTGCCGCAACCCCTGGGCGCTCACCAGCCCCGCCGCGAGCAACCCCTCGCCCACCGGCTGTCCACTGTCGCGACAGCGCCGGTAGCACGCCTCGAGTTCATCACGGGACAGCGGCGGGTGGCGCTGGCTGCGCAGCAGGTCGGTGAGCCGCACCGGCGAGCCGGGCGCCACCGCCCAACAGATCGCGCCCCCCTGCACCAGCACCCGCGCCTTTCCGAAGCACAGCGCGCCGGTGGTGTCGCCGGGCATCGACTCCACCCGGGCCAGGATGTCCAAGGCGCGCTCGTAGGTCCTCATGCGTGGGCGCGGACCACCTCGTCGCGGATGCCCCGCGCCGCTTGCCACATCAGCCCAATGTTTCTGTCTCTGGGCAGGATGCACATCAGGGCCTGGTCTCGGCCCTCGTCGAGACGAAACACCACATGCACCTCCCGCGGCCCAAACATCATCAGGTCGTCGAGC
The DNA here is from genome assembly GCA_030431455.1 of bacterium. Lineage (GTDB taxonomy): Bacteria > Myxococcota > UBA727 > UBA727 > JAUIJE01 > JAUIJE01. The sequence goes on along the minus strand of JAUIJE010000002.1, from coordinate 589,504 downwards.
TCGGCCGGCCCGCTGCGCTCGAACACCGTGCGCCACGCCACCTGCCGGCTCGCGAACAGCGGCGCCAGCAGCGCGGCGAAGGTCTCCAGCCGCGTGCGCTCCCCCGAGACCACCCGCAGCAGCGCCCCGTCCCGTACCCCGGCGAGCCCAACGTGGCCGGTCACGCCGCCCCTCCCGGGGCCGGGAAGTACACCGCGAAGCACGCGCCCCGGTCGGACGGCTCCAATGTCAATGCGCCGCCCATGCTCTCCGCCGCCATCCGGGCGTTGGGCAGCCCGAGCCCGGTCCCGTCCTCGCGGGTGGTGTAGAACGGCTCGAACACCACATCGCGCTGGTCACCGGGAATGCCCGGCCCGGTGTCCAGCACCCGCACACACACCCCGGGGCGGCCGCTGCCGGGGATGGCCGCGGCCCCGGCGGCGATCTCGACCTTGATGCGGTCTCCGGCCTGTAGCGCGTTGAGGATGAGGTTGACGAAGATCTGTTCGATGATGAGACCGTTGCCCACCACCTCATCGTCGTGGATGCGGATCAGCAAGGTGTGGCCCTCGGGCTTGAACAAGCTGCGCAGAAACCCCTGCGCCCGGGTGAGCACCTGGGTCAGCGACACCTTCGACTTGATGGTGGGCCCCAGCCGTGCGTAGTCGAGCAGACCATCGACGGTCGACTGCAACCGCGAGCTCGCGTTGAGGATGTCGGCCAATGCCTCTCGCCGGTCCGATTCGGCGATGCCCGCGCCCCCGATGGACAAAAAGTCCGCCGAGTACACCACGCTGGCCACGATGCTGCGCAGGTCGTGCGCGATGGAGGCCACCAACCGGCCGGTGGCCTCCAGGCGTTGGCGATGCAGGCGCCGGGCGAGGGCGGCGTGGGCGCCGGACACGTCGCGCAACATCACCACGTACATGTCCCGGTGCCGATACCGTGAACAGCCGATGACCCGAACCTGCTCGGGCCCGGGGGTGCGCCACTCGACCTCGCCCCCCTGTGCGGTCTCCAGCCCCCGCCACAGCGAGGCCGGCAATTGGGCGGGCACCTCCCGCAGGCCGATGCTGCTGAGCACTTGCGCGCACACCGGGGACGCGCGCACCACCACGCCCGACATTGTGCATAGCGCGACCGGTCCCTCGATTTCTTCGATGTTGATGTGTTCGCCCACGGAGAACCTCGAGCAAGGCCCGTTCCAGGCGCGCTCCCGGTGCCCCCGCGGCGGCGGGCGCCGGGGGTGGCGGATACCGCCACCTGCCGGCGGTTACCGCCTGGTCCACGCCCGACGACGGGGCCCGCAGCGGGCGCGGGACATGGCCTGCCGATTGCAGTCCCGGCCACACAACCAAGGAGGCCGAGTGGCAAACATCAAAGAAGCGCTCAAGTCCATTCTGGATTTGGACGGCGCGTTGGGCGCGTGTGTGGTCGACAGCAACAGCGGCATGATGCTGGGCGCCGAAGGCGGTGGCCCGGTGAACCTGGAGGTCGCCGCCGCCGGCAACACTGAAGTGGTGCGGGCCAAGCGCAAGACCATGGACTCGCTCAAGCTTGCGGACAAGATCGACGACATCCTCATCACCCTCGGGAAGCAGTATCATTTGATCCGCCCCCTGGGCTCCAACGACGCGCTGTTCATTTACCTCGTCATCGACAAGGCCAAGGGCAACCTCGCGATGTCCCGCCACAAGCTCGCAGAGATTGAAAAGAGCCTGCAGATCTAAGGAGACACCGATGCCCAGTGAAAAAGAGTTGGTCGAGGCCATCGAGAAGATTGAAGACGACGTGACCGGGTTCATCGCCGCGTCGTTGGTCGATCTGGAGTCGGGCATGACCTTGGCGGTCAAGATCGCCCAAGGCGATTTCGACCTCACCGCCGCGAGCGCCTACAACAGCGAGCTGGTCAAGCAGAAGCTCAAGATCATGAAGACCTTGCGCCTGGATGGGTCCATCGAGGACATGCTGATCACCTTGACCACCCAGATTCACCTCATCAAGCTGGTCAATCCAGCGACATTCCTGTACCTCGCCGTCGACCGCAAACAGAGCAACCTCGCCATCGTACGATCCGCCGTCACCCGTCACGCGGACGCGCTTTCGTAGACCGTGGCCACCATTGACGAGGACGACGACGTGCTCGTGGTGCGCGTCGTGTACGACGGCGCCCCGCTCTGTGGCAAGACCACCACCTTGCGCGCCCTGGCCAAGAGCCTCGGCGTGGCGGTGACCACCCCCGAGGAGCGAGAGGGCCGCACCCTGTTTTTTGACTGGGTCGACTACGTCGGGGGGGTGTTCGACGGGCGGCAGATTCGTTGCCAAATCATCAGCGTGCCCGGGCAACGCGACCTGGGCCCGCGCCGCCAGCATCTGCTCGACGCCGCGGACGTCGTGGTGCTGGTCGTCGACACCCGCGCGGCGGTCTACGAGGCCGCGCTGTCCACCGTTCGCCAACGGGCCGCGGCCTGCCGCGAGACCGATCCCCCGCTGGGGTTGATTCTCCAAGCCAACAAGCGCGACCACGACAGCGCCGTCCCGCGCGCCCGCATGTTCGCCGACGTCGAAACCATCGCCCCGGTGGCCATCGTCGAGACGGTGGCCACCACCGGCCAAGGCGTGCGCGAGGGGTTTGTGTTCGCGGTCCGGCTCGCCCTCGACCGGGTCCGGGCGTTGGTCGACCGCGGGGCCCTGCCCCGGGGCAAGCCCGAAGCCGAGCACCCCCTCGAGCTGCTCGACCAGCTCAAGACCCTGCCCCTCCGGTTCGACCCCGCGCCCACCCTCGCCCCGCCGGCCCCCGACCGCCCGGCACCGCGCAGTCACATTTCGGTGCCCCCCACCCCGATCGCCCCCAGCGACATTCCGGAGGTGCCCTTTGTCCCCGACCCGCTGATGCCCAGCGGGACCATCTGGCCGCCCGTCGACGGGCGCGCGTTGCTCGGCGAGGTCGCGGGGGCGGGGCTGTTGCCGCGGCGCACCGCCAGCGGCGACTGGAGCGCGGCGGGGGCGGGGTGGCGGCTGCACTCGCACAAAGACGCGCTGTTCGGGGACGTCGACGCCGGCCGCCGCGCGCTCATCCAGTGGGCCCGCGTCCACACCCAACACGAGCGGTTGCTCTCCCCGGGCCGCGCCGTGGTCCTCGCCGATGCCGGCGAAGGCCGGGTCCGGCTTTGGCAACTGGTGCGGGTGGTCCGCTCCCTGCGCGAGCAGCTCACCGACGGGCTGGCCCACCTGTCCGCCGAGGACCTCGCCCACCGCCTGGTCGACACCGCCGCCTCCCTGCTCTCGGCACAAGACGCGTGGACCCGGGCCGAGGTCGCGCTGACCTGTTCCTTGTGGACGGTGGGCACCGGGTCCGACCACGCCGCCCGGTTCGTGGGCTTGCTCCCCGCGGGGGCGGCCCGGGCCCCGGTCCAGCACGAGGCCGGCCACCTTCTGCGCCGCGAGTTTGCGCCGGTCCTGCGCGCGGCCGCGGAAGAACGCGACGACCTCGACGTTCTCGCGCCCGCGGTGCAGCGCGGGCTGGCCCGCCGGGGCATGGCCGGTGCCGAGGCGTTTGCGTCGTTGTTCGCGCAGGCCGCACCGGCGTCGGCCCCCCTCGCGCCCGACGGTCCCTGACCCACCTGGGCCCACATGTCGCACCCGCGCCCGGGGACCCTCGGGCGTCGGTTTCTATCCAGTAGCTTTGGGTCTAGTGGCTGGATCAGAGCCCCTTGGCACAGAATGTCATCGATCCGGATCAGTCCGTTGTCGACGACGTGACCGAGGCCCCACCCCGCCGCGTCCGACATGTCGCACCCTGCCTTTCATGCGGGTTTGTGTGCTGTCGGGTGGTTGTGGACCGGTCACATTGGTCAAACCGGTTGGTGTCATGTGTCACGTCGTCTCTTTCTGTGACGCGACCGCAGTCACGGGTGTCGCGCGGTCACGCACCGCCGCGGGGGTCACGCCGACACACCTCTTCGCGCACATCACTGTTCAACTCAGGAGAAATCCCATGGCCCAAGTTCGTTCCTCTTGCGTCAAGTCTGCTCCCAAAAAGCCCAACACCTACCGCGACAACTCTGCTCGTCGCGCCATCCGCGCCGAGGAGCGCAAGTTGGCCGGGGACCCCAATCACAAAATCTCTGGCGACGAGCTCATCGGGCTCGTGCACCGCGCCACCTCGGACAAAGACGCGCAGGCCGCCGGCCAAGAACACAAAGACCTCAGCAAGTTCGTCGAGTCCAACTGGGACAAGATGACCCCGGAGGCGAAAGCGGCCTGGAAGGTCTTCGACGACGTGGCCGCCCACCAGACCGCCAAGGGCCAGACCGGCATCCCCAACACGCTTTACCAAGCAACCCTGTCGCGCATGAAGGTGGTCTCGGACAAAGTCGCGGCCAACACCGACAAGTTGGTGTGCAAGCCGAAGTACCAAGACGCGTCCTCGGGCGCGGCGGTGGAAGGGCTGAAAAAGCAGCCGCACCCGATCTCGGGGGAGGCCCTCGAGAAGGCCATCATCGATGGCACCAAGGACCTCGACAGCCAGGCCGCGGGCCGCGAGTACAACGACCTGTCGAAATACGTGAAGAGCAACTGGAACCACCTCAGCCCCAATGCCAAGGCCAAGTGGCGCGTCTACGAACAAACCGTGCAGCGCTGCAAATGCCGGGGCCAATCCGGCATCCCCATGGCTGAGTACAACCAAATGAAGAAGGACATGGCCGCCGCGGGCTACCAAGACGCCTCCGCGGGCAAAGCCATCGAAGACCTCCGCGCCCAAGGCAACCCCATCACCGGGGACAAGCTCCAGACCGCGGTGGAGAACGCGACCAAGGACCTCGACGCCCAAGCCGCGGGCAAAGAGTTCGCCGACCTCAACAAGTACATCAAGGCCAACTGGAACCAGCTCACCCCCCAGGCCAAGAAGAAGTGGGCGATCTACGAGAACAAAGCCAAAGAGTGCCAAGCCAAAGGACAGTCCGGCATTCCCATGGGCGAATACAAAGACATGCTCGCGGACATGAAGGCCGCCGGCTACCGCGACACCAGCGCGGGCAATGCCATTGAAGGCCTCAAGAACGGCAAAAAGCCCATCTCCGCCGAGGCGATGGAAGACGCGATCATCAACGGCACCAAAGACTGGGACGGCCAAGCCGCGGGCAAAGAGTTCGCTGACTTCCGCGACTTCGTGAAGGAGAACTGGAAGGACATGACCCCGGGCGCTCGCGCGAAATACCGCGTGTACGCCCAGACCGCGCAGCTGTGCAAGATGTTCGGCCTGTCCGGCATCCCCGGGCCGCTCTACGGCGCGATGAAGGGGGCGATGAAGGAAGCGGGCTACCACGACAAGAGCGCGGGCCAAGCCATCGAGCGCCTCGAACAACAACCCCGGCCGGTCAGCGGCGCGGCGATGGAACAAGCCATCGTCGATGCCACCAAAGACCTCGACAACAACGCCGCCGGCGGCGAGTTCAAGGATCTGTCCAACTGGGCCCGGGAGAACTGGAGCGAGATGTCGCCCGAGGCCCGGGCGAAGTTCAATGTGTACAAGAAGTACGCGAAGAAGCACCGCGCGGCCGGCCGCACCGGCATCCCCGTGGGGGACTACTGCAAGATGGTGCAAGAGATGAAAGGGGCCAAAAGCGAACCGCTGCAACCGGTCGAGACCCCCAAACCGCAAACCCCGAACTACGAAGACAAGACCGCGGGCGCGGCCATCGAGGGCCTCAAGACCAAGCCGCAGCCCTACTCGGGCAAGGACGTCGAGAAGGCCATCATCGACGCCACCAAAGACCTGGACAGCCAAGCCGCGGGCAAGGAGTACCGGGACCTCAACAAGTTTGTCACCCAAAACTGGGACAAGCTGTCCCCCGACGCCAAGGCCAAATGGCGGGTGTACAACCAAGCCGCGCAGAAAGCCCAATGCCAAGGCAAGACCGGCATCCCCGTCGGCGACTACAACAAGATGGTCGCGGACATGAAGAAGGCCGGGTACCAAGACGCCTCCGCGGGCCAAGCGGTGGAGTCGCTGCACAGCGCGAACAAGCCCATCTCCGGCGATGACTTCCAAAAGGCGATCATCGACGGGACCAAGGACCTCGACGCGCAAGCCGCGGGCAAGGAGTACGCGGACCTCAAGAAGTTCGTCGACGCCCACGGGGACCAACTGTCCCCTGAGGCCAAGGCGAAATGGGAGGTGTACGAAGACTGCGCCAAGAAGTTCCAAGCCAAAGGCAAGACCGGCATTCCCGTCAGCGACTACAACAAGATGGTCGCGGACATGAAGGTCGCGGGCTACCAAGACAAGTCGTCGGGCGCGGCCATCGAAGGGCTCAAGGCCGGTCCGAAGCCGGTGAGCGCGGACGCGATGGAGAAGGCCATTCTCGACGGCACCTCTGACCTCGACAGCCAAGCCGCGGGCAAAGAGTACGCGGACCTGTCGAAGTACGTGAACGAGAACTGGGAGAGCCTGTCGGGCGGGGCCAAGGCCAAGTGGCGCACCTACGAGCGCTATGCGGAGTCGGCCCAGCGCCGTGGCCACACCGGCATCCCCGCGAGCGAGTACGCGGCGATGAAGTCCGAGCTCAAAAGCTGTGGCTACCGGGACGCGTCGTCGGCGGTGGCGTGCGAGCTGCTCGACGCCCAGAAGGGCCCCATCGGCAGCGATGCCCTCATCGGTGCCGTGACATGGGGGACCGCGGACCTCGACGGCAAGGCGTTCGGCCGGGAGTACGAGGACCTCGCCCAGTGGGTCGACCAGAACAAGTCGCGCCTCACCCCCGAAGCCCTCGCCGCCTGGAACGTGTACGAAGGTGCGGCCGAGCGGGCCCGGGACCAAGGCCAGTTCGGGTGTTCGCCCCGGGAGTACGGGGACATGCTCGGGCGGATGGCGTTCGCGGCCGCGCCGGACTGCAGCCGGGTGGCGCTGCTCTCGCAGTTCTTGCGCATCTGAGCGCGCCCACCCCAAGGCCCCGGGGTGCACCGCGTCCCGGGGTCTTGGTCATTGCGGCGAGAGCACCCGGTGCACGTGGCTTCCGCCCTCTTGTGATCGTGGATAGCGGAAGATCGCCAACGCGTCTCGGGCACATCTGCCCAGTGGGCCGTCCTGCAGCGCCGCGGGCCGCACCACCACGTGATCGACCCGGCCCTGGGCGGTGACCTGCCATTCGATCCGAACCGCCTCACCGCCCGCGCTCTTCTGCTCGGTCACGCACGCCTGCAACAACCCCCCGTACTCGTCGTACGTGCGGTCGAGCACGTCGGGGCCCAGGGTCGTACGGGCGGGATCGCGCGTGTAGTCGTAGTACACGACGTTGTCCATCTCCTGCTGCTGGACCTCGTCGCAGTGCACGCCAAACAACCGCACCCGGTGGCAGAGCTGTTCGGTGTGGCGGCTCTTGTCGTAAATGGTGCGCTCGACCTTGTCGAACGCGGGGCGCGTGGCCGGCACCACCACCATCCGGTCCGCGATGAGGCTCTCGTGCACCGCCTCTTTGCGTTCGCCCATGTGCTCGAGCACGCGGGCCCGGGCCCGGCGCACCTCTTGGCGCAGGTGGGCGGTGTCGCGGCCGTTGCCGCCCGCCCGCAACAACCGGGTGTAGGCGGCGAGCACGTCGGGCAGGGTCGCGCCGGTCGCTTCTTTGAGCCGGGCCAACACGATGCGCAGCCCGGTCGCGCCGTAGACGTCCCCGATGCGATCGTACGCCGCCGCGCCCCGCTGGATCGCCACCTGCAGCGCGGCCTCGTCGGGGGTGAGCGCGGTGTCGTCGTCCCGGCGCAGCCGGCTCTCCATCATTTCCGAGAGGGTGCGCAACCGTTCGTCGGTCTCGCGCACCGTACGCGCGGCCTGGGCGGTGACCGGATCGCGGTGCTGGGCCGCGCGCTCCTCGGCCGCGAAAAGGGCCCGGGTCCGCTCGCGGCGAGAGTGCGCCACGCCAAACAGCACCGCCTGGTCGAGCAGAACCTGCACCCGAGCGGGGTCGTCCTCGTCGAGCAGACGCAACAGCTCACGCCCCGCGCGGATGCGATCGGAGATGCGCAACCGCTGGTCGGCGGCGAACGCCCGCAGGCGCTCGACCCGGGGCCCGGTCTTGCGCGGCAACCGCCGCATCAACGTGGCGTAGTCGTGGACCTCACCGCGCGCCGCCTGCGCGGGACCGGCGAGGCCCCACAGGATGCCGACAAGCCAAAAAAAACGCCCCACCCGGGCAGTCTAGCGCGACGGCACCGGGTTGGGCGCGGGGGAGGAAAGAAAAGGCGCCGCCCGTCGGGGGTGGGGTCCGGGCGGCGCCCCCCTTGCTGTGATTTAAGCAGCGTGGGGTAGGGACTTGGAGGTGCCGCCGCCAATGGCAATGCGTTTGGCCTTGGGCAGCTCCTTTTTGGGGAAGCGCAGGGTCAACACCCCGTCTTCGAGGTGAGCCTCGGCCGCGTCACCGTCGACCGTGTCCGGCAAGGTGAACTGGCGGGCGAAGGTGCCGTAGCTGCGCTCGCTGCGTACCCAACCCTCGGCTTCCTGCTTTTCTTCGTAGGTGCGCTCGCCTTTGAGGGTGAGCAAATTCTTGTCGACCTCAACGTGGATGTCGTCTTCTTTCATCCCGGGAAGCTCGGCGCGGACGAACATCGCGTCCTTGGTGTCTTCGATTTCCACCGCCGGGCTGAAGCTGGCTTTTCGCTCAGTCCCATTGGCACCAGTGGAAAAGAGCGCCCGGGACAGACGGAACATGTCGTCGAAGGGGTCATAACGCGTCAACATGATGTCTCCTTTGTGTCTCTTCTCCCCGAGGGAGATGTGGGTGATTCGTGGGGCTTGGCCCCAATCCGTTGACATCCCGGTTGTAGGCAAACCCGATCCGGGGTCAAGCGTCGGCTTGATCGACCTGGTGCAGGATCCGGAAAAAAAGTTTGGGCGGTGGGCTCTTGAGCGCCACCTTCCTCGACGACGCGGGGTCTTGAAAGACCAACGCGCTGGCGTGCAGGCAAAGCCGCGGCCCGGTGCGTTTGCCCCGGCCGTAACGGGGATCGCCGCACAGGGGGTGCCCAATGTCCTTGAAATGTGAGCGGATTTGGTGACGCCGCCCGGTGACGAGGTCGATGTCCACCAGGGCGCGCTCGGGCCCTTTGTCCTGCACCCGGTAGCGGGTGAGCGCCTCTTTGGCGTCGGGACCGCGCGAAGGCACGGCCATGAGCGACTCGGGGTGGTCGTACAGCGGCACATCGATCTCGCCGCGCTCGGGCACCGGGTGGCCCTCGACCACGGCCGCGTACCGTTTCTCGACCCCGTCCCAGGTGTCGAAAAAGTGCTGTTGGATTTTCGCGGACTTGGCGAGCAACAACAGCCCGCTCGTGTCCTTGTCCAAACGGTGACAAGCGTAGAGGGGGCGATCCGTGCCCAGCGCTTTCATCGCCTCGGTGAGCGCGGTCCGCTGCCGGGGCCCCCCGTCGTCGGTGGGCACACTCAGAAGGCCCGGAGGCTTTTCCACCACCACCCAATCGTTCGTCTGGCGCACAATCTTGAGCGCCCGGGGGCTTTGCTTTTGCACCCCGGTCCCGCGCCGGTGCATCTCGACCACGTCGCCTGTTTGCAAAGACGCGTCGTGCCGGGTGGCCACCGCGCCGTTGACGGTGACCGCCCCGTGCTTGAGGCGCGTCTTCGCCGTGGCCCGCTTCATGCCCGGCTCCTGCGCGAGCATGTACGCGAGCAACGTGGTCTCTTTGTCCACCACAAACGTGGCCACCGCGCCTCCCGGGTCAACCCGGACCCTAGCCGCGCCGGGGTGAAGCCGAAAGCTCTCCGCCTTACGACAGGACCACGATGCCCCCCAGCTCCGAGACCACGCTGCCGTCGTCCTGGGTGATGTCATCGAGCGGCGGCGGGGTGGGGGGCGGACGACGGCGGGGGGCGCCGTCACCCGCCGGGATGATCGCCCCCTCAGGCAGAGGCTTGATCTCGGTCTTCTTGTCCGGATCGGGGAGCTCTTTGAGGATCCCGTAGATGCCGGGATGACCGCCAAGCTCATCCACCACCGAGGGCTGCTGTTCTGCGTTGGGATCCACCAGAGACTTGGGCTCCGGCGGCTCCGGCGGCGTCACCGGCGGAACATCCACGTCCACCGGGCACGGGGTCGCCTCCTCTTCCCGGTCGGCCGCGACCGCATCCAGAAGCTCGCCCATCACCAGCCCGGCGCCCCATCCGCTCCCGCTGGACCCCCATCGTTCCCGGGCCTGCTTTCGGGACAGCTCGCTCGCGTGCTCGTTCGAGCGACGGACCGTCTCCGCGGCGTGTGCATCTGCCGCCACCCGCCGCGCGGCGGCGAGGACCTTGTCGCTGAGCCGGGGCACCGCGCGGTAATCGCCCCGGGCCAGGGCGGCCTGAAGCTCGTTCACCCGTTTGGCCAGGTGGGGGGCGGAGATGTCGAGGAACTGGCTGGTCTGCCGGTCCTCCGCCCCGTCGACGTCCACCCGGGACAGCGGGCGCTGGGACGCGTACTGGTAGGGGTTGATGTTGGTGACGCGGGCGCTTGTCACCATATCGCGGCTGATGAAACGGGCCAGGTCGGCCCGGTACCAGCGCGCGCGCACGTAGGTGAGCCCGCCGGGAGCGGTCAACAGCCCATACGCCCCCTGCCAGGCGAACAATGTATCTGCTCCGGTGTGGGCCAACACCTCGCCGAACGGCCCATAGGCATACGCGCCGAGGGTGCTCCCATCGTCGCCGGTGAGCAGCACGGTGTTGCCCCGCTCGTCATGGTGAAAAAACACCCGCGCCCCGGTGACCGCGTCGATGCGGTAAAGCAGGCGCCCGTCGGGGAGGTGCACGTAGTAGTCCGCGTCGGTGCCCCCCACCGCGCGCACCGCGATGGCGGGCAAAGCCAGCGCGTGGTTCCACACGTAGGTCTCGGCGGTGGCGCCGTCGTCGGCCCCGGTGAGCAGGCCGAGGCCGTCGTAGCTGTACGACGTCGCGGTGCCGGACGCGTCGGTGGCGACAAGCCGAGAGGCCAAATCCCAGGTGTAGCCCGCGGCGCCGTCCGCGGTCAGGCGGCCCATCGCGTCCCAGGTCTTGGACACGTTCTGGGCGGCCGCGTCGTAGGTGTCGTCGAGGTCGGGAGGCAGGTCCGCCACCGCGGGGGGCGCGGGCCGGTCGGCGGCGACGATGCGACCGGCTTCGTCCCGGGTCAGAGACAGGGCATAGCCAGCCCCGTGCGCGATGCCGGTGACCAGGCCGTCGGCGTCGAGGGTGTAGCTGGTGTCGACGCTGTTGGGCCGGGCGATGCCGACCAAACGCCCGGCGTCGTCGTAGCTCAACGTCGTGGTGCCGCTGGTCCAGTCGGTGACGGTCTCGACCAGGCCGCGCCCGTCGTAGGTGTAGCTCACGGTCTTGCCCACGTCGTAGGTCACGCTGGTGATGCGGCCGTACCCGTCGCGGGCGATGACGAGCCCGTTGCTGTCGGTGAGGTCCCCGTTGGCGTCATACGCAAACGCCACGCCGTCGGTGGTGAGCAGGCGGTCTTCGGCGTCGTAGGTCGCGGACAGGGTGAGCCCGTCGCTGTAGGTGCGCGCGGTGGGGTTGCTGTTTTCGTCGTAGGTCACGGCCAGCGTGCCGAGGCCGCCGGGGTAGGTCAGGGTGCCGACGCGGTCGAGGGCGTCGTACGTGTATCCTGTGACATTCCCGACGGGGTCGGTGCGGGACGCGAGCCGGTGCTCATCGTCGTAGGTGCGCTCCCAACGCTCACCGAGGGGATCGATGCGCGCGGTGATCCGCCCCGCCGCGTCGCGCTCGAGGGTGAGGGTGAGCGAATCGATCTGCGTCGAGGTGAGCCGGCCGGCGGCGTCGTAGCCCAGGGTGTTCGCCGGGCCCGCGTCGGGGGTGACCCCGGTGAGACGCTGCATGGGGTCGTAGTCCATGGCCTTGGTGCGGCCGGCCGCGCTTGTGATCGCAGTGACGTTGTCGACCGCGTCGGTGGTGTAGGTCTTGGTCTCGCCGAGGGGGTTGGCCGCGCTCTGCAGGCGGCCCTCGTCGTAGCGCGTGACCGGCCAGGTCTGGCCGGCGCCGTCGGTGCGGGCGACCACCCGGTCGCGCACGTCGTAGCCATAGCCCACGGTGCTCCCGTTGCCCGCGACCTGGCTGGCGAGGCGCCCCTTCTCGTCGTAGGTCATGGTTCGGGTCTGACCGCCCCGGTCGGTGGTCGACGAGACGCGGTCGTTGTTGTCGTAGGTGAGCGTGGTGTGTTCGCCGTCGCGGGACTCGATGTCGACCAGGTTGCCGTTGTCGTCATAGGTGAGGGTGGTGGTGGCGCCCCGCGCGTCGGTGGCGGTGAGCAGCCGATCGCCGTCGTCGTGGGTGAACGTCTCGGTCAGGGCGTCGGGCCGCGTCACCGCCACCACGCGGAACAGCCCATCGTAGGTGTAGGCGGTCTCGTCTCCCGACGCATCGCGCATCGTGGCCACGGTGTCGTCGTCGTTGTACGTCCACTCGGTGGTGCCCCCGACCGGGGCGGTGGCGCTCACCGGGCGACCACGCCCGTCGTAGGTGGTGATCCAGGTGTGGCCGGTCCGGTCGGTGTGGCTGACCACGGCCCCGCCGGGGTTGTGGGTCCAGCTCTCCACGGTGGCGTCCCGGTGGGTGACCTCGGCCAAGTCATAAAAGGGCACCCCGCGCACGGAGCGCACGGCGTAGGCGAAGCTTGTGGTCGTGCCGTCGGGGTGGGTCACCGAGGCGAGCTGGCCGCTGGCCTCGTCGTAGCTGCGCGCGGTGGTGCGACCCTGGCGATCGGTGACGGTGAGAATGCGCCCGGCGGAGTCGTAGGTGCGGCTGACCGCGCTGTCGTCCTCGCTCACCTCGCCGGCGGCTTCGCCGGAGAGGAGGTGGTTGTGTTCTTTGGTCTCGCCGAGGGCATCGGTGATGGTGGTGGTGCCGGCGGCGGCGTCGTAGGCGAACGACGTCGTGACCCCGTGGCCATCGGTCTGGACCAGCACCTGGCCATTGCCCGCGTCCCACGTCTGGGACCAGGGGGTGTTGCCTTCGGGGCGCACAAACGACGTGAGCAGCGATGTGCCGACGTAGGCATAGGTGGTGGTGAAGCCCCGCAGATCGGTGACCGCGGTGAGGTCGTCGCCGGTGTAGCCGTAGCTCACGGTGCGGGTGCCGTCGTCGACGCTGGCGATGCGGCCGTTGACCCCGTCGTAGGCAAACGTGAGCGAACGACCCCGCCCGTCGTCGACCGCGAGCAGGTCGTTGCCGGCGTAGCTCAGGGTCAAGCGGTTGCCGAAACCATCCTCGATGAACAACAGACGCCCGCTGCCGTCGGTCTCGAACCCGTAGACCAGGCCCGTGCGGGGATCGCCCACCCAGAAGAGGTCGCCCTGGGCTTCGGCCTTGAACGGTGGCTTTTGGGATCCCTGCAAGCGGTAGGGAATGGTGCCGTCGCTCAAAAACCGGAGCACACGACCGGCCGGGGTCACGACTTCGTAGCCATTGACAATCGTGGAGAGCTGCCATTCGTAGGTGTGTCGCCAGTTGTCGCCCAGGCTCGACACGCGTCCGTCGTCGAGCAGCCCTGAGGCGTAATAGCGCGCGAAGCGCACGGGGATGAGGCCGCCGAGGTCGATGTCGGGCGCGAACGCGTGGAACAGCTCGCCGGTGGCGGTGTTGATCGGCTCTCCGTCGCAGTCGCTGTTGGGGAGGTTGCCGGTGGTGGTGCTCCCCGGCGCGGCGCAGTTGTCGTCGGCGGTGTCGTCGAGGCCGTCGCAGTCGTCGTCGACGGTGTCGGTGCAGTCTTCGCGGGGCGCGGCGGGGGTGTCGGCCCCGCACAAGTCCCAGGTGCCGGTGGCGAGGCAGGTCTGGCTGCCCACCGCGCACGCCCCGGGCAAGGAGGTGTTGCACGATCGCGTCGCGTCCGGGGTGCATTCGCACCCGTAGGTCTCGTTGGGGGTGTTGCCGGCGGGGGTGGGGCTGACCGCGATGTTGTTGGACCCGCAGTACACGGCGCCCCCCCGGGCGTTGTTCAGGTCGGGGGTGGTGACGAAGTTGTTGTCAAAGGCATTGGCGATGACCGCGCTGTTGGCGTCGGCGACGTTGACCGCGCCACCGTTGGCCACCCCGGTGACGTTGACGCCGTTGTTGCTGAAGGTGTTGGCGGTGATGAACGCCAGACAGTTCGCGCGGATGGCCCCCCCTCGCCCGCCTGAGCCCCCCAAGGTGTTGTTGTCGAACGTCGAGTTGTTGACCCGGCACGGATAGACGTACGTCCCGCTCAGGAGGTTGATCGCGCCCCCGTCGGTGGTCCCGGCGGTGCGCGCGGCGGAGTTGTTGAGGAAGTGGGAGTCGAGGATGTTGATTTCGCCGTCGGCGCGACCGGTGACCGCCCCCCCGGCGCTGAAGGTCGAGCCCGAGGCGGTGTTCTCCTCGAACACGCTGTTCACGATCGTCATCCGCCGGTTGCTCCGCACCGCGCCCCCGGTGCGATCGGCGTGGTTGCGCCGAAAGGTGCTGTTGCTGACGTGCACCGTCCCGCTCTCGGACGAGATCGCCCCGCCGTTGAGCCCCGTGCTGTTGTCTTCGAACAGGCAGTTGCGCACGACGATGTCGGTGGAGTTGGCGCTCAGCGCGGCGCCGCTCCCGTTGGGGCTGTTGCCGTTGCGGAAGGTGATGCCCTCCACTGTCACGTCCGCGAACAGCCGCAGGATGCCGTCTGCGCCCCCGGCGTCGATGGTCACGGTGTCAAAGCTGCTCGGGTTCTCGGCCCGGATCGTCAGGGGGCTGACCCCGGAGGGCGAAATCAATCCAGACTCATTGTAGGTCCCGGCCCGGATGACGATCGTGTCGTGGTCGTCGGCCGCGGCGAGCCCGTCCGCCACCGACATGGCCGCGCAATCATCCCCGCTCGAACCCGGCGGGCACACGATGATCTCCGCCGCCTGCGCCCCCGGCGCGGCAAGCCCCCACAGGGCCAAGCCGACCGGCCACCACGCCGCCCCCCGACGACGACGCCCGCCCAACACCAGGCCCATCAACAACAGGGCCAAGCCGCCGCCCGGCCACGCCGGCGAACGAGAACCCCCCGGCGCCGCCGAACAGCCACACCCATCCCCGGCCACGTCCCCGTCGCCATCCCCATCCCCATCTCCGTCGCCGGAAGAACCGGAGTCGGCGGCTCCGCCGTCCGACGGTTCTTCCAAGCCGCCGTCGGGCGGCCAGTCTCCATCACCGTCGCCGTCGCCATCTCCGTCGCCGTCGCCATCTCCATCACCGTCGCCATCCCCATCCCCATCTCCGTCTCCATCGCCGTCCCCGGCGGGCACGCACACGCCCGCCTGGCAGGTGCCCCCCGGACACGGGGCATCCTCGGCCGCGGCCGTCCACCCGAACACATCGGCCCCGGCTTGGCACAGTTGGCACCCGTCGTCCGGGGACGCCTCGCCTTCGGCGTAGCACGCCCCGTCGACAAGACACGCGCCCGCGCACGAGGTCTTCGACAGCAGGCTGCCGTTGTCGTCCCAGCTGTACTGAATCGCCACCCCGTGCTGCACCGCCACGACGAGCCGGCCGCCCTCGTCGTACTGGTACGCGGCGGGCGCGGCCTGGGCCCCCCCATGTGACAGGAACCCCGCGAGAACGAACGACCACCCCAGATGTTTCATGGGGTGTTGTACCCCGCGGCCGGGGGCGCGCTCAATGTAGGCGCGTCAGCGGGTGGGGGCTTGGTCGTCGGGGATCACGTCGCCCACGCTGGCCGCCAGCTCTTTCCAGAACCGCAGGCCGCGGGTGATGTGGGCGGCGTGCACGACCTGGCGCGCGGGGTCGGCGTACACCACCGTCCACACGTCGAGCCGGCCCGGCGCCGGGCGCGGGACCCGGGCCAAGCCGCGGGCCGCCTCGTCGGCGAGCGCGGCGTCGTCGTCGGCCAACCGGGCGGCGCAGGCGTAGGCGAACGCGACCTGGTCGTCGAGCCCTTGCATCCAGCTGAGGTGCCCGGTCTTGACCCACAGGCGGCCCTGTACCGGGCGGTACGCGGGCTCGTCGCGGTACGGCTCGCGCAAGCCCTCGAGGCACGCCCGCAATGCTTGTGCATGCTGCTCGCGCTGCAGGTGCGCGTCGTGCAGGCCGAGCAAGGCGATCCGCGACCAGGCCTGGTCCACCGGGAGCGGGAAGGTCAGCCCCCGCTCGAACATCGCCTCGGCCCGGTCCGGGTCCTTCGCCCGCAGACAGGCCGTGCCCGCGCGAACAAACGCGTCCCCGGTGTGTTCGGCGCCGACCTGGTCGTAGACCTCGGCGCAGGCGATGCGCGACTTCATGGCCAAAGGCCATTTGCCCATCGCCTCGCGGACCATGGCCAGGCTGTTCAGGGCATCGCCCACCGCCCGGTGCACCGGGCCGAAGTGACGCTTGTCGACCTCCACCGCCTCGGCAAAACAAAGCTCGGCCCGGGCGAGGTCACCTTTCGCGTCGGCCAGCATGCCTTCGTAAAACAGCGCCGACGATTCTTGGCCCAAATCGCCGCGGTGACCGGCTTCCTGCCGCAACCAGGCGATCGCGTCCTCGCCGCGCGCCCAGTCCTCGGCCGCGATCGCCGCGCGCACCTCGTCGAGCAGGTCCCCCCAGGTCGTGGGCCGGCGCGGCATCGGTCAGAGCCAGTCCTGCAACCACTTCTCTGATTTTTCCCAGAGCCGGGCGGCCGCGCCTTCATCGCGCGCGGCCTTGCTCGGCTTCTGGGGCCGCGATTTCTTAAAGTACTGCCCGCTCCGCGATTCGAGGCCGGGCGCGGTGGCGCAGTGGATGCTGGTCTGCGCGCCTTGTTCGGCGGTGATCATGAACGGGGTCGTCAGCTTGACCCCCCAGGCGAACCAGCCCTTGGCGTCGCCGTCGCGGGCAAAGCCGGTCTTGACCACCCCCGGGTGCACGGCAAACGCGCTCACCTGGCGGTCCTGCCAACGTTTGGCCAACTCCTTGGTGAACAGGATGTTGGCCAGCTTGCTTTGGCAATATGCGCGCAGCCCGTCCCAGCGGCGCTCGCCAAAGGGGTCGTCAAAGTCAAACCCGCGCACCATCTGGTGGCCGTCGCTGGACAGGTTGACCACCCGCGCCCCGGGTTCGAACGCGTCTTTGAGCCGGTGGGTCAACAAGAACGGGGCGAGGTGATTGATCTGAAGGGTCGATTCGAACCCGTCGTCGGTCATGATGCGATCGGACAGCATCAAGCCCGCGTTGTTGATCAACACGTCCACCCGCTCGGCCCGGGCGAGCACGTCATCGGCGAGCTTTTGGACGTCGGCGAGGCGGGAGAAGTCCGCGAGCAACAAGCTCGCGTCCTCGCGGCCCGCGTCCCGGGTCATGTCCGCGAGGGCGGCTTGGCCCTTCGACTCGTTCCGCGCGGTGACGATCAGTTTGGCACCACGGCGCAACAGCTCCGTCGCGGTGGCTTTGCCGATGCCCGAGTTCGCCCCGGTGACGACGACGACTTTGCCTTCCATGCCCCTGCCCTCCCTGTGCTCCGCCGATGCCCGGCCCGCGGATCTGATGCGCAGCGTCAGAGCTTGTCCGCCGGACCCTGAGACCTATAACAATTCAACACCTTATGGGGCAGCGAAACAGTTCGAGGCACGTTGTTGCGGCCCCCTCCGACAAACGACAAGATCTCAGGTGGAATGGTGACCGAGCGGTTCGTCTGGCTTTTGTGTTTTGTGGTGGGGGCGTTCACCGGCGCCTTCGTCATGGGACCGTATGAAGACGACCAAGATCCCGCGATTCCGCTCTACCCGCCCGCGCTCGCGGACATGACCCCGGTGGGCGCGACCCCCGACCCCCTCGCGCGCATCGCCAAGCGGCACCAGTTGACGCCGACCGCGCGCGCCGTGACCTACGACCGGGTCGAGACCCACCCCCTGATCATCCGCGCCGCGGACATCCTGTCCGACCAGCTGCGGCCCTGGGCCGAGGGCGTGTACATCACATCGCTGTCGCGATCGCCGGAGGACCAGTTCCGCCTGATGCGCGAGCGGCGCACCCGGCGCTGGGCCACCCAACGGTCCAAGCACCTGGCCGGGCTCGCGGTGGACGTCGGGTTCGTCGGCCGGCGCACCTCGACGTGGAAGCTGCGCGACAAAGCCCAAGCCATCCTCGAGCAGGAGCTCGGGCTGGAGGCCGCGTCACTGCTGCGCGTCGTGCGCGAGCGCCACTGCATCCACGTCGAGATCGACACCTACAAAGGCCGCGACATCATCGTCGAGCGCGCCCGCCACCTGGAGAATCTCGGCATCGTCGAGGAGCACCCCGAGGCCCGGCACCCCGTCCCCGAGCTGTCCCACTACGTGCCCGAAGGCATCTGGACCGCCACCCGCGCCTACCTCGAGCCGCTCCCGCTCTGAATCCAGGGGGGCCGGGTCACAAAAACCGCTGCTGGTTGCATCCCCAGGATGCAACGCCGCCCGACGCGGCGGAGGCGAATAAGCGGGGGAGTCGGAGCGAGGGCGCCACGAGCGTCGAGGCCGATCCCCCAAACAAAACGACACAGGTTTCCGACGTGGGTGAGGCGGCACGTACGCCGAA
Organism: bacterium; assembly: GCA_030431455.1. Classification (GTDB taxonomy): domain Bacteria; phylum Myxococcota; class UBA727; order UBA727; family JAUIJE01; genus JAUIJE01. The sequence goes on along the minus strand of JAUIJE010000002.1, from coordinate 570,999 downwards.
CGAGCAGACTCCCATCGAAGCCTCGCGCTGCGAAGAAGGCCGGCTCGAAAGCGCCGCAGGCGATTTTGAGACGTGTCCTAGTGGCTGGCCACCAGCGTGAGGGTGATGGTCTGCTTTTCGCGGCCGTTGACCGTGATGCGCTGCTCGGCGGGAAAATAGGCGTTGAGCAGGGCCTTGAGCCGGTGGGGGCCGGGGTTGAGCTTCACCGTCTGGGGCCCGGTCCCGATGGGGATGCCGTCCACCACGATGGTCGCGCCCGCGGGTTCGGTCGTGAGGGTGATGTCCGAGGCGCTGGGCAGGGCCTCGGGGAGCTGGGGCTTCTGCGCCTCGCAGGCGCCCAGCCAGATCATGAAGGTGAATGTAGAAAAAAGTACGAAACCGGTTCGCCGCATCGTCGAAACTTTCTGGGACTTCAAGATACAGCCCCCCCTGCGTCAGAAGTTCAACCTAGCACAACCCAGATGACCGACTGGTGATGCCCGCGGGCAGAACTTTTGGGTAACGTGCGTTCGTTTTACTCGGGTGGACCCCTGGAGGAGCCATGTTGCGCTCGTTTGTGTTCGCGTTTGTGTTGTCGGCCTTGGCCCTCGCCCTCAGCTGTGCCGGGACCGACAACGTCAAGACCCCCGAACAGATCCAACAAGAGGCCGCCTGCGTCGAGAACATCGAGAAGGGTGACTACGACCGTGCCGAGACACGCTGTGACATTTGCTTGGAGTACAACAGCCGGTCGGCGGAATGTCTCAATGGCCTGGGGCTCATCTGGTACGTGCGCGGCGTCGAGGACAAGGCCCGCGACTATTACAAAATGGCGATCCGGGAGAACAACGACTTTGCCCAAGCGTGGAACAACCTCGGGGTGCTCGAGTTTGTGAAGAAAGAGTTCGACGCCGCGGCCTACAACTTCGAGAAGTCCATCGAGATCGACCCGCGCTACCTCGACGGGCGCTACAACCTCGCGCTGTCCCACTTGCGTCTCGCCGAGGTCCGCCGCGCCGCCGCCTACACCACCGAAGCGGAGAGCGCGGCCGCGCAGGGCAAGGCCGTCGACCAGAACAAAGTGTGGTTCAACATTTCCGAGGGCGACCGCTCGTACATCAACGAGCACTACGACAAAGCGGAGAAAGAATACCGCAAGATCTTCGAGCTATACCCCAATCACATCAACAGCTACCGCGACATGGGTCTGATCATGACCTACCGCGCGCAGCTCGAGCAGACCGAGAACCGCCGCCAAGAGTGGATCGGCGATGCCGAGCAGTACTTTGTGCGGTGCTTGGACCTCGACCCGCAAAAAGAAGAATGTCACGAGAGCGTGGCCCACCTGTTCCTCGCGGTGGGGCGCTTCGACGAGGCCCTCTTTCACTACGTGCAATGTCTCGCCGCCAACAAGAACAACCCCGTGTGCGCCAAGGAGATCAAGCTCGCCTACGGGGGCAGCCAGCTCAAAGGCGAAGCCCTGCAGGAGTACGTCAACCAGCTCGCCGAAAACCCCGGCTACGCGCCCGGCCACTACGGGTTCTGCATCGCGCTGTTCGACCGCGGCCTGACGGAGATGGCGGTCACCGAATGCGAAAACGCCCTCAAGCTCGACGAGACCTTGTGTCTGGCCCACTACCAACTCGCGCTGCATTTCAAGACCGTGCTCGACCGCGACCTCGCCCTCGAGCACGCGCGCGGGCTTCTGTCCTGCGCGAAGGAAGAGCCGCGGTTCGCGTCGGAAATCGAGCAGTGCAAGGAGATCATCACCGCCCTCGAGGTGCAGTAGCCGGTCCGTGCCCGATGCGGGCGCCTCTCGTCGCCATCGCGTGACAGATGGCCCCAAAATGGGCTTTGCGAGCGGCTCGAAAACTCCTAAATGGTCCCCGGATTCGCTACATTGCGCCGTCCGGTGCCCCTTTTTGGGAGTGTGTGTTTGTCGCTTCGCCTCAGCGTGGTCATGGAGATCCCCGGCAAGGAGCCGCGTGAATTCGAGTACGAGTTCGCGCAGCAACGGGTGACCCTCGGCCGCGATGAGCACAATGACATTCAGATTCCGCTCTCCACCGTGAGCCGCAGCCACGCCGCGATCTACCAAGAGGGCGACGAGTGGTTCATCCAGGACCTCAAGAGCACCCACGGCTCCAAGCACAACGGCAAGCCCATCCCCGCGGGCGCGAAAAAGCTGCTTCGCAACGGCGACAGCATCGAGATCGTGCACTTCTCGATCACGGTGCACATCCTCGAGCAGCAGTCCGACGACTACTCCGCCGAGCACACCGAGGCGCTGGCCCGCAAAATGGTCGAAGAGGTGCTCGCCTCCATCGGCACCGAGGAGCTGCCCTACGTCCGGGTGATGAACGGCCCCGACGAGGGCCGCAAGTTTGAGCTGCGGCCCGATCTGTCCGAGGTGGTGATCGGCCGGGGCACCGACTGTGATTTTCAGATCAACGACGCCAACATCTCGCGACGTCACGCCATCATCCGCCGGGATTGGACCGACATCACCGTCGAGGACCTGGGCAGCAAGAACGGCGTGCTCGTCAACGACAAGAAGATCGGCAAGCCCACGTCGTTGCGGGACGCGGACGAGATCCTGCTCGGGGCGGTGCGCATCACCTTCATCGACCCGAGCGCGAAGTTCTTGGGCAAGCTCGACGACATCCCCGCGTTCGCCAAACAAGACGAGAGCGAAGAAGCCCCCGACGAGCCGCTCGACGAGGACGGCCCCGGCGACGCCCCGGTGCCGGACGCACCCGAAATGTCCCTGGAGGACCAGGGGCCTCCGCCGGGCGAAGAGTTCTCCGACGCGAGCCTGAGCGGAATGTCCGACCCCAGCCTGGTGGGGCTCGACGGGGAAGACAGCGAAGCGGGGGAAGGCACCGGCGAGGGCGACGGGGCGGACGGCGACGGTGGCGACAAGAAGGTGGCCAAGAAAAAGTCGCTGGGTCCGGTGGAAATCGGTCTCATCGCCGGGCTGTCGCTGGTGGGCCTCGGCGTGGTGGGTGTGCTGCTGTGGCTGTTCCTGAGCTGAAGACGCTCACCGCCGAGATGGTCCTCGACGTCATCCGTCGACTCTTGCACAATGACATTGATCGTGCCGAGGTCGCGGCGTGGGCGCGGGGGTATGCCGAGCTCATCGACAACCACGCGGCGCGGTTCGAGCCCAAAGAGCACACCCAGGTGCTGATGGACGCGGTCGTCGACCTCGCGGGGGCCGACCTGCGCATCGACGAGGACTGGGTGCTCGACCAGGCGGTGCTGCGCCACCTCTTTGTGCGCCTCAGCCAAGGGGTCGTCGTCCAATAACACTGTGCGAGAACCACGCGATGTGATTTCGCTCCCGGGCTGGGCCCGGCGATGCTACCTTGCCCCAAAAACGCGCCCCGCGGAGCCGACCATGACCTTGCGCACCCCCTGCCTCACCCTCCTCCTCGTGTTGGCCACCTCTTGCCAGCCCGCCGCCCGCCCCGCCGGCGCCCCTCCCCCGCCGCCTTCGGCCGACGCCCCCGACCCTCCCGCCGAGGCCCCGGCCGCGGGCGAGGTGAAGCTGCGGACCACATATGTGCCCGCGTATTCGCACGTACCGGGCGGCAACCGTGCCGCCGACGATGAACTCATGGCGGTGCTGCTCAGCGTGCGCAACGTCGATTCGCGGGCCGAGGTCAAGCTCACCCAGGTCGACTATTTCGACACCTCCGGCCACCGGGTCCGACGCTACCTCGCCACCCCCCAGGTGTTGCGACCTCTGGAGACCGCAGACTTTGCGGTGGATACCTACGACCGCACCGGAGGGTCAGGGGCCAACTTCCTCGTGTACTGGGAGGCCCCATCTGACGTGCACCCGTTGCTGACGGAGACGATCATGATGAGCCGCGGAGGTTCGACCCGGGTGGCGTTTACGTCGCGCGGGGTCGAGCTTGATCGTCGCCCCGACCCGAAGTCGTTTGCCTCAGAGCCCCCGGCGACGACCGCCCCCGACCGCAAGTGAGCGCGGCTCAGCCTTCGGTGTTGCGCATGTGATCGGCGAGACCGTAAAAGGCCTCGTCGAGACGGCGTTGGAGCTCTTCCGAAAGACTGGATTTCGACAGCGCAATGCGCATGCATTGCATCCATTGGTCCCGGCCCTTGCGGTCGATGGCGAAGGGGAAGTGCCGGCGGCGCAGGCGCGGGTGGCCGTACTTTTCGATGTAGAGCGACGGCCCGCCGAACCAGCCGGACAAAAAGAGGAACAGCTTGTCCCGCGAGCTCTTGAGGTCCTTGGCGTGCAGGGCGCGGAGGGGCGCGGCCACGTCGGGATTTGTGTCCATCTCGTCGTAGAAGTCGTCGACCAGCTGGCGCACGCCGGTCTCGCCACCGATGAGCTCGTAGACGGAGGTGGGCGCGTTGGTCATCTGCCTGTTTGAGCATCCGGGGGCGGTGGGGGCAAGACAGATCTGGTTTAGGTGGCTGTTTTTGTTCTGGTTTTGGCGCAGTCCCGCAACTGGGACGGGCGGCCACCGGATGTTCAGAAGAGGGAGAGTCGGGCGCTGACCGGTGCGCCCGGCTCGTGTCTTCGTCATCGGGTCAGCCCTCCTTGGGGGGAGGGACGACGGGGTTGCGCCATGTCGGCGCGATGGTGGTGGAGACGGGGGCGGGGCCCTCGGGGTTTGCTCGATTTTGGAGCAGATTGTTCGTCGCCGAAAACAATCTCTTTCCTGCGGCGCGGCCTCCGCTCGCGGCGCGGCGCCAACGCGACGGTTTCAATCCGGTTTGCGGGCGGTGACGAAGGCGATGGTGGGCTTGGCCCCCACGTCGTGCTCCTCGATGTCGACAAAGCCCGCGCCGGCGATCTCCGCGAGCAAAGTGCGGGTGCGCACGACCGCGACCACCGGGGGCGCTTTGCCGAGGGCGGTCATGACCGCGAGCAACGGCCGGTAGGGGGCCCAGGAGTTGCCCAGGCACACCGTCGACGAGACAAAGAAGCCGCCGGGCTTGAGCAACGAAAACACCCGGGCCAGCGCGGCGGGGCGGTCCTCGACGAGGTGAAGAATGCTGTAGGCGCAGACGCCGTCGAGGCTGGCCGGGCCGAACGCGTCGAACGTCTCGTCGAACGGACCGGTATGAAACTGCACGTGATCGGCGCCGGCGGCCTTGGCCTTGTCGCGGGCGATCTGGGTCATGGCCGGGGACACGTCGAGGCCGTGCACCGCGGCGGCCGCGGGCGCGAGCCGGAGGCAGAGGGAGCCGGTGCCGCAGCCGATGTCGAGCACGACGTGGTCGGGCCGCATGCGTTCGCGGGTGAGGGCGATCTTGCGGTCAAACGCCGCGGGGTTGGCCACGGGTTGTTGGGCGTAGCTTTGGGCGATGTTGTCCCAGAAGGTGGCGGTGGCGGTCATGGCGGCTCCCTATCGTGGCCCCGGAGGGTCACCGGGGGCAAGCCCGAGGTCGGACCGCACCGCGGCCAACGTGGCGTCGTCCCAGCCGGGGGCGTGGAGGCGTTGGGACAGGGTGGCGGTGACGGCGTCGTCGACGTGGTGGCTCAGTTGGTTGAACAACCGTTTGGCATCGGCGGCGCGGTCCTCGTAGCTGAAGCGAAAGACCGCGCCGAGGGCGTAGTCCACCATCTGGTTCGGGTCTTGGCGGGCGGCGGCGAGCAGGGCGAAGGCGGGCTTGAGGTACCAGTTGAGGTAGCGGTCGGCGGAGTCCGCGGGGGTGCCGATCACCGGCTCACCGGTCTGGGCTTTGGCGCAGGCCGCAGTGAAGTCGTCCCACGCCGCCGCCAGGTACCCGTCGCCGAAGGTGTCGACGGTGAAGCGCAGCGCGCTGTATTCGGCCAAGGCTTCGTTGAGCCAGTCGTCGTCGGTGGAGGTATCCGCCACCTGCCACCAGAAGTGGGCGAGCTCGTGGACGGTGCCGCGGGTGTCGCGGGCTTCGCCGAAGGGTTCGCGGTGGCTGCGGGCGGCCCGCTCCTCGCTGACCACGATGAGGGGAAACCGTGAATAGCCCCAGCCGGCGCGGGGCGCGTAGACCACCGTGGCGGTGGCGTCGAGGGCGGCGCGGGAGTAGCGCTCGGTGAAGGTGCGCAGCGCGTCGGTGAAGTGGGTTTGGCGGGTGCGGCGGTGGGGAGCGCTGCGGTCGGTGTCGCACAGCCGAAGCTGCAGCGTGTCGCTCCGGGTGGTCTGGCAGTGCACGCCGGGCGCGGCCACGAGGGCCACGTCGTTGCCGGGCGCGTCGGTGCGAAAGGCGACGCGGCCGGGGGCGGTGGCGGCGACGGGGGTGGCGTTGGTGAGCACGGTGGCGTCACCGGGCATGGTGACCTCGAGGTCATAGGTCAACGCGCGCCAAGCCGGGGAGAACGGGTACCAGCCCGCGTAGATCGCCAGCTCCACGAGGTCCGGGGCGATCTGGTTGACGTCGGCGACGGGGTCTTCGCCGAGGGCGAGGGTGTATGACAATGTCAATGTACGGCCGGGCGGGGCCGAGAGTCGCAGCGGCCGCGCGACGTCGACGTAGGGAGGTGGCGCGCCGTCGACGGCCAGGTGGGCCTGACCGGGGGCATCGTCGATGCGCGCGTCGGTGATGCGGGCGGCACGGTGAATGTACAGCGTCGGCCACGGCACGCCGGCCGGGGCGGTCCAGGTCGCGGTGGCGCGCACGGTGTGGGCGCCGGGATCGATGTCGGCCCGCAGCCGGAGGTGGGGCACGGGGGGTGGGGCGGGGGCGCGGTCCCGCCGATCCACGTCCACGGGCCGGGCCCGGGTGGGCGGGGGCCGGGACGGCGGCGCCGGGGCCGGGTCGCTGGCGCAAGACAGGGTCAGGGCGGTGAGCACAAACAGGGCCCCGGGGGGGCAACGAAGGGGCATAGAAGGCTCCCGGGCGCCAAGGGAAGAACGAGAATGAAAATGAGTCTCATTCCGAAAGTCAAGCAATTTCAAAAGGTTGCTTGACGTCGGCCCAGGTCGTTCACTACGTTGCGGGCCTGGAGGTGTGTGATTTCGCCCGATGACCGCCAAGACCTGATGCTGCTCCGCCGGGTGATGGCCCGGGAGCTCGACACCATCAGCGAATACGAGGGCTACGCGGCCGCGGCCCACGATGAGCGCCTGCAGGCGTTTTTTCAGCACCTCGCGGACGAAGAAAAAGAGCACGTGGCGGAGGCGCTCAAGCTGATCGAGGAGCGCGACACCGCCCAGAAAAAGCAGCTCCAGACGGTGGATGTGCGGCCCGACCATTTCGCGGGCGCGCCCAAGCAGGACGCCCCCCCCGCACCCGCACCCGCACCCGCACCCGCCCAAGCCGGGCCAGCCCCCGCCGATCCCCCTCCCCGCCTTTCGTCGTTCTCGACGATGACCGGCTATCGACAACTCACCGTTGGCAGTTTGAAAACGCGGCGCTGACCGCGCAGAAGGGACTCTCCCGATGACTGATTATCTTGGCCACAACGAAAACCCGCTCGGCGAAGAACAATGGAACAGCATGAACGAGACGGTGGTCAAGGTCGCCCGCCGGGCGCTGATCGGTCGCCGCTTCATCGACCTCTACGGTCCTCTGGGCGCGGGGGTGCAGACCGTTCCCGAAGACCAGTTCACCGGGAGCGAAAAGGGCGCCATCAACCTCGTGGGCGAGGCGGAGACCGCGCGCATGTTCTCGGACAAGCGCACGTTCAAGACCATCCCGCTCATCTACAAGGACTTTGTGCTCCACTGGCGCGACATCGAGGCCGCCCGCTCCCACAACATGCCCCTCGACGTGTCCGCGGCCGCGGGCGCGGCCAACCTGTGCGCCAAGATGGAAGATGAGCTCATCTTCTACGGGGACAAGAACTTGGGCATCGAAGGCCTCTGCAACGCCAAAGGCCGCAACAAGACGAAGCTCGGGGACTGGTCCAAGCCCGGCACCGGCTACCAGAACGTGGTGGCCGCGGCCGAGAAGCTCAACGGGGGCGAGCACTATGCACCTTATGCATTGGTGACCACGCCCAAGCTTTACGCCCAGCTGCACCGGGTGTTCGACAAGACCGGCGTGCTCGAGATCGAGACCATTCGCCGGCTCTGCGAAGACGGCGTCTACCAGTCCAACCTGCTGCGCGGCGACGTGGCGGTGCTGGTCTCCACCGGCAAAGAGAACCTCGACATCGCGGTGTCCATGGACATGTCGGTGGCCTACCTCGGGGCCGAACGCATGAACCACCCGTTCCGGGTGGTCGAGGCGGTGCTCCCGCGGATCAAACACCCCGACGCGATCTGCACCATCGAATAGGCCACGCGCGACGGTCCGCTAATTCGGCGCCGCCTTTCGCGGCGCCGTCTTTTTGTGCGCCGGCGCCGCCTTTCGCGGCGCCGTCTTTTTGTGCGCCGGCACCGCCCCCTGCTTCACAAACCGCAACGTGGTGACCTCGTCTTTGCCGTCGGGGCCGACGTAGATCTCCGTGCGCACCAAGACGTGGGGACCTTCGGAAAAGGAATAGGTCAAGGACCGCAACATCGACTGGTCCTTTTTCCGGTTGGTGACATCGGCGAAGTCAAACGTCAGCTTGTCCCCTTTGCGGCGCCGGGCCCGCAGCCGCGGCTGGTTGCCCTGGGGGCAATAGTGGGTGGCGAGCACGCTGTCCCCGTCGGGGTGATAGACGGTAAGCGACTGGCGCGGCCCGGTGCCGAACCGCTCGGCGATGATGGTGCCCCCGGACAACGGCTCGTACACCACGTCGATGGTGCGCTGGCCCCCGTCGACCGGGGCCGTCCATTGTCCTTGCAAATGTTGCTGTACGTCCTCCCAGAGGGGCGCGGCCTGGGCGGTGGGAGCGATCCACATCCACGCCATCGAGACGGCAAAGCCAACCAAACGAAACCGGACGTGCTGGGGACGTGACATGCGCACCAAAACCCCGCCACGGGGGCGCGCATTCCTGCGAATCAATGCCCGGCTACCGAAAACCACCGGTGAGCACGTACGCGCCCCCCGCGGCGAGCACCCCCGCGGTCATGAGCCCGACCATCACCGTGGCCCCGCCGGCCACCGACGCGACCCGCCAAAAGCGCACCTCGCCCGCGTATCCGTCCTCGAACCCCTCGTGAAACGCCTTGGACCGGCTGCCGGAATCAAACGGCGGCCGCGCAGGCAATAACATTCCGACGGCGAGGGCCGCGCAACAGCTCACCGGCATCACCCCCGCGAACAGCCCACCCAAAAACCACACCGGGAAATGCCGCGCCGCGGCCGCGGCCTCGCCGGCCTCGAGCCCGAGGGCGTAGCGGGCGTCTTCGGGGGCGAGCTCCTCGGGCGGGGCCAGCCCTTCGAAGTGCCGGTCCTGGCGGGCCTGTTCGAACGCCTCCCGGCGGGTCTCGGGCGCCGGGCCGTCCCAGTCCCCGAGGGGGCCGGGGGGCGCGGGCGCCGGCTCCTCGTCGAGGTCGCGCTCATCCTGGCCGAGCAGGCGCTGCTCGAGGGCGTCAAAGCCGAGGTCGATGCCGCGCTCGATGATGTTCTGCTCGTCGAGGGCCTTTTCGGTTTGGGCCCCGAGGGCATCGCCCACCCGCTCGCCAAACTTCGTGGCCGCGGCGCCGGCCCCCGCGGCCACGCCCCCGGCCGCGACGAGGGCCGCGTCGGCGGCGCGTTCGGTGAGGGTGGGGGCCACGACCTGCACCGACACAATGTGTTTGTATTTGATGTAGAGCGGGCCTTCGTCGCCGGTGAGCTCGAGGCGATCGCGGCCCAGGGTCTTGGCCACCCCGGTGTAGTCCTGGCCCACGATGTCGCGGACCACGACGCGCTTGCCGAGCAGGCCGGACAGCTGGGCCGGGCCGAAGGGCTCGTGGGCCGGCGCCGGCGGGCCCGTGGCCGGCCCGGGGTCGGCGGGCGACGGGGGCGCGGTCTGGGCCGAGGCCCCCGCGGACAGGCCCACCGTCGTCAACACCAGGAACAGACCTGCCTTCACCGAGGAGAAACGACCCGGAGGGGCGGGTTGGACGGATCCAGCCTGCCGGCGCGCGGCCTCGGGCCAGGCGTTCACGGCCCGCCCGCGGTTGCGTTCGGTTTTTTCCGTGGCTATCTCGACGGGGCACACGCCAGGTGTGCCCTGACGATCAAATGCGCCATGCGCCCGAGGTACCCGCGTGAGCAACGCCGACGCATCCGAACTCGCTGACAAGCTTCACCGCATCCGCCACAGCTCGGCCCACATCATGGCCCAAGCGGTGCGGGACCGTTTTGGCGTCGAGGCCGTGAGCTTCGGCATCGGGCCCGCCATCCGCGATGGCTTCTACTACGACTTCGATCTGCCCCAGGTCCCCGACGACGAGGACCTCGCTTGGATCGAAAACCGCATGAAGGAAATCATCAAGGGCAAGCACCCCTTTGAGGTCCGGGAGGTCAGCTCGTCCGAGGCCCGGGAGCTGTTCAAGGACGAAGCCTACAAGCTCGAGCTCGTCGAGAAGATCTTGAGCGAAGGCCTCGACGCCGACGGCAACCCCCTGCCCGAGGGCCAAGACCCCAAGCTCACCGTCTACCAGCACGACGATTTTTACGACCTGTGCTCCGGCCCCCACGTCGAGCACACCGGCCAAATCGACCCCCGGGCGATCAAGGTCCTGCGCACCGCCGGCGCGTACTGGCGGGGCGACGAGACCCGCCCCCAGCTCACCCGCATCTACGGCACCGCGTGGGCGACCAAGAAGGACCTGTTCGAGCACATCCAGCGCCTGGAAGAGGCCAAAAAGCGCGACCACCGTCGGCTCGGCAAAGAGCTCGACCTGTTCCACTTCGAGCCCACCGCCCCGGGTATGCCCTATTGGCTGCCCAAGGGCCTCAAGCTGTTCAACACCTTGGTGGACTTCTGGCGCGAAGAACACGAGGAGCGCGGCTACGACGAGATTTCGTCCCCGCTCATCAATGAAAAGGCATTGTGGGAGATCTCCGGTCACTGGGGACACTACAAAGACAACATGTTCATCTGCCCGGTGAGTGAGCACGTGACCTACGGGGTCAAACCGATGAACTGCCCCAACGCCATGGTGGTGTTCAACCTCAAGAGCCGCAGCTACAAAGACCTGCCCCTGCGCCTCTCGGACTGCGATGTGCTTCACCGCAACGAGCGGTCGGGCACTCTCCATGGGTTGTTGCGGGTGCAGCGCTTCCAGCAAGACGACGCGCACATCTTCGTGGCCCCGGACATGATCGAGGCCGAATACAAACGCGTGTTCGACATCGTCGAGAAGTTCTACACCATCTTCGGGATGAAATACCGGTTCCGCCTCGGCACCCGCCCCGAGAAGTTCATCGGCGACGTCGAGACCTGGGACCAAGCCGAAGCGATCTTGAAGCGCGTGCTCGACGACCAAGCGGGCCCGGGCAACTACCACATCGAGCACGGCGACGGCGCGTTCTACGGGCCCAAGGTCGACATCGTGATGGAGGACGTGCTCGGCCGCGACTGGCAGATGGGCACCATCCAGCTCGACTTCCAGCTCCCGCGGCGCTTCGAGTGCAAATATGTGGACAGCAACGGGGAGTTCCAGACTCCCATCGTCATCCACCGCGTGATTTACGGTTCGCTCGAGCGCTTCATCGGCATTCTGATCGAACACTGCGCAGGTGCGTTCCCTCCGTGGATCGCCCCCGAGCAGGTGCGCATCGTGCCCATCACCGACCGCCACGTGGCGTACGGCGAGAAGGTCAAAGCCGAGCTGCGCAAACAAAAGATCCGCGCCACCGTCGACGCGAGCGACAACCGCATGAACGCCAAGGTGCGCGCGGCCCAGCTCGACAAGGTGCCCTACGTGTTCGTCATCGGGGACAAAGAGCAAGAGGCCGAACAGATCGCGCTCCGGCTCCGCAGCGGCAAGAACGAAGGCGCGATGAGCGTGGCCGACGCGGTGGCGCGCATCCACGACCGGGTGGCGACCAAGTCTCTCGAGCTGTGAGCGGCGCCGGGCCGTGGGCGGTCGCATACATCCGCGAGGATGTGTGCGATAAGGCGGCATGACCAACATCGACCAGTTCGAGAGCGTGTTCAACGCGGCGGCCAAGCCCGCGTTTGTCCTCGAGGATGTCTCCGTACGGCGGGTTTTGGTCGTCACCGACCTGCCGCCGGCCCAGGCCGACGAGTTCGAGCAGAAGGTGCGCGCGTTTTTGTCCGTGCTCGGCACCGGCAAGGACAAGCAAGACTGCACCTGGGATGTGCTCAGCGACGCGGACTACGACGACGTGGACGGGCTGCTCACCCAGGTCCAGGAGCGCAAGCCCGATTTGGTGTGCAGCTACCGCAACCTCAAGACCCAGGACTACCAGTGGCCGTACAGCCTCGGGGTGATGCTCAACGTGCTCACCCGGCAGCTGTCGCCGCCGGTGCTGGTGTTGCCCCACCCCAAGCTCGACGCGCGCTACGCCTGGGCCGAGATCAACACCGACCGGGTCATGGTCGTCACCGACCACCTCGCGGGCGACGCCCGCCTGGTGAACTGGGGCCTCCGCTTTTGTGAACCCGAGGGCAAGCTCATCCTCACCCACATCGAGGACGACGAGGCGTTCGACCACTACATCGACATCATCTCGAAGATTCCCAGCATCGCCACCCACGAAGCCGAGACCGCGATCCGCGACCGGCTGCTCAAAGAGCCCGCGGACTACATCGCCTCCTGCCAACAGGTGATCAAAGACGCCGGCATCCCCATCACCGTCGAGCCGGTGGTCGAGATGGGCCACCAAGCCAATGACTACCGGAGGTTGGTCGAGGCCCACGAGGCCGACCTGCTCATCTTTCGCACCCGCGACGCGGACAACACCGAGATGCTCGCCCTCGACGGCGCTGCCTATGCATTGGCCCTCGAGCTCCGGTCCGTGCCCCTGCTGATGCTCTGAGGACCCGATGACCAGCGCCCTCCCCCTTCTGTTCTCTGCCTTGCCCGCGGCCCCCGAGGCCCCCGCCGCTCACGAGCCCGCGGTGCCGGGCGCCATCGTGGCGCTCTTCACGGTTGTGCTCGTGGCCATGGTCTTGACCCTGGCCCTGGAAGAAAAGCTCCACGCCAAAAAATCCCTCATCACCGGTGTGTACGCGGTGATCACCATCTTCCTCGGCCACGCCACCGGGGTCATCCCCGGCGAGGCCGAGCTGCACATCGGGCACGAAACCCTCTCGATGCCGATCTACGTCTCCGGCGTGGACTGGGGCGTCATCGCCATCATCCTCGCCTCGAGCCTGTTCGTCGACGTGACCAGCAAGTCGGGGCTGTTCACCTGGATCGCGATCAAGTTCACCAAGGCCTCCCGCGGCGACCCCTTCTTGTTGCTCTGGACCTACGGGGCGATGACGGTGGTGTTCTCCGCGGTGCTCAACAACGTCACCGCGATGATCATCGTCGGGTCCCTCACCGGGGTCTCGCTCAAGAAGCTCAACCGCGAAGAGAAGCTGCTCGGCTTTTTGCTCATCGAGGGCCTGCTCACCAACATCGGCGGCCTGCTCACCCTCATCTCGTCGGTGCCCAATATCATTGTGGGCCAGGCCGCGGGCATCTCGTTCATGAAGTTTTTCTTCGTGGCCGGGCCCTTCGTGCTCGTGGCCACCGCGGCCACGATTTTCGTCGGGGCCAAGGCGTTCCGCATCCCCCGGCTCACCCGCGAAGAGGAAAAGGCCGAGGCCAAAGCCATGGTCGCGGGCTTCGACGAGACCGACGGCATCGAGAGCTGGGCGTTCTTCAAGTTCGGCGCGGTGATGAGCGGGCTGTTCATCGTCACCCTCGCCGCCACCAGCGTGATTCCCGTGGTGCAGGACCTGGGCATGGGCTACGTCGCCGGCGCCTTCGCGGTGGTGATGCTCATTCGGTACAAGAGCGAGGTCGACAACTTCTACAAAGCCATCGACTGGGACCTGATCGGGTTTTTCTGTTTCCTGTTCGCGATCATCAACGTGATGGAACACGCGCAGGTGCTCGCCCTCATCGGCGAAGGCCTTGCCTACATCATCCAGCTCGGGCCCAAGCTCGGCGCGGGCGCGTTGCTCATCGCGTCCGCGGTGTTCTCGTCGGTGACCGACAACATCCCCCTCGCCGCGATGCTGGCCAAGATCCTCGGAAGCTTGCAGACCCCGTCGGACTCGCTCCTGTGGTGGTCGGTGGTGTTCGGGGCCAACCTCGGGGGCAACATCACCCCCATCGGCTCGGCGTCGACCGTGGTCGCGGTCACGATCATTCACAAGTACAACCTGAAGATGTCGTTCGGTGGCTTTGTGAAGGTCGCGGTGCCGTTCGCGGCGGTGCAGTTGGTCATCGCCCTCGGCTATGTCCTGTTTGTGCTGGGCTGAGCCGCGGGGGTAGGCTTCGGTATGACGCGCGCTCTTTTTTGCTTGGGCTTGTTTTGGGCCTCAAGCGTGGTCGCGGCCGAGCCGGCCCCCTCCCCCGACGAACAACCGGACGCGCCCCCCGCGGGCGAGCAAGCGGCCGCCCCCGCCCCGACGACCAACGCGCCCGGGCCCAAGCCCCGGTTGTTGATCATGGACCTCAACGCCGGCGAGGAGATCAACAAGACGGTGCGCGACACCGTGGGCGGGCTGATCACCGCCGAGGTCTCGCGGCGCGAGACGTTCGAGTCCATCAGCGGCGAGGACATCCGCAACATGGTCGCGCTCGAGGGCCAGAAGCAGGCCATGGGGTGCGACGACAGCTCCGCCTGTCTGGCCGAGATTGCAGGGGCATTGGGCGCGCGGCTGGTGGTGTTCGGGCGGCTCAACCAGGTGGCCGGGCAGTTCATTCTGCAGATGAGCCTGCTCGATGCCCAGTCGGCGCAGGTCATCGGGCGCGACGTGTTCAAAGCCGCGGATGAAGGGGCCTTGTTGCGCGGGCTCCCGGGGGTGGTGGCCGACGTGCTGCGGCCCGCCTACGCCGCGCTGGGTGTCCCCGAAGAGGTGGTGCACGTCGAGGAAGAGCCTCTCGCCGAGGACGGTGGCGGCGGGTTGTCGTCAGCGTTGCTCGGGACCGGGGCCGCGGTGGGCATCGCCGGGGTCGCGGTCGGGGTGTTGGCCGCGGGCACCGCGGCCGCGGTGTACTGGGGGGCGCTGGCCAACACCGACTTGCCGTCCGGCCTGCGAAAAAATGCCCAGCTCGGGTGGTACGGGTTGGTGGCGCTCTCGGCGCTGGGCGCGGTGGTGGTGGTGCCGGGGCTCGCGGTCGCGGGCGCCTCCTTTGTGGTGGAGTGAACATGCGGGCTCGTCGGTGGTGGTTGTTGTCGGTGGCGCTTTTTCTGTGGGGTTGTGATCTCCGGCTGCTGGCCGCGGAGACGTTCTGCCAAGACGACAGCGAGTGCGGCGCCAACGAGTTCTGCAATGACGTGGGGGTGTGCGAGGACGACGACGACGGCGGCGATGGGGATGGAGACGGAGATGGCGACGGCGACGGAGACGGAGACGGAGACGGGGATGGAGATGGGGATGGCGACGGTGATGGGGATGGCGACGGTGATGGGGATGGCGATGGCGACGGCGACGGTGATGGGGATGGCGACGGGGATGGAGATGGGGATGGCGATGGAGACGGCGACGGCGACGGAGACGGAGATGGGGATGGGGATGGGGATGGCGACGGAGATGGGGACTGTCCCACGCCCTCCGTGGGCTCCCAGGTGCTCCCCGAGACCGTGGTGGACGTCATCACCGCCACGACCATGGGGCAGTCGGTGGTGGAGCTTCGCTTCGACGCCGGCGGCGGCTTGTTTGATGTGGTTCGGGTGTGGACCAGCGATGTGCCCGACGCCCCGTTGAACCAAACGCTCAGCGACGAGACCTTCCCCTGTTCCGATTGTGCGTATGTGGGCATGGGATGCACGGACGTCGGCAGCTGTGCACAGTTTTTTGTGAGCCGGGGGACCAGCACGGTGGAGATCACCCCCGCGCCCGGCGAGCTCGTGGCCGACGTGCATGTCGCGCTCACGCTGGTGCCCACGCTCAGCGATGACCCCGCGGGCTGGCTCGGCGACCCCGCCGACCCGGCCTGCGCCGCGGCCACCGGCCTCGACTTGACCGTCGACCGGGTCACGCTGGACTGGTCGTGTGATGGGCCCGATGACTGCCCCGCGTTCGCCAGCTGCAACATGATCGACAACACCTGCACCGATGACAACGACGGCGACGGGGTGCTCAACGTCGACGACAACTGCCCGGACCTGGGCAACGACGACCAGGCCGACACCGATGGCGACTTCCTCGGCGATGCCTGCGACAACTGTGCGCTTGTCGCCAACCCAATGCAGGCGGACCACGACGATGACGGGCTGGGCACCGCCTGCGACCCCAGCGGGTGCGGCAGCGGCGAGCTGCAGCTCGGCCATCACTGTTTCGCCGCCACCAGCGTCGACGTTTGCCCCACCACGTTGTCCGGCCGGGTCGCCTACCGGGCGGCGCCGCCGGCGGTGTACGCGACCTGCGAAAACGGGGTCGCGGCCGCGGTGGTGACCTGTTCGACCGGAACCTGCGCGCCGCAAGCGCTCACGCTCCCCCACGGCGCGGCCGGGGGCGTGGCCGCGGTCCCGGTCCCCGACGAGATCGACCGGCTCGGCTACGCGGTGTCCAACAACGGGACCGTGCAGGCGGTGTTCTACCACCCCGACACCGATGAGGTGGCGACCGCGGCCGCCGCCGGGCAGGAGATCAACGGCCCGCGCATGGTCGCCGCTGTCGACCGCGGCAACGCCGGGTCCAACCTGCTCGTCGCCGACAACATCGGCTCGGTCTTCTACTACCTGTTGGAGCCGGACGGTTCGGTGAACGAGGCCCTCGGCTTCGGAAAGATCCTCGCGGGCAGCTTCGACGCCACCGCGGTGACCGCGCGCTACGACGCCACCGAGACAGGGGCGTTTTTTGTCGCCTACGACATCTCTGCGCCGGACTCGTCCCTCCTGTACGTGCTCAATTCCCAAGGCCCCCTCAACTGGACCATCGGCGCGACCCACGATCCGGGCATGCACGCCTCGGATGTCTCCTCCATCGTGGCCGTCGATCTGTTCGGCGACGGCTGCCAAGATGTGCTCCTCGGCAGCCGCGCCGACGGGGGCCCGTCGATGGTGCACCAACGCACCGACGGCGCCGGGCCCTGCGACGACCTCAACACCAAAGAGCTGCCCGACTCCCAGGCCTTCGGCCTCGCGGTGGGCGACGTGACCGACGATGGCCGACCGGACGTGCTCGCGATGGGGCCCACCACCGTGCGCGTCTACGCCAACAACGGGGACGACATCACCAACGATCCGCTCATCGGGTCCGCGACCCTGTCGCAGGCGGTGGTGCCCGGCCAAGTCGCCACCGGCGACCTCAACGGCGACGGCGTGGTCGATTTTGCCTTGCCGGGTGCGCTCGACATCGTGGTGCTGTTGTCGACGACACCCTGAGCCCGGCCGGCGGTGACGCGCACACCCCGGGGAGATTGTCCTCCCCCCGTCGCGCCGGGTAGGCTGTGCCGATGGTCCGGATGGTCGCCTGCGGGTTGGTTGTGGTGAGCGTCGTGTGTGCCCCCCGGGCTTGGGCGGGCGCAAACGATCCGGAGGCCGCCGCCGCCGCCCCTTCCGACGAGGACGCGGGCCGGACCGCCGAGCGGGTGTTGGTCATGGACCTCAAGGGCGGGCCCGAGGTGGCCGGGACCCTCACCGAGACATTGGGGGGCCTGCTCACCGCGGAGGTGGCCCGGCGCGAGAGCTTTGAGAGCATCAGCGGCGAAGACATCCGCAACCTCGTGGCCCTCGAGGGCCAAAAACAGGCCTTGGGCTGCGAAGACAGCTCGACCTGCCTGGCCGAGATTGCAGGGGCATTGGGAGCGCGGTTCGTGGTCTTCGGCCGGCTCAACCAGGTGGGGGGGCAGTACATCCTGCAGATGAGTCTGCTCGATGCCAGCACCACCCAGGTGATCGGCCGCCGGGTGTTGAAGGCCCCGGACGAGCGCGTGCTCGTCGACGAGCTGCCCCACGCGGTGGCGGATGTGTTGCGGCCCGCGTTCGCCGCGCTGGGCACCGAAGAGGAGAAGGTCGCGCTCCCCGATCGCGACGGCGGCGGGGCGCTGCCCACGGTCATGCTCGGCAGCGGGGTGGCGATCGCCGCGGCGGGCGTGGTCGCGGCGGTGGCCGCGAGCGGGAGCGCGGCCGCGCTTTACTACCTGGTGCTCGAACAGAAATCGGTGTCGCCCGACGCGCGCTACGCCGGCCGCTATGCATGGTTTGGGCTGCTGGGGGTGGCCGCGATCGGGGCGGTCGCGGTGTTGCCGGGGGCGGCCCTGGCCGCGGCCTCCTGGGCCTGGGAGTAGACGATGATCGGTCGACACGCCGCTTGGCTGTGCCTGCTGGCAGGACTGTGCGCCTGCCGCCCCGAGGTGTTGTTCGCCGAGACCTATTGCAGCACCGACGCGGACTGTCCTGCGGACGAGTTTTGTGACGGGTCTGGCATCTGCCAAGACCGCGGCGATGGGGATGGCGACGGCGATGGAGATGGCGACGGCGATGGAGATGGCGACGGCGACGGCGATGGCGACGGGGACGGGGACGGCGACGGAGACGGAGATGGGGATGGGGACGGCGACGGAGACGGAGATGGCGATGGGGATGGGGACGGCGATGGCGACGGGGACGGGGACGGTGACGGAGATGGCGAGGCGTGCGCCAGTTTCCCCGCGGTGATGAGCTTCGCCCGCAGCAGCCTGTTGTACGACCCGAGCTCCGGCTATGCCTATTTGGAGCTGGCCACCGCCACCGCCGCGCCGTTCGATGTGGTGGAGTTCGATTTGCAGTTCAATGTTCCCCTCGAGGACATCAACGTCTTCGTCCCCGACCCGGCCACTTACCCGTGTGATGACAGCCAGTGTGGCTGGGTGGGCACAGCCTGCGCGCCCTCCTCGTACGACTGCGAAGAGTATTTCTTTTCCCTGCCCAACTTCTCGATCACCTTGACCCCCTTCGACGAGCTCACCGCGTCCCTCGACCTCGACGGCCTGTTCGGCCCCGCCGTGGCTGCGTTTGTGCCCGGCGCCGACCCCCTCGATCCCTTCGGGCCCGGCGGCCCGGCCTGCACCGCTGACTTTCTGCACGACCAGATCATCGACGTGGACTACACGTGTTCGGCCGACACCGACTGTCCGGGGTTCGCGTCCCTCACCACCCTGTGCGACACCTTCATTGGCGTCTGTCAACGTGACGTGGACGACGACGGCTTCGACAACGTCGACGACAACTGCCCGAAGCAGTACAATCCCGACCAATCGGACATCGACCAAGACGGGGCGGGCGACGTGTGCGATGACCAACCGTGCGATGGCGGGGGCATCGTCGACGTCGGGGGGCACTGCTACGCGGAGGTGCTGCAAGGGGTCTGCGACGCCGGGGCGCCCTACGTGGTGTACGACCCCAACGCGCCGAGTTTTTATGCGTCGTGTGCCACCTCGTCGCAGTGGGCGCGGTTTGGCGGGGCGGGCATAGGCACGGAGGTTCTCGACGCCGGGAACCGCCCCGACCTGGCGGTGGTGGGTCTCGACCTGCTCGACCTGGGCTCGTCGTCGGTGCGCCTTGTGCACGCGCTGCCCAACACCGCCGCGGCCGAGGACAAGCTGCTCCTGCTCGACCCCGAAAACGATGGCAGCAGCTTTTACAGCTGGCCCAACGCGCAACCCGGCGTGCGCGGGTTGTCCATCCTCCCGCTCGACGACGGCACCTTCCACGCGCTGATCGGCACCCCCGGCGGGTTGGCCATCGCCATACCCATCGACGGCGCCGGCCAAGCCACCTCCAACGGGCACACCTTCGGCCTCAACCAAGAGCCCCTCGTGGAAGCGTTCATCGACTCCGATCTGGTGCGCGGCGCCCTCACGCTCGGCGCGACCGGCGCCGGCATCGGGCGGCTCGAGGTGTTCGGCACCAACGGGGCCGGCTACTCCCTGCTGGCGTCGCAGCAGAGCAGCCTGATCACCACCGCCAGCGACGCCCGGGTGCTCCGTCTCGACCAGCTCAACCGGGACGCGGACGCTTGCACCGACGCCGCGGTCACCGTCGAAAACCTCGGCGTCGTGGTGTTCGAACGCGGCACGCCCTGCAGCGACGACTCCAACATTTCTGAAATGCTCCTCGGCGGCGCCCCCGCCTCCGCCGAGTGGCTGGACGTCGCCGGCGACGGCTACCCGGACGTGCTCGTCGCGGGCACCGACGCATCCCTCAAGCTGTACGCCAACGACACGGGCAATTTGTCGCCCTCACCCACGTCCACCGCCCTCCTCGGCGCCTCCCCGGTCCTGGGCCGGGCGATGGCGCACGGGGACATCAACGCCGACGGGGTGCCGGATTTTGCCATCCCCACCAACACCGGCGTCCTGCTCTACCTGTCCTACTGACGCGGCTCCGGGTGCGGTCGGGATGATCCGCGCGTCGCGCGCTCGCATGTTGCGCCCGATCGGTTGTAAGTTCTCGGCGTGTTTGCCCTGCCGCTCCTGACCCTTCTCGCTGCCCAGACCCCGGCCCCGCCGGCCGAAAAAGGCCCGCCCCCCGCGGCCACCGACGATGGCGCCGCCGTCGACGACGACCGTTCGCCGGTGGTCGATCTCGCCGCCCCCGAGAACCTCGACCCCGGCTACCAAGACGGGGACCTCGTCGAGCAGGACGGCGAACTGTTCTTGTTTGAGGACGGCAAGCTCGTGCCTTTCGACACCGAGGACGTCGACGACAAGCTCTACACCGAGGTCACCGGGTCCCGGGTCGACACCAAAAAGAACCCGGTGGTGCGCACCGACACCGTGACCAGCGAAGACCTCCAAGAGATGGGCGCCCGCGACCTCGGGGACGTGCTCAAGCGCAGCGCCGGCCTGCAGGTCTCGACCCCCACCGGCACCGGGCAGAACGTCAGCATCGACGGGCTCGACAGCAAGTACGTGCTCATCCTCATCGACGGCCGGCGGGTCAACGGCCAGACCAACGACCGGGTCGACATCAGCCGCTTGCCCATCGTCGCCTCCGACATCGAACGCATCGAGGTGGTGCGCGGACCGATGAGCGCCCTGTACGGCTCCGAGGCGATGGGCGGCGTGGTCAACATCATCACCAAACGCCCCCAGTCGGGCCTGCACGCCGACGTCGGCTACTTCACCCGCCTGTTGCCCACCCAGGTGCTCAACCATGGCCTGCAGCTCTCGTCGACCGGCGGGCTGCCTGGGCTCAATTATCGCCTCAGCGCCACCGGCACCCTCCAGGACGGGGTCGACCGGATGGGCCGCAGCATCAACAATGTGGTTGTGCGGCGACCGGACGGCGCCCTCGACCTCCCGTACAAACGCCAAGCCACCGTACAGGGCGAAGTGAGCTTCTACCCCATCGACGCCTTCGTCATCCGCACCTACGGCCGCGGCACCTGGTCCGAGCTGGAGACGCGCATGTCGCAGGCCAACGCCCGGAGCGACCACACCCTCGACCTCCAGCTCCAGTTCGGCTCGATGATGGAACTCGACATCACCGAGGACCACCACGTCACCCTCGACGTGCGCCTGGATCGCTACTCCCACACCTTCGACCGCATCCCCCTGGGCTCGGCCAACAAGGTCGTGCCCTTCTGCGAGGACAAAGACGCCGACACCCTGACCTGGCGCGTGTTCGACCCCGCCTGCCCCAACCCCCCCCAGGTCACCAGCACCGCGCTGCAAGACGACGCCCGCATCGACGCCCGCTACACCGGCGAGCTGTTCCGCAACCTCCCGTTGGTCCACCGGCTGCGCTTGTCCGCCGGCATGCTCGCGGTGCAACAAAGCTGGGACCGCCGCGATGGGGACGGCAACGACACCCTCCCGGGCAACATCGGTCGACGACAGCTCGCGACCTACGGCGAAGTGCTCTACCAACCGTTCGAGTGGTGGTCGATGCTGCCCGGCATCCGCTTCGACCTCGTGCACCCCGGCGCGGGAGACAACGCGCTCGCCTGGGGGCTTGGCCCCAAGTTCGCCACCCGGTTCCAGCTGCCCCTCGGCTTGTCCCTGCGCGGCTCGTACGGCCAGGGGTTTCGGATGCCGAGCTTCACCGAGCAGTTCTTGTTCTTCGACCACCGCGAGGTCGGCTACACCGTCAACGGCAACCCCGACCTCGAGCCCGAGTACAGCCACGGCTTCCGGGGCGAGATCATGTGGGACTCGGCCCTGCTCTCGGTGGGGGCCGAGGGGTTCGTCAACTTGCTCAACAACGCCATCCAGTTTGATTACATCGGCGTCGACGACAGCGGCTTTCCCCTCTACACCTACGTCAACGTCGACCGCGCGGCCACCGCCGGCCTGAATCTCCGCGCCAGCATCCCCGAGACCTACGGGGCGTCGGCCAGCGTCACCTACCAATGGCTGCCCATCGCCAACAACGCCAGCGCCTGCCCCGACGAGAACCCCTACCTGTGCGACGAGACCGACGGCGCCCAGCGCCTCATCCTCCAGCCCGAACACAGCGCCAACTTCAACGTGCGCTACCGCTTCGCCCCCACCGACACCACGCTCTTTTCCCAGGCCACGCTCAGCTCCAACCGCTACGACCGCGACACCACCGACAACGACATCCTCGTGCCCGGCTATTTCCTGTTGCGCGCCGGGGTCACCCAGCGCGTGCTCGAGCACGCCGAGCTCACCATCGCCGCCGAGAACATCCTCGACGTGTACGGCCCGGTCTACGGCCCCAAACCCGGTCGTACGGTCAGCGCCAACCTGCGCGCCTTCTTCTGATTCCTGGGGAAGGGGCGCAGGCCCCTTCCCCCGCTCACGATTCGCAAGCTCGGGAATTCTGCGGTGGCCAAGCGGAGCTTGGCTTGAGCAACGCGGAGCGTTGCCGTCCCCCATCCCCCTCGAATCCTCCAGGGGCCCGTCGGGCCCGTCGGATTCGTGCCGTATGCAATGGCATACGGCGCGCTGGGGTTTTGGGATGCTCGGAAGTTTGAGGGGAGCTGGCCATGCCGACGGGATGGCTTGGGCGGCAACGCGGAGCGGGCCGCCCCCGGCGGTCACGCGATGGAGGTTTCCCTCCCACTGGCAAGCGATCCAGGTCCCTGGGTGGTCGGTGTACAGGGGGCCGGGGGTGGTTTAGCTTCGGGCATGATTCTGCGCGAAGACAAATCCTGGCTGCGCTTGGTGTTCCTCGTCCGACGAGGAACGATCATCGAAGCCATCTGGCTGCGCTTTCTGCTCGTGGTGGGCTTCGCGGTGGCCATCACCGTGGCCTATGAGATTTACGGGTTCAAAGACCTCAACCTCACCACCGCGCCCTTTTCCATCGTGGGCCTCGCGCTCTCCATCTTTCTCGGCTTTCGCAACAACGCGGCCTACGACCGTTTCTGGGAAGGCCGCAAGCTGTGGGGGCGGCTGATCAACACCAGCCGCAGCCTCACCCGCCAGGTCCTCACCTTCACCGAGACCGACGACGAAGACACCAAGGCGTTCCAGACCCGCATGGTCTACCGCATGATGGGCTATGTACACACATTGCGCCATCATCTGCGCAAGGACTTCGTCGACGACGAGATTCGGCCGTTCTTCTCCGAAGACGAGATGACCGCCATCCAGCCCGAGCTCAACCGCCCCACCGCCATCCTCCAGTGGATGGCCGACGACGCCCGCGTCGCCCGCCAAAAGGGCCAGCTCGACACCTTTCACCACGTCGAGATCGAGCGCACCCTCACCACCCTCACCGACATCCAAGGCGGCTGCGAACGCATCAAAGCCACCCCGATTCCGCTGTCTCACACCGCCCTCACCCACCGGATGGTCGCGGCTTATCTCTGGCTCTTGCCCCTCGGGCTCATCTCCACCCTCGACTACCTCATGCCGGTGATGGTCGCGCTCCTTGCCTATGCATTCTTTGGTCTCGACGCCCTCGGCGAAGAGCTCGAAGACCCGTTCGGCACCGACTGCAACGATCTGCCCCTCGGCCAGATCTCGATCATGGTCGAACAAAACCTCCGCCAGCGCCTCGGCGAGACCGACCTCCCCGCGCAGCCCGGCCCCAACGCGCTCGGGGTCTTGCTGTAGAGCGCGTCTCCAGAATCGCCGGGGGCGCCCCCCTCAGCGCCCGGGGGTGATGCCGGTGCTTCCGTGAAAAGCGGCGATGTGGCGCTTGTCCGACGGGGGCAGGCGGCGCAGGCGGTACTCGAGGGCGAGGGCCTCGCCCTTGTCGGCCACGTGCTGGACAAACACCACCCCCAGGGGCGGGTGGGCCCGGGTGTAGCGGGCGCCGCGACCGGTCTGGTGGGCGGTGAAGCGCCGGACCAGGTCGTTGGTCACCCCCACGTAGAGCGAGCCCCCTTGGCAGGCGAGCATGTAGACGAGCCAACCGGTCATCGGACGGCAAACTACCACTGTTGACGCCCTGTTGAGACCCGGCTACGCGGAGGGCGCATGAACATGAGGTTCCCGAGGAACCGGAGGTGGAATGAGTCGGGACGACCAAATTGAAATGGACGGCGTGGTCAAGGAGGTCCTGCGCGGTGGGATGTACCGCGTGGAGCTGGACAACGGCCACGAGATCATCGCGTCCACCTCGGGCAAGATGCGCAAGTACCGCATCCGCATCGTCCTGGGCGACAACGTGCGGGTGGCCTTGTCCCCGTACGACTTGACCAAAGGCCGCGTCATCTTCCGGCCGCGCTGAGCCCCGCTCCGCGCCCCACTCAGGTATAAGCATTGGCATGATTCGGACCCTCCGCGGGGGGGTGCCGCTCGTGCTGCTGTGCGCGGCGTGCGCCTCCACCCCGCTCGGCAAAGTCGACCCCGGCACGCTCCCCGCGCAGGCCGCCTATCCCGAGCACGGGGCGATCGTGGTGTTTCACCACCAGACCGTGCAGTTCGCGCTCGGCGACGACGGCGAGCCGGTGTCGATCTCCACCGTGCGCCGGCGGGTGAAGCTGCTGGCCGAGTCGGGCCGGCACGAGGCCCGGGTGGTGGCGCACTACAGCAAGGCGTTCTCCGACGTGCGCGACTTCGTCGTCCAGGTGACCCACCCGGACGGGGAGGTGGTGGTCACCCGGCAAGAGGACGCCAGCGACGTGCCCAGCGCGCCGGGTTTTGTTCTCTATTCGGACACCCGGGTGCTCACCGTGTCCAACCAACACGTGCCCACGGGTTCGGTCATCGATTCGAGCTACACCATCGTGCGGCGGGACGCGCTCTATTGGGCCCTGGCTCACCAGCACGCCGAGGACGTGCCGGTGCTGGACTCCCGGTTCGAGGTCAGCGCCCCGGCGGGGTGGACGCTCGAGACCCGCCACCGCCTGGGCAATGAAGAGGCGCCCGACGCCCACACCGCAGACGGCCAAACCATCGTGTACGCCGCCCAAGACGTCGAGGCCCTCCCCCGTTGGGCCCACGCCCCGCCCGCCTGGCGCCTGCGGCCTCTCTTCTTGGTGCGGCTGGCGTCCTATGTGGACGGTTCCGGTGAGCGCCACCAGCTGTTCACAGATTTTCCCAGCTTGTCACGGTTTTACGCGGAGCTTGAGGCCCCTCAGCTCATCGTCAGCGACGACATCCGCGACAAGGCCCGTGAGGTGTTGCGGGGGGCGCCGCCCACCAAAAGCGACCGGGCCCGCTTGCTCTACAACTGGGTGCGCGACCACATCACCTACTGCGCCATCCACCTGGGCATCGGCGGGTGGCAACCGCACAAGTCGTCAGAGACGTTCGACGTCGGCTACGGCGACTGTAAAGACAAGGCCAATCTGCTGCGCAGCCTGCTCGCCGCCGACGGCATCGACAGCCACATGGCCTCCATCCACAACCACCGTGGCTACCCCAAAGACAGCGTGCTCCCCGTGCTCGGGGCCAACTACAACCACGCCATCCTCGTGGTCGAGACCGAACAAGGCCGGATCGTGGCCGACCCCACCACCCGCCTGGTGCCGTTTGGTCAGCTGCCGTTCGGCGACCAAGGCGCCCACCTGTTGGTGGGCACCAAAGGGGGCGAAGACCTGGTGCGGACGCCGCTGTCCGAGCCCTTCGACAACCGCGGGGTCTACACCGCGAACGCCACCGTGCACGACGACGGGACCATCTCCGAACAGATCGCGTTCGAGGCTTGGGGCGAGACCGCCCGCCGCATCCGCGCCAACTTCTTGATCCACACCGCCTCCGAACAAAAAGAAGCGGTGGCCGCGCTCTTCGATCTCGATCGCGAACACGTGCAAGGGGTCGAGGTCCAAGGGGCGGCCCCGCCCGCCACCATCAGCCCCGTGTCCGGAACTGTGAAACTGCACGACAAGACCCCGCGGGTGGTCAAAGCCGGCCCCGCCCAGCTGGTGACGTTGGGTGAGATCGTGCCCACCAGTCTCCCCGACGTGCGCAACCGGCAACGCACGGCGCCGGTGTTGCTCGGCCCCCCCCGCCATCTCCGGGTGGTGACCACCCTGGTGCCCCCGGTGGGTTGGCAGGTGCAGTCGCTGCCCCCGGCCTTCACCCGGGAGACCGACGACGTGGTGGTGGCGCTGCGCTTTTCCCAAGAGGGCCAGACGGTGAAGGTGGCCCGCGACCTGTTGGTCAAGTCGCCGTGGGTCGAGGTGGCGCGGGTGCCGGACTACGTTCGGCTCGTCACAGATTTACACGAAAAGGAGCGCGCGGCCATCGTGCTGGCCCCGACCCCATGAAACGCCTGCTGCTCATCGTCGCCGCGCTGCTGTCCACCAACAGCTGTGTCTATTTTGCCCACCTGCACGCCCCCGATTGGTGGCGCGCCGACCCCGCCATCCGGCCCTTCGCCGAGGACGCGAGCGCGGTCATCCTGCGGTACGACGAGACGTTCTCGATGAAGGCGTTCAAGACCCAGGTCTACACCGAGTATTTGGTGCACAGCTCGATCAAGGTGCTCACCGAAGCGGGACTCGGGGCCGCGGACCTGAGCCTGATCAGCTACAAGAACGCCGAGCTCCAAGAGGTCTCGGCCCGGGTGGTCAAAAAAGACGGCCGCACCATCGAGGTCGACCCCGAGCGCATCCTCGAAGAAGACATCATCATCGACGGCGAGGCGCTTCGGCGCACGGTGATGCGCGTGCCCCAGGTCGAGGTCGGGAGCGTCATCGAGTTCTATTACCTCTACTACACCGATGGGTACCGGCGCTTCATTCGGCGTTTCTTGCCCACCAATCTTCCCGTGCAGGAATACAACCTCGACTTCACCATGGGGCAGAACATCGTGTTCGAGGTGCGGTCGTACAACACCGACCAGCAACCCCAGATCGAACGCGACGGCAAGGGCTACCACTTCACCCTTCACGCCGAGAACATCCCCAAGCAAAAGAAAGAGACGTTCGGCCCCGACGGCACCCTGTCCGAACCCTGGTGGGTGATGAGCACCAAGCGGGTGGGCGACTATTGGGTCAACGAAGACTGGGACACCGCGATGCGCAACTACGCCGAGGAGTTGATGCTCGACCACGACGACGAGTACGTCGACGACTTCGATCCCGACCTCGACGACAGCGCGTGTGGGGGCGATGTATTGTGCAAGGTCAAGCTCGGCCTCGACTACGTGCGCAAGACCGTGACCTACTACGGCGACGAGGAGTGGTGGCAGATCACCGCGCTGCCCAAGGTGGTCAAAAAGGGCAAAGCCACCAACCAAGAGATCAACCTCTTGCTCTACACCGTGCTCGACAGCATGGGGGTCAAGGTCCGGCTCGGGGCGGTCAATCGCTACCTCACCCGGGGACACGACTTCACGTTGCCGCTGTCGTTGTGGTTCAACCACACCATCGTGTTCGTTGAGCCCCAGGCGGGGTTCACCCGGCGGCTCGCGGTCGACGCGTCCTGCGAATACTGCAAACCCGGTCAGCTGCCGTGGTGGTCGCGCGACGTGAAGGGCATGTGGGTCGAGCCCTACCAAAATGTCACCGGCCGGATCGCGGCCAAGACCGAGCTGTACGGATTGCCCTCGCTGAAGATGAAAGGCGGCGCGCGCCGGGCCGTTCTCGACGTCAAACTCGGCGCCGATGGCAAGGCCGACATCGATCTCTCGCGGAGCTGGCGCGGTCCCAGCGCCCGGGGCCGCATCCGCGACACCATCCAGAACACCCCGCAAGAGCTCGCGGACGAGGCCCAGGCCTTCTCCAAGACGCGGTTCAAGTCTGCGCGGGGCACGACGGTGGCGCAGCCCCTGACCTGCGATCGCTTCACCGCGTCGTGTACCCAACGGGTGTCCGCCCGCGCCGAGACCCTCGGGGTGCAAAGCGGCAACGACCTGATCGTGCCCCTCACCGTGATGCACAACCACCTCGACGGTGTGTTCAACACCGACCAGCGCCAGTACGACATCTTCCTGCAGTTCGCCGAGACCGAAGCCGAGACCATGCATCTGCACGTCCCGCCCGGCTACCGCATCAAATCCCTGCCCCCCGAGGTCAAACAAGACGGCGAGGCCTTCCGCTATGCCCTGTCGGTGCGGCCCACCACCGACGGGGTGGACATCACCCGGCGCCTCGACCTCAAGCGCGGCCGCTACAACAAGAAATATTATGCCAAGCTGGCGGGCCCGGTCCGCGCCTTCGAACAGGCGCGCACCCAGGCGGTGGTCCTCGAGCGCACCACCCCCGCGCCCGGTCCGGCGGCCCCGCCCCCGGCCACCGCCCCCGGGTTGGACAAGCCCGCGGCCCCGGCCACGCCCCCGCCCGCGGCGACGCCGGACCCCGCGGAGCAGGACGCGCCGTAGCCCGGCCGCACCGCGCGGGGGCTTTCAGCGGGGGGCGACCGCCTCGGCCAACAACCGCGCCCAGCGGGCCCGCTCCTCCGCCGACAGCGCGTCATCGAGCACGGGATAGAAATCGCGCTGCTCGCGGCGGGTGTGGTGTTCGAGCACGCCCTTGAGCCTTGAAAAGACCTCCAGGCGCTCGAGCACGGCGCGCCGCACCGCGGCGGAATCGCCGGTCGCCTCGTCGAGGATCCCCTGCGCCGCGCGGAGGGTGCGGGTCAAGATCGTGTGATCGCCGCTGACCTGTTTGGCCACCTTGATGGGGTGTTCGGGACCGACCGTCCCCCCCGTCGTCCACCGCCGCGAGGTACCGCGCGAGGAGCTCGTCCTCCTCGACGCGCATGTGGCGCTCCACCCGGGTCGCGAGGTCGGCGAGCGCGCCCCGGGCAATGTCCCTGTGCCCTTGTACGGCCGCATCCAGAAAGGTCATCACGCATTGGTCGAGCACGTCGTGGGCCGCGCGGTTGGCCGCGACCAAGGTCTCGTCCAATGTCACTGCTCCGACTCTTGGCGGCGGCGCTCCCCCCGGCGGCGCTCCTGCTGCGGCCGGTGGCCGGCGTCGTAGGTGAACGTCATCCGGTCGTAGTCCTTGACCACCCCGGGGAACGCCAGCAGCCGGTTGTGCATCGCCACGTACACCCCCGGACCGGAGAGCTGGACCGCCATCAACGCCTCGGTGAGGTTCTGCAGGGCGTCGGTGTTGCGCAACAAGTACGGGCGCATCGCGCCGGTGAGCACCACCGGGGCGGGGGGCGCGCCCTTTTCGAGGATCGCCTCGCCCGAGTCACACAGCCGATCGGTGCCGTGCACCACCACCACCCCGTCGGCGCGGGCCGCGTATTCGTGCGCGGCCCCGGCGATGATCGCGTGGTCGCCGGGGGTCATGTCCAGGCTGTCTTTGTTCATCAACGGCACGCGCTCGATGTGCACCCCGCGCAGCTCGAGGCGGCCGAGCATCACGTCGAGCACGCTGACGCTGTTGCCGAGGGTGCCGCTCAGCTCGTCGTAGGTCTTCTCGATCGTGCCCCCGGTGGAGATGAGGGCGATGTGTTTGCGCTCGGCCACGGTCAGGGCGACTGGGCGGAATCGAAGGTGGCGTCGACGGTGAGGGTCACGGTGCAGGCGTCGATGCCCTTGCCGTTGGGCGAATCCAACTGGATCTGTTCTTCGAGCGCCTCGCAGGCGGTGGCGTCCCCGACCAGGGAATAGTCGATGTCGACGTCGAGGTGCAGGGTCTCGCCGTCGTCGCTCATGGTCCAGACCGCGTCCCCTTCGAGGTCACAGGCGCTGTTGTCGACCACGTACAGCTCGGCCTCGGGGTCGTAGGTCAGGGTGCTGCCGTCGATTTGAAACACAATGCCACTGTCGCTGTCCGCGCACGAGGTGGCGTCGGTGGTGGCGCAGGATTGGCTCACCGCTTCGCTCCCATCGGGGGCGACTTTGTAGATGAGGTAGGTGTTTTCCGAGAACGGGACCGGCTCGAGGGTGTCCTGCCAGTCGTCGGCGTCGGTGCAGTCTTCGCCCACCTCGAGGCCGGAGTCGGTCACCTGCCAGTAGAAGATTTGGCCGTACTCGCCTTCGTTGGGTCCCGCGGTGCGGGGGCCACACGCGGTCAAGCCCGAGGCGACAAGCACCACGCCGGCCACACGCAAAATCGTCAGGGCATTCATGCGCGAAGTGTACGCAAAGCCGCCGAGCCCGCGCACGCCAAAAACGCCCCCCCCCCGGCGCCACCTGGGGCATCTCGCCCCGGGTGGTGCGCCTTTTGGCCCGGTCTTCCGCCTCAGCGGTGGTGGGCGCGTTTGGCGTGCTGGTCGTCGAGCTGCCGCGCGAGCCGGTCGGCGGCGAGGTTGATCGCGTCGTACAGGTCGGCGGCGTGGCCCTTGGCGTTGAGGTGCACGCGCCCGGCGTTGAGCTCGACGGTGGTCAGGTAGCCGGTGTCCTCGTGGCCCACCACCACCCGGGTCTTGGGCAAGCCGCCCACCAGGTGGCGCAAGGCGTGGTCGAACCGCTCTTCGATGTGCTCCTGCAGGGCCGGGGTGGCCTCCATGCCGCGGAATGTGACGTCGAGGGTCATCGTGCTGTCCTTTCTGGGCCTTGGTCGGGCGCGGCGTGCGCCCTTTGCCTTCACTCACGTTGAATGTGTGCAAGGCCTCGGCCAGGTCAACCGGCGCGATCCTTGCGATCTTCCCGACCGGGAGGTGGACGATGGCGGTGGAGAAATTGCGCTCGGACGAACAGACCGAGGTGGTCCGGCTCCGGGACCCGCTGCGCATGCTCGCGCGGTTTCATGGCGACATCCGGCGGGTGTTGGCCCGGCTCGACCAGCTCGCGGCGGACCCCCAGCGCCCCGGGGCCGCCGACGAAGCGACCGCCCTGGCCGCGTTTTTGACCGGGCCGCTGGCGCTGCACGACCTCGACGAGGAGACGGTCCTGCTGCCGGCCATCGCCGCGGTCGCGGCGAGGCAGCGCGGGCATGTGATCCAGGTGCAACAGGCCCAGCACGACCACGCCCACATGGAGGAACGCATCGGGGCGCTCTTGCCCCAACTGTGGCAAGTGGCCAAGCAGCGCCGCTTCGACCCCGCGCGGCTGCGCGACGACATCGCCGCGCTGCACACCTTGCTCGACGAGCACCTGCGCATGGAAGAGACGGTGCTGTTCCCCCTCGCCCGCCGCTTGCTCGAGCCGGTGGTGCTCGCGGGGCTGGCCGAGGAGCTTTTGCGGCGCGCCCAATCGCGCCGCGGTTAGCCCGGCGCCGGCTCAGTCGCGGTCGATCTTGATCTTGCCCATCTTGGGGCGCGGCGCGACCTTGATGTCCCCTTTGACCTCGACCACGTCCTCGGGGAGCGCGACCTCGCCTTGCTCAAACCCCACGTCGATGTCGCCCATCACCGGCGGCTCGCTCACCACCGCGCCCATCGCCGGCTCCACCTCGCCCATGGTCGCCGCCCCGAACAGGTAGGCCCCGCCGCCGAGCAGGCCGGCCAAGAACGTCGCCGCCATCAACCACATCCGGCGCGCGGCCTTTTTCATCTTGGCCGCGAGCCCCACCGGGCAGTCGGTGGTCAACATCGTGCCGTCGGTGCGCCGGAACAGCCGCCCGCAGAAGCGGCCCTCGGTCTGTTCGATCAACTCCTCGATCTCGGGCTCGGTCATCGCCGACAGGTTGTAGACGTGTTTTTCGCACTGACCGCAAAAGCGCGCGCGGTGGTCGCCAAGCATCTCGTTCCAGTCCGCGGGACAGGGCGAAGCGATCTCCATGGTGTCGACGATGCGCAGCGAGGTCATAACGGGCTCTCCTTGGTCGTGATGAGACAACAAACGAGCCCGGTCCGGTTTCGATCTGGGGCCGGGGACAGAGATCTGCGCGGGCCGGGAATAAAACGTGATCGAGATCGCCTCGTGCGTTTTCCCCCGCAGGTCTTGACCGACCGGGAATGGTGACAACGCTCCTACACGTTCAGCCGCATGGCCGGCCCATGTGCCAGGAGTCGTCAGGCATGCCTCGTGATTCCATCCTCCCCGACGAGCAATCCGCGCCTCCCTCCTGCGTCGCTTGGCCCCCGCCAACCCACAGGAGGAAAGACCGTGATGAAAGCCAAGACCCTGATCTGGTGTGGCGTTCTGTGCGCCACCGCCTCGCTCTGGATGAGCTGCGAGCTCCCCGCCGCCCACTCCATGACCCCCGCGGACAAAGAGCCCGCGGCCGCGCCGGTGGAAAAGCCGTCCCCGCCGCCCCCCCTGCCGGCGGGGGCCTCGACGCTCGACCGCCTGCCTGACGTCGCCGAGACCGCGGTCAAAAGCGTGGTCAACATCGCCAGCGAAAAACGTGTGCAGCAGCGCGCGGTCGCCCAGACGCCGTTTTCCAACGATCCGTTTTTCCGCCACTTCTTCGGGGGCCGCAACCTGCGCACCCCGCCCCCGCGCGAACGCCTGGAGCGCTCGCTCGGCTCCGGCGTCATCGTCAACAAAGACGGCGTGGTCCTGACCAACAACCACGTGGTCGAGCACGCGGACAAGATCAAGGTCGGCCTCTCGGATGGCCGCGAGTTTGAGGCCAACCTGCTCGGCACCGACGACAAGACCGACCTCGCGGTGCTGCAGATCAAAGACCCGCCCAAAGACATTGTGCCCTTGCGGCTCGGCAACTCCGACACCCTGCGGCTCGGCGAAGCCGTCATCGCGGTGGGCAACCCCTTCGGCGTCGGCCAGACCGTGACCCTCGGCATCGTGTCCGCCAAGGGCCGCGCCGACGTCGGCATCGTCGACTACGAAGACTTCATCCAGACCGACGCGGCGATCAACCCCGGCAACTCCGGCGGCGCCTTGGTCAACCTCGACGGCGAACTCGTCGGCATCAACACCGCGATCCTCTCGCGCAGCGGGGGCTACCAGGGCATTGGGTTCGCGATTCCCGCCAACATGGCCCGCACCATCATGGACGACCTGCTCGACGACGGCCGGGTCAACCGCGGCTACCTCGGGGTCATGATCCAAGACCTCACCCCCGAGCTCGCCGAGGCCCTCGAGCTCAAAGACGACAAGGGCGTGCTCATCTCCGGCGTGCCCGACGAAGGCCCCGCGGCCCGGGCCGGCCTCGTGCCCGGCGACGTCGTGCTCTCCGTCGACCAGAGCCCCACCGAAAAAGCCTCCGAGCTGCGCAACAAGGTCGCGGCCATCGCCCCGGGCACCACCGTGCCCCTCGAGGTGTGGCGCGAAGGCCAGGCCCTCACCCTTGAGGTCAAGCTCGGCGAGCTCGACGCCCGCACCGGCGAAGACCACATCGAACCCCCCACCGCCGCCCTTGGGCTGGGGCTCGGCTCGCTCAACGAAGCCGCGCGCAAGAAGTTCGGCATCGACGAGGCCGTGCGCACCGGGGTGGTGATCCTCGAGGTCGAAAGCGAGGGCCGTTTCGACAAGGCGGGCCTGGTCGCGGGGGACGTGATCTTGCAGATCGGGCGGCGCCCGGTGCGCAGCGTCGAGCAGGCCGAGGCCCTGATCAAACAGAGCCAAGGCCAAAAGCTGCTCATGCGCATCGCGCGGGACAACCGCGGGCTGTTCGTGGTCATCCCCCCGTCGTGACCGAGTTGCCCGATTGCCCGCCCAGTTCGCCTGAAACGCCAACACGGTGGCGGCGAGGGCGGGGCCGACACGGAACAGGTGCGCGACCAGCCAACCGGTGAGCTCGCCTTGGAGCTCGTCGTCGGTGAGGGTGCCCGACCAAACGCGGATGTTGGCGGGCAGATGGTAGACCAGGGTCACGAGCACGGTGACGAGCAGCAAGAGCACCACCGTGCGCCATCGCTTCTTGCCGTCCGCCTCGGCCGCGCGCCAGGACCACACCGCGCCGACCAGGGCGACGGGCAGCGTCACCCCCACGGTCGGAAGCAGGAACCAAAAGTTCGGCGTGAACCACGCCGCGAACGCCGCCGGGGACAAGCTGAGCCAATACCGGCCGAGCCCAAGCCCGATGGCGATCATCACGCCGGTGTACGTGCCGAGGCCGACCACCGCGAGCTGTTCTGCGAGAGGGGGCCGCACCAAAGGGGTCGCTGGGGTCATACCGATATACTAAAGCACGCTTTGGTAAATGGTCAAGCTGCCTTTGGTATTTGATCGACTAGGCTGGGGGGATGACGGCATTCGAGGACAAACTCGCCGACGCCAAGGCCAAGAGCCTCACGCAGTCGCTCCTCCGCGCGTCGCGCCTGGTCAAGGAGCTGGCGGTGGCGCGCAAACACGCGCAGTACCCGGGGCCCCAACCGCGCGCGGCCCACGCCGCGCTCTACGCGCACATCTCGCTCGAGGGCACGCGGCCCACGGTGCTCGCGAACAAGCTGGGCATCACCCCGCAGGCCGTCGCCCAGTTGGTCGGCGAGCTCGCGTCGATGGGCCTGGTGGAGCGCGTGCCGGACCCGGCCGATGGGCGCGCGCGGCTCGTGCGGTTCACCGCGAAGGGGCGCCGGGACATCCTCCAAGGGTTCGCGGTGTTCGAGAGCCTTGAGGCCGACCTGCGAAACGAGATGGGCGCCCGGGCCTTCGACCGCTTGCACACACTGCTCGTGCAGCTCGAGGCCGCGGTCGAGCAATTGCACTGAGGCGGAGCCGGTGTAGGGTCCGCGCATGCGAAGACGCTGTGCCCTGTTTTTGCCCTTCGCCCTGCTCGCCGCCACCGCGTGCCCCGACGAGAAGGCCGCTCCCGATGCAGGCCCATTGGTGCCCCCCGAGGAGTGTCCGGTGGTGGCCACCCAGATCGAACAGCTCGCGGGGGATGCCCTCGCCGATCGACAAGGGAGCATGCCCCGGTCGGCCCGCGCCGCCCGCTGGGTGGTGCGCGACGACCTCACCGGCCACCCCCCGGTGGCGCCGCGCATCGAGCTGCAGGGGGGCAAGGACAAGCGCGTGTTGTTCGCGGGGGACGAGGTCGCGCGGTTGCCGCGGCCGGACCTGAAGAAGTTCCGCCAGCGCCTGACCCAAAACCGCGTCGCCCTCGAGAAGCTCAACGAGTCGGTGCCGGACAAGGCCACCCCCCATGAGTATCTGCTCTTGGTCGACGAGGACGTGCGGTTTGGCGATGTCAAACGTGTGGTGGACGAGGTCCAGGACATCAAGGCCCGGCTGGTGCTCGGCTTCGCCCGCACCGCGCGGGTGCCGCCCCGGGCCGACACCGCCGCGGGCCAAAAGATGCGCAGCTATGCCCAAAATCGCGCGGCGGTGGTGACCGGCGAGGCGGTGCCCGACCCGGCCTGGATGGGCATTCCCGATCAGCAGTGGAAGGCGCTCGATGCCCGCTGCGCGGGGTTGGCCGAGACCCGCGCGGCCTTGGACCGGCCCGGGGCCGAGAGCGAGTTCGGGGCCGCGCTCAAGCTCGCCCTCCTCGAATGTCAATGCACGGTGGACCCGGCCGTGCTCGGGGAGGTGGTGTACTGGACCATCGACCCCGGCCAGCCCATGGCCTACCAACACCTGCCGGTGGGCGAGGGCGAGCTGCGCCTGTCCGGCGACCTGTCCTGGAAAAGCGCCAGCGCCCCGGTGGTGACCGCGGCCCGGGCCGGGGGCGCGCGCTGGGTGGCGACCGGCGAGCCCGAGGCCGCCCCCCGGGGGAAAAAGGCCAAGCGGAAGGCGCGCAGCAAAAAGCGGCGCGGCCGGCGCCGCTGATCTGCCCAGACCGCCCGGGGCGCGGCCCCGCGCGGCGCGTGTCCTACATGTGCCCACGTTGCACGATATTGACGCACCTTTCCCTGCCCAGTGCCGATGGTCTCTGTACACAACACAACACACGAGTTCGCATGACCCGCCACCCCCTCGCCCCGTTTGCGAAGACCCCGCGCCGCCGCAATGCGGATGCATTGTCAAAGGCCGTGCCCGCGGGCCGGCGCGCCCCCCGGTGGCACCGCGGGCCCCGCCCGCGCCCCACCGCCCTCGAGGTCGCCGCCCCCGGCCGCGCGGCCGGCCCCGCCCCCCTCGCCTCGGTGCGCACCGCCCCCGCGGACCGCATCGTTGAGCTGACCGGCCTCGAAGCCCTCGTGCCCCGGCGGCGCCGCGACTGATTTCTTTGTGGGAACATCCTGTGTGTGTGTGTGGCGCGCGGCCTTTTGGGGGCCGCGCGTTTTTTTGTCCCCCCCGCGCCCCGGCGAGAGCGCCGGGCCGGGATCTCGTGATCGTCGTCACGAACATAAGCATTCGATATCGCTTGCTTTTTGCCAATTAAACGACCCTGGAGTAGATTTTTCTGGGAAAACCTACCCGCGAGTCGGATACTCCGGTCATGGCCCGTCCCAAAAAACGCAGCATCGATGTCGCCACCCCCGAGCGAATTCTCCGCGCCGCCGAGCAGGTCTTTGCCCTGCACGGGCCGGTGGGGGCGCGCCTCGCCGACATCGCGTTGCTCGCGGGCATCACCCGCCCCTCGCTGCTGCATCACTTCCCCAGCAAAGAGGCGCTCTACGAGGCGTGCGTGCACGGTGCGTTCGCCGAGCTTGGCACGGTTCTCGGCCACGCGATGCAGGCCGAGGGGGCGTTCGTCACCCGGCTCGAGCAAGTGGTGCGCTCTTTTGTCTCCTTCGCCGAGGCCCGGCCGCACATCGCGCGGCTGATTCTTCGGGAGGTGCTCGGCGACGACGGCCCCGGGCGGGCCCTGCTCCTCGAGCACGCGGACCCGCTCATCTCCGGGGTCGAGGCGTTCCTGCTCGAGGCGGGGGCGGGCCAGTTGCGCCCCGGCCTGCCCGTGCGCGCGGCGATGCTGCAGTTCGTGGCCGACGTGCTCGTGCGGGCGGGGGCGGGTGATTTGCGCATCCCGCTGTGGGGCCTGGGAGAACACGCCTGGACCCTGGTGCACACCATGTTTCTGCAAGAGCAATACAAATGAACGCGCTGTCTTACGGCATCTTCCTCATTCTCCCCGCCACGGTGGTGCTCGGCCTGGTCCTCGGCGGACCGTTTGTGCTCGCGACCCCGGTGATGCTGTTTGTGATCACCCCCGTGCTCGACGCGTTGCTCGGCCTCGACACCACCAACCCCGACGAGGGCGAAGAGGCCCGTCGAGCCAAAACCCGGCTCTACGATGCTTGGCTGTTCATGATTGTGCCGGTGGAGATCGGGCTGCTCCTGGCCTGCGCCCGGGTCGTCCCCGGCCTGTCCCCCGCCGAGGCGGTGGGCCTGACCGTGTCCATGGGGCTTTGCACCGGGGCCGCGGGCATCACCGTGGCCCACGAGCTCATGCACCGGCCCGGTCGGGTGCACCGCGCGCTCGGCGAGGTGCTCATGTTGTGCGCCAGCTATCCCCATTTTTGCATCGAGCACGTGCTCGGCCACCACAAACATGTGGCCACCCCCCGCGACCCGGGGAGCGCGGCCCGCGGCCAAAATGTCTATGCGTTCCTGCCCCGCACCTTGCTCGGCAGCCTCCAGAGCGCCTGGGCCCTCGAGACCCGGCGGGTCCACAGCAAAGGGGTGCGGGCCTTTTCCTGGGGCGATCGGCGGCTGCGCATGCCCCTGTCGGTGGCGGCCATCCTCGTCGCGGTGGGGCTCGGCTTTGGCCGGTGGGGACTGGCCTTCTTTGTCGGCCAATCGGTGGTCGCGTTTGTGCTCCTCGAGGTCATCAACTACGTCGAGCACTATGGCCTGCGCCGCCAGCAGGATGCCCGCGGCCAGTACGAAAAGGTCCTGCCCCGGCATTCGTGGAACAGCGGCCACCGGCTCACCGGTCGCTACCTCTTCAACCTCCCCCGGCACGCCGACCACCACTTCCGCGCCTCGCGCCCCTATCCCCTGTTGCGGCACATGCCCGACAGCCCGCAGATGCCCGCGGGCTACGGCACCATGGTGCTTCTGTCCCTCGTGCCCCCCGCGTGGTTCGCGGTGATGAACCCGCGGGTCGACGCCCAAAACGCCCTCCACCACACCACACCACACCCCCCAGAGAAAACGGAGACCACCCATGACCGCGATCTCAAAGTCCACCGCTCGTCGGCTGCGTAAGCCGTCCGTCGAAAAGGCCGCCTCCGCGGGCCTCACCGGGGCCGGCGCCGGCGCCGCTGCAGAAGCATTGAAAAAGGCGGACGCCAAGGCCAAAACCCGTACCCCGGCGAGCAAAGAGGCCCAGCGCTCCTCCCGCGAAAAGGCCCAGGCCCAAGACCTCTCGGCCAAAGCCGCGCTCGATGCCCCCGCGCCCACCGGGTTCGGGGTTCGCCCCACCAGCGGCCTGCAGGATCTCAACGCCCTGTCCCCCGACGGGCGGCGCGCCGAGACGCTCCCCCCCGACGACGGCGTCCGCTATGCCCTCAACCCAGGGGGGGATGGGCCGAGCAACGGCGGCAGCATCTATGAACAGCGCCGGGCCGACCAAGAAGCCCAGGCCGAACAAGACCGCCGCATCCACCAAGGCCAGTGGCCCGAGACCACCCCGGTGGCGACGACCCCGGCGGAGAGCCCGGCCCCGCCGCCCCCGGTGGGCAATCCCCTCACCGGCAAGCCTTTGACCGCGGCCGCCGATTCGGTGGCCAAAGACCCGTCCCCCGAGAACGTCGCCCGCCAGGAGCAGGAGCTTCGCAACCTCGGCGTCGACCCGGGCACGTACCTGCAGGCGGTGGCGAAAAAGGCACGGCTCGGCCAAGACCCCCGTGCCGACGACGAGGAGTTCAAAAAGGCGGGCCAAGAGCTGAGCCAACAGACCGCGCAGCTGCAAAAGCAGGGCGTGCTCACCAAGAACGAGGGCACCTTCATCAACCGGCGCGCCGGCATCCCCGCGGACCGGCTCTACGCCGAGGACGCAAAGATGGAGAAGGCCCACCAGACCTTGTCCAAGCTCAAGCAGCTCCAGGACATGCAGGACTACCTAAAGCTCGTCGGCGGTGATTCCATCCTCAACGCCCAGATCCGCGAAGCCACCAAACAAATCAACGGCAGCCAGGGCTCACCCGACGACGGGCTGGAGGAGATGATCGCCCACGGCCAGGTCGACCGGGCGTCGCAAAAGGCCGCGGACGTCGAAGAGAAAAACCTGACCGGGACCCTGGACGGCCCGAACCCCGCGGAGAACGTCCTCAAACAGGACGCGGCGCACTGGAAAAACTTCGAGACCCTGTCCTCGTTGGTGAAAATGCTGCCGGGGCCCTACGCGCTCGCCGGCGTTTTGATGGACAGCGTGCGCAACGCGGCCAAGGTCGATCGCGGCGAGATGACCAACGGGCAGTGGTGGGCCAACCTCGCCATCGACACCGGCATGGCGCTGGGCGGCAAATACCTCGGCAAGCTCACCGAGAACCTCGAGGGGCCGGCCAAGCAGGTGGGCGAGGCCCTCGTCGACGCGAGCAAGGCCGCGGCCACCGAGTTCGGCAAAGAAGCGGCGCGCATCTGGTCCGACGACAAGATGAGCTACCCCGAGAAGATGGAGGCCATCAACGGTGCGATGCGGCGGTCGATGGCCAAGGCGGT
This sequence comes from bacterium, assembly GCA_030431455.1. Lineage (GTDB taxonomy): Bacteria > Myxococcota > UBA727 > UBA727 > JAUIJE01 > JAUIJE01. The sequence goes on along the minus strand of JAUIJE010000002.1, from coordinate 531,411 downwards.
GACCGCGATGATCACCGGCCGGGCCAAGGCGATCCTGAAGAACGCCACCCCCGAGCAAAAGCGCCAAGCGGTGGAGCTGCTCACCAAAGTGGCCGAGAAGTACGGCATCGAGCCCCAGGTCAAACCCGTGCTCGACAGCATCACCCAGTCGGCCGAGGGCTAAGACGCCTGTTTCGACGCGAGCGGGGCGTCGGGGTGCGCCCCGTCAGGGGTTCGTCCCATCGGGGTGCGCCTCGTCAGGGGTTCACCCCGTCAGGGGTTCGTCCCGTCGGGGTGCGCCCCGTTGGGGTGCGCCCCGTTGGGGTTCGCCCACCAGAAAAAGAGCCGGTCCTGGCCCTCGTCTTTGCACCGGGGGCCGGCCGGCCGCTCTTTTGTGCACAGCTGGAGCAACCCGGCCCGCGCTTTGGCCTCGTCGGGGAGCAGGACCCACAACGAATCGGCCACCGCCGGTTGCGCCCCGGCGAGCACACCGTCGACCCGGACCTCCCCCGCGCCCGCGTCGTGCAACGTCTTGACGAATGCCCGGGCCGCGGCCGCGTCGGGAAAACGCGCCGGGGCCAGCTTTGCCCCCGCCTGGGCCAGGAATGTCGCTGCAGGTTGGGGCGCGGACAGGTCAGCGATGTCGCCGCCGCGGACCATGCGACTGCGCGCGATGTGGCCGTCGGCGTCGAGGTAGTAGAGCCACCCCTGCTCGCGCTGCACGCCCGCCTTCTTGACCACCTGGTGCGACGGCGCCTTTTTGTTCTCGGCCCCCGCGTTCCTGCTCATGCGGGTCCGGGCCACGTCCCCGTTCTTGTCGATGTAGTAGAGCCACCCGTCGGCCCGCTTGACCCCGGTGCGGGCCACGACCTCGACCGATCCGGGGGGCCGGCGCCGGGCCTCGTCGGCGTTGACCACGGCCTTGAGGCGGCGGGCATCCGCTGAGCGCAGAAAGGCCTCGTAGCCTTCGAACTCTTCGAGGTCGGTGACCGCGAACCCGTGGTGGCGGATGAGCTCGATCAACGCGTCCGCCTGGGCCCCGTGCGCGCCCCGCTCGACATAGATGTCGGCGAGCTGGGCCGCCGGATCGGGCATGTCGGGAAGCGCCCGCCACGCCGCCACGAAGGTCTGGTGGGCCGCGTCCATCCGGTCGGCCGCGTACTGGAGCTGGCCTTTGAGCACCAACCAGTAGGGGTCGGGCACCGAGAAGCGGGCCACGGCGTCGACCGCGCCGATGGCCTCGTCCCACTTCTCGTGCAGGGTGTAGTAGTCGATGAGCGCCACCTGGGTGGCGGGGTCTTCGGCGTGGTGGGTGCGGAGGTCCTCGATGGCGCGCAGGTAGCTGGCGTCGTCGAGATTGGACGCGGCGTTGATGCGCAGCAAGAGGGCGAACTTGGTCTTCTGCAGGCCCGCGGGCAACCGTGCATAGGCAGCCAACGCCTCACTCCACTGTTCGTCCCGCACCGCGTTGTGCAAGGCGATGTAGTCGTCGAGGTGCTTGGCCAGCTCGCTCTCGTAGTCGAGGGTCGCCTTGGCAAACGGACTCGTCACCGCCCGCACCGCGGTCTTGGCCCCGAGGGACAACATGTACCGGCGCAGCTGGGCGGTGGCCCGCTCCGAGGTGGTGAGCAGCATGGTGTCCACGACGTGGACCTGGCCCCCCCGGCGCTTGGCCAGCCGCAGGCTGAACTGTTCGTAGCCGCCTTCGGGGTCGGCGATGCCAAAGCTCAGCCAGCGTTCGCCGTCGACGACGCGGTTGGCGAGCAACCGGGTCGTGCCCGTGGCCTGCAACTGCGCGGGGATGCCGCTGACCGGGTGCCGCTGGGCGTCTTGGATGCTCGCGATCGCCCCTTTTTGAAAGCCGCGGGGGAGCATGAGGCCCGCCCCCCCGAGCTGCAGCATCGCTTCGGCGTCGACGAGGTCCGCGGCCTGGTCGGGGGTGAACTCTTCGGTGAGCAGGCGCTGGGCGAGCTCGGCCGCGGCCGCTTCGTCCACCGGGAGCAACTCGGGCGGGGTCACCACCCGCTGGTCGCGGCAGCCCGCGGCCAAAACTGTGCACAGCAGCGCACCGGACAGACAAAAGGCAGAGGCAGAGGCAGAGGCAGAGGACGGTTGTCGCATGCCTCTGCCTAGCTGGCGGCGCGGCACCGCACAATGGGGCGGCATCGCCGCGCGCGACCGGCACCGGCTACGCGGCGGTGTTGGGGTCCCAGGCGAGGTGTGCCTGCTCATCGAGCGCGTCGAGCTGGGCCATCTGCTCGTCGGTGAGGACAAAATCGAACACGTCGGCGTTGGCCTCGATGCGCGCCGGGTGAGCGGATTTGGGGATGCACACAAACCCGCGCTGGAGCGACCAGCGGATCAAGACCTGGGCCGGGGTCTTGCCCGTGACGGTGGCGAGGGCCACGAGGCGGGCATCGTCCAGCCGCTTTCCCTTGGTGAGCGGGCTGTAGGCCTCCACCGCCACGTCGTGGTCACGGCACCAAGCGACGGTGTCGCGCTGCTGGCAAAAAGGGTGCAGCTCGATTTGGTTGATCGCGGGCTTGACCGAGGCGTGGGCCAAAAGCTCCTCGAGGTGGCGCACCACAAAGTTGCTCACCCCGATGGCCCGGACCCGCCCGTCGGCGAGGAGCTTCTCCATCGCCCGCCAGCTGTCGAGGCGCTTGCCCTCCACCGGCCAATGCATCAGGTAGAGGTCGACCACGTCGATGCCCAATGCCGCTGCACTCTTATCGAACGCGCGCAGGGTCTGATCGTACCCGTGGTCGTCGTTCCACAGCTTGGTGGTGACGAACACCTCGTCACGCGACACCGGGCTTTGTTGCAGCGCCGCCCCCACGTCCTTTTCGTTGCCGTACACCCGGGCGGTGTCGATGTGGCGGTAGCCGTGGGCCAGGGCCCAGCTCACCGCGTCGCGGGTCGCCTGCCCGCGCCCGGACCGAAACACCCCGAGCCCCAGCGCGGGGATCTCGACCCCGCCCGACAGGGTCACGGTGCTCGTCAACGAAAGGCCCTCACCCATGGCTCACCCCCCACGCCCGTTGTAGGGCGAACGGGGCGTCGCTGCCAAGTCGGGCCCACGCCCGCGCTATGCTCGGCGGGATGTTTGATCTGCGCGATCGCTTCGAGACCGCGGACGGGTCCCGGCCCGACGCCACGGTGCTGCCCCAGCGGGTGGAGCAGGAGATCCCCCTCCCCGCGTTCACCGTGCTCGCGGGGGGCGATGTGTTCGACGCGGGGGGCAAACCCTCGGGCCCGGGCCTGGCCCGGGCCGCCGACTACGTGGCCCAGAAGGTGACCATCACCGCCCACGCCGGCACCGACGCGCACGTCGAGCGCATCCGCCGCGACATCGTGCGCCTGCTCGCCGGCCACGACCGGCTCTCGTTGCGCCTGATGGGCCAAAAGCCGGTGGACGTCGAGGTCGTGCCCGACAACGCGCAGCTCTCCACCATTGGTTTTCCCCCCCGCATCTCGTCCCGGGCCGCGGGGCTGTTCTGGGACCGGCCGGATTGGGACCGGGCCCGCATCGGCCTGTCCGCGCGCCATCTCGAGACCGAGCCCGCGTTGGTGTTTCACGAGATGGGCCACGCGGTGCATTACCTGGCCTTCACCGCCCGGGAGCGGGAGCTCATCTACCGCGTCCTGCGCCCCACCTTCGGATCGCGCGCGGCCATGGACGAGGTCTTCGCCATCTACACCGAGCGCGAGCTGCTCGGCCAAGCCTTCGCCAAAGAGCAGCAACGCGCGCCGGGGGTGTACGGCTTTACCCGACGACAATGGGACGAAAATCACCTGTTCACGCGGTTCGCGCGGAAGCTTTACTTCCCCCACAAGCCCTTGGCCGGAGACAAGGGCAAGGCCGCGGGCGATGCGTGGCGAAAGTTCTCCGGAGGCTGACGGCTATGCCCAAAAAGAACCCTGACGTCGATGCGTACCTGACCCGCACCTCCTGGGCCCGGGAGTTCAAGAAGCTGCGCAAGATCCTGCTCGATTGTGACCTCACCGAGGCCTACAAGTGGAACAAGCCGTGCTACACCCTCGGCGACGCCAACATCGCGATCTTGCAAGGGTTCAAAGCGAAATGCGCGGTGATGTTTCCCCGCGGGGCGCTGATGAAAGACCCGCACGGGGTGATGGAGGCACCGGGCAAACACTCGCAGGCCGCGCGCCGCATCCCCTTCGCCGACGTCAAAGAGGTGACCGCGCTCGAGCCCGTGGTGCGGGAGTACGTGGGCGAGGCAGTGGCATTGGCGAAGGCGGGCAAAAAGGTCTCGTTCACCGAGAGCAAAAACCTCGAGCTGGTCGAAGAGCTGCAGACCCGGCTGGACAAAAGCGCCAAGCTGAACAAAGCCTTCGCCGCCCTCACCCCCGGGCGACGGCGCCACTACAACCTGTACATCGGCGGGGCCAAGCAGGCGAAGACGAGGGTGTCGCGGGTCGACAAGTGTGTGCCCCGCATCCTCGCGGGCAAGGGGCTGCGCGACGACTGACCGCCCGCCCCGGCGCGGGCCAGACGGGGTAAAGCGCTGATTCAGCGCTGAAAAAGACACCTCACAGGTTTCCTCAGGACGTTTTTGCCCTCGGCTGCGGCATGCTTTGTACGGTCTGCTGGGTCGGGCAGAGGCACTTTGCAGGAGGTCACATGCACCGCACATCCGCCGCCGTGGGCTTGCTGTCGCTGGGCCTGTTGTCCGCTTGTGGCGACGAGCTCATCCCCGTCGCCGACCAAGAATGCCCCGAGCCGTGGGACTTCGTGGTGCCCGAGCTCGAAGAGGCGATCATCGACTGCACCGAGACCACCGACACCGGCTACGTCTCCGGCAACCCCTTCACCATCACCGTGGTGCAAGCCGATGGCAAACCCGTCGAGGTCGAGACCGCCAACGCCTACTGGGTCATGAAGGAGGCCGCCGCCGCCGCCGGCGTGGACATCTGGATCGTGTCGGGGTTTCGCACCCAGGCGCAGCAACAGTACCTCTACAACTGCTACATCAACTGCAACTGCAACAACTGCAACCTCGCCGCCACCCCGGGATACTCCAACCACCAAAGCGGCCACGCCCTCGACCTCAACACCTCGTCCGCCGGCGTGCTCAACTGGCTGAACAACCACGGCGACGAGTTCGGCTTTGAACGAACCGTGCCAAGCGAAAACTGGCACTGGGAATGGTGGGGGGGCGGCCCGGGCGGCGGGCCCTGCGGGCAGGCCCCCGAGTGTGCCGCCGACCCCAACTATGGGTCGTGCAGCGGCGACGCGTACGTTCACTGCGATGCCAACGGACAACTGGTCAGCGACGACTGCACCGCGGTGGGCGGCACCTGCTCCGACGAGGGCGGGGCGCACTGCGCGAACCAGATCTGTCTCGACAACCCCTTCGCCCGCTACTGTGCCGACCAAAGCAGCCTCGCGGTGTGTGACGGCGGCGTGGTCAATGTCTCGGCGTGTCCGGGGGTGTGCAGCGATCAAGGCGGCGAGGCCCACTGCGTGGATTTTGCCTGCGTCGACGACGAGTGGGCCGCGGGCTGCGACGGCGACACGATGTACACCTGCACCGAGGGCCAGGTCGAGACCGGCAACTGCGCCGCGTTCGACATGAGTTGCTCGGCTGAGGGGGGCACGCCCCACTGCGTGGTCGAAGAGTGTGAAGGCCAAGAGAACGTCGTGTTCGGGTGTGTCGACGACGACCACCTGTCGCGCTGCCGCCAAGGCCAGCTCGAGGTCACCGCCTGCGCCGCCGGGTGCGCCGACGACGCGTGCACCGGCGAGACCGGCGACGGGGATGGAGACGGCGACGGGGATGGAGACGGCGACGGAGATGGAGACGGCGACTGGCCGCCTGACGGCGGCTTGGAAGAACCGTCGGACGGCGGAGCCGCCGACTCCGGTTCTTCAGGCGGTGGGGATGGGGATGGGGATGGAGACGGAGACGGAGACGGCGAAGGGCCGATCACGATCACGGTGAGCGACGATGACGACGGCTGTGCCGCGGTCTCGCCCTCGCTGGCGGGGCTGTACGTGTTGCTGTTGGGGGCGGTGCGGCGGCGAAAAAGAGGAGAGCGGGCATGATCCCGATGTTGGGTTCGATTCATCTGTTTGTGCTCACCGACGACGTGCCGGTGGCCCCCCACGCCCCGGTCATCGAGCTCCCGGTGGAGGGCCGGCGCGCCCCCACCGAGCCCGCGGCCGCCCGCCGCGCGGCCAACGCCCCCGCCTTGTCGACCCCGCCGGCCCCGGCGGTGACCGCGCTCGAAGCGGTCCCGCCCCCGGCGCCGCGTCGCCGCGCGCGGTAGGCCGCGGCCCCGGCCCGGACAAAAAAGAAGGGGCCCGTGGGGCCCCCTCTGGTCGGTGACGGTGGGGTCAACTCCCGGACACGAATGTATAGGCATTGTTCGCGGTGGTGGCCCCGAGGGCGGTGGCCGCGTGCAACACAACCGTGGCGAAGCTGTCCGCGGCGTTGAGCACGTGGACCTCGGTCTGGCCACTGCCCCCGGCGCGTTTGATCAGGACCACGTCGTCGCGGCCGTCGCCGTTGGCGTCGGCGGCGGTGAAGCTGTAGTGCTCCTCCCCCGCGTCGGTGGGGTGCAGGTCGGACGCGGCGTGCATCACAAAGTCGTTGTATCCGCTGGCGCCCCCGAGCACGTGGACCTCGGTTTGGTCCGAGCCCCCGTGGCGGTTGATCGCGTACACGTCGGCCCGGCCATCAGCGTCGACGTCACCGGCCACGAACGACCAGTTCGGGGTGTTGGTCACGTGCAGCGGCGTGGCTTTGTGCAGCGAGAACGATTGGAAGTTGTCCGCGGCCCGCAGCACATGAACCTCGGTCTTGTCCGTGCCCCCCGCGCGGTTGACCGCGATGACGTCGTCCCGGCCGTCGCCGTCGTGGTCTCCGACCAGCATCGTCCAGTTGTCGTTGTCGGTGGGGTGCAACGCGGTGGCGGAATGGGTCAAAAAGCTCTGAAACCCGTCCGCTCCTTCGAGCACGTGGACCTCGGTCTGGCCCGAGCCGCCGGCGCGGTTGATGGCGAACAGGTCGCGTACGCCATCGCCGTCGTAGTCCCCCGCGCCGAACTGCCAGGCGGCCCCGCCGGTCTTGTGCAGCGCGGTGCCCACCTGGGTGGAAAATGATGCATAGCCATCCGCGCGGGAGAGCACATGGGCCTCGGTCATGTCACTCCCCGTCCCGGTGCGCTTGACCACCACGATGTCCGCGTTGAGGCCGCCCCCGCCCCCCGGGGCCGGGGTGCCGGACTTGAGGTCGCCGAGCCGTGCGTACAGGTTGCTGCCCGGGCACGCGGTCTGGGCCCCGGCGTGGTCCCGGTGCCCGCGCACCTGGTTCATGCCGATGCCGTAGATTTGGCCGAGCCCAGCGATGAGGGACGCGCCCCGGTCGATCATCGCGGTGGTGGGCTGGCTGTTGCCCCCGCACGAGCCGTCAAAGCAGCCGACGAAGCTGACCCCGATGTTGCCGGAGTTTTGCAGCCCCACGTGGGCCCCCCGCCGGTGGACGGGGCGCGCCTCCCACGCCCGCCCGTCGGCGGTGATCAGGAAGTGGTAGCCCACGTCGCACCAGTTGCGCGCGTCCATGTGGTAGGCCTGGATTTGGCGCAATCTGGCAGGATAGCTCCCGTTGAGGGTCGTGCCGGTCACGGTGTGGTGCACGGCCATGCGGTACTTGGCGCTGTCTCCGCCGGTGCACTTTGAGGGACGCGCCCCCCAGGCCGCGCGGGCGTTGACCCCGAGGTCGGCCAAGGCGGCGGACAATCCCTGTTCGGCGTCGGCCTGCTCGTCGAGGTCGAGGGTCCCGTTGCCGTCGTCCGCGGGCACGATCGCTTCGAAGGTCAGGCTGTCCACCACCGCGAGGTCTTCGTCCGGGAGGCGCACCTGCACCGACGCGGCCCATTCCGGGAGGTCGGCCACCGCCACCCGGTAGGGGTGTTCGGCAAAGGTCACCGCGGCCGGGACCCAGGTCCCGGCGGTGCCGTCCTCGGCCACCCCGCGGGCCTCGAGGGCGAGGGTCGCGTCCCCGGGGGCGCCGGCGTCGAGGTCGATCATGAACCCCACGCGGGTGCCGCCGGATGCGGAGGTCACCTCGGGCGAGATGCGAAAGCCGTCCTCGGTGTCGTACTCCGCGGCGATGGTCTGCTGGGTATCGGTCCGCTCCTGGTTGCGATCCCCAGCCGGGGTCGGTTCGTGAAGTGACATCGCGCAGCCGCCCACCCAGAGGGTGGTGGCGCCGGCCAAAAGGGCGACGGTCCGTTTCCTATGTTCCTGCATGTTCCGTTCTCTTTCCGGTTGGCGGGGAAGAGCAAAGAAGTCGTAACACGCACTTTTTTCGCCTCGGTCCGCCATCCGACCGAGCCGGCATCGCGGGTCCGTGTCGTCGACCGCCGCCCGGCCGTCGCCGCCGTAGGGGACCTTTGGCCCCGTCAGACCGGTTTCAGAACTGCTTTCAGGTGCCGGGGCCAAGCCCGGCGGCTAGGGTGGCGCGGAGCGTCCGTGCCCGTCGCGCCGACACCATACAGTGGCATGCGGAGCCTCAAGAAAAGCCCCGCGAGACGCGCCGCGGGGCTCTTTGTGGACCGTACGCAACCGGACCGGTCAGCCGCAGTCGCCGCCATCCTGGTCGTGGGCCGCGCAGTTGAGCCAGCTGTCGCAGGTGCCGTCGCCGACCCAGTCCGCGTCACTGCACAGGCCGCCGCAGTCGACGACCTCATCCGCGTCGCAGCCGCTGCCCGGGGACGCGGGGGGCGTGCTCGCGCTGCAATCGCCGTCGTCGAAGTTGTGCGCCGCGCAGTTCAGCGAGGTGTCACAGTAGTGATCGCCCACCCACGACGCGTAGGTGCACCCGCCGAGGCAGTTTTCGACTTGGTAGGACGCACACTGGACCCCGTCGTCGTCATCGTCGTCGTCAGCGGTGCTGCCGCCGCAGTCGCCGCCGTCGTAGCCGGTGGCCGCGCAGTTGAGCGCGCTGTCGCAGTAGTTGTCGTCGATCCAAGAGGCCAAGGTGCAGGTGCCCCAACAGTTGGGGATGTAGCCCGCGCTGCACCCCGCGTCGTCATCGTCGTCGTCAGCGTCATCGGCGCCGGCCCCGCAATCGCCGTCGTCGAAGTTGTGCGCCGCGCAGTTGAGCGCGCTGTCGCAGTACCCGTCATCGAGCCACCACGAAGACGTACAGCCCCCAAAGCAGTTCAACACTTGGCTGGACAGACAGGTGCTCTGTCCATCGTCGTCGTCGTCGTCGTCGTCGTCATCACCCCCCGGCGGCGCGCAGTCGCCGTCGTCCCAGTTGTATTCCGCGCAGTTCCACATCGCTTGGCAGTTGCCGTTGCCCCGCCACACCTGGGTGCCCGGGCTGGAGCACTGGCCGTTGCAGTTGACGATGTAACCGTCTTCGCAGCCGGCGTCGTCGTCGGCCAGACAATCGCCGCCGTCCCAGTCGTTCTCCGGGCAGTTCAAGCTGACATCACACCAGCCGTTGCCTTTGGACGAAGGGGCCACGCATCCGCCGGTGCAGCCCTGCAGCTCGTTGTAGCCACAGTTGCCGGTGTCGATCAGCGGACAGTCCCCGCCGTCGTAGTTGTGCGCGGCGCAGTTCGCCCAGTAGTTGCAGGCCCCGTTGCCCGGTTGGCTCGCGGACATGCAGCTGCCCACGCAGCTCTCGAGCCCGCCGGGGCAACCATCGCGGGGTTCACAGTCGCCGCTGTCCCAATCCCACTGCTCACAGTTCCACCAGCTTTGGCAGGCGCCGTCCCCCAGCTGCTGGTTTTTGGTGGCCAGGGGGGTGCAGGCCCCCACGCAGTTGACCGCGGAGCCGGCGCTGCAGGTGGCGCTGTCCATCAACACCGTGCGGTCGGGCCGCTCCGGGTTGATCGGCAGCGGGGCATCGCTCTCCGCGCTGGACGCGGGCCCCGGGGCGGGGCGGGCGACGGGCTCATCCAGCACGTTCAAGCAGCCGGCGAAGGCGCCGCCCAGCGCCAACCCCATAGAAAGAATAAGGATTCTCTGTTCCATGACCTCTCCCCATAAATAACTGGTCGATCGATTAATATCCTCCCCTGCGGAAAAGTCCACCCCCTTTGGGGGGCGGACCCAGGTCAGCCTCGGGGGCGGAACGGGGGCCGGGGCCCGGGCGGACGAACCAGATCAACCCGGGCCGGGCAAGCTCAGCACCGCCTCGGTGCCTTGGCCCGGCTCCGAGAACAGCTCCAGGCCCCCGCCCAGCTCATGGGCGATGCGGTGGCTGGTGTAGAGGCCGAGCCCGGTGCCCTCACCGTCTTCGCGGGTGGTCACGAACGGCTCGAACAGATGCTCCTTCACCCGGTCGGGCAATCCAGGACCATTGTCCTTGATGCGCACCACCAACCGGCCGGGCCGGGCCTCGGCGGAGACCTGCACATACGGCGCGCGGTCCCGGGGGAGGTCCTCGCACGCCTTGAGCGCGTTTTGCACGAGGTTCATCAAGATCTGCAGCACCCGGTCGGCGTCCACCGTGAGCCGCACGTCGAGGCCGACCCCCAAGGCCACGTCCCGGCGCTCGGGGTCGAGCTTTTGCCCCACCAGGCGCAGCGCTTTTTCGATCACCTGGTGCAAGGTCTCGTCGGTCATCTTGCCCGGCCGCTGGTGCGCGGTCTGCAGCAGCGACTGGGTCAAGGTGCGGCAGCGGCGGGACTCGTCGATGATCAGGTCCACCGACTCATCGACATCCGCGCGCACCGCCTCGTCGAGGGGGGCGTCGGCGAGGGCGGCTTTCATGTCCTTGGCCAGGGTCTGCATCGTGGTCAGGGGGGTGTTCAGCTCGTGGGCGATGGCCTGCAACGCCCGGCCCAACGTGGCCAGCCGCTCGAGCATGAAGTGCCGCTGCTGGACCATGCGCTCCTCGGTGCGGTCGACGTACAACCGGGCCCGGGCATCGTCGCTGGGCTTGACCGCGAGCACATCGATGAGCCGTTCGGTGCCCTCGTCTCCCTTGACCACCAGGTGGCCGTCGCCGGACTGGATGCGGTCCCAGTCCTCGGGCCCGACCTTGGTGGCGAGCCGCGCCGCAAAGGGATTGCGCAGTTGCATTTGGCCGTCGTGCCCCCGCACCTCGAGCCCGACCTGAAGCGCGTCCAACGCGTCGGTGAGCAGGCGCAGGTTGCGCTCGGCCTGCTCGCGCTCCTGCCGGGCCATCACCCCTTGCTCCCGCAACCGGGAGGCCAGCACCAACGCGAAGTAGCCGACCCCGAGGAGCAACAGGGCCAAGCTGGCCACCCACAGCAGGCGCGGCGGCTGGGTGAGCGGATCGGTGGGCAACCAGCCGAACCGCTCGAGGCCGTACAGCAACGCCATACACAAGACCGAGGCCACCGTGGCCCGCAGGCCCCCTTGGCGGCCGATGAGCAAAGCCCCGAGCATGACGTGAAAGGAGTAGGCCACGCTGAGCGGGTTTTCGAGCCCACCGGCCCAGGCCAACAGCCAGGTGAGCGCCCCGAGGTCGACCATCGCGTGCAGGCCGAGCTCGTCGGGCCCCACCTCCCGGTCAAACCGCAACCGGAACACGAGGATGCCGTTGATGAGCACGCCCATCGCCACCCCCGCGGCCAACCCGGGCAACGACACAAAATCCCAATGCAACAGGGTGGCGACGCCACCGCCGACCATCGCCCCCACCATCGCCCACCACCGGAGCTGGCTCAGCCAGCGCAGACGGTCGCGGTAGTCGCGCGTGCGTTCAGAAGCGATAGCCCACCCCCAGGCTGGCCTGGGCCGAGAGCATCTCCACCGAGCCTCCGTTGAAGTACTCGAGGGCCAACGTCTCGCGGTTGCCCTGCCCGCCCCACGTCGAGCTCAGGGCCATGCCCTCGACCCGGGCGCTCAACAACACCCCGTAGGACACGTCGACGTCGACCTGGGCTTTGCCCCGGGCCGCGGCGAAGGGCGCGCATTGCGGGGCGCCGTCAAAGGGCCCGCTCGAGACCCAGGTCGGGCCTTCGCAGTGTAGGCCCGTGCCCACCGACGCGCCCCCGGGCACGACGTCGGCCTCGACGAGCAACCGCACCCACCGGGAAAAGCCCACCGAGGCCTGGCCCCCCACCGCCAAGCCGTAGCTTGTCACCCCGGGGATGAGGGTCACCCGGCGTTCGAGGTCGCCCTGGACGATGTAGTGCTTGGGCACGAGCTGAATCTGTGAAAGCAGGCCGACCTTGGCCCCCACCGAAAAGCCTACGAACGAAACCTGGTGGTAAAAGCGCCCCACCAACGAACTGAGCAGCCGGCCTTGGAGCACGTACAGCGACGAAGAGGGCACGAGGTTGCCGCTGCCGTCGTCGACCGAGTACAGCGGCCCGCCGTCGGACGCCTCGAATCCGATGGGCACGCTGTTGTTGCCGGCCAGCGACCCATCGAAGGACAGCCCGATGAACGGGATCCAGGGAAACAGCTCGACGGTGGCGGCCGCGCCGTAAAATAGGGGATAGCGGGCGTAGGTCTGGGGCAATCCCGAGGACGGCCGGCACAAGAACGAAAACAGCGTGGGGGTGGGCGACTGACACGCGCGGTAGGTCGAGAAGGTGGGCGCGTAGTGGAAGGTCACCCGGGCGATGCGGTCCCGGGCCGCGTTGATGGCGAACAGACCCTCGTCGTCGTCGTCGCCGGCCGCGTCGTCGTCGTCGGCCGCGTCCTCGTCGGCGGCGGCTTCATCCGGCGCCGCGGACGTCTCGGGACCGGCCTTGTCCGGCGTGGGGCCGAGCGCGGCTTCGCCGAGCGCGGCTTCGCCGAGCGCGGCTTCGTCGGGCGCGGCGGTGGGAGCGCCGCCGGCGTCGTTGTTTGGCAAGCGGCGGCCCGCGGTGGTGTCGGTCGCCTGCGGGGGCATCAACAACGCCTTTTGGGCGTTGTCGGACAGGGCGGGGAGCTTCTCGACCTCTTCGACCGCGGCCCCGAGCTCGAGCGCGAGGGTCTCGGGGTCCTTGAGCGCGTCCTGGACGTTCACCTGCAGGCCGAACACCACCTCGCCGTCGCGGCCGCGCACCAACGTGATCGCGATGTAGTCGGTCTGGGGCACGGGTTGGGCCCGGATGAGGGCCTTGACCCCGGCCGCCTTCATCGCCCGCATGCGCGACACCGCGTCGGCCTGGGCCAACGGGGCGTCGAGGGCGTCGATGACCCCGTCGGCGGGGGTGAGCAACAACGACTCGGACAACTCGAGCTCCAGCTCGAGGGCGGTGGACAAAGATTCGCCTTTTTCGTGGGCGTAGGTGAAGGGCACCAGCACCGTCTCGATGGGTTCTGCCGCCGTGGTCGGCAGGGACCACAGAAAAAGGCACAGCAACAGCCGCCGCATGGTTCGGAGTCTAGCGACAACCCGGGGCAAAAAGCGATTCGACGACCGCGCGGGGGGCGCGGTCAGCGGGCGGTGGTCGGGGGGGCGCCCAGCACCTCGACGAGAAAGGCCTCGAGGATGTACGCGGTCAGCCCCCACACCGGGTGGGGGCCGGCTTCGAACACCGGGGCTTTGCGCACGCCCAGACGTTGGAGGTCGCGCTTTTGGGGGTCCACCAGCTCGTCGAGGGTGAGGGCGAACAGGGTGTCGATCTCGGGGTTGGGGGCAAAGCGGGCAAAATCCGCGACCTCCCCCACGAACCCGACCACCGGGAGCACCTTGACCCCGGTGATGGCCCGGGCTTCGTGAAACCGGCCGAGCACCCGGACGTCGGCGGGGCCGACCCCGATCTCCTCCTCGGTCTCGCGCAGGGCGGTGCCGACGAGGTCGCGGTCCCCTTGGTCTTCCATGCCCCCGGGGAAGCTCACGTGGCCTTTGTGGGTCCCGACGTTGTCGCTGCGTTTGGTAAACAGCACCGCGGCGGCCCCGTCGCGTTCGCACAAGGACAACAACACCGCGGCCCGGCGCGCGCGCAGGTCCTTGAGCCGGCGCGCGCCGAGGGCGCCGAGCTTGTGCTCGATGTCGTCGAGCACCGCGGGGGTGAACCGATCGGGAATCATCCGGCCCCACTATGCCGTTTCTGCAGGGTCGACGCCACGCTGGGGGCGTGGGGGTTTTGCGGTTCTTTTGCTGTTCGTGTGCGATCCGGCGCGGTACGGAGGGGCATGGCTCCGGGGTTGGTCCAAGGCATTCTCGACCTCAGCGGCGAAGACCTGTTCCGCGCGGTCGTGCTCGGGGTGGTGCAAGGCGCCACCGAGTATCTGCCGGTCTCGTCGAGCGGACACCTCGTGCTCGTGCCCTTGTGGCTGGGGTTTCAAAAAGGTTCGTTCGCGTTCGATGTGCTCGTGCAGCTCGGCACCCTGCTCGCGGTGTTGATTTATTTCTTCCGCGACCTCGTGGACGTCACCCGCCACGTCGTGCGCGGCCTGATCGAACGCAAACCCTTCGGCACCCCCGAGGCCCGGTTCGGCTGGTTCGTGGTGGTGGCGACCATCCCCGCGGGGGTGATCGGCATCCTGCTCAAAGACGTGTTCGAAGAAGCGTTCTCGTCGCCCCGGGCGGCGATGGGGTTTTTGTTGCTCACCGCGGCGCTGCTGTTCGCGGCGGAGATGTTCGGCAAGCGCGCGCGCAGCGACAAGGTCATGACCATGCCCGACGCGGTGGTGATCGGCTTTGCCCAGGCCTTGGCCCTGTTTCCCGGGGTCAGCCGCTCGGGCTCGACCATCTCCGCGGCGATGCTGATGGGTCTCGACCGGGAAAGCGCGGCCCGCTTTTCGTTTGTGATGTCGATCCCGGTGATGCTGGGCGCGGGCCTGCTCACGATCAAAGACCTCGTCGAGCGGCCCGGCGCCCTCGACGCGGAAGGCCCGATCATCGCGGTGGGTTTTGTGGTCTCGACCGTGACCGGGCTGGCCGCGATCAAGTGGTTCCTCGGCTACGTGAAGTCGCGCAGCCTGATGTGGTTCGCCGCGTACTGCGCGGTGGTGGGGGTGGTGGGCCTGCTCACCACCTGAGCCGCGGGCGCGCGGATGCTATGACCGGGCATGCTCGATGCGCCCTTGGTCGATGACGAACAGATCGCGCTCCTGTTGATGTTGTTCGCCCGGGGCAATGTGGTTGCACTCACCGGGGCGGGCATCTCGACCGAGTCTGGCATTCCCGATTACCGCGGTCCCCTGACCCGCCAAAAGCTCCGCCAACCCATGCGCGGCCGCACCTTCCGCCAGAGTTCTGACGCCCGCCGACGTTACTGGGCCCGGTCTTTGCGCGGCTGGCCCCACATTCGCGACGCCACGCCCAACCCCGCGCACCACGCCCTCGCCGCCCTCGAGGCG
Source organism: bacterium (assembly GCA_030431455.1). GTDB lineage: Bacteria > Myxococcota > UBA727 > UBA727 > JAUIJE01 > JAUIJE01. The sequence goes on along the minus strand of JAUIJE010000002.1, from coordinate 516,176 downwards.
CGCGGGGTGGTCTCGGCGGTGATCACCCAGAACGTGGACGGGCTTCACCAACGCGCCGGCGCCCACCGGGTGCACGAGCTGCACGGGGCGCTGTCCCGTGTGCGCTGCCTCACATGCGACCGCGTGCACTCCCGCGACGAGGTGCAGGGCTGGCTCGAGGTGCACAATCCGCACACATCCCATGCATCACTGGCGCCGGCCCCGGACGGGGACGTGGACCTCCCCGACGAGGATCGGTTCGTGGTCCCGGGCTGTCCCGCCTGCGGCGGGGTGATCAAACCCGACGTGGTCTTTTTCGGCGAGAACGCGGACCCCGCGGTGGTGGCCGGCGCGTACCAGGCGGTGGACCGCGCCGACGCGCTGTTGGTGGTCGGCAGTTCGCTCGAGGTCTACAGCGCCCGGCGCTTTGTGCTGCGCGCGGCCGAGCGGGGGTTGGCCACCGCGGTGGTCAACCTCGGCCCCACCCGCATGGACGATTTTGCCACCCTCCTCGTCGACGGCCGGGCCGGCGACGTGTTGCCCCGGCTGGCCGCGGCGTGTCTCGGCCCCCCCGCCCCCGCCCCCCGGCGCGCATAGTCATGTGCCAAATCGACGCGCCTGTCCGCGGCCGTCGATTTGCCGAGCGGGTCCTCGCTATCCTCTAAGGGCGCATGACCGCCCCCGCACTCCCTGTCGATCTTCCCGCGAGCTCTCTCGAGCAGCGGCTGGTGCGCACCTTCGCCTGGATCGCGGTGTTGTACGGGCTCCCCGCCTTGTTGGCGTCCTGGCTGTGGCTGGACTCCGCGAGCCGGGGCCACCACCTCGCGTTCTGTGTGCTCGTCGGCGCCGGTCACATCAGCAGCCTCGTGCTCGTCCACCGCCACAAGACCACCGCGGCGTTCATCTCCCTGCTCTCCTGGTCGATCCTTTCCTGCAGCATTGCGCCGTTCGTGATGAACGCGCCCCCCACCACGCTGTTCTCCTTTTCCGGGGTCGTGCTCAGCTTCTCGGGGCTGGTGCCCGGGCGGCGGCCGTGGCGCTTCCCGCTGTGGTGGGGCATCCCCGCCCTGGTGGTGGCGGCGGCGGCCAGCGCCCTGCACCCCCAGGTCACCGGGCTCGAGCTGGTCTACATCGTGCTGTTCCACGACGTGCTGGGCTTGGTCCTGGGCTTGGCCATCGCCCTGGTCCGCCATCACCTGTGGCAACAAAGCGACGACGCCAACGCCCACCTCCTCGCCTCCGACCGGCTCGCCTCGCTGGGGGTCATCGCCGCCGGCCTGGGCCACGAGATCAACAACCCCCTCGCCTACATCCAAATGAACCTCTCCAACGTGCTCGCCAGCGACGAGCTCCACCTCCAGGACCGCGACGCCCTCATGGACGCGGCCGAGGGCGCGCGCCGCATCGAGCACGTGGTCAAAAACCTCGGCTTTTTCGCCCGCCCGGAGAAAGACCCCCTGGTCGTCGAGGTCGAGCCCATCTTGCGCACCACCATGGAGCTGGTGCACCCGCAGATCAAACACCAAGGCCGCATCGAGCTGTTGGCCGAGCCTTACCTCTACATTGAAGACGCCAACGGCCGGCTCGGCCAGATGGCCCTCAACCTCCTCACCAACGCCATCTTCGCCGTCGACCGAAAACCCGGCGGCCTGGTGCAGATCCGCACCCGGGCGGAGGGCGACTCGGTGGTCATCGACGTCGACGACAACGGCCCCGGCATTCCCCCGGAGGTGGGCAACCAGGTGTTCGATTCCTTCTTCACCACCAAGGCGGTGGGCGAAGGCACGGGCCTGGGGCTTTCCATTTGCCGGCACCTGGCCCAGTCCGCGGGGGGCGCGGTGAGCCTGTCGGAGAGCACACTTGGCGGTGCGTGCATGACCATTGTTTTGCCGCGTCGCTACCCCACCGCCCCGGTGTTCCGGCGCAGCCACAGCCAAGAGAAGGTGCGCCCCGCGCGGGTGTTGATCATCGATGACGACACCCGCGTGGCCACCGCCATGGCCCGGGTGTTTCGCGACGCCCACACCCACGTCGCGGCCAGCGGGGCCGAAGGCCTGCGGGCGATGGACGAACAATCGTTCGACATTGTGTTTTGCGACGCGATGATGCCCGGGCTGTCCGGTCTCGACGTGTTCCAGGTGATCCAGGCTGAACACCCCGCGATGGTGGAGCGCTTCGTGTTCGTCACCGGGGGCGCCTACTCTGGCCTGAGCGAACACGATCTCCATGATACTGGACGGCCAGTACTGAAAAAGCCGGCCAAACCCGAGACCTTACGGCAGCTGGTGCGCGAGGCCGTGTCCGGGCCCCAACCCGCCGCCCCCGGGGTGGAGACCCTGCTGAGCCCCGGTTCGATCGTGGCCCACTGAGGTTCGCCTCCCTCTCAGCGACATTGGCGCGCGGGACCGCAACAAACAGAGACACGTCAATCAAGGGTCGTGATCGCCGCCGCAACCCTCTAAGGTCAACGTGGGGGGTCACGGGAGTGACGTGGACGCGCGTGGACCACCCCGCTCAGTCGGGACACCAGAAGATGCATTTGCCCAGCGCCTGATCAAGCCCATGGCGCTGCTCCCCCTCGTGCTGTCGACGTTGGCCATCGGCGCGCGGTGGGCGATGGTCGAACACCCCTTGAACGCGGTGACCCCGCTCATCGACGCCACGGTGGTGGGCCTTTTCGCGTTCGCCACGTTCGCCGCGTTCACCCACCGGTTGCGCACCGCGTTCGGCGGGGTGTTCGCGGGGTCGTTGCTCGCCATCGCCGCTTTGCCCCATTTCGCCCCCGGCACCCAAGAAGGCGCATTGGCCTTCGCCGGGTTGTGCTTCGCGGTGCTCGGCCTGCACCCCGACCCCCACCCCCACCGGTTCGTGCTCGCCCTCGGCCTCCCCGGCCTCGTCGCGCTCACCGTCTCCACCCTCCTGCTCGACTACGTGGGGGGCGTGCAGTCGGCTTACTTCATCGCCAACGGGGCCACCGGGCTGTTCGTGGCCTGGGCCTTCTCCCTCGCGCGGTACCGCACGCGGGGCCAGGCCGAGCGCGCCCAGGCCCAGCTCATGGCCAGCGATCGCATGGCCTCCATCGGCGTCATCGCCGCGGGGCTGGGCCACGAGATCAACAACCCCCTGGCGTACATCCAGATGAACCTCGCCGCGGTGCTCGCCACCGACGACCTCAACCTCGAGGACCGCGACGCCCTCACCGACGCCGCCGAAGGCGCCCACCGCATCGCCGCGGTGGTCAAGAACCTCGGCTTTTTCGCCCGCCCCGAGCGCGACCCGGTGGTGATCGAGGTCGACCCCGTGGCCAGGACGATCATCGATCTCGTCACCCCCCAAATCCGGCACCGGGGCCAGATCGAGTTTGTCAGCGCGGGGCCGGTCTACATCCGCGACGCCAACGGCCGGTTGGGTCAGATCTTGCTCAACCTCCTCACCAATGCCATTGCGGCCACCGTCGACACCAGCACCGCCCGGCTGGAGGTCAAGGTCGAGGCCAGCAACGACGTGGTCACCTTGACGGTGCGGGACAACGGCCCCGGGGTCCCGGCCGAGGTCGGCGACCGGGTGTTCGACTCCTTTTTCACCACCAAGGCGCCCGGCGAGGGCACCGGCCTCGGTCTGTCCATTTGCCGGCACCTCGCGGCCAGCGGGGGCGGGAGCGTCCGGCTTTTGTCCACCGGGCCCGGCGCCGCTTTCGCGGTCGAGCTGCCCCGCGCCTTCCCCGACGCCCCGGCGTTCAAGGGTCCGGCCCCCGCCGCCACCGCCCCCCGGGCCCGGGTCCTGATCATCGACGACGACCAGCGGGTGTGCCGGGCCATGGCCCGGGCGCTCAAGACCTGCGCGGTGGACACGGCGTTTTCCGGGAGCGAGGGGCTCGCCCTGCTCGACACCGAGTCCTATGACATTGTGTTGTGCGACGCGATGATGCCCGAGCTGTCGGGGTTGGACGTCTACCGCCGGGTGCTGGCCGACGATCCCGCGGTGGCGCGCCGGTTCGTGTTCGTCACCGGCGGGGCCCACTCCGGCCTGAGCGAGGACGATCTCGTCAGCACCGGCCGACCGGTGTTGCGCAAGCCGGTCAAGCCCGACGCGCTGCAAGAAATTGTCGAACGCGCCCGCGACCGGGGACCAGAAGCATCCGCGACCACCGATTGATACGGTGGGGCCATGAGCGAGTCCTCCTCCTCGATCGGTCGTGCGGTGGTGGCGGTGGGCGCGGCGGTGGCGGTGGCCGCCGGCGTGGCCTGGGCCTTGGCCCACGGGGACAGCGGGGGCCGCACCGGTTGGCCCACCGTCTATGGGGCCGCCGGGATCGCGTTTGTTGTGCAGTGGGTGGCATTTGTGCCCGCCTACCTCCGCCGCACCGAACACTTCTACGACCTCGTGGGCACCGTGACCTACCTCGGGGTGACCTGGTTTTCGGTGTGGCACGCGGGGGCCCTGGATGCCCGGGCCCTGCTCGTGGCCGGGCTGGTCACGGTGTGGAGCCTGCGCCTGGGCACGTTTCTGTTCCGCCGGGTGCGGCGGGCGGGCAAAGACGGACGCTTCGATGAGATCAAGCACGACCCAGGGCGATTTGTCGTCGTGTGGACGATGCAAGGGCTTTGGGTTTTTCTCACCTTGGCCGCGGCCCTGGTGGTGGTGGTGGACGCCCAACCCGCCGCCCTCGGGTGGCTCGACGCGGTCGGGGTCGCGCTGTGGGGGGTGGGCTTTGCCTTCGAGGCGGTGGCCGACGCGCAGAAGTCGCGCTTCAAACAAGATGATCGCCACCAAGGCCAGTTCATCGACGTGGGCCTGTGGGCCTGGTCGCGGCACCCGAATTATTTTGGCGAAATTGTGCTCTGGCTCGGGGTGGGCGTCATCGCGCTGACGGCGATGTCGGGCTGGACCTACGTCGGGCTGGTGTCGCCGGTGTTTGTGACGGTGTTGTTGACCAAGGTCAGCGGCATTCCCCTGCTCGAGGCCCGCGCCGACGAGAAGTGGGGCGGCCAGCCCGACTACGAAGCGTACAAGCGCCGCACCGCGGTGTTGGTGCCGCGGCCTCCCCGGCCCCGGGACGTGCCCGCGACTTGACCGGTTTTTGACGCTGTCTCGACGTGGAACGCGGGCCAGACTTTTGCAAGGTCATGTCACAATGAACTTGTACGAGGTTGGCATGTCTTTCCTGCAAATAGACGAACAGCACCGCCCGGCCATCGTGTTCACCCTGGTGGGCGAACCCACGGATGAACAGTTTCAGGGCTATCTGGACGCGGTCTGCGCCTTTTTGTACGAGCCCACCCCCCTCGCGTTCGTGAACGACCTCGGCGACGGCGCGACCTTGCTGCCCCCCCACCGCAAGATGCTGGCCACGTTTCTCGACGAGCACCGCGGGCGATTCGAGAGCCATTGCCTCGGCTCGTACCTGGTGATCCGCCGGGGATGGCAACGGTTCTTGGTGTCCTCGGTGATGTTGCTGACGATGTTGCCCGGGCGCTTTTCCACCGTGCCCAGCGTCGCCGACGCGCTCGATCAGATCGGGGTCGCCCGCGCCGGCGCCCCGGGCCCCGGGCGGCCTTGATGTTTTTCACTGTCGAGCGCCGCTGGGACCCGCTGATCGTGTTTTATCTGCGGGGCAAGTGCAGCGACGACGAGTTCCGGGCCTATCTCGACGCGATGGAGGTGTTCCTCTACGAGCCCCGGCGCTACGGGTTTGTGCTCGACGCCGACCAGGCCGCGTCCGCCCCCGCGACTCAACGCAAGATGCAAGCGGAGTGGATCAAACAACATTGGGACAGGATCGAGGCCGAGTCGTACGGCACCGCGATGGTGATCACCAAGGCCTTGCCCCGGCTGATCCTGTCCTCGATCCTCTTGCTCACCCCCATGCCCGGCCGCTTCACCACCGTGAGCAGCGTCGACAAGGGCCTCGCGTTCCTCGCCGAGGGCGTGCGCCTGGCCGGCGACCGGTGGCCCGCCGGCTCGCCCCCCCTCGGCTGAGACGTCCCTCGCGCTCGGGCGCGACGTTGTGTACGGGGGGGCATGCATCCTCTCCAACGTCTGTGGGTCTACGCCCGGCACAAGCGCGCGAGCATCATCATCGCCACCGTGTTTTCGGTGGCCAACAAGGTGTTCGACATCTTGCCCGAGGTCATCATCGGGGTGCTGGTGGACACGGTGGTCAAGCGCGAGAGCTCGTGGCTTGCGCAGTTCGTCACCGATGTCAAAATGCAATTGCTTTTGCTCGGGGCGATCACCGCCGCGATCTGGATCATGGAGAGCACCTTCGAGTACCTCTACCAAGTGCGCTGGCGAAACATCGCCCAGGACATTCAACACGGCCTGCGCCGCGACACCTATGCCCACGTCCAGACCCTGCCCTTCTCGGTGCTGCAGGACCAACGCACCGGGCAGACCCTGGCCGTGCTCAACGACGACATCAACCAACTCGAGCGCTTCTTGAACGGCGGGGCCAATGACCTCATTCAAGTGGTGGTCTCGTCGGTGGCGGTGAGCGCGATCTTCTTTGTGCTCACCCCCCAGGTCGCGGTGGTCGCCATCCTCCCGGTGCCGATCATTCTCCTCGGCGCGTTCTTGTTCCAACGCCGGCTCGCCCCGCATTACGCCACCGTGCGGCGCCGCGCGGCCGAGCTCAACGAGCTGCTCGCCAACAACCTCGGCGGCATCACCACCATCCGGGCCTTCGTCGGCGAAGAACACGAAAACCGCCGCCTCGAGGCCAAAAGCCTCGCCTACCAAGAGGCCAACACCGGCGCGATCAAAGTCAGCTCGGCCATCACCCCCGTCATCCGCATGGGCGTGCTCGCGGGCTTTGTCGGCACCTTGCTCTACGGCGGCTTCCTCACCCTCGACGGCAGCCTCGAGGTGGGCGCGTATTCGGTGTTGGTGTTTTTGACCCAACGTCTGCTCTGGCCCTTCACCCGGCTCGCGGACATGACCGACCTCTACCAGCGCTCGATGGCCTCGGCGCGCCGGGCCCTCGACCTGCTCGACCTCTCCAAGGACGACGACCGCGAGACCCGGGGCGAGACCGTGGACCAGGTCACCGGGGACATCGTGTTCGATCACGTCGGGCTCGACTACGGCGACACCACCGCGCTGTCCGACGTGTCGCTCACCGTGCCCGCGGGCCAGACGGTGGCATTTGTGGGCACCACCGGCTCGGGCAAGTCGTCGCTGCTGCGCTTGCTGCTCCGGCTGTACGATCCCACCCGGGGCACCATCCGCCTCGACGGCAAAGACCTCACCACCCTCGCGGCCAAGAGCCTGCGACGCCACATCGGGTATGTGAGCCAAGAGGTCTTTCTCACCGACGGAACGGTGGCGGACAACATCGCCTACGGCTCGTTCGACAAGTCGCGCGAGGACATCGTGCGCGCGGCCCAGGACGCCTTCGCCCACGACTTCATCACCCGGCTGCCCCAAGGCTACGACGCGCCGGTGGGGGAGCGCGGCGTGCTCCTGTCCGGCGGGCAACGCCAGCGCATCGCCCTGGCCCGCGCCCTGCTCAAAGACCCCCCGGTGCTGATCCTCGACGAGGCCACCTCCGCGGTGGACAACGAGACCGAGCGCGCGATCCAGCGTTCGCTGGATTTGGTCACCCAAGACCGGACCACCCTCATCGTGGCCCACCGCCTGTCCACCATTCGACACGCCCACGTCATCTGTGTGCTCGAGCACGGCGAGATATGCGAACGCGGCACCCACGATGAGCTGCTCGCGCTCAACCGTCGCTACGCCGGCCTGTGGCGGCTCCAGACCGGCGAACGCGACGCCGCCTAGCCGCGCTTTGTGGCAGCATGGGGCATGGCCAACTTCGACACCGTGCTCCAGGCCCAGGACCGCCGCCCGCTGGTGGAGCGCATCCAGGATCCCGCGACCTGGGATGAGCTGTTCGCGCCCATCGAGCGCGCCCCCAGCGATGCTGTCCCATTGGACCCGGCGTTGGTGCAACAATGTCACGACACCTTGCGCCACCAGGGCCACTTCGTGGCCCCCATCGAGCTGCCGGTGGGCCCGGCCCGGGCCGCGGTGGACGCGGTGGAGGCGGCGGGGTTTCCCGCGGTGTTCGCGTTTTTGTCCGACGCGGTCTGGGACGTGTGCGCGGGCGCCGGCCTGGTCGGGCTCATCGATGGCCTGCTCGGCCCCGGGGCGCGGCTTCAGCCCGGGTTGTGGTCCAAGCGCGTGACCCACGGCGACCGGGGGTGGGAGCCCCACGTGGACATTCAGGGGCCGCCGGTGCGCGCCCCCGACGGGATGCCCGCGCAGATCACGCTCTGGTTGTCGCTCACCGACGTCACCTTGGACAATGGGTGCATGTACATTGTACCGGAAGACGTCGCCCCCGATATGGTCCGGGACTTTGGCCGGTCAGATACATTGGCGCTCGAGGCGGTGGAGCAGGTGTTGCACAACGCCCGGGCCTTGCCCGCGCCCGCGGGTTCGGTGCTCGCCTGGTCGACGTCGACCCTGCACTGGGGGGCGCGCCACCGCGCCACCCACGGCCCCGACCGCATGTCGTTGGGCCTCGAGCTGCGCCACCCCCAAGCGCCCCCCGAGGTGTGCAGTGAGCCCTCGTGGGCCATCGGGCACCGGCCGGATTTTGCCACCCGCCTGCGCGCGGTGGGGCACTCGCTGCAATGGTACGGCAGCAACAGCGCGCGAGAGCCCGGGCTGCGGCCGTTCGTCTTCCTCGGGCGGCTCTTGTCCCGCTGACCTCAGCGCGCGCGCAACCGCAACAGCACCCCGGTCACGGTCAGGTCGTCCCCGTGCATCTCCTCCCGGTGCCGCGCGGCGAACGCGCGCAGCGCGCCGGCGAGGTCGGGACGGGCCGCGCACAATGCCTCTGCACGTTCGGCCACCTGCTGCCCGGCCGCGGTCCACCAGGCGAAGTGGGCGGGGGTGTCCAGCCGCCGCATGGTCACCAGGTCGAAGCCGGCCGCGTCGATGGTGGCGCGCATCTCGTCTTCGGTCTGGACCCCGAGGTCGGCGAGCCCCTCGTCGGCGTCGCGCAGGTGGGCGTCGTCGAGCACCACCTCGCCCCCCGCGGCCAACACCGGGCGCAGCGCGGCCAGGGTCTCGTCGAGGGGGCCGATGAGTTCGCCGAGCCCGAGCCACAACACCGCCGGCCACCCCGTGCCCCAGGCGGTGGGGGTGCGGATGTCCCCCGCGACATACCGGCACCGGTCGGCCAGGCCCGCGGCCGTGACCCGGGCCTCGGCCTCGTGCAGAAACGCCGCGTGGCCGTCGACCCCGAGCACCTCCGCGCCCCGGCCCGCGAGCGCGCGCCCCAGCGCCCCCTTGCCACACCCGAGGTCCAAGACCCGGGCCGGGACCTCGTCGGGATAGAGCGCGAGCAGGTCACCGGCCGGCAACGACAGCGCGTCCAAATCTGTGAACAGCTGCTCGAGCACCGGCACCAGCGTGGGCTCACAGTCCATGGTCGCGGCCAGCTCGTCTTCGGGGGGGTGGGTCATGGCCGCACGCTGCCCCTGTCGCGGCCCGGTCACAACCGGGCGCCGCGGTCACAGCGTGTGCGCCAGGTGGGCCGCGGTGCGGAGGCCCCCCAACGCGCACGCGAGGGTGCTCTGGCCGGGAAACACCGCGTCCCCGACGATGTACAGGCCCGGCCGCACCGGGCGCGGGAACAGCCCGCGGTAGTGCGCCCGCGACGCGCGTTTGGGCACGCCCCCGACAAAGCCCCCCGGCCGGCCCACAAACCGCGCGAAGGTGCGCGGCGACGCGGTCAGCTCCGAGACCGTGCCCGCGGCCCAGGCCGGGGCCCGGCGCGCGATGGTGGCCCGCATCCGGCGGTGCACGTCGTCGACCACCCGGGCTTGTTCGCCGGGGGGCAGGCCGGCCCACCCGGCCGCGTCGACGTGGGTCGAGGCGGTGATGGTGCGGTGACCGGGCGGCACCCCGCGGTCTTCGTCCGCCCCGCTGATGGACAAGAACACGTGGTTGCCGTGGTCGAGCGGGGCCTGGTCGTCGTCGATGAGCGCGAGGTGGTGGGCCGCTTGGGGGGCCGAAGCCGGGGCGCGCGCCACCCGGTAGAGCATGGCCGCGCCCCACCCGCGCTCGACCGCGGCTCGTTTCGGGGCGAGCCCGGGGGCCTCCTCGGCCAGACACTTGGCCAGCGCCGCGGGGAGCAGGTTGGCCACCACCGCGCGGGCCCGCACCGTCTCGCCTTTGCTGGTCAACAGAGAATAGCCGGGCCCGTCCCCCTCGATGCGCGTGACCCGCCGGGCGCGGCGCACCTCGCCGCCGGTGGCCTCGATCGCCCCGAGCACGGCTTCGGCGAGCTGCCCGATGCCGCCCTCGACGTGGCCGGTGCCGCGAAACGGGTAGTCGAGCGCGGCCATCGCGAACGGCGCCTCGGCTTCGTCGGCGGGGCATTGCACGGTGATTTGGCAGGTGGCGTTCAAAAAGGCGCGGGTGCGGCGGTCGACAAGGCCGGTGCGGGCGATGAGCTTGCCCAGGGGCTGGCCCATCCAGGGGAGCAACCGGGCATAGCCGGGGCTTCGCAGCAGGTGCCGGCCGAGGGCCGCGCCCCCGAGGGGCGGCAACAGCGCGGGGTCGTCGAAGAGGGCCCACAGGGTGTCCGCCGCCCGCCCTTGGGTGGCGAAAAAGCCGCGCACCCCGTCGGCCCCGGGGCCCGCCCCCGCGGCGAGGTCAGCCACCAGCCGGGCCTTGTCCTGCCCGATGACCACGGGGGCAAAATCGCCGCGCAGCTCGATGAGCGGGTCGAGCAATGTGGTGCGCACATCGAGGCGGTGGCGTTCGATCCACGACGTGAACAGCTGGCCGGGCCCGAGGCCGGAAAAGAGCGTGGCCCCGCTTTCGTAGCGTACGCCCCCGCGCACGAACGTGGACGCGCACCCGCCGGGGTAGCGCAGGGCCTCGAGCAGGACCACCGACGCCCCGCGTTCGGCCAGGTCCAGGGCCGCGGCCATGCCGCCAAAGCCCGCGCCCACCACCGCCACGTCGAAGCCCGGTGCGGCCATCGCTCAGCCCGACGACAGCCCAGCGGGCAGACGCGCCCACAATGCGGCTGCAGCTTTGCCCACCGCCCGCTCGAAAAGCAGGGCGCCGAGGCCCGGGGCCTGTTCTTGGGCCCGGGCGGTGGCCACCGCATCGGCGAACGACATCGGCGCGTGGTCGATGTGGGCCCACAGGCTCTCTTCGGTGGCGACCAGGTCGGCGGCCAGGCCCTCGACGAGCTCGCGCGACAGCGCGGGGTCGGCCCCACTGAGCACCCCGAGGCCGCGGCCGGCCACCTCGCGGGGCAAGCCGGGCACATCCACGAACACGGTCTGGACCCCATAGGCCCGCGCGACCCGGCGGAGCACGTCCACCCCCCGCAATGTTTCTGGACCCGGCAGGTCGAACACCCCGGGCCCATCCCCCGAGAGGTCTGCGGCGGCCACGAGGGCCACGATGACGTCGTCGATGGCCACGGGTTGCGAACGGTGCTTGAGCCAAGGGGGCACCACCATGACCGGCAGGCGCGTGGCCACGTCGCGGCAGATGCGCCACGAGGCGCTCCCCGCGCCGACGATCATGCCCGCGCGCAGCTCGAGGGCGGGCACCGCACCGCCGCGCAAGATTTCGCCGGTGGTCAGCCGGCTTTGCAGGTGCACCGAACAGGGCCCGGTGGGCCGCACCCCCCCGAGGTAGATGATGCGCTCCACGCCCGCGGCCGCGGCCCCACGGGCGAAGATGCGCGCGGCGTCGGCTTCGCGCGCGGCGTACCCCGCGCCATCGGCCATGCCGTGCACGAGGTAGTAGGCGGTGCGCACGCCCCGCAAGGCCCGCCGGGTGCTGTCCGCGTCCTGGGCGTCGTGGTGCACCCAGTCGAACGCGGGGTGCCGGCGGGCGGCGGGGCCGGGGTGCCGTGAGCCCCCGCGCACCCGGTGGCCGGCCGCGGCCAGGCGCCGCACCAGGCGGTCGCCGACAAAACCGGTCGCGCCGGCCACGAAGGTTGTCGCTCGGGTCATGCGCGGTTGGATGCCCGGGAAGGCGCGGCCGTGGCGCAGATCAGCGTGGTCGCCCCCGGCGGGGATCTGCTGTCACCCGCCCCACCCGGGCGGCATCTCATGCCGCGTGCGGGGCGTCCGCGCAGACCAGGAGGATGGCGTGACACGGTGGTCGGTGGTGATGCTGGGGGGAACGTTGGCCGCGCTCGGGGCGTGTGGCGAAAAGCCGGACCCCAACGTCGACGGCCTGACCGCGGTGGCGCACTGCGTGTACATGAATCCGTTCTCCGAGGCGGAGGAGTGCCGCGAATACCTCGGCGAGAGCTGGACGGTGGGCGACGCCGAGCAAGACTGCCAAGCCCAAACCGACAGCGCGTTCGCGGAGGGGGGCTGCACCTACGACGAGAACGCGGGCGCGTGCGTGTTCGATGCCGGCACCGAGAGCGTGTACCAAGTGTTATTTCCCGCCGGGGGCGATCTGAGCTGCGACAGCGCCGAGATCGGCTGCGAGGTGTTCGGCGGGGGCCAGTTTTTGGCCGTGGGCGCGTGCGATGGCACCCCCGACCGCGACCTCCAGCAAGACCTGATTTACGTCAACCCCGAGCCGATGTGCCAGGACAATGCCGCTGGACAAGAAGTGTGCGCCTGGAACCAAATCGGGGGGTGTGCCACCGAGGGCGAGCGGTTCTCCGACTACGGCAACTGTGCGGACGTGCGCAGCCAGCGCGGCTACTACCCGGTGGACGAGTCCGGCTTCGAGACCCCCGCGGACAGCCCCCTGCACAATGATCCTGCCTACCAAGCCGAGCTCGCGTGGGTGACCGAACAGGTCGAGGCCTGCGGGTGCGTGTGTTGTCACAGCCACGCGGAAAGCCCCGACGGGGGCAGCAACTGGGTGATCGACTCCGACCTGCCGATCTGGACGGACGGCTTTTACCCCAGCGGGCTCGCCATCGGCGCCGGTTGGATCGACTCCTCGCTCCTCGGGGCCTACCCCGCCGAACAGAACAACGGCTTCGGCCGCGACATCTCGGGCATCCCCAGCACCGACCAAGCGCGGATGAAGGCGTTCTTCGAGCAAGAGCTCGTCCGCCGCGGCTACACCGAAGCCGACTTCGTCGACTACGACCCCATCCCCGCCATCTTTTACCAGCAACAGATCTTCACCCCCGCGCGCTGCGAAAACGGCGAAGGCATCGACCGGGACGGCACCGTCACCTGGCTCGGGGGCGAGGCCCGCTACGTGTACCTGCTCACCCCCGGGTCCGACAACCCGCTGTCCCCGCCCAACCTCGACCTCCCTGCAGACACATTGTGGCTGCTCGAGGTCAACTGGGAACAGGACCCCATGGCCAGCGGCCTGACCTACCCCGAGGGCCCCGCCCGCGCGTCCCAGCGCGTCACCGGTCTGCCCCTCGTCGAGGGCGAGGACTATTACTTGTACGTGCAGGCCGACGTGGGCGCCCCCATCACCCGTTGCATCTTCACCTACTGACGAGCCTCCCGCGGATCTCCAGATCGCCCCCGGGGCGTTCGCCCCAGCGCCGCGCGACCAGACCATGGGCCGCGTCGGCGGGGGGGCGCCGGCATTTGCAGGATGCTTCGACCGGGTCTAGACCGCGCGCATGAACGCTGCTCACTATGCCGGCCCGCTCCTCGTCACGTTGGTCTACATGGGCGTGTACTACGCCGCGATGATCAACCTGCTGTTCGTGAAGAACCGCCTCGTGCGGCAATACCAAGACCGCGGCGAAAAATACGACCGCTACTTCAACACCGATCGTGAACAGCTGGCCGCGGACCGGAAGATCGGCAACACCCTCGAACACATGCCGCCCTTTTTGGCCCTGCTCTGGCTCACCGCGGTGTTCGTCGGGCCCACCTGGGCCACCGTCGGGGGCGCCATCTATGTCGCCACCCGCATTGCCTATCCATTTTTGATGGGGCCCCGCCTCGGCCGGGGCGTGGCCAGCCGCATCCTCCTCGCCACCTTCACCGGCTACGGGGTGCTCGCCTATTTCATGGCCGTGCTCGGGGCCCGCCTCGCCGGGGTCGAGTTCTGAGCCGGGGCCAGGTCCGCCTGGGACTGGCCACCGCCGCGCTCGCCCCGGTGCTGCTCGCCCAAGGCCGCCGGGTGCGAAAGACCGTGCCCCGGTTGCCCGAGGCCGCCGGTCCCCGGGCCGGCACCGTCGGCACCGGTCCGGTCCTGCGCCTGCTCATCGTGGGCGACAGCGCCGCGGCCGGGGTCGGGGCCGAGACCCAAGCCGACGCCCTGTGCGGCCAGCTCGTGTCTCTGCTCGCCCCCGACCGTACAGTGACATACCGGCTCGAAGCCACCACCGGTCACACCTCCGCCGACTGCGTGGCCGCGCTGCGCACCGCCGCGCCCGCGGTCTTTGATCTGGCCGTGACCAGCCTCGGGGTCAACGACGCCACCGCGCTGCGCTCCACGTCTCGGTTTCTGGCCGACCAACGGCAGCTGCTCACAGTTTTGCGCGACCGGTTCGCGGTCCGTCACGTGCTGCTCGGTGGCTTGCCCCCGGTGGGGCGCTTTCCCGCGCTGCCGTGGCCCCTGCGGGCGGTGATCGGCGCCTACGCCGACCGCCTGCACGAGGCCTTGGCCGGGCTCGCGGCCCAAGACCCCGACGTGGGGTTCGTCGATCTCCGCGCGGTCCTGACCCTGTCGGAGGCGGACATGGCCCGCGACGGCTTTCACCCCGGCCCGGCGGTGTACGCGGCCTGGGCCCGTTTGGTCGCCGACCAAGTGCGCCGCCTCGACCTCGGCTGACCCCACGAGCGCCCCCGGGCGGGGCGGGGGACGAACGCCCGCTCGAAAGTGAAAAACAGTGTCCAGCGACGAGACGCCCCATCGGGCGCTCGTCGTGGCCTTGGCGAGCGCACGCATCTTTGATCTTGAGATGCGCTCTAGAAACAGGTCCGCGGATCGAAGTTCGGCTCGCACTGGTTGTTGATGCAGTCGAAACAACCCGGCTCACCAAAGCAGTCGAAGTCGGTCATGCACTCGATGCACACGTTGTTCTGGCAGGTGCCGAGGAAACAGTCCGCGTCAACCCCGCACTCGACACACGTGTCGTTGTTCTCGAGGCACACCGGGGTGAGGCCCGCGCAGGGCATCTGCCCGCCGGTGCACACGTTGCTCACGCAGGCCTCGGCGCCGTCGCAGAACTGCCCGTTGCTGCATTGGCTCGCCTGGGTGCACTCCACGCAGAAGTTGTTGAGGCAGTAGGGCGTGGCCCCCCCGCAATCCCCGTTGTCGATGCACTCGTAGCAAGCATCGTCCCCCTCGTCGCACGCCGGGGCGTTGGGGGGGCACGGGTCGAAGCCGTCTTGGCAGTTGCCCATGCCACTGCAGACCTCGATGCCGTCGCAGAACTGTCCATTTTGGCAGTCGCCATCGGCGAGGCACTCCACGCACGCATCGAGGTCCTCGTTGCAGAAATCTGGGCAGTTGGGGTGGTCCTGGGTGACACACGTGCGCCCCATCGGCCCCGGCTGCTCCTGGCAGACCTCCACGCCATTGCAGAAAGCCCCGTCGTTGCAGTCGCCGTCGTCGGCGCACTCGCCACAGGCATCGATGGACTCGATGCACCCGTTGCCCAGGCAGGGGTCGGTCCCCATCTGGCAGCTGTTGTTCACGCAGGTCTCGGCCCCGTCGCAGAAGTCCCCGTTGTCACAATCGCCGTCCACCAAGCACGCGACACAAGCGTTGCCCACCTCATCGCAGACGTCCCCCGAGGCGCAGGGGTCGGGCCGGTCTTCGCACACGCCCCCGTTGCACGCCTCTTCACCATCACAGAAATCACCGTTGGCGCAGTCGAGGTTGTCGTCGCACTCGACGCAGGTGTCGGTGGCCTCGATGCACTCCGGGGTCGGGTCGACGCAGGGGCTCTCGCCGTCTTCGCACAGACCGCCGTTGCAGACCTCGACCCCGTCACAGAAATCGCCGTTGTCGCAGTCGGCGTCGGTGAGGCACTGCAGGCACGCGTCGGCGGCTTCGTCGCACGCGTCCAGCGGGGCGGTGCACGGCGGGTCCGGCTGCGTGCACGCACCGTCGACGTCACATTGCTCGACCCCGTCGCAGAAATCGCCGTTGTCGCAGTCCGCTTGCCCCAAACACTCGAGGCAACCGAGGTCCTCGTCACAATAGGGCGTGCCCAACGCCTCGCACGGCCCGGTGCCCGGGACGCAGACCCCGTTTTCACAAGTCTCGCTGCCGTTGCACACTTTGCCGTCGCGGCAATCCAGGTCGTCGGTGCACGGAATGCAGCTGTCGGTGCCTTCGTTGCAGTTCTCGTCGCCGCAGGGGTTGCCGCTCGACTCACATGCCCCGGCGTTGCACGCCTCGACCCCGTTGCAGAAGTCTTCGTCGACGCAGTCGCTGTCGGCCAGGCACTCGACGCAGGCGTCCACCGCGTCGTCGCACTCCGCCAATGGACAGGGGTCGTCACCGCTCGTGCACGATCCCGCCACACAGCGCTCGACCCCATTGCAGAAATCCCCGTCGCTGCAGGACGCGTCGTTGGTGCAGTCGCCGTCGCCATCCCCATCCCCGTCGCCGTCGCCAGGGTCGCTGGGGACGCAACGGTCTTCGCGGCACACGAGGTCGTCCCCGCACGCAGCATCATTGGTACACGGGGCACCGTACTGGGCGTCGTCGGGAAGGGGACACACCCCACCGCCGACGACCAACGTCATCAAGAGCAACAACCCGCGTCGCATCGGATCACGCTATCAGATTCGCCCCCCCGGCGCGCGGGGCCGCAGGCTCACGGGGCGGGGGTATAAAAACCGGACTCGTAGGCCCCGCAGTCGTTCTGGCCCGAGCCCAGGTGAGGCTTGGGCAGATTGCGCACGGAGAACTTCGGGTTGTGAAAGGCGGTGGCGAACCCGTTCACGTAATCGAGACAAATCGAGCCGGGTCCGGGTCGGCCATCGGCGTCGATGAGCGGGTCCACGTCCACGTTGGCTTCGCCGTACTCGCTGCCCCGGGCCACGACCAGGTCGCCGTATCCCTCGACCACGCTGAACGCGATGTTGGGACAGTCCACCTCGACCGCGGTGGCCCCGGTGTTGTCCCATACGATGTTGCCCACCAAGTTGGTGCCGGCCCCGCAGTAGACCCCGCTGCCGAGGTCGACGGTGGCCGCGTTCAAGGTTCGGGTCGCCGCGGATTGGTTGTCGAAGATGCTGTTGTAATTGACATTGGCCCCGCCGTCGATCACCACCCCGCCCACCGCCGACGTGGGCGAACCGTTGCCCCGGATCACATTGACGAACACCTGGTGCTGCGACCCGTTGTCGCTCAGGATCTCAACCCCGCCCTCGGCGTTGTCGTGAATGGTGCTGCGCTGGATCACCGCCTGGACGCCCCCGGTCACGCGCACCCCGACCCCGTCGCTGGGGCCGATGTCCGCGGGGGAGATGTACCCCGTGCTGACGTTGCTCTCGATGTGCACCAACGCTTCTCCCGGACCGGCCCCCGTGACCTTCACGTGGTACAGGCCCACGGGGGCGAGCACCTTGGGCGACAGCCGCAGCGTCGGGGTGCCGTTGCCGACGGCGCCTTCCAAGGTGGCCAGCGGCGTGCCGTCGACGTCCACCTCACCCACCAGCTGCAACGCGCCCCTGTCGACGTCGACGTCCCCGTGGTACACCCCGGGACCGAGCCACACCGCGGTGAGAAAAAACCCGCTCGGGGCGTTGGCGATCACATCGTTGAGACAGGTGTTCACGCCCCCGACGTCGGCGGGGACCCCCGCGCAGGCCGACCCGTCGACGGACTGGGCCGACGAGCGGCAGATGCTGGGCATGCCCGCACAGCGGTATTCGGGGCTGACCGCCAAGCATCCGGTGCCGCAGCCCTCGGCCCCCGCGCTGTCACAGACCTCGCCCGCTTGGACCAGACCATCGCCACACGTGGCGGCCACACAGGTGTCGCTGCAGGTGGCCAAATACGCGTTGTCGGGCCCGTCGTCACACGTTTCGCGTGCCCCTCCATTGTTTCCGAAGGCGTTCACATACCCATCGCCGCACACCGCGAGCCGACACATCGCGCAGTCCCCGGTGTCGGCGATGTCGTCGCATTCTTCGTCCACCGCGTCTTCGATGACCCCGTTGCCGCACCGGCCGCACACCGAGGGTTCGGTGTCTTCCCTGCACACCCCCCGGTCCTCGATTTCACACGCCGCGCTGCACCCGTCATCGTTGTCGAGGTTGCCGTCGTCGCACGCCTCGTGCCCCGCGGCGAGCAAGCCATCACCGCACCGAAAACACGTCGACGGTGCAGGCACATTGATGCAGGTGAACCCCGGCTCAATCGCGCACGCCCCGCTGCAGCCGTCCGCGTCCGCGATGTTGCCGTCGTCGCACTCTTCGTCTGCGTCCACCGCCCCGTTGCCGCAGGCGACCTCACACGCCGCCCCCGGCACCGGGCACACATACCCCTCGTCGAGCACACAGCCCGTGCATCCGTCTGCGTCGACCCCGTTGCCGTCGTCGCACGCTTCGTCCCCGTCCACCGCCCCGTTGCCGCAGGCGATCTCACACGCCGCCCCCGGCACCGGGCACACATACCCCTCGTCGAGCACGCAGCCCGTGCACCCGTCCGCGTCAACCCCGTTGCCGTCGTCGCACGCTTCGTCTCCGTCCACCGCCCCGTTGCCGCACGCGATCTCACACGCCGCCCCCGGCACCGGGCACACATACCCCTCGTCGAGCACACAGCCCGTGCACCCGTCCGCGTCCACGCCGTTGCCGTCGTCGCAGCCCTCCCCTGCCTGCAACGACCCATCGCCACAGCTGAAGGTGCAGGGCGTGCCCGGGGTCGTGCACACCGCGCCCTCCTCGATGGCGCAGCCCGCGTCGCAGCCGTCTCCCGCGTCGGTGTTGCCGTCGTCGCAGGCTTCGTCCCCGGTGAGCTGGCCATCGCCGCAGGGGGCCCCGAGGGCGAACGCCTCCCGCACCAGACGCCCCGCGGACAGGGTGATGTCGTCGCGCCGGGCCGTGGCCACGATGTCGTCGCCCCGCCACCCGTCCACCGCGAAGGTCAGTTCGAGATCTGCCCAATCGTCGGGCATGGCCAATGTATAGGAGGTCTCGGGGGCCAACGCCCCCGCGGGTTGTTCGGGCACCCGGGCGCTCTCGTCGAGCAGGCCGCCGTCACCGAGCACCCGGACCTGAATCTGCTCCGCCCCGGTGTCGCCCGGGTCGACCACCACCATCAACCGGGTGGTGTTGCCGAGGGGGTCGAATAAGCCACAGCCGCAAAACCACACCAGGCCCAGAAGACCCGCCGCCAGCCGGGTGACCATCAGTTGGTCCCCCCGAGCTGCTCGCTGCCCAATGTCCCTTGGCTGGCGTTGAAGTCGTACGCCGCGAACGCCCCCATCGCGGTGGCCGCCGCCCCCGCCGCCACCACCGCGGCGCCGCCGGCGATGGCGCTCCAGAACCACCACTGCTTGAACAGCGATTGGCTCTCCTCCTCGAGTTGTTCGCGTTGCACCCGCTCCTGTTGGGCGGTGCGCTCGGCCGCCTGCAACGCGGCCTCGACCTCTTTTTGGGCGCGCTCGGCCGCGAGGCGTTGCTGTTCGGCCTGCTGGGCGGTCTGGGCCGCCTGGAGGGCTTTTTGTTCGGTCTCGGACAGCGCGGCCCGGGCTTTGGCCTCCTCGAGGTAGCTCTCCACCAAGGCCCGGTCGGGTACATGGGCATTGTCTTCGAGGTACCGTTCGTAGGCGGTGGCCGCGGCCGCGTAGTGGCCAAGCTGGTACTCGCACTGCGCGATGTTGAACCAGAACGCCTTGAGGGGAAGGGCGGCGTGGGCTTGTTCGAACTTTGTTTTGGCCGTCGCGTAGTCGTGCGCTTCGTACGCGGCCGCGCCCTCGGCGTAGGCCGCCTTCGCGGTCTGCCGCGGGGTCTCGGCCCGCGCCCGCCCCGCGACCAGCACCATCATCGAGACCAGAACCAGAATCTGCGGCCGCGCGCGCGACCAGAGCGAACCGTCGAGAACATGCATCAACCGACCACCTAGAACGAAGGCGATCGCACCATAGCAGAGGCCCGGCGCGCACGCCCCGCGCCGCGGTCACCGTCCGGTGTGGTCCCACACCGCGGGCAACCCCACCCGCAAAAACGCGCCGAACCGGTGCGCGGGGTAGGCGGCGACGAGCGCGGCCCGCACCCGCTCGATGCCCGCGGCCCGGGCGAGACCCGCGGCCCGGGCGGCCTTGACCTCGCGTTCGACCCGGTCGAGATAGGCGCGCTGGGCCTCGAACAGGTCTGGCGCCGGACCGCTCGGGCCCCGCCCGGGATGAACGGTGCGCGGACCGAGCGCTTCGATCTCGTCGAGCCGCGCCCGCCACGCGCCGAGGTCGCCGAGCTCGAGCCAGCTGTGGCTGCCGGCCGCGACCAGGTCGCCGACAAAGACGTGGCCGTCGTGCTCGACCACCACGTGGGCTTCGCTGGTGCCCCGGCCGAGCACGTGCAGGCGCAGCGACAGCCCGTGCACCTCGAGGGTGCGCGTGTCCGGGCCGAACACCGCGGGGGCGGGGGTCTCGGCCGGGTAGTCGGGGGCGTACCGCTTGGCGAACCAGCGTTTGCGTTTTGTGTGCACCGCGGGGATCGCGGCCGCGACCTGGGTCGAGGTCAACACCCGGATGCCGCGGTCCTGCAGTACCTTTGTGCCGTTGAACTTGTCGGGGTTGGCGTGCAGCACAATCGCGTGCGTGACCCGCTTGCCGGTCTTTTGTTCGGCCACGGCCACTGCCTTTTCCGCCGCCGAGGGCAAAAACTGCGCGTCGATGAGCACCACCCCGTCGTCCCCCTCGATGTAGTAGCTCGCGGTGGAAAACCCCCAGGGCGCGC
The DNA here is from genome assembly GCA_030431455.1 of bacterium. Lineage (GTDB taxonomy): Bacteria > Myxococcota > UBA727 > UBA727 > JAUIJE01 > JAUIJE01. The sequence goes on along the minus strand of JAUIJE010000002.1, from coordinate 495,342 downwards.
TCTCGAACCGGCCCACGTCCCCCGCCGCCGCGGCCGCCCCCGTGGCCAGAAGCCACAACCCACACCCTGCGATCAGGCCCTGCGTGTTCATCTTGTCCTCCTTTGCCCCCAACCTAGGCCCGGCCCGGCCTGGCGTCTTTCGACAAGAACTCGATTTTTTGTTATTTTACGCCACATGCCCCCCCGCTCCTTTCCCGTGGACCGGCGCGGCCGTTCGGGGACCGTGCTCGAGGAGACCCTCGACCACGGTCCTGGGCCCTGGCACCACCACCGGCGGACCCAACTGCTCTACGCCGCCGCCGGCGTGCTCGAGCTCGAACACGAGACCGGTCGCTGGCGGCTTCCCCCCTCGCGCATGGCCGTTCTGCCCGGCGGCGCAGTACACCGCGCCACCGTCCACGGCCGCCAAACAGCAACATTGTTGTCCGCCTACCTCGAGCCTCGGCTGGTGCGGTCGCTGCCCGATCACCCCCTGGTGTTCACCGCCGCCCCCCTGTTGCATCACTTGCTGGCCCACGCCGCCGCCTGCGCCCCCGGCCCCGCCCGGGACCGGGCGCTGGTGGTCTTGGCCGACGCGCTCCCCGCCGCCACCGCCGCGCCCTTGGCCTTGCGCTTGCCCCGCGCCCACAGCGACGAGGTCGGCCGGGCCCTGGCCTTCGCCGAGGCGCACCCGCGCGACGCCACCCTGCCCGCCGCCGCCGCCGCCGCCGCCGTCGCCCCGCGCACCCTCAGCCGCCGCTGGTCGGAAGAGTGCGGCGAGGCCTTCCGCACCACGCTGCGCACCATCCGCATCCTGCGCGCCACCGAGCTGCTCGCCACCACCGCGCGCCCCATCGGCGACATCGCCGACGACGTCGGCTTTGCCAGCCAAAGCGCGTTCTGCCACGCCTTTGGTCTCTTGCTGTCCCAAAGCCCGCGGGCCTTTCGGCGCGGCACCCACCGCGCGCGCCACGCCGCGCCCCCCTCGACGGAGACCGCCGATGACAAGCCCTCGGTTCTACTCTGAGTTCGCCGGTTGGTGGCCCCTGGTCTCCCCGGTGGCCGACTACCAAGAGGAAGCGGCGTGGTTCGCCGCGCTGCTCGCGTCCCGCGGCCCGGTGAAGACCGTGCTCGAGCTCGGGGCCGGGGGGGGACACAATGCTCACTACCTGAAGGCGCGCTACGACCTGACCCTCACCGATCTCTCCCCCGCGATGCTCGACCTCTCCCGCTCGCTCAACCCCCGCTGCGCCCACGTGGTCGGGGACATGCGCACCCTGCGCCTCGACCGCACCTTCGATGCGGTGTTTGTGCACGACGCCATCGACTACATGACCACCGAGGCCGACCTCGCCGCGGCCTTCCGCACCGCGGCCGCGCATCTGGCCCCGGGGGGCCTCGCGGTGTTCGCCCCCGATGACGTCAAGGGCACCTTTGCCGAGTCGACCCATCACGATGGATCCTCCGACGACACCGGCCGCGGGGTGCGGTTTTTGGAATGGACCTGGGACCCCGACCCCACCGACACCGCGGTGCGCACCGAGTACGTGTTCGTGTTCCGCACCGCCGAGGGGGACGTGCAGACGGTGCACGACGCCCACGTGACCGGTTTGTTCGACGAACAGACCTGGCACCGCTTGCTCGGTGAGGCCGGCTTTGCGCCCCACACCGAGATCGAAGCGACCGACGACGACCGGGCCCCACGGCGGGTTTTTGTGGGGGTCAAGCGCGGTTGACGTCGGGGGCTCGACGCTGACGACGAAGGCCGGCTAGGCTCCGGAGCGGAGGTGGCGGTGCGGCCTGGGGGGACGATGCTGATGGTGACCGGGGCAGTCCTGGTGGTTCTGGCCGGCGCCGCCGTGGTCACCGCCGGGCTGCGGCTCTGGCGTGGTGACGATGGCGTGGTCGAGGTCGACGCCAGCGTCGACAGCGTGGACAAGGTCATGACCTCCATGGTGGTGGGGGCGCGGGGCGCGCGGCGCGACGTCGAGCAGCGCCGGGTGCATTTTTCGTACTCTCCTGCGCAGGGCGGACAGGTCCTCCAGGGGGAAAAACGCATGGGGGTGAAGGTCCAGGCCCGGGACTACCCCGTGGGCGGCCGGGCGCGGGTGTTCGTGCGCCCCGAGGCCCCCGGTGAGATCCTGCTCGAACGCCCGACGTTCCGCTTTCCCCTGTTTTTGGGCGCGGCCGGCTTGGTGTTGTTGATCATCGGCTTGGCCCTGTTGGGGCTCGGCTGGCAATCGAAAGGAACGTGAGATGTTCTTCCCCGACCGCCGCGAACGGGTGGGCGTGCCCGACATCCAGGACCGCGATCGCGAAGCGCTCAAGCGTCGCGCGTACAAGCCCGCGTTCGTCGACAACGAGGCCCGGCCGGAGTTCTCGTTCGCCTTTTACCGGCCACCGGGGTGGGAGGTGGGCCCGCCCAAGATGCCGGCCAACCCCGACGTGCCCTTCGCGTCCCTCGCGCACCTCTCCCGCCACAACCCCGCCATCGCGGTGGAGCTCAAGGTCGTCGAGCTGCAGTTCGACGCGTTGCCCGGGGATTTTCTCGACGCTGCGTTCGCCTGCGCCGACCTGCCCCGCTACGCCGCCGGCCCCTTGGGCGCGGGGTGGTACGCAGACCGCAGCGGCCCCCTCGAGGGCGGTGAGCAGACCACCGCGGCCCACCGGATCGGCCAGAACCTATTCGTCTTTCTCGCCGCGGCCCGGGGTTCGGCCGCGGCCAAGCTCCAGGAGTTGCACACCATCCTCGGCACCTTTTCCCTCAAAGAGGCGCCGGGCCGCTTCTTCGTCGACGACTACGCCCCCCACGGCCTCGACGGCCCCGCCGCCTACGAGGTGCCGACCGCGGCGAAGACCACCGCCAGCGGGGGCGGGGTGGTCACCAAGTGGGCCATCGACGGCGGCACGGTGGAGCTGTCATGCAAGACCGTCTCCGCCCGCCAAGTCGATGCAAATACATTGTATACGACCGCCGGCCGCGACGTGGCCAAGGGCCAACTCGACCCCGGCACCGCGGTGGCCGGCGACCTCCCCGCCGCCGACGGGGGCGTATTTGTGGGTCCGGTGGTTTTCCGGGTGGTGCAAACCAAAGAACGCGACCGGGAGGTCGCGCTCTTGGTCGGCCAAAACGCCGCCGGGCAACATGTGCGGTTGATGGGGGTCTACCCCGCGCGCACGGCGCACAGCCACGCGTGGTGCCGCGGGCGGTTCGTCGTCGACCACGCCCTGCGGACCATGCTGCCGGCTACCACCAGTTGAGGTGCCGCCCCAGGCTGTAGACCCCGGCCGCGGGCGCGGTGATGGGGTTGAACTTGCCCAAGGTGGCGAGCCCGTCGGCCACCGGCCGCTCGGTCTCGACGGAGTAGCCCACCCCGAGGGGGGTGCCGGGGATGGGGATGTCGATGTCGAGGCGGTAGTTGGTCTTGCCGTCGTTGTCGCGGTCGTTCCAGCTGACGAACGCCCCCCCAGAGGGAACGCCGGCCGAGACCCGGGCCTCTTCCCGGTAGTCATCGATGCCGGGGCGGTCGGACACCTCGCCCACGCCCACGCCCACCTCGGCGACGTTCGCGCGGTAGCCCGCGCCGATGCGGCCCTCATCTTCGCTCGCGCGGAAGGTGGCTTCGGCGCCCGCGTCGAGGATCTTCGAGTTCACGTCGACCGCGTTGTCGTCGCCGGTGGTGGCGCGGATGACGGACCCTTCGAGCCGTTTGGACGTGGAGGAGTCTTCGCCCGAGACGTGGCCCACCTGGACGCTCGCTCCAGGCACATTGGGATTGTCCAGCGAGGCCAAGTTGCCCTCGAAGCTGACGCCCCCTTCGCCGTCACCGGTGACGCTGCCGTTGGGGCCGTGAATCTGCGCGCCGTTGGGGAGCTCGATGTGGCCAACCTCGCCCCGGGCGGTGCCGCGGCCGTTGGCGTCGACGTTGTTCTCGCCGCTGGGGCCGTGCACGGTCACGCCGGGGGGGTTGTCGCGTTGCAGGTCGCCGGCGCGCACGCCGCCCTCGGGCGCGGTCTGGTTCGGGTTGGGCGGCGCGTGGGTGATGGGGTCGTTGCCCACGCAGCGTTGGGCGTCGTTGCGCCGCTGGGTCTGGCCCGCGTTCTCGACGCTGCCCGCCCCGCGGAGGGCGCCGATGGTCTCGGGACCCACCAGGCCGTCGACCTGGATGCCCGCGCGCTGTTGAAAAGCCCGCACCGCGCGTTCGGTCTCGGGACCAAACTTGCCGTCCACCTTCACGTCCAGGCCCTGGTCGCGCAGCTGCTGCTGAATCTGCTGGACGCTCTCGCCTTGGTGACCGCGCCCGATGGGCCGCGCCTTGGTCGCGGCATCGAGCGACGGGGCCGGGCGGTAGCCGGATGCTTGGCTGGTGGCCTGTTGGTTCTGGATGCGTGTGGGTTGAACGTTGGTGCCGCCGACTTTGGACATGGGCCCCCCTGGGTAAACGTGTGCGCTGCGTTGTTTAGCGGCAGATCGCCCTCGATCGGTGCGCGGTGGCATGAACGGTTGTGACCTCCACACGACGACACGTCGGGTGATGTAGGCAGGCCGGCGGCGCACGTCGGCCACGCCACCTGGTGGGTTACGCTCGCCCCATGATGCGCGCGTTCTTGGTCATGCTGTTGCTCGGTCTCATCGGGGCCGCGTCGGTGCTCTTGGCCGATCGGGCTGGTCCCCCGCCGGCCGCGGCCGACCCTGCGCCGCCCGGGCCACCCCCCGCCCCGGTCCCGCCGGCCCCGGCTGCGCACCAGGCCCCGGTCGCGCCCGCGCCCGCGGGACCACAAACGGTCATCGCCGACCACATCGTCGTCGACCGCCTGCTCGGGGAGCATCCGCTGTCGCTGCAGTGGATCAGCTGGGACACGTTTGGTCGGGTCACGGTGGAAAACGACCACGGCCTGTACCGGATGCGGGGCGAGCAACGCCTGAACGGTGACTACCTGACCCTGGACGGGGTGATCAAGGAGGTGTCCTCCCGGGCGTTCGTCTTTGAGGGCACGCTCGTGACCCGTGTCAGTCACATTGCGAACGGCGCGCCCTGCACCCGCACCGGCCCGCTCACCTTCCGCATCACCAAGCGCCGAAAATATTGGCGCATGGCCGAGATGAACAACCCCTGCGACGGCACGCCCCGCCTGCTCGATTACGTCGACGTGTACTTCCCCCAGCTCGACCCGGATTGAGCCGGGGTCAGCTCGTGTACGCGTGGTACCGGTCGAAGTCGTCGGTGCGGTTGTGGATCTCCAGCCGGCGTTTGTCGACGTCGTAGGCCCCGTCCCAGAGGGGGATGGCTTCGTCCTTCCAGGTCTGGTCGGACAGGTAGCGCGCGTCGTTGGCGAGGTTGATCTCCACCCACAGGTGCAGGCCCCGGTAGTCGCCGGAGCTGGTGTTGGCCGCCCCGGAGGCCAGACGCGAGTCGATGCCCGCGCGCTGGAGCAGCAGATGCTCGATGATGCATTGGTGCCGACACTGGCCTTTGCCGATCTTGAGCAGCTCCCCGATGGGGAAGCGGTTCATGTTGTCGAGCTCCTTGTATCGGATGTCGCCGGGATCGGTGGTGGAGTCGTGCGGATACTTCATCCGCTCGTCACAGTATTTCATGATGTCGTCCACACAGGCTTTCTGCCGGCGGGCGATCTCCCGGGGGGACATGTCGGCCATGGACCCATCCGTGGGCAAATGTCGCTGGATCATCGCGTCGGCGCCCTCGAGGAAGGCCTTGAGATCCGGGTCCTTGGTGAGGTTGATCTCCATGTCGCGGATGTAGCTTCCGGTCTCGGAGAAGAAGTGGGGGTGGTTGTATTTGCGCAGCTTGTCGAGCGTGAACGTCTCGGTCTTGTCTTCGCCCTGGGGGGTCTTGAACGACACCTGGTAGTTGCCGTCGGCGTCGAACCCTTGGATCGTGCCTTCGAGCACTTTGTAGCGCGTATCGAACTTCTCGCCCTCGGTGCGCACCTCCATCGCTTCGCTGTCCACAAAAGGCACGTCGATGCTGTCGCCCACCCCGTAGGTGGTCTGCAGGGGATAGCGGCGCGCGGTGATGTTGTCGTCGATGGACACGTCGAAACTGCCGTCGCCATTGACGGCCGCGCTGAACAGCACCGGGTCCCGGCGGGAATCGGTGTAGGGCTGGATGTTGCCGTCGCTGGCCTGGTTGAACAGCCCCATGCGCCGCCCGTCTTGCTCCACCACGAACAAGAACTGCTGGTGCTCGCCGTCGAGGCCGGTGGCCTGCACCGAGATGTCGGCCCCCGGAAACTGCTTCTGCAGGGCCACGATGGGACCCTCCCCCTGGGAGGTCTTCTCGGCGATGACGTCGAGCAGCTCCACCGCCTCCTTCGCGCGGTGGCCCCACCGGTGGGCCATCCACTCGTGCCGCACGTTGTTGCGGTCAATGGCATTGGTCACGCCCTCGGCGACCTTGGTGTAGAACTCCGCGAGGTTGGCCTCTTTGCCATTGATGCTGCAGAGGGGGACGTCTTTGCCCTCGACCTTGAACTTCGCGATGCGCTCGAGCTTGTTGAAGTCGAACACCGAATAGTCAGGCCAGTTGGCCATGTAGCCGCCGACAATGTCCTTGAGCACCGCCACCGCGGCCTCGCTGGTCACCGACCCGTCGTTCTTGGCCGCGACCATCTTCACCGCGAGCTCGATGTTGGTGACGCTCATCGGCGAACGGGTGTGCTCGGTGAGCAACCTGCGCAGGGTGTCGCGGGCCTCACCGCTCACCTCGATGCCCGCGAACCGGGCCGGGTCCATGCCCAGCTCCGCCAGCCGCGGCTGCATCACCTCGCGAATGGCTTCGCCCTCTTTTTTGAGCGTCGACACCATCGCGTCGAAATCGATCATCCCGTCGGCGGTGCCGCCCTGCTCGTCGATGAAGCGCTGCCCATACCGGGCCAAAAACTCCCGCGCGGTCTGGCCCATCGGCCCCTCGGGGGTGGGCAGCCCGCTCCACCCGCGCACGGAGGGGTTGGTGACAAACGCGGCCTCCCGCAGGGCGCTTTTGAGTTTGCCCAGGGCGCGGTCGTCGGCCACGCCCTCGACCATGCGCTTGACGAGGTCGACCTGGTCGGCGCGGATGGGCACATCGCCGAGCATCGGCGGGGTGCCGTCGAGCTGCGGCATGACCTGCGCTTGCACGCGCTGGTTGGTGACCTTGGCTTTGTGTTTGGGCGCGTCCGACTTCCAGGTGCCGAACACGTAGGCGAGCCCGTCGTGCTCCTGGGTATACGACGCCAACAGCGTCGAGAGCCGCGAGATCTCATCCGCGTCGAAGGGCTTGTCCCAGCTCCCGCCGCCGTTGAGGTCTTTGAACTCGTTGATGCCCGCGTACAGGGCCTCCATCGACTCGGGCTTTTTGCAGTACGCCAGACCCGAAAGCAGCAACATTTGGAGGTCGCCCTCGACCTTGACCCCGTAGCCGAGGGTCTTCTTGCCACTTGCCACCGTGTTCCACTCGTCGAGCAAGGCGGCTTGGTGCTCGGGGGCCTCCAAGGCCGCCCGCCGCTCGGCCTGGGCCGGGCTCAATGTCGCTGCATCGAGCGCGCCGAGGATGAGGGCTTGGGCCATCGGGGCCGGGGCCTTGTCGTACAGGCCGAGCAGCCGGTCGATGTCCGCGGGGGCGAGGCGGTGGGCCACTTGCAGCAACGCCCCCAGCGACGCGGTGGCGGTGGTGTGCTTCAAGAACGCGAGGTCGTCGCTGCCTTCGTAACCCAGCCCGTCCTCGAGACCGTGGAGCAGGGTGTTGATCGCCGCGTCGGTGGCGGGCTCGTCGATGGATTCGAGGTAGTCGCCCATCACCTGGCGCAGGATGTCGGTGCGCATCTGGTCGGTGGGGCGCTGGAGGTCGAGGGTGATGCCACCGTCCGCGGGCGTGGCCGGGTCCGCGGGGGTCACCGGGTCCGCGGGGGTCACCGGGTCCGCGGGGGTCACCGGGTCCGCGGGGGTCGCCGGGTCCGCCGGGGTCACCGGCTCGGTGGGCACCGGCCCCGCGCTGCCCTTTTGCAGCAAGGCGTCGAGGTAGCTCACCGCGCCGCCCGGCCGGCGGTCGATGGCGCTCTCGTCGAGGCCGAGGGGGTGGTGGGCCTCGAGCTTGGCCAAGAGGTTGTTGATGCGCTTTTTGCGGTTGTCGGTGTCGAGCTCCAGCCCGTCGCCCAGCGCCTCGGCCAGCGCGTGCACGATGTGGTTGACCTCGTCGGCGGACACGCCCTCCTTTTGGGCCTCCGCGTAGATGCGGTTGGCCTCCTTGGAGGAGAGGATGTTGTTGGACAGCGCGCGGCTGACCATCGACGAGAGCTTGGGGGACACCGGCACGGGCGATCTCCAGGTGAGGGCGTTCGGTTTTCTATCAGCCAAGGGTCGATTTTGGATGGGGGATCGCGGAGATACGCCATCTGCCGGCCCCGCCGGGGCCGGGCCTGGTCCCCAAACGAATCGCGGGCCCGGGGTGGCCAAAGCCGCGGGCGCGATCGACCGGTCGCGTCGCGATCGCCGCTCTGCTACCCCAGGGCGATGGCGACGTCAGAGCCCCTGCTCCCCGCGGCCCGGCCTTGGATCATGGCCACGGTGGCCACCACGGTCTTCGCGGGGCTCATCTACGGCCTGAGCGACAACCGCTTTTTGTGGTTCAAGACGCTGCACATCATCGCGGTGGTGTCTTGGTTCGCGGGGATTTTTTACCTGCCGCGGCTGTTTGTGTACCACGCCGCGGTCGACGCCGACGACGAGCGTGGACACCAACGTTTCTGCATCATGGAGCAAAAGCTCTACCGCTTCGTCACGGTGTTTTTGGTCATGACCGTCAGCTTCGGGACCATGCTCGTCGTCGAGTACGGCCTCGAGTTCTTCCGGACCGCGGGCTGGCTGCACGCCAAGATCACCCTGGTGGCGGGCCTGGTCGCCTACCACCTCTGGCTCGGCCACCACGGGCGCGCGGTGCGCCTCGGGCGGCGCACCCGGGACCACAAGTTCTACCGGGTCATCAACGAGCTGCCTGTGCTGGTGTTGTTCGCGGTGGTCGGGCTCGTGGTGTTCAAGCCGTTTTGAGGCCCACGCCCGGCCCGCTGAAGGGGCGCTGAAAGCCCCCGGGGGCCCCGGTCCCCACTTTTGTTCGGCCTTGCGGTCCCCTACACCCCGGGCATGCACACCGTGACGTTTCGCTTGGTCTTGGCCCTCCTCGTCGTCGCCGCCGCCGGCTGCCCCAGCCCGCCGACGGTGACGCCCGATGCCGGCACCGGTGACCCTTGTGAGGAGAGCGGCCTGTACGGCGATGGCATCTGCGACAACAACTGCCCCAACCCCGACCCCGATTGTGCCGGGGACGGCGATGGCGATGGCGACGGCGATGGGGATGGGGACGGAGACGGCGATGGAGATGGAGATGGGGACGGAGATGGGGATGGCGATGGCGATGGCGACGGGGACGGCGACACCTTCTGCACCCCGGGGGCTGCCACCTGCGACGATGAGCAACGGTTTTTGTGCAATGACATGGGCTCGGCCTACGACGTGGAAGCCCCCTGCCTGGGCAGCGAGATTTGTTACGGCAGCGGGACGTGCACCCCGCGGTGCGAGTTCGCCGAGCTGATCCTGTCCAACCTCGGCTGTCGGTTCATGGCCGTGGCCACCAACAACGCGCTCCTCGACCCCGTGTTCGACACCGACTTCGCGGTGGTCATCGGCAACCCGCCGGACAACCCCACCGCCAGCGTCAGCGTCAGCAAAAATGGCATCGATTACGGCTCGACCGTGGTCCAACCCGGCAGCACCGACGTCTTCTACTTGCCCATCGACAACGAGGTGTTCAAGAGCACCCAATCCACCCTCGTCGACGGCGCCGGGGTCGAAATCGAGAGCGACGTGCCCATCGCCGTCTACCAATACAACCCCGTGCACTTCGAGCTCAGCAACATTACGTCGTTCACCAACGACGCCAGCCTGCTCCTCCCCGAACACGTGCTCACCGGCAACTACATGGTCTCCTCGGGCCCCGCCTGGGGCAGCCCCAGCGCGCTCGCCGACCGCTTCCCCGGGTTCTTCACCGTGGTCGGGCTCGTCGACGGCACCGTGGTCCAAGTGACCTCGTCGACCCGGACCCAAAGCGGCTCCGGTGTCGCCGCCCTCGACCCCGGCGAGCTGCTCACCGTCACCCTCGACCGGGGCGACGTGCTCCAGGTGCTCGGCATCGTCGACGGCGCGGTGGACACCGACTGTGTGGCCACCGCCGCGGGCGGGACCGTCTGCCACGGGCTCGACGCCGACCCCACCGGCACCATGATCACCACCCCCAACCAAGAACCCCTCGCGGTGTTCGGCGGCCACACCTGCATCGCGTTTCCCGCGGGCAACCTGTACTGCGACCACAACGAGGAGATGCTCTTCCCCCTCGAGACCTGGGGCCAACGCATCATCGCCACCGCGCCCGAACACCCCACCGACGGGGGCCGCGACACCGCCGTCTACCGGCTGCTCGCCGACGCCGACGACACCGTGGTCACCTTCGATCCCCCAGTGGTCGGGGACGTGACCTTGCAAGCGGGCGAGGTCTTCCAGTTCGAGACCGACCAAGATTTTGAAGCCACCGTGGCCGGGGCGCGGCTGTCGATCACCCAGATGCTGCCCGGCGCGCTCTGGCCGTACGAAAACCCGCCCACGGAAAACCAAGAGGGCGATCCCGCCATGGGGCTGCTCATCCCCGTGGCCCAGCTGCGCACCGACTATGTGTTCTTCACCCCGGACAGCTACACCAGCAACTGGCTCAATGTCTCTGGACCGATCGACGCGGAGATCCTCCTCGACGGGGCGCCGGTGACCTTGGCCAACCCCATCGGCAGCACCGGGTGGGGCACGGCCCGGGTCGAGCTCACCGTGGGCAGCCACGTCATCGAGAGCCCCACCGGCAACACCTTTTCGATCATGACCTACGGCTACGCCCCGGCCACCAGCTACCTCTACCCCGGCGGCATGAACGTCCTGAAGCTGTAGCCCGCCGCCTCCACCCGGTTCGCGCGTGCCGTCGTCGTCGCACCCGCGACGGGGCTCGGTCAGTTGGCGGTGAAGCTCGTGGTGCAGACGTTTTGGTCGCACACCACGGTCAGGCCGGTCGCATCCAGCGGGCCCTCGGAGCCATCGTCCGCGGCGATGTGGTCGGGGATGCAGTCGCATATGGCCTGGTCGTCGCAGCTGTCCGACCACAAGCGCGCCACCGGCGCGCCCGCCGCGCTCACGCCCAACGCGTGCTCCTCGCCACAACACCCGCGGTATACGCGCTCGATGTGGCAGTCATCGGCCACCGAACAGAACCGGTCGACGTGGGCCTGTGCGCCCGCCACGTCAAAACACATCGGCCAAGCCGGGCCGGGGTCGGCGAACGTCGACACACAAAGCCCGCTCAAGCACATCACCCCCGCCTCGTCGCCGAACCCCGCCGGCTGGCTCAGGTCGTCGGCGAAGGGGAGCTCGGGCGCGCAGTCGCAGTCGGGAAAATGGACCGCGCAGCCCGCGGCCCACCCGGACAGCGCGTCTGCCGCGGCGCTGGCCACCCCAAAATGAGTCTGCGTGCCGCAACAGTCGCGCTGCACCGGCACGGTGGCGCAATCGGACGCGGCGCCGCACGACCGGTCAAAGTCGTGCCCCCACAAACCGCCGCCCGCCGCGTTGGGACAATCCCCATCACCATCACCATCACCATCACCGTCCCCATCACCATCGCCGTCCCCGTCACCATCACCATCGCCGTCCCCGTCACCATCGCCGTCCCCATCGCCGTCGCCGTCACCGGTGCCCGCGTCGGCCACCGGGTCCGCCGGGTCATTGGGGCAACCGGCCACCGCCGCCCACACCATCGCCCCCCACATCAGCCCCGCCCACTGTGCCCTCATCGCCGCGCTCCTTGCTGCGCCGAGGTTAACCAGCCTTGGACCGCCCGCAAGACCTCGCTGCGCTGCGCCAGATCGCTGCAGAACCCACGGGTATGTGTCGACATCGTGTGGAGGTCTACTGTCAACCGATGGCGCCGGAGTTCTACGCCGATACCTACCCGCTCGTGGCCACCCAGCTGCCACCGACGGTCGATGACGCCGCGGTCCTGCGGCTGGACGCGTTTTGCCGCGAACTGTGGGCGCGGGAAAAACAGTTTGCGCTGATCAGCATGAGCAACCCCGGCCGGCAGCTCGACGTCGTGCAACGCCGCCGGCTCACCGAATGGGCCAACGAGCCCTCGGTGCGGGCCCAGACCGCGCGCTGGTGCGTCGGCACCGCCAGCGTCATCGAAAGCGGCCTGATGCGCGGCACGCTCACCGCCGTGCTCTGGGTGTGGAAGCCGCCCATGCCGCTCAAGCCCGCGGCCAACCTCGACGTCGCGATCGATTTTTGCCTCGAACAGCTGCGCGCAAACGACGTGCCGCTCGGCCAAGACCCGGCCGACGTCCGGGCCCGCCTGCACGCGGCGTTCGATCCGGCGGCCCAGGTGGGTGCATCGTTTTGATCACCCGCCGCGGCGCGTTCCCCGGCGTGCCGGGCCTGGTCTAACATTCGGGAATGTCCCCCGAGTTTGACGAGGAGGCGCTGCCGGTCGTCGTGTACACCGTGCCCCGGCGCATCGACGACGAGGCCATCGCGCGCCTCGATCATTGGATGCATTCGCTGTGGGACCGCCAACAACAGTACGCGATGATCAACCGCAGCCAGCCGGGCACGACCGCCGACGTCACCGAGCGGCGCCGCATCACCGAGTGGGCCAACCGGGAAGATGTGCGGGAGGCGTCGCGCCGGTGGTGCGTGGGCTCGGCCACGCTCGTCGAGAGCGCGCTGACCCGGGGGGCGCTGACCGCGCTGCTCTGGGTGTGGAAACCCGTGACCCCCCACAAGGTGGTCGGCGACATGGCCGGCGCGCTCGATTATTGTTTTGCCCAGCTCGCGGCCGCGGGCATCGGCCACAACCCCGGGGACGTCCGCGCGATGTTGACCCGGACGTATGGCCGATGACCCGACCTGCGCCCCAACCCGACGAGCCCCAGGGCGGGGCTGACTTTTTTCTCGACGCGTTCCCGGTGGCGGCGTTGCGGCCCCCGCCGTTTTTCGACGACGCCGCGGTCGCCCAAATGGACCGATGGGTTCGGGGGCTGTGGGCCGATGAGCGGCAGTACGCGCTGGTGGTCGTCAACAACCACGCCGGGTCGCTCACCGATCCGTTCCAGCGCAAACGCCTGGCCACTTGGATCAACCAACCGGCCATCCGCGAAGGGTCGGCGCGCTGGTGCGTGGGCGTGTCCACCGTCGTCGAGTCGACGATGCTGCGCGGGGTGCTGACCGCGTTCTTGTGGCTGTACAACCCGCCGCTGCCCCTCACGGTGGCCCGCACCATCGACGAGGCCATCGACCAAGCGCTGGGCCACCTGGCCACCCAGGCCATCGACCCCGGCCGCGATCCCGAAGACGTGCGGCGCATGATCCACAGCTTCGCCGCCCGCCTGAGCTGACCCCACACGCCCGCTTTGCCCACGGGGCCGCCTGGCCACCGGACGCGGCCGCGGTTATTTGTTGACACTTTGTCAGGTTATCGGTAATTCCCTGACAGAATGTCGAAAAACCCCGTGGGCCGCCCCCCCAACCCGGAACGACGCTTGGAGATCGCCCTCGCCGCGGTGGACGCGCTGCGGGAGCGGGGCTTTTCGTTGAGCATGAGCGAGCTCGCCGCCGCGCTCTCCATGAAGCGGCCGACGCTGTATTTCTACTTCAAGGACCTCGACGGCATTCTCGAGCTGTACGTCACCCACATCCTGGCCGAAGAAGCGCAGCACGTGGCGGGGTCGCTGGCCGACGTCGAGCACCCCATCGACCTGCTCGAGGCGATCATGCGCGAGAGCCACGCGTTTTTTGCCGCCCGCGGCCTCGAAGACTGGATCGTGGTCCTCACCCAGTGGATCGGCTCCAGCCAAGGCGCGCGCGACCGCTTCATCGCCATGGTCCGCCCTCACCAAGCCCCCGTCCGGGAGCTGATGATCGAGACCTTGCAGCTCGCCATCGCCGATGGCCGGGTCGCGCCCTGTGACCCGCGCGCGGTCTGGGACCTCATCCACATCGTCGTCGACGGGGGCATGATCCACCAGGTCCTGTCCGACGTCGACCCCCTCCCCGTGCTCGACCTTGTCCGCCGCACGGTGCTCGCCCCCCTTCGTTTGCCCCAGGAGACCGCCCGATGACTGCCATGGCATTGTCCCAGCCCGTTCCCCGTTCCCCCGTGCGCCCGCACGCCCCCCTCACCGTGTTTCGGCTCGCCGGCACCCAGGCCGAGATGGGCCGCCAACACGGCGGGCTCGTGCGCGAGGCGGGTGGGGCCGACGACGTGCTCGCGTTCTATCCGCGCATGCCGCACAAGTTGATCAACGCCTCGCTCTCCTCGCGGCCGGGCGACCGCGTGGTCAACCGGCTGGTGCCCGCGTTTGTCGAGCGCGCCTTGTCCCGGCTGCACCGCCACCGGCCCGCGCACTTGGTGGCCCGCACCGAGGCGTTCATGCGCGCGGTGGGCGCCCCCGCCGAGAGCGTGCGGTACCTCGCGGTGATGGACACCTTCCAGAACATCGTGGGCAGCGCCGCGCGGTTCGGCCTGATGACCCCCGCGCACCACGCGGCCATGGTCGTGCCCCCGATGTGCTCCAGCCTGGTGGCCTGGGGAAGCGCCACCCGCGACGGCCAGCTCCTGCACGCCCGCAACTTCGACTTCCCCGGCATTGGCATTTGGGAACAGCAACCGACGGTGGTGTTCTGCACCCCCGACGACGGGCTGCGCTACGGCTTTGTCACCGCCAAGGGCGCGGACGTGCCCGGCGTGACCTGCTTCAACGAGGCGGGCCTGTGCCTCGATGCCCACACGCGGTTTCACCGGGATGTGTCCTATTCCGGCGCGACCGTGGTCGACATCGGTCACGAGGTCATCCGCCGGGCCCGCACCATCGACGAGGCGGTGGCGATCATCAAGGAGCGCACCGTGGCCTCGACCTGGGGCTTCACCGTGTCCTCGGCCACCGAGGGCCGCGCGGTGGTGGTCGAGACCACCGCGAAGGACGTGCGCGTGACCCGGCCGCAGCCGGACGAGCCGTTCTTGGCCACCACCAACCGGTACCATCACCCCACGTTGGCCCTCGACGAGGTCGTGCCCACGCCCGCCTTCGCCCACCACTGCCGGGCCCGGCATCAAGTGCTGCGCCACCACGCCGAAGCCGCGCTCGCCACCGCGGGGTTTACTGTGCACAGCCTCGGCGATGTGCTCGGCGACACCCGCTGCCCCGAGACCGGGCTCGAGCGTCCTGCGGGCGGGGTCGTGGCCCAACCGGAAACTGTGCAGAGCGTGGTCATCGATCCCGGCCAACAATGTGTCTGGGTATCCACCGGGCTGACCCCCACCGGCCGCGGCCCCTGGACCAAGGTGCCCTTCGCCTGGGCCGACCAGGGCGCGTCCGCGGACCGCATCGACGACGCGGTCGACAGCTGCGCGCTCCCCTCGCGGTTTGAGCAGGGGCCGGCCCAGGCCGCCCGCGCGGCCTTTTTCCAAGCCGTGGGCCAGGCCGGTCAGGCCCCGCGAAGCGAGATCCGGGCCCGCCTCGACGAGGCCGTGGCCGGGGACCCCGACGTGGCCAGTTACCGGTTTGTCGCCGGCGCATTGGCATTGTCGGACGGCGACCTCGCGGTGGGGTTCGACATGTTTGCCCACGCCCTCGAGGACGAGCCGGCCGGGTTCTTGCGCGGACAGCTCTTGCTCTGGGCCGGGCGCGCCGCCGACGCGGCCGGCCACCGCACCGACGCGCGCGCGTTCCGGGCCGAGCTGCTCGATGACGCGCACCCGTTGCTCGGCGATCACCGCCGCGCGGCCCTGCGCGAACAGCGCCGGCCGGTCACCGCGGACAAGTTGCGCGGCATGCCCGTGGGGCTGTTGCTCGTCGACGCGGGCTGACCGGCGCCGCCCCCCGCCGGCGGTTGCCCACCCCGGGCCGGCCGTGGGAGCCTGCGGCCGTGACCGGCACCACCCACCTGCTCATCGGCCCCGTGGGCGCGGGCAAGACCACGTTTGGGCGGGCGTTGCAGCGGCGATCGCCAGCGGTGTTTCTCGACCTCGACACGTGGATGGTGCGGCTGTTTGGCGAGGACCAACGGCCGCCCACCGACGTCATCGCCTGGTACCTCGCCCGGCGCGAACGCTGCCGGGCGCTGATCTGGGACACCGCGGAGGAGACGCGCGCGGCCGGGGCCGACGTGATCCTCGAGCTTGGCCTGGTCGGGGCGGAGGAACGCCGCGAAGCCTACGCGCGGGCCGTGACCTTCGGCGCCCTCGCCGTGCACCTCCTCGATGCGCCCCGCGCGGAGCGTCGAGAACGCGTGGCCCGCCGCAACGAACACGCCGGCCCCTATACCCAAATTGTCCCCCCCGCGTTCTTCGATGACTTCTCCGACTTCTGGGAACCGCCCGACGACGCGGAGATGGAGCGCTGGGACATCACCGCACAATCCTCCTCCGCGCCGCCGGCATAGGCGCCCACGCTGGCCAAGCGGCGCGGCTTGCCCCCGACCACGCCAGGGCGTACACCACCCCCACAATGTGGCTGTGGCGTGGCCTTGGCTGCGTGCGGCCGCCCAGACCCGAGGGGGGCGCAGTGGACCGGAGCGTGCGGTGTGACGTCGACGTGGTGGCCGAACCCGACGCGGTGCGCGCGTTTGCCCAACGCCTCGCCGCGGCCTTGGGCCTCGAGCCCCCGACGCCCTTTCCCACCGCCGTGGTCGACGCCGCGACCGAGGCCCCCCTCGATCTGTACTGGTGCGCCGGCGGGCGGAGCGACCAAGGCGAGACCCTCCGGTTGTTCGCCGGGCCTGATTTCGCCGAGCTTGTGGTGATCGCCCCGGGGCGGACCGCGTCGTCCATGCTCGCCGCCGCCCGCGCGTTCTTGTCCCGGCGCCCCCGCGATCCGGCCCCGGCCGGACCCGACCTCGACGCGTGGCGGGACCGGCTCGCCGCCGCGGTCGCGGGCGCCGCCTAGCCGCGGCGACCCCGGGGCGGCCTGCCCACCGTCTTGTCCATCGCCGCACAGCCGCCGCCACCGTCGGCTGTGCACGGCCGAAGCGCAGTCCACGTCGGCTGTGCAGGCGGCGACCTGCGGGCGGGGGACGGTGGTACCGCCCCCCGACGGTCACGCCCCCCGACGCCCTTGCCCATCGCTGCACAGCCGCCGCCACCGTCGGCTGTGCGCGGCCGAAGCGCAGTCCACGTCGGCTGTGCAGACGGCGACCTGCGGGCGGGGGGAGCGTGTTGACCGTTGGCGCCGGAGCATGGGTCCCCGCGCCGTGCGGCGCGGTTTAAGCATCTGTTTTTTCAAGGGATTTGGCATCACGGCCCCGGCCGCGCCGGCTGTCTCGCCCGCGCCCCAAGTTGCGCCAAACCGCAGCGATCCGCCACCCTGGAGGGGTCGTCGCGGCCCGCACACACCGGCCACGACGCCAGGGTGGGGAGACATGCAGCAGATCCGCAACATCGCCTTGTGGGGGGCCCTTTTGGCCGTCGCCCCCGGGTGCACGGTCCTGGTGGGCCTGAACAACCTGGGCGACGACCTGCCCGAACCCGAAGGGGGCGGCGACGGCACGGTCATCCCCTCGCGGCCCGGCCTCGTCGGGGGACCGGGGTGCGTCACCGATCGCGCGTTTTTCGCGAGCGACGTGCAGCCCGTGCTCGACGCGTGCGTCGCCTGCCACACCGAGGGCGGCGCGGCCGGGCACACCCGGTTGCTGCTGCAGCCCGGCGACAACCAAGCCGGACTCGACGCCAACTTCAGCGCCTTGCAGGCGCTTGGCCTCGCCGACCAAGTGGCCGACCCGCTCTACCTCGAAAAGCCCACGTTCCTGTTGCCCCACGGGGGCGGCGAGGTCATCGAGCCCGGCGGCCCCGAGGCGCTCGCCCTGCGCGAGATGACCAACCGCTTTCGCGCCCCGGGCTCGTGCGAAGACCCCGGCGCCCGGACCTGCGACGACGTGGTCGTCGATGTGCAGGCCCCGGTGCGCCGGCTGAGCAACGCCGAGCTGTCCCGCACCCTGGCCGCGCTGTTTCCGTCGACGACCATGCCCAACCTCGCGGTGGTGGCCAACGAGACGCGCAACCTCTTCGACAACCAGGCGCTCAGCTCGTCGCCGTCCACCCTCGTCACCGAGTACGACCACCTCAACGCCCAGGCCATCGCCCAGGCGGTGGCCGCCGACCTCGCCACGTACCTGCCCTGCGACGCCGCCGACGGGGTGAGCTGCGGTCTGCAGTGGGTCCAGCAACAGGGACGGCGGCTGTTTCGCCGGCCGCTGTCCACAGAAGAAGAGGACTTGTTCGTGTCCTTCTTCGAAAGCGGACCCACCGCGGACGACTTTGACCTCTCCGCGGAGATCGCGCTCCAAGCCATGCTCGAGTCGCCCGCGTTCTTGTACAAGCTCGAAATGGGACTGGACCCGGACGCGGGCGCCACCAGCCTGACCCCCTTCGAGACCGCCACCCGCTTGTCCTATCTCATCTGGGGCACCACCCCGGACGACGAGCTCTTGACCGCGGCGGAGATGGGCGAACTGTCGAACCTGTCCGGGCTCGAAGCCCAGGTCGACCGATTGCTCGCCGACGATCGGGCGGTGGACGGGCTCACCCTCATCTTCTCGGCCTGGCTCGACCTCGAGGCCGTCCGCTATTCCCAAAAGCCCGCGGACAGCGGCTTCGACGACACGGTCAAACAATCCCTGATCGAGGAGAGCCGCCGCTTCATCCGCGACATCGTGCTCGCGGAGGACGCGACCCTCCAGACCGTGCTCACCTCCGACGAGACCTTCGTCAACGACGCCATCGCCCCCCTCTACGGGCTCAACCCCCCGGGGGGCTGGTCCCGGGTCACCCACACCGAGCCGCGTTTCGGGGTGCTCACCCAAGGCGGGTTTTTGGCCAGCCGGGGCCACGCCACCGAGCCGTCTCCGATCAAACGCGCGAAGTTCGTGCTGGAGCGCTTGATGTGCTTTGAGCTCGGGGCCCCCCCGCCCGAGGCCGAAGGCGCCGAGGTCGAACAAGGCGACACCCAGACCAACCGCCAGGCCACCGATGCGCTGACATTGTCGGGCTCGTGCGCGTCCTGCCACAGCATCATCAACCCGGTGGGCTACACCTTCGAACGCTACGGGCCCCTGGGGGCGATGCGCGACACCGACAACGGCCTGCCCGTGGACGACTCCGGGCTGTTCGCCTCCTACACCTTCGGTGGGGTCGGCGATCTCGCGGACTTTTTGGTCAACAGCGAAATGGTGCATACCTGCGTGACCCGCCGCTTTTCACAATATGCGTTGGGCCACGACGTGGCCTCTGGCGAGTGTTTCGTCGAGGAGGTCAAGCAGCCGTTTGCCCAATCCGGCTACGACCTGAAGGCCCTGGTCCGGGCCATCGCCACCCACCCGGAGTTCGCCTTCGGCACCCTCGACAAAAGCTTCGGCGGAGGCCAGCCATGACATTCAACCGTCGTCGATTCTTGCAAGCCGCCGGCCTCGCGGGCGCCTCGGCCATGTTGCCGTCGCTGTCGCTGCGGGCCCAGGGCATGACCCCGCCCAAGCGGCTGGTGGTGCTGTTCTCGTCGGGGGGCGCCCACTGCCGGTCCCTCAACCTGCGGCCCCCGGGCGCCCCCGCGGCGTGGAGCGCGTACGACCTGTACGACTACGCCACCAACCAGTTGGTGCCCGACGACTTGGAGTTCGAGTTTGACCTCACCGGACTCGCGCTCGAGGACTTCTCGCCCACCCTCGCCCCGCTGTACGCCCACCGCTCGAAGATGATCGTCACCGAGGGCCTCGCCTACCTCTCGTCGCGGTACGAGGACGGAGACGCCCACGCCTCCGCCCACCTCGCGTGCCTCACCGGGGCCTACGGCGCCTACGTGTACGACGAGGTCAAATGCCACGGATCGCACCCGTCCATCGACCAGCTCATCTCCGACCACATCCGGGCCACGGAAAACCCCCTCCACGATCCATTGGCATTCTCCCTGCCCATCTATGGCGGGCGCTACGCCATCGATCCCTTCCACTCTTCGTTCTATCGCTGGTCGGACGCGAGCCAGACCAGCGTGGACCGGGTGCCCTTCGAAGCCGACCCCCAGGTCGCGTTCAACCGCATTTTCCAGGGCGTGACCCCCGACGGAGAGATGCCCTCGCCCCGCCAACTCGCCCAGGACGACGTGTTCAACCGCGTGTCCGCCCACTATGCGTCATTGTTGCCCAAGCTCTCGTTGGCGGACCGGCAGCGGCTCGATGCCCACCGCACCATATTGCTGGAGCTGCAGCAGGGGCTGGCCCAAGGGCCGGTGCTCGGCTGCCAGTTGCCCCCGGCCCCCGGTCCGGTGGGCGCCACCGACGAGGCGATGTTCGTCGAGGACCTCAACCATTGGTTCGACATCACCGCGGCCGCGTTCTCGTGTGACCTGACCCGGGTGGTGTCCATTCGCGACCTGCAGTGGGCGCCCT
The DNA here is from genome assembly GCA_030431455.1 of bacterium. Taxonomy (GTDB): domain Bacteria; phylum Myxococcota; class UBA727; order UBA727; family JAUIJE01; genus JAUIJE01. The sequence continues at coordinate 474,848 of JAUIJE010000002.1, read as the reverse complement.
CGAGTCTCGTCGGGGTGGACACGTCCGTGGACTGGCACCACGCCATCGATCACCACTCGGGCCCCAACCAAGACTACGATGTGCCGCTCGATCCCGAGTACACCGCCGCGGCCCAAGCCAACACCGCCCTCGACGTGCAGCAGGCCCAGTGGGTGGCCCAGCTCTGTGACCGCCTCGACGCCATCCCCGAGGCCGACGGCTCCACCATGCTCGACAACACCCTGGTGCTGTGGGTGAAGGAGATGTCCCACGGCAACCACGGCCACGAGCACTACCACACCGTCATGCTCGGCAACGTCGGCGGCCACTTCAACACCGGCCGCTACATCAAGTACGCCCAGAACAACCCCAACCCCTGGAACCGCAACTACAACAACGAATACACCGGCACCCCCTACAACCACTATTTGGTGTCGATCCTCCAGGCCTTTGGCTTGTCACAAAATCACATGGGCACGGTTCAGAGCGTGCAGGGGTCGGTTCCCCACGCGAACATCACCGGCACCATCGACATGACCGGGCCGCTGCCGCGCCTGACCTAGCCGCCCCACGGCGGACGCGGGGTGCTTGTCCGATCTGGGGGGCTGGTTCGTTTCCTCCCGAGGGAGGCATGTCATGAAACGCGCGGTGCGGCTGGCGATCTTGGTGGGCTCGTTGTCCCTTTGTCTGTCCTGTACCGGCGGCGAGGACGACGGCGGGCAGGACGCGGGCCCCGACGCGCAGGGCGATGGCGACGGTGACGGGGATGGCGACGGCGACGGCGATGGCGACGGGGATTGCCCCATCGGGGCGGAGGGTTGCCCGTGCACCGCGGGCGGGGCCTGCGATGTGGGCCTGAGCTGTTTCAGCGACCTCTGTGTCGACGTGGGCGGCGATGGCGACGGCGATGGAGATGGCGATGGAGATGGAGACGGCGATGGAGACGGCGATGGAGATGGAGATGGCGACGGGGATGGAGATGGCGATGGGGATGGAGACGGCGATGGAGACGCGTGCGCCGCGTTTGCCGGGACGTACGTCATCACGAACTCGTTCGACGTCGCGGCGATCGCCGGGTGCACGGCCCTCGATGGGCACCTGGTGATTGACGCCGAGGGACTGACGTCGGTGTCGTTGCCCGCGCTCCAGACCCTGGGCGGAGATCTGGAGATCGAGAGCGCCAGCGACGAGCTCACCGCGCTCCAGCTTCCCGCCCTCGCGTCCATCGGCGGCGACATCCGGTTCTATGGCATCGACGGGGCGCTCGACGTGACCTGGAGTGCCCTGACCGCGGTCGGGGGCGGCATTCACATCGAGAACAGCGGCATCGTGGCGGTGGATTTCCCTGCGCTGCAAAGCGTGGGCACCGACATGGTCATCCGGGACAACGACGGGCTGCTCGCGATCAGCGCCCCGAACCTCCCCGCCCTCGACGACTTGTGGCTCGACGCGAACGGCGCATTGGGCGCGGTCGTCTTCAACGACCTCACCTCGCTGGCGAACCTGACCGTCGGCGACTGCGACGCGCTCCAGAGCTTGTCGTTGCCCGCCCTCCAGACGGTGACCGACGCGGTCGCCATCGGGTATGACGAGCTCTACACCGGCAAGGGCAACACCAGCCTCGCGGAGATTCAGCTCCCCGCCTTGACCAGCGCCTACGACTTTCTCATCGCGAAAAACCCCGCGCTGCTCACCTTGGACATCGGCGCCCTCGACACCGTCGAATACCGCTTCTACATCAAGCAGAACGCGTTCCTGCACCAGCTCTATGTGCCCTCTCTCGTCGACGTGCCCGGCTGGCTGCTGTCCGTCGACACCAACCCCGAACTGCAGAGCATCTCGATGCCCTCGGTCCAGCACCTCAAGAGCCTGAGCGTCTACACCAACGGCAGCTTGCAGACGCTGAACCTGCCGAACCTCACGTCCATGGACGACCCCACCCCCAACATCCACTCCAACGGCGCCCTGTTCGCGTGCGACCTCGGGAGCTACAGCGCCTTTTGCCCCTGAACGCGCCCGGGCCAGACGGTGACGCCGGGGTGGTTCAAAGGCATTGGCCGGTGCGCGCGCGCACACCGCCCCGGTTGAAACGCGACCGCGAACCTGACACGAGCTGACCAGGAGGTGCTTTTATGCATCGTGGGACGTGGGCTTTGGGGATCGCCACCTTGTTGTGCGGGGTCGGGTGCGGAATCGACCCCGACCAGGTCGGCTCGGACTACGAGCCGCTTCCCGAGGCCGCCAACGCGGTGGCCGCGGCCGTTTTCGAGGGACAGCTCTATGTGCACGGCGGGCATGTGGGCAGCGCCCACGACCAGTCGCGCGAGCACACGTTGTCCCGCTTCATTCGTCTCGACCTCGACACCCCCGACGCGCGGTGGGAGGCGCTCACCGATCCGGGCATACCCGTGCAACAAGGCTCCCTGTTTGTGCACGACGGCGCGCTGTACCGCCTTGGCGGCATGACCTCGATGAACGCCGCGGACGAGCCCATCGAGATCTGGTCGCTCGACGACTTCGCCCGCTACGACCGCGACACCGACAGCTGGGAGGCGCTGCCGGCGATGCCCGACACCCGCGCGTCCCACAGCCTCACCCTGGTGGACGGCGTGATCTACGTCGTCGGGGGCTGGACCCTCCACGGCGAGTCTGGCTCCGGGGTCTACTCCGAGACCTGGATGTCCCTCGACCTCGAGCAGACCCCGCTGCAGTGGGAGGAGCACGACATGCCCTTCCAGCTGCGCGACCACTGCGCCGGCCACCGCGACGGCAAAGTGTATGTGCTCGGCGGCATGTTGAGCGGGGCGTTCCCCGTTGAGCCTTGGGTGTACGACCCGGTCGAGGACGATTGGTCGCGCGGACCGGTGTTGCCCCCCGGGGGTGGTCTGTTCGGGGGCTTTGGCTGCGGCGCCACCAGCGCGGATGGCGAGCTTTACTTCAGCGCGGCCGAGAGCATGCTGTACCGGCTCAACGACGCCGGCGACGACTGGGAAGCGGTCGGGCCCACCGAAGCCCCGCGCATCTTCCACCAGCTCGTGCCCCACAACGACGAGATCCTGCTCGTGGGCGGGGGCCTCGGCACCGACGTGACCCCCCTCGATTCTGTGGAGAGCGTCACCGTCCGCTGACCGCCGGCGCTCAGTCGCGGGCCAAGCCCCGCAAATAGATGCGCACCGCGTCGCGCCCCCGGGCCCCCAGCGGGATGTCCTCGTCGAGCAGCCAGCCCTGCAACAGGCCGAACAGAAGCGACACCAACCCCGTGGCCGCGGCCTGCGGGTCCGCGCCCTGGTCGAACACGCCTTCGTCTTGCCCCCCGCGCACCAGCGCCGCGAGGCTGTTCACCATATCGCGCGCGCGGGTCTTTTTGGCCGCCATGTCGTCGGCAAAGGCCTCGATCACCTCGGTGCGCAGCCATTGCACCTCGAGCGCGGCCCGCACCTCGTCGTCGGTCTCGGCGAGCTCGAGCACGGCCACAAACCAGCCCACCAAACGCTCGACCGCGGGGGCCTCCTGCAAAAGGGCGGCCCCCATCGCTTGGGCCAGCCGCACCGAGGGCGCTTCGAGGGCGCCGCGGAAAAGCCCCGCCTTGTCCTGAAAGTGAAAATAGACCGCGCCGCGGGTCACCCCCGCTGCGTCCGCGACCTCTTCGAGCCGGGTGGCCGCGTACCCGCGCCGGGCGAACACCTGTAAAGCACATTGGGCAATGCGCGCCCGGGTCTGTTCGGCCTCTTCTTTGGTCCGGCGCAACTCGTCGTCACCTCAGCCTCCGTTCTGCGGCACGGACCGCGGGCTCGCAACCCCCTCCGGCAGGGCCTCGACGAGGTCGGCCACCACCTGCTGGAACCGCGCGGGCTCCTCGAAGGGCAGGCTGTGCGCAGACCGCGCAAACCACGTGAACGACTTCGCCGGTGCCTCGAGCGCCTCGAACCATTCCCGCGCCACCGCGTGGTGGGTGTTGCAGTCGTAGCGGCCGTGCAGAAGGTGCACGGGGACATCGAGGCGCGGCACCTGGGCGCGGAGGTCGAGGGCTTTGAGTTGGTCGAGCATGTGCTCGACGGAGAACCGATTGCCCTGCGCCCACCGCCAGTGGTCGGCCAGGCTGTACATCGGCGACACCAGCATCTCGGCCATGACCCACCCGTAGCCGGTCTGGCCATGCACCTCGCACCCGTGCGAGACCATCAACCAGAACAGCTCCTCCACGTCGTCGGGGGAAAGCGGCTCGCCCCAGGACGCGATGAGCGCCAGCTCTTCCTGGTTGTCGTCGGCGCGGGCCTGCGCCTCGATGTCGGCGAGGGTGCGCCGCCAACCTTCTTCGATGTCCACCCCTTGGCCGACCCCGATGTAGGCCGCGACCTTCTCCGGCGCGCGCTGGGCCATCAGCACCCCCAGCTGCGTGCCCCAGCTATGCCCCAAAAGCACCACCTTCTCCACCCCGTAGGTGCGCCGCAGGTGGTCGATGACCTCGATGCCGTCCTGCACGAACCGCTCGATGGTCATGGTCGCCGGGTCAATGTCGCTGGAGTATGACTTGCCCGCCCCCCGTTGCTCCCAGTGGACCATCACCACGTGGCGCTCGAGCTCGAGCTGTTGCAGGTGCATCCACGCGGTGGACGGCTTGCCCGGGCCCCCGTCGAGGTAGAGCACGAACGGCTTGTGCCGGTCGTGCCCCCGCACGTTGATCCACTGAGGCACCCCGCCGATGGTCACAAACGACGATTCATCGATGCCCGGGGGCGCCGCGATGTGCATCGCCTCGGCCCGTTGGGCTTGCAGCGCCGCCCGGACCAGGAGCGGCCCGGCCAAAAGCCCCGCCACCACAAGCCCGCCCCACCACCACAAGCGTTTGTGCCGCACCCGCCACCTCCAACGTTCGTGGCGCATCCGCCACCTCCAGCGTTCGTGGCGCATCCGCCACCTCCAGCGTTCGTGCCGCATCCGCCACGTTCGCCGCCAAATTAAACATTCATGAATGTATGTAAAGAACAAAGGCTAGATCTCGCCTGGGGGGCCGTTTTTCCTGGCTTGGGGACACGGCCCCCCGCGGGCCCGCGGAGGGGTGGGGGGTGGGGGGTGCGGGAGCGCCGGGCCCGAGGGGTCGGGGGGGCGCTCCGCGTCACCGCGTCACGGCGGGGGCGCGGGGACCTTCAGGGGCGCGACGTGGTGAATGCCCTCGAGCACACACGCCACGTCGCCGACCAGGGTGGGACACGCGTCGTCCGCCGGGTCCAGGACCAGGTCCACCTCGAACAGCGACGCGCGGCGCGGCCGCTCGGTGCCAAACAACGAGTCTTCGTAGATGTCGTCGATGGCGATGCGCACGGCGTTGCCGGCACCGTTCAGCTCGAGCTCGACGACGTCCGGGGACTCGAAGCGGTTGATGTCTGATGCCCAAATCGTCACGAAGGCGTCGTCGGGCACGACGCCCAGCGACAGCCACACCGGCGCCTCGGGCAGCACCACCTGGCCGTCTTCGACCACCACCGGCACGGGCACGGTGAGGTTGGGGTCTTCAAAGAGCGCCACGTCCGCGGGGCCAAAATCTGTGACCAGCGGGGGCAACGCCACCGAGACCACCGGGTCCACCTCGCCCTCATGAAAGAAGGCGATCTCGTTTTCGTGGCGGAGCGCGAGCAGCAACGCCTCCTTGTCCGTGGGGGCGAAGATCGGCTCGACGCAATCGGACCCCCGAAACACGAACGGGGGCATCTCCAGCGGCCCGATCAACCCGCGGTAGGCCTGGTGCAACATGCACCCGTCACCTTGCTGGGGTTCAAAAAAGTCCGCGCGCAGGCCGGGCGGAAACAACCCCGTGGTCCCCGCCAGGGGGCCCACCATGCCCACCGGGTTGGCCCGGACCTCCAGCCGGCGGAAGTCGACCAAATCGGTGGGCACGGCCTCGGGAAAACAACCGAGCCCCGCGCCGATGCCGACGACCACGACCATGGCCACGCTTGTCTTTGTCCCCATGTCTCGATGCTACCGGATCGGGCCCCGGCCGCCACGCGAGCGCGATCGCGCTTTACCCGGGCATGGACGGGCCGCCCTTTTCCTCGGCCCGGCGGTAGGCCTCACGGGCGGTGACCTTGTCGCGCCAGGCTTGCAGGGCGGGCCACTTGCCGCCTCCGCGCATCAACGCGCCGTCCACGGCATAGATCATTTGGATGTCGGCGGCGGAGAAGGTCTGGCCCGCAAAGAAAGGCCGCTCGGTCAATACGTCATTGACGAATCCGAAATGCAACTGGATGGCCGGGCCAGAGAAGCTCGTCTCCACCTGCCCCGCGATCTGCTTGACCACCGGCTTGACGAAAAACGGCACCGGGGCTTCGCGCAGCTTGTTGACGATGAGCTGCACCAGGAGCGGGGGCATGGCCGAGCCCTCGGCGTAGTGCATAAAGAAGCGGTACTGGAGCTTCTCTTCGTCGTCGGTGGGACAGAGCTTCTGCTCGCGCTCAACGAAGTACTCCAAGATCGCGCCCGACTCGGCGAGCACATGGCCGTCGACCTCGACCACCGGGGCACGCCCCAACGGGTGTACCTGCGCCAGCTCCGGCGGGGCCCGGAACTCTTTGTTGCGCGGGTACGACTTGATCTCGTACGGCAGGCCCAGCTCCTCGAGGAGCCAGAGCACGCGCAAAGAACGAGAGTATTCGAGGTGGTGAACAACGATGGCCATGCCCTGCCGTAGCGCAGCCGGGCGGGGTTGGCCACGCGTGTCTTCAGGCCGCCCGGCGCACGTGGGCGAGCGCGGCCAGCGCGGCGGCGCGGTCGGCGTAGATGTTGGACGGGAAGTGGTGCAGCACCGCTTGCAGGTGGATGACCGACTCGGTCATGCCTTGGGGGTGGCCGTAGCGGAAGATGTCGACCGCGTGGTCCTGGAACACCCGCTGGGCGACTTCGCCGTAGGCCGCGGCCACGTGGCTGCCGATGTGCATGCCGGCCAGGTCGACGAAGATCACCACCCGGTCCTCGCCTTTGGTGACGAGGGCGCGGTCGAGCAGCTTGGCCCAGCGCTGCACGTCGTCATGGGTGTTGAGCACACACTCTGAGGTTCTGAGGGTCCACACCAGGTGGGTGGGGTCTTGTTCGATCCAAACGCGCATCGCCTGCTCCGGGTTCGATCCCACTGTAGCCACCGCGAAGCGGCGCATGCCGCCTGCACCGGTGGCTTGTCAAATCGAGACAGCGTCACGAATGTGACGCTCTCCACGATTGACGGGGCCCCGGGCCTGCACGACGATGGGGCATGACCACCCCGCGCACCCTGTTCGATGCTTTCAACCATGCGATCAACCGCCGCGACCTCGAGGCGTTGGTGCGGTTGATGACCCCCGCCCACCGTTTTGTGGACGCGGCGGGGGGCACGGTCGAGGGACGGGCCGCGGCCGAGGGCGCGTGGCGGGGGTTTTTTGGGGCCTTCCCCGATTACCTCAACCACATCGAGACCGTGATCGAACGGGACGGCGAAGCGATCGCCACCGGCCACTCGACCTGCGCCGAAGCGGCGCTCGCGGGCCCGGCGATTTGGCGCGCGGCGATCGAAGGGGACCGGGTGGCGGTGTGGCAGGTGTACGAAGACACGCCCGAGATCCGGCGCGGGTTGGGCTTGGGCTAACGCGCATCGCGCGCATCTCAAAATCAAAGACGCGGTGCGCGCCAGGCACCGACGGGCGTCCGATCGGGCGTCTCGTCGCTGGACACGAGCGCCCGGCGCGCACCGCGCGATGCGGTTTCGTGGGGGCGGGTTTGATGACCAACACTTAAACGCCGCGTTAAGTGTTGGCCCGCATAGGGGCTCCGTCGAGGTCACCGATAACGTGGCCGCACCCTCACGAACGGAGAATCCTATGGTATTGCATCGATTGCCCTGGTTGTTTTTGTGCTTGGCGCTGGCGGTGGCCGGCACCACCGCGTGCCCCGCGGACACCGGTCCCGGCGATGGAGACGGAGACGGAGACGGGGATGGCGATGGGGACGGCGATGGAGACGGAGACGGCGATGGAGACGGAGACGGGGACGGAGACGGAGACGGCGATGGGGATGGCGATGGCGATGGTGACGGTGATGGAGACGGGGACGGAGATGGCGATGGCGATGGCGATGGCGACGGGGACGGGGATGGCGATGGCGATGGCGATGGCGATGGTGACGGGGACGGCGAGCCGCTGACCAATCCGAGCCAAGGCGGGCCCATCGCCACCAACCGAGACGGGTCCCTGCTCGCGGCGGTGAACAAGGGCACCGACGACGTGACCATTTTTGCCCTCCCGGGCATGACCGAAGTGGCCCGCGTGGCCGTGGGCGACGAACCCAGCGCGGTGATCTTCGCCCCCGACGCGACCACCCTCTACGTGGTCAACCGCGCGGACTCGTCGGTGAGCAAAATCACCCACGCGGACAGCGCCGCGGCCGCGGTGGACGACACCGTGCTCGTCGGATCAGAGCCCGTGCGCCTGGCCCTGTCCCCCACCGGCGCGACCCTCTACGTGAGCAACTGGGCCGACGGCACCGTGAGCGTGATCGACACCGCGAGCTATGACAAGACCGAGGACATCCACACCGGGGGCGCGCCCTTCGCCCTGTGCATGACCAACGACGCGGACGCCGACGACAGCGATGAAGCGCTCTTCGTGACCGACTTCTACGCCCGGCCCGCGCTCGGCGGTGTCGAGGCCACCGACGATGCCCGCGCAGGCCGCTATTTCCGCATCAACACCGCCACCCACCAGCTGCAGGACTACGCGCTGCCCGCCCTCGACCAGTCCGGCATCCCCGGCTTCGAAGAGACCGGCGCCTACCCCAACCAGCTGTACGGCTGCACCCTCAACAACGGCCGGCTCTACCTGACCTCGGTGGGGGCCTCCCCCGAAGCGTTTGAAGGCACCACCGACTTCCACCAGAACTTGCAGGGCCTGCTCCACGTCGTCGACGTGAACACCTCGCAGCTGGTGCAGGGCCCGTTCAACCTCAACGCCCTGATCGACCCCCTGTCCGCGCCCAAGCGGTTCTTGCCGGTGCCCAGTGACATTCGGTTCGTGGACGGCACCCAGTTCGCGTACATCACCTCGCTGGTGTCCAACATGGTCCTGCGCCTCGACTTCAACCAAGACCCGCCGGTGGCCGGCTCCCCCACCGGGGCGTCGTTCTTGCCCACCCAGCCCTCGCCCACCGGCATCGCCATCAGCAATGCCACTGCTTACACCATCAACGAGGTCGCCCGCAGCGTGACCGTCATCGACCTCGCCAACCAGGTGTCCACCGGCGACGTGCCCAGCGCCCCCCAACCCACCACCGCCCACGACATCGCGGTGCTTCGGGGCCAGAAGTTCTTCAACACCGGCCTCGCCCGGTGGTCGACCAATGGCTGGGTGGGGTGCGTGGGCTGTCACCCCTTTGGCACCACCGACAACGTGACCTGGGTGTTCCCCGCGGGCCCCCGCCAAACTGTGGATACCTCCGCGACCTTCAACGCCGGCGGGGCGATCCAGCGGGTGCTCAACTGGACCGCGATCTTCGATGAGGTCCACGACTTCGAGCTCAACACCCGCGGGGTGGCCGGCGGCACCGGTGCGATCGTGAGCGACGCCGCCCTCAATGCCAATGGAACCGCCAACGCCGCGGTGCGCATCGACTTCGTGGGCCCCGGCGGGGTGGGCGATCCCATCGACGGCTTCAACCTCGGCAGCGCCCGGGCCGCGGCCCAATCCGGGGCCGTCCCCGAGGACTGGGACGACATCGAGGCCTACATCGCCGAGCTGCGCACCCCCACGGGCAAAAGCGTGCACCAGTCGGGTGACCCGGTCGCCGGCCGCGCGCTGTTCGAAGAGGGGCTTTGCACCAGCTGCCACGCGGGGCCGCTCTGGACCTTGTCGCAGCGCTACTACGACCCGGTCGGCGGGGTGGGCAACGACGAGCGCTTGCTCAGCTTGCTCGACGTGGGTGTGCTCGATGTGGGCAGCGTGCGGGCCGACCACGTGGTCAGCACCGACACCAGCGAACTGTTCGTGCTCGCCAACGATGCCAATGGACCGCCCGCGCGGCACACCTGCGTGGTCCGCGACGTGGGCACGTTCAACGCCGCGGGACCCAGCGGGCAAGGCGCGGCCGAGATCCGGCAAAACGGCGGCAACGCACAGGGCGTGGACGGCTTCAATGTGCCTTCCTTGCTCGGCATCAACCTCGGCGCGCCCTATTTGCACAACGGGGCGGCCGAGACCCTCGAGGAGCTGCTCGACCCCAACGGGGCGTTCACCGCGCACCTCACCGCGGGCAACGCGGTGTTCGGGCTCGACAGCGCCGAGGTCGCCGACCTGGCTGCGTTTTTGCGCAGCATCGACGAGGACACCGCAGCGTTCCCGTTCCCGTCGGCCTACAGCATCTGTCCCGCGAACGTTCCCCAATAACCAGCATTCGCCTTCCTGTTCACGGGATCGATCGCCCCACCGCAAGGTGGGGCGTTTTTTGTGCCTAGGTGGGCAGGGGCGGCTCGTCGACGGGGCAGGTCTGCCCAAAAAACTCCAGCAGCGACGATCGCAACGCCACCAGCTTGCGCGGGAGACGTTCGGCCTTGGGGTGCATGAAGTAGAGCGCGCCGGTCCAGGCCTCCTCGGGCTCGAACACGGGGACCAAGCGCCCCGCGTGTACGTCGTCGCGGGCCACAAAATCGGGCAGGCCAGCGAGCCCCAACCCTTCGCGGCAACAGCCCAGGGCGCACAACATCTCGTCCACCACCACCGCGGGGTCCGGGGGGCACACCCGGGGGCCGGGCCCGTCGATCCAATCGTGGCTCTGGGCTTCATCGAGGTTGCGCGGCCGGCCGCGGCGGGCGAGATAGGTCGGCGACGCATAAACATTGCCGCGGATCTCCCGCAAGCGGTGCACCGCCAACGACGCGTCCCACCGGGGTCGGCCTTCGCGCCCCACCGGGGCGGGCCCCTCGAGGTCGCGCGGGCCCGGGCGCACGGTGGCGTCGATGCCTTCGGCCACCAAGTCCACGAACCGGTTGGTGATCAACACCTCGACCTGCACCTTGGGATAGCGCCGCGAAAATCCGGCCAGGGCCGCCGGCAATGCCACTGCCCCAATGTCCATGGAGGTGGACAGGCGCAGCTTGCCGGAGGGCTCAGCCTCGAGCTCGGGCATGGTGCGCACCGCCTGCAGCAGGCTCGACAGCCGCGGGGCCACCTGTTCATAAAAGGCGGTGCCGGCCGAGGTCAGGCCCACCTGCCGGGTGGTGCGGGAAAAGAGCTGCACCCCGAGCCGGTCTTCGAGCCCGGCCACCGCCCGGCTCACCGACGAACGCTGCATCCGGAGTTTGCGGGCTGCGGCGGAAAAGCCTTGTGAATCAGCCACTTCCACAAACAGGCGCAGGGTGTTGAGATCGAATTCGTGTTCCATGCGCAACAGTCTTGCTCAATCTTTCCATCTAGTGCAACCAGCGCACAGTGGCCATGATGGGGGTGAATCGACCGAACAAGACAAAGGAGACCGTCATGAACATCGCCCTGTGGATCGTGCAAGCCCTTCTCGCCCTCGCCTTTTTTGGCGCCGGCGTCATGAAGCTCACCGCCCCCATCGATGAGCTGCTGCAAAACGGCATGGCCTTTGTCGAACACGTGCCCGCCCTCCTCGTTCGCTTCATCGGCCTGTCCGAGGTCGCCGGCGCCGTCGGGCTCATCCTGCCCGCGGCCACCCGCATCAAGCCGCGGCTCACCCCGCTCGCCGGCGCGCTGCTCGCCCTGGTCATGCTGCTCGCGGTCGGCACCCACCTGCTGATGGCCGACCTGCACTTCGCCCCCGCGCTGATCCTCGGGGCGCTCTCCGCGTTCGTGGCCTGGGGCCGCCTGCGCAAGGCCCCCATCCTGCCCCGGCGCTGACCGCCCCGGGTTTTGTAAGGTGGGGGCGTGATGTCGCCCCCGCCTGCCCCGCCCCTCTTCATCAACTTCCTCGCGTCGTGGGACCTCATCCCCGGCGCGTGTCGTTTTGAGCAGGGCCGGCCGCCGCAATCGGGCCGCACCACCATCCGCTGGCAAGACGGCGAGCTCGTGTTCACCATCGGCTTTGTCGACGCCGACGACGACCACCACCTCGAGACCCTGCGTGGCAGTCCCGACGGGGTGCCGCGGCCGCACGAGGGGGCGCTGCTCGACGCCCTCGTCATCGACGCGCCGACCCCGCGCGCGTTGACCATCACCGGCACCATCGACGGCAAGCCGCGCCTCATCGCTGAGTACCAACTCGACGAACACGCGCGGGCCATGCGGGTGCTGCAACAGGTCGTGTTCGAAGACGGCAAACGCGCCACCAACGTGTCGCTCTACGAGCGGGTGGACGCGGTGACGGTGCATTGATTCGCGCGGCGTGGTTGCGCCCGCGGCTGGGGCTGACAGGATGCCGCCCATGAGCACATCCTCGGCCAAGAAAGTTCTCATCACCGGCGCGTCCAGCGGCATTGGCGCGTCCCTGGCCCGCCGCTATGCCCAAAACGGTGCGCAAGTATGGGTCGCGGCCCGCCGCAAAGACCGGCTCGACGCCCTGGTGAACGAGATCGAGCAACAACAGGGCAAAGCCACCGCGGTGGTGCTGGATGTGCAGCAAGCCGACGACCTCGAAGAGGTCATCGGCGCCCTCGACGACGAGGTGGGCGGCTTTGACGTGGTGGTGGCCAACGCCGGGGTGGGCGGCGGGGGACGCACGGCATCAAGCATCCGCTACGCGGACGCCAAGCGCGTGTTTGAGATCAACTTCATGGGCGCCATCGCCACCCTGCTCGCGGCCCAGCAAAAGATGATGGCCCGGGGCCGGGGCCAGCTGGTGGCGGTGTCGTCGCTGGCGGGCGAGATCGCGCTGCCGGTGGCGCTTGATTACGGCGCGACCAAGGCTGGCTTTTCCTATTTTGTGCGCGGCATGCGGCACGACCTGAAAAGCAAAGGCATTGGGGTGACGCTGATCCTGCCCGGCTTTGTCAAAAGCGAGATGACGGACAAGAACAAGTTCCCCATGCCCTTCATCATCACCGCGGACCAGGCCGCGCACATCATGTGGCGCGGCATCGAGAAAAACACCGCGGTGGTGCGCTTTCCCTTGGCCTACCGCCTGGCGTTTTTGTTCGCGGGCCTGGTCCCGTCGTCGCTGGTGGGCTGGGCCGCCCTCCGCACCGCGCCCCCGCCCCCGGACGCTTAGGGCGCATACCCCAACGCCAAAGATGCATTGCGCTCGCCAAGGCCACGACAAGCACCCGGTCGGGCGTCTCGTCTCAGACGTGCTCTAGCCCTGCGCCGGGCGATGCTGCATGTCGCGGCGGCTGTTCACAAATAGAAGGCGCCCAGGCGTGCGCACTTCCAAATGGTGAAACAGTCCCTGCGGCACCACCGCGGCCTGGCCGGCATCGATGTGCACCGGCTCTGGGCCGCTTTCGTGTTCGAGCACCACGGTGATCGCACCCTCGAGCACCACCAACACTTCGTCCCCCGCGGGATGCATCTCTGCTTGGTCCCGGTGCAAATCTTCGTCGGTCTCGAACGCAAAGGTGCCCATCACGCGATCGTAGGTGCTGGCGGCCCCGCCCGCAGACCACACCTCCCGGGTCACCCCGAAGGAACTCGCCCCACCATCGGCGTCGAGGCGCACAAAGGTGCGCGAGATGTCAAATGCATCCATCAATCCTCCTCCGGTCGCGCATCACGGTAGCACGCGCCCGCCCCATGTCCTGCCCGGCGAAAATACGCACCCGCCATCAAACACGAGGCGCGCTGACCTGGCTTGATGGGCTTTTCCGCACCAAGGAGATCCCATGCAAACCAAGACCATCACCCTCGAACAACCGCTCACCGTCGTCGGCCTGTCCGGCGAGGTGGAAAAACCGTCCGCGCAGCAGACCATCGGCGCGCTCTGGGGCCAGGCCGCCCAAGCAGGCGCATTGTCGGCCCCGGCCCCGAGCTACGGGGTGTACAGCGACTACCAAGACAAGCTGGCCAACCGCTACCGCGTCACCGTGGGCCAGCCCGAAGCCCCGGCGTCCGAGACCACGCGCGCGGTGACGTTGCCGGCGGGCGAGTACGTGGTGTTCGAGGACCGGGGACCCGGGGCGGAGGTCGCGGCCCGGCTTTGGCGACACGTGTGGACCAAATGGCCGGAGCGGGACCGGCGCACCTTTGACGTCGATTTTGAACGCTACGAGGGCAGCCCCGACGAGGCCACGGTCTCGCTCTACATCGGGGTCACGCCGGCGAGGTGAGAAAGCCGCGCTCCTCGATGCGCACCCAGATCTCGGTGACGAGGTCGGCCTCCGCGGTGTCGTGGGGGCTGTTGACGTACCACTCCACGGTGGGCGCGGGGTCGAGCACGTGCCCGCTCTGGGGGAACCACGCCCCGATGAGCGACAGGTAGAGCTCGTGCAATTGGGCATAGCTACCCCGGTGGGTGGCGATGGCATAGAGCCCGGCGGGGATCTCGGTCAGGGCGGCCGGGGCCTCGACCGCCGACGGGTCGAGGCCGGCGGGCACCTCGATGCCCGCGTCGTACCGAAGCTTGTCCCCGTCGGTGACGGTGGGGTCGTCGGGCACGATGCCGTACTGGCGGATGGGGGCGTCCTCGGGCAACAACTTGGCCGTGGCCCAGTAGCCATGCAGGGCCCCCCACAAGGACGGGACCTCCTCGTACGGCCCGACGTGGCGCATGGACAGCAGGGTGCGGGCCTCTTTCCGCTCGACCCGGACCTCGTCGGGGGGCGCGAGGGGCACGGGGCATTCGCGCGGCTCGAGCACAAGAGCCTCGCCGGCCTTGACCTTGGAGGGCGGCATGCCGAACGCGGCCGCGAACGCCCGGGTGAACGCCTCGTGCGATTGATAGCCCGCTTCGAGGGCGATGGGCAGAATGTCACTGGTGGATAGCGTACGCAGACGACGCGCGGCGCGCTCCAGCCGGAGACGGCGCGCGTACTGCATCACCGACTCGCCGGTCTGGCCGCGAAACACCCGGTGGAAATGGTGCGGGGCCATCGCCACCTGCTTGGCCAACGCGCGGGGGGCGGGGGGCTGGTCGAGGTCCTGCTCGATGGCGTGCTGGGCCAACAGGATCCGCCGGGCGTATTCTTGTCGGGTGGTCTCGCGCATGCGTCCCTCGCTGACCCATGGTTACTGGTTCCCCGGCGGGGGGAAAAGGCCGTTGGAACAAGGCTTTGCGTGCGCGGGGCGGTTTCCCCCTTTGCAGCGCGCCCAATCGAGGTAGCCTTCGGGGGCCGGAAGTCCCGGTCACGGTGGGGGTTCCACCGGGTTGATGGAGGTTGTGGTTCCCGCATGCGGCGGGGGGCAACTTCCGAAAGAGAAGAGATGTCTAAGAAGCTTTTTGTCGGCTCGTTGAGCTGGAATGTCGACGATCACCAACTCCGCGCGGCGTTTGAGCCGTTCGGTGAAGTGACCGATGCCAAGGTGATCAACGATCGCGAAACGGGCCGCTCGCGCGGTTTCGGTTTTGTGACCTTCGCGGACGCCCAAGCGGGCGAAACCGCGATCAAGGAAATGAACGGTGCGATGATCGATGGTCGCGCGGTCAACGTCAACGAGGCGCAAGAGCGCGGTCCTCGTCGTGGCGGTGGCGGCGGCGGCGGCGGTGGTCGCGGCCGTTGGTAATCCAACACCGAAAGTAGCGCTTGAAGCTGCCGAAAGACGCCCCGCCCTGCGGGGCGTTTTTTGTGGAGTAGGCTCCCGGTGATGTCCCCCCTCTGGCCCGCCGGCCAATGTCCCTTGATGCTCGCCCCCATGCAGGGCCTGTCCAACCGGATGTTCCGCCGGGTGCAGGCGGGGCTCGGCCGGCCGGACGTGGTGTTCACCGAGTTTGTGCGGGTGCGGCCCGGGGCGGACAAGGTCATCGCCGACAGCGACTTCGTCGAGGCCTGCGCCACCGTGCCCGGTGTGCCCTTGGTGGTGCAGGTCATCGGCGCGGCCGAGGAAGGGGTGATCGAGGCCTGTCGCGACCTGGTCGATCGCGGGGTCACGCACATCAACGTGAACATGGGCTGCCCCTGGGGGCGCATGACCTCGGTGCTCGCGGGGGGCGGCATGTTTCGCCACCCGGACACGGTGGCCCCGATGCTCTCGGCCCTGCGGGAGATCGTGCCCGGGACCCTGTCGGTCAAGACCCGGGCCGGGCTCGACGATCCCCGCGAACTGTTCGCGGTGCTGCCCGCGTTCGCGGACGCGGGCATCGACTTTCTCATCGTGCACCCGCGCACGGTGGCGCAAAAATACAAGGGCCGCGCGGACCACGCGTTGGTGGCAGAAATTGTGAAGAGCGTGCCCTTCGCGGTCATCGCCAACGGCGATGTGCGCGATGCCCCCGAGGCCGAGCGGGTGCTCGCCACCACCTCTGCGGCGGGGCTCATGCTCGGGCGGGGCGCGGTCAGAGACCCCTGGCTGTTCGAGCGGGTGCGCGGCACGTTGTCCAAAGAGCGCCCCACCGGGGACGAGCGCCGGGCGATGCTCGCGGCGTATTTGTCCCTGCTGCTCGACGGCTATGCCCAGATTTTTCACGGTGACGCCCAAATCCTCGCCAAGCTGCGTGAGGTGCTCGCCCACATCGACGACGAAGACCAACAGAAGTGGCTCAAGGGCGTGAAGAAGGCGCGCCGGGTGCACGATGCCCGGGCCCGGCTTTTGGGCTGAGGGTCAGGCCGCGCAGCGCTCGACGAGCAGGTCCCAGGCCGCGTCCCGCACCGCGGTGCCCGCGTGCTCGGCCGAGAGCGCGGTGAGCTGGGCCGTCGCCCCCGGCACCGGATGCAGCTTGATTCCGTCGGGCACGAACGTGCCCCGCGGCAACACCGCCACCCCCAGACCCCGGCGCACGAGGTCGAGGGCGGCGTCGAGGGCGTCCACCTCGAGAGCGCCGACCGGATCGATGCCGGTGGCCCCGCGCATCCAATCGGCGAACCCGGGCTCGGCCCGGTCCGAGAGCAACACCCAGCGACGGTGTCGCAGCTCGTCGAGACCGCGCGGCGGCCGGTCGTCGGACGCGGTCCAGGCATACAGTGGCATGGGGCGCAGCGCGACCTGGCGCAGGCCGCGGCTGGGGGCGGCCGGCACGGGCAAAAACGTGCAACCCAAATCGATCGCCCCCGCGCGCAGCCCACGCAGCTGCTCGGGCAGCGGCAACCGCTGCAGCTCCAGCGTGACCTTCGGCCGCGCGGCGAGCACGTCCTCGAGCACGTCGAGCAAGGGCGTCACCGTGACCGCCCCCGAGTAGCCGACCACCAGCCGGCCCGAGGCGCCCGCGGCCGCCCCCTGGGCTTCCTCGGCCGCCCGCCACACGTCGTCGAGCAAAGGGGCCACCCGCCGCAAAAACGCGGCCCCCGCCGGCGAGAGCCGGACCTCCCGCCGGGTGCGCGCAAACAACACCACGTCGAGGTGGTCCTCGAGCGCGCGGATGCGCTGGCTGACCGCGGACTGGGTGATGTGCAGCTGGGCGGCCGCGCGCCCGAAGTGAAGGGTGCGGGCCACGGCCACGAAGGCCTCCATCTGGGCGAGCTCGGGCAGGGCCATGTCCTGGACATTAATCGCTTTAGCTAATCAGTTGAGCATAAAGATTCGTTGGAACGTTCAGCGCGGACCGGCCAAGGTGAATGTCCACTGAGGAGGTCTCGATGATCGTTTTCCGTCTATTTTCCGGCCGGTTGGGCCGTTCTTTGGCCTGCTCTGTCGGCCTGTTGGTGGCCCTCTCCGCGGCCTGCGCCCCCACCGGCACGGCCCAGGTCGAGGTTGTGCGGGCCTTTGACCCGGCCGCGGGCGAACACCCCGAGGCGGTGGTGCGCGGCCCCGACGGCACCATCTACGTGGGCCTGCACGAGGCCGCCGCGCTCTATGTGCGCGACGCGGGCGGGGACGAGCGCACGGTGGTCATCGACGGCGCGCCCGCCGGGACCCGGGTCAACGGCCTCGCCTTGCTCGACGACACGCTCTTCGCCGCGGTGCGCGCGGACGACGAGGACTTCGCGGGGGTGTGGCGCTTCGACGACGCCGGCGCGGCCCGCGTGGTCACCTTGCCCGCGGGGGCGGGGCTCAACGGCATGGACAGCCTCGAGGCGGACGGCCTGCTCTTCATCACCGACGACCAGGGCGCGATCTTGCGGGTCCGGCCCGACGTGGGCGAGGTGGTGCGGTGGGCGGAAGGGGCCTGGCTCGAGCCCACCGACCCGGGGGGCTACGGCGCGGCCAGCTACGGGGCCAATGGCATTGCGGTGCAGGAGGACGCGGTGTCGGTGAGCCTGCCCGCGCACGGCAAGATCGTGCGGTTGCCGATCTTGGCCGACGGCTCGGCCGGCGAGCGCGAAGAGACCTACCCCGACGTGGGCGTGGTCGACGATTTTGGTTTTGGCCCGGACGGGACTTTGCTGGGGGCGGCCCTCGAGGACGACGAGGTCGTGCTCGTCGGCGAAGACGGCGAACGGGTGGTGTTGGCCGCGCGGGGGGACGGGGTCGATCAGCCCACGGACGTGGTGTTCGGGGTCGACGAGAACGAGGCTTGGGTGAGCAACGGCGCCTTTTGGCGGCTGGTCGAGCCGCTGTCGCCGAGCCTGATGCGCATCACCTGGTGAGGCGTCGGTCGGGTGCAGGTTGCGCGCGCGGCTGCGCAACCTGCGCATGACGGCGTCGTCGACGCGCGAAGAACACGTGGTGGGCCGCGACCGGCCCGCGGCACGTTCCCTGCGAAGGACCGGGCGCGCCCAGGAGGTCTCTGTGATGGGTTGGATTGGACGGCACCACCGGGCCGTGTTCGTCGCGCTGACGGGCTGGATCCCGGGGCTGGTGGTGTGGATGTGGATGCGTTGGTTCTCGGTCCCGGCGGAGCCGGAGCTCGCTTGGTACGTGCTCGTCGAGGGGCTCCCCCCAGACCCGCCGTTTCTGGGCATCCCCTCGATGCACGACCAGTGGCTGGCCTGCCGCACCTGGTTCGTCGGGGCCGTGGGCGTGGCCGGGTTGACGCTGGGCTGGGCCGGACCCGGGGAACGTTTTTTCGCCCGGCCGCTCCCCGTCGCGGGGCGTGGTCTGGTCGCGGCCGGCGCGCTGGGGGTCGCGCTGCTCACCGCGCACCGGGCGCTTTTGGCCTCGCAGGCCCCCGCCCTCACCTCGCTCAGCGTTTTGGGCCTCGCCAGCTATGCCCTGTTGTACAGCGCGGTGCGCATCCTCATCGCCCGGCCCGAAAGCGGCCGGGCGCCTTCACCCCCAACGAAGGCAAAGCCGACTTGAGACCGGCGCTACTCGTCGGGGGTGGAAAACCGCGCCCCGAGGGGGCTCGTCGAGCCCGCGGGGCGTTCGCCCTGGCCCACCGGCCGGTTGGACCCGGACTGTCCAGTGACATTCTGGTAGGCGCGCACGTCGAGACCGGCGGCGCCGAACAGCTCGGCCGCGACCTCGGGCGAGACGAGCAACACCCCGCTCAAATAACAGAGCTGGGAAATGCCGATCTCGGCCGCCTCGCCCCCCTCGCGGAACGCCTTGAGCGAGAGCGCGAGCAGCTCCCGCACGAGGGGGCCGCGCTCTTCCGCGGGGCGTTTTTGCAGGTCGTACGCCCAGCGGCCGTACACGTCGTCGGGCATCAAGAACTGCCCGTCCTCGGTGAACACAAAGTCCGCCGCGAGTTGTTGCACGGTGTCGCTCAAGGCGACCTCGGGGGCGTCGGAAGCGGGCATCAGGACTCCTCGGGATCGGGGGACAGGGGGGCTTGGTCGTTGTCCAAGCGTTCGGGACGGTGCAAGGCAGGAGAGGCGAAGGCTTTGTGGTAGCCGCGCTCGACCAGCGCGGTCACCGCGAGCAGCTCGGCCTCGCTCACGCCGTGGCGGGCCAACGCGATGCGCACATCGAGGGTGGATTCGCGCGGGACCACGCCCTCTTGCTCGATGACGCAGCTGTCCAAGATCACGTCCAGGGCCGCGCCGATCTGTGCATAGCGAAGGCCGAGCTCTTGTTCGGCGTCTTGGCCGGGCCAGTACCCCGGTGAGGCGGGCCGGCCGGCGAGGCGTTCGGCCAGGGCGGGGTCTTTTGGCGCCAGGGCCGCGTGCAGCACGGCGCGGACCTCGTCTTTGTGCAGGCCGGTGATGGGGTGCAGGTCGGCGGCCGCGCCTTTGCATGAATAGCCGATGTAGGCTTCGTCGAGGTCGCCGGTGCCCATGACCAGCGCGCCGTGGCGCGCGGCCTCGTGGTAGAGCACCGCGGTGCGCAGCCGGGACGCGAGGTTGCCGCGCAGAAGCGGCGCGGGGTCGTCGTCGCCGAGCGCCCGCAAGGTCGCCTGCACCGGCGCGCCGAGGTCGACCTCGCGCACGGCCACGTCATAGAGCGCGCACAACGCGCGCCCGTCGTCGGCGTCGGCCGGGTCGCTGTCAGAAGGCAAGAGGTAGGCGATGACATCGCCGGGGGCGGCCAAGGCCGAGACCACCAAGGCCAACGAGGAGTCCACCCCGCCGCTCACCCCGATGACGAGCTTTTCTGCGCCGATGCGCGCGAGCTGCGCGCGCACCCAGGCGGCCATCAGGTCCAAGGTTTCGTCGGGGTCGTACGGCGGTTGCCGCGCGTACCAGCGGTCCTCGACCGCGTGCACGGCCTCGAACGAGCGGCGCAAGTCGGCCGCCCGGTCGCGCAACGCGCGAACCATGGCTTACTTGCCGCGGGGGCGGGACACGCCTTTGCCGCCCGACGTGCGGGTGGGGCGCGACGGACGCGGGGCGGGCGCGGGCCGGGTCGAGCCTTTGCCCGACGAGGTGCGGCCGCTCGAGGAGGAGGACGAGGACGACGAGCCTTTGCCGCTCGAGGTGGACGGCCGGCTGGTGTCGGTGGCTTGCGCGTCGAGCTGGTCGTCGATCGCCTCGTACAGCGCGTTGGCGATGTCGAGCCGGCGCTCGGCGAGCTTTTCTTCGCTGCGGGTGGCGCCGAGGCCCCCGAGGGTGGACAAAAGCTGCTGGGCCTTGTCGGACATCTTGCCCGCGAGCTTGAGGTCGGAGGCGCTGACCTTGCCGTCGGTGATGTTGTCGAACTGCGAGCGGGTGAGCTGCCCGGTGGCGAACGCTTTGCGGGCCGCGCGGGTGGTGGCTTTTTGGGCGGAGCTGAGCTTGACCATGGGGACCTCCGGGCACGCAGGCCGCGAGAGAGTGTGACAAGGGGTGTAGCCCGCTCGGCGCGTTTTTGGAGCAGGGATCGGGTCAGCGGCGCGAGGTCTTTTTCTTCTTGGTCTTGGCCGGGCGCCGGGCCTCTTCTTGGGCCAAGGCCTTGAAAAAGGGGGCCAAGTCCACGCCCGTGCTCGATTGGGCGATCTGCTGAAAGCCCTCCACCGTGAGCTCGATGTTGGCCCGGGACAGGGCCACGACCACGTCGTCGAGCGAGGCCTTGCCCGCGGAGCGTTCGCGGATTTCGGTGTCGAGCGCGCGCAACACCACCACCGCCCGGGCGGTGACCGCCCCGCTCGACTCCGCCACCCCCAAGCGGCCGGCCTTCTTGCCCTTTTTCGCCAGGCGCTTGTACGAAATCTCTTTGCGGCTTTTGGACATCGTGCGGGACCGGGCGAGCAGCTCGATCGAGTACAGCTCGGCCAACCCCTCGACGATCCAGTCCGCCTCCGCCCCCGCCCGGGCGTTGGTCACCACGTGCATGATCTCGTGCAACAGCGGGCTGGTCCCGTCCTTGTCGATGAGGGGGCGGTCGGCGTGCAAGAACACCGAGTCGGGCCCGGCCAACCCCCCGCGGAACATCGGGTCCCCCGCCCCGACGATGAGCAACTCCGCGGGCAGCTCCCCGAGGAGGTCGCGCAGCACCGGCAAGGTCCAGCGCAACAACGCGAGCTGGTCAAACCGGCGGACCTGTTGGCCCACCGGGGCCGCGAACGTCACCCGACACCCCGCGATGGGGGCCCGGACAAAGAGCAGCTTGCCCACCATGATCCAGCCCGTGGGCCGGTCGAAGCGCCGCTCCAGCCGGTCCACAATGTAACTGCCGTCGCTGTCCTCGGGGAACGGGGCCACCGCCGTCCACCCCTTGGGCGTGCGCAACACCAGCCGGGTCTTGCTCTCGGCCATGCCCTCGGTGCGCACGCGGGCGGTGGGCACGAGGTCGTCGCCCCGGAACAGCGCGAAGTTGCTCGCCGAGCGCGCGTCGTAGGCGCGGTCGTTGCGCAGGTGTTCGATCAAAAACACCCACCGCAGCTTGCCCCCCTGGCGGGGCACTTTCCACACCGCGCTGTCCCCCTCGACCACCACCTCGCCGTCCCCCCGGAACCGGGTCTGTCGCGCGGGGTCGATGCGGAAGTTGATCTCGATGACAAAGGCATTGGGCTGCTGCGGCTGGACCACTTCGAGCTCGACGTGAACCGCTTTTTCGCTCGGCACCACCCGCGCCCGGTAGGTCGCATCGTAGGTGGGCGCGGGGCTGGGCTCGGCCGGGACCTGGGCCGACGCCGGCGGCGCCACCGCGCCGGACCAGCCGAGCGCGACCGCGAAGCCGAACACCGCGGGCGACCACCAACGGCTCACAGCGACCTCCCGAGGGCCACGCGTTCGTCAAAGCTCATCGTCGACGGGTCCTCCGCTTCCACGCGCTGAATGCGCCCCAACAAACCCATGCGGTTGGCGATTTGGATCTGCAACCCCGGCCGGGCGTTGAGCTCGAGGATGACCGCGCCGCGGTTTTTGTCCACCACCACGTCCGCGCCCACGTAGCCCAGACCGGTGCGGCTGGCCGCGTTGGTGGCGATGCGCAGGGTGGTGTCAAAATCAGGCAGCTCCACGTCGACCACCGGCTCGTCGCTGTCGGGGTGATGGGTGGCGGGCCGGCCCGCGAGCACCGCGTGGCTGGTGCGCCCCGTGCGCAGGTCGATGCCCACCCCCATCGCCCCCTGGTGGAGGTTGGCCCGGCCCCGCGATTGGTGGGTGGGCAAGCGCATCATCGCCATCACCGGCACCCCCCGGAACACGATCACCCGCAGGTCGGGCACGCCGTCCGAGCTGATGGTGCGCAAGGTGGGGTGCACCACCAAGGCCTCCTCGACCATGGCCGCGTCGAGACCGCCCCCCAACGAGTACAGCCCGGCGATGATGCCCGACGCGTGGTAGCGCAGGTCGGCGCCGCTGATCACGTCGCCCCCGGCGCGGACGAAGTTGTCCCCCTCGCGCCGGCGCACCACCACAATGCCATTGCCGCCGGCGCCTCGTGACGGTTTGAGCGCGAAGCTGTCCATCTCCAGCACCGCCTCGACGAGGGCGCTGGTCTCGAAGTGGTGTTCGGCCACCGCCACCAGCCGGGGCACGGGGATGCCGGCCTCGATGCACATGCGCTTGGTCTGGAGCTTGTCGTCGACCAACGGGTACAAGCGCCGGTCGTTCTCGGGGATGATGACGTCGAGGTTGCGCTGGTTGATGCCGAGGATGCCGGCCTCGCGCAGCGCCCGCCACGGGGTGGTCATCGGGTCACGCCCTTTTTGACCTGTTCGCCCACGAGGGCCCGGAAGCGCCACAGGTCGCTGAGCCGGTACCCGGTGTAGCCACCGATGATCACGAGCACGCCGATGACGCAGAGGATGAGCTCGGGGAACCCAAAGAACACGTGACCCAAGAACGTCGATGTCATCACCGGGTGGATCGACACCGCCACCAAGGTGGTGGTGGCCGCGCCCTTGGCCGCCGAGCGCGGCCCTTCTTCGACCATGGTCACGCTGAACCGTTCGATCAGCATGGTCAGGATCACCAGCGGGAACAACAAGCCCGCGTAGAGGTCATGCTGCCCCGAGCCAAACCCCACCAGGGCCAGGCCGGTCACGCACAGCACCACCACGCACAACATGATCGCGAGCCGGGGCACGATCATCAGGCGCAGCCGCTCGAGGAACACGCGCCCGAGCGCGCCGATGAACAGCACCAGCGCCACCAGGATCAACCCCGTACCAATGCCACTGCCGCGGAGCGCGAAGGCGAGCAGCACGGGCATGAACGTCCCGTAGGTCTGCACCCCCACCACGTTGCGGAAAAAGGCCAACACCAACCCCCCGAGGGGGAACAGCAACAGCAACTGCAACACCGACTGCGCCTGCAGTGGCAAGCGGTACAGCGAGACCGCGGCGAAGATGTTGCTCGCGGGGAGCATCACCGCGGCGCGCTCTTGCGGGTTGAGCCGCTCTTTGAGCGACACGTACTGGAGGCTGGCCGCCTCGACCCCGCTCGACTCCAGCACCGGGGCGACCCCGTAGCGCAACACCACCAGGTCCATGGGGCGCTGGGCAAAAAAGTCGCCGCCGGTCGAGAGCGTGACCCAGCTGCCGCCCACGTAGGCGTCGACCCAGGACCGGGGCTCGGGGTCTTTTTTGTCCTGGAGCCAAAGCCCTTGCACCACCCGCGCGGGGATCTTTACCGCCCGCAACAACGTGACCAGGAGGGTGGCTTTGCCCAGCTCACTGCCCTCGCGCCCGGTGAGCGTGAGCAGCGCGTCGTCGCCCGCGGAGGGCGCGAGGTTGACCTCCTCGACGACAAACGCCGCGAGCGCCCGCAACGAGGCCGCGCTCCCGTCGCGTTCGATCCGCAGCCGGGTCAGGACCGCGTCGACCTCCTCGGCCGCGGACGGGAACTCCGCCGAGGCCGCGGCGTACTCCTCGGCGATCCTTTTCGGGACCTCGGTGGGGGCCTGCTCGTTGATGGGGGTGTCGACCTCCGCCAACTGCACCCGGAACCGGGCCACGATGCGGTGGGTGCCCTCCAACGTGCCCGTCCACACCGCGGTGCGCAGCTTGCCCTCGCGCCGAATGGAAAACGGCAACCGGTCCGCGGCGAAACTCTCATCGTAGATCCGCTGGCCCTCCACCGACGGGGGCAAGCTCAGCCGCACGCTGCCCCGCTTGCCCTGGCCGCGGGCGGTGATCTCGGCCTCCACGCTCCAAAACCCCACCGGGTCCGAAGGCGCGACAGGCATCTCCAACAACGCTACTTTCCAAAAGCAGATGCCGCCCCCGATGACGATGAGCAGCAAACCGATCCACAGCACCCCGGGAGAGAACGTCTTCCAACGCCGCAACCCCCGCGGGGCACCACCTTTGCG
Organism: bacterium; assembly: GCA_030431455.1. Taxonomy (GTDB): domain Bacteria; phylum Myxococcota; class UBA727; order UBA727; family JAUIJE01; genus JAUIJE01. Next base: position 449,811 of record JAUIJE010000002.1, on the reverse strand, counting down.
GGCGGGGGCAGAGGAACGGTCAACCGGCGAGGACAGTTCTTCGGTCATGACGACAACGAGGCCTGCTTTGTCCCTCAAGCGCGCGCATTTCTCAATGCGGATTTATCGAATGACCTGTGCGGTGGCGGTGGTGTTCCTCCTCGGACACGGCGCGGCCCGGGCCAACCCGCTCACCATCGGCGAGACCGAGGTCCAACCCGGCGAACGCAAGGACATCACCCTGGTGGTGTCCCAAAGCTACTCCGGGACCACGGTCAAAGTGCCGCTCTCCGTCGTGCGCGGCGAAGGACCAGGCCCCACGTTGTGTCTGATCGCGGGCGTGCACGGCGACGAGCTCAACGGGGTCGGGGTGGTGCGCCAGCTGCTCGAAGATCTCAAACCCGAGGACATCCGCGGCACCGTCATCGGCATCCCCATCGTCAACCTGCTCGGGTTCTGGGCGCAGTCCCGCTACCTGCCCGACCGCCGCGATCTCAACCGCTACTTCCCCGGCTCGCCCCGGGGCTCGACCGCCTCCCGCATCGCCCACAAGATGTGGACCGACGTGCTGCGGCACTGCTCGTATGCCATCGACTACCACACCGGCTCGTTGCACCGATCCAACCTGCCCCAGGTGCGCGGGGACCTCAGCCGCCGGGAGGTGATGCGGCTCGCCCACGGGTTTGGCGCGCGGGTGCTGGTGCACAACCGTGGACAGCGGGGCACGATGCGCCGCGCGCTCACCGACTCCAACATCCCCACCATCCTGTTCGAGTCTGGCGAAGCGATGCGTTTTCAGCCCGAGCACGTCGCCGAGGGCGTGGCCGGCACCTGGCGGGTGATGCAGCTGCTCGGCATGCGGCAATCCAACCTCGAGCCACAACAGACGCAGGTGTTCTTGGAGACACATTGGGTCCGGGCCGAGCACGGGGGCATTCTGGAGCTCATCGTGCCCGTCGGCGCCGACGTCAACGCCGGCGATCTCCTCGGGGTGATCACCGATCCGCTCAACAACCGCCGCAAAGAGCTGCGCAGCAAATGGACCGGCCACATCATCGGCAAGGCCATGGCCCCCACGGTGTTGCCCGGCCTCGCGGTGGTGCACATCGGGGTGCGCAACGGCCGGATGCGACAGTCCGAGGCCGAGACCGCGGAGATCGAAGAGGAGCGGCCCGAGTAGGCCCGGTCCCGCCCCCTCAATGTCTCTGCACGTCCGACGCGGCGCCGGCCTCGCTCCCGGTGGGCCCGAGATCGCTTTGCCGGAGCGCCCACCCCGTGCCCGCGGCCGCGGCCCCCGCCACCGCCGCGCTCCCGGTCCCGGCCACGCACGCCGCCCCCCCGATCGCCGCCCCCAGAAACGCCGGGAGCAAGTCGGGGAGCACAAACAGACCCGCCACCATCACCGGCGCGCCGCACACCCACCAGCTCGGCAGCGCGCACACCAAAAGCCCGACCACCGCCCCGAGGTAGGCGGCGATGGGGCGCAACGTCAGGTCCAAGGGCCCGCCACCGCCGAGCAAGGTGCCCACCACCGCGCCCACCGCGGCCCCGACCCCGGGCGTGGCCAGACCGGCCACGGTCATCAGAGGCAGGGCCACGATCAACAGCACCGGGATGTCGTTGCTGGCCGGGTCGGGCACGCCCCCCAACGCGAACGCGCCGAGCAAGAGCCCGGTCGCGGTCGCGGTGCCCAAGATCGCCCCCGCCGCGCCGAAGGCCATCGTCGTGCCCGCGGTCAGCCCGAGGTCGGTGATCGACCCCTCGTCGTCGGGCGCGTCGGGTTCGGCCTCGGTCTCATCATCGTCCATCACCGCGCCCACCGCGGCGGCGGCCGGAGCCGGGGCTCTTTGCCCCGGTCCCGACGCGACCAGGGCGCACAACACAGGCAGGGTCCAGCTCATCATGGTCGTCTCCTTCGCGGGCCATGTGGCCGCACGCGCCATGACTGTCCATGGGCCATGCCAGACATATTCCCCTTATTTTCTAAGTATTTATGCGATTTCCGTCCCGGCCCGGGGGCTCACTTTGCGCAAACCTTTGCGCCTACAGGGCAGCGGGCTCCGGTTCGCCTTCGTCGTCGTAGTCCTCGGGGTCTGGCCCCCACACCACCGGCTGTTGGGCCCAGGCCCGGCCGACGCGCCCGTCGCCGGACTCGATCTGGACCCGGAGCTCGACGGTGCGGTCGAGCACGTCGCTGGGCGACTCCACCACCAGCCGCAGGTAGGGCAAAAACACCATGTCCGGGTCGAGGTCGTCCGGCTGCGAGCCGTAGAACACTTCATCGGCGGTGACGAACTCGCAGGGCTCGGTCACCGGCTCGATCAGCGCGGTGTGCTCGTCGGCGGCATCGGGATCGACCGCCCACATGATGCAGGTGTGTTCGACCCCGGCGTCGATGTCGGTGGCCCGGAGCGACACATTGAAGTGTTGCCCGCCTTGGAAGCCGCGCATCATCGGCAGCTCCCCGAGCTCGTCGTAGGTCTCGTACTCGTCCCAGCCGGTGCCCAGCGTCAACGGGTAGTCGCTGGTCTGCTCCCACGCGGGCAGGGGGTCGCAGGCCGCGCCCCCGATGACCAAGGCCCACACCCCCAAATATGCATTGACATTGCGCATCGCGATTCTCCTGCTCGTCGGGTTGTGCCCGCTGCAGGCCTGCATTGCAAAGCCAAGACCAACGCCAAGGCCGCGCGGACAGGCCGCGCGGCGGTCCTCAGACTTTTGAGGGTGGGACACGGCTGTCCGCGTTGCGGTCTTCAGATCGCAACCCCGGCGCCCCGTGGATCAGAGCTTGGCCGCGAGGGCTTCGCTGGTCTCCCAGAGCTTCTTGGCCAACCCGTCGTCGAGGGCGGGGCCCTTGACCTCGGCCGGCTGGCAATCGGCCCAGTACTGGCCCCCCGCGTTCTGCACGTCGGGGCGCGCGGCCAAGAGACATTGGGTCGCGGCCCCTTGGGGAATGGACTTCACCGCCGCGGGGTCCATGTCCGCGAAGATCTTGTCCACCCCGGCTTGGTCGTGCCGGCCGAGGTTGGTCTTGATCACCCCGGGGTGCAGGGCCACCGCCATCTTGCCCGTGCCCTGGAAGCGGCGGTGGAGCTCTTTGGCGAACAACAGGTTGGCGAGCTTGGACTGGCCATACTGCCGCCAGCCCGCGTAGGTCTTTTTGCCGTCGAGGTCATCGAACACGATGCCTTCCTCGGGGGCCATGCGGTAGGCCGCACTGCTCACCACCACCACCCGGCCCGCGTCGGTGAGCTGGTCGAGCAAGCCGGTGACGAGCAAGAAGTGCCCCATGTGGTTGGTCAAAAACTGCAGCTCGAGCCCGTGCTTTTCCTGCCGCTCGGGGAGCGCCATGATGCCCGCGTTGCACAAGATGACGTCGAGGGGGCGCTTGAGGCCGCGCACGCTCTCCACCGCGGCCCGCACGGTGGCGGGCTCGCTCAGGTCGCAGGCGACGCCGGTGCCCTCGACGCCCAGCGCGGACAGGGCCTGGTTGGCTTTGTCCGCGGTGCGGGCGAGACCGACGATGTACGCGCCCCGGCTGCCGAGCACGCGGGCGCTCTCTTGGCCAATGCCACTGTTGACGCCGGTGATCACGATGGTCTGGCCGGACAGGTCGACGCCGGCGGTGACTTCTTCTGCGGTGGACGAAAACGAAAACTGTGACATGGCAAAACCCCCGGGGTGAAAGAGTCGCCAACCTAGCGTCAAACCCGAGGGCGCGCAGCCCACCGGATCAAAGCGTGGGCGCGTCGGGCGGGGCCCGTGCGGCCGGGCACGCATCGACCGCGCCCGGTTGGTTAGGATGGGCGCATGAGCGCTCAAGCCAACGCCCGCCGGGTCCGTCGCCGCCAACTGTTCCTGCTCATCATCGGGGTGCTCGGCGCCCTGGTCGTGCCCCTCACCGTGATGGGCGACGTGGGGCTGATCGGGAGCTTCGTGGGGTCGTTGAGCGTGCTGCTCATCCCCGTCGCCTACTATCGGTTCGCGCGATCTGTGCAGAGCGCGGTGGCCGACATCGCCGGCCCGTCGGAGAGCCAGGTGCACAAGCTCGCCATCGCCACCTTTGTCCCCATGGTGGGCGCCATCGTCGAAGTCGTGGTGTTGTACCGCCTGGCCCAGGAGACCGCGCGCATCGAGGGGGCCCAGGACCGCTCCTCGGCGGTGGTGGGCCTGGCGGTGGCGCGCCTGCTGCTCGGCTCGTTCATCGGGCCGATGGCGGCGGGGGCGTTCATCTCGATGTCGAGCAGCTTGGTGATGTACGGGGTGGTGTACGGCACCATCGGCCTCTTGGCGTTTTCGCTGCTCGGTCTCGCCAGCCAGATGATCGTGATGCCCATCCTCGACGACCTCGCGCCCGCCCCGCGGCTGGATTTGGCCGCCGCGGGGGCCGGGGGTTCGGCGGCGGTGAGCTCGGAGGTCCGCGCCCCCGCCCGCGCCGAATAACCGCAACCTTTTGGTTGCCCTTTTGAGCGGGGCCGGTATTGTGCAACCAGGAGGTTGCACATGAACCACGTGCCCGATGAGATCCGCAAACAGACCGTGCTCGACGCGCCCCAGGACAAGGTCTGGGCCGCGCTCAGCGACGCGGCAAAGTTCGGCGCGTGGTTTGGCGCCGCGGTCGAGGGGCCGTTTGTGGCCGGGGCGCGGGTGTGGGCGTCGATTCAGCCCACCCAGGTCGACGCGCAGGTCGCCAAGTCGCAGGAGCCTTTCGCGGGCATGCGCTTTCCCCTCGATGTGGTCACGGTGGACGCGCCCACCACCCTCGCCTTCCGCTGGACCCCCGGCGCGGCCGAGGTCAAGCCGGGCGACCCGACCACGCTGGTGACGTTTACCCTGCGCGCGGTGGACGACGCGCACACCGAGTTGACCATCGTCGAGTCCGGCTTTGCCCAGATTCCGCTCGACCGCCGGGCCCAAGCCTTCGCCGACAACGACGGGGGCTGGGCCGCGCAGCTTGTCCTCATCGCCAAGTTCTTGGCCCGGGGGGCGTGATGTTCGCCGAAGCCGCCGACCTGTTTTCCGCCCTGGGCGACGAGACCCGGCTGCGGTTGGTGGCGCGCCTGTCGCAGGACGGGCCGCAGTCGATCCACGCCCTCACCACGGGCACGGCCATGAGCCGCCAGGCGGTGCGCAAACACCTGCGCGTGCTCGACGACGCGGGCCTGGCCCGGAGCGAACGCCGGGGCCGCGAGATGGTGTGGGCGGTGCGCGCCGAGCGCATGGCCGACGCCCAGCAGTACCTGGCCCAGATCTCCGCGGAGTGGGACGCGCGGGTGGACCGGCTGCGGGCCCTGCTCGACGAGGAAGCGGAGCGCCCGGTGTAGCTCACAATGAAGCTGCACGCGCCCCCGCGCGCGAGGTCGGTGGCGCGGGGGCTTTTTCTCGGCTAGGACCGGGCCATGCTTCGTCTCGAAAAGGTCTCCAAGCAACACGGCCGCCAGATTCTGTTTGTGGATGCGTCCATGGGGGTGAACGCGGGCGAGCGGGTGGGGCTCGTGGGTCCCAACGGCGCGGGCAAGTCGACCATCTTTCGGCTCATCGTCGGCGAGGAAGAGACCGACGGGGGCCAGGTGGTGGTCGATCGCGGGGTCACCATCGGCTACTTCGATCAGAACGTGGGCGAGATGGCGGGCAAGACCGTGGTCCAGGAGGTCACGTCGGGGGCGGGGGAAGTCTCGGCCGCGCAGGCCGAGCTCGCGGCCCTGGAGCGCGACCTCGCCGACCCGGACAAGGCGGACGAGCTCGAGAAGTTGGTCGAGCGCTTCGGGGTGGTGCAGACCCGCTTCGAGGAGCTCGGCGGCTATGCCCTCGACGCGCGGGCCCGGGACATCCTCGCGGGGTTGAGCTTCGACCCCGCGGTCCTCGACCAGGACGTGGGCGCGCTCTCCGGCGGGTGGAAGATGCGGGTGGCGCTGGCCAAGATCTTGTTGATGCGGCCGGACCTGTTGCTCCTCGATGAGCCCACCAACCACCTCGACATCGAGAGCATCATTTGGCTTGAGCAGTTTTTGAAGGCGTACGAGGGCGCGCTCATCATCACGTCCCACGACCGTGAGTTTTTGAATCGTATGGTCACGCGCATCGTGGAGCTCGACGGGGGCGAGCTCAACGACTTCTCCGGCAACTACGACTTTTATGAACAGCAACGCGCGATCCAGGCCGCCCAGGTCGAGGCCCAATACGCGCGACACCAGGCGATGCTGGCCAAAGAGAAAGCGTTCATCGAGCGCTTCAAGGCCCGGGCCAGCCACGCCGCCCAAGTCCAGTCCCGGGTCAAAAAGCTCGAGAAGATCGACACCATGGCCCCGCCCAAGCGGCGCGAGGCCCAGTCGTTTTCGTTTCGGGCCCCGCCCCGCTCCGGCGACGAGGTGGTGCGCATCCTCGGCCTGCAAAAACGCTACGGCGACCGGGTGATCTACGACGGGCTCGACCTGCTCATTCGCCGGGGCGAGCGCTGGTGCATCATGGGCAAAAACGGCGCGGGCAAGTCCACCCTGCTCAAGCTCATCGTGGGCGAGACCGACCCGGACCAGGGCGAGCTCACCGTCGGGGCCAGCGTCAAGCTCGGCTACTTCGCCCAACACACCATGGAGATTCTCGACGGGGACGCCACCGTGTTCGAGACGCTGCAGGGGGCGTTCCCCCTCGCCAGCGTGGGCGCGCTCAAGACCCTGCTCGGGGCGTTCGGCTTTTCCGGCGACGAGGTGGAAAAACCCTGCCGGGTCCTGTCCGGGGGTGAAAAGGCCCGCTTGGTGTTGGCCCGCATGCTGTACGACCCGCCCAACTTCTTGGTCCTCGACGAGCCCACCAACCACCTGGACATCGGGACCAAACAAATGTTGCTGGATGCGCTCAAGGACTACGACGGCACCGCCCTGTTTGTGTCCCACGACCGGGCGTTCCTCGGCGCGGTGTCCGACCGGGTGCTCGAGCTGTCCGACGACGGGGTGCACGCCTACCCCGGGGGTTATCTCGAGTACGTGGCCCAGTCCGGCCACGAGGCCCCCGGCCTGCACTGAGGGTTTCTTTCTGCCCGGGGACGGCCCGGGCCAGGCTTCGCACCGCCTGCGGGGCCCGACTCAGGGGTGCGACAGATCGACCGACACCGGCGCCGACCAACACGACAGGTTGCCCAAGCGGTCGCGCGCGGCCACCGCCACCACCAATGTCTCTGGACCTTCCCCGGGGGTGAGCCGGGCCGCGGGCGCCACCGTCACCAACGGGCTTGGCCCCTCGGCGGCGAAGGTGGCCACGTCGTGGGCATCCCCCCGCAGCGAGGTGGGCGCGTGGTGCTCACACCCGGCCACGTCCTCGTCGGGGTGCGGGGCGGGCCCGTAGGAGACCAACCAGCGATCGACCACCGCCCCCACCGCGCCGGCCGGTTGGGTCCACGACACCGCAAAGCCCGCGCCATCGGGGGCGAGGGTGACGTCCGCCGGGGTCGGGGGCCGGCCCTGCCACAGGGCGCACACCGGGGTGTGCGACACGATTTCGCCCGGGGCCACGGTGACGCGAAAGGTCGCCGGCAACAAGAACCCGTCGCGGGCGAACGAGACCCGGTAGGCCCCGGGGTCGACGTCGACAAAGCTGAAGCGGCCGTCGGCCCCGGTGGTGGCGGTGCCGGCCACGGGGTCGGCGTCGGCGCCGTCGCGCTCCAATGTCACAGCAAAGCCCGCGTGGTCGCCGTCCCGGGCCGCGCAGGTCCCGGCCCGGAGCAGGACCCCGCCGTCGGCGGCGCCATCCACCGACTCGTCGGGGAGCGGGTCGTACACCGCGTGGATGTAGCCGCTCACCGTGCCCGGTCGCTCCGGCACCCAGAACTGGCCCGGCCCCGACGGGCCCGCGTCCGCGCCCGGGTCCCCACAGGCCCCCGCCGCGAGCAAACACAGCGCCCCCGGCAAAGCCCGCGCCCCCCTCACGCCGCCCCCCCCGCGGCCCGCAGGGTCTCGAGGCGCGCGGTCAACACCGCCCGGCGCTCGTCGCTGACGAAGGCGGTTCGGACCCCATTTTCGGCCAAGGCCCAGGCGTCCGCGGGGGTGAGCCCGAGGGCGGCCCCGTGCTGCTCGAGCAGCGAACGCACGGTGAAGTCACCGAACATCAGGGGGTCATCGGTGGCCAGGGTCGCGAACAGGCCTTGGCGCAAGAACGCCTTCACCGGGTGCACAGACACGGAGGGCAAAAAGCCCATCTTCACGTTGCTCACCGGGCAACACTCCACGCCGATGTCGCGTTCTTTCATCAAGGCCCGCGCGTCTTCGTCGACCATCAGGCAGGTGCCGTGCCCCACCCGCTTGGCCCCGAGCACGGTGACCGCTTCGAGCACCAGCGCGGGGGGCGACGCCTCGAACTGTGGATAGGTGCCCTGCTCGCCGCAGTGAATGGTCAACGGGGCGCCGGCTTCCCGGGCCGGGGCCAAGGCCTCGGCGAACAGCCGCGGGGGGTAGATGTCCTCGGGGAACCCGGCGATGTCGAGGCCGAGGGGGCGCGCGTCGGTGTGCCGTTCGGCCACGAGCTGGGCCACCGCCGGGGCCTGGCGCCCGACGGGGGGGCCTTTTTCCGGCCCGAGGCCTTTTTGGCGCGAGAACGCGGCGATGAACGTGCCGCTCACCGCCCGCTCGGTGTAGGCGCGGTCGACGCCGGCTTGGATCGCGGCCACGACCTCGTCGAGGCTGGCGTCGATCCGCTCGAGATAGGAAAAGGGGGAGCCGCGCAGCTCGGTGTGCAAGCTGCCGGCGTCCGCGAGCTGCACGAGCTGGTCGAACGCGGCGAGCTCGAGGTCCTCGAGCGAGCACAGCACCGACAGGGGCAAGCCAAACGAATCGATGAACCGGGCAAAGCCGCCCGGCCCCGAAAAGCCCCGCTCGACACTTTTGTAATAGGCGAGCACCGAGTCCGGATCCTGCGGGTTGATGCCCTCGATCTCCACCCCCGCGCGGGTGCGCACCGCGGTGACGCCATTTTTTTGCGCGAGCTGGGCGATGAGCGCGGGCCGCATCCCGGCCTCGAAGTGGCGGTGCAGCTCGACGGTGGGAACAGTGGAGAACGGGGCGGAGGGCACGCGGTGGTGTACCGTCGCGCACGCACGAGCGCAAACCCGGCCCGGTTGTTGAGAATGCAGTAGCGTTCTCGGTTGACGCCCGGGCCCCCGTCCGCGAGGGTTTGCCCATGCGCATCGGACAAGCCGCCCGACTCACCGGCCTTTCGCACAAAGCCATCCGCCACTACGACGGCCTGGGTCTGCTCCCCGGGCTCCGCCGCGACGCCAGCTACCGCGACTTCTCCGCGGCGGACGTCGACCGGTTGCGGCTCATCGCCCATGGCCGTTCGCTCGGTTTTTCCCTCGAGGACATCGCCGCGATGTTGGGCGAAGTCGACAAGGCCGCCCTCGCGTGCCCCGCCCCTGCGCCCATGGCCGCGCTCATCCGGGCGCGGCTCGACGACATCGACCGCGAACAGGCCGCGCTCGCCCGCCAGCAACGGCGGCTCGAGCAAGCCTTGCACCACGTGACCGCGCGGGCCGCCGCTTCGGCTTGACCCTCCCCCCAAGGGAGGGTCGACGCTCTTGGGCGGAGGTCACCGCCATGGATCACATCAGCATCCCCGTCGCCGACGCGGCCCGCACGCACGACTTTTACCGCCAAGCCCTTGCCCCCCTCGGCTGGGCGGTCCGGGGTTTTCGCGACGGCGTCTACTGCGCCTTTCACCGCGAGGGTTCGTTCCCGGTCTACTTCCACGTCGCGGAGCGGGTCGCGCCGGTGCACCTGGCGTTCAAAGCCGCGGCCCCCGACGTGGTCGAACGCTGGTACGCCGCGGCCTGCGCCGCGGGAGGCACAGACCACGGCGCACCGGGGCCCCGGCCCGCGTACGGGCCGCACTATTTCGCCGCGTTTGTGCTCGACCCCGACGGACACAACGTCGAGGCGGTGAGCGGCGGGGTGGGCTGAGCGAGCTCAGTCCATGCGCACCCGCAACCGGTAGCGGCCCACCACCGCGCGGTGGTCGGAGCACTTGCCGGTGCAGTCGGTGGGGATGTTGAGGGTCTTGCCCCCGTAGCGCTTCTCCACAATGCGATTGCGCCGCGCGAAGATGAAGTCGATCTTGCCCCCCTCGTGGCAGGGCCCACCCGCGGTGCCGGGGGTGGAGCGCTGGCCAAAGCCCTTGCAGTGGTCGGGGTCGTTGTCGTCTACTTCGCGGTAGCGACCGAAGTTGCCGGGGTTGTTCTTGGTGTTGACCCCGGGTGCATACACACTGTTGAGGCCGGGGTGGTTGGCCTGGAGGTTGATGTCCCCGGCGAGGATCACGGTGTCACGTCGGTTGTTCCACCAGGCCTCGATGCGCTTGCGCACCCGCTGCATCTGTTTGGTCGCTTTGCTGTCGGCGGGGCTCAGGTGCGCGCTGCAAAAGCGCAGGTGTTGTCGGCTGCGCAGCTGGCCGCACAACAAGAAGCGGTCGCCGTATTGGTCTTCGCCCACTTTGCGCTTGGTGATCTCTTTGAGGTTCCAGCGGGAAAAGATGCTGTTGCCGACGATGCGGTTGGTGCCGTCCCCGACGTAGGCGGAGAACTTCGCGCCCGCGGCTTTGCCCCAGAGGTTGCGGAGGGCTTTGCGGATCGCCCTGTGCTGGGCCGGGCACACCTCGTTGAGGCTCACGAAGTCGATCTTCTTGTTCTTGACGTACCGGCGGACCGCGTTGGTGATGCCGGCGGTCTTGCAGTTGTTTTCTTTGCCCCCCGCGATGTTCCATTGCAGCACGCGGTACGTGCGCAGCTCCGCCCGGGGCCCCGGCACCACCCGCGCTTGTTCGCTCACCACCGGCTCGGGCAGCATGGCGTCCTCGTTGTCGGCGTCGAGGGGGCCTTCTTCGGTGCGTTCTTCGGCCAGCTCGTAGTCGACGTCGGCGAGCTCGACCTCGTCGGGTTCGGCCGCGTCGGCGTCATCCGGGTCGGGGACCAGCTCCGGGGCGAGGGCCGGCTCGTCGAGGTCATCGGGCAGGTCATCGGCCGGGATCCAGTCTTCGGTGGGTTCGGGTTGGGTCTTTCCGCCGCAGGCGGCGAGGCAGAGGGTGATGGTCAAAAGCGGGAGGAGGGCATGTTCGCGTTTCATGCGCAGAGATGTGTCACAGCGTTCGCGCGGTCACGTCCGTCACCGATCCGGTGATGCGGCGAGGCCGCACGTCGTGGTGCGGGCCCCGATCGACGACTTTTGCCTCGGCCCCGTCCGCGCGTGAACGAAACCGTCCCGCGAGGTCGTGGCCGCCCGCGGGCTGCGATCCCGACCCGGCCGGGGGGCGCGGCCGGGATGTCACTGGAAGGGGACACGTCGTGTCGCCCAGGCCGCGTGGGGCCGCGACCTGACAAAACCGGTGCGCCACCTGTCAGGTCCTGAAAGAGCTGGCGGGGCCTTTTCTGTCAGGTTGCGCCAGAACCCCTCAGCCGCTTTTCGCCGGGTCGGTCGTCGGCCGGACGGTCTCGGCCGCGTCCGGGGGAGACGGATTTTTTTCCCCCGTCCGGTTGCGGCTGGCCAGAAACAGCCCGGTGGCGCTGGCGGTCACGACCAAGCCCGCGAGCAAGCCCCCGCTCAGCGCGGCCTCGCCGAAAGCGACCTCGAGCAGGACCACGAACACCGGGGTCAGGTAGGTGTAGGCCATGACCTTGGCCGAGGGGAGCTGCGTGCTCGCGAACTTGGCCAGCCAAAATGTCACTGCAGTGTTGACCACACCGAGGTAGGCGATGCCCGCGTGCACCTCCCACCCCACCGCCCGCCAATCTGTGTGCAGCGCCCGGGGCCCGGCGATCGCCGCGAGCAACCCCGTGCTCATGGCCAGGGTCCAGAAGGTCATCACCAGCAGGTCGTCCCCGTGGTGAAATCTCCGCACCAACGGTGAATAGAACGCGAACGCCACGCACCCGGCGAGGAACAGCCACGCCCCGGGCCCGAGGTCGAACGCCCGCGCCCGGTCCCACGACCCGTCGAACACCACCCACATCGCGCCCGCCGCGCCCACGCTCATCATCGCCCACTGCCGGAGGCTGGTGCGCTGGCCCACGAGGGGGCGGGCCACCGCCGCGGACAACAGCGGCATCAACGTAAACAGCGCGCCGGTGGTGATCGACGTCGTGCGCCGCAGCGCCTCGAACATGAGCACAAAGTAAACGACCATCGTTGTCCCGAGCCCGAGGCCGCGCAGGAGCGTACGCGCGGTGGGGCGCCCGAACGCGGGCCGGGACCAGACCACGATCAAGAAGGTGAGCGCCCCGATGGCGAACCGCTCGAGGGTGAGCACCTGGGGGTCGAGCGCGCCGGTGATGCGGTCGCCGATGAAGAACGACAGGCTGATCAGCCCGGCATACAGCAACATGGCGAAGTGGGCGCGGGAGCGGCTCGGACCGGGCACCCCCGCGGTCTAGCCCACGCAAGCCGGCGCGCCCAGGATGTGCTGGGTCCGGTGGCCCCGCCGCATCCGCCGGGCTACGATGTCGCCGCAGGCCGAACCCCCGGAGGCAGCCATGGCCGAACACCGCATCTTTTCGATGGCCTTCGCCAAGGTCTACCCGATGTATGTGCAGAAGGCGGAGCGCAAAGGCCGGACGCAGAAAGAGGTCGACCACATCATCAAGTGGCTGACCGGCTACACCCAGGCGGGGCTGCAAAAGCAGATCAAAAAAGAGAACGACTTCCGCACGTTCTTCGACGAGGCGCCGGCGATGCAAGAGAAGCGCCGGTTGATCAAAGGCGTGGTCTGCGGCGTGCGCGTCGAGGACATCGAAGAGCCCTTGATGCAAGAGATCCGTTACCTCGACAAGCTCATCGACGAGCTCGCCAAGGGCAAGACCATGGAGAAGATCCTGAGGGAGTAGCCTCAGGAACCGACAGGGCAATCCACGATGCAGACCGAAAGGCCATCAGCGTCGTCGTCGGACCGGCACCGCGCCCCCGGCGCCGCGGCGCAGTCGGCATCGTCGACGCAACCGGTGGGGACGCAAGCCCAATCGTTTCCATGCTGCTGGCACGTCACCGCCCCCCCGTAGCCCGCCGGGCCGCAGAGTTCTCCGGGGGTGTCGCACAGAGGTGAGCAGAAGCGGCCGACCACGATGTCGACGCAGATCTCCGACGCGAGGCAGTCGCCGTCGGTGGCGCAGCCGTCGAGCACACAGGTCTGAAACCCATAGCCCTCGACCAAGGCACACCGGTGGACAAGCGGACCGTGGTTGCGAAACGCGCAATCCGCATCGGTGATGCACTCCTGCACATACGCGTCGCCATCGGCGTACATGACACAGCGCCCCGGGAAGGGCGGCTCCATCGCCCCAGCGTCGGCTGACTGTCCGCCGTCGACCGACCCGTGGCCACCATCGGGTCGCTCGTCGCCAGCGTCGACTGTCTTCGCCCCGCCCGCGTCCGCCGCCGGTCTGCCCCCGCCGTCCCGGTCGACGGCAGACGCCGTGCATCCGACGAGCACAAGGGCGGCGAGCCCGGTGATGGTGGGGCATAGGTTCGACATCGCGATGAGAATCGTACCACCCGTGTCCCGTCGGCACGCGAACTCTCTGCACGGCCTCCCTCGCTTGCGCCCGGCCGCGCGGCGGGCGATCGTCGGCCCATGCAAACACCCGCCGACATCGCCGACGACATTTACGCGCTCTACGACGAGTACTGCCATTCACAGATGGAGCGCCGGGACTTCCTCCGCCGGGCCGCGGGCTTCGGCGCCGGGGGTCTGGCCTTGGCCACGACGCTGTTGCCCAACTACGCGCGGGCCCAGACGATTTCGTTCACCGATCCGCGCATCCACGCGCGGTACGTGACCTACCCCTCGCCGGGCGGCACCACCAAAACGATGCGCGGCTATCTCGTCGAGCCCACCGCCAAGGGGAAGGTGGGGACCGTGCTCGTGGTCCACGAAAACCGCGGGCTCAACCCCTACGTCGAGGACGTGGCCCGCCGCGTGGCGGCCGAAGGGTTTCTCGCCTTCGCCCCCGACGCGCTCACCGCGGCCGGCGGCTATCCAGGAAATGACGACGACGGCAAGGTCATGCAACGGAAGCTCGACCCGGCCAGGATTTACGCAGACATGCTGAACGGGGCGCGATTTGTGAAGAGCCACGCGCGCAGCAACGGCAAGCTCGGCGTCACCGGCTTTTGTTTTGGCGGGGGGGTGGCCAACTTCCTCGCCGCCAAAATGGGCAAAGACCTACAAGCCGCTGCGCCCTTCTACGGAAGAGCCGCCGACCTGGACCAGGTGCCGCACATCCAGGCCACCATGTTGCTGCATTACGCCGACGACGACCCCCGGGTGAACGCGATGCGGCCCGACTACGAAGCTGCGCTGAAAAAGCACAAGGTGACGTTCACCTCGTTTACCTACAAAGGCACCAAGCACGGCTTTCACAACAACTCGACCCCGCGTTACCACGCGGCGAGCGCCAAGCTCGCCTGGGACCGCACCCTCGCGCTGTTCCGCACCGCTCTGGCCTAATCCTCGGGATGGCAGGACCGTTGCTCTGGGGTGTGGTGGCCGCCGCTCACGATCGCACAGCTTGTGGCCGGTGCCCTCATGGCCCTGGGCGTGTGACCCGGGGCGTCGGACGCCCATGGCCACGAACACGAACACCGCGAAGTGGTGCACACCCATTGGCATCGCCACGACGACGGCCACGACGGGCACGAGCACGACCATCGTTCGGACTTGCATCACCGGCACGCGCACTGAGCGGACGAACACGTAAATCCCATTGGCCCCCGCGGTCGGTGTCCGTACTTGTTCGAGCGCGCGGCGCGATTTCTGCTAGGCTGACCGCGTGAACCGATGGAACATCACGTGGGCGTGGGGGGCGTGTGCCCTCCTGTGTCTGGCCGGATGCCCCGGCGTGCCCGTGGTTGACGCGGGCGCGCGAGACGCGGGCGCCCAAGACGCGGGCGCCCAAGACGCGGGCGCCCAAGACGCGGGCGAAAGTCCGCGCGATGCGAGCGCGCCCGACGTGGACCCCGGCGCAGACGCGGGGGACGCTCTGGACGCGGGTCTGCCCGACGTGGTGAACGGGGTGGACGCCGGGCCCGCGTGTGAGTTCCCGTCCACGGTGCACGACGATGACTACACCGGCGTGGCCGACCTGCAGGACGGCGCGCTCACCGCCGCTCTGCACAGTTTTGTCAGCGACAACGCGGTGGGCTTTGGCTACGACGCGGCCCGCAACCTGATGTACGGCATCACCGGCGACATCGACGTCGACGAGAACAACCTCATCACCTGCGCGTACACCGGCATTCAGGTCCCTGCGGACGGCACGCGCTCCCCCGGGCTCGGCGATGAGGAGATCACCACCGAACACAGCTGGCCGCGCAGCGACGGCGCCGAGAACTTCCCCGCCGAGGGCGACCTGCACCACTTGTTCCCCGCGGTGTCGCCCGCGAACGGGGCGCGGGGCAACCACGAATTCGGCGCGGTCACCTGCAGCGGCAACAGCTGCGATTGGGCGGGCGGAGGCTCGGCCCTCGGGCCCGCGGCCGACGGACGGCCGGACGATGTCTTTTCCGTGCGGCTCGCGATGCGGGGCGACATCGCCCGCGCACACTTCTATTTCTCTGTGCGCTACGAGCTTTCGATCCCCCCCGACGAGGAAGTGACATTGCGCGCTTGGCACTGCCAAGACCCGCCGTCCGACGCCGAGCGGCTGCGCAATGATTCGATCGAGGCCGAACAACAAAACCGCAACCCGTTCGTCGACCAACCCCAGCTCGTGCACCAGGTGGCCGACTTCTAAGCCCCCTGTACAGGCCCCGGCCACCGCGTAGGCTTGGGCGATGTCATCGCCCCTCCTGTTGCTGCTTTTCGCCACCACCGCCGCCGCACCGTCCGGGGCCGCGCGGGATGCACAGTTCTGTCAGACCTCCCGTTCGCTGTTCGAGCGGCTCGAGGCGTTTCACCAGGGCGAGGGTCCCTGTCTTCGATACGACAACCCCTGCCACCCGGCGCTGTCCGACGACGAACGGGTCCGGCTGGCCCGCGCGTTGCGCGCCGAGGGCATCGACGCGGCGGCGTGGGGGCAGAGCTTGGGCCAACTGTTCGTGTGGGCCGAGGAGGCGGAGGCCCTGCATCACACCAAGTCCGAAGCCGAGGAGCAGCTGGACGCGATGCTCGCCGAAGCGCCCCCTGACCAACGGGAGGCGTTGCGCCCTTCGCTCGAGACCCGCGCGGCCCGATCCGCGACGCCGCCCGCGGTGCGCCAAAAGGGCCAAGCCACGTTCGCCGCGCTGCCCGCGGCGCAGCGCCGCAAAATCCGCGCCGCGTGGGAGAAAGATGCCAAGGCGTTGACCCACTCGTTCATTGAAGTGCTCGAAGCGCTCCAAGAGATCGAGAACGAACACCTGCTGTCCACATTTATCTCCGAGATCCAGGCGGCGCACAAAAAGACCGGGTCGTTCCCGGCCGCGCACACGGTCCAGATTCCGCGCGACGCCCGCGGCCAGCCGCTGCGGTATCGTCACGTCGACGGCGGGGTGGTGGTGGGCGTGGCCGACGCCCCACCCCGCGAACAACGGTTCGTGTCCGCGGCCGGGGTGCGCGCTTACCAGGACGTGGTCGAGGAGCGGGGCTGCGCGCTCACCGACGGCGCGCGCATCACCCTCAGCCGTGACCTTGGCCTGCGGCTGCGCAAGGACCCACAGGCGGCCTTGCAAAAGGCGCGGATCGTGCCCGCGTTTGTCGACGGAAAGAACACGGGGTTCAAGGTGTTCGCGATCGAAGAGGGCAGCTACTTTCACGCCATCTGTCTGCGCGACGGCGACGTGCTCACCCACCTCGGGGAGACCCGGTTGCGCACCCCGGTCCAGCTGCAGCAGTTTTTGTTCGCCACCAGCGGCGCCCACCGCCTGCGGGTCGAGCGCGGCGGCCGGTCGTATGCCATCACGGTGCAGCCCGCACCGTAGCCGGGCCGGGCCTACCCCTCGTCGGGGGCGGTGCACAAGAACGGCGCGTCGTCCGTGCACAGGACATCGCGCCAGGCCCCGCCGCTTTGTCGGTCGATGACCACGCAGTCTTCGAGGTTGAGGTCGCTGCCGTGGGGCTCGCCGTCCGCCCACGGGACGTACGTGGGGCTCGTCCCGTCGGGCCAGGTGAAGGTGCCGTCTGTGCCCAGGGGCCCGTCGTCGCTCAACCCGATGGTCCACCGGGCGAACAGAGCCGGATCGAAGCGCTGCTCGAGATACGACAGCAGCGCTTGGTGGTGTTCGGCGCTGTCGACTTTCGCGAGCTGGCCATCCCAGGCCGCGCACCGCGCTTCGGCGTCATGATTGTGGAAGGCCGCGCGGGGGCAGACGAGATGGTCGATGCCCGAGAGCGTGACCTCGAAGCAGTCACATGGGGGGGCGAACGCCTGGGCCCGGCAGTCGATGTCGACATAGCCGCCGTCGGGGGCCGGGCCGGCGTCGGCCCCCGGCTCAAGTGCACCGCCGCCGTCGACCCCGTGCGCCTCGCGCGGGGCCCCCCCCGCGTCCACCGCCCCCGGCAGGCAGCGTCCCGCGACACAGGTGTAGTCGCCCTCGCACGCCACGTCGGCGTCGCACGGCTTTTGGTACTGGGCGTCGTCGGGCAACGCGCACCCGGTGCTGCACACCACCATGGCCCACACCGGCCACCGGGCAGGGACGAACCGGGGCGGGCGCGGGCTTTGGGCGAATCGGCGCGTCACCCCGTCACGCTACGGGGCTGCATCCGACGTGTCTTGGGAAAGGCGGCGCGTCCCGCGTGGCAATGACCGGGCGCACACTTCACGCTGAAATCGCGCTGAAGGGCCGGCTCGCGGAGCGTGTACTTCCAATCGCATTGGCGTTCCGACGCGAGGGGGACGGGTGGGGGGACCCTACATGTTTCTGTCGGTTCGGCCCCCCCCCGGAGCGAGCCGAAGTGTCCACCCGCTGAAGCGGCGCTGAAAAATTCTGAAACCACCACTCTTTGCTCGATCACCCCCGGGCTCGACGGCCAAACTGCCTCGGCCCGGTCTATAGCCGGCACAGGAGTTGAGCATGACGATCAAGAAGCCGACCTTTCCCCAAATCACGCCGCCCCAGTTGATGCGCAGCCTCGACCAGGTCATCGACGGCGTGAAGGACGCGCAGAAGGCGGACGGCTCTTTGGACGTCGACGCGCTGCGGGCCAAGGTGGCCGACGACCCGGTGGCGTCCAAGAACCTCGAGGCCGTGCTCGACCAGTTCGAGGGGTACGTCTCGGCCGAGCGCGGCATGCCCCCCGCGTCGCTCAATCCGCAGCCGGTGCATTCGAGCTGCAGCGGCTTGACCGGCTACCGCACCAACCCCGACACGTTGGACGGCGCCCAGGTGTCGAGCGTGATGAACCTCCTGTTGCGCGTGAAAAGCCAAGTCGCCGCCGCCGACGGCGACGGGGATGGGCGCGTGACCGAAGCGGAGTTCATGGTCGCCCGCCAAGCGGTCAACACCGTCGACGATCTCGTCGAAGAAAAGCTCCTCCGTTCGGCGCTGCACGAGTCCGCCCCCGAGGTGCTCGCGTTTTTCCAAGACTCGGCGAGCTACGACTCGGCGGCCAAGCGGGCCGCGCTGCGCCCGTCGGTGGCCCGCCGCATCGAACAGACCGCGCAGCACCACGCCGCCAGCCCCGCCGGCGCCGACGCGCTGACCTGGGCCTACAACGCGATGATGGTCAGGGCGCCGTTCGCGGGGGAGGTCCCCGACCGCTTGGACCGGGCGGCGCAGGAGGCGGAGACCTCGTTGGCGCGGTTCATCCCCGGTCTCAACGCCAAGGGGCGCGCGGGCCATCTCAGCGACGACGAGGTCAAGTCGATGCTCGGCACCGACGACCTCGCGGCCTACGCGGCCGAGAAAAAGGCCGCGGTCACCGACGCGGTGGGCGGCGACTGGGCCGGCTGGGTCGCGGGCAATGACATTGAGTAGCCCGGTGGCGCGGGCCGGGCGGTAGGCGCGGTGCGCGGACAGGGTTGTTCGTCGGCCGCGGCGGGGTTCGGCGTGGCTGCTTCGCGGGACCGGCCCGATCTGTTTCGGCGCGAAGCGTTCGGCGGGCTCTACTACCGTCGTCGGGACGCGTCGTTCCACGCGTTCGACCATGCCCAGACCGCGCTGTTTCACCTCGCGCGCGAACAGAGTCTGGTCGATGCGTTCCCCGCGTTCGAGCGCCGCTTCGGGACGGACGCGCGCGCCTATGCCGAGACATTGACCCACTGGCAACAGCAAGGTTTCATCGACGACGGATTCCGCTCCCACGCCGAACTGCGCGACAACCCGCCCGGTTGGCGCGCGGCCTCCGCGCCGCTCATCACCCACGTGGAGCTGACCCAAGCGTGCAACCTGCGCTGCACCCATTGCTTCGTGCCGGTGATGGCCCGGCGATCGGCCGACGAGCTGTCCGTGGCCCAGCTGCACGCGCTGTTCGCCGACCTCGATGCGCTCGGCGCGCCCGTGATCGTGCTCGCGGGGGGCGAGCCGATGATTCGGCCCGACTTTCTCGACATCCTCGAAGGGGTGGCGCAGCACCGCCTCGACGCGCGGCTCTGCACAAATGCGACCCTGGTCACCGCCGACAACGCGCGCGCCATGGTCGACGCCCAGGTGCGCTGCTTTTCCGTGTCCCTCGACGGGCCCGACGCGGCCACCCACGAACACCTGCGCGGACCGGGTCGCTTCGCCCACGCCATCCGCGGCATCGAGCACCTGGTCGCGGCCGGCGCCGACGACGTGCACCTCCGCGTCACCCTCACGCCCCACAACATCGACCGGTTGGCCGACTTTGCCCCTCTGGCCCGGTCGCTGGGCGTGTCCCGGGTGGTGTTCAAACCCTTCCGACAGTCGGGCGAAGCCGGCGGCGCGGACGACCACCACATCGACCGGCGGGTGGTCGTGGCCACCGCCCATGAAGTACAGTCACATTGGCCCGGGGACGCGCCCCCCGCGGATTTTTTCGACGGCATGCCCACCCCCGCCCCGGCGTTTACCCAGCTCATCCCCGCGTTTGGGTGCGTGGGGGGCACGACCTCGGCCACCATCACCTTCGACGGCCACGTGACCGGCTGTGGGCCGACCAAATCGTCCGCGGATTGGACCCTGCACGAGCACGGATTCGCGGAGGCCTGGCGCGACGCGCCCACGTTGCGCTCGTGGCGTGTGCTCGATGGCAACGAGACCTGCTCGACGTGCGGCAACGTCGCGAGCTGTCGCGGCGGGTGTCGGGTGCGCGCGTTGGGCAAAGGCCGCACGATGAACGACCCCGACCCTTGGGCCCCGTGCGGCGACGAAGCCCCCGCGTCCCCGACGAGCGCGGGGCGCAGTTTGACCGTGCTGTGACCTCGCGCGGGGCCTGTGGTCGCGGCTACGCCCCGGGCGCGCTGGCCCGCCACAGCCAGGCGGCGATCAGCGCCAGCACCACCGCCTCCACCGAGACCCAAAGCCACTGTTTGGCGCTGGTCCCGTCGAGCACGATGCCGAGCACGCGGGCGGCGAGCGCCCCGGTGATGAAATAGAAGATCGCGGACGGGACGCTGACCGACCAAGGTCGCAGCGCGGTCACCGCGACCAGGACCAAGCCCACGCCGAGGACCATGCCGCCCCGCACGCGCCGCTCGACCGCCTCGAAAAGATCCGCGGCCGGCGCGGGACCACCCGTGAGGGGCCCGAACCAGTGGGGACACACCGCCGCGGCCACGCCCACGACGGCCACGACCAACCCGACGATGCGCAGTGCGTTCATGGGCCCTCCCGCGGGCAGGATCATCGAGAGCGCCGGGAATGTCCACGTCGGGGGAGCGAACCCGCTACCCATCGTCGCGCTTTGGCGGTATTCGGGGTGGGCTGCGCGCCCTTAGCTCAGCTGGATAGAGCATCAGGCTTCGATCCTGAGGGTCGGGCGTTCAAATCGCTCAGGGCGCGCCACACTTGAAAGTCTTGCCTCGTCAGGCGGTTAGCTGACCGCCTTTCGGGGCGCTTTTTGAACCCTCTTGCCAGATCAAACCTGGGGACCCAAAGTAGCCGCTGAGCCCCAGCTTTCGGGCCCAACCTTGGCAACGTCGAGCCCATTCTGGAGGGGCCGATGCCCGCTCCACAAAGCGGGCCGATTGCGGGGACGGGTATTCGGGACGCCCGACAATTCGCGGCGCGGACACCGGCGATCGAAGCCCATGGTGGCAGCAGAGCAGCTTCTCGCCGCTCAGTAGGTACGTATCAAGAACTCAATCGACTTCTCCGCGAGTTTCGCGGCGGCACACCCAGGCACGTCCTCGACGCGCCTTTCCCTCATCGCCATCACTGGCACCAACGGCAAGACAACTGTCGCCCACCTGATCGGAGAAGGTCTTCGGGGAGCGGGCTACCGCCCCTTCGTGCTCGGCACACTCAACTCTGGATCAATGGACCTCACGACGCCCTGCCGTGCCGACATCGTGAAGCAGATCCAAGCCCACGAGATGGCGGGTGGCACCCACTTCATCCTCGAGGTCACGTCTGAGGGCATCGACCAAGGGCGAGTTCGGGGCCTCGACTTCGACGTCAAGCTGCTGACCAACATCACGCGCGACCACCTTGATTATCACGGCACGATGGCACGCTACGCGTCGACCAAGATGGGGTTTATGGCGGAAGGACGCGGGTTCAAAGTCTATCCGAGCATGTTCCGGGACGAAGTCGTCGGCCTGTCTTCGAATCTGCTGGGTGATTTCAACGCTCTGAACATGAAGGCTGCCGTGAAAGTTCTCCGGCACCTCGGTGTTCGCGAGAACGTGATCGTATCTTCGTTGTCGCGCTGTGCGGCGCCCCGAGGGCGGCTGGAATCTGTCGATGCGGGGCAGGACTTCCTGGTCCTCGTTGATTTTGCCCATACCCCAGACGGACTGAACAACGTGCTCTCGTCGATGAAGCGGGTGGCAGACCAACGGCGTGGGCGCCTTCTGGTTGTGTTCGGATGCGGCGGAAATCGAGATCGGGGCAAGCGACCCGAGATGGGCCGCGTCGCGGGTGAGCTCGCCGACTATGTGGTGATCACCAGCGACAACCCGAGAGACGAGGACCCGCTCGACATCGTTCGCGATATCGAGGCCGGCATCGTGTCTCGCCGGGGCTCCGTCACAACGATTCTTGATCGACGGCAAGCGATCTATGCCGTCATCGGCGCTGCGCGTGGTCATGATGTGGTGGTGATCGCCGGGAAAGGCCACGAGACCGTGCAAGTCCTGAAAAAGGGACCGGTCGACTTCGACGACGTGGTCATCGCGGAGGCAGCCATCCGCCATCAGCTGAGCAGCTCCCATCCAGGTGGAGGTCCGGAAAACCGGTCTGTGCTCCGCGCGATTGAGCGCCAACGAAAGGAAACGATAAATGGGCGATAAATCACCGAAGGCGAAGAACCGCAAAAAGAAACAGAATGAGGCGAAGGAAAAGAAAAAGGACCCAAAACGGAACGAAGAAGCAAATACGCCACCAGCCAAGCCGGCCCCGGGAGCGCGCTAGCTTCAGCGCTGGGCCGCAACCGAATGGGCCGCACACGCCGTTCGAAACTCGTCCTCTACGGCGCGCCACAAAAAGGGACCCCCGGGGTACCTTTTTCTTCGCAGCGGTGTCTGTCGCCACTGGAGGTCTTCGTGTCTCGCGCGCTCTCGGCTCCTCGTTTTGTTCTCCTCGTCGGCTTGGCCGCCGCCCTTTGCACCGGCTGCCCGGGCACGTCCCCCGACGACGCAGGCCCGGGGGACGGCGACGGCGATGGAGACGGTGACGGCGATGGGGATGGCGACGGAGACGGCGATGGCGACGGAGACGGCGATGGAGACGGTGATGGCGACGGAGACGGTGATGGCGACGGAGACGGTGATGGCGACGGAGACGGAGACGGTGATGGGGACGGGGACGCGGGCGTGCCCGACAGCGGCCCGCCGGATGCCAGCGTCGACGGGGGCGCAGCGGATGCCGGCGCACCCGACGGGGGCGCCGCGGATGCCGGCGCGCCCGACGGGGGTGCCGGTGACGGCGGGGTCGTGGCGGCCACGATCGACTGTGACCCCCCGCTGACCCTCGACACGTTCAACCAAGGCGCGAGCGGCGCCCAGTTCCCCGAGCTTGTGCTCATGGGCGATCACGCCGCCGCCATCTGGGGCGAACGCGACTCTGGCTACGAGGGCGTGGCCGTCGCGCGGTACAATTTTGGCACCGACACCTGGTCGGCGCCCTACGATTTGTTCTCCGCGGTGAACCCCGGCTTCACCCCGACCTACGAGATCGCGGTGGACGACGACGGCGACGTCACCGCGCTCTTCACCACCTACGCCGCCGGCATCGACACCGTGCGGGGCCGTGTGTACAGCGCGGCCACCGACGCGTGGGGCAACGAAGAGGTCGTGTACGACGGGGCCCTCCAGCTCAACGAATGGAACGCGGGCTATGACACGTCGACCGGCGAGCCCGTGGTCGTGCTGTCGGTTCCGATCAACAACCGAACCAGCGTGGTCTCGACCCGCCGGGTGGGGGGCACCTGGAATCCAGGGACATTGCTGGAGCAAAACGACACCGACCACGTGGGCAAGGTCGTGTTCGCCACCGCCCCCGGTGGTTTTGGCCTCGCGGCCTGGGCGCTCAACGAGACCGGCCAGGGTCCGCGCTACTACGCACTCCCCCTGCAAAACGGGGACTGGCGCCGCAACGGCGGGCTGCTCGATCCTTTCTTCGTAGACGCCCAGAACCCCACGAGCTTCAGCACCATGCACGCCGCGGTCGACGGGAGCGGACGCGGCGAGATTCTATACAGTGACTTTGTGCCCCCGGTCGACTCACTCTACGTGGGCGCGGTCGACATCCTCGGCGACACCCTCACCCCCCCGGTCGTGTCCGCGGACAACAGCGCCGGGGGCAGCTTCGGCATCCGCAAGGTCGCCGCCGGCCCGGGCGGGGTGGCCGCGGTGGCGTTCGAGTTCCGCCCCAACTTCACCACCCCCTTTCGCCCCTGGGTGGCGGTGCGCACCGGCGGCACCTGGAGCACCCCGCTGCCGCTCGGGGACGCGGACACCGGGACCGATGGCCCCAGCGTCAGCGTCGGGCCGGGCGGGGTCGTGACCGTGGCCTGGACCAGCGGCTTTGAAGGGCTCTACGCGAGCCGGAACACCGGCGCGGGTGGCGCGTTCCTCGACGAGCAGGCCCTCACCGGGCCGGTCGGCGGCACCGGGCGCGTCGAGGTCGTGACCCACGCCTCGGGCGACTTCCTCGTCGTGTGGCAAGAGGCGGTCGACGTGCGCGCCATGCGCTGCCGCTGACGGGTCACGGCGCGCGCGCCAGGTCGCGCGGCCCGTCGACCACCGCGCCGACAGGTCCATTGCGAGGCAGCGCGCCGGGGGTTTCGCGCCCGCCCACCCGGGGGGCTAACCTGCCGCGATGCATCGACTTGGTTGTTGGCCCGCTGTGCTCCTTCTTTTCGCCGGGTGCCCGGCCGGCCCCGGGGGGATCGTCGACGGGGGCACCGGCCCGGGCCCCGACGGGGGCGTCACCGTGGACGGCGGGGTGTCCGTCGACGGCGGCCGCGCTGCGCCCGCGTCCATCGTCCTGTCGGTCACGCCCCAACCCGCGGTCCACGACGTGGGACAGTCCGTGGTCGTCACCGCGCTCGTCGCCGACGCGGACGGCGACCCCCTGCCCGGCCTCGACGTCGCCTTCTCGACCGACGTCGAGGGCATCGCCCGGCCCGACGACACAAACGGCGCGTACACCCTGATCGCGGAGGGCGCGGTGGTGATCACCGGCTGCGTCTCCGTCACCGCGGGCGCAGACCTGTGTGATGCAGTGACATTGCTGGTCGACGCCGGCCGCCCGGACCTGGTGCTCGAAAGCCCCCTCGCCGGCGCGGAGCTGGGCGCGGACGGCACCACCGCCATCGAAGTGCGCGGCACGGTCACGACCACGCGCGCGGTCGATGTCGAGGTCAACGGGGCGCTTGCCCCCGTCGACGGCGACGGGGGCTTCGTGGCGTTCTTGACCCCAGCATTTGGCGTCAATCATGTGGAGGTGACGGCGCAGGACGCGGTCGGCGACGCGGCCCGCGTGGCCCGCGACGTGCTCTGGGCCCCCACGTACACCGCCGCGCTCGACGAGCAGGGCCGTCCGCAGGTGGTGCTCGATGACGCGGCCACCACCCAGCTCGGCCAGGACGTGTTCGACGACGGGCAGCTGCTCAATCTGGACGCGGACCCCCTCGTGACCGGCGACATCGCGGACCTGGTGCGGCTGGTGATGACCCACCTCGATCACCACGGGTATGTGGCCGACCCCGTGGTGAACAACCCGCCCACCTTGGTGCTGCAGTTTCCCGATGTGCACAGCGGCCCGGTCGAGGCCAGCCTCGCCATCGTGCCCGGCGGGATCGAGGTCGTGCTCAGCTATGCCCTGTTCGAGGTCGCGACCGCGGGGAGCGTGTTTTTCGATGGCAGCAACATAGACCTCACGGGCACGGTCAGCGCCCCCCAGGTCACGGTCCAGGGCGTGGTCGATGTTGACAAGCCAGACGCGGGCTCGCCCGTGGCCGTCACGCTGAACGCGGGGGGCGTACAGGTCACACACGCGCCGCTCACCGGCGTGTTCGACGACCCGGAGGCCACGGCGGGGTTCGGGCTCGAGGGCGGGCTGTTGCGCACGTCCGTCGAGACCGAACTCGACCTCGTGGTGCGCGCCGCCTACGAGACGGTCGTGCCGGCGGTCGTCCAAGACCTGTTGGCCGCCCTCGACGACGGCCTCGTCGGCCAGAGCCAGGTCACGTCCCCCGGCCCCGTGCCCGACATCGACTTGGTCATCGACGGCGCCCTGACCTCGCTCGACCTCACCCCCACCGGCGCCGGCGACGGCGCGCTTTCCACGCCCCTGTCGCTCACGTTGTCCGCGGACACCCCCGCCCTCCATCCCGCGTCCCGTGGCGTGGCCGACCCCGTGGGCATGGATCCCGCGTCGCTCCTCGGCGGGCCTGCGTTTGTGTTTGTGATGCGGCTCGCGGTGCTCAACGGAATCTTGCACAGCCTGTGGAACGCCGGGCAGCTCGAGCTCGACGCCACCTCGCGGTTCGCGCCCGACCTCGGACCCGGCCTGACCTCGGCGATCATCAGTGGCAAGCTGGCCCCCGTGCTCCGCCCCGCCACCCCCGAGGAGGGCCACGACCTCATGCTCGGCGTGGGCCAAATCGAACTCGAACTCGTCTTCGAGGGCATCACCCACCGGTACGGCTATTCCCTCGAAGGGGGCGCGGACGTTGCCATCCAAGACGGCGCGCTGGCGCTGACCCTTTTGGAGGCTCCTCGCGTCGAGGCGTGGCCCCGGGCACAGGACGCCCCCGCGCTCGACGAGACTGAGCTCGAGTCGCTGTTCCGCACCCATGTGCTCCCCGAGCTGCTCGACGCCTGGCAGACCGAGCTGACCTTTTTGGTGCCAAGCCCCACGCTCGGCGACCTCGGCGGGCTCGTTCCGACCGTTTCTGGCCTCACCATCGAGACCCGCTCGACCAACCCGCCCCAGGCGAGCGGCGATCTGCTGCGCTTCGAGCTCGCGCTGCGCGGCACCACCGACGTGCCCTAGCACGGGCCTCGACGACCCAGCTCAGGCCGCCGCGTCCTGCTCCCAAGGCGGCGTGGCCATCGCGCCCCGCACGTGGTCGAGAAAGGCCTTCACCTTCGGCGAAAGATGCCGGCTGGTGGCGTAGACCGCGTGCATGGGGATGTCGGGCGCACACCAATCGGGCAGCACCCGCACCAGTCGCCCCGCCTCTAGGTGGGGGTGGCACCGAAACGCGGGCACCAGGGCAACGCCGAGCCCGGCCAGCACCGCCTCGTCGAGGAAATCAAAGTCGTTCACGGTGAGGCGCGCCGGGGGCGACGCAGTGACATGGCGCTGGCCCTGCACCAAGCGCCACGGCCCCCCGCCGACCCCGGCGGCAAACACCACCGCCGCGAACCGTTCGAGGTCCTCCGGTTGGGCCGGCGTCCCGTGCGCGGCCACAAACGCCGGGCTTGCCACCAAATAGCTTTGCAACGCCCCGATCGAACGCGCCATGAGACTGGAGTCCGCGAGCCGGCCCACCCGCACCGCGACATCGAACCCCTCGTCGATCAAGTTGACCAACCGGTCGGTGCACAAAAGCTCGACCTGCACCTCGGGGAACGCGACCAAAAACGACGCCACCACCTTCCGCATGAACCCGAAGTTGAGCGGGGCGGTGACCCGCAACCGACCGCGGGGCACCTCCTGCATGCGGAGCACCGCGAGCTCGGCCTCCTCGGCCTCGGCCACCACCCGCGCGGCGTGGCGAAAGAAGGTCTCGCCCACATCGGTGAGGCGCAGCTTGCGCGTGCTCCGGTGCAAGAGGCGCGCGCCGAGGCGCTCCTCGAGCGCCGAGACCCGCCGGCTCACCGTGGTCTTGGGCATGGCCAGCTGCCGGGCCGCGCCCACAAAGGAGCCGGCCTGCACCACCCGGGTGAACACCAGCATCTCATTGAGATCGATAGGGTTTTTCACCATTGGTCCTGATTTTGGGACAGTAAAGCCCATTTTCCATATCTAGTACAGATTCTGGGCAGGACCTACGGTGTGCTCATCGCTCAAGGGGAGCGAAAGAGGAGAAAACGATATGAAAACGAACACTTGGAACATCGACATCACCCACTCTGGCCTCGGCTTTTCGGTCCGGCACATGGTCTTCGCCAAGGTGCGCGGCCGCTTCGCCGCCTACCAAGGCACGCTCGAGCTCGACCCCGAGGACCTGACCGCGGCCAAGGTCGAAGTCGACATCGACGCCACCAGCATCGACACCGGGGTCGGTGACCGCGACAACCACTTGCGGTCTGCGGACTTCTTCGACGTGGAGCAGTTCCCGACGCTGCGTTTTGTGAGCACCGGGGTCGAAGCCGCGGGCGGCGATCGGTACCGCATCACCGGCGACCTCACCATCCGCGACGTCACCCGCACGGTGGTGCTCGACGCCGAGTACGGTGGCCAAGGCAAGGACCCTTGGGGCAACCAACGCGTGGCCTTCACCGCCAAGACCGCCGTCGACCGGCGCGACTTCGGCCTCACCTGGAACCAAGTGCTCGAAGCCGGCGGCGTGCTCGTGGGCGAACGCATCGACATCGACATCGACGTGCAAGCGGTGCAGGTCGGGGCGCAAGAAAAGGCCGCCTAACCAGTGGCCACGTCCCGACGTACATTCCTCGCCGCGCTGGGCGCGGGCGCGGCGTTCCCCTCCTCGGAGGTTGCCGCCGCCCCGCCTCGACCCCGGAGACCGCGATGACCGACCACAATGCCACTGCGCATTCGCCCTCCACCATGCGCATGCCGGTGATGTTCGTCGGCCACGGCAGCCCCATGAACGCCATCGAGGACAACCGCTGGTCACAAGGGTTCACCGCGCTGGGCCAGATGGTGCCGAAGCCCCGCGCCATCCTCGCGGTGTCCGCGCACTGGTACGTGCCCGGCACCTACCTCACCGGCGAGGCACAGCCGAAGACCATCCACGACTTCGGCGGCTTCCCGCGGCCCTTGTTCGAGGTGCAATACCCCGCCCCCGGTCGCCCAGATCTCGCGACCCAGGTGCGCCAGGCGCTTGACCACCACGACGCCCAGCTCCGCACCGACTGGGGCCTCGATCACGGAACCTGGAGCGTGCTCAAGTGGATGTTCCCCGACGCGGACGTGCCCGTGGTGCAGCTCAGCATCGACCGGGCCCTCTCCCCGCGCGCACACTTTGAGCTCGCTCGATCGCTCACCGACTTGCGCGACCAAGGCGTGCTCGTGCTCGGCAGTGGCAACACCGTGCACAACCTGCGCGACGCGTTTCACCAGATGAAGGCGCGGACCCACGACACCCCCGCCTGGGCCCAGCGCTTTGATGACGCGGTCCTCGCGGCGGTGCAGCAACATGACGCGGACACCATCGTCGGGCTGCTCGACGGGGGGGACGATGCACGCCTCGCCCACCCCACGCCCGAGCACTACCTGCCCTTGATCTACGCGATGGCCTTGTCCGACGCGAACGACCCGGTGCGCACCCCCATCGTGGGGTTCGACGCGGGGTCGCTCTCGATGCGCGCGTTTATTTGGGGATAGCGCGACCGCGCGGCCGGCGCCGACGCCGACGCCACAGTCCCGCCCACAGCACGAGCAAACTCACATCGCCCCCCGCGGCCGCGCACCCGAACGGTCCCGGGGTCACGCTCGGCGGTGGATCGCCATCCCCGTCCCCGTCCCCGTCGCCGTCGCCGTCCCCATCGCCGTCGCCGTCCCCATCTCCGTCCCCGCCGCTCAGCTCGGTGCAGATGCCGTTGAAGCAGAGCAGGTCGGCGCCGCATCCTTCTCCGCACGCACACCCCACCGTGCCCGCAGGACAATCCCCATCCCCATCCCCATCCCCATCCCCGTCACCGTCGCCATCCCCGTCCCCGTCCCCGTCGCCATCCCCGTCGCCGTCGCCGTCGCCGTCCCCGTCCCCGACAGCGGGCAGCACCCGCAGCGCGTCGAACACGATGCGGGTGGACGCGCCGTTGTACGGCTCCCCGGTGGCATCGGCGAGCGCCACCGTCGTCTCTTCGTCCGGTGACAGGAAAAAGGTGCCCAGCGATTGATACCCATCGACCGCGGTCTGGTCGATGACCACGGCCTGGGAGGCGCCGTCCTGTGCAATCACATACCCGGCCTGTTGGCTCTGCGCGTGGGCGTCGGTGTACACCGAGAGTTCGTAGTCGCCCGCTTGGTCGACGGTCACGTGCCAGGTGCCCACGTTGTCCGCGGGCCCGTCACCCCAGGTATAGGTGAACAGCAACGCGCCGGCGCTGCCCCCCGCGTGGGGATACCAGGAGCCGGGCGAGCCCGACCGCTGAAAACACGGGTCGTCCTCTTCGATGGTCCGGCCCCCGGCAGGCACGTTTTCGCAGGGGGCGAGGCTCACGTTCCAGAAGTCTTCGCCCATCTCGTCGAGAACGTAGATGGTGGAGTCGTCGTAATGGGCATAGCGTTGGTCGTACACGCTGCACTGCCCGGGCACGCAGCCGTTGTAGTAGTGGGTCACGGACTGGATCCAGGGCACGTAGTTGTTGCCGTCGACCTCGACGGTGTTGATCCAGGCGATGGCTTCGTCGGCGGTGTCCACCCCGGGCACGTAGGTCGAGATGCGGATGCGTTCGATCATGAACTCCACCGCGAACGCCACGTTGCCGGAGAAGGTGAGCACGTCCTCGCCGTACAGCGCCAATGTATCGGCATAGGTCCCGGCGTCGAACTGGAACATGCCGAGGCCCCCTTGCTCGTTGGCGCAAGGGCCGTCCGCGCCCCCGGCCAAGATCGGGCCCCCGCCGCAATCGGGGCTGGGCGGGCCCGGGCAGCCGTAGCCCACCTCGCTGTCGCAATGAGAAAGCCCGGTCTCGGCCTGGCCGATGCCCGCGAACAGCACGCCCTGGGTGATGCCGTACGACAGCGCGGTCTCGCGGATGGCGGCGTTGCGCTCGGCCCGGAGCACAGGATCGGTGATGCCCTGGGCGGTCTCAGCGGTGGGCCGCGCGGCCAAGGGCGCCGGGGCCTCGAGGGGGGTGCAGGTGGTGAGCGCGAGCAGCGCCAGGGCGAGGGGCCAGGCGGGGACACGCGGGGCGGGGTGGCGGTTGTTCGATCGCATCGGACGACTCCGGCGGGGGGCGAGGGGCAAGCGCGAGAGCGTAGCACCCGGGCCCCCCGTCGAGGTCGGTCATCCGGCCCCCTGACCGGCGCGCGTCATTGCGCGGTGTAGCCGCCGTCGACCAGGTGGTACGAGCCGGTGATGAAGCTCGCGCGGTCGGAGAGCAAAAACGCGGTGAGGGCGGCGACCTCTTCGGGCTCGCCCAGGCGGCCGAGGGCGTGTTTGCCCGCGAGGAACGCCTGGGTGGCGTCGTCGAGGTTGGCCGCGAGCAGCGGGGTCTTGATGAAGCCCGGTCCAATGGCATTGACGCGCACGCCCTGGGCCGCGTGCTCGAGCGCGGCGTTTTTGGTGAGACCGAGCACCCCGTGTTTGGCCGCGACGTAGGCGGCGGAGTTGGCGAAGCCCACCGAGCCGAGGATGGAGGCGATGTTGACCACCGCGCCGCCGCCCGCTTTGGCGATGGCGGGGATGCCGTAGCGCATCCCGTAGAACACCCCGGTGAGGTTGACGTCGACGACCTTCTGCCAGCTCTCGATGGGGTATTCGCCGGTGGGGGCCTGGGCGCCGCCGATGCCGGCGTTGTTGACCAGCAGGTGCAGGGCCCCGGTCTTTTCGCGGGCGAAGGCGACCATCGCCTCCACCGCGCCGGGGTCGCTGACGTCGGCGGCGAAGCCCCAAGCCTTGCCGTCTTTGTCGCGCAGGGCGGCGGCCTTTTCCTCGGCGTCGGCGGCTTTGAGATCGACGACGATGACCGACGCGCCCGACATGGCGAGCTCGTCGGCGATGGCGGACCCGATGCCGGCGGCGGCCCCGGTGACAATGGCGGTTTGGTTGGTGAATCGGATGTCCATGGCGCTCTCCTGTGGGTGGTGGCGGCCGGTTTTCGGGCGCCCCCCCAACATAATCAACACATGTCGATTAGACAACATGTGTCGATTATGGCTAGGCTGGCCGCATGGAAACGCCAGATCTCGACCCCCGCCAACGCCGCACCCGCCGGGTGCTCGCCGAAGCGATCCTGCGCTTGGCCGCGGACCGGCCGGTGGCGGAGGTGACCACCGCGGAGCTGGCCCGCGCGGCCCAGCTCCACCGCACCACCCTCTACCAGCACCTCAGCTCCCCCGCGGAGCTGCTCGCGGACGTGCTCCGGGGCGAGCTCGACGAGGTGCGCGGGACGCACCTGGCGCTTGGCACAGATTCGGACCTCAGCACCGCGATGCGGGGGGTGGTGCTCGCGGTGCTCGCCCACCTCGAGGCCCACGCCACGATCTACCGGCGTGAGCTGGCCAGCCCGCAAAGCCCGGTGGCGGCGATGTTGGGCGCTCACTTCGCGGCCTCCGCCCGCACCCTCATCGAAAACCATCACCTCGGCCCGCCCGGCCTCGACGTGCCCCGTGACCTGTTCGTGTCCGTGGCCGCGCGCTGGATCGGCGATGCCTCGGTGGGGGCGATGACCGTGTGGTTGCAACAGGACGCGCCCCGCGACCGAGAGGTCTACCTCCGCGCCCACGCCGCGCTCTTGCCCGAATGGTGGCCGAGCCCAGGCGCGGGCCCGGCCGCCTCAGCCGCCTGATTCCCCTTCGGCCACCGGCAGCAGCTCGACCCAACCCGCGGTGCCGTTCAGCCGGATCATTTGGCCATCCTGAATCATTTGGGTCGCGCCCTGCACCCCGACCACCGCGGGCAGGCCCACCTCCCGGGCGACCACCGCGCCGTGGGTCATCAGGCCGCCCACCTCGGTGACCAAGCCGGCCACGCGGACAAACACCGGCGACCAGCTCGGGTCGGTGTGGCGCGTCACCAGGATGTCCCCCGGCGCGAGGTCGGCGTCCGCCATCCGGGACAGCACCCGGGCCCGTCCTTCCACCGTGCCGCTCGACACCGGCAGCCCGACGAGCGCGCCCGCGGGCGCGTCGTCCCGCCGGTACCGGCCCCGCACCATCTCGCCGTCGGAGGTGAGCACGCGGGGGGGCACGAGGGTCTTGTGCGCGCGGTACGCGGCTTGGCGTTGGGCGATGAGCGCCCGGTCGACGCGCCCGGTGGCCACCGCGGCTTCGAGTTCGTCGAAGCGCAAAAAGAACGCGTCGTCGGCCGCGCAAAGCCCCCCGGGGCCCACCAACCCGGCGGCCTCGCGGACCATCGCCGCCTTATATAGGGCATAGCGGGACACCATCTCGTGCTTCGGGTATTCCCGGTAGCCGATGGTGGCGCGCAGCCGGTCGATGTGGCCCTTGGCCTCGGCCGCCTTGGCCGCGCCGTCGGGGAGGGCGGCCAACCGGTCGAGCACCCGGCGTTCGGCCGCGGCCGCTTCCGCCCGGCCCCGGGCCACCACCCGCGCGCGCTCCCCGGGGGCCAGGTGCCGCACATGACCGAGCACGGTGGGGACCAAGGCGCCCGGCTGCTCGACCCACCGCGGCCGGGTGATGTCGATTTCGCCCACGCCGCGCATGCCGTAGGCGGCCAAAAAGTCGTCAAGCGCCGCGCGCACCGCCGGGCCCCCGGCGACGTCGGGCAGGGTCGACCACGCCTGGTCGAGGTCGTCCTCGTGGGCCTCGAGGTGGGCGATGACCGCCGGGTGCGCGCGCACCTCATCGGCGAGGTCGAGCAGCGCGAGGGCCATGTCTGCCACCACATTGTGGGGCGCGGCCTGGGCCAGCGCGTCGGCCGCGCCGGGTTGGTCGAGCCACGCGGCGAGGTGGTCGTTGAGCCACCACGTGGACTCGAACGCGGCGATGACCAACGCGTGGCCCCGCGGATCGAACAGCCGGTGCCGCAGCCGCTCGACATCGGCGCGGATGGTCGCGAACACCGCCGGCCCCGACGCCCGGGCGAGCTCCCGGGAGAGCGCGGCCACCGCGTCCCGGCTCTCGGCGATGAGCGTGGGCACCAGGCCAAAGTCGGGCGGGGCCGGCGGGGGGGGACGGGACGGCGGGCCCCCCGCGGGGGGCGCGGGCGGCGGGGGCAAAAACCCGTCGCGGGCCACCAGGGTCTCGAAGGCGTCGCGCACCAGCGGGTCGGCCCGCCCCGCCATGCGCAAAAAGCCCGGGCGCACCGCGGGGTCGCTGAGCTGCCGGGTCACGTCGACGAACAGCCGGCCGCCGGCCTCGGCCATCGGGGCCGGGGTGGTCATCTGCCACACCGACAAGCCCAACGGCTTGAACGGCTCGGTCATCATCTGTTGGTGCCCCACCGAGAGGTACACGTGGAGGGCGCCGTCATCGACCGCGGGCACCGGGAACAGCGCGGTGATCGGGCGGCTCTGCACAATATAAAAGGCACCGTTCGCCCACACCCACTCGACGTCTTGGGGCGCGCCCCGGTGCGCCTCGATGCGCGCCCCGAGGGCACACAGGGCGTGCACCTGCGGGTCGGTGAGGGGCGCGGGCTGTGGCCCCGCCCGCTCTACAATGGCATTGTCCACGACCCGGTGGGTCGACGGCGCCGCCCGCCCCGCGACCAGATCGTCGCCGCGCCCGGCCACCGACTCGATGCACACCACCTGGCGCCGGCCGCTGAGCGGGTCCGCGGTGAACATCACGCCCGCGGCCTGGCCCGCGATCATCTCCTGCACCACCACCGCCATCTGCACGTCGTGGGCGTCGAGGTCGTGCTGGCGGCGGTAGGCGATCGCCCGATCGGTGAACAGCGACGCCCAGCACCGCCGGATGGCGTCGAGCACCGCGGCCAGGCCTTGGACCTCGAGGAACGAGTCGTGCTGCCCCGCGAACGACGCCCCGGGCAGGTCCTCGGCGGTGGCGCTCGAGCGCACCGCGTACGCGCGGGTGTTGTGGCCGGGGCCGAGCCCGGCCGCGAGCGCGGCCACGATGTCGTCGGGCACCGTGACCTTGGCCAGGGCGGCCCGGAGGCCCGCGGCCGAACCCGCGCCGGCGAGGGCGGCCAGGCCCGCGGCCACCTCCGGGTCGTCGGCCACACAGCGGGCGTACGCGGCGGTGGTCACGCACACCCCGGGCGGGACCACGACGTCGGGCAAAGACGAAAGCGCGGCCAAGCCCGCGGCCTTGCCCCCCACGGCCCCCACCTGGTCCGCGCCGATGGCGTCGAGGCCGATCACATACCGCGGGGCCGAATTCGAAGGCATCACATCTCCTCTGGCCAGACCATCCACGGAGGACAGGGCACCGATTTTTTGATCAAAATGGTACTGCAGCGAATGGGAGAACGCGCCTGGTCCGATGGGGCCCTCCCGGGGCCGCAGCTATTCCCAAAGGCGGCGCAGATCGCCGTCCGGGTCGGACACGACCTTGCTTTCGACATCGAAGACCATGGTCTGGCGCTGCCCGGGCTCGTACTCCGGCCACGCCGGCAGGGCGTCCGACGACGGGGTGCCGGTCTTGGCGAAGTTGACCCAGGCGTCGAGCATTTGGTCGGACAAGCGCTGGGTGGACACATCGATGTGCCCATCGTGGATGCCCAGCGCCCGCGGAAACGACGCGATGTTCCCGCTGGCGAAAATGAGGTCCATCCCGTGCATCGCCCCGAGGTCGTCGGGGAACGCCGGGGTCTTCCAACTGAACTGGTACACGTACGTCCGGCCCTGCCCGTCTTCGGGGGTGCGGGCACTGTGCTCGGCCGCGGCCCGCAACGTGCGGATGCGGTACAACGCATCGGTCTGCAGCTGCTCTTTGGCCCGGGTGGCGCCCATGGCGGGGCGGGCGGCGATGTACTTGTCTGTCATCGCGTCGTAGCCCTCGTCGGTGTCGGCGATGAGGCCGCCGATGTAGCCATTCCAGATGTCGATGGCGAAGAAGTTGGGCAGCGGCACCATGATGATGGAAACCTTGGCATCGTCGTCGCAGGTGCCGGCGAGAATGTCGATCTTGTCGAGCCGGCCCTTTTCGATCGCGGTGAGTGTGTCGTCGGGCAAGAACGCTGTGCCGGTGGCCCCCGCCGAAGGGAGGTACGTCCGGCTCATCGACCCATACCCGTCCGATCCCACCAAGGTGGTGGTGGAGGCGGTGCTGGCGGCGTCGTCGTCGGAGATGTGGCCCAAAGACGCAACGTCCCCCGGGTGGGCACCCCATTGTTCGAGCACATCGGTGGTCAGCTTTCTGTGTTCTTCGATCGGGTAGTCATAGATCGGTCCGCTCATGATGATCGCGCGGCGCACCAACCCTTCGGCCGCGGGCGAGGCCAAGGTCGACCACACGTTGGTGCCACCGCCGGACTGGCCCATCAATGTCACGTTGTCGGGATCGCCACCGAACTGGGCGATGTTGTCCCGGACCCAGGTGAGCGCCTGCACGGTATCCATGAATCCTCGGTTGCCGGCCA
This sequence comes from bacterium, assembly GCA_030431455.1. Taxonomy (GTDB): domain Bacteria; phylum Myxococcota; class UBA727; order UBA727; family JAUIJE01; genus JAUIJE01. The sequence continues at coordinate 413,889 of JAUIJE010000002.1, read as the reverse complement.
TGACATCGCCCTCGAACAGGCCGTCGCCGGCGAGAAAACCGATCGCCCCGAGCCGGTAGTTGATCGACACAAAGAGCACGCCTTTTTGGGCCAAGCGGCGCCCGTCCTGGGCCCGGTGCTGGGCCGACCCCGAGGTCAGGCCGCCGCCGTGCAGATGAACGATCACCGGCAACCCCGCGGCGGGTGGTCCCTCGACGGGGACCGGGACCGGCCGCACCGGGGTCCAGATGTTGAGCCGCAGACAGTCGCCGCTCTTTTCCTGCGCGGCGAAGCCCTGCAGGTCGCTCATTTCATACAACGCGACCTCGCCGGCTTCGCTGAGCATCCAGGTCGGGATGGACGCCACCGTCTGTTCGCAGGCGGGCCCAAAACGGCTCGCGTCGAAGACGTCGGCGCGCGCGGCGGGGGGCTTGGGGGGACGCCACCGGTCCACCCCGGCGGCGGGGGCCGCGTAGGGAATGCCCTTGAACACAAACACCGCGCCGTCGGTCAGTCCCCGCACCGGCCCCTCGGCGGTCTGGGCCTCGACGGGCGTGCCCCGGGGAGTCGCATCTTCGGTGGGGGCCACCGGCGCGCCGGCGCAGCCGCCGACCAGCAACGCGGCCACGAGGATGGAGCGCGGCCGAACCGCTGGCGAGCAAAGAGCGTGCATGATGTCAGACCTCCACATCGACTCTCGCCACCTCGGCGCCGTCGACAACCGGCGTCAGGACGAGACCGCGCCTTCGGGACGGGGCGGGCGCAGGCGCGGCCAGACCTTGCGCTTCACGAAGTGGGCGAGCTTGTCCCACCGGATGTACACGACGTAGCAGACGCCGGTGAGCTGGTACAAAAAGGGAATGCCCATCAGGGCGAGCACCCCCCAGTGAAAGCCGAACAGCCCCACCGCGAACACAAGCGCGAGCCGCTCGTCGAGGATCGCGGCCGGCGCGAACAGCTCGAACAACAACGACATCACCGCGAGCATCGGCCAAACAAAAAACGGCAGCGTGTAGGCCACGAGGGTGAGCGACGACGCGCCCCCGGAGAAAAAGTGATAGCGAAGCGCGTTGTTGCCGATGTGGTCGAGCAGGTGCGCCTCGGTCACCCAGGCCAGGCCGCTCTCCCCGAGCTTGGCCGCGCCCGCCACCCAGTACGTGACCCCGGTGAGCAGCACCATGAGCTGGGCCGGCCAGCCGTACCGCCACGAGGGCATCATCGTCTTGCCTTCCGCCAACCGCTCGAGCCCCTCAAATCGTGCATAGGCGGGCCAGCGTCGCGCGAGCAGGCTGTCGAGGGACAGCGCGTCGGCCGACCGGGAAAAGCCGAGCACCAGCGCGTGCAACACCACGAGATTTTCCGTGTGGTACACAAAGCCAAAACTCTGGCGGTAGGTCAGCACAAACAACAACAGCACCGCGCCCACCGGGCCGGCCAGCCGCATGCCGAGGCCGAGCACAAACGCGCCCATGACCACCACCGACAAGTAGAACAAAAACACGAACAGCTCGTCGGGGAGCGGCGCGGGCAAGATCGACGCGATGCCCACCGGCCGGTAGTGCTCGGGGGCGGTCCGGGTACAGACCCGAATGATGCTGTAGCGGTAGGTCACCAAGTGCCACAGGGCGAACCCACCGACGAACAACCGCATCACCGCGAGGTTGAACGCGGCGTGGCGCGGGAACAACGCGCGCTGCCAGAGGGGGGCGTCGGGGCTCATGGCGTGCCCCCCGTCTCCGGCTCGCGCTCGACGGCGCAGGTGACGAGCACCTCCGCGCGCTCGGGGGTCTCGTCGCGGTCGGGCCCGAACACCTTCTCCGGGCGGTACCACGCGTCGACGACCTCGACGGTCACGACCTCCTGGTAGCGCGACACGCGCCCCACCCGCTCGGCGATGCGGCGGCACATCTTGTCGCGGCGGGCGGCGTCGTCTTTTCGGATCGGCCGCAGGTGGGCCATCGCTTGGTTCATGCCGCCGGCGTCGTAAGCCCAGCTGCGCAGGTGGTGATCGACCACCGCCCCGCCCGCGTCGCGGCCCCGCACCCAGGTCATGCGGTGCTCGGGGGGGCGCTTTTTGCTGAACATCGGGAACGTCGAGACCGGGAACGAATCCCGCGCCCGGTATTTGCGGGGGAACAGGTTGCGCACCCCGGGCAGGGCAAACAAGGCCACGAGCAAGAGCGTGATCAGCAACGCCTTTTTCTTGTCCGGGTCCATCCGCGGGCCTCCCGCGTCCACTTTACCCGGCCAGCCCCAGGACGAAAGGCCTTTTGAGGCCGCGTCCTGGGCGCCAGCTATGCACAGTTTTACGGGCGCACCGGCCGCTCCCCCGCGAACAACCTGGGGGCCAAAAACGCCATCACCGCGTCCGCGACCTGGCGCTGGATGGCGCGCCGGTCCTCGTCGGGGTCACAAAAGCCAAACGGGACAAGGCCCACCAGCCAAGGCTGCTCGGCGCACCGCGCGGTGAACACCATGTGGCCCGCGCCCGGGAGCGCCACGGGATGGGCGAGGCCGGGCCGGACGTGGGCCGCGACCAGGCCCGTGCCCCAGGCGTAGGGCGTGTCCCGGTCGGCGGTGCCCCCCACCGCGAGCACGGGCACGCGCACCCCCGCGAGCCCGGCCCGGTCGTAGAGATACGCGTCGCCGGCCAGCGCCACCACCGCGCGCACCCCGGGCACGGCGGTGGCCGGCCACGGCCCGGCGTGCCCGGGGGGCAGCGGGACCAGCGCGGCCATGTCCGGCGTGCGCCCGCCGAACACCGCGCACAGATAGCCCCCCGGGTGGGCGGCCGGCTCGTCGAGGGCCGCACACCGCGCGGCGAACGCGGCGGGGTCAAGGCGCGCGCCCCCCGCGGCGAGGGCGGCGTGACCGCCCAGGGAGTGGCCGATCACCGCCACCTTGTCGTCGGCCACCGCCGGCCTTCGGCCGCTTTTGTCCGCGAACCAAGCCCGGGCCGCGGCCACGAACCGGGCGGTGGCGGCGGGCCGCGTCACCGCCGCTTGCCACAGTTCGTCTTCGGCGCCGAACAGCGAGCCTGGCCGGGTCGGGGCCACGACCACCAGGCCGCGGGCGGCGAGGGGTTCGGCCAGCCAGGCATAGGCGGCGGGACCGATGGCGTGGCCGGGCTCGAGCACCACGAGGGGCCGCGGCGCGGGGGACGGGGCGGGGGCGGCCCCGGGCGAGGCGGTCCCGCCAAACCGCCCGATGGTCAGCGGACCGAGGGCGGCGAACACCGTGACCTCGTAATCATACTGCACAGCCGGTCCGGGCGGCGGCGCGGCGGCCGGGTACCAAAGCCAGGCTTGGGTGCCTGCGATGTCGACCACCCGCACCCCCACCGGACCCGGCGCGGACGGCGCCGGACCGGTGGCGGCCCAGGCCGCCAAGACCAAAGCAAAAGCCGCGCTCATGCCGTCACCCACGCGGGCGCGGGCGCGGACGACGACGGCGCGCGGGCGGCGCGGGCGGCGCCGCGCACGGTGAGCCAGCCGGCCACGGACAGCTCCGCCACGAGGGTGACCGCGTACATCGGGTCAAACGACGCGGCCCACCCCGGGGCGAGCACCACCAGGGTCGAGCCCACGAGGTAGATCGCCCCGGCCACCGCCAGGCCCCACGCGGCCACGGGGGGGACCAGGCGCGAGCGTCGCAGCAAGGGCCCGAGGGCGAGGCAGGAGAGCCCAAAGAACACCAAGCCGAGATCGTAGGTGGTCCTGTGCAGTGACATCGCGTGGAGCACGAACGCGTCGTGGGCGCCGCCGGGGCTGGTCGCGAACTGCAGGGCGCTGGCCATGTTCATGAGGTTGGCGCCGAGGATCGCGGCCTGGATGAGGCGAAACGCGGTCGCCAGCAATGCCCATGGACGGCTGATGTCGCGCAACAGGGCGTACAGGCCGATGGCCACGGCGACGTCGAGCCCGATCATGAACACGTCCGACATCAGCCCGGCGCGGAACAGGTCGGGGGCGGCCGCGATCTGCGCCGCGGTGGTGGCCGCGTCGCCGGGCGCGACCAGGCCCATGCGCACAAAAAACTCCGCGAACAGCCCGGTGACGATGATGCCGAGGTAAGCGGTGCCGGTGAGGCGGGCGAGGCGGTGGGGGTGGTGGGTTGCGGTCATGCGGTCCTCCAATCGGTGGGGGGGAATGCTCTGACCGTATGGGTGATGGCGGCGGCGCTCTTGACCGGTCCGGCCAATGCCCTGACCGATTCGGCCAATCGTGGCTCAGGGGGCGGCGGCCTTCTGGTAGCCGCCCGGGGTTTGGCCGGTCCAGCCTTTGAACGCGCGCTGGAACGCGCTCTGATCGCCAAACCCGGTGAGGAACGCGACCTCGCTCAGGCTGTGGCGCTGGCCCGCGAGCAACGTCTCCGCGACCTCGCGCCGCACGTCGTGCACCACCTGCTGAAAGGTCAGGCCGCGCTCGGAGAGCCGCCGGTGCAGCGTGCGTTCGCTCAGGGCCAGGCGTTTGGCGATGTCGACCTTGCGCGGCGCGCCCTCGCACAACACGTCGGTGACGGCCCGGCGCACTTGCCACACCAGCGAGCCATCCGCGCGCTGGGCATGTTGGGCGTCGAGCTGGGCCAACAAAAACGCGCTCAGCCCCTCGTCGGCCAACCGCACGGCCTGCCCCGCCCCCGCCGCGGTCAAGGCCAAGACGTCGGCCGGCTCGCCGAAGGCCACCGGGCAACCGAAGTAGGCGGCGTGGCCGGCGACGTCGTCGGGGGCAGGGTGCCGGAACGACACCGACGCGGGCACCACCTCGTCCTCGGCGATCTGCCGCACCAACGACAGCACCGCGCACAATGCCATTTCATTGGCGACGGCGATGCCCGGCCGCGCCCCCGGGGGGCGCCCCCGCATCCACAGCGCCGCCCCGTCTTCCTGCTCGACCCAGGCATAGGCGAGGCTGTCGGTGACGATGAGGATGTACCGCACCAACCGGGCCAGCGCGTCGCGCACCGTGGCCGCGGTCTTCAGCGCCAACCCGAGGGCCCCAAAGTCCTCCGGCCGCACCGCCTCCGCGTACCGAAACGGCAAGGTGGCATCGCCCCCCGCCACGCACCGCTCGAGCAGCGTGTAGTAGGTGTCCGCGGCCACCACCTGCGGGCTCTCGTCGTCGGGGCGCAACCCCGAGAGGTGCCACAGCGCGGCGGGGGCGTCGGGGCCCTGGCTCACCTCGATCACCCGGCGCACGATCTGCGCGGTGACCGCGCTCATGCCGGTCCGGCCCTCTCCGCCGCGCCCTCGTCGAGGGCATAGCGGGCCAAGAACAGCGCGATGAGCTCGTGTTTGAGCGGGATGGTGGCGGCCTCGGGCAAAGGCTGCCCCAAGATCGCAGGCATCAAAAACGCGCCCGAGAGCATCGCCCAAAAGGCCCCCGCGGCGAGCGCGGGGTCGTCGGCCTGCAGCCGGCCGTCGGCGATGCCGTCCACCAACCAGGTGGCCAAGGTGTCCTCGTGTTGGCGCTCGCGGGTCATCGCTTCCTCGACGAACGCGTCCCGGCTGGCGATGACCTTCATCAAGCCGAGCCAAATGGGATTGCGCGTCAACTCGAGCATCGCCTCGGCGAACCGCCCGAGTTGGTCCGCGAGGGGCGCGTCTTTGTCGTAGGCCACGACCTTGAGGGTGCGGGTGTCGACGCTGAACTGCTCCATCACCGCCGCGAACAGGACCTCTTTGCTCTCGAAGTGGTTGTAGACCGTGCGTTTGCTCGCGCCCGCCACCTCGGCGATCTGGTCCATGCTGCAGCGGTCAAACCCCACCTCGGCAAACACCTGGGCCGCGGCGGTGAGGATGCTCGCGCGCTTTTGGGACCGCCGGCGGGGACCGGGGCCAGAGGGGGCGTCGGATCGAGTTGCCAAATTACACTACACGGTGTAGTTTACCAGAGAGGGCCCTTGTGAACGCGGCCGGGGAGAGACGGGACATGACCAACAACATGATGCGGGCGGCGGTCTTTCGACGATTTGGCCCGCCGGAGGTGCTCCAACTGCAAGAGGTGCCCCTTGTCGTACCACGACCCGGCGAGGTGCGAATCCGGGTGTTCGCCACCACCGTGACCCAAGCGGAGGCGCAGATGCGCCAAGGCCGGCCGGTGTGGGGCCGGCTGCTCATCGGCCTGACCGGCCCGCGCCGCAAGTACCGGACGCTGGGCACGGAGTTCGCCGGGGTCATCGACGCGGTGGGCGCGCAGGTCACGCGGTTTCGGCCCGGGGATCGCGTGTTCGGTTTTGGCGGCTTTCACCTCGGGGCGCACGCCGAGTACGTCTGCCTGCCCGAGACCGCGAGCGTGGTCGCGCTGCCCGCCGGGGTCCCGTTTGCGACCGCGGCCGCGGCGGTGGACGGCCCCACCACCGCGCTGTTTTTTCTGCGCGACAAGGCGGGGGTCACGCCGGGCCAACACGTGCTCGTCATCGGCGCCTCGGGGAGCGTGGGCAGCTTCGCGGTGCAGGTCGCCAAGCGGCTCGGCGCCCACGTCACCGGGGTGTGCAGCGGCGGCAACCGCCCCCTGGTCGAGCGGCTGGGGGCGGACGACGTCATCGACTACACCCGCGAGCGGCTCACCGACCGCGCCACCCGCTACGACGTGGTGCTCGATGCGGTGGGCAAGCGTTCGTTTGCCCAATGCCGTTGTGTGATGAAGGACCGCGCGTGCTACGTCGATCCCACCTTCGCCCCCAGCAGCTTGGCCCGGTTTGTTCTCCAGGGGCCCTGGGCCAAGCAGCGGGTGGTGTTGGGCATGTCGGTGGAAAAGCGCGCCGCCCTCGTCGAGGTCGCGGACCTCCTGGCCCGGGACGAGCTTTCGGTGTGCATCGACGAGACGTTTTCGTTCGACCGTTTGCCCGAGGCGCACCGCCGGGTGGACAGCGGCCACAAGGTGGGCAACGTCTCGGTCGAGGTACACGCCGCCGACCCCGCGCCCGCCGCGGCTCAGCGCGCCGGGCCCCAGCGCACGATGGTCGCGCCCCAGACATAGCCGATGCCGGCGGACAAGATCGCCATCACCGCGCCCTCTTTGAGCCGGCCGTCGCGCACCGCCTGGTCGATGACGATCATCGGGTCCACTTGGCCGATGTGGCCGGTCTGGTCGAGATACACCGATTGGTCCTCGCGGAGCTCGAGCAGGCCGAGGAGGTGGGTGTACATCGAGGGCTTGAAGTGCAGGACGTTCAGAAATGAAATGTCACTGCGCGAAAGCCCGCTCTTGTCCAGGGCGCGGTCGAGACAGCGCATCCAGTTGTCCATCGAGACCTGGTTGAGCCGCGCCTTCATGTGCGCGGCGTCGAACACCTCCAGGGACGCGTTGCCTTTCTGCCGGAGCTTGACCACGGTCTCGTCGTCGAGGGACTCGATGGGGTGGGCGGTGCCGAGGTACCGCACGCCCACGTCCCGGGCCATGCTCCCGTCGGTGATGATGTGGGTGCCGAGGATTTCGTTGTTGGCGTGGCCCTTTTGTACGATCAGCGCCCCCGCGCCGGCCCCGAGGTTGTAGAGGAAGCTCGCGCCCGGGTCTTCATAGTTGACCAGGTCCCCGTTGCGGTAGCCGCCACAAATCAGAACTGTGGAGAGCTGCTCGTCCGCGATGAGCATGTCCTTGGCGATCTTGAGCGCGGCCACGGTGCTGTTGCAGCGCTGCTGCACGTCGATGGCCCAGGCGTTGTGCGCCCCCAGGCGCTCTTGCACATAGATGCCGGAGGTGGTGAGCGGGTGCTCTTTGTGTTCTTCGCCGATGCACAAGATGAGATCGATGTCGGCGGCGGCCAGGCCGGTGCGGCGCAGGGCATCTTCGGCCGCGCGCACCGCCATCTCTTGGGTGCCGTCTTCGGGACCGGGGATGGGCTTTTGGGCAAAGCCGAGTTTTTGCTCCACCGCCGGGGCGGTCCAGCGTCCCCCGGTGCGCTGCGACACCTCGGCCGCGGTCATGCGGGGGCGGGGCAGGTACAGGCCGTGGCCGACGATGCCGATGGGGGGCTTTTGCGCAGACATGCAAACTCCTTTGTGCGTTGCACAATACTCGTTGGTCATGACGGATGAGGCCGCTCTAGACAAGGAGTTTTTGGTGGCGGGCTGCATTGCGTTGCAACATCAAGGGGTTGGCCGCGAACGCGACGGCGGGGGCGGGGGGCGGTATCGTGGGCGCATGCGTGATCTGGTGCGGTGGGGGCTTTGGACGTGGGTGGTGCTGGGCTGGGCCGCGTGCACCGGGGACGGCGGCGCCGATGCCGCGGGGGGCGACGACGACGCCGGCGGCGCGCGCGACGCGGGACAGGTCGACGACGACGCGGGCGGGGGCCCAGACGCGGGGGGCGGACAGGACGCGGGCGGCGGACAGGACGCGGGCCCGGTCACGACCTGCCCCGCGCCGGCGCCCGCGGGCGACGACGTGGTGATCTACGACGACGGTCTGGCCGCGGGCTGGGAGATGTACGGCTTTTCCGGCGCGCTCACCCCCGTCACCGACCCGGTGTGCAGCGGCAGCGGGGCCTTGGGCTACACCGCGGGACAGTACGACGGCTTTCAGTTTGTGATCAGCGACGAAGGCGCGGCCCCGGCTGCAGGGTCATTGTCGGTGCGGGTCTATCTCGATGCCCCCGCGACCTGGACCATCGCGGCGGTCCCGCCCGGAGAAGACGACCCGCACCAGTTCATTGGGGAAGAGGAGTGGCAACCGGGGTGGCAGGTGCTGGAGTACCCCATCCCCGCCACCACCGCACAAACCTATTGGATCCTGTTTGAAAAGCAGAGCCCCGGCACCGAAGACCTCGTGATCGACGACCTGCGCTTGCACGCCCGCTGACGCAAACATGACCGATGGGGATCACTTCCAAAACGAGTTCGACCGGGACCGGGCGGCGAAGTTTGATCATGAGTTCGACAAGCTCTCGCCGCTCAAGGACGCGCTCCATCTCTTGGCCCAGCTCTGCTTCCGCGAGGCCGGGGTGCGCAAGAACGCCCGGGCCCTGCTCGTGGGGGTCGGCACCGGGGCGGAGCTGTTCTACCTCGCGGACGCCTTCCCCCGGTGGGAGTTTGTCGCCCTGGACACGTCGCAGGACATGCTCACCCAGTGCGTCAAGGGCTGCGAGCAACGGGGACTGCTCGACCGGGTGACGTTCTTTCACGGCCCGGTTTCCCTGCTGGGCGATGCAGAACCATTTGACCTGGCCACGTCGTTCTTGGTCTCGCACTTCCTCACCACCGCCAAGCGACGCGAGGCCTTTTACGCCGACATCGCGGCCCGGCTCTGGCCTGAGGGTGTGCTCTTTTCCGCCGACCTCATCGCGGACCGGCGCGCCCCCGGTTTTGACGACGACATGGCGCGCTGGCTGGAGATGCTGCGCTACTCAGGAAAGACCGCGCCCGAGGTCGAGCAGATGCGGGCGGCGTTCGATGCGCGGCTGAGCTTGATCGGGCGGGATGACTTCCGGCACCTGTTGCAGCGGGCGGGCTTTCCCCGGGCGCGGGTGGTGGGGCAGACGTTCTTGATTCACGGCTGGTTCGCCCGGCGGGGCTGATCAGTCCACGCGGGTGGCGGCGTCGATGCTGTCGATGTAGCGCTGCGCCCCTTGCACCACCGAAAAGCCGATGCCGGCGGCGACGAGCAAGAACAGCAAAAGCCCGACCATGACCACCACCAGCAGCAGCCGTTGCTGGGCGGCCTGGCGCTCCTGCGCGGCCCAAGCGGCCAAGGTCAGATCGAGGGTCCCGGTGCGCTCGCCCACCGACAACGCCGCCAACAGCGCCGGGGGGAATGTCCCCGGTGCCGCCGCCAGGGCGTCGGAAAGCCCCGACCCGGCGGCGAGGGTGCGGGTCACCGCGACCGCCGCGTCCTCTGCGCCCGGCAACACCGTCAAGGCCACCGGCAGCGCCACCGTGATCGACACCCCCGCGCTCAGCAACTGACCGAGCACCTCACAAAATGTGGATAGCTGCTGCCGCCGCAGCGCGCCGCCCAGCCCGGGCATCGACAGCGCCAGGCGGACCAACCCCCGGCGCAGCCCGTGCTCGGCGGGCAGCCGGGGCACAACCCCGAACACCAACGTCAACCCCGCGCCCACCAGCCCCGCCGGCCACAGCGCCACCGCGAGGTAGGCGCCCACCCCCTGGGTGATCACCATCGGCGCGGGCAACAACATGCCGGCCAAGCCGACCAACAGCGCCGGGTAGGCCACCGCCATCAGCGCCCGGGTCCGCACCGTGCGACGACGACCGACCATGTCCGCGAGCACCCCCAATGTATCTGGAATGCGGCCCGCCTTCTCTCCCGCGGCCAAGAGCGCGGACTCGGCCGCGGAGATCGCCCCCACCTCCGACAGCGCCCGCGACAGCGCTCCCCCTTGGGTCAACGCCTTGCCCACCGCCGGCGCCCAGGGGCCCGGCGTGGCCGGCCGCACCGCCCCCCACAACCCCGCCCCCGCGAGTCCGGCCTGGTGGGCCGCGGCCAGCGCCCGCAACAACGCCTCGAGGTTCCGGTCGGACATGCCCCATCCTACGCCACCGCCGCGGCTTGACGACACGGGCGACGCTTCTTAGCCTCGAGGCGGCGATGGGTCCTCGCCCAACTCCCAAAGGTCCGCTGCCGCCGGGCCCGTCGGGGAGCAAAGGGGTCACCAACACCTCGGGCCAGCGACTTGTTCTTCAAGTGGCACCTTCGGTTTGAGCGGCAGTCAGGCCCGAGGTGCGCCTTGGAGACCAAACAGTGACCCAATCCAACAAGCTGAAAAAGAAGATCCGCGCCCGGGCGCAAAAGACCGGCGAAAGCTACGCCGCGGCCCGGGAGCACGTGCTCGTGGACCTCGACAAAAAGCGCACCCACCGCACCCAAAAAACAGTGGATACCGCACGCCAAAGCCCGGCCAAGGGCGCGGTGTCCGAAAAGAAGTGCATCGAACAGACCGGGCACGGGTTCGACCATTGGTTCGCGGTGCTCGATCGATTCGGCGCGCCCCAAAAGGGCCACCGGCTCAGCGCCAAGCACCTGACCGTCGATCACAATGTATCTGCGTGGTACGCCCAGTCGCTCACCGTGATGTACGAGCGGGCCAAGGGCCTGCGCGAGGTCAACCAATCCTGTGAGGGCGACTTTCAGTTCAGCCTGACCCGGGTGGTGCCCACCTCGGTGGAGACCTCCCGGCGGGCGGTGGCCTTGGCCGCCGGCCGGCGCGGGTGGATCGAAGACGTGCCCCCGCCCGCGCGCCCGGTGGTGGAGCCGGCATTGCACGGCCTGCGGTTCAAAGCCGCGCGCGGCGGGCTGCAGGCCCGGGTCAAGACCGACCACGGCACGGTGGTGGTCGAGATCATGCCCAAGCCCAACGGGCGCTCCCAGCTCGGCGTGCACGTGAACAAGCTCTCGTCACAAAAAGAGCGCCAAGCCCAACAGGCCGTGTGGCGTGCGGGCATCGACGCGCTGGCCGCGCACCTGAAGCAGAAGCAGGCCAAAGGGGCATAGCCGCGGGCGGTTCTGGGTCGCGGGGGGCGCAACGCCCCCCGCGAACGGCCACGACGCATGCCAAGACCCGCCACCGGTTGCGTCCACCGGGTGGCACCCGGCTGCGGGCGCGCGCGGGGCGAGCGGGGGTCTCGTCGCTTCCACTAGGATTGCACGCAGTAGGTGCCCGCGGCGTTGCCCAGCTCTTCACAGTCCCAGAACGTGGGGCAATCGGTGAAGTTCTCGCAGGTCGCCGAACAGTAGCCGGCCACGTCGTTGCCGTCCGAGCTCACCAAACACGCGCCGTACTCGCAGTCGCTCGGGCCTTCGCAGGTGTTGCCGAAGTCGTTGACCGCGCATTGCCCTTGAAAGCCCCCCGCGGGGGTCCGGCAATAGGCCGAGTCGCAATCCGCGGCGGTGTCGCAGTCGTCCCCGATGTCGCCGTCGCCGTCGCCGTCGCCGTCCCCGTCGCCGTCGCCGTCCCCGGTCTGAAAACACGCGTCGGCATCCGCGCAGGTATTCTGCGCGGCCACGCAGTTTCGTTCGGATTGGGAAAAGCTCTGCTCACAGGCCGGCATGCAGTCGGCCACGGTGATGCCCCCGCACCCGTCGATCGCCTGGCACGCGTCGCTGCAGTTGGCGTCGCCATCGCCATCCCCATCGCCGTCGCCATCGCCATCGCCATCACCGTCGCCATCCCCATCACCGTCGCCATCCCCATCACCGTCGCCATCCCCATCGCCGTCGCCATCCCCATCACCATCCCCATCACCCCCGCCGCCGTCACAGGCCGGGAACACCGCGGCCGGGGCCAACGCCAAGAAGAACAACAAGATCGAACGCTTCACCATGTGGACACTCCAGGTTGTGCGAGACGCCGGGTCTCGGTTTCCTGGGCTCCTACGCGCGAGGTGGGACTTGGGCCCCAAATGTCGGAGAAAACAGATCCGCAGCTATTCCGCCGCCCACCACAGCGCCGCGCCCCCCGCGGCCCCGGCCAACAGGACCACGGCGATGCCCGACACCGCGGCCACATTTTGGGCCACATAGAAGCGCCCGGCCGCACCCGCCGCCGGCGCCTGCAGGTCCGTCGAATGAAACTGCATCAGCGACACCGCCATGCCCACCCCCGCCGCCGCGCCCACCACCGCCGCGACCCCCGCGCCGCCCAACAACCCGAGGGTGGTGATCATCGCCCACGACGTGGGCGCGTCCGCCGCGGTGGCCCCCGGCGCGCCGTCCACCGGCGCGGCGACCGCGGACGCCACCGGCGCGAACGCCACCGGCAGCAGCCCCTGCGAGTCGACCCACCCCGCGTAATACGCGCGCCCAAACGGTGCCTGGAACAGACCGGCCTGCAACGACGTGGCCACGCTGCCGCGGCCCCGGGCGTCCACCGGCCGCAGGGCGAGGTCGGCGAGATCGACCACTTCGTTCTCGGCGAGCGCGAGCCGGGCTTCGTTGTCCGCGGTGCGCACCCACAATGTCTCTCCCGCGGGGACCGCGACCCGAAAACGCTGGGCCGCGTCGAGGTGGGCGTCGAGCACCCGCAACCCGTCGTCGCGTTCGATGTAAAAATGCCCCCAGGCCCCGCCCTCTCCGACGACGAACGACGACGCTCGCAACCAGGACGCGTCCACCAACACCGCCCCGGGGTTGAGCTGGGGGGGGCGGGTGATCAACCGGGGCACCGCTTTTTGGTCGGCGACGCTGCGGTTGGCCGCGGCCACGAACGCGGACAGTTCGCTGTAGGCGACCTGCCCGTCCCCGTTGATGTCGGCTGAGCCGCGCAGGGCGCTCAACACCTCGTGGGTGAACACCCCGCCCTCGAGCCGCGACCATTCATGGGTCTGTTGGTCGGCCGCGCTCGCCAACACCGCCCCGATGTGCGGGTGCCGGGCGAAAAAGTCGTCGGCAAACACCCGCGCGGCCATGCGCGGGTCGGCGGGGGCGGTGGCCACGGTTTGTTCTTGGAGGATCGCCCCCTTTTCGCCCACCACGCCCTCGGCGTGGCAGGCGTCAAAGAAGAGGTGCACCTCGTCCGCGGGGAGGGCGGCGACCTTCTCGACGAGAAAGCTCCGGTCGAGGGCGCCGTCCAACAGGGCCAAGCCGGCCCCGCCCGGGCCCATCACCCCGTGGCCCGAAAACGAGAACATCACCACCCGGCGCCGGCCCGATGTCTCTGCATCGGCCAAGGCCCGTTGCAGCTCGTCGAGCACAGTCTCGACCCCGCGCCGGTGGGGGGCCACGGTGCGGCCGAGCAGGTCGCGGTGGCGGCGCGCGGTCTGGTCGTCGAACACCGTGACCAGCCACGCTTGTTCGGTGAACGTCTGCGTGAAGCGGTAAAAGCGGACCGCGTCGTCGTCCGCGTAGCGCAACGCGGGCAGCGCGCTCCCCGCCGGGGCTTGGTTGATGCCGATGTGCACCGCGAACACCGCCGGGGCCGGGACCGCGGCCGGCGGCGCCGCCGAGAGCCACGCCGCGGCCAACGCACCGGCCAGGGCCCCGGTCATCGTTTTACCTCGAGCACGAGCTCGACCACGGGCGCGTCTTGGCCCTCGAGGTGGGCGGCGAACCGGGCCCGGGCCGCGTCCCGGGACAGCGCCCCTTCGGCGAACGTCGCGAGCAGCGTGGTGCGGCCGGGCGGAAGGCGGTCGAGGGCAAACGTCACGTCCTCGGTGCCCACCGGGCCGGGTTGGGCGTCGGCCACGCCCGACGGCGGCAGCACCCAGGTCAAGGTGCCGTCCGGGCTGAACACCGCCACGCTCAGCGACCACCCGGGGGCGGTGCGCACCGTGCGCAATGCCACTGGATGATTCATCGAGCAGGACAAGGGTGTGTTCCAGCTCGCGCCCACCCGGCGGCTGACCTCCCCACACCCCGCGTGCAGGGCGATGGCCTCGCTGCGGTCGGCGGGACCGCGCACGGTGAACGCATCGGGCCGCGCCTCATCCCCGACGACGACAAACAGCACCGCGCAGGCCGCGGCGGCCAACAGTGACAACCACGCGAACGGGCTCTGGGCCTTGCCCCCGGTCTTGTCCGGGCCGGGGGTCGCAGGCAGGTCCCGGAGCACCGCCTCGAACATCGCTTCCTTTTCTTGCACCGACGGCCCACGCCCCCCGGAGAGCAGGCGGTCGAGTTTCTGATCGACGCGGGGATCGCGGCCGCTCATGTGCACACCCCCACCACGCCGTCGGTGATGTCACAGACCGCGCCCGGGCAGGCGTCGGCGGTCTCGGCGGTGCACGGGGCGCCGACCGCGAAGTCCGTGCACCAACCCAGCTCGTCGCTGCCCCCCGGTTGCAGGCACTCCCACCCGAAGGGGTTGACCGGACAGTCGGACGAGCCGACGCAGCGTCCCACCAGACAGATGCGCTGTTTGTCGGGGGCCCGGTCGTCGATGTTGCACACCGATCCCTGGCCCCCGTCCGCACATTGGTTGAACTGGTCGCAGGCGGGAATCTCCACGCACGCGGTGGTGACGTTGGGCCCGTCATCGACATCGAGGCACAGCTCGCGGGGGCCGCAGTCGTCAAGCCGGTACAATGTACATGCAAGCGGTGTCACCGTGCCCACGCACAACCCCGCCACGCAGTTCTGGCTGGGGTCGCAGTCGCCCGCGTCCATGCACTCGTTGACGTCGTCGTACAGACACCGGTCGGTGTTGTACTCGTCGCACTGCATCCCGATCAAACAATCCGTGTCGTCGTCGCAGGGCGGCGCGCACAAGCCGAGCACACACACCTGGTCGCCGGGGCACGCGGGGGACGCATCGGCGCACACATACAAGTCATCTTCAAACTTGGACTGGGCCATGCACACGTCCTCATTGCAGGCGTAGCCCTCCGCGGCGCAGTCCGATTCGCAGTCCCCGTCCCCGTCTCCGTCGCCGTCGCCCGCGACGTCGCGCGCCCCGCAGTCGGCGCAGTCGGTGCCCAGGGTACACAGGTCGAACGTGGCCCCCGCCCCGCCGTCGTCGCAGGCCCCGTCGCGCGCGGTGTCGCAGGTGTTGTCGCACAACGCCCCGTCCCCCCGGGGCCACTCACAATGTCCCTGCACACAGTCGTATCCGCTGATGCAATCGCCCTCGCCCTCGCACCGGTCTTTCCCCCGGAGGTCGAGCACGCAGCCGACGAGGGCGACCAAGAGCACCCCCGCCCCGACCGCCAGCCGGCCCCAGGCGCCCAGGTGTGCGATGTCGCGCGTCATCCCGATGGTGTCCCCGCCCCTCTTGGCCCACAACAGCACGTGGCCCCGGGGTTGTCGACCGGACCGCTGGGCCGCTTTTGGACTCCTACGGGCGCGCGCAGATCTGGGCCCCGGCCGGTGCGCGGACGGCATCACGACAACCCCTCCACGAGGTCGCGGGCGGCCAACCACTGGTACAACCCATCGCGCAGATCGGCCTCGAGCAAACGGACCTTCTTGCGGCCCACCCCCATCTCGGTGGCGACCCGGTGCTGGGGCAAGCCCTCGGTGTAGCGGAGCCGGTACAGCGTCGCCGACGGCTCGTCGAGCTGGGCCACAAACGCGGCGGTGGCATGTTGCAGGCGGCGCTCGTCGAGGCTGAGCTCGGGTTCGGGCAGGGTGTCGTCGGCCCCGAGATCGATCTCGGGGTGGCTGATTTCGCGACCGGCTTTGCGGACCCGATCGATCATCAAGTTCTTGCAGATGCGCATCAGCCACGGGCGGTAGGGCTGCAACCCATCGTAAGAGAGCCGCGCTTTCTCCGCGAACGCCCGGGTGAAGGTCTCTTGGATGATGTCCTGTTGTTCAGCGTCGGTGGCCGCGCCCGGGACGTGCGCGCCCCCTTGCCGGTCGAGCACAAATCCGCGCCGGGCCACCGCGGCCACGAGGTCGACGTAGGCGCGATAGACGGTTTCGAGCGCGGCGTGCTCGCCCCGGCGGAAGGCGTCGAGCAGGGCGCGGTCCTCGACGAGAATCATGCCGCGACATGCCCCGGCGCCGGGCCAGCGTCAACGGAGGCGGGAGGGCAGGGTCGCGGGGGAGACCACGCGTTCGGCGAAGGGTTCGGGCACTTCGGCGGCCACGCCTTCGGCCTGGACCGCGGCCACGAAGGCATCGGCGTCGGCGCGGGCGCTGTCGTCGAGGTCGGGGGCCAGGGGGGTGATGAAGGATTCAAAATGATGGGGAATGACGAGACGCGGCCGGAGTTCATTCACCAGACGCGAGACGTAGTCGGGGAAATGGGTATAGGCGGCGGACGAGGCCAAGACCACGTCGGCCCCCTCGGGCACCGCCGCGGGCAGCGCGGTGGGGGAGGCGGGCAACGCGGAGCTGGAGATGTGCACCAAGGTCAGGCCCCCGGTGCGCACCACCGTGATCAAGGCGCCGCCCATCGGCATCTCGATGGCGTGGGGGGCTTGGTCGCTTTGGGGCGCGCGCGCCAACGTGCCGGGGATGGGCACCCCGATGAGGGGGGCCTCGACGTGTTGCGAGGGCACGAACAGCATCCGCAGGTCTTTTTGGGAATAGCGGGGCCGGCGGGCCACGTTGCGACAGCGCGCCGCGGGGGCGAGGCGCCGGGCCAACAGACACGTGGTCTCGGTCCCCAGCAGCAACGCGTCGTCGCGGGCCGCGATGTGGGGGGCGTCCAGGGCGTGGTCAAAGTGGCTGTGGCCGACGACCACCAGGTCTGCGGGCGGCACCGCGCGATCGATGACCTCGGTGGCGGGCACCAACCGGCCAAACGCGAGCCGGCCCGCCGACGCCCGGGTGAGGTAGGGGTCGATGACCAGGGTGTGGTGGGGGGTGCGGAGCACAAAGCCCGCGGTGCCCAGCCACTGCAATGCCACTTGATCGGGGGCGAGGGGGGCCCGGCGCGCCCCGCGTTCGATCAGGGCGTCGTCCACCGGGGGCGCGGTGGCGCAGGCCAGGGCCGAGGCCCCGAGCAAGAGCAGAAAGGAAAAGGAGACGCGCCTCATCGCGGCAGGTAGCGGCCCATCCAATAGGCGTACCGGAAGTCCACCCCCGAGACCATCACCGGCGCGGCCGGGCCGTTGATGCGAAAGGGGTTGCTGCGCCATTCGTAGTTGCTGCGGGGGCGCACGGGCAGGGGCACCACCGCCTCGGCCTGGATCTCGTCGAAGCGGTCTTTTTCCGCCCGCACGGTGATGGTGGTGGTGCCGTCGATGGCCACGCAGCTGCCCGCGGCTTCTTCGGTGGGGTCACAGTTGAGGACCTCATCGGAAAAGAGCGGGGGGGCGTCGAACGCGGCGAGGGTGGCCACGCCCCGCTGGATCGCGGCGTCGTCGACCGGCAATGTGCCTGGACCACCCGCGGAGGCGTCCGCCTGGGCCGCGGCGTAGATGAAGTCGTAGAGGCTTTGGCCCCAGGCGGTGGGGTTGGGGGCGAGCAGCGGGTTCGGCTTGGCATAGATGTCGCTGTCGAGCGCGGCGCGGACCGAGGCCCGGGCCGCGGCGTCGGGGAGGGTGCGCGAGGCGAGCCAAGCCCCCATAAACACCATGTTGTAGCTGCTGAAGTTGGTGTTGCTCGGTCCGAGGTCGACCTGCATGTCGGTCTCGATGATGCCGGGGAGGTCCCGGGCGGCGATGAGCTCGTCGAGGAGGTAGGTGGTCAGGGCCGCGTCGCCCGACACCCAGGCGAGGGTGGAGACGATGCCGAGGGCCATGATCGCGTTGGCGGCGTTTTTGATGGGAAGGAACGGAATGTATGTGCGGTCGTAGGCCTCTTCATGCAGGTATCCATGATAGGTGGTGCGGCCGTCCGCGTCGGGGATCTCGAGGTCGTAGCCAAACAAGGTCGTCTGCATCAGGGCTTGGCCCAAATCGGCGGCCTCGGTCTGCAGACGGTCTTTGTACAGCGAGGGAATGCTGGGATCGCTCTGCACCACCTCCCAGGCCGCGCCGTAGGCCGCCACCCACCCGATGTACTGGTCGCGGCTGACCGAGTCCTCCCACGCGTGGTTCGGATACAGGCCCGAGTTGTCCGCGCGCCAGGTGCCGTTGTTTTTGTCCGCGGGGAGGGGGTCGCCGTTTTGGTCGAAGAGGGGCACGAGGTCGACGGTGAGGCTCGCGATGTCGGTGCGCACCACCCCACGGGCGATCACCCCGGGGGTGTTGGGAATGGTCTTGGCCAGGTGCAGGGCCTCGAGCCCGTCGAGCAGGTGGGCGCGGGCCCGGTCGACCTCGGCGACGGGCGCGCCCTCGTCGCGCAACACTGCATAGCGGTAGGCGTCGGCGGCGATGCCCGCCCCCGCGTACAGGCCCGCGGTCTTCTGCCACAGCAAGACATCGTCTCCGAGGGCGACCCCGGTGTAGCCGGCGTAGTCCCATCCCGTATCATTGGTGAGAAAGTCATCGAGCCGGGCCCGGGCGGCGGGATCGGTCACCACCACGTCGGTGGTGGCGTGGTAGGGCGCCGCGGCCACGACGTGAAAGGCGCGTTCGTACTGGTGGGCTTTGGCCGCGAGGGCGGCGTCGTGACCCGGGCAGCCCGGTCCGGGGATGAAGCGGGGCGCGCAGCCGGGGCCGGCATCAGGGGCCCCGGCGTCCGGCAGGCTCGCGTCGACGGCCAGGGCCGCGTCGACGGCGCCCGCGTCGAGCCCCGCGGCCGCGTCGAACGGGCCGGCGTCGTCGACGACGGAGGCGTCGGGGGGGCGTTCGCCCGCGTCGAGCACGTCCCCCGCGTCCGACCCGCGACCCGCATCGCGCGGGCCCGCGTCGCGCAAAGGTTCGGCTCCGGCGTCCGCGCCCCCCGCGTCCGCGCCCACGGTGCGCCCGGCGTCGACGACGGACGCGCCGGGCCCGCCGGCGTCGCGCTCGCCCGGGCCCGCGGGGCAGCCCGCGGCCACCGCCACACAACACAGGGCCAGGATCCGTGCGGGCACCACCGGCGCAGCGTACCACCAGCGGCCCTGATCAGATTTGGCGCAGATTTAAAAAACTCGTGATTTTGGGGGGTTAGCCCACCTTGCCCGAGGGCCCACCCCCACCTTCACGCCGCGGCCCCGACCGGACAGACCGGTCCCACCCCTCGCCCTTGGTCGCGACGGGTCCCGCATGAAAGTCACCTGCCCCCGCCGCTCCGGCGCGCGTCGTGGGCAGACCCTCTTCATGACATCCGATCGGGCGGGGACGCAGTTGCGGCCGGGCCGTGAACGGTGCCTAAAATATCAATATTTACGGTAATTTACATCGGTGTCGCGACGCCCGGTCCGCGCGGATCAGCGCAGCGGGGGCAGGCGGTGGCGCGGGGCGGTCAGGGACTTTCGCAGCGCGGCCTCGGGCGCGCCGTCATCGAACACCACCTGGCCCCGCCGGTTGGCCACGCCCAACCGGCGCCAGAGCGCGTCGAGGTCGATGGCATCGCCCCGCCGGCCGTACGCGGCGTAGAAATCGGTGAACACGGTGGTGCCGGTGGCGTTGTCCCCCGTGGCCATGACCTTGGCGATGGGCCGCGCCCGGCGCGAACTGCCCAGGGTCTTCAAGATCGTGCGCAGCCCATCGCGCAATGTCTTTGCTCCCTGGGTGCGGCGGCGGATCTCGAGGTCGCACAGCAACCAGAACAAGGCCCCGCCCCAATAGGTCGCGCCCCACGATCCGTCGTCGTCGAAGCCCTCACCCCGGGGCACGCCGTGGGGCATCTTGTCGAGCCAACGCGCCCAGACGTCATCGGCGCCGATGACCTGGGCCTCGGCCCGCACGATGCTCTCCAAATAAGTGGATAGCCCTTCGCGCATCCAGCGGTGGCGCCGGTCGAGCCAAGGGTAGGCGCAGTGCATCATCTCGTGCACCATCACCCAGTCGCGCCGGATGTCCGCTTTGTCCGTCCGGCGCCCGGCGTGGATCTCGAGGCGGCGGCCGCGAAAGTGTTGGCCCCAGCCGAGCGCGCCAAAGCCCCCGGTCACGATCTCGACCTTCAAGTCCGGCACCGGGAAGGCGCCGAAGTAGTCGACGACCATGGCCGCGGCCCGCTCCACCCAGGAGGCCAGCGTGCCCACCGGCACCGGCGGCTGACGCCCCACCTCGAGCGTAAAGTGACATTGGGCGTAGGTGACGTGCTTGACCACGTCGGCCCGGGCCCGGCCCGGCGCCACCGCGGCGGACAGGAGGCCGGCGCCCCCGACCAGCCAGTCCCGGCGCGACCAACGCGTCATCCGCTCCCCGGGGGCAACAGCCGGTCGAGGCCCCGCGAGATCAGCGGCACCAACCCGTAGATCATCACCGGCACGAGCACGCCGGTGAGCGCCAACGTGCGCAGGGGCAACGGCAACCGCCCGAGGTGGGGACCGAACGCCCACAGCACGACGGTGATCAGCGGATAGATCGCGAGCCAGACCACGAACGCTTGGCGGTGTTTGGACGGGGGCCTCATCGGTGCTGGTGTACCGACTCTGCGCCCCCGGCGGCAACCGCGGCCCGTCGACCGCGCCGGTTGGCACAGTGTGCGACACCGGACGGGGGCGCCCCCTTTTCCCCCGGGGGTGGGCCCGGTACGCGTTCGTATGCCGCGCTTTTCCCTCTTCGCCGGGCTTTGGGCCCTCGTGTTGTTCGTGGGCTGTCCCGCCTCAACGCCCCCCGGGCTCGACGAGGACCCGGTGATGTTCGTCGATCCCACCATCGGCACCGGCGGGGGTGGCTGGGGCCAGCCTCAGGTGTTCGTGGGGGCGAGCCTGCCCTTTGGCATGGCCAAGGTCGGCCCCGACACGTCCGACGACTTTTCGCGGGAGCTGATGGGGTTTGCCCACACCTCGGGCTACTGGTTCAACGACCGGTACATCGATGGCTTTTCCCATTTGCACTTGCACGGCACCGGGATCGAAGACCTGGGCACGCTGTTGCTGATGCCCACCGCGGGCATGAGCCCGCAGAAGACCCAAGAAGATGGCTACCGCCAAGCCTACCGCCACGATGATGAGACCGCCGCCGCCGGCCTCTACCAAGTGACATTGGAGGATGGCATCGCGGTCGCGCTCACCGCCAGCCAGAACGCCGGGGCCCAGCGACACACCTTCCCCGACGACACCGAGGACCCGGTGCTCATCATCGACGTGAGCCACGGCATCGGCCGCAACGGGACCACCGACGCTGAGGTCACCGCCGACCTCGCCACCGGTCTCATCGAGGGCCGGTTGCGATCGGCCGGACGCTTCACCGGCACCGATCGCGCGTTCGACATCTTCTTTTCGTTGCGCCTCACCCCGCCCCCCCGCGCGGTGGGGACCTGGGACGAATTCGGCCTGCACGACGACGAGACCAGCGCGGCCGGGGCCGACATCGGCCTGTACGCCCACCTCGCCGAGCCGGTACAACGCACCGACGTGGGGCTGTCCCTCATCGACCTCGACCAAGCCCGACAAAACCGCGGGCAAACCGAGGGCCGCACCATCGACGACATCGCCGCCGCCGCCCGCGACGCGTGGCGCCCGCTGCTCGACGTGGCCCATCTCGGCGCCACCGAGGACCCCACCGCGCGCACCATCTTCACCACCGCCCTGTACCACGCGCTTTTGTGCCCCACCGACTACGCCGAGGGGGGGCGGTACCGCGGCCTGGACCGGGCCGTCCACGACGGGGACACGTTCTACTCCGAGCTCTCGATGTGGGACACCTACCGCACCGCCCACCCCCTGTACGCGTGGCTGTTTCCCGAGCGCGCCGCGGACATGGCCGGCTCCATCCTCACCATGGCCGCCCAGCACGGGGGCCTGCCCCGCTGGCCGTTGGCCATCAACGAGACCGGCACCATGCTCGGCTCTCCCGCGAGCATCATCCTCGCCGACACTTGGCTGCGGGGTGCAGACACATTTGACACCGACCAGGCCCTGGCGGTGATGCTCGACGACGCCGAGAGCGGACGGGGCGCGGGCTATGCCGCGTGCCGGGCCGAAGGGTTCTGTCCCCGGGAACAGATGGGGCGCCCGGTGGCCCACGCCGCCGAGTGGGGCTGGGCCGATTTTGCCATCGGGCAGGTCCTCGCCCACCTCGACGACGACCGGGCGGACGACTTCCGGCAACGGGCGCGGCTGGTGCGGGGGCATTTTGACCCCGTGGCCGGGTTCTTCCGGGGCCGCAACCTCGACGGCAGCTTTGACCGTCCCGATGACGATGGCTTTGACCCCACCAAGATGGACGAGGACTACGCCGAGGGCGCAGCTTGGCACTATTTGTACGCGGCGCCCTACGATCTCCCCGGCCTGGTCGAAGGGCTGGGCGGGCGAGACGCGTTTTTGGCCACCACCCGCTCGTTCTTCGATCAGGCGATGGCGACCCCGCCGCGCTACCTCATCGACGAGATTCGGCAGCCGGACCCGTACTATTGGCACGGCAACGAACCCGACCTGCACGCGGTGTTCACGCTGTCCATGGCCGGCGCCCCCGCCGACACCGCCAAGTACCTGGCCTGGATCCGCGCCACCAAATACGACGCCTCGCCCTGGGGGCTCGACGGCAACGACGACGCCGGCACCTTGTCCGCGTGGTATGTGCTCAGCGCCCTCGGTCTTTTCCCTTTGCCCGGCTCCGACCTGTGGATCTTGGTGCCCCCGCTCTTTCATCAAGTCACATTGCCAAGCGGGCTCACCATCTCCACCACCGGCACCGGCGACTACATCACGGGGGTGACCCTCGACGGCGCCGCCCACGATCGTGCCTGGCTCACCCACGCTGAGCTCGCCGACGCCACCACCTTGGTCTTTGCCTTGGGCGCCGCTCCCACCGGGTGGGGACAAGCAGACCCATTGCTCGAGCGCCTCGCGGGGGAGTGAGCCTCAATAGGCCTGGGCCGCGGCGGGCGATGCCGGGGCGGGCACGTCGAGAACCGACACCAATCCCGCCCGCACCGCGGTGATGTGGCTGGCGACGCCGAGCACGGAGATGCTCGGGGACAACACCGCGGCGAGGCCAAACGCGGCCATGCCGAACAACGCGCCCAGCACCCCATAGCTCCCGAGCGCGATGGGGAGCAGCCCCAGGTTGGACGTGGCCAGGGCCGCGATCAACACCATCGGCAACACCACCGCGGCGAGCCCGGCCAACGCGCCGAACACAAGGCCCGGCACCGCCGCCCCCACCAGCGACCACCGCCGGTCTTCGCCGAACGGCCCCCACGCCATGGTCGCGGTCACCGCCCCCGGCCCCGCGATGCCCGCGAGCAAGGGCCCGAGCCCGACCGCGCCCAGGACCAGGGCGATGCCCCACGGGGAGAACAACAAAAACGAACCCCCGCAGAGGCTGCCCCCGAGCACCACCGCGGCCCACCCGAGAGACCCCACGATGCCCGCCACGCTCGAGGCCGCGCAGACCCCCAGCCCCCACACGGTGGGGGCGTGGGCGGCCACGTCGCCGTCGGACACCACCGCGCCGCCGGGGTTGACCAGCACCCCGCACGACGTGCTCTCCGGGGCCTGGCCCCAAGCCCCGTCGTCGGCGGTGGCGGGGTCCGCCGCCGCCAGGGTCATCAACGCCAACACAATGTGCATGGACCAGACCCTACCACTTTTTGCCGCCCCTGCCGCGGTTGCTTTGCCCCGGGCTTCCGGCGTGTTTTAATGCGCGCCGTGGATCTCAAGACCGCCCTTTTGCGCATCGATGTCACCGCCGGCTCCATGCTCGAAAAGGTGTACCAATCGTTCGAGATGACCCCCGCGGCGGTGCGCCAGCTGTTGCGGTGGGGGGGCGACGACGACGAGCGGCTGCAGGCCAACGCGACGTGGCTGGTCAAGCGGCACGCTGAGGCCGGCGGCGGGTTCACCGGGCCGCAGCGCAACGCCCTGTGCGGTTTGCTCGGGCAGGTCACCGCCTGGCCCGCCGCGTTGCACGTCCTGCAAACGGTGGCGCGCATCAACATTCCGGTCACGCACGCGCAGGACGTGTTCGAGCGGGGGCTCGACTGGGCGGAGTCGGACAACAAGTTTGTCCGGGCCTGGGCCTACAACGCCCTCGCGGTGGTGGGCGAACAACACCCCCCGTTGCGGGCCAAGGTCCAGACCCAGCTCATCCGCGGGCGGTTTGACCCCGCGGCCTCGGTCAAGGCCCGCTTGCGCCACATCATCGAAGACCACGACTGGTTGGCCTGACCGGCGACGATGCCGGCCTGGACGCGGCGGGTGCGGTCGGCTACCGCCGCCGACAGGAGGCGAACATGTTCCACCAACCCTCGACCGCAATCCGTTTTGGTTCTGCCCTGTGGCTGGCCGCCGCGCTCGGCGCCTGCAGCACCGACGAGGCCGCCCAGAAAGAGGACCCCGCCGCCACCGGCGAGAGCGATTCCGCAACTGTGGACAGCGCCGCGGCCCCCGCCGACGCGCCCGCGGCCCGGGCGGTCGAGGTGGTGCCGTACGAGGTGAGCGCCCTCGCCACCCAAGTGGTCGAAGCCGAGGACCGCACCGACAAGGACCGTGACATGGATGGGCGCCGGCACCCCGCGGAGCTTCTCAGCTTCATTGGGGTGCAGCCGGGCTGGCGGGTGGCCGACCTCGGCACCGGGGCCGGCTATACCCTGGAGTTGCTCAACCGGGCGGTGGGGCCAGACGGCCAAGTCTACGGGCAGAACAATGCCCATGTACTGAAGAACTTCGTGAGCGAGTCCTGGCCGGCCCGGCTCGCGCGGCCGATCAACGCCAACACCGTGCGGTTGGATCGGGAGTTCGCGGATGTATTGCCCGACGACGTCAAAGACCTCGACGCGGTGACGTTCATTTTTTCGTACCACGACGTGGTGGCCGCGGGCGGCGACCGGGCCCAGCTCAACCGGGAGATCTACGACGCGCTCAAGCCCGGTGGGGTCTACGTCATCGCCGACCACCACGCACCGGAAGGCAGCGGGCTGGAGGCGGCGAGCACCTTGCACCGGCTCGAGCGCGACATCGTGGTGCAAGAGGTCACCGACGCCGGGTTTGTGCTCGTGGAGGAAGGCCAGTTCTTGCGCGACCCCACCGATGACCTGCAGGCGGTGAGCTACAAAGTCGGGTTTCGCACCGATCGGTACGTGCTCAAGTTCCAAAAGCAGCAGTGAGCGCGCGCACGCGCGGGTTGCCCCCGAGGGCCCTGGTGTTCACGGTGGGGAGATGACGGCCGGAGCAGACATGACGACCTGGAACAAGGGCTTTGTCCCCTTGGGCATTCTGTTTTTGATCCTCGGCGGCTTGGGCATCCTGTTTCGCCTCGCCATCGGCGGCATCGAGCAGAGCGTGGGCGAGGTTCTCTACTTCCTGTGGCCGGTGTATTTCCTCGGGGTGAGTTTCGCGTTTGCCGGGCTGGGGATCTCGGTGGGCAAACGCGAAGCGGGGCTGTTCGGCCTGCGCTTTCACCGCACCAGCGAAGTGGTCTCGATCCTGTTCGCGGTGGTGTTCTCGCTCGGGTTTGGTCTCGGGGTGATCACCACCTTGGTCACCCAGGCCATGGACCTGCCCAATGCCACTGTGCAGTCCCAGGTCTGGACGTGGGTGGCGGTGGGCACGAGCATCGTGTGCGGGGGGGTGGCGGCGCCGACCTTGGCCGGCGGGGCGATGCTGCGCCTGGGGTTGTCCCGCTCGCTGATCATGTTCCTGCACATCTTCCTGTTCATCGCCGGCATCCTCGTGGCCATCATCGTGTGGCGGTACGGCTGGCTCGAGGGCACGCCGCTGCTGCTCGCCCAGGTCGTGGGCGCGCTGTGCGCGACCCCGCTGGGGGCCTTGGTGTTTCGCGTCGTGACCCCCCGCGCCTGACACTTCGCGTCGGCCGCGCCTGAAAGATCGCTGAAGCACGATCGAATCGGTCACTCGTCCGGTGAGCACCCGGGGTTGGCTCTTTATGTTGATGCGCATGGTGCAGCGATCGCTCTTCCCCATTTTTGTGATCACCGCGTACGGTCTTTTTGGCGGCTGTACCGGCAACCTCGACGACGCCGGCCACGATCTGTTCGACGCGGCCACGTCCGAACAGACCACCCACGTCCCCGACGCCGGGCCAGAGCCCGACGCCGCACCCGACGCCGGGCCAGAACCCGACGCTCCACCCGACGCCGGACCCGAACCCGAACCGACACCCGACGCCGGGCCCGAGCCCGAGCCCGAGCCGATCCCCGACGCCGGGCCCGAGCCCGAACCCGAACCGATCCCCGATGCCGGGCCCGAACCCGAACCTGAGCCGGTGCTCGGCACGTTTGATGCGCCGATCGTCGTCGACGACTTCCCCTTCACCTACGCCGGCGACACCACCTTTGCCCCGTCGGACGCGGGCGACACCTACGCGCCTTGCGCGCCGGGCACCCCTGAGCTCGGCGGAGGGTATGTCTTTTTGTTGCACATCCCCGCCGGCGGCCCCGCCGACCAGCAGCTCACCATCACCGTCGACGACGTGCCCGGCGACGACGTCGACATCGACCTGCACCTGTTGAGCGCGCCCGATCCCGCCACCTGCTTCGACCGCCACAACACGACCCTGGGCGTGGCCGTGGCCCCGGGGGAGACGCTCTATCTCGTGGCCGACACCTGGACCAACGGCGCGGGCGAGGACCTCGCCGGGCCCTTCACCCTCACCATGTCACTGCAAGAGATCTCGGTCGGGTCCTGCTTCGAAAACCCCATCCCGACCTGCGACGAGAGCTCCTTCCCCCTCGTCAACGGCGTGCCCACCGAAGCGGCGGGGGTCGGCGGCTGCCCGGCGGGCATGACCCCGGTGACCGACTTCTGCGTCGACCGCTACGAGGCCATGCTCGTCGAGGTCTTGCCCGGCGGCACCCTCGCCCCCCACTCCCCCTACCAAAACCCAGGCAACAAGACGGTGCGCGCCCTCAGCGTCGCCGGGGTCCAACCCCAGGGCTACATCTCCGGCGACCAGGCCGGGGCCGCCTGCGCCCAAGCCGGCAAACGACTGTGCTCCGACAACGAATGGCTGCGCGCCTGCAAAGGCGCCAACAACACCACCTATCCTTACGGCAACAGTGTGCAGCCGGGCGTGTGCAACGACGCGCGCGCTTGTCACCCCGCGATGCAGTACTTCGAGACCAACGCGAACTGGGTGTTCTCCAACCTCAACCACAACTGCATCAACCAGCTGCCCGCCAGCCTCGACGACACCGGCCAGAACGCCGGCTGCGTCAGCGACGACGGGGCCTACGACATGATGGGCAACCTGCACGAGTGGACCGCCGACCCCACGGGCCACTTCCGGGGCGGCTTTTACGTCGACACCGTCAACAACAACCCCGGCTGCAACTACCTCACCACCGCCCACACCACACCGTACTGGGATTACTCCACCGGCTTCCGGTGCTGCGCCGACCTGCCCTGAGCCGCGGGCGGGGCAGATCTGTTCTGGCCCGCAGCCGCAAGCGGTCTTCGCCGCGCGCCGGGCCCGCCCCCGCAACTGGCGGCCGCGTCGTTCGGAATCGGTCAAAGAGCCGCGCGGGCCGACAACATGTTGCACGAAGCTGCAGCACGACGGGGGTGCACCCGGCGTGGTGGTGGGGGTGCGCGGTCCGCGCCCACCCACAGTGGGTGGGCCTGTACCCCAGAACCACCCAGTACTCCGGCGTTCCCCATATCCCCCGGCGGCCGGCTCGTGGTTTGCGCCGATCGACACAAAAAGTGGTGCACAAGTTTTGGTGTGATGGGTCCCCCGCTCTCTTAACACGCTGATCTTTTTGGTGTTTCTGGACTGGTCCGGGGCTTGCGAACCCTCCTGGTGTTCAACCAGGAGATCCCATGACCCGCCATCTGTTCCCATCCCTTCTCGTCGTCCTCACCGCCCTCAGCGCGGGGTCCGCCGCGCGCGCGGACGGTGGCGTGTACAAGCTCAAGATCAACGAGGGGGTGCTCAAGCGCCCCGAGCTGCTCGCGAAGTTCAAGGTCCGCCCCCTGATCGAACCTGCGGGCTGGCGCATCGACGATGTGGTCCCCCCCCACGGCCGGCCCGGCGACGTGGTCACGGTGGTCGGCGACGGCTTTTCCCAAATGCAGAGCTCCGCGTCGGTGGTGTTGCCCTGTGGGCTCGGCTGCACCGGGACCGGGGAAGCCACCATCTTGTCGATGACCGATGACGAGATCGTCGTCGAGCTCCCCGACTTCACCACCGGCCCGGTGTCGGTGGGCGACACCCCCGGGCTGCTCGCGCTCGTCGGGGGCCGCCGCGAAATCGTGAGCAGCTTCGATGTCGAGCGCATCGGCCTCACCACGATCCGCAACCAAACCGGGCTCGAGATCTCATCGCTGGTGGTCGCCGGCGTGGAGCGCATCCCCAATGGTTATGTATTGCCCCACGGCAACCAGATGCCCTTCGACCTCCCCGCCACCGCCCAACACGGTCAAGGCGACCACGCGGTGGTGGCGGTGATGACGTCCATCCCCCTGCCCGCGCCCTACACCCTGACCACCCGGGTGGACGCGGGCGACACCCTCGTGCTCGAGATCCTCGACCACCAACTCATGGGCCGGGGCTGTTCGTCGGCCAGCGTGTGGCAGGGCAGCTACACCGACGGAGGCGGCCTTCACTCGTTCCAACTCCTCTTCGGTGCCTCGCCCGCCCGGGCCCTGACGTTCCGGGAGCTCGGGCCCAACGGTCCGTTGCCCGGGACCGGCGGCACCTACGCGGTGGGCCCGGGCAACCCCCTGCTGCTCTGGACCGTCACCTTGATGGTCAACGGCCAGCCGCCGGAAGACGACATCCTCGACGACGCCAGCGGCACGTTGATGGTCTACGTCAACCAGTGGGCGGTGCCGTTTTCCTGGATCGGCTGCCAATAGCCCACCCGGTCTCGCCGTGGCGGCCTTCGCGCCTTGCCGCCGCGGCGAGCCCCGCCCCTCTC
Source organism: bacterium (assembly GCA_030431455.1). GTDB lineage: Bacteria > Myxococcota > UBA727 > UBA727 > JAUIJE01 > JAUIJE01. The sequence continues at coordinate 384,706 of JAUIJE010000002.1, read as the reverse complement.
CTCATCCCTCCACCATCATTGCGCCCCCCGACGGGCGCCGGGGATCGCCATGTCTCGCGCTGTCTCTTTTCTCCGCAACCGCATCTTCTTCCGCGACGAGGACGGCTTCCCCAGCGACGCGGTGCGCATCGGCGCCGCCGGCCACAAGGGGCTCGGTCTGTTCGCGGCCCGCGCGTTCGCCCCCGGCGAAGTGGTCTACGACATCCCCGAGGCACTGGTGTGGCCCACCACCCGCTTTTACTTTCGGCTCCGCGAGGCGCCGTACATCCCGGTCGGCCGCCGGGTGTTCGGGCCGGTCGACCCCATCGACCTCGACGAGGCGGTGCTCGACGACGCGCTGGCCACCTTTGCCCTCGACCCCAGTGGGTCGTGGGGCGAGCGCCGGGACCGCCTGTGGGACCATCTGTCGTCCGGCGGGGCCAAGCGCCACGTGAGCAGCTTCTTCGACGACCTCATCAACCACGCGAGCGCGCCCAACACCGTACACGCCGACCGGCCCCACCGGGCGGGGGTGGTGTCGGGGGTGCCGGTGCTTTTCTTTCGGCGGACCGCGGCCGGCCCCATCCAAGCCGGCGACGAGTTGACCACCGACTACCGCAGCTTCGGGGCCGAGCCCGACCCCGCCTGGGAGCCGGAGGCGCCGTCCTCCGCGACATGTGCCGAGAACGCATCTTGATAGCGCCAAAGGCGATTCGAGACGTGTTCTAGCCGGCGCGGACCCGCTGCACGATTTCGTCGGGCAGGGGGAACCACCGCAAGGTCTCGAACTCCGGGGTCACCGCGGGCCGGTCCACCTGCACCGGTGCATCCGGGAGTTGGCATTGTTGCTCGGCCGCGGCGATGAGCTTGCGGGCCTCTTCGAGGTAGCCGTGAAGGGCCCACTCGGGCTCGGTGGACACCCGGGTGCGGTGCTGCATGCGGCCGTCGCGGTAGCTGATGTGATGCAGTGACATCGGCGGCTCTGGGCTGCCTTGGCGGTGGTGCCATTGGCCGGTCACGGGGTCGAAGCGATAGAGGGGCAAAAGCTTCCAGCCTTCGTCGGCGATGAGATCGATGGCGTCGAGCAGGAAGGTGAACGCGGTCTCGGAGATGAAGTAGTTGAAGTTGAGCCGGACCCAGCCGGGCTTGATGCCTTCACAGCCACGAACGATTTCGTGTTCGAAGGCGCGGGATTGGGAGAGGTCGATGTGAAGCAGCCGGTGCCCGTAGGGCCCCGCGCAGCTGCAGCCGCCCCGCGCCTGAATGCCGAACAGGTCGTTGAGCAGGGCGACCACGAAGTTGTGGTGCAGATACCGGTCGCCTTTGCCCTCGTGGGGATACCGAATGTTGAACGACACGATGGACAGGCGCCAGCCGTCTTTGTTGCCCAGAATGTTAATGCGGGGGTGCGCGGCCCACCGGGTGATGGCGCGCTCGATGAAGGACCGCTCGCGCTCCTGGATGGCCTCGACGGTGACCGCTTGTTTGAGTTGAAAGACCAGACCGGCGCGGATCGCGCCGATGATCGACGGGGTGCCCCCCTCTTCGCGGTGGGCGGGGTCGTCGATGTAGCGGTGGTCGGCGGGGTTGACGTAGGCCACGGTGCCGCCGCCGGGCACACTGGGCACACGATTTTTGAGGAGGTGTTTTTTCACCACCAACAGACCGGGCGTGCCCGGCCCGCCCACGAACTTGTGGGGGGACAAGAACAGCGCGTCTTTGTAGGCGAGCCCGTCGTCCGCGGGGGGGTTCATTTGCATGTTCACGTAGGGACCGGCGGCGGCGAAATCCCAGAACGCGAGGGCCCCGTAGCGGTGCAGCAACGCCGAGATCCCGTAGGTGTCGGAACCAATTCCAGTCACATTGGAGGCGGCGGAGAAGCTGCCGATCTTGAGGGGTCGGTCCCGGTACTTTTCCAGGGCCTCTTCGAGGTGGGCGCGGTGGATGCGTCCGTCGGCGTCCTCGTCGATGGTGACCACGTCGGCGATGGATTCCCGCCAGGGCAGCTCGTTGGAGTGGTGCTCGTAGGGCCCGATGAACACCACCGGGCGTTCGTTGTCCGGGATGTGACGGGACAGATCGTACTTGTCGTCGAGGTCGGCGGGGATGCGCAGGTTGAGGCACTCGATGAGCTTGTGGATCGCCCCGGTGGCACCCGAGCCACAGAAGATGACCACGTCGTCGTCGCCGCCCCCCACCGCGTCGTGCACGATGGCCCGCGCCTCTTCGCGAAAGCGCGTGGTCTGGGCCCCCGTGCCCGACGTTTCGGTGTGGGTGTTGGCGTACAGCGGCATCACCTCATCGCGGATGTAGTCCTCGATGAACGACAAGCACCGGCCCGAGGCGGTGTAGTCCGCGTAGGTGACCCGGCGGTGACCAAACGGGGTCTCGATCACGCGGTCGGTGCCGATGACCGATTCGCGGATGTGGTCGATCAGGGATTTGCTGCGCTCGTCCATGGCCCGACCATGCCAGAGGCCCGGGCCCGCGCCCAGAGGGGAACGTTACCGCAGGCTCTGACGCAGTGCGGCCAGGTCCTCGTCGAACTGCTCGACCTTGCTGCACAGCTCGACGACGACCACGTCCTCGGAGAACAGCCCGCTCTGGCGGAACACGGCCACGAAGTATTTGACGTCCGTCTGGCCCACCTGGGTGGGCACGATGTAGGCGCGGCCGGTCAGCCCGTGCAATGTCACTTCTTCGCCGTCGCCCAGGGTCAGGCCCCGGCCTTCTTCAAAGTCCTTGCGCAGCGCCTTGTCCCAAAAATCGAGCGCGCCCCCCGTGACCTCGAAGGTGCGCACCCACAGGCGGCTCTCTTCGCTGGAGAGCGCCCGCAGTTCGAAATCTTCGACCCCGAGCGCCAAAAACCGCGCCGGGGTCTCCAGGGGGGCCGCGGTGAACGGCCCCGGGGGCAGGTTGTACGTGGGCATCTCCCAGGCCCGGCGCGGCCCCACCGCGTTGACCCACGAAAACGGGGACTGGGTGCGCGCCTGCTGCGGGGGCGGACCCGCGCGGTAGAGCATCACCGTGAGCGTCGACATCGTGACCTGGTCCATGAGCAGGCGCAGCTGGCCTTGCATCACTTCGATCTCCTCGGTGAGCCGGCGCAGTTCGGCTTCGATCTTGAGCAGGTCCTCGACCTTCTCCGCCTTTTCGAGCAGCGCGCTCAGCCGGGCGTGGGATTTGCGTGCGGTGTCGAGGCGCAACTCGAGCTCGTAGGCCTGGGCGGTCACGTCCTTGGCCTCGAGGGTCTCGTCGAGGAGCACGCCGATTTTTTTCACCTGCTCGACGAGTTCAAAAAATCGCGCCGCGGGCACGCGCACGGTCACGCGGTCTTTGCCTTTGACCGAGACATAGCCCCCGAGGGCCTCGGTGGCGGTGACCACGTCGGTCTGGGCCGCCTCGACGTTGGCCACCTGCAGCCGCACCGATCCGGTGTACACCTTGAGGCGTTTTTGCGGCGGCGCAGGGGTCTGGTCGTCGCCGGAGGGGGCCGTTTCGGTGGCGGGCTCGTCGGCGGGCGCGGGCGTGGGCTTTTGCACCGGGGCGCCGGGGGCAGACCCGGCATAGCGGGTGCTGCTCGACCGGCGGGCGCGGCCGTCGAGGACCACCCCGCCCGCGGACAGGGTGGCGGTGCCGCCGCGCTCGTCGGCGGCGGCTTCGTTCATCAGGTACGCGCCGTCGGGCGTGTCGAGGTCGCCGCTGATGTCTTCGTCGCGGAAATCGTAGGCGGTGGACTGTGTATAGCTGGGCTCGGCCCTGGCGTGATCCACGCCAGCGCAGCCGCACAATCCCCACGTGACCACGAGCACCGCCAACGAACGCATCAGGACCTCACTTGCCGAAGGCGCGAATGATTTTCACAAGCTCGGCCACGACCTCGGGCTTTTCCTTCAGCCCCGGGTTCGGCGGCATGAGCGGGCTGAGGCCCACCGCGGGGCCGCCCCCGACGATGGCTTGCGCGAGCTTCTCGTCGGTGACTTTGGCTTGCCACGCTTTGTCCGTGTAGTCGCGCGGCTTGGGGTTCAGGTTGGCCGCGGCCGCGCCGTCGCCTTTGCCCGAGGTGCCGTGGCAGGTCACGCACAAGGTATCGAACAACTTGCGCGCCTCGGCCGCAGGCCCCGTCGCCGTCGCCGTCGCGGTGGCGTCCGCCGGCTTTTCGGTGGCGGCGGCGGCTTTGTCCGCCGGCTTTTCGGCGGCCGCCGGCTTGGCTTCCGCGGTGGGCTTTTCCGCCGCGGGCGCGGCCTTCTTGTCTTCGCAGCCGGTCAGGGCCAAGGCCAAGGCGGCGATCATGAACACAGTACGCATCAAAAACTCCTTCACATCGCGTGAACAACCCAGAGATAGAACATCTCGCGGGTAGCGAATACGGCACAGCAAGACAAATGCCGAAACGATGACAATTCACGCGTGAGCACGCCGCGCTCGACGACCACGAAGGTGTGGCCCCTGCGGCCAAATGTCGCGGCTTCCGCCGGCCAGACCCGGTCGTTTGCCACACCCACGTCGGGTGAGATGGCGTGTCGGTCGCTCGGGTGCGCGCCGCGCGTGGAGTCCGTCAGCGCTCTTCGATCAACATCGGCAGGCCATTTTTCGAGCCCAAGGTGCCGAAAAACTCCACGTGCGGCACGTGGCCCGGCTTGTTCCGAATCCTGAACCGCCGCGCGATCATCGCGGTCATGATGTGCGTCTCGAGCAGCGAAAAGTGACTGCCGAGACAAATGCGCGGGCCGGTCGCGAACGCGTGAAAGCTGCTCGCCGGCCGTTCGGCCTCGCGCTCGGGCAACCAACGGTCGGGGTCGAACCGCTCGGGGTCTTGCCACACCGCCGGGTGCCGGTGCGTGGCGTAGGCGAAGGGGAGCGAGGGCGTGCCCTTCGGAATCGGCACCCCCGCGAGCACATCGTCCTCGATGGCGTCCCGGGCGTAGAGGGGAGCGGCCGGGTAGAGGCGCAACACCTCGCGCACCACGCGCAGGGTGTAGGGCAGCTGCTTCATCGCCTCGAGGGTGGGCGCCTCGTCGCCGAGCACCTCGTCCACCTCGGCGTGCAGGCGGGCTTCGACCTCGGGATTTTGCGACAGCGCGTACCACAAAAAGGACAAGGTCCGCGCGGTGGTCTCGTGGCCGGCCGCGAACATGGTGAGGCCGTTGTCGACGAGCAACTGCTCGGCCATGGTGGTGTTGGTCTCTTCCTCTTTGGTGACCATGAGGTCGGTGAGCAGGTCGTCGGGCCACTGGTCCTGCGGAATCGCCTGGCGCTGGTTGATGAGTTCGCGGATGTAGTCGGTGACTTCACGGTAGGCGCGCTTGTATTTGACATTGTTGGGCGTCGGCACCCAGCTCGGCAACGACACCGGTCGGCTTTGCCCTTTTGCGCTCTCGGTGACCAAGAACTCGATGTTGTGACGGACCTTGTCGAGGGTGGGGCCCGACTCGGTCGAGAACACCGCGTGCAGGATCACCGACGCGGTCACCCCCATCATCTCGTCGAGGATTTCCACCGGCTTCCCCGTGCCCGCGCACCCCGCACGCCACCGCTCCATCATGCGCTCGGTGTCGGCGACAAAGATGGGGAAATACTTCGCGATGCCCTTGGGGGTAAAAAACGGGGCCATCAACTTGCGCTGTCGTCGCCAACTGACGCCGGTGGCGGTGACGATGCCGTCGCCGAGCAACTTGTCGCGCAGGCCGTCGTAGCTCGCCCCCTTGTCCCATTTGTCCCGGCCGGTGACGTTGATGTGCTGGACCAGGTCGGGGTCGGCCACGAGCAACACCGAACGCCCGCCGATCTTCAACATCACCAGATCGCCGTGCTCGCGCCACACCTTCAGCAGAAAGCCCAAAAAGCCCCCCTCCCGGCGGATGTTGACCATCAGCTCAAACGCGGAGGGCGCGTACTCGCGCAGGGCGACGCGCGGGGTCGGTTCGGGCGCTGCAGACATGGGATCTCCCTTTGCCCCCGGGGGACAAGGCGGTTGTACACGACTGTTTACTTATCTACACTCCAGGGGGCAAGATCGATCGGAGACATTTGTGGGCACCACCGCACCAAGGCCGCGCGATGCCGAGCGCACCGCCCAAGCGATCCTGGAATCAGCCCTGCGGCTGTTCTCCGAGCGCGGCTACCCCAACGTGGGGGTGCGCGACGTGGCCGACGACGCGGGGGTCAACACCGCGCTGGTCGCTCGCTACTTCGGCTCGAAGCTCGGCCTGTTCGAAGCCTGCCTGGACCAGGTGCTCGACCTCTCCGCCCTGCTCGACCGGGGACACGAAGACGCCGGCACCGCCCTCGTTGAGGCCCTCATCGTGGGCACGGAAAAAGGCAGCCCCTTTCAGCTCCTCATCCTCTCCGCCTCCGCCCCCGACGCGGGCGAGCTCATCCTCCAGGTGCTCGAGCGCCGGGCGATGCAGCCCTTGGTGCGTTGGCTCGGCCCCCCCAAGGCCAAACAGCGCGCGCTCCGCATCGCGATTTTGTGGTCGGGCTACCTCGTGAGCAGCAAGCTCATCCCGTTTCACCCCCGCGACGCCAAGACCCTGCGGGCCACCCACCGGTGGCTGGCCCGCCAGACCCAAGCCGTGATCGACGACGACGACCCCTGATCGCAGACCGGGCCGGGCTCAGCGCGTGCGGATGCCGAGGTCGGTCTCCCACACCGGTCTCGGCAATGTCACTGCCTCTCCCGCGGCCACGTTCACGTCTTGCTTGTCCGCCACCCGCAGGGTGTAGGCCTGGTCCGGCCGCATCGTGTCCGGCACCGACACCCTGACCGTGGTGGGCCCGTCGAAGGTCAACCGCGACGCGGCCCAGCGCTCCATCCATTGGCCGAGCTCGCCCATGGTGGCGACAAACATCGTCCCCTTCTTGCGGCGCTTGGCCAAATCGCCGAACACCTCGTCGAACGCCGGCCGCAGCAACAGCGTGCCGTCGTCGAGCTCCTCGAACACCGAGCGGCCGTCCTCGTCCTTGGCCGTCTTGGTGGCCCCAAAGTAGGTGTGCGCGATGAACATCCCGTGGGCCCACTCCAGGGCGTTCAGCTTCTTGGGCTGCAGCCGCGCGGTCACCGTGTCGCGGGGCAAAAAGAGCCACGCCGAACGGAACAGCCACGGGACCTGGCCGTCCTTCTGCAGTGACATGCCGGGATAGAAGAAGCTCACCCGTTCGCTCCGGCGGTGCGGGCGCCACAGGTTGAGCCCGCGCCAACCGCGGAAGTCCGGCGCCTCCCAGAAATAACGCAGGCCGGCGTCGAGCAAGGTCTTGACCGTGTTTTTGGCGTGACCGGGCCGGCCCCCTTCGTTGTTGAGGGCTTCGCAGTTGGTGTCCGGTTGGTGATCGACCCAGGTCAAGGGCGCAAACTCCTTGAACGTGCTCGCCATCTCCTTGGCGATGACCCGGCTCGAGTCCTTGAACGGGGTGATCGAGTGGGGGGCGATCTCCGCCCCCGCCGCGGCCAACTTGTGCGCGAGCTTTTTGAAGTAGGGGTTTTTCAACTGGTACGACGTCGAGAACACCGTCTTGGTGAGCGGCAGCCCGTGCCCCACCACCCCTTGGGTGTCGCGTCGGTTGCGGCTCGGGCGGTGGCGCTTGGACGAGCCGTACATCAGGGCGCGCAGATTTTTGCTGTTGGCCCCGTCCGCGTGATCGACGATGGCAAACGCCGCCCGGGCCCCGTCCGGCCAGCGGCGCAACCGCGGGGGGTGGGTCTCGCCCGCCACCAATGTCAACGCATAGGTCACGACGTCGCCCGCCCGCCGCAAGGTCATGGACATGTCGTCCCGCGGCCGGTGCCGTTCGTAGGTCTCGAAACACGCCGGGTACACCGAGTGTTCGTGGTTGAGCTTGTGGTCGAGCTCGAAGGTGAGGCGCTCGGCCGTGACCCAAAGTCCCTGCATCGTGTCCTGGCCGATGAGACCAAACGCGGGGCCGGCCTGGGTCGACCAGGCCCCCACCCGGGGGGTCCAGCGGTCGATGAAGAGCTTGTCGCGTCGTTTGACCGGCTTCATTTGGTAGGCGCGGTCCAAGGCCTCACCGCGCACGCCTTTGCCGAGCAACAGGGGATAGCTCTCGTGCGCCACGTGCACGGCGCTTTGGTAGGTGAGGGTGAGCACGACCTCGATGCGGGGGTCGTCCGGCCGGGCCGTGACCGTGACCAGGCTCTTCACCGCCGGGTGTGAGCCCTCGGCCCGGTACCCGTCCGGGGTCGTCTCCCAATGTGCCTGGATTTCGCCCCGGTGGCGCGGGTAGGACACCACCGGGGCGGGGGGCAAACGCAGCACCGCCTGGCCGTCTGCGTCGTGGAGCACGAGGGCGTCACCGTCGAGGGTCAACGCCACTTGGCGCGGGGCCGGGGCCCGGGCGGGCGGCGAGGTCGCCGGGGGGCTTGCGGGTTTGGGCGCGGCCACCGCCACCGCGCGCTCGGCGAGGGCGGGGGCGGACACGTCGGTCTCGGCCGCGGCGAATGCCGCGGCGCCGGTGAACAGGGCGAGCACCAGCCAACGCACGGCCTAAAATTAGCCCGCCCGACGGGGCGTGTCAGGTTTTCGCGCGGGCCGGGCGGGCCCTCAGCGGCCTTTGAACGCGGGGGGGCGGCGCTCGGCGAAGGCGGCGATCGCTTCCTGCAGGTCCTCGGACTGCAAAAAGGCCGCGTTCCAGACCGCGACGTAGTCGAGGCCCGTGGCCTGCTCGGCCGCGATGCGCTGGTTCATGACCCGCTTGATGCCCTGCACCACCAGCGGCGGGTTGTGCGCGATCTCGTTGGCCAGGGCCCGGGCCTTCTCCAGCAGCGTGTCATGGTCGTCGTACACCGCGGTGACCAGGCCGAGCCGGAGCGCGTCGGCGGCGGGGATGTCCGCCCCGGTGAGCGCGAGGTGGCGCGTGGGCCCTTCGCCGATGAGCGCGGGCAGCCGCTGGAGGCTGCCCATGTCCGCGACCATCGCGACCTTGACCTCCCGGAGGGAAAAGGACGCGTCCGCGCTGCACACCCGCACGTCACACGCGGCGATCACGTCCAGGCCGGCCCCGATACAATGTCCCTGCACGGCGGCGACCACGGGCTTTTTGCAGGCCGCCACCGCCCCCGGTGCGCGCTGCATGCGCAGCACGAGTTCGTAAAAGTCGGTGCGGCCGGGCGCGATTTGGGGCTCGCCCAACAGGGGCGCGAGGTCGCCGGCCATGGCCATGAGGTCGAGGCCGTAGCAGAAGTTCTTGCCCGCGCCGCGGAGCAACACCACCCGGGTCTCGGCCCGCGCGTCGAGTTCGGCGAAGGCGAGCGGGGCCTCCCGCCAAAAGTCCGGTCCCATGGCATTGCCCTTGCCGGGGCCGGTGAGCACGACCTCGCTCACGGGGCCGTGGTGTTCGATCTGAAGCGAAGCGTAGTCGGTCATGGCGCGGTCTCCGTCGTGGGCGCGGCTGTTCCCTGTTCGTATTCGTCGAGCAGCGCGTCGTGCAAAAGCGCGCCGAGCAGATCGAGGCCGTCCCCCTGGGGGTGAATCATGTCCTCGTTGAGCAGGCGTTTATCGTTCAGCCGGCGCAACGCCCCATCGCCGCCCATGGCCGCGAAGGTATCGAAGTACGCGCACCCCGCGGCGACGGCCACCTCGTGCATGACCTCGCGCACCGCGTCGGTCTGCCAACGCTTTTTCCAGGGATGGGCCACCGGCTCGGGGTTCTTTTCCTTGGTGGGCTGCGCGCCCTGTACGTTTTCCAACGGGCCGGTGACCAGGCAGGGCACCCCCGGCAATGTCTCTTGAATGCGCTGCAAGAACTTGGCGAGGTCGCGCTTGACCCGCGGCAGGGTGCTGCCCCCCCAGGCCACGCGCTTGACCTCGTTGCCCCCGAGCAAAATGGTGACAAGCTGGGGCGACAGCGCGGGCAGCTGCGCGCGGAAGATGTCCTCGTCGATGCGCAGATAGCGCGTGCTGTCCGCGCCGATGATCGAGATGTTGTCGAGGATGATGCCCGGCGACGGCCGCTCCACGCTCACCCCGTAGGCCACGCTCCCGGCCGGCCACCGCACGGTCATGCGCGCGGCGCCCGCGGGCACGGGCACGGGCACGACGCGCGGGCCTTCGTGGGTCGCGGCCACAACCTGCGGCGCGCGGTCGTCGAAGGTGACGGTCAGATCCGCGGACCGTTTGTGGTCGAGGAAAAAAAGCCGCGCGCGGGTGGCCCCGTCGAGCACAAACACCGATTGGGCGTCGCGGTCGGCCACGTGCAAAGCGCCGCCGATGCCGTGCGGGTGGCGGCCCCGCTCGCCCCACACCACGTTGAACGACGACAGGCCGTTCGCCTCGTCCGCGGTGCGGCTGCGCGCCCCGTAGTTGGCCTGGCGGTCGGCGTACAAAAAGCCGCGCCCGGCGTCGCCGAACCGTTGCTGCAAGGCTTCGCGCCACACGTCCACGATGCGGTCGGAGATGATCAGAGAGTTGCCGAACACCGTGATACGGGCTTGGCCCTTTTTCTGCGCGGCTTGGTCGAGCGCGGCGAAAAACGAATCCAGGGCGTGGGCGGTGCAGGTGCCGTCCGCGGCCACGGCGCGACACGGCACCTCGAGGGCCTGGCCGGGCATGCGCAGGCTCTGGCCCAGGGCCAACAATGTCTCTGTGCGCGGGTTGCGGGGGGCGGCCTGGCGCGACCACGGGGGGGGCGCGTCGGCCGAGGGCGCGTCGGCGGGGGGGGCGATGGTGTCCGGGGCCAGGACCGGGTTCGGCGGGGCCGGCACCCCCGGGTCCGCCGGGGCCGGGGCGCGCGACACGTAAAAAAGCCCCAGCCCCACCCCGACGAGCCCGAGGAGCAGGGCGGGCACAAGACGAACCGGACGCGGGGGCTGTTGCTCGGGGGTCACGACAGGCCGAATACCAGCGTGGCCGGCGGTTTTCTATTCTCGGCCCCGTCGCGGCGGGGACAAAATTCGCCGGGTCAGGCCGCGGGCCGGGCGGGGGCGATCTGCTCGATCGCGGCCCGGACCTGGGCTTCGATCTCGGCCCCGTAGAGTGGGTCGAGGGCGAACACCCGGACGATGACCTTGCCCTTGCGGGTGGGGTCGAGCTGCACGTCTTTGACCGGGGAGTGCCAGTGGCTGAGCAAGGCCGCCCGGCGAATGGTGCGGGCGCTGTCCGCGGCCGACACCCCCTCCGGCAATGTCAATGCAAAGGCGTGGCCAAACGCGCCGAAGCTGCGCGGCACCCGGGTCACGGTGGCTGACTGCACCACCGAGTAGGGCACAAAAACCTCTTCACCGGCCTCGCTCTCGAGGACCAGCACCCGGTATCCGAGCCGGCGCACCGTGCCCTTGACCTCCCCCGCCTCGAACCGGTCGCCGGGGCGCAACGTGTCCCCGGCCCGGATCACAAACCCCGCGGCGAGATCGCGCAGGGAAAACCACGCCGCGGCCGCGACCATGATCACGAGCACGATCTCGGCGATGGGGGCGAATACCTGGTCGTTGCCGAACACAAACGGCACCACAAAAAACAGGTAGGCAGAGAGGGCCGCGGCCTCCGCCACCGTCATCACCCGCCGCAGCCGGGCCCGGCCCGACGCGTCCACCACCAGGAGGCGCAGGCCCCAGGCCGCCGCCCGCAACAGGGCAAAGCTGAGCACCCCGAGCACGATCACCCCAATGCCGCTGGAGATGTTCATGACAGCACCCCTTGCTTGATCAGGTGTTGGGCCACGATGTGATCCACGAAGCGGTTGACCTCGAGCGCGCCCTGGTTGGACTCGGTGACCAGCCCGCTGCGCATCAACGTCCCCAGCGCGCCGGACAAGCCCGCGGGGGTCATGCGGGTGACCTCGATGAGGCGGGGCCGGGTCATCTGCTTGTGCAGCAAGAGCTCGACCACGATCGCCAGCAAATCTGTGGAGAGCTCACCGATGGGGTCGGTGCTGGGGGCCTTGGCCGGTCGCATGATGATGCGGTTGTTGCTCACCCGGTCGATGTGCGCGACCCAGCCGAGCAGGGCCGCCCCCACCCGCCCGTCGGCGTAGTCGAACATCCGGGTGAACAGCCGGGCCACGGTCCAGGCCGCGAGGTCCTGCTCGGTCCGCCCGTCCAGCTCGTACACAAAGCCGGTGGTGCGATGGCGTTGCAGCACCGCCTCTTGCAATGTCTCTGCGTCCATCGGGCCGCACTCGACCACGGTCAGCGCCCGCTCGGTGATGCGGGTGATGCGCGAGAGCAGGCGATAGGCGTGCCGGCCCATGTTGATCACGAAGAACAGCCGCTCACCGTGTCGTTCGATCAGGCGCGAGATGTGGTCGACGACCTCGCCCCCGGTGTCGGACCGGGTCCACCACAGCTCGAGGTCGTGCAGCACCACGCAGGAGCCCTCGGGCAAGGTGCGCAACACGTCGTCCACCGTGCCCCGGGCGCCGATCTCGGTGGCCAGGCGCCGGTCAAATGTGGATACCCCGCCGGCCCCCCCCGCGGGGGCGGCGAGGTGGATGGCTTTGGCCTTGGGCAGGTGCTTGCGCAGGATCGCCCGGCACAGGGCGCTCTTGCCCGAGAGCCGGTCCCCGACGACAAACAGCGCCCCCCGCGCCCCCTTGCGCCAGGCCGAGACCGCGGCTTTGGCCGAGGCGATCTCACGCTCGCGGCCCACAAAAAAGTCCGCCCCCGCGCGCCCCGAGCTCAAGAACGGCTGCTGGTAGTGAAACGGCAGCTGCGTCATCACCGCGTCCTTGGGCGTGCACACGTCGACCATGGGGAGCACACCCTCGGCCCCCGCGTCCGCGGTCGCGCGCGGCCGGTGAAACTGCCGCTGCAACACCCGGCCGGTGGCCCACCGGTAAAGCCCCTGCACCACGGTGCGCGAGGCCCGGGTGCGGGCGGTTTCGTACGCGCCCAAAATGCGACGACGGGCCCGGTTGCGCGGGACCTGGCCGCTGCCCCGGCGCAGGGCGCGCTCGTCCCCGCCGTGAATCAACGCGTCGGTGCCGTCGCCCAGGCTGCGCAGGCCGCTGTCCACCGCCGCGCGCACCGCGTCGGCGGCCGCGCTCAGTTCGTCGCGGCCTTTTTGCAGCCGGGCCTGGGCGTTTTCGTAGATGGTCTCGACGTTGGCCACCGACTCGTCGTCGTCGGCTTCGTCGGTGGCGTCGCTGAGGTGGAACGACAGCAGCCGGCTCACGTCCTGGACGGTGCCGATGGCGCGCTCCTCCTCGTCCGCCAACCGCGACAACGCGATCTCCAACGGCCCCATCAGCTCCGCTTCGAGCAGGGCCCGGGTGGCCCGCTCGATGGGCACGGTGACCGGCTCGACGACCTCGAAGGGGTTTTCTTCCATGCGCAGGATGGCTTCGTCGTCGACGCTCTCCGCTTCGGTCACGAGGTCGTCGGCCAGCGCCCGCTCCACGTCGCGCTGGAGCTCCTCCATGATGCGCGCGGGCTCGGTGCGCACCTTGATGTCGGCCGGGACCTTCACGTCGTCGGTGTCGGTGCGGCTTTTGGTCTCCGCGAGCTTGGCCAGGCTGTCGAGGATGCGCACGTACTCGCCCTCGATGCCGGCGTTGAGCGCGGTCTTGACCCGGGTCGCGCTCTTGAGCGCCACCGTGCGCACCCGGTGTTGCAGCGCGGCTTGCACCAGCTGCAGCTCGACCCGGCGCAGGAGCGCGGATTGGTTCTTGCCGAACGCGCGGCTGGCCGCGTCGAGCCCGGCGTTGACCTCGGCCAGCGCGGGGCCGTAGACCCGGCGCGCCTTCTTGGCGTGGGCCTTCGCGTCGATGCGGTTGACGTCGTGGAACATGTTGAGCGCGAGGTCGCGTCCGCCGTGCACCAGCCGGGCCTTGGACTTTTTCGCCCGGGCGTAGTGCGCGTCGGCGAGCTGACCGAGCTCGGCCAGGGCGCGGTCTTTGCGCTCGGCCACCAGGGCAGGATCGATGCCCTCCTGGGACCGCTGGGCCAACTCCGCGAGGTCGCGCCGCAGGCCCTCGAGGGTGCGCCCGATGTGGCGGGTGGCGTTGTAGGCGTCCCGGGCCGCGTCCTGGACAATGTCACTGACCAAGTCCCGGCTCTCGACCTGGACCATGTGGGTCGCGACCTTCAAGAACGGGACCTTGTCCTTGGCCCGCTTGCCCCGGATGCCCGCCCGCCAGCGCAGCCGGCGTTTGGCCCCGCGCACCGCCCGGTCATCGCTCTCCTCGAGGACAAAGTCCTCGCGCAGCCGCACCGCGGTCACGGTCTTGGGCAGGCCCACCACCAGCTGGTCGAGCTCTTCGCGCACCGCCTCGAGCCGACCCTCCAAGGTGTCGCGCAGCATCGGCAGGTCTTCTTGCTCGAATACATCGAGGGTCTTGCGGGCCTGATGCAAAAACCGCCCCCGGGCCCCGGACAAAAACTTCGCGTGCCGGGGCGCGCTCTGTTTCTCGAGGTTCTTTTCGAGCTGGGTCAGCTCTTTCATGATCAGCGCCGAGAACCGATCCGCCACCCCGGCGAGCCGGATGTACAGCGGCTCGAGGCAGCGCTCGTGAAAGCCGCGCAGAATCTCGTCGTGGGACAAGGCGATGGGCCGCACCGCGTCCACCAGGGTCTCGTGCCCGGTGAGGGGCACCGAGCCCACCGGGGGCAGGTCGTCGCCGTCGCCCACCGGGGTCTTGTCGTCGAGGTGCGGGCTCTTGCTCCAGCGGGCCAAGGCCCCGCCCCCGAAGCTCGACCGAAACTCCTTGGCCCCGCGCAACAGCAGCGCCGGCCCGAGGGTCTTGACCGTCGCGGTGGTGCGCGCGAGCTGATCTTTGTTCTGGGGGAGGGCCAAGATGGTGAGGGCGGCGTCGGCCGACTCGCGCTCGACCCAGTCCTCCAGGGGCTTGGCGTCGAGGGAGTTGTCGAGCACCTGGACCCGGGCGATCATGCGCGCGTCGTCGAGCAAGCGGGTGGTGGTGCGGATGAGGGTGTCGGCGCGGGTGTTGTCGTCGTTGACGAACAAAAAGCGCACGTCCGCGCCCGCGTACTCGTGCGAAGACGTCAGGTAGCGCACCAGGCTCATCGCCAATGCCAATGAGTCGCGCTCGGGATGCCACCAGATGTCGACCCGGGCGTGGGCATCGCGCTTGTCCTCTCCCGGGTGGTAGACGAGCAAATTGAGCTCACGCTTTTCCAGGTCGTCGCACAGGGACAAGAAGCCTTCCCCGTCGCGCTTGTGTTCGCTCCAGTCGAGCAGAATCGCGTTGGGCTCGATGCCGCGAAAGCCGCTGTAGCGAACCGCGTTGCGCATCTCCACGAAGGGGTCTTCCTGGTCCACCGCCACCGCCCGGTGGAACACCCCGTCGATCTCTTCCCGGGACCGGGCCTCGTCGAGGTCGTCGACCCCCAACGCCAGGTCGGTGAGCACCCCGCGGTCGCGGATCAACACCTGGCCAAAGTCGAGCAGCGCGGCGCGCTCGGTGATGCCCGCGGTGCGCAATGCCAATACATTGGGTCGCCAGCGGTAGGTGCTGGCGTCTTCCGACCGCGCGAGGTGATTGAGCCCCAGCCGGACCAAGCTCGACCACACCCCTTCCCAGGTGTCGCCGGAAGAGAGGGTGAGCTCGCGCCGCTTGAGGTAAAAAAAGCAGGCCACGAACAACGCGGTGGCCCCGAGCATGGCCGCGAGGTCGAGGTAGATCATGATCACGAAACACGTGATCGCGCCCACCACCGACACCCAGCGGGGGATCTTGAAATCGGGGCGGAAGTCGGTGGAGGCCCAGCTCTCGATGGCGCAGCTGAGGTTCAAAAAGCCGTAGGTGGCGATGAAGAACATCGACACGATGGCGGCGATGACGTCGAGCTCACCGATGAGGATGCCCGCTTCCCCGATGAGGAACGCGAGGATCAGCGCCCGCCGCGGCTCATTGCTCGGGCCCGCGCCCTTGGCGAAAAAGCGGGGGGTGACCCCGTCGCCGGACAGCGCCTGCAGAATGCGCGGGGCCCCCATGATCGAGCCGATGCCCGACGACAAGGTCGCGCCCCAGATGCCGGCCACCACCGCGGGGCCGAACAGCGCCATGTCTTGCAGCACGGTCTGGCTGTTGCGCAGCTGGTCACCGTCGATGCGGTAGGCCAAAAACACCGCCAGCCCGACGTACACGATGAGGCCGGTGCCGATGGCGAGCAACGTGCCCCGGGGCAAGGAGCGCTTCGGGTCCTTGAGGTCGCCGGACATGTTCACCCCGGCGGTGAAGCCGGTGACGGCGGGAAAGAAGATGCCGAACAACGTGGTGATGCCCGCGCCCCCCTCGGGGGCGAGCAGTTGGGGGCCGGTCTCGGGCGAGGCGGTGCCGGTGCCGAGGAGGATGCTCACCAGCGACGCGCCGATGAGGGCCATGATCACGTATTGGATCTTGATCGCGAACGCGGACGAGATGAGGGTGATGGCGGTGAGCATCACGATGGTGGCGGTGCCCGCGACCCGGACCGCGTTCTTTGTGATCTCGATGCCGGTGTAGGGCTCGAGGGTCTGGAGCATGCTTTCGCAAAAGCCGATGACGTACAGGCTGATGGAGAAGCTCAGGCCGATAAACAGGGCCAAGCCGAGGGTGCCCCCGATGGGCAGACCCATCGAGCGGGACACAATGTAATAGGGTCCCCCCGCGCCCACCTTCTTGTCGGTGGCGATCGACGAGATGGACAAGCCGGTGGTCACCGAGATGATGTGGGCGGCCAGGATGATGCCGAGCGAAATCCACAGCCCGCCGTTGCCCACCACCCACGGCAAGCGCAGGTACATGATCACGCCGAGGATGGTCAGGACCGACGGGGTGAACACCCCGCCGAACGTGCCGAACTTGTTCGACTTCGCCATGACCGGGACTTCATCACGAAACGGCCCCGGGTGCCATTTGCGGACCGGGCGCGCGCCGGCCCCGACGGGGGCCAGGCGGCGGCGGTGAAGTCAGATGTAGGACAGCACCCGGCCCGCCCGCGCGCTCAGCGGTGGTTCTGTACCGTGGGGGGCACGACGTCGCCCTTGGCCTGCAGATCCAGGGCCCCGGGGTGCGCCCGGTAGTGCGCGCGGACCACCTCGGCGAGCTTTTGCCGCGTGGGGTTGTCCACCGGGGCCGGGTTTTTTGCTGGCAGGGTGTCGACAATGGCGCGCAACAGCTCGTCTTGGGGCGCGGTCTGCCGCGCGATCCAGGACGCGAGCAGGTCGCGATCGACCACCGCGGGCAGGCTGCCCATGATGCCCACGTCGTTTTGGTTGTGCACCATCAAGCCCGAGGTGGTGCCCCGGTCGAGGGTGAGCACCTGCAAGAGGTAGAGCGAATGGTAGGCGAGCTGCGCCTGCTTTTGCTCGTCGGTGGGGGGGGCGTGGGCCGCGCCAAGGGCTTGGGCCAGAATGTCACTGTAGGTGTCGATGCCGGTCTCGGCCACCGTCTGGGTGAGGGCAAAATCGGCGTCAAAGTCCCCGGAGGAAAAACTCTCCAGGTAGTAGTGGTAGACACCCCGGTGGCGGTCGAGGCTGGGGATGTAGAAATACTTGGCCCCTTGGGCCTTGGCCGCGGCCGCGTGCGCGGGGTCGGCGCCGGCGATGGCGGCCTCGAACCGGCGGGTGTCCTCGTCGTGGGGGATGGACGGGTTGAGATCGGCCATCAGCCGCCAGGTGCCCTTGCCGTCGCGCATCTCTGTGAACGAAAAATGCATATGCACCGACGGCGCACGGGGGTGGGCGGGGTGGATGATGGTGGACAGCGCGGTGGCGGAGGCGAGGCGCTTGTCGGGTTGATCGGTGTAGTGCACCTGGGAGATGTTGATCGCGGCGCGGTTGAAGGTCGCGGTCTCGGCCGCGTAAAAGCGTGAGCCCCCCCCGTGCCGGCCCTCGTCCCGGACCCACGCGGCCAATGCCAATGGCCGGTCATCGCCGCGGGCCTGAACGATCAAGGCCAAGCGCTGGGCGAAGCGGGCCTGCAGCGAGGTGATCAACCGCAGCGCGGCGCGGGCGTTCTCGGTGGGGGCGTAGGTCATCGACATGGGGCGAGCATACCCCCGCGCGAAATCGTTTTCGGGTCCCGCCCGTCGGCCGCGGCGCGCCCCGGCGGCGACAAATTTCTGAGACCGCCGGCGCGCGCCGCCTGCCATCGGGCGCGCGCGGCGGTTCAGGTCCCCGTCAGCACATTTCAGGAGTTCAAAGGGGGACAGCGGCGCGCCCTTGGGTACACCCCACATGTCGGTCATGTCCGGACATGTGTGCGGCAGACCTACATCTTGTACCGTAATGGCCTGTTTTTTATCCCTTTTTTCTTTCCCCGCGCCGGCCGTTCCCGGCCCGCGCGGCTGGAGTGTCCCATGTATTTGCCTGTTGTCGTGCGCACCGCGTTGACCCGCGGCGCCGCCTGTTCGCTCCCGTTCGCCCTCGCCCTCGCCGCCGGCTGCCCCAGCCCGGACGGCGATCCCGAACCCGAACCCACCGTCACCGCCACCCCCATCCTCGAGATCCTCGAGGGGGTGGAGCTCGGCACCGCGTGGGCCGACCTCGACGAAGCCAAAAAGGCCGAGCTCGAGGTGTCCGCCGACCTCACCCTCGCCGCCTATGCCCAAAAGTGGAACCAGGCCGGCCTGGAGGAAAAAGAGCGCGTGCTCACCGAAGAGCCCACCGCGGCGATGACCGCCAACTTTGACCTCTTTGTGCAAGAGCGCTTCGGGGCCAACCCCGACTTCACCGCCAGCACCGACGTGACCAGCCCCGCCCTGCTCGCGGCGCTGCAAAAAGCCTACATCGCCAATGTCTCTGCAGCGCAGTACATGATGTGGTGGCTCGCCCCCGGCGCGAGTGAGACCACCTGGGACGGCGAGACCACCCAATACCAGTTCCCCCTCCCCGAGGGCGACACCCGCAAAGACCACGAAGCCTACGGCCGGTCGCTGGTCGCCGACCTCACCGCCATCGACGCGACCGCCCTGCCCGAGGCCGAGGCCCAGCTGCACGAAAAGGCGCTCTTTGTGGCCCACCAGCTCGCCGCCGGTTCGCTCGGCTTCGCCTACGGCGGCGCCGATCTCGAGACCCCCTGGGGCCGCGCGATCTGGGCCGGCGACGTCGTCTACTTGGGCTCGGCCGAGGTCGGCAATGCCATTTACGAAAACGACGAGGCGTACTTGAGCCAGCTCAACGCCATGCTCATGCCCGAGCACATCTACGTCAACGTCGGGACCGTGGCCCTGATGGAAGAGTTCCTCGCCCCCATCGTGTTTGACCCCGGCTTCATCGCCTTCGCCTACGGCGACCCCGCCGAGAGCGACGCGGCCCGGGCCATCACCTTGCTCACCACCTGGTACGTCGAGCGCCTCGCGGCCTCGGCGGACGCGGAGAAGGCCTGCACCATCTACAGCCAGACCCAACGCAACCAGATGTACGAAGCGTTCGCGGGGGACAGCCTGTTCGACAAGAACCTCGAGAACAACTTCGGCGTGCTCGAGCAAAACCTCAACCAAGCCAGCGACATCTTCACCGGCAACTTCAAGACCGCCCTGCTCGACAGCGTGCGCGCGCTCTACACCGTGGATGAGCTGAGCGAAGCGGAGTTCACCACCCTGCAAGATCGTTTCGACGCCGAGCTCAACTTCGG
The DNA here is from genome assembly GCA_030431455.1 of bacterium. Taxonomy (GTDB): domain Bacteria; phylum Myxococcota; class UBA727; order UBA727; family JAUIJE01; genus JAUIJE01. The sequence continues at coordinate 365,197 of JAUIJE010000002.1, read as the reverse complement.
CAACCTCACCTCCCTCGCCCCCACCGCCATCGCCGACATCACCGGCGAGCAGGCGTTGGCCGATCGCATCACCGCCGCGTTCGACAACATCGGCACCGTGGGGGGCTACGGGGACGACGTCGAGGCCGTGCCCGCCGAGGACGACGCCCTCCTGCAAACGATGTGGACCGAGGTGCGCACCTACTTGATCGACACCTACGACAGCGACCTGCTCCACCTCGAGCAGAGCCTGCCCACCACCGTGACCACCACCCTCGGCACCTCGATCTACACCCAAGCGGGCGAGCCGTCGTACATCGAGTTCGGCCTCGGCACCCCCTACAACCTCGCCTACGTGTACGCGATCTTGATCCACGAAGCCCACCACGCGGCGAGCTTCGGCGCGTCCTTCACCATCGAGGGCCTCGGCTGGGAAGGCGCCGCCTCGCTCACCGAGCGCATGGTCACCCCCGACTTCTTCGCCACCTTCGTGCCCGAACAAGACCGCGGCTTCTGGGTCGCGTCGTTGTCGGTGGGCGACGCCCGCCGCTTCGGCATCACCGGCGCGACCTTGGGCCTCATCAACCGCGAGAGCTGTGACGACGGCAAGGGCAACATGCTCGAGTTCGCCGCGGACGTGGCCGCGGGCTACGGCCTGTCCGGCCCCGGCCTCGACGAGGCCCAAATCCGCGCCCAGTGGGGCACCCAGATCCTCGGCTACCTCGTCGGGCAGACCGATTACCTCGCCCGCATCGAGGACATGACCCCGGCCGCGGGCTTCGCCATCGACCCCTGGATGCTCCTGCAGTGCGGGATGCCCAACCCGCGCGGCACCGCGGCCGAAGGCGAACAAATCGCCGGGTGTTTCGCGGTCGAGTAGGCCCGCGCGGTCCCGGTTCATTGTGGCGTGTCACGCCCAGGCGCCCCGGGGAGACCCGGGGCGTCTTTTTTGCGCGCGGGTCAGGACGGGGTCGGCCGGCGGGCGTGCCACACATGGGACAGGATGCCCGCGAGCACCAGCACCACCCCCACCACCAGGGCCTGGGGTTCTTTGACCACGAGGAACCCCGAGATGAGCAGGGTGCTGCCCACAAATGTCCAGGGCACCAAAGACCCCCCCCATACCTTTTCGGTGGTGCGTTTTTGGCGCTGTAGCCACAACAGGCCCGCCACCGTGGCCGCCGCGCACAGGCCGAGCAAAAAGCCCACCATCGACAACAGCTCGCGCAGGCTGCTCACCCAACAGAGCACGAGCGAGACCCCCACCTGCATCACCACCGCCACCGTGGGCGATTCGCCTTGGGGCACCAGCGCGGCGGGGAGCGCGCGGTCTTTGGCCATCTCCACCAACACCCGCGGCCCCGCCAACACCATCGAGCTCACCGAGGTCAAAAGCGCCACCACCACGATCCCGGTGAGCGCGAGGCGGCCGGCGGGCCCTGCCAATGCGCCTGCAGCAACCGCCCCGATGTCGGCCTGCCCGGCCAAGGTCGACACCGGCGCGGCATACACAAACACCGCGTTGAGCGCGACGTAGAGCACCGTGACCAGCACCGTGCCCCCCACCAGCGCCCGCTCCACCTTGTGGCCGCCCCCGCTCACCTCGGCGGTGACGTAGGCGGCCGCGTTCCACCCGGAATAGCTGAACGACACCCACACCAACGTCACCGCGAACGCGCCCACGTCGAGGGGCGCGGCCGCGGCCGCGGCGGGGGCCAAGCTTGGCAACGAAAACAGCCCCAAGCCCACAAACGCAAACAGCGCCACCAACTTGCCGCCCACCGCCACGTCCTGCAGCGCGACCCCGGCCTTGGCCTTGAGCCCGTGCAGAAGCCCCGCCCCGAGCACCGCGGCCGACGCCACCGCCTTGCCCCGGATGTCCTCGGCGAAGCCGAGGTACGCCGACAATGTCAACGCAGACGCCGCGATGGGGGCGGCGAACCCGGCGAGAAAGGACACCCACCCCGCCACCGCCCCCGCCGCGGGGTGAAGGGCCTCGCGCAGGTACACGTACTCGCCCCCCGAGCGGCCGATGGCCCGGGCCAGCGCCCCGTAGCTGAGCGCCCCGAGCAGGGCCTGGCCCCCGCCGAGCACCCACGCGAGCAACACCCACCGGGGGTCGCCGAGGTCTTTTAGGGCATAGCCGGAGGTGGTGAACACCCCGACCCCGATCATGGTCGCGACCACGAGAAAGACCGCGCTTTTGGTGTTCATGCCGCTGGTTCTCGACGACGGCGGGCAAACGCCCACGCGGCCAGGGCCAAGAACACCGCCCGCACCGCGTTCACGAACAGGTCGGGGTGGGCGGAGAAGAACGTGCCCCCCCCGTGCGCGTCGTAGGGCACGTCCGCGACGTAGGCGCCGCGCTCGAGGTGCGGGGTGCGCATCACCAGGCGACCGGCCGCGTCCCAGGCCTCGCTCGGCCCGTCGTTGACCACGTGCACCACCGGCACGCGGTTTTCGATCGCGCGCAGGATGTTGGAGCTGTTGTGTTGAAAGACCTGATCCCCGCCGAACCACCCGTCGTTGGTCTGGGCGATGACGATCTTGCCCACCCCGTCGGCCCCCACCGCGTCGGCCACGAAACGACCAAATTGCATTTCGTAGCAGATCACCGGCTGGACGCGCATGCCCGCGGTCTCGAACACCCGGGGCCGGCGGCCGGCGGTGATGCCCCCCCGCATGCGGTAGGGCTTCAGCCATGTGTACTCATTGGTGAACGGGTAGTACTCCCCGAAGGGCACGAGCATGCGCTTGTGGCTCACCCCCGCCACCCCTTGGTCGGGGGTGATCAGAATCGAGCTGTTCACCGAGCCGTCGAGGGCGTGCTCAAAAAAGTCCGGGCCCTTGTCGTGCATCATCAGCGGCACGCCCATCTGCGCGACCTGCTCCTCGAAGGCCCCGCGCACCCGCTCGCTGCGGGTGAAGAAATAGCTGTGCCCCTCGGGCCACACGATGAGCTCCGCCCCTTGGGCGGCCAGTGGCTCGGACAGCGCCATCTCGAAGGGCCGGGTCCGGGTGTAGCCGGGCTCGGGCGGGGCCACCCGGAAGCTGCTCGGGCGGTGGGGCTGCACGATGCCGATGCGCTTTGTGGGCAAGGTGTCGACGTGTGTCTCCCAATGCGATTGGAGCACGGCCCCGGCCACCAGCCAGGCGACCACCAGCAAAAGGCCCGGGACCGAGCCCAGCAGGGTCTTGGGGTCGCGGCGTTGGGCGTGGCGCACAAGGTCGAACCCCAGCCCGCCGAACAGCACGAGCACAAAATCGAGTGAATAGGTGCCGAACAGTTCGATGGGTTGCAGCACCAACGGAAACCGCCAGGTGGCGTGGCCGAGGTTGCAGAAAAAGACGTTGGGCGCCGTCGACCACACCGCCACAAACGCCACCGGCAATGTATAGGCAAGGGGCACGCGGGTGGCGCGGTGCAAGCGGTGCCCGGCCCACAGGCACGCGCCGAACAAGGCGCCGACGACGAGGCCGTGAAACGCTGTGACGAGATGGCCGGCGGGGTACGGGATGCCCATGAACCGGTCGGCCATCAGCGCGATCCAGGGATAGCCGAAGGCCCAAGCGATGAAGCCCGCGATCAGCCCGTAGCCAAACACGCGCCGGCCCGGCTGTTGGTGGCAGGCGAACAGGAGGGGGACCATCGCCCCCCAGGCCAGCGGCCACCCCCCGTACGGCGCGAACGCGAACAGCCACATCACCCCGCTGAGCCCAGCCAGGCCCAGGCGCACCGCCCCCTCCTGGTCGGGCAACAGCCGGGTCACAAACGCAGACATGCCCTGCCTCTAGCAGGTTGCGCCCCGCCCGCCCACGCGGCGGGGCGTTTTTGACGCGCCCCCGCCCGGCTATTCACAGCTGAGCAGGCAGACCCCGAAGTCCACCGGGACCGGGAAGGGCAGCTGCCCGCTGATGCCGCAACACGCGGCCCCGATCTCACAGTCCGCGGCGGTGACGCACACATCGAAGTCCCCGGCCGCGTAGCACGAGCCGTCGTCAGGTTGGCACTGGCTGTTGCCGTCGAAAGCTTGGGCGTCGAGGTGCGCGCAGCACATCTCGCCGGTGCCGCAGTCCTCGGGACCGTCGCACGAAAAGGGCGTGCCCCCGGTGCCAGGACAGTCCGCAATGGTATTGCACCCATAGCCGAACAGGCTCACGCAGCACGCGTTGCCCACCGCGCAGGTCTGATCCGCGCACACCGTGCCGTCCTCGGCCTCTCCCACGTAGTCGGACAACCCCGCGTCGTAGATGAAGCCCCCATCGGGCCCAAAAAAGCCGCCGTCCGGCACCTCAAACAGGGGCCCCGCGTCGACACCCGCGTCGGTCCCCGGCCCCGCGTCGGTCCCCGGACCCGCGTCCACGTCTCCGTCGCCGTCCCCGTCGCCGTCCCCATCCCCGTCCCCGTCGCCGTCCCCATCACCGTCACCGTCACCGTCGCCGTCACCGTCGCCGTCGCCATCACCGTCCCCGTCCCCATCACCGTCGCCGTCTCCATCACCGTCCCCATCACCGTCCCCGTCCCCGTCGCCGTCCCCATCACCATCCCCGTCGCCGTCACCATCGCCGTCGCCGTCACCGCCCGCGTCGGTCACCGGGGGATCGGTGGGGCAGCCGGCCACCGCCAGCGCCAACCACACAAGAGACAGCCACATCCAGAACAGGCCCCGTCGCGCCGGGGTACGCGTCATTGTCCACATGCCCTGAGTGTACCCCAAGCACGGGTTGCTGCCCCCTCGTCGTCGGGGCAGGGTGGGGCATGCCCCGCACCAGCCGCCGCGTGTCCCGCCAGACGTTGTTTTTTGTCGCCGGGACGATTCTGTTTGGGGCCTTTTTGCTCGCCACGGGCTTGGCCCAGCGCCCCCCCGCGGCGACGCCCGAGGCCGTGGCCCAGGTGTACGACCGCCAAGGCTACGCCGCGGGCGAACGCCACGTCATGGCCCATCTGCGCACCCACCCGCAGGACGCCGAGGCCTGGCGCGTGCTCGTCGAGCGGCGCGGCCAGTTCGAGCGGCAGCGGACCCAGTTCGCCGAGGTGCTGGGGGGGGCGCCGGGGGGCCTCGGCCAAGCCCCCGCGGGGGCCGAGGATGTGCCCGACGAGGCGACGTTCTTGGCGTTCGTCGACCAGGCGCGGGTCATCCCGCCCTACGTGCTGCGCGCGTGGTACCGCTTGTGCGCGTCCGACGACCTCGACGACGGGCTGGACGCGTTGTTTCGCGAACTCCCGCCCGACCCCAACGACCTGGTGGAGGCCGCGGAGATGGCCCACCACGTCGGCCGGTACGAGACCGCGCTCGCCTATTATCAGCAGGCGGAGACGGTGTTTCGCGACGACCCCGCGGTGGTGGGCGGCCTGCTCGATACCTTGAGCCACCTGCGTCGGTTTGACGCGCTGTCGGAGCGGTTGCGGTCCCCCCACCAGCGGGCGCACGCGTCCGAGCAGGTGTTGATCGACGACGCGCTCCACCGGCGCGACCTCGTCGAGCTCGTGGTGCGCCTGACCCGCGAGGACCTCGCCAAGTTCAGCCCCGCCATCGGGGTGGCGGTGGCCGGGTCCGCGCTCTGTTGGTTCCTGTTCTTGTTTTTCCTCGGGGAGGTCCCGAGCTGGCCGCGGCGGCGGCGCGGCTATGCCCTGTTGGCCCTGGGCTTGGGGGTGGCGGCGGCGATCGTGACCCTCGCGGTGGCGGTCCTGCAGGACGACGTCATCGGCCACGCCGAACGTGCGCCCACCGAGGGCTACCTGCTCACCTACTTCGTGCTCGGGGTCGGCTTTCGGGAGGAGCTGATCAAGCTTCTGTTCTTCTTGCCCTTGGCCCCCCTGCTGATCAAAGCGGTGCCCATGGAGCGGTTGATCATCGCGTCCCTCGTCGGGCTCGGCTTCGCGGCCCAAGAGAACGCCGTGTACTTCGCGAGCGAAGGCGGCCCGGTGATGATCGCCCGTTTCCTCACCGCGAACTTCTTTCACCTCTCGCTCACCGGCTTGACCGGCTATGCCCTGGTGCGCGCCCTCGACAAAGGCGGCGAAGAGTGGATGAACTTCACCACCACATTTTTCACCATGGTGGTGCTCCACGGCCTGTACGACTACCTGCTCACCTCGCGCCTGCTCGGCGGTGGCCTGTCGTTTTTCTCGATGACCGTGTTCATCTTTGTGTCGCTGCGCTACCTGCACGACGCCCGCGGCATGATGCACATCTACGGGACCCGCCTGGCCATGCCCCTGGTGTTCACCGTGAGCCTGTGCACCGCGGTGGGCATCAACTACGTGTTGATCAGCCTGCAGGCGGGCCCGGTGGGGGCCTTGTCGGTGATGTTCGCCGGTCTCATCGGCAACGCGGTCATCGCGTATATGTTTTTTCGCGAGTACGCCGACGAGGTCCTGTGAGCGTCACCGCCGGACCCACCGCACCCGCGAGACGTTGACCAGCCGCGGCGTCCCCGGCGGGAGGTTGTCGGGATTGGACAGCGCGGTGTCAAAACCCCAGTAGCGGTAGGGCGCGCTGTACACGCAGCCGCGGTTTTGGTCGTTGTCGTACGACGACGCGGTCGGGGTGCTGGCCACGGTGGGCGCCCACTGGTCTTCGTTGGCGCTGTTGTTGCCGTGGTGGGCCAGCCAGCGGGCGTTGCCCTGCTCGGAGCGGAACAAGCTCACGATCGAGCCTTTGATGCGCACCGCCCGGCCGTCGAGGTTCTCGACAAATCGGGGGAAGTTGTTGACCCCGCCCGAGGTCGAGCCGTCGCCGTCTTTGACGAAGGAGTCTTCGCACGCGGGCACGTCCCCCATCATCAACGAAGCGTTGATGCGGAGCTCAACCCCTTTGCGCCGGCTCTCGCCGCCGTAGTCGTTCCAGGCGTTGCACAGGTTGGGCGCGTCCCCGAAGGCGTACGGAGGCAATGCCCCTGCACCGTCGCCGTCAAACGCCGGCGCGGTCACGTGGGGCATGGGCGCGGCCGCCTGTTGGCCGAAGGTGCTGTACAGCGACGGGGTCAGCCAGTAGCTGTCGTTGTTCATGGCGCCGCGCTGCATGATGAAGTCGCTGAACGCTTGGCTCATGAGCGAGATCGAGTCCACGATGAACGCCACCCGACCGGGCAGCTCTTGGTCGCCGTTGCTCTTCACGTTGACGTCGCCGTAGAGATAGAAGCGGTTGTCGCTCGCGATGGTCAGGCCCTCGGGCGGGTCGCCGGAGATGCGCGGAAGGTGTTGGGCGCGGATGAGCCGCACCGCGTTCTCCGGTCCCACCGGCCGGGCGACGGGCAGCTGACACGGGGGGAGCGGATCGGTGGGGTCGTACACCGGCGAGTCGCGGTCGATGGGGTTGTAGCAGTTGGGCGACGCGGTGAAGCCGAGGTTGGAGGCGGGCGCGGGGGTCTCCATGATGCCCTGGTCGGGGTCATCGGCCCCGCCGCGCACGATGGACTCGGCCCAGTCGTCGCCGCCGAGCATCGCGGTCGCGCCGGGTCCCCAGAGGTAGTAGGGGTGCCAGCCCAGCGCACAGGGCGGGTAGTCGTCGGCCGCGGGGTTGGGCACGGACTGGGCATACTCGAGGCAGGCCTCGGCGTCGGTGGCGGTGTCGGTGCCGTCGAGCGAGTGGAAGTTGAGGAAGTTGCGCACGTTGGTCTTGCGCTCGGTGGTGGTGTTGCGGTCTTCGAACCACGGGTCGAACGTCTCGGACACGTAGAGGATGATGCCACCGGTGGGGACGCCGCCCGCGCCAAAGATCGCGCTGACCGCGCCCGGGTCCTGCAACAATTGGTGGAAAGCGAACAAGTCGACGTCGGTGGTGCGCATCTGCAGCCCACGGTGGTACATCGTCGACGCGAAGCTGCCGTCGATCGACGAGTCGTACACGCGGTTTTCGCGGGCGTCCCAGAACCACCCGTAGCGCAACACCCGGGCGAAGGCGTAGCCCCGCTTGACGTGGTCGGACAGCGCGGCGGCGGCCCCGGTGGCGGCGCCGACGTTGAGGTTCCAGGTCTCGGGGTTGAAGATGACGTTGTTGTCGCTGTCGTACCAGATGCCGTCGATGATGCGGATGTGCGCTTTCCAGTACATGCGCTCGCCCGCCACCGCTTGGTCGTCGGCGGCTTGGCTGTGAATCACCACCGGGACCTTGGCGTTCAGGTTTTGGCAGTGGGCGCCGTGGGAGGCGGCGCTGCAGTTGGTGAAGGGCGCGTCGCCGCTCCAGGCCCCCACAATGGTACTGGCCGGGGAGGGGCCGTACTTCTCGGTGTAGGCCCGGTCCGAGGCCGCCATGTTGGGGTAGTTGGTGGTGCTCACCAGCGCGTTGGGGCGGCGGATGATGTGGATGCCCACGCCCTGCTCGAAGGACGCGGAGCCGGCCGAGGTCTTGTTGCCGCAGGTGTCGGGCCGCGACACCACGTCGGGGCGGGTCACGCTGAGCGGGATCGGGGGGTTGAGCCGGACCACCCCGCTGGCGCGGTCCTTGATTTGCCCGTTGAACTTGGACTGGCCGTGGTAGGCGGCCTGATCAATGTCACTGGGGTGGTCTTCGCGGCCTTCGTCGAGGATGTCCCCGTCGACGACCACGTTGCTGTTGCCGGGGCTGAAGCACGAGCCGGTGTTGTGGATCGCGCAACGGTGCTGGTAGCCGGCCACGGTGATGGCGTCGTCGAAGGTGAGGCTGGAGCCGCCGGGCCGAATGGGGTGGAAGTTGCCGTTGGTGTGGACCCGGCCGGAGATGGTCATCGTCGGGGGGGTGTAGAACTCGAGGTCGCCGTCGAAGAACAGGCCGAACTGGAAAATGGGGATGAGGTTGAGCTTGACCACGTCGCCGATGGACGCGAGCGACGAGCCCACGCTGGCGGTGACCAGCACCTGGATCGGGGTCTGCAACGCGGTGAGGCCGGCGTAGTCCCCGGCGGTGAGGGTGGCGACGCTGGAGAAGCGGCAATAGCCATTGGCCGAACACGAACCGGCGACCCCCCCGGTGCAGTCGGTGTCGTCGGTGCACGACCCCTCGTCTTTGGTCGACGTGTAGCCGTTGTTGGGGTTGACGTAGCTGATGTCGAACTTCGGGTAGGTGGCCCCCGGGAGGTTGGGCGCGCCGATGCCGGTGAAGCTTGGGTCCACCGAGCCCTCGAGGCGGTTGCCGAGCTCGTCGACGGCGAAGGCGACCGCGGACTCGGCCGCGTACAGCGCCTTCACGCTGTTCATTTGGATGCGGTTGCCGCGGCGGTCGGCCCCGGCGGCGGTGAGCATGGCCACGGACAAGGCCGCGAGCACGATGCCCGCGACCATCACGATCAACAGGGCATAGCCGCGGGGTGGGGTCGAGCGTTGCATGCGGCTCCTATCGGTTGCGCGCGGCGGCGAGCACAAATGAATAGCGGTACCGGCGCCCGTCGGGCGCGGTGGTGTGGTTGCGGTTGCCGAACACGCTCGGCGGGCGGGCCACGATGTTGTCCTTGGACGAGGCGAAGGTCATCAGGCCGAGGCGCACGGCGCGGAAGTTGGCCGGGGTGGCGCCGGCCAGGGTGCCGGTGGTGTTCCACTCGCCGGCGTCGATGACCCCGTCAAGGTCGAGGTCGTGGGCGAGCTCGATCTGCAGGTCGCGCACGTCGTCGATGACGTCGGTGGGGGGCAGGCCGTTGACCGACCGCTGCAACACCTCGCGGGCGTCGTCGACGGAGAAGGCGATGGAGCTGCCGAACAGCACCCCCACCGGGCTGCCCAGGCCGTTGGCCTGGCCGGGGTTGAGGATGTTGGTCATGCTCGACGCGGTGACGTCGTTCTGGCTTTCGTAGTTGGTGATGTAGTCGGCGTTGTCGCCGGTGGGCACGCTGAGGGTGCAGTTGGTCTCGTCGGCGGACGAGACGTAGAAAAACCCGGCGCGGAGGTCGCCCCGCACGTGGGCCACCCGCCCGCTCACCGTCGCGGCGGAGCAGCCGACGATGTTGCCCATGGGGCAGACGTTGGCGGTGCCGGCGTTGGCGTCGTGGTCGACGAGCTCGAGGGTGATGGTCTCGGCGGAGTGGTCGATGGAGTCGATGCCCAACGCGCCGGTGCAGATGGCCGCGTCCTGCCGGAACACCACCACCGCGTCACTGCCCCCGGTGCCCCCGTCGGTGAAGCCGAGCAGCTGGCCGGGCAGGTCTTGGTCGCTGCCGATCCCCTGCAGGTCGCGCAACAACAGGTGGGTCGATTCGCGCAATCGGATCTGCGCCTCGGAGGTGCTCCAGCTGGTGTGGAAACTCTTGGTCTGCGCGGCGATGAGCGCAAAGATCGCGGCGGCCATGACCCCGACGATGGCCTGGCTGACGAACAGCTCGATCAAGGTGAAGCCGCGCGCGGGGCGCAGGGCGACACGTCGACGGCGCGGGCCCGGGCGCCTAGCGGATGAGCTGAAGAATGACATAGTCCATCCCCTGGACGGTGGCGTTGCCTTCGGTGAGGGCGGCGCTGATGGTGGGGTACCCGGCGATGACGCGGATGTTCTTGAGGGTGCCTTGGGGGCTGCCGTCGGTGATCTTCCAGCACAGGCGGTACAGCCCGCTGGGATCGGCGCGGCCCAGCTCATTGACCTTGTAGTCCCCGGTCAAGCCCCCATCGACCCCCACGCTGCAGTCCGCGTCCGCGGGGGTGCCGAACAATGTGTCGGACACGCCGTCGGCTTGGCTGTCGGCGAGCACCGGGGCCTCGCTGGGCATGGAGCCGAACATCTCGAGCTGCTGTTGCGCGATGGTGAACGCGAGCCACTCGCCTTTTTGGTTCTTGGTTTGTCGTTGGGCGGCGTTGTACGTGACCACCGCGGTGGCCACCACCAGACCGGCCATGGCGAGGCTGATCATGGTCTCGATCAAGGTGAAGCCGGCGGGCTGGGCTCTGCGCATCATGTCCCCGATTTGATTTTGGCGGTGCCGACCGCGCTGGCCACCGTGATGGAGTAGGTCTTGCCCAAGGCCTTGAACGTGATTTTGGCGTCAGCGGTGCCGGTGTTGGATGGGGCGATCTGCGCGATGTTGCCGATGGCGCACGTGGCGGTGCCGTCGGCGGTGCCCATGCGGTACCGGCCCTCCGACGTGGGACAGAAGTAGATCTGGGTGGGGAACGTGACCATCGAGACCACCGACGACACCGGGTAGCGCCGGATCTCGATCCAGTTGCCGTTGTTGACCACCTTCACCAATGCTTCTGAGTTGGCGACCTCGTCGATGTCTTGGGCGTCGAGGACCACCGCCGAGCCGTCCCAACGCACTTGGATCACCGCGTTGAGCTTTTGTGAATAGTCACGCCCGGCGCGCACCGCGCTCAGGACCTCCATCGCCGCGCTCTTGGCCCGGTAGCCCGCGGACAAGTCGCCCACCGCGGGCACCGCCAGCGCGGCCAACAGGCCCACGATCGCCACCGCGGCCATGGTCTCGATCAGGGTCATCCCCGAGAGCCGGCGGCGGGGCACACACGTGCGGCGCTTGTTCGTAATCTTTGACGTACCCATCTTCCCCTCTTGGTACGCGTGAGCCCTGACGCGGGTCACGGGGGTCCATGATTTTGCCAGACCGCCGTCAGATCAAGCAATCGGACGGCCGCGGCTGGCTTCGACTGTCGTCACCGCTTGCCACCGGATCAAAACCAACCGATGCTGGTGGCGTGTGTCGTGGTGTGTTCGCCTGCGCCGTGTCAGTTCTCGTCGTCGGATGTAGCATGAACACCGACCTTGACGTGCGCGCACCCACCATTCACCGCGCCGCGCTCGATGGCGGTTCGCCGTTCGACGACCCCGACCGCGGCTGCGACCTGTCCCTCGGCAACTTTGACTGCCCCGACGGCACCGGGTGCGTGGACTACGACCGCGGCACCGGGCGCGGCGCGTGCGAACCCAATGCCCACGGAGACCTGCCCCTGTATTCGTTGTGCGAGGTCGACCTCGACTGCTACGGCGGGCTTTGCCTCAACGGGGTGTGCACCCACCCGTGCGATTACCAGCCCTGCCCCGGCGGATACGATTGCGATGAGGACATCGCCCCCGGGGGCATCTGTCGCGCCGCGTCCTGTCGCGAGCTCGACAACTGCGACGATGGCTTCACGTGCGAATACTCCGCCGCCGAGCGCTGGGTGTGCGCCGAAGGCGCCGGCGGGTGCCGCGCGGTCCACACGAAAAAAAGCGCGCCGGGGTTCGGCGCGCTCGCTCTTTGCCTGGTGCTGTTCAGCGCCTACCGGCGGCGCGCCCGGCGCGCCTGACCGGTCAATGTCCCTGCGGGGGCTTTTTGTCGAGCAGCTCGACCACCGCGGGCTCGAGCTTGGTCAGCCCATGGGCCTTGCCGGTGGCCAAGGCCGCGTCCCGGTCTTGGGACCCCAGCCAAAACGCGTGCAGCGCGTACATCGCGCCGGCGCGGTTGCCGCTGCCGCAGTGGGCCACGTAGGGCTGGCCCTGCGCGGCCTGGAGCGCTTGGTCAAAGGCGAGCACGTTGTCTTTGGTCAGCCCGCCCGCCCCCGCCACCGGGATGCGCACAAAGGTCATGCCCCGCTGCTCGACCGCGGCCTGTTCGTCAAAGTCCGGGGTCTCGTCCGCGGCCCGAAAGCTGATCACGGTCTTGACCCCCGCGGCCTGGGCCGCGTCCAATGCCGCTGCATCGGGCTGGCCGCCGGTGTAGTACCCGTCGTGGGCCACGCCGTTTTTGAGCGCTTGCTCCACCGGCGGAGCCTGCGCCTCGGGCGGGGCCGGGGCGGGGTCCGCCGGGGTGGCGTCCGCCTCGCGCTCGGGCGGGTTGGTGTTGCCGGCGCCCTTGTCGGTGGCGCAGCCGACGACGACGATGGCGAACAGCGCCGCGACGAGGGCGCGCGTCATTTGATCGCCTCGGCCCCGGAGATGATTTCGCCCAGCTCGGTGGTGATCGCGGCTTGGCGCGCGCGGTTGTATTGCAGGGTGAGCTTGTCGACCATCTCCCCCGCGTTTTTGGTGGCGTTGTCCATCGCCATCATCCGCGCGAGGTGTTCGCTGGCCACGGTCTCGAGCATGGCCACGTAGAGCTCGGTGGCGAAGTGCTGGGGCAAGAGGCTATCCATCAATTCGCTGGGCGAGGGCTCGTACTTGTAGTCCACGAGGTGCTCGGCATCGGCCAGGGGCACCACCGGCAGGATCTGCTTGAGGGTGAGCCCGCCCTTGAAGGTGTTGAACAACAAGAACAGCCCGTCGAGCTTGTCCTCGACGTACTGCGCGCAGTAGCCGTCGGCCAGACGTTGGGCGTCGGCGAAGTTCGGGTCGTTGAGCAGCCCGGGGTGATACTCCGCGACCTCGCGTTTGGTCTTGAGCAGCTGGTTGCCCTTTTTGCCGATGGTCGAGAAGCGGATCTCGCTGTGCTTGTCTTTGTTGTCGAACGCGAACGCGTCGGCCTTGCGCACGGTGTTGGAGTTGAAGCCGCCGCACAGCCCGCGGTCCGAGGTGAGCACCACCACCTCGACCGCGCCGCCCTTGAGCCCGGGCACGAGCAGCGGGTGCGGGGCCTCGGCCATGAGCTCGGCGCGTTTGGCCAGGGCGGACACGGTCTCGTACACCTTCTCGGCGTAGGGGCGCGCGGCCTCGACCCGGTCCTGGGCCCGGCGCAGTTTGGCCGCCGAGACCATCTTCATGGCCTTGGTGATCTTCTGGGTGTTCTTGACCGTTTTGATTCGTTTGCGGGTATCGCGAAGGGAGGCCATGTCTTGATCCTCAAAGGGCTGCGGGTCGACGAAGAACGCGGGGCCCCTCGGCCCCGCGGCGGATCACTCCGCGGCCTTGCCTTCGAACTGCTTGTCGAACGCTGCCATCGCCGCGTCGAGCTTGTCCTTGAGCTCGCCTTCGATCTTGCTGTTCTTGTCGCGGATGTCGCCCAGAATGTCACTGTGCTTGCTGCGCATGTAGTCGGCGAGTTCGGACACATACCGCGGGGTCTCTTCCTCGGCGTAGGCCCGCAGCCACGTCGACGCGCCGCGCTCCATCTTCTTGGGGGTGGCGGCATAAATCATCACCACCTGCTCCTCGACGGGACGCGGCGCATATTGCGCCTGCTTGAGCAGCTGGAAGGTGCGCTTGCCTTCCTCGATTTGCTCCAAGGTGGCGCGGTCGAGGTCAGACCCGAACTGCGCGAACGCCGCGAGTTCGCGGTATTGTGACAAGGTGAGGCGCATCGAGCCCGCGAGTTGTTTCATCGCCTTGATTTGCGCCGCGCCCCCGACGCGGGACACCGAGATGCCGACGTTGACCGCAGGGCGTTGGCCCTGGTTGAACAGGTCGGACTCGAGGAAGATCTGCCCGTCGGTGATCGAGATGACGTTGGTCGGGATGTACGCGGAGACGTCACCGGCCTGGGTCTCGATGATGGGCAGCGCGGTGAGCGACCCGCCGCCTTTTTTGATCTCGGGGTAGGACTTGAGCTCTTCTTCGTCGGTGGTGATCTTCGCGGCGCGCTCGAGCAGGCGGCTGTGGAGGTAGAACACGTCGCCGGGGTACGCCTCACGGCCCGGCGGGCGACGGAGGAGCAGCGACAACTGGCGGTAGGCCACCGCTTGCTTGGACAAGTCGTCGAAGATGATGAGCGCGTGCTCACCGTTGTCGCGCCAGTATTCGGCGATGGAGCAGCCGGTGTAGGGCGCGAGGAACTGCATCGGGGCCGGGTCAGAGGCACTGGCGGCGACGATGACGGTGTAGTCCATGGCCCCGGCTTTTTGCAGCTTGTCGAACACCTGGGCGACGGTGGACTGCTTTTGGCCGATGGCGACGTAGACACATTTCACGCCGCTGTTCTTCTGGTTGATGATGGTGTCGATGGCCACCGCGGTCTTGCCGGTCTGGCGGTCACCGATGATGAGCTCACGCTGGCCCCGGCCGATGGGGATCATCGCGTCGATGGCGGTGATGCCGGTCTGCAGCGGCTCGTGCACGGGCTTGCGCGCGATGATGCCGGGGGCCTTGCTCTCGATGACCCGCCGCTCGGCGGCCTCGATGGGGCCTTTGCCGTCGATGGGGCTGCCGAGACCGTCGACCACGCGGCCGAGGCAGTTGTTGCCCACGCCGACGTCGGCGATGCGGCCGGTCCGCTTGACGCTGTCGCCTTCGCGGATGCCCTGGTCCGAGCCCATCACCGCGATGCCCACGGAGTCTTCTTCGAGGTTGAGCACCAGGCCTTCCACGCCGGTGCTGAACTCGACGAGCTCACCGGCTTGGACCTTTTCCAGGCCGTAGACCCGGGCCACCCCGTCGCCGACGGCGAGGACCGAACCGGTCTCTTGCACTTCGGTCTTCTGGGCGAAGTCCTGAATCTGCTTTTTGATGATCCGCGAAATCTCTTCAGCGCGAAGTTCCATGATGTCTCATCCTCGTGCGGCCGCGTGGGCCTGAAACCAAAATCGGTCCGAAAACCTTCTAAACAGTGCATAGCCGCGGTGCGGCAAAAGAATCCTCAGGTGGCCAGGCTGCCCCGCAGCCGGTCGAGCTGGGCCCGCACCGTGCCGTCGAACACCGTGCCGCCGATCTGGGCGCGCACCCCGCTGATCACACTCTCGTCGACGTTGACCTCGGCGAGCACGGTCTTGCCGGTGCGCTTCTCGAGGGCGGACACAATGTCCTTTTGGATGCCGTCGGACAGTGGCTTGGCCGAGGTCAGCACCGCGCGCACACGCCCGGTGCGCTCGTCGACCTCGTGCTGGAACGCCTTGGCGATGTCGCCCAGGTAACGCACCCGGTCTTGGGCCACGAGCAGCTGCAAGAACTTGCCGCTCACCTCGTGAAACTTGTTGCTCTCGGCGATCTCTTTGAGCACCGACGAGCGCTGCTCAATGGTGAACGACGGGTCGAGCATGGCCTGGCGAAAGTCGCCTTGCTTGTCCGCGAACACCTTGGCCAGCGCCGAGAGCTCGGCTTCGACCTGGCCGAGCACGGCCGCGTCGGTTTTTCCCTCGGAGAGGGTGTCGGCCAGGGCCCGTGCCCAGCGTCGTCCGATGGTGCCTTCTTCCATCTCGTCCTCCGAAACTATCCGGCGATCTGGGCCAGGAAGTCTTTGCGCAACCGGGCTTCGTCGTCGTCGTTGATGGCCTTCTTGATCCGGTCCTCGGCGGTCTGGAGCGCGAGGCGGGCGGCTTCTTCTTTGAGCGCTTGTTGGGCGCGCTCGAGCTCGGCCGCGATGGTGTCCTGGGCGTCCTTGAGCACCCGCTCGGCGGCCCGCTCCCCGGCTTGCTCCATGCGGCGCCGCTCTTCTTCGCCCCGGGTCTTGAACTCTTGGCGCATGGTCTCGACCTCGTCGTCGAGCGAACGCAGCTTCTCTTCGTACTCGCGCTGCTTTTCCTCGGCCGCCTTCTTGGCGATCTCGGCTTCGCGGATCGCGCGCTCGACCTGCTCGCTGCGCGAGATCAGGAAGTTGGACAGCGGCTTTTTCACAAACATGAACAGCAACCCGACGAACGCCAGGAACGTGATGATCACGTGGCCCAGCGCGGGGGCGTGGCTGTTGATCTCGGAGTCGAGGCTCCACCAGTTGGCGATGTGGGCGTGGTGTTCGCCCCCGTGGCCGCCTTCGCCGCCGGGGACGGCCAGCGCCGCGCCCACCAGAAGCACGGGGGTGGCGGCGACGAGCAAGCGCAGGATGGTGTGACTGGTCTTGTGCATATTCATTCTCCTACGCGGCCCGGCCGATGATCTTTTCCACGATGTCGCCCGCGAGCTTGTCCGCGTCCGCGGACAGGTTGCTGCGCACCGTCTCGGTGGTGGCGGCGAGGTCTTGGCGGGCTTTTTCGAGGGTGGCCCGGGCTTCGCCGCGGGCTTTGTCGATGAGTTCCTGCTCGCGCTTCTGGCCCTGGGCCCGCAGCTCAGAGAGCACCTGGCGGGCGTCGGCGGACGCTTCGGCCATCTTCACGTCGATGGTGGACGCGGCCTGGTCGGCTTTTTGGGCCAAGCGGGAGGCTTCTTTCGCCGCCCCATCGATGCGGCGCTCGCGCTCTTCGAACAACCGCAGCATCGGCGGGAAGAGGACCTTCGAGAAGAACGCCAACAGGATGAGAAACGTAAAAAGTTGCAGCAAAAACGTCGCGTTCAGTTCCATGGCGCGGCTCCATCCCCTACCGATCAAAGATCGGGCCGGATTTGCGGCTTCGCGGTAACCCCGACGCGGGGGGGTGTCAATGCGCCGACCGCGGGCAAGCGCGCTTTCCCAAGCGCTTTTTCCCCTCGACGGTGTGCGGCCAGTTGCCACAGCGAATGCGCTCTTTTGCCGCGCAGCAACGATCAGGGCAGCGGCACCACGCCCGGGCGCCGGACCCCGACGGGGCAATCCCCGGGATCGGTGCGGCGGGTGATGACGGCGGCGGTCAGGGCGGTCGCCGCGCCCTGGAGGGGGACCGACTGGGAGTATCCCTGGGCGGGGAGCGCGACCACGACGTTGTTGCCGGTCAGGTCGATGCGCAGCCGCGCGATGTCGCCGGTGGCGATGGTCTGGTTGGTGGCGGTGTTGGCGAGGGTGGCGACGTCAGTGAAGCGCAGGGCGCCCCCGGCGCGGATCTCGAGCAACAGGCCTTGGGTGGGGGCGGCGAGGTCGTCCACCAGGCGCACGAAGTCGTGGGCCAACCCGCAGCGGCCCGCGGGGTCCGAGGGACCGCGGCCGTTTTGCAGCTCCATCTCGAAGCGGCCGCTCACGGGGAACACAAGTTCGTCCGCGCCGTCGACGAAGACGAACGCGCCGGGCCCGGTGTCGCCGGCGGGCGCGGGCTGCTCGTCGAGGGTGACGTCGTCGAGGGCCACCACGTAGGTGTTGTCGATGTACGCGCCGGCGCTCTGGGCGTCGAACTGGGGCGCGCCGAACAGGATGTTGTCGTTGTGGGCGTTGAGCGCGGGGGACATCCGGCGGCGGCCGACGGTGGTGCGGTGCCGCCAGGTCGTGGCGGTGCCGAGCACGCCGATCTTGGCCTCGGTGCCGTAGGGCAAGGTCTGGCGAAAGAGCGAGCCGTTGGTCACCACAAAGCCGGCTTGGGCCCCGGGGAGGGCCTGCAAAAAGCCGCCCACGCCATAGAACCGCCCGTCGACCAGGCCGCTCGGGGCTTGGCGCATGCTGCACTGGCTGTCGGCGTCGAAGCACTCGACCCGCCACGACTGGTATCCGATGAGGACGTTGCCCGACTGGGCGGTGCCTTCGATGCCGTAGTCGTTGGACGTGTCCTGCGCGGTCCAGCCCTGGCCGTCGCCCTCGAAGCCGGGGTCGGTCAGGCGATTGGCGTAGACCGCGGCGTGGTGGACCACGACGTCGCCGGGCTGGTTGCCGTCGATCCAGAACTCCACCGTGCCGGTGTCGACGATGATGTCGTCCGCGATCAAGATCTCGACCGGGTGCTCGAGGCTGCCGGGGGTGTCCGCCACCCAGCGATCGAGCTCGTCGACGTCCCCGCCCGGCGACACGTAGAACATGCTCAACGCCGGCCGCACCCCGTTGAGCCCGTGCATCACCGCCCGCGCGACGTAGCTTTGACCCGCCTCGGCCGGGCGTTCGTACCGGAGCCCGGCGTCGCCCTGATCGCCAGTGGGCACGGTGAGCACCACCGACGTGCCGTACAGGTTGTCGGCCTCGGGGGCGTCGGTGATCGTGGCGGTGTCGAACGCTTCCCAGGCCCCGCCGCCGCTGCCCAGAAACGGCGCGCCGGGGGTGATGGTCTGCGCGTGGGGATGGGTCCACGCGTCGGGCGCGCTTTGGTCGTCCCGGCCCACGAGCGTGTCGAGCGGCAACGCCAACGTGACGTCCCAGGACCCGGTCACGTCGACGGGGTCGACGTTGCCGTTGTTGATCAGGGGGCCTATCTCATCGCCGCGCACGTCGGTGCCCGAGTCCGTGGCCGCGTGGTACAGTACCCGCCGGTACAGGGTGAGGCCCTCGACCACATAACTCACGGTGCCGTTGGCATCGCCGATCACCACCGGACCGGCCGGCGCGGGCGGGACCCACGCGGTGGTGCCGAACTCGTCGGGGGCGTTGGGCCCGGTGCCCCCGACCGTGAGGCTGAGGTGCGCGCTGCCGAGCACGGGTGCGCGCGCGTTCCACCGCAGGATGATGAGCCGGTCGGCGCCCGGCACCAGGGTGGCGAGCACGTTGTTCCACAGGGCGACGGGCGCGCCGTTGACGCTGACCTCGAGGCCGCCGCCTGGCTGGATGGTCACCAAAAGCCCCCCCGCGAGGTCGAACAACACCGTCGGCGCGCTCAGGTCCGCCACCGGGCTCAGCGGGGTCATCCACGCGATCAGCGTGCCTTGGCGGGTGTCCACGGTCTGGCTGAACGTGCCGGTCAACGCCGGCCCTTGGTCGACGACCAACCGGTCGCCGGGGTCGATCAACAGGCCGGTCGCGAACGGGGCATCCGACGCCACCCGGGCCAGCGCCGGATCAAACACCCCGTTCAGCGGGCACACCGCGCCCGCATCACAAAACCCGTCGCCGTCGCCATCCCCGTCCCCGTCACCATCCCCGTCGCCGTCGCCATCCCCGTCCCCGTCCCCGTCGCCGTCGCCGTCGCCGTCACCGTCGCCGTCACCATCCCCGTCACCGTCACCATCCCCGTCGCCGTCGCCGTCACCGTCACCATCCCCGTCGCCGTCACCATCCCCGTCACCGTCACCGTCGCCGTCACCGTCCCCGTCACCGGGGGCACAGGTCCCGTCGTCGCGGCACGCGGCCGCGGGGCAGTCGTCCGGGCAAGAAGGCCCGACCAACAAAAAGAACGAACAACCGGACGTCACCAGCAGCATCGCGGCCGCGACGAGCACCCCACACAACGCGCGCAACATGGCTTGAGCGTACCCCGGGGCCGGCCGCGGGGGCTGTTTGTCTCGCCTTTGCCGGTGGGGTAGAGGCCGGGCATGACCTACGACGACCCTTGGACTTGGTTCGACGCGTGGTGGCGGGACTGGCTTGACCAAAAAGCCGTGGCCGAACCCACCCGCGTGTGTCTCGCCACCGCCGACGAACAAGGGCGCCCCAGCGCCCGCATCGTGTTGCTCAAGCAGCACGACGAGCGCGGCTTGGTGTTTTTCACCAACCACAAATCGCGCAAGGGCCAAGAGATGCTGGCCAACCCCCAGGCCGCGCTGTGCTTCGACCTGTTCGCGGTGGGGCGACAAATCCGCGCGCGCGGCCCGGTGGGGCCGATCGACGCGGCCGAGTCGGACGCCTACTGGCAAAGCCGGGCCCGGGAGAGCCAAGTCGGCGCGCACGCCTCGCACCAAAGCGAAACCCTCGGCGCGCGGCAGGACCTCGTCGACCGGGTGGCGGCGATCGAAGCCGAATACGCCGGGCGCGACATCCCCCGGCCCGCGCACTGGGGGGGCTTTCGCCTCGTGCCCGAGGAGTTCGAGTTTTGGCACAACCGCGACCACCGGCTGCACGAACGTTGCCGGTTCGACCGGACCGCGGACGGCTGGACCCAGCGGCTGCTGAACCCCTGACATGCCCGCGGGGCCGTGGCTGGTGTTCGCCGGGGACGACGACGACGTGGTCGGCCTGGTGGTGAGCATGGCCGCGCGCATGTGCCCGCGCCCCTACCGGGTGACCGCCGACCGCGCGCTCGTGCTCGACGACGACACCCGCGCGGTGCTCGCCGAGGTGCACCTGTCCGCGCCAGGGGCAACCGCCGGCCCAGGCCCAGGCCCGGGCGCGCGGCGCATCACCGTGCGCGAAGGCGCGCCCCCCGTCGACGCGGGCGAACACGAGGTCTGGATCGACACCAGCCGGCAGCGGGTGGCGGCCGCCGACGCGCGGGCCCGGCGGCGGGTGCAACGCGAGGCCGCCCGGGCCGCGTTGGCGACGTTTTTTCAGCGCATGGCCCGCCCTTGACCCGGGCCGCGTGAGCATTGTCGCCGGTGGGGGCCACGTGGCGCCACCGGTGGCCGGGCGGGGCTGGTCGTCGACGAACCCCGTTTCTTTTTCTGGGCCCCGTCGATGTGCAAAGCTCCCGCCCATGGCAGCTACGATCCGATCCGTTCTTGTCGCGTTGCTGGTGTTTGGGCTCAGCCCCGCCGCCACCGGCCAAGAGATGTCCGCCGACGACGCCGAGGCCAAGCTCAAAGAGCTCAACGAGAAGCTCAAAGAAGCGTACGACGTCCTGCCCAAGCGGTACGGCGCCGACCCCGCCGAGGAGAAGAACAACATCGACAAGTCCCGCTCCCTCGTCGACGGGGTGGTGGGCGATCTCACCGGCAAGCACAAGTCGGCGGGGGATGCGTTCTCCAAGGTCCAGGCCAACATCGCCCGGCTCAACGGGCAGATCGCGGTGGCGGAGAAGGCCCAGGCGGTGTCCGCGGCCCAAGCGTTGATTCGTGACAAGCTGAACCGTGGAGAGCCAGCGAGCCAATCTGACTGGATCGCACACGACAAGGCGATGGCGGACTTCTCCGCGGGGGCGGGGCCGGGGTGGCAACCGGTGCTGACGTTCTTCTCGGACAAGGCCAAGATGTGGCGCGAGCACCAGAAGAAGGCGGAGAAGATCGCGGCCGAGCGCAAAGCCGCGGCCGAGGCGGCGGCGAAATCCGAAGCGCTCAAGGCCGCGATCGACAAAGGCAACGCGAGCCGGAAGCTGTTGTTCGAGAAGCTCAAGGGCGCCGAGGACCCGCTCCCCGACGAGGCGTTCGCGGACTTGATCGCCGCGGCCAACGACATGGCGGCCCAGGACGCGGTGCTGTCGGGGGCGTACTTGCGGACCTCACGCCACCTCCGGGTGGCCAACGCGTTCTTGGAGGACAAAAAGGGCCGGGGCGAGAAGGTCGCCGCCCGCCTCGAGGCCGGGTTCGTCAAGGACGGGGTGGTCAAGAAGAACAAGCTCGCGGTGACGATCAAAGCCGAGCCGAACTGGTGCTACGCGGTGGTGCTGCGCGACGTGTCCCCGTCGGACACCGCGGTCAAGGACGTGTCCTGGAGCGAAAAACGAAAGAAGGTCGTGCAGCCCTTCTCCGTCGGCCCCGACGCCCCTGGGCTGTACCGGCTCGAAGGGGTGTGCACGACGGAGAAGTCGACGGTCAAAGGCACGATCAAGTTCAGCGGGAAGTCGGCGCGCAACGCCCTGCGCTACACCACCGTGGGCTGGCCGCGCGCGGACGTGCCCAAGTTCGTGACCACGTACATGGGGGTTTTGCCGCCAAGCCGGTGCGCGTTCGAGTGGAGCGAGTCGGTGTTCACCAACCCGATTCCGGGCAGCCTCGCGATGTTTGCCGGCGAGACGCACCTGATCACGCGGGTCACGCCCCCCACCGACGACAAGATGCAGCTCATGAAGCTCGACGGGTCGCTGGTCGATGTGCGCAAGGACGCGCTGGTCAACCCGTCGAGTGAGGTGACCCCCGCGCCGACGTTCAAGTGGAAGGGCTGCGGCGAGGACGAAAAGCCCACCGACAAGAACGTGAAGAAGCTCAAAAAATGCGTCAGCAAGCTCGAAAAGAGCTACGCGAGCAAGATCCGCCGCGCCGAGGCCAAGGTGGAAAAGGCCGGCGACGACGAGGACAAAAAGGAAAAGGCCGAGGCCAAGCTCGAAGCGATCGAAGAGAAGCTCGAGGCCGCCCTGGCGAAAAGGTGTGGTCCCACCGAGGAGAAGGTGAAGGCGCAGGCGGAAGAGACGTTCAAAAAGATCGTCGACGCCACCACCCAGAACCCGCCGAAGCAGCCCACGGATCGGGTGCAGACCATTGTCGACGAACAACGGGTCGCCTTCTGAGTACCTGCCTTTTGAGGGGGGAGTTCCTCCCCCCTCGGCCCTCACGCTTCGCAAGCTCAGCGAATCGGGCCTCACCCCCGAGACGGTCCTCCAAGCGGCTCCGCCGCGTCGGTCCGGGTCGTATGCAGTCGCATACGACACACCATCGATTCTGAAATGCGCTCTGGCTTCGAGGTTCGATCCGCTTGTGGCCAAGCCTCGGAGGTCGCTGGACCACCCGCGGGGTGGGCGTGGTAGACACGGGGGATGAGCGCGGGGTTTGACGAGTTGTTGGCCCGGGCGCGCGGTTCGCAGCGGCTCTGGGCCGCGGCCCCGCGCGCGGAGATGGACGCTCGCTATGCACGGTTCATCGAGGTCGTGCTCGCCCACACCCACGACGTGGGCGAGGTCGCTTCGCTGGTGCACAAGCCCGAAGCCGAGGCCCTGTCCGCGGAGCTGTTGCCGCTTTTGGAGTGCGCGCGGTTTGTGATGCACAAGACCGCGGAGATTTTGCAGGACCAGCCGCTCAAGGTCGCGGTGGCCCCGCACAAGCGGCATGTCACTGTATACCGGCCGCGCGGGGTGGTCTTGCTCATCGCCCCGTTCAACTTTCCGCTCTCCATCGCGGGGTCTGAGATCCTGTTCGCCATCGCCGCGCAGAACGCGGTGGTGCTCAAGCCGTCGCCCCACCGGGTGGAGGCTGCGTACAAGCTCGTCGAGTGGCTCACCGAGGCCGGCTTTCCGCCCCACCTGGTGCAGGTCGAGACCGGGGACGCACAACACACCCAGGCCCTGATCAAAGCCGGCGTGGACTACGTGACCTTCGTGGGCTCGACGCAGGCGGGGCGCGAGGTGGCCAAGCTCTGCATCGACGCGGGCGTGCCCTACCGGGCCGAGCTCGGGGGCAAGGCCGCGGCCCTCGTGACCAAAGACGCGCCCATGGGGCGCGCGGCGCGCGGCATCTTGTGGGGGGCGTTCATGGGCGGCGGCCAGGTCTGCGCGGGGGTGCAGCGGGTGTTCGTCGAGGACGCGGCACAGGACGCGCTCTTGTCCGCGATCGAACAAGCCGCGCGCGACATCGACGAGGCCCGCGACCTCGCGCCGGTGGTGAGCCCGGCCGCGCGCGCCGAAGTGGACGCCTTTGTCGACGATGCCTTGTCGCGGGGCGGGCGCGTCCTCGTCGAGAAGCGGCGCGACGACGTGCGCGCGGTGTTGCTGGCCTGCGATGACCAAGACGCGCGCATCTTTCGCGAGGAGTGTTTTGGTCCCGTGGCCGCGGTGTGCACAGTGCCCGATGTCGAACACGCGGTGCGCGCTTGCAACGCGGGGCCGGGCGATCTCATCGGCTACGTGTTCGCCAAGGCCGGCCGCACCAAGCACCTGCGCGACCAGCTGCGCGCCAGCACGGTGATGGAAAATGATGTGCTCTGGACCTACGGCATGCCCGAAGCCCCCTGGGGCGGCGGCGCGCAGTCCGCGATGGGCGTGACGCACAGCGCCGAAGGGCTCCGGCAGTACTGCCAGGCGCTGTTCACCAGCTACGAACAGGTCCCCGTCCGCCTCGACAAAGAGCCCTTTTGGTACCCCTACACCGACGACCGGGTCCGCGCCTTGCGCGCCGGAATGCGCACCCTCTACGGAAAAAGCGGAGAGAAGGTAAAATCGATCGCGAGCTTTCTGTTTCGTCGGGAGTGAACACATGACCATCCGCGCGATCGCCCAGGTCGGGGCCCCGGTGCTGCGCCAACCCACCCGCGAGCTGAGCGTGGTCGAGCTGCAGACCGAAAAGTGGCAAGGGTTCATCGATGACCTCATCGAGACCATGTTCGATGCCAATGGGGCTGGATTGGCCGCCAACCAGGTCTACGAGAGCGTGCGCATCTGCGCCATCTGCGTGCGGCCCAACAACCCGCGCTATCCCTACAAGCCGGCCATCCCCCTCACGGTGTTGGTCAATCCGCGCATCGTGCCCATCGGCGACGAGACCTTCGAAAACTACGAGGGCTGCCTGTCTGTGCCCGACATGCGCGGCCGCGTGACCCGCGCCGCCCGCATCAAGGTCAGCTACCTCGATCGCGACGGGGAAGCGCACGAAAAGACCGTCAGCGGCATCACCGCGGGCACCTTCCAGCACGAGGTCGACCACCTCGAGGGCAAACTCTTCCTGGACCGGGTCGAGGACCGCACCACGTTGTGCACCTGGAAGAACTTCGCGCGCTACCAGGAAGCGCAGTTCGCCAAAGAGGTCAAAACCATCGTCGAGAAATACGGCAGCTGAGCCTCATTCTTGAGGGGGAGGGATTCCCCCGCCGAAAATGCCTGTGCATCTGAACCTAAGCGGGCCGTATACATGGCAACGCTTACGTTGCTGATGCCACTCGGCATGGGATCAAACCACATTGTCCAGCCAAATGGCGCAAGCTCTTGACGCTGGTGAGGCGGCGTGGACGCCGAACGAACAGACTTCCATCAAAGCCAAGCCCTGCGAAGAACGCCCGGCTCGAAAGCGAAGGCACACCAAAGGCTCAGCTGGTTGCATCCATCGGATGCAACCAGCTGCGACGCGGCGGAGCCGCCTGGAGCAGTGACATTGGGAGGGGGCCCCGCGATTCGCTGAGCTTGCGAAGCGTGAGCGGGGGAGGGGATGGGACATCCCCTCCCGAAGGCTAGAACGGGTGGACCGAACCGTCGTGGTTCCAAAACGAACCCGTGTCCGCCAGCGTCGCCCGCGCGGCGGCGGCGCGGATGCCGCCCACCGACTCCGCGGGGGTGAGCTGCGCGCGCTGCCCCCCCATGTCGGTCTGGACCCAGCCGGGGTTGAACAAGAGCACCACAATGCCTTTGTCTTTGAGGTCGCCGGCCAGGGCCCGGCCCATGAAGTTGAGCATCGCCTTGCTCGCCCCATAGCCATAGTTGCCGCCGCTCTCCTTGATCGTACAAGAGCCCAGCCACGACGAGATGTTCACCACCTTGGCGCCCTCCGCGGCCTCTAGCAAATCGCGGGCGCGCTGGGTGAGCAGCACCGGGGCCACCGCGTTGACCCGGGCCATCTCGAGGATGCCGCTCGGCTCCAGCCGCCCAAACGTGACATTGCGTTGCTTGTCCTCGATGCCGCGGCTCTTCGAGTTGATGCCCGCGTTGTTCACCAGGATGTCGAGGTGGTCGGTCTTGCCCGCGACCTCGGACAGACACGCGTCGATGGAGCTCTCGTCGCTCACGTCCAAGGCCACGATGTGCAGGCGGCCGTCGCTCTTTTCCGCCAAGGTGGTCAGCTCGTCCGCGCGCCACGGGCTGCGCACCCCGGCGTACACCGTGGCCCCGTCGGCGAGGTATTGCTTCACAAACTCCAAGCCCAGGCCGCGCGCGGCCCCCGTCACCAACACCTGCTGCATCCTGCGACCCTCCCCTGGCCAAGGTTGTAGCCACTTTTACGCAGCACGCCCAACGCCGTGTGCGCGACCGCCCGGGCTGCTACAGGGGAGGCGTGGACGATTCGGACGAAGGCCTGCCCGACCCTGCCCAGCCGGTGGAGATCCCCATCGACGGCGTGCTCGACCTGCACTGGTTCTCGCCCAAAGACCTGCGCACCTTGGTGCCCGACTACATCGACGAGTGTGAAAAGCGCGGCATCTATGCCTTGCGCATCATTCACGGCAAGGGCACGGGCGCCTTGCGCAAGTCGGTGCACGCGCTGCTGTCGCGCAACCCGAAGGTGAAGTCGTTCAAGCTCGCGGGCATGGACGGCGGCGGGTGGGGCGCGACCGTGGTCGACCTGCACGAGCCACGCGGCGACTGACCGCCCGGGGCGGTGATGGGCGACACGTTCAAGCGGGGCCGTCAGGCACTCTTCGTTCGTTTCTGGCCGGGGACACGATACGCATGATGGTGCGCACCGACGCGCCGTCCCCCGGGGGTTTCCATGCTCGCGCTGACCTTGGCTTTGCTCACCGTGGCCCCCGCGCAATCTCACTGGGAGGTGGGCGGCCGCCCGGTGCCCCTCACCGACGAGAGCTACGGCGACACCCTGGAGGCCCATTTTCGCGCCACCGGGCACGCTGACCTCGCGGACGAGATCGTGGCCCTGCGGGACCGGCGCCTGCCGACGCGGCAGGTCGGGCCATTCACCACGGTGAGCGCGGCCACCACCCCGGTGTTGCTGACCACGTCGATTCTGCTCATCGCCGGTGGCTATGCTCTATATCAACCGGACCTGCAAAAGCGCGTGGGCCAGACCTTGGCCGCGGCGCCGCCGCCGGTGCTCATCGGGGGGGCGGCGGCGGTGGCCGCCGCGCTGGGCCTGGCGGTGGCCGGGGCCGCCGGGGGCGCGGCCGCGGGCAGCGCGTACCTGAGCGCGCGGGACGATGCCCTGCTCGCCCCCGCCTTGGCCGACATCGTGGCGCGGCACAACCAGCGCGTGCCCGCGACCGCTTCGGTGGTGCTCCGGGACTGAGGCCGATCACGGGCCCGCGGCGTCAAACACCGCCAGTGACATCACCGGAAACAGCTCGTGACCGTCCTTGGTCTCGCGGGCTTCGTCCGCCAGGGTGACGAGCTGCTGCACGGTCATGTCGTCGGGGGCGGTGACCCGAAGCCGAAACGCGCGGGGGAACACCCGCTTGAGCTCCACGAGCTTCTGGGAGAACGCCGCGCGCGGCACGACGACCGGTTCGCCCTGTCGCGCGGAGAAGGTCACGGTGTCGCCGCGGACGGTGGCGGCCACCACCGTGTCCTCCCCGTCGGCCGGCGGGCCGCGCCGGGCGGGGAAGAGCGCCAGGGCGCAGGGTTGTTCGCCCAGGGGCAGGCCCTTCAGGGTCAGGCCCTTCACCGCGTCCGGCCCTTGGCAGAGCAGCGACACCGGGCCGGCTCCGCCGAGGTGCAGCGCGGCCAAGGCCGGCCCCAGCGTGCCCCAGGTCGCGTCTTTGTCGACGACCAGCATCACCGGGCCCCCGGCGCGGCGGGGCGCGGGCAAGGCCGCGGGGTCTTTCTGGATGAGCCCGCGCAGGCCGCCCCCGCGGTTGACGGGAAGGTTCGCGTCAAGGTCGAACGCCGCGGCGAGCACGTCCTCCCAGGGGCGGTCGTCGCCGCGGACCCGCAGGGTCTCGCCGTCGAGGACCAGCCACGGCCGGTCGTCTTGCGGTCGCGCGCGGCTGGTGCTGGTGGGGGGCGTCCCCGGCGTGGGCGGGGCCACCCCGCGGGCGGCCACGGTGGTGCGCAGGTTGGCTTCACCGCGCTGCGGCAATGCCACTGCAGCGACCAGGGCCACGGCCGCGCCGAGCACGAGCCCCGCCGGAGTCACCCGCCGGGACAGCGCGGCGCCGGCCTGTTTGCTCACCCCAACAAACGCGAGCGCGCCCCCGGCGGCCCCGAGCAAGGTGGCGACCACGAGCACCAGCGTGCGGGTGCCCCACACGTCCTTGGCCGCCGCCACCAGCGCGGGGTGAGTATCGGCGGGCGCGTGGGCCAACGCGTCGAGGACCTCCCACTGGGCCCATTGCCACCAGGCCCCCGCGGGGCAGGCCAACACCAGCGCCCCCAGGAGCATTGTGGCCAGCGCGTCGTCGAGACCGGCCTCCTCTCGGCGCCGGGCGAGCACCAACGCGCCGAGCGCGGACAGCCCCGCGGCCGGCCACGCCAACAGGCACGCCAGCAGCAAGGCGTGGTCGCCGATCGCCATCACTGCCAATGCCAATGGCACGATCTGATCGGCGGGGGCGGCGTGCATCACCGCCACCCCTTGGTCGTGCGCGAGGTACGCGCCCACGCCCCCCACCAGGAGCACCAGGACCGGGGGGCCGACCAACACCGCCGCCGGCACCTTGCCGCCGAGCGCGAGCAGCAACCCCACCAGGGCCGTGACCGCGCCGAGCCCGGCGGCCAGCACCACCCCCAGGCCCCAGGGGCCGGCCTCCCTCATCAGGTCAACCACGCTGTGCATCGTTCTTGATAGCGCGACTGGCCACCGCGCGACAAATCCGCCCTCGCCCCCACAAAAAGACCCGCGCACCGGGCGCGGGTCTTCGAGACCAAAACCGTGGCCAACAATGTCTATGACAATGTCTCGGCGGTGGGGCCGGCTCAGGCCGCGGACGTTTTGGGGTCGTTGAACTGCTCGGCTTCGGTGCTGCCCGCGTAGGCCAGCGTCGAGGCGCCGCCGATGGCTTCGCGCACGGCGTCGAAGTAACCGGTGCCGACTTCGCGTTGGTGTTTGGTGGCGGTGTAGCCCTCGGCCTCGGACGCGAACTCCGCGTCCTGGAGGTCGGCGTAGGCGCTCATGCCCCGGTCGCGGTAGCCGCTGGCGAGCTCGAACATCGAGTGGTTGAGCGCGTGGAAGCCGGCCAAGGTCACAAACTGGAACTTGTAGCCCATGGCGTCGAGCTCGGTCTGGAACTTCGCGATGGTGGCGTCGTCGAGGTGGCGCCGCCAGTTGAACGAGGGCGAGCAGTTGTAGGCGAGCAGCTTGCCCGGGAACTTGGCGTGAATCGCCTCCGCGAACCGCTTGGCCTCGTCGAGGTCGGGGTGCGAGGTCTCGCACCAGATGACGTCGGCGTACGGGGCATAGCTGAGGCCGCGGGAGATGGCTTGGTCGAGGCCGGCTTTGACCCGGAAGAAGCCTTCGGGGGTGCGCTCCCCGGTGCAGAACGCCTTGTCGCGGTCGTCAATGTCACTGGTGAGCAAACCGGCGGCGTTGGCGTCGGTGCGGGCCACGAGCACGGTGGGCACGTTCTCGACGTCGGCGGCGAGGCGCGCCGCCACCAGGCTGCTGATGAACTGCGAGGTCGGGACCAAGACCTTGCCCCCGAGGTGACCACACTTTTTCTCACTCGAGAGCTGGTCTTCGAAGTGCACGCCCGCGGCCCCGGCCGCGATCATGCCCTTCATGAGCTCGAACGCGTTGAGGGGGCCGCCGAAGCCGGCCTCGGCGTCGGCCACGATGGGCACCAGCCAGTCGCGGGTCACGTGGCCCTCGGCGCGCTCCACTTGGTCCGCGCGCATCAGGGCTTTGTTGATGCGGTCGACGACCATGGGCACGGAGTTGGCGGGATAGAGCGACTGGTCGGGGTACATGTTGCCGGACAGGTTGGCGTCGGCCGCGACCTGCCAGCCGGACAGGTAAATGGCATTGAGCCCCGCGCGCACCTGCTGCACCGCCTGGTTGCCGGTGAGGGCGCCGAGGGCGCGCACCTGGGTGTCGGAATGCATCAGCTCCCAGAGCTTCTCCGCGCCGCGGCGGGCGAGGGTGTGCTCGACCTGGACCGAACAGCGGAGCTTGTCGACGTCGGCGTCGGTGTAGGGGCGGGTGATGCCGGTGTAGCGGTTTTCGTCTTTGTGCAGGGTGAGCTTGGGCATGGGCGTACTCCTTTGGGGGATAGCGAGGGCGAGGAAGAAGGGTTGCGGGTGAGTGCGAGGCGACACGCGCGCCGCGCACGAGGGGGGAAGGGACTTTCCCCCCTGGGGGACCTAGTCCGCGAGCAACGCGCTGGCAGGCAGGGTGAGGAAGTCGGCGCAGTCGACTTCGGTGCAGAGGTGGGCGAAGAGCTTCTGCGCTTCGAGGAAGCGGCCGGTGTCGAAGCGCTCGACGCCGACTTCGTGTTTGAGCTTGTCCATCTCCTCGGCGAGGAGGGTGTCGAACAAGCCCACCGTCACCGTGCGCCCGTCGTCGAGGGCGGCCCGGTGATGAATCTGCTGCCAGACCTGGGTGCGCGAGATCTCGGCGGTGGCCGCGTCTTCCATCAGGTGGTCGATGGGCACGCAGCCTTGGCCGCGCAGCCAGGCTTCGAGGTAGAGCACGCCGACGCGGATGTTCTGGCGCAGGCCCGCTTCGGTGCGCGGGCCCTCGGGGATGCGGGACAGGTCGAGGGCGGACACGTCGACGTCCTCGCGCATTTTGTCCAGCTGGTTGTCTTTGCCCCCGAGCACATCTTCGAACACCTTGCGGGCCACGGGCACGAGGCCGGGGTGCGCGACCCAGGTGCCGTCGTGGCCGTCTTGGGCTTCGCGGGTTTTGTCCGCGCGCACTTTGGCGAGGGCGGCGTCGTTTTTTTCGGGGTCGTTTTTGATCGGGATCTGGGCGGCCATGCCCCCCATCGCGAACGCGCCGCGGCGGTGACAGGTCTTGATCACCAATTGGGTATAGGCGCGCATGAACGGCTGGGTCATGCCCACGTGGGCGCGGTCGGGGAAGATGCGCTCGTCGCGGGTGCGGTTCACTTTGATGGCGGAGAAGATGTAGTCCCAGCGGCCGCAGTTGAGGCCCGCGGCGTGGTCTTTGAGTTCGTAGAGGATCTCGTCCATCTCGAATGCGGCGGGCAGGGTCTCGATCAGCACCGTGGCCTTGATCGTGCCCGTGGGCAAGCCGAGCGCCTTTTGGGCATAGGTGAACACGTCGTTCCAGAGGCGCGCCTCTTTGTGGCCCTCGAGCTTGGGCAGGTAGAAATACGGGCCCGAGCCCTTTTGTTGCAGCGCTTTGGCGTTGTGGAAAAAGTAGAGCCCGAAGTCGAACAGGCTCGCGCTCATGCGTTCGCCGTCGATGAGCACGTGGCGTTCGTCGAGGTGCCAGCCCCGGGGCCGGACCATGAGCACCGCGGGGTCATCCCCGAGCTCGTAGTGTTTGCCCGATTTGGGGTCGTCGTAGGTGATGGTGCCGCGCACCGCGTCCATGAGGTTTTGTTGGCCCTCGACCATGTTCTCGAAGGTGGGCGACGAGCTATCCTCAAAATCCGCCATGAACACATCCGCGCCCGCGTTGAGCGCGTTGATGATCATCTTGCGCTCCACCGGGCCGGTGATTTCCACCTGCCGCTTGAGCAGGTCTTTCGGCAGCGGGGCCACGGTCCAGTCGCTTTGGCGCACGGACTTGGTCGCGGCCAAAAACGAAAGCTCTTCGCCTCGGTCGCGCGCCGCCTGCGCGGTTTTGCGCGCGGCGAGCAGGTCCATGCGGGCCTGGCCAAACGTGCGCTGCAGGTCGGCCACGAAGGCGAGCGCCTCGTCGGTGAGCACGCGGTCGGTGCTTTTCGGCGCATCTCCCTTGAGATGCAGCACGGGGAGGGCAGGCGCGGTGTGTGCGGTTTGGGCCATCAAAAACTCCTGGTCAGGTCACAACGGGGCGGGTGCATGACACCCTGCGTTGTAAACTAACCGGATTGTCCGCGCGGACCACTGATCTGTTCAGTTTCGGACAGTTAGCCGTGTGTTGTGCTGCAAGGCCAAAGGTGTAAACTTGTAAAGATTGTAAATTTACTTGTTCGCGAACACCGTGCGAGAGGCCCCGCCATGCCCCCTGCAGACCCCCGAAAAGACAGCCAAACCGCCCGGTGGGGGGGCAAGCTGCGCGCCCTCCGCCGCCGGGAGGGCCTGACCCAAAAAGAGCTCGCGGTCCGGCTCGAGATTTCGCCAAGCTACCTCAACCTCATCGAAAACGACCGGCGCCCGCTCACCGCCAAGCTGCTCGTGCGCCTGAGCCAGACCCTGGATGTCGACCTCTCGGCCTTTTCCGAACAAGAGGACGCGGCCCTGGTCTCGGACCTGATGGAGGTCTTTTCCGACCCCGCCCTCGAGGACGATGCGATCTCCAACGTCGACGTGCGCGAGCTCGCCCAGTCCGCCCCCGCCGCGGCCCGCGCGGTGCTCAGTCTGTACCGTCACCTCGACGCCGCCCGCGCACAGAATCAGGCCCTGGCCACCCGCCTGCTCGGCGACGCCGCCCCCGTCGCCACCCGGGCCACGGTCCCGTCCGAGGAGGTCTCGGACTTTTTGCAAGAGCAGCGCAATCACTTCGCCGCGCTCGAACAAGCCGCCGAGGACCTCTGGCACAAGGCCGACCTCGACTCCGACCGGCTGTTCGAGACCTTGAAGGCCCACCTCGCCGACCACCTCGGGGTCGAGACCGTGATTTCGCGGGGGCCAGACCAACCCTTACGGCACTTCGATCAGAAGTCACACACCCTGCGCCTGTCCGAGCAGCTCGCGCCCCGGTCGCGTCACTTTCAGATGGCCCATCAAGTGGCATTGCTCGAACACAAGACCCTGCTCGACGAGCTCGCCCAGAGCTCGGCGGTGATTTCGCCCGAGTCCCGCGCGCTGGGTAAGGTGGCCCTGGCCAACTATTTCGCGGGCGCGGTGCTCATGCCCTACGAGGCGTTCCAAAAAGCGGCCGAAGACCTGCGCTACGACATCGAGCTTTTGGGCCACCGGTTTCGTGTGAGCTTTGAGCAGGTGTGTCACCGGCTGACCAATCTTTCGCGGCCCGGGCAAGAGGGCGTGCCCTTTCACTTCATCCGCGTCGACGTCGCGGGCAACATCTCCAAACGGTTTTCGGGCTCGGGCATTCGCTTTGCACGGTTCAGCGGCGCGTGCCCGCGCTGGAACGTGTTCTCGGCCTTCGCCACCCCCGGGCGGTTCCGCATCCAGGTGAGCGAGATGGAAGACGGCCAGCGCTTTTTCTGCGTGGCCCGCACCGTGAGCAACGAAGCGCGCGGCTACCACGCACCCCACGTCGTGCACGCGGTGGGGCTCGGTTGCGACGTGAGCCACGCGCACAAGTTGGTGTACGCCGATGGGCTCCGGCTCGACGACCAGGACCACATCGTGCCCGTGGGGGTCACGTGTCGGTTGTGCGAACGCAACCGCTGCATCCAGCGCGCGGTGCCCTCGCTCTCGGCCCCGTTGCGCGTCGACGAGAACCTCCGCCGCTCGAGCTTTTACGCCAGCGGGAGTTGAGCTGCGCGGGTTTGCGCTTCACACTCGCGGCGGTGAACACCCTTTCGCTCGCCGCTGCCCGCCGCATCGCCCTCGCCGCCCAGGGTTTTGCCGACAAGCGCCCCGCGCGCACCGACGTGCGCCACTTCCGGCGCGCGCTTGACCACATGAGCATTGTGCAGCTGGACGCGGTCAACGTGCTCTGCCGCTCTCACTTCTTGCCCTTTTTTGCCCGGCTCGGGGCCTACGACCGCGCCCGACTCGACGATTGGCTGTGGCGCTCGGGGGAAAATCACGAGTCGCTCGGCCACGAGGCGTCCATCACCAAGATGGACCACTATCCCCTGTTGCAACACAAGCTCACCGCCCCCCAGTGGAAGTCGTTGCGCCGCTTTCGCGCCGAGCACCCCGACTACCTGGAGGCGGTCAAAGCCGAGATCAAACGCCGCGGCCCCCTCTCGGTCAAAGAGCTCTCCGAGGCCGGCGCGCGCACCGGCCCGTGGTGGGGCTGGTCCAAGGGCAAAATCGCCCTCGAGGTGCTCTACCGCGCGGGCGAGCTTTGCATCGCCGAGCGCACCGACACGTTCCTCACCCGCTATGATTTGCCCGACCGCGTGGTGCCGAAAAAGCACCGAACCGGCCCCGGGCTCGACGAGGACCAGGCCCGTCGGGGCCTGTTGCGGCTCGCGGCGCGGAGCTTGGGGATCGGCACGGAAAAAGACCTCGCGGACTACTTTCGGCTCAAGGCCAAAGACTGTCGGCCCTTGCTGCAAGACCTTGTCGCCGCCGGCGAACTCGTCGAGGTCCGCGTCGAGGGCTGGCGCGACCCCGCGTATCTCCATTCTGAGGCCAAGCGCCCGCGCCGCGTGCGCGCCCGGGCGCTGCTCAGCCCGTTCGATCCCGTGGTGTGGTGCCGACCGCGGACCGAGCGTTTGTTCGACTTTCGGTACCGCATCGAAATCTACGTGCCCGAACAAAAGCGACAGCACGGCTACTACGTGTTGCCGTTTTTGCTCGACGACCAGCTCGTGGGCCGGGTGGACCTCAAGGCCGACCGCAAAGCCAACACCTTGCGGGCCAAGGCGGTGCACCTCGAGCCCGGCCACGACCCCGATCGCGTCGCGCCCGAGCTGGCCCAAAGCCTGCGTGAGATGGCCGGTTGGCTCGACCTCGACGAGGTCAGCGTGGGCCGGCGCGGGAATCTATGCCAAGCGACCCGGCGCGCCCTGCGCGCAGCCAGCTGATGCAGGCCGCGGCCGCGCCCAACTGGCCCACCAGCACCACCACCATGGCCACATCCGGCGCCACCGGGAGCGGCACCCCCAGCGCAAACAGCGACAGCACCGTCACCGGGACGAGCGGCATCACCGCCACCACATAGGCCAAAAGCCGCACCCCGCGCCCCATGCTCAGGGAGGCGGCGAGGTACAGCGCGCCTCCCAAAAGCGCCCCCACAAACTTGGGCCGCCAATCGAGCAACAACGGCTGGGCAAAGTCGGCGCACGCCACCAGCAGGCACAGCCACGCGGCGGTCTTTTGCGACGGGGTCGTCATCGCGGCATGGTCGCGGGCGCATCTTCGGGGGGCAACCCCGGGCGGCGGACCGCGAGCAGCTCCCATTCGTGCACAATCTTGCCCTTCGTGTCGCGCACCACCGCGCGCTGGGGCAGGCGCAACCCCTCGAACGGCAACTCTCCGGTGTAGTCCACCCGCGCGACGATGAAGGGCGCGACATCGCGCCCGGTGGTGTCGAGCCGGACGACGTGGCCGTTGCGCGCCCACACCGCGATTTGGTCGTGGGCGCGGGTCGGGCGCGGGTCGTCCCCCCAGGTGGCGAACACGCCCGCGAGCCCGTCGCGGGGGGCGAGCCCCCGTCGGTAGGGCACCGCCGGCACCGACCACGGCAGCTCGAACAGGTGGCGCACGGAGTCGAGCAGGAAGCCGCGCCCGTCCCGGTCGGCGCGGGTGTCGACGCGGCCGCTTGTCACAGATTCGCCCTGGCGCAGCGTGTAGCGGTAGGGGCCGTGGGTGTCCGGCCGGAACACCAGCGTGAGGTCGACCACGGGGTCGGCCCACGCGGTGCCGAACATGACCCGCAGCGGGGCAAACACGAGCCGCCCCCGGGTGTGCAGCTCGATTTCGCCTGGGGCCAACCAGTCGGCGCGCGTGCCGTGCACCCGGGCCACCTCCGCGGTCCAGACCTGTACGTCCTCGGCGGTGCCGAGCGGGCCGGGGTCGAGCGCGGACAGGAGCACGTCGCTGCGCCACACCAAGACGATGGCCCCGACCAGCCCGGCCACGATCAGAACGGCCCACCCCACGCGCAATCGGTTCATGCCCGGGAGGCTAGCCTATTTTTGTACCATATGGTACAAAAATAACATGACCCAGACCCGCGGCCGGCCGCGCACCTACGATCGAGACCGCGCCCTCGACGCGGCGCTGTTCACCTTTTGGACCCACGGCTACGAGGGCGCGTCGCTGTCCCGGCTCGCCGCGGCCATGAAGATGAACCGCCCGAGTCTCTACGCCGCCTTTGGGGACAAGCGGGCCTTGTTCACCGCCGCGATGGACCACTTCACCGGCCGGCTGCGCGCCCACGCACAAACGGCCCTCGCCCACCCCGACCTGGCGTGTGCCTTGCGCGGGCTGTTCGCGGGGTTGATCGAACTTTACCGCCCGGGGGGCCAAGGCCGTGGCTGCCTGGTCTTCTTGGTGGCGGCGGCCGCGGCTGTCGACGACGAAGACGCGCGCGCCGCGGTGGCCAAGGCGTTGGCGGACCTCGACGCCGCGTTGCGCAGAAGATTCGCCCAAGGGGGGCGCGACGGGCACGTCCCGGCCACGCCCGATGCCGCGGCCCGCGCCGCGCTCACCGCCAGCGTGGTGCACGGGCTCTCGGTGCGGGCCCGGGCCGGGACCAGCGCCCGCGGCCTGGCCACGTTCGTCGACCGGTGCCTGCCGCTGCTCCTGGCCTAGGGGCCCTTTGCACGCGCGGCGCGCACGAGGTGCACCAGCGCCCAGCCCTCGCTCGTCGACGTGCTCTTGTGCACAAGACCGAGCGCTTCGAAGCGCACGACGAGCGCGGGGGCCTGTGGGGCCAAAAAGCCGCTCAACAAAAGCGCGCCTTTCGGGGCCAGCGCGCCGGCCAGGGCGGGGGCGAGGTCGAGCAACGGGCCTTCGAGAATGTTCGCCACCACCAGGTCGAACACCGGGCCCTGCGCGTCGGGGGCCGCGTCGGTGAGCGCGATGGGCACGGCCGACCCATCTTCAGCCACATTGGCGCGCGCGCTTTTCAATGCCTCTGGATCGATGTCGGTGCCCATCACCCGCGCCGCGCCGTGGGCCCGCGCGATGCGCGCGAGGATGGCGGTGCCGCAGCCCACGTCGAGCACCGCCCGGGGCTGGTGTTGGCGGCACAGAAGGTCCACCGCCCGGGCGCACATCCGCGTGGTCGGGTGTGAGCCGTCCCCAAACGCCCGCGCGGGATGCTGCACAAAACAAAAAGCGCCGGGGGGCGCATCCGCCGGCGCGGCTTCGCCGGGGGACAGGGACCACACACGGGGCGCGAGGCGGACGGCCATCGGGCGCGAGTCTGCCCGATTCGCGCGCGCACCGGGTGCCGGGGTTCGGCCGCCCGCGGGGCGCTCCCCGGGTTGTGGCCTGCGGATCCACACAACCACCTACATGTGGGTCCGAAACATACGTACACACTCACTCACCCACCACGAGGTCCCCATGAACCCGTTCACCCTCTACGCGGACGCCATGAAATCCTACTCGCGCATGTGGTTCGATGCGTCCGTGCCGCGCGGCATGCCCTCCCTCGACCCCACCAAGGCCATCATCGACGCCCAGTCGTCCGCGGTGGCCGCGCACATGGGGGCCGCCAGCGCGATGATCGCCGCCGCCACCAACCCCTGGGACGCCAACTTCCTGCGCGCTTGGACCGGCCAGGACATCTTCGTGCGCTGATCGCGACCGCTGTAATCCTACTGCACAACGCGGATCCTTCGCCCTTCGGCCGTCGGATCCGCGATGCCATGGCCTTCAGCAGGTTTTCAGGTTGTCGACTCGTCCATGTTCGTTCCGGTCTTTAGGGACCCGACGATATGACCCGCAACCAACTCCCTCCGCTGCATCTGGCCACCAAAAGCCATTGCCGGCTCCGCGTTCGATGGGGCAGGGTGAGGTGTGTCCGCCGACGCTCCCCGCCGCCCTGGGCGGCCCATCGCCACCGAGACCAAAGAGCGCATTTTGAGCGCGGCCCTGCAGCTGTTCGCCGAGCGCGGGGTGGCGGCCACCTCCGCGGCCCGGGTGGCGGAGCAGGCTGGGTTGTCCAAGCAGGCGTTGCAGCATCATTACGCGACCAAGGACGACCTGCGGGCGGCGGTGTACGAGAGCCTGGCCGAGCGCTGGCGCGCGGTGCACGCGATGATCGGCCCCGCCATCGACACCCTCAGCTCCAACACCGACATCACCGCCATCGTCGAAAACGGCGCCGACCTCTTCGAGGCCCACCCGGTGGTCACGCGCTTCATCGTGCGCGAGCTGCTCGACGACCCCGACCAGACCTTGCGCTGGCTGGTGGCCCAAGGCGCCCCGTGGTTCGACACCGTGCGCCGGGCCCAAGAACGCACCGAGGGCAAGGGCCGGCAGCCGGAGGGCATCGACGCCGAAGCCCACCTGGTCGTGGTCTCGGCCCTGTTGCTCAGCCTCAACGCGCTGTTCGTGGTCGGGGACGAGATCGATCACCTCGACGTGTTGCGCACCCGGATCCAGAAGGCGGCCCGCCGCCTGGTGGTCAAAAGCTCGCTCGGGCTCGACGAGGAGGGACAATGACCGGCCGGTCCTGTCCTCGCCGCCCGCGCCTGGTCCAGATCGAGATGTGGTTGATGACTTGCCGGCCGGCAAGTAAAACGAGCCCATGAACGCGCCGCAAAAACTCCCCCCGCCCCCTGCCCCGCCCGCCGCCGAGACGCCCCCCCGGGCCCTGGGCGAACCCGCCGGCCGCAGCGCCGCCGCGCGGGCCAAGTCGCACTCCAGCCCGGCGCGGCCCATGCCCACGGTGAAAGGCTGGCCCGTGCTCGGGGTCATCCCGCGCATTCGCAAACAAGGCTTGGTGCAGGTCATCGACGAGGAGTGGAAAAAACAAGGCGACGTGTTCCGGCTGATGATCGGGCCGTCGCCGAGCGTGATCGTGGCCCACCCCGACGGCATCGAGCGGGTGCTCGCCAGCCACAAAGAAAACTACATCAAGGGCAAGACCTACGACGGCCTGCGCGACATCCTCGGCCAGGGCATCATCGCCGCCACCGGCATGCAGTGGCGCAAACAACGCACGTTGATGCAGCCGAGCTTTCACCGCATGGGCCTCGGCGCCCTCGTCGACTCCATGGTGCAGTCGGCCCAGGACTACTTCGAGGACTTTCAGTCCCGAAAACCCGGCGGCGGGGTGATCGACATCCACCGGGAGATGACCAAGGTGACGCTCGACGTGGTCATCAACGCGATGTTCGGCACCGGGTTGGTCAGCGCCGCGGACGTCAAATACGAGACCGTGGTCGCGACCTTGGAGCTGGTGGGCGACCGCTCCAACGGGGTGCCGGTGCCGCTGGCGATCCCGACCCCGGGCAACCTGAAGTTCAAGCGGGTGCTGGCCGAGCTCGACGCGGTCATCCACACCATCATCGAGAAGGCCCGGGCGAAAAAGGCCGCGCACCCCGACGAGCCCGACGGCACATTGCTCGGGATGTTGCTGGATGCGGTCGACGCCGACACCGGGCGGCCGCTGCCCGACAAGATGATCCGCGACGAGCTGCTCACCCTGTTCGTGGCCGGGCACGAGACCACCGCGCTGACCATGACCTGGATGTTCACCCTGCTCGAGGGGCGCGAAGACGTGTGGGACCGCCTGCGGGCGGAGGCGGCCGCGGTCCTCGGGGACCGGGTGCCCACCTTCGAGGACCTGGCCAAGCTCCAGTACACCCGCGCGGTCGTCGACGAGGTCTTGCGCTTGCGGGGCCCGGTGGCGGTGGTGGCGCGCGACGCCGTCGCCGACGACAACATCCTGGGGTTCAAGATCAACAAGGGCGACCGGATTATGCCCTATTTCTACGGGGTGCACCGTCACCCGGACTTCTGGGAACGCCCCGACGAGTTCTGGCCGGACCGCTTCTTGCCCGAGAACAGCAAAGGCCGCGACAACTGGGCCTACGTGCCGTTCTCCGCGGGGCAACGCGTGTGCATTGGCAACACCTTTTCCCTGTTTGAATCGGTGTTGCTGCTCGCGATGATCGCCCAGCGCGCCGAAGCCAAGATGGTGCCGGGTCAGTCCATCGAGCCGGCGATGATCGCCACCGTGCGCACCAGCGCACCGGTGATGGTGGAGTGGTCATGGCGTTGACCACGACCGCTATTCACTGATGACCGAAAGCCGATAGCCAAAGGCGCACGCGGGACAGTAGGTGGGCGAAGCCACCACCCACACCACGTAGGTCCCGGCCTCGAGGCTGGGGAACATCACCGAGGAGCACCAGTTGCCACCCGCGTCTTCGTTGGTGGCGATGGGCGTGCCTTGCTCGTCGAGCAACTCGATGTAGGTGTCGATGGGCCCGTCGGGCCCGCACGCCTCGTCGTCGGTGGCGAGGGTGCTGACGGTGAGCGCGCCGCCGGCGTGGTTGAGGCTGAAGAAGTCGCCGTCTCCGGCTGCGTCGATCGCGCCGGTGAGCAAGGCCGGCCCGGTGATGACCTGCGCGCTGCCCAGGTCGTTGTTGGGCTCTTGCTCCGCGACCAAGTTGAGCGCGGCGGTGTTGAGCGTGTAGGCGGGGCCCCCGAGCCCGGTGGTGTCTTCGACCACCGCGTACACCGTGCCGGTGTCGGGGGTGGGGCGCGAGGCGGTCAGCCCCGCGGGGGTGGCGGTGTCGAATCGGCCGCTGTCGTCGAGCAACCGCACGCTCGCCCCGGTGCCGGCGGGGAGCGCGGCGTGCACCGCGGTGCCCACCGGGGCGCTCAGCGCGTACACATGGTTGCCCCCGTCGGCGGGCAGCGTCGCCGACACGGGCACGCCCGCGGTCAGCTCGGTGGGCACCCGGGGCGCGATGGTCACCGC
The DNA here is from genome assembly GCA_030431455.1 of bacterium. GTDB lineage: Bacteria > Myxococcota > UBA727 > UBA727 > JAUIJE01 > JAUIJE01. The sequence goes on along the minus strand of JAUIJE010000002.1, from coordinate 324,764 downwards.
CTCGGGCAACAAGGACTCGCTGGTCCCGTCGCCCAAGGGGGCGGACAGCGACAATGCCACTGGACCCGTGGCGGCCAGGACGTCGGCGTAAAGCCGCACGTCCACGGTCTGGGCGGACACCGCCAGCACCTCCCCCAATGAGCCTGCGCCCAGGCCCACGGTGGGCGGCGACAGCGCCGAGAACGGCGTGTCGGGGTCATGCATCACCACCGTCACGTCGACGTGGCTGCCCTGGGGCACCTCCGGCGGGTCGGCCAACAACGAGACCGGGGCGGCGAGGGTGAAGGCCCCGGCGAAGGTCAGCGGGTCGTCCTCGCCGGTCTGGACCAGGATGTCGCGGGGCCCGAGGGCGGCGGTGGGCCGCACGAACAGGCTGACCGAGAGGGCGGCCGGGGACGCGACCACGACGGAGTCGACGTCGATGTCCGCGCCGAAATCGACCACCGTGGTCTGGTCGAACTGCGTGCCGGTGCCGGAGATGAGCACGCTGACCACCCGGCCGGCGAACACCGACAGCGGCTGGACCGCGGAGATCGCGGCGGGAACCTGGCCCGCGGGGCCGGCGGGACCGGGGATGCCCTGCAGACCCTGCGCGCCCCGTTGGCCCTCTTCGCCCGGCGGGCCTTCGGGGCCCGCGCAGGCGGGGCCCCACATCGCGATCACACACAGCGGGAACAACCAAGCGCGCACAACCCGATCGTACGCTTCCGCCGACACCGGGGCCAATCCGCGGGCGATCTCGGCGGGCCCACAAAAAAGCCCCGCACGAAGCGGGGCTTTTGGGGCTCAAGCGAAACTCAGGCCGCTTTGGGCAGCGCCGGCTCTTGGCCCACGGTGGGGAGCTGGACCACCACCGCGGGGGTGGTGTGCAGGCCTTGCTGCTCGATGCGCTCCTCGGTGTGCTCGACCGCGCGCACGTTGATGGTGCGGTCGAAGAGGTAGCCCATGATCGCCCAGTAGGCGAAGGGGACAAAAAAGCTGACGACGAACGTGATCACACCAGCGGTCATGACAAAACTCCTAGGGGTTCAAAGATGACGGCAAAGCGCCGTTGACCCGGGTGATCTCGCCTAGATGTGCTCCGATGTCAACAGATGTAGGACAATGTGGTGAAATATCTCATCGGTCGGGTGGCCCATGTCGTCGGTTGTCGGAAACATTAACAATTTCAGGATGTTACGTGACCTTCCCCGAGGGCCCACCCCCGCCACCGCCACGGCCCCCTCGGCGGACACACGGGTCCGGCCCTTCGCCGATGCGAAAGGCGCCGCAGTTTTGGCACCGATCGCCGCCCAGCCCGGACCCGGACGCGATCGACCCTCTGCATGACATCCGGAGGCCGGGCCGCGCGGTTGCGGACGGTCGCCCACGGGCCCGCAAAAACCCCGTCAAAACAAAGGCTTGTCCATTGGGCGCGGCGCACGGATCAGGCCCCGCACCAAAAAGCCACCGGTCTCCCGGTGGCTTTCGGCATCACGGTCCGCGCGGGGCTTCAGTTGAGGAACACGTCCGGGCCGCGGGTGTACGTGCCGTCGTCCTTTTTCTCGTAGAACCACGCGAAGCTCGCGTCATCGATGTCTTTCCAGTGGACGAGCAGGCCCGGCTTGCCGGTGGCTTCGTCGATGGCTTCGCCGATGTCGAGGGTCCCGGCGCGGTTGCGGCCGAGCTCGACCGGGCTGCCTTCGGGCCAGCTGCGGTAGATGAGCACGTTGTCCCAGATGTGGTCGAGGGCGTCCTCGGCGACCCCTCGCCACGGCCCCATGTCCGGCAACCCGGAAAACTGCGTGCCCGTGCTGTCCCGGGAGACAAAGCCACCGTCGACGGACGCGGTGGCGGTCCAGGTCTGGAGGAAGGGGTACAGGAAGTTCTCGTCGAAGGTGACGGTGGGGAACAACGCGAGGTCGTCTTTGCCCCGCAGGTGTTTGAGGTCGGCCTGGAGGTCGGCGGGCAGGTTGCGGATCTCGAGGAGGGAGAGCTTCTGGTTGGCCCCCGCCGCGGCCGACGCGGTGGCGGCGACGTAGTCCTGGACCACGGCCTTGAACTTGTTGGCGCTGACCGACTTTTGTCCGGTGGCGTCGAGGTAGTTGACGAGGTTGTCGGACACCAACGCGCCGGCGTCGCCGCGCTCGGCGAGGCGCTCGGCCGAGGCCCGGCTGATGCGCCCGTCTTTGCCCCCCGCGGTGTCGATTACGGCGCCGAAACGATCGGCGTAGGCTTGGGCCGCCTGGGCGGGGGTCGGGGTGATGCCTTTGAGGGTGGTCATGAGCGCTCCTGGGGTGTGTGAGGGTAGTATCGTGTCCTACATCGGGCGGTTGTGCCGATCCCCCGCCCCCGGGTGCGCGGCACGGGAGCCGGCGACATTTCCCTCGCGGCGGTGCCGGATTCGGACTAGTCATTAAGCCCCCGCTTATTTCGTTCCCGGCCGGCTCCGTGAGTCTCCAAACCCGCATCGCCCTCGTGCTCGTGTCGCTCATCGTGTTCACCGCGGCGGGGGCCGCGCTGCTGTTGAGCCGCGAAGCCAACCGGGTCCTGCTCGATGAAGCGGCCCGCGCGTTGGCCCAGGACCTGGCCCTGCGAGAGGCCAACCTGACCCACGAGGTGGACGGGCTCACCAACGACACCCGCTTTTTGGCCGGCACCCCGCCCATCCGCGGCTTGGCCCGGGCGTTGGACCAAGGGGGGATCGACCCCTTCGACGGGTCGAGCACCGAACAGTGGAAAGACCGGCTCTCCACGATTTTCGAAGAGATGCTGTACAGCAAGGCCAGCTATGCCCAAATTCGCCTGATCGGGCTGGCCGACCACGGGCGGGAGCTGGTCCGGGTGGAGCGCTTGCCCGACGGCCGGCCCTGGCGCACCCCCGAGGACGAGCTGCAGGCCAAAGGGGGCGAGCCCTATTTTGTCGAAGGCCGGGCCGGGCCCGCGGGCGAGCCCCGGGTCTCGGCCTTTTCCCTCAACCGCGAGCAAGGTCAGATCGAGGCCCCGGGCCGCCCCATGCTGCGCGCCACCGTGCTGGTCGAGGACGAGGCGGGCGCCCCCTACGCCCTGGTGGTGGTCAACCTCGACGCCACCCGCCTGCTCCGCGACGTGTTCCCCCCCGACGACCGCCCGCGCTTTTTGCTCAACGGGCACGGCGACTACCTGCACCATCCCGACCCGGCCCGGGCGTTTGCGTTCGAGCGCGGCGCGCCGGCCAGCGCGGACCGCGACTTCCCCGAGGTGCGCGGCGTGCTCCAGGGGACCTCCCCCGCCCAGACCGCGATCAACCCCGCGGCCCGGCGGGTGGTGGCCGCCCGCCGCAGCCCCGGGCCCGAAGGGGGCGCGCCCCCGTTGGTGTTCGTGGGCACGGCCTCGTTCGACGATGTCACCGCGGTGGTGGCCCGCATCCTCGGCCGGCTCACGGTGATGGCCACCGCCCTCGTTCTGGTTGCATTGGCATTGGCATTCTGGTTGGTCCGCCGCTTCACCCGGCCACTCGAGCAGCTCGCCCACGCGGCATCGGACATCGACCCCGCCGCCCCGGCGTTGGCCCTCCCCGACGACCTCAGCGGGGAGGCGGCGGAGCTGGGCCGGGCCCTGAGCACGGCCATCGCCGCGCTCGGCCGGCGCCAAGACGAGCTCGAACGCAAAAACCGCGAACTGGAGCAGTTCAACTACATCACCTCGCACGATCTCCAAGAGCCCCTGCGCACGATGTCGAGCTTCTCCCAGCTCATCGACCGCCAATTGGGGGACAGCGGTGACCCGGCGGTGCGCCAATCGCTCCAGTACATCCGCGAAGCGTCCGCACGCATGACGGAATTGGTGCACAGCCTGCTCGAATACAGCCGGCTGGGCCACAACCCCGCGGTGGCGTCGGTGGACCTCGAGGACGTGGTGGACGCGGCCCTGGTCGATCTCGACGCCACGATTCGGGACCGCGGGGCCGAGCTCGACGTGGGCCCGCTGCCCACCCTGCCCGGCCACCCGGTGGAGCTCCGCCGGCTGTTCCAGAACATCATCGCCAACGCCCTCAAGTTCGTGACCGAAGGCGTCCCCCCCCGGGTGCGGGTGCGGGCCGAGGCGGTGGCCGGCGGGTGGCGCATCACGGTCTCCGACAATGGCATTGGGATACCGGAGCACCAACGCGACAAGGTGTTCGGGATGTTCCAGCGGCTGCACCCCCGGGACCGCTTCGGGGGCACCGGGATCGGCCTCGCCGAGTGCCGTAAGATCGTCGACCTGCACCGGGGTCGCATCTGGATCGACGAATCCCCCCTCGGGGGGACCAACGTGTGTTTTGTATTGCGGGAGCCATGACGTGAAAAAGCTGCACTCGATTCTGCTCGTCGACGACTACGACGCGGACAACTACTTGCACCGCATGGTCCTCGACGAGATGGACTGCGCCGAGCACATCGAGGTCGCGGTCAGCGGACCCGCGGCCCTGCGCTATTTGGAGCAAGCCGACGCCCCCCCCGACCTGTTGTTCCTGGACATCAACATGCCGGGCATGAACGGGTGGGAGTTTCTCGACGAGTTCGAAACGCTGCCTCCGGAAAAGCAGGCCAAGGTGGTGGTGGTGATGCTCACCACCTCGCTCAACCCCGCGGACCGGGCCGCGGCCGAGGCCCGCGGGCTGGTGAGCAGCTTTTTCAGCAAGCCCCTGACCGGCCCGTCGGTGGCGCGCATCATCGGAGAACACTTCAGCGACGGCGCGGCCTGACCCCGCGGCGATCGCCAGACACAAAAATGCCCCGCCGAAGCGGGGCATTTTCCGTTCACCGGTCGGGCGACCGGTGGCGGGGCTTACCAGCGACCGCGACCACCGCCGCCGCCACCGCCACGAGGCGCACGCTCTTGCGCTTCGTTGACGTTGATGGTGCGACCGTCGAGGCTCTGGCCGTTCATCTGTTCGATGGCGGCGTTGCCCGCTTGGGCGTCGGCAAAGGTGACAAAACCAAAACCGCGGGAGCGGCCGGTTTCGCGGTCGTTGATGACCTTGGCGTCGGTCACCTCTCCGAAGGGTTCGAAGGCGGTGCGCAGTTGGTGGTCATCAACGTTCCAGCTCAGCGAGCCGACAAAAAGCTTCTTGCTCATCTTGACTACTTCCGGGTCGGCGAGCCGCAAGCGGATACCACCGACCTCTAAACAAACCGATGGATCACTCTTTTCCATCGTCGACCGGGACTTCCGGCCTGGCCACGGTATCGGCTGGACCGAGAATAGATAGGCAATTCGCCGTTCGTGCCCGTTTCGTGACCAAGGCATGCCGCGCCCATGGCGTGCCCGCGCCCGGGGCCGGGCACAGTGGGGCCCAGAAAAGGAGCCCTGCATGCCCACGCCCCCCCTTTGCCTTGCCCTGTCCTTCGCCCTGACCGCGGCCTGCGGCTGCGCCGCCGCGGACACCATGCTGTACGTGGAGGACCCCGCCGCCCGGGCGGTGATGCCCCGCGCCGAAAAGGCCGCCCCGGCCGCGCCGCGCCCGGTGGTGGCCCAGGCCGCCGCCGCCGCCCCCCTCGAAGACGACCCCGCCCCCCTTCAAAACCATGACAAGCCGGCTGAGGCCCGGGCGGTGATCTACAAAGCCGCGCTGCAGGTGCAGACCGACGACGTGGACGCCGCGCGCACCGCCCTCGTCGACCAGGTCGAACGGTGGGGCGGTCACCTCCAGACCGCGTCGGGCACCGCGCTCACGGTGCGGGTGCCCCGCGCGCGTTTTCACCAGGCGGTGCGGCTGATCAAGCGCCAGGGCGAACTTCTCGACGAGCGCATCGAGGCCCAGGACGTGACCAAGAACATCACCGAGCTCCAGCTGCGCATCGACAACGCCAAGGCGGCCCGCACCCGGTTGCTCGCGCTGCTCGAACGCGACGCCCCCTTGCCCGAGATCTTGCACCTCGAGAACGAGCTGCGGCGCATCACCGGCGAGATCGAGGCGTTTGAGCTCGCCCAGGTCCGGCTCGAAAAGTCCGCCGCGCTCTCCACCATTTCTGTGCGGTACCAAGGGCCCACGCCCCCGCCGCCCCCGCCCCCGCCGGAGCCGGAGAAACCGTTCGTGATCAAAAAGCGCAGCCCGTTTCGTTTTGTCCGCGAGCTGCGGCCCGATCGGCTCTTGCACGACGCGGTGGACGTGATGTTGCTGGACAGTCCCATTGGCCCGGTGCTGGACCTCCCGGAGGGATTTTTCCTGGTCGGGCGCGACCTGTTCTTGTTGCAGGCCCTGAGCGCGGATGACGCCCGGGTGCAGGTCAAGGACGTGCGGGTCAAGGGCGGGGACCTCTCGTTCTGGGCCGACGCGGTCGAGGAGGAGCTGGTGCACAACCTGGGGCACACCGTGGTCGGCCGCCGCGAGGTCGTGCGGGAGGACGGCGTGCCCGGCCGGGAGTTGCATGTGACCACCCGCGACGATGCGCCACTGCACTATGCGGTGACGGTGTACCGGGACGACACGTTGCTCGGGCCCATGCTCCGGGTGGTCGAGGTCGTGGCCCGCCCCCGGGCCGAAAAGCGCATCGTGGACATCCGCCAGGCCCTGGCCGGGCCTCAGCCCCCGCGGGCCGCGAACGAGGAGCCGCCCTCGTCGTCGAGCAGCGCGCGTTTGGTCTCGAGCCCCCAGCGGTAGCCACCGAGGGACCCGTCGCCGCGGATCACGCGGTGACAGGGCACGAGCAGCGCGATCTTGTTCTTGGCGCACGCGGAGGCCACCGCGCGCACGGACCGGGGCCGGCCCATCGCCTCCGCCACCTGGCCGTACGCGCGCGTCTCCCCGCGGGGAATGCGCAAAAGCTCGTCGTAGACCGCGCGCTGGAACGCGGTGGCGCGGATGTCGAGCGGAAACCGCGGCAGGGGGTGGCGGCGGGTGAGCGCGTCGGACAGGCGCGCCACCCACTGGGCAAAGCGCTTCTTGTCCGCGGGCCCTTCGTGCAGCCGGGCCTTGTCAAACTCGCGAAACAGCGCGTCCTTGAGCGCGGCCTCGTCGGGGCCGAACTGCAAAAAACACACCCCGCGGGTGGTCGCGCCAAGCAGCAACATTCCGTAGGGGGTGTGCGCGCAGGCGGTGGTGATCGAAAGCCCCGCGCCGCGTTTTTGATACTGCTTCGGGGTCATGCCCAGGGCGCGGCCGGTCTTTTCGTAGACCCGGGACAAGCTCCCGTACCCCGCGGCGAACACCGCGTCGGTCACGCTCTGGTCCTTGCGCAGCTCGCCCTTGAGCTTCGCGGTGCGGCAAGCGTCGTGAAACTGTTTGGGGCTGACCCCGAGCGCGGCGGTGAACGCTTTGCGCAGCCGGTCGGGGGCGGTGTGCACGACGTCCGCGAGGGCCTCGAGCGAGACCGGCTCGTCGCAATGGGCCTCGAGGTGCCGGCAGGCCTGCTCCAAGGTGCGGACGGGGACATCGGGGGGGCGGGCGGCGACCATGGGGGCTCCGTGCTTTTGCAAAGGTGCGCCCAGCATGCCGACGACCGGGCGGCGGTTCTATCCGGTTTTGGCCCGGGGGCCCGATCGCGGCGGGCGCGGGTGTGACCGGTGCACACAAAGTTCATTGTTTTCAAATATTTAACCGGACGCGAACCCGGCTGTCGCCCCCGGTTAATCGTGTCGTGTTTGGCCCAAACAATGTCGTGAGTGGGCAACGACCACACCTTGGGCGCGCCGAACCTACATACACAACACATCACCCCCCAGGAGACACACCATGCCCACGCCCGTCACCGCCCATGACGACCTCCGCCCCGCCACCCCCCGCCCGGTGCGCTGATCATGTCCGCCGCGATTTCTCTGCAGGGGTCCGCCATGAACACCATCGCCCAACGCCGCCGCGCCACCATCACCGCCCTGGAAAGCCACCTGTCGTCCGAGGGGGACTGGCTCGACCGCTTCCACCGCGGGGACAAAGCCCTGATCGGCGAGGTCTACTGTGAGCAACAAGGCGCGGTGCTGGCCGTGGCCCGGCGCTACCTCACCGAGGCCGAGGCCGAGGCCTGCGCCCACGACGTCTTTTTGCGCATGGTGCAAAAACGTTCGTTCCGGGAGAACTACCAAGGCGGGTCGCTGCGGGCCTGGCTCTGCACCGTGACCCGCAACCGCGCCATCGACATCGTGCGCCGCCAAGGCCGCATGGAAAAGACCGAACCCCAAGACCTCGAGCGCCTGGCCGGCGCGGTCGAAGGCGACCGCTTCGTGCAAGCGGCCGAAGCGCGCCGCGTCGTCGACACCTTCCGCCGCGAGGTGTTGCCGGAGAAGTGGCGCGGGGTGTTCGACCAGCGCTTCATCCACCAGCGCAGCCAACGCGAAGCCGCCGGCGAGCTCCAGATGCGCCGCAGCACCCTCGCCTACCAAGAAGGCCAGATCCGCAGCCTGCTCGAGCAACACCTGCTGTCCACCGCACAACGGGGCCAAGCATGAGGCGCTCCCCGGTCAAACAGCTCTGCCAAGACCTGCAGCACCGGCTCCGCCACCAACGGCCGCGCATCGCGCCCCGCCGGCCGGTGGTGCTCGCCGAGGCCGGCCCCGCGCCAAACACGAGCGCTCGCATTTCTGCGCCGCCCGCCACGCGTTTTGCGCCCCGAAGGTGAGCGATTGCTCATATCCTGGGCCGCATGTCCATGCGCTCGGGACCGCCCCCCGAGACACCCCCCTCCAAAATGACCGCCCGGTCGATAGCCTGAGCGTTCGGAGGCACTCGTGAAGATCTTCAATGCACCCCGCCGCGCCGATTGGGGCAACCGCTCGCAGATCGGCGGCACCATCCAGGACCTCAAAGACGTCCTCGGCAACCAGGACGGCATCTGGGGCAACGAACACAAAGCCCAGGGCACCACCGGGGACTTCTTCGACAAAAACCCGATGGCGGCCAAGATCGCCGAGCACCTCTCGGTGGGCTTCTCCGCCCGGGACGAGGTCTCGACCCTGAAAGCGTTCACCGCCGCGGCGGAAAAAGCCTGGGGCGAGCCGGTGCTCAGCGTCGACAAAGACCGTTTGAACGGCGGCGACCTGTTCGCGGCCCAAAAGGCCATCGCGCTCACCCGCCTCGGCCGCACCCCGTCGGAGGTCACCGACCACTTCGTGACCGCCGGCGGCAGCGTGAACGGGCGCGACGTCCCCGACCGCGACATCTTCACCCAGCGGTTCAAGCCCACCGGGGAGCCCTCGGGCAAAGTCCTGGTGCTCTCGCCCGGTTTCCAAGAGACCGGTCGCAACTTCTACGAACAGATCGACAAGCTCAACCAGCTCGGCCACGAGGTCGTGGTCATGGACCACCAATGGGCGGGCCAGACCGACGGCAAAAAAGGCGGGCTCGACAGCGGCTTTGGCGTGGCCCGCGACGTGGCCGCGGTCGCCGCATATGCACAAACATTGGTGGACAACGAGCCCGGCCTCGACGAGGTCATCCTCTACGGCAACAGCATGGGCGCGGGCCCCGGCGTCATCGGCGCCATGACCCTGAACGACAACGGGCTCATCGATCTCGACGGGCCACAGATGCCGCAGGGCCTGCGCGCGGTGGTGCAAGCGCCGTTTTTGGAAGGCTCGCCCAACCTGGTCAACGACGTGGTCGGGTTCGCGAGCAAGATCCCCATGCTCAATGCGATCAAGGCCCCGGCCGCGGGCGTGCCCGTGCTCACCACCGACAATGTGGGTGCACAAAAGGGCGCCCAGCACGCGGTGCTCGAGGACGTGCGCGCGCAGCTGTCGGCGATGACCGCGGCCGAGGACGACATCCAGTTCATGCTCGGGCTCATCGAGCGCGGCCAGGGTCCCGGCGGCCAGCTCGCGGTGGTGCACGGCGACGATGACCCGCTCGCCCACGCGGCGAAGTGCGGCTGGCTCAAAGACCAGCTCGGCGACCAGATGACCTACCGCCAAATCGACAGCGGCAACCACGTGCTGCAAGAAAACCCGGGCGAGCAACACCACGCCATTGACCTGCTCCAGCAGATGCTAGCCTCCGACGGGTGAAGCTCAGTCTATTCGGCGCCACCGGGTTCACCGGCCAAAAGGTCCTCGCCGCCGCGCTCGCGGCGGGACACGACGTGACGATTCTGGTGCGCGACCCGTCGCGGGTGGGCCGCACCCATGAGCGGCTCACCGTGGTCGCGGGCAATGCTCTTGTGCGCGAAGACGTGGCCCACGCCATCGAAGGCTGCGACGCGGTGCTGCACTGTCTCGGGGTGGGGGGCAAAGGCGAGGGCAAACGCACCACCCTCGTGTCCGACGCGGTGAAGATCCTCGTCGAGGTCATGCCCGAACAAGGCGTGTCGCGCTTTGTGGGCATGTCCAACCTCGGGGCGGGCAAAAGCGGGCCCTGGGTGGTGCGCAAGATCATCTTCCCGCTGTTCTTTTCGTGGATTGTCCCGCTCATCGAGGACAAAAACCGCATGGAAGCGGTGCTCGAACAGAGCGACCTCGACTGGGTGGCGTTTCGGTTCCCCAACATCATCGACGGGCCCGCCCAAGAGACCCGCCAAAGCGCCGACGGCCGGGGCATCTCGATGCGCATCACCGACGCATCGGTGGCCGCGCTCATGCTCGAATACGCGGCCAAAGACACGATCGAAGACCGCACGCCCGCGGCGTCCAACTGAGCCCTCCGCGTGTCCGCTAGGCGGCTTTTTTGGCTTCGACCGCGCCCTGGTCGTCGGAGACCGGGCGCTGTTTGGCGATGCGCGCAAGGTGGCTCTTCTGGGGCGAAAAGCGGCCGCTGCCGAACGGGGTGAACGGCACCGCCAGCTTCATGAACCGAAAGAGCGCGCGCATGCCCCGCCGCGAGGTCGTCTTGTACGCCCAGCGGGCAAACCAGATGCGCGGGGCGAGCTGCCAGGTGATGCGCGAGGTCATGACCCGGCGCTTGTAGCCCGCGAAGGAAAAGTCCTGTTTCCGAAACGCGCGGGCGACCTCGCGGGCGGTGATGTCCCCGTAGCCCAATGCAAATGCAATGCCTTCACCGAGCAAGGGGTCGACCCCGGCCGCGTCCCCGCAGAGCACGACGTGGGGGCGGCTGAGCGCGCCCTTGGGGTCAAACCAGCGAATGGGATGGCCCTTCATCTTGTAGTCGTCGAGGTTCCGGTCGCGCTCCTGCATCTGGTCGCGCAGGCTCTTTTTGAGGTCGTGCTTGTCCCGGGCTTCGGCGGCGCGGGAGTCGAACACCCCGCGGTTCATTTTGGGCACGCCCTCGACCACGCTGGGAAAATCCCAGTAGTAGCCCTGCAGGCCGTGCGGCATGTCGGTGAAGTCGATGACCGCGACCTGGTCTTGAAACTCCCAGCGCTCGCTCGGTTGCTCGTCGGTGAGCACCTCGATGAGGCGCGCGACTTTGCTGTGCTTGTCCCAATTGAGCAAGGTGCGCACCGTGCTCTTGCTCCCGTCCGCGGCCACGAGCACTTGGGCCCGGTATTGGCCGTGGGCGGTGGTGACGAGCACGTGGTCGTCGCGTTCTTCCACCGCGGTCAGCGCTTCGCCTTCGCGAATCTCCACGCCGCGGTCGCGGGCTTGTTGCATCCACCAATGGTCAAACTCCGCGCGGTGCACGATGCGCGCGACCGGCGCGCCCTTGAACCCAAACGCGAGGTCCTCGTACTGCATGCGCACTTCTTTGACTTGAAAGTGGCGCGGCTCGAGCGCGATGCCGAGGCGGAGCAGGACGAGCTCGCCGGCGAAGGTGATCGCCCCCCCGCACAGCTTTTCCCGGGGATGAACGGCCTTGTCCACGACGACGATGCGGTCTTTGAACGACGGGTCGCGCTGCAACAAATGCAGCGCGCAGCTGATGCCCGAGGGGCCAGAGCCGACGATGAGCACGTCGACGTCGCGGGGAGCGTCTTGCATGCGCGCACCTTGGCCGGCCCGCGCGCCGGGGACAAGAGGGGTCCGGCGCGATCAGGCGATGGGCGTTTCCCAGTCGTCCTCGGCGGTGATGCCCCCGTCCGCGTAGGTCCAGGTGATCTTCTGGTAGGTGAACGAGACGTGTTCGCGCGGCTCGTGGGGGGCGTTCTCCGCGTAGCTGTTGTTGAGCGACTCCATGCGCACCCCGGCGACGGTGGCGTTGGTCAACTCAATGGTGAAGTAGAGCTCGACCTCGCCCGTGACCGCGGTCCGGTAGACCTCGAGCGTCCAATTGGTGACGTTTTCGTTTTGGGTGAGCAAGGTCATCAACAGGGGCGTCGACCGGTCGATGGGCTTGGTCACGGAGAGGGGCTTGTGTTGCCGCTTGCCGGTGGGCAAACCCGAAGCGGCGTCGCGGGGCGCGATGACCTCGTGCGCCCACCCGTCGATGACGATCCAGCCGCCCTCGCCCGATCCTTCAATCTCGCCTTGGGTCTCGCCGGTGACGTACAGCCGTGCATCCAGTGCCATGTGGTTCCCCCTCTGGTGCGCGCGGTGCGCGCGGTGTGTGTTGGTTCTTGGTTTGGTGGACCTAAGCGTTCACCGCGCCCAAGGTCTCGTGAAGCTCGTCGACGATGAGCTCGCCGAAGATCGCGCGCACCCGGTGCCGAATGTCACTGCCCGCGCGGAACTGGCCGACGGTGTACTCGCCCCCGTCGCCAAAGTCGGACCGCAGGCGCACCCCGTCGACGGTGCCTTGCACGCCGAACATCAACTCGAGGCGCGCCCGGGGCCGCGCCCACGCGACCGTGACCAGCGCGCCCCCAAACACCAGCTGCTCGCGGGTGACGTTGCCGTCGCCGCCGAACCCGTCGTGGTGGTAGGGGAACGGGTACTCGTCGCGCGGGGGCGCGGGCACGATGGGACACCCGGCGCCCACCGCGATCAACGTGGCCGCGCTCGCGGTGGTGAGCAAAAAGTCGCGACGTGTCAGCTCCATGGTCACAGCCCCCGTGTGGCCGCACGGTAGCAGCTCGGCGCGGGGCAGAGTCAGCCTGCGCCAGGTTGGGGCAGGCTGTTATGGTCCGCGCGGGGGCACGAACCGCACGGGAAAGGTGAACCGCGATGACCGTCGAGAACAAAGAACCGGTCCACGCCGCCCACGGCGAGACACCGGCGACTCCGCCGCGCCCACCGGGCGAACAAGCGGCGGGGGACTGGATCGATGCGGACACCATCCTCGACGAGCACTCGGACGAGGGCGATCCCACCGACGTCGACGAGGACGCGCCCCCGAGCGAGGCGGCCTCGTCTCCCTGAGCGCCGGGTCCCGCGCCGAGGCGCGCGGGGCACCCTAGAGGTCGATGGCCCACAGGTCGCGGTGCACGCCGGCCTGCCCATTGCCAAAGCCGAGCACCATCCGGTGGCGGGCCGCGTCGTAGACCATCGCGCCCGAGCTGCGCAGGGGGATCGCGGCGTCGATGTCCACTTCGTGCCACAGGATGTCCGCGGGCATGGCCGCGGAGAAGTCGTACGCATCGACCTCGTCGAGGTCGAGCATCCACAGCCCGGGGAACGTGCTCGCGCCATCCGCGGTCCCCCCGAACACGAACAGGCGGCGCTCGACGGGGTCGAGGGCGAACGCGCCGTTGCGGCGGCCGATCTGTTGGGCCGCGCCGGTGGCCAGCGGCGTCCACCGGGGGGGCGTGACCGACAGGTCGAGCATCCAGGTGTCGTGCGCGCAGTGGCAGCCTTGGGCGGCCCCGCCTTGTTCGCCGAAGGCCATCAAGAACCGATCGCGGGCCTCGTCGAACACCCAGAAAAACCCGGTGCGCCCGCTCGGCAAAGACCCGAACGCCACGTCCACCGACGACCACGTCGCGGCCTGGACGTCGTATCGCGCGACGTCGGCGTGGGTCCCGCCCGCGCCTTGGCCGCCGATGGTCCAGACCACGTCGCGGGCCGGGTCGTAAAACGTCGCCGGCTGGTAGGCCCCCGCCCCCGGGGCGCCGGTGACCGGGGCCTCGGACCAGGTCGCGCCCGCCTCGCTCAACCGCAGCGCGGTCAACGAAAACGGCAACCCAAAGTCACCGGTCAGGCCCCCGTAACGCAACGCCTCGCCCGCCCGGTCGTGCCCGGCGGGGAACACCGCCAGGCCCGCCCCCGCCAGCTGCGGGGCCGGGGTCAGCGCCTCGACCTCGGTCCAGCTCTCGCCCTCGAGGTCGTAGCGCCACATGTCCCAGCCCACCGTGAACTGTTGCGGCACATAATGAAACCCGCCAAACAGCCACATTGTGTCCGCATCCACCGGGTCCACCCACATGTTGAAGTACTCGCGCCCGAGGGGGCCGGTGTCGCCCGGCACCCACACCGGGAGCTGGGACACGACCCAGGGCGTGACCTCGACCTGCACGGTGGCGAGCGCGCCGTCCGCGTCGGGACAGCTCACGTCGACGATGACGTCGCCGGTCGCGTCCCCCGCCCGGCCCTGCACCGCGCCGTCGGCGTACCGGGCGCGCCAGCCGTCGGGCGCGGTCACGGTCACGGTCACGTCCTCGAGCCGCACGCCCCCCTCGACGGTGAGCGGGGCGCTGATCGCGAGCGAGCCGCGCTGGGCCACCGACACCGTCGTGGGCAGGTCGACGCCACAGGCGCGGGGGGGCGCGTCGGGTTCGCTCTCGGGTTCGGCCTCGGGCTCGGTCATCGGCTCGGGCTCGGGCTCGCCGGTGCCGGCGCAGGCCGCGGACAACGCCGCCAGCAACAGGGTCGAGGACAACAGGGACCAGGGGCGCACAGCCATTCGCACAAACTCCTTCGGGGCGTCGCCCCCTGCTGAGCAGAAACCGTGCCCCCGGTGCCGGGCGCCGCGCGGCGGCCGCGCGCGGGGGTTTGATCGCTCCGGGCACACTCCGGGTGTGCGAGACACGCCCACTGTGCGCGGCAAGAACCCGTGGCGCACGCTATGGTCTGTCCGTGGACAAACCCGCGCCCCCCACCGCGCCCGCCGCGCCCCTGCACCTGACCGTGGGCAACCCGCGCGACGAGCTCGCCGTGCGCGAGGAAGCGACATTGCGCATCGCCCTCGTCGTCGGCCTCGCGTTGCTGTGCGGCGGCGCGTTGTGGTCGGCCTTCGCCGACCCCCCGCTGTTGTTGCTGCTCGAGCTGTTCGGGGTGGGGGCGTTTTCGCTCGGCTGGGCCGCCTGGCGGTGGCGGCGCGGCTTCGAGCCCGAACGGCCCCGCCGTGACTGACAGGTGGGTCTGGCCCGGCGCGCTGCTGAGCGGCGCGGTGACCGCGATCATCCTCGTGCTGTTTGTGCGGCCCGACCTCACCCCGTGGCTGGCCTCCTGGGTGGTCGACGTCGGCATCGCCGCAGTCTGTGCGGTCGACACCGCGCTGATGGGCCTGTTTGTCCTGCCGCGCAGGGCGCAAAAAGACCGCTGAACCACCGCCGCGATCGTTCGGATCGTGCCCGCCCGTGTCGATGGGCCACAAGACGCGCGGTCCTCGCGCGGGGCCGCGCATGGGGCGGCCGGATGAGGGTCCTTGGCCAATCTGTTGGTGATCGGCGCGCTCCACCAACTGACCGCAGCAGAGACGGTCATCCGGCGGCTGTACACCATCACCCACCAGTACGACGAAGGCTTTGAGCGGCAGGTCGACGAGCTGCTCCAGCTCGGGTGCGACCGGTTCGACATGGACATCGGCATCCTGTCCCGCATCCGGGGGGACAAGTTCAGCATCGTGCGCGCGGTGGCCCCCGGCGGGGTGCAACTGCTGCCCGGCGAGACGTTTGGCCTGGCCGAGACCTACTGCAGCCTCACCGTCGAGTCCGACGCCCCCACCGGCTTTTTGCAGGCGAGCCAAGAGATCCCCGACCACTTCGCGTTCGGTCCTTTGGACATCGAGGCCTACATCGGGGTCCCGGTCCAGATCGAAGGCGAGCTCTACGGCACGTTGAGCTTCTCCAGCCGTCGTCGTCGCAAGGTCGCCTACGAGGGCGTGGACGTTGACAGTTTGATGCTCATGCAATCGTGGATCACAGGGGAGATCGGCCGCCGCCGCCAAGAAGAGCGGCTCCGCGACGCCTTGAGCAAGCTCGAGCACCTCGCCATCATCGACCCCCTCACCGAGCTGCTCAACCGGCGCGGGGTCTCCGACCTCCTCGACCGGATGATGGCCCGGCAGCGCGCGGGGGATCCGCCCCTGAGCGCGGTGTTCGTTGACTTAGACGATTTCAAACACATCAACGACAACCACGGCCACAGCACCGGCGACCTCGTGCTCACCGCCACCGCCAACGCCATCCGCCTCTCGGTCCGGCCCACCGACATCGTGGCCCGCATCGGGGGCGATGAGTTTTTGGTGCTCCTGCCCGGGGCCACCGAGGACAACGCGCTGATGGTGGGCCAGCGCATTTGTGCGGCGGTGGGGCAGGCCCACGTCGAGAGCAAGGCGGGCCAGACCGTCACCGTGACCTCCAGCGTCGGGGCCACCGAGGTCCCGGGGGCCTCGACCCTGCGCGACATCCTGCTCCGGGTCGAAGACCTGATGAAGGCGAGCAAACGCGCGGGCAAAAACACCGTGTCGAGCTCCGCCCAACCAGCCGGCGCCCCGCGCTGAGCCCACGCCTTGTCCGCGGCCCCGGCGGCCCTATCGTCTGGCCATGCAACGGCTTTTGTTTCCGCTGGTCCTGTGCCTCACCCTCGGGCTGGCCCCCTTCAGCCCGGAGCCACACCTGGTGGGCAAAATCCGTTGGGTGCTCGGCGGGGCCGAGGGCATGACCGGGCTCGACTGGTTCGACCTGGTGTTGCACGGGGCGCCGTTTGTGCTGTTGCTCGTCGTGGCCGCGCGCGTGTGGCGGTCCCGGGCGGTCGCCCGCTCAGGGGGCTGAGCAGCCTTCGGTGCGGTGGGCGGCCATGGCCAGGGCCGCCGCGGTGTCGCCGTTGTCCCGGGCCGCGTCTTCGGCCAACCGCCACAACGAAGCGCCGAGCGCCGGGCGGTACACCCACTGCGTCCCTTCGCGGGCGTACACCGCGGGGACCAGGGTGTGCTCGGCCATCGACGCAGCCGGTTGCAGGGTCGGGCTCCACCACACGATGAGCTCGGCTTCGCCGTCCCCGTCGAGGTCCTGCACCCAGGGCAACGGCGACGTGGCCGGCCAATGCCGGCCCGAGCGGCGCCACCCCACCGTCGAGGTCGCCAGGCACCGTTCGGCCGCGGGGCTTTTGGCCACCAGCGCCCAGAACCGGCCAGAGCCGGCGGGGCCGTCGAGGGTCAACGTGGTCTCGCCCACCTGCTGGGCCTCGGCCGCGCGTTCGTCCAACATCGAACACACCGCGCCGAAGGACCGCTCCAAGCTCTTGCCGCACAACGACTGCAGCTGGGCCGCGACATGGGCCGACGGCGCGGGCGCGGGCTCGAGTGACACCAGCAGCAATGTCATTGTCAAAAGCCCGGTCACGCGAGCCTCCTCTGTTCCCCACAACCCGGCCGGGCCGCGGGGCTATTCCATGTCATCGACACACCGCGCGCGGCGGGGGCCTGCGGATCAGTGTACGGCGCCGGGCGGATGGGCCCCATGTGCAGCCAAACTGAGCCACCCCCGCGGGCGCAAAAAAAAAGGAAGGCGCCCGAAGGCGCCTTCCCAGGGGGGTGTTTTGGGTTTTTTTGTTTGTCGTGTTCGACCTCGGTGACGGGCCGTTTGCAGCGCAAACGGGCCTCGTCAGAAACGGCACTCGTTGGTGTACGAGTTCTGCAGTTCCGGCTCTTCGTCCAGGAACGCGGTGTAGTCCAAGAAGTGGGGTTCCACGTAAAACCCCGCGTCCTTGGCCTGGCCGTCGTAGTACGCGATTTGCGCGCGGTTGTAGGCGTCGATGACCAGCGCAGACTGGGCGCCGATGCCTTGGGAAGCGGTGGGGCTGTCGATGTGCCAGCTGAGGTTGCGGCGCGAGGCGTAGCGCAAAAGCCGCGCCCCCTCGTCGTAGTAGCTCACCCGGGGTTGGCCGCGGTGGTCGAGGGCGAAGCCGATGGAGGCCCCGCCGAGCTCGACCGCTTCAATGACATTGGTGCGCCAGTCGAGGTTGGTCTTGATCGCGTGCACCAGGTTGCCGCCTTTGTAGTAGACCACGTGGGGCCGGTCCTCTTCGCCGAGGGTGAGGCGAATGTAGGTGCCGGGGGGCGTGGGCATGTCTTCTTCGTCGGTGTCCTCGTCGGGGACCACGTCTTGGGCGTCGATGTCCTCGAAGCTCCAGGGCCAGGTGCCAAAGCAGCCCTTGTGGCCGTAGCGGGCGGCGTTGTTTTGGCGGAACGCGATGCGGGGGCTGCCGTCGGAGGCCAGGGCGAGGGCGCTGTGGTCGGCCCCGTTGGTCACCACTTCGGTTTCCCAGTAGTCGCGGCTCGGGTCGTAGCTGGTGGCGAACACCAGCGCGTCGTCGAGCTGCCGGTGGTAGAGCAAGAACACGCGCCCGTCGGGTGACACCGCGGCGTTGATTTCGCTGTCGTAGGTCTCTTCCGATTTCACTTGGTCGACGACGTGGCGGGTCCAGTAGCCTTCGTTGTCTTGCAGCCAGCAGGTGAGCATGTCGCCTTCGAGCGCACACACCAGGGGCCGGTTGTCGTTGCTGGTGTCGATCACCACTTGGCTTTGGCGGCCGTAGTCGCCTTCGCCATCGATGAACTGGCTGGTCCAGATGCCGTCGAAGTGGGTGTAGACCAGCTTGCCGTATTCCGCGTCGTAGGTGGTCAGGTGGATGCGCTCATCGTCGAGGGCGAGGCTCGGTTCCCAGCCAAAGTCGCTGTGGCTCGACGAGGGGGACGCGTCGGGGATGGTCACCGAGGGCTTGACCTCGACCACCACCGGGTCGGCGTGGAAGTCGCCGCAGGCGAAGGTGAGCACGGTGAAGCCTTTTTTGCGGCCGGTGACGTCGAGGCTCTCGGCCCCCAGGGTGCTGTTGTATCGTACAGTCACAGAATCATCGAACTCCATGGTCGGGCCGTCGCCACAGTCCAAGGTCGTGGGCGCGCCCTGGGCGTCGATGGCGGTGACCGACAAGCGCCGGGGGCGGTTGATGTCGATGGTGATGCGGCGCGGGCTGACGAAGATGGCGTGCACATCGCTGAACTCTTCGAGGCCGTCGCCGTTGAGGGTCGCGCCGTCGGAGGGGATGACAAGCTCGGGGGGCAGGGGGTCGGGCACGTCCCCGTCGCCGTCCCCGCCGCCGACATCACCGTCGCCGCCGAGGTCACCATCGCCGTCACCACCGGCGAGGCCCGCGTCGGGCCCGCTCCCATCGCCGTCACCGCCGAGGTCGCCATCGCCGTCCCCGGCTGGTCCCGCGTCGGCCGCGCCATCGCCGCCGACGTCGCCATCGCCCGAGGCGCCGTCGGGGTCATCGTCCCCATCGCCATCGCCCGCCGTGCCGTCGGAGTCCCCGTCGTCGGAGTCCCCATCGGAGTCCCCGTCGTGGTCGTGGTTGTCGTGGCCCTGGCCGTTGCCGCCGTGCCAGCCCATGCCGCTGAGCGACCCTTCATCGAGCTTGGCGGTGATGCTCACCGGCTCCTTGCGGTGCACGATGACCATTCCGGTCTCGTCCACTTCGGCGATGTCCGGGTTGCTTGACTCCCAACGCAACACCACCGGGAGGTCGGCGCGGTTGAACACCATGTCGCCGTTCGCATCGAACACCTGCGCCTTCATCTGCAATCGTCCGCTGGGCGGCACCATCGACGCCTTCGGCGTGACCCGGACGGTGTAGCCGCTGTACAGCGGCATGTTCGCTTCTGGCGGCGTCGTTGTCTCGACACAGCCGGTGGCCCAGATCGCGGCTGCCGCGATGCCGAGCCAGAGGGGGTTGCGGGGTCTGTTCATGTTGGTGCCTCCCGTGTGCATGTTTGGCGCTTGTGCCCTGTGAGTTCACTGTCTCGAAATGCACGATGCGATCCAGATCTGGGTCGACTGTCTCGCCGGCCGGCCCGACCGCCGCGACGCGGTTTGGGTCGCGCTTATATGTATGATTTAAAGGTGTTTTTGTTCCCTCGACACGTTCCGTGTCCGCGGCTAGCCCGGGCTGTGACGGGCATTTCTCTCCACAGAGTGAGACAGTCTCAGGTCGCACATGAGACAGTCTTTCCGTCTCAGGCGGGTCTCAGTGAGACAGTTTTGGGAGGCGCCGCGGGCCCGCGGTAGGGCTGTGCGCCGGCCCACAGGCCTTCGGCGCCAGGCGAGGTGCAGTGGCCGCCAGGGCCGAATGAGGCCCCTGCGCGCGACCGTCCAAGCCGCGGAGGTCTGATGCCACGCCGTCTCGTTGTGTCCTGTTGCTCTTGGTCGCTGGCCGCGATTCTCGCTGCCGGCCTCGGCCTGTCCCGCCCGGCCGCCGCGGCCGGGGTCGAACGCTGCGTCTTGGAGTGCGCGATCTGCGCGGTGGCGCTGCCCTGCGCGCTCTGTCTCAAAGGCCCCCTGCGCCCGCGCGGCCCCATCCCGGACGACAAGCGGGTGCAGGCCCCGCCCCCCCGCGCCCCCCAACCCGCGCCCGCGGCCCCCGCCGTCGCGATGTCGTTTTGAGGGCCGCCATGACGCGCTCCCCCCTGTGGCTCGTGTTCTCTTCGATCTGTGCGGTCGCCGGATGCGGCGGCCACTTCTTCGGCGAGCGCGTGGACCGGGCGTTCACCCTCGCCGAGCTCGACGAATACGGCGGCAACCTCGACATCGCGTTTGAGGGGCCCGACCTGGTCATCGAGCTGCACCGGGCCCTCGACGCGAACTACCACTCCACCCGCGGCGACGAGGTCTGCCCGGTCTTGCTCGCGGACGAGCCGGTGCTCGTGACCGCCAACGCCATCGTGCTCGAACAGGTCGCGGAGGGCGGCTTTTCCGCCGCGGACCGGGGCGTGTGCCTGCCCGCGGTGTACAAAGGCGCGGGCATGGCCGAGGAGGTGTACGCCGACGGCCTGGCCGTCACCGTGCAGCAGGACGACACCGTGTGGCGAACAGGCCTCGCGCCCTCGGCGCTGCCCGCGCCCGAGGTCTTGGTGCGGGTCTGCCCGGGCCGCGATTTATCTGCGCCCGACTGCAGCGAAGTCAGCGTCGCGGCCGGCGATGCGCTCACGCTGTACGAAGGCGAAGCGTTCCGGCCCCGGTTGGTCGCGGCCGACCCCTTCCCGGCCCACACCCCCGGCCGGGCGGCGTGGCGTTGCCCGGCAGACGGGCCGCCGGATTGTGCGTTGCCCGCGATCGAAGCGACCGGCGGACCGGTGTGGGGACTTTCCAACGGCCCGGCCCAGGCCGTCGACCTGTTGGTCGCGCGGTCGGTGTACCTGGGCAGCCCGTCCACGCCCGCGCGCCTGCTGGCCGCGCACGACTGGCTCGTCACCGCCTGCGACGGCCCGCACCGGTGCCTGCCGCGCTTTTCCCGCGCGGGACGGCCCCCGGGTGAGCTCGGGCCCCTCGAGGTCGGGGCGCACATTTTGGTGCACCTTGTCCCCGCCGAGCCAGGCCGGCCCGGCGGAGATTGTGTCAGCGACCGCGACTGCGACATGCCGCTGTTCTGTATCGAGGGGAGCTGCGATGAGCGGCCGTGACCGGCCGGGGTCACCCAAAATGGATCGCCGAGACCTGCGCGCCCATCAGGCGATCGCGATACGGCACCGTGCCCGGGTCCGCGCCGGCTGCCCCGGCCACGACCATCAAAGGCAACAGGTGCTCCTCGCGGGGGTGCGCCGCTCTGGCGCCGGGGGCCTTGTCCCAAGCCGCGAGGCGTGACTCGCGTTCGGCCGCGGGCAGGGGAGCGGTCTCGGCCAGCCAGTTGTCGAAGGGCTGCGACAAGGCCTGGCCGTCGCCGCGCCGGAACGCGTGCATGTTGTGAAAACTCATGCCGCTCCCCACGATGAACACGCCTTGTTCGCGCAGGGGGGCCAACGCGCGGCCCATCGCCAGGTGGGTCTCGGGGTCGAGCCCGGCCACCAGCGACAGCTGCACGGTGGGGATGTCCGCGTGCGGATACGCGACCTTCAGCGGCACGAACGTGCCGTGGTCAAACCCGCGGGTCTCGTCCGCGGCGGTCTCGAACCCGGCCGCGCCCAACAGATCGCGCACCCGCTGGGCCAGCGCGGGGTCGCCGGGGGCGGGCCACTGCAGGTCGTACGCCGCTTTCGGAAAGCCATAGTAGTCGTACAGCATCGGCGGCCGGGCCGCGGTCATCACCGTGGGCACGGCCTCTTCCCAATGGGCGGAGATGACCAAGATCGCGGCCGGGCGCTCCCGCGGCACCTCGGCCAGCCCTTTGGTGTAGTCGAGCAGGCCTTGCCAGGCCTCCTTCGGGCCGAAGGTGTCCACGAACGGCCAGGGGCCCCCGCCGTGGGGAAGATAAACAGCCGGCAACTTCGCGGTGGACATGGGCGTTTGCTCCGTCTTTGTGCACGCCGCGGCCGCGGCCGCGAGGCCCCCGAGGAGGGCGGTGCGGCGGGTGGTCTTGGGCGCAACGGGGTCGGTCATGGCTACATCTTAGGCATGAATTGTTCAGGTGTAAAGTATCTTGGCCCCGCCCCGGGGCACGCCCGGGTGGCTGCGTCAGCCGCGTGGGGCCTTCGGCGCGGGCACCACCTGCAGCCGCACGCGCAGCATGCCCGCCTTCACCAGGCCGAGGCGCACCGCCGCGGCACGGGACACGTCGATCACCCGCTCCTTCTTCCACGGGCCGCGATCGTTGA
Organism: bacterium; assembly: GCA_030431455.1. GTDB lineage: Bacteria > Myxococcota > UBA727 > UBA727 > JAUIJE01 > JAUIJE01. The sequence continues at coordinate 302,257 of JAUIJE010000002.1, read as the reverse complement.
CCCGCACCACCACCGACCGGGGGTGTTTGCCCACCGTCGTGACCTTGACCCACGTCCCGAACGGCAGGGTGCGGTGCGCGGCGGTCAACTTGTGCATGTCGAAGGGCTCGCCGCTGGCCGTCGGCTTGCCGTGAAACTTGCGGCCGTAATACGACGCCAGGCCGCGCAGCCGGTGCTTCTTCTTTTTCGCCCGGGCCCCCCCGACCCCGGGCACCAGCGCGGCCATGGCCGCGCCGAGCAGCACCCGCCGGGTGTGAACACGTCGCATCCGCGGAGTGTAGCAGACCGGCCGGGGTGGACCGGATGGGTCAATGTGTGTGCAGGGGGGCGTTCAGCCCAGATGGGTGCCGGCGTGACGGGGCGCGCTCGACGCGCGGTCGGTGTCGTCGGGCGCGGACGGCGCGGGCATGGTGTCGTCGTCCTCGGGCCGGCGGCGCACGGCCTTTTTGAGCTCTTCGATCTCGGTGTCGACCTCGTCTTGAAAGCGCTCCCGGTCGCGTTCGCGGGGGTAGAGCTTGGCGACATCGGCGTGACGAAGAACTTTCATGGCGTGTCCCTTCTCTTGTGCTTACGGGCCGTCGCGCCGATCGGTTTGTGACCCGCCGCACCCGATCGCGCGGTGCCGCAGAGTGGTAGGTTCTGCGACATGAAGGACACGCCGATTCAGCTCGACCAGTTCTTGAAGCGCGAAGGGCTGGTGATGACCGGGGGCGAAGCCAAACAACTCATCCAAGCGGGTGAGGTGCGGCTCAACGGCGAAGTCGAGACCCGCCGGCGCAAAAAGCTCGCGGTGGGGGACAAGGTCCAGCTCGGCGACATCGAGGTGGTGGTCGACGAGGCCTGACGGGCCGGCCGCAGGCGGCGCGTCAGCCGTCGCGGAGGTAGGCCTCGGCCGCGTCCCGGTCGGAAAAGAACCGCACGTTCTTGCGGCCCGCGACCCGGACCACGATCTGGCCCACGATCTTGATGGTGGGGCTCAGCCCGAGCACGGCGGTGCGCAATGTATATGGTTTGGTCTCGCGCATCAGGCCGGCCAACGCCCAGCGCGCGGCGAGGTCATCGAGGTTCATGTCGCGGACCTCGAGCAGGCTGCGCGAGCCCGGGTGCGCGGTGACCCAGGCCAGAATCACCGGCCCGATGCGCTCGATCATGCCTTTGTCGAGCTCGCCTTCGGCCACGATGTGCAAACCTCCGTCGTCGCGCACGTCGCAGGTGAGCCCTGGCTCGTCATGAATGCGCTCGGCCATGCACCATCATAGGCACCTGGGCCGCGCCGCATGGAGCGGGGCCGAGACTGTCCCAGGTCAGACCACGGTGCGTTCGTCGACGACAAATTCTGTGGCGCAGCCCGCGCAACACAAAGACGCGCGGTCGCTGTAGGACGTGCGCGTGCGCCGGTACTGGGCCGGGGACAGGTGGCTGCCGCACCGCGGGCAGTCGCTGAGCCCTTCCTTTTCGAGCAGCGCGAGCTGAATCTTGCTCCGCCGGTCGGACGGGTCTTCCCGCACCGCGAACCAAAGCTCCACCAACGGGAGCAGCTGCGGCGCGCGGACGGTGATCGAGGTGTGCGTTTCGGTGAACGAGATCGTGCGCATCCGGTGACTGTGGATCGCGGCCTGCCCGCGATCCATTCTTTGCACGATAGCAACCGGCGTCGGACGGTGGCGACACGCGGCCCCCGGGGGCGCCGCGCGTGCGTATCAGTCGTACCGCACGATCAAAAACCAGCCCGGGCCGGGCAGCACCGCGCCCACTTCCTGTTCGATCGCGGCCAGCGCGGCCTCGCTGAAGTCGAGCGTCCTCGTCCGGGCAAACTCGACCCCCGCGACAAACTTGCCGTCGACGCCCGCGTCGGCCCAGGTCTGGTCGGTGTCCTGGGTGGTGGCGTACTTGAGCTTGGCCTGATCGCGGGCGGCCCCATCGAGGGGCACGCCGCAATGCACGGCCGCGTACGAAAGCGGCCCCCAGGAGAGCAGGTGGATGTCCGGCCGGGGCGCCACCGACGCGACGCCGGGCACGCCCTCGCCGAGACCAGTCAACGCCGCGGCCGGGACCGGGGCAAACGCCGCGTGGCGGGCCGCGATCGCCCGCGGGTCAAACCGCAGCGGCGGCGCGCCGTCCGCGCGCAGCAACGTGACGACCTCGCCCACCACCGGCGCCGCGAACGAGCCGAGGTCCGGATCGGTGTAGGTGTCGCCCGGCACGAGCAGGCGCAGGTCGCGCCCGGTCTGTTCGGCCAGGGCGCAGACCCGCGCGTCCAGGGTGCGAAACACCTCGAAGTCCGTGACCTGGTCTTCGAACTGCACCGACCAACCGATGGCGATCGCCGCGGTGGTCTCGTCGTCGAACAGCGTGCCTTGGGGGCGATGGGGCGCGGATGGCGCGGGCTTGGGCATGGGGACCTCGAGGCCAGGGGTTCGACCCTTGAAACGCGCGAGGCCGAGAACCTGGCCCACCCGGTGGGCCGCAGCTCACGAACGGCGGCGGCGCCGGCCCCCTTTGCGCGGTTTTTGCGACGTGGGCTTTTCTTTGCGGCGCCGTCCGGTGCGGCGCACGCCCCCTTCGGAAAACGCGGGGGGCGGCTCGAGCTCGACCTCCTCGCCGTCGCGCTCGGTCACCATCAAAAGCTCGACCAGCACCTGGCGGCGCTCGAGGTCCACGCTCTGCACCTTGACCAAGCAGCGGTCGCCGATGCCCACCGCGAAGCCCGAACGCTCCCCGTACAGCCGCATCATCACCGGGTCGTAGCGGAAGTAGTCGCCCCCCAGCGTCGAGATGTGGGCCATGCCCTCGACGTCGGGTTGGTCAAACCGCACGAACACGCCGAACTCCGCGCACCCGCTCACGGTCCCTTCGAACTCCTCGCCGATGCGGTCCTTCATGAACCACGCGGCATAGAGCGCGCTGATCGCCCGCTCCACGTCGACCGCGCGCCGCTCGAGCTGGCTGCACGAGCCCGCGATCTCCTCGAGGGCCTCTTCGCGGCCCTCTTTGGCCTGATCGGTTTTGAACGACTGGCCCGCGAGCAACGACTTGAGCTCCCGGTGCACCATCAAATCTGGATAGCGTCGAATGGGGGACGTAAAATGTGCATAGGCATCGGAGGCCAAGCCATAGTGGCCGACGTTGTCGGTGCTGTACCGGGCCTGCTGCATCGCGCGCAACAACAGAAAATCGAGCGCGCTCTTCAGACGGTGTTCGCCGATTTTCGCGCGCACGTCGCGCAGCTGGCGCGGCTCGGGCACCTGGCCTTTCGGCGTGGTGAAGCGACCGGGCACGACCTTTTTCACCAACGTCATGAACCGATCGAGCTTCTCCGGGTCCGGGGTCTCGTGGATGCGGTAGATGCACGGGCGGTCGAGGCCCTCGAAGTGTTCGGCCACCGCTTCGTTGGTGGCGATCATGAGGTCCTCGATCACCCGGTGGGCCTCGGCGCGTTCGTGGGGCTGGATCGCGACTGGTTCGGAGGTGTTGTCATCGATCTGCACCACCCGCTCGGTCATGTCGAAGTCGAGCGCCCCCCGGCGAAAGCGCCGCTTGCGCAGGGCCCGGGCCGCCACCAACAGAGCATCCAGTGACATTTGTACGGGCTTGGGGATCTCGTCGCGCGCGTCCTTGTCCCCGTCGAAATACTTCTGGGCCAAGGTGTACGTGAGCCGGGCCTGGCTCTTGAGCACCCCGTTGAAAAACTTCGGCTTTTGGATCGCGCCCTTGTCGGTCACGCGAAACTCGACGCCCATGCACAGCCGGTCCTGGTGCGGCACCAACGAACAGAGCCCGTTGGACAACGCCTCGGGGAGCATGGGGATGCAGCGCCCGGGGTAATAGACGCTCGTGCCGCGCGACACCGCGTCCTGGTCGAGGGCGGTGCCCGGCCGCACGTAGTGGGCGACGTCGGCGATGGCCACGATGACGCGGATGCCGTTTTTGTCCCGTTCGGCGAAGACCGCGTCGTCAAAGTCCTTGGCCGTCTCGCCGTCAATGGTGCACAGCGCCACGTCGCGCAGGTCGCGGCGGCCGCGCAGGTCGTGTTCGCGCGGGGCGTCGGGGAGCTGGGCCGCTTCTTCCAAGGTCTCGGGGGAGAAGGGCCGGACGATGCCGCCCTCGGCGATCAACCGTTCGATCTCGACGGTGATGTCCCCCTCTTTGCCGAGGGCGCGCACCACCCGGCCAATGGGACTGGTCACGGTGGTGGGGTGCTGCACGATGAGCACCTCGACGACCATGGCGTCCTCGATGCCGTCGGCGTTGCCCTCGATGCCGTCGGGGATGAGGAGGGCGTCGCGCATCCCGTCGGCCTCGACGTAGACCGCGTTTTTGTAGCGACGGAGCACGCCGGTGATGGTGGTCTTGCCCCGGGCGAGGACCTTGACCACGTGGGCCACGGGGCCCTTTTCGCTGGGCAGGATGCGGCAGAGCACGCGGTCTTGGCTCATCAGCCCGTCGCAGTCGGGGGGCGGAATGAACGCGTCTTTGACCGCGTCGTCGTCGGGGAGCAGCCAGCCGTAGCCTTTGGGGTGCAGGCGCACGACCCCTTCGACGAGCTGCCCGTCGCCGGCCAGGCTGTAGCGGCGCCCGGGGTGTTGCAAAAGGTCGCCTTCCTCGACGAGCACGCGCAGGAGTTGGCGGAGGGCGCGCCGGTCGTCGGCGTGCGCGGAGAGTTTGGTGATGATGTCTTTCGCTCGCAAAAGCCGGTTGTTGTCTTGGTCGAACGCGGCGAGCACGGTGTCGCGGTCGAGCGGCATAGGTGTATTCATGCCGCGGGTATAACGTTTTCGCGGCAGCTCTGGGTGGGGGCTCGCCCGCGCTGCCCCTGGACGTCTCGGAATTGTCACGCTGGCCCGCGCCGGGCGTCTTCGGAATTGTCACGCTGGCCCGCACCGGGCGTCCTCGAACTGTCACGCAGGCCCGCGCCGGGCGTCTTCGGAAATGTCACGCTGGCCCGCGCCGGGCGTCCTCGAATTGTCACGCAGGCCCGCCCTCAGTTGGGTGGGCTTCCACGCCCACCCCCGCCACCGGAGAAGACAAACCTCTCTCGTGCCGCGTCTGCCGCCGCCAAAATTTGAAAAGCGCTTTCATTGATTCCGGAACCGGCGCGGACCAGTTGCGTTTGGCCGGATCACGCGCGGATCAAGCCCCGTCACTTTTGACGGGCCGCCCACAAAAGAGCACACTTCGGCCCGTGGTGCGTCTCGGGGTCGGTTGTCTTGTCGTGTGCACGGGCTTGCTCGCCTGCACCGACGAGCGTCCCGCGGCGGTCGACGTGACCCAGGCCGCCGCGGCCGAGGGCGCGGTGGTGTACGGGGTCGATGACCGCATCGAGGTGTTCGAGGCCCCCGCGGCCTGGAGCCAAATCGCGCGCCAAGCCACCGTGGCCCTGATGAGCCCGTCCGATTTCACCGCCGGGCCCCAAGGGCCAGAGCTTGTGCCCGCCGGGTCGCTGCAGAGCCAGTTCGACATGTGCAACGACCAGCGGTTTTTGACCCAGCCCACCAACGCGGGCTGCTCGGGCACGCTCATCGACGACGACCTCGTGCTCACCGCAGGGCACTGCATGACGTCCAGCGCCCAGTGCAACAACACCGTGGTGATGTTCGACTATCTCTACGACGGGCCCGACACCTTCGCGCCCCTCGAGCTGGCCGACCTCTACCTCTGCACCAACCTTTTGGTCTCCACCAACTTCGGCAACCGCGACTGGGCCATCTTCCAGATCGATCGCGACGCCACCCCCACCCACGTGCCCGCTCCGGTCATCGACGCCCGGGGCGGTCTCTCGGTGGGCACATCGGTCAACATGCTCGGCTTCCCCTCCGGGCTCCCGCTCAAAGTCGACCTCGGCGGCGCCGTCCGCGATCCCGACCCCACCGGCGACCTCGACTTTTTCTTCGCCACCACCGATTCGTTTGGGGGCAATTCCGGCTCGGGGGTGTTCAACGACCAGCAAGAGGTCATCGGCATCCTCACCTTCGGCGAACAGGACTACCTGTTCACCGACCAGGGCTGCCGCATCGTCAACGTGCTCAGCGAAAACGGACCCGAGGACGGCGAAGGCGTGATGTACGCGGCCAACGCCATCGACGAGCTGTGCAATGACCTTGGCTTCCCCTCCGACCGGCTGTGCGGCGGGGCCGCCACCTGCCAAAGCTGCGGGCCGGGCCAGCCCTGCGGCGCGGCCGGCGAGGTCTGTGTGCTTTACCCCAGCGGGGCGGGGGTCTGCTCGCCGCAGTGCATCGACGACCTTGACTGCCCGGTGGGCGCCAGCTGCGACGACGCCAACGGCGTGTGCCGCTACGATGTGACCACCACCTGCCAAGGCAACACCGTGGTCGAGGTCGATTCCTGCGACATCGTCGTCGACACCGTCGACGTCTGCCCCGGCACCTGCGAAAACGGCGCCTGCGTCGTCTCCGGCGAAGGCGACGTCTGCGCCGACGCCATCCCCGTCGGGGTGGACTCCGACTTGATCATCCTGCTCGGCAACCTCAACAGCGCCAACAATGACTATGCAGGATTCTGCGGCGGCAATGGCCGCGAGCGGGTCTACACCTTCACCCTCGACGCCCCCGCCACTCTGCTGGCGGAGGCCTCCGGCTTCGACACCCTCATCTACCTGCGCCAAGAGTGCGAAGACGCCAACTCCGAGCTCGTCTGCGACGACGACAACGGCCCCGGCACCGCCAGCGAGTTCACCGTCGACCTGGCCGCGGGGACCTACTACCTGTTCATGGACGCCTGGGGGAACAACATCCAAAGCGGCAACTACACGCTGTCGCTCACCTTTGACAGCCAGCAGTGCCCGCCGCCCTGCCCCCTCGGCCAACGCATCTGCAGCGACGTCGACAGTTTTCAGGAATGTGTCCTCGACGACGAAGGGTGCACGGTGTTCGGGCCCCCCACCACCTGCCCGGACGGCTTTTGCGACAACGGCAACTGCGTCGAGGACTGCGTCGACGAGTGTCAGCCCGACGCGCCGGTGTCGTGCCTCGTGCTCGAGGGGGTGGACGTGGTGGGGGTGTGCGGCCAGTTTGACGGCGACCCCTGCTTCGAATGGAACGTGCTCGATGTCTGCCAAGACAACGAGAGCTGCCTCGACGGGAGCTGCGTGGCCAATGGGTGCGCCGACTGTGTGGTCGGCGCCCGCCGCTGCAACCCGCAAGCCCCGGTGACCACGCCCCAGGTGTGCTCGCCCGACCCCGACCTCGGCTGCGAGGTCTGGGTCAACCAGCCGGTGTGCCAAGAGGGCAGCTTCTGTGACCAGGGGTTGTGCGCGAGCAGCTGCGTCAACGACTGCAGCGCGGGCGATTTTTACTGCACCGAGACCGGCGGGGTCGCGCAGTGTGAGCTGCAGCCCAACGGGTGTTTCGAGTACGTGCCTTACCCGTGCGAACACGGCTGCGCCATCGGCGAAGGCTGCATCGGCCCCGACGGGGGCACGGTCTGTCCGCCCCCCGAATGCGCCGCGGGCGAATCCCGGTGCGCGGGGGACAACGTCGAGACCTGCCTGTTCGACCCCGACGGGTGCTTGATGTGGGAACAGTTCGCGTGCGGCGCGCAGACCACCTGCCAAGGCGGCGAGTGTGTGCAGCAATGCGAAGGGGAGTGCATCGCCGGCGACACCCGCTGCACCGACAGCGGCCAAATCGAGGTGTGCGAACTCGGCGGGCTCTGCACGGTGTGGACCGCCCCCATGGACTGCCCCGCGGGCGGGGTCTGCACCAACGACCAGTGCGTGGGCGACTGCACCTCGGTGTGCACGGTCGGCGACACCGCCTGCGTGGCCGCGCACGCCTACCGCACCTGTGTCGACGTCGGCGGCTGCGCGGTGTGGGGGGGCGCGCGGTATTGTTTCGGCGACGACATCTGCAGCGAGGGCGCGTGTGCCCCGGCCCCGCCCACCCTCGACGCGGGCCCCGGCGCGTCCGATTTCGACGGCGGCTTTGACAAGTCCCGGCCAACCCGGGTGCGGGTGGCGCCCACCGGGTGCAGCCAAGACACCCCGGTCTTGCCCGCGGGCGCCCTCCTCGGCGGCATCTTGCTGCTGGCGCGGCGCCGGCGGCGCCGGGTCAGCTGACGATCACGCCCTTTTTCGCCATCGCCTCGACCACCTGCCGCCCGACCTCGCGGGCGCCTTCGTCCCCGGTGATCGCGACGAGCTCGTCGAGGGCGTCCGCGTCCAGGCCCGACCACGCGATCTCCTGCGGGGTCTTGGCGGTGGGCTCGGCGTCGGTGCGCAAGGTGGCCAAGGTCTTGTACAAAAGCGCGGCCTCGCGCCGGTCGCGGAGGTTCTCGGCCAAGGCTTTGGCCCCCCGCACCTTGACCGTCCACACGGTCTCGTCGTCGGGGATGTCCTCGATGGTGCCGTACGCGCCGAGCACGGTGGCGGCACTCTTCTGGCCCCACCGCGGGATGCCCGGGATGCCGTCGGCGCTGTCCCCGACCAGGGCCAAAAAGTCCGGGACCTGCCCGGGCTCAATGCCGAACTTCTCGCGCACCGCGGCCACGTCGATGGTCTTGCGCCGCATCCGGTCGCGCACGCGCACGCACTCCTCATCGACGCACTGGTACAGGTCCTTGTCCGGCGAGCACAACCAGACCTTCTCCACCGCCGGGTCCTGTTTCATGTGGTGGGCCGCCGCGCACATCCCGTCGTCGGCCTCGTAGTCCCACATCGACCACACGGTCATGCCCAACGCCCGCGCGGCCAGCTCCACCCAGGGAAACTGCGCGAACAGCTCGGGGTCGATGCCCGCCCCGGTCTTGTACCCATCGAACAGGTCGTTGCGGAACGATTCGATGCGGGTGTCGAACGCCACCGCGGCGTGCGTCACCGGCGCCTCTTTGAGCAACGCGGCCATGCTGCGGAAGAACGCGCGGGTGGCGCCGACCTCTTTGCCGTCAAACCGGACACCGGGCGGCCCATAAAAGGCGCGAAATAGTTCGTAGGTGCCGTCCACGAGATGAATCTGCATGGGCGCGGTCCTACCCCGGTCTGACCGGACCGAAAAGGACATCCCGCTCCCGCCCGCGGCGCGACAGGTCGCGGCGCGGCGACCGCGTGTGCGCCAGATGACCCATGAGGTGCGGGTGACCCCGCGTCATTCGCGCCGGCTGCGTCAGTTGCACAGTGAGACGACGGCACGTCGAAGTGTGCATGTGTCGCACCTTTGGGCATAGGTCGTTTGTCGTCGAGAAAAGTGTCTCATTCGTGACCGATGCAAGGTTGTGCATTTGGTGATCCGTGTCGACGTTATTATTGTTGAACTACACACCCCCCTCGAGGGTTACGCGAAGGACGAACAGCAATGAAAAAGATCCTCGGCTCACTGGCCGCTTGTGCGCTCATCTCCACGGGATGTATCTCGGAGCGCAACATCAACTCCTACAACGAAGACCTCGAAGAGTTTGACCTCGGCAACACCGTGGCCGGCAACATTCAGGCCTTCGACGCCCGCATCGCTGGCGACATTGGTGACATGCGCGACATGAACAACGACGCGGTCATCGACGGCTACGATGAAGGGGACTACACCACCCTCGAAGTGGTCACCGAGAACGACAACGGTGCGGCCATGCACTGGATCGAAATCTACGGCGGCCTTCACCACCCCGCGTTGCGTCCCGGCGCCCAGCTGACCTTCCGCGACGGCAACTATCCCACCAACCCCAATGAGCTTCACATCCAGGCGATGGGCTGCGCCGGCCAAGGCCGCGCCGCGTACGACTGGACGATGGACGAGCCCGCCTCGCAAATCACGATGAACGTGGAGCAAGGCGACACCCCCGACACGCTCCGCGTCAACTACACCGCCCACGTGCCCAACACGCTGGATTTCACCCAGGTGCAGGATGACACCTCCACGGGGACGTTCTTGCTGCGTCGCTGATCGGTGTTGTTCCTTCGCAAAAGCCTCCCATTCGGGAGGCTTTTCCAATTGGTGTAGAGTGATCGCATGATGAGGCTCTGCGGCTGGCTCGTGGTGGTGGTCTGGGGGGCGACCACCGCCGGGTGCTCCTTCTTTCTCGCGCCAGAGTGTAACGACGCCTGCACGGCAGAGCAGACCTGCGTGGACGACGTGTGTGTCGACGCCGGGGACGGGGATGGCGATGGCGACGGGGATGGAGATGGCGACGGCGATGGAGATGGCGACGGCGATGGAGATGGCGACGGCGACGGCGATGGAGACGGCGACGGCGATGGAGACGGCGACGGAGATGGCGACGGCGACGGAGATGGCGATGGAGATGGGGACGGAGACGGAGATGGCGATGGAGACGGCGATGGCGACGGAGACGGAGACGGAGACGGAGATGGCGATGGCGACGGAGATGGCGAAGGGTGCACCGAGATCGCGGAATCGATGGATCTCAGCTGCGACCCCCAGACCCAGACCTGTGTGGTCGGGGTCGTGTCCAACGGCCTGCCCATCGGCGCGTGTGGCGCCACCTGTGCGCACACGTTGACCGAGGTGCTGCTCGATCGCGTCACGTTCGAGCCCCTGGGGAACAATGAGTGCGACCTCGGCGGGTGGACCCTGGAGAGCAACAACCGTTGTTTTATCAACGAGGACAACTGTGGACAGCCGGCCCAAGGGGGCTCGTGCTGTGACCAGCTCGACGACCTGTGCCTCGATTTCAACGGCGAGGACGTGATCGCGAGCAACACCGGCTGCGACAATGGCCGCTTCCGGCTCAACAAGACGTTCGACCTCGCCGGTTTCGAGCGCGTCGAGGTCTGCCTCAAGGTGGGTGACGACAGCGACGCCCAACACCAGAACACCCTGCGCATCGTGGCCACGCTCCCCGATGGGGACGACACCGCGTCCATGCTGTGTCACGTCGGCCGGGCCAACGCGACCGACGACGCCCTGAGCCGCTGGTGTGCGGACGTGCCCGCCAACTTCCTCGTCGACGGGGTCGAGCTGTCGGTGGGCACCGGGGGCCAAGCCGGGGGCAAACAGATCGGGTTCGACGACCTCGAAGTCATCGGTCACCTCCCCGGCTGTGCGCCGGCCACGATCTTTTACGACACCCTCGACGGCTGCATCGCCGGCGAAGACTTCGGCGGCTGGAACACCATCGGGCCGTTCCACTGCAACAACACGTCTCAGGATTGGTGCGACGACGCCTTCAACGTGTTCGTGGACAGCTCCGAGGGCACGATGAGCATGTCGCGCGACGTCGATGTGCCCGCGGGGTTCGATCGGCTCGAGGTGTGCTGGTCGATGCACGAAGGGCTCGCGGTGGACACCGACTCGGAGCTCAACGTGTTTGTGGGCTCGGTCAACGGGAGCGATGAGGTCCAAGTGTTCGACGGGCGGCGCTGGTTCGGCGGCAACGGCCAATGTGAACGACGCTGCGTCGACATCGGGTACTTCTGGCCCGCGGTCACCGACGAAGACGCCGTCACCCTGCGCTTCGAGCTTCACACCGAAAGCACCGCCAAGGTGCACCTCGACGAAGTCGAGCTGCGCGGCATCGGCAACTGCCCCGACCCCGAACAAAACCTCGTGCTGCAAGGCCCCGACAACATGGGCAACATCGCGCTTCTCGCGACCCCGCCGCTCGAGGCCACCGTGACCTGCACCGAGGTCAACAACGACCTGTCGGCGAGCGCCGACGTCTCTTTGCCGTAGTCCCTGGCCCGGTCACCGGCCGTGGTTGATGTGCCGCCGACCGAGGTCTACGGTCGACCGCGAACGACGCGGGGGGACAAAGATGAGTCGTACACTGCTTTGTTGGGCGCTGAGCCTCGGCCTGCTCGTGGCCGGGGGGTGCGCGTCCTCGTCACCGACCTCCCCCGAAGGGCCTCCGGGGCCCGCGTCCGGTCCTGCAGCCACATTGTCGTTCGAGGTCCCGCTCGCCGACGGCAGTTTGCACACGATTCACACCGCGTTCGTGGACGCGTCCGTCGACGGACAGGCCACCCGCTTGATCCTCGACTCGGGCACGAGCGATCATGTGTTCACCCGGCCGAGCCTGCGGTTCGACGAGGCGGACCTGGTCCCGGCCGCGCCGGGCACCGACCACGGGGGCGCCGCCGTCCGCTCCTGGCGTCTCGACCGCGCCGCCGCCGTCGAGATCACCGGGTACAGGACGGTCCACGCCGCGCGCGCGCTGGTGATCGATGGCCCGCCCCCGTTTGTGGACTGGAACATCGGCGGCTTTTTGGCCCCCCAGCTGCTCGTCGACGATGGCTACGCGGTCGTCGACCTGCGCGGCCTGCAGTTGCGCGGCGAACCTGACCGTCCCGCGGCGTGCCCGGACGGGTCGGCGCCCCTCGTGATGGCCTCGGTCGTCGCGTCGGGGGACGAGTCGCGCTGGCCCATCGCGGAAGCGACGTTTGCCGGGTCGCCGGTTCGTCTGCTGATCAACACCGGGGGCAAACATTTCGAGATCGATCCCGCCGTCTACGACGGCGCGGTGGCCGCCAAAGAAGGCACCGGGCGCGGGGTCAGCGGACAGGCGGTCGAGGGCGCGTTTGGCCAACCCGGCGAGCTCCTCCTCGGGGGGCGCGCCATCCACGTCGAAAAGCCCCTCGTCCGGCCCCAGGGCCAGACCGCCAACGCACAGATCGGCATGGACCTGCTGCGCGGCGCGATCCTCTGGCTGCCGTCGAGCCAAGACCGTCCCATCGCCATCTGCCTGTGAAGCGCATTGTGCGTTGGCGGGCCAAACCGCGCGAACGCCGTGTGGCGCGCCCCCGTGGCGCGGCGCTCAGAACCCAGCCGGCACTTCGCCCTGCAGGCACGTGATCGTGTTCGGCTGCAAGGGACCCGACCACAAGGCCTTCTTCGGCTTTGCAGGATCATTGCCGGGGGCGAGCCCCTCGTGCACCGACCAGGTCGGCCGTTCGCCCGGTCGCAACCGGTGCAGCCCACTTTGCCAGGGCCCGATGATGAACGTGTGCCCGGCCACCTGACAGCCCAAAAAGTCCGCCAACGCCTGGGCAAAGTCGTGGCCCGCGTGCGCGCCCACCGTCTCGCAGCTGCGAAACCAGACCAGCGCCTGCTCGCCCACGAGCCGCTCGCGCAGCTCGCACAGCGACGGGTGGAGCGCGTGGGTGGGCGAGAGCGCGTCGATGCCGAACGGCTCGCGCTCGATGCGCGCTTCGCCCCACTTGCCGTGCCCCCAGAACTGGACCTCGGCGATGGGCTCGCGCGGGCGCTGCTCGAGGATGAACTTGAACGCTTCGGCCCAGGAGCGCACCGGCCCGTGCGCGTCGATGCGCCCGAGCGCGCGGTAGAGCGCGCCCCCCGCGATCCAGCTCCGGGTCAAATCGAGCCCCACCTTGGAGGTTCGGCAGGTGTCGTCGTAAACCATCACGCGGGTGCCGTCGGCCATGCCCTCAGTGTAGCCGAGCCTGTGCCCGTGCGCAGATCGTGACCGGGGTCGATCTGGCTTTGGCCGCGCGCGAAATACCGTGTGGTTGTGACGCGTTCTCGCTTCGGTTTGGCCCCCGCTCTCGATCGTTCCCGCCTCGTTCTCGTCGGGGCCGCGCTCCTTCTGAGCTCGGCCGGCTACAGCCACGGCGAGACCCTGCCCCGCCACGCGCTCAACCTGCTCTTGCCCGGGCACAGCTCGGTCTCGCTCGACAGCCTCGACCCCGACTTCCGCGCCCGCGTGCAAAAGGTCGTGCTCGGCCTGCACAAGCGCGGCTATTCCCCCCGGGTGGTCTCGTCGTACCGCTCGCCGATGCGGCAGGATGTGATCTTCACCGCGTCGACGGTGAGCCGCTTTGTCGGGCGCGGGACCTACACCCAAGTGAGCGGGGGCCAAAGCTGCCACAACCACGAGGTCGACGGGGACGCGGCCGCCCTCGCCATCGACATCACCGACCCCCACGCGGACACGATGCGGGCCAAGGCGACCTTCTACAAAGCGCTCGGGGCCGAAGCGAAAAAGGCCGGGCTCGCCTGGGGCGGCAACTGGAAACGATCGAACCGGGCCTGGCGCCGCTACGGCCTCGGCTGGGACCCGGGCCACATCGAGTCTCGACGCTGCCGGCGCGCGTTGCGCAAAGCCCGCCGCCAGGCACGCGGGCACTGAGCGCTCAGCGCATCGACCGAAAATCGACCATCAAGCAGCGGTCCTGCACCACGGTGATGCCCTCGTTGCGCAACACCTCGGCGAAGTCGTCGTTGCGGATGCCTTTTTGCAGCCACACCACCTGGGGCAGCGGGTTCATGCCCAGGATCTCGGGCAGGTGGGTGGGCAGCACGTCCGGCCGGCGAAAGACGTCGACCACGTCCACGGGCCCTTCGATGTCGTCGAGCTTGGCCAACACCGGCTCTCCCCACAGGGTCTTGCCCACGAAGCGTTCGTTCACGGGCACGATCTCGATGCCCCCTTGGTGCAAAGCCTCGGGCACGTAGTGCGCGGGCCTCGTCGCGGACTCGTGCGCGCCGAGCACGGCCACCCGCTGCATCGATTGCACGATGCTTGTCACAGTTTCGATCGACGGGTCGCGCGCGCGGTCGCTCATGGGGTGGCCTCTTTGTCGGTGCCTTGCAGGTGCTGGTCAAAGAACGTGCGCACCATGCGGTAGACGTGCAACTGGGTCTCGCGCCCGCGCAGCCCGTGGGCCCGGCCGGGATAGACCATGAGCGAAAACGGCGCGCTGCGCTTTTGCAGCCGCTCGATGAGCTGCAGGGAGTTTTCGAACAGCACGTTGTCGTCGGCCATGCCGTGCATGAGCAGCAGCGGCCGGTCGAGCTCGTCGCTCTGGCCGAGCACGCTGGCCCGGGCGTAGACCTCGGCGTTTTCTTGCGGGGTCCCGATGTACCGCTCGGTGTAGTGCGTGTCGTACAGGGTCCAATCGGTCACCGGCGCGACGCTCACCGCGGCCGCAAACGGCGTGTCCTTTTGGCTGATCAAAAACGCGCTCATGGTCCCGCCGTAGCTCCAGCCGAACACCCCGATGCGGTCGGGGTCGACCCAGTCGCGGCTCTTTTTCAGCCACGCCACCGCCGCGAGCTGGTCCTCGACCTCGAGGTCCCCGAAGCGGTCTTTGATCGCCCGGGTGAACGCCCGGTTGCGGTTGCCCGAGCCCCGGTTGTCGACCATGAACACGCCGTAACCCTGCTGGGTCATGTGCACAAAAAACGGCATGCGCCGCGACCAACCGTTTTGCACCACCTGCGCGTGGGGCCCGCCGTAGACGTACACCATCACCGGATAGCGCTGGCCGGGCACGCGGCCGACCGGCTCGAGCAACAGACCGTTCAGCGGGGTTTTGCCGTCGTGGGCGGCGAGCTCGACGAAGCTGGCCACGGGCTTTTTGACCTGTTCCCACGCGGGCACGTCGTTTTTTTCGATCACCGCGCGCAGGCCTTGCTCGACGCTGTAGAGCGACACTTTGGGCGGCCCCATGAGCAGGCTGTGGGTGTCGACGAAGCTGGTGCCCGTCTTGTCCATCACCACGTGGTGCATGCCCGGGGTCGCGAGCACCGCGCGTTCGGTGCCCTCGAGGGTCACGCCGAAAAGCGCCCGCTCCCGCGAGCGCCGCGTGCCCCGGAGGAAAAAGACCTCGCCGGTCTTTTCGTTTTTGCCCACCACCTCGAGCACGGGGTCTTCGCCTTCGGTCAACGCGGTGCGCGTCCGTCCGTCCGCGCTCAGCAGGTCGATCTGCCGGACGCCCAAGCGCTCGCTCGGCCAGATCATGCTGCCGTCCTGGAGCAGGAGCATGTCGTCGCTCAGCTCGACCCAGGCCTTGTCCTGCTCGACGAGAAACTCCTTCAGTTCATAGCGCGGGCTCACCCCGCGGTAGATGCGCAATGTCTTTTGGTCCCGGCTTTGCCACTGCACCACCAGGTCCCCGGTGGGGGCAAACCCGGCCCGGGCGATGTACCCCGGGTCTTTTTCCGTTACTTGCGCAGGTATCGAAACGACCCGGCCGCGGGCCTTGGCCACGTCGAACACGTGCACGGTGACGCGGGCGTTCTTTTCCCCCGCCGCGGGGTAACGCTGCTCGAACATCTCGGTGCGGTCGGCGTAAATCCGGGGACGGACCTTCACCCCCACGTCCTTCTCGTCGACCTCGAGCACGGCCATGTATTTTTCGTCCGGCGACCAGTACAGCCCGTCGTAGCGGCCCATCTCCTCTTGGGCCACGAACTCGGCGAGGCCGAAGGTGCGGGTGCCCCCCGCCCCCTTGGTGATCTGTTTGGCTTTGCCCTTTTGGGTGGGGATGACAAAGACATTGCCCTTTTTGACCACGCTCACCCAGGTGGCCTGCGGCGAGCAGGTGGGGTTCAGCTTCTCTTCGCCGTCGTCGGTGAGCTGTTTGACCGTGGGCACGCCGCCCTCGTTGAGCTTGACGTAGTAGAGCTCGCCGCTGAGGGGGAAGAGCAAGGCGTCACCGGCTTTGCCGCACCATTGGTAGGAGGTGATGCCCTTGTGGAGCACACGTTTGCGCTCGTTGGCCATGCGCTCGGCTTCGGAGAGCTTGATGTGTTTGACGTCGACCAGGTCGAGGGTGCGCACCAGGGGCTTGGCCTCGAGGTGGGTGCGGCGCAGATCGAGCGCGAACAGGTCGAGCACCTCGCTGTCGGCGGGGCTCGGCTTCAAAAAGGCCAGGTGGGTGCCGTCGGGGGAAAAGCTCACCCCGCGCGGGGCGGTCCCGGCCAGGGGCGGGTCGGCGAACACGCGCTCGAGCGCGAGGCGTTCGTCTTCGGTGAGCGGCGGGGGGGCCTCAGCGACTTTTTCCGGCGCGGGTTCGTTGTCGGTCGCCGCCTGGGTCGGGGCCGGGTCCGGCTTGGGCGCCGGGTCGCTCCCACAGGACACGCCCAAGGGGAGCAAAAGACAGCTGAGCCAAACGGACTTGCGCATAGACGGTCACCTCCGGCTGCGCGCCTAACCCGCGCGCGGCCAAGAGGAAATCGGGCGCGGCTCAGGACAAGGTGCGTTCGCGGTTGAGCAAGCGGAACACGAGCACGGCCAGCGCGGCCGCGACCAGGGCGGGCAACACCATGTGGCCGCTCAAGAGGTGCCAGAGGTTGTCGGCCGCGCAGTGCAGCCAGACCGAGGCCCCCGAGAGCGCGAGGCCCGCGCCCACCACCGCGGCCGCGTGCAGCGCGCGCAGGGGCAGGCCCGAGCGTTTGATCGCGAACAGGACCAGGCCCATCGGGACCACCCCGGCCACGATCGCGGTGACCGCGCAGGTGAGCCCCATGTCGAACCCCACCCGCGTCATCTGGGCGGCCAGCGCGCCCTCGACCACCAGCGCGCCCGCGGCCGCGACCAGCCCAAAGAGCGCCACCCGTTCGCCGGTGGCGGGCTTGTCCGGCGCCACCGCCGCGGCCATCAGGCACAGCCAGCCCGCGAGCCCGGCCAGGCCCGAGGCCAAAAAGTGCCACGTGCCCGCGGCGGGGTTGGGCGCGAGCACCACGAACAGGACCGCGCCCACGACGGCGGCGAGCAGCACCGGCCAGATTTTTTGCGCGAGGGTGCGGCGCCGGTGCGGGCCTTGGCGGGCCTTGAGGTCGCGTTTGATCTGGCCGAGCACGCCCACGTCGACCCCCGGGGTGGGCTCGTCGAGGCCGAGGGCGCGCAACAGGTCATCGGGCCGCTCGGGCATGTCTTCGGGGAGCATGACCTCGCTCATGACGCCCCCTGCTGGACCGCTTCGAGGGTCACGCGCAACTTCTTGTACGCGCGGTGGGCGCGCACCCGGACCGCGGCCCCGCTCGCCCCGACGACCCCCGCGACCTCTTCGAAGGTCAGCCCCGCGAACCAATGCAACAGAATGACCTGCTTTTGGTCGTCGGGGAGCTGATCGATCGCCTCCCGCACCCGGCGGTCCCGGTGGGGGTCGCGGTCGGGGGCGGGCGCGCCGCGTTCGATTTCGATCCCGGTCTTTTCCCGCCGGCGGGGGGCCGAGCGCAGGTGATCGAGCGCGGTGTTGCGCGCGATCGTGAACACCCAGGCGGCGAGATTGTGCCCTGCGCGGTACCGGTGTCGGTTCTGGTGAATCTTCATGAACGTGACCTGGGCGATGTCGGGGGCCTGGGCCATGCCGACCATCTGGCTGAGGAACCGGACGAGCCGCCCCTGAAATCTCTCGAACAACAATTCAAACGCCGCCGCGTCTCCCGCGCAGTACCGGTCCATGAGGGCCTCATCAGACTCCTCGTTCACGGTCTCTGTACGAGAGGGGGCATCCACCTGTTTCACTCCGCCTTTGCCAGGACGTGCGCGCCTGCTCTACCCCAGGGCGTACAGCCAGTCCACGGCCGCACCGGCGTGCACCTTTGCACCCAACTGCTCGACATAGAAGGCACTTTCCGCGTCCTGCGGCGCCGCCGCGCAAAGCTCGGCCAAGGTCGCGGGCAGATCTCCGCTCGCCCAGCCGTCGGGACCGAACGCGCCGTGAAGCGCGGTGCAAAGCCCGGTCGCCAGACCGAACGCGGCGGGGGCGGAGAGGTCCGCCTCCCGGACCGGGTCCGGCCAACAAATCGCGGAAAGCCGGCGCCGCAGCACCGCCGGCGCCGCGCCGAGCACATCGCGCGCGACCTCGAGCCGGTCGCCGTCCGATTCGGCCCCTTCTTGATCGGCCCGGGCCGCGGCCGACGCGCACAGCGCCTGCACCGCCACCGACAGGCCGAGGCCGCGCACCGCGTCGCGCGGCAGCGCGGACTGGGCCGCGTAGAGCGCGAGCCCGGCCTCGACCGCGGCGGGCAGAGGCCCGAACGCCGAGCGCAGAAGGCCCGTGCACGACGCGGCCCACAACCGGGCATAGCGGCCCGCGCGCAGGGTCTGGGCGAGGGGCACATAGAGCGCGCGGTCATCGGGCAGGACCAGCCCGACCAAGGCGCGCGGCGCGCTCAAATACGTGACCCGGCTTTGGCGCGGCCCGATGCGCTCGGCGTAGAGCGCCATCGCGGCCTGTACGCGCCGGGGCAAAAACGCGCCGCCCTCGTCGGGCACGTCCGCGGCCCAGTCCCATTGCGCATCGGTCTCGAGCCGCGACCCATACCCGGCCAAGGCCAAATCGCGCACCGCTTCGTGCAGGCTGTTCACGTCGAGGGACGCATCGGCCGAGACCTGCGCGCGACCAAACCGGTCTTGTCCTGTCCACGCGGGCGCATCCACCGCGCGCCCGTCGAGCAGCGTGCGCAACGGGGCGAACGGCCCGCGCGCTTCTTTGCGGGCCAAGGTCTGTTCGGCCTTGTCGACGTCGAGAAAGGACCCGTCCGGCAACAGAAGCGGCTCTTGCTCGGCGTGGGCGCACGCTTCGAGCCGGTCGCGCAACGAGGCCCGCCAGGCGGTGTCGAGCGCGTCTTGGCCGGGCGCGTGCTCGTAGGCCGACAGGTCCCAGTCCTTCAGCCAGGCGACGATGGCGGCGGCGGCGTGCATCAGGTTTCGCGCAGGAGGGTGCGGTGCTCGTGCACGCGCTCTTGGGCCTCTTCGGTGCGGGACGCGATCATCTGCTCGAAGATCTCGCGCAGGTCGGCGCGCTTGTCGAGGATGTCGCGCAGGCGGTTGCGGTCGAGGCGGAAGAGCGTGGCGTCGCCCATCGTGCGCACGCTGACCGTCCGGGGCTGGTCGGTGATCGCCGCGATTTCACCAAAGAAGTCACCCGCGCCGAGCTTGTTGATGAAGATGGGGATGCCGTCGTCCTCGCGCAGGACCTCGACCTCGCCCCCCTTGATGAAAAAGAGCGACCCGGGCGGCTCGCCCTGCCGCACCACGTAGGTGTTGTCGGCCATCTCGATCAGCTGGGCCTCGTCGATCATCGAGTGCCGGTCGTCGGGGTCGAGGCGGCAGAAGATGGGGCTTTTGGCCATCATCAGGTCGACCACGCGCTCTTTGTAAAAGCGCATCAAGGGCTCGGTGTAGCGGGCGTGCAGGGTGAAGACCCGGTCGATCACCGCCTGATCGATCTCGATCAAACGCGCGTCGGTGATGGTCTCGACCGTCGCCGAACGGGGCCGCCCGGTCAAAAACGAAAACTCCCCGAAGAAGTCGCCGTTGGCCAGCGCGCCCAAGTACACCTTGTCGGGTGGCTTCTCGTGGCCGGTGACAAACTCCGGCGGGGCCCGCAGGTCGGGCTTACACCACACCGTACATTTGCCGTCGGCCAGCGCGTACAGCGACTCGCCGTGTTCGCCCTCGCGGATGATGGGGACATTGGGCGGGACCTTGCGGACCCGGACCATGGTCGCGAGCTTGGCGAACTCGCGGGGCGACAAGTAACCAAACAGCGGCGTGGTCGGCGCCGGCGCCGCCCCCTCCGCCGAGGTCTCGTCCTCCATCGCCCGCAACGATTTCACCGTGCCTTCGACCCCCATGCGCAGGGCCAACCGCTCGAGCTCGTCGTCGTCCCCCTCGTCGAGGTCACACAACCCCACCAGGTCCTCTTCGAGCTCGAAGGTGCTCAAGAGCTGCTTGGCCGGGTGGTGGGCGGCCACCGCTTCGACCAGCCGCCCCCGGTAGGCGAACATCAGCGCCGCGGCCCGAAACGCGGTCAGCGCCGCGCTGCGCGACGACAGCGCCGCGTAGCGTTCGCCGAGCGAGACCAGGGTCCAGAGGTTGCGGTCCCGGTCGAGGAGCTGTTTGAGCCGGGCCACCTCGGGGTCGTCGGCCTGGGACGCGGCGAAGATGACCTCGGTGGCGAGCTCGGCCGCGGCCTCGTCGGACTTGCGCGCGATCTTGGGGCGCAGGCTGACGGTGTCGTCCGACCACTCCAGGCCCTCGACCTCGATGGACAGCTCCCGCGGGCCCGCGGGGTGGTCGCGCAGCACGGTGTCGAGGTCCATGCGCATCTCGTCGGCGGTCTGGTAGCGCGTGGTCGGGTCGCGGCGCAGGGCCCGCATACAAATCGCGTCGAGGCGCCGGTCGATCTGGGGGTTGAGCTGCGAGGGCAGCGCGACCTGTTTGTGAAAGACATTGTCCAATGTGGGTGCATCACCGCCCTCGTGGGCAAACAGGCGCTCCCCGGTGAGCAGCTCGTGCAGGATGATGCCCACCGCGAACAGGTCCGCCCGCCCGTCGAGCGGGTCCCCGCGTGCCTGCTCGGGGGCCATGTAGGCACTCTTGCCGAGCACGGTGCCGGGCTGGGTCTTGGAGAGTTTGTTGCGGGCCGCGGCCACGCCAAAGTCCGTGAGTTTGACCTCGCCGTCGCGCGAGAGCAGCACGTTTTGTGGGCTGACGTCCCGGTGCACGACCCCGAGCAATGTGCCTTCATGGTCGCGCTTGTTGTGGGCGTGGGACAGGCCCAAGAGCAGCTCGGTGATGATGTACACCGCGAGGCTCTGGCTCATGGGTTTGCCCTTTTGGCTCAGGGCTTTGCGCAGCTGGGACAGGTCGGTGCCCGAGACGTACTCCATGGCCATGTAGTACGTGCCGTTCCATTGGCCGAAGTCGTACATGCGCACGAGATTGTCGTGCTCGAGACCGATGGTGAGCCGGGCCTCGTCGATGAACATCGACACAAACGTCATGTCCCGCGAATATTGTTCGCGGATGCGCTTGATGGCGCAGGTCCGGCTCAACCCCGAGATGCGGTCGGAGCGGGCCAAAAAGACCTCGGCCATCCCGCCCCGTGCGATGAGGCGGATGATGTCGTACGCCCCAAATCGAACGGGCCCCGCGGTCATGGGCGCATCTTGCCGAGAATCGACCGGGGATGACAGCGCCTTGTACAAAAACCCGAGACCCGGCGCACACCGAGAGCGGAAACCCGCGGCGCGCTTAGAAAATCAGCGCGTGCACAGACACGGGCAGGGCGTTGGCGATGGTGTTCTTGGTCTCGAGCGAGAGGTCCATCTGCGACGCCAAAAAGCGCATCACCCGCCGCGAGGTCTTGGCCGGCGGCGGCGGCTGGCAACGGCCCACGAACTTCTCGAGCGGGACCGCGCGGGACGTGACCGTGACCGCGGGCGCGACGGGCGCGGGCGCGTCGGCGGCGCAGCCGCTCACCAGCGCACACGCGAAAACCCAGGACAGGACCCAACCCTTCACGCCGGTCATCGTAAAAGGTTATTCCAGGGTCGCAAAGGGGTGTCCCATGAGTGAGCTGACCAAAATCATTGGCCTCTTGTCCGCGCCCGACCGCGACCTGCGCATCGCCGCCGCCACCGTGCTCGGCGCGATCAAGGCCAAGGCCGCCCGGCCCGCGCTCCTGGCCCTGCTCGACCAAGGCGGCGCGGGCGAACAGATCGCGGCCCTGTCCGCCCTCGCCCAGCTTCAGGCCAAATCCACGCTCAAAGACATTGTCCCCCATGTCGTGCACGAGCGCGCCGACGTGCGCGACGCAGCCGCAGGCGCGCTGCTCGCCTTCGGCCAGGCCGCGGTCGGCCCCATCGAACAAGCCCGCCACGGCGCGCCCCCGGACAAAAAGCGCGCCCTCGACCACGTGCTCGCCAAGCTCGGCGGCGACGATGCCTTCGGCGCGCTCTTGAGCGGGCTTGCCGAGGCCAGCCCCGAGGGCAAACGCGAGGCCGCCCTCGAGGTGCGCCGGCGCATCAAGGATGCGCAGAAGCAGGAGCGCAAGACCTACCTGAGCCAGGTGCTGAAGTTCATCAAGAAAAAGGACGTGCGCGCCGATGCCGAGACCTTGGCCGCAGCGGTCAAGATGCTCGGCTACCTGGAGGACCAAAAGGCGGTGGCCCCGCTGCTCGAGATCGTGAAGGGCGAACAGTTCGATTCTTCTGTGCGTATGGAATCGATCATCGCGCTGCGGTTCGCGCTCCAGGGCCAGCGTGAAGCCGACGACGTGGCCCGCGCCCTGTTTGTGCTCCTCGAGGGCGAAGACGCGACTTTGGGCCAGGTCGCGATGGACACCCTGGCCAATCTTCTCCTCCCCAAGACCCTGCACGCCCGCTTGGTGGACCTCGCCAACACCGCGGGCTACGCCCGGGGGCGCTTCGCCATCGCCAAGCTGCAGGAATCGGACGACAAGGCGGCCAAGACCGCCCTGCTCAAGATCGTGGCCGACGGCCACCCCAAAGCGGCCGAGGCCGCGGCCGCCGCGCTCGCCGGTGAGGACAGCATTCTCGTGCCCCTCTGCACCGCGCTTTCCCAAGTCGAGCACGCCGAGCGCGCGGTGTGGCTGACCCAGATCCTGTTGCCCCAGGTGGACAAGCTCAAAGCCCCCCAAAAGAAGAAAGTTCTAGACGCGGCCCTGGCCGCGGCCGAGGCGGGCACCCCCGGGTACGAGAGCCTGCTCAAGGCCGCCCGCGCCATCGACGAGGAAAAGGTCGCCGCCGGCCTCCGGGCCCTCGCGGACAAGCTGCGCAAGCGCAAAAAGAGCGACAAAGCCGCGGCGATCTTGAGCCTGCTCGAGCGCAGCGAACACTCGACGGTCGAGGACAAGTTCAAGCTTGGCCTGCTCGAGCTCAAGAAAAGCCGGCTCGACATCACGCCCACCTCGCGGGCCCGGGACGCGTCGCTCAAGATCTTTGGCGAAATCCTCGACGAGGGGGGCGACCTCTACGCCCTGTTGAAAAAGGAGCGCAGCCTCGAACTCGAGCACAAGTTTTATCTCGGCTTTCACTTCATCGAGATGGGCTTCGCGGTGGGCGAAGAGCTGCTCGAGGAGGTGGTCAAAAAGGGCGGCCGCAAAAAGATCGCCCGGGCCGCGAAGAACAAGCTCCGGCTCGAGCTGGAGGACTAGCTTTTGAGGGGGGAGTTCCTCCCCCCTCGGCCCTCACGCTTCGCAAGCTCAGCGAATGTCGGGCGGCCATTCCAATGGAATGGCTGAAGCAACGCGAAGCGTTGCCCCTCACCCTCGAGGCGGCGCTCCAAGGGCCTCCGGCCCGTCGCGCCGTGGTTTCATCCTGCGGATGCAACCAGCTGAGGTTTTGGGATGTGCTGTAGTCCTCAACTAAAGCGCCTGGGCCTTCCAGCCGCGGGCCTGCGCGACCTCCGCCTGGTGCTCGTCGAAGTAGCCCGCGCACGCGGCGCAACAGAAGTACACGGTGTGGCTCCCGACCTGGCGCGTGGGTTGGTCGGCGACGGTGAACACCGCGCCGCTCACCGGGCAGTAGGTCTTCTGGCCGGGCTGCGCCCCCGGTTGCTCGAACGTGTCGGCAGACCTGCCGACGGCCTTTTGGCCTCAACCGCCTTGGCAGCCGGCGAACGCGGCGTCGACCGGGTCATAGGGTTCGATCCGGGGCGCGCTCGAAGTGGGCCGGCAACCGGAAAACCCCCACGCGACCCCGCCGCCCAGCATGCACAAACATTGTCTACGGTTCATGGTTCCCCCGTTCGTGAGGGTCCAACTGCCGAAGGGGGCCGCACATTCCCAGCCTCCATGCCGGGCCTTGCCTGGGCCCGCTTGCCCGGCTCAGCCGAGGTCGAGGGTGGCGGCGGTGACGGTGTCGTGCTCGACGGGTTCGGTGGGGGCGAACGCGGCTTGGTCGTCGACGACCGGGGCTTGACCGGCCAAGCGCTCCTTGAACAGGTCCTGCATCAAGGCCTCGAGGGAGGCGGGCGGCTGTTGTTCGCGCAGGGTCACGAGCTGCTCGCCCAGGACCTCGGCCGACGAGAACTGCCGCACAGGATCGGGCGAGAGCCCCTGGGCAAAAAACGTGACCCAGGCCTCGGGGCAGTCGGGCCGCAGGCGTTTGATCGGCCGGAGCGCGCCGCTCATGAGGTTTTTGGCCCGGGCTTTGGCGTTGTCCCCGTCGAAGGGGTAGTCCTGGGCCACCATCTCGAACAGCACGATCATCAACGCGTACAGGTCCGACCGAATGGTGGCGGTCTCGCCCTTCCAGCGCTCGGGGCTCATGTAGCGAAGCTTGCCGATCATGCCCTTGGTCTTCTGGGTGTCGACGGTGTCGATGAACTGCAGGGGGGCGGCGGGCGCGTCTTGATTTGATAGTTTTGCTATTCCAAAATCGATGATCTTGATGTCCCCGGTGAACGTGATCATGATGTTTTGCGGGCTGATGTCCCGGTGGATCACCCCCCGCTGGTGGGCGTGGGACAGGCCCCGGCACACCCGCTCCCCCACCGTGGCCACGACGTGGATCGGCACCGGGCGCTTTTTGTGCACCGCTTGCCGCAAAAACTCCGCCACGCTCACCCCGTCGAGAAACTCCATGGCCATGAACCAGCCGTTCTTGGTCTGGCCGAGGTCGAACACGGACACGATGTTGGGGTGGCTGAGCTGGGCCGCGACCTTGGCCTCGACCAAGAACCGGTCTTGGTCCCGGTCGTCGTCGGGGCGCAGGATGGTCTTGACCGCGACCTGCCGCTCGAACCCGGCCGGGCCTTTGCGCACCGCGAGGTAGAGCGCGCCCATGCCGCCCTCGGCGACCTTGCGCACGATCTGGTAGCGGGTCTCGAGCTCGTCCTCGTCTTTGGCTTGCGCATAGCCCAGCGCGACCACGCTCGTCGAGTAGAACACGAACACCACCGCGTCGAACCCGATGAGCGTCGGGCCCTGCACGAGCTCGAAGGTGAGCGCGACCTCCCACACCAGGTCGGCGAGCACCACCAGCGCGGGGATGGCGAGGAGCAGGGCGATGCCTGGCCCTTGTTTTTGCGCCGCCCGGTAGCCGGCCACCAGCCACGCGGCGCACACCCCCATGGACACCACGAAGAACGGCCCCGCCGTCCACAATGCCATGGCATTGTGGATGTCTTCCCAACTGAGCGGGCCGGGCGCGGCCTGGATCGCCAGCGGCACCTCGACGGTGCGGGCGGCGATCACCGCGGCGATGCCGGCCACCACCGCCCAGCGCGCGCGGGTCATGCCCCGGCGGTGGTGGTCCCAGGCCATGAACAGCGCCCCGAACCACAAACACACCGACGAGGGCAGCCCGAGGGCGAAGTGCACCGCGAGGCTGTACTCTCCCCCGCCGGCCACTGAGGAGCGGGCGATCGCGAGGGTGACCACCACCCAGCCCACAAACGCCATCGCGGTCCAGACATGGATGCGCTCGCGCCGGGCCACCGCCAACGCCAGGTGCACCACGGCCAAGAACCCGGTCAGGCCCGCGAGGGCGTAGTGGCTGGCGGCGAAGATGCCCACGGCGCGGTTGTACCCCGTCCGGGGACTGGCCAACACCAGAACCCTGCGGTTCCACACGGGCGGGGGTGGGGTGATTTGTCAAACCGCCGGCCCCAGATCGTTTGGGGTGGATCCGGGAACGACCGGATCTGGGGTGGTACATTGGGGGAGGGGTAGACACATGCGCGCGACACTTCGACTCAGCTGCGTGCTCATCGCAGGGCTTTGGGCGTGCTCCGACGGCAACGTCGAACCGACCGAGCCGGAGCCGACCGGCTCTGGTCCGGATTGTGCGGTGTCCGAAGACTGCACCGACCCCCTGCGTCCCATCTGCAATTTCGACGGCGAGTGCGTCGCGTCCAACCCCCTGCCCATCGGCGATGGGGACGGAGATGGCGACGGGGATGGAGATGGAGATGGCGACGGAGACGGGGATGGAGATGGAGACGGGGATGGAGATGGCGACGGAGACGGGGATGGAGATGGAGATGGCGACGGAGACGGGGATGGAGATGGAGATGGCGACGGAGACGGGGATGGAGATGGCGACGGAGATGGAGATGGCGACGGAGACGGGGATGGCGACGGGGATGGAGATGGCGACGGAGACGGGGATGGAGATGGCGACGGAGACGGGGATGGAGATGGGGATGGAGATTGTCCGGGCGACACCGACGGGGACACCTATGGTGTGGGGTGTGCCAATGGACCGGACTGCGACGAAGGCAACGCCAACCTGCACACGTTGATGAGCATGTACGTGGACGGGGACGGAGACGGCGCGACCGTGGGCGGCCCGACCACGGTGTGCACCGATGGGGCGACGGCCCCGGCCGGCTATCTGTTCAGCCCGTCGGCGACCGATGATTGTGCCGACGACGACAACACCCGCAGCCCGTTTGAGACGGAGGTCTGCGACGGCATCGACAACGACTGCGACGGGTTCGCCGACAGCACCGAGACGTGCCTGTGCGACGTCGGCTACCGCGACGGGGACACGCTCAAGCCCTACAACTTTTGTTACCGGGTGGTGCCGACCACCGATCCGCTTGAGCTCACCTGGACCAACGCGTTCAACGACTGCGCCAACTACCCGACCTACCGGCTGATCATGCTCGAGGACGCGGCCGAGGCGGCGTGGTTGCGCACCCAGATCACCGGCAAATGGTGGATCGGGCTCAACGACATCAACGTCGAGGGCACGTGGGTCTGGTCCGACAACAGCCCGCTGACGTACAGCGCCTGGAAGTCGGGCGAACCCAACAACTCGGGCGGCGAAGACTGCGCTGAGACCGACGACGTGGGCTGGAACGACGAGGGCTGCGGCGAGGTCCGGGCCTACGTGTGCGAGAGCTATCCACAATAGTGTTGAGGTCGCGGCCCCGCTCGCCGCGTTCTGGCCGGGGCCGAACCGCCGCTAGGTTCGGTGTGCTGCTGCTCGTCGGCGGCAGCGGGCGATGCCGCGATCTTCCGGATCGAATGGCCGCGCCGGGCGAGCCCCGGGACGGCGGCTACGCGGATGCGTCGCCGGTCAGGTCTTGGGCGATCATGAGCTTGTTGCCGTCCAAATCAAAGAACGTGGCGAGGCTGACCATGCCCGGCTCGGTCACGATGTCGCCGTCGAAAGTCACGCCCTTTTCCGCCAACCGCGCGCGGGCCTCGACGACGTTGGCCACGCCGAAGGTGAGCGTGGCCCCGCCCACGAAAAAAGCCGGCCCCCAAGGCCGGCTTTTCAGGTCCCTGGCGGGAGCAGGTCAGGCCGCGGCTTCGGCGGGGTAGACCGACGCTTTTTTGCGGTCTTTGCCCACCCGCTCAAACTTGAGCGTGCCGTCGACGAGCGCGAACAGGGTGTGGTCTTTGCCCACGCCCACGTTGCGGCCCGGCTTGATCTTGGTGCCGCGCTGGCGGACCAGGATGTTGCCGGCTTTGACTTCTTGGCCGTCGGCACGCTTGGCGCCGAGGAACTTCGGATTGGAATCGCGCCCGTTGCGGGTCGAGCCTTGTCCTTTTTTGTGAGCCATGACGCGCCTCCTTTAGGCCGAGATCTTGTCGATCTTGATTTGGGTGGAGAGGGCCCGGAAGCCGTTGAGCTTCTGGTAGACGTGGCGGCGGCGCTTTTTGAAAATCAGCACCTTCTTGCCTTTGATGCCTTCGCCGTCGTCGCCATTGCGCATCACGGTGGCCTCGACTTTGGCGCCGCTGACGTTGGGGGTGCCGACTTTGTAGCCAGAACCGTCCTTCACCATGAGCACGGTGTCGAACACCAGGCTGTCGCCCTTTTTCTTGTTTTTGACGTAGTCGATCGAAAGCGTCTCGCCCTCGACGACCCGGTGCTGTTTGCCACCGGCGGTGATGATCGCGTACATGTCTTCCTCGCTTTCAGGGCGCACAAAGCAGCCGATCGGATCGGGGCTCGGCGCGCAGCAAGCGGCCATCGAAGGTGGTTTGGTGTAGGTTGTCAAGACGGTGGTTTGCGATCCGGCCCGAAAAAGAGTCGAATAGAGCCTGGTCTGGACCCCTTTTCCGGAGCGCCCGTGACTCGTCCTGTTGTCCTCGCCCTCGCTGCGCTGGTGTGCGCCGGCGGCTGTCCCAACGAACACGTCTTCCAAGTCATCGACCCGTGCTCCAGCCAGACCGTGGCGGTGGCCCCGGTGCCGGTCACCAACAAATCAGACATCCTCATCGTCGTCGACAACAGCGCGTCCATGTGTGAGGAGCAGGCCAACCTCCGCAACAACTTCTTCCTCGATGGCTGCGCCATCGACGTCAACGACCCGCCGAGCCCCGCCGACGTCACCGACGAGATGCTCGCGGGCTGCGGCTTTGTGCAGGCGCTCTACGCGTTTGACCTCGACTTCCGGCTCGGGGTCATCACCACCGACGTCGGCCTGTGCGACAACCGCACCCTCCAAGCGGGCAAGGCCGAACGCGCCTGCGAGGGGGTCGAGCCCGACTGGGGACGGCGGCCGCAGCGCGGCTGCCTGCAAGCCCCCGCCGACGCCGAACGGAAATATCTCCAACGCGGCGACGCCGACCTCGACGACAAGTTCGCCGCGATTTTGGCCGGGGTCAAAACCTACGGCAGCGCCATCGAGCGCGGCCTCGACGCCACCCAAGCCTTCATCGACGCCGACACCCCCCACGACGAATGCCGCACCGACCGCGACGACTTCTTGCGGGACGACGCGGCCCTCGTCGTCATCTACCTCACCGACGAGGACGACTGCAGCCACCCCGCCACGGGGGCGTTCGGCGACGAGACCACCACCGACACCTGCGATGGCTTTGGCGACACCCTCAACCAGACCTGGGGCGACAACGCCACCGCCTGTTACGCCAACAAAGACCAGCTCACCCCCGTCGACGACTACGTCGCGGCCCTGCAACAGGTCAAAGAGGGCCGCGTCCGGGTCGCGGTCATCGCGGGGGGCGAGCCGGTCGCGGACAGCGACCCCGTCCGCTACGCCGCCGCCGACTGCCGCATCGATGCCGCCGGCGGTCCCGACACCATGTGCACCGCGCCGCGGGGACAGGGCGGACCGTTCGTGCTCACCAGCCCGGCCAGCGACTGTTTTGGCCTGGACCCGAGCGCGTGTTGCATCGCCGACGCCGGGGAGCGCTATTACCAATTGGCCGCCGGGTTTGACGCCAGCGTCGTGCGCACCGACAGCATCTGCAAAGACAGCTACCAACAGACCATGCTCGACATCGCCAAGCTCGCGTCCATCGCCGATGTGGTGAGCCTGGGCGAAGCCCCCGCGTCCCCGTTGCTCATCCGCGTCGAGGTCGAGTCGGCCGGGACCACGACCCAACCGGTGCGCATCGACGACGACGTGGGCGATCCCGAAGCCGAAGGGCTGAGCGGCTGGCAATACCAAGCCCCGACCACGATCCGTTTCTACGGGGACGCGGTGCCGGGCGCGGGCCAGCAGGTGCGCGTGTTCTTCGCCGCCGCCTCCGCCGAAGAGTGCACCGAGTAGACGGCGGCGAGAAGCGGCGCGGAGGCGCAACGAACCGGCGCAACGGACCCGGCGACCTCGCCCGTGGTCAGGGCGGCGGGGCGAGCGCGGCTTCGACAAACCGCAACGACGTCTCGTCGGGGGACGTGACCTCGAGGGCGAACAGCGCGCCGAACAACATGGCCACGAACCCCGCCGGGCTCGCCACGTCACGGGGCACGAACTCTTCGATGTCGGGCAGCAACGCAAACGGCCACACCCGCTTGAGCACCCGCAGGTGAGCGGGGGCTTCGAGGGCGAACTGGTGGTGCTGGCGGATCGCACACTCCACAAAAGCGCGGTGGCCGCGCTTGCCGCGGCGGATGGTGCCGTCGCGCTTGCGCGACAGGGCAAAGGTCAGGGCCGCGCGCAGGCCGGCCACGTAGTGATCGATGGCGTCCTGCCGCAGCGCGGCCAAGATGCCCGGCTTGTCCCCAAAGTGGTGATAGACCGAACCGACCGAGACCCCGCTTTGCTCGACGAGGGTCGCGATGTGTACGTCCTCGTCCGCAAGCCAGAGCTCGCGGGCGGTGGCCAAGACCAGGTCACGGCTGTTGCGACGCCCCACAGAAGATTGTTCTACAGAATCGCGCCGCGGGGGCAAGCGGGGTCGACCGGGCACCACCCGAGCGAGCGTGTTCGGGCCAAGCAATGGCATTGCCAAAGGCCCGCGCTCCCCTTGTCCACCAGATGCGGCGCCGCCGAGGCCGCCGGGCGTTTGTCAGGCCGCGGCCATCGCCATCTCGATGCCGAGCTCTTTCAGGACCATGCCCAGCTCCACCGGCTTCACCAGATAGGCGCGCGCCCCGAGCTTCATCGCGCGGGCGCGCTGGTCGGGGTCGGCGCTGCCGCTGACGACGATGATTTTGATGTCTTTGGTCAGGTCACTGGCCTTGAGCCGCTCGAGCACCTCAAAACCGTCGATGCCGGGCATCTTGATGTCGAGCACGAGCAAGTGTGGCTTAAAAAAACCAATCTGGCTCAGCGCGTCAATGCCGTTGTCGTAGAACTGCCCGTCCACATTGGGGGCTTGCCGCTTCAAACCACGCGCGATGCTTTTGAGATACTTCTCGTCGTCGTCGATCCACATCATGCGACGCCGGCCCAGCCGCAGCTCGACCGGCACGTCCATCTGGTGTTCCTCGAGGAACTCGATCAACGCGGTGGTGTGGATGCGGCGGTGACCGCCGGGCGTCTTCTGCGCCTTGAGCAAACCACTTTTGATCCAGTTGATGATGGACGTGGGGTCAACTTGCAGGAGATTCGCGACTTGGTGAGTACTCAGCAGTGTCCGTTCTTTTTGGGTCCAACGCGCCATAACTTCGCTTACGTCCTCTCCCCCCGTGGCACGACCCTAGCAGTTTTGAGATCGCTTTTGTTCGACAAGTGTCGAGAAAAGAACCGAACTGAGACAGCGCTCAGGTGGGCCTGGGCCGCCCTCTTGTCCAGCCCGGGATTGGACCGGCACGCGGGTACGTCGATGAGCCGGCCCAGCCAGTTGCACGGGGTCACGTAGGTGTAGTGGTTGCCCTCGTCGAGGCGAACCAGCTCGGCACCAATGAGCGACGCCCACCGTTGGGCATGCGTCTCGTACAGAGCCAGTTTGTCTCGAACCGAGCCCACGACCATGACCGGAATCGCGACGGACCGGGCCGAGGGCGGGTCGGCGGCTTCGCCCACCGCGGGAGCAAACGCGATCACCGCCCGGATGCGGGGGTCGCTGTAGTCGTCGCGGGAGTGGGTGTAGTCGATTTGTGAAAAGTCGAACCCCTTGACCGCCTGGCACGTGGGGTCGTCGACGTGGCGGGCGCAGCCGCGCCGGGCGTTGTGGAAGTTGTAGCGGGCGCCGGCGGCGGCGAGCACGGTGTAGCCCCCGACGCTGTGGCCGGCCGCGCCGATGCGCGCCCAATCGATGCGCGAGGACCACGCGGCATCGTCGGCGAGGTGGTCGAGCACCGCGGTGAGGTCTTGGGGGCGGTTCCAGACTTGGAGGGCCTCGATGGTGGGCGACTCGTAGTAGTTCATTTTGGGGTGCTCGACCGAGGCGACGAGGTAGCCCTGGTCGACGAGGGTTTCGGCCAGCCAGGCAAGGTCGAACCGCGTGCCGCCGTGCCCGTGCGACAGCAACACCAAAGGCCGGCGCGGCGGGCCGGCCTCCAGGTCGGCGTCGCGGGCCACCGTCCGGGTGAAGACCCAGGTGTGGGTCTCGTCGTCGGTCCGCGCCCCCGCCGCCGCGGGGTAGAACAGCTCGTACCGAATGTGGCGGTCCCGCCCCTCGTCGTCGGCGATGTGGGTCGTGACCCCGACCGGCGTCGCTTGGGCCGGCCAAGCCGACAGCGCGATCCCAAAAGCGCACAGCCCGCGGACGAGACCGCGAAAGGTGGTCATGAGCCGCCCCGGCGCACGAGCCCGTCGCCGGTCCGATCGAGGTGGTCGCGGCCGGGCGCGGACGTCAGGTCGAGGGCGGGCCCGTCGGGCACGATTTGGTGCGGGTTGATCATCTTGTGGCTGCGGAAATAGTGGCCCTTGATGTGGTCAAAATGCACCGTCTCGGCGACGCCCGGCCATTGGTAGAGCTCGCGCAGGTAGCCCGACAGGTGCGGGTACGCCTCGAGCCGCTGGCGGTTGCACTTGAAGTGGGTCAGGTAGACCGCGTCGAAACGAATCAAGGTGGTGAAGAGCCGCCAATCCGCTTCGGTCAACACCGGGCCCGCGAGGTAGCGGTGGTCGGCGAGGTGGGCGTCGACGTCATCCAGGGTGGAGAACAACGCCGCGAACGCCTCGCTGTACGCCTTTTGGGTGGTGGCGAATCCACATTTGTACACCCCGTTGTTCACGTCGGGGTAGATGCGGTCGTTCCAGCCGTCGACGGCGGCGCGGTGGGCAAGGGGGTAAAAGTCGATGCGGGCTTTGTCCTCGTCGTCGGACAGGACGGAGAACGCATCGCTGAACAGCCGAATGATGTCCGCAGACTCATTGTTGACAATGTGATTGTTCTTCTTGTCCCACAGCACGGGGACCGTGACCCGGGTGGTCACCGCGGGGTCGGCGCGTTGGTAGACCTCGTACAGGTACCGGGCACCGCCGGGGTCGGGCTGCACTTTGTCGTCGCTGTCGTCGAAGGTCCAGCCGTGGTCGAGCATCAACGGGTGCACCACCGAGAGGGAGACCGCGCCGGTGAGGCCTTTGAGCGCCCGTAGGATCAACGTGCGGTGCGCCCACGGACACGCGTAGCTCACATACAGGTGATAGCGGTCCGCTTCGAGGGGATGCGCGTCGTCGCCCACCCCCTGGCGGAACTGGCTCTCTTGGCGAACAAACGCCCCGTCATCGTCAGGCTCGTACCACTGGTCGACCCATTGGCCGTCTTTCAACAATCCCATGGGGGTTTGTATCGTCTTTGCCCCGGGCTGGCACCGCGCGAGACGCGGGCCCGGTCACAGGCCGGGCGGTCAGAGCCGCATCGGCATCACCACACACAGGTGGTGGGTCTCATCGACACCCACGAGCAGGCCGGGGGAGAGGTTGTCGGTGAGCTTGAGCAGGACGTTCCGGTCGTCGAGGGAGGCGAGGGCGTCGCTCAAGTAGCGCGCATTGAACGCGATCTCGATGTCATCGCCCGCGTACTCGACGGGCACGTCGTCGACGATTTCGCCCGCGTCGGGGTTGCTGCAGCCGACGGTCAGCTCATTTTCTTTGATGGATAGCTTGACCGGTTGCATCTTGTCGGCGGCGAGCACGCTCACCCGCTTCAGGCTCTCCGCGAGGTCGCCGCGGGCGATGCGCACCACCTTGTCGGAGATGGTGGGGATGACCTGCTTGTAATCGGGGAAAGCCCCGTCGATGAGCCGCATGCCCAGGGTGGTGTTGCCCCGGCGGACGACGACGTGATTCTCTTTGAACCCGATGGCGAGGGTGTCGCCTTCGCCGGTGCCGCCCTTGGCCGGGTCCTCGACGTCGAGCAAACGCTTGAGCTCGCCCAGGCCTTTGCGGGGCAGAATGACCGAACCTTCGTCGAGGGTGATGCCGTCGGGGATGGTCTCGAAGCGGCGATCGATGCGCACCAGCCGGTGGCCATCGGTCGCGACCATCACCAGCATCGAGGGGTCCTCGCTCTGCTTGGGCGCAGGCTCGAACAACACCCCGTTGAGGTTGTAGCGGGTCTCGTCGGTGCTCGAGGCGTACAACGTCTTGTCGACCATGTCGGCAAAGAGCGTGGCGTCGAGGGTGTAGAACGTGACCTCTTCATAGTTGGGGAGCTTGGGGTACTCGTCGGCGGACAGCCCCATCAACCGCGCGTTGGTCCGGCCGCTTTTGACCTCGACGTGCTGGTTGGCGAGCTTCTTCACGCTCATTTCCGGACCGGGGAGCACCCGCACCATGTCGGCGAGCGCGCGGGCGGGGACCGTCACCGTGCCCGCCTCCTCGACGTCGCAGGTCCGCACCGTGCGCATGCCCACGTCGAGGTCGGTGGCGGACAGGATCAAGCGCCCGTTGCCGTCAGCGTCCCGCTCGGCCTCGACCAGGATGTTGGACAAGATGGGCATCGTGTTCTTGCGTTGCACGATGCCCTGCATCATCGACAGGGCGCGCGACAGCTCGGGAACAGAGATGCGAAAGTCCATACGGGCGGTTTGTAGCTAGGTGCCAAGCGGCAATCAAGCGCTGATGTGGCGGGCCCAGAAGAATGAAAGAGAGTTAATTAATTTTCATCCATCCATCATCAGGGCTGGGGAAATCGGGGAAATCGGCGCGGGCGTGGCGGGGCCGCGGCCCCGGGGCATGGCGGGGCTGAGGAGAACCGGTGGGGGGGTGCCGGGAGAGGTCGGGGACACGGACGGCGCGGCCCGCTTTCCCCAATTGGGTGGGGGCAAAGCCCCGAGCTTGTTCCACAGCGGGCGGCGTGGTCATGGCGCGAAGCGGGCGCCAGCCGCGCCTTCCACAGGGGGCTGTGGTTTGTTGTGGAGAGGTAAGGCTCTGTTTTTTAACGGTTTGTTTTGGTGCATAGCGACGTTTTCCACAGGTGTAGGATGTTTTTTGCGGGGTCCGGGGAATCCGGAACGCGCTTTTTCGCCGGAGATTGGTGGCGGGACGAACAATCTGCGCCGCGGCCCGGGGGCGGGTCGGTTTCTTCGGAAAGATGAATAAAAACAGTGAGATAGGGACCGTTTTTCGAGGTTGGCAAGGCTCTTGAGATGGAAGGGGGTGAACTGAACATGAAGGAGGGCCTGATGGCCAAGATGAAACAAGAGCAGTTGGAGTCGACCGTGGCCGGGGATCGGAGCGCGCGGGGGTACAAGTTCCTGTGGATGGTCGAGGACAAGTTCGATCAGCAGGGACAAAAGACCAAGAGCTTCTGGACGAAGATCGGCATCGCGTTTGAGAACCGGGACGGGTCCTATTCGCTCGACCTCGCCGCGGTCCCCGTCAACGGGAAGCTCCAGATGCGCGACCCGTGGCGTCCGGCGCCGGAAGGGGCCGCGGCATGACCGTCCCGGGATGTCCGCGCACGGAGGGGCGGCATCCGCTTCCCTGGTTTGTTCCCACGCTCTTGGTGTGGGTGGCCGCCGGGGCGCTCGCGGGTCCGCTGCCCGACCATCCCCCGGCCCCGGTCGCGCCTGCCGCGGCCGGGGAGGCGGGGTCCTCGGACGAGAGCGCGCCCTCGCGCATCGACATCAACGAGGCGAGCGTCGAGGAGCTGTGCAAGCTGCCGGGTGTCGGCAAAAAGCGCGCGGAGTCGATTGTGGCCTACCGCAACCGGCGCCGGTTCACCCGGCCGACCCAGTTGTTGAACATTCGGGGAATCGGTCGGAAGACGCTCGAAAGGATGCGGCCCATGGTATACGTCGCGCCGAAGCAAAAGCGGCGGTCGCGGCGCAAGGCCATGGTCCGCTCTGAGGATTGCCCCCCGGCGCCGGTCGCGGCCGGTGCGGCAGCGAACGAAAAATAGCAGGGGGCGCGCCGGGTGACCGGCGCGCCTTCGCGGAGGCAAGGACGCGTGCTGTCATTGGTGCAACGGGTGACCGAGGCGATGGTAGAGGTGGACGGTGTGGTGACGGGCGCGGTGGGAGCGGGGCTTGTCGCTTTGGTGTGCGCGGTGGAGGGAGACGAGGACCGCGATGTGGCCTGGACGGTGAAGAAGGTGACCGGCCTTCGGGTGTTCGCCGACGAGGCCGGCAAGATGAACTTGTCGGTGGCGGACATCGGCGGGGGCATTCTCGCGGTCAGCCAGTTTACGCTGGCGGGCGATGTGACCAAGGGGACGCGGCCGTCTTTTGGCCGGGCGATGGAACCGGTCGGGGCCGCGGCGATGTTTGACCAAGTGGTCGCCGGGTTTGGCCAGCATGTGCCCACCGAGACCGGGGTCTTTGCCGCCGACATGAAGGTGTCGTTGGTGAACGATGGGCCGGTCACGATTTGGCTCGATTCGAGGAAACGCCGTGGCCAGCCCTGACCGGTCGATCTTCCAAGAGTCGTTGCGCGCTCTGGTGTCGGTGCCAGAGCCGGTCGAAGACCGCCTCTTCGCCCATCACGAGCTCATGCACCGGTGGGGGCGGGTACACAACCTGAGCACGGTTTTGGCGTCGGCCGAGGCTGCCCGGGTGCACTACGCCGACTGTGTGCTGGCCGCAGCCGGTTGGACCGACCCGCCGCGCCGGGTGTGGGACATCGGGTCGGGCGCGGGCTTTCCTGGCTTGGCGTTCGCGAGCCTGTGGCCGGACATCGAGGTGCACTTGGTGGACGCGGCGCGGAAGCGATGCTCGTTCTTGCAGGAAGCGGTGCGCGGGTTGCGGCTTCACAACGTGCAGGTGCACCACGCGCGCTTCGAGCAGCTGGCGCTGTTCGATGGGGGGGTGACCTCTCGGGCCACGGTGTCCGCCGAGCGCCTCGAGTACGGTCCGTTGATGGACCGTCTCGCGCCCGGGGCGGAGTTGTTTTTGCTCGCCGGGGAACAGCCCGACCTGCTGGCGTGGACCGAGCTCTGCACCGCCCACGAGGTGGACGCCCCGGCCCGCGAGAGCTACGCGCCGGGTCGCGCCGTGCTCCGCGGGCACAAACGCTAGACCGCAGCGGGTGGCGGCAGGGTGTTCCACGTGGAACAGGCCAGTGAACGCGCACGTCGATTTGATTGTGCAGGTGTCGAACTGTGCGTTGTTTCCCTGGACCACGGGGCGTGTTGGGGGGGGCGCGCTTTGTGAGCGGGCACGTGTTTGGTGTGGACGGCGCGTTGGGGGCTTTTGAGTTCAACCGTGGCGCGGCTTGGCGGACGAGGTGGAGGGGAGAGGGCTTTGGAGGGATGCTGTGGTGGGGGAACGGGCAGCGACGGCCGAAACCGTCTTTCATCGTGCGGTGGCGCGATGGGAGGGGGAGATGTGTTCCACGTGGAACACATCGGTTGGCTTTGGTGGGAGACCGATTTGTTCGACCAGGGAGAAGCCAGGCGCCGCCATGCATCGACGTGCCCGGTTCCATCGGGTTTGTTCTTCATCACTGGCAACAAGGCGGTTGGAGAAGCGTGTCGGTGGAGAGATGTTTCACGTGGAACCCATCCAGCGGCTTTGGCTGAGGGGAGACCGAGAATGGAGAGGCAGCCAAGCGTCGCCTTGGTCGTGCCATGGGGATCGACGTGGCCGGTTCAACCGGGTTCGTTGGTCAAGGACGTCGGGCCCGATGCCGGGGGCGAAGGGGAGCGTGGCTCGTTCGATGGACGCCAGCGGCTGGCGCCGGCGGGGGCGGCTCGTTCGATGACGACCCCGCGGCTTTCGGCTCCGGGGATGCGATGACGACGCCCGGCGGCTCTTGGCTCCGGTGTGGCGATCGGTCGATGGCCATTTGCGCGGATGTTGGCTCCGGGCATGCCGGTCGTTCGATGACCCCGCGGCGCGCCCTTGCCGCTCCTTTCCCCTGGACCAGGGCAGCCCGCGCATTTCCGGGATCGATCGGCACCCGTGTTCCACGTGGAACAAAGCGCAGAACTTCTGCTTGAAAAATGGATCGGCGTTTGATCTGGTCAGGGCTCTCGGAGGTAGGAACACATGGCGAAGGTCATCGCGATTGCAAACCAGAAGGGCGGGGTGGGCAAGACCACGACTTCGGTGAACTTGGCATCTTCATTGGCGGCCAAGGGCACAAAGGTACTGCTTGTCGACATGGATCCGCAGGGCAACGCGGGCAGTGGCATGGGATTGTTTCCCGGCCCCGACGAGCCCACGGTCTATCAGACGCTCATCGGAACAATGAGTATGCGCGAGGTCGCGCGCCCCACGGAGGTGGACGGGCTCTTCATCGCCCCGTCGAACACCCAACTCATCGGTGCTGAAATCGAACTCGTTGGTGCACTGGCGCGCGAGACCCGGCTCAAACGGGCGCTCGAGGATGTGCAGAACGACTACGACGTCATCCTGCTCGACTGTCCCCCGTCGCTTGGCTTGCTCACCGTCAACGCGCTCACCGCCGCCAACGGGGTGCTCATTCCGCTGCAGTGCGAGTACTACGCGCTCGAGGGTCTCTCCCACCTGCTCAAGACCATTGACCTGGTCAAGGGCAGCCTGAACGCCCAGCTCGACTTGGATGGCATCTTGCTCACCATGTTCGACGCGCGGAACAACCTCTCCCACCAGGTGGTGGAAGAGGTTCGGCAGCACCTCGCCGGGCAGGTGTACGAGACCGTGATTCCGCGGAACGTGCGGCTCAGCGAAGCGCCGTCCCACGGCAAACCCATCCTTCTGTACGACGTCGCCTCGCGCGGCGCCCAGGCGTACATGGCGTTGTCGGAAGAGCTCAAGGGCCGCTGGCTCGGCGCCACCCCCCTCAAGACCGCGAACGCGGCCCACTAGGAGAAACAGAACATGGCATTGGAAAAACGAAAGAACTTGGGCCGCGGTCTCAGTGCTCTCATTCCCCCCCGTCCCGCCGAGGCGCCGACCCAGGTGGCCAACAGCGAATTGGCGCTGCTGCCCATGGACCAGGTCCTGCCCAGCGACGGACAGCCCCGCCAGGTCTTCGACGAGACCGGCCTCGAGGAGCTCGCGAGCAGCATTCGCCAGCACGGCATCCTCCAGCCCATCGTTGTGCGGCGCCGGGCGGCCCACCAGTACGAGATCGTCGCGGGGGAGCGCCGGTGGCGCGCCGCCCAGCGGGCGGGCCTCGACCAGATCAAAGCGGTGATCAGCGACGTGGCCGAGAAGGACACGCTGACCTTGGCCCTGGTCGAGAACATCCAGCGCCGGGACCTGAACCCGATCGAAGAGGCCGAGGCCTTTCAGCGCCTTCACGCCGAAATGGGCTTCAACCAATCCGACATCGCCAAGGCGGTGGGCAAGGACCGCGCGACCGTGGCCAACGCCCTGCGGTTGTTGAAGCTCCCGCAGGCGGTGCAACAGTTGGTGCTCGACGGAGTGCTCACGATGGGCCACGCCCGGGCGCTGCTGGCGCTCAACGAGCCGAAGGCGATCGAGAAGTTCGCCGGGGTGGTGCAGAAAAAGGGCTGGAACGTTCGCCAGACCGAAAAGGCGGTCCAGGAGCAGCTGCAGGGCCCGGCGCCCAAGAAGGCGGGCAAGAAGGCCAAGGCCGAAAGCCAAAATGAGCGGGATGTCCGCATGCGGTTGCAGCGGGCGTTCGGGACCAAGGTCGAGCTCGACCACGCGGGCGGCAAGGGCTTCATCAAGGTGCACTTCGCGTCCTATGACGAACTGGACGCGATCTTGGCCAAGGTGGAGCACGCCCACTGACCCCTGGGTGCCT
This sequence comes from bacterium, assembly GCA_030431455.1. Taxonomy (GTDB): domain Bacteria; phylum Myxococcota; class UBA727; order UBA727; family JAUIJE01; genus JAUIJE01. Next base: position 262,555 of record JAUIJE010000002.1, on the reverse strand, counting down.
GCCGACATGACTTGACAGTTTTGTAGGTATCGAAAGGACTGTCCGCGACCGGCGCCGCTCTTCGGAGCGGCGCTTTTCGTTTTGTCGTGCGGCGCGCGTCCCCCTGGGGCGCCGGCCGAGGCCGATGGCGGGACCCCCCGCGGGGACCCGCAGGCCAAAACCGCGGGAGATCGGGAAAAGGACTTGCCTTTGTCGTCCAGGCGCGCTCTTTTGCCCCCGCCAATCGGAGGAAAACCATGGCGCTCATGCCCAAAAAAGAAGTGTCCACCGCCAACGTCCTCGACACCGGGGCCCACACCATCCTCGGCCCCGAGGCGAGCTTCGACGGCAAGCTCGTGTTTCAGGGGCAGGTGCGGATCGATGGGCACTTCAAGGGCCAGATCGAGACCGAAGACATCGTGACCATCGCCAAAAGTGGCGAAGTGGAAGCCGACCTCGACGTGGGCACGCTCAAGTTGCATGGCCTGCTCCGGGGCAACGTCAAGGCCAGCAAGCTGGTCGAGCTGCACCCCCCCGCGCGCCTGATCGGCGACATCGAGACCCCCCAGCTGGTGATTCACGCCGGGGTCATCTTCGAGGGCAGCTGCCGCATGGAAAATCTCGACCGCCCCCGGCCGGAGCTTTTGGCGGGCAAGAACGGCAACGCCAAAAACGACGCGAAACCTGCCGACGCGGCCCCCGCCGAAAAGAACTGACCGTCCCCGCGCGACGAGAAAGAGCCCCGTGGTGCGGGGCTCTTTTTTGAATGACAACTACAATGCATATGCATTGTACGGTATGCATTGTAGTATCGTAGTTCGTATGACGCTGCTCGACGTGGGCAGCATCGAACCGCCACCGCTTCGGCTCTCCGGTGAGGCAACCTGTGCGACGGACGGGACGAGACCCTCCCGGAAAGCTCCGGAATGGCCAGGCCCCGGGAGGGGGCAACGCTTGCGTTTTGCGCACGCCAAGCTTCGCTGGACCACATCCCAAGACCCCAGCTGGTGGCATCCGCAGGCCGTACGTACGCCGACCGAGCAGACCCCCATCGAAGTCATGCGCTGCGAAGAAGGCCCGGCTCGAAAGCGCCGAAAGGCGATTTTGAGACGTGCTCTAGTGTCCAGCGACGAGACGCCCGGTCGGGCGCTCGTCGTGGCCTTGGCGAGCGCACGCATCTATGATTTTGAGATGCGCTCTAATGGTGCGCCTTGAGCCAGAGCCGTTGCGGCTGGTGGTCGCGGCGCTCGATGCGGAACAGTTCGTACCGCGCGCCGCTCTCGATGTCGGTGTGCAACCCGCGGATGGCTTCGGTGTCGCCCGCGTCGATGTGCCGGTCCCCGCCGCTGGCGGGGCGCGCGAAGCCTGGGCGCAGGGGGGCGGTGAGCCGGTCGTCGTCGACGTCGATGCGGTACGCGAACGTCTCGTCGTGGGTGTGCGCGGGGGTGTAGGCGCACATCAAGGTCATGGCCCCGAGCGAGAGGTGAATGCCCAAGCTCGAGCTGTCCCATTGGGTCGCGCCGTATTGGGTTGAAACTTGCGCAACCTTCACACCAAACGACTTGGTGATCGTGGCCAGGCCGGGGAGCTTTTCCTGGTGGGACACGAGGTTGGCCGAGGACAGGTTGTGGCCGAACCAGGCCCCGTCCTCGGCGCACCGGATCGCGACCCACATCGAGAGCGGCACGTACACGTCGTCGTCGTCGTCACCGGCCACCCGGTACGCGGCCCGCACGTCGGGGGGGCAGTCCTTGGCCCGGCGCCCAAAGCCGAACACAATCCCGGGAAACTCGCCGCAGTCGAACAGCACCCAGCGCGGCATCAGCATCTCTTGGTCCCCGAACGAAAAAGCGTCCAGGTGGTGCAGCCCGTCCACCACCCGGCGCGACGACAGGCGGGTGGGGTCGAAGGTGTTCTCGGCCGCGATGTCCCAACCAAACGGGGCCCGGTCGAGGGCGCCGAGATTGCCCGGGTAGGTGAGCAGGTAGGGCGTGCACGTGTCGAGGATGTGCTGGTAGCGGGGGTCAAAATCGTCGCGGGCGAGCTTCATCGTGTTCTCCGGACCGGTCCGGCCCTCGTCACCGGCGCCGCCGGGCACCGTACAGTTGCATTGCGATCGGGGGCCAGCCCGGACGGGGCACCACGCGCTTGGTCGTCGTGCCCCGGCCGCGCCCAGCGCTCACCAGGCCCGCGCGCCGAACAGCAGCAGCATCAACGCCTTTTGCGCGTGCAGGCGGTTTTCGGCTTGGTCGAACACCACCGATTGGGGCCCGTCCATGACCTCGGTGCTCACTTCCTCTTCCCGGTGCGCGGGCAGGCAGTGCATGAACTGCGCGCTCGGGTCCGCGCGCTTCATGATGTCGGCGGTGATGCAGAAGCCCTCGAGCTTTTTCATGAGCGCTTTGGCCTCGGCCTCTTCGCCCATGCTCACCCAGGTGTCGGTGTAGAGCACGTGCGCGCCCTCGGCCGCCTCGTGCAGGTTGTGCGAGACGGTGACGGTGGTGCCCGCTTCCTTCGCGTCGGCCTCCGCCCGGGCGAGCACATCTTGGTGCGGGGGGAGCGACGCCGGGCAGGCACAGATGACGTTCATCCCGCTGCGCGGTCCCGCAAGCATCAGGGAGTGGGCCACGTTGTTGCCCGCGCCGACGTAGACGAGGGTTTTGCCTTCGGGGGAGCCGAGGTGCTCGCGAATGGTGAGCAGGTCGGCGAGGGCTTGGCACGGATGGTACTTGTCGGTGAGCGCGTTGATGACCGGGACCGAGCCGTGCTCGGCGAGCCCATCGACCTGGTCTTGCCCGAAGGTGCGGATGACGATGCCGTCGACGAAGCGGGACAGCACGTTGGCGGTGTCGTGGATGGTCTCGCCCCGGCCAAGCTGCATGCCCGACGAGCCGCCCGCGGACAGGGCGAGGGCCTGGGCGCCGAGTTGGTGAATGCCGACCTCGAAGCTGATGCGGGTCCGGGTGGATTGTTTGGCGAAGATCATCGCGATGGATTTGCCCGCGAGGTCCTTCGCAAACTCCTGGGGGTGCTTTTTGACCTCGACCGCGAGGTCGACGACGCGTTTGGTTTGGGCGGGGGTGAGATCGAGCAGACTGGTGAGGTGCGCGGCCATGGCCATGACTCCGAAGCGGGCGGGCCCGCGGTTGATGAGGCGCGGTTTGTTGGCACAGGCGGCGGGGGGGCAAAAGAGCCGGGCGACGGGGTCGTCATTTTTTTTGTGGTGCCGTACAAGCGCGGACGACGACGCAACGCATCAGTGGAGGGGTCATGAACGGGATGTGGCGAAGCGCGCTTGTGGTTTTGGCGGTGGGGCTTTCGGCCTGCAGCGGCGGTCAGGCCGACCCGGCGGCGGGCGGGCTCGGCGCCGCCTCGACGTGGACGGTGGGCGACCGGGCCGCGGTGTGCCTCGAGCGGTATGTGCAGATGTTCTACGCGATGCACGCCCAGGAGTACGGCACCCCCTGGACCGAGCCGGACACGTTCGCGTTTTATGATCGCGACAAGGAGCTCGTGTTTGTCTCCTACGTCGGGGGCGCGCGCACCTTGGACGATGGCAAAGAGCGGGTGAACGCGCGGCGCGATTCGCTGGACGCGGCCGTGGCCCGGTGCGAACGCAAGCTCGGCCTCGGCGAGGGCATGCTGCGCGACCGCCTGTTCATCCTGTACGGCCGCGTGGACCGCAAAAAGGGCACGGTCGAGGACGTGGTCCAGTACGCCAACGGCAAGTTTGATTTTCCCCCCGACCGGGGCGCGCTCCCGTACGACGAGTGGTTCCCCCGCGAGGGGGCCGCGCCGAAAAAGGGCCCCGACCCGGCCAAGTAGCAGCCGCGGCCGTCCCTGACAAAGTCACTGCACAATGTCTTTGCAGTATCTTTTGCGGTGTCTTTTAAGGGGTCTTTTGTAGGGGCTTTGTGGTGCCTTGCGGGGGCATGCCGGTGGGGCCCGGCCCCCGGGCCCGGGCTCACCACTCGGGCAGGGTGACCTCGAGCAGCTGGTCGCGGCCTTCGTCGGTGACGAGCACGGTGCCGGCGCGGCCGCTGCGGCTCAGGCCGGAGATGTCATCGACGAGGTCGCCGAGGTCGAGCACCGCGGCCAGGGTCCGGTCGTTGCGGTCGAAGGCCACAAGCTCGGTGCCGCGGCCCAAGATCACGGTGCGGCCCAGCTCGATGAGGCCGCCGGCGAGCAGCTCGCGGTCGCCGATTTGGTACCACTCCTGATCGAGCCCGGTGGCGCCGTCGAAGCTCGCGACGTGCGCGGCCTGGGTCTGTCCGGTGACTTCGTCGTAGGTGCGGGGCTGGGCCACGATGCGGTCCATGACCGGGTCGTAGTCGAGGCTCAGGGTGCGCTGGAGCATGCCTTCCTCGGTGGGCACCGGGTCGGGGCCCCAGCCGGCGGGGTCGTCGATGGTCTCGCCCGGCAGGTAGCAGAAGTGGCGCGTGAGCAAGCCGAAGTTGTGGTCGTACAAAAACCCGTCGTTGTCGGCGACGATGGCGAAGCGGCCGCCGCCCATCGCGGCGATGTCGTGAAAGTCCGAGGTCGGCAGGGACTCGGCATCGGCGAGGATGTCCGCGGGATTGGCGAGCAGGACCGCCCCGTCGTCGTCGAGCCGGTAGAGCCCGCCGGTGGTGTGGTACGCGAACCGTTCGCCGTCGGGGGCTTCGCTGACCCCGACCCAGGCCCCGGTGGCGTGCGCGGGCAGCGCTTGCACCGTGACCTGCCCGGCCGGCAGGGGCTCGGCACAGCCGGCAAAAATCGCGGCGAGGCTGGCGATGGCGGACAGGGACACAGCGTGGGTTCGGGACATCGGCGACTCCTTGTGCCCGGGACGTCGCAAGGGGGGTGCCAAGGCCAGGACCGCAGAAGACCGCGCCCCAAGCCCACCCTCCGGGGACGCGATCTCAGAAAACTGCGTGCCCAGACCCGAAAAGCCGCGCCGCGTTCGGCCGCGCCGCGTTCGGCCCGCCAAAAAGAGCGCGCCCCGGACGGGGCGCGCGACACGGACGATGGCGGGGCTCAGCGGCCGAGGTCGAGCGACACCTCGACGAGCTGGTCGTGGGCCTCGTCGGTGACGAGCACGGTCTCGCCGTCGGCGGTCCGGCTCAGGCCCGAGATCTCGTCGACCAACCCGAAAAGGTCGAGCACGGGCACGAGCGTCCGGTCGCTGCGGTCGAACGACAGGAGGGTCGTGCCTTGGCCGAGGATCACCTCGTTGTCGTCGACCTCGATGAGCCCCCCGGCGAGCAGCTCGGTCTCGCCGATTTCGAACCACTCTTGATCAAGCCCGGTGGCGCCGTCGAAGCTGGCCACGTGGGCGGCCACGGTCTCGCCGGTGTCTTCGTCGAAGGTGCGCGGTTGCGCGATGATGCGGTGGTTGGCCGCGTCGTAGTCGAGGCTCAAGGCGCGTTGGCGCGCGCTGGCGGCGGTGGGCACGGGATCGGGGCCCGGGCTCCAGGGCTCGCCGTTCATGTTCGGCTCGTAACAAAAGTGGCGCGTGAGCAGCGCGAAGTTGTGGTCGTACAAAAACCCGTCGTTGTCGGCGATCAGGACAAAGCGGCCCCCGCCCATCGCGGCCACGTCGTGAAAGTCGCTGGTGGGCTGCGCGTCGGCGTCGGCCAACATGAGCGCGGGGCTGGCCAACAAGGTGGCGTCCCCGTCGTCGTCGAGCTGGTACAGGCCGCCCTGGCTGTGAAGCGCGAAGCGTTGGCCGGCCGGGTCTTCGGTCACGCCGACCCAGGCCCCGGTCTCGTGGGTGGGCAAGGGGCGGACGGTGACGTCGCCGGCGCGGGTCGGCATCGGGCAGGCGGCGGCGGTCGCGGTGACAAGACCGAGGGCGAGCGCGATTCGGGGGAGGCGGCGGGTCATGGACAAACTCCTGGTTGTTTGTCCCGGTCCGAACGCAAGCCCGGTGCCAGCCGCTCGCGCCCGGCGCCAAGCGCCCGGCCCCCGGGCCCGGTCTCAGAAAACCGGCGCGATCGCGTGGATTTCGCGGTGGCTCAGGCCGCGGCGCGGGTGGTCGGGCCGCCCTTTTCGGCCGCCTTCTGGGCAAAAAACCGCGCGCGCTTGTCGCGGGTCGCGCGCTCCTCGTCGGTGCCGAGGTACTCCTCGCGGGTGCCCATGAGGTAGTCGAAGAAGGGGTGGGTCACGCACCAGTTCTTGTCTTGGTCGGGGCCCATGTGGTGGTCCCAATGGTGCGCGAGGTTCTCTTTGGCCCAGGCGGGGTCGAGGTGCGAGCGCTTGTGCACCCGGTAGTAGTTGTAGGCCGACCACCACACGGTGAGGGTAAAAAAGGGCGCCACCGGGAGCAGGGGGGCGTGGGCCACCGCCGCGGCGGTGAGGGTCACGACCTCTTTGGTCTGCGCATCCCACGCGGAAAAGAGCGGACGGTGGTAATCGTCGTCGAGCATGTCCGCTTGGCGGGATGCTTTGTGGTGCTCGTGGAAGTGAAAGGACCAGAAGCTCTTCTTGTTCTTCCCGCGGCCGTGCAGGAGATGCTTGTGAATGAGCCATTCAGACGCATTGGAATAGAGCAGCCCCAGCGGAATCCCGATCATGTCGCCTCCAAATAGTGACCATACAGTCATATTATAAAGGACCCATGTCTGACAAGCCCTCGTTTTTGCCCAAGACGGCCGAACGCGCCCACCGGCCTGGCCCGGCCGGGGGCAAACGCGCGAAAAACCGAGAAGAAAAGATCGCCCGGATCGTGGAGGCGGGGGCCTCGCTGTTTTTGGAGCACGGGGTCCGGGCGGTGACCATCGACCAGATCACCAAAGCGGCCGGCATCGCCAAGGGCAGCTTCTACCAGTACTTCAAAAACCGCGACGAGCTGCTCGCGGTGCTGTTCGCGCCCTTTTTCGCCGCGTTGCGGGCGGCGCTGACCGCGGCGGAGGCGGGCTTGCACCACGCCAAGACCGACGCGGACATGCTCGCGGCCTACGAGGACCTCGCCGGGTCATTGACCGGGGCGGTGCTCGAGCACGACCAAGCCACGTTGGTCTACCTGCGCGAACGCCGGCTCGGCCACCCGGTGGTGCAGGCCTTCGTCGACGAGACCACCGCGGCCGCGGTGCGCCTGACCCTCGTGGCCCGGGAGGCGGGGCTCATCCGCGACGACGTGCCCCCCGAGACCTCCGCCAACCTGTTGCTCGGCACCATCGAACACCTGTCGTTCATGGTGCTGTCGGGCGGGGACGTCGGGGACGTGCTCTCCCTTGGGGCCAACGTCATCACAATCCTGCTGGAAGGCTTGCGCCCCCCCGGGTAGCGCACGTCTCGAGCGCGACCCGGGCCGGCTTTCGGGGGTCAGTCCCAGACGATGTACAGGCGCACCGACGTGGGGCTCAAGGGGAGGGGGCGCACCTCGCCGTCGCGGCCGGCGGTGGCCAGCGCGCCTTCGAACACCCCGACCTGGTACTGGTGGGGGAACACGAAGCAACGATCGAGCTGCACCACCGCGTGGTGGGGTGAGGTCTCGAGGGTCTTGACCTCGGTGAGGTTCATCGAGACGTCGTAGCCCTTTTTGGCGACGCGGAAGATCGCTTGCAGGTTGCCGCCGAGCACGCCGAACACCACCCGGCCGATCGTCGAGCTGGCCAAGGTCGGGTAGGCCGAACGGCCCACCTCGCGCAGCGCGCGGGCCAGGGGCAAGTCCGGGTACACGGTCTGGGCGGCCTCGACGAGCAGCTCGAAATAGTCGCGCTGCGGGTAGTCTTTGAACAGCGTGTAGTGCTGGGTGTTGCGCGACGGGTGGCCGGCCTCCCGCATCACTTTGCGCAGGTCGTTGAAATACATCCCCTTGAGCACCGCCTCGTCCGGGATCAACGCGCGGTGGGCGTCGAGGTCGAGGGGCGTGCGCTCATCCGGCGCGGGGTATTCAGGGGGGAACGCGGGGCGCGACATGCGCACATCCATCGACACCGGCGGCGCGTCCGCAAAGGCGCGCCGGGGCCGCGATCAGCCGGGGGCGCCGCCGGCCCCGAAGCGGCCGCCTTCGAAGATCTGCTCGAGCAAAAGATCGACCTGTTTGATCATGCGGTCGGCGGTGTCGCCGCCGTGCCCGGCGAACGCGGTGCGCAGGTCGTTGAGGTTGCGCAGCTGGGTGAACAGCTGAATGTCACTGAGCTCGCCGCCTTGGGTGAGGGTCTTGTGCACAAGCTTGAGCTCGGCGACCAGGCGGTTGATGTCGGCGGTGGCTTGGTGGGGCCGGTCCTCGGGGTGTTCGGCGTAGTAGTGCGCGACCACCGGCTCGACCACGTCGTCGAGGATCTCGCGCTGGTCGAGGTTGTTCCAGCAATGTCGCAGGATGAAGAGATCGCCTTCGTGCGCGTGGGTGCGCCCGTCGAGGAACGCGCTGGCCGCGAACAGCTTGAGCAGCCGCACCACCCGCCGGTCGGACAGCGAGATGCCTTCGCCGCGCAGCTGGAAACACAGGCCCTTGTAGGTGGCGAGGAAGTCTTCGGGGAACTGCACCCGGTCGAGCAGGTTGCGGCGGGTGTCGTGCAGGTCGGCCGCGGACAGCATCGAGGTCTGGACCGGGGCGGGCGAGCTTGTCGACTCGCGGGCCATCGCTTCGCGCTCGAGGGCGAGGCCCATGCGCATCAGTTCGTGGAAGTGGTAGCTGTCGAGGTTGTCGGAGTGCACCCGGAGCAAAAAGCGGTCGAAGATCGCGTTGAGCTCGTCGGAGCTGGGCACCTCGTTGGACGCGGCGAACAGCGAGATGAGGGGCACGTTGAGCACCCGCGCGCCGTTGTTGAACCGGCGCTCGTTGAGCAGGGTGAGCAGCGAGTTGAGGATCGCGGAGTTGGCTTTGAAGGCCTCGTCCAAAAACACGATCTCGGCCTCGGGGAGCATGCCCGTGGTCACGCGTTGGTAGGTCCCGGCCCGGAAGCTCTGGATGTCGACGGGGCCGAACAGCTCGTTGGGCTCCGAAAAACGCGTGAGCAGGTACTCGAAGTACTTGGCGTCGACCAGGCGGGCGAAGGCGCGGATGACCGCCGACTTGGCGGTCCCGGGCGGGCCGATGAGCACCATGTGCTCGCCGGCGATGGCCGCGACCATCATCAAGCGGATGATTTCTTCTTTGGCCAAAAAGCGCTGTTCGAGTTCGCGTCGGACAGCATCGAAGCGCGGCTTGAGAGCGTGGGACATGCCCCGCGTATACGTCGAACAACCGCGCAAAAAAAGCGTGCCGCTCCCCCGGGCAGAAGTTGGCAATGGCCTGTGTCCGGTGTCACCATGGCGTCGCCATGTTCCGCCAGATGCGCACCCTGCCCATCGCGCTCATGGTCGTCCTCGGGGCGGCCATCGGCCTGACCGCCGGCTTCACCATGCCGGTGCAGGGCGCGGCCCAGGAAAGGCCCGCGCAAAAGCCGCTGCCGTTTGCGGTGCCGGGCGTGAGCACCCGCTTCGCGGTGAAAAATCTCCAGACCGACAAGCTCACCGACGCGCACGAGCCCTACGCGCCCGGGGCCGCGCTGGGGACCCAAAAGGTGCTGTACGCCGGGGCCGCGCTCGAGCTGCTCGGGCCGGAGTTCCGGTTCGGCACGGTCTTTTGGGCCCGGGGCCGGGTCAAAGACGGCATCTTGTGGGGGCACTTGGTGGTCGAGGGCCACGGTGACCCCACCGTCGACGACGTGCGCGTGGCCTGGATCGCTTCGCGCCTGCGCCAGATGGGCATCGAGCGCATCACCCACGGCATCCGGCTGAACGACCTGTACTTTCTGCCCGCGCCCCCCCTGCCCCCCGCGCCGCCGACCCCCGACGGGGGCACGCCGGTGGAGGTCGAGCGGCCGGACAAAGAGATCACCGGCGACTGGTCGCCGAGCAAGGCGCTCGTGTTTCGGGAAAACACCCTCGACGTGGCCGCCTACCACCGCGGCAACCGGGCCGAGGTCGCGCTGGTCCCCCCGATGATCGGGGTGCCCATCCTCGACGACGTGCGCTCGCAGACCTTCGGCCAGCGGGTGCGCGCGGTGGTGTTCGAGCAGGCCGACGGGGCCCCGTCACTGTTTGTGTCCGGGGCGGTGCAGGACCGGACCGAGACCCGGGTGCAGGTCGACGACTCGACGTATTTGTTCGGCCACGCGCTCTACACCGAACTGCGCGGCCAAGGGGTGCGCATCCCCTACCGCATCGACATCGAAAAAAAGACCGACACCTACCGGTGGATCATGACCGACGTCAGCCCCGAGCTGACCGACCTCGTGTCCGAGTACCTGCACGGCGACGGCGTGCGCGAGGACGTGTTCACCCGGGCGCTGTTGCGCCGCATCGGCCACGACCACGACGAGGGCCTCGGCACCGGGACGGTCGAATACGGGGCCGCGCGCGTCGTGGACTTGCTCGAGTCGCGGTACAAGGTGCCGCGCGGCAGCTACACCCTCGACCCCGCGTTGGGCGAGACGCGGCTGTCGGCGGGCCAGCTCGTCGACGTGCTTGATGCCTTGTACGGCCGGTTCGAGGTCAAAAATGAGTTCGCCCGCGCGCTCGGTCCCGCCCGCACCCACCGCCAACTGGTGGCCCGGGGCCTGTCCGACGACGTGCTCGACATCGTGCGCGTGCACGTCGACGTGGTGCAGGGCCAAGCCGCGATGTGCGGCTACGCCCAGCGGCCCGGCGGCACCCCGGTCGCGTTCGCCGCCCTGATGGAGGGCAAGAGCGTCAATGACCTGGTCGAGGCCCAGAATCGTTTTCTCGAATGGCTCGTCCACCCTGACAAGACCGCCGAGCTGAGTTCGCTCGGCGCAAAGACTGCCGATGATGATGCAAAGCTTGCCCCTGTTGTTGACCCTGGCGCTCACCGCCGCGCCGGGTGACCAAGACCTCGACCGCGGCCGCGCCCTGTTGCGCGACAAAGACGGACAAGGCGCGGCCCGCGCGCTCACCGCGTGTCTGCAAAAGGCGCCCGACCGCGTGGACTGCCACTGGGAGCTCGGCTGGGCCCATTACCTCAACCGCGACTGGCAAAAGGTGGTCGAGCACTGGCGCGCGGTCCAACGCCTCGACCCCGCCCACCCCGAGGTCGGCGCGCACCTCCCCCAAGCGGAGCAACAGCTCGCGTTCATGCGCGAGGTCGACAAAAGCGCGGCCGGTGCCCCCGCCACCGTGGCCCAGCCCGCGCCCGACGGGGCGACGCTGCGCATCCGCGCGGCCGGGGACGTGATGATCGGGACCGACTTTCCCGACGGGTACCTGCCGAAAGACCCCGCGGGGGTCATGGCCGCGGTCGCCCCGGTCCTGAAAGACGCCGACCTGACCTTCGTCAACCTCGAAGGGCCGTTGTGCGATTCGGGCGAGACCAAAAAATGTAAACCCGGACAGAACTGCTACGCGTTTCGGTCGCCGACAAAATACGTCGAGCACCTTGTGACCGCGGGCGTCGACTTGGCCTCCACCGCGAACAACCACAGCGGGGACTTTGGCGACGAATGCCGCACCGAGACCGAGCAGACCTTGGACAAAGCCGGCATCGCCTGGTCCGGCCGGCTCGGGACCGTGGCCCACGTCGAAAAGAACGGGCTCAAGATCGCGATGATCGGTTTTCACACCGGGGACGGGGTCAACTACGTCAACGATCACGAGACCGCGCAGAAGCTCGTGGCCCGGGAGGCGAAAAGCAATCACATTGTGATCGTGTCCTTCCACGGCGGGGCCGAGGGCAGCAAGGCCCTGCACGTGCCCGACGAGATGGAGATTTTTTACGGGGAAAAGCGCGGCCACCTGCGCAAGTTCGCCCGCGCGGTGATCGACGCCGGCGCCGACCTCGTGCTCGGCCACGGCCCCCACGTGGCCCGCGGCATGGAGGTCTACAACGACCGGCTCATCGCCTACTCCCTGGGCAACTTCGCGACCTACGGCCGCTTCACCCTCAAGGGCGCGCTCGGCCAGGGCATGGTGCTCGAGACCAACCTGGACAAAGACGGCCGGTTTGTGGGCGGCAAGATCATCGCCACCAAACAAGTGGGCAAAGGCATCGCGGTGCCAGACCCCGACGGGGGCGTGATCAAGTTGGTGCACAAGCTGACCCGCGCGGACTTTCCGAAGACCGGGGTGGTCATCGGGCAAGACGGCACCCTCGGCCGGCCTTAGCCCGTCCCCGGCGACAAGATCTCATGGTGCACGGTGGCGCACCAATGTGAGTCAACGGAACAAACCCCCGCGTGTCGATGGTTACACTGAGACCAACACCAGCGGGGGTAGTCCATGTCCGAACGCGACCCAGCCCAATCAGTCCAAGGCCCGTCTCTTCGCCAGCTCGTGCGCGAGGTGGTGGCGCCGTTGCGCACGCACAAGCGGCGCACGCTGGTGCGGGTCACGGTCACGGTCGCCCTGGCGCTGCTCACCACGCTCACGGTGACGCGGGTGGCGTTCGACATCTCCGTCGACAACCTGCGCGGACAGCTCAGCTATGACGAGGGCTGCTACGACGGGGTCGCCCCGGAGGTGTACGGCCGCTACCTTGACGAGCTCAGCTGGGACCCGATGCGCGACACCAACGCGGGCATCGCGCTCGACAGCTTGGCATCGTTTGTGTCGTTCTCGCTTGTCGACACCCACGCGATGGAGCGCCTCGAGACCCGCCAACGTGAGCTGTACAACGCCTGTCGTCTGCTCGACGACGAGCGCGGCTTGCACGCCGAGACCCACAACCTGCTGGGCGGCGACGATCCCCAGACCCGGCGGGTGGTGATCACCCTGGCCAAGATCGGCGCGCGGGCGCTCTGAGCTCGGCGCGCGGCGATCCGCGCACGCTTTTGGCGCGTGGGTGAAATCGCCCACGGCAAATTCGACGACACATGGCACACAAAGAGTCGTGGTCACGCGTAACAAGTTGTGACCACGACACGTACGCTTTAAGCGTATTAAGTACCCCCTCGCACAGACCGCCCCGACGGGCGCTGTGTACTTTGTGTGCATGATGACCAAACCAATCAACCGTCTCGCCCCGGTGCTGTCCACCTTTGCCTTGCCTGTCTTGTTCGGCGTGGGCTGCCCGACCCCCACGGGCAACACCACCACCGAAGGCAGCGGCCAGCTCATCGAAGGGGGCGAGGCCCGGGCCTTCACCATCGACACCGAGCGCTCCGAGTTGGTGGTGCTCGTCACCGTGTCGGGCAGCGTGTGCCACAACCACGTGGCCGAGGCCGCGGGATACAGCTGGGACTTCTCCATCGACCTCGACGAGAACGCCCGCTCCACCTTCGACCTCACCGTGCCGGTCAACGGCGTGTCCCCCGACCGCCCCGCCCTGCGCGAACGGTTCGACGAGACCCGCGAATACATCATGAGCGATCTCGAGCGCGGCCAGATCACCGAGACCATGAAGGGCGAGCTCGGCGGCGACGGCACCGACATGGTGTTCAAGCTGTCCTCGCTCTCGCAGGTCATCGGCGAGGGGCTGACCGCCCAAGCCGAGATCGAGTTCAACGGCGGCAAGAGCAACACCACCGTCACCTTCGACGGGAGCTACGCCGATGACGAGCTTGTGATCACCGGACGCGGGGTGTTGTCCGGGGCCAACCACAGCTTCCCCAGCGGGGCGGGCCTCACCGGTTGCATCAACCCCGACGTCGACCTCATGCTCAACCTCGTGCTCGTGCCCGGCGAAAGCGACGGGCCCGAGCCCGAGCCCGAGCCCACCTTCGAGCCCACCTATTTTGACCCGCCCACGGTGTGCGGCGAGGCCGGCGGCTGGGACGAGGCCTGGCAGGTGCTCGGGCCCCGTTGCTCGGGCTGCCACACCCAAGAGGGCCGCGAAGGTGCGGCCGAACACTTCCTCGACTACGAAGAGACCCGCTACGACACCCCGTTCGCCCCGGGGCGGCCGCTGGTCGAGGTGTTCGCGGAGGTGATGGACCTGCCGCAGAACAGCGCGCTGCACATGCCGCCGTTGGCCGCGTCCCAGCTCACCGGCGACGAGCGCACGTTCCTGCACGCGTGGATCGACGAAGGCGGGCCGGAGACCGCGTGCACCCCGACGGCCCCGGCCTGGCCCCTCACCCCGGTCGAGAAATCGACCTGCGGCACGCCGAGCTACGCCGACGTCGAGCCCATCCTCGCGTTCAACTGCGTCGGCTGTCACACCAGCGTGGGCCCCGCGGGCTACCTCCCGCTCGACAACTACGCGGCGGGCACGGTCGCGACCCAACACCCGTTCTACGCGCCGCTCACCAATTGGGAGGCCTCGTACCAGCGCATGCTCGACCAATCGATGCCCCCAGGCTCGATCGGTCTCGACGACACCGACCTCCAGTTGGTCGAGGCCTGGATCAACGCCGGCACCCCCGAGGCGCCCTGTCAGTAACATTGGGCAGGACGGCCCCGCTCACCCGTCGCCGAGGTCCGCCAGGTCCTGGGCGGTGAGGGTGAGCGCATCCGCGTCGAGATTCTCGTCGAGGTGGGCCAAAGACCCCGTGCCCGGGATCGCCAGGGTCACCGGCGCGAGGGCCAGAAGCCAGGCGAGCGCGACCTGGGCGGGGGATGCCTCGTGGCGGGCGGCGACCTCCGCGAGCCGCGCGGGCGGGTCACCCCGGCCACCCCCGAGCGGGAAGTACGGCACAAACGCGATGCCCGCGGCCGCGCAGGTGTCGAGCAGGGCGCGGTCGTCCTGGTGACCAGGGTGAAAATGGTTCTGCACCGCGACCACGGGCGCGATCGAACGCGCCTCCGCGAGCTGCCCCGTGTCGATGTTGCTCACCCCCAGGTGGCGGATGAGACCCTCGTCGCGCAGCCGGGCCAACACTTCGAAGCGTTTGCCCAGGGACTCACCGTGGGGCACGCCCATGTGCCCGATGCGCAGGTAGACGAGGTCCAATCGGTCGAGGCCCAACATCGCGAGGTTCTCCTCGACCGCGGGCCGCAGGTCCTCGGGCCCTCCCGGGGCGAGGCCGTCCGGCCCGAGGGTGGGACCGACCTTGGTCGCGATGACCAACCCCGGATAGGGGGCAAGGGCCTCCCGGATGAGGTCGTTGGCGCGCACGCTGCCGTCGCCGCTCTGGTAAAACGCGGCGGTGTCGATGTGGTTCACCCCGCGGGCGATGGCCCGGCGCAACACGGCGCGGCCGGTCTCGGGATCGCGGGCCGGTCCAAACCAGCCTGCGGTCGGAAGCCGCATGGCGCCAAATCCCAAACGGCGCACCACCAAGTCTTGGCCCAGGCGAAACGTATCGGGCATGTCTGCTATCCTTCCTGAACGGAGGCACCTCCGCTTTTCTGAAATAAACGGAGGGCCCTCCGGTTGTCAAGCATGACCCGTCCCGCGGACAAACCAAAGCGTCGCGACGCCCAGCGCAATCGCGGCAAAATCCTCGCCGCGGCCCACGCGGCGTTTGGCCAGGACCCGCAGGCATCGCTCGAGGGCATCGCCAAAGACGCCGGGGTCGGGATCGGCACGCTCTACCGGCACTTCCCCACCCGCGCCCATCTGCTCGAGGCCGCGCACCGCGACCGCATGACCCGCATCTGTGAGCAGGCGGACGGGTTGCTGCGCGCGCATGCACCCGACGTCGCGTTGCGCCGGTTTTTGGACCTGTTCGTCGAGGAGGTCACGACCAACACCGGCCTGTCGAGCGCGTTGCGCGCGATGGTGGACGCGGAGGGCCCGGCCTCGATCTCGCGCAGCAACGCCCTCGTGCAAGAGGCGGTGGGCCCCCTCGTACGCGCGGGCATCGAAGCAGGAACATTGCGTCCCGACTTCACCGAAGAGGACTTCATCACGCTCAAGGGGGCGGTGGCCAAGGTCGGCCCCGCGCGCGCGCGCAGGCTCGCGACGCTGTTGCTCGAGGGCGTGCTCACCGACCCGGGCTAGCGCGCGGCGGGTCCGGTCTCGCGCAGCACCGTGCCCGCGCGCACGCCGGCGAGCACCGTGCGCACCGCGACGCCCAACCACGCGGCATCGCCGGGCTGGGCATCGACCAGCGCCCGGATGAGATGCAGCACCCGCGGCCCGTCGGTGTCGCGCGGTATCTCGCCCCGGTCGGCGGCGCGCTCGATCATCGCGTGCCACGCGTCGCGGCGAGCAAACACGGTGTGGCCGATGAGTGCGCTGACCTCTTCGCTGTGCCGCTCGGCGAGCAGCATGGCCCAGGCTTGGCCTTCGCGTTTGCGCCCAAAGGTCGCCCGCCGCGAAAAGGCTTCCAAAAGGTCGGTCTCGAGCGCGCCGGTGTCGGGCAGCGGGGTCTGTTCGATCGGCTGGCGCATGCGGTCCACGACGGCCCCGACCAACGCCGCGCGGTCCGGCCAACGCCGGTAAATCGTGGTCTTGTGCACGTTCGCCTGGGTGGCCACGTCCGCGATTCGAAACCCCGCGTAGCCCGCGCGGGCGACCTCCGCGAGCGCGGCCTCGAGCACGCGTTCGACCACGTCGTCGCTGCGGCCGCCGAGGATGCCTTGGGTGCGTCGCGTGCCCGCCATCGGTCGAGGCTAGCAGGCCCGCGGCAAGATGGCGACGGGGAGTTGCCTTCTTGTCCGCCACGCCATTATGCTCACCACAGATGGCAACTCACGGTTGCCAAACGAAAGGCGAACCATGGACTTTGCCCACGGGGTGGCGCTCTTTTTCGGCGGGCTGTTCTTGGCCAACTTCCTGCCCCACGCGGTGGCCGGCGGGTCGGGCACGCGGTTTCCCACGCCGTTTGCGCGCCCGCCGTTTCGCGGGCTCTCGTCCCCGGTGGTGAACACCCTGTACGCCCTGCTGAACCTCGCCGCCGGCTATGCCCTGTTGGTGCTCGTCGGCGAGCTCCAGCCGCGCAGCCTCGTTCAGGTGGCGATCGCCGCGAGCGGCTTTGGCCTGTGGTCATTGCAGATGGCCCGGGCGGTGACCAAGCTGCGGGCCAAAGCGGCCCAGGGCCAATGCAGCTGCATTTGATGTGTGGCACCCCTTGCGGGGAGGTCAGAACAGGCTCTTGAGCAGGCCGCTTTGGGCGAGGCCGCCCCCGATGCGCAAGAGGTCGTCGCCGAGGCCGTCCCCGTCTTTGTCCAGCGCGTCGAGGATGCCGCCCCCCGGCGACTGGTCGCTGAGCTGTTGCTGCTCTTCTTGGAGCAGGCCGCTCACGCCCTGGGCGTCGAGGTTGCGGTCCTTTTTGAGCGACCCGAGCGCGCTCATCACCAACGGCGCGAGCAGCGGCAGCAACTTTTTGATGACGCCCACGTCGAGGCCGGACGCTTTGGCCACGCCTTGTTCGACGCCGCTTTGTTGGCCGCCAAAGATGTGGCCCAGGATGCCGAGGCCGTCGAGGGCCTTGGGCGGCTGGCCGGGGCCGTCGCCCATCAGGCCCGCGGCCGCGCCGAGCAACGAGCCGAGCCCGCCGCCCCCCCCGCTCGATTCCTGACCGCCACCGCCGAGCGCGCCCAGGGCCGCGCCGAGCATGCCGCCGCCACCGCCGCCGCCCAGCAATGAAGCTGCGCTGCCGAGCACATCGCCGAACGGCTGTTGGTGGTCGCGCTCCAGGGCCTGGGCCAGGCCTTGCGCCCCGTCGTCGGTCTTGGCGTTTTGGGCCAAGCCCCCGACGAGGGCGGGCAGGGCCGCGCTGATCGCGCTTTGGGTCTTGTCCTCGGGGGCGCCGATGGCCTGGGCGATGCTTTTCAGCGAGTCGCCGCCGAGTTCTTGGGAGATGGCTTGGAGAAGGCTGGACATGTGGGTCTCGTCGTGAGGGGCGGCGATGCGCCGACCGGGCCGCTCTAGCCCAAGCGCGCGCCGGGCCCAAGATGGATTGTGCGGCTCAGAGCCCGGCCGCGTCGTCGCGCATCTGTTGCGCGAGCTTGACCGCGGCCCCGGTGGCCAACCGCTCGACGATGTAGGCCACGTCCTCGTCGACCAGGCTCGGGCCCGCGTTGCTCTGGGGCAGGGCAAACCCGAGGCGCGCGACCGAGCGGGGCAGGGCCTCGGCTTTGGTGAAGGTGAACTGCCAGAGCCCGTTTTCGCCTTCACAGCTCACCATGCGCCCGGTGACCGTGATCTGCAGCTCGGGGGTCGATTGGCTGGTGGCGGCGAACACCCCGTAGCTGGTGATCTCGACGAGCAGCCGGGCGTCGCAGGCGTCCTCGCCCACCAGTTTGATATCTCTGAAATTGTCCAACAATGCCTGCGAGAAGGCATCCGCGAACCACCGCTGCACCTGCCGGGGCGGCGTGGCCCGCTCGAGCACGTCGAGCATCACCGCTTCGCTCATCGACACCGAGGTGTCGGGCGGGTTGTAGGGGTCGGCGAAGGGCGAGCTGTTGTCGTTCATGGTCGAGCCCAACGACGCCACCGGGAACGGGGCGTCGCCTTCGACCAGGGCCAGGCGGGCGAGCAAGTGGGCGTTTTCGGGCAAACGGTTGACGTGTTCGCGGCAGCCCCCGCCGGCCACGCTCAGCACCACCAGAACAAACAACCACCGCACAGGAGGGGTATGAAAAATCTGCTGCCCCCGCGCAACCAGCCGCGCCGCTGTCCGACGTTGCACGCCGCGGCAAAACGCGACATTTTTCCCCCGACCTTGCCGGTCAGTTGGGGGGTGGTGGGGCGTGACCTCAACCGTCGACGGTTCGTATTTGCTGCAGCTCGGTGTGACCGCGGGGGCCCTCGGGCTCGACGGGGCCAAGATCCTCGACGAGGCCGGCCTGGCGATGTCGGCCGAGCTCGTCAACCAGCGCTTCGACACCGGGGTGTTGCGCACGGTGTGCAACGCCCTCGAGCGCGACTCGGGCGATCCTTGGATCGGCCTGCGCCTCGGGGCCGCGGCCGCCCTCGACCAGGGGGCGGTGGGGGTGGTGCGCTACGCGTGCGGGGCGAGCGCCAACGTGCGCGACGGGCTCAAGCGGTTCGGCCGGTATCTGCAGCTGGTCAACCAGACCGGGGTGTTCTTCACCGCCGAGACCCCCGAGGGCAGTTATCTCGCCGGGGTGCGCAAACGCCCGGGGGCAGAGCCCCACGCGGTGTCGGTGCACTTCCTCCTCGCGGCGGTGTACCGGGCGGCCCAAGCGATGACCGACCAGCAGTTCACCCTGAGCACGGTCTGGCTCACCGAGCCGGCGGTCGAGGGCAAGCCGGTGCCCGACGTGTTCGACGGGGTCACCGTGCGCACCGGCGCGGTGGAGAGCGCGCTGGTGGTCAGCCCCGAGGTCATGCGGGTGCAGGTCCATCCCCCCGACGCGGCGCTGTCCGAGCGGCTCGATCAGACCGCGCAAAAGATGATCGCGGCCCTGCCCCAGGACGACTTCGGGACCCGGGCCAAGTCCGCGATCATTCAGCTGCTGGCCGACGACCCCGGTCTGGACGCGGTCGCGACCCGGCTGCAGCTCAGCCCCCGCACGTTGCAGCGCCGGCTCAAGGCCGAGGGTCTGGTCCACCAAGAGCTTGTCGAGGCGGTGCGCCAGGAGCTCTCCGCGGGGTACCTGCAAGAGCCCACGCTCAGCTTCACCGACATCGCGTTTTTGCTCGGCTACAGCGACGCCACCGCCTTTTCCCGGGCGTACAAGCGCTGGACCGGCCAAAGCCCGTCCGCGGCCCGCGCCGCCCTGGCCAAAAGCAGCTGACCAGCCGTTGCACCGGCGTGTTGCCCGCGTGCCGCCGGCCCTGTGGCCCCGCCCCTTGTTTCCCTGAATAAACGAGCGCTCGTTTATGAATGACTCTTTCCATTCCCCCGCCCCCCGCCCCGCGTCCTGGGGGGCCTTGTCCGCGTGCCTGGCGGTCTGGGTCGCCGTGGCCGGCTGTCTGGGCCCACAGCGGGCCGCGTCCCGTGGACTAGAAAATCGTTCTGGTCGCATCGCCTTGGTGGTGCAGGAGCACGCCGAGACCCAGCGGTCGCAGTCGCGCACCGCCCTCAGCAACGAGCCCGCCTGGCAGGAGGGCACCTACCCGGCCACCGGCATCTTCCGCGGTCTTGTCGACCGGGGGGTGAGCGTGCAGGACCTGTCGCGCCGCCGGGAGGGCCTGCGCCGGCTGCGCGCGCTCCCCGACGTGCTCGCGACGTTGCCCGAGGATTTCACCGACCGGCAGCGGGCCATCTGGCGCGAGGGCGAGGCCGCGTGCGACGACTGGTCGGGGTTCGGCGCGCAAGGCGCGGACTGGCAAGCGGGCCTGCGCGACGAGGAGCGGTGGCTGTGCCGCGGGCAGGTGGTCGACGCGGTCTTCGCCGACATGATGCGCGAGGCCGGGGTCGAGGTCGTGCTCTATGTGCACAACCACCGCTGGACCGAGCTGAACAAGGACTGGACGGTCTTTCACCACGAACAAGGCGCGGCCACCGTGGCCCGGGCGGTCGAGGTCCGCTCGGGCCGCACCATCACCGCCCTGGCCGCGGGCGAAAACAACGTCGAGGCCGCGCTCGCCGCGCTCTCGGGCCAGGGCACCGCCGGCGACACCCGGCCGGTCACCGACATCGTGCGCCAGCCCGGCGGCGACGCGCGCATCTTGTACGACGGGGCGCGCGCCCTGCAGAACACGCGCGAACTCACCGGGGCGGAGGCCGCCGGCCTCGGCCCCCATGCCTTTTCGTTGCCGCGCACCTGCCGCGATGCCTTGCCCGCGCGGCTCGAGGTGAGCCCCGCGGACAGTCCCTTTGCCCAAGCGGTGGCGGAGACCTGGGCCAAGCTGCCGAAAAATCGCGGCGCCCCCGCCGCCTGCACCCTCGACGCGGTCAGCGACACGCGGATGCTCGCCCTGCGGCGGTTTCGGCTCCGCTGCGGCCCGGACCGGGTGTTCGCCGCGTGGGTGCCCGGCGGCGGCGCACGCCAGGCCTTGTCCCAGCCTGGCGGCGCGCGGCGTGGCCTCCACCTCTGGCCCGGCATGGACCAGGACCCGGCCCGCCGGTTGGTGCGCACGCTGGCCGCCGGCCGTTGCCTGGCCCACGAACAACAGCTGACAAAAACGGGCCTCACCGACGCGCAGCAACAAGCCCGCGCCGCGGACCAGGCGCTGTTTCGGGCGCGCCGGGTGACCAACCCGGGCGCGGTGTTTGTCCCCGGGACGTTCGTGCGCGCCGAGACCGAAGCGCTCCCCGCGGTCGACTCCGCGCTCGCGCTCTGCGACGGCGGCCTGCGCCGCGTGCACGTCGACCAGACCGAGGTCGCCGGCGACCGCGGCCCCGCGGTCCGCATCGAGGCGCCTTGTCCGGCCACGTTGTTGTTCACCGGGGCGCTGCAGTTCGCGCCGGGGCCGGTGCGCGCGGCCGAGGTCCGGCCTGCGGCCGCGCTCGGTCAGCCGCTGTCCGCGGGGGCGCCGGTCACGCTCGCGTTCGGGGACAGCACCGCCGAGCTCAAGGCCGTGCCCCACGACGGCGGGGGGCTGCGGGTCACGCTCAAGATCGACCGCACCCGCCAGACGCTCTTTTACGCGCCCGAGGGCGACGGGGCCGAGGCGGTCCTGGTCTGGGCCGGTGACCTCGACGGGGACGACGCGCTCGACCTGTACCTGCGCGCGTCCGACCACCGCAAAATCGAACACCACCGGCTGTACCTGTCCAAAGCCGCGCGGGGGAGCGAGTTTGTGCGGGAGGCGGCGGGCTTTTCGACCCTGCGCCCCTAGCCGGGCCAACCGGCCCAGCGGGGGGCCAAGAACCGGGCGAGGCCGCCCACCGGGTCGCGGCGATCGCGGCCAGGACGCGACCCGGCGCGGGCGCAATACTTGCCATGGGGAGGGGCGGAGGTGCCGATGCGAGCCGACGCGACCATGACCCGACACGTGCTGACCGTGCCCCCTGCGCTTTCGCTGCGGGTGGCGGATGCGTTGATGCGCCGGGAGAACGTGCGCCACCTGCCGGTGCTGCAAGGCGACCGCCTGGTCGGCATCGTGTCCGACCGCGACATCCTGTTGCGCACCGACATCGACGACGACGGGCGGGCGGTCGCGGATGTGTTCGTGGCCGATGCCATGAGCCTGTGCCCCCTGACCGCGACGCCGGACACGAGCGTGTCGTCGTTGGCCGCGACCATGGTCGAACACAAGATCGACGCGATTCCGATCCTGGGGCCCAGCGACCGCTTGGTCGGCCTGGTGACGTCGACCGACCTTTTGACCTTGCTCATCGATGACAACCGCGAAAAAAAGACCCTGCCGTTTCGGTTCTTGCTGCGGATGGTCGACCAGACCGGGCAGGTGGCCGCGGCCTAGGAAAGGACCAGACCATGTGGATTCGGCTGTCGATGGTGGGGGTGTTGGTGGGCGGTGCGCTTTTGTCGGGCTGCGCCACCGAGGGCGCGGCCCGGGCGACCTTTTACGGCCCGCAGTTTCGCTACTACGACCAGAATGAAATTCTAGACACCATGGACCGGCTGGCCGATGGGGTCCAGGTGCTCGACGAGACCTTGGCCGGGCCGCGCGACGCCACGACCCAGGCCACGGTGCTCAGCACCCTCAAAAAGATGGAGGAGGCCGCCGCGGAGCTCGCGTTGCGGGGCGAGGCGGTGTCCAACCACCCGCTGTTCGACCGGTACCTCGACCAGCTGCGCGACCGCTTGGCGGAGGCGCGGGTGGCGGCCGCCGGCGACCCCCCCGATTACTTTTTGGTCGGGACCATCACCGGGGCGTGCCTGTCTTGCCACGAGCGCCGCCGGGCCCTGAACCCGGGGGGCGCCGCCCTTCTAGAAAATGGTTCTAACGTGGACGTGACCGGCCGCCGGGTGGTGAGCTCGCTCTTGTGGCGTCGATGACCCGCGGCCCGGCCCTGCCGGGGCGCCCAGGGCGGCCTCAGCCGGGTGGCGGTCTCAGGCTTGGGGCGGCTCGCGCCGGCCGGTGAACGCGCAGAAAAAGAGCGGCAGGTCGTCTTGGCCGATCTTGTCGAACAGGTCGCGATCGACCTCGGCTTCTTGGTCCCACTGCAGCGTGACGTGCACGCCAGTGTGGTCGTCGTTGGGCTCGATCTCCACCCCGCGCACGGCGGTGGTGAACAGCACCAGGTCTTCGGCCGACCAGCCACGCTCGCGCAGCGCCTCGAAAGCCAACGCCCCGGACAGCCGGGTGGCGGAGTGGAATGCGGACGTGTCGTTCATCATGTGTCCGTTGTAGGCGCGGGGGCCAAGCTGACTACCCGCGGGGTGAAAGATAAATGAGCGTTCGTTTATTCTGCGGGCGGCCACATCGCGGGCAAAGGGGCGTGAGACCGCGTGATCGTGGTGGGGCCGTGGGCCCGGGTGCGGAAGCTTACTCTTTGGAATCGGCCGCGGGCGCCTCGGCCGGCGCTTCGTCGGCAGCGGCCTCGGCCTCGTAGGACGTCTCCGCGCGCGCCTTGCGTTGGCGCTGCACCCGCACCAGGGCCCGCTTGGCGACCTGGTTTTTGGATTTCACCGCCGCCACGTCCCGGTACAGCATCTCGGCGCGGGCAAAGTCTTGCAGGGCCTCGGCGCTCTGGGCCGCGGCGAGGTAGGCGTCGGCCGAGGTCTCATTGGCCCCGCCGCGCTGGACCAAGCCGAACACCTTGAGCGCTTCCTGGTGCCGGCCGAGCTTGTGCAGCGCTTGGACCTCACCGATGTGGGCGAGCAGGCCGAGCCGGCCCGCGGCCCGGTCTTCCTCGCGGGCCTGGCGGTACATGCGCGCCGCGTCGCGGTAGTGCTTGGTCCGGAACGCGCGGTTGGCGCCGGCGAGGGTGATCTCGGCTTGGAAGCTGTCCCGCTCCATCTCGAGCTTGCGCAGCTCCGCTTCGTCGTCGAGCCGGGCGTCCTGGGCCTTCTTTTTGCCGGCGCCCTGGAGGAACTCGCGCTCCTTTTTGCTCAGCCGCTGCGGGCCTTTCACCACGTCGCCTTTGCTCACCGTGCTGCCGAAGGATTGCGCGGGCGGCACCGCACGGGCGCGGCGCTTGGCCGACTTGGTCTTGGGCTTGGTCTTGCGCTCGGCGATGGGCTCGGGCGCGGGGGCCGCGTCCTTGCGCCGGTCGGTGCGCTGCTGCTCGCGCCCGAGGGCGAAGCCGCCGCCGGCGCCCATGGCGTTGTCCATGTCCGCGATCCGGCCGGTCGATCCCCCCTCGGCCGCGTCCTCGCCGACCATCACCCCGGGGGGCTCGAGGTCGTCGCGCTGGTAGACGTTGCCGCTCTTGGCCGGCGCGGCCGTGACCTGAACTTTTTTCTGCTCGGGCGCGGGCTCAGCCTTTGGCGTGTCCGCGGGCGGGGGCGGGGCGGTGGGGTAGGCGCGGCCGTGGGCGTTCTGTTCGAGCCCTTGCACGTAGCCGTCCCCGGGGTCCTCGGCTTTGGCGTCCTTTTTGTCCGCGGGGCGGCGGCTGCCCGCTTTGTCCACGGACTCCTCGACGGCCGCGACCTGGTCGAGGTCGGCCTCGGCCTCGGCGTTGGCCCGGTCGTCGTCGTCGCCGTCGAACGCGAACGCCTTTTCCTGGGCCGCCCCGCGCGCGGACCGGTCGGCCCCCGCGGGCGCCCCGTCGGCCATCTCCGGGGTCGCGCGCGCCACCGCGGGCGCCTCGGTCGCGTGCTCCGCGTCGGCGACGAGGAAAAACACCGCCGCGGCCGCGCCGCCGAGCGCGACCGAGCCGCCGAGCAGCCAGGTCATCAGCTTGGGGGCCCAGCCCTTGGTCGACGACGAGGGACCGTCACGGCGCACCTGGGCATGCTCCACCACCGCTTCGCGCAGCGCGGCCGGCCGGGCCAACGCTTCGGCCCGCAGGATCGCGTCGGCGAGGTGCGCGGGGGGCAGGTCGAGCCCGCTCTCCTGGCCGAACGCCATGTCCTCGTCGAGCAGCTGCCGGGTGGCGAGCAGCCCATCGACCTCCGCGCGCAGGTCCGCGTCCTCGTCGAGCAGGGTCTCGAACGATGCTTTGTCCTCGTCGGACAGCTCGTCGTAGACATACGCGAGCATCAGGTCTTCACGTGCGGTGGTCATGGCGGACACGTCAATTGTAGTGACAATTCTCCTCGATGAGACGGCTTTTCACCACCGTGCTCACCAGATCTAAACGGACGATGGGCCCGGGCGATCTCTCGAATCACGACGACCCCCCCGGCAGCTCCAACCCCGCTTGCAGCAAGGCTTTTCTCAAGCTGGTGAGGGCGTAACGCATCCTCGACTTCACGGTGTTCTCCCCCGCGTCCACCGCCAGGGCAATGTCCTTGAACGACAGCCCGCTGTATTGCCGCAGGCAGAACACCTCGCGCTGCTCCTCGGGGAGCTCGGCCAAGGCCGCGTCCACCACCTCGCGGATGCGGCGGCTGTCGACGAGGCGCCCTTGGTCGGGGCCCTCGTCTTTGACCTGGTCGAGCCGTTCGGCGCCGCCTTCGTCGTCACGGCCGAGCTTTTCGTTGAGCGACTCGGTGCGCCGGTGGACCGCCTTGCGGGACGCGTCGATGCAGTAGTTGCGCGCGATGGTGTACATCCACGTCGTGAACTTCGCCTTGTGTTCCCACTTGGGGGCGTACTTCACCACCCGCAAAAAGACCTCTTGGGCCGCGTCGGCGGCGGCCTCGGGCCGGCCCAACGACCGCAGGCAGAACCGGTACACCGGCTTTTCGTGACGACGCACCAGCTCCCGAAACGCGGCGACCTCGCCGTCGCGGTACGCGGCCATCAGCTCTTCGTCCGACCGCGGCGCCGGCTCGTCTTTCTTCTCGAGGGGCAGGGAGAGGAACGCGAAAAACACCTGATGGTCTCAACCGTGACGCGGCGGCAAAGCATCCCACCGGTCGCGCGGTTCGCGCAAGCCATTCCCGCCGGCGACGAGCCCCCCTCGGTGGTGCTGCCAGGCCGCATCGAACGTCACCCGGCGCGTGTGCGGGTCACGCCGGTCCTTGAATCTTTTCCGCGGCTCGTCCGTTGGAACCCAACAACCAGGGGGGCTGTCGATGCGAAAGACCATGATTGTTCTCGCCTACTTCGTGGCCGTGACCAGCGTTGTCGTCGCCTTCCCCGCGGTGGCGGTCGCGATGATGGCCGTCGACGACGCGGGCGGGTACTGACGGAGGACCGATGACCCACCTGATGAAGACCCTGCTCGCCGCGTGTGCCTTCTTTGCCCTGTCCGGGGCGTTGTTCGCGGCGGAAGCCTACGCGAGCACGCGCACCGCACCCGCGCCGGTGCCGGTCCTGCAAGAGACCACGCCCCGCTTCGCGGCCCGGAGCACAAAGCCCATCGCCGCCCCCGAGAAGCGGGCCCGGGCCGAGAAGGTGCGCCGCGCCACCGCCCGGCCCAAAGGCCTCAGCATCGGCGGCGTCGGTCGAAAACCGACGCGGCACGCGGGGGTGAAAAAGCGGCGCAAACCGATCTACGAGCCGGACTTCGCCGGCGGCTACTAGGTGCACCTGATCGAGACCCTGGCCCGCACCGCGTTCTTTTTTGCCGTCGTGGTCGTCGTGTTCGCGCCCCTGGAGTGGCTCGAACACCGCCGGGCCCCCCGCGTGCAAAATCGCGCCACCGACCTTCTGCACTTCTGGCTCAACCCGCTGCTCATCGCCCCCGCGGCCGGTCTCGGCTTTGGGCTGCTCGAGGCCTGCGCCCCCGGTCCCGGCCCGGCCTGGTTCTCCACAATGCCATTGTGGGCACAGACCGCGCTGGTGTTCGTCATCGGAGAAACCAACTCCTACTGGCTCCACCGTGCGCTCCACCGCGTGCCCTGGTTGTGGCGCATGCACCGCGTGCACCACTCGGCCGCGCCGCTCGACTTCCTCGCCGCCCACCGCCAGCACCCGGCCGAGACCGTGCTTTTCCTCGCGGCGATCAACGTACCCGCCATTTTGCTCGGGTTTGACTTTGGCCCCGTCGTTGCCGTCGTCGCGCTGCAGAAGCTGCACACAGTTTTTGTCCACGCCGACATCGTGACCACGGTGCCCGGTCTGCGCCAGCTGGTCGCTTTTCCCCATTGGCACCGCCAACACCACCACATCGACGGCCCCGCGGTGAACTTCGCTGGGCTGTTTCCGTGGCTCGACCGCTTGTTCGGCACCTACGCCGACCCCGAACCGTGCATTCCGGTCGGGGTGGCCACGCCCGGGCCCGAGACCTACTTCGCGCAGCTGCTCGCGCCGTTCGCCCCGACCGGGCCATCTCTGCCAGCCCCGGCCGCCCGCGTCGGCGCCGAACGTCCGATCGAGCGCTGAGAACCAAAATACCCCGCGGTTTCGATTCGGCGGCTGGACAAAAATCCGGCGCTCGACGATGACTGCGCCGGGCCTGATGCCCGACAACCACCGATCGGAGCTGTGAGATGGCGAAGTTCAACGATTTTCCCAATGGTACTTTCTCGTGGGTCGACCTCAACTCCCGCGACCAACAAAAGGCCAAGGCGTTCTACACCGGTCTGTTCGGCTGGGAGGCGCAGGACAAACCCATCGGGGGCGGCGCCCACTACACAATGTTTCTGTATAATGGCGAGGCGGTGGCTGGCTGCGGCCAAATGGACCCCGACATGATGGCCGGGGGCATGCCGTCGGTGTGGATGTCCTATGTGCGCACCGACGACGTCGACGCGGTGGCCCAAAAGGTCACCGCGGCCGGGGGCACGGTGATGATGCCGCCGATGGACGTGATGGAAGAAGGCCGGATGGCGCTGTTCGCCGATCCCACCGGCACCGCGTTCGGCGCGTGGCAACCGAAGAACCACAAGGGCGCGGGCCTGTGCAACGAGCCCAACACCCTGTGCTGGAACGAGCTGCAAACCCGAGACATCACCAAGAACAAAGACTTCTATGCCAAGGTGTGGGGCTGGACCTACGAAGAGATGGCCATGCCCGACGGGGGCACGTACCTGACGATCAAAAATGGTGACAACCCCAACGGGGGCTTCATGGCGCTGATCGGTCCGCAGTTCGAAGGGGTGCCCCCCAACTGGCAGACCTACTTCGCGGTGGCGGACATCGAGGCCACGATGAAGAAAGCCAAAGACCTCGGCGGCACGGTGCACGTGGGGCCGCAGAAAATCTCGGTCGGCACCTTCGCGATCATCCAAGACCCGTCGCAGGGCACGTTCACCGCGCTGCAGATGAACCCCATGGACGGTTGATCACAACTCATCTGGGGGGATGGCCGGCCTTTTGGTCGGCGGCACCGGTCGCGAGGCCGGTGCTTTTTTGTGCGCGCTTGGGTACACCCACCGGCTCAGACGCCGCGGGAGGGGGACGCGCATGGAGATTCAGCTCGACGACGACCGGACCTGGGTGGTGACCGAAGCCCTGCGCAAGCTGGTGAGCCGCGCCGAGCTGCCCGGCGCCTATTGCTACGACCGCCTGGCGGAAAAAGTGCATAGCCTCAGCCAGTCCGGCATCACCGCGTACAACCTGCTGCCGCTGTGTCTGCCCGGCAGTTGGCTGGTCAATGGCAAGGCCCCTTCCCCGGTGTTCAAGACGTGGCTGTCCGAGGAGATGCGGCCCCATTGGGAGGTCCTGTTCGAGCTGTTGTCGGGCTCGCCCACCGCGGTGTTGCAGCGCAGCCCGGCGGAGAAGGCGCGGCTCCAGGCCGCGTTCGACGCGCTCGGCGACGGACGCTGCCACCTGAGCGCGGTGAGCAAGGTGCTCGCGCTGCTCTTTCCAGAGGTCGTGCCCCTGCTCGAGGACGGCGCGGTCTGGCTTTTGACCCGCGGGGTCGAAAAGCCCGAGGTCGAGGACAACGGGATGGCGCCGCCGGCGCAGTTTGTGCCGTGCGTGGAGGCGTTCTGTCGGGCCATGCAGCAGGTGGCGCCGAGCTGCGAAGCGCTCAGCCACCACTACGGGGTCACGCAGCTGACGAGCGGGCAGGTGCTCGACCGGCTTTTGTGGTTCGACGCGTGGGGTCACCGGCACTTTGGCTACCGGGGCGAAGAGTCCCTCGGCCGGTATGTCACATTGCCGGCGCGGGAGGGCGCGCCCCCGCCGCGCTAGTCACAATGCGCGGTGGCTACGGACAGCCGTTGGTGGCGCGCCACTCGATCCACTCTTGCAGCGCGGGGGCGAGGCCGTTGGCGGTGGCGTTGGTGTGGGTGATCGACGCGGGCAACAACAGAAGGCCGCTCACCCCGAAGTAAAGCTCCGTCGACGTCGGGGTCGCGGGGTAGTTGGCGTCGGTGGAGAGGCTGCCCACCGCGGCGTCGTGCCAGTTGGCGCCCGACGGGCTGCCCCAGTTGTTGCCCTGTCCGGTGGGGGTGTCGGCGGCCTCTTGGTGGCACCCCGCGCACGAGAAGGCGTCGTTGAGCCCGCGGTTGTTCCATTCGATCACCGAGTCGAGGTTGCAGTCGGTGCCGCCGCCCCCGCCCGGGTCGGGCTCGCAGGCGCCGCGGCTCACGGTGTCGATGAAGGTGCGGAAGGCGAGCTTGCGCGCCTCGTCGAACACCAGCCCGGCCTGGAGCGCGTAGTTGCTGTGGTCCTGTTTGCTGAACATGTAAAAGCCGAGGGTGGTGTCGTCGGGATAGGTGGCGGGCTCGATCACCGTCGAGAACTGCGTGACCATGTTGGCTTTGTCGTTGCGCACGAACTGAAAGCCGCCGTCGGCGCGGTCGATGTGGCAGGGGAAACACGCGTTGTTGGAAAAGCCCGCGACCAAGTCGTCGGTGAAGGCGGCGTCGATTTGGTTGTCGGTGGCCGGGTAGTAGGTGGCGCACCCCGGGAAGTCCGGGTCGCCGTCGCCGTCGCCGTCTCCGTCCCCGTCGCCATCCCCATCGCCGCCGGTGTTGCCGACGAGGCCGGCGGCTTCGAAGTCGGGGATCCAGGCCAGCACCGCGGCCTTGCCGTCCTCGTCGATGGGGTGCAGGCCGTCGAAGCCGTTGAACTTCTCGTACATGCTTGTCTGTTCGGGGGCGAGCCCGGCGGAGAGATCGCGGGACATGATCACGACCGCGATGTTGTGCCAGCCCTCGTCGGAGTTGTCGCCGCCGTTGCCCCAGTTGCCGTTGGTGTTGGCGTTGGGCGGGGCCTGGTGGCAGGTCGCGCAGCCGTACAACGCGGGCAGGCCGTTGGCTTGGAACGACGCCAGGCTCGCGGCAAGGTCGCCGTCGGGCACGACGACGGCATCGGCGCAGCCGTCGCCCCCGTTGTCGAAGAAGCTCGCGATGAACGCCTCGACCTCCGCCCGCTCGGCCGCGGGCAGACCGTGGTAGCTGCCGTCTTGGTTGATGTGGGAGAGCAGGGAGTTGTCGTCGGCCCCGCCTTCGGCGTTGCTGGGGCGGGCGAGCAGCGCGGCGGCGGCGTTGTGCCAGGTGCCGTCGCCCGGGCCCCAGGCGGCGTCGACGCCGTCGGGCGTGCCCACCGCGTGGCAGGTGCTGCATTGGCTGTTGCCGTCGAGCGTGGTGACGGTGGTGAACGGCGCTTCGGTGAAATCGTCGACGGTGGCGGTGACCAGCGCGGGCACATCGCAGGTGGCGGCCTCGGGGGCCGCGGGGAACTTCTGGGGCGGGACCGTGATCAGCTCGCCGCAGGCGGCGGCGGCCAAGGACGCGACGACCAGAGCCAGGAGTGGTTTGCGCAGCATGTGTCTCTCCCTCCGCCCAGTATAACGAGGTTATAACGGGCGTGACAACGCGCGGCGGGCCTTGCGCATCGGTCGATCACCCGAGCCGACACCTCAATTCCCGAGAAAACAAGCATACCGAAAACCGCCCCGCGAACGCCACCGGCCGATCGCCCCAAAACGGCGCACACGGGCGACAGCGCGCTTGGCCCGGTGGTAAACCGTGTCGAACCCTCTGCAGGAGGCCCATTGACCCCCGTTCTGGGTATCGATTTCGGTACGACCAACACCGTGGCCGCGTGGCTGGACGAGCGCGGCGAGTTGCACGTGGTCCGCATGGGGGAGGCCACGGACGAAATGCCGACCGTCGTCTCGTACATGCCGGGCGAGAGCATCCTGGTCGGCGAGTCGGCGAAGGGGCGCCTGCTCGATGCGCCCACCGAGACCGTGTACGGGGTGAAGCGGTTTTTGGGGCGCCGGTTCCTGTCTGAGTTTGTGGGGCGCAACCAGGGGCAGTTTTCGTACGAGATTTGTGAGGGCGACAGCGGCCTCGCCGCAGTGTTTGTGCATGGCAAAGTGAGGGCGCTCGAGGACGTGGCCTTCGCGGTGCTCGACCGGGTGGTGGAGCTGGCCAACATCGCCTCCCCGGTGCCGTTCGAAGAGTGTGTGCTCTCGGTGCCGGCGCACTTTTCGTACCGCCAGCGCAGCTTGTTGCGCAAAGCGGCCGAGCGCTTGCTCAACGTCAAGGCGATGATCAACGAGCCCACCGCGGCCGCGCTCTCGTTCGCGATGAACGCGCCCGAGGACGCGATGGTCATGGTCTATGACCTGGGGGGCGGCACCCTCGACGTCACCGTGCTGCGCATCCACGAAAACACCGTGGGGGTGATGGCCACCGGGGGCGAGTCGTTCCTCGGGGGGCTCGACTTCGACAATGAGATTGCGTTGTTGCTGGCTGAGCGCATCCGGCAAAAACACCAGGTCGACATCATGGACGACCCGGTGGTCGCCCTGCGCGTGCGCCAAGCCGCGGAGAAGGCCAAGATCGCGCTGTCCACCGAGAGCGAGTTTCGGGTCCGGGTCCCGGTGGTGTTCACCGACGGCGAGCGGTTCATCGACATGGACGAGGTGCTGCGCCGCCAAGAGATCGAAGGCGCGGTGGCCAAGCTCATCGAGCGCTCCATCGGCCTGGCCGAGGAGACCACCAAAAAGGCCGGCATCAGCCCTGACCTGTTGCACGGGGTGGTTCTCGTCGGGGGCCAGACCCGGATGCCCGCGGTCCGGCGCCGGCTGGAGCAGGTGTTCCCCGCGGTGAAAAGCGCCGAGTCGGTCGACGCGGTGCGCGCGGTGGCCCAGGGCGCGGCGTTGCTCGGCGCGGGGGCGAGCCGGCTGGTCGACGTGCTCAGCCTGCCCATCGGGGTGATGGCCCCCGGGCTGTCCGGCGGCACCGCCCTGCCCCAGAACGCGCGGCTGCCCACCGCCAATGTCATTGAGTTGCCCATGCGGCCGGCGGCGGGCACCCCGCTCAAGATCGCGCTGTACGAGTCGGTGGACGTGACCAGCATCGACCGGGAAATGCTCGGGGTGCTCGAGGTGCCCGGCGACTGGCTCGACGAGAACCCCGGGGGGCTCAAGCTGCACGCGGCGATGTCCGCGGGGTTTGAGCTGTCCGCCGAGGTCGAGGCCACCGAGGGCGGCCGCTTGCCCCTTTATCTGCACGGGCCGGGACAAAAGGCGCTGCGGCCGGGCACGGCCAACACCGGGGACCCGAGCCGGATGCGGCAGTCGGGGCGCGCGCCGGCTCAAGTGACATTGCACTTCCGGCGCCACGGGGCGTCCGAGTTTGTCGACGCGGTGGCCACCGACGTGTCCGCCCAAGGGCTGTTCATCGAGACCCCCTACAGCTACCCGGTGGGGACCAAGCTCGACGTGGAGCTCGACGTCGGGGGCTGGGGCGGGGCCCGGGCCGAGGTCACCCGCCTCGGGGTCGGGGCCAACGGCCAACGCGGCATCGGGGTGAAGTTTTTGACCATCAGCCCCACCGCCCAGCGGGCGTTGGCCGCGATGGTGGTGCAAGACCAGGCCCAGGACCAAGAAGAGCTCGACTTCGACATCGAGACCGTCGAGCAGACCCCGCAGCTTTCGGTGGCCGAGCGGCTCCGGCTGTTCCTCAAGGCGGTGGCCGCCCAGCGCATGTACGAGGCCATCGGCATCGACGACCCCCTCGCCCCCGCGGACAAAGTGCAGCGGGCGGTCCAGGACCTCGAGGACCTCGTCGCCACCGCGATGGTGGGCGCGTCCCCGCCGGTGCGCGAACGGCTCAAGCGGGCCCAGGCGGTGGGGGTCAAGCTCAAGCGGCTGTTCCTCAACCCGCGCGCGCGGTTGCACTACGATTTCCGCTGCGGGCACGTGCGCGCCGAGGAGCGGCTGCGCCTGGCCGCGCAGAAGAAGGGCCCCGACGTGCAGATGCTGCGCGAGGCTTGGCACCATGTGTTCCCCGACCGGGTGGACCGCGCGGCGTTGCACCAGGCCAAGGCGATGCAGGCCGCGCACCAGGGCAGCTGGGCGTTGGCGCTGATGGAAGCGGAAAAGGCCATCGGCCTCGAACCCTTCTCGATGACGTTGCGCTTGGCGCGCAAAGAGTGGTCACAAAAAGCGACCACCTCGCTGGCCTGAGCGGTCTTCCGCGCGCGGCGGTTCGCGGTACGGTGGGGGCATGACCGATCGGCCGACCTTGCCCACGGTGCGCCCGGCCTACGTCGGGGCGTTTGAGTGCATCGCCGGCGACTGCCCGGACAGCTGCTGCATCGGGCTCGACGTGTCCCTGACCCAGCCCGAGCTGGTCCGCCTGCGCAAGGCGGGCGAAGACATGTCACTGCACGCGCCCTTCGACGAGCTCGTGGTCCCGGTGCAAAAGCCCACCGAAAAAGAGGCCGCGGTCATCACCCGGCCGAACGGTCGCTGCGCGTTCTTGCGCGAGGACAATCTCTGCGTGGTCATCGCCGCGCACGGCCAAGCCCCCCTGGGGCAAATCTGTCGCCAATACCCGCGCCAGACCAACGACGTGGGCGGGCGCGTCGAGGTCGGGGCCACCCTCGGGTGTCCGGAGATCGCGCGGCTGGTGCTGGCCCTGGACGCGCCCTTCGCCCTCGAGCAGGTCGCGCACGGGCCCGATGCGCGCCACGACAAGAAGGTGGGTGCAGACTCATTGGCCCACCGCGACCGGGTCATGGCCGTGCTCACCGACGAGACCCGCCCGGTGCGCGAGCGGCTCTTGGCCATGCTCTGGCCCGACGGGGCCCCGGCCGGCATCGTGTGCAATGACATGGCGACCCGCGCGCGGGTGGGGCGCGACCTGCTCGTGGCCCGGGTGATGCACGCCCAGTCCGCGCTTTTTACCGAGCCGGTGTTGCGTTTGGTGTTCGCGACCCAGCCCACCCTGGACGAGGTACGCGGCTTTTTTGACCAGGACCCGCCGCCGAAAAGCGCGCGCGGGCTCGACGAGATCGAGGCGCGCCTGGCCGCGGCGAGCCCGGGCGAAGACCCGATCTGGGAGCGCGCCTATACACGATATGCCGCGTGGCGCATCTACACCCACGTGCCCGCGCGGTACGAGGCGTTCGATTTCGCCGTGCAGGTCCTGGCCGAGCTCTGCGCCGTGCGCCTGCTCGCCCTCGAGACCGGCGACGTGACCTTGGCGGTGCAGCAGGTGGCGCGCCAATTTGTGCACAGCCCAGGGTTCATGAGTTTGATCGGGCCTTATCTCATCGAGCGCGAGCTGCTCGACGAGCGCGCCGCGCGCCTGGTGCCGTGAGCTCCTCGTACAAGGCGATGTGCCCGTCCCGCATCGCGGCGAGCGAAAACGCGGGCAACTGGGCATGGGCGCGCGCGGCCCGGCCTTCGTCGCCCTCGAGCGCGGCCAGCACCGCCTCGGCCGCGCCGGCTACGTCCCCCCGGGCCACGGGATAGCCGGTCTCGTGCCGCACGACTTCGGCGGTGCCGTCGACGGCGGTGGCCACCACCGGCACGCGGCCGGCCATGGCCTGCAACACCGAGCGGGGCAGGCCCTCGAAGTGCGACATCAACAAGAACACATCCGAGGCCGCGTAGACCGCGTCCACGTCGTCGCACCAGCCGAGCAGGTGCGCGCGTTGGTGCACGCCGGCGTGGACCAGGCGCTGTTCGGCCAGGCTGCGCAAAGGGCCGTCCCCGGCGTACACCACGTGCACGTCATCGCGCGCGCGGAGGACGCGCACCGCGACCTCGGCCCAGTCGAGCGGACCTTTTTGCGGCTTGAAATTGGCCACGGTCCCGACCACGCGGTGTCCGTCGGGGATGCCGAGCCGTTGGCGCAGGGCGGGCCCCCCGGTGGGGGCCGAGAACCGCTCGACGTCGATGCCCGCGCGCAGGATGCGGTACTGGTCTTTTTGCCCAATGTGCAGGGACAGGCCGCGCGCGCGGTCGTGTTCGCTCACGCACACCAGCGCGTCGGAGAGCTTGGCGCAGGCTCTCTCGACGGCGACGAACGCGCGCTGGGTGGCCGCCGATTGTGTGTCGTTGAAGCTCCAGCCGTGCACGGTGTGCACCACCGCGGGCACCCGCGCGAGCTTCGCCGCGACCCGGCCGAGGGCGCCGGCTTTGCTCGAATGGGTGTGCAGCACGTCGAGCCGGCCCGCGCGAAACAACTGTGCCAAGCGGGGCACGGCCAGCGCGTCGCCTGGTGCTACCGCGTGCGGCAACCACGGCAAGAGCCGCACCTGGACGGGCAAGGCCCGCGCGGCGTCGTCCAGCGCGCCCCCGGCGCCGGCGTACAGGATCACGTCGACGCCCTGGCCGGCCGCGTGCGCGGCGAGGTCGAGCACCACCTGCTGGGCGCCGCCGAGGTCGAGCCGGGTGACAAACAGGCCAAGGCGCATCAGGGCGCGCCCCGCTCGTCGGGCAAGCGGCCGATACCATTGGGTTTTCCGTCGAGATCAATCGCCAAACAGCCCGCTTCTGGCATAAAACCCCCAAGCGCTTTCCCGACTTTCGAGGACCATCATGACCAAAATCAACAAGGGACCCGGATTTTCTCCCCGCATCGGCCAGACCGGACAGGCCGAGCAAGCCCCCGCGGCCCAAAAAGCCCAGGTGGAGGCGAAAAAGCCCGCCGGCCCCGCCGACAAGATGGACCAGACCGCCGGCACCGCGACCGGCGCGCCCACCGCGGCCCAAGGCCAGGCCCTCCCCCGCTCGGGCTGGGCCAACCAAGCCACCCTCAACCAAAACGTGGCCCAGGCCCGCGCGACCCTCGACGCCGAAGTGCAAAAGTCCGGCGAGGTGAACTTCCGCGTGCCCCAGCCCGACACCCCGGCGGTGAGCCTGCCCGTCGACCCCAACATCTTCTTGCCGATGTACGGGATGCCCATGCCCCCCGAGTTTGCGGCGCGGCCCAGCGACGTGCAGCTGCGCGAGGTGTTCGACAAGGTGATGCAGGACAGCAAAATCACCGACGTCGAAGCCAAGCAGCTGGTGGAAGCGGCCCTCGACGGCGGGGTGATGACCGCCCGCGAGCGGCAGGACCTCGAGCGCATCCTCCACAACCTCACGTTTGAGCTCACCGGCCAAGCGCACCAGATCATCAACGACCAGCTCATGAGCTCGCCCGACGGCCTCAACCTCCAGACCGGCGCCATCCGCGACGCGCTGCGCGGCATGATGGGCGACTTCCAAATCGACGCCAACGAGGCGAGCGGTCTGGTGCAGGCCGCCCTCGACGAACAGAACGGCCTCGGTTCGCTCTCCGACGCGCAGAAGAACGACCTATCCACCATTGTGAGCAGCCTGCGCCTGACCTCGACGGCCAAGGCGCTGTTGATGGCCGCGATCAAAGACGAGCCCAACATTCACCCGCCCGAGCCGCCCATCGCCCCGATGTACGGCGTGGCGGTGCCGAGCCTCTCGCGCCAGCTCAAGGACAAGGGCCTGCGCGAAGCGTTCGAGGGCATGCTGCAAGACTTCCGCATCGACAAAGCCGACGCCGAGGCCTTGATCAAAGCCGCCAACGACGGGGGCCGGCTGTCCAAGACCGAGAAGGAAGACCTCCAGCTCATCCTCAACGACGTCGCGCAGTTCATCGACGCCGACGCCAAGGCCAAGCTCGAGACCTACATCGGGCTGAACATCATCGACCCCATCGACATCCTGCCGATGTACGGCATGCCCAACCCCATCGACGTGGGCCCCGGCCCGGCCCCGACCCCGGGGCCGTCGCCCATCGACATCATGCCGATGTACGGCATGCCCAATCCCATCGACGTGGGCCCCATCGACGGCGGCCCGGTGGTGCGCCCGATGTACGGCATGCCCATCGGCGCGCCGCTCACCGGGGTCAACCCCGCGGGTGGCGATTCGTGATGCACGCCTCGCGCTGAACAAAAGAGGGAGGGGTCGCCCTCCCTCTTTTCGTTTCGGGGCCTGAACCGGCAACATTGTCCAGTTTCATTGTGGGAGACCGACGATGGTCGACTTCAAAATCCTGAACAACGGCGACGCGGTCGCCAACACCACCGTGGGCCCGGTGCCGCTCACCAAGTCGCGCGCCCGCGATCTATTGCCCTCGTTGCGCGACGAAGCCCGGGGCAAACTCGTCGAGTACCAGCGCCAGTCCTACGCGGTCTGGGAAATTACCCTCAAGTGTAATTTGGCCTGTAGCCACTGCGGGTCCCGGGCCGGCGACGCGCGCACCGACGAGCTCACCACCGAAGAGGCGTTCGACCTCATCGAACAGATGGCGCAAAACGGCATCACCGAGGTCACGCTCATCGGGGGCGAAGCCTACCTGCGGCCGGATTGGCTCGACCTCGCGCGCAAAATCAACGACGTGGGCATGATCGCGACCATGACCACCGGCGGCTACGGCATCAGCCGCGAGACCGCCCGGCGCATGGTCGACGCGGGCATCGCCCGGGTGAGCGTGAGCATCGACGGCCTGCGCGATGTGCACGACGAGCTGCGCGGCAAGCCCGGCAGCTGGGACGCGTGTTTTCGGTCGCTGGGCCACTTCTCCGACGTGGGCATGCTCTGCGGGGTCAACACCCAGCTCAACCGCAAAAGCGCGCCGCAGTTCCCCACGCTCTACGAATACATCCAGCGCGCGGGGGCCACCGCCTGGCAGATTCAGCTCACCGTGCCCATGGGCAACGCCGCCGACAACCACGACATCCTGATGCAACCCGCCGAGCTGCTCGACATGTACCCCATGGTCGCCCGGGTGGTGAACCGCGCCAACCAAGAGGGCGTGACCGTCCTTCCCGGCAATAACATTGGCTATTACGGCCCCTACGAACGGCTGTTCCGCGGCCGCACCGCGGGGGAGTGGGGCTTTTGGCGCGGCTGCCAAGCGGGCCTGCACGCCCTCGGCATCGAAGCCGACGGGGCGATCAAAGGCTGCCCGTCTCTGCCCACCAGCGCGTACACCGGGGGCAACATCCGCGACACGCGACTCAGTGACATTCTGCAAACCAAAGAGCTGCTCATCAACATGGGCGGCGGCACCCCCGAAGGCGAAAAGCACCTCTGGGGCTTTTGCGCCACGTGCGAATACAAATCGTTGTGCCGCGCGGGCTGCAGCTGGACCAGCCACGTGTTTTTCGACCGCCGGGGCAATAACCCTTACTGCCACCACCGCGCACTGGTCCAAAAGGGCCGCGGCCTGCGCGAGCGCACGCACCAAAAACGTAAGGCGAGCGGCGCGCCGTTCGACAACGGGGAGTTCGCCCTCGTGGAAGAGCCGTTCGCGAGCCCCTGGCCGAAGGACGACCCCCTGCACTTTGTCGCCTCGAAGGTCGTGTGGGGCCCGACCTGGGAGCGCTGGCCCGCGCCGCCCGCGGCCTGAGGCCACACCGGACATCCGGCGGTGCTAGAACGCGGCATGCCCAATCCGCTCGACTTCTTTGCCTTCGAAGACCTGCTCACCGAAGAGGAGCGCGCCGCGCGCGACAGCGTGCGCCGTTTTGTCGAGGCCAAGGTCCGGCCCCACGTGGCGCAGGCCTGGCGCGATGCAGCCCCATTGCCGATCATGCGGGAGCTGGCCGAGCTCGGGCTGTTCGGCGCGACCTTGGACCTCGGGGACGGGCCCACGCTCAACTACGTGGCCTATGGGCTGTGTATGCGCGAGCTCGAACGCGCGGACTCGTGCGTGCGCTCCATGGTCGGGGTACAGAGCAATTTGTGCATGTACCCGATCTTCACCTTCGGGTCCGCCCAGCACAAAGAAGAGCTCCTGCCCCAGCTCGCCGCAGGCACATTGGTGGGCTGTTTTGGCCTGTCCGAACCCGACGCGGGCAGCGACCCCGGCAACATGAGCACCCGGGCCACGAAGGTGGACGGCGGCTGGCGCATCTCGGGGACCAAGCGGTGGATCACCAACGGGACCTTGGCCGACATCGCGATCGTCTGGGCCCGGACCGGGCAAGGCGCCAGCAGCATTCGCGGCTTCGTCGTGCCCACCGACGCGGACGGATTTTCCCGGCACAAGCTCGACGGCAAACAGTCGTTCAGAGCCTCGGACACCGCCGAGCTCATGCTCGACGACGTGTTCGTGCCCGACGAGGCGCTCTTGCCCGGCACCGATGGGCTCAAGAGCGCCCTCGCGGTGCTCAACCAGGGCCGGTACGGGATTTGTTGGGGGGTGCTCGGGGCGGCCGAGGATTGTTTTGCCACCGCGCTCGATTTCGCCAAGGAGCGCATGGCGTTCGGGCGGCCCATCGCGGGGTTTCAGTTGGTGCAGCAGAAGTTCGCCCAGATGTCGGCGCGGCTCACCCACGCGCAGCTTTTGGCCTGGCGTTTTGGCCGGCTCAAGGACGAGGCCGTGGAAAAGGGCGGTGACATTGAAGGCGCGCGCACCTCGATGGCGAAGATGGCCAATGTCGAGACCGCTTTGCACATCGCGCGCACATGCAGAGACATTCTGGGGGGCAACGGCATCATGGACGAGTACGGCATCATGCGCCACATGAGCAATCTTGAAACTGTGTATACCTACGAAGGCACCCACGACGTGCACCAGCTGGTGGTGGGCCACGCGTTGACCGGACAGAGCGCGTTTCGGTGACCCGAAAGAGGCCGTGACCGGCTTCACAGCCGGCCGGGCATGAGCGCGCAGACCGCGCGGTTGTGTTCGCGTGGTGACCCTCACGAAGTTCTTGCTCGCCCGACGGTGGTTCTGGATGCTGCTCGCCCTGACGGCGGGGTACGTGACCGCGTTTGGCCTCTACCGGTGGCGCGCCCACCGCGCCGGGCCCACGCTCACGGTGAGCGACCAACACCCCATCCGCGAGCTGTCCCGCCGGGTGCGCATCGGCACGTACAACATCGCCCACGGCCGCGGCCCCCACGACGACAACCACGCGGGCGGCGACCAGGCCGAACGGGACGCGCGCCTCACCGACATTGCGGCCCTGTTGCGCGACGTCGACGCGGACATCTGGGTGCTCAACGAGGTCGATTTTGATTCCGCCTGGAGTTACGGCATCGACCAAGCCCGCGTGCTCGCGGACCGGGCCGGCTACCCCTACGTCGCGACCCAGACCAACCTCGACGTGCCCGGGTTCGTGCCCACCGGGCCTTACCGGTTCGGCAATGCGATCTTGAGCAAAGTGCCGCTCGACGACTGCGCGGTGATCGCGCTGCCTGGCCTGCGCGGCTGGGAGACGGTGGTGGCGGGCAAGAAGCGGGGCCTGGTCTGCCGCGTGGGCGGTCACGACGGGTTCGACCTCTATGCGCTGCACCTCTCGCACCGGTCCGAGCGGCTGCGCACCGATTCGATGCGCTTCGTGCTCGAGCACGCGCGCGGCCGCGGGCTCGAGGCGGTGCTGGCCGGTGACTTCAACTCTGCGCCGAGCGGCGTGCCCGGGCACGACACCGACGACAAGGGGCGCAACGCGGTCGACGAGCTTGTCGGCAGCCGCGGCTTTGTGCTCAGCCCGCACCAAGGCTTCGAGACCCGCGCGGGCCTGTCGTTCCCGAGCACGGCCCCCGACCGGGCCATCGACTGGGTCGCGGCCCCCAAATCGTGGACCCGCGGGCCGGCCCAGGTGGTGGACAGCACCTTGTCAGACCACCGCCCGGTGGTGGCCGAGTGGGTGCGGCCCGCGCGCTAACCGTCTAGAAACACTGCGATTTTGTTCCTGGAGGCGGCTGTTGGGTCGGTTTCAGGAGCTTTCACACGCCCCCCGGGCGGACCGGCCATACGGTGCGCGCATGCGTTGGGTACTCATGTCGTTGGCATTGTGGGGCGTGGCTTGTGGCGGCTCGGAGCCGGTGGTCGCGCGCGGGGTGTATGAGATCGAGCTCGTGCAGGCGCAAGGGCCGGCCGAGGACGTGCTGCGGGTCAGCGGGTCGCGGCGGGGCGAAATCGACGTCGACCCCGCGAAAGATACATTGACATTGTGGATGCCGATGCGCACCAACGTCGAGCACACCCACGACCACCGCTACGAGGTCACGCACTGGGAGCGGCGCACCCTGGAGATCGACGGGGCGGGCACCAACCGGGTGGAGCAGGGCTGCGTGGTCCGCGACCGGGCCGAGCTGGTCAAGCACCGCAGCGGCGACTTCACCGTGTTGCTGCACACCGACGTGCTCAGCGCGTGCGACGCCGGGGCGGTCGCGTCCGGCACCCGCACCCTGCGGCACCGCCTGATGCAAACCTGTGACGAGGGCTGCGGCTTCACCCCGGAGGGCGACGCCTGCACCTGTCCTCGCGAAGGCTGAGCGTTATTGGCCCTCGAACACGGGCTGCTCGCAGGCCCAATGATCGGTCAACGCCGCGCCGTTGTCGTCGAGGCACTTGACGAACCGCCAGTCCGGGCCCCAGTGGAACGCGTCGTCGTGTTCGCCCACGCGCTCGATGATCACCGTGGTCTGGCCTTGGCTGTTGGCGCTCGCGTCGTCGGTGAACGAGAGCTCCACGTCGCGGGTCACGCCATCGTCGCAGGGGCTCTGAATCAACAATGTGTCTGAATCGGGCGCCGCCCATTGCTGGCCAAAGCCGCACACAAACTTGACGTCTTCGCAGTACCAGTCGCCGCAGCTGTCGTCGGAGACCGCGACCTGGCCGGTCTGGTAGCCCTCCATCGGCTGGTCGAACGAGAAGCTGCCCAGCAGGGCGAGGGCCCCGTCGGCGCGAAACTCGTACACACTGGCCTCGTAGAGCGCATGCCCGGGCTGGTCGACGACCCAGGTGCCGACGAAGCGGGCGTCCACCTCGGACGCGCCGCCCACCGTGGCCGGCCGCTCCGCCGGCGCGGGGAACACGCGCCCGCGTTCGTCGTCGGGGGCAAACCCACAAGCGGTGAACAACAAGACCGGACCGAGCACCATCGCGCGCATGTGACGCAGTATGACGCAGCGGTTTTTCAGAGCAAGTCGGGGATGAGAAGATCTGCGCGCGCCTTCTGGGGGACAGAACATGCCGAAGACACACGTGATTTTCTTTGCTGCGACGACCTTGCTCGCGGGCTGCCCCAGCGCGGTGCCCGCCGAGGTCCAAGCCGCGATCGAACACGTGCAGGACCCGGCGGTGGTCGAGCCCCTGCTCACCGCCAGCGGCTCGATGCGGGGGGTCCAGGCCCGCATCCCGGTGGTGATCGAGGACCTGGACACCCTGGTCCAGGGCGCAGACGGCACCACCGCCGCGCTGGGTGAAGCCCTCGCCGGCCTGTCCGCCGACGTCACCGACGACACCGTGCACACCGAAATGAGCCTGATGGTGCTCGCCTTCGCCCTGGCCGAACGCGACGATGACGCCGCTATCCCCTATTTGCGCGACGCCGCGTTCGCCTATGGCGACGGCCCGCACAGCAAGTTCCCCGCCGCGGCGGTGGAGCACATCCTCGTGCTCGAGCGCGCGGACATCGACAAAGACGGCCACTACACCACCGTCGAGGTCTACGAACACGCCCGCCGGGACCCGCCCACCTACCAGGCACCGCGGGGTCCCGCGTCGTGCACCCGCCGCCAGGTGTTGCTGCGCCCCGACGGCAGCCCCGTCACGGTGCTGGACGGGGACAACGTCGAACAAGAGGTGTTCATCGAGGGGCGCGAGACGTTCATCGAGACCGTGGACGAGGACGAACGCGCCCGGCTGGCCGAGCAGGTCGCCGCCGGCGGCGGCACCTACGTGACCGACGACGCGGTGTTCGCGGGGCAAGCCACATCGGCGTTCAACTGCGCGGGCTACGTGACCCGCGGGGTCAACCAAGGCCGGCCCTGGAACGGCTCGGCCCCGCGCCTGCTCACCGCGCTGCTCGCCGCCGACCTCATCGAGCCGGTCACCGACGACGGCGCGGCCCGCCCCGGCGACCTGGTGTTCTATTTCAGCGCCCCCGACGACGAGGGGGTGCGGGCGGCCGGTCACGTGGCCGAGGTCTTGGACAACGACGGCGGCGCGATCACCGTGCGCAACGCCGACAACCACAGCGGGCTGTTCGACGCGGCCATCGACGCACCCTACTACTTCGGCGCGTGGTGGCCGGGCGCCCCCGACGCCCGCTACGCGTCACGCCAAATCTACCGCTACAAAGCCGGCGGGCCACCGAGCACCCGGCCCGACCCGGCGGTGGCCGCGCACGGCGCCTACTGCCAAGAGTCGGACCCCGACGGGGACGGCATCGACAGCGACGTCGACAACTGCCCGGCGGTGGCCAACCCCGACCAGATCGACTCCGACGGGGACGGCCTCGGCAACGAGTGCGACGACACCGCTTGTCCCGAATACGAAGAGGTGACCGGCGCGTGCGGGGGGCCGAGCGGCTGCATCGAAGGGTTCTTCTGTGACCCCCAGGTCGCGGGCTGCACCCAGGAGATGTGCCCCGACAACGCCTCGTACACCTTCGACAAATATTGTTGCTGTGATTGTTGGGCGGACCAGACCTACCGCAATGTCTATGACCCATGCCGGCCGGGCTTCCTGCTGCGCTGCGAGGTGCGCTGATGGGCAAAATCGCGCGTACGCTCTGGCCGCTCTTCGCCTTCGCCGCATGTGACCCGACCGCGTGTGGGCTCGGGCCGACCATCACCCTCGACGAGGACGCGGCCGAGACGGTGACGGTGACCGCCGCCGAGGGCGCGGTGATCGAACTGCCCACTGGCCTGTTGCTCGACATCCCCGCGGGCGCGCTCGAAGAGGACACCGCGGTCACGGTCACGCCCTTGGTCTTTCCCGACCTCGCCGAGCTCGACGTGTTCGCGGGGGTGAAGCTCGAGCCGCACGGCCTGCGCTTTTCCCGTCCGGTGACATTGCGCATCCCCGTGCCCGGGCTGCTGGAGGGCACCGAGCTCAAGCTGTTCGAGCAGCCGGGCGACGACCTCGATGCGTTCTATGACGACCACCACCTGTTCGTGGTCGACGCGGAGGGGGGCGCGGTGGGCACCATCGAGGGCTTTTCCGTCAAGGTGGTGGGCAAAAACTGCCACGCCGGCACCCGCGACCGCTTGTTCGAGTCTTGGCGCGGGGTGCGCGGGCGCAGCCTCGAGGACGTCTCGCAGGTGACCGACATCGGGCTCGAGGAGCTCGAGGTGTGCAGCACCGACGCGCTCCAAAGCTCGAGCCGCAACTTCTCCGCGCGCTCGCTGCAGACGATTTTGAACATCTACTTCGAGCCTTGTTACGACTTTCCGCCCGGCACCCCGGTGGACGCGGCCGCCCTGGACGCGATGAAGGCAAAAGTGGACAGCGGACACGAGGTGGTGTTCCTGCTCGCGGACCGGGCCGAGGGACCCGTGGGCGAGCGCAACAACATTGCGCACAGCGCGCACCTCGCCAAGGTGGGCGCCGACT
Organism: bacterium; assembly: GCA_030431455.1. GTDB lineage: Bacteria > Myxococcota > UBA727 > UBA727 > JAUIJE01 > JAUIJE01. The sequence continues at coordinate 218,425 of JAUIJE010000002.1, read as the reverse complement.
ACGTCATCCGCAACCAAATCTACGTCACGACCCCGCAGGTCCTGACCACGATGGAAGAGGCCGGGCGCAGCACCACCGTGGACCTCCCGCTCGGGGCCATCGACGACGAGTTCGGCCTGCGCGACATCCGTTCGGGCGAGATATGGCGCGAGTTTGTGCTCGGCCAACCGGTCAACCTGCAGGCGGAGCGCACAGGGCAAAAACGTTACGAACACGTGCTCGTCTACTGTGAAAAGGACCGCACCCAGTTCGCCGACGACATCGACGGCGACGGGGTGTTCGACCTCACCGACAACTGCCCGGGGGTGTACAACCCCGACCAGGTGGACTCGGACAACGACGGGCTCGGGCACGAATGCGACGACGAGCCGTGCCCGGCGTACGCCGTCGCCGACCCCACCCCGTGCGGGGGCGAATCAGGCTGCATCGAGGGGTTCTTTTGTGACGCGGACGTCGTCGGGTGCACGCAGACCGAATGCCCCGCGAACGCGCAGTACACCTACGACAAGTATTGCTGCTGCGATTGTTGGGCGGACCAGACCTACGTCGGGGTGTACGACCCGTGCCGGCCGGGCTTCTTGCTCCGGTGTGACGTGCGGGAATAGCGCGCGCTCAGCCCGGCAAGTTCCAGTCGATGTCGTAGTGGTGTTGCTTGTCGACGATGCGGATGGCCATCGACCCGGTGATGCCGGTGAGCTCGCCGGTGCCCGAGTCGGGCACGATGGACAGCGACATCTGCGGCCCGGCGGCGCCCATCGAGGCCACGTGGGTCACGGCGAAGCTGCCCGCGCGCCCGTCGAGGGTGCCCACGATCTGCTCGACCGCGACGTACGCGGCCGACCCCTCGACCGGGGTCTTGACCGCGAGCATGTGCACTTGGCTTTCGGCCTCGAGCACCCCGGTGAAGCGCTTGTCTCCGGTGGCCCGTGACAGCTCCACCCCCTCGTGGGCGGCGAAGGGCGGGGTGAAGTTCATCTTGACGTCGAAGGGTCCGGTCGCGTTCATGCGAAAGGGATACCAGGCCGCGGCCGACAGGGATTGAACAAACGCGACAGGCCACAAAAACAAAACGCCGACCTTCGGGCCGGCGCTTGTCACCATATCAACCCAAGAGCGTTCAGCCCTTGGTCACCTGCGAACCGTCCGCCACGTAGCTGACGTTCTGCCAGGGCACAAACGCGCGCGGCACCGCATCGTTGCCCTCCACGCCGAACACCAGGCCGTCCCCGCTCACCTTCAACAGCGAACCCTCCGCCCCCGGCGGGTAGCCGTAGTTGGACAGCGGCGCGAGCGTGGCCACCCGCACGTGGGTCGGGTCTTTCTTCACGTCCAGCCGGCTCTTCACGTCGCCGGACACCCCGCTCGAGACCTTCAGCAGATACACATTCTCAGCCATGGCGATCCTCCTGTTCGGCGACCGGTTAGCACGCCATAAGGGGGCATGCATCCGGCTCTCCGCGCCCACCGCGATCCCTCCGCCCGCGTCCATGACCTCGACCCGTTCGCGCTCTTTTGCGCGTATCACCTGGGCCTCACCGACGACGGTACCGTCGAGTTCCAAAACGGGCCGACCGTCGCGCGCAGGTTCGGCGTCGCCCTCGAAGACCTCCACGAGGCGCTGGCCGCCTACCGGCTCTCGGCCGACGACATCGTCAACCTCGACTTCGACCTCACCTCCGCCCGGCTGGATCTCGAGCTGTCCCCGCCCGGCGTCGACCTCGGCGTGCTCTGCGCGATGCACTTCGAACACTTCGTCACCGCCCCCCCACGCCCCCGCGATTGGGAGGAGGAGCTGCGCGAAGACGCCCGATCCAACCGCGAATCCTACGGCGACGACAGCTGACCCACGCGCGGGCGGCGAAGCCAAAGCATTGGGACCCGCGGCGTGGGGTGACGTCACCCTGTCACGGTCTGGGCCGGAGGCCCTGCCCAGATGCCCAAACCGCCACGATCTCCAATGCTTACGGATGAGACCTCGAAAGCGCTGCGCCCGCCTCCCGATTCCTGAAAAAAAGGTCCACAAAACGCGATTCGGTTGTTTCGCTATTCAGTTTGATCCGGTAATCGCCGTGCAGGCGCCCCGGGGCGCTGTCTGCTCGGAAAAGGATCCTCGATGCACAAGTTTGAGCTGTCGCTCGCCGCCCGCGCGAGCGTGTTGGCCTCCTTCACTCTTTTGGCCAACGCCTGCGCGGACAGCGCGGTCCTCGACGTCGACGCGGTGCCCTCGGCACGTGACCGCGCGGCAGTGACCCATGAGATCCAGCTGTTGCCCATCGGCGACACCCACCTTCGCGGTGGCAACAAAGCCAACAAGAACTTCGGCTGGAACGAGATCCTCTTCATCCAAAGCAACGGCGGCGGCTACAAAGCGGTGATCAAGTTTGACGCCGACGACATGGCCACGTCGCTGCAGGGCAAACAGCTGGTCTCCGCCCGCCTCGACTTCATCTTCCGCCGCAACGCCCGCAACCTGCCCACCGGCGGCCAACCCATCGAGATCCACCGCATGTTGCAGCCGTGGGTCGAGCACAACGCGACCTTCAACTGCGCCAACGACACCAACGTCTACAACGGCGGCCTCAACTGCGCCCCCGAGGACGAATGGTCGCTCAACAACCCGCCGTACCCCCACGCCGCCGCGCCCACCGACAGCGTACACCTCACCAACGGCACCAACGGCGTGCTCAGCTTCGATGTCACCCCCGACGTCGCCGTGGCCGCCGCCGATCCCGCCAACCACCACGGCTGGCTGATCCGCCTCCAAGACGAAGCCCTCGGCGGCGAAGCCCGCGTCTACGCGTGGGACTCGACCTACTACACCCCCCGGTTGTTCATCACCTACAACGACGAGCCCAGCGCCTGCGGCGACGGCATCGTGCAAGCCAGCGAACAATGCGACGACGGCAACCTCATTGACGGCGACGGCTGTTCGGCCACCTGCACCATCGAGCCTGCCTGCGGCGACGGCAACGTCGACGCCGGCGAAGAGTGCGACGACGGCAACGTGGTCGACGGCGACGGCTGCTCGGCCGCGTGTCTTGTCGAAGCGGTCTGCGGCGACGGAACGGTGGACAGCGGCGAAGCCTGCGACGACGGCAACACCGACGCGGGCGACGGCTGCAACGCCGGCTGCATGTTGGAGTTCTGCGGCGACGGCGTGGTCAACAACGACGGCGCCGAGGCCTGCGACGACGGCAACACCATCAACGGCGACGGTTGCAGCACGGCCTGTCAGCTCGAGGTGTGTGGCGACGGCGTCGTCAACAACGGCGAAGGCTGTGACGACGGGAACACCGTGAACGGTGACGGTTGCAGTGCGGCCTGCGTGGTCGAGTTCTGTGGCGATGGCACGGTGAACAATGGGGAAGCGTGCGACGACGGGAACACCTTGAACGGGGACGGTTGCTCGGCGACGTGCGTGGTCGAGGTTTGCGGCGATGGTGTGGTGAACAACTCCGGTGCCGAGGCTTGCGACGATGGCAACACGGTGAGCGGCGATGGTTGTTCGGCAGCCTGCGTGCTCGAAGTGTGTGGCGATGGGATCGTCAACAACGGCGAAGGCTGTGACGACGGGAACGTTGTCTCGGGCGACGGCTGCAGCGCGGCCTGTGTGGTCGAGTTTTGTGGCGACGGCGCGGTGAACAACGGCGAAGCGTGCGACGACGGGAACACGGTGAGCGGGGACGGTTGCTCGGCGACGTGTGCGCTCGAAGTGTGCGGCGATGGCATCGTGAACAACGGCGAAGGCTGTGATGATGGGAACGTTGTTTCAGGCGACGGTTGCAGCACGGCGTGTTTGGTCGAGTTCTGCGGCGACGGCGCGGTGAACAACGGGGAAGCGTGCGATGACGGGAACACGGTGAGCGGCGATGGTTGCAGCGCTTCGTGTGTGGTCGAGGTTTGTGGCGACGGGGTTGTGAACAACGGTGAGGGTTGCGACGACGGAAATGTGGTTTCCGGCGACGGTTGCAGCGATTCCTGCGTTTCGGAGTTCTGCGGTGATGGAACGGTCAACAATGGCGAGGCCTGCGATGACGGGAACACGGTGAGCGGTGATGGTTGTACGGCGGCGTGTGTGCTGGAGGTTTGCGGCGACGGGGCTGTGAATAACTCTGGTGCTGAGGCTTGCGACGACGGAAATACCGCGAACGGTGACGGCTGTTCAGCGACGTGCGCGCTTGAAGTGTGCGGCGATGGGATTGTGAACAACGGTGAGGGCTGTGACGACGGAAACGTGGTTTCAGGTGACGGCTGCAGCGCTTCCTGCGTTTCGGAGTTCTGCGGTGATGGAACGGTCAACAATGGTGAGGCCTGCGACGACGGGAACACGGTGAGCGGCGATGGTTGTACGGCTGCTTGTGTGGTCGAGGTTTGTGGCGACGGGGTTGTGAATAACTCTGGTGCCGAGGCCTGCGACGACGGGAACACGGTGAGTGGCGATGGCTGTACTGCCGCGTGCGTCATCGAGGCTTGTGGCGATGGGGTTGTGAACAACTCTGGCAATGAGGCTTGCGACGACGGGAACGTCGCGAACGGCGACGGATGCTCCGCTGCATGTGCGCTAGAGGTGTGTGGCGACGGGGTTGTGAACAACGCAGGTGCCGAAGCCTGTGACGACGGAAACACGGTCAGCGGCGATGGCTGTTCACCGACCTGTGCGCTCGAGGTGTGTGGCGATGGGGTTGTGAACAACGGTGAGGGCTGTGACGACGGGAACACGGTGAGCGGCGACGGCTGTACTGCCGCGTGCGTCATCGAGGTTTGTGGCGATGGGGTTGTGAACAACTCTGGCAATGAGGCTTGCGACGATGGGAACGTCGCGAACGGCGACGGATGCTCCGCTGCATGTGCGCTAGAGGTGTGTGGCGATGGGGTCGTGAACAACGGTGAAGGTTGCGACGACGGCAACGTGGTTTCGGGGGACGGTTGCAGCGCCGCTTGTGAGGTGGAGTTCTGTGGTGACGGCGCGGTGAACAACGGCGAAGGCTGTGACGACGGGAACACGGTGAACGGGGACGGTTGCTCGGCAACGTGTGCGCTCGAAGTGTGCGGCGATGGGGTCGTGAACAACGGCGAGGGTTGTGACGACGGCAACGTTGTTTCAGGTGACGGTTGCAGCGCTTCCTGCGTTTCTGAGTTCTGTGGTGACGGCACGGTCAACAATGGCGAAGGCTGCGACGACGGGAACACGGTGAGCGGCGATGGCTGCAGCGCGGCGTGTGTGGTTGAGTTCTGCGGTGACGGCACGGTCAACAATGGTGAGGCCTGCGATGACGGGAACGCGGTGAGCGGCGATGGTTGTACGGCTACGTGCGTGGTCGAGGTCTGTGGCGACGGGGCTGTGAATAACTCCGGTGCTGAGGCTTGTGATGACGGCAACACGGTAGGCGGTGACGGCTGTACTGCCGCGTGCGTCATCGAGGTCTGTGGCGATGGGGTTGTGAACAACTCCGGTACCGAGGCTTGTGACGACGGGAACAGCACGAACGGTGATGGATGTACCGCGGCATGTGTGGTCGAGGTCTGTGGTGACGGGGTTGTGAACAACTCGGGCTCTGAGGCCTGCGATGACGGGAACGCGGTGAGCGGCGATGGTTGTTCGGCAGCCTGCGTGCTCGAAGTGTGTGGCGATGGGATCGTGAACAACGGTGAAGGCTGTGATGACGGAAACGTGGTCTCGGGCGACGGCTGCAGCGCTGCCTGTGTGGTCGAGTTCTGCGGTGACGGCACGGTCAACAATGGTGAGGCCTGTGACGACGGGAACACCGCCAACGGTGATGGTTGTACGGCTGCTTGTGCGGTCGAGGTCTGTGGCGACGGGGTTGTGAACAACTCTGGTGCCGAGGCTTGCGACGACGGAAACACGGTGAGCGGTGACGGCTGTTCGGCAGGGTGTGGGCTTGAAGTGTGTGGCGACGGCGTCGTCAATAACGGCGAAGGCTGTGACGACGGCAACGTGGTTTCGGGGGACGGTTGCAGCGCCGCTTGTGAGGTGGAGTTCTGTGGTGACGGCGCGGTGAACAACGGCGAAGGCTGTGACGACGGGAACACGGTGAGCGGCGACGGTTGTACTGCGACCTGCGTGGTCGAGGTTTGCGGCGACGGGGTTGTGAACAACTCGGGTGCTGAGGCCTGTGACGACGGGAACACGGTGAGCGGCGACGGTTGTACGGCTGCTTGCGTAGTTGAGGTCTGTGGTGACGGGGTGGTGAACAACTCGGGTGCTGAGGCCTGTGATGATGGGAACACGGTGAGCGGCGATGGTTGTTCCGCTACGTGCGGACTCGAAGTGTGTGGCGACGGGATCGTCAACAACGGAGAAGGCTGCGACGACGGGAACGCCATGAACGGTGACGGGTGCAGTGCGGCCTGCGTGGTCGAGTTCTGTGGCGACGGCGTCGTGAACAACGGGGAAGTCTGTGACGATGGCAACGCTCAGGACGGCGACGGTTGCGCGTCCACTTGTGTGGTGGAGTATTGCGGCGACGGTCTGGTCAACAACGTCGGCGAGCAGTGTGACGATGGCAACGCGATCGCCAACGACGGCTGCAGTGACATCTGTGTCATCGAGTTCTGTGGAGATGGTGAAGTCAACAACGCGACGGAGACCTGTGATGATGGAAATGCGGTCCCAGGCGATGGTTGCGATGAGCTGTGCGTGACGGAGTACTGCGGGGACGGCGTTGTGAACAACGGCGGGACCGAAGCTTGTGATGACGGCAATGTTGTTGCTGGGGACGGTTGTGATTCAACCTGCGTTGTGGAGTTCTGTGGCGATGGTGTTGTGAACAACGGCGGAACTGAGGCGTGCGACGACGGGAACGCGTTGGATGGGGACGGTTGCAGCAGCAGCTGCGGCATCGAAACCGCCGTTTGTGGTGACGGGGTCATCCAAAACGGAGAGGCTTGCGATGATGGAAACACGGCCCCGGGAGATGGATGCTTCAACTGTGCTGTTGAGTTCTGTGGAGATGGCGTCAAGAACAACGGCGAAGGATGCGATGACGGAAACACACTGTCTGGTGACGGTTGCGCCGAAGACTGCGTAATCGAGTTCTGTGGCGACGGGATCACGAACGACCGCAACGAAGAATGCGACGATGCTTCCTTCTGGGGTGGGTACGGTTGCAGCGCCGTCTGCAAAATTGAGTTCTGCGGCGATGAGGTCGTGAACAACACGGAAGAAGAATGTGACGATGGCAACACCATCTCTGGTGACGGTTGCGATGCGAGTTGTCAGGCGGAGGTTTGTGGGGATGGCCTCCTCAACGACGGGGGCGCAGAGGTTTGCGACGATGGAAATGCGACCAACGGCGATGGGTGTTCATCGGAGTGCTTGGTCGAAGGCTGCGGCGACGGCGTTCTAAGTTCACCCGAAGGTTGTGATGACGGCAACCTCGTGAACGGAGACGGGTGCTCGGCTTCGTGTGTGATTGAATACTGCGGCGACGGCATCACCAACAACGTGTCTGAAGAGTGCGATGACGGAAACACCGTATCCGTGGACGGGTGCAGCTCTACCTGCACCGTCGAGTTCTGTGGCAACGAGATTGGCAACCCTGGTGAGGAGTGTGACGATGGAAACGACCTTCCAAACGACGGTTGCGGCCCCACCTGTAAAATAGAGTTCTGCGGCGACGGGATTGTAAACAACGTTCTGGAGTCCTGTGACGATGGAAACACCACCTCCGGCGACGGGTGCAGTGACACATGCGTCGTCGAAAACTGCGGTGATGGCGTCGAGGCGGGACTAGAACAATGTGACGACGGAAACCTTGTTGACGGCGATGGGTGCAGTGCTGCTTGTAAACTCGAAAGCTGCGCTCCAAACCCTTGCACCGATGGTGGTCTGTGTATCGAGGGGCCGAACGGACCCATGTGTTGTCCAAACAACGACGGGTGCGAAGGATTTTCAAGCTTTGATGTCAGAGGCGAGCGAGTTTGCACGCTGGTCAACGGACAGCCAATTTGCATGTATTGGGGTGAATCAGCCTATGTGCAGTACTTCCCAGAGCTATCCACGATCTACCTGACATCAATCGTGACGGGCATGGGGCATTTCTGTGGAAACGACGTTGCCGGGGAAGTCCACTGCTGGGGAGCGGACAACGAGGGTCAGGCCTCGCCGCCACCTGACCTCAACGGCCGACTTGTAGCGGGCGACCGGTACACCTGCTCACTCGCGCTCGACGGGACCACGACCTGTTGGGGCGTTATCGACTACGCACCAACAACACTGTTTATGGATCTGGACGCGGGCCCGAACCACGTTTGTGGCCTCTCCCAAGGACTTTGGGAGTGTTGGGGTCCAGGCGCCGCCGACTTCGCTGGGGAGTGGCCAAACACCACAATCGTTAGCCTAGACACCAGTGATGAGCACCAGTGCGGTCTCACCGTGGACGGAAACGTTGCCTGTTGGGGCCCGTTCACGGCGCCGAGTTTGTCTGCTCCAGCAGGAACGTTTATCGATTTCGCGTTTCGTGAAGAGAAGGGATGTGCGACGAACGACCAGGGGTCGATCACGTGTTGGGGGCGTACGAAAACGGGCATTGAGAAGAACGTCCCCGACGAGCGGCTCTACGGGCCGCGAGTGGGGGCAGGGCTCGCGTGCGCCCGTGCCCCGGGAACAACTGGCCGGTTGGTCTGTTGGAACGATGTGATCGCAGGACAGTCCAGCCCGCCCCCGGTCCGGTTTCGCTCAATTGAAGCCGCGGGCAGCCGGACGTGTGGGATCACAACGGACGGAACCGTTCGGTGTTGGGGGGCCGACCCCGGCTACGGAGGTCCCGCGCCGTGGCTCAGCTACTACCAATTGGCGATTAGCGCGAATCGCACCTGCGGATACCGTGGAAACGGGGTCGAATGCTGGGGCAAGACGCTCCCTCCGTTCAGCGCCGCCGGCGGAGTGACGAAGTTGGCTGCCTCCGATTTCGGCGCCTGCGCGTTGCGAAACGACGGCACGTTGGAATGCAAAGGCTGGACTTCGGGAGGGGGACCGCCCGACCTCATCTACGATGATGTCAGCGTTGCCTCGGGCGTGGGTTGCGCGGTGCACGAGTTTGACGGCGCCATCGTCTGTTGGGGAGGGGTGTCGCCGTACGTCCCCTCATACGTGCCCGCGTCCGAAGGGCCCTTTGTCAAGGTAGCGACCGTGGGATTGGTGGTCTGTGGCACACTGCCCAACAACACAGTGAAGTGTTTTCAGGGCGCCTCTGCCTCTTCAACGTACTCCCCGCCTGGCGCATTCAAAAAAGTCGTGGGAGCGGTCGGGGCATCCCGGCACTGCGGCCTCAGAGTCAACAACGAAATTGAATGCTGGGGCTCTGCCGAAGCGAGGTACGGCGAAAACGACTCTCCGCCGGGTCCGTTCAAGGACGTCGCGGCCGGCGCCCATCACACATGCGGACTCAGATTCAACGGCGAGGTCGCCTGCTGGGGCGCTGACTAGCCACAAATGTCACCCGCGCGATGCGCGGGTGGCGTTTTTCCTCGCGCGCAAAAGCGCGCGAGGGTTTCGGTCCCGAGCTCGCCCTATCGAAACCGCAGCCAACCTCGCCGCCTAGCTTCATCTCCTCGCGCGCAAATGCGCGCGAGGTTGACGCCCCATCTCGACACATCGAATCCGCAGCGAACCCCGTCGACCGCATCTCTCGCGCGCAAAAGCGCGCGAGAGATGCGGTCCCGATCTCGACAATCGAAGCCGCAGCGAACCTCGTCGCCTAGCTTCATCTCCTCGCGCGCAAAAGCGCACGAGGGACGCGACCCCAACTCGATCCAATAAACCCGCAGCGAACCTCGTCGACTCACCCGTCACAACGCCCACGATCGCTTCTTCGCACGCGAAGCGCGCGAAGAGCAAACCGAGTCCCCCTCGTGCCAAGACCCGGCAGCGAGCCTTCGCACCTCACCCGTCGCGCGCCCTCGTCGTCGCATCCCTCGCACACAAAACCGCACGAGCAACACCACCGCAACCGAGCGTCAGCGCCGCCGCACACGAGCACGCAAGCCCAACGTCGACGCGGCAAACCTTCGCGAACCTCACCGACGCGAGCGTTCGTTATCGTCCCCGCCCACACCCGCCGCTATTCCCCATCCACCTCATCCTCATCCACTTCGTCATCTTCCCCCTGTCCTCCTCCTCGCGCGGCCGGCGCACGGGGAGCAGCGTGGGCACCTCATCGAGCACATCGAGCTCGAACCGCGAGCCCTCAACGACGACCACCCACATCACAACGCGCGCACCCGCTCGGTCAACGCCTCGGCCAGTCGCTCGCGGCCGGCGCGGCGATAGCCGTCCTGCAGGGTCTCGACCACCAGCCGGTTGTCGTACGCCATCTTCACCGCCTCCTCGAGGTAGGTCACGGCCAGGTGCGGGTGGAACAGCGGGGTGTCCGAGAGCTGCAAGGCCCCGAGCAGCCAGAGCGTTTGCCAGCGGCGGTGTTGCTTGTCTTTGACCAGCTGGGTCAAGGCGTGGATCGAACGCGTCATCTGCGCGGGTTGTGACAACAAGAGCGCGGTGGCGGCGCGGACCGCGGCGAAGCGCTCGTCGTCGCGCCATTTGGTGGAGAGCTGGGCGAAGACCTGCTCGATGACCGCGGCGGGTCTCTTCTCGGCGCTGGACAAGAGATCGTTCAGCTCTTCCCAAAATGCGTCTTCGGCGGGCTCGTCGTCGGCCACGAAATGGGGTGCGAACTCGTCGAGCACCTCTGGACGGCGCAAAAAGCCGCGCGCGGCCTCGAAGTTCTGGCGCGCGGCGTCGTGCGCGCCGTAGTTGAGCTCGAGGCGGATGAGCTCGCGCCAGGCGGTGGGGTCCTGGGGGGCGAGCTCGACCACGCGGAAGTACGCGGCTTCGGCGTCGCCCACCGCGCCGGTGTGCGTGAGGGCGCGGGCTTTGCCGAGCCAGGCCGCGACATAGGTGGGGCATTGCCCGAGGGCGGCGTCGTAGCAGGCCAGGGCCTCGTCGACGTCGCCGAGCCGGAGCGCGTCGGCCCCGAGCACGACCTCGAGGTCGGCGTGGCGGGCGCCGTGGTGCAGGGCGTGCTCGGCTTGTTCGGTGGCGGCCTTGCGGTGGCCCATGGCGAACAAGCCCGCGGCGAGATGGACGTGCACCTCGACGTTGTCCGGGTTGGACTGGGTGAGCATCTTGAGGGTCTCGAGGGCGGACGGCGTCTGGCGCCGGGCGATCTCGAGGCGGGCCAAGAGACATTGGGTGAGCGGATCGCGCTCGTTCTGTTTGTGGAGCAGGCCCTCGGCCTGGTCGAAATGGTGGCCCACCAAATAGGACCACGCGCGGTCGATGGCGTGTCGCATCACAGCTCCTCGTACTGGCAGTCGCAAGAGTCGTTGCAGTCAACTTCCTGGCCGAACAGCGTGGGCTCGGCTTGGATGTGACATTGGTTGTCCCCACAGTGGAACCTGGCGTCGTCACATTGGGAGGACTGGCCCGCGCAGGTGATCGAACAGGGGGCGCTGTCGGCGCAATCGACGTGCACGTTCTTGCACGCGCCCCAGCCGGTGCATTGCACGTCGCAGGGCATGCCCTCGGGACAGGTGATGTCGGCGTTGACGCAGCCGAACAGCAAGCCGGTTCCGCTGCAGTCCACGTGGCAGACCCCGTCCGCGCAGCCGCCGGTGCACGCCGCGGGACAGTTCGCGGGGGGCGGCTCCCACACGTCGCCGCACACCGGGACCGGGTCTGGCTCTGGTTCTGGCTCGGGCTCGACGACGACGGCATCGGGCGCGCCGGCGTCCAGTCCGTTCCCGGCCGCATCGGGCGCCCCCGCGTCGTCGGCCTCGGGCTCGGCCGCGTCGAGGGTGTGCGCCCCCGCGTCGGCGGTCGCGACGTGGGCGTCGGGCGCGCCGGGCCCTGCGTCCGCGGGTCGACCAGCGTCCTCGGTGCCGTCGAACCCGGCGTCGGCGAGAACCACGCCCGCGTCGTCGCGGCGGACCGGGGGCTTATCCCCGGGGCCTCCGAGGCCTTGTCCCGGCATCGGCCATTCACAGATGGCGTCGACGCACACTTGGTCGAAAGGACAGTTCTCGTCTGCGAGGCAGGCGTCGCCGGCCACGGGACAAGCGGACAATGCCCATGCACAAGCCGTGGGCACGAACGCGGACAACAATGAACGAGAGAAAGACCGGGGCATCGGGGGATCCTTTCCGGGCGCGACGGTTCAGAACACGACCGGGAGATAGGCGGCGGTGGTCTTGGGCTTTTGACGGCGGGTGCGGGTCTGGGTGGTCATGGCCGGGGCCTTTCGGTGTGGTGACGCACCTTTCTTACGCAGGGCTCGTGCCAGGAGCTTTGTTGAATAAAAACAACTACTTACGATGGGGCGCGGCCGCCTGCGGACCCGGGGTCCGCAACCTGCGCGGACAGCGGTGCGGACCTCCGGTCCGCGTTTTGATCCCAGGTCCGCACTCCGGTCCGCGCCGGTCGCGCAGACCGCGCATCACGGCGCGATCGCCAGGGTTGGCACGCCGCTCGCTTCATAGAACTGCGAACACCGAATGCGACTGCCCACCATGCAGACACATTCACACCACACACGGAGTCTCCGATGAACGTTTCCAGCCCCGCCGCCCAGAACTTCAACTTCGACCTCTTCAAGAACGCGCTGCAGGACATCAAGGCCGACGCCAAAGACATCGGCAAAGCCCAGTCGGTGATGCAGAGCCTCACCAAAGAGCTCAAAGACGTCTTCCAAAAGATCGAGAAGCTCGAAGACATCCAAGGCGGCGCCAGCGACTCGGTCAAAGCCATGATCGAAGGGGCCAAAGCCAAAGCCATGAACGCGGTGGCCCAGGCGTTGTCCGAGGTCCAAGCCAACAAACCGCAACCTCCGAACGGCGAGATGCAAAGCGCGCCGATGTCGCCCTTGGCGTCGTCGAGCGCGGACCGTTCGCTCGGCAATGATCCCCTCGACGTGGCGCGCCCGATGACCGGTCAGATGCGCAGCGCCAACCCCGGTCAGTTCGGCGCGGGCTCGCTGCCCTCGTTGCTCGGCGGCAAGTCGGGGGGCGGCATGTTCTTCGAAGACATCCTCGCCGCGTTCATGATGAAGATGATCAGCAACATGGAACAAGAGGTCGAGCAGAGCATTCGTCAGATGGAGAGCGGGCCCGCCAACGGCAGCGGCAGCACCGGCGCGACCACCGGGGGCAATGGCACTGGGTCGACCGGCGGCACCACCGGCCAAGCCGCGGGCGGCACCGGGTCCACCGCCGGGGGCGAAGGTCCCGACAGCCGCCAACTTCAGTTCGAGAAGATCAAACAGGAGATGAACAAAATCTCCCAGATGATGCAGACCCTCTCCAACGTGCTCTCGACCATGCACCAAAGCGCGATGGGCGCCATCCGCAACATCAAGTAGCCGGCGAAAGGGCGCGCCGGACCGGCGGCGCGCCCCTTTCCTCTGTGCTCGTTCTCCTGTTCCCGTCCACACGTTCATCGAGGTCCGCCATGGGCATCCGCACCACCACCCCCCGCGCGTCGAAAAAAGCCGGCGCCCCCCGTCCCCGCCGCATCGCGCAACGCACCGCCCACACCCCGCGGCCCACCTCGACGACCCCCCGCGCCCGGGACCTCGCCCTGGCCACGCCAGGGTCGGCCGCCGGTGCTGCCCCCGCCCTCGACCTCCGCCTGCTCGACAATGTCGCTGTGCGGGTCCGGGCCCGGGGAGCCATCGGGCCCGCCGAGGTCGAACGCAGAAAGCGCGAGCTGCTCAGCGCCTACGCGGAGACCCGCACCCGCACCGAAGAAGAGACCGTGGCGTTGGGTGACGAAATCCTCGTCGACTGCGTGGGCTACGAATCCGGCGAGCTCGTCTCCGCCCGCCGGGGCGTGTGGCTCACGGCCACGCCCCACGAAGAGCTCCCCGGCCTGTTCGAAGGCATCGCCGGCAGCAAGATCGGCCAGCAGCTGTCCGTGCCCGTGACCTTCGGCACCTCTCACCCCTCGCTGCGCCTGGCGGGCAAGACCGCGGTGTTCGTGGTCTGCGTGCACGCGGCCAAGGAAGTCATCGCCCGCGACCCCGCGGGGCTGTTCGCCGCGCTCGGCTACGGCCACACCGCGGACGAGGTCGACGCCGCCATCGCCGAAGAGCTCAAGCTCGGCATGGGCCAAGCCATGGTCCGCGAGGCCGAGGAGAAGGTCCTGCGCAAGTTGCAGCAGCGCCGGGTCATCCCCGTGCCCGAGACCGCGGTGCGCGAGAGCCTACGCGATATGTGGCAAGCGCACGCCGCGGAATGGGTCTGCGCCGGCGCGCCCGACGACCAGATCGCCCGCCTGCGCGACCAGTTCTTCGCCGACCCCCACATGCGGCAAGAGGCCACCTACCGCGCGTTCTGCGGTCGGTTCCTCGACGCGGTGGCGGGGAGCTTGTCCCTCCAGGTCACCACCCACGACATGTTCGACAACCTGCGCAAGGCGTTGGCGGTCACCGACCTCGCCCCCACCGCGCAAGACCAGGCCCTGCAGCACCTCGAGAGCCAAAAGAGGACGCTGCTCACCGCCGCCACCCGGCAGCGTGCGCTCGAAGCCGTGCTCGAACGCGTCGCGGTGCAGTTCGTCTAGCCACCGCTGTTCACAATATCGAAAACGGCGCCACACACGCCGCAGCACACACCACCCCGCACACACAGGTTTTCCCATGCACGCCAAGACATCCGCCGCCGCCCTTCGCCACCACCCCGGGCTCAACCGCCGCCACCAAGGCCGCAAGCCCGAAGCCCCCACCGGCCCCAAAGAACCGCTCGGCGCGGTGGGCACGGGAACCAACCGGGGCATGGAGTTTGTCGACGGGTTTGACAAAAACGGCGTCGACCGGGCCGCGGCCCAACGTGCGCGGGACATCACCGGGGCCCGCGACCCGCGCCACACGAGCATGCGCGCGCAGGCGGGGGCCCCGGAGCGGGACCTCCGGAGCACGGTGCCCGACGATCTCATGGGACAAGTTCTCGCCGGCCTCGCCGGGGCGGGCACCATGGCCGCGCGGCGGCCGCGTCCCCAGCCACCCGTGAACAATGTGGACAATCCTGAAAGCGCGTCGTCCGGCGCCCGGTGACGAAGGGCATGTCTGAGCCGACCGTCTGACGCTATTCGCTTTTGGGGTCTTTTCCTTCGTCCCCGTCGTGGTCCGCCTCTTTTTCCGGTTGGGGTGGGGCACGGCGGGGGCGGACGGGAAGGGCCCGCGTGCGCATCGCGTCCGCGTCTGCAACCGGATTGGGTTCGGGCAAAAAGCCGGTCTGCTCATCCCAGGGCGTCAGGTTGCGCGGGTCGGTCTGTTCGTCGGGAAAACTGTGCAAGCCATAGAGGGCGGGGATCGCGCCCCGGCTCGGCCCGGTGGTGAGGTCGCTCTCGTCCTCGGCGAGCTCGGTGGCCATCGAGTGAATGGGGTCCGCGTCCACTTGGGTCCGGCCCGGCGGGCGCAGCTTTTGGGTGCCCAGCGCATCCTCGAACGGCGCGCGCACGGGATGGCCCATCGTCGAGTACGAGCCGGCCACGGGTTCGCCTTGGGCGCTCATGGTCGCGTAGCTCTCGGGGGCCACGTGGGCCTCGGTGCCGTCGACGAACAGCTCACGCACCGCCCGGCCGAGCTCGATCGCGGGCACCCGGGCGCGGATGTCGTCGAGGTGACGGTGCAGGGCCTTGATCACGTCCCGGGCGCGGGGGTAGCGGTCTTCGCGCCGGGGGGCGAGACAATGCTCCAGCACGCTCATCAGGGCGGGCGCGGTCTGGGCCAGGGCCTCGGGGGGGATCTCGTCGCGCCAGGTCCCGGACTTCATCGCGGTCATGCGCGGCACGATGCCTTTTTGTGGATAGGCAGCGCGCTGGTACAGCAGCTCGAACAAGACCGCGCCCAGCGACCACAGGTCCGCGCGTCGGTCGACCTCCTCGCCCTCCACCTGTTCGGGGGCGGCGTACTCCATCTTCCCCTTGAACGACCCCTCGTCGGTCTGCACCACCTTCTGCTTCGATTTGGCGATGCCGAAATCGATGAGCTTCACCGCGCCTTCGACGCTGATCATGATGTTGTGCGGGCTGACGTCCCGGTGCACCAAGCCGATGCGCTTGCCGTCGGGGCCCCGCCGGCCGTGGGCGTACTCGAGGGCCTCGGCCACCCCGAGCACCACGGTGAGGGCCTGGCCGATGGTGGGCCAGGTGCCCCGCGTCTCGTGGCGCGCGAGGATGGTGTCGAGGTCGTGCCCCTCGATGTACTCCATCACGATGAAGTACTCGCCGCGCTCGGCGCCGAGCTCGAAGATCTGTGGGATGTGGGGGTGGTTGAGGCCGGCGGCGATGCGGGCTTCGTCGAGGAACATCTCGACCCAGGCCGGGTCCTCGGCGAGGTGCGGGAGGATGCGCTTGAGCACCACCGGCTTTTGAAACCCTTGCATGCCGCGCTTGTGGGCGAGAAAAATCTCCGCCATGCCGCCCTGGCCCAGGCGGCGTTGGATGGCGTAGTCGGCGAGCCCACTCATGACGTGACCCTAGCGCGCCGCGACATGAAAGACTGTGAACGCGCCTGATTTTGGTCTGTCGTTTGGCGACTCAGCGCACACTCGACCCGAGGGCGGTCAGGGCTTTTCGATGCCGAACCGCTTCATCAGCCGGTAGACGTAATTGCGGTCGATGCCCGCGGCCCGGGCCGCGGCCGACACATTGCCGTCGTGGGCCTTGAGCAACGACTCGATGTAGCGCTGCTCGAACGAGCGGAGCACATCTTCGCGGGCCTCTTTGTAAGGCTTTTTGACGTCGAGGGGGCCGCCCACCCCGGTCATGGTGTTTTCGCCCTCACCAAAATCGTCGTCGTCACCGTCCTCGTCGACGGCGGTGGGCGGGCCCGGCTCGTTCGCCCCCCGGGGACCGAGGAGCACGAACTCGTGCTCGTCGGACAAGGCCATGGACTGTTCGAGCATGTTCTTGAGCTCGCGCACGTTGCCGGGCCAGTCGTAGGCGGTGAGCGCGCGCATGTCCGACCGGGTGAGCACGTCGCCGGACAGGCCGAGCCGCTCGAGCAGCACCTTGGCCAACAAGGGCAGGTCCGCCTTGCGCTCCCGCAAGGGCGGGACCGAGACCTTGACGATGGCGAGCCGGTAAAAGAGGTCCTGGCGAAACCGCCCGGCTTTGACCTCGGCCATCAGGTCCCGGTTGGTGGCCGCCACCACCCGCACGTCGATGTCCCGGCTCTTGGCTTCGCCCACCCGGCGCACCTGGCGGTTCTCCAGGGCACGCAACAGCATTGGCTGAAGGTCGAGGCTGAGCTCGCCCACCTCGTCGAGGAACACCGTACCCCCCGCGGCCTCCTCGAACACCCCCGCCCGGTCGGTGGTCGCCCCGGTGAACGCGCCCTTTTTGTGCCCAAACAGCTCCCCCGCGATCAGCGACTCGGACACCGCGCTGCAGTCGAACACCACCAGCGGCCCTTTGGCCCGGTGGCTCTGCGCGTGGATGGTGCGCGCGAGCACGTCCTTGCCCACCCCCGTCTCGCCCTCGAGGAGAATGGTCGCGTCCGAGGTCGAGGCCCGGGACAGAAGGCCGAACACCGATTTCATCGCCGGGCTCTCGGTGCGCAGGTCGCCGAAGGTGGCGAGGTCTCCCACCTCCACCGACGCGTCGAGGTTGTGCACCGCGATTTTGGTGTCGCCGAGCCGCAGCTTGGCCCCGGGGAGCAACACCGCTTGCTCGACCTTGACCCGGCCGACGAAGATGCCGTTTTTGCTGCCCAGGTCCCGAACCTGGACACCGTCGGCGACCACCCGCAGCTCGCAGTGCCGGCGCGACACCCGCGGGTCGGTGAGCACAAAGTCCGTCGAGGGATGGCTGCCCACCAAGGTGGTGCCGAGCTCGAGCACGTGCTCTTTGCCCTGGTCCGGGCCGTCGCTCACCACCAAGCGGTAGGTGCGCACCACCGGGGTCCCCGACGCGTGGTCGGTGACGATGGTGCCTCGTAGGTTGGCGAGGGTGCCGCGGCTCACCGCGACAGGCATAACACAGTCGGGTCAGGGCTTTGGGCGGACGCTCGGGCGAGCGGCGGAAATCAGCCGCGGACCGCGGCGGGCTTTTTGACCTGGCCGAGCCCGAGGTGCGAGGCCAACCATTGATACGCCTCGAGAAGGTCCTCAGGTTGCTTGAGGTTTTTGACCTTTTCAGAGTTGCGCATGATGAGCCTCCCGGTGATCGGGTTGTGTTCGCACCCCCAGATTAAGCACGGGCTGTGCCAGCCCCGCGGGCCTGCGTCCGCATCCGCGATCGAGACCGGACCGACGGATTTTTGATGTGTCATGAGACAAAAGTGTTTCCCCCCGGACACACCTGAGACGTTTTGCCCGACCGCGTGCGGTGGATTTGATCCAGGTTGCGGGGTGTGCGCCGCACAGATTTGTGACGAACAACGAATCGAACCAGAAGCGTGAATGATCGACGACGGTGGGCACACTCACCGATCGTCAGAAAAACGCACACCCGCGAACACCCGCGACAAAAAACGTGTGCACAGTGCAGTGGCGCAGCCCACGTCGGTCGTTTGACCGTCGTGCACGACGTCGTGTGAAGATCTGTTACGCGCCGGCGTCGAGCATCGTACCGATCAGCTGGGCGACATTGTCCGGCTGCTCGACGTGCACGTGATGGGGCGCGTCCCAGGTCAACATCGTCGCGCCCAACGCGGCGATGCGGCCGGGAATGGGATCGCCCTCGGGCACGTACCCATTCGTGGCGCGCACGACGACGGTGCGTGCGGTGACCCGCGCGCACAGGGTGAGCCACATCTCCTCGGGGTGGCGCACCGGGTTCGGCCCCCGCAGGTCCCGCGCGAACGGGAATGCCCAGCCGCCGTCCTCTCGTGGCACCAACGCGTGGCGCACCATGCGTTCGGCCCCGGTCGCGGTCAGGCCGCGGTTGTTGCGCATCAGCCGGGCGATGGCTTCGTCCTTGTCCGCCACCACGGCGAACGGTTTTTTGGCGGACAGCAAGGCGAGCATGTGGCCCAACCGTTCGGGCTGTTCGCTCGGGTCCTCGGCCGGCGGCCCCAGCGCATCGAGGAGCAACAGCCGCGGCACCCGGTCTGGCAATGCCCCTGCATAGAGCAGCGCGGTGTTGCCGCCCAGGGAGTGCCCGACCAGCAGGGCCAACTTCCCAAAGCGGTCCTCGAGGTCTTCGAGGGCCAAGGTCAGGTCCTTGACGTGGTCGAGCAGATGAAAGCTCGCCCCCGGGCCCGCCATCTGGCTCTGCCCGTGCCCGCGCCAATCGAGGGCCACGCACCGCGCCCGGCCCAACAGGGGCGCGCACACGTCGTCGAAGCTGCGCCCGGTGTCCAAAAAGCCGTGTAGGAAAAGCACCAGGGGCAGGCCCTCGCCCCCGTGGTCCCAGGCCCGCAACCGGGCCACGCCTTGTACCGTCAGCGGGGCGGGGCTCACGAGGCCTCCTGAATCTGTGAATAGCTGAGGCCGAACCGGGCGAGGTATTTGCGCAGCCGGTCCGCGTCGTTGGTCGAGCGCCGCTTTTGCCGCGACACCGCGAACAGGGTGCGCCCCGCCTCGGACAAGCTCTTGGCCTGCCGGCACACGAACACCGCGTGGGCCAGCTGGGGCTGGTCAAACGGGTCGATGTCGGCCCAGGCCTCGTCCCCGAGCAGGTCCCGGGCGAACTTCTGTGCGTCGGACAGCGGCGTGGTCTTGGCCCAGCTTTGCGCAAGCCGTTCGATCTCGCCCTGCACCACCTCGTCGTCGATGCGCCCTCCCTGGGCGAGGGTGGCCATGCGGGTGACGCTCTTGTTCAGGTCGCGGAAGTTGCCCGCCCAGGTCGCGTGCGGGGACGTGGCGAACGACAGGTAACGCGCCTTGGCCGACTTGTTGAACGTGACCCGCCCCCGGTAGCGCTGCTCGAACCGGTCGAGCTCGAACACGAGGTTGGGCTCGAGGTCCTCGATGCGGTCGCGCAGCCCGGGCAGGCGAAAGGTCCACACGTCGATGCGCGCGAGCAGGTCGTCGCGAAAGCCGCCCTCGGCCACGCGCTCGGACAGGTCGCGGTTGGTGCCGGCGATGAGCTGAAAGTCGCTGTCCACTTCCTTGTCCGCCCCCAGGGGCAAGAACCGTTTGTCCTCGAGGGCGCGCAGCAACATGGCCTGCTCGTCGAGACCGAGCTCGCCGATTTCGTCGAGGAAGAGCAGGCCCTTGTCCGCCTTCTTGAGCAGGCCGGCCCGGTCGGTGCTCGCCCCGGTGAACGCGCCCTTTTTGTGCCCAAACAGCGCGCTCATCGCCCCGTCCCCGCGCAGGGTCGCGCAGTTGACCTCGACGAAGTCCCCGAAGGTCTGGTGGCGGGTGTTCTTCAGCTCGTAGATGCGGGAGGCGAGGTGCGACTTGCCCGCCCCGGTGGGGCCCATGAGCAGCATGGGCTCTTTGGAGGAGAGCGCCACGCGCTCGATCTGTTCGATCTGGGCGTTGAACGCTTCGTTGCGGGTGGCGATGCCGGACTTGAGGAATGTCAGTGCATCTTCGCGCTCTTTGGCAAAGCGCCGCCAGAGGGCGTCGTACTTGGAGAGGTCGAGGTCGATGACGTCGGCGCGCCCGGCCACGTCCTCCTTTTGGTTGCTCGGGGAGGTCTGCACCAAGCGCGCGGGGATGTGGCGGCTCTCGGTGAGCAAGAACCAACAGATCTGGGCCACGTGGGTGCCGGTGGTGATGTGCACCAGGTAGTCGTCGCGGCTGGGGCGGAAGGTCTGGGTCTGCAAGAACGCGTAGAGCTTGCCGTAGACCTCTTCAAAGTCCCAGGGGTTGCGAAACGACAGCTCGACCAGCTCGACGGAGGTCTCGGGCGACACCGTGGCGATGTCCTGCTGCACCTCATGTCCCAGGCGTTTGCTCCGGGCGGGGTGCAGCAGCACCAGCTTGTCGATGAGCAGGTCGTCTTGTTGGCACAGCCCCACCGTCGGGCGCCAGCGATCCCAACGCCGCGCGCCCATGCGATCGAGGGTCGTGCCCAACATGCCGTACGCCACCGTGGCCATGCCCTGCGTATAGCCGGTCCGATCGCGCTCCCATACTGCGTTTCTGGACAAAAAAGCCGATCCACAGTTCACGCAATTCTTGTCACCACATCGATCGAAGAGGCATCGGTCACACAATGCCGCTGCTGGCACAACAATGGAGTGACAAGCGATGCTGAAACAAACCTGGACAATGACACTGGTGGCCGCGCTCATGGCCGCTCTTCCCCTCGGCCTGACCGCCTGCCCCAGCGACACCGCGGGCGATGGTGATGGCGACGGCGATGGTGACGGGGACGGCGATGGCGACGGCGATGGCGACGGCGACGGGGATGGCGACGGCGACGGTGATGGGGATGGGGATGGGGATGGCGACGGAGATGGGGATGGGGATGGTGATGGTGATGGTGATGGTGACGGGGACAACAGCATCGTGGACATCGCGAGCAGCGACGGCAACTTCGACACGCTGGTGGCGGCGGTGACCGCGGCGGGTTTGGTCGAGACCCTGGACGGGGAGGATCTGTACACCGTCTTGGCGCCCACCGATGACGCGTTCGCGGCGTTGCCGGCGGGGTTGGTCGACGCCCTGTTGGCGGACGTGCCCACCCTGACCGGCATCTTGCAGCACCACGTGATCAGCGGAGACGTCCGGGAGGACACGGTGGTGACCTTGGACAGCGCCACCACCCTCAACGGCGACATCACGATCCAGGTCGACCAGGGCACCGTGGTCGTCAACGGCACCGCCCAGGTCACCGCCACCGACATCGTGGCCGACAACGGCGTGATTCACGTGCTCGATGGCGTGCTCGTCCCCGGCAACGACTTCCCGGGCACCTTGGTTGACGCCCTGTCCAGCTATCCACGGTTCTCAGACCTGGTCGACGCGGTGGTCACCGCGGACCTGGCCACCACCCTCGGCGATGAGGCCAACACCTTCACCGTGTTCGCCCCCACCAACAACGCGTTTGCCGCGCTGGGCGACATCAGCGGCCTCAGCCCAGCCGAACTCGCCGACGTGCTCCTCTACCACGTGGTCCCCGGCGCGGTGACCGCCGAGACCGTGGTCGGCCTCGTCACCGCCGAGACCGCCCTGGGCGCGCCGGTGACCGTGGACGTGGTCGATGGGGGCGTGGTGCTCAACGACACCGTCAACGTGACCTTCACCGACATCCAGACCACCAACGGCGTCATCCACGTCATCGACGCGGTGCTCTTGCCCCCCGGGGACATCCCCACCGTGGCCACCGACGCGGGCTTTTCCACCCTGGTCACCGCCCTCGGCGCGGCCGAACTCGCGGACGATGTCGGCTCGCCCAATGGGCCGTTCACCGTGTTCGCCCCCACCGACGACGCGTTCGACCTTCTGCCCGCGGGCCTGGTCGCCACCCTCGTGGGCGAGCCCGGGACCCCCACGCTCTCCCCCATTCTTTTGCACCACGTGACCGATGGAATCGTGGACAGCGGCGCGGTGGTCGGGCTCTCCTCCGCCACCATGCTCAACAGCACCGAGCTGTCGATCCAAATCGACAACGGCACCGTGGTGCTCAACGGCACCGCCCAGGTCACCGCCACCGACGTGCCCGCACAAAACGGGCTCATCCACGTCGTGGACGGCGTGATCTTGCCCCAAGAGGCGGTGTTCCCCGGGAACTTGGTCGACGCCCTGTCCGCCTACCCCCGGTTCTCGTCGCTGGTGGACGCGGTGGTGACCGCCGACCTCGCCACCACCTTGGCGGTCGACGACGGCACCACCTACACGGTGTTGGCGCCGACCAACGAAGCCTTCGCCGCCCTCGGTGACATCAGCGGCCTCAGCCAAGCGGAGCTGGCCAACGTGCTGCTCTACCACGTCGTGCCCGGCACCAACTTGGCCGCCACCGTGGTGGGCCTGACCAGCGTGGCCACCGCGGCCACCGGCAACCCCACCATCGCCATCGATGCCTCCGATGGCGTGGTGCTCAACGGCGCCGCCACGGTGACGTACACCGACATCGAAACCAGCAACGGCGTCATCCACGTCATCGACACCGTGCTCCTGCCGCCCAGCAATTAGGCCTTCCTTCGGTCTTCCTCGGTCTTCCCAGACCAGACCAGCGGGGGTCCGGTGCTTGTCGCCGGGCCCCCGCACCTTTTTTGGGGCCGCGGCCGCACCGTGCGCATCGCCTATCTCGCTGGATAATATACGAGCGCATTGTATCAATCCGGAACCGCCCACGATTCACAATATCCAATAAAAACAGCATCTTACGTCACCGACGAAAGTTGGCCCGCCTCGCGCAGTGTCTTCCGCAACCCAGGACATTTGCCGGGAGGGACACGATGGCCAACAAAACTTTGTTTCAATCTGTGGTGGGCAAACTCATTCCGCGCGCGACCGTGCGCAATGAAGCTGGAGGCAAGGCCTACCAGCTCACCGCCAAGCAGGCGTTGGCCCAATACACCGCCACCGGGTGCCTCAACCGCACCTTTTACGCGGGGGCCGAGACCCAGCTGCAAGAGGTGTTGATGGCGGCCATCGACGTGGCCGGCGACGATCCTGCCTTCGTGGCCCAGTGCGCGGTCTACATGCGCGAAAAAATGTATATGAAGGACGTGCCCGCGCTGCTCTTGGCGCTGCTCACCGTCGAGCATGGCGAGCTCGCCGAGCACATCTTCGGCCGCGTGATCGACAACGGCAAGATGCTGCGCAACTTTGTGCAGATCATGCGCTCGGGGGCGGTGCCCCGTAAATCCCTCGGGACCCGGCCCAAGCGCATGGTGCGCGAGTGGTTGGCGGGGCGGGACGAAGAGTGGCTGTTCCGCCAGTCGGTGGGCCAGTCGCCGAGC
Source organism: bacterium (assembly GCA_030431455.1). Lineage (GTDB taxonomy): Bacteria > Myxococcota > UBA727 > UBA727 > JAUIJE01 > JAUIJE01. The sequence goes on along the minus strand of JAUIJE010000002.1, from coordinate 194,606 downwards.
ATGGCGGACATCATCAAGATGGTGCACCCCAAGCCCGCGACCGAGAAGCGCGCGGCGTTCTACGGGTACTTGCTCGGCAAGGACGTGGACGCAGAGGCATTGCCGGACCTGGTCCAGCAGTACGAGGCCTACAAGGCCTTGCGTCAGGCGGGTTCTCGTCGGGCGGTGCCCCCGAAGGTGCCGTTCCAAATGGTGCAGAGCCTCGGGCTCGACCGCGAGGACTGGAAGCAGGTGGCGCGCGATGCCGGTTGGCAGATGACGCGCATGAACTTGAACACGTTTGCGCGCCACGGCGTGCTCACCGATGCCCGCCTCGTGCGGACCATCGCCAAGCGCCTGGCGGACAAGGAGGAGATCAAAAAGGCGCGGGTGTTCCCGTACCAGTTGATGACCGCGTACAAAAACGCGTGGGGTATGCCGCGGCCCATCACCGATGCGCTGCAGGACGCGATGGAGGTCGCGCTCCAAAAAGTGCCCCGCATCGACGGCGACGTGGCGGTGTGCATCGACGTGTCGGGGTCGATGCAGAGCCCGGTGACCGGGTACCGGCGCGGGTCGACCACCGCGGTGCGCTGTCTCGACGTGGCCGCGCTCTTCGGGGCGGCGATGGTGCGGAAGAACAACCGGGCGCGGCTCATCCCGTTCCACGATCGGGTGGTCGAGCACGCGTTCAACCCGCGGGACACCGTGCTCACCATCGCCGACGGGCTCACCAAGATTCCGTCGGGCGGCACCAACTGTGCCGCGCCCCTCGAAAAGCTCGTGCGCGACCAGGCGCGGGTGGACTTGGTGGTGATGGTGTCGGATTGCGAATCGTGGGTGGACGCGGGCATCGGCCGCGGCACCCGCACCATGGAGGCCTGGCGCATCTTGAGTGCGCGCAATCCCGGGGCGAAGCTTGTCTGCATTGACATTCAGCCCTACGGCACGGTGCAAGCGCAGAACGCGCAGGACATTTTGAACGTCGGCGGCTTTTCCGACGAGGTGTTCAACGTGGTGGCGCGGTTTGCGCAAGGTGACGACGACACAGACGGGTGGGTGCGCCGCATCGAGCGCGTGACGTTGTGAGTGAGTTTGGCCCGTTTTGGGGCCAGTACGCGGCGGGGGGGGGGCGGCAATGGGGCCGTCCCCCCGGGCCACCGGAGACGGTGTGCGGCCGAGACCAGAATCAGGTTTGACCAGCAGGTCGGGCAGAGATTGTTCAGGAGCGAAATCGAACGAAGGGAGTGATGGGCCGTTTGGCAGGTTCGACGAATGCGGGGGAAGACTACATTTGATTGGTGGCGCGGGTTCGACTCCCGCCGGTGACGCGCAAGCGGCGCCGTAGCTCAGAAGGCAGAGCGCCGTCTTCCCCGCCCTTGTCGTCGAACCAAACACACGGTCCTGCCGGTGGAATGCCGTCGATGTCTACATTCAGCGTGCACGACATCGCGATTTTTGGTCCACCGACCACGTCGGCAGGGGGGGGCGGCAATGGGGCCGTCCCCCCGGGGGCCAGCCAGACCGCGCCGGCACATCGGGTTCGCACCGAGATGGTTTTGACGAAAGACGAAGAGAGAAACGAAGGAGTTGTTTTGGTTTGTTGCGTTCGGCGAATGCGGAGAATGACTACATTCACGACGGCGGTCGCGGGTTCGAGCCCCGCCGGTGACGCGCAAGCGGCGCCGTAGCTCAGCCGGTAGAGCACCGTAGCTACGTCACCTCCATTTTTGTCGTCGAACAATCGAGCCAGTGTCGGTGGAATGCCGTCGATGTCTACATCTGGAACATGCACGACATCGCGAATCTTGGTCCACCGACGGGGCGCACCGCACACGCGGTGCGTCCTTTTTTGCGCTGGGCCCGTCCCGGTGCGGCCCGGAGAAGAGTAGGCTCCGCGCATGTGGTTGTGCGCCACCGCCTTGTTCATCGTGTCGCTCGGGTACGGGGTGATCATCCCGCAGTTGCCCGCGCTCATCGACGACACGTTTGGGCGCGAAGGCGCGCTGGCGATGATTCTTTTTTGTTACGCCACGAGCAAAATCGTGGCCCAGGTCCCGGGGGGCGTGCTCGCCGACCGCCACGGGGGCCGGCGCATGCTCATCATTGGCACGGTGCTGTTCACCTTGTCGCTGTTGCCGTTCTGTTTGACCGACAATGCCATTGTGCTCGCCATCGCGCGCACCCTCGAAGGCGCGGCCACGGGACTTGTCTACCCCGCGTCCGGCGTGGTCGTCGCCACCGGGGACCCGGCCACCACCGGGCGGCGGGTGGGCACCATCGGGGCGGTGGGCACCGCGGGGCTGCTCGTCGGGCCGGGCCTGGCCGCGGCGTTTTCCGAAAGCCACGGCCCGCGCTTTGTCATCTGGCTCGCGTTTGGGGTCTCGGCCCTGGTCTCGGTCCTGCTCCTCGTGCGGCGGTTGCCCGAGGGCAATGTGAAAGAACCGACCACGCTGCGCGAAGAGGTCGCGCACATCAAGACCGCGCTGGTCGACGTGTGGCTCGTGGCCCTGATGCTCCCGGTCTTTTTCAACAAGATGACGTACACCGCCTTTCAAGGCCTTTTGCCCGTGTACGGAAAAGACGCGTTCGCCTGGGACACGCGCACCGTGTCCCTGCTTTTTTTGGGCATGGGGGTGCTCTTCGGCGTGGCCCAGGGCATCGGCGGCTTTTTGGCCGACCGGGTGCGGCCCGCGCGCACCATTCTCGTCTTTGGGCTCGCCCTCGCGGGGGTGTTGGCCGCGATGTACGCGATCCCGGGGCCCGCGGCGTTTGCAGTGACATTCCTGGGGTATGTGCTGGTTGCGTCCATCGTGTTCGCCCTCGCGCTCAAGGCGGTGGCGGACCATTCCGGCGAAGGCCGGTACGGGACCACCTTCGGGGTGTACGGGACGCTCACCGACGTGGCCACCGTGGTCGGGCCCCCGCTCTTTTTGGGGTTGTACGCCGGCTATGCCCAAACGGTGTACGGGATCATGGCCGCGGTCTGCGCGGGCTTTTACCTGGTGTACGCGCTGCTCACCAAAGGCGGTTCAGGTGGGCCCCGGCGGTGATGTCCACCACCGCGCCGGTGATGGCGCGGGCCTTGTCCGAACATAAAAACAGCACGAGGTCGGCCACGTCTTGTTCGCTCACCAACGTGCCGAGGGTGGTCTGGGCGAGCAGCTTTTCGCGCCGGGCGTCGCTGTCGGCGGTGCGCGCGTCGAAGCGCGCCCCGTCGATGAAGCCGGGCCGCACCACGTTGCAGCGCACGCCGTACTGGCCGTACTCGAGGGCGAGGTTGCGCGCGAGCCCCTCGAGCCCGGCCTTGGCCGCGGCATAGGCCGCGCCCCCCTTCATGCCCACCTGCGCGGCCAGCGACCCGACGAACACCAGGCTCGACGTGGGCTGGGTCATGAGCCGGGGCAGGACGGCCCGCGCGAACCGTTCGGCCCCGAGCAAATCTGTGGACAGCACCTGCAACAGCTCGTCGTCGCCCATGTGGTGTAAGCGTGCAGGCACATACCGGTGGGCCGCGGCGTAGACCGCGCCGGTCACCGCCGGCGCGTCGGGCAGCGCGCCCACGAACAAAAACGCGTCCGGGGTGGTCACGTCGAGGGCGAAGGTCTGGCCACGGTCGTCGAGCTCTTTTTGCAGCGACGCGAGCCGGTCCTCGTCGCGGCCGGCGGCATAGACCGTGCCCCCCGCCTTCGCGAACGACGTCGCCACCGCGCGACCGGCCCCGGTGGAGCCGCCGATCACCACCATCGCGCCGGGTGACAAGGTCATGGGGCGAGGCTAGCGCACCGGCGCGGACCGTCCAGTAGCCCATCCGTGCGCGTCCAGCGCGGCGTCGAGCCGGGGGCGAACCCAGGCTTCGCCCTCCTCCGGGGTCGCGAAAACCTTTTGTGGATAGGCGGGGGGCGAAATCCAGTGCAACGCGGTGAGCACGCCGCGCACCGCGGCCTTGTCGATGATGATCGCGGCGGCCGCGCACCATTGGCCCATCACCGGGGCGGTGTCGTTGAGGTGTTGCCGCAGCCGGTGTCGCTGCTGCGAGGTCGAACGGGACGAGGGCACAAACCGGGCGTCGACGACCCAGCCCAGCGGGTGGTCGAGCTGGGCGTAGAAGTCGCGCGTGGTCTGCATCCAGGACTCGACGAGCGGTTCCCACTCTTGCTCGGGCGCTTTCGCTTTGAACAGCGTCAGCCGGTACAGCGGGGCCTCGCTGACATCGATCCAGGGGTGGGCCAACAGGTCGCTAATGGGACCCGATCAGAATAGAGCCACCCGGGCGACCCCCGCGCGGATGTCTCAACTCGAGCATCGGGTGGTACCGTGCGGTCGTGAACGCAACGAACCGCCTGTCTGCCCTCGGCCCGGTGCCCGGCCTGCAGCTCGCGGGGCTCGGCACCTGCCTGGGCCCGGTGGCGATGGACAACCGGGCGCTGCTCGCCCACATCGGCCACGGCACCTCCGACGAGCACCGCGCGTTTGTGGCCGAGTCCCTCGAGGACGAACACGGGCTGGTGCAGCATCATTTTGTGGCCCCGCCGTACGCCGCGCGGGCGGACGTCACCATCCTCGACCTGCTCGCGGGCGCGGCCGACGCCGCCTTGGCCGACGCCCAGACCGACCCCGCCGCGCTCGACGCTTTGATCGTGGCCACGTCGAGCCCGGCCCGGTTCACCACCCCCACCGCCTCGGTGCTCGCGCATCGCCTGGGCGCGGCCGGCTGTGCCTTCGACGTGCGCAGCGGGTGCGCGGGGGGCCTGCTCGCGGTGTTCACCGGGGCGCAGTGGATCGCGGCCGGGGCGAAGCGTGTGCTCGTCGTCGCCGGCGACACGTTTTCGCGGGTGTTGCCCACCGGCAAAAAGCTCGCCGCGCTCCACCTCGCCGACGGGGCCGCCGCGGTGGTGCTCACCCCGGGCCCCGGCACCATCGAGGCGTTCGCGGCCACCACGCTGCAGGGCCTGTCCGACGCGGTGGGCACCAAGGGGCCGATGCCGCCCACCGCCGACGCCATCGCCGCGGGCGAATACCGCTTGGCCGGCGACGAGGGGGCGTTCGCTGACGGCGCGCGCGGCCTCTACGCCCAATGCATCACCGCCGCACGGGAAAAGGCCCCGGGCGGCATTGACCTGGTCGTGCCCCACCAGACCAGCGCGGGGTTTGTGCAGCAGGTCATGACCGACGTGGCCCTCGCGCACGTTCCCCGCGTCAGCACCGTGCACCAACACGCCAACATCGGCGCCGCGGGGGTGCTCTACGCGCTCTCGGAGGCCCGGCGCGACGGGCGCCTCGACGCCAAAGGCCGCGTGTTGCTCTGCGCGGTGGGCGGGGGCGTGACCGGGGCCGCGATGGTGCTTCGCCCATGAGCCGCGCGCTGTACCAAGCGTTTGCCCGGGCGCTCGAAGACGACGACCGACCACGGCTGGTGCGGGGCAAACAAAGCACCACCGGCGTGGCTTTGCTGCACCGGGCCGCACGCGATGTGCCCTGGCCCGACGACGGCAACCCCGCAGGGGTGCTGGTGCACTGTCTCTCGTGGTGGCGGCAAGGGCGTGCGGTGATCGTGCCGGGCCCCACCGTGACCGCGCCGAATGCAGCGACCGAGCTCTTGATGCAGGAACATTTTCCGAGCGCGGCGCTGGTGGTCGCGTCGTCAGGGAGCACCGGGGCCCCTCGACAGGTAGTGTTGTCGGGGCGCTCGGTGCGGCACAACCTAGCCGCCATTTCCAAAGTATTGCCCGCGCCCGGTCGAATGGCCGGGCTGAGCCCGATGCACCACATCTACGGACTGGTGGGCCAGTTGCTGTGGACCATCATCGCAGGGGGCACGTTTGTCGCGCCCACCGGGCGCACCGCCCTGCTCAGGCTCCGCGGGGTTCTCGCCGCGCGGCCCGATGGCGTGCAGTTGGTGCCGTCCCAGCTGCCGATGTTGCTCGACCTCATCGACGACGGCGCCGTCGCCCCGGCTTGGGTGGCGTCGGCGGGGGCGCGGGTGGACGCGGCGCTGTGGAAGCGGTGGCGGACGGTGATGCCGAACAGCGCGCGCTATACCCAATATGGCTGCACCGAAGCCGGGCCACGGCTCTGCACCTGGCGCGACGACGGGGTGACGGATGTGCCCGGACTCGTGGGTCCACCCGTGCCGGGGGTGGAGATGGTCGTCGAGGACGGCAAGTTGTGGGCGATGACCCCCGGGGCGATGTCGGGCACCATCGAGTGGGGCCAGGGCGTGGCCACGGTAGCGACCCACGAAGGGCGTTTGCCCACCGGCGATGTGGGTGCCATCGATGACGAGGGCCGCGTGATCATCCAGGGTCGCGCTGACGCGGTGATCAACACCGGCGGGGTGCGCGTCTCGCCGGTGGCGGTGGAAGATGCGCTGTTGCAAGTGCCCGGGATCGACGCGGCGGTGGTGGGGCCCATGCCGTCGGCCCGGCTGGGCCAGGTCGTGAAGGCCGCGATCGCCACCCGCCGCGACCCGGACGAAGTCATCGCGAAGGTGCGTGCGCAGCTTTCGGGGGCGATGCGCCCGCGGGCCTTTTGTTTTTGGCGTGAGCTGCCCACACTCGGCTCGGGCAAGGTCGATCGCCTGGCCGCGCTGAAAGGACCGTCCGACGGTGAGCACCCCTGAATCGTTGCGCCAGCTGTTGCGCGCCCACGTGGCATTGCCCGCGGCCGATGACGCGCCCCTCGAGCTCGACTCGTTCGACGAGGTCGTGCTCATCGAGACCCTCGAAGAGGGTCTCGCGGTGACGTTGCGCGCGGCCGACGTGGCCGCGGCCCGGCCGCTCACGGTGCAGGGACTTTGTGCCTTGGTGAACAAAACCGCATGAGCGTGTTTGTCTTTCCCCCGGGCCCCCGCGTGCACATCCTCGGCACCGGGCACCATCTGCCGGATCCTGTGCGCGACAACGCCGCGGTCATCGCCGCGGGGTGTGACACCACCGCCGACGACATCGTGAAAAAGACCGGCATCGTCTCGCGGCACATCGCGCCCGACGACGTGGCCACCTCGGATTTGGCCATCGCCGCGGCGAAGGCGTGTCTCGACGACGCGGGCCTGTCCGCGGCCGGCATCGACCGGTTGATCGTGTCCACGACCTCGCCCGACCAGCCCGTGCCCTCGACCGCGAGCTTCGTGCACGCGGGCCTCGGGCTCGACCTCGAATGCCCCGCCCACGACGTGGCCGCCGCCTGCGCCGGGTCGCTTTATGCCCTCGACACCGCCGCGCGCCACGTGCTCACCGCGGGCGAAGTCGTGCTCGTCGTCGGCGCGGACATCCGTTCGCGGGTGCTGGACGTGACCGACGTGGGCACCGCGCCCTTGTTCGCGGACGGGGCGGGCGCGCTTTTGCTCGGGCCGGGCCCGGACGCGGGCGGCCTGCTCGCCACCGCGGCGTTTTTGGACAGCCGGGGACGGGACAAGATCGGCATCGTCGGCGGCGGGTCGCGCCGGCCGCTCACCGCCGAACGCCTCGCCGCGGGCGAGCAGCATTTGCGCATGGTCGACGGGCTCGATGTGTACATGTCCGCCACCGAGGGCATGGCCGACGCGGCCGCGCGCATCCTCGACGGGGCGGGCGTCGACAAAGCCGCGGTGTCGCTGGTGGTCCCGCACCAGGCCAACGGGCGCATCCTGCGCCGGGTGGCCGCGCTGGCCGGGCTCGACGACGACAAAGTCTTTTCCTGCATCGAGACCGTGGGCAACACCTCGTCGGGGTCGGTGTTGATCGCCCTCGACCGGGCCCGCCGCGCCGGCCGCGTACAAGCCGGGGATGTTGTGCTACTGCTCGCCGCGGGCGCGGGCTACGCCTGCGCCGCAGCCTTGTGGCGCGTGGGGGACGCGCCCTGACGGAGCCGATCGCCGTGACCGACCAAGAGATTCTCGACGCTGTCCGCGACATCCTGGTGCAAAACTTCCGGGCCCAGCCCGACCAGGTCACGCCGGAGGCGTCCTTTGTGCGCGACCTGCGGCTCGACTCGCTCGACGTGGTGGACTTTGTGTTCTTTGTGCACAAGCGGTTCGGTTACAAGGCCAAGCTGCACGATTACCGCGACCTCGACACGGTCAAGGACCTGGTGGCGTTCATCCAGGCCCGGCGCAGCGAGTCCGCGGCGTGAGCGAGCCGCGCGATCCCGCCGCCGACCTCGCCGCTCTCGAGCAGGAGCTCGCCGCGGCGGGCGACGAGGTGTTGCGCACCCGCCACGCCCGGATGGGCCGGGGCGGGCCGCGGGCGCGCATCGATGCGCTGCTCGATGCAGACACATTCGTCGAGCGGCAACGCTACCTCGACGGCGGGGAGGGCGTGGTGTGCGGCGTGGGGCGCATCGGGGCCCAGCGCGTCGCGGTGTATGCCCACGACGGGACGGTGGACCGCGGCGCGGTGACGCGCGCGGGGGCGGAGAAGACCGCCCGCCTCGTCGAGCAGGCCACCGCCGCGGGCTGGCCGGTGATCGCGCTGATGGATTCTCAGGGGGCGCGGGTCAAAGACGGGGTGCCCGCGGTGCTCGGCAACCCCCAGTGGACCGAAGCGGTGGCCCGGGCCAAACACCGCGTGCCTCAAGTGACATTGGCATGTGGCCTGTGCGGGGGCGCCGCCGCCTACGCCGCGGTGCTCACCGACGTGCTGGTGATGGTCGACGAGCAAAGCCATCTCTTCTTGACCGGGCCCACCGTCACCGCCCAGGCCCGGGGGCAACAGGTCGACCTCGACGAGCTCGGGGGCCCGGCCATGCACGCGGCCTACACCGGCGCGGTGCAAGCGGTGGTCGACGACGAGGCGGCGGGCATCGCCCTTGTGCGCACCCTGATCGACCTGCGCACCCCCGCGGCCGCGAAGGCGCCGGCCACGACCTTGGGGGGCCTGGTGCCCGCGTCGTTGCGCCAAGGCTTTGACGTGCAAAAGGTCATCACCGGGCTGTTCGACGACGGGAGCGTGGTGCGGTTCGAGCCGGACTATGGCCGCAGCCTCGTGGTCGGCTTTGCCCGGCTCGCGGGCCGGGGCGTGGCCTTCTTCGCCAACCAGTCCCTGCACCAGGCCGGCGCCCTCGACGTGACCGCGTCGCACAAGCTCGCGCGGCACATCCGGCGCGCGGACCGCTTCGGCCTGCCCCTCGTCTCCCTCGTCGACGTGCCCGGCTTTTTGCCGGGGCTCGACCAGGAGCAAGGCGGCATCCTGCACGCGGGGGCGAGCGTGGTCTGCGCGTTCGCCGATGCTGCGGTCCCGCACGTGAGCGTCATCCTCCGCCGCAGCGTCGGCGGGGGCACGGTGCTGTCCTATTCCGCCCAGCACCGCATCGGCCTGCCCACCGCCCAGGTGGTGGGCATGGGCCAGCCCGCCCAGGACCAGATCAAAGGGGACGCCACCGTCGATGGGCGTTCGCCCCTGGCCCAGGCCGCGCAACACGGCTACCTCGATGTGGTCGTCGACGAACGCGACCTCCGCCCAGCCTTGGCGGCCGCGCTGGCCACCCTGGACGGAGGGCATTGAGCCGCCCCCCCCGGTCGCTATACTCGCCCGGCCATGGAATCGGTCTCCGCCCCCGCAGACGCCGCGCCCCGCGCCCAGGGTGCGGCCCGCCCCACGCCCGTGCGGATCGAGCAGCGCGCGCCCTTGATCGACGATCGCCGCGGACGCCGCGCGTGTTTGGTGTGTGCGCGCGACGACCGCTGGCCGCACCCCACCATGCTCGAGGCCGCGGTCGCGGCCGGCGCGCGGGACGACATCGGCATCACCGTGCTCAGCGAAGACGGCGAGGACGAGACCTTCCTGAGCTACCGCGCCCTGCTCGAACGCGCCGCCGGCTTCGCCGCCGAGCTGCGGGCTTCGGGCCTGAAAAAGCACGAACGCGTGGTGCTGGTGCTGCCCACCTCGCACGAGTTTGTGATCGGCTTTTTTGGGGTGCAGCTCGCCGGGGGCGTGCCCGTGCCCGCCTACCCGCCGCCCGCCTTGGCCCAGCTGCAGCAAGGCTTGGCCCGCATCGGCCACATCGCGCGCTCCTGCGACGCGGCCATGCTCGTGGCCGACCCCCGGCTGACCTCGGTGCTCGGGGAGGTGGCGCTGTCCGCGCCCACCGTGCGCTGGGTGCGGGGCCTGTCCGCCGACGCGGTGACCCCGCGCACGCCCCAGGTGGACGTCTTGCCCAGCGACATTGCGTTTGTGCAGTTCACCTCGGGGTCGACGTCCGATCCCAAGGGGGTGGAGATCTCCCAGCGGGCGGTCATCGCCAATGTCTATGGGCTCTGCCGCATGGTCGGGGTCGGGCCCGAGGACAAGATGGTGTGCTGGGTGCCGCTTTACCATGACATGGGGTTGATGGGCGGGCTGATGTGTCCGCTGCTCGGGCAGTTCCCGCTCACCTTGATGTCCCCGGTGACGTTTATGCTCGATCCGATGGTGTGGTTGCGCGCCATGTCCGAGACCCGGGCCACGTTCTCCATGGGGCCGAACTTCGCGTTCGCCCGCGCGGTGGCGCGCATCTCCGACGAGGAGGCGCAGAGCCTGGACCTGTCTTCGGTGCGCATGATGCTCAACGGCGCGGAGTTCATCTGTGCAGATACATTGCGCAAGTTCGCCGACAAGTTTGGGCCCGCGGGCTTTTCCATCGACGCGTTTACCCCCGCCTACGGGTTGGCCGAGGCCACGGTGGCGGTGAGCGCGTGTGCGCCGGGGCAAAAGGTGCGTACCCTCCGGGTGAACCGCGACGGGCTCGACGAGGGGGTGGCGGAGGACGATCCCGACGGGGTCGAGGTCGTGTCCTGTGGCCCGGTGTTGCCCACCTCCGCGGTGCGGGTGGTGGGCGATGACGGCACGATCCTCGACGAGCGCGAGGTCGGCCACATCCAAGCCGGCGGCCCCAACCTGCTGAGCTCGGTGACCGCGGGGGACCTGCCCGTGACCGAGGACGGCTGGGTCATCACCGGCGACCTCGGCTTTGTCGAAGGGGGCGAGCTGTTCGTGACCGGGCGTCTGAAGAACGTCATCGTGGTGCGGGGCCGCAACATCCGCGGCGAAGAGGTCGAGGCCCTGGTCAACGACCAAGCGGGGGTCAAAAAAGGCACCGCGGTGGCGGTGGGCCTGTCCGACAATGTGTCGGGGGACGAGCAGCTGCACGTGTTTTTCGAGACCCGCACCCCCGAGGACGAACACGACGCGCTCGGTCGCGCCATCGAGTCCGCGATCAACGAACGGTTCTCGGTGCACGCCGCCTGCGTGGCCCTCGCCCCCGGGAGCATCCCCAAGACCTCGTCGGGCAAGGTCCAGCGCCAAGCCGCGCTGCAAAAACACCTCGAAGGCACCCTGCGCCCCGAGCGCACCACCCGGCTGCAGGCCGGGGTGGTGCTCACCCGGTCGGTGCTCGGCCGGGCCCTGACCCGTTTGCGGCGCTGAGCGATGGCCGGTCTCGTCGTCCGCTATTCTCTATTTTGGGTGCTCATCGTGCTCGCCACCTGCGTGACCATGTGGCTGCGCGACCTCATCGACCCCTTCCTGGCCCTGTTCGTGGTCAGCCTCGGGGTGTTCGGCACCCTCATCGCCATCGAACGCGTGCTGCCCTACCGCCGCGACTGGTTGTGCAATGACGGTCAGATGCTGCACGACACGGCCCACGCGTTGCTCGGCACCGCGGGCGGCGCCCGGGCGGGCACGTTTGTGGCCCAATGGGCGGGCCTGCTCCTCGTCGGCCAGGTGCTCGACGCGACCTCCGGCCGCGGCATCTGGCCGCTCACCTGGCCGTTTTGGGCGCAGCTGGTGCTCGTCTTCGTGGTGGCGGACTTTGGCCGCTACATCGAACACCGTTTGCTCCACCGCGTGCCCCTGCTCTGGCGTTTTCACGAGCTGCACCACGACGTGGACCGCTTGAGCGCCTGGAAGACCTCGCGCTCGCACCTGGTCGAGCGGTTCTTTCAGCCGCTGTTCATGTTTTTGCCCCTGGTCGCGGTGGGTGCGCCCGACGAGGTCGTGTTCTGGTTCATCACCCTCAACACCTTTGTGGGCCAGCTCGATCACAGCAACATTGATTTTCGCCTCGGCCCGGTCGAACACGTGCTCATGGGGCCCGCGTCCCACCGCATCCACCACAGCAAAGACCCCGCCCACGCCGACACCAACTTCGGCTCCGCCCTCGTGGTCTGGGACCGGTTGTTCGGCACCTGGCGCGCGCCTTGGCACACGGGGTCGTTCGACGTGGGCGTGAGCGACCCTGCGCCCCGCACCTTCATCGCGCAGCTGTTGCGTCCTCTGCGTCGCTGAGCGCGCCCTCGTCGTCGAGGGCGTGCTCGTCCATGCCCAAGAGCCGGGCGGTGTCGCGCCAGTAGGCGGTCAACATCGCGCGCATGTCCGCGCCCGGATCGAGCGCAGCGGCATTGGTCAAGGCCGCGCCGTAGAGCAAGATGCGGCGGGCCACGTCGTCATCCGCGCGCGGCATGCTGCCGTCGCTGCGCCCTTCGTCGATCACCCGCTGCAAAAGCGGCGCGGTCTTTTTGATGGTCTGCTGCACCAACGCCGTGCGCAGCGCGAGCCCCTCGTCGGAAAAGAGCGACTGGCGCACCGCTTCGAGCCCTTCGTCACCGACGGCGGCGCGCTTTTGCCGGGGCCCGTCGTGCAGGATGCGGCGCAGCTTTTCGGTGGCGCTCAGCTTGGGGTCTTGGGCCACGAGCACAAAGCTGGCCAGGGCCACGTCGGCGAGGCGCTCGACCACGGCCAGGAGCACGTCATCTTTGGACGCGAAGTGGTGGTAAAAGCCGCCCTTGCTCACCTGCGCGGTGGCGATGATGTCGGCCACGCTCACGTCCTGGAGCCCGCGGGTCGCGCTCAGGGTCAAAGCCGCGTCCACGATTTCGGCCCGGCGTTCTTCCGGTTTTTTGCGCACCCGTCCCATCGCGGTCCTCTCCGCATTGTCTCGGATTTGAGCAAGGGGGGCAGATCTCCTTGTCCCCAGGGCTTTACCGACCTATGGTCGGTATAGAGCACAACGGGCGGAAAACCAAGCGGTTTGGCCCGGCAGGAGGCGGACATGGGCGACAGGAAGAAGGCGCGGGACCGCGCGGTGGCCGCCGGGCTGTTCGGGTTGAGCGCCGGGTTTGTGATCGCGATGGCGAGCAGCGAGGCGTTCTTTGATTGGGCGTTCGCCCGGCACGAAAACCAGCTGAGCTGGTTCATCCGGCCGCTGTTCATCATTCCGTTCTGCTGGTTTGCCTACAAACGTTCGCTGACCGGCATCGCCGCGGTGGTGCTCGGCATCCTCACCAGCATGTTCTGGTTCCCCGCGCCGGACGAAGCGAGCGAACAGGTCAAAATGTTTCTGCAGTTTGAAAAGGACTGGCTCACCGGGACGTGGACGTTCAGCAAAGGGTTCATGGCGTTGCTCGCCCCGCTGTCATTGGGCCTATTGGCCCTCGCGTTTTGGAAACGCAACAAGCTCGTCGGGGGCGCGGTGATGGCGATGATGGCCATCGGCAAGGTCGCGTGGAGCGTACAGAACGCGGGCGATGCCGGCGCGTCGGTGATCGTGCCCGCGGTGGTGGGGCTCATCGCGTGCATGGGCTTTGTGTTCTGGGCCCTCCGCCGCGCGGAGGCCAAGGCCGCGGCGCTGCCTTAGGCGCGGACCGCGGCGCGTTCTTTGACCAGCACCGGCACGCGCGCTTGGTCGTCGACCAAGTGCGCGGTTTTGATCTGGCTCTCGGCGGTGCCAAGATCGCTCAGCCGCTGCCGGTCGGCGCGGTAGGTGCCCGCGGGCACGTCCAAGGTGCGCACCGGACCGAGGCTTTGGCCTTGGCGGAGCCGCCCGTAATCGGGGGCGGCTTTGCCGAGGGCCACATCGATGGCGGCGGTGCGCGCGGACCAGTCGCCGTCGGATGCGCCCTCGACGTAAAGGTCGTAGCCGGGCACGTCGCCCGCGCGCGGGGCGAGCACGTAGTAGGTGAGCCCGTCGCCGAACACCTCGCGCACCGCCTGGGCCACGTGCACCTCCTCGAGTTTTTCGCCCACCAGGTTGCAGGCGGCGCCGAGCTTGCGCACGAAGTGGATGACGGGGGTCTGCTCAAACCGCGAGCTGACCTCGACCACGTCCCCGAGACGATACCGGTAGACACCCCCCGCGGTGGAGAACACGATCAGGTAGCGCTCGCCGACCTCGAGCTCTTGGGCCAACAATGTCTCTGGTTGGTCCTCGTCGGCCTTGTCCTCGGGGATGAACTCAAAAAAGTGCGACCGCACCGCGAGGGGGCCGCCCGGGGTGGGCTCGCCGAGGGGCACGTTGCACCACCCTTCGCAGGCCGAGTAAATCGCGTCGCGGATGATGATCTCGTCACCGAAGTGGGCGCGCAGCTCGGGCAAAAACGCGCCTGCCGTCGACGTGGTCCAGCAGTAGGCGAGCTTGAGCTGGTCGAGCACGGTGGGCACGATGCCGCCCCGGGATTGTTTGGCCGCTTGGGCGAGGCGGTCGCCGTGTTTTTTGCTGGGGCGAATCTGTTTTTGAAAAAACGCGCGCTGGGCGTCGGTGAGCACGAGCTCGTCAGGGAGGGTGCCCTTTTTGACGTGGTGGGCGAGCAGCTCGATGCGCTCTTCGAGGTCGCGAAACAGATAGACCACGCTGGCAGGAAAGATGCCCGCCATCACCGTGACCCCGGACGTGGCCGCGAGGTGCAGGGCAATGTAGTTGCGTGTGGACAGGTCCGCGACGGAAAAGAGCTCGGGCGGCCAGGCGTAGAGCGCACGCACGAGCCCCGGCATCTTCACAAAGTTGTAGCCGCTCATGGTCCCGATGGGCACGCCCCCGTCGGTGACGTCGAGCTGGGGCGAGCCCACGAAGTACAAGATGCGCCCTTTGAACGCGGCGGGATAGCGGCGGTAGATGTGCCACACCGACGAGAACACCGTGCGCTGAAACTCCGTGCGGTAGGTGGGGGTGATCGGCACGTGTTTGGGCACGCCGGTCGAGCCGGTGGTGCGCACAAAGTACTCGGGGTCTTCGCGGGTGAGCACGTTGGGCTCGCCCTTCATTTGGCGCTCGACCCAGGGCAGCAGCTCGGCCGGGCGCATGAGGGGCACGCGCTCGCGATAGCCATGGGCGTCAGGGATGTCGGAAAAACCGTGCTGCTTGCCGAACGCGGTGTCCTGGTTGTTGGTCAGGAGCCAATCGAGCCGCGCGCGCTGGGCAAGGTCCGGCTGCGCGCAATCGCGGATGAAGGCTTGGGCCTCTTTTTTGCGCGAAGCCTGTCCGAGCGTGTGCAAAAGGGACGGAGGGATCACGCGGCGCTCCTGGACAAAAGACCCCGCCTAGGAGAGGCGGCGGTCGTCTTGTATATACGAGGGCGTGAGCGGTCTGTACCCCCACCTGGCCCCCATCGAGCGCCTCGACGCGCGGGATGTCGGCTATCGCTTCGACCTCGAACAGGACGTGGCCTGGGACGCGTTTGATGCCCCCGGCCGCTACGTGCCCGATGTGTTGTTGCGCGAAGCGGGCATCGATCCGGGGCCGTTCCGCGCGGTGCCCGCCGCCGACCAAGAGCTGCAATGGGGAGCAGCCACGCTTCTGTGCCGCGAGTTTGTCGAACTCGAGAAGCTGATTTTGCGGTTCGTGGCCGAGCAACAATCGAGCGTGCGGCCGAGCATCGCCCTCGACGCGCTGGTCAAAGAAGAGGGCAAACACATCACCCTCTTCAACCGGTACCAGAAAAAGCTCGCGCAGCAGCACGAGGACTGGGCCGCCCGGCTGCACCAAGCGACCTCGACGCTGTCCAATCGCCGCTTCGCCCTCGGCGAAGGGGACAAGCTCCCCCCCGCCGCTTTTCACTATTTGGTGTGGCTCGACATTCTCTTTTTCGAAGAGGCCACCGTCCGGGTGCACCACCTGCTGCTCGACATGAAAGAGCCGGTCCAGCCCTGCTGGCTCACCGCCCACGCCTGTCACCGCCGGGAAGAAGCCCAACACATCGTGACCGACTCTGCGTACTTGTCGGCACTGGCCTTGCCCGACGGCGAGCGCGACCTCGCGACGCGCTTTTTTGCCCACGAGCTGCTCGAGAAGTTCTTCGACGCGGGCGCGTATTTGGCCTGGGCCGACGACGTGGCCAAGCGCCACCTCGGCCGCGACGCCGCCCCCCGGGTGCCCGACCACGACCGCCCCGCGCGGCTCGGCGCGGTGCTCGCCCACCGGGCGTTTGCCCGCACCCGGCACGCCGCGCCGGTGCTCGACAAGTACGCGCAGCTCTCGCGCGCCGCATGACCGAGCCCGAACGTCCAGCGACATTGTCCGAACTCTTGGTCTGGCGGGCCGAGACCCACCCAGACTTCGTCGCCTATTCGTTCTTGGACAGCAAGCTCGACATCGCCGAGGACGTGACCTTGGCCCAATTGCTCGACCGCGCGTCCCGGGTCGCGGGGGCCCTGCACCGCGCCGCCCCTGACGCCGAGCGGGTGCTGCTCTGGCACGAAGCGGGCATCGACTTCATCGTGGCCTTCTTCGGGACCTTGCTCGCGGGCAAGGTCCCGGTGCCCGCCTACCCCCCGCGGGGGGGCCGGCTTGACGCGGAAAGCCCCGCGCTCTCCATCGCCCAGGACGCGCGCGCGGGGGCCATCAGCCTCGATGCCGCGCTCCTCGCCAAGCTGGGCACTTTTCCCCACGCCCTCGACGCGATGGCCAAGGTGGTGCTCGACGAAAGCGGCGCGCCCTACGTGGCGCCCCCGCCGGCGCCGGATGACGTGGCGTTTTTGCAATACACCTCGGGCAGCACCGGCGCGCCCAAGGGGGTGATGGTCACCCACCGCAATGCCTTTGCGAACCAGGACATGATGTGCGCCCGCTTCTCGTTCGACGACTGGGAAGAGCCCAGGCCGGGCGCGGGCTGGTTGCCGCCCTACCATGACATGGGCCTGCTCGGCATGGTGTTGCAGTCGGTGTTCTTGCCCGCGCGGTTTTATTTCATGACCCCGACGCAGTTTTTGCGGCGGCCGTTTCGCTGGCTCGAAGCGATCGCCAAATACAAAGCCCGCGTCACCGCCGGGCCCAACTTCGCGTACCAGTTGTGCGTCGACCGCATCGCCGACGAGGACGTACAAAAGCTCGACCTGTCCGCGTGGCAATCGGCGATCTGCGGGGCCGAGCGCGTGCGGGCCGACACCCTCGAGCAGTTTGTGCAGAAGTTCGCGCCCGCCGGGCTCCGGCCGGACGTGTTTTTGCCCTGCTACGGCATGGCCGAGGCCACGCTGTTTGTGTCCTCGGCCCCGCCCGGCACCGCGCGCACCAAGAGCAAAGACGCATTGGCGCTCGGGACCACGGTCTCGGCGGGGCTGGTCGCCCCCGGGGGCGTGCTGGTGGTGGCCGACGACGAGCAACGCCCGGTGCCCGACGGCACCGTGGGCGAGGTCTACTACCGGGGGCCCAACGTCGCGCGCGGCTATTATGGCAAGCCGGAGCTGAGCGCGGAGACCTTCGGCCGCACCGTGCACGGCCACGGCGACGGCTATTTGCGCACCGGAGACCTGGGCGCGATGTGTGACGGGCAGCTCTACATCGTGGGGCGCAAAAAAAACGTGCTCATCGTGCACGGCAAAAACCACGCCGCCGAAGACGTCGAGCACAGCGCGCGCCGCGCCCTCGAAGCGCAGGGCGCGCCCTTCACCGAGGTGTGTGCGTTTTCGTTTGTCGAGGACGACCAAGACCGGGCCGCGCTGCTCATCGAAGCGAAGTGGGACGCGGACACCGCCGGGCGCGCCTTTGACGCGGTGGCGGCGCGCCTGCTGCAAGACTGTGGCTTTGCCCCCGACGCGCTCGCGGTGGTCGGCCGCGTGGCCTTGCCGCGCACCACCAGCGGCAAGATTCGCCATTTGGCCGCGCGCGAGCAGTTCGAACAGGGGGCGTTCGACATCGCCCACCGACGAGACGCCCCCCGCCCGGCCGGGCCTTCGGCGGAAAAATCGCGCGAAGCCGACGATGGGCTCTTGGCCTGGCTGGCGGCCGAGCTTGGCTATGCACAGTCGGCGATCTCCTCGGACCAGCCGCTGTCCGCTCTCGGGTTTGACGAGATTCACCTCGCGCAACTGTGTGAAGACCGCGGGCTCGACAGCGCCGGGTTCGACCTCGACCAAGCCACCGTGGCCGACCTGCGCACATTGCCGAAAAAGGCCCGCGCGTCGGCGCCAGCAGGGCCCGCATCCGCCCCGGCCCCGGTCGGGCCCGCGTCGGCCCCGGCGGCGGGTGGGCTCGAGCCGTTTATGATCGGGTGGGTGGCCGAGCGCCTGTCGCGGCCCGCGGACGAGGTGGACCCGGACGCGGTGTTCAGCACGTTTGGCCTCGACTCGGTGGCCGCGGTCCAGTTCGTGGCCGCGCTCGAAGAACACATCGGCCGGCCCATCGACATCACCGTGGCCTGGGACCACCCCACCATCCGCCAGCTCGCGGCCCACCTCGGCGACGCCGGCGCGGCGCCCGCGGTCGTGCGCCTGTCCGGCGACCGTCCGCTGTTCAACGACGAGGGGGCGACGGCCTCGCCCGAAAAGGGCGCGGTGATCACCGACCTCGCGTTCTTTGTGCTCTTTTTCGTCACCGCGGGGGGCGCGGCCGCGGCCGCGGGCTCGGCTTGGCAGTGGCTGGCCGCGTTGGTGCCGAGCGCGATCGGCTATGCCCTATTGCCCGTGGCCTACCTGCTCTTTTTGGTGGTCTTGATTTTCCTCGTCGGGGCCGCGGTGCGGCTGTTGCCCCCGGTGTCGCCCGGGCTCTATGCGCTCTCGCACAAGACCACCACCGCCTGGGGCCTGCGGCTCATGGCCCAGCGCATCCTCTACCTGCCGCTCTGGCGCCGCACCATCCTCGGCAGCAACCTCTTGCGCTACCTCGCGCTGCGCGCCCTCGGCGCGCGCACGTCGTATTTTGTGCGCACCGCCACCGACGCGTGGATTTTGGACCCGGCCTTGCTCGACCTCGGGCGCGGGGTGCTGCTCGCCGCGGGCTCGAGCGTGGCCGGCCACCTCATGGGCCAGAGCAAACTGTTGCTCGGCCGCGCCGAACTCGCCGACGGGGTCCAGGTCCAGCCCAATGCCTATGTGTCACTGGACTGCAAGATGGGGCAGGACAGCGTGCTCGGTTTTCGCTCGGTGCTCTGCCCGCACGTGCGCGTGGGCGCCCGCACCGTGATCAAAGACAACGTCGTCGTGCACGAGACCGCGCAGATCGGCGACGACGTCACCATCGGTTCGCACGCGGTGATTGGCGCCGGGGCCCAAGTGCTCACCGGCGCCACCGTCGACGACGGCGCCCACATCCCGGCGGGCGCGGTGGTGCGACCGGGTCCTTAGCGTTCACCGCGGTCTTTCGCGAACTGCTCCCGCATGCGCGCGGTGACCTCGGGGTTTTTATCCCGCTGGGTGAAGACAAACGTGTGTCCGTCGGGATCGGTGACGGTCATCTCCAGCGTGCCCCACGGGGTGGACGCGAGGTCGGCCACATGGGACCGGCCCACCGTCGCCGCGGCTTTGGCCTTTTTGTGCAGAGCGTGCAGGTCCGGGTCGACATCGAACGACAACATCATCGCTGGGCTCGGGTCGGCCTCGCCCGCGGGCACGAGCATCAGGTCCTGGTACTTGCGCCCGCGCAGGTGCGCCATCCGCCCGTCGGGGGACGCGAACATGGTGGCGAAGCCCAAAGCCTCGTCGTACCAGGCCGCGGAAGTGGCAATGTCACGGCACGACAGCCGCGCGAACATCGGCATGGGGTAGACCTCGAACCCTTTGTGGTGGCCGAGGGTGGGCGGTTCTTTCATCGGCTGAGTCATTCTTCTTTCTCCTTGTGGGGCCTGGGTCATGCACAAACTGACTGATCACGATGCGGCGCGCGCGACCGGAATGGTTGGTGGTGCCGCTGTGCCAGGTGTGCGACGAGAACAGCAACAGCGAGCCCGCGGGCGCGCTTGGCACGATTTCATGCTTGTGGCGCGAGTGCGGCTGGGCCATGTCCTTGGGCGGCGCGCGGTGGAGTCGATGGGTGCCGGGCACGATGCGGGTGCCGCCGTTGTCCGCGTCCACATCATCGAGCAGGAAGAACACGTTGATCAGGGAATAGCGGCCGTGGGGCGCGGCCATCGCGTCATCGATGTGCAGGCCCTGTTGGCCGTGTCCCCGGCGCGGGCTTCGGCCCCGCAGCGCGCTCAACCGGTGGGGCCCGAGCAGGTCCTGCAGACACGCGCGCACCGGGGGCAGGGCGGCCCAGTCCTCGAACGGACCCTGGCCGCGCAGGTCGGCGAGGGACCGGTCGGCGAACGAGGCCTCGCCAAACGCGGCCCGGCCCGCGGCCAGGGTGGCGGCATCGAGCAGGGCGGGCACGAGCAAGTAGCCGTGTTCGCGGATGTGGGCGGCCCAGGCGGCGCCGTCCGGGGGGCTTGTCCGGTGCATGAACGACATGATAAAGTCTCTAGTAACTATAGAGTCAACCGAAACGCACGGCGGGCTCCCCGCGCCACGGGGCACAAACGGGAGACAGCATGGGCGCGCTGATGGGCATCGGGGCCCTGGCCAAACGAAGCGGGGTCTCGGTGCAGACCATTCGGTTCTATTCGGACCAAGGGCTGCTGCCGCCGAGCCACGTGGCCGAGAGCGGCTACCGCAAATACTCCGAAGACGACCGGGCCAAGCTGCTCACCATTCGCGCGTTGCGCGGCTTTGGCGTCGACCTCGAACACATCCGCGCCCTGCTCGACGGTGAACAAACCGGCCACGACGTGCTCCGCCTGCGCCAAGCCGCGCTCGATGTCGAGCTGCGCCAACTGCAGAGGCAAAAGTCTGCGCTCGATGCCGCGTTGGCCCAGGACCGCGACCCCTTGGCCACCCTCGCGCGGCTCGAGGCGTTGACCAAGCTCGACGCCCTCGAAAAGGAGCGCCTGCTCGCGCACCGGATGCGCGCCGGGCTCGAGGACGTCGTCGACCCCGACTGGCTCGACCGCATCTTGCACGCGCTCTTGTCAGAGTTTCCAGATACATTGGACGACGGTCAATGGGAGGCGTTGCTGGAGCTGACCGAGATCGTCACCGACGCGGGCTTTGTGGAACAACTGGCCGAACGGGCCCGGCCGTTCTGGGCCGGGCTCGAACGGTTCGACCTGCCATCATGGCAAGACGCGCAGCGCGCGCTCATGGACGACGCGCTCGGCTTGGCCCAAAAAGGCGTCGCGCCCGATGACGACGCGGCCCGCGCGCTGGCCACGCGGGTGTCGCGGCTTTTTGCCGAGGCGAGCGGCGGGACCTACGACGCGGCGCGGGACGACGCGGCGTTGCTCGCGCACGTCGACGCCCATGACCCGCGGGCGGAGCGGGTGTGGGCCTTGGCCGCGACCGTACGCGGGCAGCCAGAGAGCCCGGTGTCGCGCGCCTATGCGTATTTGTGGCAAGCCCTGCGCGCCAAAGTCAGTGGCCCAGGAACCGCGGCTAAAACGGCGTAAACTTCGACAAGAGCTCGTCGTCTTTGGCCGCGATGACGTCGGTGCAGTCGGCGCCGTCGGGCAAGCGGACCTCCTCGAACCAGTTGGCCTTGGGGTCTTCGTGCGGGTGCTGCGGCTTGCCTTGCACGATGGGCCCCCCGGTCTCGAGGGAGATGGTGCACGACTCGAACGACGGGGTGAGCAACCCGACGACCTTGTCCGGTCCCTGCATCACCCCCTCGAGGTCGAGCTTCTTGCGTTGCACAAAATAGAGCTCCCCCGAGTAGAAGCCTTCCTCGACGACCAAGGTCATGCCTTCCTTGCCGTCGTCGTCCATGTCCACGATCATGTCCGCGAAGCGGGCCTCGTCCGCCTCGTTCTCGTCGACGGGGATGGGGTCGTCGTAGGGGTCGTCGAGGCCCTCGAGGCCCCAGAGCTCGAGGTGCGCGTCCACCGAATAGAAGCCATCGTCGTCCCGGGCCTCGAGCCCACGCGGGGCTTGGGCGGGCACACTCAACCAGCCGTCGTCGGGGATGTACGAGACGTTGTTCTCCGAGGCGAGCGAACCCCAGCACGGCTTGAGCGTTTGGGCATAGCTGCCGCTTTGTTCGTCGTAGGTGCGCTCCATGAGCAGGTAGGTGTCGCCCCAGGCCTCGGACCGGCCCACGATGGGGATGTCCGCCCAGGTGTTGAACGCGTGTTTGACCGCCCAGGTCCCGGCGAGCTCGCCGGGCTGGACCGGGACCGCTTCGAGGTCGATGTCCTCGTTGTAGACCGGCTCGGGTCCGGGGCAGGCCGCGGCGGGGAGCAGGAGCAGAGACAACAGCACGGTGGGCAATCGCGACACGCAGATCTCCTTCGGGCGAACGCGATGAGCCTAGCAAGCTCGGGAAAAAAAGTCGGCGCCGGCCCCGGCACCACCGGGACACGCGCAAAAGGTTGCGCACCGCGGACGAGCCTGTCGGGCCGTGCCCCGCGTGCCGTGTAACCGGTGACGCACATGACCAGAATGTCACTGTTTCTCGTCGTGGAATTGGCCTTGACCCGCACCACGCTGAGGCGCGATACCCGGTCTACGCCCCGAGGAGACCGACATGGTTGCAGTGCGAAATGACGAGATGACGATGCGTGAGCCCGAGACGAAGCTGTTCGAGAAGTCCTTTGAGGTGCGGTGGGCCGATTGTGACCCCAACCAGCACCTGCGCCACTCGGCGTACACCGACTACGCGACCCACGTGCGGCTCACCTACCTCGAGCACGAGGGGTTTGATCTGTCCCGCTTCGACGAGGAGCATTTCGGCCCGGTGATCTTCCGCGAGGAGATCCGTTTCCTGCGCGAGGTGCTCCACCGCGACACCATCACCATCAACTTCAAGGCCGAAGGTTTTTCCGACGACGGCATGCGCTGGCGCGTGTTCCACGAGGTGAAGAACCAAAAAGGCAAACGCGCCGCGCTCATCGTGCTCGACGGGGGCTGGCTCTGCCGCAGGACGCGCAAGCTGCTCAAGCCCCACAAAGACATCCAGGCGATCATGGACCGCCTGGTGGTGCAGAAGGTCCCCAACTACCGCCTGTTGGGCTGACACGGATCTCTTCACAGGGCGTGCCTCCGTGCCGATGGGCAAGCGGAGGCCCGCATGCTGCTCGACGACTCGGTCGCATCCACAACCGGGGCGGCCGAGGTCAGGAAAAACCGCGAAGGTGACCGGCTCGCCGCGGCCACGCTCGACGCTGCCGACCTTGTGTTCGGCAGCTTGAGCATGTTGGCCACCGGGTTCGCGGTGTGGTTTTGGCTGCGCGGCGACACCACGCTCGAGACCGTCTTGTTGTTCGCCTTCATGCCGGTGTTCAACCTGCCGCTCAGCGCCCTGAGCCGGCGCTGGCACCCCCAAAAAGCCGAGCTCATCCGCGCCGCCGTCGCCATCCCCACCTGCGGGTACACCTACGTCGCCACCGCCGGGGTGTTCGAACATTGGTGGCTCTGGGCCCTGCTCTACGCCATCGGCCAGCCGCTGATGTTGTCGATGCGCTGCCGCCGCTTCTGGGTCGGCGCGGTGGTGGGCGTCGGCTATGCCCTCGCCCTGTTGGTGGCCCACCTCGTCGTGCATGGCCGCGAACACCTCGCCACCATGTCCGGCCACGTGTTCGCCGTGCTCTTGTGCGGCCTGGCGTGCGCGACGGTGGCCTCCCGCATCGTCGTCCTGTTCGACACCCTGGCCGCCCAAAAGGCCGCCCTCGAAGCGAGCCACAAGCTGGCCGACAACCGCACCACCGAGCTGCGGCAGTTCTTGGCGCAGATGCCCGCGGGGGTCTTCGTCGTCGACGCGACCGGATCGCCCTTTTTTGCCAACGACGAGGCGCGCCGCATCATGGCCGGCTCGCCCACCATCGAAAACGGGTGGCGCGGCCCGGACCAAGAATACCACGCGCACCGGCGGGGGCAGCCCGGCGTGCCTTACCCGCCCGAGGAGCTCCCGCTCGCCTACGCGCTGCGCGGCGAGACCAAGTTCGCCGACGACATCGACGTCATCGGTCCTGCGGGGCCCGTGCCCATCCACGCCACCGCCGCGCCGATCTTCGACGCCGACGGGGCCGTGGCGTTTGCGTTGGTGTTGTTCGAGGACGTCACCGAGCGGCTGCAACAAGAACAGACCCGTCTCCGGCTCGAACAAGACCGGCTGCAAGGCCAAAAGCTCGAGTCGGTGGGCCAACTCGCGGCCGGCATCGCCCACGAAAATCAACACCCCGATGCAGTACATCAGCAACAACACCAACTTCATGGCCAAGGGCTTGGGCAAAATCCTCGACGCGTTGCGCACCTATGAAGCCATCCTCGACGAGAGCGCGCCCCCCGACGCGGTGGCCCGGGCCGCCGAGGCCGCGCGCCGGCTCAAGATCCCGGCCCTCAAGCAGCGCCTGCCCAAGGCGATCGACGCCAACGTCGCCGGGGTCGCGGCGGTGGCCAAAATCGTGTCCGCGATGAAGGCGTTCTCACATCCCGGCAGCGAAGAGCGCACCCTCGTCGACCTCAACGCGGCCCTGGAAAACACCCTCACGATCTCGCGCAGCGCGTGGAAATACGTCGCCGACCTCGCGCTGCACCTCGACCCCGACCTGCCCAAAGTGCCCGGGCTGCCGAGCGAGCTCAACCAGGTGTTCGTCAACATCGTGGTCAACGCCGGCCACGCCATCGCCGACGCCCGCGCGCCCGACGACCCGGCCCCGACGCGCGGCACCATCACCGTGACCACCCGGACCCGGGACGACGCGTGCGAAATCGCCATCGCCGACACCGGGTGCGGCATCCCGGACGCGATCCGACAAAAGATCTTTGACCCCTTTTTCACCACCAAAGAGGTGGGGCGCGGCACCGGCCAGGGCCTGGCCATCGCCCGGTCCATCGTCGTTGACCAACACCACGGCGAACTGCGCGTGGACTCCCGCCCCGGCGAAGGCACCACCTTCACCATCGTCTTGCCCCGGGTGGGCGCCGCCGGTGGCCACCCCGAAGAAAAAGCGGCCTGAGCCCCGGCCCCCACCGGCGAACCGAGCCGCGGCCCCGGGCGTATACTCTCCGTGATGGCACGGTGGGGCGCAGCGGCATGCGCGATCTTGTGGGTGTGCGGCGGCTGCACAGGCGGCGCGGGCGAGGGCCCGCCCGACGCCGGACCTGCACCCGACGCGGGCGCGGCCTGCGCCGCCGCCACCGGCGACGGGCTCTACGAGACGCGCATCAAGCCGCTGATCGAGAGCGACCACGTCCAGTCCTGCAACGCTTGTCACCTTTCCGGCCTCGACCTCTCGGCGTTTGTGCGGGAGACGCCCTGCGCGACCATGGCCTGTCTCGAAGCCAGTGACATGGTGCGCTTCGATGCCCCCGAACAGAGCAAGGTGCTCGAGCTCATCGCCCGCGGCTTCGACGCGCCGCCCTACCGGGGCATCACCGCCCAAAGCGTGCAAAAGGAGTACGACGGCTTTTTGGCCTGGATCGAGTTCGCGGCCCAATGTCACAGCACCGCTTGCGGCGATGTACAAAGCGACTGCGCCCCGGTGGATGGGACCCTGCCCGACGCGGGGATCGGTGACGACGCCGGCGCCGGGGGGGATGGGGGGGGATGCCCCCGGCGTTCAAGTTTGAAGAGTGCTCGGGGCCCGACCTGGTCCACACCTTCGAGACCCGCATCTGGCGCTGGCACGGCCGCTGCGACCTCTGCCACGTCGAGGGCGCGCCCCTGTCCACCGTGGGCGAGCCCCCGCCGTGGATGGTCTACGCCTACGCCGAGGGCGCGGCCGAGACCACGTACAACAACATTGTGGCGGCGGGCTACATCGACGAGACCTGTCCGCTGCAGAGCCTGATGCTGCTCAAGCCCCTGGACGAAAGTCTGGGCGGGATCGAACACGGCGGGGGCAGCAAGTTTCACGATTTGGAAGGGGACGAGGGCTATTCCGATTGGCTCTTCTTCCTGCGCAAATATGCCAAGTGCCACGGCTACGAGGGTGAGCCGGGCACGACCCTGGAGGGGTCATGTTTTTGAACCGTACGATGGCGGTGACATTGTGGGCGGCCGCACTTCTGCTCGGCCCCGCGTGCGACGGCGAGACCCCCGCGGACGCGGGCGAACACGAGCACGAGCACGGGGACGCGGGCGAACACCACCACGACGGAGACGCCGGCGAACACGGGCACGGGGACGCGGGCGAAGTCACCCTCGACGGGGGCGTGAGCGACGAGGCCACCGCCTACTGCAACTGTGTGTTCCTGTCGTGCCACGACGACTACCACGCCAAGTGGGGCGAAGATGAGCTCGAGAGCCGGGCCGCGTGTCTCACCGAGGCCGACGCGTTGGCCCCCGGGGCCGAGGGCAGCGAAATGGGCGACAACCTGAGCTGCCGGCAACACTTTTGCGATGCGGCGCCCACCGATTGCGCCGCCGCCCTGGGCGGCGCGCCCTGCACCGAATAGTGCCAAGCGGGCGGGGGCGGGCGACTAGGCGGTCCCGAACCGTTTGCGCGAGCGCTCCTTGGCCTTCTCGGCCTCGACGTCGCGGTTCTTGGGCGCGGCTTTGGTCTCGAGCGAATCGATCAGGCGGCGGGCGGCGACGAACACCTCCTGCACCGCCTGGTTGAACGGCTCTTCGTTGACCTGCGACGGCTTGGTGCTGCCGCTCAGCTTGCGCACAAACTGCAGCGACGCGGCCATGATTTCGTCGTCGGTGGCGGGGGGATCAAAGTTGAACAGGGTCTTGATGTTGCGGCACATGCCGCAAGCCTAACCCAAGCCGCGCTCAGGCGGCCAAGCGCTCGCTGTCGTCGCTGCGGGCGCCGACCGGGGCGGCCACGCCGGGGTTGCGCCGGCGCTCTTTGCGACGACGCTCGCGCTCTTTTTTGGCCCGGCGGCGGGCCACGAGCCCGCCGAGCACCGCGCCGTCGCGGTAGCAGTGGGCGGGGATCTTGTCTTTGATCTTCTCGTGCAGCTCGGGGAGCTTCGACCAGTGCACGCCCGGGCGGTAGTGGTGCGCGGTGTGGTAGCCGAGGTTGCCGGTCAGGGTGTTAAACAGCGGGGTGGTGATGTTGTACGAGCCGGAAAAGTGATCGCCGGTGTCGAGGCCGCGGTGGTGGTAGTAGGTCACCCACACCGTGATGAGCAGCGACGCCACCATCGGCAACAAAACCATGAACAGCGCGTTGTACCAGTTGTAGACGAACGCGCCGACGACGAGGGCGAGCATCAGGCTGTTCATGGCGACGAAGGCGGCCTGCTTCTTGGGCAGGTCATCGCCGCGCTTGTACGCGCGCCAGTAGGCGGTGGCGGCCACGTTGATGGTGTACTCGAACTCGCCCATGGTCGAGCCGTCTTTGCGCATCCACGCGGACTCGTCTTTGGTCTGGTCGAGGTAGTGCTCGTGGTGGCCGCGCGAGTGGTGCAGATACCATGCATAGGGACCGATGCCGGTCTGGAAGCCGAACATGATCTCCGCCAAGCGGTTGAGCACCGGCTGGTAGAAGGTCGGCAAATGCTGGTGATGGTGGTTGAACGCGCAGATGAACGCTTTGGGGAAGAAGCCGATGACGAAGATGATCGGCGGGGCCCACAGGTTGTCGACGGTGAAAAACAGCGCCACGTCGAGGGCGAAGTAGCTCGCAAACAGGGCGTAGGGGAGGCGATCGGCCGAATAGCGGAAGAAAGTCATCGGGTCCCCATAAATCGTTTGGCGCACCCTACGGGGCAGAGCCCCACCCGACAAGCACAGATGGCAGAAACGCGAACATTCCTGCGGAGATAGGCGGTGTGAAAAAGGTGTGTGGGGCGCGCGACGGCCGGGTGAAGCGCACCGGTCGGCGCGGGCGAAAAGGCACAGCCACGCCGCGCCGGGCGGCGGGAGAGGCACCCGGGCGAGCCACCGCGCGCCTCGGGTACGATGGGGGGACAAACAGGGGGAGTGACGCATGACCATTCGCGCGCTGCGGTTGTTGGGGGGACTGGCTTTGGCGATCTGGCTGGTGGCCAGTCTGGGGTGCGGCACGTGCGCCACCTCCGAAGATTGCGCCGCGGGCGAAGTGTGCAACCTGGATGGCCAATGCGTGTCGTTTGGCGACGGCGACGGTGACGGAGATGGGGACGGCGACGGTGACGGCGACGGGGACGGGGACGGAGATGGGGACGGCGACGGCGACGGCGACGGTGACGGAGATGGCGACGGCGACGGCGATGGGGACGGAGACGGGGACGGGGACGGCGATGGGGATGGCGACGGGGACGGAGATGGCGATGGGGATGGGGACGGTGACGGCGACGGTGACGGGGACGGGGACGGAGATGGGGACGGCGACGGCGACGGCGATGGCGACCCGGACGCGGGGTTGGACGCGGGTCTGCCCGACGTGGTCAACGGACTCGATGCGGGTTTGCCCGATGTGATCGACCTGCCCGACGCGGGCCTCGACGCGGGTTTGCCCGATGTGATCGATTTGCCCGACGCGGGGTTGGACGCGGGTTTGCCCGATGTCATCGACGGGCCGGACGCGGGGCCGGTCGAAGACTGTGTCGACGGGGTGGACAACGATGGGGACAACGCCGTCGACTGTGACGACCCGGACTGCGCCGCGGATCTGGCCTGTCAGGCGTTTTCCGCGGTCGAGGTCCAGACCTTGTTGGACAACAACTGCACCCCCTGTCACATCGGCGGGGGCCTGTCGGGCGGGCTCACGCTCGACGACCACACCGCGGTGATCGACGTGCTCTCGAACGGCTCGTTGCTCGATTACATCGAGCCGGGCTCGCCCGCGGACAGCTATCTCTACCGCAAGGTCGAAGGCACCCAGGCCGACGTCGGGGGGATCGGCAACCGGATGCCCCAGGGCGGCCCGTTCTTTGATGCAGAGACATTGCAGCGTTTGTCCCTGTACATCGCCGGGCTGTGACCGGGGCGTCGCGGCGTCAGCGCTGGGACCGGCTGCGCTTTTTCGCCGGGGTCTTGCCGCGCGACGTGCGGTCGCTTTTGGGGGCGGGCTTTTCGCGGGCGGCCCGCTCTTGGCGCGCGGCCCGCTCTTTGCGCGCGGTGCTTTTGCCCGGCTGCGCGCGGGTCTTTTGTTTTTGTCGTTTGTGGGCTTTGGCGGTGCCGGTCGTCGGCCGGGCGTCCGCGTCGGGGACCGCCGCGATCGCGGCCAGCTCCCCCGCGCCGTCGTCGTAGTTCATGCCCACGGCGCGGCGGCGCACGCGGTCGGCGCGGAGGCGGTCCCGTTCGCGGGCGTCGCGCGCGGTCTCGTAGACCGTGGCGCCCGCGCTCAGCTCTTTGCGTTTTTGGGCGAGCGCGCCGGTGCGCGCGGTGTGGCGCAAGTCCTCGAGCGCATCGAGGCGCGCGGCGCGCTTTTGCAGGGCTTCGTTCTGGCCGAGCTGGGCGACCTCCCGGATGCGTTCGATGCGCGCGCGCCGCAAGGTGTGCCGCGCGGTCTCGACCCGCTCGAGTTGCACGAGGTTGTCCAGCGACAAGGCCGGTCCCGCCTCGGCCGCGGCCGGGGCCGCGCCGAACATCCCTGTGCAGGTCAAAAACAGTCCACACCACACCACGCGCATCGGTTCCTCCCGGCTTGTGCGGGCTCGGACGACGGCGACGCCCGGCGGGATTCAGGCCCGGTGTCGGCGCGGTCACATTGGCAGGCGCCGCCCCGCGTGCGAAAGCCAGGCGTGGCCTTCGCCTATTACAAAAAGCTGCGCCCGGCCGAGCGCCGCATCGTGCGGCGCAGCGACAAGATCACAAGCGTCGACGTGCCAGACCCGGCCGCGGCCGCGCCCTGGCTGGCGCTCTTGGCCGCGGGGCTCGACGAGGACAGCGTGCGGGCCACCCAGAAGGCCAGCCATCGGCTGGTGCGGGTCCTGACCCAACAGCTCGCGGCCCCGCCCGTCACCGTCCGCGTGCTCGCGCGCCGCCCGCACGACGAGTACGCCGAGCTGCACGGCCTGTACGAAGCCGAAGAGGGCCAGCGCGCGGTGATCCGCGCCTGGATGCGCACCGCGGTGCACCAACGCCCGGTCGCGTTCCGGTCGTTCGTGCGCACGTTGCTGCACGAGCTGTGTCACCACCTGGACTTCACCGTGTACGGGCTCGACGAGTCGTTCCACACCGAGGGCTTTTTCAAGCGGGAGGCGAGCCTCGCCCGGCAGCTGCTCGGGACGCGGCCGAAAAAGCCTGAGCAGCTTTCGTTGGTGTAGCCCGCTTCCGCGGGACGTGTTTGGGTTGTGTCCGGCGGCCCCTGTGGGTCCGTGCGCTCCTGCGGGCCCGGGCGTCCCCTTCGGGGACGATGGGCTTGCCGGTGGCGCTCGTCGGCGGCGCGGGTTCGCGTTGGGGCGCTTCGGGTGGGCGCCCCGGGAGAGCGCGACGGTTGCCTTGGTCGAGGAAGCGCGGGCCCGCTTCCTCCTCGCTGTCGCCGGCTCCGCCGGCGCGCCCCCACAAAAAAAAGCTCCGCCGAAGCGGAGCTTTCATTTGGGTGTGGCTGGCCTCCTCTTCGAGGAGGGACGGGCTGCGCCCCGTCAGCCCCCACAAAAAACGTCCCGCTCACGCGGGACGTTGTTTGGGTGTGGCTGGCCTCCTCTTCGAGGAGGGACGGGCTGCGCCCCGTCAGCCCCCACAAAAAACGTCCCGCTCACGCGGGACGTTGTTTGGGGTGGCTGACGGGGCTTGAACCCGCGACTCCCGGAATCACAATCCAGTGCTCTACCAACTGAGCTACAGCCACCACTGCGGCACCATTTCTGACGGCCTTTTCGGCGGTCGTCAAGCCTCTTCGCGGTCGACAAAGCCGTTTGGAAGCTTCACCATACGCGCGTGGGCAGCATGACGCGCAAGGGGGGTGCGCAGCTGGAGCCTCGCGCGTCGACCCTGCAGGACGACGCGGCGTGGCTCCGGGCCCTCCTGCAACTCCCCGATGTGTTGGTCGGCGGGCTCGACGTGGCGGGACGCATCGTGTTCCTCAACGACGCGGCGGTCCGGGCGCTCGAGTTGCCGGCGCGCGAGACGGTGGGCCAACGCGCGGTGGACTTGTTCCCCGACCTCGAGGGCACCATCGCCGAGCACATCGACCGGGCCCTCGCGGGGGAGTCGGCGACGCACGACGCGCGGCTGTGGCTGCGCGACAAAGAGCGCGTGTTCCGGGTGCGCTACGAGCCGGTCAAAGGCCCGGACGGGCCGGTGGGGGTGCGGGTCACGTCGCTGGAGGTCACCGCGCTGCTCACCGCCGGCGAACGCATGACCCGCGGCGAGAGCGACGACCACCCGCTGGGCATGAGCGCCGGGGCGCAGCTTGCCGTCATCCTCGAGACCTTGCCGGTGATCGTGGGCACCTTCGGCCGGGACGGGTTGGTCAAGTACTACAACTACCTGCCCCCCGACTGGACCGACGAGGAGGCGCGGCGCACGCCGTTTCCGATGATGGTGGCGGCGGCGGATCGGCCCCGGGTCCAGGACGTGCTGGACAGGGTGTTCGCGGGGGAGCCCCGGGTGGACGCCTCGTTCGAGGGCGTGAGGCATAGACATTGGGACGGGTCGTTCGTGCCCTTTGCCCTCGACGAGGGTGCGGTCACCGAGGTGCTGGCGATCTTGCACGATGTCACCGAGCTGCGGGCCGAGGAGCAGCGCCGGCAGCAGCTGGAAGAGAAGCTGCACGCTTCGGCGCGGCTGGAGAGCCTGGGGGCGCTGGCCGGGGGGCTGGCGCACGACTTCAACAACATCTTTGCCCGGGTGCTCGGCAATGTACATGCAGCGCGGGACGCCCTGAGCGGCGAGGAGATGGCCGAGACGTTGGTCGAGGTCCAAGATGACATCATGGACGCGGCCCACCTGTGCCAGCAGTTGTTGGCCTACGCCGGCCAAGGCCAGTTCGCCCTGCGCACCACCGACCTCACCGATGTGGTCGGGGACATGCAGTCACTTTTGGGCATGGCGGTCAAACACCGGGGGTCATTGTTCATCACCGCGGGCCCGGGCCAACCTTGGGTCAAGACCGACACCAACCAGATGCGCCAGCTGTTGGTCAACCTTGTGACCAACGCTGCAGAGGCATTGCGCGGCAACGCGGGGGGCATCCGGGTCGAGACCGGGGTGTTGACCCTCGACGAGAGCGGCCTCGAGGCCTACATGGCCCACGAGGGGCTTGGGGCCGGGCCGGTGGCGTACGTGCGCGTCGCGGACAACGGGATGGGCATCGAGCCCCGGGTGCGGCGCCACGTGTTTGAGCCGTTTTTCACCACCAAGAGCGAAGGCCGGGGTTTGGGCCTGCCCGCGTGCCTGGGCATTGTGCGCGGGCTGGGCGGGGGCATCTTGCTCGAGAGCCACCGGGGGGAAGGCACGGAGGTGACGTGCGTGTTTCCGCTCGCCGAGCGCCCCGCCGCGTCCTGGCCCCCGCGCGGTCTGGCCGTCGATCCCGGCGGCCCCCCCCCGGCCACGTTCCGCGTGCTCGTCGTCGACGACGAGGCGCGCATGCGCCGGGTGATCGCCCGGGCCCTGCGGCGGGTGGGCATGGAGGTGACGGAGGCGCCGGACGGGACCGAGGCGTTGCGCCTGGCCCGGCGTGACCGGTTCGACGTGGCCCTGGTGGACTTGACCATGCCCGGTCTCGACGGGACCCGCACCATCGAGGCCCTGCGCGACGTGCAGCCTCATTTGCCGGCGGTGTTGATGAGCGGCTACGCCCGGGGGGTGCTCGAGCTCGACGAGGCCACCGCCCCGACGCGGTTTTTGGCCAAGCCCTTTACCCCCGATGCGCTCATCGACGCCCTGCAACAGGTGACCACGCCGGCCTGAGCCGGGCCCCGGCGTCAGTCGTCGCGGAAGCCCCAGGCCACCATTTTGCGCTGGAGCGTGCGCCGGTCGATGCCGACGATGCGCGCGACCTCGGAGATGTTGTTCACCTCGTCGAGCAGGCGCCGGATGTGGGCCTTCTCCAGCTCTTCGAGGGTGACGCGCTCGCCCGCGGCCATGTGGGGCTCCCCGTCGGCCCCCGTCTCCAATGTCTCTGGAGCGTGCTTCTGGGCCCAGACCGTGAAGGGGTTTTCTTGGAGCAGGCGCTCGATCTCGTCGTCGTCGATCACGTCGTCGGGGGACAAGATCGCGGCCCGCTTCATCAGGTTGATCAACTCCCGCACGTTGCCGGGGAAGGGGTGGCGCCGCATGCGGGCCTCGGCCTCGGGGGACAATGTCAGTGTACGGCCGTCGCGGCTGAGTTGCTGCAGCCAGGACTTGGCGATCACCAGCATGTCGTCGCTGCGCTCCCGCAACGGGGGGATGCGCAAGGGCACGACCCCGAGCCGGTAGAACAAGTCCGCCCGGAACGTGCCCTCCTCGACCATTTTGGGCAGAGCCTGGTGGGTGGCCGCGCACAAGCGCGCGCGGAACGGCCGCTCGACGTCGCTGCCCACGGGCCGGAACCGGCGCTCCTCGATGGCGCGCAGCAGCTTGGCCTGGGCGTCGACCGGGAGGTCACCGATCTCGTCGATGAACAGGGTGCCCCCGCCCGCCTCGGCCAACAGCCCCTCGCGTTTTTCGCTCGCCCCGGTGAACGCGCCCTTTTTGTGACCGAACAGCTCGCTCTCGAACAGCTCCCGGGGCACGCACGCGGCGTTGAACGCGATGAACGGGCCCGCGTGGTTCTTGCTCATCTCGTGCAAGCGCCGCGCGGCGAGCTCTTTGCCCGTCCCGGTCTCGCCGAGGAGCAGCACGGGCTCTTCGGATTGCGCGGCCCGGTCGAGCTGCTCGCGGAAGGTCTCCATCGCCTCGCTCTCGCCGAGGATGCGGTCCGCCGCCGCGGGCTCCCCCGCGGCTTGTTGCAGCACGGGCAACAGCTCGTCGGCGTCGACGGGTTTTTGGAGGAAGTTGTTCGCCCCGAGGCGCATGGCCTCCACCGCGTCGTCGATGGAGCCGTGCCCGGTCAGGACCACCACCGGGACCCGGCGGCCCACGGTCTTGCGCAGCACGCCCAGCCCGTCGAGGCGCGGCATTTTCAAGTCGAGCACACAGACGTCGATGGTCGCGCCGCCGGTCTCGCCCTCGGACAGGGGGGTGACGGCCTCTTCACCGTCTTGGGCCTCGGACACGGTGCAGCCCTTGCGGCGCAGCGCTTTGCCCAGCGCCAGGCGCAGGGCGCGGTCGTCATCGACGATGAGCACGTGCAGGTCGGCCATGGCGCGAACGCAGCATGCCACAGCGGACGTGACAAGACCGGCCCCGTGGTTCGGCGCGGGTCAGGTGCGGGTCAGGTCACGCATCGGGGGGGGCGCCAAACCGGGGTCACGACGGAGCAGGGCCTTGATGCCTCGCACGACATCGGTCGGATGTTCTTCGAGAATGAAATGGCGGCCGCCTCGAATCCACGTGAGCTCGGCGCCAGGGATTCTCTGGGCGAGTTGGCGCGCCACGGCTGGGGGCGCCCAGGCGTCGCGATCACCCCAGATGACCGCGGTCGGCACGCAGATGTGGTGGAGCCCCTTCTTGAGTTCCTCATGGGGCATCACCTGGTACTGCGCGAAGAACCGCGCGTACCACCTCTTGCCCACATCTGTGGAGAGCCACCCCACATAGTGATCGAGCGCTGCCGGCTCGAGGTGTTGGCGGCCCATGAACATGCGGAAGCCCACCTCGTGAAAAAACCGAAGAGGAAGCACACGAATCAGGTGCCAGAGCAGCGGCGTACGCGCCAACCAGCAGGTCAGGGCCGTGGCCAGGAAAAACAGATGGGGGAACGTACGGTGGGCGCGGGTGTTCAAGAGGGCCAGTCGACCCACGAGGTCCGGGTGCCGGATGGTGAGCCCGAGGGCGAGGAGGCCGCCGTAGTCGTGTCCCACCACCGTCGCCCTCTCGAGGCCAAGGAGCTTGATCAAGCGGGCGAGTCGGGCCACTTCACCTGCGAAGGTATGATCGAGATCGAGTCGTCGTTCAGAGTCCCCCCAGCCGCACCAGTCGGGGGCAACGACGCGGTTCTCCTGGGAGAGCTCACCGATGATGTGGCGCCAAGCCAGATGGCTCTCCGGATAACCGTGCAGCAGCAGGATCGGCGGACCTTGGCCCGCGAGTCTGGCTTGGAGGCGGACGCCGTCCAGTTGAAGGGTGTTGCAGCCCGTCGACGCAGCGACCGAACGGGAGGGTTCCGAAAAACCGACGGAATCGTTCACCGACGTGCTCAATCCCGTGAGGCGTCACCGAGCAAGGACACGTGCTCGGTGACCTCGAGGCCGAAGCCCTCGAGGCCCGCGCGGCGTTTGGGGTGGTCGGTGAGCAGCCGCAGCTTTTGCAGGCCGAGGTCGCGCAGGATCTGCGCCCCGATGCCGTAATCGCGGTCGTCCATGGCGGTGTGCGGGTCGCGTTCGATGTAGAGCAGGACCCCGGCGGGCTCTTGGGTCAACCGTTCGAACGCCGCCGTGACGGTGCTTTTGGTCTGGCCCGAGAGCAGCCCGAGCAAGTCCCCGGTCAGGCTGCCCGCGTGCATGCGCACGAGGGTGGGCACGTCGGCGGACGGGGTGCCGTGCACAAACGCGGTGTAGCGGCCGACGTCGACGGTGCTGTGAAAGGTGTGCACCGACAGCGGCCCAAATCGCGTCTCGAGGGGGTGGGTCTCGACCCGCTCGACGAGCTGTTCGGTCATGAGCCGGTGGCGGATGACGTCCGCGATCGAGCCGAGCTTGAGCGAGAGCTTGTCCGCGAGGGCGCGCAGCTGGGGCAGGCGGAGCATCTCGCCGTCGTCGCCCATGATTTCACAGAGCACGGCCACGGGGGAGAGCCCGGCGCGTTGCAGCAGGTCATGGCTCGCTTCGGTGTGGCCGGCGCGTTTGAGCACGCCGCCTTCGCGCACGATCAGCGGGTTGATGTGGCCGGGGCGCACAAACTCGTCGGCGGTGGCGTCGGGATCGGCGAGCCTTCGCATGGTGTAGACGCGGTCGTGGGCGGAGCTGCCGGTGCTGATGCCCTGTTTGGCGTCGACGGTGACGGTGAAGGCGGTGCGCATGTTCTCCGTGTTGTCCTGCACCATGGCGGGAATCTGGAGGCGGGCGAGCCAATCCTTCGGCATGGGGGTGGTGATGATCCCGCTCGCCTCGCGGTTCATGTGTACGACCTGGGCGGGGGTGATCAGCTCCGCCGCGACCACAAAGTCGCCTTCGTTTTCACGGTCCTCGTCGTCGACGAGGATGATCATGCGACCGGCTTTGAGCTCTTCGATGAGCTCGGACACGGGGGCAAAAACGATCGGCGCTGGGGACATGGCGGCCTCCTGCCATCCTCGTAGACGCGCGGCGTCATCGAAGCAATGCGGGCGACGCGCTAGGCTGCGTCCATGAAATCCAGTCTCCGGGTGTGGTGGGGCGCGTGCGCCAGTTCCTGGGCGTTGTGGCTGGGCGTGTTGGCCGCCGGCTTGCGTCGTCGTCGACGGCTATGACCAGGCGACGCGGAACCGGCACGCGCCGCCCGCCAAATCGAGGTCTTCGATGTCGACCAGGGGCTCTTTGCCCGCGAGGTCGACCACGCCCTCCCACGTGCCCGCGAGCATGATCGCGGTGGTCCCCGACTGCCAGGTGCTGGGCGGGAAGTCGACCATGGTCAGCACCGCGCAGGTCTCCGACTCGCGGCGGTAGGTGAGCTGCCCGGCGTTGCGCACCACCAGCGCGCGCGCGTGGGTGGCGAACCGCACCAAGGGGTGCGGGGACATGCCCGACAAACGGATGACCGCATCGAGGCCGACCTTGAAGAACGGATTTTTGGCCAGGGTGCGGCCCACCCGCCGGTAGAAGGCCCGGGTCTCGGCGTCGCCGAGCACCGACCGGTGCGCTTCGGTGAGTTGGTTGAACGTCGCTTCGTCGAGCCAGGTCGAGGCCAGGCTGTTTTCGATGTCCTGCCAGACGTGGCCGCACGCGGCCGCGATCTGGTCGCGCGCCGCCGGCGACAGCCGGCCGATCTCTTGCTGAATCTCGTGCGCGTAGGTCGCTTTGGTGCGGGGGGCCAAGTTCATGGTCCGCTCACTGTACCGGCAATTCGAGTCCCGCATCGGGGTTGTCCGGGTCCGGGGCAGCCCGCGCCCGACGGGCCAACCCCGCGATCCGGCCGAGAAGCCTTTCGCTCTCGGCCAGCGTCTGGGCGGTCGGCGCCCCCTGGGCACCTGGATCTGAGCCGCGCAAAGGCTCTCGTAAGTATCTATAACTATTGACGAATCAGGCCATGACACGGTGTTTGATTTGTTTCAGGAGAGTTCAGCTCCCTTTCCTTGAGCCATGCCCGAAAAGCAGAGTACGAAATCCTACATCGCCCGACCTGTAGGCATCTGCTGCTGAAGGACCTCACATCATGGCCTGGACTCCTCCCCGTCCCCTCTTCGCCGCCGCCGCGCTGCTGTTGACCGCTGGCTGCCCGGACGAAGACCTGCTCAACACCACCTACGACCTCTGCGTCGAGCCGGCGGAGACCGACTTCGGCGACACCACCGTGCGCAGCACCACCATCCGCACGGTCCAGGTCATCAACTGCGGCAGCACCCCCATCGACGGGCTGGACGTGGTCTTCACCGCGCAAGAGGGGGCGGCCGAGGCCGACGCCGAGGCGTTCGCGGCGCTGGCCACCGAGGTCGAGACCCCGCTCGCGGCGGGCGGGCGGTTTTTGTTGCCGGTGCGGTTTCGGCCCACCGACGCCCACGCCTACGCGGTGAACATGGATTTTTACGTGCCCGACAGCGACCAGACGCTCGAGACCGCACCCTTGACCGGCAACGGCACGCCGCCGACCACCTGCGATTTGCTCGTGGCCCCCGACCCGGTCGACTTTGACGACACCGAGGTCGGCTATGCCTCAGCGCCGCGCACCATCAACCTCACCAACCAGGGCAACGGGCCGTGCGCCATCGACGCGGTTCGGCTCACCGCGGGCCACGCCGATTTTGTGATCACCGACGACAGCCTCACCGAAGTGGCCGCGGGCCAGACCGTGGGCGTCGAGGTCACGTTCGCCCCGCAAAGCCCCGGCACCCGGGCGGGCATGTTCTCGGTGGTGACCGCGGGGGTGCTCGAGTTCACCGCGGTCCTCGGCGGCGAAGCCCTCCCGTCCGAACGGTGCCGCCTGGCCCTCGACCCCGCCCCCCTGTCCTTCCCGCGGGGCAGCGTGGACTTCTCGACCACCACCGCCGACGCGGAGGTGGTCAACAACGGCGAAATCGACTGCACCTTCACCGGCGCCACCATCACCGCGCTCGACACCGACTACAGCATCACCGCCGCGCCTTCGACCGGCACCCTCGCCCCGGGGGCGCGCACCGCGATCACCGTGGCCTTCGCCCCCACCGCCGCCGGCGACCGGCTCGGCACCTTGAGCCTCGCCTCCGCCGAGGAGCCCGACGTCGAGGTCGACCTCGTCGCGTTCGCCGACCCGACCCCGACCTGCGGCCTGTTGTTTGACCCGAGCCCGGTGAGCTTCCCCCCCCGCGGGGTGGGCTTGACCGAAGAGGTCACCGTCACCATCGAAAACGCCTCCATGGTCGACTGCCACATCGCCAGCACCGCGCTGTCGCCCGACGCCGCCCCTGAGTTTTCCCTTATCACCGGCGCGCCTGCAGGCACATTGTTGCCGGGCGAGACCACCACCGCCACCGTCTCCTACACCCCCATCGCCGCCGCCCCCTCCACCGGGGACCTGATCGTCACCTTCGACGACGGCACCACCCAAAAACACGACCTGCTCGGCTTCGGCGACTTCGCCGACCTGGTGCTCACCCCGGGGGTGCAGTACTTCGGCACGGTCACCGAGGGCTGCGTGTCGCGCACCTTCGAAGCCACCCTCACCAACGTGGGCCCGGTGGCCGCGCGTCTCGACAGCACCGCGTTCTCCGCCGCCACCGACCCCAACTTCGAGCTCCTGACCCCGATTTCCCCCGGCGACTTTTTGGCCTCGGGCGAAGCGCGCCCCCTCGCGCTGCGCATGTTGTCGGGCCCCGGCCCCGGCCAGCACAGCGGTCACCTCGAGGTCTTCTCCACCGGGGCCAAAGAGCCGGTGGAGCGTCACGCGGTGTTCGGCACCACCGCGGCGCTGTCCGCGGCCGACGTGGTCGATGTCTTCACCCAGTCGCAGACCCCGGCGGTGGACATCCTCTTCGTCATCGACAACTCCGGATCGATGCTGCAGGAGCAACAGTCCATCGCCCAGAACTTCAGCTCGTTCATCAACTTCACCGTCGGGCTCAACATCGACTACCACATCGGGGTGGTCACCACCGACGTGAGCGACGCCGACGCGGGCAAACTCGTCGCCCCCTACATCGCCAACATCGGGCCCGACGCCAGCGCCGATCCCATCGGCGACTTCGTGGCCATGGTCAACGTCGGCACCGACGGGAGCGCCACCGAAAAGGGCCTCGCGGCCTCGGTGTTGGCGGTGACCGAACCGCTGGTCTCCACCGCCAACGGCGGCTTTCTCCGCCCCGACGCCCTGCTCTCGGTGATCTACGTCTCCGACGAGGATGACTTCTCCGAGGGCGACGTCAGCGACTACGTCGACGGGCTGCTCTCGGCCAAGGGCTACGACAGCCAAGCGGTGATCGCCTCGGCCATCGCGGGCGAGCCCCCCGCGGGCTGCGACGCCAACGGCAACAGCGCGAGCAGCGGGGACCGTTACTACGACATTTCGTTGGCTCTCGAAGGGTTGTTCGAATCCATCTGCACCCCGGACTGGTCGACGACGATGGAGGAGATCGGCATCGGCACGTTCAGCGCCCTGACCCGCTTCACCCTCACCCGCATCCCCGACGAGGCCACCATCGTGGTGCTGGTCAACGGGGTGCCCATCCCCGCCGACGAGCTCAACGGCTGGGAATACAACGAGGAGAACAACTCCATCTCCTTCAACGGAACGTCCGTGCCCGACGCGGGGGCCACCGTCGAGATTTCTTACACCGCCGAATGCTTGGTGCCGTGATGCGTTTGAACACTTCTTCCCCCCTCGTCTTTTCTCTGTTCGTTTTGTCGCTCTCGGTGCTCTCGGGCTGTCCCGGGAGCACGGGCTCCGGCGTGACCCCCGACGCGGGGGGCAACACCTTTCAGGTGGGCGAGGACGTCGATGAGTTCGCCTGCGAGGGCGACCTCGATTGCCCCTTCGGCTACCGTTGTGAGCTCGGCAACTGCACCATCATCGACAACGACCTCGACAACGACGGGTACGACGCGGCGGTGGACTGCGACGACAACGACCCCGACCGCAACCCCGGTGAGCCCGAAGCCTGCAACGACATCGACGACAACTGCGACGGGCAGGTGGACGAAGGGGTGCGCAACCAGTGCGGCGAGTGCGGCCCGGTGCCGGTGGAGATCTGCGACCTGCTCGACAACGACTGTGACGGCGCCGTCGACGAAGGCTGCGTGGGGGGCCAGGTCGCCGAGGTCGAGCCCAACGGCGGCCAAGCCAACTGCCAAGACATAGTCCTGCCCCCGACCCTGGACGACGAAATCGTGGTCGTGGGGGCCTACACCCCCGCGGGGGACATCGACAGCTACTGCTTTCACGCCCCCGCGGGCACGGTGCTCGAGTTCGACATCGACTCGGCGATCTTGGGCGCCCCCACCGACGGGGTGCTCAGCCTGTTCGGCTCGGACGGTGAAGCGCTGCCCGGCGGGTACAACGACTACAGCGACGGGTCGGACCCGTTCTTGAGCTACAGCTTCGACGAGCCCACCACCGTGCGGCTCGACACCTATCACTTCTACGCCGACGACGGCGGGCCCGAGTACACCTACGAGCTGCACATCCGCGCCCTGGAGCTGCTCATCTGTGAAGACGGGGACGGCGACGGTCTCACCCCCTGTGACGGGGACTGCAACGACGCCGACAACCAGGTGTTCCCCGGCCAGACCGAGACCTGCGACGGCTACGACAACAACTGCGACGGGGAAGTGGACGAGGAGTGTCCCGAGCTCATCAAGTCCGAGGCCGAGCCCAACGACGACATGAGCAACTGTCCGCTCTTGACCCTGCCGTTCACCGTGGACGGGGTCATCGACCCCAAAAAGGACAAGGACGTCTATTGTTTCTTCGTTCCTGGAAATGCCGAAATCGAGTTTGACATCGACGCCCAGGAGCCGCCCTACGACT
Organism: bacterium; assembly: GCA_030431455.1. Lineage (GTDB taxonomy): Bacteria > Myxococcota > UBA727 > UBA727 > JAUIJE01 > JAUIJE01. Next base: position 153,620 of record JAUIJE010000002.1, on the reverse strand, counting down.
CGCTGCTCAACTCCCGGCTCAAGCTGCTCGAGACCCCGGGGGACGTGATCACCACCAACAACGACGGCATCGATCCCGAGACCAGCTACTTTGAAGAGGACTCGGACAGCTACCTGTCGTTCACCTTTGCCCGGCCCGGCATCTACGCCATCGAGGTCAGCGACGAGTCCACCCTCGCCGGCGGCTCTCGGCTCACCTACGTGCTCAAGGCCAAGGCGCTCTTTTACCCGGTGTGCGAGGACAACGACCTCGACGGGGTCAGCACCTGCGAAGGCGACTGTGAAGACGACGACCCCGAGGTGCACTTCGGCCGGGCCGAGACCTGCGACAACAAAGACAACAACTGCGACGGGGTGAGCGACCCCGGGACCTGCATCGGGGACTTCGACGGGGACGGATACGGCGGCCTCGACGGGGACTGCGACGACAACGACCCCACCCGCAACCCCGCGGCCAACGAGATCTGCGACGGGTTCGACAATGACTGCGACGGTGATGTGGACGAAGGGGTCAAGAACAGCTGCGGCGGTTGCGGCTACCCCCCGGTGGAGCTGTGCGGCGACAACATCGACAACGACTGTGACGACGTGGTGGACACCGACTGCGACACCGACCTCGACACCGACGGCGTGACCCCCAACGACGGGGACTGCGACGACAGCCGCGACGACGTCTACCCGGGGGCCCCCGAGGTGTGTGACGGGGTGGACAACAACTGCGACGGCTTTGTCGACGAGTACGTCAAGAACAGCTGCGGGGCCTGCGCCCCCGAGCCGGAAGAAATCTGTGACGGTCTCGACAACAACTGCAACGGCCTGGTCGACGACGGGGCGCTCAACGCCTGCGGCGAGTGTGGGCCCACCGGCCCCGAGATCTGTGACGGGGCGGACAACGACTGCAACGGCGAGGTCGACGACGGGGTGTCCAACGCCTGCGGCCTGTGCGGGCCTCTGCCCCTCGAAGCCTGCGACCGGGTGGACAACGACTGCAACGACATCGTCGACGACATGTGCGACGACGACGGGGACAGCGACCTGCAGACCCCGGCCCAAGGGGACTGCAACGACGCCGACGGCACCGTCTACGCCGGGGCCCCCGAGGTGTGCGGCGACGGCAAGGACAACAACTGCAACGGCTACGTCGACGACGGCTGCCCGGCGGTGGCCGAGACCGAGGTCAACCAGCCCCAGGCCGCGTGCGAGCTGGTGGCGTGGCCGGGCGAGCGCGGCGGGGTGATCCAGGCCGCGGCCGACCACGACTGGTACTGCGTCGAGGTCACCGTGCCCGGGACCCAGCTCGCGTTCGACATCGACGCGCGCGACGACGGCTCCCCCCTCGACTCGCTGCTCACCCTGTACAACGAAAGCGGGGTGCAGCTGGTGACCAACAACAACAACATCGACCCCCAGACGGGCCTGTCCACCACCGACAGCTACATTCTGTACACCTTCGACAACCCCGGGGTGTACGCGGTCCGGGTCGCGGCCTTCGCCACCGGCGAGAGCGCGGGACCGACCAGCACCTACGAGCTCGAGGTCCGGGCCGAAGGCGGCTGCCTCGACCTCGACGGGGACAAGGTCACCTCCTGCGACGGTGACTGCGACGACACCGACTCCACCGTGCGCCCCGGCGCCCGGGAGGTGTGCGGCGACGGCATCTCGCAGAACTGTTCGGACACCCCCGACGACGAGTGCGTGGGCCTGTGCCTGGACGACTTGACCGAGCCCAACGACACCCCCGCGGGGGCCTACCCGGTGGCGCCTGGCAGCTATCCAGAGTTGCAGCTGTGCGGCGGCGACCCCGACCTGTTCACGGTGAGCGTGGGGGCGGGCGAGACGTTGCGCGCGGACGTGCTGTTCAGCCACGCGGTGGGCAACCTCGACGTGGACATCCTCGACCCGGGGGGGTCGGTGGTGCAAAGCGGGACCAGCACCAACGACAACGAAGTGGTGCAACACGTGGCCGGCTCCGCCGGGGACTACTTCATCCGGGTGCAGGGCGCGTCCCTCGCGGATGAAGCCCCCTACGAGCTCATCGTGACCATCACCAACTGAGCGGAGGCGAAGCGATGCGGATGGCAACCCACGCTCTTCGGTGGAGCGTCGTGTTCGTGGCGGTGAGCGCGTGTGGCCCGCAGGTCGACACCTGCGGGGCGGGCACCACGTTGCAAAACGGGGTGTGCGTGGCCGACGCCACCGACACCCGGTGCGGCGAAGGCACCTTGCTCAATCCAGAGACATTCGAGTGCGAGCCCCTCACCGCCTGCGGGGAGGGCACCGTGCTCATGGGCGGGGTGTGCGAGCCCGAGGCCGAGTGTGGCCCGGGCACGTTCCTCGACCTCGCCACCAACACCTGCACCCCCGACGTGGTGTGTGGCCCCGGCACCTACGCCGACCCCGACACCCACGTGTGTTTGCCGGTGCGCACCTGCGGCGCGGGCACGACCTTCAACCCGCTCACCGACGACTGCGAAGCGGACTTTCCCTGCGCCCCCGGGGCCACCCTCAACCCGGACAGCGGGCTGTGCGAGTCCACCTTGGCCTGCGGCCCGGGCCAGGTGCTGTTCGACGGGCAGTGCGTGGGGCCCAACCAAGGCCTCGCCCTCGGGGCGGACTTTGTCGAGTCGACCCCCGACCACAACGACCCCTTGTACGGGGGCACGCCCGAGATGGTCACCCTCGCGGACGACGGCGAGACGGTGCTCACCGGGGTCATCGGCCGGCCCGCCGACGTGGCCGGCAACGGCACGTTGACCCAGGACCGGGACGTGTGGGCGTTCGAGGGGCAAAGCGGCGGCTACTACCGCATCGAGGTGCTGTCCTTGGGGTTGCCCGCGCCGGTGTTCACCCTCGAGGGGCCGGGCGAATACCTGCGCAGCTCATCGGTGGGCTACGAGGCCGAGGCCAAGCGGGAGGTGATCTTGCCCCGGGACGGCCGCTACGAGCTCACCGTGGTCCCGAGCGCGTTTTTGACCTCGGGGGTGCCCCTGGGCGACCCCGAGGCGGGCTACGTCATCCGCATCACCGAGATCGCCACCCCCGGGGTGCCCAACCACAACCCCGGGGCTGACTTCCTCAATCCCACAAGCATCGATTTCAACCTCAAGAACCTCAGCGACAACTTCTTTGGCATCGAGACCTTCACCGGGGCGGCGGTGCTGTTGACCTTCGAGAACGTGTCCGCGGAGACGCTGCCGTCGGTGTTGGTGTTCAACAGCCAATGGCAGCTGGTGTCCGAGCGCCAGGTCATCGAGGAGGACGACTTTGTGGGGGTGTACGTCAAGGGGCTCGGGGAGGCCACGGTGGTGCTCGATTGGCGCACCTCCACCGGGCCGGTCGACGACATCACCGTGAACATGCACATCGTGCCCTTGGTCAACCGCGGGGCGGTGCAGCCCGACGCCAGCTCGTCCACCGACACCCTCGACGTGTCCGGCTTCACCGCCGGCGCCTACCGCATCACCACCGCGGCGCGGCAGGTGGTGAGCGTGGACATCCACGGCACCGGGCTGTTCAACCCCGACGTGCAGGTGGTGGGGCCGGGGGGCAGCCGGGCCCTGGTCCTCGACGACGACGAGTTCTTCTTCCTCGCCGACAACGGTGAGTATGTGTTCTTCGTGTTCAACGACAGCCCCGCGGACGACACCGGGGTGGGCATCGTGATGACCCTGCAGACCCCCTACGACCTCGGGGCCCTCGACCTCGCCGCCAACCCCACCGGGACGGTCGCGGGCGATGACCTGGTCTATGGCTTTGACGGGTTCGAGCGTGCGTTCTTGGTGGTCGAGGCCCCGGTGTCCTCGATGCTGGGCTTTGACCTCGACATCCTCGCCGGCGACCCGGACATCGCGGTGTATTCCATCGACGGGGTGCAGCTCCGGCGCGTGCACCGGCCCCAGCTCGACCGGCCGCTGTACATCGTCAACCGCGACCCCCGCCCCTTGCTCATCGAGCTCGACGCCGACGACCACGCCTTGCTCGACTGGTCGCTCACCGCCACCGTGCACGAGCTGCCGATCTTCCGGGACATCGAGCCCAACGACGTCAAACAAAACGCGGTCCCCCTCGGGGGCGAGCTCGCCCAGTTCCGCGGCTTCATCGACGACGACGAGATCGACGTCTACTCCTTCGAGCTGCTCGACCAGCTCGAGCCCCACCAATCGCTGCGGGTGCACTTCGACAACATGGAGAGCGACAACGGCTTTGGCTTCATCACCGACGGGGTCGCGGTCCGCGTCCTCGACCAGAACTTCCTGCCCCTGTCGTCGATCCCCGACCCCGACAGCGCCCCGGGCACGCTGGGGGTCAACACCAGCACCTACGTGGCGAGCTACCACGGGCCGGGGCTGTACCACATCGAGGTGTACGGGCAGTTCATCACCACCGAGAGCCCCTACGTCATCACCCTCGACGTGGCCGACGTGCCGGTCGAGGTCGAACCCAACAACGACCTCTCGGACGCCGACCACATGGGCCCGTTGCCCGCGTCGGTGATCGGCTACCGCGAGGAGGGCGGCGGTGACGATGTCTTTACCTTCGACCTGCCCGCCTCGCTGGGCCCCGACGAGTCTTTGTGGGTGACCGCGCGCAACTTTGAAAACGCCAACGACCTCGACGTCACCGTACAGAGCGCGGACGGCACCGTGGTCGGCTACCACGAGGCCGAGCTCAACGTGGTGCACGTGCCCGACCTGCCCGCGGGGGTCTACACCGTGATCGTGAGCGGCTCATCGGGGGGCGAATTCGTGTACCAGGTCGACGTCGACACCGGCCCGGGGACCGAGTCCGAACCCAACGGCACCGGCTTCGCCGAAGACCTGGGCGAGGTCGACCTCGACCTGGGCCACGAGGTGTACGGTTACGCCACCGACGCTGACGACGACGTGTGGACCTTCGCGCTGGCCGCGCCCTTGTCCGAGGACAGCTCCTTGCGCCTGAGCGTGATCAACGTGGACGACAACTCCCAGAACCTCGTGCGGCTCTACGACGGTCCCGACCCCGACACCGCCAACCTGCTCGCGGTGGACGAGAGCGCGACGAGTTTTCTCGTCGACGCGCTCCCGGTGGGCAGCACCGGGCCGTTCTCGGTGGTGGTCACCGGGGCGGGGAGCGGCCAGGACCGCTACCGGCTCAAGCTCCAAGCCGGCGGCCGGTGCGAACGCGAGCCTAATCAAGACGCGGCCTCGTCCAATGGCTTTGTGGTGCCGGGCGCGATCTACGGCATGGTCCGCCCCGGCGACGCCGACGTCTACGAGGTCGTGGTCGACGGGACCGAAGACTACCGGCTGCGCATGGAGAACCTCTCGGACGGGAGCAACATCCGCGTGACCCTGCGCGATGAGAGCTTCGCCGAGCTCTACACCGGGCAGGGCTTCCGGGTGTGGGTCAACATCACGCCCCCCGGGGCGGGCACCTACTACGTCGAGATTTCGCAGGACGGGGCCGAGAGCGACGCGTCCGATGAGTACATCCTCGACGTCAACGTGTTGGATTGAGGAGCGCGCCATGACCGACCAAAAGACCATGACCGCCCGCCTCTTGTCCCTGGCCGCGCTGCTCCCCGCCGCAGCCCTGTTCGGCGCGTGCCCATCGGGGGACGGGGTGCTCTGCGGCGAGGACACCCGGGCCGAGGACGGGGCGTGCGTCTCGACCCTGGTCCCGGTGGTGTGCGGACCGGGCACCTCCCTCGACGAAGCCACCGGGGAGTGTCGACCCCTGGCCACCTGTGGCCCGGGCACCGTCTACAATGCCAGTGCACGGGAGTGTGTGCCCGAAGCCACCTGTGGTGAAGGCACCGAACTCGACCCGTCCACCGGGCAGTGCCTCCCGCTGTTCACCTGCGGCGACGGCACCACCCCCGACCCCGTGACCGGCGACTGCCTCGACACCACCCAGTGCGGTGAGGGCACCACCTTCGACGACGCCAGCGGGGAATGCGTCCCCGTCGACAACTGCGGCACCGGCACCACCTACCACCCGCTCACCCACCTGTGCACGCCGGACGTGGTGTGCGGACCGGGCCTGTTCGCGAGCGCGGGCCTTTGTCTGTCCGAGGACGACATCCTCGCCGGGGACGCGGACGCCACCGAGAGCGTGCCGGACATGAACGACCCCGCCTACGGGGGGAGTCCAGAGACATTGGTGCTCGAGCCGGTGGGCGACAGCCTGATCTTCACCGGGGTCATCGGCCGGCCGGTGGACCTCGACGGGGACGACGTGGTCGAGCAGGACATCGACCAGTGGACGTTCGACGGGGTGGCGGGGCAGTACCTGCGCATCAAGATCTTCGACGCGGGGCTGCCCCAGCCCGCGTTCCGCCTCGAGGGGCCCGAAGGCTACGTGCGGACCTCGCGCCTCGGGGTGGTGAGCGAACCCGAGCGGGAGGTGGTGCTCCCCTACGACGGGCCCTATGTGCTCACCATCGCCCCGGTGGCGGTCATCGCCGACCCCGACGCGGCCCCGCTCATCGGCGACCCGGACTTTGCGTACATCGGCGTCGTCGAGGAGGTCATGCCCCCCACCCCGCAGGAACTGTTGCCCGGGGGGGCGGGGGAGACGGTGAGCGCCTCCGGGCAGCTGCTCGGCCTCGACGACAACTTCTTTGCCCTGTCGTCCACCGAACCCGCGGGGCTGCTGCTCAGCTTTGAGGCGGAGGACGTCGCCACCGTGCCGGCGCTGTTGCTGTTCTCCCCCGAGGGGGCGTTCCTCGAGGAGGTCGTGCTCGAGGAGGACGATGATGTCTACGCCCTGGTGCAAGGGGCGTGGGCCTCGGCCGCGGGCGCGCTCTTGGTGGTGGTGGATTGGCAGACCTCGCTTGGCTTCGACATTTCGTTTGATGTCGATGTGAGCCGGATGACGGTCCAGGAGGTGGGCGCGGTGGGGCTCGACGAGACCTTGGCCGCGCCCCGGGTGGAGATCGAGGGCCTGAGCGGCCAGGTGTTCGCGTTTGACGCCCCCGCGGGCCAGGTCCTGACCTCGGTGTTGCTCGACCTCAACCAGCCCCAGGCGACCTTGGTGGGGCCGAGCGGGGTGATCGGCACCTGGGACGACCTCGACCGGGACACCGCCTACGCGGTGACCCCCGAGGCGGGCACCTACCGCTGGCTCGCGGTCAACCGCGACAAGAGCGATGTGTGGGTGGGCTTTTCCGTGACCACGACCTCGGCCAGCGGCGCGGGCACCTTCGACCTCGACGGGGACGTGGCCTTCTCCGCCACCGGGGACGACCTGTCGCCGGGGCGGTATGTGCCGGACACGAGCTGGACCCGCATCGACGTGGGCGCGCCGCTGTTGCTCGAGGTCCAGACCAGCTTCTTGTCGGGTATGCCCGATTTTATCCTCTACCAAAAAGACCCCCGGGGCCGGCTGCACGAAATCCGCGACGCCACCGAGGAGGAGCCCGGCCGGCTCCGGGCGATCGTCGACGCGGCCCCCGCCGAGCTGTACTTCTTGATCACCCCGGTGGCGATCGAGCCCCCCAACCCCCCGGTGCGGGAGTGGACCCTCATGGTGCAGGCGGGACCGGTGCCGCCGGTGTTCGACGCCGAGCCCAACGACACCGTGGCCGCGGCCCAGCTCATCGAGAGCTTGCCCGCCCACTTCACCGGCACCCTGCTCGACAACCTCCACGACGTGTACCGGCTCGAGCCGAGCCCGGCCCTCGGTCCGGGGGAGTACATCGAGGTGCGCATCGAGGCCTTGGACACCCTCGCCGCCACCCGGCTGCGCATCAAGGACCTGCTCGACGAAGAACTCTACAGCGTGAACACCCGGCGCCAGACCCGTTGGCGGCTGTTTGCCCACGACGGACCCGGGCCGTTCTTCCTCGACTTCGAGGGCAACGAAGACGACTTCGAGTTCCGGTACGTGGTCGACGTCGAGCGGGTCACCGACGCCACCGAACTCGAGCCCAACGACGTGGTGGCCGCGGCCAACCCCATCCCCACCACCAGCTTTCCTTACCGGGTGGTGGGCCAGAGCATCAAGGGCGAGCCCGACGTCTTCACCCTCGACGTCCCCGCCCCCCTCGCCCCGGGGCAGAACCTCCGGGTGCGGCTGCACAACGACGCCGACGTCTCCGATCTCAACCTCGCGTGGATCGACGACGCCGGCCAAGAGCTCAAGACCAGCCGTCACGAGGACGCGGTGCTGTTCATTCCCCTGGCCGCCACCGAGACGGTGCGGCTCCGGGTCGAGGGCAACAGCACCTCGGCCCCCGATCTCTACGAGCTGTCCGTGTCCCTGCAAGACGACGTCGAGCAAGAGCCCAACGATGACTTCGTCTCCGCCCACGTGCTCCACCTCGGCGCCGCCCCGGTGCGGGTGGTGGGGCAGGACAACCGCAACAACATCGACACCTACCGCGTCGACCTCCTCGCCCCCGCCAGCCCCGACGAACACCTCTCGGTGCGCTTCAACAACGAGCTCGAGCGCGGCGATTTCCAGCTCCGGCTCTATGAGCCCGACGGCACCGAGACCTTCTACGTCGAGGACTACGCGGCCGAGGCGGTGCACCCCTTGCCGGCGGGCGATCAGCTCTTTTTCACCATCGTGCCCGACGGCTTTTCGTCGACCAACCGCCCCGACAGCTACGCGGTGGAGGTGGCGCGCAACCTCGGCCCGGCGGAACAAGAGCCCAACGACGACATCGCCGGCGCGCAGGACGCCAGCTTGCCACTGTTTGTTCAGGGACAGAGCAACACCGACGACCCCGATGTGTACCGCGTGACCCTGGCCACCGCCTTGGACCCCGCGGAGACCATCCGGGTGCGGGCGAGCAGCCTGCACGATGTCCACGACCTCACCGTCAAGGTGCTCGATCTGGCCGGGACCGTGGTCGCGACCTTCGAGAACAACCTCATCGACACCACCGTGCTCCCCCCCGACCTCAACCCGGGGGAGGGGTTTTACGTGGAGGTGCGCTCCACCCACAGCGCGACGGGCGAGCTCACCCGCTACAGCCTCGAAGTGTTGCGGGAATAGCCCCCGGGCGGGCCGTCCGCGTCTTGCTCCCGTCCCCGGGCTCGGCCTATCGTCGCCTGGTTGGGGGGAATCGTGAGCGGTCCGTTGTGTCCAACCTGCCAGGGCACCCAGTGGGAGCAAAACCGCGCCCCCGTCGGGGCGTGGGGATGCCAGAGCTGCGGCAGCCACGTCTGCCCCGCGGACGCGACCAAGCAGGTCACCGCCCACATCGGGATCGATGCAGCTACATTGGGTGCACTCGCCCGCGACCAAAGCCAGCCCAGCGCCTTGTCCTGCCCGGTGTGCCAGCAGCGCATGCGACGCTTCTTGCTCAAGGGGGTGCAGACCCATGCGTGCCTCACCGACGGCCTGACGTGTTTTGCCGCCGGCGACCTCGAGCGGTTGGTGCCCGAGCTGTCGCCGATGCTCGTCACCGGCGGCGGCTCCGGGCTCGAGCTCGACGCGCCCACCCCGGTGGCCCGCCCCGCCGGGGCCGCGGGCCCGGCCCCCGACCGTCCCGGGGCCCACGTCGAGGTGCACGGGGGGGCGGCGGACCCGTTTGACGACGGGACCCCGCTCGCACCCGCGGGCGCGGGCGGGGCGATGGGCTTTTTGGGACAAGCGGGCCGCATCGAGCTGCGCCAGCGCCGCAAGGCCGGCGAGCTGCTCGGGATCGAACAAAAGAACGACTACGAGATCGACGCCGGGGTGGCGGGCATCGGCCACGCCCTCGAGGAGGGCGGGGGCGTGCTCGGGGTGGCCCTGCGGCAGGTGCTCGGGGCCCGGCGGCCGCTGTCGATCTCGCTGCAGGACCCGCAAGGCCAGCCGCAGGCGCGGGCGGAGCGGAAGTTCACGTTCTGGATGCCCCAGACCACGGTGCACGAAAGCGCCACCGGGCGGCCGATGGGGGCGGTGCGCAAAAAGTTCGCGCTGCTGTCGCGGCAGTACGACCTCGTCGACGGCAAAGGCCAACTGTTCGCCCAGGTGAAGGCGGGGTTTTTCCGGGTCTGGAAGTTTCCCTTGGTCCAGCCCGGCACCACGACCGAGGTCGGGGCCATCACCAAACAGCACGCGGGCCTGCTGCAAGAGGCCTTCACCGACGCGGACAACTTCAGCATCGAGTTCGCCGACCCCGACCGCTTTGACGTCGACCAGCGCGCGGTGTTGGTGGCCTGTGCCCTCGGCATCGACATGGACTATTTCGAAAAGTCCAGCCGCAGCAACACCCCGATCAAGGCGTTGTTGTCGATCGTGGCGTTTGTGGGTTTTTTCTTTTTGTCGATGTGCGGGGAGATGTGCGGGGGGTCGGATGCCCCCAGCGCCAAGGAGATCCTCGACAACGCCGCGCACTGTTACCAAGACGCGGCGGGGGTGGCCGACTGCGAGGTGTGTTGTCTCGAGGGGTCGGTGTTCGAGGAAGACAAATGTCACTGTTTGGGCGTGGAGGTGAAGTGCCCGGACGGCGACATCGACCCCGCGGCGATTCAGGGGAAGCTGGACCCGGAAGAAGACTGCCGCACCTGCTGCGCCGAGGCGTTGGGCACCGAGCTTTTGAGCGATGTGTGGGTGGAGGCGAGCGGGGCCTGTCACTGCAGCGGCGGCTACGACCCTGAGATCTTTGGCGGTTGACCAAGGGCGCCAACGGTGTTGGCGGGCCCGCTGCAGTGGCGTATCGGACGCGCATGAAAAAGCTGCTGGCCTTGTTGGGGTGCGCCGGTCTCTTTGCCTGTGACGGCGACGTACAGATCACCACCGTGCCCGCGATGCGCACGGTGCCGATGGTGGACAACCACGGGCGGCCCACCCCCGCGGTGTGTCCGGGGGCCCAGGGCTGCGAAAGCGGGGACGGTCCGTTGATGGTGGGGGCGGCGGCGGAGACGATCACGCCGACCTTCGAGACCTGGGACGACCTCGACGGAGACGGGGTCAAGGACCCGGACGAGCCCTTCGACGACGCGGACGGCGACGGCCAATGGGACGCGGCCTGGATGGCCGGCTTCGACATGGGCCGGGCCGCCAACGGGGTGCACGACGACCTGTGGGCGCGGACCTTGGTGTTCGCCCAGGGGGACATGCTGGTGGGCATGGTCAGCTTCGACACCCTCGGGGTGTTCCAGGCCGACGTGAACGCGTTGCGGGCCGCGGCCGAGCCCCTCGGGTTCGACCACGTCATCGTCGCGGCCACGCACAACCACGAGGCCGAGGACACCATGGGCATCTCCGGGCCCGACCCGGGCACCACCGGGCGCGACCCCGCCTATCTCGAGCACATCATCACCCGGGCGGTGGCCGGGCTCGAGGCCAGCCTCGACAACATGGTGCCGGTGACGGTCACGGTGGGCCAAAGCACCGCCCCCGACCTCATCGACGACTCCCGCCTCCCCGAGGTCAAAGACCCCACCATCACCACCCTGCGCTTCGATGCCGACGACGGGGGCACGGTCGCGACCTGGACCTTCTGGGGCAACCACCCAGAAGCATTGGGGGGCGACAACCACATCATCACCTCTGACTATCCACATTATCTGCGCACCGGGCTCGAGGACCAGTACCCCGGGTCGGTGGCGGTGTTCTCCGCGGGCAACCTCGGCGGCCTGATGAACCCTCTGCACATCGCCGGCTGCCCCGACGAAAACGGCGACGAGACCTGCCCCTCGGGCACGTTCGAACTCGCGGACTACATCGGCACCAACGTCGCGGGACTGGCCGGGGCCGCGCTCAGCGACGGCCGGTCGGTGACCCCCACCCTGTCGTTCACCCGGATGTCCTACTTCACCCAGGTGGACAACCTTCGCTTGGTTTTGGCCCTCAAGGTCGGCCTGGTCGAACGCGACGGGTTTTTGCCCGACGGCACTTTCGTCGAGGGGGAGCGGCTGCGCGAGCTGCCCATCGAGGACATCCGCGACGGGGGCATGCTGATCAACACCGAGCTCAACATCCTGCGCTTCGGGGACGTCACCATCGTGACCATCCCCGGCGAGCTCTACCCCGAGCTGTGGCTGGAGGGCCCGGAGGGCTCCCTGGTCGAGCGCCCCGCGGGCGGGGACTTTCCCGACGCGCCCATCGACCCCGCGCTGCTCAGCCTGTTCGGCGACGACGAGACGGTGGTGGCGATCAACAATGCCAATGATGCCCTCGGCTACATCATCCCCAAGGCGCAGTTCGACGAGGCCCCGCCCTTCGCCTACAAAGAGAACGGCCAGTACGGCGAGATCAACAGCATCGGGCCGGACATGGGGCACGACTTGTACATGTCGCTGCAGGAACTCCTCGGGCTGCAGCTGCGCTGACCCCCTGCGGGACCGCGCCGACCGCTTGCGTCGGTTTGATCAAGATCGAGCCCAAAACTTCGGTCCGGTTCTTCATCTTGGTAACTTGGGCTGATGTACAAGGTGCTCGTCGTCGACGATTCCGCCGCCATCCGCCGTTCGATCGCGCGGATGTTGCCGGACTACACCATCGTCGAGGCCCGGCACGGCGCCGAAGGCTTGGAGAAGCTGGCCGCCGAATCTGACATCGCCTTGGTCATCTGCGACGTGAACATGCCGGGCATGACCGGCCTCGACATGCTCGCCGAGTGCGGCAAGACCATCTCCGCGGTGTTGCCGCCGGTCTTGATGTTGACGGTCGAGACCGACGACGACTTGGTCCAGCGCGGACGGCGGTGTGGGGTGAGCGAGTGGGTGACCAAACCCTTCACCCCCGCGGCGCTCAAAGCCACCGTGCAGCGCCTGCTGGGCGTGACCCCGGACTGACCCCACGACGGACGTCGCTCAGGGCGCGGGCGCGGCCACGGGGGCGGGCGGGGCCTCGTCCGCGGCCCCCCGGCGCCACCGGTCGACCAGCGGCGCGACCTCTGGGGGCCCGGCCACGGGGTCGGCCCCGGGCTCGAGCGCGGCCAGGTACACCGCCCACAACACCGTGCGGTGCTCGTCGGGACCGCGGGCCGGGCCATGGTGGTGCGCGGCCACCGCCGCCGGTCCGCCCCCGATGTTCCACATCTGCAAAAGGGCCGCGCCCAGCTCGGCGTGGTGAAAACCAAACGCGCGGCGCTCCTCGGACAGGCGCGCGGGGTCGGTGTCGTGTGGGTGGGGCACCGCGGCGTGGTACAGCGCGGGCGCGGCCTGGGCGATGATCAACTCCCCGACGTCGTGGAGCAGCCCCGCGGTCCGGGCTTGGGCCCGCAGCGGGGGGGGCACGATCGCGGCCGCGCGCTCGGCCACTTGGACCGAGTGGGCGTTGAGCGATTCGATCACTTCCGCGATTTGGGGGGTCGGGGCGACGTAAGCCTCGGCGGACTCGACCAGCCGGCGCACCGACGGCACCCCGAGGTGTTGCACCGCGTCGGCCACGGTGTGGATGGGGCCGCCCCCGGAGAAAAACGCGGTGTGGGCGAGGTGCAGGAGCTTGGCGGACAGACCGACGTCGAGCTCGAGCAGTTCGACCAGGCGGTCGGCCGAGGCGTCTTGGACCGCGAGCAAGCTGAGCTCGTCGAACAGGGCCGGCCGCGGGGGCAGCAACGCGAGCCGGCCGAGGTGCTGCCGGACGGCGGGGCTGTGCCGGGTCACGAGGTCGACCCCGTGGCCGGGGGCGCGCATCAGCGCGGCGTCGCCGCAGGGCTTGGACAAAAACTCGTGGGCCACGGTCAGGGTCTCTTCGGCCAACGCCCATTCGGTCGTGCCCGAGAGCATGATCCGGTACGCGGCCGGCGCGTGCTCTTGGGCCCGCAACATCAGCTCGCGCCCGTCGAGGCCGGGCATCCGCATGTCACTGATCAGGATGTCGACCTCGCCGCGCTCCACCCGGGCGGCCGCGGCGAAGGGGTCGTCGAGGAAGGTCAGGTCCCACTCTTCCTCGCGATCGAACAGGGCGTTCTCCAGCCCGTGCAGGATGCTGGGGGCGTCGTCGACAAAGAGCAGTCGGGGTCGTTCCACGGGGGCCTCGGGCCGCGCTCAGCACGGACCCCACCGGCGCGGGCCACCGCGACGAACCTCGCCATGGCCACGTCCCGGACCGCACCGAGGCCGATCGCGGCGTACACGCTCTCAACGACACAAAGGGCCGCGACCCGAACCCCTGGACCCGCCGGGGCCGGGCTCAGCGCCGGCGGCGTCTCACCACCGCCCACAGCAGCGGGAAGGCGGCGAAGGCCAGCGCGCCCTGGTTGGTGTCCTGGGCGGTGCAGCCGCAGCCATCGCCCATGTCCGCGTCCCCGTCGCCATCCCCATCGCCGTCGCCGTCCCCGTCCCCGCTGGGGCACTCGATGGACAGCCGGTCGGGGTCGAGCAGACACAGGATGCCCGCGCACACGTAGCCGTGATCGCAGTCGTCGTCGACCTGGCAGCCCTTGAAGCACACATCGGCGTCGGCGGTGCCCGAGCGCGTGCAGTCCAGGTTGCCGCAGATGAACTCGCTGGATCCACACGCGGTGCCCGGCGGCGCGGCTTGGCCGCTCACGCCTTTGATGCAGGTGCCGGGCGCGGGGGTCTCGTCGTCGGGCTTGGCCGAGAGCACGCAGTTGAAGCCGGGGCCGCAGGCGTCGATGTTGTCGCTGTCGCAGCCCCCGGGGGAGCAGATCTGGGTGTCGTCGAGCTGGGCCACGCAGCTCAAGCCCTCGATGCAGTCGTCGTTGCAGGCGCAGATTTCCCCGTGGCGGTAGGGCCCGTCGCAGGTGGAGTTGTCGGCGGGATCGGTCTTTTCGTACATGGCCAAAAAGCCGTCGATGTCGTCCTGCTTGAGCTCTTGGGCGTTGCCGCCGGGATATGTCGGGTTCATCACCGATTGGTCGGCGGGCAGGCAGTCCGTCTCCTGGTCGTCGGTGCAGGAGTGGCCGAGACCGAGCATGTGCCCGCCTTCGTGCACCGCGATGCTCTCGACATCGACCATCGAGGGGTTGGCTCCAATGTCACTGGTCCAGGTGTGGTCGAGGCCGTTGAAAATGATGAACCCCGACCGCCGGGCCACCCCCGACCCGCCGTCCCCGCCGCCCACCCCGAGGGTGGACGGGCCCATCATCTCTTGGCCGGTCTCGTCCCACCAAATGTTGAACCCGGTGGGCTCGCCCTGGTCGTTGAGCTCCACCGGGTACTCCCGGGACCGCAGCGCGGCGTCCTCCATACACGTCCAGCGGTCCATGGCGTTGCGGATGGCCTGCAGGTCGCTCCCGTCCGAGATGTCATCGCTGCCGTCGGGGTGCATCACGTACGGCACCGGCCCGCGATTGGGGTCCCAGGGGGCGCCGAGCAGCTTGTAGGCCGAGGCGTGGCCCGCGGTGAGCAGAACGAGGGTGGAGACGACGAGCGCACGTTGCATGGGGGACCTCAAAAAGCTGCCGAGGGTTACCACATGCGGCCACGTCGTCGAACGCCGATCCCCGCGCCGAGGCCTGTCATGCCGCGGGCAGGACCTGATCTGGGCTCCCGCACACGGCCCGCGTCCGACGCTCTGCGACCCGGCGGCCTGAGCGAGGCGGGGCCTTGCGAAAACGAAGCCCGGAGGGCCGCGCGCCGGTCGGGTATGCTGGGCCCATGACCCGCCCGCTGCCCGCCCGTGTGCACCACCGAGAAGAAGCCCGCGCGCTCTATCCCGAGCTGTTCGAGCGGTTGACGTCGCGGCTGTACGATTCCGACCCGTTGATGGACGCGTTTGTGCAGGCGCATCCCCACGACGCGGTCGCGACCCTCGACCGCGCGCTGCGCCACGGGCTGTCGGCGGTGGCGCGGCCGCGCCAGAGCCTGGTCGCGCTCGTACAAGAGGCCGAACAGGCCCTGGCCGGCCAAGACCTGGCGGTGATCGACCGCGGGGGTTCGCTGCTGCTGCGCTCGGGGGTGCTCGGCTCGGTGGCGCTGTCGTTCAAGTCGTTGATTCACGGGTACGCCGCGCCCGCGGGCAACAAGCCGCTGGCGTTTTCCGGCCGGCTCACCCAAAAGGCCGCGCGCCGGCTCAACGAGACCGGGCGGTTTTTGCAGGCCGTGGTCCTGCCGGGGGGCATGCACCGCTTTGGCGACGGTTTTGCCATCACCATGAAGGTGCGGCTCATGCACACCAAGGTGCGCCTGATGCTGCAGGACGCGCCCGGCTGGGACATGGACCGCTGGGCCCTCCCGGTGAACCAACACGACCAGGTCGCGACCATCCTGCTGTTCTCGAGCGTGCTCATCGACGGGCTCCGGCAGTGCGGAATGTGTATGCAACCGGACGAGCAGGAAGAGTACATGGCCCTGTGGCGCTGGGTCGGTCACGTCATCGGCGTGGCCCCCGACCTGTTGCCCCACAGCGTCGACGAAGCCCGGCGCATGGAGCAGATGATTTTTCTCACCCAGGGCGAACCCGACGAGGACTCGCGCGGCCTGGCCCAGGCCCTGCTCGCGATTCCGCGCAAGGAGCGGTCGGTCCAGGTCAACCCCCGCCTGGTCGAGATGCAGATCCACGTGCGCCACGGGCTGTGCCGCGCGTTCGTGGGCAAAAAGCTCGCCGACGCCCTCGGGGTCGAGGACGGGCCCGCCCAGCATGTCTTGCCCCAGCTGCAGCGGGTGCTCACCGCCACCGCCCCCGTGCGCAGTCGCATTCCCGGCTATGACCAGTTGCACCGCTGGAGCGGCAAACGTTTCTGGAACGGTCTCATCGAACGCGTGCTCGACAACCAGCCCGCGACCTTCGCCCCCCCGGGAGCGCTCTCCGGCCGGCCCGCGGCCTGAGCCTATTCTGAGGCCGAAGCCGGCGCGCGCTCGTCGAGCACCGCCTGCACAATGTCGTCTTCGCTGCGCAACACCAGGGGGGCGAGCACCGCGCTGCCCGCGAGCAGCACCGCCCCCGACAGCAACAATGTGCCTGCAGCCGCGACCCCGGTCTGGGCCGGCCCGCTGTCGCCCAGCGACTCGGTCCCGAGCACCACGAACAACAGCCCGGCCCCCGCGGCCGCGCTCACCCCCGCCCCGGCCAGGCCGGTGGCGAACAGCACCCAGCGTTTGATCTCGGCGTCGTCCCGCCGGGCCTTGCGCGCGGCCGGGTCGCCTGCGGTCTCGAGGGGCGGCGGGGCCGGGGCCAAAAACCGCAGCGGGCGCGCCCCGTGTAGATCGAGGGCGTACACCAGCGCGGCGTCGATCCCGGTGGCCAACAATGTACATGCACCGACGGCCCCGGCCACGCCCCCGATGCCGAACAGCAACCAGGGCACGTCTTCGCCCGCGGCCAACGACTCGGCCGCGGAGTAGGCGGTGATGCCCGAAAACACGCCACCGAAGCTGAGCACCGCCGCCCCCGCGATGGCCGCGTACGCGTCTTGGGTGAGCCGGCCGTGCCGCTCGAGCCGGGCCGCGGCCACCTCGCCCACGGGGTCAGGGCCGGGCGGCGCCACCACCGGTGCCGGGGGCGTGACCGCTGGCGCGTCCGGCGCGGGCGCGGTCTGGGCCCGCCCCGCCAGCGCCACGGCCCAGAGCAAACCCATCGCCCACGCGGCCCGGCCACGATCCCCGCGTCGCATATTCCGGGGGCGACACCAGATTTTTGAGGGCCCGTCGTTCGACACCAAGCGCTCCGCGGCTTGGCCCGCTTTTGGCATTTCCAACGCGCGGAGACCAGGAGGCACCATGACCAAGATTGTCCGCATCGTTCCGTTCTTTTCCATCGTGGCCGCGCTCGCGGTGGGCTGCGTTCCCGTCGACAACACCGGGGGCGAGCCGCCCCCCGGCGAGTCCGTCTCGTTCCGGTTGCTCGCCGAAGGGGGCGCGCCCGGCGACTTCTCGGAGGCTGCGTTTTTTGTCGACCAAGACAACGCCGACACCGCCGACGCGTGCGTCGACGGCGAGGACCAAGGGGCCAACGCGTTTTGCACCGACGCGCTGGCGGAGCTCGAGCCGGGCGAGCGCCTGGTGATGGTCCGCATCCAGCTCGGCGGGTGCCTCGGCACCGGGCTCGGGGTGGTGGGCATGTACCTCGACGGCACCACCCTCAACGCCCACGCGATCCAATCCAATTCTGCCTACGGCATGCCCGGTGCCGCCTGCACCGCGGACATCGGGGCCACCAACTTCGCCGTGGCCGTGACCGGCGCGGCGGACGCCGAAGAGGTCACCGCCACCGTCGGGGTGTTCAACCCCGATCTGCCCGGTGGCCCGGCGGTGGCCGAGACCACCCTCATCGACTGAGTCTCGCCGACAAAAACGCAACGACGCCGGTCCGCGCCATGGTGCGCGGGCCGGCGTCTTCTTTTTGTGCGGGTGGCCGGTGCGGTCAGCGCCGGCGGCGGCGGGTCACGAACACCAAAAGCCCCCACAAAAACGGCCCCGGCACCAGGCTGCCCCCGGCGTCGACGCAGCGACACGCCATCGGCTCGGTGTCGTCTCCGTCCCCGTCGCCATCCCCATCTCCATCTCCATCTCCATCTCCATCCCCATCGCCATCTCCGTCTCCGTCGCCATCCCCGTCGCCGCTGCTCAACTCGGTGCAAATGCCATTGAAGCAGAGCAAGTCCTCGCCACAGCCTTCGCCGCAGGCGCACCCCACGGTGCCGGCCGGGCAGTCGCCGTCGCCATCGCCGTCGCCGTCGCCGTCTCCATCGCCGTCGCCGTCGCCGTCGCCATCGCCATCGCCATCGCCATCGCCGTCGCCATCCCCATCCCCATCGCCGTCGCCGTCGCCGTCGCCCGGCAGGTCCACGCGGGTGAGCCGCACCGCGTCCCACGCGATTTGTTGGTCGTCTTCGGCCGCGTTCTGGGTGTTGTCACCGAGCAGGATCCATTGCTCGCCCCCGGCGGCGAAATCAAACGTGCCCAGGCTCTGCCAACCGCTGGTGGCGGTCTGGTTGATCGTCACCGTGTCCAATGAATCTGCATGCTGGATTTGGTACGGCGCCCCCGTCCACTGGGCGTAGGCGGTGTCGGTGTAGACCTCCACCTCGTATTGCCCCGCCTCGTCGAACATCAACGTCCACTCCGCGTAGTTGGCCGGCGTGTCGTTGACCCACACCGCGGTCCACTTCATCGCTCCGCCGTGGCCGGCGTCTTCGACCTCGCGAATGAACACGGGGTTGCCGCCCCCGAAGAAACACAGGTCATCTTCCTCGATGGTCTTGCCCGCCGCCGGCACCGGTTCGCACACCGGGCAGTCCGCGGGGCAGACCCCGTCCTGTTCGCTGAAGTGGCACAGGCCATCGCCACACACCGGGTCGCCCACCGTGAGGTTGGCCAATGCCGCTGCATTGCCGTTGAAGCGGTTGACGTCGACGTTGCCGTTGATGCCCGCCACCGCCCCGGTGCTGGCGTATTGCCAGAACGCCCACTGGGTCCACTGGTTGGCGATGTTGGGACAGCGGCCGATCCAGTCGTCGTTGCCCGGCGTGCTCTGCAGGGGGTACTGGGCGTGCCACAGGGGATAGCCGGCGAACTCTTCGGTCTGCACGTTGTCCTGCCAGAAGTACTTGCCCGAGTAGATGATCGGCTGCACCCCGAGCACCGCCTCGACGTGGTCGATCCATTGGCCCACCTTGGTGGCGATGGTGGCCGGGGTCTGTCCGTCGGTGCTCTCGACGTCGATCATCGGGGGCAGGTCACCGGGCTCGAGGGGGCCCATGATCGCGAGCATGTGCTCGGCCTGGGCGATGGGGTCCTGGTTGGACCGGAAGAACTGGTACACCCCGCGGGTCACCCCGTTGGCTTTGGCCCCGGCCCAGTTCTGCTGAAACTTCGGGTCCTCGGCCGCGAGCCCGTCCGACACCCGAATCTGGGCGTACTTGACCCCGTCGCCCGCGACCGCGGCCCAGTTGATGTCGCCTTGCCACTTGGACACGTCGATGCCGAACAACGTCTCGCCGTCGGGACAGACCTCCAGGCCGTGCGCCTCCGCCGCGGGGTGTTCGAGCCCGAGCTGGCCCATCACCCCCTCGTGCACGTCAGGCTGGCAGCCGAGCCCGAGCGCGAGGGGAACAAAAAGACCGAGGCGACGGATCAAAAGGGCAGTCATGGGACCTCCGCAAAAACAACGATAAGGAGCCTGCCGCGTCCATCGACGAAAACATCCGTAATCCGTCTGAAACTTGCAGAAGGGGCCAACGGTCAAGCCTCGCCCAGGCCAGATCATTGTTTTTGCTCGTTTCTGGGAGAGGAGGTGCCGCGTGAGTGGTGTGTTGGGCGTGCTGGTGTGGGCGGCGGTGACCATCGGGGCGGGGGCGTTTTTTGTCGCCCATGGCCCCCAGCTTCGGCGGTCCCCCTACGCGGGGCGGCTGGGCAGCTGGTTGACCGGCCGGCCGGCCGAGGACCGCGGCTGGGCGGGGGCGTTTTTGCAGTGGTTCGACGCGATTTTTCGCGTGCGCCCGGTGGCGACCCGGTGGGGGGCGCTGATGTTGCCGTCGTTCGCGCGTTCGGTGCTCGCGTCGTTGCTCGCCCTGGTGGTGTTGGCCGGCCTCTGGCTCGGGGGGCAGCCCCCCATGTCACTGCACGGCGGCGGCACGGTGCTCGGGGCCCAAGCCGGGGTGTTGATCGTGACCTATGGGCTGATCACGTTGATCACCAATTGGATCCCTGACTACCTCTCGCTCGTCGAGAGCCGGTTTGTGCTCACCCGGTTGGTGAGCGCACGGCACCCGGTGGTGGTCCTGGGTTGGCTGGTCCTCGACGTGGTGTTGTCGCTCGGCATCGCGTTGGTGGCGATTTACGTCGCGGGCCGGGTCGCTCTGCCCATTTTGGACGGGCGCATCAACACGCTGTTCGTGGGGTGTTTGTCCCCGGCGCGGTTTTCGTTCGACACCGCGTGGGCGATGTTTTTGTCGGGCCTCCGGTTCGAGACGCCGCCGGCCACGCTCAACTACGACGCGTCGGGGATTTACATCTATTCGACCTTGCTGACGTCGCTGTGGGTGTGGCTGTTTGTGTGCGCGGGCAAGCTGGTGTCGTTCGCGGCGGTGTTGTTCCCCGCGGGAGTCACCCAGGTCGGCCGGCGCCCGGGCGTGTTCCTCGGGGCCGCGGCCGCGGGGCTGGTCGGGGTGGGGTGGTTTTTTGTGCTCCAGGCGGTGCAAGGCCCCGGGGTCGATGTGTACGTGGTGCACGGCGAGACGGAGGCCGGGGTGGGGGCCGACGTCGAACAGGCGTTGACCGCCGCCGGGTGGCGGGTGCACAGCGGCACCGACCTCGACGACGAGGCGCTGCGGTCGCGGGGCTCTGCCATCTTGGTGCTCGAGGGTGCGGCGCGGTCGACCCGGGCCGCGATCGCCCACGCGGTGGCGTGCGGGGAGCGCTCCTCGCGTTCGGTGGTCGACGTGTACGCGCCGGTTTCGCCGTCACGCGCGGTGGCGAGCGTGCGGCGCGCGTCGTTCTTGTTGACGAGGTCGCAACAAGCGGAGTGTCAGGTGCGCGACCGCAGCCCCCCGCGCCCGACGACGTGCCGGCCGCCGCATTGGTGAGCGCGTCGGGGCCTGAAAGGCCGCTGAAAGGGTGTGTCACCCGGGCCCGTGATGTGACGACCAGCGGCGCGATCCCGTACACTGACCGAGGGTCGCCCGGCGGCCCAGGTGAGGGGAGTCAGTGTGAAGCGCGCGATCGCCACCGGGTTGTGGTTGACGTTGGCCTTTGGGCCGCAATGGGGTTGTACCGCGCTGGTCGGGGTCAACAACCTCGGTGACGGTGACGGTGACGGGGACGGACCAGGCGACGGGGACGGCGATGGGGACGTCATCCCCGCCCGCCCCGGGGACGGCGACGGCGACGGGGACGGACCGCCTGACGGCGGCGTGGAAGAACCATCGGACGGCGGAGCCGTCGACGCCGGTTCGTCAGGCGACGGGGATGGCGATGGCGACGGGGACGTGACCCCCGAGCCGGACCCCAACTGGCTCAACCAAGACACATTGTTTGTGTGCGACGGGAGCCCGGGCAGCTCACCGGCGCGGTTGCGGCGCATGGAGCGCCGGGAGTGGACCAACACCGTCAACAAGCCCAACGCCCCGACCTGGTACGGCAGCCAGGTGCGCAACAACCCGCTCGATGCCCCCGGCCGGCACCTGTACACCACCTACGACAAGGGCGTGTCCCTCGACGAGTCCACCCTCGACCTGTTGCTCGCGGTGCTGCCCGAGGCCGGCTCCGGCTGGGTCGCGCGCAGCGGGGGCAACCTCGGGGTCCGCACCTACACCGTATACAATGACAATGCACTCAACTGCATGTGGAACGACGCCCAACCGGACGCGGCGTGCATTGACTACTACACCTACAAGTACCTCGAAGAGGGGGTGCTGTTCCGCCCGCCCACCGACGAGGAACGGTCGCGGCTGGCGGTGTTCTTGACCGACGCGCTCGCCGCCGAGACCGACGTGTCCCAACGCGACAACACCCTGTCGTTGACCACCCAGGCGGCGTGGCTGACCTCCGGTGCGCTGTTCAAGAGCGAGCTCGGGAAGGGCGCGGCCCTCCCCGATGGTCGTCGACGACTGGACGAATGGGAGACCGCCCGGGCGCTCTCGAGCTTGATCTCCCGCGTGCCCCCGGGCTTGTCGGGCACCTTTGCGTTCGACAACCAACACCCGGTGCACCCCAACTGGACCGCCCCCCCCGAGGGCTACCTCCCCGACATCAAGGCCGCCGCGGCCGACGGCACCATCACCGACCCCGCGGTGATGGACACCCTGTTGCGCAACAACGTCGGCGGCGTCGACATGCAACGGTTCGACCTGCTCGACGGCAAACGCAACGCGCGGGGCGAATACTGGCTCGCCTCCCGGGTGGTGGACTTCTTCCGGGAGTGGCTCGGCTACACCGACGTGCGCATCCAGTTCAAGGACACCCCCGGCGCGACCTCGGCCTACAACAACTTCAACGTCACCACCTCGTACAACAACCTGTTGTCCGGCTACTACGCGGACGAGTCGTTGCTCGACGAGCAGCTCGACGACACCATCGCCAAGGTGGTCATCGACGACACCGACGTGTTCGCCAATCTGTTGACCACCCGCACCTGGCGTCTGCCCTCCAACATGGTGGCCAACAACGGCGGGGCCTGCACCGACGACAGCCAATGCACCGGCACCTGCGGTGATCACGGCTACTGCGTGGGCTCGATCTGGAAGGCGATCACCAACCTGCACCGGCCCTACAACCTCGACGTCAATGTGCCCGATACCTTCGCGGGCCGCTGGGTGGACATGGACCCGGCCGAACGCGCGGGGGTGCTCACCCACCCCGCCTGGCTCGCGGCCCACGGCGGCAACTTTGAAGACGACGCGAGCATCGTGCACCGGGGACATTGGATCCGCGAAAACCTCCTCTGCGAAGACGTGCCCAACCTTGAGCTGGTGATGGTCGAGGCCAAGCTCGTGCCCAGTGACCCGGGCAAATCCGCCCGCGACCGATTGGTGGAGAGCGTCGAACAAGGCCCCGACGCGGTCACCTGCATGGGCTGCCACAGCCAAATGAACTCGCTGGGCTACCCGTTCGAGGTCTACAACCACGCGGGTTTCGTGCGCGCCACCGACCATGGCGGCGCTCCCGACGGCACGAGCACCATCGACAACGCCCCCGACCCGGTGCTGAACACATCGGTGCAGGACGCGGTGGAGCTGTCCCAACTCCTCGCCCAGTCCAACCATGCCAAGCGATGTTTTATCCGCCAGGCGTTCCGCTTCTTCGCCGGCCGCAACGAGACCACCGCCGATGCGTGCACCCTGACCGCGATGGAGACCGCCTACGACGAACAAGGATCGTTCATCGACATGCTCAGCGCCTTCGCCCAGAGCGACGCCTTTCTCTACCGTCACGACGAGGAGGTGGCGCCATGACCGTTCGCAACCCCCGCCACGGGGGCCTTCATCGCCGCGACGTCCTCAAGGGCTTGACCCTCGGGGCCGGGGCCGCGCTGCTGTCGCCCTTGCTGTCCACGCTCGCCCGGGCCCAGACCAGCGGGGACATGCCCCGGCGCTTCGTGTTCGTGCTCGAGGGCAACTGTGCCGAGCCGGTGAACTTCCTCGCCGACAACGCCCGCGCGGCCCTGGACGCCGCCACCGGCCAGTCGGTGGGCACCAACCGTTGGTTCTATGGCCAGTACAACGGCCTCGACAGCGTGCTCGAGGTCCCGGGCACCGACTTCGCGTCCGCGCCCGGCCTCGCCTCGGTGCTCGACACCGGAAGCGGAATGTCACTGGAATCAGACGCGGCGGTGGTGCTGGGCTTGTCCAGCAAGATCAGCGGGGGCGGACACTCGACCCACCACGGCGCGCTCTCGTGTACGCGCTCGTCGTCGGCGAGCCCGGGGGGCCAGACCATCGACGCGTACCTCTCGGCGCTGCCCGCGGTGCGCGGGACCTCGCCCTTTGACGCGCTGCGGGTGGGCATCAGCGGCGCCACCGGCCAGCCCCTCAACTACGAGACCTGTGCGTACGCCCGCGGCAAGGCGGCGGGGATTTTGCTGTCGCCGGACACCGCGTTCAACTCGCTCTTCGGCTCGGTGGCGTCGCCCGGGGGCCAGGCCACGTTCGCCCAGCGAAGCTCATTGCTCGACTTCGCCAAGGACGACATCGAGGCCTCGCTCTCCACCTTTTCCGGCAGCAGCACCGAGCGCGAGAAGCTCGAGACCTACCTCGCGGCGGTGGAAAAACTCTCCGCCCGCCAACAGACCCTCATCGACCTCGAGCAACAAGCCGGGGCCCTCACCGCGGTCAAACCCGCCAACCCCGACGTCAACCCCCTGGTCCTGTCCGGCAACCCGCTCGACACCCTGCGCGCGCAGTTCGAGATCGTCGAGGCCGCGCTCAAGGGGGGCCTCACCAACGTCGCGGTGATCGCCTCGGGGACCGGGGCCGCGCACTTCGGTGTACGCTACGCGAGCGTGAGCAACGTCGGCCGCCACGACCTGCACCACGGGTCGGCTGGCAATGCCACTTACCTGGCCGCGATCCACGAGGTCACCCGCCAACACATCGAGATGGTCACCACCCTGGCCAAGAATCTCAAAGCCACCCCCGAGCCGGGGCAGAGCGGATCGATGCTCGACCACACCTGCATCGTGTTCATGGGGGACAACGGGGAGCAGCACCACTCCACCGCCAGCGACTGGCCCATGCTGCTTCTTGGGGGCAGCGCCCTCGGCCTCACCACCGGCGGGCGCACCTTGGTGTTCCCCGGGCTCAACCAGCCGGGGCACCGGCAGGTGTCCAACGTGTTCAACACGTTCGGCTACTGCGCGGGCCAGGCCCTCGACGAGTTCGGCGCCGAGGGGCCCACCCGCATGGCCGCTGGCCCCCTGTCGGAGCTCTACGGCTAGAGCACGTCTCAAAATCGCCTTCGGCGCTTTCGAGCCGGGCCTTCTTCGGGCATTTGGGCTTCGAAGAGGTTCTGCTTGTTCGGCGCGCAGGTCGCCTCACCCACGTCGAGAAGCTGGCGCCGTTGGGTCTGGAGAGTGCGCCATTGCATTGCTCCCGCCCACGGCGATCGACGGCTGGGACTCGTTCTGATCTACGGGCGGAATGAAACTTACGAACGCGCAGTGGGCCACGATTGAAGCAGTGATTCCCGAGCAAAAGCGTGGACCGAACGGAAGCGGGCGGCCAGCGCAGCCTGCTCGTGCGGTGCTGAATGGAATCTTGTGGGTGCTCCGGACGGGTGCGCCATGGGCAGACCTCCCGAGCCAGTACCCCTCGTACCAAACGTGCCATCGGCGCTTTCAGTCGTGGGTCAAGGCGGGCGTCTTTGTGAAGATCCTCCAGTCACTTTGGGATGACCTTGTGGAACGCGGCGGCATCAACAACTTGGAAGCCTTCATCGACGGAACCTACGTGCCCGCGAAAAAGGGGGATCATGTGTTGGGGTTTCGCGGGCTGGCTCGACGACCAAACTCATGGCAATCGCAAACGGAGATGGTCTTCCTCTCGCTCTCGCTATTGCTCCAGGAAACCGACACGATGTTGCTCTCACCGAACGAACACTCGACGCTGCGTTCGTGGATGAACTCCCGCCACGCCTAATTGGTGACAAGGCGTGGGACAGCGGGAAGCACGACCGGATTCTCGCTGCGCGCGACATCGAATTCATCGCGCCGAAGAAGCGGGGGATTCGCCCCTCGAAGCGGAAACAAGACGGCCGTTCGTTCAGAAGGTACCGCCGACGATGGATGGTGGAGCGCCTGTTCGCTTGGCTCAAACGCTTCAGAAGAGTGGCGGTCAGATGGGACGAGAAGGCCGAGAACTACCTCGGTTTTGTCCATCTCGCCGCCGTAACCCTACTGCTCAGGCGATTCTGAGATGCGCTCTAGTGTCCAGCGACGAGACGCCCGATGGGGCGCTCATCGTGGCCCTGGCGAGCGCACGGCATCTTCGATTTTGAGATGCGCTCTAGCGCTCTTCACAGTTTGGCGTGGGCTACTCGCCGAGGCGGATCACCGCTTCGACTTCATACGGGGTGGGTGAGATCGCGAGCAGCACCCCGAAGCCGGCCGCGGACAGCGCCGCCCCGGTGCCCACCGCCGAGGCCGCGCGCAGGTTGAGGTCGAGGCTGGGCATCAACAGCTGGACCCCGGCCAGCGCGCTCGCCACCGTGACCCCGCCGCCCACGAGCCCGGCCGCGGCCGCGTAGCGCGACCACCGGGCGACAGAGCGAAAGGTGGCCAGCGTGTCCCGGTCGAGGTCGCTGGCCGGCCAGGCGCGCAGCTCGAGGGCGGGCCCGAGGGCCAGGTCGTTCATCACCACCTGGTAGGACACGGCCATGACCCCGGCGGCGACAAAGGAGAGCCCGGCCCCCGCCCACAATGCCCCTGCAGCGATCCACAGGGCGGGCTGGGCCCCGGCCAAGGCCGCGAGCAACGTGCCGGTGGCGAGCACCCCGCCGCCGACGATGGCGGTCCCGGCCCAGATCGCGCGGGCCTGCACCGCGAAGGCCTCGCGGGTGTAGGCGCGCTGTTCGGCGGGGGAGAACACCCCGTCGTCGGGGTCGAGCAACGGCGCCTCGGTCATCGCGGGTTGCGACGCGGGCATCGACGCGGGCATCGACGCCGGCATCGACGCGGGTTGGCTCGCGGGCGCGGGTTGGCTCGCGGGGGCTTGGCCGACGGCGAGACAGAGCAGGAACAGCGGCGCGGTCATGGCGGACGCACGTTAGCACCTTATTCGGTGGGCTCGGCCCCGTCTTCGGGGGCCGCTGGTGGGCCCGCGTCGCGCAGGTCGCGTTCGATCTCGCGGTTGCCGCGCGAGAAGGGCAGGTACACGCCCACCCCCGCCGCGGTCACGCCGGCCCCGAACAGCACCGCGCTGGCCCCGAGCAAGATGCGATCGATGCCGGTCAAGGCCACGGTGGAGCCGGGGGCGTTGAACACCCGGGGCAGGGCCGACACCGCGCCCACCCCCGCGGCGGTGACCCAGGCGGTGATGGCGGTGGCGCCGCACAAGGCCGCGAGCAGCCAGCGCACTTCCTCTTCGCGGGCCGCGTCCTCGGCGAGGTCGTCGCCGTCCACCCCGGACAGGCTGGGCTCAATGTAGCTGTAGGGAAGAATGGTGTTGTTGCCTTGGGACAGCGACAGCACAATGTCGATGATCGGGACCGCGAGCACCGCGACCCCGGCGGCGAGGATCACCGCCCCCCCGCCGAGCAGTTGGACTTCGCTCACCGGGCCTTGTTCGGCGTCGAGGCCGGCCCACACCGCGCCCACGATGGCGGCGGTGCCGGCCACCAGCGCGCCGGAGCCCACGGTGATGATGCCGGCTTGGATGTCCCGGCGCCGGGTGGCCTGGACCTTGTCCTCGTAGGGCCGGACCAGCTCCTGGTCGGTGCGGAACTGCAGGTCGTCGTCGGAGAGCACGCTCTGGGCCCCCGCGGGGGTGGCGAAGGCCAGGAGCACGCAGGCCGCGATGTGGGCTGGACGGGGCGAACCCATCGCGCGCCTCCGTCAGGTGTTGGTCTTGAGCAGCCGGCGCTGGCGGCGTTCGTCGTCGAGGCGGCGGTGGGCGATGTCACAGTAGGCTTCGTCGCGTTCGATGCCGACCCAGCGCCGGTCGAGCCGGTCACAGGCGAGCAGGGTCGAGCCGGACCCCGCGAAGCAGTCCACCACCCGGTCCCCGGGGTTGGTGCCCGCGAGCACCAAGCGCTCCATCACCCGCAAGGGCTTTTGCGACGGGTGTTTGCCGTGCACGCGCTCACGCTTCGGCGTGACGGGAATCTCCCAGAAGTTGCGCATCTGCTTGCCACCATTCAGCTCTTTCATGTGCTGGTAGTTGTACGTCCATTTCTTGGCCTTCTTGTTGGTGTTGTTGCAGATCCAGATGACCTGTTCGGTGCTCTCGGTGAACATCCGGCAGGTGATGTTGGGCTGGGCGTTCGGCTTGGCCCAGATGATGCTATTCACAATACGCAGGTCCATGCGGGTGGCGATGGCCCCGATGGTGTAGATGTTGTGGTAGCTGCCGAAGATGAAGATGTTGCCGTTCTCTTTGACCACCCGGCACAGTTCGGACAGCCACGCCGCGGTGAACTTTTCGTATTCGTCGGTGGAGTACGCGTCCCACTGTTCGTCCATGGTCACGTGGGAGGAGAAGGCCCAGGCCAGGCCCTTCTTGCCCTTCTTGGCGATGTTGTAGGGCGGGTCGGTGATGGCGCAGTCGAAGGTGTCGTCGGCGAAGCTCTGCAAGGTCTCGACGGTGTCGCCTTGGTAGAGCTGGTTGCCGATGGGGATGATGCCGCTGCGCTGGTGCTGGTGGACCTTGGGCGGGGGCACGGGTTCGTAGGGTTGGCCCACGTCCAAAGGTTCGACCTCGCCCGGCTGCCAGCCGGTTTGTTTGGTCTCAGATTTGCGGCGTTCTTCGGCGGTTGCGCTGACCATTCCATGCCCTCCCGGGTGACAAGTGGCGGCGGTTGGCGCCACGGGTCACAGAATGAGGGCGAAGGGGGTGCGACGAAAGTTTTTGGCCGAGAAAATCACCCCGGCGAATTTCTTGACCGGGGCTCAGGGGGCGAAGCGCGAGTGCAGGTAGCCGATCTCGTCCACCGACATCGCGCGGTTGATCACCAACATCTCGTCGACGAGGCCGGCGTAGTTGCTGAACTCGGGAGAGGGGTTGAGGGTCAACACCGAAGAGCCAAAGGACACGGTGGTGGGGGCTGAGTCGGTGGCCCACAACGCGCCGTCCCGGTACACACGCATTGTGTCGTTGGGGTGGTCGACGACGAGGGCCACACACTCGGTGCGGTTGGGGTCCCCGAGGTTGTGCAGCAAGAGCTCCGGCCCATTGGACACGTAAATCTTGTTGGCCATCGCGCCGACCTCGACCACCAGCTCCGAGGGGGTCACGATGTCCGAGAGCCGGGCGACGATGGCGAGGTCGGTGTTGTTGTCGACATCGGGGGCCACGCAGATGGAGAAGCTGTAGGTGCTGGTGGTGCCCCAGGGCAGCGAGATGGGCACCGACGCGGTGGTGCCCGACACGTCGAAGGCCCGGCCCCCGAACGGCGCCTTGACCCAGACCCCGGGGGTGGTGAACGAAAAGTCGAGGGCCGCGCTGGTGGCGCTCGCGTAGTTGGCCGCGACCGTGCCCTGCCCGTCGTCGAACGACCAGTAGCCGCTGATCAACCCATCGAGCCCGGTCGGGCCAAACACCGCGCCCGCGGGACACGCGCCCCCCGGCGTCGGGGCCCGGCCAAACCGATCGGTGGGGGGGCAAAACACAAACGGCACTTTGTCCCAGGCCCGGGACGACCGGCTCGGCCACGACGCGGTGTCCGTCGAGTCCCACACCGGGATCAAGGCCCCGGTGGGCACCGAGCCCTCGTCGTTGGCCCCGGTGAGGCTGCAGTTGGGGTCGGCGATCGCGGACACGTTGTAGTCCCCGGAAAACACCAGGGGCATAAACGTGTGGCAGATGCCCCCGGTGGTGGTCTCGTCGAGGATCGACGCGGTGAACGTCACCGCGGGGTCGCCGCCCACCAGGCTCGGCTGGTTGCGGAAAAACGTCGCCTGGGCGAACTCGATCACCGACCCGGAGCAGCCGTGCACCACCCCCGCCCCGCTGGACGGGCTGGTGGCGACATTGCGCACGAACAGGCTGGTGGTGACCAAATGGTCGCCAGGGGTAAAACAGTCCAGACCAAACGCGGCCCCTTCTCCAGCGACATTGTCAACAAACGTCAACCGGTCGAGGGTGGTGTCGCCCCCTTGCAGGTAGATCGCCCCGCCGTATACGTCCGCGCTGTTGCTGTCGAAGGTGGTGTCCACCAGGCGCAGGCTCGACCCATCCACCGCGGCGATGGCCCCCCCGCTGCCCGGCCCCACAATGCGATTGTACCGAAAGATGCACCCCGTGCAGTCAAAGGTGGCCCCGGACCAGATCACCACCGCGCCCCCCGACGCGCTGCCGGGCGACGCCTCGGCCAGGTTGTCCTCGAACACCAACCGCTGCCCGAGCACGGTGCCGTTGATGGCCATGGCCCCCCCGGTGGGGTTGTCGAGCTCGGTGGCGAACCCGCGCATGGCCACGTTGTCCATGGTCAGGGTCGCCCCGAAGTCGACGTAGAACGCCCGGTGCAGGTCCGCCCCCGCGGGCAAAAGAGACAGCCCGTTGCCGTGCACGGTCACGTCCTGGTGGACGCCGAGGAGCTGGGTGAGCTCGATGGGCGCGTTGACCTGCACCACCACCGTGCCCCCGCCGCCGAGCGCGCCGATTTCTTCGATCGCGGCGCGGAGCGTACAGCCCCCCGACCAGCTCACGCACGCGCTGTCGCCGGGATCCATGTCCCAATCGTCCACGGTGGTGTCGACGACAAACGTCACATCGCCGTCGCCGTCGCCATCGCCATCGCCGTCGCCATCGCCATCCCCGTCGCCTGAAGACCCCGCGTCGGCAGCTCCGCCGTCGGGCCCGACCTGGGCGCCCCCGTCGGCGGCATCGGTCACACCGCTGTCGCCCGACGAAGCGGCATCGGTCACGCCCCCGTCCGCGGGCTCGACCATGCCCCCGTCGTCGCCGTCCCCGTCCCCATCTCCGTCTCCGTCGCCAGAAGACCCGGCGTCATCTCCGTCCCCGTCCCCATCTCCGTCTCCGTCTCCATCGCCGTCGCCGACCTCGTCGAAGTTGTCGCCGAGACACAACCCATCCACACACACAAACCCCGCGGCGCAGTCGCCGTCGACCGCACACGGCTTGCCGAGCTCGGTGCGGGGCAGCGTGCACCCGGCGCCGCACAGCAGCGCCCCCAGCATCACCACGCGTGCATGCAGCATCATTCTCCCATTCCGTCGACCAGCCACAGACCGCCGGCGCTGCCGCCGACGACCACGCCGAGCCCCACCGTGGCCGCCCCCACCACCACCAGGGGCAGGCCCCAGGTCTCGAAGCTCGACGCGGCGTTGTCCTGTTGGGTGTAGAGGTCGCGCACCCCCGACGCGTCCCGTTGCGAGACTTTGTCGTCGAGGGCGGTCTTGGCCAGGCCGTACTGGGCGAGGGGCAAAAGCCCGACGCCGAGCACCGCCGCGCCCAACCCGGCGGCCGCGACCCCGCCGGCCACCGCCCCGAGGTAGAGCAGGTGGGGGGTCGAGGCCGGCGCCGCCGGCGGCGGCGCGGGGGGCGGGGCCACCTCGGGCGCGGGCGCGGGCAAGGGCGCCCGGGCCGCGCGCTCTTGTTTGACCAGGTCAAAAAAGGTCGTGATTTTGGGCGGCTGCCCCGGGGGCAGCGACGCTTCCGGGTCCGCCTCGAGCGCGGCCGCGTAGTGCATGCGCGACTCGGTGTCGCGGTTGAGGATGCGGGCCACGGTCCCGGCCATCATGTGGGCGTCGCGGCGCTGGGCCGGGGTCAGCTCGTCGTTGTGCTCGAGCAGCTCCAGCAGCTCTTCGCGCGCGAGCTCGTAGTCGAGGTTCTGCACGTGGGCGTCGGCCCGCTGCAGCGCCGCGTCGGCGTCGAACGTCGCGAGGGCGATCCAGGGCAACAACACGAGCAGCGACACCCGGTCATGTTCGCACCGCGCGCCGGGGTTTGTCATGCCGGCCCGGCCCGGCCGCGCCCGATGTCGCACTTTGTATGCGCGCGGTCGCTCGACGGCGGCGGGGCGGTTTTGCGATAGTCACGACCCTGTGCTCACCGCCGTGTGCATCCTCTGGTTGGCCCCGCTGTCCTCGCCGGACGACGTCGACCGCCACATCGAGCGGGGCAAGGCGGCCCTGGAGAACCTCGAGTACCAGACCGCCGCGGACGAGTTGATGATCGCCGCCAGCGACAAAGGCGCCACCAAGGCGCAACGTTTTGAAGCCAACCTCTACGCGGGCATGGCCAACGTCGTCATCGGCCATGACGTCCAGGCCCGCCTCAACTTCCTGCACGTGTTGCAGCGCGAGCCCGACCACCAACTGCCGCCGGACACCCCGCCGAAGATTCTGTCTTTCTTCGAGCTCGTGCGCGACGAGGTCAAGTTCACCACCGGCGCGGCCCACCCCCCCGACCCGGTGGCCCCGGCCAAAACCCCGGCCGGCGGCGTGCCGTGGATGTTGTGGGCGGGGGGCGGCGCGTTGGTGCTCGGCGCGCTCGCCGCGACCGCGGTGCTCGGCCAAGCCCTGCTCGTCGAGCAGCTGTTGTCCACCCCGTCGAGCCCGGGGGACGTTCGCGCGGGTTTGGTGCTGTGGGGCCGGGCCAACACCGTGGCCGGGCCGGTGGTCGTCGTCGTGTCCCTCGCCGCCGGCGCGGGCCTGTTGGTGTGGGGGCTTGTCGAATGACCTGGCGGGGGGCGTGGCTTTTGTGTTGGGGGGTGGCGAGCACCGGGTGTTTGACCTGGGGGCTCACGCCGCTGCCGTGCGACGGCGACGCCAACTGTCCCGGTGGCGACCGGTGCCTCGACGGGGTGTGCCAAGCGGGCGACGGCGACGGCGACGGGGACGGGGACGGCGATGGGGACGGGGATGGAGATGGGGACGGGGATGGGGACGGGGATGGCGATGGGGACGGCGATGGCGACGGGGACGGGGATGGCGACGGCGACGGGGACGGGGATGGCGACGGGGATGGCGATGGCGACGGCGATGCGGACGCCGGGGTCAGCGACGCGGGAGATGCGGGTGTGGTCGGGCCCGATGGCGGGGTGCCGGGCGATTGGTTCTGCGACCCGGCGCGGCACGGCGACGCGGTGTGCGATTGTGGCTGCGGCGCGCCGGACCCGGCGTGCGGCCTCCTCGAGCCGGTGCGCTGTGACGCGGTGTGGTGCGGGTTGGGCGGCACCCCGGGCGGCGTGCCCGCGGCCGAGGCCCACGCGGTTTGTGTTGAGGCGGACCACGCCTACCTGCTTGTCGACGACGGCGGCGACGAGGTGGACCTGACCCCGGGCGACGGGGTGTGTGCCACCGGGGCCGGCACCTGCACGCTGCGGGCGGCGTTGGCCGAGGCCCAAGCCGCGCCCAACGGGCCCTGGTTTGTGCGGCTGGGGGTGCCGTCGGTGACCCTGTTGGCCCAGGTGGTGATGGGCGATGTCGACGCGATGATCATCGAGGGCGGCTTGGCCGCGCACACGTCGTTTGCGTCGTTGGAGCGGTTTTTTCGGTTCGAGGACACCACCGTCGAGCTGCGCCACCTCGCGTTCAGCAACGGCGTGACCAGCGACGCCGACGGGGGGGGCGCGGTCCGGGCCCTGAACACGACGTTGGTGGTCGACGACTGCCAGTTTGTGAACAACGTCGCGCAGGACGCGCCGGGCGACGTCGACAGCGACGGCGGGGGGGCGATCAGCGCCGAGCTCTCGGACCTCACGGTGCGCGACGCGTGGTTCAGCGGCAACGCCGCCCAAGGCGGCACCAAGGGGGGCGCGCTCGCCCTGCGGGACACGCCCACCACGATCGTGGGCGCGCGGTTCGAGTCCAACCAGGCCACCGATTTCGGTGGCGCGGTGGCGTTCATCGGGGGCGCGTTCTCGAGCACCATCGAAGCCAGCGTGTTCGAGGGCAACACCGCCACGTCGGGGGGCGCCGCCATCGACCAGAACTGCGACCCGGTCAGCCTGACCATCACCGGGAGCTTGTTCGTCGACAACACCTCGCCGGGCACCGAAGGCGCGGTGTTGTTCTGCGGCAACAGCACCAACACGGTGGCGTTCAGCACCTTCATCAACAACACCCCGGTGGGCCTTCACCTGTTTTTGGGGCCGAGCGTCAACATTCGCGCCAATGTGTTTGATCAAGGCAGCGCCAGCGCCCTGTGCCTCATCGGCGGGGGCGGCACCGTGACCTCCCAAGGCCAGAATGTGTTCGTCGGGCCAGACCCCATCTGCACCGGCCCCAGCGACGTCGTGTCCCCGACCGCGGTGTCCCCGTTTGCCGACGAGCCCTTTGGCTTTGGCTTGCCCTGGGGCCAGCGCTTGTCATCATTGGCCATCGACCGCGCGGTCGGCCCGTGTCCGGCCACGGACATCTTCGGGCGCCCCCGCCCGGTGGGCGCGGCCTGCGACAGCGGCGCCATCGAACACCAAGGGCCCCCCGACGACCTGCTCCTGTACTACAGCTTCGAGTCGACGGTGGGCGGCGTCACCGACCACACCGGCGCGGGCCACGACGGGGTCCTGGTGGGCAACCCCGGCCAGGCCCCCGGCGTGTTGGGCAATGGCATTGTCACGGGCCCCAACACCTATGTGACCGTTCCCAGCGTGACCTCCGACCTGCTCGGGGCCGAATCGTTCACCGTGTTTGCCTGCGTCAACCAGGCGCCCCCCAGCGACGTCAACGAAAACCCCTTTTCCCTCGGCGGCGGCACCCCCGACCAAGCGGGGGTGTTGTTCAACGCGGGCGCGGGGTCTTGGTACGCCAACATCGTCGACGTGAACGAAACCGTGGTGGTGGTCGATTTCGGGACCGACGCCCTCGCTGGCGCCCCCCATTGTTTGTCATTGGTGTTCGATCGCGCGGCCGGCGAAGCCCGGGGGTATGTCGACGCCGCGTTGGTCGATCTCGCGCTCATCCCGCCCACCTTCGGCTCCATCGCGGGCAGCGAGCCGATGACCCTCGGCACCTACGAAGGCGGGTACTGGTTCCCCGGCACCATCGACGAGGTGCGCCTGTACACCCGCGCCCTGCCCGCCACCACCGTGCAGCTGCTCCCCTGAAGCCCCCGGGGGCACGGTCCGATCGCGGCCCGCCCGAATCGCACAGTGTGCGACAGACAACGACAATGTCTGCAGATCTCGTCCACCCGACCGTCTCAATTCGTTTCCCCCGGAGCGCCAAAACCGCGCTGGTTGGATAGAACCTTTCGACCGAGTTCCTCACCCCTGGAGACACCCTCATGCAAATCCGCGACTCGAAGATTCGTTCCGCGTACACCCAAGCCATCCAAGACGGCAACATCAGCCAACAGGACGCGCAACAGCTCCTCGACGCGGCCCGCGACGGCAACCGCCTGTCCAAAAACGAGCGCAAAGACCTCGAGGGCATCGTGACCCAGCTCGGGCCCAAGCTCGACGGCGACGCCAAACAGGCCATCGTCAACTTCCTCAACGCGTGCTCCCGCCACGACAAGTCGGACATGGAGCCCGCGCCCACCCCGCAGATCGTCAACGCCCGCGCGTTCGACCGGGCGGCCGAGGGCGCCACCTTCCGCCCCAACCGCACCACCACCATCCGCCCCGCGGGCCGCGATCCGGTGTACCTCGAGCTGCGCAACGTCGAGCTCGGCAGCACCCTGCAGCTGATCAACCTCTCCAAAGACCCCAGCGCCAACTTTGAGCGCAAAAACGACGTCACCGAGCTGACCCTCACCGGCCGCAACGTCGAGCGCCGCGAAGGCGCGGTGTACCTCAACGCGGACCAGATGAAGAAGTTCGGCATCGAGCCGGGCGACGTGTTCCAGCTCCGCCAGGTCGACCACTCGGGCAACCCCTCGATGCCCGTCACCGGCGAGTTCGAGCCCGACGACTGGGCCAACGGCATGGTCACCGAGCGGGTCGACAACCGCAACGTCGCCACCCGCGGCGGCCAGCTCAACGCCCTCGACGGCGAGGCCGCCCGCAAGAATCTCATCATCAAAGCGGTCAACGACACCCGTCCGCCGCAGATCCTCGAGGACAAGCTCAGCCTCGTCGAGGATTGTCGCTTCGACGAGAACGACTCCGCGGTCGCCAACGTGCTCTACGGCCAATACGGCAACATCGCCAAGGCCGCGGGCAAGGACAACAACGCCAACCTCAACCTCGACGACCTGGTCAAGGCGAGCAAAGACGAGACGCTGTCGGAGACCACCCGCAACGCGCTCAAGGAGCTCACCTCGGACAAGGAGCGCTTCGCCGCGTTCGAGCAGGTCAACAACTCGGCCGAGGACGGCATCATCAGCCGCAACGACCTGGCGCTGGTGCGCAACTTCAAACGTTCGGTGAGCCTGTCCGGCTTCGGGGCGATGGAGCCGCGGGCCACGGTCACGGTGCTCAACACCCGCTCGGGCGAGACCTTCACCGCCACCATCCCCGACGACCGCACCCTCAACCTCAACCTCGGCAACGTGCAAGAGGGCGACCCCTTGGTGGTCACCCCGCGCGACAACGAAAACGTCGCGGGCAAAGCCATCGAGCTGGTGTTCAGCTCGCGCGCCGAGGGTGGCAAAGCGCCCAAGCTCAAAGGCGGCCTCGGCGCTCGTCTGCCCGGCGTGATCTAAACCCCGCTGTGCACAAAAAGGCGCACCCCCACGGGGTGCGCTTTTTTTTTGGCCCGTGGAGGGCCTAGGCGACGACCTTGAGGCGGCGGGGCGCGGAGGCTTCGCGGTCGGTGGCGGGCACTTCCTCGACGACGATCTCGAACTTGGCGTGGTCGAAGGGCAGCCCGGGCGCGGCCTCGGTGCGCACCAGGCGTTCGCGCAGGCCGCGCTTGTCGAACTGCTGGGCGCGGAAGTGGCAATACGGATTGTTGCCCGGCCGCCCGAACAACGCGTGGGCGGTGAACGAACACCCCCCGAGGCAGGTATCGGCGAACACACACTCCGCGCAGTGCCCCCAGAGGTCTTCACGGGTGCGGGACCGGGCGAAGGCGAGCCGCTCGGTCTGGTCCCAGATCTCGCGCAAGGGGCGTTCGGTCACGTGCCCCCCAATGTAACTGTCTGACTGCAGGGACGGGCAGCCCTTGACCCCCCCGTCGGACTCGATGCCCATCACGAAGCGTCCCGCCTGGCAGCCGGCCCAGTGGTCTTGGTGGTCTTTTTTGAGCGAACGCAAAAGCTTCTCTTCGGGCCCGAAGTAGCCGAGGTTGTTGCCCGGCATCATGGAGATGCCGTCTCGGATCGCGCGCTCCTTGAGGGCGGCGATGCGGGGCATGACCGTGAGCAAGTCGTAGGGTTGCAGCAACATTTCGGGGCGGTCCGCGGCCCGGCCGAGGGCGGAGGTGATCTGTACCTGCCAGACGTCGATGCCCTTGCCCTTGAGGTGTTCGTAGAGGTCCTCGAGGCAGTGTTGGTTGATGCGGTTGATGTTGATGTTGGAGCCGGTCTT
The DNA here is from genome assembly GCA_030431455.1 of bacterium. GTDB lineage: Bacteria > Myxococcota > UBA727 > UBA727 > JAUIJE01 > JAUIJE01. The sequence continues at coordinate 116,263 of JAUIJE010000002.1, read as the reverse complement.
GATGCCGGCCGCGCGCAGGTTGTCGAGGGCGCGCATGGTGGATTGGAAGCTGCCCTGGCTGTTGCGGATTTGGTTGTGTTCGGCCTCGAGGCCGTCGATGGACACGGACACCAGGCGTACGCCGGCCTCCGCCAATGCTTGTGCACGCTCACGGGTGATGCCGCGGCCGCCGGTGGTGATGCACACGTTGATGTCGTGGGCGCGCAGGGCGCGGATGACCGCGAGGTGGTGCTCGTAGAGGTAGGCTTCGCCGCCGATGAGCACGACCTCGCGGGTGCCCATGGCCGCCATTTGGTCCACCACCGAGAGGGCCTGCTCGAGGTCGAGCTCTTCGTCCCGGGCCCGGCCCGCGCGGGAGCCACAGTGGTGGCAGAGGTGGTCACACTTGAGGGTCAGCTCCCAGACGACATAGGCCGGGTAGAAGCCGTGGTCTTTGATCTCGATGCGCCGGCGATTGGACATGAACACCTCCCGCGGCTCTACAGTGCAATGCGTGCGCCAGGCGGGTCAAAGCCGGAAAGGCCCGGGGCGAGCCGGTCGCGGGCCCTGGGGGCGGCGCCGATCGCGACATCCGTGTCCCCCGGCGGGCGCGTCTGTCGCGGTGCCGAGGCCGCAGATCGCGATGCCAGGCGGGCAGAGTCACCTGGCACGGTGCGTGGATTGTGCTCATGGCAACCGCGCCCCTGGCGCAATGGCACTGACAAAATCGGAGGGTGGAAAAATGCCAAAACTGAGTTCTTGTTCGTCTTGTGAAGGGTTCTTGCCGACGGGCGCACGCGTCTGTCCCCACTGCGACGCCCGCATCGCCGGGCCGGGTCTGTCGATCACCAAAATCTACCGGGGCCTGATGGCCACGACGGTGGGCAGCGCGCTGAGCGTGACCTTGATGGCTTGCTACGGGGTGGGCACCGGTCTCGATTGCACCGACAACGACGGCGACGGCTACTGCGCCGAGATCGACGACTGCAACGACAACAACGAGCTCATCCACCCCGGCTCCGAGGACCTCGCCGGCGACGGCGTCGACCATGACTGCGACGGCTGTGACGAGCCGGCCCCGGTGGAAGCCCTCGACGACGCGGGCAACCCCATCGACGAAGGCGACGCGGGTGTGATCGACGGCGAGTGCACCGTGATCGAAGAGGGCGGCGACGACGCGGGGACCGGCGACAGCGACGCCGGCCCGGTGGCCCAATAGGTTTTTCCCCAGACAACCACACTGTCACATTGCGATCGACGGTGATCGCCCGTGACCGGCAAAACGCACCCTCGGGTGCGTTTTGTCGTTGGGCGCGCGCAGGCCAGGCGGTGAGGCCCCGCAGACGGCACGGGATTCAGCGACCTTTCAGCCCGTTGCGCGCCGCCGTTTCCCCTCGCGTCGGTCTTGAGACGCGCCGGACACAATGTTCATGTATGACGGGTCGCCAACACCCTCGCTCTAGCCATTCCTCCGGCATGTCCTGGCAACGCCTTGGGTTGCTTCAGCCATTCCTCCGGAATGTCCTGGCAACGCCTTGCGTTGCTTCAGCCATTCCTCCGGAATGTCCTGGCAACGCTTCGCGTTGCTTCAGCCATTCCTCCGGAATGGCCACGGCATACGGCGCCGCCGCGACCGGCGACCTTCACGGCGCAGAACACGTATGAGGGTGAGGGGCAACGCACGCGTTGCGTTCCCCTTGCGATGCAAGGGGACGGCCTGGACGCCGAAGCGGGCCGTATGCGATGGCAACGCTTCGCGTTGCTTCAGCCATTCCTCCGGAATGGCCACGGCATACGGCGCCGCCGCGACCGGCCGGAGGCCGTTGGAGCGGCGACTCGGGGGTGGGGCCCCTGACTCGGTGAGCTTGCGAGCCGTGAAGGGGCGGGGGGAGGAACTCCCCCCGGAAAGAACTAGATGCCGCCGGTCTTCATGAAGTCCGCGGCGGTGGACAGGCCGGCCACGGGCGCGACCTTGGGTTCGGTCCCGCAGCGGAAGGGGGCGACGAAGCTGCCTGGGGTCTGCTCGTACACGCGGTTGCCGGTGCGGGGGTCGACGCGGGCGGTGCAGATGCCGGGCGGCTCGGGCCAAGGTTGCTCGTCGACGCCCTTGAGCGCGTGTTGCATGAAGTTGAGCCAGATGGGCAGCGAGGTGCGGCCGCCTTGTTCGCGGGCCCCGAGGGGCGTGCGCTTGGTGTCGTGGCCGACCCACACGGTGGTGACCAGGCTCGGCGTGTACCCGGCGAACCAGGTGTCGAAGCTGTCGTTGGTGGTGCCGGTTTTGCCCGCCACCGGTTTGCGCAGGCGCGACGCGCGGGCCGCGGTGCCGTGGGTGGCGACCTGGGTGAGCAGGTAGTTGACGATGTACGCGTCCACCGCGTCGAGCACGCGCACCGGCGCTTTGTCGAGGAGGGCGTAGAGGGCGTCGAGGCGTTGGTCGTGGGTCTGCCAGGGGTCGTTGGGCGAGGCCTGCTCCTCGTAGAGCTCGCCTTGAGGCCCGGTGATGCGCTTGATGAACACCGGCTCGGGGCGCAAGCCCCCCCGCGCCCAGGTGGTGTAGACGTGGGTGAGCTCCCACAAAGACACGCAGGAGCTGCCGATGGCGGTGCCCATCTCTTCTTTGAGTTCGGTCTTGATCCCCATGCGGTGGGCGAACTGCACGACCTCCTTGACCCCGACCTTGGCCATGGTGTGCAGGGCGGGCACGTTCATGGACATCATGAGCGCTTCGCGGCAGGTGACTTCGCCCTTGTAGTTCATTTCGAAGTTCTGCGGCTTGTAGCTTTTGCCGATGGCGGTGTCGCGCACCGTGATCGGCGTATCCAGAATCATTGTGGCGGGGGTGTAGTCCTCGCGCACCACCGCCGCGCTGTAGACGATGGGCTTGAACGCCGACCCGGGTTGGCGACAGCTCTGGAACGCGCGGTTGAACTCGCTGTCCTCGAAGGCATAGCCGCCGATCATCGACTCGACGTACCCGGTGTGGGGGTTCATGGCGATGAGCGCGCCCTCGACCTCAGGGACTTGGTCGAGCTTGAACAGCTCGCCGTCCTCGGGGATCTTGTTGGCGACGGCTTTGTCCCGGGCGGCCTCGACGAGACTTTTGCGCTTGGCCTTCATCACCAAAATCACGTCACCGCGGCGCAGCACCCCGCGCACGGTCTCTTGCAGGTCGTACTCCCACCACTTGAGGAAGTTGGGGGTGCGGGCCCAGCGCATGCCCGCGAGGGGCAGGATGCCTTTGGTGTCGCCGACCTGAATTTCGGCCCAGGCGTTCTTGCGGTCGACCTTGGTCACCACCGCGAGCAGCGATTCGCCCGACGGGATGGGCTCGCCCCGCACGAACTCTTTTTCGATCGCGGCGATGGCGGCGGGGATGTTCTTCTCGTCGAGATGGGCCACCGGGCCGCGGTAGCCCTGGCGCTTGTCGAGGGCGCGGAGGCCCCCGACGAGGGCGTTCTCGGCGTAGTGCTGCCGCTCGAGGTCGAGGGTGGTGTAAATCTGCAGCCCCCCGCCGTAGAGGGTCTTTTCGCCGTAGGTGTCGTAGACGTAGCGGCGCACGTGCTCGGTGAAGTACGGGGCGGTGTCGCGGAAGCGGTCGTCGCGGGCGTGGGCGGTCTGCTCGACGGATTTTTCCAGGGCCGCGTCGCGCTCGGCCTTGGAGATGTAGCCGTTGGCGACCATGCGGCCGAGCACGATCTTTTGGCGGGCGCGGGCGGACTTGGGGTTCACGAAGGGGGAGAAGCGGCTCGGGGCTTGGGGCAGGCCGGCGATGAGCGCCATCTCGGCGACGTTGAGCTCCTGCACGTCTTTGCGGAAGTAGTTCTCCGCGGCGGCCTGCACCCCGTAGGCGCCGTGCCCGAGGTAGACCTGGTTGAGGTAAATCCAGAGAATCTCTTCTTTGTTGAACGTCTCTTCCAGGCGCCGGGCGAGGATGGCCTCGCGGGCTTTGCGCCGGATGCTGCGCTCGGTGCCTTTGTCAAAGCCGACGTGGTCGATGAGCAGGCCCTTGGCCAGCTGCTGGGTGATGGTCGAGGTGCCGCCGATGCGCTTGGACTTGCCCACGACCTTGTAGATCACCGCGCGCACAATGCCGATGTAGTCGATGCCGTGGTGGTCGAAGAACTTCTTGTCCTCGGTGGCGACGAAGGCCTGCACCAGCCGCTTGGGGATGCGTTCGTAGGGCACCATGATGCGCTTGGTGCCGAACTCGCCGATGAGCCGGCCGTCCACCGAGTACACCCGGCTGACCTGCTCGGGCTTGTAGTCCTCGAGCTTCTCGAGGTCGGGGAGGTCTTTGCTCCAGACCACGTACATGGCCCCGCCGGCGAGCACGCCGCCGACCAGGCCGACCGAGCCGATGAAGCCCGCGATTTTCAAAAGCCAGATGATGCGCGCCCGCATGCTGCCCTCAGGGGATGGGTCCAGTGGCCCCTCAGGGAGACCAACGGCGCCAAGCTAGCACCCATTTCGCCGGGGGCAAGAAAGTGGCGGCGGGGGTGGCATTTGTGGGAAAAGGTAGGTGACTCGACGGGCGGGGACGCTCGGAATCAGGGGGACGCGATGCGCGGAGCAGCGGTGTGGGTGGCGGCGGTGGTGGGTCTTTTCTCGTCGGGGGCGGCCGCCCTCGACGTGACGGTGACGGTGATGATCGACCCCAACGGGGACGGTGACCTGTCGGACGCGGCCCCCGACCAGGGCGCGCAGGTGCTCGCGTATTTGGACAACGGGGACGGCATCCCCGGCGTGACCGATGTGCTGTCCGACGCCAAGAACACCAACAGCGGCGGCCAGGCGACGTTCAGCCTCGCGGACTCGACCTTTTGGATCACGGTCGCGAGCGCGAGCCTGTCCGCGGCGCCGGTCTGGCTCGAGCAGGTGTACGGCAGCACGGGGGCGTTCTGCGCCGACGGGGTCGGCGGGACCATGCAACGGGCCGACGACGGTCCTTGTTTTGGCGGGCGCTCCGCGGGCGCTTCGGACGCGCTGGCGCCCAACCCCGCGCTCGCCGAGCACATCGCGGAGGTCGCGGGGCCGGGCACAGTCACGTTGGTGTTTGGCTTTTCCGCCGCGGTGGTGACCAACACCCGCGACGGGGATGACGACGCCGCGACCCTGCGCACCGTCCAGGGCTCGTTGCGCCAGGCCCTGCAAAACGCCGAAGCCGGCGCGGTACAGAGCGTGCGGTTTGTGCCCGCGGACGCGCCCGCGGCCACAGGCAGCCAAGGCGAAGACGTGTACACCGTGTTGGCCCCCAACGCGCTGCCCCCGGTGACGGTGCCGTTCGATGGCCGGCCTCTATACAACGGCATTGTCGGCGACCTGGGCGCCCCGCGCCCGGCCGCGACCCTCGGCGGGGGCCCGGTGGGGGTCGGGGCCGACGGCATCGCCGACTCCGGGGACGAGGCGGTGGTGGAACCGTTCGCGGTGCCGGGCTTGTGGATCAACACCGAGTACCCCTTGTCGGTGGCCGCGCCCGCGGGCGAAGTGCGGGGCATCGGCATCAACGGCGCCGGCATCGTGCTCCAGCGCGACGACGCGGTGGTCGAGGATGTGTTCATGGGGGTCGATGGGGACGGCGCGCCGGTGGCGCCCGGTCCCGGCCCGCTGTTCCCCATTGGGGTCTCGAGCACGGCCGCGGTCACCGGGGCGGTGCTCCGACACAGCCTCGTGGGGGTCGAGGGCGGCGCGGTGGAGATGGCCGGGGGATCGATTCTCGTCGAAGACTGCGAAATCAAGAGCCCGGCCGCGGGCGGGCCGCCGGCGATCTTCCTGTCCGGGGACCGGGGCCAAGACCAGGTCGTGCGCACCTTCGTGCACGACACCGCCGGCGCGGGCATCTACCTCGACGGGCTCGGCACGAGCATCGGCCTTTCCGTCGAGGACAGCACCGTGCAGGCCGCGCAGGGCGAGGGCGTCTACCTCGGGCCCGCGGGCGCGCACGCGGTGCAGCGGTCGTGGTTGGCGAACAACGCCGGTCCGGGCCTGCGCGCGTCGGTGGCGGCGAGCGACGTGACCTACACGCACAACGTCAGCCACGACAACGTGGGGCCGAGCCCCGACCTGGATTCACCCGGGGTCACCCCCAACGACGGGGCGGAAGGGCCCATCGACATGCCGGTGCTGACCTTGGCCGCGCTCACCGACGAGGGTGACCTGTGGATGCGCGGCGCGGTCGGGCTGCCCGGGACCGCGTGGACGGTGGGCCTCGACGTGGTGAGTGTGCACCTCGCCCGCGACGACGGGGACAACGACGGGGTCGCGTTCCCGGGGGCGACCACGGGCCCGCACGGCGAGCCCGGCGACCGGTTGGGCGAATGCCCCGTCGACGACCAAGGCGCGTTCGATTGTGTGATCGCGGTGCCCGCGGCCCTCGACGGCCAAGTGGCATTGGATGTGCCGCTCACCGCGCTCGCCCACGCCCCCGACGGGCGCACCTCGGAGGCGGGCCCCAACCGCGCGGTCGAGCCGGTCCCGATGCCGCCCGACGCGGGCATCGACGCGGGCATCGACGCGGGCATCGACGCGGGCATCGACGCGGGGGCGCCCGACGCGGCCGTGGTCGTGCCCGATGCCGGACAAGACGCGGGGCCGGTCGCGGCCGACGCGGGGCCGGGCGCGGATGCCGGCGACGGCGACGGCGACGGGGGGGGCTGCACGTGCGACAGCCAGACCCCGGCCGACGCGGCGGGGGCGGGGCTCGGCCTGTTCGGTCTGGCCTTCGCCGCGCGTCGTCGGCGACGCCGCCGCTAGCGGGCGACCCCGCACCCCACGCGGAACAACGGGCCCGGCCCACCGCGGGGCGCACGCGGCCCTCGGCGCGGGTGCGGGTCCGCTCGTTGATGCCTCATCCGGGGGCGCTTCGTCTGCGCGGTCTCGGCAGGCCGTACACTGGCGCACGGCTTCATCGAGGGGGACAGCATGACGACACGCCACCCATGGCCCACCCATTCCCTGCGCGCCCTCGGGCTGTTGACGTGCCTTTGGGCCCCCGGGGCGGCCGCCCTCGACGTGACCGTGACGGTGCTGCTCGATCCCAACGGCGACGGGGACATCGCCGATGGGGTGCCCCTCGAGGGCGTCGAGGTCATCGCGTACCAAGACCTCCTCGACGGCGTACCGACGGGCATCGACGATTTGCCCCTCGCCTTCGCCACCACCGATGCGACCGGGACGGCCGTGTTCACCGTGGTCGACGGGACCTGGTGGTTTGCCGTCAACAGCTTCACGGTGCTGCCCGCTCCCGCGTGGGCCGAACAAACCTACGGCGGCCGCGGGGCGTTCTGTGCCGACGGGAGTGGAGGCACCCTGCAGCGGGGGGCGCCAGGCCCCTGCTTCGGCGGCCGCACCGGCGGAGGGTCCGATGTACAACTCCAGAACGTGGGCGTGGCCGAACACGTGGCAGAAGCCAGCGGAGCGGGTCCCGAGGCCTTGGTGTTCGGGTTTGCCGCCGGGGTCGTGACCCATCCGCGCGACGGCGACGACGTGCCCCCCGGCGCCCAGACCGTCCAGGGCTCGTTCCGCCAGGCGCTGCAAAATGCTGAAGTCGGGGTGGCCGACGCGGTGCGTTTTGTGCCCGCGGTGCCGCCCAATGATCCTGGAGGTGAGGTGTTCCGGGTGACGCCGCTGAGCCCCCTGCCGTCGCTGACCGTGCCCGTCGACGGACGCGCGTGGTGCAACGGCATCACCTGTCCCCTCGGCGCGCAGCGGGTCTGGACCGGGGCCAGCTACCCGGTGGGCCCGGTGGGGGTCGGGCCCGACGGCATCGCGCAGTCCGGGGACGAACTCGAGGTCGCGCCTCTGGCCGTGCCGATGTTGTGGGCGACCTTAGAATTTCCGCTCAGCCTCGCCGCCCCCGCGGGCAGCGTGCGCGCCATGGGACTGCAGGGGGCGGGGGTGGTGGCCCAGCGGGATGACGCGGTGGTCGAGGACATGTTCATCGGGGTTGACGAACTGGGCGCGCCGGTGCCGCCGGGCCTCGGGGCGCTCTATCCGCTCGGCGCGTTCAACGCCTTCGGCGAGACCGGCTTCACGATCAAGCGCAGTCTCATTGCGGTGTCGGGCGGCGCGGTCGAGATGATGGGGGGCCAGGTCCGGCTCGAGGAGTGTGTGGTCGAGGGCGTGGCCGCGAGTGGCCCCCCCGCGGTGTTTTTGTCCGGCACCACCGGCGACGAGATCGTGCGCTCCGTGGTGCGGGACAGCGGGTTCAGCGGGGTGTACCTCGACGCGTTCGGCGGGGGCGGTGGGGGGTTGCTCATCGAGGACAGCACCCTCACCGGCGCGGCCGGCGACGGGGTGTTCATCGGGGGGCCGGGCACGTTGAGCACCGTGCGGCGGTCTTGGTTCACCCAGAACGGGGGCGCGGCGGTGCGTGCGCAGGGGGCGGCCGACGTCGTGGCCTGGGATCGCAGCGTGAGCGCAGACAGCGCCGGGCTCGGCGTCGATCTCGCGGGCCCGGGGGTCACGCCCAACGACGGCCAAGGCGCGCCCGTGGACATGCCGGTCTTGACTCTGGCTGCGCTCACCGACGACGGGGACCTGTGGGTGGTGGGTACGGTGGGCTCCCCGGGGGTCACGGAGGTGCGCGTGCACGTGGCCAACGACGACGGGGACAACGCCGGCGCCACCACGCCCGGCGGGGCCGCGGTCCCGCACGGAGAGCCCGGGGACCATCTCGGGGCGTGCCCGGTCTTGGCCGGGCAGTTTGATTGTGTGCTGCCCATGCCCACGGCCCTCAACACACCAGTGGCATTGGGGATGCCCGTGACCGCGCTGACCGTGAACAGCGATGGCGCGACGTCCGAGGCGGGACCCAACCGGGCGGTGGAGCCCATGCCCGAGCCCCCAGACGCCGGGGTCGACGCGGGTGTGGTCGTCATCGACGGAGGCGCGTCCGATGCGGCCGTGCCCGACGCGGCGGCCCACACCCCCGACGCGGCGGCCCACACCCCTGACGCGGCGGCGAGCACCCCCGACGCGGCGGCGAACACCCCCGACGCGGCGATGCCCGACGCGGCGCCCGTCATCGACGCGGGGCGCTCCGGGGACGCGGGGACCAGGCTCGATGGAGGCCGGGTACCCGGGGGTCAGGATGCCGGGCCCGGCCAGGATGGGCCTTGGGGCTGCACCTGCGACAGCCAGACCCCGGCCGACGCGGCGTGGGCGGGGCTCGGCCTGTTCGGTCTGGCCTTCGCCGCGCGTCGTCGGCGACGCTAGCGGGCTACACTGGCGTGTATGAAGGAGGCGGTTCGCGTCCCGCTCGGGTTGGCGGTGCTCTGGTTGGCGCTCGCGGGCGGGGGGTGTTCGTTCTGGTGGGCAGCCCCGTGCGAAGGGCCGACCTGCGCCGCCGACGCGGGGGGCGGTGACGGTGACGGTGACGGTGACGGGCGCCCCGACGGCGGTGCCGTCGACGCCGGCTCTTCAGGCGACGGTGACGGTGACGGTGACGGGCCGCCTGATGGCGGCGCCGTCGACGCCGGCTCTTCAGGTGACGGCGACGGCGACGGCGACGGTGACGGCGACGGGCCGCCTGATGGCGGCGCCGTCGACGCCGGTTCTTCAGGCGACGGCGACCCGACGTGGGCGGTGGCGCTTGTGCACCGCACGGTCCTGAACAACGACGTCACCCCCACGGTCTTGTCGGTGACCGGGCCGGTGACCGGGCTGCAAAACGGCCAGGTGGACGTCGTGGTCCAACCCCTGCACGACTGCGCCACGTTGCCGTCGGCCATGACCGACCTGAGCGGCCCCGACCTCACGGTGGCGGTGGCGTTTGTCGACCCCTGCGCGGCCCGTCTCGCGGTCACGCTGCGGGCCGCGGCCGGCCACGAGGTCGAGCTCGAGCTCGAGACCACCGCGGTGCCGGCCGACTGGGCCGACCTCAACCGCCGCCAGCGGTACCGCACGGTGGGGGCGGGCTTTTCCCAGGTCGCGCTCGCCGCGCCCTTCCCCTGGTTGGTCGAGGTGCCGGCCCAGACCGTGCTCACCGAGGACGCGCGGGTGGTGGCCAACGGCCAGGCCGCGGCGTACGACATCGAGCTCGCCCCCGACGAGGACCAGCCCGGCTACATGTGGGTGAGCGCGGGGTTGTCGGCGACCGCCCCGGTGGTGATCGACATCTACGACGAGCTGGTCGAGCCCGCGCCGCCCCCGGGCAACGACCCCGTCGCGGTGTGGCTCGACGCGGGCTACGCGTTTGTGACCCACATGACCCCGAACCAAGCGGGTCTGCCCACCGATGTGATCACCGGCGCGCCCGCCGACCAGTGCGATGACCAAACAACATTGGCGCTTGGGAGCAACCACATTGGGTACGCCCAGCGCACCCCCAACAACCCGGGCAGCGGGGGGTGCAGGTGGAACGACCTGCCCCTGGTGGCGAGCATGCCCGCGGCCACGGTGTCGGCGTGGCTGGACAACAACGACGACAACAGCGGCTACCAGGTCGCCGGCCTCGAGCAGCCCGGCGGCGCGCCGGGCTCGGACTACAGCTTGAACATCTGGTTCAACGGGAGCGCGTTTCTGTTCGATGGGCGGGCGGCCAACAGTGCCTACGCGGCGGCGGTGATCGTGCCCGGGTCGGACACCGCGCCCCGCTTTCTGGTCACCCGGCTGGACTTCAGCGGGGCCGGGCCCACCGCCCAAGGCACCCTCAACGCCGACCAGAACGCGTCCGCCACGGTGACTTCAGGCCAGACCTTCACCGCCGACACCGACCGCCTGGTCGTCGGCAACGTCTGGAGTCTCGCCGGCGCCTGGCCCACCGAGGGCGACATCGACGAGGTCCGGGTCTCCGCTTCGGTGCGCAGCGACCAGTGGCTCGCCACCGTTCGTCAGAACATCGAAGCCCCCTCCGCGCTCCCCGCCACCCCCGAGCGGTACTGAGCTTCGCCGTGCCCCGCCGAGGTGGCGCGCCTGTCACCCGCCTGTCACAATGGCATTGATCTCGTGCAATGCGGTTTTGACACCCCCGGGCCAACCCACTACCCGAACCGTGCACACTTCTCGTCGGAGCGCCCGCATGGCCCAACGCATCTTGGTGGTCGAAGACGAAGCGGACCTGTTGCAGGCCGTCTGCTATTCACTGGAGAAAGAAGGCTACGAGCCCGTGGCCGCCCCAGACGGCAAGACCGCCCTCGAGAAGGCCCGGGAGTTGCCGCCCCCCGACCTGGTGATCCTCGACCTGATGTTGCCGGACATGGGCGGTCTCGACATCTGCCGGTCCATCCGCAACGACGAGAAGCTCGCCGACGTGCCCATCATCATGGCCACCGCGCGGGGGGACGAGATCGACCGGGTGGTGGGCTTCGAGATGGGCGCCGACGACTACGTGGTCAAGCCGTTCTCGGTGCGTGAGCTCCTGCTTCGGGTCAAGGCGATCCTTCGGCGCAAACAAGAGCCGACCAAAAGCAAGCTCGGCAAGTTCGGCGTGCTCACCATCGACATGGACGCCAAACAAGTGTTCGTGGGTGAGGACGAGGTCGCGCTCACCTCGCTCGAGTTCCGTCTGTTGGAGACACTTTTTCTTCGCAAGGGCCGGGTGCAGACCCGCGAGACCCTGCTCTCCGACGTGTGGGAGGTGCGGCCCGACCTCACCACCCGCACGGTGGACACCACGGTCAAGCGCCTGCGCGAGAAGCTCGGCGAGGCCGGCGGCTACGTCGAGACCGTGCGCGGGTTCGGCTACCGCTTTGCCCAAAAAGCCCCCGAGGCGCGCGGCTGAATGGCGGGCCGCCCTTCGCGCTGGTTGCTCTGGCAACGGCTGGGCTTGCGGGCCCAGGTCATGATCATTGGCGCCGGGCTATTCATTGTTTTCGGCATGGGGGTCGGGGCCCTGGCCGAGCGCGCGCTGCACCACCGGCTGGTCACCCGCGACGCCGACCGGCTCACCGCCTGGGCCGCGGCCGCGGTGGGGGGCCAAGACCTGCCCCCGGGCCTCACCGTGCGCACCGGCGTCGAGGACCCGGTGGGCGTGCACGAGGGGCGCACCGACTTGGTGGTGGTCACCGACGTGGTGCGCGACGGGACCCCGCACCGGGTGGAGATCACCGGGTCGCTCCTCGAGGTGCAGCGGGTGTTGCGCGAGCTGCGCATCGCGCTCGTGCTCGGGGGCGCGTCGGCGTTGATGGCGCTGTCCCTGGTGCTGTTCGTGACCGCGTCCACGTTCACCCGGCGGCTCAAGTCCTTGGTCGTCCGCGCCCGCCAGCTCGATGAGCACGGCCGGGAATCCCCCGTGGGCGACGAGGTGCAAGCGTTGGCCGGGTCGTTCAACCGGCTCGAGGAGGACCTGCGCCGGGCGATGCGCCGGCTGGCCAAGGAGCGCGACCGGTTCCGCACCGCGCTGTCCAACATGGACGAAGCGGTGTTCGCCCTCGGGCGCACTGGCCGCATCAAGCTCGCCAACCGGGCCGCGCTGGAGCTGTTGCGCAAGACCGACAAGGACGTGCGCAACCACCACCTCACCGAGCTCATCACCTCGCCCGAGCTCGAAGCGCTGCTCGCCAAGGTGGGCGAGCTCGAGGTCGGCCAGACCGAGACGGTGGAGTTTGCGCTGCCCGGGCCGATGAAGCGCCAGCTGCTCGCGCGGCTCACGCCCCACCGCGAGACCAAGGGCGCGTCGTTGGCGGTGGTCGACGTGACCGAGCTGCGCCGGCTGGTGAGCATGCGGCAAGACTTTGTGGCCAACGTGTCGCACGAGCTGCGCACCCCGGTGGCGGTGCTGCGGGCCAACGTCGAGGCCTTGCTCGACGGGGCGATGGACGACAAAGAGCGCGCCACGGGTTTTCTCGAGGCCATGCGCCGCAACGTCGAGCGCCTGACCAATCTCATCGACGACCTGCTCGACCTCGCGCGCATCGAGTCGGGGGGCTTTGACCCCGAGCTCAAGCCCGTGCGCGTGGCCGACGCGGTGGGGGCGGTGGGCGATGTGCTCGCCGAACGCATCGAGCAGAAGGACACCCGGGTCAAGCTTCAGCTCGAAAGCGGGGCCAGCGTGCTCGCCGACCGCCAAGGGCTGGAGCAGGTGTTGATCAACCTCGTCGAGAACGCGGTCAAGTACACCCCCGAAAAGTCCACCATCACCATCGGCACCCGCCGGGTGCGCGATGGCTGGATCGAGCTGTACGTGTCCGACAACGGGCCCGGCATCCCGGCCGAGCACCACGCGCGGTTGTTCGAGCGTTTTTACCGGGTCGACGAGGGGCGCAGCAAAGCCATGGGCGGCACCGGCCTCGGCCTGTCCATCGTCAAACACCTCGTGAGCGGCATGGACGGCGCCATCGCGGTGCGCGACAACGAGCCCAAGGGCACTGTGTTTTCGTTCGAGCTGCGCGACGCCAAGGCGGTCAGCGCCCGGCCGGCTCAGGTCATGCCCGACACCAAAGTCAATGCATAGGGGCCTTCGACCACGTCACCGTTTTCGTTCTCGGCGGTGAGGATGAAGGTCCAGACCCAGTCCGAGGTCACGGGATCGCCCACCGGCTGGTAGTTGATGGTCTGGTGATACGTCAGGTCGCCGATGGTGGCTCGGGCTTCGTCCGCCCAGTTGTGATGACTCCAATCGTATTCGAGGTCGGCGGGGTCGTTCACGCAGGTCACGTCGGTGCCGTCGTCGAGGCCGAACCCGCCGGGCTCGAACACCGCGGTGAAGCCCGCGCCTTGCCCGGCGTAGGTGCGGTACACGATCACCGCGCGGGTCTCGTCGGCGAACACCAAGCGTTGGAAACTCTCCGGCACGTCCGGGTCCGGCCAGCTGGCCGTCGACGGGCATGCCTCCACCGCGGCGGTGTCCGCCAGGTCTCCATCGCCGTCTCCATCTCCGTCCCCGTCGCCATCGCCGTCCCCGTCGCCATCTCCATCTCCATCGCCGTCCCCGTCGCCGTCTCCGTCCCCGTCGCCATCTCCATCTCCGTCCCCGTCGCCGTCGCCATCTCCGTCCCCGTCGCCGTCCCCGTCGCCATCTCCATCCCCGTCCCCGTCCCCGTCGCCGTCCCCGTCGCCGTCTCCATCACCCGGCTCCGGTTGGCCGGGACAGGCCACCACCACCGGCAACGACAACACCGACACCAAACACATCACCCGCCACAACATTTTGTTCTCTCCTCGCGGCGCCCGCCGCTCACAACACATCACCGGCGCGCGCCCGGCGGTCGTCTTCGCCGACCTGGCCGTTGTGCACACCCTCGCGCAACGTCAACGCATGGGGACCGTCGATGACCGTCCCGTTCTGATCTTCGGTGGTGAGCGCAAACGTCCACCCCCCCTCGAGGTCGAGCACCATCGCCAGCCGCCACGTGACCTCTCCGCTTCGGGCCCAGGCCTCGTCCTCCCAGTTGTGGTGGGTCCAGGCGTACCCGAGCCGGTCCTCGTCCGCGACACAATGGACCTGCACTCCGTCGTCGAGGCCAAAGCCCGCGGGCAAGTACCGCGCGGTGCGGCCGCCCCCCGGGCCGTCCCAGGTCCGGTAGACCAACACCGTGCGGGTGCCGTCGCCGAGCACCACCCGCTGCTCGGCTTCGCTGACCACCTCGCTCGGCCAGTCCGCGTGCGCGGGGCAGTCCCGCACGTCGGTGTGCGCGACGAGGTCAACGTCGTCGGTCACCGGCGTGACGTCGAGAACACACCCGCCGCCGAGCACGCCCGCCACCCCCAGCCACGGCCACCACCGGACCCCTTTGTGCGCCATGCGACCCTCCGGCCCCGGTCAATGCAGAACCCGCGCCAGCCCCGACAGCGCATGGCCCCGTCGGGGGCGGTGACAAAAATCTGTGGCCTGCGGTGGATACCGGGCGGCGCGCGCCCCTCAGCGGAAACGTTCGTCTTTTTCGACCCGGCCCGCTTTCAGCGAGACCACCCGGTGGCGGTAGCGCTCGAGCAACGCCGGGTCGTGGGTGGCGACGAGGATGGTGGTGCCCCGGGCGTGGGCGCGCAGCAGCAGGTCCATAATGTCATTGGACCGTTCGGGGTCGAGGTTGCCGGTGGGCTCGTCGGCGAGCAGGATGGCGGGATCGGTGACCAGGGCGCGGGCGATGGCCACCCGTTGTTGTTCGCCCCCGGAGAGGTGGGCGATCTTCTGGTCGCTTTTGTGCGCGAGCCCGACCTGTTCGAGCATCTTGTCGGTGCGTTGGCGGACGTCGTCTTTGCGCCGGCCCTGCACGTCGAGCGCGAGGGACACGTTGTCGAACACCGAGTAGCGCTCCAGGAGCTTAAAGTCTTGGAACACCACCCCGAGGTTGCGCCGCATCATCGGGCGGTGGCGCTTTTTGACCTGGGCGACGTTCTTGCCCCCGATGAGCACTTGGCCCCGGGTCGCTTCCTCGGCGAGAAACAGCAGGCGCAACAGGGTCGACTTGCCCGCCCCCGACGGCCCGGTGAGCAGGCAGAACTCGCCCTTGTCGACCTGCAGGTTGATGTCGTCGAGCGCGGGCGCGTCCTGCCCGGGGTAACGCTTTTGCACGTGGTACAGCTCGATCATCGCGGGCGCAGGGTACGGCATCCGGCCTTGAAAATCGCGGCGAAAGGGCCGGCAAAAGGCGGGCCCGGCGCGTCCCTGGCCGATCGGGGAGGGCGGTCTGGTCGCTGTTCGCCGCGGTGGTTATGGTGGTAGACCAAGCGCACGGAGGGTCGACGGTGGCGAACGCGGGGGCACACGAAAAGCGGACGGCGAAATCGCCCGAGCCCATCGCACCGGAGATCGTCGAGGACGACGACGACAAGGACGACGTCTTCAACCCCAACGAAGACGGGGAAGACGAGGACGGCGCTTACGAGGTCGTCGACGTCGGCGGCGGAGGCCTGACCAAACGCAGCGGCGTGGTGCTCGCGGACGAAGCCGGCGAGTGGGTCAAGGACGACACCACCAGCACCAGCGAGCGCCCGGGCCGGGTCGAGGACCTGTACCGGGCGTTCGTGCGCGAGGCGACCAAATACGAGCGCCTGTCCGAGGAGCAAGAGCGCGCGCTGGGGCTCAAGGTGCGCGACCACGGGGACAAAGACGCGGCCCGTCGCCTCGTGGTGCACAACCTCCGGTTGGCGATCAAGATGGCGCACCAGTATCGCCGGACCTGGACCAACCTCATGGACCTCGTGCAGGAGGCGTCCGCGGGCATGGCCATCGCGGCCGAGAAATGGGACCCGGACCAGGGCACGCGGTTTGGCACCTATGCGGTGTATTGGATTCGCGCCCAGCTCACGAAGTTCTTGATGACGCACGGGCGCATCATCCACACCGGCAACACCCGCGCGGGCCGCAAGCTCTATTACCAACTGCCGCGGGTGCGGCGGAAGCTGCTCGCCGAGGGCAAAGCCGCCAGCATCGAGAACATCGCCAAAGAGGTCGGCGAAGACGTCGAGGAAGTGCAGCGCGTGGTGGCGCGGCTCGACGGACGCGAGGCGTCGCTGTCCGCGCCCATCGGGGGCACCGACGACGGCAGCACCCTCGGGGACATGCTCGAGGCGGACTCGGACAGCCCCGAGGGCTACGCCCACGAAAACGAGATGCGCGACGTGATGGTCCGCCTCACCCAGAGTTACGCCGACAAGCTCGAGGACGAGCGCGACCTCGCGATCTGGAACGAACACCTCGTGTCCTTCGACCCCGTGAGCCTCGTCGACCTGGGCAAACGCTACGGGGTGTCCAAGCAGCGCATGGGCCAGCTCGCGACCCGGATCAAAAAACGTTTCCGCCAGCACGTCATCGACGAGCTCGGCCCCCACACCGAGCTGTCCTGGCTGTTCGACCGCGACTGATGTCGCCCGCGGGCGAGACTTTCTTTCTGTCCGCGCTGCGGTGTCCAACATACATGCGCGGTCACGGCTGGTCCGTTCGGTTTTTGGTGTTTGCGGCGGTGGCCGTGGGCCTGAGCGCCCTCGCGGGCTGCACGTCCTCGCCCCCCGATGCGCAAAGTTGCCGCCCCTGGGCCGAACTTGAGCGGCCCGCGCCGACCTCCGCACCGCCCGCGAACGCGCGCAAGGTGCGCGCCCCGGGCCCGGGCGCGGTGTACGCGGGTTTTTACAGCATCGGCGACGTCGAGCAGGGCCTGGCTGCGTTCGTGGACAAAAGTGGAGAGCGGACCCCGCCGGTGGTGTTCACGTTTCACGATTGGGGGGGCGAAGCCGAGGCGGGTGGCTTTGACGTCGATGGGCGGACCCTGCGCACGCTGGACACGCCCCTCGAGGGCGAAACGATCACCCCGGCCGAACTCGCGAAAACCCTCGCCAACGACGGGGCGGTGCTCGCCCTGGCGTGGGATTGCCTCGGCTACTACGCGCTCGAGCCCGGCTATTTCCTCGGCCTGGACACGCGGACGATCACCCAAGCCGCGATCCTGGACGGGACCTACGACGCGTACATCGAGCACGTGGCCGCGCAGGTCAAGGCGCTGGACGTGCCGGTGATGCTCTCCCCCTTTGGCGAGTTTGGCCTCGCCAGCGACTTTGGCTACGGCGCGTCGGGGGCGGAGACCGCCGAGAGCACCACGTCGGTGTGTGACGCGTACGGCGACCCCGCCTGGCCGGACGGGCCCGAGCGAACGCGGGACATTTACCGCCACATCGTCGATGTGTTCCGCGCGGTCGGGGCCGACAATGTCACTTGGTTTTTGTACACCTCAACGGGCTACATGAACGAAGCGGTGGGCGATTTTACCTGGGGCCACCCGGGCTACGTCTACCCGGGGGACGAATACGTGGACTGGATCGGGCAGAGCCTCTACTTCAGCGACGACGAGGCGATGCACAACGACGACGTGGGCGACCTTGCCTATGCATTGGATGCGGGTCTTTCCGCTTGGCGGGAGGTGACCGAGCGGCCGTTCTACGCGCCCGAGTTCGGCATTGCCGGCGACGGGACCGCGAGCCTGGCCTCGTCCATTGAAGCGGCCTTGGCCGCGCTGCCCGCGTCGGGGGTGTCCGCGTTCACGTACGCGGACGCGCCCTTGTTCGAAGCGTTCTTTGGTTTGCCGCGTCTCGGGACCCACGACGACGAACTCGACGCCTGGGCCGAGGGCTTGGCCGACGATGCCTATCCGGCGCAGGTCACGGTCACCGCGCCCGCGGACGACGACGCGTGACTCAGGTGTAGATGATCTGCGCTCCTTCGGAGACGCCGTAAAAGTCGCCCACCGTGAGCACGCCTTTGACCTGCCGAATCAAATCGTCGCGCTCCAGCTTGAACATCTTCATCGCCAGTTCGCACGCGTACACCTCGCCGCCCATGTCCGCGATCATCTCGATCATCTCCCGCACGGGCGGGATCTCAAGATCGTCGAGCTGCTTTTTCATCATCTTCGCCGCCACCGCTTCCATGCCTGGCAGGCCCGCGACCACGGTGGGCATCGGGCTCGACGCGTTGCCGGTCATGTTGACGTGCAGGTGGTCGACCTTGTCCTCGGTGATGGCGTCGAGACCATAAAAGGTGAAGAACATCGCCACGTCGATGCCCGACTGGCGCGCGCCGCTGGCGAGGATGAGGGAGGGGTAGACCTCGTCCATGCCCCCCTTGCTGACGATGATGGCGACCTTGCGCGTAGACATAAAAAGCCTCGTGAAGGAAAAAGGTCAGATGCAGCCGACGGGCTTTTTGACCCCGGCCAAGCGGGCCGCGGTCTTGGCCGGCGCCCGGGGAAAAAGAGCGAACAGGTCCTTGGTGGGAATGCCCGCCCCCACGGTGATGCGCCGGATGTTGGGCGCGCCGTGGGCCGCGAAGTACTCCGCGCGCACAAAACGCAACACGTCCCAATGTGTCTGGGTCAACGTGACGCCGGCCTCGGCCGCGGCCTGCTCGGCGAAGGCCTCGGTCCAGTCCTCGGGGGTGAGCAAAAAGCCCTCCGCGTCGAGGTCGAGCCCGGCCAGGGTCGCGGCCGCCACCGGGGCCGAGGCCGCGGCGGGGGCCGGTTCTGGCGCGCCCGCAGCGGGGGCCGCGGGCGCGTGCACCTCGTGGGCCGCGAGGGCCGCCCCGAACGAGCGGTGGCGCACCCGCAGCGCGGGGTTGGCCGCCTTGCCCACTTGGCGCAACGCCTCGAACGCCACCGCGAGACC
Organism: bacterium; assembly: GCA_030431455.1. Lineage (GTDB taxonomy): Bacteria > Myxococcota > UBA727 > UBA727 > JAUIJE01 > JAUIJE01. The sequence continues at coordinate 97,252 of JAUIJE010000002.1, read as the reverse complement.
GCGGCGCACGTTTTCGTCTTTGGTGCCTTGGCGCAGCATCGAGACAATGCCTTTGGGTTTGCGCGCGGCTTCGCCCTCGAGCACATCCGCGGTGTGTTCGGCGAAGGCCAGGACCTCGGGCTGGGTCGCGCGCTTGACCGCGCCGAGGATGCCCACGATGTTCTCGGCCAGGGCGTGCACGTCGTCGGGGGAAAAGCCTTGGACCACCTCGTCGAGCACGTGCATCGATTCTTTGGCGAAGTCGAAGTAGCCCTTTTGCTCCAGCTCCGCGAGGCGCACGCTGGCGCTGTGCAGCGCGGTGGTGGCGACCGGGACCATGTCCTCGTAGAGACTGGCCAACATCTGTTGGGTCCGGTGCAGGTCTTGGACTTGGGCACTGAGCGCGTCGAGCTTCTGCTCGAGGCGGGCGATGTCTTCGCGGGACTCAGCCATGGTGGGCTCCGGCGGTGGGCACGCCCCATTTGCCGAGGCGGGACATGCGGGGCTCGAGGGGGAGGGGCTCGCCTTTGACGAGCAAGTTCCAGTACGCCCACTTGAAGGCGAGCTTGCCCCAGTGGTTGGTGGCGCTCTCCTCGAGCAGGGTGAAGGGGCCGATGCCGGGCAAGGGAAATCGGCCGGGCAGAGGTTCGGTCTCGTAGTTGAAGTCGATGAGCATGGCTTTGCCAAAGCCGGTCTCGATGAAGCAGTTGGAGTGCCCGTCAAAGGCCGGGAGCGGGGCCTGGCCCCGGACGAAGCGCAGGATGTTGTCCTCGAGGATCTCGGCTTGGAAGTGCGCCACCGAGCCGGCCTTGGACGCGGGCAGATCGGTGGCGTCCCCGAGGGCGAAGATGTTGGCGTGGGCTTTGGTCTGCAGCGTGTGCGGGTCGGTGGGCACAAAGCCGAGGTCGTCGCCGAGACCCGAGCGCACCATGAGGTCGCTGCCGCCGTGCGGGGGCACGCTCACCAGCAGGTCGTAGTCGAGGGCGCGGCCGTCGTAGGCGGTGAGCACGCGGCGTTCGCCGTCGACGGACTGGGCCGCGAAGTCGGGCTCGAGCTGGATGCGCCGTTTGTGCAACATGTCGCCGAGCAGGCGCGAGGCCACCGGCTTGGTGAACGCCCCGTCGAGCGGGGTGGCGTACACGATCTCGGTCTTGTCCCGCAGGCCGCGCGCGGTCAAAAACGCGTCCGCGAGGAAGGCGAACTCGAGCGGGGCCACCGGGCACTTGATCGGCATCTCCACGGGGTTGACCACCAGCCGCCCCCCGGAAAAGCCGTCGAGCGCGCGGGCCAGGGCCACCGACCCCGCCGGGGTGTAAAAATCGTACGCGGTCTTTTGCCAGCCAGGGCCGGCCAGCCCCTCGAGCCGGGCGGGGTCGATGTCGCAGCCAGTGGCGACGACCAGCACGTCATAGGGCAAGGTCTCGCCGTCGGCGAACACCACGGTGTTCTCGTCGGGCGCGACCCGGTCGACCGGCGCCAAGCGCAGCTCCACCCCGGCGGGCAACAGGCTGTCGCGCGGCTTGTACAGCTCGTCTTCGCGGTAGGTGCCGAAGGGCACAAACAACAAGCCCGGTTGGTAGACATGAACATTGTCGCGGTCGACGACGGTGATGGCCCAGTCTTGGTCCGACAGGACCCGGCGCAGGCGGCTGGCCAGGGTGGTGCCCGCGGTGCCCGCGCCGAGGATGACGATGCGTTTCATGCCCGGGGTAAAGCACCGGCTGTGCCAAACGGTCGCGGCCCCGGCCGGGCGCGCGGTGGCGCGCGGGCGGGTCGCGGGACCCGTTGGGGCTGGGGGAAATGGCACAGGTCACGCGGCCGCGCCGGGTCCTGCGGTACACTTGGCGCGTGCATCTGGCGGCCACGATTCTGATTCTTCACACCGCGGTCTCGGTCCAGCAACATTGGGCTCCGGTGCCCGAGGACGGGCCGGTGTTCGACACCGAGGTCGGGGTCTGGTTCGAGGGCCGCCAAATCCCGGTCACCAACGACGAGACCATGGACAACCTCGAGCGCATCTTCCGCGCCGAGGGCCGCGAGGACCTCGCGGCCGAGATCCGCTCGTTGCGGGGCCGCGAGGACGCCTCGGCGTTGCCTTGCTGCACGCTGCAGCTCTCGGCGTGTATGGCCCCGGCGCTGTTCGTCGGGGTGGGCCTCGTCGCCGGGATCGCCCTGCCGTTGTTGTGGGCCCCGTTGGCGGGGGGGCTGGTCTGGACGATCCTCGCCGGCCTCGCCGGCGGCGCCACCGTGGGCGTGCTCAGCTCGGCGGGGCTCGGCACGTCGGGGGTCTGGTGGCTGCTCGTCAACGCGGTGGACTATTGGGAGGTGCGCAGCCTCGTCGACCGGTTCAACCGCACGCGGGACCGCGCGCACCGGCTCGTGCTGTTTCAGATCGACGGCGGCCGCGACGACGAGGAAGGCCTGCCCGGCGAGCAGCTGTATTGATTCTTGCGGGGGGAGTTCCTCCCCCCTCGGCCCGCGCGCGCTGATGCAGTAACATGTGAGACGGCGCGCGGTCAGCGGTGGGTGTTGGCTTGGCGCTCTTCGTCGGCCACCGCGGGGCAGGGGTTCTGCCGGTTCATGGTGTCGGCGAGCAGGTAGGCGAGCTGGGGGCGCAGGCCGGCGACGGTGTCGCGTTGGAGCCGGATTTGGTTGCGCAGCTTTGTGACGATGTCGAGGTCGACGGTCAGGGTCTTGAGCGCGTCGTGTTGTTTGCGCAGCTTGACCCGGAGTTGGTCGGCGGTGGTGTCGGCGGTGGCGATGGACTGGTCGAGCTCGGCGGCCCGCGAAAACCAGTCGTCGATGCAATGCGGGTGGCGCACCAGCATGCGGTTGACCGCGTACAAGGCGGTGCCGAACTCCTCGGAAATCTGATCGATCTCGTCGAACAGCTCGCGCAGCTCGCGGTCGGCCGCGGACAACAAGCTCGCGGCGGTGGCGTGCTGCACCTCGGGGTCGTCTTGTTCGGCCGGGGCGTCGGCGACATCGGGACTCGACGCGCACCCCAGCGACAGACACAAGACGACAAAGGCCCAAGCGCGCACCATGCGCGGAATATACCCCCGTCGGTGCGCGGGTCGAAAATCTCGCCGCCCGCCTTGTCTCGCTGGGCGGTGGTTGCCAAGATGCCGCGCATGAAGGCGCTGGGCGTGCTCGCGACAATGTGCTGCCTGGCCCTGCCCGCGGCCGCGGGCCCGGCCCCCGCGGAGGGCGCGCGGGTGCGTGGCCCGGTGACCGATCTCGGCTACGACATCGATGTCCAGACCCGATCGTTCGATGTGCTCGCGATCGATTTCGACAAATCCCACGTGTTGTTCCGCCATGTGTACGGCCTGCGCGGGGACCCGGGGCGCCACCTCGCGGCCGGGGTCGACTGTGGTTACGACGGGCTCGACGCCGGCTTTTACGAGGTGTGGGGCATCTACGACGGCGCGGGCGACGTGCTCGTGCGGGTGATGCCCATCCGCGCCCCGGCCCGGACAAAGGACGCGTGCCTGCCGCCGTCGGACGTGGCCGCGCGCGAACAAGCGGCCCGGGAGGAAGCCGCGCGCCTCGGTCTGCGCCCCGGTGAGCCCCCGCAACCGGTGCGGCCGTCGGGCCGGGAAGACCAGTTTCGCCTCACCACCCAAGACGGGCCGGTGGTGCTGCGCGCCCTGTCGCGCCGGGTGGCCGACGAGGACCGCGCCCAGGTGCCGGGGCTGGCCGCGGCCCAGGGTCCAGTGGCATTGACACGGCTCCTCGTCGGGGACCGCATCCTCTACAGCCGCTACCAGGTGCTCGACGACCAGAGCGAGGTGGGGCGCGAGCTGACCATCGCCGCGCTGTTTGTCAGCCCCGACAAGACCCACGTCATCGCCCTCGAGCGGTTCGATCACCGGCCCACCAGCGACGTGTCCCACACGTTTTTTTCGTTTTCGCCCCCCATCGACGTGACCGGTCTGGCCACCGCCGAGACCGGGCGCGAAGGCCTGCAAAAAGAACCGCTGCCCCCGCCCGAAAAGCCATTGGCCGGCCCCGCGCCCGAGGAGGAGGGGGGCGGTTGCTGCAGCTTGTGTGGGCTCGGGGCGTGCGCGTGCGTCGGCCTGCCCGCGTTGTTCGCCAGCGGGTGCGGGTGTGCTCTGTTCGACTCGTGGTGCGGGCCGTGCCTCAACTTCGCGTTGTTCAAAGGGCCCAAAGACCCGCCCGAGCCCCTCGACCAGCCGCCGAAAAAGGACGGCACCCCCGACGGGGACAAAGACCCGGACAAGGAGCCCGACGGGGGCCAATGGGCGCTTTTGTATTGACCGTCTTGACCCGCGGGGGCGGCGCGCGCCGGTCAGGTGCCGCTGTCGGCCGCATCGGGCGCGCCGGCGTCGAGGCCCGCGTCGATCCCGGCGTCCAGGCCCGCGTCGGGCAGGCCGGGGTCGACATCGGGCAGCCCGGCATCGAGGCCCGCGTCCAGCCCCGCGTCGAGGCCCGCGTCGAATCCGGCGTCGAGCCCCGCGTCGAACCCGGCGTCCAGGCCCGCGTCGAACCCCGCGTCCAGGCCGGCATCGGGGCCCGCGTCGAACGCGGGATCGACATCGGGCAAGCCCGCGTCCAGCCCCGCGTCGGGCGCGCCGGGATCGACGTCGGGCAGGCCCGCGTCCCGGCCCGCGTCGGCGCCCCCGTCCGCGGACCCCGCGTCGAGGGGCGGGGGGTCGCCCGGACAAGCGGACAACAGCGGCGCGACAATCAGGCTCAACAATGCGATACGGCGCATAACAATGACCCCTGCGGGAGATGGTTCATGATCCGCCCCCGCCCTTTGCGAGTCAAGGCTGGCCCTGCGTCGCCTTGCGTCCGCCCCGCGCCCGTTCGGCCGCACCGGAGAATGCCCACGTGACGATGCCCACCCCCGACGCGATCCTCGAGTTTTGGTTTGGCCAGCTGGACGACGACGGCTTGGCCGATGAAGCGACCAGCCAGCGCTGGTTCAAAAAAGACCCGGACTTCGACGCGGAGATCCGTGAGCGCTTTTTGGAGGTGTACGAGAACATCGCCAAGGGCGAGCTCGACGACTGGAACGAAACCCCCCACGGACGTTTGGCGGTGGTGATCGTGCTCGATCAGTTCTCGCGCAACATGTTCCGCGACGACAAGAAGATGTACGCGATGGACCGCACCTGCCAGGACCTGGTGCTCGCGGGCCTGTCCCAAGACGTCGACCAGTATCTCAAAGGCCACCAACGGGTGTTCTTCTACATGCCGTTGATGCACGCCGAGCAGCTGCGCCTGCAGAACCGCTGCGTGGCCTTGTTCGAAGAGATGGTGCGCACCGCCAGCCCGCGGCAAAAAGATCGCTTCATGCAAAACGTCGAGTTCGCCAAGCGCCACCGCGACATCATCGAACGCTTTTCACGGTTCCCGCACCGCAATGACATTCTGGGCCGCAAGAGCACGCCCGAGGAAGAAGCGTTCTTGAAGGAGCCGGGCTCGAGCTTCTGAGCGCCTCGATGCCCCCCTAGGCCGGGGATCCGGGACGACCGGGCACCGGCCAGTGGAGACGTTCGCGGCGGCGCTTTTTGAACTGACCATGGCGCCAGGCGGCCTTGACCGCCTGGAACAGCAGCACCGGGGTGACCAGCACCAGGACCCCGCCGAGGGTGCCGCCCAGCAGCACCGCCCCGACGATGGCGACCAGGCCCAAAAGCCCGAAGAGCTTGGCCCGGCCCGCCTCCCCATCGAACAGGCCGCGTTGGGCCTGGAAGGTGTACGCCCCGGCCTCGTGGGGCGGGCGCCGGTGCTCCCGCGGGAGCAGGTCGCGCAGCGCGACGATGGCCTCCCGGCTGGGCGCCTCGAGTTGGTGGGGCGTGCGGTGAACCCCCGGCTCGAGGTTGAGACCCACCTGCGCGGCGCCCAGCTTGGCCAGCCCCCCGAACTCCAGCACCACCCCGCTCCGCCGGGTGCGGTTCACCTGCGCGATGGCGTCCTCGATGACGCGGGACCGCAGCCCCTCTTTTTCGAGCAGCCCGTAGCCGGTCTCGATGGCTTTCCACATGCGGTCGAGCACCTGCTCGTTCAGGCTCATTTCGCTCTTCAGCTGGTCGATCTTGATGTCCGGGGCCCGTTCGAGAAAGGACACATATTCATTGAACATGTTCTGCGCGTCGTCGACGCACACCGCGGCACGGGCAAACGGGGACGGCGTGGCAGACGGCATCACGAACCTCCAACATCCCATGTCTAACTGACGCGCCCTGGGCGGCAAGGGCCCCGCGCGCGGTTTCAACGAAACATCAGACGGTTTCAGGGACCCCCGCCGACCGCCCAGGGGGGCCCTGCGACCGTTCGGAGCAAAAATGGCCTGACCGCGGCCGCGTCGGCCTCATGCTCCCCCCATGAACACCACCACCTGGTCCCGCGCCCTCATCACCCCCCTCGATCAAACCTGGGCCCAGCTCCGCCTGCACGCGGTGCACCTGTTGCTCGTCCCGCCGATGGCCCTGGTGGGGGTCACCTTTTTGCACGAGCTGGCCCACGCGGCGATGGTCTGGGCCCTCGGGGGCACGGTCACGGCCTTTTCGGTGCTGCCGGGCGAGGGCTCGCTCGGCCACATCCAGTACCTGCTCCCCGACCCCGCGCTTTCGCCCCTGGTCGCGGCCGGCCCCACCTTGCTGTGGGCGGGCCTGATGGCGCTCACCGCCGGCCTGTCCTTGTGGCGCTGGCCCCCGGTGGTGGGCGCGGGCCTGTTCTGGTGGGGGTATGCTGTGCCATTGGGGGACATCCTCTGGCACGCGGTGCCGTACCTGTCCGCCCGGGGCGAAAACGACCTCAACCACGCGATGGGGCCGCCCACCCTCGACGTGTGCCTGTTCTGGTGCGTGTGCTTGCTGGGGGCGTTTGGGCTCGGGGCGGTCGCCTTTTGGCGGCTGTACGGCGCGCACCGGCCGCCGGGGTGGATGCTCCTTTGTGCAGGGGCATTGTCGGCCCTGGTCGCCCTGGTCACCTTCGGGCTGTGAACGCGCCCGCGCCGTGCTACACCCTCGTCGAGGGGGCGGGCATGGGCCGGCGCATGATTTTGAGCGAGGAGCGCGACCCGCGGCTGACCACCATCCGCCGCGGGGGCACGCTCACCGACGCGCACCACCGGCTGTTGGCGCTGTGGGCCGCGGACTGCGCCGCCCACGTGGTGCCGCTGTACGAGGCGGCCCACCCCGGCGACGAGCGCGTGCGCCACACCGTCGAGATGGCCCGGGCCTGGGGCCGGGGCGAGCTCGGCATGAAAGCCGCGCGGCAACAATCGTTCGCGGCCCAGGCCGCCCGGGCCACCACGGGGGCGGCCAAGTTTGCGGGGCTGAGCGCGTCCCAGGCGGTGGTGGTCTCGCACGTGGCCGCGCACGACCTGGGCGCGGCCGCGTACGCGATCCGCGCGGCCCGGGCCGCGGCCGCGCAAGACGGCGCGGACGAGACCGAAGCGGACGACGCCGGCCGGCGCGAGTGCGCGTGGCAACGCGCGCAGCTCCCGGAGGCGGTGCGCGACCTGGTGCTCGACGACCAGCACAAGCGCAACCACCTGTGCTGGTTCGTGTTCGACTGAGCGCGGCCGGACCGGTTGTGCCCGCTCCGTCCACCTCGTACACAACCGGCATGGCGAACCCCGCCGCCCCGCCCCGCCGCGGCCTCGCCGCGTGGTTGCGTCACCCGGTGGCGGCGATCGTGATCTGTTTGTTCGCCGCCGCTCTCGCCAACCAAGCCGTGCCCCACATGCACGAGGTGGTGCACGGCATCGAGGCGTTCACCGCGGCGGTGGCGGTGTGGTTGGTCGCGGGCCTCGCCGCCCGCCTGCAACGCCGCGAACAAGAGCTGCGGGCCGAAGAAGAGCGCCGCCAACGGGCCGAGCGCATCGCGGCGTTGACGAGCTTCGCCGCGGGAGCGGCCCACGAGTTGGCCACGCCGCTTGGCACCATTTCCGTCGCGGCCAAAGAGATGCTGCGCGCGGCCGCGCAACGGGGGGACGCCGCGGCCGAGGACGACGCCCGCCTGATTCAGGAGGAGGTGGCGCGGTGCCGGGCGGTGCTCGACCAGCTGTCCGCCGAGGGGGGCGAGCTCGCTGGCGAGGGGCTCAGCTGGGTGAGCGCAGACCAACTCGTCGAGGCTGGCTTGGCCCATTTGTCCCCGCCCCAACGCGCGCGGGTGCAGGTCGCCCACGAGGCGCCGGACACGGCCTGGCATGTGCCGCCGCGGGCCACCGCCCAGGTGTTGGCCGCCCTCGTCGACAACGCGCTGCTGGCCAGCGACGGCGCGGACCCGGTGCAGGTGGTGTTCGGCGGGGGCCCGGGGGTCTCGGACCTGCTCGTGGCCGACACCGGCCGGGGCATGACCGCCGCGGAGCTGAGCCGGGCCCGTGAGCCCTTTTTCACCACCAAGCCCGGGGACGCGGCCGGCCGCGCGGGCATGGGGCTCGGGCTCTTTCTGGCCGCGTCCTTCGCCGAGCGCCTGGACGGGAGCCTCGACATCGAGTCGTCGCCCGGGGCCGGCACCCGGGTGTTGATGCGCGTGCCCCGGCCGGAGGCGGACCGTGTCTGAGCCCGGGGCCGGGACCCTGCTGTTGGTGGACGACGACGAGCGCTATCGCGAGCGCTTGGCCCGCGCCCTGCGCGATCGGGGCCTTGTTGTGTTCACCGCCCCCGGCGGTGAACAAGCAGTGGCATTGGCGAAGGCCCACGCCCCTGGCCGGGCGGTGGTGGACCTGCGCATGCCCACCGGCTCGGGCCTGGATGTCATCGAACAGCTGCGCGCGGTGTGCCCCGACCTCGCGGTGGTGATGCTCACCGGCTACGGCAGCATCGCCACCGCGGTGGACGCGACCAAGCGCGGGGCGGTGCACTACCTGCAAAAGCCGGTGGATGCCGATCAGTTGCTGGCCGCGTTCGGGGACGCGCCGCCGCCCGCGACCGACCCGACCAAGGTGCCTTCGCTCGACCGGGTCGAGTACGAACACATCCAGCGGGTGTTGCACGATTGCGGCGGCAACATCTCGGAGGCCGCGCGCCGGCTCGGGCTGCACCGGCGGTCGCTGCAACGCAAGTTGCAGCGCACGCCCATTCCCCAAGACTGAGCGGGTCCGCAACCACAGCCCTGCGACATCATGACGCATCCCCGAACCGGCTTCGCCTCCGGTACGTAGAGTGGTCATGAACAAGACCTTGCTGCTTTTTGCGCTGTGTTCGTTGGCCGCCTGCGACGGCGGCGACGCGGCCCAGGTCGAGGTGCCGCTCGCCGCGGGGGGCGAAGGGCCGATCTCGGCGGACACAGATCTGGGCTGGACGGTGCGGCTCGACGTGGCCCGCGTCACGCTCGCCGAGCCCCTGCTCAAGAACGGGGAAGACAAGCACGCCTTTTTGCAGCGGTCCTTTCGGTGGGTGAGCGAGGCCCTGATTCCGTCCGCCTACGCCCACCCCGGTCACGGCGCGGGGGGCACGGTGGTGGGCGAGCTGCGCGGCGACTTCGTGGTCGACTTCGCGAGCACTGATCCAGTGACACTGGGCACGGCCACCGCGGTGGTGGACGACGTCACCAGCGTGGACTTTTTGCTCGCCGCCGCCGGCGGCGAGGCGTTGGCGGAGGATGACCCGGTGCACGGCCACCACGCGTGGTTGGCCGGAGAGGCCCAGCGCGGCGACGACACGGTGACGTTCACCGCCGCCCTCGATCTCGACGAAGACACCGCCCTGGCCGGTGCCCCGGTGGTGCCGGAGACGGTGCGGCTCGACGACGAGACCGCGGTCGGCTTTCGCGTGCAGTTTGTGACCCAAGACCCCTTCGAGGGCGACTCCTTCTTTGACGGGGTGGATTTCGGCGCGCTCCTCGAGGCCGCCGGGGGCGACCAGCTCGACATCCGGCCCGGCGACGAGGTGCACAACCGCCTGCGCCGCGGGCTGTCGAGCCACGATCATTACCTGGTGTCCGCGTTTGACCCTGGCGAGCTCTAAACGCGCGATGGAGACAATGAATATGGAACGGAAGATGCGCGGCCTCGCCGCCCGAGGAACCCTTGTGTTTGGTCTGGCCTTGTTGTCCGCCTGCGGCGGCAACGGGACCTGGGCGGTGACGGTGTATGGCGAAGAGTTCATCGAAGACGGGATCGCGGCCGAAGAGTTTGTCGACGGATGGGCGGTGAGCTTCTCGACCTTCGACGTGCGGCTCGGCGCGGTGGTGGGCCGGGACGCCACCGGACAGGAGCTGGCCCGCCTCGACGACATGACCACCTACGACCTCACCATCTCCAGCGAAGGGGCGGGACAAGACGTGGGCGAGCGCGAGGTGCCCGCGGGCATGCTCGCGAGCCTGGACTATGACATTGGGGAGGGCGAAGGCTGCGCGTTGCACGTGGTGGGCGATGCCACCAAGGCCGGGGACGAAAAGACGTTCGACTGGTGCTTGACCCGGCAGACCACCTACCAAGCCTGCGAGACCACCGCCGAGGTCCCGGTGGACGCGCGCGGCGAAAGCCAGGTCACCGTACACGCCGATCACCTCTTCTACGACGACCTCGTCAGCGAAGAGCCCCACGTCGCCTTCGACCTCATCGCCGAAGCCGACACCGACGCTGACGGCGCCATCACCGAGACGGAGCTGCGCGCGCTCTCGATCGTCGACGAGGCCCGCTACCAGGTGGGCAGCGCCGACGTCGAGGACCTCTGGACCTTCATCGAAGCCCAAAGCCAAACCGTCGGGCACATCGACGGCGAAGGCCACTGCGACACCAACTGAAGAGGCACCGATGGGCGGCACCGTTTCCTGTTTGGTCTTGTTGTTGTCCGCCCCGCTGTCGGCGGGCGCGCACGACACGACCCCGCAAGCGGTGGCCGCCCCCCGCGACGGCGCGGTCACGCCCCCCGAGGTCATCGAGGCCGCGCCCTTGGACTGGCCCCCGGGCGAACCGCCGCGCGAGACCGACGTGGCCATCGAGCTGCTCGTCGACCTCGACGCCACCGGGGCGGTGACCGGGGTCGAGGTCGTGCAATCGGCGGGGCCCGCCTTCGACACCGCCGCGGTCTCGGCCATGCAGGGCACCGTGTTCGCTCCCGCGCGCCGGGGGGACGTGCCCATCGCCGTGCGTTTGCAAGTGCCGGTGCATTTTCATTCTCCCCCGGGCCAAGACCCGCCCGCGCCCGCGCCCGAGACCGAGACCCCGCCCGCGCCCCCGCCGGCGCCGACCGCGGCCCCGCCGCCGCCTCCGCCAGCCCTGGACACGGTGGTGCGCGGCCGCGCGCCGTCGCCCACCGCGTCGGGCCAGACCCTGGATGCACACACATTGCGCGACACCAACACCAAGAGCGCCGAGGACCTGTTGCGCCGGGTGCCGGGGGTGACGCTGGTGCAGCACGGGGCGGAGGGCAAAGGCCCGCAGCTCTATCTGCGCGGGTTCGACGCGGTCCACGGCAGCGACGTCGAGGTGCGCCTCGGGGACGTGCCCCTCAACGAGCCCGGCCACGTGCACGGTCACGGCTACCTCGACCTCGGCTTCATCATCCCCGAGTTGGTCCAGGCGGTGGATGTGCAAAAGGGCGCGTTCGCCCTCGGCCAGGGCCCGTTCGCCAATGCAGGTACATTACGATTTCGCGAGGCCGCGCCCGGGCCCGGGCTGCGGCTGTCCACCGAAGCGGGCGCCCCCCTCCGGGCCCGGGGCCTGGCCATCGCCGCGGTGGACGAGCGCACCTACGCCGCGGCCGAGGCCATGACCTCGGCCGGCTTCGGCCAGGGGCGGCAGGCCCAGCGGGTGACCGGCACCGGCCGGGCCGCGATCGGCCGCGGGGCCGTGACCGGCGACGTGGGCACCCACCTGTACGCGGCGCGGTTTGCCCTGCCCGGCGCGGTCCGGCTCGACGACGTGCGGGCCGGGCGCATCGGGCTCACCGACAGCTACGCCCCCGGCGAAGGCCGGGTGGCCCGCGCGCTGGTGGACACCTCGGTGCGCATCGCCGAGGGGCCCGTGCGCGCCCAAGGGACCGCCTGGTCTGGCGCTAAGTATATGACTTTGCTTGAGAATTTCACGGGAGACAGCCGCTTCCCGGGGCTCGGGGACGCGCAGCGCCAGCGCCAGGTGCACCTCGATGCGGGCACCCGGTGGCACGCGCGGCTTTCGCTGTGGCCCGGGGTGCGGCTGCGCGGGGTGGCCGAGGCGCGGGGGGTCGGGCTCGACCAGGCGGTGTACGCGGTGGACGCCAAGGGGCTCGCGCACCAGACGGTGTCGGCGGGGCAAAAGCTGTTCGGGGCCGCGGCCACCGGAATGTCCCTGGACATCGTGCAGCGGTGGTGGCGGCTGTCCGCCGGGCTGCGGGCGGATGCCTTTTCATTGTTTTCCCAGGCCCCGGCCGGCGAGGACAAGCCGGGGTGGGACGCGGCCCTCTCGCCGCGGGTGAGCGGGTCGGTGCGCCTCGGGGTGCCGGGGCTGCGCGGCTTCTTTGCCGTCGGGCGCGGGGTGCGCCCGCCCCAAGCGACATCCCCCCAGCCGGCGACGTGGTGGCTGCTGCGCACCCCCGGCGTGGTCAGCACCGAGGGGGCCGAGGTGGGGGTGCGCTACGACGGGGCGCGGGTCGAGGCCGCGCTCGCCGGGTTCGCGACGTACAACGCGGGCGAGGTGTTGTTCGACCACGTGGCCCGCACCACCACCGTCGCGGGCCAGAGCCGGCGGTTGGGGGTGGAGTCGCGCGCGGCCCTGCGGCCGCTGCCCTGGCTCGAGACCAGCGGCAACGTGGTGGTGGTCGACGCGCGGCTGTTGCAGGACCAGAGCCTGGCCGCGGTGTGGACCGACCGCGGGGACGCGGTGCCGGGGGTGCCGGTGGTGAGCGGGGCGGTGCAGGTGGCGATGGACCTCTGGCCCGGCCTGCGCACCGGCCTGTCCACCAGCCTGCTCGGGCCGCGCCCCCTCCGGTACCAAGCGGTGGCGCCGGCGGTGGCCGTGACCAATGCCTTTGTGCGCTACCGGCTCCCCCTCGTGGAGCTGTCGCTCGAGGTCGACAACCTCTTGGACGCCCGGTACGCCGAGGGCGCGGGCATGTTCGCCTCGCACTGGCAGGCCGACGCCCCGCGCAGCCAACTCCCGGTGCAGCACTGGTACGCGGGCTCGCCGCGCATGGTGCGCCTCGGGGCCACGCTCTTTCTCTAGCGACACGCTCAGTCTTTGGTGGGCCAGTCCTGGTCGACGAGGCGCACGCGGTGTTCGTCGAGCAGGCCGGTGAGCACCATGGTCCCGGCGTCGCTGACCTTGAACTCCGCGTAGCGGGCCCGGGCGTAGGTCGCGCCTTGGCCCTCGGCGAAGAAATAGCTGTGGGGGGCGAACGTGACCGCCCGGTGGTGGTTGGTCCAATGGTACTTGATCGACACGCGGTCGGCGGCGTGGTCGGGGCGCAGGTCACAGGTGAACGGGGTCAGCCCCGGCACCCGCGCCACCCGGGTCACGGGGTCGACGTCGAGGGGCAACCGCGGAAGGTCGCAGCCGACGCTGTCCGCGTCGGAGACCAAGGCGCTGGCCGACGCGTCGAGGCTGTAGCGCAGGGTCATGTAGTCGCCTTGCATCAAAGAGCGCGGATCGGTGGGGCGCAGCTCGAAGCGCACCACGTCGCCGGAGCGCACGATGAGCTCCTTGTGTACGCTCAGGCCCAGCGGCACGAACAATGCCAATGCAGTCGACAGCGACACCGCCGCCACCGGGCGGGGCCCGGCAAACCAGCCGCGGTGCCGGCGGGCGGGGGCCACCACCGCGGGCACCACCGCCGAGCCCTGGGCGGCCTGGCCGTAGGACATCGGGGCCGGGTCCCGGGCCACGCGCTCGTCGTCGGTGTCGAACGCCCGCTGCAGGGCATAGCGGCAGAGCAACAGCACCGCGCCGAGAGCGACCAGGAGCGCGGACTTGATCAGCAAGGTGGCGGACAGCTCGTAGTACCAGGTGAACAGCTCGGCCGCGGCGGTGGCCGCGCCCAGGAAGTACACCAACCGCTCGCGCACGAGGTGGCCGAGGGCCATCACCGCGATGCCGAGCCCGACCAGCGGCTGGGTCACCGCGGCGACGACGAGGCCGAGCAGGATCACCCCCGCGAGCCAGCCGAGGAACTTGCTTTCGGGGTAGGGCTCGCCCCGGGCGCGGAGGTGGTGGGCTTTGGCCGCGACCCAGACGGTGGCCGCGACCAAGGGCAGCCAAATCCAGGCCCAGGCTTCGCTGCCCTCGGCCCCGGCCACCCGCTGCAGGCCGAAGGCGAGGGCGAGGCCGAAGCCCACAAACGCAAACGCCACCGGGCGGAACACCCGCCGGGTCACCGGCCAGCGCAGCAGGCGGTCGCGCGCGCCGAACGCGGCGATGCCCACCAGCGCGATGCCGGCGGTGAGCGCGCCGAGCAGGTGCGGCTCTTTGCCAAAGGTGTCGAGCACCCCGATGCACAGCGCGAACAACATCGACAGCGACGCAAAAAACCGCGTCAACGGGTTGCGCACCACCGCGATGATCAACAGCTGGATGCCCGCGAACAAAAACGCGAAGTGATCGACCCGTTCGAACACCGAACCGAGCAGCACCTCGCCGAACACCACCGACACCACCGTGAGGTGCACGCGCACGTCGTGCCAGCGGGTGCGCGAGACCACCGCGGCGGCGGCGAAACAAAGACCCGCGAGCAAAAGCTGCAGCGGCTTGGCCCAATCGAGCACCCCGGTCCACTTCAGCAAGGCCACAAAAAAGGCCGCGCCCACCCAGATGCCGAGGGCCATGACCACGCGCACCGAGAGGGGAAACTCCGGCGGCACCCGCAACGCGGACAGCACCCCGCGCGTCTCGAGGTCGATGCCGGCCCGGTCAAAAAAGCCCGCCACGGTCAGGCGCTCGGGGCGGCGGGACAACAGCCGCTGCAGGCTGAAGCGGTCCTCGTCGTCGGCGGGGTCGTCGTCTTCGCGTTCGTACAGGCGCCGCAAGAACAGCACCCCCACCAAGCTGCTGACGAGAATAAACGCCCCCACCAACACCTGGTTGGCCGAGCGCCCCGAGAACACCCGCGCGCTCTCCAGCAGCGCGGCCACGAACCACACCACCCCCCCGAGGCTGAGCGAGAGCGGAAAGATGTCGCGCGGCCGCCGCACATAGAACGCGAACATCGCAATGGTGGAGAGCACCAGGGCGAGCATGTGCATGCCGAACCCGGCGCGCTGGACCGCGTGGTGCCACGAATGGTCGCTGACCAACACCAACGCGGGGGCGGCGGCAAACAGGTACGTCACCAACGCAAACGCGCGCGGCATGGTGCGCGCCGCGCGTTCTTGTCGACGGGCCCGCCACTCGACCCCGACGAGGAACACGAGGTTGAGCCCGACGAGCACGTAGTTGACCGGCCAGTCCTCGCCGAAGTCGAGCCCCAGTCGTTGCGACGCGAACAGCGTCACCGCGAGCTCGACCAGCACCACCTGCACGACGTAGAGCGCGGGCCAGCGCACCAGCAACGAAAACGGGGTGAGCAACAGCGCCCAAGCCACGAACAGGTCGTAGGCGTCAGCCCCGGTCTGGTACACCTGCCCATACACCGCGAGCAACGGGCCGATGAGCAAGCCCGCGAGGGCCAGGCACGCGCGGCCCGAGGCGGTGGTGAGGGTCAGCCGCAGGCTGGTCAGGGACAGGGCAAAAATGCTCAGCCCGACGAGGCCGATGCGGGTCGCGCCCGACAGCGCGGTCCAGTTGGCGGCGACAAAAAAGATCGCGCCCACGGTGAGGGCGACGATGCCCGCGGCGAGGAAGTGGGCTTTCAAAAACCGCAGCAGCGACCGGGGGGTGGGGGTCCAAAACGCGGTCGACGCCGCCGCGGTGGTGCACACCTGGGCGACCTCGTCGGCCGACAGCGGCGCGTGGTCGAGCACCTGCAGCACCCGGGCCTTGGTGATGGGCTCGTGCGGAAGAGGCAGAGAGGTCGAGTGTTCGCGCGGCATGGCACCCCCGGTTCCGGGTAGAAACGGAAGCTCGTCGAGAAATGTTCCGCGGCGGGATCAAGCTGTGTCCGGGGCCACGTCGAGGGGACAAGGCGCTGTTTTCTTTTCGTGGCCGACGGGGACGCTATGATGTGGGGCATGGACCCACGTCCGCTGTTCCTCGACGCGCTCAAGGCCGCCCCCATGGTGTTCGACGGGGCCACGGGTACGATGTTGTACGACCGCGGCATCTACCTCAGCCGCAGCTTTGACGAGCTGTGCCTGTCCCGGCCCGAGCTGGTGCGCGACGTCCACCGCGACTACATCGACGTGGGCGTCCAGGTCATCCAGACCAACAGCTACGGGGCCAACCCATTGGCATTGGCCCAGCACGGGCTCGAAGAGAAGAGCGAAGCCATCTGCCGGGCCGCGGTGGATGTCGCCCAGCAAGCCTCCGCCGGCCGGGTGTACGTCGCGGGCTCGGTGGGCCCCACCGGGCTTTTGCCCAAGGACCTGCTGCGCAACCGCACCCGGCGCGACGCGTTCGATGCGTTTCGGGTGGTGACGACCACGTTGGCCTCGTCGGGGGCCGACCTCTTGCTGTTCGAGACGTTTGGGTATTTGGGCGAGCTCGAGATCGCCATCGAGGCGTCCTACGACGTGCGGGTGCCGCTGGTGGCGCAGGTGAGCTTTGACGACGAGGGCCTCACCCTCGACGGGGCCGGGCCCGAGGAGGTCAAGAGCCGGCTCCTGTCCCTCGGGGTCGACGTCATCGGGGCCAACTGTGTGCTCGGGCCCGAGCGCCTGCTCGACATCATGGACCCCATGGTCGACGGTGAGACGTTGCTGATCATGCAGCCCAACGCCGGCTACCCCCGCACCGTCGACGGCCGCGCGATCTACCAAGCCTCGCCGGAGACGTTCGGGGTGGTGGCCCGGCGCGCGTTCAAGCGCGGCATCCGCGCGGTGGGGGGCTGCTGTGGCACCACCCCCGAGCACATGCGCCGGGTGGTGGCGGCCGCGCGCATGATGGGCGGGGGCACGCAGAGCCAACGCTCCCGGGCCCCGGTGGCGACGGTGAAGGAGCCGGGGGTGCCGCTCGCGGAGCGGTCGCGGTGGGGCCAAAAAATCGCCCGCGGGGAGTTCGCCATCAGCGTCGAGGTCAGCCCCCCCTTGGGGCTGGACCCGACAAAGACCCTGGAGAAAATTCGGTCGCTCGAGGGCTCGGGCGTCGACGTGGTCAACATCCCCGACGGGCCGCGCGCCACCGTGCGCATGAGCAACATCGCCATGGCCAAGCGCGTGCTCGACGAGACGGGCATGGAGCCGTTGGTGCACTTTTGCGCCCGAGACCGCAACCTGCTCGGGCTGCAATCGGACCTGCTCGGTGCACATGCATTGGGGATCCACAACCTCGTGGTCATCACCGGGGACCCGCCCAAGGTGGGCGACTACCCGGACGCCACCGCGGTGTTTGACCTCGACTCGGTGGGCATGCTGCAGATGGCGTCCGGGCTCAACGCGGGCATCGATCCTGCGGGCAAGGCGGTCAAAGGCACCACCCAGTTTGTGCTCGCCACCGGGGCGGAGCCGGCCGCGCTCGACTTTGCCCGCGAGATCGAACGGGTGCGGGACAAGGTCGAGGCCGGGGCCGAGCTGGTGATGACCCAACCGGTGTATGATCCAGACACATTGGAGACGTTCCTGGGCGCCATCCAGGACGTTCACGTCCCGGTGCTGGTGGGCATCCTGCCGTTGGCCAGCGTGCGCAACGCGGAGTTCTTGAGCAACAACGTGCCCGGCATGCGCGTGCCCGACGACATCTTGGACCGGCTGCGCAAAGCCGACGACGCGGCCCAAGAAGGCGTGCGCATCGCCGCGGAGATGCTCGCGGCGGTGAAAAGCCGGGTCCAGGGCGCGTACATCATGCCCCCCTTCGGCAAGGTGCGCCTCGCCCTCGACATCCTCGAGCGGCTGTAGGTCACGTCGCGAAATCGGCCGCGACCGCCTCGGAACGACCTCGGCCCCGTCAGCCGCAGCTGTCTTGGCAGAAGCCGAGGTCGAGGGGGATCATGAACCCGAAGAGGTTGTCGGTGCCGCAGCAGGTCTGGCCCATCGGTTCGCAGTCTTCGGGCTCGACGCACACGCGGTAGTCGTCGGTCTGGTTGCACTGTCCGGCGGGCCGGCACTCGCTCTGTGATTGGAATGCCTGCACATTGTTGGTCAGGCAACACTCTTCCCCGCCCGCGCAGTCTTCGTCCCCGTCGCACGAAAACGGAAAGGAGCTGCACTGGCTCGCGTCGGAGACGCAGGTGGTGCCAAACAACAAGCTCACGCAGCAGGTGTCGTCGACCTCGCAGGCATCGAGCGTCTCGCCGCAGCGCACGCCGTCCTCGATCTCCCCGCGGTACTCCATCAGGTCGACCAGGCCCCCGTCGGTCGCCGGGAACAACCCCCCGTCGCCGAACGAAAAGCCCCCATCGCCGAACGGGTTGGGGAAGCCCCCGTCAAAATCAAACGGCAACCCCGCGTCCACGCCATCTCCGTCCCCGTCACCATCGCCATCGCCATCGCCGTCTCCGTCGCCATCTCCGTCGCCATCTCCGTCCCCGTCGCCATCGCCATCCCCGTCCCCGTCTCCGTCACCATCGCCGTCCCCGTCTCCGTCTCCGTCTCCGTCTCCGTCTCCGTCCCCGGTCCCGCCGTCGAGGTCGCCGTCGCCGTCGCCATCTCCGTCTCCGTCTCCGTCGCCATCGCCGGAGGTGGCGGGGCAGGCGGTCAAAGCCAGCGGGGACAGGGCGAGGGCGAACAGGAGGATGATTTTGCGCATGGCGTCAGGGCTACCGGATCAGAAGCACGGCGCCAACCGGGGACAAAAAACCCGAGCCCCCCGTGTATTTGTCGACCATCGGCGGTAGGCGAAGGGGCGTTCACGAATCACGCGAGGAGGACGCGGTGTCGCTCACCCCCCCGATCAACTTCAAGACCTGGATCGAAGAACACCGCCACCTGCTCAAGCCCCCGGTGGGCAATCAGGTGGTCTACGAAGACACCGAGTTCATCATCATGGTGGTGGGGGGGCCCAACACCCGCACGGATTTCCACATCGACCCCGCCGAGGAGTTCTTCTACATGGTCGAGGGGGACATGGTGCTGCGGGTCGAAGATGAAGGCACATTGCGCGACATCGAGATCAAAGAAGGCGAGATCTTCTTGCTCCCCGCCAACGTGCCGCACTCCCCCCAACGCAAGGCCCAGACCGTCGGGTTGGTGGTCGAGCGACGCCGCAACGAAGGCGAGCTCGACGGGTTGCGTTGGTACTGCGAACAGTGTGCCCACCCCCTCTACGAGGAGACGCTTCAGCTCCAGGACATCACCAAGGACTTCCCCCCGGTGTTCGACCGTTTTTATTCCGACGAGGCCCACCGCACCTGCGACAAATGTGGCTGGACCATGCCCCCCCGGGCGGGGTGACGACGCCGATGAAGGTCGATCTCCACTGTCACATCCTCCCCAAGAACTGGCCGAACCTCAAAGAGCGGTACGGCTACGGGGGCTTCATCCGGCTGGAGCACACCGACGCGTGCACCGCGCGGATGATGCAGGACGAGCGCTTCTTCCGCGCGGTGGACCACAACCTCTGGGACCCCGACGTGCGCATCGAGGAGTGCAATCACCAGCACGTCGACGTGCAGGTGCTCTCCACCGTTCCGGTGATGTTCTCTTATTGGGCCAAGCCGAAGGACACGCTCGATCTATCGCGCTTCCTCAACGACCACATCGCGTCTGTGGTCGCGCAATACCCCAAGCGGTACCTCGGCCTCGGCACCGTGCCCCTGCAAGACCCCGAGCTCGCCTGCCAGGAGCTGCGCCGGTGCGTGACCGAGCTCGGCCTCTGCGGGATTGAGATCGGCACCCACGTGCAAGGCTGGAACCTCGACGACCAGCGCCTGTTCCCCCTCTACGAGGAAGCGGAGAAGCTCGGGGCGGCGCTGTTTGTGCACCCCTGGGAGATGCTGGGCGAAGACCGCATGCAGAACTACTGGATGCGTTGGCTGGTGGGCATGCCCGCCGAGACCACCCTCGCGATCTGTTCGGTGGTGATGGGCGGGGTGGTCGAGAAGTTCCCCCAACTCAAGATGTGTTTCGCCCACGGGGGTGGGGCCTATGCCGCGACATTGGGCCGGATCGAACACGGCTTCAACGTGCGGCCCGACCTCTGCCAGACCGTGACCACCACCCCCCCGAGCGCGCTTTTGCAACGCATCTACGTCGACAGCCTGGTGCACACCGAGAACGCCCTGCACATGTTGATCGACACCTTCGGCCCGAACCGCGTGGCCCTGGGCAGCGACTATCCTTTCCCCCTCGGCGAGCACCACCCGGGCAAGCTCATCGAGGACATGGGCCTGTCCCCCACGGTCAAAGAGCAGCTCCTGTCCGGCACCGCCCTCGAGTTCCTCGGGCGCCGCCGGCTCGACTTCATCACCGCACAAAGCGAGGCCCACTCGGCGATGTTGCGCGGCGAAGCCTCATGAAGGCCCGGCTCGTCCTCGACGACGCCCCGTGTACCGTCGACCTCGCGGCCCCCGCCCCCCTCAGCTGGCCGCTTCGCTTCGACCCCGCGGGGCACAACCCCGAGGCGTTTGGTCTGCCCCGGCCCACCGCCGCCCCGGTGGTGGCGGGCTCGTTCGTGGGGGACGTGGCCCGCGGCGGCTCGGTCAACTGCTACACCATGTCACTGTGTACCCACGGGGCCGGCACCCACACCGAGTGCCGCGGCCACATCACCCCGGGGGGCGGGGACGTGCACGCCACCCTCGACGAGGGATTGCTCCCCGCCACCGTGGTCACCGTGCACCCCGCGCCCCGGGCCGGGACCGTCGACGAAGCCGCGGGCAAGGTCGCGGACACCGATCGCGTCATCGTGCGCGCCGCCCTCGAAGCCTCGCCGCTGTTGCAGCAAAAGAGCGTGCACCACACCGCCATCGTGGTGCGGGCGGTGGGCCAAGCCGCCGCGGCCCCGTCCTTCACCGGCACCAACCCGCCCTACTTCACCCCCGCCGCGATCGATTTTTTGCGTGAGCTCGGGTGCCGCCACCTGGTCACGGACCTGCCCTCCATCGACCGCGAGGACGACGGGGGCGGCACCCCCGCGCACAAGGCGTTTTTCGCCGGCGAGGCCCGCCGCACCATCACCGAAATGGCCCGCATCGAGGACGCGGTCCACGACGGGCGTTACCTGCTCGACCTGCAGGTGCCGCCCTTCGTGTTCGAATCTGCCCCCAGCCGCCCGCTCCTGTTCGCGGTGCGCCCCGAAGGAACGTCATGAGCCAAGGCCGCCTCTCCCGCGAACACGCCCACACCTTGGATGGCCAAGACGAGCTCGCGCCTTTCCGCGAGCGGTTCTGCATTCCCAAGCACAAAGATGGCAGTGACATTGTGTACTTCACCGGCAACAGCCTGGGCTTGATGCCCAAAGCGGCGCGTACGCTCCTCAACGAGGAGCTTGATGTGTGGGCCGAGCTCGCGGTGGACGGTCACTTCGAGGGCCCGCGGCCCTGGTACAGCTACCACGAGAATTTCACCGAGCTCGCGGCCGAGGTCGTCGGGGCCAAG
The DNA here is from genome assembly GCA_030431455.1 of bacterium. Classification (GTDB taxonomy): domain Bacteria; phylum Myxococcota; class UBA727; order UBA727; family JAUIJE01; genus JAUIJE01. The sequence continues at coordinate 75,745 of JAUIJE010000002.1, read as the reverse complement.
CCGGGTGAAGTGGTGATGATGCAGAGCCTGACCACCAACGTGCACCTGTTGATGGTCAGCTTCTACCGGCCGACCAGGGAGCGGTACCGCATCGTCGTCGAGAAGGGCGCGTTCCCCTCGGACCAATACGCGGTGCAAAGCCAGGCCCAGGTCCACGGCTTTGATCCCGAAGACGCGGTGGTCGAGCTCGCCCCCCGGGAGGGCGAAGACCTCCTGCGCACCGAGGACATCGAGGCCTACCTCGAGGCCGAAGGCGACAAGGTCGCGGTGGTGATGTTCGGCGGGGTGAACTTCCGGACCGGTCAGGTGTTCGACCTTTTGCGCATCACCAAAGCCGCCCACGCCGCGGGGGCCAAGTGCGGCTTCGACCTCGCCCACGCCGCGGGCAACGTGCCACTGTCCCTGCACGACTGGGGCCCGGACTTCGCCGCGTTCTGCAGCTACAAGTACCTCAACAGCGGGCCCGGCTCGGTGGCGGGCGCGTTTGTGCACGAACGGCACGCCAAGGACGCGTCGCTGCCCCGGTTCGCGGGGTGGTGGGGCAATGACCCTGCATCCCGGTTCGAGATGGGGGACGTGTTCGTGCCCCAGCCGGGGGCGGCGGGCTGGCAAATCTCAAACGCCCCGGTGTTCGCCATGGCCCCGGCCCTGGCCAGCCTGCGCATCTTTTCCGAGGCCGGGGGCATGACCCGGCTGCGGAAAAAGTCGGTGGCGCTCATCGACTACCTGCTGTCCCTCGTCGACGACATCGGCACCGAACACTTCGAGGTCATCTCGCCCCGGGCGGAAAAAGACCGCGGCTGTCAGGTTTCGATTCGGGCCAAAAAGGACGCCAAGGCGTTGCGGGCGGTGTTGCAGGACCACGGGGTGGTGACCGATTACCGGCCCCCCGACGTCATCCGCATCGCGCCGGTGCCGCTGTACAACACGTTCGACGACGTGTGGCGGTTCGCCGAGGTGTTGCGCCGGTCGGTGCAAGGCTGAGGCACCCTCCGGGCCGCGGTGGTGGCTGTGGTAGCCTCGTGCGATGACGCGTGCGCGCCGGACGACCACCGCATTTTTGATCGGGTTGTGGGCCGGGTCTTTCAGCCCCGGCTGTCTGCTGTTGGCCACCTTCTGCGACGACGACGCCGACTGCGGCGCGAACCAAGTGTGCGCCGCGGACGGCACCTGCCAGCCCGGGGGCGACGGGGATGGGGACGGGGACGGCGACGGGGATGGCGACGGCGACGAGCCCCCGGACGGCGGCTTTGTTGAACCAGAGGACGGGGGGACCGACGCCGGCTCGTCCGGCGATGGGGACGGGGATGGCGATGGCGACGGGGATGGCGATGGCGACGGGGATGGCGATGCCGACGCCGGTCGGGCCGACGCCGGCCGGGCCGACGCGGGGCTGGATGCGGGGGTGATGCCCGGGGACGCGGGCACGCCGGCGGGGGTGTTCACGTTGGGGGCCAACCCGGGCGGGTGCGGGGGGCCGTGCGATTTTGTCGGCACCGCGCCCGCGGTGTTCGAGAGTGCGCTGGACGCGATGGCCGACGGCGACACCCTGCGCGTGTTCGACGGGGTCTACCAAGGGCCGTGGATCGTCGACAAGGCGGTGCACATCGACGGCCTGTTCGCGACCAGCCGGCCGCGGGTGGTGGGCGAGGGCATGCCTGAGAGCGTGGGCACGATCCAGGTCACCGCCGATGGGGTGAGCCTGCAGGGGCTGCGCATCGACGTCGAGGGGGGCGGGGTCCGGGCCATCTACGCGGCCTTGGCCGAGAACTGCCGGTTTTCGCGGTTGCGCATCCGGGGCCTGGCCCCGGCCTACGACGGGCACAACTACATCAACGAGGCGGTGTGGTTGGGCAGCTATTCACAGTTGTCCACGAGCTACATCACGGGGTGGTTCGAAGCGGGGGTGACCGCGGAGGGCAGCACGGGGGCGAGCCTTGTGCACAACACCATCGTGGTGGTGGAGCCCAACCCCATCAACGTGAGCGGAGCCAGCGAGCTGTCCGCGGTCAACAATGTCTTTGTGTCGCTCTCGCTGCAGGATGACCCCCTGTTTGCCCCCACCCCGGCCAGCGCGCTGTCCACGGTGGAGGGCAACGTGGTGTGGGGCTACCAAGGCCCCCCCGGCGGCGGCAGCAACCTGGTGAGCGCGGCCAACCCCGGCCTGGTCGCGGCCAACAACCCGTACCTCGCCGAGGGCGTGGCCGCCCTCGACATCGCGGCCACCAATGTCCCCGACCTGCCCCCGGTGGACTTGATGGGGGTGGACTACAGCGACGGCCGCACCCCCGGGGCGGTGTCGGGCGCCTGGAGCGGCGCGCTCTCGGACGTGTTGTTGGTGGGCCCGAGCCAGAGCCGTTGCCAAGAGGTGGAGGGGCGCGACTGCGACTTTGTGGGCGCCCAGGGGGTCGAGGACGCGATCGCCGCGGTGTTGCCGGGGGTGCGCATCGAGTTGGTCGCCCCCGCGGACGCCGACTTGTTCCAGTATCGCGCCGATGGGCTCGCCCTGGGCGCGTCGGGGGTGACGATGGCGTCAAGCGCGAACAGCCCGTCGCCCCCTGAGGTGTTCTTGGCCAACACCGCGCCCGTCGAGCATGGCCTCATCAGCGTCATCGCGGCGCACGACGTGAGCTTCGAGGACATCGGGTTCTACGTGGCGTCGACCGCCGAGGTCGGGGTGTGGCTGTCGCAGAACGGCGACGCCTCCACGGAGAACGTCACCTTCGACCGCGTCTCGTTTTACGCCAACGGGGTCGCGGTCCCCGCCGCGGTGCGCGCGGGCGGATCTGCCCAGCTTCGCAACAGCATTGTGCTGGGGAGCTTCGGGGCGGTGGTGGACGCGGTGGAGGCCAACGTGGTGCGCCTGGTGGGGGTGTCGCTGTTTCAGGTCGGGGCCTGCGGGATGTACCCCGCGGCCGCCTACGTGGGCGATGCGTTCTCCATCGCGGTGATCAACAGCGTCTTCTCCTTCGGCGGGTGCCCGGAGGCGGTGGACGTGGTGCCGTTTCGAAAAAACCCCGCCGGCGGCGGGGCCCCGGCGGCGCCCGCGGTGTCGGTCAACCACAGCGTGTTCGGCAAGGTCACCGGGGTGGCGGTCGGGGCGGGGGTGGTGGTGCCGCCCGCGCCCGCGGTCAATGACGCCTTGACCTGTTATGGGCTGCTCGTCGACGAAGCGCCGTACCCGACCTGCCCGATGGGGGCGGTGGCGGTGGACGGGCTGACCTTTCAGGCGAGCGCGGGCGGGTACCTGTTCGAAAGCGCCGACCCCGGGGGCTTCGACCCCGACGAGCGCGACCTGTACGGGGCCTCGCGCAGCGCGGGGGCCGGGCCCGACGTCGGGTGTTGCGAAAGCCCCTGACCCCCACAGGACGCCGCGGGCTTGGTACAAAGACGCATGGTCTGTGCGGCGCTGTTGTTGTTCGTGGCCGCGGCCCCCGCGTCCGACCCGCGGCTGGCCGAGAGCCGCCAACTGGTCGAGGAGCTCGAGTATGAGCAGGCCCGCGAGCTGCTCCTCGAGGTGCTCACCGACCCCGCGCTCACCGACGAGGACCGCTTCGCCGCCAACATGCAAGCGGGCCGCGTGCAGCGCATCCTCAACCGCGACGTCGAGGCCCGGCTGCATTTTCGCGAAGCGCTCAAGATCGACCCCGCGGCGGACCTGCCCGCGGGCGAGCCGCCCAAAATCAAGGCGTTCTTCGACCTGGTCAAACGCGAGTATCTCGAGGACCGCCCGGTCGCGGCCGCCCCCGCGGCCCCAGACCCGGTGCCGGCCGCCCCCGCCCCCGCCCCCGCCCCCGTGGACCCGCAGCCGGCGGCGGCCCCGGCTTCGTTCCCTTGGCTCACCGCCGGCGGGCTCACCGCCGCGGCGGGGGCTCTGGCGTTGGCCCTCTGCGCGGCGGCCGCGGGGAGCATGTACATGGGGTTGGTCTATCCGACCCACGACCCCGACGTGCGCAACATCGGTCGGGTCGGGGTGTGGGCCGCGCTCGGGGGCGTGGCGATGTCGTCGGCCGCGCTCGGGGTCGGCGGTGGTTTGGTCGTGGTCGGTTTGCTCGCGGAGTGATCAGAACCGCATCGGGCCCGCCGCGGCCTGCGGGACCGCAAGCGTGGCCCCGGCCCACCCGCCCGGCGCCGTTGGCGCCACCGTGCCCGCGCACGCGGCGGACGCACAGGCGCCGGTGGCCGCGTCGAGGGGGGCGGTGAACGCACCGCACACGCCGCTGACCACGTTGTCACAGACGCCGGCCAACAGGCCGGGGATGCCGAGCAGGCTGCACGCCGAGGCGCACAACGGGCCGCACACCGCTTCCTCGAACGCGCCGGTGGTCAACACCACCAGGCCGGCCACCCCGAACACCGCCACCACCGCGACCACCACCGCGGCCACCGCGGCCACCGCCACCACCGCGACCACCGCGATCATCCCCCCGGTCACACAGCCCGCCCCGGCCGCGTCGTCGTCGCGGGCCTCTCGCCGCCGGCGGGGCCGGTCGTCGTCGGTCTTCTCGTCGCGGACCTGGTCCTCGGCCCGCGCGTCGGCCCGCGGCGCGGGGGCGCTTTGTTCGAGCCCGCCCGAAAACAACAGCATTGTGAACAGAACCGCCATCGCCCCCCCCGGGAAAGGGTAACGCGAGGCCTCGGCCCCATGTCTCTGCAGCGCGCGGCTGTGCCAAGTTGAGTCGCTACTGGGTCGCGTCCCGTTCGTCGACGAGGTAGCGCAGGCGCATGCCGGCGAGCGCGTCGGGGCGCGGGGCGGGCGCGGCCGAACACCCCGGGGCGGCGCCGGCGGGGGCGGGCTTTTCCCCCGGCTTGGCGCTGAGCTCGCGGCGCGAGACCTGCACCGCTTCGGCGCTGCCCCACGGCACGACCTGCACGAGGAGCGCGCCCTCGGGACCGGGGTCGACCACCGTCACCGGCTGCTTTCCCCAATACGCGACCGTGCCCGGCACCACCGGGCGGTGGTGGGCGCAGTCGGGCGGGGGCACGGCCAGCCGGGCCACCAGGTGAGGCGGGAATGCAACTGGATCAAACGCGACCACCGCGTGGCGTGCGCTCGCCCCCGGCGAGAGCACGGTCTTGACCCGGACCGCGAAGGTGGCGGGCGAACAAAAGCCGAACACCCGGGGGGCGCCGGCCTCGCGGCCCCCGTCGGACGAAAACGGGGTCAACCCCGGGGTGCCCCGGCGCCGGAAAAAGCGCACGTCGATGAGAGCGGACTGGGGCTCACCCATCGCGGTGAACAGGGCATAGCAGCGCCCGGCCTGGGCCTTGATGGTGAAGCTGTTGTGCCGGGAGCTGGTGCGGGCGGTGCGCAGCAGATCGCCCTCGGTGAGCGCGGCCAGGGACCGTCCCGCGTCCTCGTCCGACCCCGCAAACGCGAGTTGCCGGGCGACGTGGAACGCTTCGTGCGCAATGTAGCTGCGCACGGCGTCGGGCAGGGTGGTGTCGTGCAGGGACAGCTGCACATGGTGCAGCGCGCCGCTGTCCTTTTGGGCGCGGGCGTCGGCCCGGGCGAGGTCGAGCAGGGCGAGGCTTTTGTCCACCGCCACCCGGGCCCGCAGCCGGGCGCGCCGGGCCTGTTCGAGCTGGTCCCGGTCCACCGCCACCGCGCGCAGGTGCCGGTCCTGGTCGGCGAGGTCTTTTTGCAACCCCGCGTAGCGGTCGGCGATGGGCCGGGCCTCGGGCGCGGTCCGGCGCAACTTGTGGATGGCCCGCGCCAAGCGGTCAAAGTCGCGCGGGGCCGCGGGCTGCTCGCGCAGGTGTTGGTCGCGGATGCGCCGCAACCGGGTCGAGCACACGTGGGCGGCTTCGGCGACCTCGAGCCGCGTGCGCACCGTGGCCAGCCGCGCCGACAGCGCGCCCGCTTCGGCCTCGACGCGCGCGCGGGCCTGGGTGGCGCGTTCGATCAGCGTCTTGGCCTGGGCCAGCCCGTCGCGCTCCCGCGCGGGGTAGGTGCCGTAGGTGGTCTCGAGCAGCGCGTCGGCCTGATCCAGCCAGCGCAGGGCCTCTTCGTCCGCGCTGCGGGTCGCCCCGGCGCACAGCAGCACCGTCAGCACCACCGTGCAGCGCACGATAAATAGCTGAAAACATTGCGAAATCACGACTGGCACCCACCTCCACGGGGGAGAAACGACATGTCGGCCCCGGTTGGACGAACTTCGGGCGCAAGGAAACGTCATACGGCGTTACAAAGGCCCACACATCCGCGTGCGGGAGGATCCAATGGGCGCGACCAAGGACATCATCGTCGTCGGGGCCGGACCGGTGGGGGCCATGTGGGCCAGCGCGCTGGCCCAGCGGGGGCACCGGGTGCGCGTGTTCGAGCGGCGGGGGGACATGCGCGCCGAGGACATCGGCGCCGGGCGTTCGATCAACCTCGCCCTGAGCGACCGCGGCTTCCGCGCGCTCGACAAGATCGGGGCCGGCGACCTCATCCGGGGCGAGGCGATCCCCATGCGCGGCCGGATGATCCACGACGAACACGGGGCGACCAACCTCCAGCCCTACGGCGAGGCCGACCAGGCCATCTTCAGCGTCGACCGCGGCGCGCTCAACCGACGCCTGATGGACCACGCCGAACAAGACGGCAACGTCAGCTTTCACTTCCGCCACGCCCTCGAAGACGTGGACTTCGCGCGCCCCGCGGCGACGTTTCTGCGCGACGACGGGGCCCAGGTCACCGACTACGCCGACCTCGTGTTCGGCTGCGACGGGGCCTTCTCCGCGGTGCGCTGGTCGATGCTCAAGACCCCGCGGTTCGACTACAGCCAGCAGTGGCTGAGCCACGGCTACAAAGAGCTCTACATCCCCGCCGACCCCGCGGGGGGCTACCGCATCGAAAAGAACGCCCTGCACATCTGGCCGCGGGGCACGTTCATGCTCATCGCGCTCCCCAACCCGGACGGGAGCTTCACCTGCACTCTGTTTTTGCCCTTCGAGGGGGACGTGTCCTTCGCCGCCCTCGACGACAAGAGCAAGGTCGAGGCGTTCTTCGCCGAGACCTTCGCCGACGCCGTGCCCCACATGCCCACGCTGGTGCAGGACTTTTTCGACAACCCCACCTCGCCCCTCGGCACCATTCGCTGTGCCCCCTTTCATCTCGAGGACAAGGTGTGCCTGCTCGGGGACGCAGCCCACGCGGTGGTGCCCTTTTATGGCCAGGGGCTCAACGCGGGCATGGAGGACTGCACCGTGTTGTCCGCGATCCTCGACGAGACCGGCGAGGACTGGGGGCGCGCGTTCGGCCTGTACTCCGCCCGGCGCAAACCCGACGCCGACGCCATCGCCGACCTCGCTTTGTACAATTTCATTGAGATGCGGGACCGGGTCGCCGACGACCGGTTCGTGCTCCAGAAGAAGATCGAGAAGAAGATCTCCCAATGGTACGGCGACCGGTACCTCCCGTTGTATTCGATGGTGACGTTCTCCCACCGCCCCTACGCCGAGGCCCAGGCCTACGGGCGAGCCCAAGACGCGTTGATGCAAAAGGTCCTCGCCCTCGACGAGATCGAACAACGTTGGGACCACCCCGAGACCGAGCCGCTCATTCGCCGGCTGGTGGACGGGTTCTTGGACGAGCGGGACGCATGACCGACGACAACTCCACCGGCCCCTCCACTGCGGCCAAAGGGCGGCTGCGCCTGACCCCGGACGCCACCACCGCCCTGGAGCGCAAACCGCCCGGCGAGCGCGCCCCCCGGGAGGTCGCGGTCCGTCCCGCCGAGTCCAATGTCTATGGGCTGGACGAGCGCTTTGTCGACGAGGGCGAGATCGGCCACGGGGGGATGGGGGCGGTGCACCGGGTGCTGGAGCGTTCGCTCCACCGCACCGTGGCGATGAAGCTGTTGCCCCAGGACCTCGCCCAGGACACCAAGTACCGGAACCGGTTCTTGGCCGAGGCCCAGGTCACGGGGCAGCTCGAGCACCCCAACATCGTGTCGGTGTACGAGCTCGGCACCGACGACGACGGGGTGATGTTCTTCACCATGCCGCTGATCGAAGGCGAGACCCTGAGCGAATGGCTGCGCCACCGGGCCCCCCTGTCCGACGAGGACATCGAGGCGGCGCTGGACATCTTTTTCCGGGTCTGTGACGCCCTGTCCTTCGCCCACAGCCGGGGGGTGGTGCACCGGGACATCAAGCCCGCCAACATCATGGTCGGCGAACACGGTCAGGTGTACCTCATGGACTGGGGCATCGCCCGGGTCATGGCCCACACCGCGGTGCTGGGCGACGCGCCTGAGTTTGATGTTTCTGAAAATATCAATCCGACCGACACCCAGGTCATCCGGCGCCGCACCACCACCCTCACCGCGGCCCCGGTGGAAGAGGAAGGGGTGGTGCTTGGCACCTACGCGTACATGGCGCCGGAGCAAGCCCGGGGCGACGTCGAGAACATCGACGAGCGCACCGACGTGTTCGGGCTCGGGGCGGTGCTCTACCGGGTGTTGGTGGGGCGTGCCCCCTTCGAGGGCACCAACGCGTTCGACTCGCTGGCCCGGGCCGCGGAGTCGCGCCTGCCCGAGATCAAGACCCACCGCATGAACACCCTCCGCCGGGCGTTGCTGGAGGTGGCCAAGAGCGCGATGCGCAAAGACCCCACCGACCGTTTCCAAAATGTCACTGCATTCAAGAACGCGGTGCAGCAGGTGCTGCGGGGGCGCATCCGGTTCCCGGTGCGTCACTGCCGGGCCGGGGACCTGATCGTGACCGCCGGGGACCAGGGCGACGACGCGTTCTACATCCGCCAAGGCCAGTGCGAGGTGTTCGTCGAGCGGGACGGGGTCGAGCACCGCTACGAGACCCTGGCCGCGGGGGATGTGTTCGGCGAGACCGCGGTGTTCACCGGCAGCCCGCGCAACGCCTCGGTGCGGGCCCTCACCGACGTCGAGCTCATCAGCGTGCCCGGCCGCTACCTCGCCGACGCGGTGGGGCTCGACTCCTGGCTGGGCGCGTTTGTGCGGACGTTGGGCAACCGCTTCTCCGAGCGCAACCAACGGGTGGCCGAACTCGAAAATGACCTGGTGCAGGCCCGGGTCGCGCTCTTTTTCCAATCCCACCCCGAGGGGCCGGTCTCGATGACCGACCTGCAAAAGGCGGTGGCCCTGCCCGCGGTCTCTGCGCAGACATTGCGGATCGCCCTGGAAGAGCTCGGTTTTGACGTCGTGGACGACACCGTGCGGCGCCCGGCCCCGGAGAGCACCTGATGCCCCAGCGCAAAGCCCCCGGGGGCCTGTTTGGCCGCGATCACGACGAGCGGCGCCTGCGCGCGCTCATCGCCGAGGGCCCGCGCATCGTCACCATCACCGGGCCCGCGGGGGTGGGCAAGTCCGCGCTCGCGCGCCAGCTGCTCGAGTCTGACCAGGACCCGTTCCGCGGGGTGGCGATCGATTTCGCCAACGCCGAGACCCCCGAGGACATCCTCGCGGTGGCGGCCCAGCATCTCGACATCTCCGCGGGCGGGGTCGGGGACCGGGACGAAGCGTTTGCCCGCCTCAGTCGTGCAGTGGCATTGCGGGGCGAACTCCTGCTCGTGATCGACAACGTCGAGCACCTCATGGCCGAGGTCTTGCCCGAGTTGGTGGCACCGTTTTTGGCCCGGGCCCAAGAGTCGCGGTTGGTGTTCACCGCCCGCGCCCCCACCGGCCTGCCCGGCGAGCGGGTGTTCAACCTCGAGCCCCTCGACGACAAGGCCGCGGCCGCGCTCTTTTTGGAGCGGGCCTCGGGCCTGCGCCCTGACCACCCCCTCAACCCCAAGGACCCGGCCTTGCCCCGGCTCCTCGAGCGGTTGAGCAACCTCCCCCTCGCCATCGAGCTCGCCGCGTCCCGGGCCGAGGTGCTCAGCGTGGCCCAGATCGAAGAGCGGCTGCAGCGTTCGCTGCGGTTGCTCCAGACCAAAAACCCGCGCTCGTCCGCGCGGCACCGGTCGCTGCGGGCCACCATCGAGCAGAGCTTCGAGACCCTCCGCCCCGACGAGGAGCGGGCCCTGCTGTTGTGCGCGCTGCACCAAGGCGACGTCGACCCCGCGCGGTTCGCCCACATGCTCGAGAACCCCGACGCGGCCGGGCCCATGCTCGCCACCCTGTGGCGCAAGTCGATGTTGGTGCGCGCGGGTGACGACGGCGTCTACCGGGTGCTGCACCCGGTGCGGGCGTTCGCCCGGGACCGCCTCGCCGAGCGGGACGACGCGGCCGCGTTGCGGGCCCGCCACGCCCGGGGCTTCGCCCAGCTCGCGGCCGAGCTCGACGGCCAGACCCAGGCCCAGCTGGAGACGGCCCAGAGCCGGCGCGACGATTTTGTCGCCGCGGTGCGCGAACTCCTCGAGGTCAGCCCCGACGAAGCAGGTACATTGCTGTTGCGGCTGCAGGCGGTGTTCGAACGCACCTTGCTCGCCCCCACCCACCTCGGGCTGTACGACGCGGTCCTGGCCAAGGTCCCCGCCGGCCCGCTGCACGCCCGGTTGTGGCATGGGCGGGGCCGGGTCTTGATCCTCATCGGTCGGTACGCCGAGGCCCAGGCCGACGCCGAGCGCGCGGTGGCCGCGGCGGTGCCCGATGAGGACCCGGTGACCGCGGGCCGGGCCCACAGCCTGCGCGGGGCGGCCCGGTGTTACCAGGGGGACCGAGACGGGGCCCAACAGGACCTCGACCGGGCCGGCGCCCTCCTCGAGGGCAGAGACCCCGAAGGGTACTCGCGCAACGTGCTCCGCCAATGCACCATGGCGATGTTCGCAGGGGATGTTTCGACATGTTTGGACTTGGCGAATCGTTCCATCGCGCTCACCCAGGCCGCGCACAACCACGTCGACCATGCCCTGGCCTTGATCCAGCGGGCGCTCATCCACGCCATGCAGGGCGAGCTCGATCCCGCCCGGGCGGGCCTGGCCGCGGCCCTGCCCTTGGCCGAGGTGTACACCCCCGACGTGATGCAGGGCTTGGCCCTGTACAACCTCGCCTGGATCGAGTTCGAGCGGCGTGACTACGCCGAGGCCGAACGCTATGCACAGATCCTTACCGAGCTGTGCCGGAAGGCCGCCCTGAGCCGGTACCAGAGTCTGCTCGCGGCCTTGTCCGGGCTCATCGACGCCGAGCGCGGCGATCTCGACCGGGCCCAGGCCAGCCTGCAGCGGGCCGAAGACCTGCGCTCCCCCGACGACCGCAGCGCCACCCTGATGACCCCGCGCGCGTTCCGCACCGTGGTGCTCGCGTCGGCCCGCAAGTTCACCGAGGCCCGGGCCTTGGTCGAGGAGCTGGACGGCGAAACCCAAAACCTCGACACCGGCCCCGCCACCGCCACCGCCACCCTGGTGGCCGCGGCCCGGCTGCTCCTCGCCATCCACGACAAGGACGCGGGGCTCATCACCGCCACCGTGGCCCACGCCCGCCAGCTGCTCACGATCCCCCCCCCCGCGCTGGGGCAGGTGCGCGTGGCCCGGCGCTGGCTCATCCACGTGCTCGCCCACCGCGAAAACCCCCGCGGCCTCACCATCGACGACACCGGCCGGCCCAAGCTCATCATCGGGCGCGACTGCACCTGGTTCGAACACGACGGCATCGTGGCCACCATCCGCAACCGACGGGCGAGCCGCAACATTCTCTCCGCCCTCGTGGCCACCCACCGGGCCATGCCCGGCTATCCACTGTCGGTGCACGACGTGTTTGAGGCGGGGTGGCCGGGCCAGAGCATCTCCCACGACGCGGCCAAGCGCCGGGTCTACACCGCGGTCTCGGACCTGCGCTCCTTGGGCCTCGACGAACTGCTCGTCACCGGCGACGACGGCTACCTGCTCGACCCCCGGGTGGTGATCGAAGGGCTCGACAGCAGCCACCCCCCGGGCATCCCCGCCGCGGCCGAGCCCCCGCCGAAAAAGAAGGGCCGCGGCCGGCGCTGAGCCTCACGCCACGCGGTGGGCCGGGGCCCGCCCGTCGAGCACATCGCGGATCGAGCCGAGGGCCAAGCGGGCCATGCCCCGCCGCGCGGTGATGGTCGCGCTCCCGAGGTGGGGGGCGAGCACCGCGCGCGGGTTGGTCAAGAGCCCGGGTTCGATCGCGGGTTCGCGCTCGAACACGTCGAGGCCGGCCGCGAACAGCCCCCCGTCGTCGAGCACCCGAACCAGCGCGGCCTCGTCGATGACCGGCCCGCGCGCGGTGTTGATCACGATGCCGGTGGGCCCGATGCGCCGAAGCCGCGCCTCGTCGAGCAGGTGATGGGTCTCGTCGGTGTAGGGCACGTGCACGCTGACCACGTCGGCGGCCTCGAGGGCCGCGTCGAGCCGCTCCCCGGACAGCTCCCGGCCGCCGCAGGTCACGTCGAGGCCCACCGCGGACAGAAGCCCGGCGGTGGCGCGGCCGATGCGGCCCGCGCCGAGGATGAGCGCGCGCCGCCCCGCGACCTGTTGGCCGAGCAACAGGTCGGGCGACCAGCCATCGAACGCGCCCCGTCGACAAAGCTGGTCGCCCTCGACCAGCCGCCGGGCGCACGCGAACAGCAACGCCAGCGCCATCTCCGCGGTGGCCCGGGTGAGCACATCGGGGGTGTTGGTCACGATCACCCCGCGGGCCCGGCACGCCTCGAGGTCGATGTTGTCGACCCCCACCGCGAAGTTGGCCACGACCTCGAGGGCGGGGGCGGCGTCGAGGAACGCTTGATCGACGCGGCTCGACAGCAGCGTACACACCGCGCGGGCCTCGCCGAGCCGCGCGCTCTGGCCCACCGGGGGGTCGATGGTCACCTCGAACGACCCGACGAGCTCCTCGACGAGGTCGGGAAAGAACGCATGGTCCAAGAGCACGCGCGCGGGGGCGGTCATTGTTCGGTGGCGTCGCCGGGGCGGTTGGCGAAGGTGGCGGTGGCGGTGTTGGTGTCCTCGCCCCCCGCGCCCGGCGCGATGGATTCGGTCTCGCCCCCGGGGGAGAGGATGCGCCGGGCCTGTTCGGCCTCGACGCCATCGCCCTCGGCCAGGCGCTTACACAATGCCAATGCAAAAGCGGTCTTGCCCGCCACCGACCACGCTTCGACGAGCGCGATGCCCGCCCGGGGGTGCTCGGCGCTGATGCGGAACGCGTCCTCGCAGTGGGCCACCGCCATGCGCGGGTTTTGCATCGGGCCCTCGCGCAAGAACAACCGGCCCAACGCCACCCGCGGCTCCCACGCGTGCGGCTCTTGGCGGGTGACCTTGGTCAGCTCGTGAATCACCGACGCGCGGGACTGCCCGGTGTGGGCGGCGATGTCGGCGTCGGCGAGCAGCTCGCTGAGGCGGTCGGCACCGGCGAGGGTCATCTTCTCCCGCATGGCCAGCGCGTCGTCGACGCGGTCTTCGGCCAAGGCCTTGCGGATCGCGGCCCGGTCGGAGTCGAACGGTCGCTCGACGGTGGACTGCGCCGGCCGCAGCGCGAGGATCTCAGGCTGGCCAGGGAGCACCCGCAAGGCGGCCGAGAGGTTCTCCTCGGCGGCCTGGTCTGCGCCGTATTTGCGCTCCAGCGAGATCAGCGCGACCCAGGCCTGGATGTGTTGGGGCCGGGCCTGCACCGCCTGCATCAAGGTCTCTTCGGCATCGCCGAGCTGGCCCACGGCCTCGAGCACCTTGGCCTTGCCGATCATGGCGTCGGCCGACTTGGGGTCTTCTTGCAGCGCGGCCTCGAAGGCCCGGTGGGCCTCTTGGTGCCGGCCTTGTTGCAGCGCGCGGTAGCCGTCGTTCAGGTGGTCACTCATCGCGGGTCTCGTCGTCGACGGGGGAAGGAGTCTCTGTCTTAGCGCGCAGACGCCGGGGACAAAAGCGGCATCGAAGATCTGCGTCTTTTGTTGCGCCGCTGCGCTTGACCATGGTCACGGCGCGCGTTGACGGTTGGGGACCGCCGCCGCCAATCCCTCCACACATTTGATCAACCCGGGAGGAATCATGCAGATGTTCAAAATGACATGGACCGGCGCGCTGCTCGCCGCGATGGTGGCGTTCAGCGTGCCGATGGTGGCCTGCGACGGCGGAACCGGCGACGGCGACGGCGACGGCGACGGCGACGGCGACGGTGACGGTGACGGTGATGGTGACGGTGACGGCGATGGCGATGGTGATGGCGATGGTGACGGTGACGGTGATGGTGATGGTGATGGTGACGGTGACGGGGACTTGCTGGACGTGACCTGTGTGCAAGGCCAGGAATGTGACTGTCCAGCCGGCGCCACCTGTACGTTCACCTGTCCCAACGGCGGATGTGAGCTCAACTGTGAAGACGGCTCGGACTGTCTCATGGACTGCGAAGGCGGGGGCTGCGCCACGACCTGCAACGGGGCCGCGTCCTGCGTGACCCAATGCTCAGGCGACAGCTGCGCGCAGACGTGTGATGCGGACACCGACGTGTGCCACATCGAAGAGTGTTCGAGCACGTGCGCGCTGACCTGCGGCGGGTCGCCCGACTGCGAAAACAGCTGCGACGTCCTCGACGGCTGCGCCACCGATTGAGCCAAGGCCCACCGGTCGCAAACAAAACGGGCGCTCTTCGGAGCGCCCGTTTTTGTGGGGGGGCGCGACTACGCCAAGAGCTGCGGCAACAGGTCGGTCCCGTCGTCGCCGAAGCTCGTGGCGGGGATGCCCATGGCGTTCAGGATGGTGAGGTACAGGTTGGCCTGCGGCGTGCCTTCGGCGAACCGGACATGCTGGCCCGCGTCGATGGTGCCCCCGGCCCGACCCGCCATGCACAGCGGCATGGAGGTCCAATCGTGGCGATCGCCGTCGGCCAGCTCGCTGCCCATCACCGCAATGCTGTTGTGCAGCATCGAGACCGGCTCCCCTTGGGCATCGACCTCTTCGGTGTCGGCCAGCCGCTGCAAAAAGTGCGCGAACAGTTCGACTTCCCAGGTGTTGATGGTCTTGAGCTTGCCGAGCTTGTCCGCCCGGCCTTGGTGGTGGCTGAGCTCATGGTGGGCGCTGGCGATGCCGAGCTCGGGGAAGGCCCGGGCCGACGCCCCGTGCCCCAGCATAAACGTGGCCACCGAGGTGATGTCACAGGTGAACGCCAGCGCGGCGAGGTCGAGCATGGATTGGGCATAGCCGGTGGTGTCCAGGGCCGCGCCGTCGGGGCGCGGGGGGGCCAGCGGACAGGCCGCGTTCTCGTCGATGGACTGGATCCGGTTCTCGAGTTCGCGCACCCCGGTGAAGAACTGATCGAGCTTGTGCCGGTCGTTGACCGCCAAGCGCGGCTGCAAGGCCTGGGTCTGGCCCCGCACAAAATCGAGAATGGACAGGTCCTCGGCCCGGCGTTTTTGAATCTGCGCCTTGGTCTCGGTCACCGTCGTGCCCGCGAACAACCGGTCGAACACCAAGCGCGGGTTGACCTCTTTGTAGTTGGGCGTGGTCTCATTGGCCCACGAGATGTTCTGGGTGTACGCGCAGCTGTAGCCCGAGTCGCACTCGCCCGCTTGCTGGCCGCGTTCGCACCCGATCTCGAGCGACTTGATGCGGTGGTCGGCGCCCAGCTCGTTGGCCACCACCTGGTCGACGCTGATCCCGCTCTGCAGCCCACCGCGCAACGGGTGCGCTTGGGTCAAAAACGTCGATGTACCCCGCGCGTGGCCCCCCGCGCCATCCCCCTGGTCCGACGCGGGGTAGTTGTCGAGCCCGGTGCACACCGTGACGTAGTCCTTCACCGGCGCGAGGGGGCGCAGGATGTTCGACAGGGGGAAGTTGTGGCCGTCGGCGATGGGGGTCCATTCCTGCATGTGAATGCCGCAGGGCACGTACATCCCGAAAAACCGCAGGGTCGGGGCCTGGCTCTCCACAGTTTGGGCGCGCGCCACCCGGGGGGCCAACGACTCCAAGAAGGGGAGGGCCATGGCCGCGCCAAAGCCGCGCAGCACGGTGCGGCGGTTGGTCAAGAAGCGTCGCGGAAGCTTTTTCATTCTGCACCCCCGGGGGCGTCGTCGGGCAGACCGTACAGGTCGGTCCATTCACTTTGCTGCATCGGGCGGCGCATGCGGAACTGCGGGCTGAGCACCACCTCGACGAACACATCGCGGATGGACCCGCCGCGCAACGCGGCGCGCTCCACCGTGTCCTGGACCGCACACTCGTCCTGGTAGCTCACCGTGCGAGACAGGGCATAGCTCATGGTCTTCTTGACCATGCAGCGCTGCAGGTTGGGATGGTCGGCGAGCATCTCGATGAGCTCCCCGTGGCCGGAGAACTCCTGGCCGAACAAGCTGTCCGACGGCTCGACCGGCAGCCCGTTTTCGTCCTCGGTGCGCCAGCGGCCGATGGCGTCGAAGTTCTCGAGGCCGAGCCCGATGGGGTCCATCATCGTGTGACACCCCATGCAGTTGGGATCGGTGCGGTGCTGGATCATCAGCTCGCGGAAGGTCTTGGCGTTGCCTTCCTCTTGTTCGGGCAGGCCCTCGACCATCGGGGGGGGCGGCGGGGGCGGAATGCACAGCAGCTGATCGAGCACCCACTTACCCCGCCGCACCGGCGACGTCCGGTCGGGGTGAGCGCCCAGGGTCAGGGTGCCCGCGTGGGTCAGCACCCCCCGGCGCTCGGTGGCGCTGGTGTCGACGCGCTCGAAGTGTCCGTACTTGTGGCCCGCGCCCTCCTCCGCTTGGGCGACGCCGAGGTCAAAGTCGTAGTGGCGGTCGAGCAGCGGGTTGACGTAGGTGAAGTCGGCGGTGACCAGGTCGCGCACCGAGCCCCCCTCGCGAAAGACCTCGTTGAACACCAGCTCGGTTTCGCACTTCATGGACTGCTTCAGGTTGTCCGAAAACTGTGGAAAGCGGCCGTAATCGACCTGCACCGCGTCCACCGCGCGGGTCTGGAGCCACTGGCCGGCGAAGTTGTCGGTGATGGACCGGGCCCGCTCGTCGTCGAGCATGCGCAGCGCTTCGGCCTCCAGCACCGCGGGGTCGGTGAGCGCGCCCTGTTCGGCCAGGGTCAGCAGCCGATCGTCGGGTCCCGCCGACCACAAGAAATAGGACAAGCGGGAGGCGAGCTCGAAGTCGTCCACGAGGTGCGCGCGGGGCACGTCGGGCTGGTCGTCGACCTCGACCCGAAACAAGAACCCGGGGTGCAACAGCAGCGCGCGCAACGCGAGGCGCAGCCCATGCTCAAACGAGTCGCCGTTGCTGCGCGCGAGCCGGATGAAGCTCGTCCACTGGGCGACCTCCGCCGTCTCCACCGGGCGGCGCAACAACAAGCGGCCCACCCGGGACAGGATCTCGGCCCCGCAGTCCTCGTCGGACACGCTGCTGTCCTCGTCGGGGTTGCAGGTCAAGAGCGCGGCCCGGGGCGCGGGCACCTCGGCCGCGGGCGCGGCGCCAAACGGACCGGTGATTTCCAGGTAGTCGATGGCGAGGTTGCGATCGACCTCGGGAATGCCGCGCGGGAGGTTCTCGGCCCGGTAATAGTCGTTGAGGTAGGCGACCGAAAACGTGTGCTCGCCTGCCTCGAGCCAACGCCGGATCTCGACCCGGACCGGCTGTGACGCGGTGCCGTCGACGTCAAACACGTCACCGTAGGCGTCGTCGATCAACACTTCCATCATCGGCGGGACCGCCCCCGCCTGCTCGCCGTACGCCCGCACCGCGAACTCGTATTCCCCGGGCTCGGCCACGGTCCACACCACAATGCGTTTGCCTTCGCTTTCGAGCACGTGGACCGGGACCTCATTGGGCGCGCCCCACGCCGCCTCGGCTTCGATGAGATGGCTCTGGGGCTTGACCGCGCCGTCGTCGAGGGCGGCGTCCGCGACCTGGGCCGCGGCCTCGAAATACTTCTCGAACAGCAGCGCCCCCACCGCGAGCACGTCCGCGTTGTTGTCAAACCCGCCCAGGGTGTCGTCCACCGGGAAGTACCGGGCCGGCGCAATGTCAATGCCAAAGACCGCCTGCACGGTGCGGTCGTACTCCGCCCGGTTGAGCCTCGACATCGACCGCGGCCGCACCCCGCACCCGCCGATGTCGGGCTCGGTGCCCACCCGCGCGGGGTCGGCCACCGGCAGCGGGCCCGGGTCGGTCGCCTCGGGCACCGGCACCGGGCAGGACAGCTCGGGCAACGCCGGCGCGTCCTCCTCGAGCAGGTAGTACTCCTGGTTGTTCTCGCAGGCCGTGGCCAGGAAAACCGCCGCGATCAGAGCCAAAGACGTGCGCATCATCACCACGGCCATTAGACACCGCCGCGTTGTTCCGGCGAAAGCCGGGCAGATCACCTGTCTCGACGGTGTGCGGGGAATGACTACACCCGGTTCTGTTGTCGTCGTATACAGCTGCGGCGGCGCAGAGGCCGCCAACGAGGTGCCGCGTGTTCAAGAAGCTGATCCGGTTTGTGGTGTTGCTGGCGGTCTTGGCCGCCGGGGGCTTGTTGTGGTTTCAGCAGAGCATCTACTACGCGCTGATGGAGCTGCGGGACGGCGTGGCCGCGGCCGACGTGGAGCGGGTCGAACGGCACGCGGATTTTGAGCGGCTCGCCCAGACCACCCTCGACTATGCCCAGGCGGTGACCGAGGACGGGGCCAAGGCGGCGGGGGGCGACCTCGGGGCCGGGCTGGCCAAGGCGATGGGCGACCTTCTGCGCGCGGGCATCGGCAAGGATGTCGAAAAGGGCATGGTCGACGAGCTGCGAGCCACCATCGCCGAGGGCAAGGCCTTCGAGATGATCGGCGAGTTTCAGCCCAAAGAGGGCGTGGACGGCTTGGGCAAGATCGTCGACGGGCCCAAAGGGGAAAAGATGGTCGAGATCCACGGCACCTGCCAAGGCACCGACGTGACGGTGGTGGCGCTGTTCGAGCGGGCGCCGAAAGGCCCGGCGGATTTGTTCGGCACCTGGAAAGCGGTGGGGGCGACGCGCAAGAGCCTCGACACCTTGGCCACCAAATGCCGCCGGGGCGCCAGCACGCGTTGATTGTAGGTTCGGGTGGACGCCGCACCTACAATGAATAGGGAGCACCTACATTGCAGTGACATGTGAGGCACGCACAACTTGATCCACACACCCGCCGACCCCCAGCGGCGAAACACTCTGGGTCCGGCCGGGGCCGGGCATCACACTCACGCAGGAGAAAAAACATGCTCGGTGGTTTGCTTGGTGGCGGTGGCAGCAGCGGTGGAATCGGTGGCCTGGGCGGCATCGGCAAGCTCTTCGAGATGTTCAACCCCATGAAGATGATGGAGAAGCTCATGCAGCTTCCCCAGCAGCTCATGCAAGGGTTGACCGGCGGCGGCGGCGCGCAAGGCGGCCCGTTCGGCATGCTCTCCCAGCTGTTCAATCCCCAGCAGCTTCTCCAAGGCCTCGGCGGCGCCGCGCAAGAGCGCGGCCTCTGAGCCCCGACCCCATCGGTCGCACACAGCCCCGCCCTCGTGCGGGGCTTTGTCGTGCCGGACGCTCTTTTTGCATGACCGCGCCGCGTTTGCAGAACAGGATGAGCCCATGACCCAAGACAACGACGCCGTCGCCGAACGCATCAAGGCCATCCTCGTGGCCAAGGACAAAAACGGCGAGTACGTGTACTCGAAGCAGGAGGTGCGGGACTTCATCGTCGCCGCCATCTTCGAGATGCGCCTGCCGGTGACCCCGGAGTTGCAAGGCTCGGTGCACTCGTTCTTTGGCGACCTCGGCCTCACCGAGGAGCCGACCCCCGAAGAGATGGTCGAGATCGTGCGCGGCTACTTCCGCGAGCACCCGCTCAACCCGACCCTCATGGCGGAGTTTACGTCGTGGGGGCGCAGCGTGCTGTCGTCGGCCGACGGGGGCTACGAGGAGACCGCGGAGAAGATCGCCGCGATTCGCACCGTGGGCGGGGACGGCAAGGTCCATCCCCCCGTGGCCGAAGAAAAACAGCCCGACGTGAAGCTCAAGCGCGGCCTGACCTGAGCGGTCCGGCCGGCCCCGGTCCGCGTTCAGGTCGCGGGCTGCAGGCCCTGCGCGTTTTGCAGGTTCTGGTGGAGGCGCTGCACGTCGCCGGGGGTCGCGCCGTCGCCCTGCTTGGGCCGCATGCCCGCGGGGCACATCGCGCCGAGGCCCATCATCGAGGTGGTGTCGATGGGGGCGGGCTCCTCGAGGGCGTCGCGCAGGCCTTTTGCAGCCCGCGCGCCCGCGGCGCCGAGGTTTTGTTTCCAGGCGAGCTTGAGGGCGTTCCAGGCGACGGCCACGAGGTTGACGCTCTCGGGCTCGAAGCCCTCGGGCAGCTTGTTGTCGCGGAAGATGCGGTCGACGTCGGTGAGGGTGATCGCCTTGACCCCGTCTTGGTTGGGCCGGCCGAGCACCAAAAACAGCGCGGAGATCTCCGCGTAGCCGAGCAGCTTGCCGCGCACCGACGCGCCGTCGCCTTCGAGGCGGGTGGCCTGGGCCGCGGCGAGGTCGTCGAGGGTCAGGGTCTTGCCGTCGGACGAGAAGGACTTGAGCTGGTCGAGGAAACCTTCGTTGAAGCCGCCGTCTTGGAGGGGCCCGAGGCTGCCTTTGTGGTCGAGGTTGCTGCCCTGGAGGGACAGCAGCTCGATGACGCCGCGCTCCAGCGACTCGGTGGCTTTGGCCCCGCCGTGGGCGAGCAGCGCCTGGCCCATGCGGCTGATGCCGACCGCGGACAGCGCCTGCTTGATCTGGTCGAGGGTGACCTCGCCATTTTCGTTGGGGACGAGCAGGTCTTCGTTGACCAGCGTCGAGAGCATCGGGCAGGGCAGGCCGCTCGCCTTTTCGTTCCCGCCGAACTTTTCGACCATGTGGTCGCGGGGTTGGGGGACGGAGAAGGTGTTGGGGCGGATCGAGGTCATGGCGCGCTCCTGGGGTAGGCCCAGTCTATCGGGGGGCGGCGGCTTTTGGCGTGGCTCAGGCCCCGAGGGACGCGAGGGTCTTTTGGTAGGTGGCCCAGCTGGTCTCGTTCAGGGTGCTGCTGTCGAGGGTCAGGGTCAGCGTCGAGAGCTGGCCCTCGTCGACGCGCACGGCTTGGTATTGGCGCACGGTCATGGCCTTGCCGGCGGGGAAATCGAACGACACCAGGGAACCCTCGGCGCCATCGGCGAAGGTGAGCGCCTCGGTGGAGAGATCTTTGATCCCGTCGATGGTGGTGAGCAGCTCGGCGCACATCTCGGCGGTGAGCATCTCGAGGTTGGCGTCGGGGGCGGGGCGCCGGTGCATGATGAGGTTGGGCCGGATGGGGAACTGGCGCTGCATCGCGCGCGGCTCCTTGAGCCCGGCGGTGTCGGGGCCGCGGAACGAGACCATGACCTCGCTGAGCTCAAACTGCGGGGGCGCGTCGAAGGGGAGCGGGGGAACCTGCGGCATGGACAACCTCCTGGGTGCCCAGGCCTACCATGGCCGTGGGCCGCCCGCACGAGGGTTGCGCAACCGGCGCGGTCAGGGTGCGCAGACCGCGCAGCCCAGGCCGGGGCCGGGGACGAGGAGGGATTTCGCTGTGGGCCCGCATCGGTGGTACAAAACCTGTATGCGTTGGGCCCATGGCTGTGTTCGTCGATGTGTGCGCTTTTTGCCTGTCCTCGCCCTGTGCGGGACCGCGGGCTGCGGCGGGGCGGTGGACGTGTCGTACACGTTGCTGTTCCCCTCGCTGGAGACCTTTTTCCTGTCTGCGACCGCGTCGCTCGACGTGTACGACGGCAGCGAAGACCCCGACGAGATCTGCCGCAACCTGTCGGTCGCGCTCCCGGCCAATCAACAAACATTGGCGTCGAGCGGATCGACCGACGTGTGCGCGTTCTTCGACGGGCTGGCCACCGAGAACGTGCCCCAGGGCCGCCTGGTGATGGCGGTGACGGTCAATGACGCCGCCGGCTTGGCCCTGATGCGGGGCTGCCGCGTGGCCGACATCTACGGGGACAACACCGAGCCGGTGGTGATCACCCTCGCCACGCTGCCCAACTACCCTGAGTCGCCCAACATCACGTGCACGACGCCCGAAGACAAATGCGTCGACCGTTTGTCTTGCGTCTCCCAATAGGCCACGCCCGAACGCAAGGAGTCGCCATGCCCCATCGCTTGACTGTCGCATTGTCCGCGGCGGCTCTGTTGTTGCTCGCCCTCATGCTGCAGGGCGCGTCGTGCAGCCAGGAGTGCGCCTACTACAACGACTGCCCCACCGGGCAGTACTGCAACGAGGACGGGACCTGCGTGGACCTCGGCGGGGACGGCGACGGCGACGGGGACGGCGACGGGGACGGCGACGGGGACGGGGACGGCGACGGGGATGGCGACGGGGATGGGGACGGCGATGGGGACGGCGACTTCATCCTCGAGCAAATCCAGACCTCCTACGAGGTCTCTTGGATCGCCCCCGACCCACAGAACCCGGGGAGCATCCTCGCCGCGATCTATGTGCCGGGGTCGTTCGACCACCTGGCCCGGTTCTCGAGCAGCAACCCCCCCAGCACCTTGAACACCAACAATGACATTGCGTTTGACTTCCGCTCCATGACCTCCAACGGGGGCCAGCAGGTGGACGCCTGCAACGTGGACAACATCTACTTCGAACCCAACCTCACCAACAGCGAGACCTGGATCGCGTGCAACACCGGGCCCGCCCTGCGCATCGCCTACCAAGGCAACCTCAACCAAGCGTTCTTGGACACCGGGAGCATTGCCTACACATTGGGGGCGCGGGTCACACCCCTCAGCATCGAGAACAACATGATCGACGTCGAGCGCCGCCTGTATTTCCGCCGGGGCGCGGCCTCGATGATCTCGTACCAAATCCTGCCTGGCGTCGACCAACCCCTCAATGACCGGTTCATCGACAGCTTTGCACCGGACGTGCAGTTCTCCGCCATCACCCAGGTCTGGGAGCTCGAGGCCACCGCCCAGGGCGAGACCGTGCTGGTGTTTGACCGGGGGTCCCCCCCGCGGTTGGTGCCGATCTTCCGCCAGACCGGCACCACCGAGTGGGTGCTGTCCGGCAACCAACAACAGCTGTCCCCGATGGCGCTCCCCGACGCCACCTTCGCGGTGGTCCCGGTGGGCGACATCCCCGTCGACAATGGCAATGCACCGGGGCGCGGCAACATCATGACCATCGAGCCGAGCACCGGCAACCTGCGCTTTTTCCAATACGATGGCAGCAGCCCGGCCACCGCGGTCCAGGTCAACGAGGCGCCGTACGAAGGGGACGCGTTGTTCTTCAGCAACAACCCCCCGGCCAACGCGCGCCTGCTGCTGACCCCGTCGGCGAGCGGCGACTACGTGTTCTTGGCGTTGCCCACCAGCTACCGCGTGTGGCGCATCGATGCGTCGTTCGACGACCAGAACCCCATCCCCAACAACCTCGCCTACCGCCGCACCTTCAGCGGGCCCATCGACTTTCCCAGCGGCTTGGTCGCGGGGGACACCGACGACAGCTTCTGGGTGAGCGTGCCCCAGCAGCAGTTCATCATCAAAAGCGCGGTCGGCTTCGACAGCTGACCGCACGCGGGGTCAGCGTCGGTAACAGACGATGGCCTTGACCCGCATGCCCGCGGGCCGGCTCAGGCTCGAGACCACCTTCCAACCGGCTTTGACCCGCGCGTCCAACGCGGTCTGCATCGCCCCCGCGTCGAGGTTGATCTCGTCGCACTCCACCTGCGGGGCCTTGTCGGCTTGGGCGGGGGTGTGCACCAACCCCGCGGCGAGGGCGGTCAGGGTGGCGAGACCGAGGGCAAGTCCGGCGATCCAAGGCTTGGTCATGGGGGCTCCAGGGGGAGGGGCTCAGGGCGCGCCGGTGTTCACCGCCGCTTCGACGTCGGGGATCTCTTTGGGGATGTCCGCGGTGAGCACCCGGGGGCCGCCGGGCTCGAGCAGGACGTCGTCCTCGATGCGGATGCCGCGCACGTCGGCAAACTGGGCCAGCTTGTCCCAGTTGACCCGGTCTTTGACCGCGGCCCGGCGGGTCTCGTCTTCCAAGAGCGCAGGCACATTGTAAAAGCCGGGCTCGATGGTCACCGCCATGCCCGGCAACAGGTCGCGGTCCAAGCGCAAAAAGGACAGGCCGAACCGCGCGTCCCGGCGGCGGCCTTTTTGGTAGCCGGCCCGATCGCCGAGGTCTTCCATGTCGTGCACATCGAGACCGATGAGGTGGCCGACCCCGTGGGGGAAGAACATCGCGTGCACGTCGTCGGCCACCAGCTCGGCGGGGTCGCCGAGGAGGATGCCGAGGTTGACCAGGCCCGCCGCCAATGTTTCTGCAGCTTTGAGGTGCAGGTCGCGGTACCGCACCATGGGGCGGATGGCCTCGATGGTGCGCTTTTGGGCCTGCAGGACCACGTTGTAGATGTCGCGCTGGGTGGGCGAGAACGTGCCCGACACCGGCCAGGTGCGGGTGACATCGCCGGCCCAGCCCCCCGCGGTCTCGGCGCCCACGTCGGCGAGCAACAGGTCCTGGGCCTCGAGCGGGTGGTGGTAGGCGTTGTTGTGCAGGACCTCGCCGTGCACGGTGACGATGGACGGGTAGGCGGTGCCCATCCCGCGGGCCATCAGGGCTTGCTCCATCGCGGCGCGGACGTGCCATTCGTGGCGGCCGGGGGCGGTGGCGGCCATGCCCGCGCGGTGGGCGGCGGCGGTGGCGGCGGCGGCCTGTTCGAGACCGGCCACGGCGTGGTCGTCGTGAAAGAGCCGCAGGCTGATGACCGCGTCGACGAGCACGAGGTCGTCCCCCTTTTGTACGTCGGGGATGCGGCCGAGCAGCTGGCGCTGGTGCATGCGGGTGGCGCCGTCGGGGGCGGGCAGGGTGGCGATGCGCCGATCGCGGACCACCGCGTCGAGTTCGGCCACGTCGCGGGTGGTCACGTTGCCGAGCTCGGACAGCGCGGCCAGCGAGGGGGTGGGCCCGTGCCACAAGGCGTCGTCGGCGGAGGGGGCGGGGGTGAACAACGTGTCCCCGTCCTCGTCGAGCAGCAGCCAGCTTCGGGGCAAATGGGCGCCGAGGTCGCCGAGGAAATAGATGAAGTGGGACGACGCGCGGAAGGGGTAGGGGTTGCCCGCGTAGTTGCGCCCCCGGGGGGCGCCGGCGGGGATCAGAGCCGGGAGGTCACCGAGGGCCCGGCGGAGTTTTTCGCGGCGTTTTTGGGGGGCGTTGGACTTCTCGACGGGGGGAAACATGCGCGCACCATGGCCGATTTTCGGCGCGGGGAAAAGACCGGCGGGGGTGTGACGGCCGAGCACACAGACCGCCCAGGCCGGGTATCCTCTCAGGATGACGAGCGGTGACGCGCACGGTCAGCCCCGGGAGGGCGCAGGAACCGAACCCCCCGGGGCGGTGTCCGACCGGGCGGTGGTCGACGACGCTGTTCCTGTTCGCGCGCGGCGTGCCTGGGCGAAGGTGCTGGCCCCCGTGTGCGGCGTGGCGGTGGCGTTGGTGCTCGCGGAGGGCGCGTTTTGGTGGCGGGACCAGGGGGCGTTCCCCCACGTCAACCAATACGTCGCCGACGACGCGCTGGGGGTGCGCTTGGCCCCCGGGGGCACGCAGCGTTTTGCCCTGCACGACAATCCCGTGTCCGACATCGTGATCAACCCCCGCGGGTACCGGGGCGAGACGTTTCCGCCGCCCCGGCCCCACGAGATCCTCGTCGTCGGGGACAGCCAAGTGTTCGGGCTCGGGGTCGACGAGGCCGACACCTTCGCCGCGCAGCTGTCCACGCTCACCGGCCGGCCCGTGCTCAACGGGGGCGTGCCCACCTACGGGCCGGACGAATATGTGGCCGTCATCGATGAGCTCACCGCCGGCCGCACCGTCACCGACGTGGTCATGGTGATCAACATGGCCAACGACCTGTTCGAGGCGGGGCGGCCCAACCGGGACCGCCACGCGGAGTGGGACGGGTGGGCGGTGCGCGCCGAGACCAAGCCGGACGATCCTGTGTGGTTCCCGTTTCGTCGTTGGCTGTTTCAGGAGTCCCACGCGGTCTATGCCCTGCGCCGCTGGTGGCACGACGAGGACGCGCCCGCGCAGGTGGCGTCCGAGGGCACCTACCGCGACTTGGTCAGCACCGGCACCGACCGGACCGCGGCCCAACAAAAGGCCCACGCGGTCTACGCCCAGTCCACCGAGGCCCGCCGCGAGGCCGAGACCGCGGTGCGCACGGCCGAGAACCACGCGGTACAAGCCATGGACCAGGCCTACGACGAGATCGCGTCCGACATCGGTGCGCTCGACGACGCGGACGTCGACGCGATGGAGGCGCTGCGGCGGTCGTACAAGGGGCCCGGCGACATCGTGCGGCAATACTTCGCCGAGTCTGCTCGTGCAGTGACATTGACAGCCCAAGAGATCCGCCGCGGGGTCGCGCTGCGCCAACGTCTGGCCCGCACCTGGCGCTCGCGCCGGGACGCCCGCCGGAAGGCCTACGTCGAGGCGGTGGCCGCGGCCCGGGACGTGCGCCGCCAAAACCGCAAAATCTGGGCCCGCCCTTTGCCCCCCGGCGTGCCCGAGAGCCCGGTGTTGCCCCAGGTGCGCCAGGCCCGGGCCATCGCCGCCGCCCGGGGCGCGGCCCTCACCGTGGTGGCCTTGCCCCTCGACGTGCAGGTCTCGCCCGCGGAGTTCAAAAAATATGGCGCGGACCCGGTGGACATGAGCGCGACCAAAACCCTGCGCGACGACGTGCTCGCCGCCGCCGCCCTGGCCGGGGCCCGCGGGCTCGACCCCACCGCGGCGCTCTCGGCGGCCGAGCCGGGGGCGTTTTTGCATGGCGACCTGCACCTGACCCCAAAGGGCCACGCCGCCTTCGCCGCGGCTTTGGCCGAGACCCTCACCACGCGGGTGCCCGCGCCGATCCCCGCCCCCTGGCGCCTGCCCGCGGGCCGCACCGCGGTGCCCACCCTCGACGAGTGGCTGCAAGAGCCCGAGATCATCGTCACCGGATCGAGCAAGGCCCGGTGCGGCACCTGGCAGATCGACGAGTGGGTGCGCATCAACTGCGCGGCGCATCCCGGCGACCGCATCCTCGACGTCGAGGTGACCGCCGCCGACCGCCACGAGGTGTTGCGCTACGTGTCCAAACGCACCGGCAACCTCGTGGCCGCCCTGCTCCCCGGCGAGAAAATGTCACTGCGTGTCCAGAGCCGCCGCGGCCATCGCGACCTCAGGCTGTGGGCCGGTCCTGACGGGCAGGTCACCGGGGAGGTCGCGGCCTTGGTGCGACGGTCCGGGCCACCGCCCGCGGCCGATTACGCCCCGGCCAAAAAATCGTGCCAAGCCTTCCGGCGGCGGGTGCTCGACGGGACGGGGCGCGGCCGGTCCGACCGCACCGAGGTGCAGGCCTGGTGTGACGACCTCGTGGCCGGGGTCAACCCGCGCTGTGGGTCGACGACCCCGGCGCGCCTGCGCGGCCAAGGCCTCCTCGCGCTCGTGGGGCAACCGGAGGCGAACGCGCCCGGGCCCGGGCACGGGGTGCCCCCGCCGGTCCAGCAGCGCCGGGCCCCGGCCGACCTCGAGGAACTCGAGTTCGGTTACGACGGCGTGCGGTGCTCGGCCGGGGAGATGCAGGGCCCGCGGCCGCGCTGCGTGGCCGGTGAAGTCCTCGCCGGGGGCCACCGCCAATGTGTGCGCACGTGTCGGCAGGACGCGGACTGCGACGTGGGCACCTGCCGCGATTGGCCGGGGGGCGTGCGCGCGTGTCTCTGATCTTCGGCGCCCTCACCCGCCTGTTCGCCCCCTTTGTGTGGTCGTCGCCGAGGCGCGCCGCGCGCATGGTGCACGGCTTTGCCCACGCCGAACGCGCGAGCGTGATCGACATGCAGCAGGCCGCGCGCCACACCCCGTCCCCGGCGCGGGCGGCCCAGTACCTCCGCCACGCCGCCGACGAGTGGCGCCACGCCCAGCTCTTTGCCCGGCTGGCGCACAAGCTCGATGCCGCCCGAAGCGGGCCGGTCCACGTCGACACCGAGCACTTGTATGACACATTGGGCGAGGCCTCGTTCTTGGCGTTTGTGCACATGGGCGAGCAACGCGGCCGCGCGCAGTTCGACGCCCACCTCGCCCACCTCGCGGGCCGGGCCCCGCTCCCGGGCCGGCCGCGGGCGGTGATCCGCGGGGTGCTCCGGGACGAGCACCAGCACGCGGCCTACACCGGGGCGCTGCTCGATGAGCTCGAGCCGCGGCGCGGCGGCTTGGTCGCGCGCATGGCCCGGCGCCAACTGTGGCGGCAATGGCTGCGCGCGGGCCGCGCCCTGTCGTCGGGTTTGTACCTCGTGACCGGGGGGCTTTTGTACGTGTTGTGCGCGCCGCTGTTCACCTTGCTGCGGCCCCGGGGCTGAGCATGGCCACCGTGCTCGGGGTGAGTGCGCACTACCACGACGCGGCCGCGTGCCTGGTGCGCGACGGCGCGGTCGTGGCCGCGGTCCAACAGGAGCGGATCAGCCGGGTCAAGAACGACGCGTCCTTCCCCGCCGCGGCCATTGCCCAATGTTTGCGCATCGCAGATGTGGACCCGGGGGCGATCGACCGCGCGGTCTTTTATGAACAGCCATTCGCCAAACTCGAGCGGGTGATGCGCTCGACCTTGACCACGTTCCCCCACGGGCTCTCGGGGTTCGTCGCGGGCATGGCCCGGCAGCTCGGGGGGCGGGTCTTTGTCCTCGACCACCTGCGCGAACACCTCGGCCTGTCCCGGGACCAGGTGATGGCCGTGCCCCATCACCAAAGCCACGCCGCGAGCGCGTACCTGGTGAGCGGGGCCGAGCCCGCCGCGGTCCTGGTCGTCGACGGCGTGGGCGAAAACGAGACCACCAGCATCTGGCACGGCACCGGCGGCGCGCTCGTGCCCCGGTATACGCAGCCGTTTCCCGACAGCCTCGGGCTCTTTTACGCCGCGATCACCGCCTACCTCGGGTTCGCCGTCAACGAAGGCGAGTACAAGGTGATGGGCCTGGCCGCGTTTGGCCAGCCCCGGCTCGAGGAGGAGTTTGCGGCGTTCATCACCGTACACGACGACGGCAGCGTCACCCTCGACCGGGACACGTTTTTGCACATGGTGCACCCCACCCGCGCGTTTGGCCCGAGGCTCGAGCAGCGGCTCGGCCCCGCGCGCCCCTTCGGCCGGCCTTGGCGGCTCTTTGACCCCGCGGACGCCCACTACGCGGACGTGGCCGCCACCGCCCAGGCGGTGCTGGAGACGGCCTTGCTCCGCCTCGCCCGCACCGCGCACCGCCTGTGCGGCGATGCTGACACATTGTGTTTGGCCGGCGGGGTCGCGCTCAATGTCCGGGCGGTGCGGCGGGTGCTCGACGAGGGCCCCTTCCACGAGGTGTTCGTGGCCCCGGCCGCGGGGGACGCGGGGGGCGCGATGGGCGCGGCCTTGCTCGGGGCCCAGGACCTCGGCGACGACGTGCAGCGGCCGCTGGCCGACGCCGCGCTCGGGGCCCCGGCCGACGCCGCCCGGGCCCAGGCGGTGGCCGCCTCGCTCGGCTTTGCGGTGGCGCGCCCGTCCGACCTATTGGGCCAAGCCGCGCGCGTGCTCGACGACGGGGGCTTGCTCGCGGTGTGCCGCGGGCGATCGGAATGGGGCCCGCGCGCCCTCGGGCATCGTTCGCTGTTGGCCCGGCCACGACCGGCCGCGGTGCAAGACCGCATCAACGCCCAGGTCAAGCGGCGGGAGCCGTTTCGCCCCCTCGCCCCGGTCACGACCCGGGACGCGTTCGACGGGTACTTTGGCGGTCGGTGTGACAAGCTGCAGCGGTTCATGACCGTGACCAACCCCGCCACCGCCAAGGCCCGGCGCGACTGCCCGGCGGCCTTGCACGTCGACGGCACCGCCCGCGCCCAGCTGGTGGAGGCCGCCTCCGACCCCTGGCTGACCGGCCTGCTCGCGCGCACCGCGGAGCCGGTGCTGCTCAACACCTCGCTCAACGCGGCGGGCGAGCCCATCTGCGACGCGGTCGAGGACGCGCTGCTGTTCTTGATGCGACACCGGGTCGCGGCCCTGGTCGTCGACGACCTCTGGATCGAGCGGGGGCGGCGGTGAGTCTGTGGCGGCGCCTCGTGGCCCGGCTGCGCACCGTGGGTGACCTGGTGGGCTTTTTTGTCCGCCAGAACCGCCTGTTTTTTGTCCCCATGCTCCTGGTTCTGCTCGCCGCCGGGGTGCTCTTGATGCTCACCGGCGGGCTCAGCTACGTCGCGCCGTTTGTGTACACGCTGTTTTGACCGCGAGGCCGCGCGGCGGTTGTGCGGCCCTCGGTCCGGCGCTAACAGAGTGCGACTGGAGGTGTGCATGACCACCCGCCTTGTGCTGCTCGCTGTGTTGTTGTCTTTGGTCGCGGCCTGCGAAGAGACCAGCTCCGACGCCACCCTCGACGGCAACGAGCCGATGCCCGACGGCGAAGCGGCCCTCACCGACCCGGCCACGCCCGCGGCCCCAGACCCCGCCGCGGCCGCCAGCGACCCGGTGCCCGCCTATGTCGCCGCCACCACCGTGGTGCGCAAGACCAAGAGCACCGAGTCCAAGGTCGACGACCCCGCCAACCCGGGCAAGAAGATGTCCAACTGGGTGGCCACCGTGTACCGCGGCGAAGAGATCGTCATCGTCGCCGAGGACGGCGACTGGTGTGAGGTCAAGACCACCGGGGACAAGACCGGCTACGCCCAGCGGGCGGGGTTGCTCACCCAAGACGAAGCCACCCTCGCCACCGTGCTCGAGGAGGCCAAGACCTTCACCCGCCCCGACATCCTCACCATGAACGCGAGCAAGACGGTCGAAGCAGGTACATTGTTGTACGTGACCAAAGCCAAGGGGGAGTTTTCCGAGGCCAACCACATCGGGACCCAATCGGTGTGGCTGCGCAGCGACGCGCTGTCGCAGGACCCGGGCGAGATCGCGGTGGCGAAGATCCTCACCCAGGTGCGGTACCAAGAAGGCCGGGGCAAAGAAGACAACCTGGCCAAGGCCAAACAGCTCCGCGAGCTCGGCATCAGCACGTACCCCGACGCGGCCTTGACCAAGTTGTTGCGCCCCGCCGAGGACAGCGCGACCGACGGCGACGAGGCCGCGGGCGAAGACGCCCCCGATGACGGCGCCGCCCCCGACGGGGCCAAGCCCGCCCCGGCCGCCGATGGCAAGGCCGCGGTCCCGGCCCAGGCAAAGCCGCCCCCCGCGGTGGGCAGCGCGGGCCTCAAAGGGTTGATCAAAGGCAAGGTCGACGCCGACCCCGGCACCGCCGCTTCTTCGTCGACGCCGTGAGCCTGCGCGCGCGGTTGACCGCTCTGGGTCAGCGGTCGGCCGAGGCCCTGGTCGCCCAAGACCAGAAGGTGCGCGGCCCGGTGGGCCTCGACGCGGGGGACCTGAAATTGTTCGGCGCGTTGGTCGTCGCCCTCGCGGTGATCGTGTGGGTGGATACCTTCGGCTCGTCGAGCAAGACCCGGGTGTTGATCCCCTTGTTCGCGCTTTTTGTCGACGACGGGGCCGAGCTCCACCGCGGCATCTTTTTTCAAAAAGGGCTGGGGGGCTTTTTCCGCTACGCCTACTGGAGCCTCAACGTGCTCCTCGCGTATGCCCTGGTCCCGTTTGTGTACGCCCGGTTTGTCCTCGGGCGCACCGCCCGGGACCTGGGCTGGTCGACCCAGGGCGCGGTCAAACACTGGCGCATCTACATTGTGCTGTTCGCCCTCATCGCGGGGCCGTTGCTGGTGGCGTCCCAGCTGCCGGGCTTTGCGCAGACCTATCCCATCTACCGGGGGGCGCGCGACAGCTTGCCACGGTTTTTGTTGTGGGAGCTGGTGTACCTGCCGCAGTTCATCGGGGTGGAGTTTTTGTTCCGGGGCTTTCTGGTGTTTCCCTTTGAGCGCCGGATGGGCCTGTACGCGGTGCTGTTGCCACTGGTGCCCTACGCGATGATCCATTTCGGCAAGCCGTGGCCCGAGGTGTTCGGCGCGCTGGCGGCGGGATTGGTACTCGGCGGTATCGCTTTCGTGACGAGGTCGTTGTGGTTGGGGGTGGCCATTCACGTGTCGGTGGCGCTGAGCATGGACAGCCTCGCGACCCTCACGCGGTGGTGGAACGCCTGACGCGGGGCATGCGCTAAGCTCTCGTCGATGGACGTGGCCGCGTTTCTGGCGCAACTCCCCCACGGGCTGGATTCGTATCCCGAGGCCCGGTGCAAGGCGTCGATTCTGCACGTCTTGTTCGAAGGGGTGGACCGCGACCTCGTCGGGGAGGCGGTCCCGGCCGCGCTTCGCCCGTTGCTGCACAAGTTGCCGCCCCATTCGGTGTGGATGCCCGAGACGCATGCGCAGGTGCTGTTCTTGGCCCAGCGGCAGCAAATGTTACCGGTCGGACGAGACCTTCTTGGAGATGAGCATGCGGGTCAACCGACAGCTGCTCGGTTCACCATTGTACCGCACGTTGTTCCGGGTGGTGACGCCCCAACGAATCGTCCGCTTGTCACAGATGGCCTGGGCCCGGTTTCACCAGGGCTCAACGCTGACATGTGAACGCGCGACGTCGACCGAGGCGCTCTTCACGTTTGCCTACCCCGCGTTCTTGTTTTCGCCGGTGATTGTGCGGGCGTTTGCCACCGCCACCGTGGCCGGTCTCCGGGTCGGCGGCCACGAGTCCGCCGCCCTCGGCGAGGTGGCCTACGGCGCGGAGCGAGCCCAAGTGGAGATCCGGATTTCGTGACCCCGAGCCGGTTGCCGGGTTGTGGTCTGCGGCCGCGGGGCGGGCGGACGTGTTGTATTTCGGGACCGTCGCCCGACGTGGTCGTCGCCGGCACGGACTTTGGGGTACACTGGAGCCGATGAACGTCGAGGCCTACATCGACAGTCTTCCCCGGGGGCTCGACTCGTACCCCCGCGCGGAATGTAAGGCGTCGGTGGCGCGCATCTTCCTGGCCGGCTTCGACCGCGACCGCCTCGCCACCGCGGTCCCCGCGTCGTTGCACGCGACGTTGTTCAACCTGCCCCCCGACTCGGTGTGGATGCCGGAGGTGCACGGGCAGGTCTTCTATCTCGCCCTCCGCCAGGTCTTCTACACTGAGGACAAAGACTACCTCGCCATGACCCTGCAGAAGAACACCGAGCTGTTGCGGTCGCCGCTGTACCGCATGCTGTTCAAGTTGCTCAGCCCCCAACGCATCGCGAAGAACGCGGGGGTGGCCTGGGGGCGCTTTCACCGGGGCTCGCGGTTCACCTGCGTCAAGGCCGACGACGACGAGGCGGTGTTCGACTTTGGCTATCCCCCATTTCTGTATTCTCGGTTGAGCCTGCACGCGTTCGCCACCGCGGCCCTGTCCGGCATCCAGGTCGGGGGGCGCGAGAACGCGTACATCGACGGGGTCACCTACAGCCCCGAGGCTGCCCAGGTGGTGATCCGCTACCTCTGAGGGCGCAGGGCCCGGCGGAGGATGCGCTCGTAGATGTCCACGAGATGGTGCAGGTCGGCCACCGCCACGTGCTCGTTGATCTTGTGCATGCTCTGGCCCACCAAGCCAAACTCCACCACCGGACACATCCGGTGAATGAAGCGCGCGTCCGACGTGCCCCCGGTGGTGGACAGCTCGGGGACCGCCCCGGTGACCTCCTCCACCGCGTCACAGATCGCCGCCGACAACGCCCCTTCGGGGGTGAGGAACGACTCCCCCGAGACCCGCCACGACAATGTCACGTTGTCGGCGATGGCCCGGGCGCGCTGCTCGAACCGTTCGATGAGCTCAGCCGAGGTGTGGTCCGAGTTGAACCGCACGTTGAACCGGCCGCGGGCTTCGCCGGGAATGACATTGTCCCGATCGTTGCCCACCGACAGGTCGAGCACCTCGAGGTTGCTGGGCTGAAAGTGCGCGTTGCCGGTGTCGAGCACCATGTGCTCGAAGGCGTGCAGCACGTTGATCAAATCCGGCACCGGGTTGTGCGCCCGCTCGGGATACGCGGCGTGGCCTTGGATGCCGCGGGCGTGCACAAAGCCTTGCATCGAGCCCCGCCGGCCGATCTTGGCGGTGTCGCCCAACCGTTGCACGCTGGTGGGCTCCCCCACCAAACACATGTCGAGGGTCTCGCCCCGCTCTTCGAGCCAGGTCAGCACCTTGTCGGTGCCGTTGACCGCGGGCCCTTCCTCGTCGCCGGTGAGCAACAACGAGATCGAACCGTGCCCGCCGCCCGGCGACGCCAGGTAGCGCTCGGTGGCGGCGAAGAACGCGGCGATCGCACCCTTCATGTCCGCCGCGCCCCGTCCATAGACATTGCCAGCGTCGACCACCCCGTCGTACGGGGGGTGCACCCACTGGGCGAGGTCGCCCTCGGGGACCACGTCGGTGTGCCCGGCAAAGCAGAAGTTGGGGCCCTCGGTGCCGAGCCGTGCGTAGAGGTTCTTGACCTCGGGAAACTCCGCCGAGGCAAACGACATCTCCGACACGTCGAAGCCGAGGTCGCCCAGCCACGAGGCACACAGTGACATGGCCCCGCCCGGGTCAGGGCTCACGCTGGGCTCGCGAATCAACGCCCGGGTGCGCTCGACGACGTCCACCTCAGCCTCCGCGCAAAAGCTCGTTGACGCTGGTCTTGGACCGGGTCTTTTCGTCGACGCGCTTGACGATGACCGCGCAGTAGAGGCTCGGCCCGGGGCTGCCGTCGGGCAAGGCTTTGCCCGGCAGGCTGCCGGGCACCACCACCGAGTACGCCGGCACCCGGCCCACGAACACTTCGCCGGTGGCGCGGTCGATGATCTTGGTCGACCCCGACAGGTACACGCCCATGGCCAGGACCGAGCCCCGCTCGACCCGCACGCCCTCGGCGACCTCGGCCCGGGCCCCGATGAAGCAACCGTCCTCGACGATGACCGGTCCCGCCTGCAGTGGCTCGAGCACGCCGCCGATCCCGGCGCCGCCAGAGATGTGCACGTTCTTGCCGATCTGCGCGCACGACCCGACGGTGGCCCAGGTGTCCACCATCGTGCCCTCGTCGATGTAGGCCCCGAGGTTGACGAAGCTGGGCATCAAGATCACGCCGGGGGCGACGTAGGCCGAGCGCCGCACGATCGCGCCGGGCACAGACCGAAAGCCCGCGTCGCGAAAGCGGGCCGCGTCCCAGCCGGCAAACTTCGACGGCACCTTGTCCCACCACGACGAGCCCCCGGGGCCGCCGCTGATGGGCTCCATGTCGAACAACCGAAACGACAACAGCACGGCCTTTTTCAGCCACTGGTGCACGGTCCAGTCCCCGTCGTCGAAGGTGGCGACCCGGGCCTGACCGCGGTCGAGCAGGTCGAGGGCGTGCACCACCGCGTCCCGGATTTCGCCGGTGGTCGAGGCGGACACTTGGTCGCGGTTGTCGAAGGCTTTGTCGATGATGTGTTGCAGCTTTTCCATGGCCGTCGGTTAGCCGGTCTGGGACCAAAGGCAAACGCCCGCGTCCGGGAGGGGCCACAGTTGCGGGGCATTCCGTCGCTGGGACAAGATGGGGCATGGGCAGCTCCTCTTGGCCGTTGGCGGCATTTTGGGCGCGAAGCGTCGTCTTTGTGGGGGGCCTCGCCGCGGTGATGCTGTCCGCGTGCCCCCGGACGCTGGACGGGTTGCGGTGCAGCACCGACGGAGAATGCCTCGAGGGGTACCGCTGCGAGGCGGAGGAATGTGTGCTGCGCCAAGGCGACGGCGACGGCGACGGCGACGGCGACGGCGACGGAGACGGCGACGGAGACGGTGACGGGACGCGTGACGGCGGCGCGCCACCGGAGGACGGCGGAGCCTTCGACGCCGGCGACGGCGATGGCGACGGTGATGGTGATGGGGATGGGGATGGCGATGGTGGTGTTCTCGACGCGGGGCCACCCGACGCGGCCGATGCCGGCGCGGTGGACGCGGGGGGGCCAGACGCCGGTGATGGGGATGGCGACGGTGATGGGGACGGCGATGGCGACGGCGATGGGGATGGGGATGGGGACGGCGACGTGGTGGTCCGCTATGCCCTGCCCCCGGGGCTGTGGCGCGCGCATCATTTTGATGGGCTCATCGCCAACGGGTTTGTGGATGCGGCCGGGCAGGGGCTCGACGTCAACTTCGCGAAGCCCGTGGTCGAGGGCCACGTCGGCGGCGCGGTCGACATCGACACCAGCGACACGGTCTCGCTGGACCCGGCCGGCTTCCCCGCGGGGGCGTTGACCCTGAGCTTTTGGGTGTCCTGGTCGCAGACCGGGGGCCCCGGCGAGTGGCACCTGGTGTACGCCGCCGAGAACAACCAGGGCGCGGCGGTGTTGGCGGTGGCGATTCGACACGACCCCGATCAGCCCGCGGTGGGGCACCTGTGCCTATACAGTGACTTTGCGGTGGGTGGGGTGCTCGATTCGTGTTCGCTCAACACCGCGATCGTGCAGGATGTGTGGACCGAGGTGGTGATCCAGGTCAGCGACGTCGCCACCGCGGCCACCGTCGACGGGCTCGTGGCCGGGGCGTGGTCCCAGGAGGGCTCGGTGATCGGGGGCACGGGGGTGGAATTGGGGACAAGCCCGGTCCAGGCGATGTTTCTCGGACGGCGCGACTTCGGCGGCGGGGAAGTGCTGAACATCCACGCGGCTCTCGACGAGTTTCGCATCTACGACCGCACGATTGAGTTCCCCACCGCCCAGGCTCTGTCCGCGCTTCCCTTCCGCACCGGCCCGGCCGAACCCAGCGCGCTGTTCACATTTGACGAAGAGCCCGCGGCCGACATCGCGTACGACTACGCGGGTTGGGGGGGCCGGGCGTTCATCCCGGCGGGCATGCGCGCGGTCGACCAGGCCCACGGTGGCTACCTCAACTTCGCCGGCGCCCGGGTCGAGGTGGGCCTCGGCCGCCGCGTGCCCCCGGGGCTGGCGGTCAAGACCGTGACCATGTGGATCAAACCCACCTCCGTGACCGGCTCCGAGGTGCTCGCGTCCTTCGGCGGCGCCGCCAACTGCGGGCGATACCTTCTATTGGTGGAGAGCGGTCACCTCACGCTCAACCGCCTCGACGGCGGCTGCGGCGTGATCGAGAGCTGGACCAGCGAAGCCACCCTCACCGCCGCGACCTGGACCCACCTCGCCCTGGTTCTCGCCGGGGGCGAAGCGTCCCTGGTCATCAACGCCGGCGCGCCCACCGTCGCGTCGAGCGCGGGGGCCATGGCCGGTGACTTCGCCCCGTTTATTCTTGGGGGCACGGGGGCGGCCTACCCGTCGTCGGGCTACCAAGGGGCGATCGACGACGTGCGGGTGTACACCCGCGAACTCGACGTGCTCGACATCGTCGGCACCATGACCCCCTACACCTACCCGCCCTGACGCGGCCGCCAGCGCCCAGAACCGCCCGCGGTCGCCGGGCATTTCCGATCTGCGCCCTCCCTTCCGTGACCGCGCGCACCTGCGTCACCGGTTACCCGGCATCGGGGGGTGGCCGCGCGCCGCTTTTCACAGTTTTGCGAGACCGCGCCGCGTCAGCACGCGGTGGACCGCCGCCGCTTGGTTGGCGCGCCGCTTGCGACGGCCCTCGCATGGATGTGATTCAACCCACCCCCAACGCCGCGGGCCTGCGCCCCGCGACCGATGCCCCATCCCCCGCCGCTGCCCCGCCGGTCGGTCCCGGCCGCTATGCCCTGTATGCCCGGGTGAGCCAAGCCTTGGTCCGGCTGCACGAACGCCGGGCCCACGGGGGCCTGTCCTGGTCCAGCGTGCACGTCGACCACGAGGACGTGTGGCTCGAGGTCCCGGCCACCCCGGACGCAGACCCTCACCGGGCCCGCGCGCCCGGCCCCCCCCGCGCGGCCTGGGGCCTGATCGCGCCCGAGGCCTGGGACCGCCCCGCGGACCGCGCCGCCGATGTGTACGGACTGGCCGCGATGATCGTGCAGGCCGAGACCGGCCGGCCCCCGGTGGGCCAATACCCCGTGGCCGAACTCGCCCCCGCGCTCGACGACGCGGGCCGGGCGGCGGTGCGCGCAGCCCTCGACCACAAGCCCCACCGCCGTCCCTCCGCGGAGGCGTTCGCCGCCGCCTTCACCCGCTATGCCCCATACCCCGTGGCGTCCCCTTCGACCCCGCCCGACCCCGAGGAGCCCGCCCTCCCGCCTCCGCGGTTCGGGGTCGACGCCACCGACCAGGTCAAGGCGGCCCCGGTCTTCGCCACCCCCGCGTACCGGCCCAGCGGCGCCCGGCAGCGGGAGGTCTCGTCCCTGCTCGCCGCGGTGCTCTTCGTCGGCGGCGCCTCGGTCCTGGTCGGGGCTTTGTGGCTGGCGGTCAAAGCCTGGGAACTGTTCCCGGACCTCGGCCGCTTGGCCCTGCTCGGCGGCCTCACCGCCGGGGTGGGCCTGGCCGGTTGGCGGCTGGCCCAAACCTCTTGGACCCGCACCGCCCGGACCTTGGTGTGGCTCTCCACCCAGCTGTGCTGGGCAGTGGCATTGTATGGCCTCACCGCCCACCACGTCAGCGGCGCGTGGCCTTGGGTGTTCGCCGCCACCACCGTCACCGCCGTCACCGCCCTGGTCGCCCTGCGCCGTGGCCACCTCGAGCTGAAGCTCGCGGTGGCGGTGGACGCCCTCATCACCCTCAACATGTTGTGGTTCGCGCTGGACCACGAGCTTCGGCTCGGGCTGTTGCTCGCCCTCGGCGCGGCCGCGGGGGGCGCGGGGGCCTGGCTCGGCCGGCGGGGCCAGGCCGCGCTCGGTCGGTTGGCCACGGTGGGCGCGACCCAATGGCTCTGGATCTGTCTCGGGTACTGGAGCGATGCCGGGCACGCCTCCGAGGGCGCGGTGGTCGGCGGGGCCGCGCTCATCGCGGGCTTGACCTATGGGCTGGGGGTGTTCACCCGGCGGCTCGAGCTTGGCGTGTTTGCCGCCCTCAACGGCTTGGCGTGGCTGGTGCTGTTTGGGCTGTGGCGCTCGACCGGATCTGCCACCGGGGTGTTGTGGTTGACCGCGGCGGGGGCGGGGCTCTTCGTGGCCCTCGCCATCGTGGCGCACGCGATGCGCGCCCGGGAGGTGGCGGGGCCCATGCTCGCGGGCGCCGGGTTTTTGGCGTTCGTGTCCGGGGCGTGGTCGGTGGGGCTGTTCGTGGACGCGGGGCCGGGGAGCGCATGGTCCGTCTATCCCTATGCATTGTGGGGCGTCCCCGCCGCGATGGGGCTGCTCTGGGGCCCGGTGCGCCGCGCTGGCTATGCCCCATTGTGGTGGGGGCTGGCGCTGCTCGCCGCGGCCTTGCCCACGGTGGAGGCGCTCATCGCCCACGACGCGTTCCTGTACCAACTCGTGCCTGTGGGCGTGGGCGCCGCGCTCATCGCGCTGGCGCTGCGGGCGGGGGACGACGAGGACGTGCGCGAGCTGCCCTTGCTCGGCGCCGGGTTGTTCAGCGCGCTCACCGCCCCCGGACTGCTCGCGTTGGGCAAGGCCAGCGGGCACCCGTTGCTCGCCCGCTGGGAACCGGTGGCGCTTGTGCTCGCGGTGTCGGCGGGACTTTGCGCGGTGGGCATCGCCCGCTCGCTGCGGGCGGACCGCCCGGTGAGCGCCCGGGTGCTCGAGGTCGTGGGGGCGTTGAGCGGCATGGGGCTATTGACGTGGCTGTCGCTCACCGCCCTCGACGACTACGGGCACCCGTCGCTGGTCCTGCTCGGGGGCACGGGTCTGTTGGTCGCGGGTTTGGTCTGGGAGCGTTCGGCGAGCGGGCTCATCGCGGCCATCGGCCTGCCGATCAACCTGGTGCTGCAATACTTTGGCAAGCTCCACGACCGGGTGCCGACCAGCGTGTTGCTCATCGGCTTCGGGGTGGCCGTGCTCGTGGCCGGCTTCGCCTACGAGCGGCGCATCAAACCCTTGTTCGCCCGCATGGCCGGTTGGGGGTAGCGCGGCCCATGGGCCCGGTGCGGGGGACAGACCGGTTTGTCAGACATGATGAGACGGTTTTTGTTCGCCGCCCGTCGCGCTCTGGCACAATCGCGTCGTGCCGGTGATCAAACCCCCCGCTTCGGCGCCCCGCAGCCGGGCGCCCACCGTCGCCCCCGACGTCGCCGGCGGCGTCCGGGGGGCGGCCGAGCCCGGGGCGGCGATCGAGGCGATCAACCTGTCCGACAACCAGGACGGGATGCGCATCCACCACGACGACGGGTTTGTCATCGGCCAAGCCGGCGCGGACGGTTCGTTCGGGTTTGACCGCGAGGCGGTGTTGCCCCGGGCCCAAGCGGGGGACGTGCTGCGGTTCCGCCAGCGCACCGACGACGGCCGGGTCTCACCGTGGGTGACGCTGCGGGTCCCGGGGCCCGACCGGCGCAACGCGGTGGCGCGGCTGCCGCGGTTGATGGTGCGCGCACAGCCCGACGGAACAGTGACATTGCGAAACGCCAACCGCCTGGGGGCGGTGAGCGAGCCCGGCGCGCGCCTTCGCCTGGTGAACCAACGCACGGGTGAAAAACACACCGTGTTCTTGGACGACGAGGGACAGCTGCCGCCCGGCGCCCGCCTCACCGGCCAAGCCGGCGACGTGTTTTCCCTCGCGCTGTCCGACGGGACCAACAACCTCGACGATCAAGACGTCGTGGGCACCGTGCGCTGTCTGCCTCCCCCGGGGGCGACGTTGGTCACCACCGGGGTGCCCGCCCGCCTCGACGAGAGCATGCCCGCCACCGCAAAACCTCTCGGCGGGGTGACCTTCGCGGCGACGGTCGACGCAATGGCCCCCAAGCAGGGTCGGCTCGGCGATTGTTACTTTGTGTCCTCGATGAGCGCCCTGGCCCACGCCGACCCCGATGCGGTGCGCAACATGTTGCAGGACCACGGCGACGGCACACTCACCGCGCGGTTTTTCGCCACCCACCAAGGCGGCTTCGAAGAGGTCCGCGTCACCGTCGACGACGAGGTGTGGCACCGGCCTGGCACCGATCAGCCCTTGTACGGCAGCTCCGGCGAGCGCGGGCCCGACGGCGCGCCCACCCGCTGGTATCCCCTGTTGGAGAAAGCGTACGCGGCCTGGAAAGGCTCCTACAAAGCCATCGGCACCGGCGACTACTCCGCCCACGTCCTCGAGGCCATCACCGGAAAGCAGGTGCGGTACCAGCGCACCGACAAGCACAGCCCCGACGAGATGTGGGCGATGCTCACCGCCGCGGTGGCGGAGAAGCGCCCCACCACCTGCACCACCCATCCCGAAACGGCGGCGGGCCGGTTCACCAACACCGGCCTCGTCGCCGACCACGCCTACACCGTGCTCGACACCGCGGTGCGCGACGGGGAACGGCGGGTGTTGATGCGCAACCCTTGGGGCCGAAAAGAGCCCCAAGGGCACGGCATCGACGACGGGGTGTTCGAGGTGTCGATGGATGTGTTCATGTCGTACTTCACCGCCGTGACCACCACCGCCGACCTCGCGCGCTAGTGACCCGGGTCAGTGCTCGTCTGAGGGGATCACTGCAGTGCCATTGGTTCCGTTGCTCGCGCTCTTGAGCTGCGGCACCAACGACTGGGGCACAAAGTCCAAGAACTTGCGGGCGGTCTCCAGCACCCCCCGGCCCTCCACCGCGGCGAGCTCCGAGAAGTTCTCGGTCAGGGCGCTGATCATCGTCTCGTCCCCGAGACGATGCAGCGCGGACACGAGGTGTGGCGAGTAGGCCTCGGCCTGCTTGACCGCGCCTTCGACCTCGGCCCGGAGCCGTTCGAGCTCGAGGGACTGCAGGTCCTGCCGGCGCTTGAGCTGGGCCTCGTGGGCGGCGAGCTCGGCCTGCAGCTTCTTTTGCCGAATCTCGTGGGACAGATCGGCGTCGCGCATCTCGCGTGCCCGCTCGAGCTCGATCAACGCCCGCCGGCGCTGCTCCCCGGCCTCGGCCGCGGCGTGCTCGGTCTGCGACTTCTCCTCCACCAAGGCCAGCCGCAACAGCTCGGTGCGCTGACGCTCGGCCGCGAGGGTGCGCTCGATCTCTTCGTGGCGTTGTTGCATCGAGAGCAGCGACTCCCGCTGCGATACCCGCACGCTTTGGCTCACCGCCTCGAACTGCGCTTCGTGGAGCATGTCGTCCACCTGCTCGTCGGTGATGGCGAGGTCGAGCACCTCGATGTCGTAGACCCGCATCGCGTTCTCCACGAAGGCCAGGCCCGGGCGCCGGCCCCCGTCCGGCTTGTCCCCCAGCACCGCCCGCCGCACCACGTCGGTGACATCCGCCCGCAGGGTATGGATGTCGTAGCGCCGGGCCGCGGCCTTGATGATCGAGCTCGCGTGGTCGGCGAGCAGCTGTACATAGTTGTCCACCATGAACCACCGCGCGGGGTCGTCGCCTT
Source organism: bacterium (assembly GCA_030431455.1). GTDB lineage: Bacteria > Myxococcota > UBA727 > UBA727 > JAUIJE01 > JAUIJE01. Next base: position 33,611 of record JAUIJE010000002.1, on the reverse strand, counting down.
CAAAGTTGACCCGGTATTTGACCTTGAGCCGCGCACTCACCAGGTCCTGGGTGCACACCACCACCTCATCGGACACCTGGTTGGCCGACAGCTGCAAGTGGGCGGTCTCGAGCACGTCGCCGGCCCGCTTGGGCGTGCCCCGCGAAAGCCGCAACACCTCCACCGTCTCGTCGTATTCGAGCAACGCCGAGGCCGGCCCGTTCACCACCCGGCGCTGGCCCGCCGACGTCTTCAGCTGCACCGCGTACCCGGTGGCCACGTCGATGCGCACCGCTGCGCCGGTGTCGCCCGACAATGTAATTGTGCGCGGGGCCTCGAACGCGCCGCGTGAAAAGTGGTCCCCTTCGGTGAGCCGCACCGGCCCCCCAAACGGGTCTTCCCCGGGGGGCGCCCCCGGGCGTTCTTGGCGCACCGGCGCGGGGTCCTTTTCCGGCCGTGGCCGGGGCTGCGCCCGGCCGACGATCAGCGCCTGCTCGTCGAGCGAAAGCACCCGGCGGACGAGCACCTCCCGGCGCGGGTCGGGCAAGAACATGCGCGGGCCCGCCACCAGCCGCACCTCGCCTGAGCGCCGGTCGAGCACGTAGCGGCCCTGGCCCCGGGGGATGGCCACCGCGTGGTGCCGTTCGCTCGCCCCGTGCCGGATGATCGCGTGCTCGTGCCGCGGAAAGTACACCCGGTGCGAGCCGGTCAAGAACAGCTCTTCCCCTTCGGTGAAGGTGCGCACCTCCCCGCTCTCCTCGTCGAGGTCCTCGTAGGGGGCGATGACCTTGAGGTAGAGCCCGGTGGTGTCGCTCAACTCGATGGCCCGGAACTTTCGTTGGCCCCGGGCCGCGTAGAACTCTTGGTGGGGCGAGGGAAACACCACCGCCTCCCCGCGCACGTAGGCCTTGGTACCGTTCTCCCCAATGAGAATGCAGTATTCCAGGCGCTGCAGGGTCACCGCGTCGCGGACCAACGCCCCGCGCTCGTCCGCCACCACCTCCACCCCGGTGGGCGGGATGTAAAAGGACGTGTGGGTGCCCCGCACGATGCGTTTTTCCCCCTGCACCCAAGGGGATTCGTCCTCGACCAGCCGGGTGTTGGCCGCGTCCATGTCGTAGGCCTGGACCACCAGGTATTGGTTGCTGCGCAGCCGATGTCCCTGGATCACGCGCGCCATCTGACCGGGCCAGAGGGGAAAGCTGGCCGGGCCGTGCACCACCACCTTGCGGCCGATGTCGAGGTCGGCGGAAGGGCTGGCCATGCCCGCGGAGGGTTGGCGTTCATCGCGCGAGGGGTTTTTGAGGATCAGGTACCAACCCGCGGGGGCGGTGGCGAAAAGTTGGACCGCCTGGGCCATCTCCGCGACCCGGTCGAACCGTTTGGACAGCTCGTTGAACACCACCAGCTCGTCGGTCTGGGCCAAGCTCGTCTTGTTGGGCCCCACATAGCAGTTGATGTGCCCTTTGGTGGAGTCGAGGATATATGCATATTCATTGGGAGAGAGGACAAGCTCGCGCTCGCGGGGGCGGCGTTCTTCCATGGGGGGCTCCGGGTGTGGGGTGTGCCCCACCCAAAGCAGGGACCGGGCCAGTCGCGCGGGCGCACCAAAATGGGCACCGCGGCCTCGTGCGGTGGTCCAAGCCAGCGCAGCGGTCGCGCGGGTGCACACTTTTGGCGCAGGTCAGGGGCCGGGGCGCACCCCGCGAACGAGAAAGTCCACCAGCTGGTCCAGGTACGCATCGTCCAGCGACTGGTGCTCAAAGAATGCGCGGTGGATCGCCGCCCCGATGAGCATGCCGAACACGAGCTGGGGCGGGGCGTCCGCGCGCCACTGCCCCGCTTCGACGGCGCGCTGCACGAGGTCGCCGGCGGGAAGCGCCGCCGCGGACGCGATGCGCCCTTGGGCGATGGCGGCGATCTCGGGGGCCACGTCGTCGGACGCCGCCGCTTGCAGGACCGCCTTGCCCAGCGGACCGCCCGCGAGGTCGGCGATTTGACCCGCCAACGCGCGCAGATCCCCCCGCAATGATCCTGTATTCACAGTTTGTAGCGAGATCCCATCGGCGAGGTCGGCGACGGTGGCGGCCACCAAGCGTTCGCGGGTGCCGAACCTTCGGTAGATGCTGGTCTTGTGGACCTCCGCCCCCGCCGCCACCCGTTCGATGGAGAGGCCGGCCACGCCGTGCGCGGCCAGCTCTTCGGCCGCGGCCCGCAGCACCCGGCGCACCACCGCCGTGCCCCGCGGGCGGCCGGCGTCGCGGCGGCGGGAACGGGGAGGTTTGGGCGGCGACATCGCCCCACAATAGCCAAATAAAAACAAACCACTGCGCATTTATTGCAACACAAAGTTGCAAAATGTGAACGGGGTCCATACCCTGCCACCGGAGGGAACCATGACCGAGTTGCCGGATGCCCCCGCCGCGTTTGCGACCGCCATGATCGGGCAGTCGCTGGTGCAAATCGTGGCCTACTTCGCGTTGGCCGGGGGGCTGTACCTGGTGGTGTGGCGGTGGGGGGCCGCGCGGTGGGCCGCCCGCCGGGTGCAGTCACATCGGCGGGTGGACCGCGCGCAGATCTGGTTTGAGGTCAAGCACACCGTGGTCACCATGCTGGTGGGCGGCCTGACCCCCCTGGCGTTGGTGATGCTGCAGGCCTCGGGGCACCCCACCATTCTTCTCCACGCACCCCACTGGCGATGGTGGGAGATGGCCGGGGCGGTGGTGCTTCTCCTCGTGTTCAATGACATGTGGTTCTACGCGTGCCACCGCGCCCTGCATACACGTTGGCTGTTCAAGCATGTGCACGCGGTTCATCACCGAAGCATCGACACCAACCCCTTCACCGCCTATTCCTTTCACGCCATCGAAGCCCTCGTGCTTGGCATCTGGCTCATCCCTTTGTGCGTGTGGGTGCCTCTTCCCGCCGCGGTCCTTGGCGTCACCGCGGTGATCGGGCTGCTCAACAATCTCGGCTCCCACCTGGGCTACGAGTTTTTCCCCGCCTGGCTTCTCCGCGTGCCCGGGCTCAGGTGGGCCAACACCACCACGTTCCACGGCCTGCACCACGCCCGTTCACATGGAAATTACGGTCTGTTTACGAGGGTTTGGGACCGATTGGGCAACACCGAGCTCCCGGGCTACGAGGCCGCGTTCACCCGCGCGCACAGATCCGAGGAGAAAAGATGAAGGCCCGCGGACCGGCCGGGAAGGACCCATGTCCCCCAGCCCCGAGGCCTCATGCGACGCGCGATTTTCGTCCTTTGTCTGTTCGCCCCCGGATGCATCGAGGAGGTCTACCCCCCCGACCTCGCCTGGTGCGAAGACGAGCTTTCCGTCGACAAGCTTCCCGAGGTGCCCACCTACGCCGAGACCGTGGGGCCGTTGCTCCAATCCCGTTGTACGCGCTGTCACCGGGAGGGCGGCATCGGCACGTTCGCGATCGAGAGCTACGACGACGCGGTGGCGCACAAAGACGCGATTCGCCGCGCGGTCGTCGAGCGCACCATGCCCCCGTGGATGCCGGCCAAGTGCTGCACGGATTACGAACAGGACTTCTCGCTCACCCAAGAACAGATTGACCTCATCGCGTCGTGGGTCGACGGGGGCACTCCCCGGGGCGAACCCGGCATCAGCCCCGCCGAGGAGCCCGGGTTTGGCCTGGGCCCGGTGACCCTGACCCTCGACATGGCCGAAGAGTACGAACGCAATCCCCCGCCGGGCACCAACGACGACACCCGCTGTTTCATGCTGGACTGGCCGGAAGACGAGACCAAGTATGTGACTGGATTCCGATTTGTTCCCGGCAACGCGGCGGTGGTGCACCACGCGGTGGTGTTGGTGGCCGGTCCCGACCTCGTGCCCACTTACGAATACTATGCACAGCAAGATGAGGCCTACGGGTGGTCCTGTCCTGGCGGTCTGGTCAGCGGGTATGGCTACCTCGGGGGCTGGTCCCCGGGCTGGGAAGGGCAAAAGACCCCCGACGGCCACGGTCACCGGGTGGACCCGGGCTCGAAGGTGGTGGTTTCGATCCACTACTCCGCGCCGGCCCGGGCCGAGCAAGACCTGCCCGACCGGTCCCGCATCGAGCTGGTCACCGTCGACGAGGTGGACCATGAGATCCAGGCCATCTCGGTGTTCAACGCGCTGTGGCCGTGGGGGGGCATGCCGATCCCCGCCGGCGAAAAAGACGTGAAATACAACGTGATGTACGACCCCACCGACGTGGTCGGGTATGGCCAACCATTGACATTGTTGTCGGTCAACCTGCACATGCACGAGCGGGGCAAGTCCGGGATGATCGGCATCCTGCGCAAAGACGGCACCGAAGAGTGCCTGCTGCAGATCGACCGCTACGAACACGAGTGGCAGGGCGACTACATCTTCAAAGAACCCAAGGTCCTGGAACCCGACGACCGCCTCTATCTGGAGTGCCACTTCGACAACAGCGAAGACAACCAACGCGTCGTGTTCGGGGAAAAGGAAGCCCCCCGCGATCTGAACTGGGCGGAAGACGGAGAGATGTGTGTCGGGTTTGTGGCCGCGACCAAGTAACATGTGGCCGAACCTTGGGGCGGGGGTGCTGATCGCCATGTGCCTTCACGCCCCCGCCCACGCCCACGCCGACGCCCCCGCGGGCCTCGCCCCCTGGCTCGACGAGAGCGGCGACCTCATCGGGGGCATCACCACCTACGGCCTGCTCACCCGCGACGAGGACCGCTGGGCCTGGACGTGCACCGCCCCCGACACGGTTCGTTTCTCCTGGGCGGCGCCGGACCTGTCCCGGATCGTGTGGAGCGACGGGGGTCGGGGCCTGTCCGAGACCACGGACCTGGGCTGCACGGTGCAGCGGCGCAACAATGACCTGCAGGAACATTTTGTAGTCGACGGCCGCGCCCACGAGGGCGCGCTCTACGCGCTCACCGGCAGCCCCGACCGGGACAACGCCCTGTTCGTGAGCACCGATGGTGCGGGGTCGTTCGAGGTGTTCGCAGACCTGACCGGTCTGTTGCCGATCTCCCTCACCGACGCCGGTCCGAACGGGTTTGTGGTCACGGCCACCGCGCCCCCCGCCGCGATCCCGCAGCTCTACACGATATCGCCCGGGGGCGAGGTGGCCCCGGCCCACCCCGGGCCGGCCTGGGCCCTGGCCACCGTCGACGGAACGTTGGTGGTGAGCGCGCCGGCCGGGACCGGCCACGCGGTGGGGCCCCTCGGCGAGGCGCCGTGGTTTGTGTTCGATGTACGGCCCGAGGCGTTGGTGGGGGCCGGCGACGAGATCGTGGTGTTGTTCGCCGATGAGACCTCGGCCCGGTTTCGCAAAAGTGGCGAGCGGATCGGTGATGACGTCTTCGAGCACTGCCTGCATCGACGAGGCGACGTGGTGGTGGGGTGCGCGAGCCTGCGCGACGAAGACTTCCTGCTCCTCGAGGGCGGAAACATCCGGGCCCCGGTGGCCTACAAAGACATTGTGTCGCGGGACTGCCCCGCGGACAGCCAAGCCGCGGTCTGCGCCGACGACTTCGCCCTCTGGCAGGAGATCTACGGCATCGGACACGACCGGGAGACGGCACCGCCCCCGGACGGCGGGGGCTGTGCCGGGGTGGCGCCGGTTGGCTACGCCCCATTGTTCGCGCTGTGGCTCGTCCTTCGGCGACGGCGCGGCTAAGGGCGCGGTCCCACCGCGGGGGTGGCCTCGAGCGGCGTCGCGAGGGTGACCGGTCCCCCGTGGGCCCCGAGACCGTCCGAACACCCGGTGCTGGTGCCGTCCCACCCATCGATCCGGTCGAGCAACAGGTCGTAGGGCAACTTGGGTGCAAATGCATTGGGCTCAATGTGCCAAGGGCCGAACATGCGGCCGATGCCGATCCAGTTCTGAGGACTGTATAGGTCAGGGGGCACGTGGAAGAGGTTGTCTTCGATGGTCACGGCGGCGTTCTCGGTGCGTTCACCGGTGCAGGCGGGATTGATTCCCATCATGGACGACACCTGGATGTGGCCGTAGAACGAGCCGTTCTGGTCATGGTACTGCATCTCGTTGTGCACGAAGCGGGCTCCCCGCAGGTTGACCTGTACCTTGTCAAACAGGTTGTGCTCGATGACGAGAGCGTCGCCCGGCCCGTAGAACTGCGAGCGGGTCCCGGCACCGTAGTTGGCCACGTCGTGGACAAAAACGGAGTCCCGCACGAATCCTCCCAGGCTGGGAAGGTAGGTCCCGGAGGGGATAGACGGCCAGGCGCCCACAATCAGTCCGGCCTCGGAAAACTGGGCATAGGCGACCTCGGGGTGGGGGGTGTTCACATGGAAGTCCCATGAGGTCTGCCCGTCGACGACGACCGGTTGGTTGACGGTGCCGGCCATCACCAGGTGGTCGGCCCAGATTTCGCCATGATCGCCGCCGATGAGTTCAGGTTCGTCATGGCCTTCGAGCACGGACCCTGCGGCGAAGGTCAGCGTGCCCTGCACATACAGATACGCCTGGGTGCGGAGCGTTGCCCCACCTTCCACAGTGACATTGCCCTGCACCACGATCGGGTAGTCGGGGGCCACGAAGTCGGCATACCGCACGAGAGCCTCCTCGCCGGCAGCCAGAACGAAGTCGCCCACCAAGTGGTCATCGACCAGGGCGGGGAGTGGCTGCTCTTCATCCCCATCTCCTGACGAAGCAGCATCGACGGGTCCGCCGTCCGCCGGTTGTTCCACGCTGTCCCCATCCCCATCCCCATCTCCATCTCCATCTCCATTTCCGTCTCCATCGTCGTCGCCGTCTCCATCGCCGTCGCCGTCTCCATCGCCGTCGCCATCGCCGTCCCCGTCGCCCGCATCGGGCGTTTCATCCCCCGGCAGGCTCGGGTCACAGCCCGCGAACACCAACCACAGCCCGATCCACACCCGGCGCATACCCACCTCCTTGCCGCCCCATCCTGGCAAGGGGGCCGTGCGCTGCTTGCCCAAAAGCGCCACATCGTTGACGTGAAAAACGCAATAAAAACATGAGTTTAGGAGGATCGATCCCGAGGGCCCACCCCCACCACCGCCGCGGCCCCCCGAACCGGCAGACCCGTCCCGCCCCTCGCCTGAAGCAAGTGGCCCACCGCGACATGGCAACCTGCCTCCTCACGTCCGGCGCGCGCGGGAGCAGACCCTCTTCATGACATCCGGGTGTGCCGGACGGCATGTGCGCCCCCGTCGCCGACGAGGACGAAAAACCACATAAAATCAAGCCGCTACACAGATCCTGTCCCAATCCCGAACTCAAGGTTGCCAACATTCGCATATCGGCATACAAAAGATCGGGTGAGCGCGCCTGCCCCCGCCCGGACCGATCTCTACCGCACCCTCGCGGACCCGGTGCGGCTCAAGGTGTTGGCCCTGCTCACCGAAGAGGAGCTCGCGGTGGGCGAGCTGGCCGAACTCCTCGCCGAGAGCCAACCCCAGGTGAGCAAAAAGGTGGCGGCCCTCCGCAAAATGTCGCTGATCGAAGCGCGCAAGGACGGCACCCGCACCTACCTGCGCGCGGCCCGCAGCGATGACCCGGTGATCCTGGACGCCGTGGCCGAGGGCTCGCGCCTGTCGCTGCAAGCCGGCGCCCTGCAGCGCGTGCCCGAGGTGGTGGCCGCGCGGGAAGAGGCCGGCCGCGCGTTCTTCGAGCAGGCCGACGCGGTGCCGCCCCCCGCCGCGTCCACCGTGGACAAAGCCTATGTATACGCATTGTCCCGCTTGCTTCCCGCCAACCGTCTGGCCATCGACGCGGGGACCGGTGACGGGGCTTTTCTCGAGGTGCTCGCCCCCGCTTACGATCGCGTCATCGCCGTCGACCGGAGCAAGTCACGGCTCGCCCAGGCCGCGGCCCGGGTGAGCAACCAAGGGCTTCACAACGTGCGCTTGGTCGAGGCCAGCCTGGACGACGTCAACCTCCTGCAGGAAGTGGACGCCACCGGCGGCGCCGATGCGCTGACATTGGCGCGCACCCTGCACCACAGCTCGCGCCCCCAGGAGACCCTGGCCCAAGCCGCGCGGCTGCTGCGTCCCGGGGGGGCCCTCATCCTCGTCGACTACCTGCCCCACACCGACGAAGCCATGCGCGAACAAGGCGACGTGTGGCTTGGGTTTGACGCCGACCAGCTCGCGGCGATGCTCGCCGCCGCCGGGCTGTCCACCCCCGGCGCCAACCTGGTGCCCCGCCCCTTCATCGGCCCCGCCTACGATGCCCACCTCACCTGGCAGGTGCTCATCGCGGAAAAGGCCGCCTGATTCAGCAACAACCTCACCCACATCCACAAACGGAGAACAGGATGGACATGAAGAACCAAACCCCCGGCAACTACAAAGTCAAAGACATGACCCTCGCGGACTGGGGCCGCAAGGAGATCGCCATCGCCGAAAAAGAGATGCCCGGCCTCATGGCCCTGCGCGACGAGTACAAGGGCAAGCACCCGCTCAAGGGCGCGCGCGTCGCCGGCTGCCTGCACATGACCATCCAGACCGCGGTGCTGATCGAGACCCTCAAGGACCTCGGCGCCGACGTGACCTGGACCAGCTGCAACATCTACTCGACCCAAGACCACGCCGCCGCGGCCATCGCCGCCACCGGGACCCCGGTGTTCGCGTGGAAAGGCGAGAGCCTCGAAGAGTACTGGGCGCAGATCCTCACCCAGGTCACCGCGTTCGAGGGCGGCCAAGGCCCCAACCTCCTGCTCGACGACGGTGGCGACCTCACCATGCTCATCCACAAAGGCGTGGAGTTCGAAAAAGCGGGCAAGGTCCCGTCCCCCGACTCCACTGACATTGAAGAGATGAAGTGGGTGTACCGTACGCTGCAAAAATCCATCGAAGAGGACCCGCAGCGTTTCACCAAGATGCACAAAGACATCCTCGGCGTGTCCGAAGAGACCACCACCGGGGTGCACCGCCTCTACGAAATGGCCGAGCACGGCAAGCTGCTGTTCCCCGCCATCAACGTGAACGACTCGGTGACCAAGTCCAAGTTCGACAACCTCTACGGTTGCCGTGAGTCCCTCATGGACGGCATCAAGCGCGCCACCGACGTGATGATCGCGGGCAAGGTCGTCGTGGTGGCCGGCTACGGCGACGTCGGCAAGGGCTGCGCCCAATCCGCCAAAGGCCTCGGGGCCCGGGTGATGATCACCGAAATCGATCCCATCTGTGCGCTGCAAGCGGCGATGGAAGGCTTCGAGGTCACCACCATGGAAGACGCGGCCAAGGTCGGCGACATCTTCGTGACCTCCACCGGTTGCTGCGACGTCATCACCGGCGATCACATGCAAGCGATGAAAGACGAAGCCATCGTCTGCAACATCGGGCACTTCGATTCCGAGATCCAGATGTCCTGGCTCGAGAACCACCCCGAGATTCGCGAAGAAGCGGTCAAGCCCCAGGTCGACCACTTCATCTTCCCCGACGGCAAGCGCATCACCGTGCTCGCCCGCGGCCGCCTGGTCAACCTCGGCTGCGCCACCGGTCACCCGAGCTTCGTGATGTCGAACTCGTTCACCAACCAGACCATGGCGCAGATCGCGCTCTGGGAAGACGCGCAGCTTTCGGTGCGGCACTACAGCACCGACAAGGTGTTCGTGCTGCCCAAGCACCTCGACGAGAAGGTGGCCGAGCTGCACCTCGCCAAGGTCGGGGCCAAGCTCACCAAGCTGAGCAAGAAACAAGCGGAGTACCTTGGCATTCCCCAACAGGGCCCGTTCAAGCCGGATCACTACCGCTACTGAACGACGCCGCTGTGCACAAAAAGAAGAGCCGCTCGAGAGAGCGGCTTTCTTTTTTCAAGACGTCGGGCGCGCGGCTATTCGTTCGCGTCCACCAAGATCACCCCCGAACAAATGTCACTGTCCACGTCGGGGATGCTGCCGTCGCAGGTGTAGTTGCCCGGCCGGTACGCGTCCCGGCAGTCATCGTAGCCGGTGGTGGTGGCCACCGCGTTGGCGCAGTCGAAGGGCAGGCCGTCGCCTTCCTCCAGCTCGGCGCGCAGGGCTTGTTCGGTGACGCCGCCACAATCGGCGAACGCGCCGATGAAGTCATCGAGCAGGTCGTCGCAGTCGTCGGGGGCACCGTCGTCGGGACAGTACGTCTCGTCGGCGGAATTGGTCAGCGCGTCCAGCGCGCCGCAGCTGTTGCCTTTCTCATCGGTGACAGAACACCCGGTGGCCACCACCGCCATCATCACGCACCCCATCACGACCCGACCGCTCTGCATAAAAACCTCCTGTTCCGTCTGTATGCCACACCCCGCCCCCGGCGGCATGTGACCGCGCCGGCCACCCCGCGGCGAAAAAAACCGGGCTCCGGTGACAGATCTGTGCCTGCCCCGCCAATCGGGAGTGCACCCCTGCGGCCGGAGGTCTTATGCGCACCGCGCTCGTCGCCTGTTCGGTCACCCTCGCGGTGACCGCCTGCGCCCCCGTCACCCACATCCCGGACCCGTGGCAGCCCCACATGGCCATCGGCTGGCACCACGACTACGAACGGGCCCGGGCCCAGGCGATGCTCGAGCAGAAGCCGATCCTGCTCGTGGGCGCGTCGGGTGAGGTCGACGGCCTGCTTTGAATTGGCGGACACGCGCTCCGGGAGGGCGCGCTCAGTGACCCCGCGGTGATCAAGCTCGTGCGCGAGGAGTTCGTGCCCCTCTGGGTCGACATTCGCAAGCAGAGCTGGCCCGACATCCCCGCGATCAAGAACGCGGACTGGGAGCTGATGGTCGACGACGAACGAGAGGTGAATCAGCCGTTCTTCTATTGGTTCTACGCGCGGACCTACGTGCTCACCCCCGACGGGGAAGGGCTCTACAATCTGCAGGCCGGTCTCACCCGGCGCTACCAGCCCGAGGCCGACCTCTACAAACAAATGTTACTGGAGTCTCTCGACAAGCACCGGTCCGGTCGCTTTACCCGGGACGCGCCGGCGTGGACGTTCTGGCGGCTCTAGAACACATCTCACCCGTCTCAAAATCGCCCTCGGCGCGTTCGAGCCGGGCCTTGTTCACCGCGCATGAGGTCGATGGGAGTCTGCTCGGTCGGCGTACGTGCCGCCAGTCCAGAGGAATGGCTTGAGCAACGCAAAGCGTTGCCACGCCTCACCCACGTCAGAAACCTGTGTCGTCTTGTTTGGGAGATCGGGCCCGTCGCCCGTGGCGCCCTCGCTTCCGCTGGTCACGGCCCCAGGGTATCGTGCCGCGTGGCGCGCATCGTCTGGCTGATGGTCTTGCTGGTGGCGGGGGGTTTGCTCGCGGGGCCCGCGTCCGCCGGTGAGCCCGACGCCGAGCCGGCGGTGGAGGGGCCCCCGCGGCCCCCGGAAGGTCCGCCCCCACCCCCCGCCGACGCGGCGAACGCACCCCAAGCGAACGCGGTCGACGCGCCCGCCGCCGCGGGGCCCGACGACGAGGAAGAGGCGGCGGCCGCGCCGACGAAAAAGAAGCGCCGGCGTCGAGCCCAAAAACGAGAGGACGAAGGCATCGACGGCTGGTTTTGGGCCGGGGTCACCGCCGGGGTGTTGTCGGCCCTGGTCGCCACCGCGGGGGTGGTGGTGCTGGCGGGGGCAGAGGTGGTGCAGGGCCGGCCGGCCGCGTCCCGTGACCTCAAGGACGGGGCGAAGCTGGGCGGCCGGGTGAGCCTCTTTTTGGTGGTGCCGTCGGCGGTGGTGGGCACCTTGGTGGGGGCGACGCTGCTGTCGATCGGGATGGCGGAATGAAGGGTCGCTATCCACTGTTGCCTGGTCTGCGGTTGGCCGGTCTGCTGTTGGCGTGGTCGGCGGGCGGGGCGACCGGCTGCTACACCCTGGGATTTGTGGATACCGCCTGCGTGGACGATGACACCTGCCCCACGGAGGCGCCGCACTGCAACCGGGGCATCTGCCAGCCGGATGACGAGTTTGGCATCGACGCCGGCCTCCCCGACGGGGGAGCAGACCCGACGGGCGCGGATGCGGGGGCGGACGCCGGTCCCTGAGCTACTGCAGCAACATCCCGCCGGACACATCGTCGGTGGCCGCGTCCACCGGGGTCGGGCCCGCGTGGTGGTGGGTCATGAGGTAGTTGCCATCGATGAGGCGGAGGCCGTTGCTGGCGGTGAGCACGTGGGTGCCGACCCGTTCGGTGCAGATGACGAGCGCGTGGTCGCCCATCCAGTGCACCACCGGGTTTTCCTCGTAGATGTCGACCGGGCCCTCGCGCAGGATGCGGCCCCAGCTCTGCAGCACCGCGGCGTGGCCAAATAGGGCAAAGCCGCCGGGGTGTACACAGCAGACGTTTTCGCCCCGGGCCCAGATGTGGTCGATGGCGTCGAGGTCGCCGCGCCGGAGGGCTTGGTAAAAGGCGGCGTGGGCGGCGAGGACCTTGTCGCGGTTCATGGCCCGCACCGTACCGCGCGCCGATCGGCGGATGCACGCGGCGCGCGGCGGGGGCGGGCCAGGACCTGAGGTGGCAGGTCACGGATCCGCCGCAACCCACCGTGTTCGCGCGGTTTTTGTGCCAGGGTCGCAACTGGGCCAAGCCGGCGCCGGAATCCATGTAGAGGGTCGAGCGCGCCCCGCGCCGGAGGTGGAGCGTTCGGTTGTCGACACTGCGGCGTCACTCGCATCGGGCGAGGGGCCGGGCGGGTTTGCCCGCCGGGGGGCCGTGGCGGCGGCGGGGGCGGGCCCTCGGGAAAGATCCAGTAACCCCCTAAAAACAAACACCTTTTACAAGCCATGCGCCCGCCGCGGCGCGGCCCACCCATCGCTCCGCCCCGCGGCGGCGGCCGCCGCGGGTCAGTCGGCCAGCGTCACCGACATCGCGTAGTTGTGAATCATCACCCCGTGTCGTTCAAAATCCCGTCGCGCGTGTGTCGTCCACCCGCGCTTGGCAAAGAACCGCTTGGCCAACTCGCTCGCGTCGCTGCGCAACGTGCCTTGTCCCGTGCGCCGTGCTTCCTCGACAATGGCATTGTAGAGCTCGCCGGCCACGCCTTGGCCGAGCCGGTCGGTCCTGACATACGCAAAATCGAGGTAGTCACCTCGTAAGGTCATGAAACCCGCGATGCCTCGCGCGTCCTCGGCCACCACCACGAACTGCCCCGCGACCTTTTGCAAAAACGCCTCCGGCGTCCACTTCGTCGGCGCCCAGACCCGCCTTTGGTCCTCGTCGTAAAACGCGCCCGTGCCTTCGCGCACCACGTCGAAGAAAAGCTGCGCGCACCCCGCGGCGTCGTCTTCGCGCAGGGGCCGAATGGTGACATCACTATTCACAGACATCGTTCACGCACGTCTCGCCTGCCCCGCAGCCCACCACTTGGCGCTCCCCGCTTTGGCAGTCCGGGTCCGCGGCGCCGCATTCACAGTGGCAGGTCTCGCCGTCGCCCCAGTTGAAGCTGTCGCAGATCCATTCCTCGGGGACAATGCCGTTGCCCGGCGGGCAAAAGCCCCAGCCGTCGCCGGGGCCGCCTCCGGAAATCGTGTAGCAGTCGCCCGCGGGGCAGGGATTGTCGGGGCCGCACAGGGGCAAGCAGAGCCCGCTGATGTCGTCGCACACCCCCGCGGGGACCGAGCCCTCGACGGCGCAGTACTGGACCAGACCGCCGATGCCGTCGCAGGTGTCGTTGAGCTGTGCGTTGTTGATGCGCCCGGCCGCGTCGATGCAGGTGGGCCCCTCCCCGGCGAACCCGCAGAGCTCGTCGATCCCGCACCCCACCGGTGGCGTGCTGAAGGGGTCGCACCCTTCGACGCAGCCGTTGGCGGTGCAGGTGGTGCCCACCGGGCAATCGTCCTCGATCACCGCGGGGCAGTCCGGGTTCTGCAGTGCATCACAGAAACAGTCCGGGTCCGGCGCACCACAGTCACATTGGCAAGACGCACCGTCCTGGTAGTCGGCCTCGTCACACGCCCAGGCCGAGGGCACAAACTTGTAGTCGAAGCTCAGGGTGTCGAACCGAAGACAGTCGCCGCCTTCCACCGGCGTCGACACCAAGTTGCCGTCGATGGTCACCTCTTCCACCACCAACCCCTCGATCTGACCGCGCAGAATCTGCGTCCGGGGATTGACCTCGAGAGTGATGCTGCCCGCGCGCTGGAAGTAGACCCTCGCCGGCACCGAGGTTGGGGTGAGCTGATCCTCGAAGACCGAGAGGCATTCCGGACAGGACGCGCGGTTGTCGTTCGGTTCGTCGGCCAGGGAGAATGTACCTGCACCGAGCGGCCCGATGCGCTCGTTGAAGTTCACAAAGTTGAACACCAAAAAGTCCGGCGCCGGGGTCCCGACCTCGTCCACCAACGGGGCGGCGTAGATCGTCTCCGTGTCCTGCTGGGCGTCGAGGCCCACGTCGCCCACCGTGACCAATGTACATGTATTGTCGCCGTCCCCATCGCCATCCCCATCGCCGTCCCCATCGCCGTCGCCGTCGCCGTCGCCATCGCCGACGGGGTCCGGCTCGCAGCTCCCGCACGCCGCGAGCGACGTCACCAAACCCAAACCCAACAGCAAAAACGGAATCGTGCGCATGGCACACCAGTACAAAGCGCGCACCGGCAACGCCAGCGCCAACCGCGGCTGAGACAGCCTCAGATTTCTGAGGGTCCTATTGTGCGCAGCGGGCGTCGCTGCTGCGCAACGTCTCGAACAGCACCGGCGAGGCGGGGATCGGCTCGCACCCGTGATCGTCCTGACAAATGTAGTCCCATTGGTCACCGGCGGGCGCGTGGCACGCCGCGCAGGTCTGGCCCACCCCCTGAACGTCGGTGGTGCCGCGGGCGGTGATCACGGTGCGCGTCCCGTCGTTGTCGAGGGTGATGTACTCCCAGTCGCCGGTCTCGGGGGAAAAGCCGGGGCCGCGCTTGAGCATCGCCTCGTTGGGCTGGCCCTGGATGATGGTGCCCACCGGGAAGTGCCAATCGCCGTCGGACTCGGCCACCGCCACCGCCTGCTCGGTCAGGCCGAGCACGTTTTTCAAGTACAAGCCCCCCACCCGGCGGTAGTCGGCCACGCAGCCAAAGTCACTGGAAAGCGCCGGGGCATCCGGCCCGTCGCCGTCGTAGGGGGTGGGCGCGGGCTCGTCCTCGGGCAGCGAACCACAGGCCGCGGCGGCGAGAAGGCCGAGACACAAGAGCACGCGGGGGGCGATGGGCAGCGACATGGTTCCTCCGGGGGTCCCGATCTAGGCGCCCCGGGCGCGGTCGTCCAGTCGGCTTGAGCGCCACCCCGGACGACCCTATGGTGGGCACATCCCCGACGAGGAGACGCCATGACCCAGGCCAGCCAGCGCGCGTGGAACGACAACTACGAAGCCAACGACCTGCCCTGGGACACCGGGGTGGTCGACCCGCACCTGCAGGCCCACGTCGACGGGGGCCTGCTGAGCCCCGGGCGCCTGCTGGAGATCGGGTGCGGCACCGGCACCAACGCGGTGTGGCTGGCCGAGCGCGGGTTCGACGTCGCCGCCGTCGACCTGGCGCCGCTGGCCGTCGAGCGCGCCCAACACCGGGCGGCGTCCGCGGGCGTCACCATTCGTGCCGCCACCGTCGACTTCCTGCACGAGCTGCCGCCCACCGGACCGTATGATGTGGCGTTCGACCGCGGGTGTTTTCATTGTTTTGATCACCCCACCGACCGCGCCCGCTTCGCCGCGCGCCTCGCCGACCAGCTCGTGCCCGGCGGCCTCTGGCTCAGCCTCATCGGCAGCACCGAGGGCGCGCCGCGCGATTTTGGCCCGCCCCGCCGCTCCGCCCGCGACATCACCGAAGCCCTCGAGCGGCATTTTTCGATCAACGCGCTGCGGCTCTCCACATTTGACCTGTCGTTCCACCAGGTCGAGCCGCTCGCCTGGGTGCTCCTCGCCCAGAAACGCTGAGCCCCGCCCCAACGCACCCCACTGATTCCGACAGGCTTGCCTCGTACGCACCGCGTGCGAGCCTCGCAGGAGACGTCGACATATCCCCAGCCCAAGCTCGTCGTATGCGTACGCATACGACCCGGCGAGACGGGCCAAAGGCCCTTGGAGCGCGGCAACGCTGTCGCGTTGCTGAAGCCATTCCTTCGGAATGGCCACGACTCGGGGGTGAGGTGGCAACGCTTTGCGTTGCTTAAGCCATTCCTTCGGAATGGCCAGCCGATATCGACGAGCTTGCGAGTCGTGAGGTCCGAGGGGGGAGGAACTCCCCCTTCGAAAAAAAAGCGGCGCCCCCGAAGGAGCGCCGCCCGCTGTTCGTGCGAGGGGCAGAGACCTCGCGTCTGGTCCTGAAGCGCGTTCTGCGCGGAACGCCTCAGGGTTCGAACGGGAATCAGTCGGGAACCCCGTTCAGGTCGGGACGTCTCCTGCGTAAAAGACGCCCTGGCCACTTTTTGCGGGGGACGCGTCACCGACGTCCCCCGCGGTGGCGCCGCCGGTGAGGCGGCGCCCGCACATGTCACTGGGCTCGGTACCAGTTGTACATGCGCGTGAAGACAAACAAGTCGTGGTAGTTGACGATTCCATCCGGGGCCGGATTCAGGGCCGGCTCGACGCCCGACGCGGGGCCGATGTCACCGGTGAGCAGATCCGCGGTGGTGCTGCCCCAGTTCTGGACCAGGATGTTGAAGTCGAACAGGTCGATGTCGCCATCGGTGTCGAAGTCGCCGAGCAGGAACGTGGCGTTGCCGTCGATGTCCCCGTTCTGCACCGCGGTCACGCTGATGACGTCGAACGAATCGTTCTCGAGGTAGACCCCGCCTTGGCCGAGCACGAACGTGAGGTCGTCGGCTTGGTTGGGGTCTTCCACCCCGCTCGCGTCGAGGTCGTCGGGGGGCAGGGCGGTCATGGTGAAGGTCAGCTGCGCGACCACGCCGGTGCCGTCGGTGCCTTCGGACACCTGGCGGGCGACGTCGAGCTCGATGCGGCCCGTCGCGGGATCGTGGCCCACCCCGAGGAGCACCAGCGGCGACGGCACGGGGCCGGTGCTGCTGTCGCGCCCGAGGAGCTCGCCGGGCACCGCGTCGACGAAGTCGAGGTAGCTCTCATCGAAGTCGAGCACCAAGTGCACGTTTTGCAGGTCGGACACGGAGTCCGCGACCACGTCCACGGTGAAGGTGCTGCCCACGTCGGCGACCTTGTGGATGGGATCGATGCGCAACGCGCCGCCTTCGATGAAGTAGGTGCCGGTGTCTTCGCCGCCGAGGCCGGCGCCGGCGTCGACTTCCACGTTCACGTCGCGCCAGGTGTTGTCCCGCGCGGGGTTGGGGGTGTCGCAACGCACGAGGTAGCGGTTGATGATCTCCGCCGACAAATCGTCGAGCACGATGGCGAACGACGCGGTGAGGTCAAAGAACCGGCCCCCGGTGGGGGTCACCAACGGGTCATAGTCGACGTTGAGGGTGGGGAGGGTGGCGGCGTGCACGCGCACATTGTTGCCCGAGGCGATCTGTTCGGTCTGGGCCAGGTCGTACGCGTAGACATTGTAGGTCTCGTCGGTGGCGAGGATGAAGATGCGGTCGCTGTTTTCCCGCAGCGGCAAGTTCATGCCTTCGACAATGGCGTCGAGGGGGTTTTCGATGCCGCCGAAGGGATCGATCTGGACCGCTTGCACCCACGAGCGGAACTCGCTGGCGTCTTGGGTCATGCCGAACACCCCGAGCACGGATTCGGAGAAGGTCACCAAGCCGAGGTTGTAGTCGATGTTGGACTGCTCCAGCTCGTCGGAGAACGCGAGGATGTTGGCCCGCAGATCTTCGATTTCGTCGGTCATCGACCCGGTGGTGTCGAACACGAACACGATGTCGGCCCGGGCGCTGTTGCTGCCTTCGGAGATGAGCTCCACCGTGCAGTTGAGCATGTCCACGCCGTCTTCGGTGACGTGGAAGTTGTCCTCGTCGAGGTAGTCGATGAACTCTCCGGTGTCGCTGTCGTTGACCGACACGATCATCTCGATGGTTTCGAAGTCTTCGGGGTCGGTGGTGTGCACGGTGACATCGAGGCCGTCGAGGTTGGCCACCGGCAGCGGCGGCACCTCGACGTCGCGGGTGGCGGTGTAGGTCTGGACGTCGTTGGCCGCGGTCACGTCCACCGAGTAGGTATAAATCGCATTGCCACCGCCGCCCTGGGCATAGCCCTGGGCGATGGCGTAGGTCGCGATGTCCTCGAGGGTGGCGGGGCCGACAAAGGAGATGGCGTCGAGCTCGGCGATGGTGTCGAACAGGTCGTCGTCACCGGTGCCGAACACCCCGTCGGGGCCGTTGCGGTGGTTGATGATGTTGGCCGCGGCGTTGGAGGCCAAAGCCGCGTCTACGTCGAGCACCGCCAAGGTGGTGGAGGCGTCATTGACGAACGCGAGGGCGGCCAAGGCGGCGGGGCTGCCTTCGGACAGATCCGTCGGGTCCGCGGTGCCGCCGGTGCCGGGCGCGGGGGGAATGGCCTCGACCTGCCAGCTCACCAGCGCGGTGTCCGACGAGCTGATGTCGCCGAGCAGCTGCACGGTGGGGCCGGAGATGAGCACCAGCTCCGACGGGAGGTTGAGCACCGCCTCGACGTCGTTGGCGGTGAAGGGGTGGTTGTTGGCCACCACCAGGTTGATGTCGAAGGGGTTGGGGGTGAGCAGCCCATTGGGGCCCACGGACAACAGCGCGGGGCCGGTGAGGTTGAGGCTGAGGTCGCCGGCCACGGTGGTGCCGCTGCCCACGCCGTAGTAGGTCACGACGGTGAGGGCCGCGCCGGGGCTGAGGGGGCGGTCGTCCCACCACATGCTCACTGCAGTGTCATTGTAGGCGGAGATGTCCGAGCCGTTGCCGGTGTAGAGCGGGTCGCGGCCCACGCCGAGGGGCCAGTTGCCGAGCAAGAAGCGGTCGGGCTTGACCGCGTCCGCGCCCTGGAGCACGCCCTGGGCGGTGAGGCCGGGGTTGGCCACGTCGGGGTTTTCGAACGCCTGCCAGGTGGCGGGCACGTCGGAGCCGGACAGCAGGGTCTCGGTCTGGATGATGCCCGCGCCGGAGAAGAGCGGGGCCCCGTCGTTGTCGCCGACCATGGTGTCGATGCCGATGAACAGCCCCACGAGGTGGTTGGTGGCGCCGGTGTTTTGCACCGTGGTGGCCATGCGCACCATGTCGGGGTTGCCGCTGGTGGAGTTGACCAAGGACCATTTGCGGGTGATGGCGATGTCCCCGGTGCGCCAGGTGGCGGTGACCTTGCTGCCGTCGTTGGTGAGGGACTCGACCACCAAGCCGGTGCCGTTGAAGGCGTCGTCAAACTTGGTGAGGGTGCCGTCGACGTTGATCGCGGAGTTGGACGTCGAGCCCGTGCCGTAGATCAGGGTCTTGTCGTTGTCCGCGCCGGCGTTGGGATCGCCGTCGACCCCGCCGGTGGTGTCAATGTCATAGTACGCGTTGACGTCGTCCACGGACAGGATGAGGTGGTTGTTGCTGAGGATCTCTTGGGCGGCGGCGGGGCCGGCGCACAAGGCGAACACACAGGTCGCGAGAATGCTTTTGGATTGGAATTGCATGACCGTCTCCCGCCTCAGTTGAGGGCCGCGGTGAGGTTTTGAAGATCGAAGGCGTTGCCCGCGCGCGAGATCGCGCCGCGGTTGTCGCCGGACAGCTCGAGGGTGACGTGCACGTCGCCGAGGTCGCCGTGGGGGGTGACCTCGAGGTGGGCCACGCTGGCCTCGTCGGTGATGGTCACGGGCTTGGTGATGCCGACGAGCAGCTCCAGCTCAGTGTCGGTGGCCTTGGCGCGCAAGGGCAACACCCGGCCGCCGCCTTGGACCAGGGCGCTGTCGTCGCGCTCCCAGGACGCGATGGTGCCGCCCTCGACGTGCACCACCAGGCCAAAGCTGGTGAGCTCCTCGAGATGGCCGAACCGCACGTCGAAGCTGCCGGGGGCCTCGGCGGGCACAACCCGGGCGTAGGGGGCGGAGGCGGGGATTTCCTGGTGTTCGGCCGGTTCGGGGCTGCCGGGGCAGCCCGCGACCAGCGCCAGGACCGCGAGACACGAAAAGATACGGTGCATGGTGGGTCTCCTTGGGAAGCACGCGGCCTGTCGCGGCCGCAAAATGCGTGATGACGGGGGGGGAACGGTGGGTGGGTGTGGGGCGGACGGTGACTTTCGTCACCGATCTGGGCGCACGTACGATTCCGCAGGGGCGGTCGCGCGGTCGACTCACCCCGTGACACGATCAAGCGAAATCGTTGCGTTGAGCGCGCCACTCGTTCGTGAACACGCTCGCGCTGCCCACGCCCAGCCCTTGCCGGCCGCCTGACATCCTGCGCGACGCCCACGGGCCCCGTCCGAACGACCGGCATGGCCGTCATCGACGACACTTGTGCGCTGCCTCAGCGACGTCCTCGTCGGCTATGCCGCGCGCCGAATCAACAAAAAGCCGCCGAATCAAAAAACCGCGTGAACGCCGCGCGCAAGCGACGTCTTCGTCGGCTATGCCGCGCGCGCCGAGTCAAAAGCCGCGGCGCGCATGGGCCGCTACGGGTTCACGGTGAGATCGAGCTCGGTCACGCCGGCGATCGCGCCGTTGGCATCGAGCAGGCCGCTGTTGCCCGCGGACAGATCGAGGTCGACCACCGTGGTCGCCGGGCCCCCCACAAAATCGAACGTCAGCAGGTACACGCTCTCGCTCGCGGTGGTGCTGGCCGCGCCCCCGGCGATGCCAAAGCCGACCTCCAGCGTGCCGTTGCCGGCATCGAGCATGTCCACCAGGGGGAGCACGCTGCCGCCGCCGGACGACAGCCAAGTGTCGACCCGTTCGCGGTCGGTCAAGGTGAGCACCGCCGGGTCCCACCCCACCCCAAAGCCCATCGCGGTCAGGCCGGACACGTGGCCGACCCGGATCTGGACCACGAACGGTCCAGTGACATTGGCAGTGTCGGACTCGCCGGCTTGGTCCGCGGCCTGGGGCGACACCAACACATAGGGCCCGACGGGGGGCATGTAGTCGCCGTCTCCGTCCCCATCGCCATCTCCGTCTCCATCTCCGTCTCCGTCGCCGTCGCCGTCTCCATCTCCGTCGCCGTCTCCGTCTCCGTCGCCATCGCCATCTCCATCTCCATCGCCGTCGCCGTCCCCATCGCCATCTCCGTCCCCGTCGCCGTCTCCGTCTCCATCCCCATCCCCATCCCCATCCCCATCGCCATCTCCGTCCCCGTCGCCATCTCCGTCGCCGTCTCCGTCGCCATCCCCATCTCCGTCCCCATCGCCGTCTCCGTCGCCATCCCCGTCTCCGTCGCCGTCTCCGTCGCCGTCGCCGTCTCCATCTCCATCCCCGTCTCCGTCGCCATCTCCGTCGCCGTCCCCATCTCCGTCTCCGTCGCCGTCTCCGTCACCGGGCGAGCCATCCGGGCAACCAGTGAGCACCGCGGGCGCGGCCAGCAACAGAGCGAACAAGACAAATACACGAGCGAGCACGACAGACTCCTCACGGCCTCAGGCCATAGATGTAGGCAACAGTGCGGGAACGTACGAAGCCCGGCGGCCGGACGAAAGCGTGTGACCGATGACCATCAGCGCCGGCGCATCATCACCGTGACTTCGGTTTTGTTGTGCACCAGGTGTTTGACCCGGAGTTGGTACGCATGATCGCCGGCCAACGCGTCCTTGATCGCCCGGACCTTGGCCGCCTCGAGGGGCGCCTTGAGCTTGATGGTGAACACCACCACCCGCGGCGCGGCCGGCAACGCCTTTTTCAGCAACGACACAATGCGCTTGGGTTCGTCGATGATGTCGCACACCACCACGTCGACGTCGGTGAAGTCCGCGTGGACGAACGCGTCCTTGCGCCGGTGTTCGAATCCGGGCCGGGCGAGCAGACCCGGATCCATGTCGCCGCGGTCGTAGGCCACCACGCGCGCGCCGTGTTCGAGCAGGACATAGGACCAGCCGCCGGGGGCCCCGCCGAGGTCGACCGCCCGGTCCCCCGGCCGCAGGGGATCGCCGAGCCAGCGCAAGGCTTCGACAAGCTTGCGGTAGGCGCTCGAGGGCGCGGGCAGGTCGGCGACCTCGGCGTGCCCGCCGGGGAACGCCGACGGCCACGCCAGCATCGGATCGGGGTCGGGGGTGAACGGTGCAGTGACATACGCGGCCCCCTCGGCCACCAACAACACATCGATGCGGCTGCCGTCGGGGGGGGCGGGGTCGGTGGCCCGCTTCCGGGCGCGGCCGGCGCGTTTTTGTTCGAGCACGGCGGCGAGGTCCCGGGCCGAACCCAACAGGGGAGAGCGGGGCTTTTGGCCCCGCGGGGGCCGGGCCGCTGGGGGCGAAAACACCGCCAAGCGGGTGGCGCCGGCGAGGACGGCGTCTTCGTGTTCGCCGAGTTGGGCAAACAGGGCCTGGGCGAGGTCGTCGCGGCCGCGGCCCTCGATGCGTTGGGCGTCGGCGAGCACGTGGCGGGCGAACACCGGATCGGTCTGCAGCTGGGCGGACAGGGTCACGCACCCGGGCGCCACCGGCCGGGGGTGGCGGCGCTTGGTGGTCAGCTCTTGCACCAGGGCGTCCTCCGCTTCGGGGGACCCCACATAGACGTTGACGGGGGGAGGCACCGGCCAGGCTTAGCACGCGGGGCGGCGGGCCAAACCGCGGGCGGGTTTGTCGACGCGGCGCGGGTCCGCCCGTACACTTCGGACATGGGCCGCGCGTGGGTCGTCATGGGGTTGTTGCTCTGGTTGGCCGGGTGTCCCCCGGTGCTGCCCTCTTTGCACGTCGAGTGCGACGGCGACGGCGCCTGTCCCGTCGGGCAACGGTGCGTCGACGGCCACTGCCAGGCCGGCGACGGGGATGGTGACGGCGACGGGGATGGCGATGGGGATGGCGACGGAGACGGAGATGGGGACGGCGACGGCGATGGGGATGGAGACGGCGATGGGGATGGAGACGGCGACGGCGATGGGGATGGAGACGGAGACGGCGATGGGGATGGCGATGGGGATGGGGATGGGGATGGGGACGCGGGGGTGTTGGGATGGGACGCGGGCGTCGATGCCGGGGGCGCGCTCGACGCCGGCCCGCGGGATGGGGGCGCGCTCGACGCCGCAGGCATCGACGCGGGGCCGCCGGTGGCGGTCCCCGGGGCCGAGGTGGTGTGGCGGTTCAACGAGGGCAGCGGAGCCACCGTGCTCGACCAGGCCGGGGTAGACCCCCCGTTGGATTTGACCATCGCCGACCCCGACCAGGTGACCTGGGAGGCCGAGGCCCTGCGCATCAACGACCCCACTGTGCTCACCGCGCCGGCCGCGACCCGGCTCGCGGAGGCCTGCACCGCCAGTGATGCAGTGACGTTTGATCTTTGGTTGAGCACCGTGCAGGTCGGCGGCTCCAACCTCCGGCGGGTGGTGGCGTTCACCGGAGACAGCAGCAACCAAAACTTTGTGGTCGGCCAGCACACCGACCATTGGACGGTGCGGTTGCGCACCGAGACGACCCTCGGCACCGGCATCCCCACCGGGGGCGGTTCGTGGGGGCTTGAAGCCGCCGGGGTCATGACCGAGACGCTCTACCACGTGGTCGCGCGCTACCAGGGGCCGACCGCGCAGAACCTCGCGGGCGGTCCGCTCGAGTTGTTCGTCGACGGCGACCTGGCCGCGACCGGCGCGGACTGGGTGGGGAGCCTCAACTGGGACAACACCTACGCCTTGCGGCTCGCGCACGGTCTCGACACCAGCACCGACATCCGCGCGTTTCGCGGGACGTTGCATTCCATCGCGATCTATTGCCGGGCCCTCACCGATCCCGAGCTCGCCACCAACCACGCCGCCGGGCCCCGCTAGCCACGGTTTTACGTGGCCGGGGCGGTCGCCGCGTCGATCACCGCGGAGAGGTTGTCCCCCCCGTGCCCCGCGGCCTGCGCGGCCATAAACCGCGCCCGGGCCCCGGCCAACGCGCCGTGGTCAAGCCCCGCGGACAACTGGGCATAGCCAAGGTCCTTCACCACCAGATCAATGGGGAACAGCGGCTGGTGCTGGCCGCGCACCATCAACCCGAGCACGCCCCCGGCGGCGGGGCTGAGCACCGGCATCTGGGCGAGCACGGTTTGCACCGTGTCCGGGCTGACCCCTTGGCCGCGGGCCAGGGCGCACAGCTCGGCCAGGGCCGCGACCTGCACCGTGAACAACCCGTTGACCACCAGCTTCATTGTCGCCCCCGCCCCCAGCGGGCCACAGTGGTGCACCGCCTGGCCCATGTGGAGAAGCACCGGGCGGGCCTCCTCGACGTCGGCGGCGTCCCCGCCCACGGTGTAGATCAAGGCCCCGGCTTCGGCCTGGGGCCGCGACCCCGCCACCGGCGCGTCGATGAGCCGGGCCTGGGCCTGGTGCACCCGCTCGCCCAGCCGCCGGACAAAGGCCGGGGTCACGGTGCTCGACTCCACGCACAGCGTGCCCGGAGAAATGGTGCCAAGCGCGCCGCGCGGCCCCGCCCACACCGTCTCAGCGGCCTCGTCATCGGTGACCATCGCGATCACCACGTCCTGACCGGCCGCGGCCTCCGCCGGCGCGGTGGCCCGGCGTGCCCCCCGGGCCACCAGCGCGTCGGCCCGCCCCGGCGTGCGGTTGTAGGCCGTGACCTCGTGGCCCGCGTCGATCAGCCGCGCGGCCATGCGGGCGCCCATCGCTCCCAAACCCAAAAACGCGATGTTCATGCTTTACCTCCGAACGCCACCCTAGCCACCGCGGACAGGAATCAACACGCCGATGACCGCATAGGATATATTCTCAAATGGAATGGACCGAATCGATGCCCTCCGCGCGTTTGTTCGTCTGGCCGAGGGCGAGACCTTCTCCGCGGTGGCCCGGAGCCAGCGCGTGGGACAGCCCACGGTGAGCAAATGGATCGCCGCGCTCGAGGACGAGGTCGGGGCCCGGCTGCTCGCCCGCACCACCCGCGAGCACCAGCTCACCGCCGCCGGCCGCCGGCTGCTCGACCGCGCGGTCCAGATTGTCGCGCTCTACGACGAGGCCGCGGCCGACGCCGCGAGCGCGGCCGAGGGTCTGCGGGGGCGGCTGCGCATCGGGGCCCCGGTGGTGTTCGGCGAGCGTTTCGTGGCCGGCCCGGTGGCCGAGTTTTGCCGGCAGCACCCAGGGCTCGACGTCGAGCTGCGGCTCGATGACCGCTACGTGGGTTTGGTCGAGGCCGGCCTCGACCTCGCGGTGCGGGTGGGCACCCCCCGGGACTCGACCTACCGGGCCCGCCGCCTGGGCCACACTCCGCGGCGGGTGGTGGCGTCGCCCGGCTACCTCAAGGCCCACGGGCGGCCCGGCCACCCCCGGGACCTCAAAGACCACCGCTGCTTGACCCACAGCCTGCTGCGGGTGCCCGACGTGTGGACGTTCACCAAAAGGGGAAAGCGGTACCGCACGCGCATCGCGCCGAAGTTCGGCGCCAACCACAGCGCGGTGTTGCGCACCATGGCGTTGCACGACCAAGGGGTGGCTTTGCTCGCGGCGTGGCTGGTGGACGACGACGTGCGGGCCGGTCGGTTGGTGCGGCTGTTGCCGTCCTACCGCGCGCCCGAGGCCCCGGTGCAGCTTCTGATGTTGCCCGGCCGGCTGCAGCCGGCCCGGGTGGAGGCGTTGACCGCTCACCTCGCGGCGTGCTTGCCCCCCGCGGTGAAGCTGACGCGTTGACCGCCCGCGGGTCCCCTTCACAGGCCGGGGGCTGGGTGCGATAACCCCCCCGATGCTGTTTGAATCCCCCTACAACGTCATCGAACAGGCCGACGGCTACGTGCGTTTTGTGCGCCGCCCGGTGGAGTACAAAAGCCCCGAGGCGATGGCCGAGGAGGCCGAAGCGCTCAAGGCCACCTTCCCCCCCGCGCGGCGGGCCACGTTGCATTGTTTGCGCGACCTGCGCGCGGCCCGGGGCAACAACGACCCGAGCTTCGAGGCCGTGCTCCGCCGCACCCGGCTGCAGGTGTTCAAAGGGTGGGGGCGGCTGGCCGCGCTGATGAAGTCTGAGTCGGGGGTGCTGCACTGCCAGCGGCTGTTCGACGGGCTCGACATCGTCGCCCTGGTCACCGTCGACGAAGCCGAGGCGGTGGCCCACCTTCGGGGGCGCTGACGCGCTTCAGCTCGTGAGCACCCGGCGCACAATGCTTTTGAGTTGGTCAGGCGAGAACGGTTTGGCGAGGATCTCGCCGGGCAGCTTGTTCTCGCCGAGGGCGTAGCCGGTCATGAACACGATGGGCACGTCGGGCTGCAGCCGTTGCACCTCGTCGGCGACCCGGCGCCCGCCCCCCTGGGGCATGGACAGGTCGGTGAGCACGAGGTCGACGGCGGACGACTCGAGCACATCGATGGCGGCCTGGGGACGATCCGCGCTCAGCACCTTGTGCCCATCACGCTCGAGGATGCGCTGGGCCGCGCGCAGCACCGCGGACTCGTCCTCCACGACGAGAATGGTGGCCGCGTTGGCCTTGGGGGCGCGGAACACCGGCATCGCCGCCGGGGTCTTGTCCCCCGGGGGCAACGCGGTGGGGAAGGTGAGCCGCACGCTGGTCCCGTGGCCGGGCGACGAGGACAGGGCCACCTCGCCCCCGAGCTCGCCGACGATGCCGTACACCGTGGACAGGCCGAGACCGGCGCTGCGGGCCTGGATCGGCTTGGTGCTGAAAAAGGCGTCAAACGCCCGGGCGCTGGTGTCCTCGTCCATGCCCCGCCCGTCGTCGCTGAAGATGAGGGTGGCGGGGGCGGGGGCAGGCCCGTCGGGCGGGGCCAATGTCAATGTCAATGTACCGCCATCGGGCATGGCGTCCTTGGCGTTGGTGGCGAGGTTGAGCAGAATCTGGTGAAGCTCGGCCGGCGCGGCCTGCACGTAGATGCGCTGATCGGGCAGGCGGGCCTCGACCCGGACCCCGTCGCCGGTGACTTTGTCGATCCAGGTCACGGCTTCTTCGAGCTGCCGGCGGAGGTTGATGCGGCCGCGCTCGGCGGGGTTGGACTTGCCGAACGC
Organism: bacterium; assembly: GCA_030431455.1. Taxonomy (GTDB): domain Bacteria; phylum Myxococcota; class UBA727; order UBA727; family JAUIJE01; genus JAUIJE01. The sequence goes on along the minus strand of JAUIJE010000002.1, from coordinate 6,724 downwards.
CAACAGGCGTTGCACCAGCGTGGCCCCGGCCTCGGCCGAGGACAGGATCTCATCCACCGCGGCGGGGTTGTGCGCCCGCAGCTCCTGCGCGTTGGTGACGATGATGGTCAGGAGGTTGTTGAAGTCGTGGGCGACCCCGGCGGCGAGGCGGCCGGTGGATTCCAGCGCCGACGACCAGCGCAGCCGGTCTTCGAGCTCGCGCCGCGGGGTGATGTCGTGCATCAACCCGGTGACGATGGGGCGGGGGCCCTGGCGCAGGCGCGCACGAATCTCGACATAGCGGGTGTCGCCGTCGGGGCGGAGCAGGCGGGCTTCGATGTGGTTGGGGCCCCCGGTGACGCGCAGGTCTTCGAAACACGCCTGCACCTTGGCGCGGTCGTGGGGGTGGATGACGGTGAGGAACACGTCGGGCGAGGGCCGGGTCGAGACCGGCAGCCCGGTGATGGTGAACACCTGCCGGGTCCAGGTGGTGAACCGGTTGCCGAGATCAACTGTGAACAGCCCGAGATTGGCCAGCTCCTGGGCGTCGTCCAGGGCCACGTTGATGCGGTCGATGGAGCGTTCGAGCTCGATGCGCTCGGTGAGGTCGATCACCACGCCCACCACGTGGGTGGGCTTGTCCGGTCCCGCTTCGCCGGTGGCGTGAACCTGCCGGCCGGTGGCCATCCAGGTGCGGACCGAGCCGTCGGGCCTTCGGATGCGGTACCGCGCGTGCTCGGGCATGGTGCCGTCGATGATGCCCTGGTGCAGCTGCTTGACGTAGTCGAGGTCGTCTTCGTGCACGAGCTCGTAGAGGCGCTCGACGCTGGCCTCGATGTCGGGGTCGAGCCCCATCATGCGGCACATGTGCGGCGACCACGAAAGCTTGGCGGTGGCGAGGTCCCAGGTCCAGGACCCGACGTGGCTGCCGGTCTCGGCTTCCTCGATGAGGGCCTGGAGAATGACGAGGGAGTCCCGATCCATGCCGGCGCAGCATAGCGCGGCCCGCGGTGGGGGGGACCGGGGATGCGCGGCCGCGGCCGGGATGGACCGTGCCGGTGGTACCGGTGGGTACCCATCGCCCGGCCCCGCGGGGTCGGCCTCGGTGGGTGTGCGCCGCCCGGGGGGCGGGGGGCAAGATGGGCCGGTGGGCGGTCCATCTGGCCTCGGCCCTTCTCATCGTGCGGGCCGTGCCCGGGGCCCGCCTGGCCTGAGCGGCCGGGAGCGGGCCGGCGCGATCAGGTCGGGGTGCCCTGCAGGCGCTGGTACTCCGCCTGCATGGGGAGGCGGCGCAGGCGCACCCCGGTCGCGGCATAAATGGCATTGGCGAGGGCCGCGGCCAGCGGGGGCACCGACAGCTCGCCCACCCCCGAGGGGGGCTCGGCGCTTTTGATGATGTGGGTCTCCATCTTCGGGGTCTCGGAGATGCGGAGCAGCGGGAAGTCGTGGAAGTTGGACTGCACAGTGCGGCCCTGTTCCCATTCCACCTGTTGGTACATCGCCGCGCTCAAGCCGTAGACGATGCCGCTCTCCATCTGGGCCGCGACCACGTCGGGGTTGACCACGATGCCGCAGTCGATGGTGGTGACCACCCGGTGCACACGAATCTGACCGTCTTCGACGCTGGCCTCGACGAGCATGCCCGCGAAGCTGCCGAAGCTCGGGTGCTGGGCGATGCCCACCCCGTGGCCCTTTTTCACCGGCTGGCCCCACCCGCCTTTGTCGGCCACCAAGTCGAGGCAGGCCAGGCGCCGGGGGTCTTTTTGCAGCAGGCCGCGCCGGAACTTGTAGGGGTCGGCGCCGGCCGCGTGGGCGAGCTCATCGATGAAACTCTCGACGACAAAGCCGCTCACCGAGTGCCCCACCGAGCGCCAAAAGCCCACCGGGATGCCCGGCTCTTTTTGCACGAACTCGACGAGCTGGTTGTCGATGCTGTACCCAATTTCCGTCGCGCCCTCCATCGAGGTCGGGTCGGTGATGACCCCGTCGCGCAGGATCTCACCCGCCTTGGCGGTGACGTAGTCTTTGACCACGTAGGGCAACCACTCGGGGGGAATCGCGCCCACCATGTCTTGGCTCACCCCCGCGAGCACCGATTGGGTGACCACGCGATTGTGCCAAGCGGTCGCGGTCTTGGTCTTCTTGTCGACCCGGCCCCGGCACCGCGAGACCACCAACGGGCGAAAGTAGCCGTGCCGGGTGTCGTCCTCGCGCGACCACACGACCTTGACCGGCTTTTTGATCGCCCGGCTGGTGTAGACCGCTTCGGACACAAAATCGCCCATCGACCGACGACCAAAGCCGCCGCCGAGGAACGTCTGGTGCACCACGACTTTCTCGAGGGAAAGCTCGAGAATGCGCGCCGCCACCGCCTGGGCGATGGCCGGGGCCTGGGTCGGGGCCCACACCTCGACGCGGCCGTCTTGCACGTGGGCGGTGCAGTTCATCGGTTCCATCGGGGAGTGGCTCAGGTAGGGCACCTCGTAGACGACATCGAGCGCGTCGTCGGCGGTGGCGAGCGTGCCCAGGGCATTGCCCGCGGCGTGAATTTCCGCCCCGGCCTCGTCGAGGGCCCCGCGGTATTCCTCGCGCAGCTTTTGTGTGTCGAAGGCCTTCATCGTGCCTTCGTCCCATTTGATGTCGAGCCGCTCGGCGCCGGTCTTGGCCGCCCAGTAGTCTTTGGCCACCACCGCGATGCCGTGTGGAATCTGCACCACGTGCTCGACGCCTTGGACCGTGAGGGGCTTTTTCTCGTCGTAGGACACCACCGTGCCCCCGAGCACGGGGCTGCGCGCGACCACCGCGACCAGGGCCCCGGGCACGCGCACGTCGACGCCAAACTGCGCTTGGCCGGTGGCTTTGACCTTCGCATCCAGCCGCGGCTGGGGGGTGCCGATGACCTTGAACGCGCTCGGGTCTTTGAGTTTGGGCACCTCGGGGGAGACCCCGAGCGCCAACTTGGTGAGCTCACCGTAGGGCACCTTGCGGTTGCCGCTCACGTCGACGACGTGGCCGGCCTCGGCCTTGACCGCGGTGGGGGCGACGCCGAGCTTTTGGGCCCCGGCGCGCTCGAGCACGTGGCGGGTGGCGGCGGCGGCCTCGCGCAGCGGTTGCCACGAGACCTTGGTCGAGGTGCTGCCCCCGGTGGCTTGGATGGTGAAGTCGCTGTTGGCGTAGACCTTGTCGGCGGGGGCGAGCTCAAACGCGATGTCGGCGGGGTCGACCTCGAGCTCCTCGGCCACGAGCATGGCCGAGCTGGTGACGGTGCCTTGGCCCATCTCCACGCGGTCGACGACGACGACCACCCGGCTGTCGGGGAGGATGCGGATCCAGGCGTTGGCGATGAACCGATCGGCCTCGTCGAAGGTCATCTCCGGGCCGGTCTGGCACGCGGTGAGGTCGAACCCGATGGCGAAGCCGCCGCCCGCCAGAGCGCTCAACTGCAAGAACCGTCGACGAGAAAGTTGTGCCATCGCGACCTCCGCGGCTCTTTTCGGTGATGCGCGGCGCGGGGTCAACGGGTTGCTATAAAAGCGAGCACCACCAGATGCGACGAGGAGGGCGCGGCATGGCCAAAGCAGTGTGGAACGGGGCGGTGATCGCCGAGGCGGATCGGTTCGAGGAGGTCGAGGGCAACGTGTACTTCCCCCCGGGCAGCCTGCGCGACGAGCATTTCCGGGACAGCGCCCACACCTCGGTGTGCGGCTGGAAAGGGACCGCCCACTACTATTCGGTGGTGGTCGACGGCGCGGTCAACGAAAACGCCGCCTGGGTGTACAGAGATCCCAAGCCCGATGCCGCGCACATCAAAGACCACGTGGCGTTCTGGAAAGGCGTCACCGTCGAGCGCTGAGCCCGGCGCCGGCGGCGCCGGTGGTGTTAGGGCATAGCTGGACAAGTCGCGGGCCGCTCCGCCGCGGCCTTGTCCATCCACCCGGTGAGCTGCGCGATGCGCGTTTGGTGGCTCGGGTGCGTCGACAAAAACGCCGGCGGCTGTCCCCGGCCGTGGGCGGCCATCCGCTGCCAGACCTGGGGGGCTTCGCGGGGGTCAAAGCACGCCCGGGCCGCGTAGATGAGGCCCATGTAATCGGCCTCGCTTTCGTGGTCGCGCGAAAAGGGCAGCAGCACGCCCACCTGCGCCCCCACCCCGAACGCCCCGAGCACCAACGCCCGGGTCTCGGGGGACATGTCGCTGACCGCGCTGCCGGCCGCGAGTTGGCCGAGCTGGGCGAGTTTTTGGTGGGCCATGCGCTCGGCGCCGTGCCGGGCGATGGCGTGGGCGATCTCGTGGCCCATGATCGCGGCCAGGCCGTCGTCGTTGGCGGCGATGGGCAAAATCCCGGTGTAGACCGCGACCTTGCCCCCGGGCAGGCAAAAGGCGTTGGCCGCGTCCGACTCAACCAGGGCGAACTCCCATGTGAACCCGGGGTCGTCGTCGCCCAGGGCCCGCTGCAGCCGGCGCCCGATCGCCTCGACGCGCCGGGCCTCGGGGGTGCCGGTGACGATGCGTTCCTGGGCGAGGATCTGCCGGTAGCTTTGGGCCCCGAGCCGGGCCTCGTCCGCGCGGGACAGCTCGACGACCTGTTGCCGGCCGGTCAGCGGCACCTCTTCGGAATGGGCCAAAAAGTAGTAGCCCGCGTACACGCCGAAGAGCACCAGCGGCAAAACACCAGCGGCAAAAGCCGCACCGCACAGCCCCGCCGCGATTTCCTTGTCCCCGCCATCGCGCCCCTCGTCCACGCCGTTGCCGGCCCCAACCGAGCACCCCGATCGCGACAAGGCAAGCCACCTTGGCCCCTGGCGCGGCGCCGCGGGTCGCGTAGACTGCGCAGATGGCCGGGCGGGCCCCGCCTGGCGCCTGGTCGGCCGGATGGCGGTTGCCAGACCGACCCCGGCCGACAATAACCTACATGAGACCAACCCCATGGAGACAACATGAAGAAGTTTCTCGTCGCCCTGCCGGCCCTCACGACCCTGCTCGTGGCCGCCTCCAGCAACGCCCAGACGCCGTGCGATCCCGACACCTGGGAAAACACCTGCACGGGCCCGACCCTGACCGAGTGTTTCGACGCGGCCGGCGACGGCAACTTCGTGGAGTCCCCGTTTGATTGCACCACCTTCTTCCCGGATCCGGAGTCGACCTGCGGCCCGCGGTTCGCGTGTGACGGCGCTTGTGCCGATGTGCCCAACTTCTGCATCGGCGGCGGCGACGGCGCCCAATGCAGCTGGGTGACGACCCCCGACCAAGGCGTCGACATCTTCTGCGCCGAGGGCTACGGCTGCGTGGTCGAGGGCACCAGCGAAGCCATCAACGAAGTGTGCCGGGCGACCGGGACCTGCGCGCTGGGCGAGACCAACAAGGGTTGCGTGGGCAACATCGCGACCTCCTGCCTGAGCGACAACGCTGACCCGGCGCTCGCGACCTTCGTGATCGCCGACGCCATCGGGATCGACTGCGGCGTGGCCAACGGCACCTGCTACGTCGACGCCGGTGAGTCCTTGGCGCTCTGCGAAGTGCCCGAAGGCGAAATCTGCTCCCCCACCGGGCGCTTCCGCTGCGCGGCGGGCCTGACCTGCGTGCAGCCGGATCCGATGCAGCTGGGCACCTGCACCGCGGGTGGTGACGGTGACGGCGACGGCGATGGTGACGGCGACGGCGACGGTGACGGTGACGGCGATGGGGACGGCGACGGTGATGGGGACGGCGACGGTGATGGCGACGGTGACGGCGACGGCGACGGCGACGGCGACGGTGATGGGGACGGCGGCGACGGCGACGGTGATGGGGACGGCGGCGACGGTGATGGGGACGGCGATGGCGGCGACGGCGACGGCGCGCGCGACGACCCGGCCGAAGGCGACGGCGGCGGCGGCTTCTGCGCCCAAACCGGCGGGAGCAGCACCGCGCTGTTCGCCCTGGCGTTCATCGGTCTGGCCCTGGTGCGCCGCCGGCGCTGAGACCCGACCGCTTGACACAAAAACGGGGTGGCGAAAGCCGCCCCGTTTTTTTTGCCCTGACCTTCGCCGCGGTCTCGGCGCGCTTCGTGTTCGGCCGTTCGGTGTCGATTCCCTCTCACCGGAGGGAACATGGGCCACCGCACGACGAGCGCCATTCTTCTGACGCTTCTGTTCGCCCCCCACGCGGCGCACGCCGACGCGGGGTACTGTCCACAGTCGGCGTTTTACGCGCACGACGGGGACATGAGCTACGGCATGTTCACCGACGACGCCGAGGCGTGGCCCGCGGCGGTGCTCAGCGTCGAGCTCTACGGGGCGTGGGGCGGCGCGACCGCGCCCGGCACCTATCCGCTGACCGCGGCGGACACCAACTACGCGACCTGCGCCAACTGTGTCCACCTCGCGTCCGCTTGCGCGGCCGACGGCAGCTGTGGCCCGAGCTTCATCCCCAGCCGGGGCACGCTCGAGGTGCACGAACTGTCCGACACCGCCCTGACCGTGACCTTTCACGACGTGTTGCTCGTCGAGTCCACCGTCGAGGCGGGCACGTTCGACAGCGCACCCGTCGAGGGGGGCGCGACCTGGTGTCTCGATGGCGTGACCGTGGACGTGGTGTCCTTCGGGGAATGCGCGACCCCCGGCACGTGCAGCGCAGACTCTGACTCTGACTCTGACTCTGACTCTGACTCTGACTCTGACTCTGACTCTGACTCTGACTCTGACTCTGACTCTGACTCTGACTCTGACTCTGACTCTGACTCTGACTCTGACTCTGACTCTGACTCTG
>JAUIJE010000026.1 GCA_030431455.1 bacterium | reverse complement strand
CTCGGGATAGCCGGCCGCCTGCGCGGCCCCTTCGATTTCAGCCCTTCGCCCCGCGTCCCACGCCGACGCCGTGGTGCGCCTTCGGCTTGGCCGACCTTCATCGAAATTGCTGTTGCTGTGGGCCCAAGGCCCGATTTCGCGGTGGTGGCGCCCGATTTGGGCGGGCTGTGGTCGCTGGATAGTGGTCGGTCGGTCGTCTCGGCCCGTAACTGCCTGATTTCATGAGGACACAGGGTGCCAACGGCGCCGGTGGACGGACGCACGGGACCACCCAGCGCGAGCCGCTGAAGGTCTTTGAGGCGGAGGAGTTGCCCCGCCTCAAGCCCCCGCCGTCGGCGCCTTACGACACCCCGCATTGGAGCGAGCACAAGGTGGGCCGCGACCACGCGATCAATGTCGACTACTCGCTGTACTCGGTGCCGTACTCGGTGGGCGAAGTCACCCTCCGCGTGCGCCGCGACCGCGTCACCGTGAAGCTCTATCGCGGCGCCAAGCTCATCAAGGTCCACCCCCGCCAAGAGCGAGGGAAGCACAGCATTGACGCGGCGGACCTGCCGCCGGGGACGGCCGAGCTCGCGACCCGCGATGGCACCGCGCTGGCCAAGAAGGCCGAGGCGCACGGGCAGCACGTGGCCGCCTATGCACGGCGCCTGCTCGATGATCCCAGGCCGTGGACCCGGATGCGGCACGTCTACCGACTGCTTGGGCTGACGAGACGCTACGGCAGCGACTGGGTCGACGCCGCGTGCGCCCAGGCGCTGGCCCTGGACGTGCTCGACGTCGTGCGCATCGACCGGATGCTCGAGAAGGGCCTCATCGACCGAGGTCTGCTGCCTCCGCCGCCCCCGCCCACAAGGGCGAAGCGACCCAACCTCGTTCCCCTGCGATTCACCCGGGACCCCCAAGAGTGGCGGCCCCGCCCCCCGACTCCAGGAGCCCCAGATGCCACCTCGTGAGCTGTCCAAAGACCTCGTCCGTGTGCTCAAGAGCCTGAAGCTCGGACGCTTGATCCCCGTGCTCCCTGAGCGTCTGCGCCAGGCCCGGGAGCGGCGAATGGACCCGGAAGACGCGCTGCTGATGGTCCTCCAAGACGAGGTCCAGCGACGTCAGCGGGTACGCCTCATCAACCGCGCGGCGAGGGCTGGCCTCTCGCCGACCCTGGTCTTCGATGAGTGGGACGTGACCGCCCAAATCACATACGACCGCAGGCTCTTGGACGAGCTGAGGACGCTCAACTTCGTCGAACGACACCACCACATCCTGGTGGCGGGCCCCGTGGGCGTGGGCAAGACCATGCTGGCGCATGCTCTGGGGCACCTGGCCATCCAGCGTGGCCTGAGCGTCCACTTGTCCACCGCTGACAAGCTCTTCAACCGCCTCAAGGGGAGCCGCCTCGACGCGACCCACGAGTTGGAGCTGCGCCGCCTCATCGCCGTGGATCTGCTCATCATCGACGACCTGGCCCTGCGGGCTCTCGACGACATGGAGACCGCTGACCTGTACGAGCTGGTGACCGCCCGTCACCGCAAGGGCTCGATCATCGTGTCCAGCAACCGGACGCCCGACGAGTGGCTGCCGATGTTGGCGGATCCGCTACACGCCCAGGCCCTGGTCGACCGCTTCTCGAACAACGCTTACGACCTGCTCATCGACGGGGAGTCGTACCGCAAGCGCCAGAAGCCAAGCCTGGGCACAGCTGCCTCATAGGCCGCCGGGAGGGGGTCCCTAGTTCGTGGCGCGAGGGGGTCCCATAGAAGTGGCGCTTGACAAACCTGGAGGCGACGCGTC
>JAUIJE010000025.1 GCA_030431455.1 bacterium | reverse complement strand
GCGTCCGCGTCCGCTGCCCGGTCGAGCACGGAGTCGAGCGCGTCGAGCATGGAGTGCGACAGGGCGTTCGCCTTGCCGTCGTCCATCACCACGAGGGCGACGCCATCGCGATGGTCGAGGGTTATCGGTGCGGTGTCGTTCTGTTCGCTCACGGCGGCGAATCTACCGTGCGTCGCACGCTACGGTTCGCAGGACGGACGGAGCGGCGCCCGGACGGGCTCCGCAGACCTGCGAAGGGGTGTTCTCGATGGGTTTCCTCGACAAGGCGAAGGCGATGGCCGACCAGGCCATGAACTCCGCGGAGTCCTCGCTCTCCGGAGCGCCGAGTCCGAAGCAGGCCGAGCCGATGCTCCGCGACCTCGGAGTCCTCGCGTACCTCGAGGCGACCGGACGCCCGGCACCCGACGCGGACGAGCAGCGGCAGCGCTGCGTCGAGGGCATCCAGGCCGTCGAACAGCAGGCACAGCTGAACCTGCAGATGACCTCCGCACCCCCGCCCGCTCCCGGCATGAACACGGGCACGGCACCTGCCGCTCCGGCTTCCGCGCCTCCGCCACCTGCGGCAGCACCCCCGCCACCCCCCGGTGGCGCCGCGACGGCACCTCCTCCGCCCGCGACGGCGCCCGAACCGCAGGCAGCGCCCGAGCCGCCTGAGACGGCGCCGCCTCCACCACCTTCGGCTCCGCCTCCCCCGCCCCCGCCACCGTCGGGTTCCTGACCGTCACGAACTCCTGACCGTCACCGACTGCTGACCGTCACGGACTTGGGGGTGCCCCCGGGGTGCCCGTAGATTCGACCGCGCACGGTCCGAGGGGGAACGCGCTGGGCGGCCCGTGCAGCGGGAGGGAAACATGTGTCGCAGTAGTCGTTTGTCGGGGATCGTTGCCCCGTTGTCGGTGGTGGTGGTGTCGCTCGCAGTTCTGGGCGCCGGTTGCGCCCAGCTGGCGAACCAGCTGCCCGATGTGGTCGAGCCGCCGGAGACCCCCGACCTGCCGTGCGCCGAGCTGGCGGTGCACTCCTGCGCGCTGCCGTACCCGAACGACGAGTTCGTCGCGGCGGACCCGGCTTCGGTGACCGGCGTGCGCCTCGCCGTCCCGGAGGCCCTGCTGCCCGCCGACCTGCTGGCGGCGCTGGGGCCGGGTGCCTCGATCGGCGATGCGTTCGACGGTGCCGATGGGTTCTCGGCGCTCTCACCGGTCATCTTCGAGCTCGATCGGGCGGTGGATCCCGCATCCCTGCCTGCGGACGGCGGCGAAGTCCTCGCGGTGGTCGACCGGACCACCGGCGAGCGCGCCGAGGTTCGGGCGGAGGTCTGGACCGAGGCTGCCTTCCACGGCGGGCTCGGCACGATCGTCATGGCGTGGCCCGTGACCCGCTGGGAGTACGGGCACACCTACGCGGCTGGCGTGGGTGGACTCGGCGGACTGTTCGGCTCCGCGCCGGGACGCCACGCGGCTGTGGTCGACCCGGTGGGGGACACCGCGGCGACGGTGAACGCGCTGGAAGGTGCCCTGGATCCGGGCTCGCTGCACTCGGTCACCTCGTTCACGGTCGGCTCGGCGGAGTCGGCGTCGCGTGACCTGCGGACCATGGACCGCGTCGCCCGCTCCGAGGACCACCCGGTGCGCAACCTGCGCTCCGAACCGGCGTGGGCGTTCTCCCACGGCGCGGCCACGATCAGCGGCGAGGTGCGCCTCAGCGACTTCCGAGACGACGACGGCGTGGTGCACGCGGACCGCCCACCGCGCCACGAGTGGGTCCCGTTCGTGCTCACCGTCCCCGACGATGCCGGGCCCGCGGGCGCGCCTGTGGCCGTCTACGGCCACGGTCTCAGCATCAACAAGGAATCGATGCTGGTGG
>JAUIJE010000022.1 GCA_030431455.1 bacterium | reverse complement strand
CGCGACCGCGGGGGCGGGGACCACCGGGGCCGCCGGGGCGGCGGGCGCGGCCGGGGTGGGGGCCGAGCGCCGGAGTGGCGGGGGCCCGTTGTCGAACCCGGTGAGGGGGTGATCGAGACCCGCGTCCTCGCGGTACAGGCTGCGTGAATAGTGGTTCAGCATGGAGAGGGGCCAGAAGTAGACCTTCAGGGCAAGGAAGTAGACGACGAACGCGGCGTAGCCGAGGGGCGGAATGATCCAGAGCGGCGCGAGCACGACGTAGCCGAGGTTGTGGACCATGAACGCCGAGAGGGTATCGGCGAAATAGCCGTCGCCGGGGTCGCCCATCACGTACGGCAACCAGAACTCCGCGAGGGGGAGGATCGCCGCGAGCACCCACATGACGGGCACCTCGTCGTCGACCTCGGGGTGGAGCTCGTCGTCGAGCGTCCACGAAAAATAATAGCGAAGGGGGGCGAAGGTGTTGGGGTTGTCATCCTCGTCGACCTCGTCATCGGCGGCGGCGAGCTGCACGGTGGCGTGGTGCGTGTCGGCGGCGGCCACGGCTGCGTCCGCGGTCGCGGGAGAAGGAATGGACAGCGCGAGGGACGCGAGCAGAAACACTGGCATGGCTCACCTTTCTGTGCGGAACGACACCCAGGGGCGGATCGAAGCAGAAAAGCCCCCCGCGGGCAACGTGGACGGGTTGACGGACCGCGCGCAGGCGAGAAAACGACGCCCAGGGAGTCATCATGCGTTTTGCGGTCATGAAATACGGCGGCACGTCTGTGAAAGGGCGCGTCGAGTGGGACACGATTCGGACGGAAGTCGACAAGAAGCGCGCGGCGGGCATGACCCCGGTGCTGGTGTGTTCGGCGCTGTCGGGCATGACCAACCTGCTCGAGGACGTGCTCGCGGGGGCGGCGCGGGGCGTGCACGAGGAGACCCTGGGCGACTTCCGCCGCCGCCACGAAGCGTTCGCGAAGGACCTGGGCCTCGACGGGCTCGGGGACGCGGAGATGTACCTCGCGGACCTGGAGCGGTTGGTCAAAGGCGCGGCCCTGGTCGAGGAGGTCAGCCCCCGGCTGCGGGCGCGCGCGATGAGCGCGGGGGAGCTCTTGTCGACGACACTGGGCGCGGCTTACCTGCGCAAGGCGGGCTTGTCGGTCGCGTTTGTCGACGCCCGCGAACACCTGGTGACCACCGAGAGCGGAACCCTCCCGCGGACCTATCTGTCCGCGACCTGCGACATCACGCTCGACGAGGGCATGCGCGCCGCGTTGTCCGACTTGGGCGCGGACGTGTTCGTGACCCAAGGGTTCATCGCCCGCCGTCCCGACGGTCACACCGCGTTGCTCGGGCGCGGCGGGTCGGACACGTCGGCGGCGTATTTCGCCGCTCAAATCGGGGCCGAGGTCTGCGAAATCTGGACCGACGTCCCCGGGGTGTTCACCGCCAACCCGCGGGACATCCCCGAGGCGCGGCTGCTGCGCGCCCTCGACTATGAAGAGGCCCAGGAGATCGCCACCACCGGCGCAAAGGTACTGCATCCGCGCTGCTTGCTCCCGGTGCGCAAAGCCGGCATCCCCGTGCACATCCGCTGCACCCAAAAGCCAGAGGCCGAGGGCACGGTCATCACCCGCAATCCCCCGTCGGGGGGCGCCCGGGTCAAGGCCATCTCGCACAAACGAAACATCACGCTGGTCTCGCTCAACACCCTCGGGATGTGGCAGCAGGTGGGCTTTCTCGCCGACGTATTCGGCGCGTTCAAGACCCACGGGGTGAGCGTCGACTTGGTCTCGACCTCCGAAGCCAACGTGACCTGCTCCATCGACGCGGGCGCCCAGGCGCTCGACGACGATCAGCTGCGTGGGTTGGCCACCGAGCTGTCCACCCTGGGCCGGGTCACGGTGATCGAACACTGCGCCGCCCTCAGCCTGGTGGGACAGAACATCCGCGCCATCCTGCACAAGCTCGGGCCCGCCCTCGGCGTGTTCGAGGAGCAGCGCATCCACCTCGTGAGCCAGGCGGCCAGCGACCTGAACTTCACCTTCGTCATCGACGAGGACCAGGCCGATCGGCTGGTCAAAAAACTCCACACGTTGTTGTTCTCGGGGGTGCACACCACCGACGAGCTGCTCGGCCGCACCTGGGCCCAGATCTTTGACCAGGAAGAGCCCGAAGCCGCGGACCCGGTGACGCGGTGGTGGACGGGACGGCGCCAAGAGCTGCTCGACCTCGCGGCCCAAGGCCCGACCCCAACGTACGTCTACAACCGGCCGACCCTGCTCGCCGCCTGCGACCAAGTGCAGTCGATCAAACCCGTCGACCGCGTGTTCTTTGCCATCAAGGCCAACCCCCACCCCGAGATCCTGCGCACCTTCGTCGAGCGTGGCCTCGGCCTGGAGTGCGTGTCCCCCGGCGAGCTGGGCCACGTGTTCGAGCTGTTCCCCGACCTCGATCCCCAGCGGGTGCTGTTCACCCCCAACTTCGCGCACCCCGATGAGTACACCGCGGCCTTCGACAAAGGCGTGCGGGTCAACGTCGACAACCTCGGCGTGCTCGAACAGGCGCCCGCGGTATTCGAAGGGCGGTCGTTCTCGTTGCGCCTCGACCCGGGCAAAGGCCAAGGCCATCACGCCCACGTCCGCACCGCGGGCAAGCGCAGCAAGTTCGGCATCACCCTCGGCGAGGTCGAGCGCGCGGCCGGGGTGGTGAAAAAGCTCGGCGCCCATGTCATTGGATTGCACGCGCACGCGGGCAGCGGCATCCGCCAACCGGACAGCTGGGCCCAGACCGCCGACTTTCTGCTCGAGGCCCGGCGGCACTTTGACGAGGTGACGTTCCTGGACCTGGGCGGCGGCCTCGGGGTGGTGGAAAAGCCGGGTCAGTCCCCTCTCGACATCGGCGCGCTCAGCGCGCACCTCGCTGAGGTCAAAGCCGAGACCCCCGACGTCGAGCTGTGGCTCGAGCCCGGGCGGTTTATGGTCGCGCGGGCCGGGGTCATCCTCGCCCGGGTCAACCAGACCAAACAAAAGGATGACATCCAGTACGTGGGCATCGACGCGGGCATGCACACCCTGATTCGGCCCGCGCTCTACGGGGCTTACCATCACATTGTGAACCTCACCCGGCTCGACGAGCCCATGGCCATGGTCGCCAACGTGGTGGGCCCGATCTGCGAGACCGGCGATACGCTCGGCACCGCGCGTCCGCTGCCCCACACCGTGCCCGGCGACATCCTGCTCATCGCCACCGCCGGGGCCTACGGCGCGGTCATGAGCTCGCGCTACAACCTGCGCGGGTTCCCGGCGGAGCAGGTCCTGGAGTAAGCGCGGCCCGGGTCGGTACAATGCGGGGGTGTTCGTCCACCGCACCCCCCCTTGGGCGCTGCCCGAAAACGCTCTCACCGACGAGCGCGAATACCACTCGCGCCGCCTGCACCGGCGCGCGTTTCTCGTCGGGGCCGCCGGCCTGTGTGCCGCCGCGGGGGGCTGTACACGCCAAAACGAGGTCGAACGGCTGAACCGCGGCACCCCCGGCGAACACCTGCCGCTGTCCGAGCCCTGGGCCGACCTCGACCGGCCCGGCTACCCCGCGGCGCGCAACCATGCCTATGCATTGGATCGTCCGCTCACCCCGGAGCCGGCCGCGCTGTCGCACAATAACTTCTACGAGTTTGGCACACAGACCAGCGCGGTCTGGCGCAATGTGGCTGAGTTCTTGCCGCGGCCCTGGCAGGTGACGGTCACCGGCGCGGTGGAGCGGCCGATGGTGCTCGACCTCGACGACATCGAACGGCTTGGGCTCGAAGAGCGCACCTACCGTTTTCGGTGCGTGGAGGCCTGGGCCATGGCCGTGCCCTGGACCGGCGTGCCCCTGCGCAAGTTGGTCGAACGGTGTCGTCCGCTGGGCAAAGCGCGGTTTGTGCGGTTCGTGTCCTTTCACCGGCCCAGCCAGGCCCCGGGGCAGCGATCGCGCAAATTCCCCTGGCCGTACTACGAGGGGCTGAAGCTGAAAGAAGCGGTCCACGAGCTGGCCCTGCTCGCCACCGGCATCTACGGCCACGCGCTCCCCCGCCAAAATGGCGCGCCGGTCCGGCTGGTGGTGCCCTGGAAGTACGGGTTCAAGAACATCAAGAGCATCGCGCGCATCGAGTTCGTCGAGACCTTGCCGTCGACGTTCTGGAACGACCTCGTGCCCCGGGAGTACACCTTCGACGGGCTGGTCAACCCCCAGGTCCCGCACCCCCGGTGGTCTCAGGCGAAGGAGAAGCTGCTCGGGTCGGGCGCGGTCCGCGCCACGCAATGGCTCAACGGTTACGCGGACTTGCTGGGCGACCTGCACCCCCGCCAGCCCCGGGTGGACGGGTGGCACCAGGCCCCGCTGCCGTTCAAGACGTGAAGCGGTTTTGTCCGTGGCAAGAGGTTGCTAAGCGACCCCGTCACCCGGTTTTGTCGAGGAGCATCCGATGAGTGAGCTGTCCCGCTTCGATCTGTACAACCCCACCGAAGAACACAAGATGCTGCGCGATACCGTGAAGCAGTTTGTGAAGAACGAAATCGAGCCGCAGGCCCTCGAACACGACCGCGACGAGAAGTTCAACCTCCCGCTGTTCCGCAAGCTTGGCCAAATGGGACTGCTTGGCATCACCGTGCCCGAGAAGTTCGGCGGGTCAGGGATGGACGCGGTGGCCGCGTGCATCGTGCACGAGGAGATGAGCTGGTCGGACCCGGGCTTCACCCTCGCGTATCTCGCCCACGCGATGTTGTGCGCCAACAACCTCGCCCGCAACGGCAACGATGAGCAGCGCGCGCGCGCGCTCCCCAAGCTGAGCTCGGGCGAGTGGGTGGGGGCCATGGGCATGAGCGAGCCTGGGGCCGGCACCGACGTGCTCGGCATGAGCTCCACCGCGCGCAAAGACGGCGATCACTACGTGCTCAACGGGCGCAAGATGTGGATCACCAACGGCACCATCGACGAGGGCAAGACCACATGTGACTGCGTGCTCGTGTATGCGCGCACCGGCGGCGACGACAAGCGGCCCGCGCTGTCCACGTTCTTGGTGGAGAAGGAGCACGCCGGGTTCTCGGTGGGGCAAAAAATCATGGACAAGACGGGCATGCGCGCGTCCAACACCGCGGAGCTGGTGTTCGACGACTGCAGAATTCCGGCGTCGTCGCGCATCGGCAACGAGGGTGAGTCCATCCTGCACATGATGCGCAACCTCGAGCTCGAGCGGCTCACCCTGGCCGCGATGTCGCTCGGCATCGCCAAGCGCAGCATCGAGGTCATGGTCGACTACGCCCAGGAGCGCAAAGCGTTCGGGCAGCCCTTGTCGAACTTCGGGCAGATT
Organism: bacterium; assembly: GCA_030431455.1. Classification (GTDB taxonomy): domain Bacteria; phylum Myxococcota; class UBA727; order UBA727; family JAUIJE01; genus JAUIJE01. The sequence goes on along the minus strand of JAUIJE010000022.1, from coordinate 55,714 downwards.
CAGCGCCACATCGGCGACAGCTATGCAGAGTTTATGGCGTGTCGGGCCTACGTGTACGACACCGCGCGTCAGCTCGATTTGGAAAAGCACGGCAACCGGCTCGATTCCGACGGGGTGAAGCTGGTGAGCTCGACGATGGGCAAAAACGTCGCCGACCGCGCGATGCAAGTGCTGGGTGGTTACGGCTACGTCGGCGAGTACCGCGTCGAGCGCCTGTGGCGGGATGCGAAGCTGCTTGAGATCGGCGGCGGCACCAACGAGGCCCACCAGAAGAACATCACGCGCGACCTCGCGAAGTCCGGCGTGCCGTTCCGCTAGGCGTCGATCGAGAGCTTCTCGATGCGGTACCGCAAGGTCGCGCGGGACAAGCCGAGCAGCTTGGCCGCGCGGGTCTTGTTGCCCCCGGTGCGGTCCAGGGCTTGCTCGATGAGGTCGCGCTCAAGCTCCTCGAGGACCACGCCGGTGTCGGGCAACAAATACCGGCCCGGGACCGCGGCCGCCTTGGGCGCGGAGGTGTCCACCGACACGGGCAGCCCGAGGTCGGCCACGGTGAGGGTCTCGTCCTCGGCGAGGATGACCGCGCGCTCGATGGTGTTCTTCAGTTCGCGCACGTTGCCCGGCCAGTCGTGGCGCAACAGCGCGGTGCGCGCGGCCGCGGCGAAGGGCAGGGGGGGCCGGCCCATCTGGGCCGCGGCCTCGGCGGTGAAGGCCTCGGCGAGGGTGATCACGTCCTCGCCCCGGTCCCGCAGAGGGGGCAGGTCGAGGGGCACGACCCGAATGCGGTAGAGCAGGTCCTCGCGGAACCGGCCCGCGTTCACCTCTTGTTCGAGGTCTTTGTTGGTGGCGAACACCAAGCGTACGTCCGCTTCCTGTTCGCGCTCGGCCCCCAGCGGGGAATAGGTGCGCTCCTGCAAAAAACGCAACAGCTTGGCCTGCAAAGCGAGCGGGAGCTCACCGATCTCGTCGAGGAACAGGGTGCCGCGGCGGGCGGCCTCCACCCGGCCTTTGCGGCGTTTGACCGCGCCGGTGTACGCGCCCACTTCGGCCCCAAACAGTTCGGCCTCGATGAGCTCCGCGGGCAGTGCCGCGCAGTTGACGGCCACAAACGGCCCCGCCTTGCGTGGGCTGTTATAGTGGATAGCGCGGGCGAACAGCTCCTTGCCCACCCCGCTCTCGCCCACGAGCAGGACGTTGGCCTCGGTGGCGGCGACCTTGCCCGCGGTCTCGAGCACGCTCAGCACCGCGGGGCTGCGGCCCACGATGTGCGAAAAGTCGTAGCGCTCCTCGAGGGTCTCGCGCAGTTGGTCGTTGAGCCGCTGCAGGTCGCTGAGGCGCAGGGTGCGCTTGAGGGTGATCTCGAGCCGCTCCTGGTCGAAGGGCTTGGTCAGGTAATCGGCGGCGCCGAGGCGCATGGCCTCGACCGCGGATTCGATGCTGCCGTAAGCGGTGGCCATCACGATGGGGGCGCGCAGCTTCTTGCCTTTGAGCTCTTTGAGCAGGGTCATGCCGTCCATCACCGGCATGTTGATGTCACAGATGACGAGGTCGACCTCTTCGGTCTCGAGCAGCTCCAGGGCTTGTCGGCCGTGCTCGGCTTCGAGGAAGGTCACATCAAAATCCGCGCTCATCATCTTGAGCACCCGGCGGTAGTTGGTCTCGTCCTCGACGAGCAAGATGCGGTGGGTCACGTGACCTCCTCTTCGCCCATTCGACCGGCTGCGCGGGGCAAGGTCAACACGAAATGTGCGCCCTCGTCGGCGGCCTCGGCCCAGAGATCGCCCCCGTGGGCGCGCACCGCCCGCCGGGCCACGGCCAAGCCCAGACCCGAGCCCCGCTGCTTGGTGGTCACAAACGGCTGAAACAAATCCACGCGCACCTTGTCATCGATGCCCGGCCCGTCGTCCTTGATGTGAATCGCCACCAGCTCGTCGTCGGGCACCACCTGCACGGTGACGTGCTGGCCGCCGGCTTGGCCGGCGTTGAGCAGGAGGTTGAGCAGGACCTTTTCGATCTGGAACGCATCGACGAACACCGGTCCAATGTCGTCCGGGAGGTGAATGTCCACCGCGCCCCGCTCGAGGGGGCCCCCGCGGTACAGCGCCCGGTCCCTGACCTTCTCGAGCAGGGGCCCGAGGGCGACGGGGCTGAGGGCCAGGGGCCGGGGCCGCGCGAAGTCCAGCACCTCGGTGAGGGTGCGCTCGAGCCGCGGAATCTCCTCGACGATGATCTCCAAGGCTTCGCGCTTGACCGCCTCTTTGCGGTCGGGCTTTTGCAACACCTCGGCGGCGCCGAGGAGGATGCCCAGGGGGTTTTTCAGCTCGTGGGCGATGACCGCGGTGGCCCGGCCGATGGCGGCCAGGGACTCACGCTCGGCGAGCTGGGCCGACGCGTTCTCGATCTCCCGGCGCTGGGCGTCGAGGGACAACGTCATGGCGTCGAACTGTTGCATGAGGTCGGCGACCTCGTCGCTGCCCTCGGGGGTCACGCGCACGTCCCGTTCGCCGGCGGCGACTTTGCTCGCGGCCGCGGCGAGGGTCCGCACCCGCGCGATCACCGGGCCGAACAGCCACAGCAAGAGCACCACCGCCAATGTAGCTGCAGCCCAGAACGCCACCAGCATGTCCCGGCGCATGCCGGCCTCGATGCGCCGGGTCTTGCCCCGGGAAAAGCGCGCGTGCACCTCGCCCAGGGGGGTGTCTTGGGGGCTGTCCACCCCAAACGCGGAGAGCTCGGACGTGACCTCGTCGGAGGCCACATCCAAGATCGCCGATGACGTGGTCACCCCGTGGCGCGAGTCGGCGGCCGGGCCTTGGGCGAAAAACAGGCGCGAGCCCTTTTCATCGACCACGGTGAGCTCCACAAGGGCCGGGTACCGCACGAACTGCGCGAGGTCGTCCTTGAGCAGCAGCTCGCTTTTGGCCAGCGCCCCCACCCGGGCGGCGTCGGCCATCTGGGCGGTGAGGGCCAAGAACCGTTCCTCGTCGACCTCGCTGAGCGCGGCCTCGGCCCGCATCACCACCACCGTGGCGGTGATGCCCACCACCGCGGACAGCGCCGCCACCACCGACAGCACCAGCCGCGCGCGGATGCCGAGGCGCAGGGTCATGGGGGGACGTTCGGTCGTCGTGGGCGGCTGGTTCATCGTCGCACCACCACCCCGGCCCCGTCCTGGACCGAGACCCCGAGCCGGCCCGCGAGGCGACCGTTGACCTCGAGGCCGGTGTGCTGCGGGACCGCTTGGCCCCGGGGGCCGTGGGCCTGGCGCAGCAGCTGTTGGCCGGTGCGTTCGAAGTCTTGCTGCACCGCCGCCACCGCTCCCGCCTTGAGGAAATACGACGAGAACCCCACCGCCACCACCCGCGCCGCGAGGGCGCGTTTGCACAGGGGCCCCACGGTGGAGGCGTTGACCGCTTTGTCATCGGGGCGCAGCCAGACCACGGTTTTTTCGCGCTCGGTGGTGACCTCGGCTTGCAGGGCCCGGACCGCGTCGCCCCCGCCGGTGACGTCGACGAACACCAGCCGCAGGCCCCGGGCTTCGGCTTGGCGGGCGAGCTCGGCGTGGCGGGGCTCGACCTGGCTGCGCAGGAGCAACACCCGGTTGCGGCCGGGGAAGGCCCGCGCGATCCAATCCAACTGCATCTCTAGGGTGGGCTCGAGCTGGATGGCGCACTCGCCCTCGCGGAGCGCGGTGGCCCGGACCAGACCGACACAGTAGCGAGCGGGCGGGACCGCCTTGCGGGTGGCGGCGAGGGCGGCTTCGCCGAGCACCATGACCTGGGTCGCGGGGGCGAGGGAGCGGATCTTGGTGACCACGTCCTTGCCGTGGGCCTCGATCACCGGCGGGCCGCCCAGCCCTCGCAGCACGTCGGCGTAGGGGCCCTTTTGCGCGTCAACCACCGCCACCACGTCGGCGGCGGCGGCGGGGGAAGTGGCCACCGCGGCGAGCAGGAGGAGGGCGCTGGCCTTCACAACGTCCCGGTGAGGGTGAAGAGGATCATGCGGCCAGGGCCCGGGGTGTCGACCGGCACCGCCCCCGCGAGCCCGGGGGTGGCGGGGGTGCTTTCGTTGGCGTCGTTGAGGTTCTGGCCCGCCACCGACAGGGTGAAGGGGCCGCCCGCGGGTTGGTAGCTGCCAAACGCGTCCACCGCGAGGGTGTGGCCGAGCCCGCCGACGGAGAAGTCCACCCTGCTGCGGGCACGCAGTCCCATTTCGAGGTGTTGCCACCACCGGGCGCGCACTTGGACCACGGCCTTGAGCAGGTCTTCGTTGAGGGTGGGGCCATACAGGGTCTGGGCGTAGGTGACGTTGGCGTCAAAGAACAGGCTGTCGGTCACGGGTTCGAGGTGGGCGTCGCTCTCGAGCCCGACGATGTAGCGGGGGCCGAGGTTGACCGGCTGCACCGCCCCGTTGCGCACCACCTGGACCACCGCGCCGGCGTGGCTGACCCCGAACGCCTCCAGTGACATGCGGGTGGTGGCGGTGGGGCGCAGCGAGACCCCGGCCTCGACGTTGCGGACGTGTTCGGGCTGGAGCTGCGGGTTTTCGCGAACCCCGGCCACGGTGCCCGCGACCAACGAGCGGGAGAGAGCCCCGAGGTCAAACTTGTCCGGTTCGCGGGTGCCCTCGGCGTAGCTGACCCGGAAGCTCACCATCGGCACCGGCACGTAGGCGAGGCTCGCCCGGGGGGCGAAGGACAGCGGGAAGCCCGTGCGGTACCGCAAGGCCGCGCCCGCGGTCACGAACAAGCCCCAGGGCAGGTCGCCCTGGTATTCGCCGGCCAACGTGCCGCTGGCGTCGAGGTCAGAGATCTGCACCAGGTCGCGCACCCGCTCGCCGGTCTGGGCATCGGTGGCGTCGGCCGCGGCGGTGTTTTGCCCGAGCTCGCCGAACGCGGCGCCGATGAAGCGGTGGTCGTCGGTGAGGGCAAAATCGGTGCGAAGCCGAAACCCGCCGCGCAGGGTGCGCCCCCGGGTGATGATGTCGCCGCCGAAGGGGAGCACGTCGCCGGTGGGGTAGAGCCGGAAGGTGTCCTCCCGGAGGTGCTGGGCCAGGAACGCGGCCCCCTGCACGGAGAAACGCCAGAAGCTCGTGTTCAGGAGGATGCGGCCGCGGGTGCGGTGCCGCACGCTCTGTTCGGGACGGTCGGCGAGCACCGCGTGGGAAAATGTGGAGAGCGGGGTGTGCTCGGTGTTGCTCTGGTGCGAGACATCGGCCCGGAGGTCGAACACCTCGGCCCCCGCGCGCACCGCGTAGGCGCTGTCGTTGGGCGCGAGCACGTCGTGGTCGGTGAGAGCCCCGGGCACAAACACGCCCCCGATGGGGAAGTACTGGGTGGGGGCGTTGTCGTACCGGAAGCGTTGGCGCGGGCCGATCCGGGCGCGGCCGATGGCGAACAGACCCACGTCCCCCCGGCGCAGGCTCACGTCGCCGAACGCCTCGGTCTCGGCCCCGAGGGCGAGGGGGTCGATGAGACCGGTGCGCAGGCCCACCGTCGCCCCGGTGCGCAGCGGGCGGCGGGTGGTCACCCGGACCACGCCAGCGAGGGCGGTGACCCCCCAAATGGCACTGGACGGACCGCGCACGATCTCGATCTGCTCGAGGTCCCGGAGGTCGAGGGTGCGATCGACGTCGAGCAGGTCGCGTTCGCCGTCGATGATGTGGGGGATGCCGTCGATGATGAGGGCGAGGCCGTCCTTGATCCCGCGGGCGCTGTAGCGAGGGCCGGCCGGGGTCTGGCGTTGGAAGATGCCGACGGTGTCGCGCAGCGCTTCGCCGAGGGTCCGGTAGCCGCGCCGGTAGAGCTCCTCGCCGGTGTAGACCACCGCGGTGTCGGGCTTGAGCCCGGCCAGGGCGGTCACCGGGTCAAGCGCTTCGTCCTCGGGGGGCAGCAGCAGCAGGTCGTCTTGGGCCCCGGCCGGCCCGGCGCCGAGCGCGCCGCAGAGGACCACGAGCAGGCAGGGGGCGAGGGAGGCTCTGGGCATGTCTTTTCGTAGCGCGAACCGCCTGAGAAGGCAGGGAAATCCCTCGGACCAGCGGCGCAAATCCACCGCTTTTCCCGGCCCTGGCGGGGTCGGAAATGGCGGATATGCTCCGATCAGAGCATGGTGAAGCCCGTGGTGCGGGCGCTTTTCCACTGGCACGTGCCGTGCTCAGATGCTTTATGCACGAGGCCCGCCAGTCCTGAGGTTTTGATGACACGCCCCTTGATCGCTCTGTGCGCCCTTGCCGCTGTGGTCGCTGCGACCGGCTGCGATGACGGCGTGCCCACCGTGCGGTTTGCCGACGACCCGGTGGTGCCGGGCCTCGACGTGCACCGGGGGCCGGCCACGTTGTCGAGCCCGCTCACGGTGGCGACCAACGGCGGTGAGCGCCAGGACGACGAGGGCGCTTGCGAGCAGTGGGACATTGTCGCCGAGACGTTCGATCAGAGTACTGGCCGGTTCTCGGGCGAGTACGTCTGTCCCAGCGGGGGCGACATCGCGTCCTACACCGTCGACGGCGTGGACAACCTCGACGGCACCGGTCACTACACCCAGACGCGCCAGCTCCGCGACGGGCGCGAGGTGGTGTGGGAGTTTGTGTTCACCTACAGCTACGACGGCGCCGACCAGTCGTTCACCGGCACGTCGAGCCTGGGCGAGTATTTCTGGGGCGACTACCGCTACGAACAAAACGGCGACGAGCACATCGACGAGGAATGGCGCCTCGTCGAGGGCACCTACCGCAACCGGGGGGTGCTGCGGACGGATGGGTTGTTCATCGGGACCCGGGCCTTCGACGACCCGGACACCGAGGTCTCGCCCGACTGGATGATCGCCCTCGAGATCGACGACGACGGCGCCTACGTACAGACCGTTGACCACACCCAAAACGGCATCCACCGGGACTACACCTACGTGGTCAAGCCCGACGGCACCGCGGTCTACGTGTTCGAAAACGACCTCGTCGACAGTCTCGCCAACCCCGACTTCGTCGGGGAGTACATCTACAACCCCGACGGATCCGGGGCCGGCAGCTACCTGCAGCGGTTCGACGACGGGTCCACCAACCTGGTCGAGGATGTGTTCCTGACCGGCGGCGGCCTCATCGAGTCCTGGACCTTCGACGACGCCGCCACCGAGCGCGCCACCGACCAGACCGGCGAGCTGGTCTATGACTTGGCCGCGCGGGTCGCCGAGGGCTTCGTGGTCTGGGTCATGGATGACGGCGCCGAACGGCGCTGCGCCCTGTCGGTCAACGGCGACGGGGTCACCACCATCGCGGACTGTGGCGGGGGCTGAGGCCCCGTCCGCCGGCTGGCCGAGGCCACAAACAGGAACGCGCAGGCAAAAGGCGCTATCTTTCAAGAATGTCCGAGGGGACACGGACCGACACCAAGACCAAACCGGGGCCGACGAGGCTCGGGCGCTTTGAGCTGCTCAAACGTCTGGCCACCGGCGGCATGGCCGAGATTTTTCTCGCCAAAGAACACGGGGTCAAAGGCCTCGAGCGCGCGGTGGTCATCAAGCGCATCTTGCCGCACCTCGCGGAGCAGTCGCGGTTCGTGGACATGTTTCTGCAAGAGGCGCGCATCGTGGCCCGGCTCTCGCATCCCAACGTGGTGCAAATCTTCGACCTCGGCGAGCAGCGGGGCACGTACTTCATCGCCATGGAGTACGTGCCGGGGAGCAGTTTTCGCCAGCTGATGCGCAAGGCGGCCAAGGCGAAGATCCCCATCCCGGTCGACGTGTGTGTGGACCTGATGGCCCAGGCCTGCGCAGGCGTGCACGCCGCTCACGAGCTGCGCGACAACCAGGGCGGCCTGCTCGGCATCGTGCACCGGGACATCTCCCCGCACAACCTGATGGTCACCACCGAGGGCCACGTCAAGCTGCTCGACTTCGGCATCGCCAAGGCCACCGAGATGGCGATGGAGATGACCCGCACCGGCGCGCTCAAGGGCAAGGTGCACTACATGTCGCCGGAGCAGTGTCGACAAGAGCGCGACCTCGACCGGCGCTCGGACATCTTCGCCCTCGGGATTGTGTTGTGGGAGCTGTTCACCGCGCGGCGGCTGTTCAAGCGGGACTCCGAACTCGAGACCATGAACGCCATCGTCACGGGTGAAATCTGGAGCCCCCAGGAGTTTCGCCCCGAGGTGAGCGGCGAGCTCACCGACGTGGTGCAAAAGGCGCTCGCCACCAAACGCCAAGATCGCTTCGCCACCGCCGACGAGATGCGCGTGGCCTTGGTGCGGGCCGCGGAGAAGAGCGGGGTCTCGCCCGACTCGCAGCGCACCCGGGAATTTGTGGAGAGCGTGCTCGGGACCGCCCACACACGGACCGCGATCGAGCTGCAGGAGGCGCTCGAGCGCAGCCAGTCGATGAGTTCGCTCGAGGAGGAAGAGGCGACCTTGGCCGACCGGCCGGCGGTCCTGCGCGAACAGACCCCGTCGGAGTCCAAGAGCCGGACCAGCGAGACGTTGCCGCCGTTGCAGGCGCCCGGTCCGGGGCCGGGGAAGGCCAAGGCCGCGGCGGTGTTTACCCTCGTGGTGGCGTTGGTGGCGGGGGCGGCGGCGGGGGGGTTTTGGTGGTGGAAGAACCGCCCGCCCGACGTCGCGGGCGCGCCCATCGTCGTGGGCTGGTCGCCGATCATCGATCCGGTGTTGCTCAAAAAAGACATCGACCCGTTGCGGCTCTATCTCGAGCGCGAGACCGGCCGGCCCATCGAGTTTGTGCAGGCGAAGTCCTACGAGGACCTCAGCGAGAAGGTCGCCGCCGACGAGGTCGACTTCGCGTCATTGCCGCCGTACCTGTTCTTGCAGACCCAAAAGCGCGCCCCCGACATCAAGCTGCTCGCGATCAAGCTGTTCGACGGCAGCTCGGGCAACGACGGGGTGTTGCTCGTGAGCGAGACCAGTGGCATTGGTTCAGTCGAGGACCTCAAAGGGCGCACCCTGTGCTACTCCGACGAGAACAGCACCACCGGCTACGTCCTGCCCCGGGCCGCGCTGCGCCGGCACGGCATCGACCCCGACAAGGACCTCAAGGCCCATCGATCCGGCAACCACCTCCAGCTGTTGCGCGACATCAACCGCGGGGTCTGCGACGTGGGGGGCACGTACTCGGGGGCGTACACCTCGGCCAGCAACGCCGACGTGAGCGTGTCGCGCATGCGCGTCATCGAGGTCACCGGCCGGTCCCCGCAAGACTCGATCGTGGCCGCCCCGGGCACGCCCGAAGAGGACGTGACCCTGCTGAAGAACGCGTTGATGGCGTTTTCGCCCAAGCGGGAGTACGGCACCGACAACCTCGGACAGTTCGAGAAGATCTCGGGATTTGCCCCCGCCAACGACAAGGATTTCGACGCCCTGCGCAAGGCCCTGGCCCACGGGGCGGACGGGTCCGAGGCCGCGGCCCCGCCCGGGGGCGACGACGAGGACAAGGCCGACCCCGACGAGGACGACGACAAGAAGGGCAAAAAGTCGAGCAAGCGCAAGCGGCGTGGCAAGCGGCGCCGGCGCTGAGCGTCGGTCCAGCGTCGATTGACCCGGCGCCCGCGGCGTGTAGGTGTTAGCTTTGTCTGTTCGCAAGGAGCGGCAACATCTCGTCGGTCACCGGAAAACTCCGCGGCCTCAAGGCCAATCAGCAAAAGCGTCTCGAGCGCCTGTACGCCCGCAAGGTCGGGCCCAAGCAGGTCATCTCCCGCGAGCTCATGCGCAGCATGGCCGAGGTGTGCCACGAGCTTTCGCGCATGGTTGGCGTGCTCGTCGATCGCCGGGGCGTGGTCAGCCACGTCATCCTCGGTGACAGCGCGCAGCTTTTGTACCTGCCCGACATCGGCCGCTCGCGGGCGGGGCCGGGCCGCCTGCGCGGGCTGCGGCTGTTGGTGGCCGCCCCCGCGGGCAAAAAAGGACCGGGCAAGGGCGCGCTGGCCGTGCCCCACGACCTGCTCACCGACCTCGAGCGGTTGGGGCTCGACTTGGTGGGGCTGTTCGAGGTCTTGCCGGGCGGCGAGCCCGGTCGGGCCGCGGTCGCGCACGTGTTGCCGCGGGCGGACGTGGCCCCCGACGGGGTCCCGGTGCGGCACCGCACCGAGCAGTTCCGGTCGGTGCACGACATCCCCATCGAGTTCGATGCGTTCATCACCGAGCTGGAGGCCGAGCTCACCCGGCGCGCCGATCGCCGCAAGACCGCCGAGGAAGGCACCCGGGACCGGGCGGTGCTGGTCGGGGCCTACACCACCCCGCGCCACGTGCACTTGGCCTCGATGAACGAGCTGAAGGAGCTGGCCAAGACCGCGGGGGTCGCGGTGGCGGACACGTTTATTCAGCGGCGCTCGACGCTGGACGCGCGGACCATCGTGGGCAAGGGCAAGCTCGAGGAGATTTGCCTCTCGGCGTTGCACCAGGGCGCGGACCTGCTGATCTTTGATCGCGACCTGTCCCCGTCCCAGCTCAACGCGATCACCGACCTCACCGACCTGCGCGTGCTCGACCGGACCATGCTCATCCTCGACATCTTTGCCCGCCGGGCCCAAAGCCGCGGCGGCCGGATGCAGGTCGAGCTCGCCCAGGCCAAGTACTCGCTCCCGCGGTTGGCCAAAAAGCAGACCGGACTGTCCCGGCTCACCGGCGGCATCGGCGGGCAGGGGCCCGGCGAGACCAAGCTCGAGATCGACCGGCGCCGGGTGAAGGACAAGATCGCCCGCCTGGAGAACGAAATCGAGAAGCTCTCGCGCCAACGCAAGCTGCGCCGCCAGCGCCGCAACGACCGGGACGTGCCCGTCATCGCCATCGTGGGCTACACCAACGCGGGCAAGTCCACGCTGCTCAACGCGCTCACCGGCGCGGAGGTGTACGCCCAGGATGAGCTGTTCGCGACCCTGGACCCGACCTCTCGCCGGTTGCGTTTTCCCGAGGAGCGCGAGGTCGTGCTCGTCGACACCGTGGGGTTCATTCGCGACCTGCCGCCGAGTTTGACCAACGCGTTCCGCGCCACCCTCGAGGAGCTGCACGACGCCGACCTGCTGTTGCACGTCGTCGACATCGGCGATCCCCGCAAGACCGAACACATCAAGGCCGTGCACGGCATCCTCGAAGACCTGGGGCTCAAAGAAGCGCCGCGTTTGCTGGTGTTCAACAAGCGCGACACCCTCGATGACGAGACCGCCGAGAATGATGCTGCATTGTATGGGGCGCTTCCGATCTCGGCCCACACCCGCCAGGGCCTCGGCGAGCTGCTCAACGCCTGCGCCACCGCGCTCTGGCAGCAACACGACCTGAAGGATCACGAGGTCTGGGACAAGGCCGCGCTCGCGGCGCCCCCGGAGGCCGAGCCAGGCACATCGCCCGACAGCGACCAGGCCGCGGCCGGCTGACGCGCTCAGTGGGCGAGTTCGGAGGACTCGTCCGCGTCTTTGGCGTGCTCCATGAGCAGCTCGCGGAAGGTCAGGTCGAGACTGTCCTCGCGTTCGCCGTCGCCCACGGCGAGGGAAAAGCGCCCCTCGGTCCAGGCCAACAGGGCGGTGAGGGCCAGGCGCCCGTCGCGGGTGGTCCACGAGGTGTCGACGTCGACCGGGCGCCCCTCGCGGAGATACACCTCGGCGCGGTCGTCGGCGTGGGCCAACGACAGCGTACCCGAGAACGATTCCCACTCGATGAACGAAAACACGCTGCTCAGGGGCACGCGGGACAAGTCGCCCACCAACGCCTGGTCGCGGTGCACCCCGCGCAGACTCACCGGGGGCGCCACCAGCGCGCCGAGCAGGTCGCGCACCCCTTCGCTCACCGGGCGCGGGGTCGAAAGCCCGGCCTTTTGGGACAAGGTGACGTCGAGACGAAACTGTGCCCCGGGGGTGAGCACGGTCTTGCGGTCGACGCGGCCCGCGACCTCGATGGGTTCGCCCCCGCGGCCCTCGTCGATGGTGAGCGAGACGGACGCGCCCACCTCCACCGGCCATTCTGTGAACAGCGTGAGCCCGGCCGCGGACACGCCCCCGATGGACACCCGGCCGGAAAAGCCCGCGCCCGAGCTGAGCTCGGCGGGGGTGCGATCGGTCTGGACCACCCCCGCGGGGCTGTCCAGCCGCTCGTCGATGAGGGCCTCGACGAGCCGCTTGATGTCTTGGCGAACGCCGTCGTCCTCGGGCAGAAACTGAAACGCCACGCCTTCGATGCGCTCACCGCTCCACAGGTCCTTGACCCGCGCCACCCGCACACACACCGCGGTGGTCACCAGGGTCTTGTCCCCGTCCGCGGTGCGGATCTCGAGGCGCTCGACCGCGCCGACGTCGCCGCTGGCTTCGTCGGTGGCGAAGTAGATGCCGCTGACCGAGACGTTGCCCTCCCGGAGGTGGGCGACCCGGTCGACGCCCAAAACGCGCACGAACAACTGCGCGGGGATGCGCACCGCGCGTCGTTGGTCGTCTGGCTTCGGCATACGCTCGACCATGGCTTTCGATATCACGCTGGCGGTGGTGGCGGTGGGGGGCACAGGTCGGACACCTCTTCGGAGACAACTCGGCACAAAAGCTCGAGATCCGAAGGGGGCACGGTCAGCGCCGGCATCAGGTACACGACGTCGAGAATGGGCCGAATGTACGCGCCCCGGGCCGCGCACGCGGCCACGAAGGCGTCGCGGTCGGGGACGAAGGTGAGCCCCACCGCGCCGATCGCCCCGCGGACGATCACCCGCGCGACGTGGGGCAGGGCCTCGAGCGGGGCCAGGGCCGCGTGCAGCCGCCGTTCGATGGCGGCGACCCGGCCGGGCAGGTCCGGCGCGTCGAACAGGTCCAGGGCGGCCAAAGCCGCCGCGCACCCGAGCGCGTGACCGGTGAAGGTCGGCCCGTGCATGAGGGCACGGGAGGCGTCCGAAGACGCAAACCGTTCGACGATGTGCCGTTGGGCCAGGGTGGCGGACAGCGGGCACACCCCGCCGGTCAGCCCCTTGCCCAGCACGAGGATGTCGGGGGTGACCCCGGCGTGTTCGAAGGCGAAGCGGCGCCCGGTGCGGAACAGCCCCACCGCGATCTCGTCGAACACCAAGGGCACCCCCGCGGCATCCGCGGCCCGCCGCAGGCACCGCAATGTCTCTTCCGGGTGGGCGTGCATGCCCCCCGCGCACTGCACGAGGGGCTCGATGATGATGCCCGCGATGTCGTCTTGGGCCGCGCACCACGATTCGAACGCGGCCATCTCCTCGTCGGTGCGGGGCACGCGTCGCACGTGATGGGGCATCAAGAGATCCGCGAACCGGTGGTGCATGCCCTCCTCGGGATCACACACCGCCATCGTGCCCAGGGTGTCCCCGTGGTAGCCGCCGAAGAAGCACACCATCTTCGGGGGCCCGGGCCGGCCCGCGTCCAAATGGGACTGCAGACACATCTTGAGCGCGACCTCCACCGCCACCGAGCCGGACTCGGCGAAGAACACCCGCGCAAAGTCGGGCCCCGCGGCCTCGCACAGACGGGCGGCCAGGGTCTGGGCCGGGCGGTGGGTGAGCCCGCCCAACATCACGTGGGGCATCACCGAGAGTTGGCGGCGAACCGCGTCGAGGATGTAGGGCGGGTTGTACCCGTGGGCCGCGGTCCACCACGACGAGATGCCGTCGACGAGCACCCGCCCGTCCGCGAGGTGCAGCTTGGTCCCTTCGGTGTGCACCACCTCGAAGGGGTCGGCCATCGTGGCCAACTGTACATAGGGGTACCAGACGTGGTCGTCGGTCATTCGGCCGCGGCGGGGCTCGGCTCGGGGGTCAGGCCCAACCGGGCGAACAGCCGCCCGTCTTTGCCCCCCGGGTTCTTGGTGGTGAGCAGCTTTTCGCCGGTGAAGATGGAGTTGGCCCCGACGAAGAACGCCCACGCTTGCAGCTCGTCGCTCATCTCCTCACGGCCCGCGGACAGGCGCACGTGGGAGCGGGGCATGGTGACGCGCGCCACCGCCACGGTGCGCACAAAGTCGAACGGGTCGAGGTCGTTCACCTGCGCGAGGGGCGTGCCTTTGACCTTGACCAGCAGATTCACGGGCACCGATTCGGGGTGTGGGTCCATGCTCGCGAGTTGGTGGAGCAGGCCCGCGCGGTCGGTGGGGCTTTCGCCCATGCCCACGATGCCCCCGCAGCAGACGGACATGCCCGCGTCGCGCACGTGGCGCAGGGTCTGGAGCCGGTCGTCGTAGGTGCGGGTGGTGATGATGTCGCCGTAGGCCTCGGGGGAGGTGTCGAGGTTGTGGTTGTAGTAGTCGAGCCCGGCGTCTTTGAGGGTCAAGGCTTGGTCGAGGTCGAGCATGCCCAAGGTCGCGCAGGTCTCGAGGCCCAGGGCTTTGACCTCGCGCACCATGGTGCAGACCACGTCGAGGTCGTTGCCCTTGGGCGACCGCCAGGCCGCGCCCATGCAGTACCGGGTCGCGCCCCCGGCCTTGGCTTCGCGCGCTTTGGTCACGACCTCGTCGACGGCGAGCAGGGCTTCGCGGTCCAGGCCGGTGTCGTACCGCGACGCCTGCGGACAGTACGCGCAGTCCTCGGGACAGCCCCCGGTTTTGATCGAGAGCAGCTGGCTGAGCTGGACCTCGCCCGCGGGGAAGTGCGTCCGGTGCACGGTGTGCGCGAGGTGCGCGAGGTCGAAAAAGGGCAGGGCCAGGAGGGCTTCGATCTCGTCCCGCGACCAATCGTGGCGCACATCGGAGGGGGCGGAAGCGGGCGAAGGGGCAACGGACGTTTGCATCGGCCGAGGCTAGGGGCCCAGAACCGCCCGTCAAGGCGCGTTGACGAGCCCGCGCGCCTGCGCCACGACGGGGGCGTGCGCTCTTTGTCCGACTTTGCCCAGAAAAAACAAGCCGCCCTGGACCAGGCCGCCCGGGCCCGGCGGCCCGTGCCGTTGCGGCGCCAGGGGGGCCACGTCCTCGACGAGACCGGCCAACGGTTCGTCAACTTCGCGAGCAACGATTACCTCGGCCTGTCCCAGCACCCCCGGGTGGTGGGCGCGGCCCAAGACGCGCTCCAAGCCCTCGGCCTCGGCGCGGGGGCCTCGCGCCTGGTCACGGGCTCGGCCGCGGTCCAGCACGAGCTCGAGCAGGACCTCGCCCAGCTCAAACAAAAACCCGCCGCGCTGGTGTTCGGCTCCGGCTACCTCGCCAACACCGGCACGATCCCCGCCCTCGTCGGGCCCGACGACCTCGTGATCCTCGACGAGCTCGCCCACGCGTGCCTGCACGCGGGGGCGCAGCTCAGCCGGGCCAGAGTCCGCCACTTTGCGCACAACGACCTTGACGCGTTGCGCTCCTTGCTCGCGGCCGAACGGGCCCGACACCCCCACGTGCTCGTCGCCACCGAGGGCGTGTTCAGCATGGACGGGGACCGCGCCGACGTGGCCTCACTGTCCGCGCTCTGCCGCGAACACGACGCGTGGCTGTACGTCGACGACGCGCACGCCACGGGGGTGCTCGGCCAAGGGCGGGGCAGCACCGGGGGCCACGATGTGCCCTTGGTCGCGGGCACCTTGTCCAAGGCCCTCGGGGCCTACGGCGGGTTCGTGTGCGCGGCCGACGACGTGGTGCGGGTGCTGCATTCGCGGGCCCGCACCCAGGTGTACAGCACCGCCTTGCCCCCGCCGGTGTTGGCCGGGGCCCGCGCGGCCTTGGCGGTGATGCGCGACGAGCCCGAGCGCGGTCAGCGCGCGATGAGTCATGCACAGACATTGTGTCGGGGTCTCGGCTTGCCCGAGACCGAGAGCACCATCGTCAAGGTCGTGCTCGGCGACGACCGGCGCGCGCTCGGTGCCCAAGCCGCCCTGGCCGAGGCCGGCTATTGGGTGACCGCGATCCGGCCCCCCACCGTCCCCGACGGCACCGCCCGGCTGCGCATCGCGTGCACGGCCCTGCACGAGGACGACGACATCGCGGGCCTGGTCGCGGCCTTGGGCCCCCTTTTGGCATGACCGCCCGCGCCCTGTTTGTCACCGCCACCGGCACCGACGTGGGCAAGACCCATGTCAGCTGTGCCTTGCTGTCGCATTGGCGCGGCCAGGGCCGGGCGGTGGACGCGCTCAAGCCGGTGCTGTCCGGCTTCGCCCCCGACGAGGCCGCGGACACCGACGCGGGGCGATTGCTGCAGGCCCTGGGCCGGCCGGTGGATGGGCCGCACCTCGACGCGATGAGCCCGCACCGGTTTGGCCCGCCCTTGTCCCCCGACCAGGCGGCCCGGGCCGAGGGGCGCGCGCTGACCGCCGAGGCGGTGATCGCCACCGCCCGCGCGTTTTTGCAGCGCACCGCCGCCGAGGTCGCGCTCGTCGAGGGCGTGGGGGGCGCGATGGTGCCCATCGACGAGCACCACACGGTGCTCGACGTCATCGATGCGCTCTCGGTGCCGGTCCTGCTCGTGGCCGACGATGGGCTCGGCACCTTGAGCCACACCCTGTGTGCCCACCGGGCCCTCACCGCGCGCGGCCTCGCCGTGTTCACCGCGCTCAACCTGCGGCACGCCGACGCGCCCGACCCGGCCGCGCAGTTGCGTTCGCTGCGCGCCCACCTGGCCGGCCCCGTCGAGCCCTACGAGGACGGGGCCCGTCTGGCCGCGGCCCTCGATGTCTGGCCCGCGTTCAGCTCTCGGTGAGCGACACCTTCTCGAGCTGCTCTTGCACTTCCTCGAGCGGGGGCGGCACCTTCTGCAGCAACCGCTCGGCGATGGGGGGCAACGAAAACGCCGCCCGGTGCCGCCCGGTGCTGTACCAGTGCAATGCGCCCAGCTTCTGGACCCGGGCGTCATCGACCGCGTCGGGGTCGAAGGGCCCCTTGATCCCGAGCTGAAGGTTCCACACCCCGCCGGGGTAGACCGCGGTGAAACACTCGAACGGGGCCACGTGTTCGAAAATGTCACTGAGTCCGGTGTACACGGTGGTGAACACCTCGGGCAGGTACCAGAACGAGCCCCCCTGCACGCAGGTCGCGCCCCCATCTTTCAACGCGTCGTACACCGCCTGGTAGAACGCGGGCGTGTACAGCGCGACCCCCGGGCCCACCGGGTCCGAGCCGTCGACGACGATGAGGTCGTATTTGTCGGCCTCGGCCATCGCGCCGCGTTCTTTGAGGTACTCGAGCCCGTCGCGGATGTGGATGGAAAACCGCGGGTCGTCCTCGATCTTGCGGGTCCGGTCCGGGTGGTGCCACACCCGGGGCATATAATCGCGGCAGGCGTCGATCACCGCTTGGTCGATGTCGACGAGGTCGACCTGCACCACGTCCGGGTGCCGCAGCGCCTCCCGCGCGGCCCCACCATCGCCGCCGCCGATGACGAGAACCTTGCGGCCCCCCCGGGGCGAGGACGCGCCGATGCGGCACAGCCCGGTGTGCACGATCATCTCGTGGTAACCGGCCTCGTCGGTCTCGGCGCATTGGATGTTGCCGTCGAGCACCAGGATGCGGCCGAGGTGCGGGGTGTCGACGACCTGGATGCGTTGGTACTCGGACTGCACGTCGAGCACGATGTTGTCGACGGCGATGGTCCACAGAATCTGGTCCGCCCACTGGTCGGTCAGCCACTTTTGGTCGTCGGACAGACCCTTCATGGAGAGCCGGATGCGGTCCTGGTGGCGGAAGTCGGGGGGCCGGTCGACGTGGCCGCGCGGCAGCTTGTGGTACTCCTTGCGCCCCGCGCCCAGGGCCTCGACGAGCATGTCCGGCATCAGGTCGATGAGGGCGGGGTCACCGCAGGTGTACAGATCGATGGCCGCGTACCCGAGCTCGGGCCAGGTGTGCACCGAGAGGTGGCTCTCGGCGATGACCACCACCCCGCTCACCCCTTGCGGGGTGAAGCGGTGGAACAGCTCGTTGACGATGGTGCACTTCAGCCCGCGCGCGGTCCGGTGGAACAAGTCACGGATGCCTTCGAGGTCGTCGAGCAACGCGCGGTTGTCGCAGTCGTACAGGTCGAGCAACGCGTGATGGGAGAGGATGGTCTCGGGGGCATCAAGCACGGGCAGGGTCCTTTCGCTTGCGCGGTCGCGGGCCTCAGTCGGCGAGGACGTATTGGAACACGAGGGGGGCGACGATGGTCGCGTCGGACTCGATCACAAACTTGGGGGACTCGGCGGAGAGTTTGCCCCAGGTGATTTTTTCGTTGGGCACCGCCCCGGAATACGACCCGTAGCTCGTGGTGCTGTCGGAGATTTGGCAGAAGTACGACCACAAGGGCACACCGCCCTCGTGGCGCTCGAGGTCTTGGTTGATCAAGGGGACCACGCAGATGGGGAAGTCCCCGGCGATGCCGCCGGCGATTTGGAAAAAGCCGATCGGCCACTGCTTGGAGTTTTCGTAATACCAGTCGATCAGGCGGTTCATGTATTCGAGGCCGCTCTTGACCGTGGCGATGGATTTCACGTCGCCACGACGGGTGGCGGCGACGAACATGTTGCCGCAGGTCGAGTCCTCCCACCCGGGCACAAACAACGGGAGGTTCTTTTTCGCGGCTTCCAACAGCCACGAGTGGGCGGGGTCGATCTGGTATTCGTCCTCGAGCTCGCCGGACAAGAGCAGGTCGTAAAAGAACTCGTGCGGGAATTTTCGATCCCCCGACGCATCCGCCGCCGCCCACCGCGCGATGAGTTTTTCTTCGATTTTGCGCATCGCCGTCTCCTCGGGGATGCACGTGTCGGTGACGCGGTTGAGGCCCTTTTCCAGCAACGCGATCTCGTCGGCCGGGGTCAGGTCGCGGTAGTGCGGAACCCGGACGTAGTGCTCGTGGGCCACCAGGTTGAACACGTCCTCCTCGACGTTGTTGGCGGTGCAGCTGATGGCGGCGATCTTGTCCTGACGAATCATCTCCGCGAGGGACAGACCGAGCTCTGCGGTGCTCATCGCGCCGGCCATGGCCAGGAACATCTTGCCCCCTTCGGCCTCGTGGGTGCGCCACGCCTCGGCCGCGTCCACCAACGCGGCGGCGTTGAAATGCCGAAAGTGATGACGAAGAAATTCACGCATGTCGTTGGGTGCAGGGATCACGGGGGCCTCCTCAGGGGCGACGAGCATAGGACATGGGACGCTGGCGAAAAGGCCTTGCCCCCGGCGGCAAGGTGCTAATGTCGCCCGGGGAAGGAACACGATGGCGACCGAAAAAGCACCCACCAAGGCCCATCCCAAGGTCGGGCCCGACGGCAAGCTCGACAAGGAAGCGCTCATCGAGCAGTACACGCCGTTTGTGCGGTCCATCGCGGCCAAAATCAAGAAGACCCTGGCCAAGAACATCGAGTTCGCGGACCTGGAGAGCTACGGCATGATGGGCCTGCTCGAGGCCGCGGACCGGTACGACCCCCTGCGCGGCGCCAACTTCATGACCTTCTCGTACTACCGCGTGCGGGGCGCGATCTACGACGGCCTGCGCGGCATGGGTTGGGTGTCCCGCAGCGAGTACCAAAAGATTCGGTTCGAGGAGCGCGCCACCGCCTACCTCGAGAACATGGCCAACCGCCAGATGGGCAGCACCGCCGAGCACAAATCGGCGGAGGCCAACATCGAAGAGCTCGCGGATCAGGTCAGTCAGCTTGTCACCATTTACGTGACCAGCCTCGAAGGCCTCGAGGACCTCCAGGTCGAGGACAAGACCAAAAAGCCGGTGGACGACCACATCTTCGACGTGGAGATGAAAGACCACGTGCGGGAGGCGCTCTCCCGTTTGCCCGATGCCGAGCGCACCCTGCTGACCTTGTACTACTTCAAGGAAATGAGTCTGCAGGAGGTGGGCAACGAGCTCGGCTTGTCGAAGAGCTGGACCTCGCGGCGTCACGCCCAAGCGATCGAGAAGCTCTCCCGCATCCTCAAAGACATGCTGAAGGAGCAAGGCGGATAGGGCCGTGACCGTCCCGTGGGGACGCAGGACACGACGACAAACGGCGCCGAGAGGCGCCGCTTTGCTTGGGTCAGACCGGGGCGTCGTCCGCGCCGGGCGTTCATGGCGGCTCATTTACATTTGAGCGTGAAGGCGAACTTCTGTTTGGCCCGGTCCTTCTCCAGCGGCAGGGTCGTCTCAATGTCTTTGCATTTGCGCTTGGACGCCACCAGCTTGGGGTAGGGCAGGCTCGGGTCGTGCTGGAAGCTCACCGGGGATTTGCCGATGCGCTTGCCGTTGATCTCCACCGTCGCCCCCGACGGGACCGTGGCGATCTCGACGTGCAGCACCTCGGGCCGAAGCCGGACCTCGAGGTCGATGTCGGTGGCGGGCTCGAGCTTGCGCGAGATTTTCTCGACGTTGAAGTCCTCGAGCACCAACGAGAACTGGTGGATGACCCCCGCGGGGGCCGAGATCGTCGCGGGCGTGACCTTGCCGGTGTCTTTTCCGTTGAGCTGGATTTGTGCACCCGGCGGCTCGGACGAGATCGAAATCCGCCCCGGGGCCTGTTGCAGGTCGACCTTGAGGTTGACGGTCTTGCCGGACTCCACGTTGATGGTGCGGCTTTTGCTCACGTAGCCCTTGGTCTGCACGATCACGTCGTGGGCGCCGCTGGACACGTCGGGGATCGTGAGCGACGGGGCGGCGGTGCCTTTGGCCACCCCGTCGAGCAACACGTCGGCCTCGGCCGGTCCTTGCACCGTGAGGGTGACGACCCCGCTGCCCGACAACGCGAACCAGGCGATGCCCCCCCCGATCAGCCCGAGCACGACGAGGATGCCGAGCGCGAGGGCCATGCCCATCACCACCCCGCCGCGTTTGGGCGCGGGCCCGACCTGGGTCTGGGCCTGCATCGGGGGGGCGAACCGGACGTTGGCCGGCGTGGCCTGGGTGTTTTCCCGCTCGCCCCCGGTCATCACGTACCCGGTGCCGGTGCCCGACTGCAGGGCGTTCATGCCGGGGTGCGACGCGCCGGTCTGGGTGCTGTGCATGGGCGCGAACGTCCCGGACTCGCCCGCGAACGCGCCGCTGTCCCCGAGGAACGTCGATGTGTGGTCTTCGGCCAGCGCGGCCTGCACCGCGGTCAACGACGCGGGGGGCGGGGCTTTGGGCGCGGCGCGGTGGGGGCGGCTCTCTTCGGGCACCGCCTCCCATTGGATCTCTTTGTACGACTCGAGGCGGAGGCGTTCTTTGTCGTAGTCGACGGTGAAGTTCTCGCGGAGGTACTTGCCGAGGTCGTGGCGGCCGGGGGGCTTGCCCCGCCCAAGCAAGAACCGTTGCAGGTCCTCGGAGAAGTCGGACGCGTAGCGGTAGCGGTGCTCCCGGTCCTTGGCCAGCGCCTTGAAGATGATGCGCTCGAGCTCTTGCGGGATTTCCTTGTTGACCATCGTCGGGGGCTTGATCTCGACGTTGCGCACCATCTCGAGCAGTGAAAACTCGCTCTCGGCCTGGAAGCCGCGTTCGCCGGTGACCAGTTCGTACAACACAATGCCGAGGGCAAAGATGTCCGCGCGGCCGTCGAGGGACAGGCCCCGGATTTGTTCCGGCGACATGTAGGCGAACTTGCCCTTCAATGTCCCTGCACGGGTCTTGCCGCTTTTGCCCGCCGCCTTGGCGATGCCGAAGTCGATGACCTTGACCTCGCCGTCCCAGCTGATCAGGCAGTTCTGGGGGCTGACATCGCGGTGCACGATGCCTTGCTCTTTGCCGAAGTTGTCTTTCTTGCGGTGGGCGTAGTCGAGCCCGTCGGCCATCTTCTGGACCACCAGGCAGGCCATATCGAGGGGCAACACCTGCTTGCGCGACCGGCAGTAGGACCAGATGGTCTTGAGGTCCTTGCCCGAGATGTACTCCATCCCGATGTAGAAGATGCCGTCGTGTTTCGAGAACTCGTACACCTGGCCGATGTTCGAGTGCTGCAGCTGGACCGTAATCTTGGCTTCATCGGTGAACATCGTGATGAAGTCCTGGTCCTCACAGACGTGGGGCAGGATCTTTTTGATCGCGACGATGCGTTCGAAGCCGGCTTCCCCGATGAGCTTGGCCCGCCACACCTCGGCCATGCCGCCGGAGGCGACCTTGTCGAGCAGCAGATAACGGCCAAAAGCTTGCGGTTTCATTCGTACGGAGCCCACACCCAACAGCGCGTGTCATCGTAGCCGAACCATTGGGCTCGACGCTACCGTGCGGCGGGCTCAAATCGGGCCGGCTGCTGGGCTTCGGCCGCTTGCGCGACCTGTCGCCAGTCGGGACCGAGCACCCCCGGTCCAAAGACCAGGGCCGCGAGCACGATGAGCAGCGACAACCCGGGGAACGCCCACACCAGCGGGCGCGTCCAACCCCTTGATTTCACATGGTCTCTGCCCACCCGCCAGACCGCCGTGGTGCCGTTGACGATCATCAGGATCGACACCCCGCTCAGAATCGGGGTCCACATGTGCGCGGGGAGATAGAGCAAGGCCACGCCGAGGCAGAGCACGCCCATGGACGCCCGGAGCGTGGCCGCGAACAGCAACAGCCCGAGGTTGGGGTCGCGGACCTGGGCCGCATCGGCACTTTCAAATCCGGGCCGGGGCCGGGGCACGAGGTCTGACATGGTGGGAACGAACGTAGAGGATCGATCGTTGTTCCAAAAGGGCGGGCTGCGTTTTGGGGGGCACAACGCTATAGATGGCCGGTCAGGAGGTCTCCATGCGACGAGGGTTGTGGGTGGTGTTGGGGGTGGGTGCGTTGTCCTTCGCGGGGTGCAAGGACCAGGGCGAAGGCGGCTTTGGCAAAGCCAAGAACGAGCAGCCCGGCGTGCACGTCAAGCCGGACAAGAAGGCCGCCGAGGACGTGCTCCCCGACTTCCAGAGCGCGCTCAAGGTCACGCCCACCTACAACCAAGAGAGCGGCGAGGTCACGGTCACGCTCGCCATCGCCGACGGGTTTCATGCGTACGCGCCGGGTGAAGAGACCGGGGTCCCGGTGAGCCTGGCGGTCGACAACAAGAACGGTTGGGTGCTCGACGGGGACGTCAAGCTCCCCGCGGGCCAGGAGAAAGACCTCGGTCCCGACCTGGGCAAGAGCGTGATCCTGGAAGGCGCGGTGCCGATCACGGCCAAAGTCAAAGGCGGGGAGGGCGACATCGAAGGGTCGGTGAAGGTTCAAATCTGCACCAACAAAAGCTGCGACCGGCCGCGCGACCACGCGTTCTCCACCCCCAGCTCGTGATCGATCCGCGTCGTGGAAGAGGCCGCCCGGCGCGAGAAGCGCCCCTTTCAGCTCGACAGCGTCTACACCCCGCGGGGTGATCAGCCCCAGGCGATCACCCAGCTGTGCGAGGGGTTGGCCCGCGGCGACCACGCCCAAGTTCTGCTCGGGGTCACCGGCTCGGGCAAGACCTTCACCGTCGCCAATGTCATTGCGCAGGCCCAGCTCCCCACGTTGTTGCTGGCCCACAACAAGACCCTGGCGGCCCAGCTCTACGCCGAGCTGAAAGACTACTTCCCCGACAACGCGGTCGAGTACTTCGTCAGCTACTACGACTACTACCAGCCCGAGGCGTACGTCCCGTCGTCGGACACGTACATCGAAAAAGACGCGCTCATCAACGACGCCATCGACCGCATGCGGCACTCGGCGACCAAGAGCCTGCTCGAGCGCGACGACGTCATCATCGTGGCCTCGGTGAGCTGCATCTATGGCATCGGCTCGTCCGAGTCCTACCGCAACATGTCCGCCTACGTCGAGGTCGGCCGCCCCATCGGGCGCGACAACTTCTTGCGCCAGCTCGTCGAGAGCCAATACGAGCGCAACGACGTCAGCTTTCACCGCGGCACCTTCCGGGTCCGGGGCGACATCGTCGAGATCTTCCCCGCCCACGAGGACGAGACCGCCCTGCGCATCGAGTTCTTCGGCGACGAGGTCGAGACCATTCACGTCATCGACCCCCTGCGGGGCAAGAGCCAGCGCACCGTCGACCACGTCAAGATTTGGCCCGCCAGCCACTACGTGACCGAAAAGGAACGACGCCAGCGCGCCATCGACGCCATCCGGGCCGAGCTGACCACCCGCCTCACCGACCTGCGGCAAAAAAATCTGCTCCTCGAGGCCCAGCGGCTCGAGCAACGCACCGTGTTCGACCTCGAGATGCTGGAGAGCACCGGGACCTGCCGCGGCATCGAGAACTACTCCCGCCACCTCACCGGCCGCCACGAAGGCGAGCCCCCGCCGACGTTGCTCGACTATTTCCCCCGCGACTTCTTGATGGTCATCGACGAGAGCCACCAGACCATTCCCCAAGTGGGGGCGATGTACCGCGGGGACCGGGCGCGCAAGGAGACCTTGGTGGCCCACGGCTTTCGGCTCGGCTCGGCGATGGACAACCGCCCGCTCAAGTTCCATGAGTTTGTCGAGCACCAAAGCCAGGTCATCTATGTCTCGGCCACGCCCAACGACTACGAGATCGACGAAGCCAAGGGCGTGATCGTCGAGCAGCTCATCCGCCCCACCGGTCTGCTCGACCCCGTGGTCGAGGTCCGCCCCGTCACCACCCAGGTCGACGACCTCATCGCCGAGGTCCACACCACGGTCAAAGCCGGCGACCGCGTGCTCGTCACCACCCTGACCAAACGCATGGCGGAGGACCTCACCGAATACTTGCAAGAGGTCGGCATCAAAGCCGTCTACCTGCACAGCGACGTCGACACCCTCGAGCGCATCGAGATCCTCAACTCCCTCCGCCGCGGCGAAAAGGACGTGCTCGTCGGCATCAACCTCCTGCGCGAAGGCCTCGACCTCCCCGAGGTCAGCCTCGTGGCGATCCTCGACGCGGACAAAGAGGGCTTTTTGCGCTCCGCCACCGGTCTCATCCAGACCATCGGCCGGGCCGCCCGCAACGACCATGGCCGCGCCATCCTCTACGCCGACCGCATGACCGACTCCCTCAAGATCGCCATCGACGAGACCACCCGGCGGCGGGCGATCCAAGAAGAGTTCAACCAGGAGCACGGCATCACCCCCCAGACCGTGACCAAGGCGATCCGCGACATCACCCCCGAGCTTGGCTACGTCGACGGCGACTACCTCGACCCCGACGACATCGGCAAAGGCCGCGGCACCGGCCGCCGCCGGGGGCGCAAGCGCGGCAACGTGCCCGACGACATCAAACCCGCGGACGTGCCCAAGCTGGCCGCGGAGCTGCGGGACAAGATGTTCGCCGCCGCCCGCGACCTCGACTTCGAGACCGCCGCCACCTTGCGCGACCAAATCCGCGAACTCGAGTCCCGCGCCTTGCTGTAGCCGATTTCGGCCACCGCCGGTTGCCCCTCGAGGCGGGAGTTCCCAGCTTGGTCACGGTCGGCTATGCGGCCCACCGACAAGGAGCACGCGATGTCAGCTGACCGCAAAGTGGTGATCATCGGTTCGGGACCGGCGGGCTGGACCGCCGCGTTGTACGCGGCCCGGGCCAACCTCGAGCCGCTGGTGTTCGAGGGCGAGCCGCCCAACACCCCCGGGGGTCAGTTGATGATCACGTCCGACGTCGAGAACTTCCCCGGCTTTCCCGACGGCGTCCTCGGGCCCGAGCTGATGGAGAAGTTCAAGGCCCAGGCCGAGCGCTTCGGCACCGAGGTCAAAAGCCAGAACGTCGACAAGGTCGACTTCTCGGCCCGGCCGTTCAAGGTCGAGAGCCGCGGCGAGACCGTCACCGCCGAGGCGGTGATCATCGCCACCGGGGCCAACGCAAAGCTCTTGCATGTCGACAAAGAGGCCGCGCTGATGGCCAGCGGGGGCGGGGTCTCGGCGTGCGCGACCTGTGACGGCGCGTTTTTCAAAGACCGCGAGACCGTGGTCATCGGGGGCGGGGACACCGCGATGGAGGAGGCCAACTTCCTCACCCGGTACTGCACCAAGGTCACCATCGTGCACCGGCGCGAGGAGTTCCGGGCCTCGCGCATCATGGTCGAGCGCGCGCAGAACAACCCCAAAATCCACTGGGAACTCAACCACACCCTCGACGCCTACCTCGTCGAGGAAGCTGGCATCGGCCCGCTCAAGCGCGAACAGGTCGTGGGCGTGCGCCTCAAGCACACTGGCACCGGCGCGACCAAGGAGCTCAAGACCGACGGGGTGTTCATCGCCATCGGGCACAAGCCCAACACCGACTTGTTCAAAGGCCAGCTCGACCTCGACGACGTCGGCTACATCACCCCGCGACCGGGCAAAGCCGCCACCAACATCGACGGGGTGTTCGCCTGCGGCGACGTGCAGGACAGCTTCTACCGGCAGGCGATCACCGCCGCGGGCACCGGCTGCATGGCCGCCATCGAGGCCGAGCGTTGGCTCGAGGAGCAGGGCCTGTGAGCCGGCTGGCGGGTTCGATTGTCCTGGTGTCGTTGATCGCGGGCGCGGGCTGTAGCCACACCGTCGAGATCAAGTCGATCCCCGAGGGGGCCACGGTTTTCGTCGACGGGCAGGACCGCGGCAAAGCCCCGGTGCTGCTCGAGGAGGACGCGGGCTTTTTCGACGAACGCAAATTGCGGGTGGAGCTGGAGGGCTACACCCCGCTCGAGACCACCCTGGTCCAGACCGAGCCGATCTGGCCGGTGATCGTACCCGCGATTTGCGGGGTGCCCTTCACCCTTGGGGGCTCTTGCCTGCTTTTGCAGTGGTCCACCCAATACGCGCAGGAATACAACTACCGGTTGTCCCCCGTGCTCAAGGACGGCGAGAACCCGCCCACCGCGGCCGAACGCGAAGCTGCCCAGCAACGAGACGACAACGCCACGATTCCCTACTGAGGGCGGCCGCCCGGTAGACTGTCGCCATGGCCCCCGAGCAGCGGCGACACCAACGGCACCCGGTGCAGATGCGCGTCAAGATGCGCCTGCCCGGCGGTGACGTCGACGCCCTCACCCAACAGGTGGCCCACGAGGGCTTTTCCCTGCGGCTCCCCGAGCCGCTCCCGGTGGGCACGGTGTGTTCGTTCATTGTGCACCTCCCCGACGGCACCGCCCACGTGGGCAAAGCCGAGTGCCGCAATGTCTCTGCAGGTGCCCTGTGTGGCTTCTCCCTGTCGTTCGAGGACGACAGCCGCCGCCACTGGCAAGCGTTCATCGCCCAGGAGGAGCACACCGGTTCGTTGTGGCGCATGATCGGCCGCTACACCGCCCCCTCCGGCACCGCCCGGGGGTTTGTGCTCGACGAGATCCCCAACACCAACACCGGGGCGATGACCTTCCACACGGTGGGCGAAAACGGCGAGGCGTACCGCATCCTGTTCGAGCGGGGCGAGAGCGACCTCGGGCCCGACGCCGACCTGATGGCGGTGCCCGGCTTTCAGAACCTCGCCGAGCGGGCGGTGCACCGGGTGTTGCGGGAGCCGGTCACGATCAAGCTCGTCGACGACGCCCCCGCACAATCCGTGCGGGTGGTCGAGCTCAACCGGGGCGGCTACGCCTATGTCGAGACCGGCGGCCAAACAGCTACATTGGTGAGCCTCGGGGTGGGCGAGGTCATGCTCATCGACTGCAGCGACATGGAGGTCTTTCCCTCCTTCACCGACGAAGAGCTGGAGCGCATCGCGTGCGATACCTTTCGGCGCGACCTCCCCGAGCCGATGTTCGGGCGGCCGGAGAAAATCTCCCCCGCGCCGGTGCTGTTCGATGCGCCCCCCGATGTCACCGGACTGGACGCGGTGCGCCGGGCCCAGGACGGGGCCGCCCACGTCGAGACCCGCCTGTACGGCGAGCGCAAGATCGATCTGTTTCCGCAGGTCTGGGCAAGGGCGGTGGACGACGGACACGCCTTGATGGGGCCGGTGATGCGCGACGGCGACCGCGCGTTGTTGCTGGTGCTGGTCGGGCCCAAGGCCCCCCGGGTCTTGCGGCTCTCCGCGGACAGCGAGGTGGCGCTGCTCGGTCGACGTTGACCGGGACAGCGCGGTTTTTGCTGGGCCGGGCGAGGTGTGCGATCGTGGGCCCATGGAAGTGGCCGACATCAAGCGCGTGCAGCTGTTCACCAATTTGGTGGCCGGCCACCTCACGCAAGTGTTGAACATCGTCGAGGAGCAGACGTTCAAGCCCGGCGAGTTCATCTGCCAGGACGGGGACTCCGCGGACTGTCTGTACTTTGTGGTCAAGGGCAAGGTGCGCATCTCCAAGCAGGTCCCGGGCATGGGCGAAGAGGCCTTGGCCGTGCTCGGCCCCGGCGACTACTTCGGCGAGATGGCGCTCATCGACGACGGGCCGCGCTCGGCCGACGCCATCGCCAACAGCACGGTGGTGGTCGGGGTGGTCCAGAAGCAGGCGTTCGAAGACCTCCTGTTCATGAACCGCGACCTCGCCTACGACCTGCTGTGGACCTTGGTGCGCACCCTCGGGGAGCGCCTGCGGGAATCCAACGAGAAGATGCGGTCGTTCTTGGCCATGGCGGGCCGATTCTGACCAGCGGGTATTGCTGGCTCGGGATCGCAGGTGGGGCCCAATTCGGCTCAGATTTCCGGATCCACGGATTTTCGAGGGGCGGGGGACCGGCCCTGGGTCTGATAAGTATCTGAAAGATCGGCAAAAAGCTGCGTGGCCGAGACCCGTGGGGTTTGGCACAGTTCAGGCTTAAGAGCGGGTAACCTGTTCGCGACTTTGGGAGAGACGGATGAAAAAGATCGGCGTGACGCTCAGCCTGCTCCTGGCCCTGACGATGGCCTGTGAGCCCGAGAACCCTGTGACCAAAATCGAGCCCGGCACCAGCCCCGCGTCCGGCGCGCTGATGGTGTCGACCGATGATCGGCAACTGTTCATCGCCGCCGAGGACCACGACGAGGTGGTGATCATCGACCGCGCGTCCATGGAGGTCGAGCACCGGGTGGCGGTCGGGGACGGCCCCAGCCATCTCATCGAGCTGAGCGACGGCCGCGTGGCGGTGACCTCTCGCTACAGCCACGAGCTGTCGATCATCGATCCCGCCACCGGCGAGGTCGTGAGCTCCATGACCGTCGGGGTCGAGCCCGTCGGCCTCACCGAGCTGCGCGACGGCCGCCTCGCGGTGGTGCTCTCCGGCGAAGAAGCCCTCGCCATCATCAACCTCGACCAGCGTGAGAACATCGAGCGCATCGAGCTCGGCACCCGCGACCCCCGCGCGGTGGTGCAGCTCGACAGCGGCGATTTGTACGTCACCCACATGACCGCGGGCGTGGTGTCGCGCGCTTCGCTCGACGGGCGCGTGGTCGCCATCGACGCGTCGACCCCCAATGACTTTGGGCCCACCATCCACGCCAACCACCTGCGCTCGGTGACCCTGTCGCCCAAAGGCAACACCGTGGCCATGGCCCACACCCAATCCAACGCCGACACCGTGCGCGCGCCCTTGGAGCCGGGCGTCGACGAGTTCGGCGGCGGCGGCTGCGGCTACTCCGGGTGTGCCCATGAGCTCGGCGCGGTGGTCCCCAGCGTCACCGAGGTCAACGTCACCACCGACGAGGTCGTGGTCCCGACCCGCGTGATCCCCGCCGACCAACAACAAAACTTCGGCGGCGAGGAGCGCCTCGCGGTGGATTGTTTTGACTGCGGCTTCGGCTTCACCGCCGAGCCCAACCCCCCGAGCGTGCTCAACCCGTTTGAGAATCGTTTCGGCGGTCTCGCCCTCAACAACCCCACCGCGCTCGCCTTCATCGACGGTGGCCGCGGCCAAGTGGTGGTCAACCAAGGCACCCAGAACGCCCTCATCCTGCGCCGTCCGCTCACCGGCGCGGCCGACGACGTGGTGGGCCACGTCAAGGTGGGCCACGGGGCCAATGCCATTGCCATCACCCACGACGGCACCACCGCCTACGTGTGGAACCAGTTCGACATGAGCGTCACCGCGTTCGACGTCCCCATGCTCAACCGCGAGGGCCGCGTGGCCTCCAAGTTTGTGCCCCAGGACAACGGCACCACCGCGGCCGCGGAGTTCAAAGACGTGGCCGAGTTCGCCGGGACCACCACCGTGCTGCTCGAGGACGCCCTCGACGCCGACGTGTCCTTCGGCCGGAAGCTGTTCCACGACGCCACCGACACCCGCATCAGCACCAACCGCGCGGTGAGCTGCGCCAGCTGCCACCCCGATGGCCGCACCGACGGGCGCACCTGGAAGTTCACCTTCGGTCCGCGCAACACCCCCCAGCTCGGCGGCGGCATCCTCGAGACCGCGCCCTTCCACTGGCCGGGTGACGTCACCACCCACCGCGACCTCAACACCATGACCGTGCTCGCGTTCATGGGCGGCACCGGTCTCGACGACGGCAGCATGGACGCCATCGGCGCGTTCATCGACACCATCCGCGCCGCGCCGGCGCGCACCGCGCTCGCGTCCGAGCTGCCCGAGGCCGCGGCCCGGGGCCGGGAGCTTTTCTACGACGAGGCGGTGGGTTGCGCCGAGTGCCACAACGGCCAACACTTCACCGACAACACCAACTATGACATTGGGTCCAAAGCCGACCTCGCCGACATCAACGCGTTCCAGACCCCGGTGCTGCACGGCTTGTCCCGCTCGGGCCCGTACCTGCACGACG
Organism: bacterium; assembly: GCA_030431455.1. GTDB lineage: Bacteria > Myxococcota > UBA727 > UBA727 > JAUIJE01 > JAUIJE01. Next base: position 25,333 of record JAUIJE010000022.1, on the reverse strand, counting down.
GCAGCGCGCTCACCCTCGAGTCGCTTGTCGAAAACTGGGTGCGCACCGACCTGATGGGCACCGGCTCGCACCTGTCCGACGCGGAGGCCGCGGACCTGGTGGCGTTCCTCAAGACGCTCTGAGCCCCCGCCCGCCCCGGCGGGCCGGCTCGAATCGAGACGCGAACAGCGCATGCGGCGGCCTTTCGGTCGCCGCATTTTTTTGTGAATCGCCGGCCGCCTTCGCGCGTTTGCAAAGAACACCGCGCCCCCCGGGGGGCGCGCGCCGATGTGCATCCGATCACGCGGGCGGCTGAATGCGCCCCGCGCGGGTGTCGTCCGTGTGCGACCCGAACGCCCCACGCCCCAAAACCTGCGCTCGCCGCGCCGGCCGGGTAGTCTCGTCCGGCGTTCACCACCTTGGGGGAAGCATGCTGACCGTTCTCGTTGCCGCGCTCGCCTGGGCCCCGGCCCAAGCCGACACCGACCGACCCGCGTGGGAGTACGCGGTCGCAGCTGCCGCCCAAGACGAGACCCCCGACGACGAGAGCACCGGTCGCGACGAGCTCGCGGCCGCGCAGTATTTGCCCGCCCCCGACCCCGCCCCGGGGCAGGACGTGTTCGCCCAGCAACCCACCGGGTGTGCGGCGCTGATGCTCGGCTTCGACCAGGTGTGCCTCGGCGGCCTGGTCAATCGCATGTACTCCCGCTCGATTTCCTATGGGTTGTGCGGCGCGCTGGTCGGCTCCCTCGGGGGCTGTTTGGTCGGCATCATTCCTGTTCTGTTTTTCGCCAGCGCGATCGACGACGTGAACCAATCGCAGGGCTGGTCGATCCCCAACGGCCAGAGCCTGATTCTGCCCTGTGGCCTGGCCGGGGCGGTCCCCGGCTGTCTCGGCGGGGGCGGCTGCGGGGTGGGCGCGGGCCTGCTCAGCGCCTTCCTGTTCCCCTTCGACGCGCAAAAACCGCCCCCGGGCAACAACCCCGGGCCGCCCCCCGGCGGCTATCCCCCCGGCACCTACGGGCCGGGTGAAAAGCCCCCCGCGGACAACAACGACCCGACCATCCGCCACCGCGCCCCCCGCGAAAAACGCGAGTCGACCTCGCCGTCGACGGGCAGCGGTCGCGACGGCCGCTCCACCACCGGGCGCGACGGCCGCTCGGGCCGCGAGGACCGCGCGACCTCGGGACGCGACGGCCGCAATGATTCTGCAAGCGATCGCACCGGTCGCGACCGACCCTCGTCCACCACCGGCCCCCGCCGGCGCAGCGAACGCAACAAGAAGCGCACCAGCGGACAGCGGCCGACGCGCAGCCCGCGGGCCAAAGACCGCGACACCGACGACGACGATCGCACCCCCAACCGCTCCCCCCGCTGACGCGGCGGGGGTCAGGCTTTGCGGCCGCCCTTGGCCATCATCGCGTCGTCTCGGCGCTTGCCCACGTCGAGGAAACGGTCTTTCTGACTCTGCATGTGCTCGATGATGTGGGTGGCCACGTCGCGGAGAATCTCGTTGGCGAGGCCGAGCACCTCGGTGTCCTGCACCCAGTTGGCCTTTTTCCGAACCTTGGGATCGGCCGCCGACTCGATGATTGTGAAGTACAGGGCGAGGGCTTGGGCAGACTTGTAGCTTTGTTGCCCGAGGTGGATCTTCAGGTCGCGCCGCTTCTGGGTAAACGAACGAAACGTGATGCCGAGGTCCTGCAGCCGCTCGTTGTCGTCGATGACCTTTTGCACCTGGCGCGCCGGGCGGAGGATGAGGGCGTTGAGCTTGCCGATTCGCTCGTCCTGCATGATGCGGCTGAGGTGCGCCTTGGGCAGCTTGGCGAGCATGTGCCCGAGCACCTCGTGGGGGCCCACCGTGTCCTGCGCGAGGTGCGCCAAAAACTCGCGCTCGGTCTTCTCCCGGAAGGGTTCTTGGGCCGCCCGCAACGCGGCCATGCGCTCGAGGAACTGCAGGTGCGGCTTGGTGGGATCGGTCTCGCCGGCCTTGGCCCGCTCCTTCTCCTCGTCGCGCAAACGCTCGGCGCGCTTTTGGTGCACCCGGGCTTTGACCAGCGGCGAAGGGGCCGGCTTCTCGTAGCGCAGCGACTGCGGCAACGATTTCGGCAACCGGGTGTAACGGGTCATCGCCCCTCCCACATGTCGGCTCAGATCGGGTTCGAAAACGATGCGAACCGACTTTTCTAGTGTAAACGATCAGTGGCCCCGCGGCCCATCACCTCATGGATCAACTCTCCTTGTCCCCCGCCTCCCGCTCCGACAAAGCCACCACCCTCACGGTGGTTGACGACGACGGATCGCAGCAGGTGCGCACGGAGAAGACCGCGCTCAACGCGCAGCTGCCGGACGCGGCCCTGGGCATCCCCGCCGACGAGCGGGGCCGCCGGCTGCGGCGGGGGGCGGACACCGTGCTCATCGACGAGTACGTCGACGGGCAGCGCCACACGCGCGGCTTCGTCAAGTGTGTGCTGCGGGTGCCGCTGCACGAGCCGGAGGGGGCCACCTACGGCGTGTACGTCGAGGTGGACAAAGACGGGTATCGCACCTTGCAGCAGGCGTTTCGCGACAAGCGCCCGGTCAAGGTGTGGGGGCGGCTGGCGAATCGGTTGCCGCTCCTCGAGGACGCTTTCGACAGCGGGGTCGAGATCTTGGAGGACGGCTCCGAGCTGCGGGCCCGGGTGGTCGACGCCCGGCATCCGCTTTTGTTGTCCGGTCCGGAGATCGGTCCCGCGACTTGATACACTGACGGCATGGCCGCGGGTCTCACCTCCTCGACGACGGTGCCGTCGGTGGCGCCGCACCTGTGCGACATGGCGCAGGAGATCGCGCGCGACATCGAAGGCATTCGCCGGCAGGTCACGCTGAGCGGCGGCTTGCTGCTCATTCCCGCGACGATGGTCGCGATCGTGGCGGTGGCGGCGGCCTTTGGGGTCTCGGGGGCCTGGCTCGCGATCTGCGCGTCGGTGGGCCTGTCCGTCGGGCCCGCGGTGTGTTTGAGCGCGATGTTCTTCTCCCACGTGCTGGGCCAGCCGGTGGCGTACCGGTTGTATGCGCGTCGCTGCGCGCGGCTCGGGCTCGCCGGCCCGGAGCTCAAGACCGCGTGGCGGGTGGCGCTGGAGCACCTCGACGACGAGGAGCGCCGCGGCCTGTGCAAAGGGGTTTCGCCCCCTGCGCTCAGGGGGTAGTCCTGACCCCAACAGGGGCGGATGATGAGCGAACAAGACATCGAACGGGACCGGCCGCTGGTCGAAATCGTCATCAAAGATGAAGAGGCGGTGGCCAAAAAGAGCGGGCGCTGGTCCAAGGCGTTCGCGTTTGGGCTGCTCGGCGTGGTCCTGTGCGGCGTGCTCGCGTCCTTTGTCGGCTATTCGGTGTTGCCTTGGTACCACGTGCCCGAGATCGCCGACGGGATGAAGCCCCAGGTGATCAAAGGCGTCGTCGAGGGCGCGGCCACCGAGGCGGTCAAAGGCGTGCTCATGGCCCAGGCCATCGGGGTCGGGGCCGGGTTTTTGCTGTTCTTCGGCTTCGGTCTGGTGAAGTTCGGGCGGAAAGCTTGAGCGCAGCCAGGGCGGCGTCCCCGGCCCGGTGGGGCGGGGTGCTCGTCGGGGTCATCGCGCTGCTCGGGTTGGCCGCGAGCGGGGTCTTGGCCCTGCCCCCGGGCGGGCCGCCGTCGTTGTGGGCGCTGTTGCCCGCGGTGTTGGCCATCGTGCTCGCCCTTGTGACCCACCAGGTGGTGATCAGCCTGGTCGGGGGCATCGTCGTCGGGCTGATGCAGCTGAGCGGCGATTGGCACGCGTTCCCGAAGGGGCTCGACCTGTTGGTCACGGTGTTGACCGATGCCGACAAGATGAAGGTCATTTTGTTCACCCTGCTCATCGGGGGCATGGTGGGGGTGGTCCAGGCCGGGGGCGGCTCCAAAGGCATTGTGGAGTTCGTGCGGCGCTTCGCCCGCACCCGCCGGTCCGGGGCCATGTCCACGTGGGTCCTGGGCATGTTGGTGTTCTTCGACGATTACGCGTCGACCCTGCTGGTGGGGACCACCATGCGGCCGGTGACCGACGCCCTGCGCATCTCCCGGGAAAAACTCTCGTATATCGTGGATAGCACCGCGGCCCCCATCGCCTCGGTGGCGCTGGTCTCGAGCTGGATCGGGTACGAGGTGTCCACCATGGGCGAGGCGATGAAAGCCGCGGGCATCGAAGCGGTGCCGTACCAGGTGTTTCTCGACGGCATCCCCGCGCGGTTCTATCCGATTTTGGCGCTCTACTTCGTCGGGCTGGTGGCCCTGAGCCGCAAGGATTTTGGCCCCATGCTCCAGGCCGAAAAGCGCGCGTACGTCTCGGGGCAGGTCTTGCGCGAGGGCGCGAGCCCGCTGGTCGACGACGCGGTGGCCCGCGAGATGGAGGAGCAACACGACGCGCCCCCCCGGGCCCAGGTCGCGGTGGTGTCGGTGGGGGTGCTGGTGGGCACGGTCCTGCTCGTGTTGTTCGCCAAGGGCCAGGACGCGTCCTACGACGCGCTCCTGTACGGGGCGGGGGCGGCGGGCCTGTGCAGCGTGCTGTACACCACCGCGCTGTCCGCGCTGTCGGTGACCGCGGCCATCGAGGCGTTCGTGGGCGGCATCCGGGCCATGACCATGGCCGTGCTCGTGCTCGTGCTCGCCTGGTGCATCGGCAAGGTCATGGGCGATCTCCGCGCGGGGGCGGCGGTGGCCGACCTGGTGGGCACGGCGCTGCCCGGCTGGAGCCTGCCTACAGTGACATTCTTCCTGGCCGCGCTCATGGCCCTGTCGACGGGGACGAGCTGGGGCACGATGGCGATTCTGTTCCCGATCATCATCCCCGTGCTCGCCGCGCACCAAGCCGATCCCGCCTTCGCCAACATGCTCATCGGCACCACCAGCGCGGTCTTGGCCGGCGCGGTGTTTGGCGATCACTGCAGCCCGATCTCGGACACCACCGTGCTCAGCTCCATCGCCGCCGCGTCCGACCACATGGACCACACCCGCACCCAGATGCCCTATGCGCTGTTCGTGGGGGCGTTCTCGGTGCTGTTCGGCACGCTCCCGGTGGGCCTCGGCCTGCACCCGGGGGCGTGCCTGGTCTTGGCCGGGGGCGGGTTGACCGCGGTGTTTTGGTTCATCGGCCGGCGGTCGGACGAGGGCGGGGCCGGCACCGCCCAGGTCACCCCCGCGGCCTCCGGCTCGCGCACGGACAGGGAATCGGCGTAAGGTCCGCCCATGAGCGACGAAAAGAACCGGCGCCGGCACCCCCGGGTCGAGGTCCCTTTGCTGGTCCAGTACCGGCTCGGGGCCCTCGAGGAGCCGCGCATCGATTACGCGCTCAACGTGAGCAAGGCCGGCCTGTTCATCGCCACCGACGAGGGGCTCGAGATCGGGACCCGCGTGTTCGTGCAGCTCACCACCCGCGATGGCGCGCACTTTCTGCAGGGGGAGGGCGAGGTGGTGCGCACCGCGGACGGGGGCTGTGCCATTGCGCTCACCGGGTTCGACGATGACGCCCAGACCGTGCTGAACGGGCTGGTCCAGGACGCGGTGGCCGCGGCCGGGATGCCCGATGTCGGGCCCCTGACCCGACGGGAAGAAAAGCGGGGCAAGGACCCCGACGTGAAGGCTTGACCGAGGCCGGCGCCCGCCGTTACCTTGCCGCTTGCGAGGGGTATGCATGGACACGTCTGAAGGAAAACGCACAAGCGTTGATTTGCTCCACGAAGTTCCGCTGTTCGGGGGGCTCGAAGACGAAGACTTGGCCCGCTTGGCCCAATTGATGACCGAGAAGCACTACAAAAAAGACAGTGTGGTCATCTCGGTCGAGGACCCGGGCGATGCGCTCTACGTCGTCTCCGAAGGTGAGGTGAAGGTCTCGCTCTGGAGCGACAGCGGCCGGGAGATCATCCTCTCGACGTTGGGCTCGGGCGCGTTCTTCGGTGAGCTCAGCCTCGTCGACGGCGAGCCGCGTTCGGCCAATGTGACTTGCACGTCCGACTCGCTGATTCTGCGGTTGTCGCGCAAAGAGTTCCTCAAGGTCATTCGCAGCTACCCGTCCATCGCCATCAACGTGATGACCGAGGTGTGCGTGCGCTTGCGCCGGGCCGACGAGTCCATCGGCAACCTCGCGCTCCTCGACGTGTACGGCCGCGTGGCCCGCTACCTGATCGAGATGAGCGAGGAGTCGGGCGAGGACGTCCCCGAGGGCATCATCATCCGCAAGATGCCGACCCAGCAGCACATCGCGTCCCGCATCGGCACCAGCCGCGAGACGGTGTCGCGCGCCTTGTCGGAGTTCCAGCGGCGTGGCTTCATCGAGCAACGCGGCCGGGGCATGCTCGTGCGCGAAGAGCTCGACGTCAAAGCCGTGTCCCGCGCCCGCTGAGGCAGGGCCCGACCCCGCGACCCCCGGTGAGCCATCGCTCCCCGGGGGTTTTTCCTTGGGGCGGGCTCAGACCACCTTGGTGCCCGGCGCGATGGGGCGCCCGGCGACAAAGCTCCTCACCGGGAGGCGTTTTTTGCCCGGGGCTTGGATCTCATCGAACGCCACCGCGCGCTCGGCGCAGGCGATGACGAGCTGGTCCTTGGCCGCGACCACCGTGCCCGGGGCGCCCACTCCAGGGACATTGTGGGGCCCGAACACCTTGTGCACCACCCCGTCGAGCACGATCTCGCTTCCGGGCCAGGGCACCATCGCCCGCACGTGGTTGATCACGTCGCGGGCGGGCGCGTCGAAGGCGAGGCGGGCCTCGCCCTTTTCCAGCATCGACGCATAGGTCACGCCCTCGTCCGCTTGCGGGGTCGTGGCCAGGGTGCCGGCGAGGATGGCCTCGAGGTGTTCGTCGAGCAGGCGCGCCCCGAGCTGGGCCACCTTCACCGACAGGCTGGCCGCGTCGTCCTCGTCGACGATGGGCAAACGCCCCTCGACGTACACATCGCCCTCGTCGAGGGCGTAGATCATGTCCATGAGCCCGACCCCGGTCTCGCCGTCGCCGGCCTGGAGCGCGCGCTGCACCGGGGCGGCCCCCCGCCACCGGGGGAGCAGCGATCCATGCACATTGACCGACCCCTGGCGCGGGGTCTTGAGCACCCGGGTGGGAATGATGCGGCCATAGGCCGCCACCACCGCAAGGTCGAGGTCGAGCGCGCGGTAGCGGGCAAAGAAGGCCTCGCCCGGTTCGGTGCCTTTTTTGAGCGTGGCGGGTTGGAGCACCTCGATGTCGTGGGCCATCGCGCGCACCTTGGTGGGCGGAGGCTGCATCTTTTTGCCCCGGCCCTTCTTGCGGTCCGGTTGGGCCACCAGCGCGAGCACCTCGTGGTCGAGGCGCGCACAGGTCGCGAGCAACCCCTCGAACACGATGTCCGCGAACGCGGGGGTTCCGAAAAAGGCCAGCCGGGCCATGTCAGCCCACCGCCGCGAGCCGGGCCTCGAGCCGGGCGAGGGCGGTCTCGAGCACGTGCTGCTCGGGGCCGAAGGAGAACCGCACGTGGGCGTCGAAGCGCGTGCGCCGACCGGGGCGCCGCCGGCCGGGGTTGATGTCGAAGAACTGGCCCGGGACGGTGATGACCTTGTCCTCGAGCATGGTGCGGAAAAAACCGATGTCGGTGTTCATGCCGGGGGGGAGATTCTCCACCGACCCCCACACGTAAAAGCTCCCCTCGGGGGGAAGCCCGACCTTGATCCCCAGCCGGTCAAATGTGGAGAGCATCAGGTCGCGCTTCTTGCCGAACACGGTGCGGATCGCTTGGGTCTCGGCGTCGGTGACGTCGTCCTCGAGCAAGGGGATGGTCGCGGCTTGGGCCGGGCGGGTGCCGCCCCCGTCGAGAAAACTCCCCGCCGAGCTCACCGCCTCGATGACGTCTTTGGGCCCCACCGTCCAGCTGATGCGCATGCCCGGGTAGCGCCAGTTCTTGGTGAGGCCGTCGAAGATGATCACCGGGTCTTTGTCGACGTCCTCGACGTACTGGGCCGCGGACACGATGGGGGTGGCTTCGCCGTCGACGCTGCGCCAGATGTAGTGGCTGTAAAACTCGTCGACGAGCAGGGCGCACTCCAACGACCGGCAGGTCGCGATCCAGGCCGCGAGGGAGGCGCCGGCGATGGTGCGCCCGGTGGGGTTGCAGGGGTTGGACAACAAAATGGCGGCGAGGCCGCGGCCGAGGATTTCGCGGCGCAGGGCCTCGGCGGTGAACTGGTAGCGGGTGTCGGGGTCGAGCAGGATGGGGATGGGGTGAAACAGACGGAACACCCCGAGCAGCTCTTCGTAGGCGGTGTAGTCGGGCAGAAAGTGCCCGAGGTTCACCTCGCCGAGGGCGACCGCGGCGCGGGCGAGGGCGAGCCGGCCCCCGCCGCAGATCGCGACGTTCTCGGCGGTGTACTGGCTGCGCAGGCCCCGGCGGAACCGGCGGTTGTAAAAGTCGGCCACCGCCGCGCGCAGGTCGGGAAGCCCGGGTACCGGCGCGTACTCATACATGTCGGCGCGCACGTCGAGCCGCTCGATCCGCGCCGGGCCATGCGGGAGCGGGCCGGTCTCGGGCTGGCCCTGCCCGAGGTTGCACCAGCTGTCGTCGCCTTGGGCGAAGCCGCGCTTTTCGGCTTCGGTGGTGACGAAGATGACGCCGGTTTTCGGCACTTGGCGGAACGCGAACGACGCAGCGTCGGGCATAGCGAACTCTCAAAGATGGTTGGGCAAACGAGAACGACTCCGCCCTGGCGCACGTTGCGGCGCCGAGCAATAGGGGCGTGTGTTCGTGGGGCGCCACCCGGCGCGCGGGGGTGCCGGTTTCTGGCAAAAGGCGTATGAGGCCCGCATGATGTGTCGCATGAGTGTCGTGTCGTTGGCGTTGATGGTGATGGTGGCGGTCGGGTGCCAGACCACCCAGGGGACCCAACGTTCGGATCGGATGGTGATGGTCGACGGGCAGTCGCTGCCCGCCGAACAGGTCGCGGAGACCCTGTACCAACAGGCGATCGACAAGCGCAAAGCCGACGACCTGAGCGGGGCCGAGCAGGACCTCAAGCGGTTGATCGACGACTACGGCGACACCTCGTGGGTCGACTTCGCGATGGTCGCGCTGGCCCAGATTCACCTCGACCAAGACCAACCCGAGCAGGCCCAAAAGCTCCTCGAGCAGCTGCTGCTGGAGCGCCCGGCCAGCGACGCCGCGGACCAGGCCCGCTACCTCCTCGCCTTGTCCCAGCTCGAGCAGGGCGACGCCGCGTCGGCCGCGCCGACACTCAAGAGCATTGTCGAGAACATCCCCGACCCGGCGGAGAAGCGCGAAGCCGCGCTCAAGCTGTCGCGGGAGTTGGCCGCCCAAGGGCAGGGGGGCGAAGCCGCTCGGTATTTGAGCCAAGCCCACCGCCTCACCGACAACCCCGACGAGAAGGCCGCGCGCGAGGCCGAGCTCGTGGCCCTCATCGACCAACGGGTGAACTTCACCGACCTGCGCCGGTTGCAGGAGACCGAGGCCCAGCCCGGCACCATCCTCGACGAGGTGTTGGCGTACAAGCTCGCCCGGGTGCACCTGCACCTCGGGGACGCGGCCTCGGCCGATGAGCGGCTCAAGTACTACCTGAGCAAGTACCCGACGGGGCGCTTCGCCGACGACGCCAAGGCGCTGCAAAAACGCCTCGAGAACCGTGTGGCCCTCGACGCGAAGAGCATCGGCGTGCTCTTGCCCCTGACCGGCAAGTTTGCCGGCTATGGCGAGCGGGTGCTCTCCGCGCTGTTGCTCGGGGCCGGGGCCAAACCTCCGGAGAAGCTCGGGCCCGGCACCTACGAGGCCGCGGGGGTGCGCTTCGTGGTGCGCGACACCCAAGGCGATCCCCAGCACGCGGGGGTCATGGTCAAGGAGCTGGTCGAGACCGACCACGTCATCGCCATCGTCGGCGACATCCTGCTCGACACCGCCCTGCCGATCGCCCAGCGCGCCGACGAGTACGGGGTGCCGCTGCTGTCGCTGTCGCGCCAGCAAGGCGTGGCCGAGCTGTCGGGGTGGACCTTCCGGCTGGGCTTTACCCCGCGCAAACAAGCCCAGGCCTTGGCCACCCTCGCGATGGAACGCCTCGGCCACAAGCGGTTCGCGATCGTGTACCCGCGGCACAGCTACGGCGTCGAGGTGATGAACGGCTTTTGGGACGAGGTCGAGAAACGCAACGGTGAGGTCACCGCGATCGAGAGCTATGCCCACGACCAGACCACGTTCACCGAAGAGGCCAAGAGCATTGTGGGCCGGCTGCACCTCGAGGCGCGCGGCCAATACACCGCGTGTCGCTCCGAGGCGCGCGCGCTCGAGGACAAGTACAAGGTCAAAAAGGCGCTCGAGGCCTGCCGCGACGAGGTCAAGCCGATCGTGGACTTCGACGCCCTGCTCATCCCCGACGACTACCGCACGGTGAGCTTCGTGGTCCCCGCGCTGGTCGCCGAGGACATCCTGCTCACCGACGACGCGTACACCGTGCAGGCCTACCGCAAGACGACCAACAGCAAGGCGCGGCCGGTGCAGCTGCTCGGCGGCAGTCTGTGGAACAACCCCGAGCTCGGCAAACGCCTCGGCCGCCAGATCGACGGCGCGCTGTTTGTCGACGGCTTCTCGTCGGAGAGCGGCAAGACCGACGTCAAAAAGTTCGTCACCGTGTTCCAAAAGATCCACCGGTCCCCCCCGGGGTTGCTCGAGGCCCACGGCCGCGACGCGGGGGCCCTCATGGTCGCGGTGATGGGCAAACAGCCCAAGAGCCGGGCCGCGATGCGCGACGCCCTCCAGGGGGTCAAAGACTTCCCCGGGGTCACCGGCCTGGTCCGCTTCGACGACGTGGGCGACTCGGCCACCGAGCCGTTGTTCTTCCAAATCAAGCGCGGCCGGTTCGAGCTCGTCGAGAACCTCAACACCCTCGGAGACGGCCAAGGGTGATCGCCCAGTGCCCGGCCTGCCTCAAGCTCGTCGACATCCAGCACGGGCACAGCGACGGCGACCGGGTGGGGCTCACCTGCCCGGCCTGCGCCGCCACCACCTGGCTCGGGCCCGCCCCCGCGGGCGAGACCCCGCCGGCCTCACCGGTCGCGGTCGCCCCCCCCGCGGCGGCGCCCGCCACCGACGACCCGGCCCCGCCGGCGGCCGCGCCTGACCCTGCGCCGCCGTCCACCGCGCTGGCCTTGCCCGCTCTCGACGTGGACGACCTCGCGGACGACGAGACCGGGCAGGAGGTGCTCGAGAAGTTCCGCGCCCTGCGCCGCGACGGGTGGCACGACGACAAACGCCACAATGAGTTTGCACAGTTCGCGCTGTTGACCGACCAGCTCGCCTTGGCGGGCAAGGCCTACCGCCGGGCCCGCGACGCCGACGCCGGTGACGCGATGGCCGTGGCCGGCACCCAGCGGGTGCTCACCTTGGCCATGACCAAGCTCGACCCCCTCAAGACCCAGCGGGCGGAGGCCAAAGGCGGCCGGACCGCGCTCAAGGTGGCCCTGGCCGTGCTCGCCCTCGGCGCCATCGCGGGGTTGCTGCGCTACCTGCTCGGCCAGATGTCCGACCTCGGCAACATGTAGCCCGCGGGCCGCGAAGGCGCGCGGGACCGGACGTTGGGGTATGGTGGGCCCATGCCGGTGATCAAGGGCCGAGGGGAAGACAAGGCGCGCTCGTCGCGGTCGAGCCGACCGTCCAACGCCCAGGCCCGGGCCATTTTGGCCCAGGCCAAAGAGAGCGCCGAGCACATCGTCGAAGAGGCCCAGCAAAAAGCCGCGGTCCTGGTGCAAGAGGGCCACGACAAAGGCCAAAAAGAGGGCTTCAACCAGGCCGAGCACATGCGCGAACAAATCCGCGGCCTCGAGCAGCGCATGTTCAAAGAGGTCGAGGCCGAGGCGGTGCGCACCGCGCTGTCCATCGCCGAGCACCTCATCAACGCCGAGATCGACGCCCGGAGCGACACCGTGATCGACATCGCGGTGGCCGCGTTGTCCACCGCGAGCGACGCCCGGGAGGTGTTCCTGCGGGTCAACCCGAAGAACGCAGCGACATTGCGTCAAAAAAAGCAAAAGCTCGTCGACGCGCTGTCCATGGCCCGGGGCGTTGAGATCCGCATCGACAAGAACGTTCCCCCCGGTGGCATCCTCATCCAGACCGAGTCGGGGGTCATCGACGCCACCTTGGACACCCAGCTGCAAGAGCTCGGGCGCGTGCTCGGCGCCTAGCCGACGAGGAGAGACCGTGGCGCGCGTCATCAAAGGCGGGGGGGGCAAGCAGGTCGCGCGGCGGCCGGCCAAGCTCGCGGTGGGCACCGACCGCAAGGTCATCGACAAAGAGGTCTACCGGGCGCAACAGAAGGCGGCCGAACTCATCGAGGCGGCGGAGGCGGAAAAGGACCGCATCCTCGCCGACGGCCAAAAGAAGGCCAACCAGGCGCGCGAGGAGGCCCAGAGCGAGGGCGCGGCCGAGGCGTTCGCGGAGGCCGCTGCAGAAGCATTGGCGGCGTTTCGGCGCCGGGCCGAACGGTTCACCGAGGCCGCCGAGGACATCCGCATCCTCGCCCTCGAGGTCGCGCAGAAGATCATCGGCCGCCCGCTCAAGCTCGAAGAAGACGAGATCGGCCAGCTGGTGACCAAGGGCCTCGCCGGTCTGCGCGCCCGCCGCAAGCTCCGGGTGCAGATGCCCCCCGACCGCCACCAGGCGTTGCTCGCGGAGCGGCCGCGCCTGATGGCCGCCCTCGACCGCGAACCAGACCTGTTCATCGAGAGCGTCGACGACGTGAGCCCCGGCTTCGCCCGGGTGGTCACCGAGGTGGGCGGGGCCTTGTGCTCGGAGCAGGTGGCCCTCGATGCGCTGGCCGAGGCGGTGGAGGTCGACGAGCAGGCCACCGCCCCCGCGCCCCAGTCTGCGCTCAACGCCATCACCGGGGTGGGCGAGCGGCCCCCCGGATTGGCCGCGGCCCTCGAGGACAGCGAGTTGGCCTCGGCCTTCGCCAGCGATGAGGAGCTCTACGAGGACGGTGACTTCGACGACGACGACGACGAGGCCACCGCGTTCATTCCCGCGCAGTCCGCGTCGGCCGCGTACGACAGCGAAGAGACGGACGTGAAGATGCGGCGCCCGGCCCGGCAGAGCCGCCGCCGGCGGGGGGAGCCGTCGGTGGAGGCGACCATGGCCCTGGACGTGAGCGACCTCCGCAAGGACCTGACCCGCGGGTCACAAGTCGACGGGTCCGAGGAAGAGCTCGACCTGTTTGCGGACGACTCGGTCCTCGACTGATCCGGGCGACCCCGGCCACAAAAACGCTTACATAAGTACCTGTGCACCCACGGAGACCGGTCGGGGGGCGTGCGCATGCGGGGTGGGCGCCGGTTGACGGAGGTCGGATTTCAACCTTCACTGTAGGCTGAATACGCGTTTGTTTTAGGCGGTTATGCGACAAATCAGCGAGATCGCCGCCGACAGACGCCAACCTGGGTGCTAGAGAGAACTATGTCCGACACTCGACCCCCAAGCGGACCCCTGCCGCGCCACGTCGCCATCATCATGGATGGCAACGGCCGCTGGGCCGAGGAGCGCGGCTTGCCCCGCCTGGAGGGACACCGGCAGGGCGCCAAGTCGGTGCGGGACATCGTGACCTACGCGCGCGAGATCGGCATTCGTTACCTCACGCTCTTCGCGTTCAGCAGCGAGAACTGGGGGCGCCCCGCGGACGAGGTCGCGGGCCTGATGGACCTCCTACACGAATACCTGGTCGAAGAGCGCCCCACGATGATCAAAAACGGCATCGAGTTCTCGACCATCGGGGTGGTCGAGAAGCTGCCCAAGACCGTGCAGCGCATGATCGATGGGTGCAAAAAGGCCACCACCGGGCTCGACGGCATGCGGCTGACCCTGGCGCTGTCGTACGGGGGCCGCGAGGAGATCACCCGGGCCTTGAAGAAGATCGCCCGGGGCGTCGACCGGGGCGAGATCGACCCCGCGGAGATCGACGAGTCGACGGTCAAGGCCCACCTCGACACCCACGACATGCCCGACCCCGACCTGCTCATCCGCACCAGCGGCGAGCGGCGCATCTCCAACTTCATGATGTGGCAGCTGGCCTACGCGGAGTTGGTGTTCACCGAAGTGGCGTGGCCGGATTTTGCCCGCGAAGACTTCAACCGGGCCCTGATGGCCTACCAGAAGCGGGAGCGTCGGTTCGGCCTGACCACCTCCCAACTCCAGGGGGGACCGGTGTACAACGACGCCGCGTTTGTTCCCCACGAAGGCGCCAAGAGCGCCTAGAGGCTTCTTTTGAGCAACTTGGCCACCCGGGTGCTCAGCGCCCTGATCCTGATTCCCGCGCTCATCTACATTGTGCACCTCGGTGGGCTGGCCATCGCCTTTTTCCTGGTGTTCGCGGCCGGGGTGTCGCTGTACGAATACAGTAAGATTGTGGCGGGGCCCGACCGGTTGGCCCGCGCGGTGGTCGTGCTCTCCGGGGTCGCGGCGTGTGGCCTCGGCATGTGGGTGTCAGACCCCGCGGCCATGCTTTTGCTCGTCGAGATTCCCGCCCTGTGCATCCTGTTGTTGTTCACCCTGCGCACCGGGGACATGGACACGGTGTGGACCCGCATGGCCGCGCTTGCCTTCGCGGTGCCCTACATCGTGCTCGCGCACGTCACCGTGTTCAAGCTGCGCGAAATGGGGGAGAGCGGCCCGGCCACCATGCTCGACACCGCGTGGGTGTGGCTGCCCCTCATCGCCACGTGGTCCAACGACACCTGCGCCTACTTTGCCGGCCGCGCCTTCGGCCGCACCAAGCTCTACCCCAAGGTCTCCCCCAAGAAGACCTGGGAGGGCGCGGTGGGCGGCGCCGCGGGGGCGTTGCTGTTGCCCTACGCGTTCTTTTTTGCCCTCGGCACCCGCGCGGGGACCATGACCCCCATCGACGTGTTCGCGGTGGGCCTGGGGGCGGCCTTCCTCGCCCCCCTCGGCGACCTGGCCGAGAGCCTGCTCAAGCGCTCGTTCGACACCAAGGACTCGGGGGGCATCATCCCCGGCCACGGCGGTCTGCTCGACCGGGTGGACGCGGTCTACTTCGTGGCCCCCTGGACCCTCTTGTATCTTGTCGCCATCCGTCCTCTGATCGGGCCATGACGGGCGTTGCGTTTGTTCTCGCGGCCACGGTCGCTTCGTCGTCGGTGTTCACCCCCGCCGACTGTCCCCAGATTTTCGGGAGCGAGCAGCGCCGGGCCCGCCAGCGCCAAATGGTGCAGTACGCCGTCGACGGCGTCGAGCAGCACCGCGAGACCCTTCGGGTCTTCCACCGCATGGGAAAATGGCAAAAGCCGGAGGCGGTGTCGCTCGCGGGGTTGTCGGTGGTGTCCGTCGACCGCGCGGCCCAGACCGCCCTGGTCGAGCTCAAGAAGAACGAAGTGTGCCCCACCGGGCCGTACCGCATCAGCCACGGCGACAGCATCGGCGCCGGCGGCTACGTGCTCGGCGTGACCGACCGCGGGCTGCTGTTTGGCGACGAGAAGCGCATTCGGTTCTTGCGGTTGCCCTCGGTGCGGCCCCCGCAGCAGTTCGAGATGGTGTGGCGGTCTGACTACCGGGTGTTTGGCGGAGGGGGGGCCGCCGCCGCCTCGTCGTCGTCCAAGACCGACAAAGGGCCGGCCCCGCTGCGCAACAAGTCCAATGTGGCTGCACCCGCGGCCCGGGAAGCGGCCCGGGGCGCGCGCGAGGCCGCGGCCAAGGCCCTGGCCAAAAAGAACAGCGTGAAGCCCCGCTCCACCCCGCGTCAGAAGATCAAATAGGGGGCGCGGCCCCGGTCAGATGCGCCCGGCGGTCCACACGATCGCTTGCTGAATCACCAGCGCCCACATCCCAAACGACGCCGCCCCGATGGCGAACCGCGTCCACAGGGCCCGCGGCTGGCGCGCGACGTCGGCCATGACCGCGTCGGCGAGGGTGGCGGGCACGGCCACGCGCGACAGGTCGCGCAGGTCGGATTCGAGAGGGGTCGGGTCGGCCATCACAGACATCCTACCAAAACATACGGCTGTCGCCCCGGGTTGGTCACATGGGGCCAAGGTTCCCATAGGTGCCCGTTTCCCATAAGGTTTTGCCGTGTCCGGCGCGGTCTTGTCCCTGCCTTGGTTCGGCCTGTCGCTGATGGGGGACGCCCCGCGCGACGAGGCCGATCTGTCCCGGGACGCGCGCCTGGTCGAGGCCGCGGAGCGGGACCCGGACGACTACCGCCACCTCGTGCAGCTGTACCAGCCGCGGGTCTACGCCACCGCCTTGCGCATGTTGGGCGAGCCGAGCGAGGCGCACGACGTCGCCCAGGAAGCGTTTGTGAAGGCGTACAAGGCCCTGGGGCGGTTTGAAAAAGGGCGGCCCTTCGGGCCCTGGGTGTGCACCATCGCGGCCAACGTCGCCCGCGACCACCTGCGGCGGCCTTTTCGCCGGTTGCTGCAAAGTGGCCTGTCCCCGGCCCAGGCCCGCAAGGTCGAGCCCGTCCACCTCGACGAGGATCAAATGGCATTGGACGATGTGCGCGACGACCTCGCCCAGGCGTTGCTGCAGCTGCCGGTGAAGCTCCGCCAAGCCTTGGTGTTGCGGTTTGTGTCTGACCTGTCCGTCGAGGAGGTGGCCCAGGCGCTCGACATCAAAGAGAGCGCGGCCAAGATGCGCCTCAAGCGCGGGCTCGAGCGGCTCCGGGAGCTGCTGCCCGAAGACCCGCGCGCGCAGGAATAGGGGAAAGCGTCAGCCTTTGCCGAACAAGCGGCGCAGCAGGCTGATCTCAGGCTTCTTGAACTCTTGGGTGTCCTCGTCCATTCGCTGCCAGACCAAGGACTCGAGGTAGTCCGGGTGCCGGCCCACCAGGGGCAGCCGCCGGGCCGCGCGGTCGTTGCCGTGGTGGGCCTTGATGCTCAAAATGCCGCCTACGTCGACGGAGAAGGTGAGCACCACCGCCCGGGCCCCGGCGGGGCCGAGGGGCAACCCGTCGTACAACACCGAGCCTATGTACTCGGCTTCGGTCACGTCGGTGGAGAACCCCTGGAAGATGTCGATCTCCATCTCGGTTTGGTTGTCTTGGGTGGTGGGGATTTCGATCGACGCGTCGAGGGGGAGGGGGATGTTGGACTCGATGACGTACTTGACCGCGGGGGTGTCGTCGTCGGTCTTGCGCACCGCGGCCCCGATGGGCACGGAGATGACGTCGAGCAGCCGGATGCCGTCGGATTGGCCGAGGGATTTGGCCAACAGCGCCGCGCCCTGGGCCACCACCTCGTCGGGGTGCACGCCCCGCCGCGGCGGCCGGCCGAAGAGTTGGTGGAGCTTGTCCTGGATCGCGGGCATGCGGGTCTGGCCCCCGGCGAGCACGACCTCGTCGATGTCGTCCTCGGCCAAGCCGGCGCGGGACAGCGCGGCCTCGACCTCGGTCATGCAACGGGTCACGAGGTCGTCGGTCAGCTCGACAAGGAACTTGCGATCGATGCGCTCGGTGAGGTCGAGGGGCCGGCCACGCTTTTGGGCCACGAAGGGGAGCCGCACCTCGGTGTGCTGGAGCGCGGAGAGGTCGCACTTGGCGACCTCGGCGGCGTTGAGAATGCGCTGCACGACGGTGGAGTCGTCGCGCACGACCACGCCGGTGTCTTTTTCGAATTTGTCGAGCAGGTACTCGGTGATGCGGATGTCGAAGTCGACCCCGCCCAAAAAGCCGTCGCCCCCGGTGGCGAGCACCTGGAACATCGTGCCCGCGGTCTCGACGATGGACACGTCAAAGGTCCCGCCCCCGAGGTCGAACACGAGGATCTTCTGATCCTCGTGGCGGCCGAGCCCGTAGGTGAGCGCGGCCGCGGTGGGCTCGTTGACCAAGCGCCACACGTCGAGCCCCGCGCGTTTGCCCGCTTGGCGCACGGCTTCGCGCTGGCTTTGGGGGTAGAAGGCGGGCACCGTGATCACCACCCCGTCGACGGTCTGGCCTTTGTGGGTCTCGGCGTAGGTCGCGATCTGGCGCAACAGGATCGCGGCGATGTCGGTCAGCTGGTGCACGTCGTCGCCGATTTGCACCGCGCACCGGCCGCGGGTGCCCTCGACGATGTGGTACGCGAAGCGCTCCTTCAGCTGTTGCACCTCACGGGAGTGGTAGGCGCGGCCGATGAGTCGTTTGCTCCCGTACACCGTCTCGGCGGGGTTGATCAGGAGTTGGTCTTTGGCCGGTTGACCGATCAGGGTCTTGCCGTCGACGAACGCGACCACCGAGGCGAGCAGGTTGTGGCCCCGCTCGGTGGGGATCACACGGGGGATGCGCCCGTCGGCGAATGCCGCGCAGGTGTTGGTGGTTCCCAAATCGATGCCCACACAGAAGGGGCTGCTGCCTTTCACCAACGGAGACTCCCGTGCTCAGAGCGCACAGCGTATCGAATAACGTCGCCGGCGACCTAGTTTCCGCCCCCGCCGTGGGCCCCTTGCAGGGGCCGCGTGGGCCACGTACCTCCGGCCCGATGGAGCGGCACCGGCAGAACATCCTCGAGGTCGACGGCGCGGCCTTCGCCCACAACATCGACGCGCTGGCGCGGGCCGCGGGCCCGGGCGTGTCGGTGTGCGCGGTGATCAAAGCCGGGGGCTACGGCATCGGGGCGGTGCCCGCGTACCGGGCGCTCGCCCCCCACACCGACCGGTTCGCGGTGGCCACGGTGGAAGAGGCTTGCGAGCTGCGCGCGGCGGGTCACGCGGGACCGCTGTTGGTGCTCGGTGGCGCGTGCTGGTGGGACGATCCTGACACATTGTGGGCGCACAATCTCACTGCAGTGGTCGGATCCGTGGACGAGGTCGAACGATTGGGCGCGCACGCGTCCGGCCGGCCCCTCGACGTACACCTCGCGGTCGACACCGGGCTCAGCCGCGAAGGGGTCTACGTCGCCGGCGACGAAGGCGCGGGCCGCGCCGCCCTCGACGCGGTGCTGGACGCGGCCGCGGCCCACCCCGCGCTCCGGTTGGCCGGGGTCATGACCCATTTTGCCAACGCCGACCTCGCCGAAGCCGAGATGAACACCCACCAAGTCGAGCGCTTCGCCGACGTGCTCGACCACCTCACCGCCCGCGCGCCCACCGTGCGCATCGCCCACATCAGCAACAGCGCGGCCACGCTCTCGTTGTCCGGTCGCCCCGGTCGCCTCGCCGACAACGCCTACGATCGGTTCACCTGGTGGGCCCGGCCCGGCTTGGGCTTGTACGGCGTCTCGCCTTTTCCCGACGGGCGCTGCGCCGACGTCCTGCGCTGCGCGTTCCGCTGGCGCGCCCCGGTGGTGCTGCACAAGCGGGTGCCCCGGGGGGCGAAGGTGAGCTACGGCAGCACGTTCACCTGCGCGCGCGACACCGAGCTCGCCCTGCTCGGGCTCGGCTATGCCGACGGCTATCCCCGCGCGTTGTCCGGCCAGGGCCACGTGATGTTTGGCCCCCACCGCGCGCCGATCTTGGGCCGGGTGTGCATGGACTTGATCGTGGTGGACGTCACCGACGCGGTGGCCGCCGCGGGCCCGGGCATCGCCGCGCCGGGGGCGCTGTGCACTGTCCTCGGGGGCACGGGCCCCGACGCGGTCGCCCCCTGGCCCCTGGCGGCGAAGGCCGGCACCATCGCGTATGAGTTGATGACGAGCATCGCCACCCGGGTGCACCGCGTGGCCCAATAGCTAGGCGAAACGGCGTGCGCTCTGTATCGTCCCGCGCATGACCGACGCGCCCGCGCCCGCGCCAAAGCCCGACGGACAGCCCCCCGACAAGGCCCCGGACAAGCCGGGCATCGGGCGGCGGCTGTACCTGATGATCGCGGCGCTCGGCGAGCCGGTGATCAAAGGCATTGTGGAAATGGGCGACATCGTCCTGTTCACCGGCCGGGTGCTGTTCTGGTTGCCGCGCCGGCCGTTCCGGTGGAGCGAGACCCTGCGGCATGTGCGCGACATCGGGTTTGGCTCGCTGTTCATCGTCGTGCTCACCGGGTTTTTCACCGGGTTGGTGTTCGGCCTACAGACGTTGGTGGGCTTCAAGCGATTTGGGGCCGAGGCCATGGTCGGGCCCGCGACGCTGATCTCGCTGGCCCGCGAGATGGGGCCGGTGCTGACCGCCCTGATGGTCGCGGGCCGCTCGGGGTCGGGCATGGCCACCGAGCTTGGCACCATGCGTGTCACCGAGCAGATCGATGCGCTGTCGACGATGGCGGTGGAGCCCATCCAGTATCTGGTCGTGCCCCGGGTGGTGGCGGCGACGTTGATGTTGCCGATGCTGGCGTCGATCTACACGGGCTGCGGCTTTCTGGGTTCGTACCTGATGACGGTGGTGCGCGAGGGGGTCGACCCGGGGGTGTTCATGTACGAAACGTGGAACATCCTCGACCCGCCGGATTTTTATGAGGGCTACATCAAGGCCGCGTTCTTCGGGGCGCAGGTCGCGTTGATCAGCTGCTACAAAGGCTTCAACACCTCGGGGGGCGCGCGTGGGGTCGGCGAGGCGGCCACCGCCGCGGTGGTGATGTCGTCGGTGAGCGTGTTGGTCGGGACCTACGTCATCACCGAACTGCTCCAGCCGCTCTTGCAGGGCTACATCTACTTCAACGCGCTGCCCAAGTGAGCCATGACCGGGTTTGACGACGACAAAACGGTGCCCGACCAGCCGGCCCCGACCAACCCCGCCCTCGATGCGATCACGCCCGAGACCGCGGTGATGCCCGAGCGGCCCCCGTATGCGGTCGAGGTCAAGGAGCTGCGCAAGACGTTCGGCACACGGGAGGTGCTCAAGGGCATCAACCTCCAGATCGAAAAGGGCAGCGTCGCGGTTGTGCTCGGGGGCTCGGGCATGGGCAAGTCGGTGTTGATGAAGCACATGATCGGCCTGCTGAAGCCCACGTCGGGGAGCGTGCTCATCGACGGCGAGGACATCACCAAGCTCGGGCCGCTCGAGCTCAAGCGGGTGCGTTCGAAGTTCGGCATGGTGTTTCAGCAGGCGGCCTTGTTCGACTCCATGACCAACTACGACAACGTCGCGTTCCCCCTGCGCGAGCACCGCAAAGACATGTCGGTGGCCCAGATCGACGAGCGGGTGCGCTACCTGATGAACCTCTTCTCGCTCGACCCCGACATCCTCGGCCCGCGTTTTCCGTCGGAGATTTCGGGGGGCCAACGCAAACGCGTGGGCCTCGCCCGCGCGGTGGCCCTCGAGCCCACCATCGTGCTCTACGACGAGCCCACCACCGGTCTGGACCCCATCACCACCGATCAGGTCGACGAGATGATCCTCCAGGCCAAACAATCGTTGGGCATCACGTCGATCGTCATCAGCCACGACATCGCCTCGGCGTTCAAGATCGCCGACCAAATCCTGTTCGTGTTTGAGGGCGAAATCGTGGTGCGGGGGAGCAAAGAGGACTGCCTCGCGTCCGAACATCCGTTCGTGAAGCAGTTTTTCGCGACCTGGACGGCCAAAAACGCGTGACCGGGGCCCCGGGCCGGGGCCACGAACAACCAGCCCGGGCCGGCCGACTGTGCTAGACCACGGGAACTTTTTCGGAGGGTGGGACAAGCAATGAACGAGACCGCCAACGCGTTTCGCGCCGGCCTCGTGGTGCTCGCCGGGGTGGCGGTCGCCATCTATTTCTTTGCGCAGTCGCGCAAGTCCACCCTCAACGAGCTCAACAGCGAGCCGTACTACGCGTACATGACCGACGCGTCGGGGCTGTCAGCCAAATCGTTGATCACCGTGGCCGGTCTTCAAATCGGCGAAATCCAAGACATCACCCTGCGCCAGGTCAGCGTCGAGGAGCTGCTCCCCAACCCCGACGACCGCAGCGAGGCGCTCTACCCCAAGCAGGCCGGCTTCATCCCCGACGGCAGCACCGTGGCCCGGTGGCTCAAAAAGCCCGGCGACCAGGTCGAGCCCGAGGAAGTGTTGGTGGTGCTCTCCACCGAGCGCGGCGAGCTCGACGTGAAAAGCCCCCTGCGTGGCTTGCTCCTCGGCATCGAGCGGCAGGAGGGCGATCCGGTGGCCTACGAGACCCGCCTCGGGGTGGTGGGGCTCAACCCCAAAGACCCGGTCAAGGTCGCCCGCGTCGACATGCGGGTGTCGAATGACGTGCAGGTGCCCACCGACAGCTGGCTCAAGAAGGAGAGCCTCGGCCTCCTGGGGGCAAAGGCATTGTTCTTGGAGCTGGGCGCGGACAAGACCCTGGTCGAGCCCGAGGGGCGCATCCACAACGTCCGCAGCAAAACGCAGTTCGACACCATCGCCACCCAGGTCGAGGAGCTGGTCACCAGCATCCGCGACATCGTGGGCCAAGCCGACGAGAACATCACCCGCACCATCGCCCACGTCGAGTCCATCGCCGACAACATCAACAAGTTCATCGAGGGGGACGAAGAAAATCCCCCTCTCGACGAGCTCTACGAGATGGTGGTCACCGACGTCCGCGACATGGTCAACTCGATCAAGCGGGCCACCAAGGACATCAACCGGGTGGTCAACAAGAACGACGAGGCGGTCACCAGCCTGCTCGCCAACCTCGAGCGCATCTCCAAAGACGTCGAGGACCTCACCAAGCCGCTCACCCCCGGCGTCGACGGGGGGCCCCCCACCGGGGGCGAAATCCGCGAGACCATGGCCAACGTGCAGAAGATCACCGACGACCTCCAGGTGGTGACGGGGGCGCTCAAAGACGCGGTGGGCGAAGAGGAGGGCAACTTCGGCGAGAGCATCAAGAAGATGAAGGCGAGCCTCGACCAGCTCAACACCTCCCTGGAGAACCTCTCGGAGATCACCGGCCGGATCGAACGCGGCGAGGGCACCGTGGGCAAGCTGCTCACCGACGAGAAGCTCGCGGATCGCATGGAGAGCGCGGCGGTGGGCGCGGCCGAGCTCGTCGAGTCGGTCACCAGCCTCGAGACCTACATCGACCTCGGCACCTGGTACAGCGTGCGCCGGGGCAAGGCCAACGTCGCCCTCGGTCTGCGCATCCAGCCCAACCCCGACAAGTTCTACCTCGTCGAGGTGGTCAACGACGGGGGGGCGTTCGAGCAGCTCACCCGGGTGGTCAACTCCGTGGAGAACACCCCCGGGGGCCTCGCCTTCGTGCGCCGCGAGTCCACTTGGTACGACGACAACACCCTGCGCTTCACCGCGATGTTCGCCAAGCGCTTCTTCGAGATCGTCATCCTCCGCGCCGGGCTCATCGAGACCTCCGGCGGGGTGGGGGCCGACCTGTTCCTCTGGGACGACCGCATCCAGCTGCGCAACGACTTCTTCAACTTCGGTGGTCCGCGCAATCAAAGCCAGAACCTCAACGACCCTGCCTATCCATTGTTTACCCTGCCGCGGTGGCGCGCGACCCTCAAGGTTCAGCCCGTGCCCTACGTGTACCTGTCCGCCGGCTTCGACGACATCCTCAACATGGTCGACTACGAACGCATGATCTCCACCGGCGACATCGTCTACATCGACCCCGCCTTCCACCGGTACGGGACCGACTTCTTCATCGGGGTCGGCATCATGTTCAAGGACGACGACCTGCGCGGATTGTTGCCGTTCATTCCGTCGTTCTGACCTCATGCGCGCGCGGCTCGTCCTCATCGGTCTGCTCGGGATGAGCGCCCCCGGCGGCACCGGGTGTGCCTCTGACCCGCCCCCCAAAAAAGAGCCCCGGATGTGCGACCAGTACTTCCGCGACCAAGACCAAGTCGAGACCCAACGCGAATGCAGCGACAAGGACGAGGACGGGGACCGGGTCGACGACGCGGTGGACCTGTGCCCCACCACGCCCGAGACGTTGAACGACATGTTCGATCACGACGGCTGTCCCGATCCCGACGCGGACAAGGACATGATCGCGGACTACGACGACGGCTGTCCCGATGAGCCCGGCGGTTTTCCCGACGGCTGTCCCCAGGCGGACGCCGACGGCGACGGCATCCCCGACCATCTCGACGCGTGCCCCTCGCGCAAAGAGGACATCGACGGGGAGCGCGACGCGGACGGTTGTCCCGAGGGCGATCGCAACCTGCTCGCGGGCGAACAGGTCGTGCTGCTCACCGAGGCCCTGCTCGAGACCAAGCGGGGCAAGGCGTCGCGAACCGAGCAAGGCGCGCGGGTGCTCGCCGACATCGTCGAGCAGACCAAGGCCGAAGAGCAGAACCTCGTGCGCATCGAGATCGACGGCCTCGCCGGGCTGCTGGAGACCAAGCGGACGCGGGCGGAGGGCTTGGCCCAAAACCGCGCCGAAGAGGTGCAGGCCGCGTTCACGTCGGCGGGCATCCCGGTGTCGCGCTTCGCGCTCAAGCCCGAGGTGCTGAAGGGCCCGGACGCCAAGTCCACCGGCGGCGTGCGGGTGCGGGTCTACATCGCGGGCCAAGCACCGGCCGCGGCAGGCGACGGCGCGGCCGCGGCGTCGTCCCCTCCCGCGACCGAGGGGGGGGCGGCCGGGGGCGAACAGCCGGCCACGACCGGCGGCGCGAAGGGCGGCGAACAGACCACCGCCCAAACGCACAAGCCCGCGGCCAGCGGGGGCGGCGGGTCGTCGGGCACCGCGCCCGCGGCGGAGAAGACGGGGCCGGGCGAGGGGGGCAAAGCCGCCCAAAACGATCGCGGGGGCGATCAAAAACCGGCGGGCGAGTCCGCCCAGACGCCGCCCGCCAATGATAAGCCTGCCGAACAAAAATCCGAAAAACCCAATAAAAACAGGGAGGGGGGCAAGTCCCCCCCACCCGGAGATCCTCCCCCCAGCAAAAAAAA
Source organism: bacterium (assembly GCA_030431455.1). Taxonomy (GTDB): domain Bacteria; phylum Myxococcota; class UBA727; order UBA727; family JAUIJE01; genus JAUIJE01. The sequence goes on along the minus strand of JAUIJE010000022.1, from coordinate 612 downwards.
TCCGCCCCCCCAAAAGGGGGCGGGGGAGGACGATTGGGATGCCGAGGTGTTGCCCGAAGGCTAGCTACCGGGCTGATTTTGCTCGGTTTTGCTGGTTTGGCCGGGGTGCGACGAGGAAGGCGCGGGTCGGACGGGGTGGGACACGGTAAGTCCCCGGAGTATCAGCCGAATGGGGGATGGGCCATTTACCCCACGGACAACCTTCCTGTATTGTGTCCCGACAAGCGTGAAGGCGATCACAGGGTCGCCAGTCATTTCGACCGTCGTCATGGTGTCGGCGGTGCAAGGGGAGGAAACGCAACATGCGTAAATCTTACGTCTTGGCGTCGGGTTTCGTGCTGATTGGGCTTTCGGGTTGTCCGAAGCCGGTCGATACGACCCAGTCGCCACCGCCGCCGCCCGACCAGGGCACGATCGACGTCACTCCGGTCGACAATCCGAACGACCCGAACGACGATCTCAACAATCCCGACAACCCGATCATCGACGAGCCCGAGGACTGCTCGGCGCTTCCGGTCAACGGTCAGGTGTTGGACTGCTACACGCTTCTCTCCGAAGCGAACTACTGCGGGAGCGTGTACTCGAACCCGCAACAGCCGAACTTCCAGCTGG